>NZ_WQHP01000022.1 GCF_013035315.1 Ruegeria arenilitoris | reverse complement strand
CCTCCGACTAAGAGGACTATCATCGCCGCCGCTTCTATTCGGAAGACCGCAAACTCAATCGTTGGCGCAGTCACCGACAGAGTGGCATTCGTAAAGAACATCGCGGTCCATAGCGTGTTACCACCTATTCTGTGCACGCCTATGACAGCGGAGGCAAACCCGAAGATCAATAAGACGTGATGTGACAAACCGCTGAACTCCAAACATAGGGCAGCCAAAGACCCAAGCGCTACGCCAACACCAAACCGCAATGCAGCATCCGGCACTTTTTGAAGTGGAGCCAAGACGCGGAATACGAACAACAACGAAAGCCAGTAGGATTTTTGGTTTCCGATTATGTGAGCGAGAAACGACGTCAAACTCATGCCGACAATTAAGAATAGCCAGATAGAAATTGCTTCCTTGAAAGACATGGGAGGTCGTATTGCTGATCCCGCCAAGTTAAGCCAAACGCTGAGCAAACTACCGACTGTCGCCGCGGCCAGAAAAACCAAAACATGAACGGCAATACGCTCGTCGGGTGGGATCAGTAAGTACAAGAGCAATCCGTTCAATGCAGGAACTGTTGCAAAACCACCGTTCTTGTACCCTTCAAAAGCAGCCCAACTAATCAAGACAAAACCACACAGAAAGGCGATCCACTGAAGCGGGAAGAGTGTGCATACCAGTATACTCACCAGCACCATCGCAAACGTTCTGGCGTTAGAAACAAGACTAGAAAAGACAGACCCTAAAAAACCAGCTGAAAAACCCGCGACTGCCGCAATACCACCAAACGCAACGGCCTGATCGCCAAGCAGTACGACGAGTACAGCTGTTGTACATATTGCAAACGCGGTACTCCAAGAGAGCAATCCTCCATCGAACTTGATTGGCACCCTTGTTCCGCCACTAAGCGGCTTTTCGTCGTGAGTTCAATTTAGCCCTTACGAAGCAGACGTTTTCGATTTTTCCCAGTTTTTTCGCGGACTCGAACTGGCGCTGGCTAGTTGAATGATATGCCTCCGTAGGACACCGTACTGCGTCAGAATACGGGGACTGGGCACGCTTCAGTCAATGATGCAAGTATGATTGATTGCCTGAAAAACGCGCGTTGACTATCGTAGTATACAATCGCAACACAGCGCAGTGCTCCACTAAGAAAGTAGCAATCACGTAAAAAGCTATCGCAGCGTATGACTGGGCAAACTATAGCGTAAAGTAGCTGTGAATGGTCGC
>NZ_WQHP01000021.1 GCF_013035315.1 Ruegeria arenilitoris | reverse complement strand
AGTTTGCGGTCTTCCGAATAGAAGCGGCGGCGATGATAGTCCTCTTAGTCGGAGGGCTATCTTTCCTGATCAGTTGGTGCTGGGAACGTATAGAAAGCCGTTCCAAAAACTAAATCTGCATAGCGGCAGAGAACAAAACTTCAGTCCAAATCTTCCTGGAAACCGTGCTCGGCAGCAATGATGTCGCGCCTCTGGAACCGCAAATCTTCCCCTTTTTTGATACCATCAACGTCTCATTCTTCGAAAGCCCTCCCGGCAAATGCGCCAAATGACCAAAAGATCTTGAAGCTTTTCAGAGCTCGCCAGCGCTTCGCACACAAAGACTATTTTTTGACCTGGACCCGTGCATAGGGCCGGAATACTGAGAAAATAGACTTCTGTTGCGACCTGTACCCAAGACTTTGCAAAGTCATCTTCCTGCGCAAAGTGGACATCCGTTGCGATTAAACGAATGACTGCTTCGAGCCCAAAGCAGACATCACACTTGGTGATGGTTTACGATCATAGACATCGCCTGAATGCTATAGATTTGGTGCCAATCAGTGCGGCATGCTAGCATTCACAAGAGATCGAGGTTTGAGGTAAGCAAGACACGGGGGGGCTATGTCAATGACGCTATATGAACGTTTGGGAGGAACGGACGGTATTCGGCGAATAGTCGACGTTCTGGTGGACAATCACTCCAAGAACGTAGTTGTCGCTGCACGATTTGCGGGAACTGACATGGAGCACCTCAAACAGATGGCAGGGGACTTCTTCATAACTGGTTCTGGCGGACCTGAGATATATACAGGCAAGGATATGGTTGCAGCGCATCAGTACATGAACATCAGCGGAGATGAGTTTGTCGCTGTTTTAGACGACGCCATGAACGCCCTAAAGGCTAACGGCGTCGGCCAACGGGAACAAGAAGAGGTCTTATACATTTTATATAGCCTCAAGGACCAAGTTGTAGGTATCTGAGTTTCGCCACAACCGGGTAGAGTCGGCAATATTCAAATCATAAAATAAAAGCTTGCTTGTCCGACTTGCAGACTCTTGAAGTCAAATGGCTTACTATGGGTCAATCGTGCATTTTGGCTTAGAATTTATGCGCAAAAGGAACCTCCAATATGAATAGGAGATTGTCTACTATCTTGGCCGCCGATGTTGTTGGCTATTCCACTCGGATGCGTGAAGATGAAGTCGACACGATAAATCGTGTTACACTGTTAAACGAGTTAATCGGAACTGTTGCCGCCACGCACAAAGGGCGGGTCTTTAACCGCGCGGGTGATGGTTTTCTTTTGGAGTTTTCTAGCCCGGTGGCGGCAGTTCGCTGTGCTTACAACTTACAGCTTCAACTCGCTGCACCAGTAACCAAGCGAGAGATAGGACTAGAAATCAGGGTTGGGGTCCATCTTGCCGATGTCGTAGTAGATGGCGACGATTTGCTTGGCGATGGGGTGAATGTAGCAAGTCGTATTGAGTCTGAAGCTGAGCCGGGCATGGTCCTCGTAAGTAATGCTGTGTTTGATCACGCCAAGCGGTCGGCCCAGCTCAAATTTGAGAACAAGGGCACCCGAAAGCTCAAAAATATTTCCGAACCAATTACGGTCTACGCTGTTGCAGGCGAGCTTGGCACGCACAGCTGCGGAACTGCGCTTATCGAGGACAGTAGCCTTCCCTACGTGGCAGAACTGCAAGAGTCCACCAGCTCAATTGTTGTGCTTCCCTTAAGAACATGAGCAATGATCCCGAGCAGGAGTATTTTTCCGATGGCCTGACGGAAGACATCATTACAGAGTTGTCCCGGTTCCCTGACATCCTCACGATCTCCAGGAATACTAGTTTTGGGTTAAAAGGGGTTGCGGCGGACGCTCGTGAACTTGGACAGAAACTCGGCGTGCGTTTCTGTCTTGAAGGCGGGGTTCGCAAGCCTGTCCTCGTATCCAGCCGGAGCAAAGCGGATACGGTCACACTGAAGTTCCAGTG
>NZ_WQHP01000020.1 GCF_013035315.1 Ruegeria arenilitoris | reverse complement strand
GTGCCAGCCGGGTTTTCTGAAAAATACGCTTCAGCCGCCGCAACGGTCTTCCATTGACTATAGCTCGCCTTGTCGGCGCCCATTTGTGGTTCGGTACGGTAAAGGAGTTCACCTGCCATGTTTTCGAGGTTCTCGAGTATGTCATTCAACGTCGAAGCCTCTGTCTCACCAGCGGTAGCTTGTTTGTGGCAAAGCCACTTCTCAATGCATCGGGCATATGCATTCAGAGCGTCGGATCTGGACAGGCGGATGGGTGCTTTAAACGTTGCCCATCCACGCTTCTCGACCTGTAGCCACGGAACTTCCAGCAGGTATATCTGAGTGCCAGCTTCGGCTACGTAGTCATACTCTGTTGGCTTTTGCCCTTGCCAGAACACAAGAAACGGATCCTCATATAGAATTCCCTGAAATCGAACCGGTTCGCCATTGGGTAAGACTAAACCGAGAAAGACTGTGTCGCCGTGTTGAGCTTCTTGGAAACGAATACGCGAAAAATATTCCTCGCAATAAAGGTTAAAACCATTGTGTTGGGCCATGCGCCAATTCAGCTTCGGACCCTGTGGAGAGAGAGCGAGTGCTTCGAGTTGGACGCCAGTGTAATCAGGCAGGTGATCCACTGAACGTATTTTCTTGGACCGTAACATAGCGCCTCAGTTAACCCTTACTGCGACCAGCTCTGGCAGTAGCACATTGAAATTCAATTATTCGTAATAGTTTGCACGATTCGGATAGCCAGTCCTAAACTCAGGTTACATTATCGATCTCGAACACAGAAAACCTGTCAATGTCCTCGGAGTGCCTCATGAAGAAGCTTACACTTTCCATTGCTGCGCTATTGGTGTCCTCAACTGCTCTCTATGCGCAGGCCGCCGATCTGGTCTTTACCAACGCATCCGTGCTTACCATGAATGACGATGCGCCGACCGCGCAGGCCGTTGCGGTCACGGGCAACCAGATAAGCTATGTTGGTGATGTTGCTGGGGCCGAGGCGCTGATCGGAGATAACACCGAGGTTCTGGACTTGGGCGGGGATACCCTTCTGCCGGGCTTTGTGTCAGGCCACGATCACATCGTTGCATCGGGTTGGACTTCGCGCGGTGTCAGTCTGTTTGGAATTGAAACACTTGAAGAGGCATTGGCCGCAGTCAAGGAATATGCCGATGCAAACCCTGACGAGGAATTGATCCTTGGATATGGGTTCAATCAGGTGGCTTATGGCGGGTGGCCCACAAAAGAAGATTTGGATTCGGTGGTTTCTGACCGTCCGGCCTTTATCCTCGACTTCACAATCCACGATGTTTGGATGAACTCCAAAGCTTTCGAAGCGGGTCAAGTCAGCCCTGACGAAGAGGATCAGGTGCCGGGCGTTATGTTCTGGCAGCGTGATGCGGAAGGCAACCAGACCGGTATCGGCATTGAGTTCCAGTGGGCTGCGGCATTTCGAAATGCAGGCGCTTGGGATCCAGCAGGTGAAATTCCTGACATCCAGAAAAATCTCTACGATCAGGCCGTCAAAACCGGAATCACAGCGGTACACGTGCCTCTGATGGCTATGCCGACAGTTACCGATCTGTCTCTTGTGAAAGATGATGAAAAACTCGCACTGGCCCACCTACACGAACTTGAAAAGAACGGTGAGCTAACGATCCGCACTTTTGTTGCGACTGGATTCAAGGACCCGACCGCCACTGCTGACGAAATAGTAGAACACACACTTGAGTTACGCGAGCAATACGACAGCGACATGCTGCGCATCTGGGGCATCAAAATCCATCCAGAAGGGAACTGGAGTTCAAAGACGGCCTGGATGCTGGACGATTACGCCGATGGGTCTGCAACGCGCGGTGCGGCTGCCATTGAAGGCCCAATGATAACTTCGGTCTATCTGCATGCTAATCAGAACGGGCTTCCGGTGGGCACTCACGTGGATGGATCACAAACAGTGCGTAATACGGTGGACGCGATCATGACCGCGCGCGGCGCTGGTTATGACGTTCCCAACAATCTATTGCATCACTACTTTTGGGTATCAGATCAAGACCATGAAACAGTCATTGAGAATGACATCATGGTAAATACGACGCCTATTTTCCACGTTGATTGGGAAAACCAAGATGTTAACGCATTGGACTTGTTGGGTCGTGCAAAGGTCGAGGCGATTTTTGCCCGCTATTCCTCGCTGATGGCACTCGGACACAACGTATCGATATCTTCGGACGTGCCATCCTCGCCGATTGATCTGATTGGTCCGCTCCTCAATGTTGAGATTGCGATGACTTTGCAGGACCCGCTGAATCCGGACAGCAAACCGTTCCCGTTGTCTCGCAAACCGGCCTCATTGGAAGAGTCGCTGAAAGCGGTCACGATCTATCCTGCGGCTCAGCAAGCGATGGAGGACAAAATAGGCTCCATCGAGGTGGGAAAATATGCCGACCTCGTCGTTCTCGATCAGGACATCACCGCAATCGAACCGCGCGAAATCTCGAACATCAAGGTGTTGGGTACGCTAATGGATGGGCGGTTCACGCATCGGGACGGCATTTGACTGCTGGGGCGCACAACGCCCTTGGCCGTCTCGTGCAAACTCCGGATAGGAGACCAGAATTGAAACGACTGGTTCGTTGTACCGCTTTTTTGCTGGCAACAAGTTTTTCAACGGTGACTCATGCTCATGCGGAAGAAGTCGCATTTATCGCCATACTAAGCGTTCCGGCTGAAAACGCGCAGGCTTTTGATGCTTTGGCCAAAGACATGGTTGAGGCCTCTGCCACCGATGACGGGCTTTTAGTTTACGAGTTCGCCCGAGTTGGCGAGACGGTGTACGGCTATGAACGTTATGTGGATGCCGCTGCCCATGCCCGGCACGAAGCGTTGATCGAGCCCTTCATTCCACAGTTGGTTGAGTTGGCGAAGTTCGAGAAAATCGTCACGCTATCGTGGCTTACGGATGACCATCAGGAACTGTTCCGAAGCATTGGTGCAGAGATTGGCCAACCAATTGCCGCTGCAGCGCAAGGACGATCCAAATGAATGCGCGACGGCAAAGAAGGTTTAGAAAAAGTCTACAGAAAAATCTAAGCGGAACACGGAAGCAAATGATGAAATGCCGACTTTGCACTTGTGCTGTTTTCTTCGCTGGGCTGATGAGTCTTCAACCCATTGCAGCTCAAGCTTGTGACGCGGCTTGTCAGGCAGCGCGGAAGGCGGCGAACCCGCTTGCGGACACAAAAGCACTGATCACCGACAATACAATCGCCTTTAGGACCGGGACGAATGACGACGACAGCTACAACTTTCAGCTACAGCCCGTCTATTCAGTTCCACTGACAGACGCCACACTTGTGCTTCGGGGGATTGTGCCGATCCAAGGTGTCCAGCCCGGAGCTGTGTTGCCGCCTGGAATTGTCGATCCTTCGGAAGAAGACGATTTGACCTGGGGCATCGGCGATTCAACTGTGCAGGCATTTTATTCACCTACGCCGGGAGAAAGCGGAATCGCACTGGGCTACGGCCTGCAAGTTTCCTTGCCAACGAACACGAATGACGCCTTGCAAGGCGCAGGTTGGGGGGCTGGTCCTGCCTTTGTCATGTTTGGGCAAACAGGTGATTTGTCTTGGGGTGGTGTCGTTGCCCATATGTGGGGCGAGAACGATTTCAGTGTGACCATCCTTCAACCTATACTCACCTACGGTTTGGGAGAGGGTTGGTACGTTGGGTACAACAACGTCGTTTCGTACAACTGGAATTCGGCCAGCAATGATGAAGCGTGGGCAATTCCATTGGGTTTGACCGCTGGCAAAACGTCGATCATCAATGAGGCTAAAGGCACCGCTATGGATGTCAGTGTCGGGTACTACACTTTGGAGCGCAAACCTAACGGCGGGCCGGACAGACAACTTAAACTGGGTCTGTCGTTCTTTTTTTGAATGGCGCTTCGGAAGAATGATTCAAGAGACTGCTTTCAGCGACTGGGCACAAAAAACACGAGAGTGAAATCCCTTGCACATTAAACTTGGCCGAAAAAATTGACCCGTCGCAACTTGGAGTGAAAACTGGAGTTCAGAAATGACAAGTAACCTGATTGCTCTGATAATTTCTGCTTTTGCGCTCGCATACACTCAAGATGCTCAGGCAGATGTTGTCCAAGTCCCGCAAAAATCTGCTGCCCAAACTTCTCCTTCAGGGGCAAAGCGTTTTGACATGTCTAAGCGCATACTTGATTTGGCCATTGCCGCAAGCTCCACAGCGCTAGATGATCCTATTCAGGAGCATGTTGCGGTTAGCTGGCGTGATTTGAAGCCAACCCTAAAGTCTCTGGAAACCCCATTTGAAACACTGCCAGATCCGTTGTTGAACGCTATGCGAACGCAAGTTCGTTGGCGAACATCCAGTGCCAGTGAGCGCTCTGATCCTGATCTGATAAAAGAATACAGGGCGGCCAATGGTGTTCTGGCCGCAAATGATGTCGACGTAGAAAAGCTAATGCTAGAGCGCCGAAAAATCATTGCGCAAAACAACGCAATCGGACGCGGTCCAAATCTTGAAAAACTGGGTACAACAATCAGGCTACCCGGGTACATAGTACCACTGACAATCGATGGAGGAGTTGTAACCGAATTCCTGTTTGT
>NZ_WQHP01000002.1 GCF_013035315.1 Ruegeria arenilitoris | reverse complement strand
TTGCAGTCCAGTGCGGCTGGGGGGTGGTTTGTGAGTGGGCCATCCCCCAACTTATGGAAAAGTGCTCTTCGAAAGGTCTTAGTTACATTTCAACGAAAGGTAGTCAGTGAGTGGCGAAACCAAACGGCTACTTTGTCCGCTAAGCCGGAATTGCAAAGTCCTGGATTGAATGTCCGGTTTGGGCTGCGATCAGCCAATCATGCTTGCTGCGGAGAACGGCAATGCGAGCGGCAATACTGACTTCATCAAAACTCTCCTCTTGGAATGGGCTGTATGCAGGTCATCTTATGAAAGCAGTGGTTATTGGCACAGGTGTTGGTTTGTTGCAGAAAATCAGAAGATGTAACGGAACGTGCAACACTATTCCGTTTACCAATCCTCAGTAGCCGACGTGGTGGTTGTACGCTCCAAGCAGAATTTCTGCGCGCGAATTTCTTATTGTATCTTCAAGGCCCGTGCTTCACCCGCCAGAGACACGTATTCGCGCACCGTAATGATATCTTCTGGCGAGGTTAAGTGCCCAGCCTTTAGGAGGTCGGCAAGCAGCTTGGCTTGGCTCCATTCTTCACGGCCTCCGAATTGACGAGCAACAACCGGGGCAATCGATGGTTCATTCTGCAACACCGTCGCAACAGCGCCTCGAATAACATTTTGCGTTTCTTCATCCCCGGAAAGACTGTGAATTGCGAATGCCTCAACAATCAGTTCCCGGTTTTCAAGCGGAAGTGTCACATCTGCCAAGTAACGCATCGACAAATCAGTAGCGGCGCTTGGCCCACCATGCTCGACAAAAGCGGTAGCGAAGGCACCGAAGGCAGGACCAGGCCTTGCTGAATAGACTTTAAGCCCTGCTTGCAACGGCCGTTGGACGTTACTGTCTTTAGAAAGACCAAGTAGAAGAACCTGTATCGGTAAGAGTGTCGGATCAGAGACAGCATACAATCCAGAGGTGATCGCTTCCGCTGGGATGCTCAATCCTAGATTTTTCAACGTCCCATATTCCACGCGGTCAAGTTCACGGAGCGCCAACTGGTGAATGCGAATGTCGGTGTGGCCCAACAAAGCGCCAAAAAAAACTAACCGGTCACTCTCATCCCCTCCACGCCAGTCCTCTATTCGAGCGATGATTTGATCAAAGACTGTGATCAATTCTCCGTCGACAAGTGCAAGTCTTGTCCAAGCACCGTACTTCTCTCGCCCGAAAATTGCGTAAGCGTCCGGATTTTTTCCAAGCCTCTGAATTGCGGTTGCGTCCACGCGCTGAGGGATATCAATATCTTCGGGCGTTGCGCCAATTGCTGCAATCGGATCATACCGCAACGGATCATTTGGATCTTCGATAACAGGAACTGCCAGTGCAATTTCCTGACTGCGTAGTAACTTGTCCACCACCGTGTCTTGCGGGATGTAATTATGAAATGCACAGGCGTACACAGTCGTAGCGGCCATGACGACGGACAATACTGCGCCTGATAGGGCCGCAATAAACATACGTTTTATCATCTTGACCTCCCAAGAATGATTTTGTTTGTCATGAGGCGATTCAATCACGCCGCGTTGGTCTCTTTGCCTTCCAGCCAGGTTCCACTTACTTCGATGTTTTCTATTTGCATTGGGTCAACAGAAGTCGGGTCGTCTTCAAGAACCGTGAGATCAGCGTATTTCCCAACTTCCAAACTCCCCGCAATGTCATCCATATGCAGTTGCCAGGCCGCATGCGTCGTAACACCTTTAAGTGCTTCTTCTACTGGAATACGCTGGTCGGGCGCGAAGACTTCCCCACCGTCTGCCATGACTCTGGTCACCATGTCTTGGACGCAACGCAGAGGACCTAACGGCGATACCGAGTAATCGCTGTGCATTGAAAACGGGATGCCTTTTTCAACGGCTGTGGCGGCGGCATCGTAGTACTCGACCCTTTCTGGACCAAGTAGATTATCTCGGAACGCCTTGCCCCACCATCGAATATGGCCGGACAGGTAAGTTGGCGAAACACCGAGTTCCTTCATCTTGTCGTACTGCTCAGGATGGCCGACGCTGCAATGTTCAATCCGGTGCCGATGATCGTCGCGCGGGTTCTCCGCCAATACCTGCTCGTACACGCGTAGTACTAGATCTATAGCCGCATCCCCGTTGCCATGAACGGCAAGAGAAAAACCATCCCCATGTGCCCGTTTGACCACCTCGTATAGTTGGTCTTCCGTGTAGTTGAGTGCTCCACGGCTGTCCGTGCCAAGGTAGGGCTCGCGCAAGTAAGAGCTGTAGGCCTGCGTCGCGCCATCTGACCACGCCTTCATCTTGGCAACGCGCATCTTGTCGTCGCCGTAGCCCATACCGATTCCGTTTTCGGCCCATTCGTCCATCAGGGTTGAAACTAGAAAGGCGCGCGTCCGCACCGGCGCGCGATCCTTGATGCGTTCAAATAATCTGAGGTCTTCTATGCCTTTGTTTTGACCGACGCTTGGATCACCAAAGGTGGTAATTCCGACCTTGGCACCCGAGTTGAAAAACCGGAGTGTTCGCGCCTCCATATCCTCATCGGTCAGTTGTTGGGCAGCGTTCAGAAACGGGCCAAAAGTCGGGAGCTCTTCCAAGCGACCAGTGAGTTCCCCTTTGTCGTTTTTAACGTAGCGAGCCGCAACTGGGTCCGGAGTGTTCTCGTCGATTCCAACGATTTTGAAGGCAAGTGAATTAGCATAAGCTGCATGACCACTTCCTTCCAGCAACAAGAACGGGTTGTTGGGGGCGATGCGGTCCATATCTTCAAGAGTGAACTGTCTTCCGCCGGGGGTCACGACGCCGTCATAATCAGCGGCCAGAAGCCAGTCGCCTTCTTTCAACTTGGCGGCACCTTCGTTCAGTTTTTGCATTACCTCGTCGAAACTGGCTACTTCAGTCGGACTGATAATAATGAAGTCGTCCTTAACCACCGAATATGAATGCGCGTGGCTGTCGATCATGCCAGGCATTAGCGTTCTGCCGTCAAGATCAATGATGCGTGTCGTGCTGGAAGTCAGCGCGTCGATTTCATCTTGGCTACCAACAGCGATGATCCGCCCATCACGGACTGCCAGCGCTTCAGCCTTCGGGTTGGAGGTGTCCATCGTAAGGATACTGCCGCCACTGAAAACCACGTCTGCTGCATCAGATTGGGCAATAGCTGTTCGATAGGGAAGCAAAAGAGCCCCCACAGCAGCAAGCGACCCGGTTTTCAATACATCACGCCTGTCCGGCCGGAAAGCGGATTTGTAAGGAAGCAATGGGGCTTTCATACTATTTCTCCTTATATTTCAATAATATTTCGATGTTCTTGGTGCGCAATCGACCCAATGTGCTTGGAGTTTGAAGTGACGAAGACACCTCTAGTCCGCGAGATCGCGGCATTTTTCACCTAACGGATTGCAAAAAATCTGGCTCCGAAATCCTTTGTTCGGCAGCCTCAATCCGCTTCGCTTTCGACAATATTTCGGGAACAGCTTATTTGGTTAGGCGAAATTCTCGCGATGAAATAGTATTCAATTTATCCGGTGTACTAATTTTTTAAGACCGCGCACTAAGATTGGACCTATGGGTTTCACGCATCTTGGAGAGTTCTTATGCAGTTGCGACCGATAAAGAGTTTTGCGCAACACTTCACGAATGCGCCGGTTCGAGAAACAGAACTTGTACAGCTGGGTCCTGGCGACATCAATTTAAAGGACTGTTGGATCTACGGAGAAAACAGTTTTGTAAATACCGCTTCCAGTGAAGCCCGGTCTTCTTGGACAGTGCTCGGAAGGCAGGATTTGATGGCACTAATTTTGCCACTTTCTTGGGACGGGGATTACCGCGTAAATGGTTGGTACTCCGATCCAGGTGATGTCTATCTGCTCGACGGGGAGTACGAATACTGCAACGTGGGTCAGGATCGGAAAGTGCTGTTCATTGCTTTCGAGCGCCGCCGAATGACGAGAGAAGTCGCTTCCTTAAGCAGGCGCACCTACGATGAGCTACCCAAAGGGCACAGCAAGTTTCAAATTGGTCTAGCGGCGGCTGAGAATCTATCAAAGATCGCTGGCCGAGCTTTCCAAAATGCTTCACCTCTTGATCAAGGGGGGCGGCGATTTGGAATAAGTCGCGGAGTAGAAAGCGAATTTTTTGCTCAGATCGCGCAATGGATATTGTCGTTGAACCTACTTTCCGATTGTACACATGTTCTAGACAAGGCAGCTTTCAAGAATGTTAGGTTGGCGCGGGGCGCGATCACACGTATCCCTGCGGACCAACTAACGATCTCAACTCTGTGTCGAGTTGCTGGTGTGGGGCGAAGCCAACTTCACGAGAACTTTGTCGAGATTTTTGGTGAATCGCCTTGGCAATACATATTGAAGCGACGTTTGACTTCTGTCCGAGAGCATCTCCTAGACGTTGTATCAACACCAAGGTCGGTCAAGGACACAGCACTCATGCATGGCTTCTTTTCTGGTGGCCACTTTGCGAAAGAATACCAATCAATGTTCGGAGAGCTACCGTCTGAGACGTTAAAAAAGACACTGACTGAAAAATCTCAACTTTGATTAGATTGGCCTGTAGGTTTGCCGGGACGTTTGGATTGTCCGCAAATCGGAATCTGCATAGCTTGTTTTGATACCCGCTTCGAGCTGCTGGCATCAGCTGACGACAAAGGCAGAGAGCTTCAGGGACTTGCCCCAAGCGACCCTCGTATTCAGGTAGTTGGAGTAGAGGGCCGCTTCATCTATCGTCGAACACATGTCGAACAAGGGGCAACAGTTGCAACGAAGGTTGGCGGCAATTCTAGCCGCGGATGTCGTTGGGTATTCGGCGCTTATGCACCAAGATGAGCAAGCCACAATTCTAATGCTTGATCACCTGGAAAGCGACATCATCACCCCAACGATAGCAGGCCAATCAGGTCGTGTCGTAAAGAGCATGGGCGATGGTTGGCTGGTGCAATTTGACAGCGCCGCGCAAGCTGTAACTGCTGCAATGCAGCTACAAGAGCAGTTGGCTGACCACTCGTTAATGAGCATGCGGATCGGTGTTCATGTGGGTGACATCACAGAAAAAGGTGATGACATCCTAGGTGACGGTGTAAACATTGCCGCACGGCTTGAGAGCATTGCACCAACCGGTGGCATCGCAATTTCTGAACCCGTACACTTGAACCTTGAACACACTCTGGCAGACGCTTTCAAAGCAGTTGGGAAGAAGAAGCTCAAGAACATCCAGCGCAGCCTGGATGTGTGGATTCACGATGGACCGCAACTTGGCGCATCGCAAAGGTCGCATTCTTTCACAGAGACGAGCTTGCCAAAGCTATCCATCCATCCTGTCACGTGCAGCGACCAACGCGCTGAGCTAAAGGAAACGGCCGCAGCTCTCACTTCAGATTTCGGTTCTTATTTTCGAACGATCAACTGGTTAAACGCGGCAATAACCTCCACGGAAGCATCAGAGGGATATGCACTTCGCTGCGTGCTGCGTGGACACGGCGACCGATTGCGTCTGGAAGCCCGATTAAGTGACTCTTCTGGTCCTGAAATCTGGACTCAGAAGTTCGACGGTTCGGTCGAAGCTATCTTTGATTGGCAAGACGAAGTTGTAGAAAAGCTGTTGGATGCGGTTAGTGGGATCTTGATCCAGTCGCTGACCGCAAAGCTCTCCGCTTTGCCTGAAGAAGAACTGACTGCCGAACAGTGCGTTTTGATGGGCATGATCACATGGTCGGAGGCCAGCATCGACAGCTATGAAGAGACGTTGTCGTACCACGCCAGGGCCATCGAAGCCAAACCAACCCTCGCTGCCGCCTATGCCGAAGCTATTTGGACAATGAATGGCGCGAGAACCTATGATCTTCGTCGCGAACTGTCTTCCTACTATGAGAAGTTGCCACGCTGGATCGAGGCCGGGCGACACATGGCGGGGCAAAGCCCAACGCTTGATTTGAGTGTTGCAGTGGCTGACTACAATGTTGGCGGGGACGCGGATCGCCTTTCCGTGGCGCTGGAGCAAATCCGGCAACGAGCGCCGTTAGATGCGCGCCTCCATTTATTCATGGGGTGGGGGTACAACTGGGCCGGGTTTCCAAAAATGGCACTAAGCTGTTTTCAGACAGCGCTTCGATTGGGCCGATATGGAGCCGTTTTCGTGGGTGCTTCCGGAGGTGCCGCGACCTCCTGCATCATGCTTGGTCGAGACCGTGATGCTATCGCCTACGCAGAGGCAGGTTTGCGCTTCTCAAAAAACTATGCCGCACTTCACAGCACGAGGGCCGCTGCTCACGCAATGCTTGGGGAACCTGAAAAAGCGTCTGCGGCGTTGGTGCAAATGCTGCAAATGGAGCCTGGTGAGACGATCTCGAAGTGGCGTAGCAACGTGGACTATGGCGGTTCTGAAGGCGCTGAACGCTACTTTGAGGCGCTTCGCCGGGCAGGATTGCCAGAATAGCGGTGCTGGAACCAAGTTGCGCTGGCAAAACCGGCAGCTTGATCGCGCATCTCGGTAGCTGCAAAGCTTGGATTTGAATGTCCGCTTCGGGCTGATAGTTCTACTCTCGGGGTTCGCGCAAAAAAGGCCGCTCGAAAGCGGCCTGATGGATCACACCTCGGTGGCTTCCGCGATGGCGAGTGCGTCTTCGATGTCTACACCCAGGTAACGCACTGTACTGTCCATCTTGGTGTGACCAAGCAATAGCTGCACTGCTCGCAAGTTACCTGTTCTACGATAAATCTGCGCCACTTTTGTGCGTCGCATTGAATGGGTCCCATATTGGCTGGGATCAAGCCCAATCGAAGCGACCCATGACTGAACCAACCTCGCGTACTGACGAGTAGAAATATGCAGCCGATGCTGAAAACGCCCTGGCCACAAGTACTCGGATCTTTTCATCGCAGGTTGTTTCAGCCAATTCAAAAGCGAGTTTCGCGTACCACTACTAATTTCAAAACGAACGGGTATCTTTGTCTTGCTTTGGTTGACAGACGCGCGTTCCTTTACTTGTCCAGCGGCAAATACGTCTGCAACTTTAAGGCGAACAAGATCGCAACCACGGAGCTTACTATCTATTGCTAAATTGAAGAGTGCTAAGTTCCTATGATCTTCTGAAATTTCTAAGCGAACGCGTATTGCCCAGACATGCCTTGGCAAAAGCGGGCGCTTCTGGCCAATAACCCGACCTTTGTTCCACGCAGATCGGCCAACTCGAATGACGGGTAGATTTAAAGCTTGCATGACGAATACTCCACACCGCCACGCACCACCTCATCGCCCACACAGTGTCAGCGTCTATTGGTTACCATGCTTGGTCTCCGTCATGAAAAATCTGACTTTGTCGAAGCCTGACCGGCGCCTCAAATATGCGATTTGGTATAGGGCGAATAGCAGAACTATGGATTCAATAGATCAGGATGGATAATCTTGGGTCTAGGGGAGAACGGGAGTGGAACGCCGCCTTACCACTATCTTGAGTATTGACGTCGTGGGCTACTCGCGACTGATGGAACGCGATGAGGCAGCGACGCTGGCAGCACTAAAGTCGCATCGGTCTGAACTCATTGACCCCTTTGCGGCGAGTTATGGTGGCAAGACGATCAAATTGATAGGTGATGGTGCTCTACTGGAGTTCGAAAGCACCGTACAGGCAATGAAATTTGCCGTTTCTGTTCAAAACGAAATGCTCTCTCGAAATTCGGACGTTCCAGAAAGCGAACGAATTGTGTTTCGGATCGGCATCAATATCGGAGATGTGATTGCCGAGGATGGAGACATTTATGGTGATGGCGTCAATGTCGCCGCTCGACTTGAAGGCTTGGCTGAGCCTGGAGGTATTTGCATTCACCGCAGCGTAAGGGACCAGGTACAGGACAAGCTGGATCTGAATTTCGAGGATCTGGGTGAGACCGAAGTCAAAAACATAGAGAGACCAGTCCGAGCCTTCGAAATCGTTCTGGATGACCAGGCCAAGGCTTTGGCTTTATCAAAACCAATTGCGCATACGAAACCAACGATATCCAAGTGGGTGCCAACTCTAATCGGTGCAGCATGCATCTGTTTGGTGCTGGTTTCGGTCGTATGGTGGCGATCCAGAGATGCGGCACCCCTGACCGAACAAGAGGAGTTTGCGCTTGCCATCCCAGACGAACCGTCCATCGTCGTTTTGCCCTTTGAGAACCGCTCAAAAATTGAAGAGGTCGGCTATCTGGCAGAAGGTTTTGGAGCAGCAATCACGACGCAGCTTTCGAAGTTTCCACAGCTATTTGTGATTGCTGGTTCTACTTCGATTACCTTTGCGGACAGCTTGGCCAAACCGCGAGAAATAGGTCGAGAGCTCGGTGTGCGATATGTTCTGTCAGGTAGCGTTCAGAGCGTTGGCGAGAATATTTCGATTAACTCAACACTGATAGAGACAGAGTCGGGGCACGCTCTATGGTCGGAACAATATGACGTTGGCGTCGAAGAATTGTTTTCCGCTCAGGCCGACCTTATTCGGGAAATCGCATCCACCCTAAAAATTGTAGTTGAGGAAGAAGAAATCGCTTCGCTTAGGAAACGGCCAACCGATGATCTAGAAGCGTATGAACTTTTTCTGAGGGCTGTCGCCAAAAGCAAGCTGCTGAATACTGCGAGTCGGCAAGAGGCAATTGAACTACTGGAACGAGCCATAGTGCTCGATCCAGACTACCTTTCTGCACATATTGAATTGAGCGGTCGCTACCTTAGTCTTTGGCGCTTTGGTGGGTCGGACGATCCAGAAACCGCGCTGAACAAAGCCCGCAGGCACGCACAGCGTGCGTTAGAACTGGATCAATCGGACTATCGCGTTCAACACCGCTTGGGCCAGCTACATTTGTTTGCTGACCACGATCATCAACTCGCATACCAGGCATTTCAGCGGGCAATACGGGAGAACCCCAATGATCCTGAGGTTCTATATGGTATGGGCTTTCTACGGTCGCTTATGGGTGAGCCAGCCGAAGCGATTGAGTGGAACAACAAGGCAAAAAAGGTCAACCCGCGTTATCCCGGCTGGTACAATTTTAACGCGGCCCTTTCTCATTTCTTAATCAGAGATTACAAACAGGCAATTCTGCTGGCAAAAACCGGTATCTCAACTTATCCAAAGTCGCTTCCTCCGCGCCGTATCTTGGTCGCAACTCTTGCTGAAATGGGACGTCTGGAAGATGCACAGGTTGAAGCAAAGAAATTACTCGAAATCCGGCCGGACTTCCGTGTTTCTACACACAGAAACACACCCTTTATGCATACTGAGGACCAGGACCGGTATTTTGGTGCGATGGTTGCTGGTGGATTGCCCGAATAGAAAGGTTTTCATATCCCGGATACTGGCTGTATGCGCGGTTTCCACTTTTGGTAGCATCGTTGCATGAACGGACCAATCCGCTCCTCGGGATCAACAAACATCGCTGTTGAATGTCTGGTTTGGGCTGCGACCCGCTGATGATGCGCATTGAAGAGAAGAGCGGGAGTAGCTTAGAACAACGTGTTTGTTGTTTCACTGGAGAGTGCGCAGTGAAGTAACCGTAGACGTTCAAGTGAGATTCAGGACTGACTCATTGTCAAAGCGGATCGGTCTACGCGCCAGTTTCAAGCCTTCCGGCCTCATTCGTCTTGCAGCACCGAGCCCGCCTAGGCGCGGAGAAGTATAGACAATACTCGGCGGTGAATACGATCTAGATCGTAATCGGTTAGTTCTAAACCCTCAGTCATCCGCGCTTTGAATGACTGAAAGTCTCCGCGAGTGATCTCGCCACGGTTTTCGTCGTCTCCGGCAAGTTGCTGCGCGAGTTTTTCCTTTCGGAAGTCCAGCAGAAAACGGGAAAATCGAGCGTTCAATTCGGAGTATTGAGGGGAATCCTCGATAGGCGATTTGTTTTTCATAAATTCGGTATCCGATAGCCATGGAACTGCCCGAGCGGTTTTGCTGGGCAAGTACAACATTCTGGTCAGCTTTTGCGTGTGACGCGTATGAGACGATTTGGTTCCATGGCCACAGTCTTGAGATTTTCTGGTCCTGGTCAATAGCGCGATTGCTATCGATGGTCGCCCAAAGCAGAACAATCTCAAAACTCTAAAGGAATCTTTTTTATTTTATTTCAGTACCTTAAGAATCTGTGGGCATTAAAGACCGTTCAAATGGGCGCAAAAATCAGCACTATGGGCTATTTATGCTCACCCACACACGCGGAATCTCCGCTGACCTATTTCCAAAGCTGCGTCAGCCGGTACATGAAGTAACCACATCGACGCCAGGTCGAACAAAGCACATGTGGCGGCGGGAGCCTATTCCGGCCGTCACAGCAGATGAATTCTGAGACATACCCGCTGGTCAACGACGACCAGTGTCTGAGGGTTGGTTGCAGAGCCCCGCGGTCAAGCGCGTCATGAAAGGCGAAACTTTCGCGGCGCTTGGTCAACCCAAACAAACCTAGGCAAGGGCCCAAGACTTACCTGCTGTGACCTACCTTTGGTATGGTTGAGCCTCTCTCGATCAGCCTGACTTCCAGTCTTTCAGCTTTTGGTTTTTCTTGAATGGAAATCCACCGCTCCAAAGCAACGGCTGCCCTTTCTCCCATCCGGGAAACAGGAAGGTGCACCGTTGTTAAGGAAGGCACCGAACAAGCAGAGCTTGGCAAATCGTCCAGTCCCATCAAGGATAGTTCTTTTGGTACACTTATTCCTTTGGACTGCAGGCCAAACAGAACCCCCAGCGCGACGACATCCGAAAGGCACAGGATGGCATCGGGTTTGGTCGGATAACTGAGAATACGCGCAGCAGCTTCTGTTCCGCCACGGAGGCTGATCTCGGTCTCGACTGTTGTAAGCTGACCTTCCCAGTCTATTTCGCGCAGCCCCGAGAGGCGGGCGAATGTCCGGTCGTTGTTGTGAACCGGGCCATGTACGACTGCGATTTGCCGATGCCCAAGTTCGATAAGGTGCCGTAAAGCCAACTGCGCTGCTGCCTTGTTGTCGTAGCCAATCGTCGGCAAGGCACTGGCGTCATCAAAATACGACGTGATGATCGTGGGGATCATTGTACGATCCAACAAATCGTGGAACTCGGCGGTATGTGCCGCTCCGGTAACGATCAGCCCTTCTGCACCAATATCGACAAGCCCCTTCGCCTTCTTGGCTTCAACCTCCAGATCGGACTCTGTTGTGGCGACGACAAGTGAAAGGTCATTTTCTGAGAGCTTTCGTTCCAGCGCGGCAAGAAAACGGGCAAAAATGGCATTGTCCAAAGTGGGCACCAATGCCCCGACAAAACGCGTGCGGCCCGAGTTGATTGCCCTTGCAGCAGCGCTTGGAACGAAGCGAAGCTCAGTGATTGCCTTTTGAACGCGGTCCAGCGTGTCCTTTTTGACAAGCCCCGGTTCATTCAGAACGCGAGACACCGTGGCAACAGATACGCCTGCAGCTTTTGCAACGTCTCGAAGGTTTGCACGCTTTTTTGGCGTCGGGTCTTTTTGCGTCACCTGAATTTGCACCCATTTTCCGATTTCTAACGAAAGTGTTGACATATGAAACTAGTTTCATCAACCTTTGTAACTAGTTTCATAACTGAGAATCCGTCAGCGACATGCAAGGTTCGGCCGTCCTACACGCGTTCACGAATACTGGGTTTAGCAGCCCGGGACGCAGATTCCCTGGCTTTCCCAAAGCATCTGGCGCCCGGAAACTAACGCTTGCGCCACGCGACGCGGATTGCGTTGATCTCAATGTGGGCGACCTGCTTTCGGTTGAAGCGACCTCGGGGCACAGTGCACTCGAGATCGTTGCTTTTCTAAATGGTCAGCCCGCGCTTTCCTGTCTGAGCCTGGAGGCCAGCGGGGCAGTTGATCCGGACACCTTCAGCAGCGAACGTTTGACGTCATGGATCGCGTCAAACGGGGGAGGGCAGTCGGAACGCATTCCCAGTTGCAGGCTGCCGGTAACGTCCGAGTCCATCGTTCTGCGCACCGACACACCCGTGGTGATCTGGTTGATCCGATCCGTGACTGTTGTCGATTTGATCGAAGGAACTGACAGCGGCTGTGTCACGGTTTCCCACAAACACGCTGACCCGGATTACCCTCTGTTGCCGCCGCTTCTGGGCGATACCCGGGACGAGTTCACAGTGCCGCGTGGGACCGGGTTGGCCTACGAACTGAAAGCTGGCGAATTCGTCCAGATCATCGACATCGAAGGGCAGCAATGCTCGGATTTCATGGCCTTGCGCTCGGATGGGTTGGATCAGGGGGCCGAGTGGATGATCGACTCGACAGCAACCCGATCGATGGTGCGCCGCGCCTATCCTGGTCCCGGATTGCTGGACAAGTTCTATGATCGAGAGATGCGGCCACTTCTTAACGTCGTTCAGGACACGTGCGGGCGTCACGACACGTTTGGCCTGGCCTGTACCGCGCGCGGCTATGAAGAACGTGGTTTCCCCGGTCATGTGAACTGTTCCGACAATATGTCCAATACGTTGGCACCTTATGGCGTTGCACGTCGTTCGGCGTGGCCTGCGATCAACTTTTTCTGGAACACGTGGATCGATCCGACAACGCATCACATTCTTACGGAAGAGTCTCACTCTCGCCCCGGCGATTACGTCGTCATGCGCGCGATGGAAGATTTGGTCTGCGTTTCGACTGCCTGCCCGGACGACATTGACCCAATCAATGGCTGGAACCCGACGGATGTGCATGTCCGCATCTACCGCCCGGAAACGCCAATCCGCCGTGCGGTTGCTTATCGTGAAAAGGAAGATGCTCCGATGTCGATCAGTCAGGAATCCGCGTTTCACGACCGCCTTGCCCCTTTGACTCAGCAGTTCGCGCCTGCGCGCGACCTTTGGACGCCAGTCAGTTTTCCTGCCTATGGGACGCTTGGTGAATACTGGGCCTGCCGCGAACGGGTCACGGTTCAGGACATGAGCGGTTTGCGCAAATTCGATATTGTCGGACCCGACGCTGAGAAGCTGTTGCAACAGGCAACAACGCGCAATGTAGCCAAACTGCCGGTTTGGCGTGGGTCATATACTCTGATGTGCGACGAAAGCGGGTCTGTCATCGATGACGGAACCCTATTCCGGCTTGCGCCCGAGCTTTTCCGCTGGTGCTGCGGGTCCGAGGAAAGCGGCCGCACATTGCAGGCCTTGGCATCGGAACTGGATCTGCAGGTTCGTGTCCATGCCGTGCGGAACGCGATGCCAAATCTCGCCATTCAGGGGCCAAAATCGCGCGATCTGCTGCGCAAGATCACCTTCACGCAACCGCATGTGCCATCGCTTGATGATCTGAAGTGGTTTGGCGTCACAATCGCGCGGCTCAACGATCGCGAGGGGGCACCGTTCATGCTATCGCGGTCGGGCTACACTGGCGAGTTGGGCTACGAGATTTTCTGTGCCAAGTCCGATGCGGTGGCGATTTGGGACGCGGTCATGAGCGCGGGTGAAGAGTTTGGCGTCACCCCCATGGGGTCCGCCGCGCTGGAGATCATCCGGATCGAGGCCGGGCTGGCTGCGGCAAACGCCGAGTTCGCGCCGGGTATTGATGCATTCGAGGCCGGGTTGGGGTTTGCCGTCGATCTGACCAAGAACAATTTCACGGGCAAAGCGGCCCTTGAAAGAAACGCGCGCGAACCGCGCCGCGCCCTCAAAGGGCTATTGATCGGGTGCGATGACGTGCCGGCACACGGCACCCCGGTTTTTGCAGGCGAACGGCAGATCGGCGTCGTCACATCAGCCACCCGCTCACCGATGTTGGAGCACGCGATCGCAATTGCGCACCTGTCGGTCGAGCACGCAGACAACGGCACCCAACTGGAAATCGGGCAACTCGACGGGCGGATGAAACGCTTGGGGGCAACGGTATCGGACATTCCTTTCATAGACCCGCAACGCAAGCGGGCACGCGCCTGATGGCGCAACCAACACCACGCAACGGGAGATAAAGACATGAAAAGACTGACAACACTCACAGCAACAATGGCCTTGGCCTTGGGGGCCACGTCGGTGATGGCCCAGGAAAAGGTCATGGTGGGTGAGCCCAGCTGGCCTGGCGCCAAAATCATGAGCCGTGTCATCGGGCAGGTGATCGAAACGCGATTGGGCGGAGAGGTCGGCTACGCGCCGGGCGCGAATGCGGTGATTTTTGCCGCCATGGACGGCGGGCGCGGGGATATCGACGTGCATCCGGACGTGTGGTTGCCGAACCAGTCGTCCTTCACCGACGAATACGTCGATCAGAAAGGCACCGTCGCGCTGTCGTCCGGCAACTACGAAGGCCGTGCAGGGATTTGCGTTCCGAACTACATGGTCGAGGATCACAACATCAAATCGATCTACGATCTGGCGACCCCAGTGGCGCAAGAGCTGTTTGACTCGGATGGCGATGGCATGGGCGAGGTTTGGGTTGGCGCGTCCGGCTGGGCTTCGACCAACACCTTCAAGGTGCGGGTGCGTGACTATGGTATCGAAACCTTCCTGACGCCCACCACCGAGGATGAGACCGTTTTCTATTCCCGCCTCAAGGATCAGATCGACCAGAAAAAGGGCGCTGCCTTCTACTGCTACGCACCGCACTATGTGCACGCCCTGTACGACGTGACCATTCTGGAAGAACCCGAGCATGACGCGGCAACCTACAAGATGGTGCAGCCGGATCAGGATGCGGATTGGTACAACAAATCGCATGTCAGCACTGGCGAGCCGGTGAAAACCGTGACCGTTGCTCATTCGAAATCGCTGGAGCAGCGCAACCCGGCTGCGGCGTCTTTCCTTGCCAATATCGACATGGATGCCGGTCAGCTGAGCGGCCTGACCTATGAAGTCGTCGTCAAAGGGCGCGACACCGATGAGGTCGTCGCCGAATGGATCAACGCAAACGGTGACACGGTCGACGGCTGGCTTGGCCTGAAAACCAACTGATACCGAAAGGCCCTCGGCCCGTACGCCGGGGGCTCAATTTACAAGCTAGACCAAAGTGGGGCCAGTATGACGGCGGATATCGCAATTGATGCGCGCGGCGTGTGGAAGGTGTTCGGCGCACGCGCAAAGGAAGCGCTGAAAGCCATTCACCGCAAGGGGCTGAGCAAAGCCGAAGTGCTGGAGCAGTTCGACTGCGTCGTCGGCGTGGCTGATGCCAGCTTTGAGATCCAGCGCGGCGAGCTGTTTTGCGTCATGGGTTTGTCCGGGTCGGGTAAATCGACCCTGGTACGTCACGTGAACCGCCTGCTGGAACCCACCGACGGTCATATCTATCTGGATGGCGATGATGTCATGGGCCTGAACGATGAGGGCCTGCGCGATTTGCGGAACCGGCGCGTTGCCATGGTGTTCCAGAACTTTGGCCTGATGCCCCACAGAACCGTCCGCGATAACGTCGCCATGCCGCTGGAAATTCGCGGCACTGGCAAGGCACGCCGCTGGGAAGAGGCGGATCGCGTTCTTGAGCTGGTGGAACTCAGCGGTTGGGAAGACAAATACGCGCATGAGCTGTCCGGTGGCATGCAACAGCGTGTCGGACTTGCCCGCGCTATTGCCGCAGACCCGGAAATCCTGCTGATGGACGAGCCGTTTTCGGCCCTCGATCCGCTGATCCGCAAGCAATTGCAGGATCAGTTCATGGAATTGAGCCACAAGCTTAACAAAACCACGATGTTCATCACCCATGACCTCGATGAGGCGATCCGCATCGGTCATCGCATCGCGATCATGAAAGATGGGCGCATCGTTCAGATCGGAACGCCGGAAGAGATCATTCTGAACCCGGCGGACGACTACGTTGCCGATTTCGTTGCCGGCATCTCCAAGCTCAACATGATTTTCGCCCACGCGGTTATGAAGCCGGTGGACGAGTTCGAGGCGCATCATGGCGAGGTTCCCGACGACGCCAAAGAGGCACATCCGGACATGGACCTGTCTGACCTGATGACCCTCTGTGTTGATGGACACGGCGTTGTGGCGGTCACACAGGATGGCAAGACCGTAGGCGTTATCAACCGCGCGGGACTCATCCGCGCGATCCAGGACAGTCAGGCATAAGGGGACCACGATGAAACACGTTGATGCACAACAGGTCCAACCTGAAACCGCCGACCGTCTGGAAGGGTTGATCGGTGATTTTGTCGGGCAGAGCCAAGCCTACTACCAGAAAACCTTTGCCTATATGATGCAGGCACCCGGCTATCGGTTCACTCTGAACAAGGCCGCGGCCATTCTCGGCCCGATCTGGTTCGGCGCACGTGGCCTCTGGTCGTGGTTCTTGGCTTTTCTGGTGCTTGAAACGCTCGCCTACATTCAGATCGGATTGGGATTGTTCGGCGATCTTGGTCGTGAATTCCGCGAACGGGCCGACCAGATCGAGCAAACCCTGTCGCTGCGACGGCAACAGATCGAAGCGGCAGAACAGTCCGGTGCAGCATCACTGGATTCACTCAAGCGCGCGGCCGAGTCGCTGGAAAGCGCATTGGTCGGAGCACAGGAAGCCGCCCAGAACGCAGATTCCACCGGTATCACCTATCTGGCAGTTGGCATCGTTTTGCTGCTGGCGGTCAAGTTTCTGGCGGCCTCACTGGCGAACTGGACTTTGGAAGGCCAGTTCGCGCGTTGGCGGTCGGATTCCAGCGTGGCGCATGGATGGTCCGTGAGCCGGATGGTCGTTGCCTCTGCGCTGACTCTGGTGGTTGTCGTGTTGTCGACCATCAAATTCGCGCAACCGGACGCGCTGGCCATTCTGAAAACATTCCCGACAAACCGCGATTGGCGGTTAAATGTCGGCGATGGCGTGCAGGCCGTGTTTGAGTGGACAAAGACCGCAGGCCGCGGCTTTTTTGACGGGCTGACCTATGGAATGCGCACGCTGCTGGACTGGATCGAGGTGGTGCTGGTCGACACACCGTGGCCGGTGGTTGCGCTGGTGATCATCATGCTGGCTTACCTTTCCGCAGGGCCGCGCGTCGCGATCTTCACCGGTGCCGCGCTGGCCTATCTCGGGCTGCTGGATTTCTGGGAAAAGGCAATGACAACAATCGCCTTGCTGGGGGCTGCGGCGCTGATTTCCATCACGCTGGGTATTCCGCTCGGCATCTATTGCGCACGGCGTCCGCGCGCTTTTGCGATTGTGCGACCAATTCTGGACTTCATGCAGTCGATGCCGTCATTCGTGTACCTGATCCCGGTTGTCGCTTTCATCGGGTCCGGCAAACCAGCGGGCGTCGTGGCGACGATGATCTTCGGCAGCCCGCCGGTCATCCGCTTTACTGTTCTGGGCCTGCAGCAAGTGCCCGAGACAGTGCGCGAGGCTGCATTGGCCTTTGGCGCGACACCACGTTATCTGTTGTGGAGAGTTGATCTGCCGCTGGCGCACAAGACGATCATGGCCGGGGTAAACCAAACCATTCTGATGTCGCTTGCGATGGTTGTTGTCGCATCTCTGATCGGCGCCAAGGGCCTGGGCGAAGACGTGCTGGAAGCGCTGCAATACGCTGCGGCGGGTCAGGGTATTCTGGCCGGTCTGGCAATTTTGTTCTGCGCGCTCATCCTTGACCGTATTGTTGCGGGAAAGAAATGAGTTCTGGATTCGGGAGCGATAGAGCACAAAAGTCATGTGAGCGCGCTGTCTGACGGGGTGCTCCACGTCACGGCAGCTCGCCCGCAGTGTGTCAGCAGCGTTTCTCGTCCAGCGTTTTGGTGCGACACCCGCGCCTAGCGCATCAGGTTTTCGTCATAGGGATAGCTGTCGAGTTGTTCCAGACCATCTGCTGTGACCAGAAACTGATGCTCGATCTTGACGCCGCTGCCGCCGCGATCGGAACCGACATAGCCCTCGACGCAGATCATCATGTTCTCTTCGATGATCCCGTCATAACCGATGTCATCCCAATCCTGCGGATAGGGGACATAGGGGTATTCATCGCACATCCCCACGCCATGCATGATGCAGGGGTACCGGTGGGCAACGAACTCTTCGGGGTGGCGGAAGCTGTTGTCGACCAGTTCCTTGAACGTCACACCGGGGCGCACGTTGGCCTTGTTGTGCTCGATCTCGTCCAAAGCGCGTTTATAGAGATCGCGGAACGCATCCGGCGCTTTGCCCGCGCCGCAATACCAGGTGCGCGAGATGTCGGACATGTACCCAAACGGGCCGACCATGTCGGTATCGAACCCAAGCAACTCGCCCTTTTGCACCCGCCGCTCGCCGGCCTCTTGCAGCCACGGGTTCGTCCGCTCCCCCGAGGCCAGCATCCGCGCCTCAGACCACAGGCCGCCATGGGCGATATTGACCTGGCTCAGAATGCTCCACAGCTCATTCTCTGAAATGCCGGGCTGAAACGCCTCGTGCATCCGGGAAATGCCCAGTTGCGCCACGTCGATAGCATAGCGGCAAAGCGTGATCTCTTCGGCCGACTTGATCGACCGCGCCTTTTCCAGAAAACCGGGGGCATCGACAACCTCAAACCCGGCCTGCATCAATCCCTGAACGGCTGAGGCATCCAACCGATCCAGAGCCACGCGGCAGCGTCCTTTACCCTGCAACCGGCTTTTGACGAAATCCACGAATTTGCGGGTATTCTCCGTTTGGTCAAAACCCGCAAGGAACGGGGCCAGACCGAACATCGGGATGTACTCGGTCACATGGTCCAGATCCTTGATGAACGCCCCGCTGAACACCACCGGACCATCGGCAAAGACCATCAGCATCATCAGCGGGATGCGCGCCTGAAACTGCATGTATTCGTGATAGTTCACCGCGTAGCGCATGGTGAGCGGATTGGTTATCACTGCCAGTTCCACATCCCGTTCCGCCATCGCCTCGCGGATGCGGCCCATGCGGTAATCGTTCAGCTTGGTCCAGTCGATTTCCGGCGCGGGCAAAACGGCCTTGGAAAACTGGGAAATTTCTTCATGTTTGTTCATTTCGCTACCTCTAAGGTGGCTGCTACATCGCGCAGTCGCAGGTTTTGCGGATCAAGTACCGCGTCGGCCAAAACTGTCGCCTTGTGCATCTGGCCAAAGACGATCACTTCCAATTCGGTGCCCGGCATGGCCGCATGGGGTTTGACGAACGCAAATCCCAGATTGCGCCTGGTCACGGGACCAAAGCCGCC
Source organism: Ruegeria arenilitoris (assembly GCF_013035315.1). GTDB lineage: Bacteria > Pseudomonadota > Alphaproteobacteria > Rhodobacterales > Rhodobacteraceae > Ruegeria > Ruegeria arenilitoris_D. The sequence continues at coordinate 573,038 of NZ_WQHP01000002.1, read as the reverse complement.
CGATGAGATTGAGCCCACCTTCTCGCCATTCAGATAGACAGCCTCGCCGCCCAGAACATCCGTGCCCTCCATCTCGATATCGAGATAGGCAATGACCGAGGAGCTGTCCGTTTCGACCAGTTTTGCCAGCGCCTCTTTCCCCACGAAATCCTTGTCGAACTTCACGAAACGCATCTGATCGGTGTGGACAGGGCTGGCGTCATTGGCCAGTTCATGCCCCCCGCGATAGGCTTTTTCCATTCGCATCATTTCCAGAGCTTTTGAGCCGAAGGGAACCATGCCGTGCGGCTGGCCCGCGTCCCAAAGCGCGTCCCATAGCGTGCCAAGCTGACCCATCGGTGCGTGCAGCTCCCACGCCAATTCGCCCGAGAAAGACAGGCGCAGAGCGATCAGGTCCACGCCTGCAACAGTCATCTCGCGCGCCTTGAGCCAACCAAAATCTGCGTTCTTCAGTGAGGCATCCATCAGCGGCGCGAGAACTGCGCGGGCCTTGGGGCCCGCGACAGTCAGGATGCCCCATTCGTCGGACAGGTTTTTAACCGTCACATCCTCGGTCCCGCGCTGATGAACGGTGATCCAGTCCCAGATGCGCCGTTCGGATGGGCCGCCGGTCACGAACCAGAACCGATCTTCGGCTAGCCGCGCAATCGTGGCCTCGCCCTCGATCGTGCCCTGTTCATTTAGCAGCAGCGTCAGACAGGTGCCGCCAGTCTTTTTCGGAATCCGGTTGGCGCAGAGGCGGTTCAGATAGTCTTCGGCCTCTGGCCCGGTGATCTCAAACTTCGAGAAGGCCGAGAAATCTCCGATGCCGACGCCCTTATGCACAGCACACGCCTCGGCGAGTGCCGCCTCCCAAGAAGGGCCGCGCTTCCACGATTTCGGTTCATTGCCTTCCCACTCGGGCTTGCCATAGACGCGGGGACGTTCCCAACCGCCCGCCTCTTCGAACACCGCATGTAGGGCCTTGGTGCGGTCATGAACGCCGGACGTACGGATCTCGCGGCAGGTTTCATACTGCAACTGCGGGTAGGGCAGGGACAGGCGCGTCATATAATTTTCGCGGCAGCGCTGATGGGCATATTCCTCGTCCACGCGACTATGGAAGCGGCGCGGATCAAAGCCACGCATCGAGATTTCAGCCGTGCCATGCACCATCCACTGCGCCAACGCCCGGCCCAGACCCGGCCCCCAGGCAATGCCTACCGTCGCTCCGCAGGCCAGCCAGTGATTGCGCAGCCCCGGCGCGGGCCCGACCAGTGGGTGCCCGTCCGGTGTATAGGTGATCGCCCCGTTGACGATCCGCTTGATGCCGCGCTCCATCAGCGCGGGATACCGTTCAAAGCACTTTTCCAGCCACGGGGTGATCCGGTCGTAATCCGGCTCGAACAGTTCATTCTCGCTGTCCCAGGGGCAGCCATCGCGCCATTTGGCCAAAGCATCATGGGTGTCATACAGCCCGATCAGCGCGCCACCCTGTTCGCGGCGCAGATAGCCGGTGAAATAATCGTCGCGCGTCACCGGAATTTCGTGATCCATCGCTTCGAACTCGTGCACAGTATCCGTGACCACGTAGTGGTGCTGCATGGGAACAATTGGCAGGTCCAGCCCGCTAAAGGCACCGATCTGGCGCGCGTGGTAGCCGCCCGCGTTGACCACATGCTCGCACAGAATATCGCCCTGTTCGGTCACCACTTTCCACTCGCCCGAGGGCGTCTGCTGGACATCCGTCACCCGGTTGCGGCGTATCACCTTGGCCCCCCGCTGCCGCGCGCCCTTGGCCATGGCCTGACAGGTGCCGGACGGGTCAACGTGGCCATCATCGGGCGTGTAAATCCCGCCGATGATTTGCGACGTGTCAGAGATCGGGTTCAGCGCGCCGATCTCTTCCGGGTTAACCCAGTGACATTCTTGACCCCGTGCCAAGACCGCGTCGCGCGTGTGCATCAGCCAGGCGCGGTGATCCTCGGTCGCTGCCACCCGCAAGGATCCGCAATTGTGCCAGCTGACACCCTGTTCGGTCTCTTCCTCGATGGTCTTGTACAGATCGACCGCATAGTCGTGACAAACGCCTAACGCGTGACCCGGTGTCATCCGGCTGACCAGCCCGGCGGCATGCCAGGTCGCCCCAGAAGTCAGCTCGGCCTTTTCGATCAGAACAACGTCGGTCCAGCCCTCTCTGGCCAGATGATACAGCACGCTGGCCCCCATGTTGCCGCCGCCAATCACGACCACTCGAGCCGAATCCATCATTTTCAACTCCACGCTTCCTGGGAAAACCATTCCTCAAGGAAAAATTTTGTCCATAATTTTTCCAAAAGGATACTTTCAGACAGGCGACTTGATTCGGAGACGGAAAATGAACGGAGCAGTCCCCAAGGAGACCAACCTTGACCGTATGCGTCGTATCCTCGGGGAAGAAGGGTACGCACAGCTGTTTCGATCCATTGATCGGGCCGCAGGCCTGCCCAACCAAGCCTACTGGTCCGAAGAATGGTTCCAGATGGAGCAGGAACTGATCTTTCGGCGATCCTGGGTGTTTGCAGGCGCGCGGGCCGAGATCGCTGATCCCGGTGCCATGAAACCGATCGAAATTGCCGGTACGCCGATTGTTCTGGTCCACGGGCGCGACGGTGTCATTCGGGGGTTTCAGAACGTTTGCCGCCACAGGGGCATGCAGTTGGTTACCGAACCGTGCAAAAAGGCGACGCTCACTTGCCCTTATCACCGTTGGGCCTACGGGCTGGATGGCAAACTGCGCGCCCGTCCGCATTTTGACGGCCCGAATGAAGCCGGGATTTTCAAGGATGGCGGCGGAGACAAACTGAATCTGATCCCGGTTCGGGTTGAAGAGTTCTTTGGTTGCCTGTTCATCAACGTCTCGGGTACGGCTGAGCCTTTAGACGTTTGGATGAAGCCCGTTCTGGACCAACTCAGAGGGTATGACCTGTCCGCAATCCGATGGGCGGGCAAACGGGATTTTGACGTCGAGGCCAACTGGAAGCTGGTCTATGAAAATTACATGGAAGGCTACCATGTCTTCGCCCTTCACCCCCGTCTGCTCGAGTTTGCGCCGATGGATGTGCGCTGGTCCGGTGAGTGGCGCGGCAGTACCTTCGTCAACGGCTATCGCTTTCCGAAGCTGGAAGAGGGGCGCGGCATGGGCCTGCCGCATTATCCAGGGCTCTCGGAAGAGGACAGCATGAAAGGGCAGTGGTTCCTGACCATGCCGCATTTCGCAGTCGAGGTTTACCCGGACCAGTTCACGGTGCTTGTCGCCTATCCCGAAGCGCCCGACCATTGCCGGGAAGAACTGCATGTGTTCGTCATCGGCGACGAAGCCGCGACGGGTGAGAGGTACGAAAAAGAACGTACCGATCTCATCCAGATGTGGGATGACCTGAACAAAGAGGATATTTTTGTTCTCAAAGGGCTGCAGCAGGGCCGCAGATGTTCAGGCTATGATGGTGGCCGTCTCTCACCGCATTGGGAGGGGCCAACGCTCAGCTATTCGCAAAAGATCATTGAGCTGATGGCGGACGGCGAAGATTTACCGGCATAACCCAGTTTAACGGGCCTTCATAATGACCGGCGTGTTGGTGTGTATGATCTGCAAATCGGCCATTCCTTTGTTGCAGTACCGATGCGGCTTGTGTCCGGGAAAACCGAAACTGTCGCCTTCCTCCAACACGAATGTATGGCCATCCACCTCAAGGGTCAGCTGACCGGACAGCACATAGCCGACTTCTTCGCCCTCATGGGACAGAGGGTTGTCGCCGGAATGTCCTCCGGGCGAGAACTGCATCAGCGACATGGCCAGTTGGCCATCGACTGACGGAGACAGCAGATAGTCGACCTCGCCAAGATAGTCGGTGCCGGACAGCCGCGAATAATCGATGCGCCGCCTAAAACCTTTTCGCACAATATACTGGTTTTCGATCGGATCATCGTTTGGCGAGGGCGGGAACAACCAGCCGATTTCGACGCCCAAGGCGGCACTGATGCGTTGCAGTGCTTCCAACGAGGGTTGCTTTTGACCGCGCTCGACAAGGCTGAGGAATCCTACCGAAAGCGAGGCGGCCTCGGCACAGTCGTTCAACGTCATTCCCATGGCGCGCCGCATTGCTCGGATCTCGTGCCCGATGCCTGCATTTCGCCCAGCGGATTTACCTCGCGCGGTCGCCTCCGACTTTGGTTTGTCCGCCATTTTGTTACTCCTCGACAATGCCTTGTATATTCTGCGCAGCGACCGTCAGCAACAATCGGGCAACGGAAAAAGCGACCATAGGGCGTTGCGCAGATGCCAACCGCACAGCGGCGGGCTTGCCGATCTATCGGCATGATGACCACCGTCTTCAAACTTCTTTACGTGCAAGAAACACCCGCAACACATCCGCGATTTACCAAAGCCAATGAACAGGTGCCCCTGATTTCTATGGGGCATCAAAAATCAGCCAGTCGAGTGCTGAAGCGCGCGCGACCGGACCGAAACCGCCGATGCTCTAGCTGGGTGTGCTGTGCGATAGGCACCACCACAATCAAACAAGAACGTCTTCGGCTGAGCCCGATGTCGCGCGTGGAAAACGGCCTCAGAACACGATGCGGGTTCTAAGGCCGAACAGTGCGATACTGTCCTGATCCGGGTTTTGCAGCGGGTTTGAGATGAACTGCACAGACGGCGTGACCTGCAGACCCGGAGAGATCGAGAAACGATAGAAAGCCTCAACAGTGAACTGATCACCGCTGATCCCGCGCGCTTCGGCCCAGTTCAGGCCCACCCCGGCAAGGTCGGTGTTTCGACCATAATAACCTATGCCGGTGGAAACCGATCGCTGATAAAGCGCTGCAGTTCCCTTGGAGACCCCCGCGCGAAAAAACGGCATCCACTTATTGTCAATGAACCAAGCGGCTGAAAACGCCCCGCCATAGTCTTCGGCGCGCGAGCCATCGTCGGCGGCATCGGCATGCCAAAGCGTCAGATGGATGTTGTCAAAGTAGATACGATCAAACCCGGACGTGTACCCAAGCTCGAGCGATTTAAAGAGGTTGCCGTCACTGAAAACGTCAAAGTTAGGATCAGACGGGTCGGCGTTCGCGTCGGCCAAACTGGCCACAAGGTACAGGTTGTTGTTGAGCTTCAGGCCCCCGGCAATACCCAAGCCCTGATTTGGCGTGTTGATCGTTGGGCTGGTGTTGAACGCAAGGTTTTGAAACCCGCTGTAAGGGCTGACAAGACCATAGATATCAACGAAATCCGTCACGTCGATCTGCCCGATTTGAAGGGTCCATGCACCGTTGCTGGCCCTCTGCGTCCAAAACAGGTTGGTGAGAAGCAATCCAGAGTCGTTGAACGCGGTCCCGGTAATCGACAAAGCCCCTCCATTCAGTCCAAGAAACTGAGGGGCCACATCCGTATAGCTATGCCTGTCCTCGATCTTGAACGTCACAGAGCCACGCTCGGTCGCCTGCCAGTTTCCGTAAAACCTAGCGATACCACCAGCAGCTTCGCCTGTTCCAAGATTGGCATCCGACGTTTGGCCCAGTGCCAGATAGTCAAAGTTGAAGCGGAATCCGTTTTCAGCCAACCGATCCTTCCAATTGAACCAACCCGGCGCGATGTTGCGTGGAAAGTCCGATCGATATTGCGGATCGGTCAAGCCGTCTCCGGGCTCAAGCTCGGCCCCGACAGAGGAAGGCCCCGACAGACCTTGGGCCGAGGCCGCTTGGACAGTTGCAAAGGTCAAAAGCGCAGCAATCAGGGGCCTTATCATTGGGATGTTGGTGCTCCACCTGTTTTACGTTGCCGTGCGGCGCGAAAGCGATCCGCCGCGCTGTCGCTCCATTCCAGTTGATCGCCCTGCGTTTCCAGCGTTTCAACGCTGTCCGTGTCCAGCTGAAAGGTCGCGTGCATGGGCATAAAACCATCCACGACCATCATGCTTTGTTCGGACGGTGAGATGGTCAGGACGCCTGTCAGACGCACTGGCTCGTGGAAATAACTGGGCGTCCAATCGTCGTTCAATCGCACGCGGATCATCTGGTTGGGCGGGGGCGGGGGCAAATGGCTGCACATTCCGCGCTGCGGCACCAGATAAGCCACCGGTCGCCCGTCTGGATCGGCGGGGGCCGGAATGGCAAACCCTGCCACAGTGACTGTTTGACCGTCGATCTGCGGGTTTCCATAGGTGCCCGCCTTTCTGCGCCGTTCGGTCACGACCTCTCGCTGATCCAACAGCCAGTCGACATCAATCCCTCCGTCCGCCAAGGCGTCCTCGGTCTCGGTCAAAAGCTCCTGCCATTTCTGCCTGTCCTCAGCGCTGCCAGCATCCTGCTGCAACCTGCCGCGCAAGCGAACGACGTAGAGGAGATCGTCGAACTGTTCCGGACCAAGATCGCGATAAGGGTCCTCAAAGACCTGAACGGACGGATCCGGCAGGTCTGTCCAGTCAAGCACCGTCCCCGGTGTCGCAAAGGCGGGTTGCGCGCCCCAGACCATTCCCGCGAACACTGCGAAACGAAACCAATTGCCCATAACCACTCTCCGGCTGTCTGTCCCGATTATTCCAGCGTGTTTTTGTATATCACACCATCTTTCATAATCAGTCGAATGGTTTCAGGGCTCTCAGGTCTCGGGTCGGCTCCGAACCACTGGTCGCCCGTGCCGACGACCGAGAAGTCTTCGAGGGGGTTGCCGTCTATCAGTAGGATGTCGGCATAGGCGCCTGCTTCGATCACACCCAGTTTGCCTTCTGGATAGGGGTTCATGAAATCACCGCTAAGTGCCGCGATCTCGCCGCCTACCGAAGTCAAGGTTACCATCGACGCATAGGGGCCGAAGAAATGGTTGTTCAGATGCTTCTCGTAGGCGATCTGAATGTTGCACGCCTCGACTGAGCCCACGCAATCGGTTTGGAACCCGCGCGGCGCCGGGCATTCCTTCATGCTGGGAATATAGGCTTCGAAGGTCGCCGAGGCCGATTTGGCCTTCCTCAAACTGTTGGGGTTGTTTTTCACGGACGGAACATCAAGTAGGCCTGGATCAAATGCTGTGATGTTCGTCGTGATGTACGCTCCTTTTTCTTTCATCAAAGCAGAAATCTCACAGTCAAAGTGAAATCCGTGTTCAATGGTTCTGACCCCTGCATTCAGGGCATTGATGATCGCTTCTTTGCGGTAGGAATGTGCCATGACATAGGTGCCGTACTCGTTGGCAACCTGAACAGCGGCCTCAATCTCTTCCTTCGAACCGGCGAGCAACTGCCATGGATCGAATGCCGAAATCACCCCACCCGATTGCATGAACTTCAGTTGCGTGGCACCCATGCGCAAGTTGTTGCGGCCATACATGTAAATTTCATCAACACCGTTGACCTGTTGGGCCATATTCAGAGTGCCAAAATTGGTCACCCCGCCCGGCGGAGATGTGAAGGATGCGAAATCGGCGTGACCACCACGTGTTCCGAGAAATGCCCCGGAAGGGTAAAAGCGGGGGCCGACGATCTGGCCGGCGTCTATTGCGCGCCGCAGCCCGCCGCCAGCGCCCCCGGCATCGCGAACGGTCGTGAAGCCCTGCATCAGGTACATTTCGGCCATCCGTGTCCCGTGGATGGCGAAATCCTCCCAGGTCGAGTTGGTTTCCATCTCGGCAATCGATGGCCCCATGAGCATCAGATGCGCGTGATTCTCGATAAAGCCCGGTGTCAGAGTGCGTCCGCCACCGTCGATAACCTTCGCACTCGGCGCATTAATGGCATCGGTTGAGACGGACTTGATCAGATTGCCCTCGACCAGAACACTGGCATTCTCAATGCGTTGCTCATTCACACCGTCGAAGACATGCACGTTGGTAAACAGCGTTTGAGGGGCCGTCTCGTCCTGAGCCGAGGCGGGCAGGGCATAGGATAAAGTCGCTGCAATGAACGACGCCGAAAAAAGTGAGCTGCGTAATGCGGACATGATACACCTTATTACATTCAGATTTGTCTAACGTTAGCTTGAAAACATCTGGTCCGGTTGCCACTTTTTCACTACGTTGTCCGATTATGGGGTCAAAAATGGCAACTGACCCAACGCTTTGTTCAAGCTGTAGGTGGCTGACATGCCTTTCAACTCGACCCCACAAGACCACAGCGAAGGCTTTGTCCGGCTGGCTTTGGCGGGACCCTTCCTGCAATACCTCACTGAGCGCAGGATAGATCCCCAGCCCGCGTTGGATCAGGTCGGGCTGAAAGCCGAGCTTTTGTCGGACCCGTCCGTGTATGTGCATTCGGAACTGGTCTACGGACTGTTGAATGCCTTTTCCGATTTGGCAGGAGACCGCTATCTGGGACTTCATGTTGGGGAGACGTTCGACTTGCAGGGCTGGCCTCCGTTCGCGCAGGCGCAGCAAGAGTCAAAGACACTGTTTGAATTCTTCACCCGTTTCGTTCGGCTTGTGCCGCAGGAATCCAGCTCGGTTCGTCACCGGCTGATCGTGGATGCAGACAAGGCGACCTATCGGATCGAGCGGCAACAGGAACCTGCCGTGCCGCCGATACAAGTCACAGGCTTCGGGGCCGCGATCTACATCCGTCTTCTGCAAGCCGTGGTTGGTAAATCCTGGGATCCATCGGTCGTGCGGTGGGAAAGCAGGTTCATAAATGGCTTGCCGATCAATTACAAAGGTGTCGAGGTCGGCCTGGGCACCAGCCCGGGTATGCAAATCAGTTTTCCCGTCAACTGGTTGTTCATCAATCTGACGCCAGAGACCGCTTCCAAACCCTATGTCAGCGCGCCTCAGGACGAGCAGGTCACGGTCGTTGCAGCGATGAGGTCCGTGTTACGCGACAAACTGGATGAGCCGGATCTGGGACCGCGGGTTGTGGCGGACTTGTTGGGCATTCAGGCGGATCGGCTTGTTAAGGCGCTCAGGCAACAGGGCACAACGATGCCGCGCGAGGTCAAACGCCTGAAAGTCGACGTCGCCAAGGAACACCTTAGAAACGGCGACAAGACCGTGGGCGACATCGGGCTGTTATTGGGCTATTCGGACAAGTCCCATTTCACACGCTTTTTCCAGCGTCAGACAGGGATGACACCAACGGCCTTTCGGGCGGAGGTCCAGTCGTAGATCCGTCCGCGCTCAGGCGTCGTTCTGTGGTGATTTGAACAGATCCTTGCGCAGTGTCATCAACGCTCCGGGATCAATTTTTGCCTGTATGACAGTTGTTTGCCCGGACTCTATCGCCTTGGTCAACGCCGGACCCATGCCGCCCGGACCATCAACCCAGATGCCTTTGCCGCCGCATAGCTCCGCGAATTTGTCATAGCGCGGGCTTTGAATTTCCGCGCCCAGCAGACGGCCGCCATAAAACTCTTGCTGATAGGCTTTTTCGGCCCCCCAGGCCTCGTTATCCAGAACCACGATAATCACCGGAAGATCATTGGAGACGGCGGTCTGGATTTCGATCATCGTATAGCCCACAGCGCCGTCGCCCATGACCGCCACAACCGGGCGATCCGGTGCCGCCGCTTTGGCACCAATTGCGGCAGACAGACCAAATCCGACCAGACCGAAATCCAACGGAGTAATCAGCGACCGGGGTTCGTAGTGGGCCAGACGATCGGCGGCCTGAAGGCAGGTATTGCCGGTATCCAGTGTGACAATCGCGTTTGTGGGCAGCGCATCGCGAAGCTCAGCCAGCGCGCGTCGGGGATGCATCGGCAGAGTCTCGATTACGGCCTCTTCCGCGCGTTCGGCCCGCAGGCTGTCCATATCGGCTTTGAACTGCGTGCGCCAGGCATCGCAATTGGGTCTGGCCGTCGCCGCGGTCAATGCCTCAGCCGTCATGCGCGCATCGGCTTGAACTGCGACCTCGGCGGGGAAGTAACGCCCGACTGCCGATCCATCTATGTCCACATGGGCGATGCGGGTCTCGGCCCCCACGTAGTCATTGCTGTGGAAGGTCGAGTTGAAACCCAACCGTGCGCCCAGAACGACCATCACATCGGCTTGTTTCGTCAGTCGGCTGGCCACCCGGTTTCCGCGTGGCCCGGCTTGCCCCGCAAACCACGGATGGCCGTGGCGCATCACGTCGGCATGACCGGTCGAGGCGACGACCGGTATCTCCATCGCCTCGGCCAAAGCGGTCAGAGCGTCGCGCCCCTGGCCCCACTTGAAACCGCCGCCCGCAAAGATCACCGGGCGTTTCGCGCCGTGCAAAAGCTCTGCAATTGCGGCTACGTCTGCGGGTGACGCGGGTCCGGGGCGTGCGATGTTCACCGGCGCGGGCTCAATCGTGGGCACTTCGGCTGCAAACAGATCGCGCGGCACGTGCAAAACGACCGGCCCACGACGGCCCGAGTTGGCCAGCCGGATCGCATCTTCCAGCATCGGCGCAAGGCGCGACGGGTCGGTGACCATGACCGAGCGCTTGCAGATCGGGGCAAACAGCGCCACCTGATCGACCTCTTGAAAGGTGTCCTTGTGCTGATCCGCCCGCGTGATCGCCCCTGCAATGACCACCAGCGGGGAATAGGCCAGTTGTGCTTCGGCCACGGCCGTCACGATATTGACCACACCCGGCCCCGCCTGCGCGCCCAGAACGACGCCGGGTTTGCCAGTCATCCGCGCCCAGGCATCCGCCATGTGTCCCGCCGCGCGTTCATCCCGGGCACCGACATAGGCGACCTCGCCGCCCTGATACATGGCGTCATAGAGTTCCAGCATCGAGCCACCCAACAGCCCGAACACAGTGTCGATCCCGTTGGCCTTGAGCACGCGATTGACGGCCTCGCCGCCAGTGATATTGGTCATGATCTTAGTCCTCGGATCGGGGGCGCAGGTTCTGCGGGTCAAAAATGGCGTCGTCATGGACGGTTACAGGGATTGAGCGGTTCAGGATTTGTACGCTCAGCCCCTCGGGCGGGGTTCCATTTCGCACGAACAGCCAGCCAAGAGATTTTCCGACCGTATATCCATACCCGCCCGAAGTGGTCAGACCAACGGGCTTGCCGTCCAGCAAAACGGGCTCTCCGCCATGAATGTCGATGTCGTCGGCATGAAGTTCGGCGTAGTACAGCTGCCAGTCCGGGCGGCGGGCCAACAGAGCGTCTTTGCCGACAAAGTCGCGCCCCTCGGTGCGTACAAACCGGTCCAACCCGACGTCGAACGGGCCGACATCCGTGGTCAACTCGCCACTTGCACGATAGGCCTTTTCCATCCGCATTCCGTTGAACGCGTAAGAGCCCAGATCGACCAGACCGTGCTTAGCACCAGCGTCGAACAGCGCATCATAGAGTTCCGCGATCCGGTCCAGTGGCGCGTGCAATTCCCAGCCAAGTTCGCCAACAAAGGACACGCGCAACGCATGGCACGGGATGCCTGCCACCTTGATTTCTTGCCCTGAAAGCCAAGGGAAAGCCGCGTTGCTGAGGTCCGCCTCAGTCAGCTCTGCCATGATCCGGCGCGACGCGGGACCGGACAGCGCGAGCATCCCCCAATCGGAAGACAGATTGGTCATCTGCACGTCTTCGTCGGGCCGGATATGGGACTTGATCCAGTCGAAATCCGGCTTGGACCGCGCAATGGCTGAACCGGTGAAATACCGATCCTCAGCGATGCGCCAGATGGTGATCTCGGTCTCGAAGCGTCCTTTATCTGTCAGCAGGTGGTTCAGGCTGATCCGCCCGTCACGCGCCGGGATTTTGTTGGCCGACAGACGATCAAGCAAAGCGCCCGCATCCTTGCCGGTGATCTCGAACTGGGCAAAGGCGCAGAGGTCGATCACGCCGGCAGCGGCGCGTGTGGCCTTGGCCTCGGCCAGGGCGTTCTCGTGCCAGTTCTGGTGGCCCCAACCGATCTGTTCGACCTCACCCACCTGACCGAAATAGCGCGGGCGTTCCCAGCCCGCCACTTCACCAAACACTGCACCCTTGGCGGCCAGCCGGTCATAGAGAGGGTGGCGGTTCAGCGGGCGCAGGCTTTCGAACTGTTTGCCGGGGCAGGGCGTGTCGTGGCGGCGCATGAACTCATCCTTGGTGCGCTCGACGATGAAACTGTCCGTACTGAAATCACCGTAACGGCGCGGGTCCATCCCACGGGTGTTGATCTGGGTTTCGCCATGCACCATCCAGTCGGCCAGCACTTTACCGGCCCCGCCGCCCCAAGCGAGGCCAATGGACGACCCGCAGGACAGCCAGACATTCGGCGCGCCGGACGGGCCGACCAGCATCCCGCCATCCGGCGTGTGGGTGATTGCCCCGCGCACCACGCGCTTGATCCCCAGCTCGGCCAGAATGGGCATCTTGTCGAAGGCCACCATCAGAAAATCGCCAATCGAGTCGTAGTCGGCCTCGAACAGCTCATTCTCGGCTGCCCAGGGCGCGCCCTGCGGCATTTCCCAGACAGTGGGGCAGACATGGCCTTCGTAGATCCCGATCAGGCCCGATTTCTGTTCCTGCCGAATGTATCCACCAAAGGCATTGTCGCGCATGACCGGCAGTTCGGGGCGGTCCAGAAACTCGGGCACAGTATCTGTGACCAGATAGTGATGCAGGCAAGAGACCGAGGGGATTTTCAGCCCGAACCATTCACCGACCTGATTGGCGTAAGAGCCTGCGGCGATCACCACGTGTTCGGCCAACACATCGCCCTTCTCGGTCTTCAGCAACCACATGCCGCCCTTGCGCGAAGCCCCGATGACCCGATTGTGCCGCTCGATCTTGGCACCCCGCGCGCGGGTGGCGGCGGCCAACGCCATGGTGACGCCGGATGGGTCGATGTGACCGTCTTCAAAGGTCTGAACAGCGGCCTTGATGTCAGAGGTTCTGTAGAACGGGTTGCCCTTGGCTACCTCGTCCGGCCCGACCAGTTCCATTGGCAGGTCCAGCAGTTTCCCGACACCCATGATCGACTTCATCCAGTCGACTTCGTCATCCGTGGTGGCGAAGCGGAACCCACCGACCTCGTGCCAGCCGATGCTCTGGCCGGTTTCTGCTTCGACGCGCTTGTAGGTTTCGATCGAGGTTTTGTTGATCCAGCCCGCGATCCGGCTGCCCACCGCATGCGCGATCTGCCCGGCCGCGTGCCATGTCGACCCCGAGGTCAGCTCGGCCTTTTCGAACAGGATCGTATCGGTCCAGCCATTTTCAGCGAGCTGGAATTGGGCCGCAACGCCCATGATCCCGCCGCCGATGATGGCGACCTGTGTGGTGCGGGTGGTGTCAGTCATTGGAACGCCTCTTTGGCGGGTTGAAACGCAGCGCGGGCGCTGTAGCGGGTGCAGGCGATTTCGACCTCGAACCCCGCGACGACCTGGTTTGCGGCCAGTTGATCAAGCGGCGCGTTGATCATCGCCAACGCAACAGAGCGCCCGAAACGATAGCTCCACGCGGCCGAGGTGATTTGCCCAACGACCGCACCGCCGAAGTAAACCGGCTCGTCATGGATCGGGATAGCATCCGGGTTGTCGAACAGCAGTGATACGATCCGGCGCGCGGGTATGTGATTGCGCAGCGCCTCTTCGCCGACAAACCCGGTGCCCATGGCGCAGAACGCATCCAAACCGGCCTCATGAGGGGTGGTGCCCGGGGTCAGTTCATGGCCGAAGGCACGAAACCCGCTTTCGATGCGCAAACTGCCACTGGCATATAGCCCCGCATGACCGGCCCCGGCGGCCAGCAGCGCCTCATAGGCGGTCATGGCCATGTCGGCGGGGATGTAAAGTTCAAAGCCTTCTTCGCCGGTAAAGCTCAACCGCCCGGCCCAGCCACGCGCCAGCCCGATTTCAACCGGCGCGAAGTGAAAGCGTTTCAGGTCAGGCACGGGTGTGTTCGAGGTCGCTTGCAACACATCGCGCGCCTTTGCACCAGCCAGTCCCAGAATGGCATAACCGCTGGTCATGTCGGTGAACTCAACGCGGAACTCGCCGCGGGATTCCCGCATGCGTTTGAGGTCGCGCACAACTTCGCCCGCACCGACGATCAGCAGATAGGTTTCGGGCCCGTGTCGTTGAACGGTGAGATCGCTTTCCACCCCGCCGAGCGCGTTCAGGATCTGGGTATATGCGATGCGCCCCTCGGGGATGTTCATCTGTGCCGCGCAAAGATAGTTGAGAAACGCGCAGGCGTCGGGGCCTTGCACCATGATCTTACCAAAGGCGGATTGATCCAGAATAGCTGCCCCGTTGCGGCAGGCTTCGACCTCAGTCCCAACCTGAGCGCGCCAGGCGGGAACACCGAATGACAAAGGCAAATGCGCGGCCTCGCCGCCGAAATGCACCGCCCGTTCCCAGCCACCCCGGCTTTCGAACTGCGCGCCCGCCGCAACAAGCCCGGCGTGAATGGGCGAGCGGCGCTGACCGCGCGCTGTTTCCATCGCCCGCCCCGGATAGGGATTGTCATAGTGACGGCCCAAAACCTCGGGGATGCGGGCCTCAAGCGCGCCCAAAACGTTCATTTCAGGGCCAAAGCGGCGGATGTCGGCCTCGTTCAGCTCCATCGTCGGCTCGCCCGCGATGATCCATTCGGCCATCGCCTTGCCCGCGCCGCCAGCTAAGGCGATGCCGGTAGAATTCATGCCACCCATCAGAAACAGCCCCGGCACCTCGGGGCTTTCACCCAGCATGAACTGGCTGTCGAGGGTGAAACTTTCAGGCCCGTTCAGCAGCATCCGCACTTCGGCCCTTTCCAGCGCAGGAATTCGGCGCAGGGCATTTTCCATCATCGGCATGAAATGGTCCCAGTCCTCGTCCAGCAGATCAAAGCTGAAATCGGCGGGTAGGTCGCGGGTGGAAATTCCTTTGGCGTGGGGTTCGAAACAGCCCACCAGCAATCCTTCGACATCGTCGCGCGCATAAAGGAACGCGTCCTGATCATTCAGCGTCGGCAGATGTGCGCCCTTGCAAAGCGCCTGCACCTCGGCCAGTGGTTTCGTCAGGATGTAGAAGTGTTCGCACGCATACAGCGGCATATGCGCGCCCGCCATCGCCGCCACTTCGCGGGACCACAGACCACAGGCGATCACCACCTCGTCGGCCTCAATCACACGCTCCCCGATCTCAACGCTCGAGACGCGCCCGCCCTTCTTTTGCAGGCCCGTCACGGCGGTATCCTCGAAAATTCGAACCCCGCGCGCCCGTGCGCCTTTCGACAGCGCCAGCGCCACGTCCGAAGGGTTCACCCGCCCATCCGCCGGGGACCAAACCGCGCCGATCACGTCATCTGTTTCGATCAGCGGCCAAAGCTCTTTCGCGCGGGCGGCATCGACCACTTCGGCTTCAAGCCCGAAGGCACGGCCCAGCGAGACTTGCCGTTTGATATTGGTCAGCCGGTCCTGGTTGGTGGCCAGTGTCAGCGATCCGGTTTGCGTCCAGCCGGTGGCTTGCCCGGTCTCGCGTTCCAACTCGCCATAGAGGTCAATCGAGTAGTTGATCAGCTTGGTCAGCGTTGCCGAAGGCCGCAGGCGTCGCACCAGACCGGCGGCATGCCAGGTTGTTCCGCTGGTCAGCTTTGAACGCTCCAGCACCACGATATCTTTGCGCCCCTCTCGGGCCAGATGGTAGGCGATCGAGCAGCCGATAACACCGCCACCGATCACAACGGTACGCGCAGCTGAGGGAAGGGTCATTGCAGTACTCCGTCGCGGATCATGTCGGAAAGAGTTGCGCGGAACGCTGCCAGAGCCTCGTCGATCAACTCGGGCGTATGCGCGGCAGAGGTCAGACCAGAGGTGTAGGACATGATATCCACCCCGCGCGACAGCATGCCGTCGCGATAAGCCCTGACAGTTGACTTGGGCAGCCCCCGGATTTCCGCCGGACTGAGCCCATCCACGGTTTCAGCGCCGAAATAGACATGAAAGATCGAGCTGTCGCCATAAGCTATTCCAGCTACGCCAAGCTCTGCTAGCGCAGCGTTCATGCCATCCCGCATTTGCGCGGCCGTGGCATCGGCCTGCGCCTGCGCCTCGCCACTGGCCAATAGGGGCATCGCCGCACAGGCCGCCGCCGCCACCAGAGGTGAGCCGTTGAACGTCCCCTTGTGACTGACAGCCGGACCCAGCCCGTTGCGCACAGTGGCATTGCTCAAAAGCTCCATGATCGTCGCCCGACCACAAAGGGCACCACCCGGCAAACCACCGGTGACAATCTTGGCCAGAGTGGTGAGGTCCGGAACAATCCCGTCCCGGGCCTGTCGTCCGCCGGGTAACCAGCGGAAACCGGTCATGATCTCATCGAAGATCAGAACCACGCCTGCGGCCCGCGCTACGTCATGCAACGCCTGCAGCGTATCGGTGGACAGGGGCACACAGCCATAATTTGCGCCGGACACTTCAATGATGACCGTGCCAATACGTTCGTCCTGCAGCGCGCTTTCCATCGCCTGTGGGTCAGCGGCGCAGATGTGGATCAGATCATTGATTGCATCGGGAATCCCAAGCGACGGAGCCTGTTCGCTGCCGGGTTTCGCCCCTTTCAGCGCGTGATCGTGCCACCCATGAAAGTGACCATCCACGCGCAAGACATGATCCTTGCCGGAATAGGCGCGCGCCAATCGCAGGGCCAGCATCGTGGCCTCGGTGCCCGACGCGGTAAACCGGGTCAGTTCGGCCGAGGGATACAGGCGATTGACCCATTCGGCCCATTCGATCTCTGCCTCATGACAGTCAGCGGTGAAAACCGAACGGGCGGCCTGTTTTTGTATCGCGTCCACAATCGTTGGATGGCAATGCCCCAGCATCTGACTGGCGCTGCCCATCTTGAAATCAACGTATCGCCGGCCTTCCCGGTCCCATTTTTCGGCCCCCAGGGCGCGGTCAATGAACACAGGATGTGGATCGCGATAACGCAGCTCATGGCTGACGCCGCCCGGCAAAGCGGACCGCGCGCGTGTACTCAGATCATGGTTTTTCATTCCGGTCGTCCCATCTGTGCCCGCGTCAGGCGAATGTCGAACCGTTGTCGCAGCCCTTGATCCACGGCATCCGGCAAATGGTCTGGGAAACTGGTGCTCAGGATCTCGCGGGTCTTTTCACGCGCAACGTCGCCGACACGCAGGGCACCGTCATCCTGCCAGTCTGCGGGGGCGCGGCGATCTCCGATCTCGGGGTAGAAATAGTCGGATTTCATACGGCTGAACGTGTGCTGTTCGCCAAGATAGTGTCCCTCGCCACGGCACACTTCGGCAATGACCTCCGCCGCTATGTTGTCCGGCGTCGCCTCGATGCCCCGGATCGTGCGCAGGATATTGCCCAACAGATCGTTGTCGCTGACATAAGCCGCGTGGCTGACACCCAGAAGGCTGGACATCATGCCCGCTGCCTGTGTGATCAGATTGGACCCGGCATGGGCTGCCATGGTCACCGCCAGAGACTTTTCGGCCCCGTATTGCGCATCCAGGCGCTTGGAATCCGTTATCCCGGCAATCGAACTGGTCGGCAGATCCCAGCGCCGACCCATTTGCGCGGCACCGGCCATCAGAATGGCCTGTTCTCCGCCGCCGCCGCTCATCGAACCGGTGCGCAGATCGGCGACCAGGGGCTTGGGGGCAAAAATGGCTTTGACCTTGGGATCAACCAGACGGGCGAACACAAGGCCCGCCAGCGTCTCGGCCACAGCCTGCACCAGTGACCCCGCAATCGTGGCCGGGCTGGTCGCACCCGCCTGACCCGCGCTGATCAACTGCACTGGAAAGCCTGCCTCAATGGCCAGTTCCAGAACTTCACAAGCCTCTTCGGCGAACCGCATGGGCGGAACGACGTGGCACACCATCACCGTCAGAAAGGGTCGGGCCCGAAACGCCGCCTCGCCACCTGCGATACTGTAGCAGAGCGCAGCAATGTCAGCGACATTCTGCGGCTCGGTGATCGAGATCGAGACATGCTTGGACGTGCCCGCCAGACAGGCATATGCCGTGTTGATATCCAACAAGGTGTTGTCTTCGATGTCGCGTGCGACAACCGACCGACTGAAATGGTGGATATTGTCCATCGTGTCGACGATCCGGGCGGCGTCGTAGAGATCCTGCAAAGAGGATTCGCGGTATTCATGTGTGTCCAGATCAAACACACCCGGCGCCGCGCCGCCGGTCGACATGTGAACCCGGGCGGCTTCGATCTTCAGGTCATTCTCGGGCCGTTGCCCACACAAGGTAAATCCACGCTGGGCCCCGTCGATCGCCCATTTGACCAGAGCGCGTGGGAACAGCAGCCGGCCGTCTTCAGTCATGGAGCCGCCAGCCGCGGTGACTTTCTCGATCATTGACGGGATGGCCTGGCTAAGCCCCAGATCCTCCAGGATGGTCAGAGCCGCTTCTTCGACCCGCGCCTCTTCCTCGGGCGACAGGGGTTTCAGACGCCCTCCGACCACCCCGGGCCAAACAGGGGGGCTGGGGTCAACCTCCGATCCTTGCATCAGGCGTTCTTTGCGGCCGCGCCGGCGGTTCGTTGTGGGCATCGACTCATGAGCTCAGTTTCATTCGCTATCACCTTGCCCGAGAAATCAACGCATTTACAAAAGCAACTTTCTCATCGAATAATGAGTAAAACTTATCTATAGGTTCTGATGAGACCTTCTCTTCCAGCGCTACGCGCCTTTGACGCCGCCGCCCGGCAGGGCAGTTTCCGGGCCGCTGCCGAAGACTTGTCGGTGACGCCCACAGCGATCAGCCACCATATTCGCGGTCTGGAAAGCCAACTTGGCCTGACACTTTTCGAGCGGGAAGGGCGCGACGTTGCCCTGACAGAACACGGCAGGCGACTTGCCAAGGCCACGCGGCAGGCCTTTGGGCTGTTAGATGATGCTGTTCTCGCCCTGCAGAACAGCGCGCGCAAGGCCGTTCGCGTCTCGGCCGGGCCGATCTTGACCGCCCGATGGCTTATGCCACAGATCAGTGATTTCTGGGAGGCGCATCAGGACGTCGAACTGGAAGTCGTCCCCTCATTCCAGCCCGGAACGCACATTCGGGAAAACGTCGACATCGTGATCCGCTGGGATCGTTTGGCAGGGGCGGATGAAGCCGCCATCAAGCTGTTGGAACTGAACCCGGTGGCAATTGCATCCCAAGATTTTCTCACCAAACATGGGCCGATCAAGTACCCCGCTGACCTGCTGGACCTGCCCTTGCTGCATCAAAAAAACCACTGGGGCTGGCTGGATTGGTTTGCCGCGATGGGTGTGCCTTTGGACAAGCCACTACAGGGTCCCGTGTTCGAGGATGCGAATGTACTGTTGCGGGGCGCCGCCGCAGGGCAAGGCGTGGTGGTTGGGTGGCTGCCACTGATCGATCAGGATCTGTCGGAACATCGGGTCGTTCGCGTCTTCGACGAAAACATCGCCCCAACACATGGATATTTTCTTGAGGTGCGCGACGGTAGGGAATCGCGACAGGAAGTTCGCCAAGTGGTCGAGTGGTTGACGAAGGGGGTGAAACCCGGCGCAACCGAAAATAGGTGATTATCACCCGGACCTAGACTGGTGGGCGCAAAAATTGTTTATTTGCCAATATCTTATCGCCAACATAACCCACACGCCGCAACAGTCCCTCGGGATCACAGGTTCAGGAAACAGATTCAGTCTTGATTTTCAACCAGCTTTATCTGATATTTCTGTCATGACAGAAACAATAGACATAACGAAATCAAACGCGGCTAGCCAGTTTATTTTGTACTGGGGTGACATGGGCAATCAATGGGGCGTCAACCGCTCGGTCGCGCAGATTCATGCGCTGCTCTATCTCAGCGCAAAGCCCCTTAATGCCGAACAGATCGCCGTGGCTCTGGGCATTGCGCGATCCAATGTGTCCAACTCGCTCAAGGAATTGGTGAGCTGGCGGCTCATCCGGCGCGTTCCCGTTCCCGGGGACAGGCGAGAGCACTATGAGGCCGAGGTCGATGTCTGGGAAATGGGGATCCGCATTGCGCAAGGACGAAAAGAGCGCGAGATCGATCCGGCCACACAAGCCTTGCGCGCCTGCGTGGCACAGGCTGAAACCGAAAGCGGGCTGGACCCGGTCGCGTTGCAACGGATGCAAGACATGCAGGACTTTCTTGCGACGGCTGACACCTGGTTTCGCGACATGCTGACGGTGCCCCGTCCTAAGCTTGTGATGTTGATGAAAATGGGAACCAAAGTTGTCTCTCTCCTCAATTTCACCGGAGGCAAAAAGAGCGGATAAAAAATTTTGACATCTAATTTCTCTTACAACGGAAATAACAGAATGATCGAAAATAACGCCAATCCTGCACCGCCCGACCTAAAGCCGGGTCACACGAAAACCGATTCAGCCAGTTGCCGGGACGATCGGTTCAAAACCCTGCTGGGTGCCACTGCGTGGGCGCGTTTGCCCAAGGCGATCCAACGCCGTTTCAGTAAACGCCTGCTGGGTGATGCCAGCCTGGCTTATCAGGGCCGCGTGACCCAGATGCGGATGAACCCTGTTGGGCGCGCACTGGCCTTTGCCCTGCGCGCCCTGGGTGCGCCGCTGCCGTTTGATCGCACCTCTGTCGGCCGCTCCGCAGTGGTGACCGTGACCGAAGATGCGGCGACCGGCGGGCAGTATTGGATCCGGCAATATGGCAGGGCCGCCGGGTTCCCGCAGATGGTTGGCAGCTCAAAACGGTTTGCCGGGCCAACCGGGTTGGAAGAATACATCGGTTTCGGCATCGGCATCTCGTTGCGACTGAAAAGCACCTCAACCGGGCTTTACTTTATCAGCGACCGATACTTCATGAAACTGGGCCAACGGCGCATCTCATTGCCACGATGGGTCTGTCCGGGCGGATTGGTTGCGGGCCACGAAGAACTGGGCGGGGGGCAGTTTCGATTCACCTTGGAACTGGCGCATCCGCTGTTCGGTGAACTGATCTGGCAGGACGCAGTTTTCCACGACGCCGAGATTGTCGGAGGTTTACCGTCATGAAGGTCGTGATTATCGGCGGGTACGGGGTCTTTGGGTCCCTGACCGCACGATTGCTAAGCCGCGACGGCCACAGAATATGGCTGGCCGGGCGGCACCCTGACAAAGGTCGCGCTTTGGCGAAAGAACTCGGGGCGCAAACGCTGGCGGTGGATATAGGCACGGCGCCAGAGGTTTTGTTCGACGCCCAGCCGGACGTGGTTATCGATGCTGCGGGTCCCTTCCAAAACTATGGCAGCGATCCCTACCGGGTTCCCAAGCTCTGCATCTCCCGCGGCTGTCATTACCTGGACCTGTCCGACAGCGCCAAATTCACCCAAGGTATCGTTTACCTGGACGCCGAGGCCTGTGCCGCAGGTGTCTTCTCGCTTTCTGGTGCATCCAGCGTGCCGGGCCTGTCCTCGAGTATCGTCGCGGACCTGATCACCGGTCTTGACGAAATCGACCTGATCGACATCGCAATCCTGCCGGGCAATCGGGCACCGCGCGGCATGTCCGTCATCAAAAGCATCGTCAGCGGCGTCGGGCGACCTTATCACATATGGCGTGACGGCAGTTGGCAGAGCGCCACCGGTTGGACGGATCGCAAGCTGTACCAGTTGGAACCGGGCTTGAACCGCGCCGGGTACAGCGTGGATGTTCCCGACATCGCGCTGTTACCGAGCTGGACCGGCGCAAAAAGCGTCATGTTTCGCGCAGGGCTGGAGCTTTCGGTGATGAACCGGGCTTTGCAGTTTCTGGCCAAGCTGCGGCAATACGGGCGATTTGATGTACCGGACGTGGGTTACGCGGGCCTCTACCTGCTTTCAAAAGCGCTCTATCCCTTTGGGAGCGACCGTGGCGGCATGGTGGTGAGCGTCTCCGGCAGACTGGGCAAGCAGAGCGTAACGCGCCAATGGAAACTGATCGCCGAAAATGGTCACGGACCCTTCGTACCAGGGGTCATGTGCCGCGCGCTTCTGAGAGAACCCAGCAACATAAAAGCCGGTGCGCGCCCCTGCCTCGCAGAGATGCCAAGGTTCAAGGTCGAGAACGCAATGGCCGATCTGCAGATCCAGACAGAGACCACCGAAGTGCTTGATAAACCTGCGCAAAGTGACGGACACTCAGGTCGGCAGGGCCACCATATGCTTGACCCTGCGGCCCCTTGAGTGCAGTTGCATGTGGTGTTGAACCCAGATCAGCCGAACGCTTCATTCTGCGACCAGCGCGACAACCGCCTTGTCGGCTTCGGCGGGTTGATGAGTGGGCACTGAACGCTCTCTGAACCGGCCCCGATACACCAAGGCGAAAACCGGCGGGGTGAAGTAGAACGACACAACCGTCGACAACAGAACGCCACCGGCGATGGCGACCGCGAAGGGGGGCCAGAACGCACCGCCACCCAGGATCAGCGGAAGGAACCCGCCAAAGGTTGTGACCGTTGTCGAGATGATGTGACGGCTGGACCCGGACACGACCCGCGCCATGGCGGCACGGTCGCCGCGACTGGCCTCGGGGTCCTGTTGCAGGCCGGTCAGGATGATGATGGCCGCGTTGATCGATACACCGATCGAGCCGATGACACCGATAATCGCCGTAATGCCAAACGGGAATTGCATGATCGCAAGGGACAGCATCGACAGGCCTGCGGACAAAACGCAGACAACCAGAGTGACCAAAGTCAGCCGGAAGGAATTGAACGTCAGAACAATAGTCGCAATCGACAAGGTGACGATCAGACCAACCGAGGCCAGCAGATTGCCCACAGTGTTCGAGCGCGCGTCGCTGTCCCCACCCAAGGACATCGAATACCCCTGCGGCAGGACAAACCCAGAGGCGTCCAATGCTTGCAGAACGTCCTGCAGGGCCTCTTCGGGCAAGACACCCGGTACGATGAAGGCCTGAATCGTGTTCTCCCGAATGCCGTCTGTCCGAGTTATGACGCTTTCCGCAGGTTCAATGACCGGGCGGGCCAGCTCTGACAGCGGGACGGCAGGAAACACTCCGGTCGCCGAGACCGCGGCTGCGTTCGGCAGAAGGATCGGCATACTGACAATTGTGTTGAGGTCAGAACGCACACTGTCGCCCAATCGCACGCGTACCGGCAGTTGCTCGGTCCCCTCGATCAACGAACCGCCGGTGACGCCGACCAGCGCCGTATCCAGCTGACCGGCGATATCGGCCACGTCCAGACCCAGCAATCGGGCTTTGACCTCATCAATCTCGAACCGGATCTGGGGGTTTCCGCCATTCACGCTGGCGCGGGCCTGGGTAACCAGATCCAGGTTCGCCATGACCGAGCGTACCTCGTCGCCCAGGTTGCGCAGGACCGTAATGTCCTGCCCCTGGATTTTGACCTCGACCGGGGCTGCAACCGGTGGACCCTGAACCAGATTTCGCACGATGATCTGGGCATCGGGAAAGGCGGTATCCAACTGGCTTTGCAGCGCGGCGACAAGCCGTGCGGCGTCGTCCGCCGTTTCGGTCGTGATCATGGCCTGCGCAAATCCGGGCTCGCGCGAGCGGTTGCCGACGATGTTGTAGTAAAAGGCCGGACCGGACTCACCCACTGTCCAATAGACGCTTTGAACACCGTCATCGGCCAGCAAAATGTCGTCGATCTGGCGCGCGGTGGCCTCGGTGCTGGCGATTGACGTGCCGCCGGGCATGTCAACTTCGATGTAGAACTGGTTGCGGTCCACACCGGGAAAGAACTGCGCGGTCAGGGTCGGAAAGGCCGCAAATCCCAGGACCGGCAGGACCAGCGCCAAGGCGATGGATCGGATCGGGTTGGCCACAGACAACCGGATTGAAGCTTCGAACAAACGGGCCAGCGGCGGAATGCTGAGGCCCCGGCTCAGGACACCGGCGTCTGTGCGATCTGACAGAACCCAACCGGCCAGCGCGGGCGTGACCGTCAGGGCAACCACCAGTGACCACACCAGCATCAGAACCACGGCGATGGCGATGGCACCAACAAAGTCCCCGGCCGGGCCAGGCAGCAGGATCATCGGCGTAAAGGCCAGCGCCGTCGTGACGGTCGACGCCAAAAGCGGAGCGGCGAGGCGGCGAACAGCATCCCGCACGGCCGCAAGACGCTGCATCCCGTCCTGCAGCCGGCGGCGGATTTCGTCCGTCATCACGATTGCCGCGTCGACCAGCAGACCCAACGCCACAATCAGGCCCGTCACTGACATCTGATGAATGGGCAGGCCGATCATGTTCATGGTTGCCAGCGTTGCCAGCGAAACAACCGGCAGCACCAGCGCCACAATCGCAGCCGCCCGCACCCCCAGCGTGATGAACAGCACACCCACCACCAGCGCCACGCCGATGGCCATGTTCACGCCGACCTCAGTCAGGCGCTCGGTCGTGTACTGGCTTTGGTCAAACAGAAGGATTTCCTGAACCCCCACCGGGACCGAGGCGGCACCGGCCTGCAATTCCTCGCGCACAAAGCTGGTCCAGCGGTCGATCTGCACTCCGTCCTGGGCCAGAACGCCGACCAGAACGGCGGGCTTGCCATTGGCAAATGCGATCGAGGATTGCGGGTCGCGCGCACCCCGGTCGATGCGGGCAATATCACCCAGTTGCACCACCGCCCCATCTGCGCTTTCGCGCAGAACAATGTTGCGAATGCGGTCCAGCGTTTCTATTTCGCCGCTGATGTTGATCGTCAGATCGACATCGGATTGCAGTCGCCCCGACTGTACCTTGCCATCCGCTTCTGCGATCCGCGTTGAGATTTCGGCCGCGCTGAGCCCCAGCGCTGCGGCGCTGTCCATATCAACACTGACCAGGACCTCTTCTTCCGGCTGGCCAAAATACTCGACGGCCCGCGTTGCCGGGATCGCCCGCAGGCGGTCACCCAGGGCTTCGGCATGGCGCGACAGCAGGGTCACCGGAAAGTCGGCACTGTCAGCGGCCACTGCGATCACGGCGGAATAGGCCGAAATCCCCTCGGCATCGAATTCCGGGGGCAGGGCGCCCGCAGGAAAGTTCTGACTGGCATCGTCGACCGCGTCCCGTGCCTCGGCCCAAACCTGTTCGATGGTGGCCTCGTCCAGCGTTTCTAGCAGTTCGATCGACACGACCGACACGCCCGAGCGCGAGACGGAACTGACCTCGTCAACCTCGGCGATCTTGCGAAGTTCTTCTTCGATTTCCGCTGTGACCAACGCCTCGACCCGCTCGGGGTCTGCGCCGGGGAACTGGGTTGTTACGGTCGCGAAAAGATTGGTGATTGTCGGGTCTTCTTGACGGCCAAGCGACAGGAGCGAAGACAATCCGGCTGAGACCAGTACCAATATGATCAGGGCAACGAGTCTGGGATGGCGAAAGGTCAGGGTTTCCATGGGTCAGCTCCGTTACTCGGCTGCGCTAAAGGCGACGCGCTGTCCGACCGTGACGCGCTGAGGCCCCTGGTCGATCAGAACGGTGCCTTCGGGAAAGGCCCCGCGCACAAAGACCCGGTCATTCTCGGCGTGCAGCACTTCGACGACCGCCAGACGCACTGTTTTCTGCGCATCGGCCACCAGCATGGTCCACTGCCCGCGCGTCCCTTCCTTCAACGCGGTGGTGGGCACCCACGTCCCGGCGCTTTGAACCGGGTCAAGCACGTGGACACGGGCCGTTTGGCCAAATGTGACGTCCGGCCCGTCCTGCAGGTTGAACAGCGCGGTTCGGGTGCGGGTAACCGGGTCCACATCCGGGCGCAGCGTCGCAAGTTCAGTGCGATAGCTTTGGCCCGCGATTTCGATCTCGACATCCGTCAGCAGCATTGGATCGACGTCCAGAGGAATCCCGATCCGTACTTGTGGCGATACAACCTCGACCATACCCAACACCAACTCGCCCGCCCGCAGGGTCTCGCCCCCATCCACGTGGCGGGCGGTGATCTGGCCGGCAAAGGGTGCCTCGATGCTGGATTTTTCGATCCGAACTGTCACGTCGCGCAGCCCGGCGTCCAACTCGCCAATCCGGGACAGCAACTCGTCCTGCTGTGCCACGGCTTCGTCCAGACGCGCCTGGCTGGTAAAGCCCTGCTCGATCAGCTTGGCATTTCGCTCGACTGTTTTCTGGGCAAAGGACAACTGCGCCGCGATGGCATCGCGCGAGGCGGTCAGCCGGTCTCGTTCAACCTCAAGCAAGGCGGTGTCCAACGTGGCCAAAAGCTGACCCTTTGCAACTTCGTCCCCTTCGTCGACCAGGATCTGGTCCAGTTGGCCATTCAGCTCGAACGACACATTGGCCGAGCGCTGCGGTTCGACCTGCCCGATAAAGACACGGTCCACGACGTATTCGCTTTCGGAGGTGATCGGCGTCACCGAAACCGGGGTCACTGCGGCGGCATCTGGCGGCGGAACGGCCTCTGCCCTGCGCGTCAACTCGGACGCTCCGAAATACACGGCGGCGGCTGCAACCGCGATGAAACTGACGGTAACGCCAAGCCGAACGGTGCCGCGCAACAGGCGCAAAATCAGGCTGGGCTGAGTGGTCTCAGAAGGGGATGGCGCAGGGTTCTGCATTTTGGGACCTCATCAAGTTAGCATCTCTAACATATGTTAGAACTTCTCACTTTGACAAGGGATACGCGATCTGCCACATGTTGGATCATGACGAGCACAAAAAAATTTGAAGAAAATACCAGCCAGCCGACCGCGGGTAAAAAAGCGTATCACCACGGCGATCTTCGCGCCGCCCTCATCGAAGCGACGCGACAACTGGTCGAGGAAAAAGGCCCGGACAGTTTTTCGGTTTCCGAGGCTTGCCGCCGGGCAGGGGTATCCACTGCGGCCCCGTATAAACACTTCAAAGACAAGACAGAAATGCTGTCAGCCGCCGTTCTGGAAGGGATGGTACGGCTGCGGGGAAACATGCTGGCCGCACTGGAGGGCATCCCCGAAGGATCGCCAGAACGCGTCACCGCAATCGGCATGGAATATGTTGCCTTTGCCTTGAACGAGCCGGGTATCTTTCGGCTCAAGTTCGGGGGGTTCACCGATCGCATTGCCGACCCCCGCCTGGAAGAAGGCGGGCAGCAGAGCTTTGGCATTCTGCTGTCAGAGGTCGCGAAATGTATGGGAGAATCGGAGGTCACAGAAGACGTGCGCAAGCGAAGCTTCTTGATGTGGAGCTTTGTGCACGGCCTGTCCTTCATCCTGCGCGACCACGGTCTTGCCGACAAAGGCAAGGAATTCGAGCTTCACAGCCTGCTTGAGGACGTGTCCGAGAGGATGCTGAGGTAGCTGCCATGGGTACGCGCGGCGCTGACCCCAACCGAGCTACCCGCTAAGCAGGATCATTCAAAAAGCGCGCAGTCCGGTGCAATAATTCCGGAGCGGCGCGTCGTATCTCTTTGGTCATCGGGCAATTGCCCAGCCAGTCAGACCAACGGAGATGCTATTATGAAAACCTTTGCACTCACCACTGCCGCCACGCTGCTGGCGTCGACCGCAGCCATCGCGCAAGTCGAGACCCGCACCGTGACATTCGAGAATGAGGGCGCGACCCTGTCCGGCACGCTGTACCTGCCCGAAGAGCGTAGCGACGAGCCCCTGCCTGTTGTTGTTGTCACCGGTGCCTGGACATCCGTGCAGGAACAAATGCCAGCCAACTACGCGCGTGAAATGGCCGAGAGGGGCTTTGCGGCCTTTACCTTCGATTTCCGCGGCTGGGGCAAATCGGGTGACCTTCCGAACAACGTGCGCTTTGTCGAAAGCCCCGAGGCGAAAACTTCGGACATCAAGGCTGCAATCCAGTTCGTGTCGACCCTTCCCGAAGTGGACGCCAATCACATCAACGGTCTGGGGATCTGCGCCTCGGCTGGTTACATGGTCGACGCAGTGTCAGGCAACTCGCTGGTTGAGCGTGTCGGTCTGGTCGCCCCCTGGCTGCAGAATGAAAACATCGTCGAAGCCGTCTATGGCGGTAAAGAAGGCGTCGCCGGGCTGATCGAAGTGTCCCACGCAGCCGAAGCTGCGGGCGGCCAGATCATCCCCGCCGCAGGTCCTGAAGGGGCCGAAGGCGTGCTGATGCCGATCGGTGGTTACTATTACGAGGCCGACCGCGGTGCGATCCCGGAATATGACGACAAGTGGAACAATGCGGGCTGGGAAGGCTGGTTAACCTATCACCCTGCGGACAACCCGCAGCGCTTGGACAAGCCTCTGGCCATTGTTCATTCGGAAAGCGCAGCGATCCCTCAGGGCGTTCAAACCTTTCTTGCCGGGTTTGCCGGTGACGCAACCGCGCAATGGCTGGAAGGCGTCACGCAGTTCGACTTCTACGACAACCCCGAGGACGTGACTCGCGCGGCTGACACGGTCGCCGACCACTTCCGCGCCGGTTTGGAAAACTAAGACCCCCTTGCAGGCGCCGGAGCAGCCTTCGGCGCCGTTCCCTCCATCCCCTCGGAGCAACCAAATGTGTAAGAAACTCACAACCACCATCGCCGCCGCAACACTGATCAGCAGCGCGGCCTTTGCGGAACAGCACGTCGCGATTTCAACCGCGATCACCGATATCGCCGCCGGTGCCGACCGCCATGACTGGGACCGGGTGCGCGGCGCTTTTGCCGACACTGTCACCATCGACTACACCAGCCTTTGGGGCGGCGAGCCTGCAACGCAACCCGCTGATGCACTTGTTGCGGCATGGGCTGCCTTTCTGCCCGGCTTCGACAGCACGCACCACATGGTGACAAACCACGCGATCACCGCGCTGTCCGACGATACGGCCACGGCGCAAGCCGATTTCACCGCGACACATCGTCTGGATGACGATCTGTGGGTCCTGGGTGGCCGATATGACTATGCGCTTGAGAAATCGGATGACCGCTGGGTTGTCACCTCAATGACCATGACCGCGTTGTGGGAAACCGGTGACCGGGGCCTTGTCGCTCTTGCTGGCGAGCGCGCGACCGAAGCCAACTGAACCCGAAACCTGAACGGATTACCCCATGCTACGCAAGTTTATCCCCGTTGCAGTGCTGGCCATGGCCGCTCCGGCCCTAGCTGAAAACGCTTTGCCTGCGGCCATCAGTTGCTACCAGACTGCGACCAATAGCAAAGATATCGAAGCCTATATGGCGTGCTTCACAGACGACGCCGAGATGATCGACGTCAGCCGAACATTTCAGGGCAAGGACGCCATCCGAGCCTGGGCCGAACGTGAGGTCATGCCCGGTGGCCAAAGCTTCAAGCACCGGCAGATCCTCAAAAGCGATCCCGGCTATGCCAAAACCGAAGTGAATTGGGCCAGCTGGATCGCGCATTACCATTATTGGTGGAATGACGACGGCAAGATCACCAAGATGTCCCTGCAATACGCTGATTGACCTTTAAAGGGTGACCAGATGACGAACCTACGCATTGCCCTGGTGACCGGTGCCAACCGCGGTATCGGCAAAGAGGTCGCCTTGCAACTGGCGCGCGACCATGGGCTGAAAGTCCTTCTGGGGTCGCGCGATCTGGCCAAGGGCCAAAGGGCAGCGCAAGAGGTCGGGCATGGCGCGGACGCTCTGCAGCTGGATGTCTCTGATCCTGTATCGGTTGCGGAGGCCTGTGCGCAGATCAAAGCCGAATATGGACGTCTCGACATTCTGGTGAACAACGCAGGCGTCGATTACGACACCGATCAAGAAGCGCATCGCGCCGATCTGAACCGCGTGCGCCGCGCTTTTGATACCAACCTCTTCGGCCCCTGGGACATGACGATCGCCGCGGTTCCGCTGTTGCGGCGCGGTCAGGACGCGCGGATCGTCAACGTGTCGTCTGGAGCGGGCGCATTGTCCGATATGTCTGCGGGCACGGCGGGATATGGCGTGTCCAAGGCGGCGCTGAACGCACTGACCATCAAGACGGCGGCCGAGCTGAAACCCTATGGCATTCTGGTCAACGCCGTTTGCCCCGGTTGGGTCGCCACGGATATGGGCGGTGGGGGCCGTCCCGTACCTGACGGAGCCAAAGGCGTCGTCTGGGCTGCAACCTTGCCCACGACCGGCCCGACGGGTGGGTTCTTTCGCGATGGTCGGGCGATCGACTGGTAGGGCTATCCCGGTGCCATGAAATCAATCAGCGTCCTGATCCGCGCCGGCAAAAGGCGGCGGCCGGGATAGACGGCAAACATCTCCCGGGTCAGCGGGGTTGTGCCCTCAATCGTCAGGGACTGCAGCCCGTCGCCCATCATGTCTAGCGGCAGCATGGCGACACCCAGATTGCGGCGTACTGCCTGGGCAACAACCTCCAGATCGGCAAAGCTGTGTGAGACATGAGAGGGCTGAAGCGTTTCACCGCTTGCAAGCACCCAAGGCTGACCAGCGGAAAGCGCCGGCAGGCCCAAGAAGCGCTTGCGCATTATCGGATCATTCAACCCCTGATCCTCAATAAACCCCAGCCCAGCACAAAAGCAGTAAGGGATTGACCAGAGCCGTTTGGCCACAAGGCTGGAATCCGTCAACGGGCCAACGCGAAACGCCAGATCAATGTTATCGCGAAAGAAATCCATCATGACATTCGTCGTGGTCAGATCCAGTTCAACGTCCGGGTTCTGCTGGGCAAAGTCCAGCAACCGGGGGCCAATCGTCGTTCGGGCGGCCAGCGGCGGCGCAGTGATCCGAATGACATGACGCCTTGTGTCGTCAGAAAACCCCGCCACGCCCTGCAGTGCTTCGATCGGGTCCTGACAGCGATCCAGAAGGCGGCGGCCTTCTTCGGTCAGGCGAACCTGTCGGGTTGTCCTTTCGAAAAGTTTGGTGCCCAGATGGTCCTCTAATTCGGCCACCCGACGACTGACCCGGCTGAGCGGCATCCCCAACCGCTGGGCCGCCTTGGAAAAGCTAAGGTGGTTGGCAACCACCGTGAAAAGGACAAGGTCATTATAGATCATTGTTCTATTTTTGGGATGATATCTTCCAAAATCAACTATTATCACCACACGTACGAAATTCTACCTTCTGCTCAACAGAAGGAGACACACCATGTCATTCGCTATTGAAATCACTCAGACCGGCGGCCCGGACGTGCTGCGCAAAATCGATCTTGCGGTTCCGACCCCCGGTACAAATGAGGTTCTGATCCGCAACCACGCCGCGGCGGTCAACTTTATCGACACGATCATCCGCCGGGGTGAGATGCCCGAGGGGATGATGCCCGATCTGCCTCATGTGCCGGGTGTGGAAGGGGCCGGGGTTATCGAGGCCCTTGGTGCCGGCGTCAAAGGCCTTGCTGTGGGTGATCGGGTCGCCTGGATGGGACCGATCGGTGCCGGTGGATATGGCACACACTCGGTCATCGGGGCGCCTTATGTGACCCGGCTGGCCGATACGGTCGGTTTTAACACCGGGGCTTCGATCCCGGTCAACGCGATGACCGCCTATCACATGCTGGTCAATCTGGGCGGCGCGGCGGCGGGTAAATCCGTTCTGGTGCACGCAGCGGCAGGGGGTGTCGGCACGATGATCCTGCATATCGCCAAGCATCTGGGCATGACCGTGATCGCCTCGGCCAGCACCGACAAGGTCGGGTATGCCAAGGATCAGGGCGCGGACCACGTCATCGACTATCGTACTGAGGATGTCACCGTACGGGTGATGGAACTCACCCACGGGCGCGGCGTGGATCTGACGCTGAACCCGATCTCGGGCGAGTCGCTCAAGTCCGACCTCGATGCGCTTGCACCGCTGGGCACCGCCGTTCTGTTTGGGTTCCTTGCCGGTCCGCCCGCAGGCAGCTTTGCCGAAGATCTAATCAAGCATTTCCAGAAATCCGTCGCAGTCCGGGGCAGCGATATCTACACCTATTTTGTCAACCGGCCAGAGGAATTCAGTGCCGACATGGCGACCGTGTTTGGTCTTCTGCAGGAAGGCGTTCTGCGCCCTAACATCACCACGCTGCCCATCGCCGAGGCCGCCGAAGCGCACCGTCGTTTGGAAGCGGGTGAAACCACCGGCAAACTGGTGCTGAGCTTCGACTGACCGACCGGAAACCGGCATCAAGGCCGCTAGACTTAGGCCCCGAGCACCCCGGTGGGCAGGGTGCTCGGGGTGGTGGGTTCAGGTGAACAGGCCAAGCCGCTCGCCGCCCGCCACATCCGCGAACCGCTCAAGATTCGGGAACAGGGTCGTCAGGGCCGAAGGCTGCACACCGAACCAAAGGGACAGATCCGCGTAAAGCTGATCGGTCGAGGTTGTCGGGATCAGTACCCCATCCCCAACATCCAGTGCGTTGTCGCTGGCCAGACCCAGTTCGGGGTAATCCCCCAAAATCTGCCCGCCTTTGACCGAGTTACCCATGACCAGCGTGTTGCCACCCCAGCCGTGATCGGTGCCGTTGCCGTTCGACGTCAGCGTGCGGCCGAAATCCGATCCGGTGAAGGTCACGACGCGATCCGCAAGCCCCATGTCGTCCAGCGTGGCCTGAAACGCGCCCAAGGCCTCGGACAGGACGCGCAGCATGCGGCCATGGTTGGCCAACAATTCATCATGATGGTCCCAGCCAATGTAGCGCACAAAGAAGGTCTGCTGTTCGTGACCCAACCGGTCCGAGGCGGCAATCGTCTTGGCAACCATACGCAATTGCTGCGCCAGATCCGAGGACGGGAAGGACCGTGGTATCTTGATCCCGCGGGTCGCGGATTTGAACGTCTCATGCTTGGCCTGTGCATCGCGCGTCAGGTTCAGATAGGTCTCGCGGAAAGGATCGCCGCCGTGATCGGCGTTCATCATCCGGTTGAAACTGTCCAGCAACAGATCGTTCAGCTGGCTTCTTTCCTCTTTCACATATAGTCCGACGCTGCCCTGATCGGTGATTGCATAGGGCAGGTCGATCTTGCCGTTCTGAGCAATATTGTTCCCGGCCAGAGAGATGTTCATCCCAATCTCATGCGCCGATTTCGACGGCTGCAGATCGTCGGCAAAGAAACCGAACCAGCCGTCATTGACCCGCAGATCGGGGCGCGAGGTTTGCCAGTGCTTGAACTGGTCGGCGTGGCTTAGCAATCCCAAGGGCAGCGCGGCAGAGCCATCGTAGAATTGTTCCTTGCGCACGCGTTCGACCAGCGGGCCGACATTCGAGACGAAGGACAGGCGTTTCTGATTGAACAGCTCGGCCACCTCGGGCATCGACGGATGCAGACCAAAGCTGCGGCCCAGCCGGTCCTTGGGTGTGTCCAGATCCAGCAACTCGCCCCGTGACAGGGCCAGGTTGGCGCGGGTTTCCGCATATTGGCCATGGGCGATCTTGTCACTTGGCACCAGCATATTGAAGCTGTCATTGCCCCCATCAAGCATCACAAAGACAAGCGCCTTGCGGGCGGGTTTGATCATGCCGGTTCCGGCCTGCGCCAGACCGGGCAGGGCGGCCCCCATCATGGCACCGGTGGCGGCCACGCCGGTCGAGGCCAGGAACTGACGGCGGGTGAAGGATTTGGTCAGCATGGGCTCAGGCCTCCTGCACGGTGAATTCTGGGGAAACGGCGATCATGAAGGCGATGGTCTGCACCACCCATTCTGGATTGTCGGCATATTGCACGTATGCCTGTTTGATCCGCTTGCGCGCCGCCGCATTCGTCTGCCCGGTCAACAGGACCGAGATCCGATCGATCAGCTCATCATGCCGGCCCCGGTTTTGGGCGATCTTGATCTCTTCGCTCAGATCGAACTGCAGGGCGTTCTTGGTGTTGGCCCAGAGGGTGTCGGGGTCCATCTCCATCACCATCATCTGTTCGGGACCGGACCCGATCTGGTTCGAGACCAGAGGCAGATAGCCCCCGAAGAACCAGTAGTAGATGTTGTTGACATAAGCGACCGAAGTCGCGGCCGTATGCAACTCGAACTCGGGCGCGCGCAGGCCCATTTTCTGAAGGGCGCCGTGCGGAGTGAAATCGGGTTTGTAGAAGTTAAACACCGTGGGAGCGGACAGGGGATGCATCTGCAATGCGTCCTGAATGTCATCCCCCAGCAACCACAACTTGCCGCTTTGGTTATGCGCACCGAACGCCAGCAAGACCTGCGTCACCCGATGCAGGGGTGATTTCAGCTTTTGGGACTGCACGATCTTGGCCGAGGTCTTGTAGGCCGACGGCAGACGCTTGGCCGCAACTTCGTTGGTCAGCGGGTAGGTCAGGATGGTGCGAACTGCGTTTTTCAGATCGCCGTTCGGGCCAAATGCGCGCGAGACAGCCTCGACATAAGCCGGTGAGGGGTTGGAGGTGACCAGCCGGTTGATCAAATGGGTCGCGATAAAGGGCGCGGTCGTCGGATGGGCCACCAGTTGATTGACGGTCGAGCGGATTTCCTTCGGGCCAGACTGATTGCCGGGCAGGCTGAGGCGACCGTTCAGCAGGGATTTGGCACCGCGGTCGTGATACTCTTCCTCAACAACCATCGGTTTGGTTGCGTCGATGAAGGGCACGGTTTTATAGGCCTTTTCGATCCCGTCATCGAAGGCCACGGGATAACCGTTATAGCTGCTTTCCCAGAACGAGGTATTCCATTCATATTCATAGGCGGCAGGCAGCAGGCCGGTGAAGACGCGCGCCAGTTCCTTGATGTCGCGGTTGTCATAGGTCGGGATCGGGTCGCCACCGGCATCCAGTTTCTCGGTCCCGTCAGGGTTCAACTCGAACAGGCCAATTGAAAACAGCTGCATGATTTCACGCGCATAGTTTTCGTCGGGGTGGATGTTTTTGGGTTTGTTCGCCTTCTGGTTGGTCATATGCGACAGGTAGATGCCCATCATCGGGTGCATCGACACGTCGTACAAAAGGTCCGCATAGCTGCCGAACGCATGTTTGTAGAGCAGGTCGTAATAATTCGCCATTCCGATGGCATCCAGCTCAAGCGAGGAGGCGTCCGAGATCACCAGAATTTCAGACAATGCTTGCGCCACACGCTGACGCAGCAGGTCGTCCCGCTCGGTCAGGGTGTGGTTCCACCAAGCCATGTGGAAGTACCACTTGTAGGGCAGGGCGGGGTTGTTGCCGTCGCCATTGATCGCCCATCCCCCATGCGCGCGCTTCAGGCGCTTACGGAAGCTTTTCCAGATCTTGCGCGTGGACTTTTCAAACGGACCTTTGGTCGCAATACGGGCGCCCAACTGATCATCCAGCCAGCGTTCCGGGCCGATCTTGCTGACCTGTTGCAGCAGAGTTTGATCCGCCCCTAGCGTGGCCTGCATCAAAAACCGACTGGTGTCTTCCAGAGATGTCTGCATGTGCTCGCTGTCCTTGAAATCTGAATTAGATGGCAGAAAAGACTCATTAATTGTCACAAAGGACAATTTAAAAGCCAATTCACATCTTTCAACCCTCAGACTCGGCGACAGGCAAAAAAAATGCCCCGTTTCCGGGGCAGTCGGGGTCCAAGTTTCAGGTCGGCTTTAGTTGGCGTAGTTCATCTTCAGTCCGACCGAAGAGTTGTTGCCGTCATAGTCAATCGCCGCGTCCTCGAACACGGGGACAGACCGGGTGCCGGCCCCTTTGGTATAGGCCCAGCCTTCCTGTGGAACCGGGCCCTTCATCTCGAACTGGCCGTTGTCGTTTGCGTCATGGTGGATCATGATCGCCAGCTGCCCCGGTTTCTGGTTCTTGAGCGTTCCCGATACCGAACTGCCCGTGGCCGGAATCTTTGCGTAGCCCACGATCTTGGCCATTTGGCTTTGGTCAAATGCGGCCTTGTCATCAAACGCGAGGACGTGGATGACCCCACCGCGTCCGGCATCAACGCCAGAGATGTCGACCTGAATATCCCCGCCGCAGCCTGAGATGCCACAAGGGCCATAAAACCAGCGAAAAAAGCAGTCTTGGTCATTGAGAGTCTCCTGAACAGTTAACCGATGTAAATTCCGAACAGACGCCACGCCAGATCCTGCACGACGTACAGCAGACCGAACAGGAACCACATGGTCGTGATGGCGTAGAAGAGGGGTGGGTTTTCCTGGCGGTCAATGGTCTCGATCAGGAAGGCCTGTCCGGTCATGAAGGACGAGATGGCCCACCACATGAAGAGTGCGCCCCAGATCGAAAAGACCTGAAACCATGTTGCCAGCAGCAGGCATACGAAGACGATCCAGGAAAACGGGTTGGATTTGATGTATTGCATTAGGTTCTCGTTTTGATGGGGCTTGCTGCCCGCATATGATACGTGGGTGACGTCAGTACTTTTGCGGGGTCAAAAGATGAGCCCGTCAGGCAAAATGCCGTTGGCAACGCCGTTTGCTTTGCGGATCCGCCGAATTCCAGCCGACAGACCATCCTTTTGGGTCTCCTTAAAGCCTGCTATAGTGAACGATCACTCACACAAGATCACACCCTGAGTTTTTTGTCAAAGTTGTCAGGCTTTTTCAACTTCCAAAGCCCCGAACAAGCAAATGGCCGCCGATACATCGGACGCGTGACAGCGGCCATTTGCGGGTGGGTACATAATTAGAAGTTGTGCGAAACACTCACCCGAACAGCGGTACCGGACACGTTCCGGACCTGCAGACCGGCATCCGGTTCGTTGACATCGCCAAGCGTTCCGTATGTGAAATCAACCAGGATGCGGGTCTGACCGATCGAGTGCACGGCCCCCAGAGTGATCCCTTTGCCGCCGCCCTGATAATCGAACCCGACAAAACCGCCTTCAGGCTGAGACCGCGACAGGATGCCGTAGAAGTACCATTTTGGGTTCAGCAAGTATCCGACCCCCAGCTGATAATCGACCGAGTTTTCTGCGAACTCTGCCAACGGACCACCAAGCGCAGGCGATTGCACTGCGGTGTCATCCCAGTTTCTCCAACGTATCGACCCGAAGGCGCCCCACGGGCCGCTGATCGAACTTTGCACGTTTAGCGCAACTGTCTGTGGCGTGGTCAACTCGGTTGTCACGTCGGTTGGTGCCAGCGGTTGAAGCTGCTCGACCCCGTCCAAATCGTGATCGATCTTCGAGTAATAGGTCAGGTCGGCACGAAATGCGAGCGACGGGATCTCGTACGCTGCACCCACAAGAAAACCGGGGTTGTAGCCGCCTTCGGAGTCCAGCGAATAGCTGAGGGAGGGGTTGATCAGAGCGCCGCTGAAGTCGTTCAGCTTTTCGAAGCGAATACCCGCATAGGCGCTAATGTTCCCGTTGAACTTATAGCGTGCCATAAGTGCGACTTCGGTGCCGCGATAGCGGACGTTTGTTCCCGCAGAAGGAGCGCCCGTTCCCGTAGGATACTGCAGTTTATAGTTGATCGAATTGAACCCGCGGATCGCGAAAACCCACTTTTCGCCCAGGTCCTGTTTGTAGGCCAGCGACAAGCCACTGATGCTGGGCGTAACGTCGCCCGTGGGCTGGCCGAACTCTGTGCCCTCGGTTTTGCCGTCAGCCCACCCCCCGGTGATCTCGACATAGCGGCCCTGTTCGAACAGGAACCGGGTTTCGGATGGAAACCCCTCGATCCCGCCCGCAAGAACGGGGCTTGAAATCAGGCCCGCGCCCAATGCCAGTGTTGCAATCTTTTTCATACTTCCCTCCCTTTCTCTGGTGTCAGCCCGCGAAGCGACCCAGAGGAATCGATGTGACCGTTGCGCAATACGCCCGGCCGTCTGTTACACGGGCCGCGAACGGCGTGTTCTTGGGCACCGGATCGACGAACGTGTCCTCAATCGAGTGCGGTTTCCGGCTTGTGGGTTTCTGAGCAGTGCAGTAGGGAAGCGCGCAGAGGGACGGCATTGCAATGTTTTGCGAAAACGGAGCGTGATCTTCCGTTTGAAAGCCGCCTTGTGCCCCGTGAGCAGGCAGGTATGCAGCAGGCAATACCAATTGGTTCGGCCCAAGGCCGGTTGCGCGTTTTTTCATTTTCCCTGTCGTTCTTGCAGCCCAGTCTCAGGCCGGTTTTTGGTCTTTGTTATCGTGGTGCACGACGCACCGGTCTGTTATCTCCTCGTCGCTTGTTTGAATTTGGTGAGTAATCAGCCCGATCGCGAACTCCGTTTCCCTCCTGAAACTGCGCGGCGCATCGGACTAAACTGTCATGCACGACACCCGCCAATGATCCGGACGAATCTCGGATTGGTCATGGTTCTATCCCTATTGCTTGCCAGTGGGCTGGCTTTATTGTCGTTTGTGACAATCTTTTGTTGCACAAAATTTGATTCTTTTCAATACGCTTGTATTGTACAACTGATTTGTAACTTTCTTGCGCCGCAAATGTTGTATTTTCAGCGCTTTCGCCCACGTTTTGTGAAGTTGGGGCCACCCCTCACACTTCCGCGGAAACTGCGCTATGAGAGGCTGATGATCCAAAATATGCCCGAGAATCGCGCCAAGCTGCGTGACAGAAACCGAGAACACAAACGCCGCGAACTTGCCGAAAATGCGATTAAAACGATCGCACAGATCGGGTATGCCAACACGACCCTGCGGGACATTGCGGCCTCGACCGGGGTTTCGCTGGGAAAAATTCAGTACTACTTCCCCGAAAAAGAGGGGCTTCTGCTGTATTGTATCGACCTGTCCGTCGACCGCTTTACCGGGCAGCTGACTGAGATTCTTGATGCCGACCTCACCCCGGATGCGGCGCGCAGTGCCTATGTCGAACTGTTTGCCTACTCGATTACCAATCACGCGAACATGCACCGGCTTTGGTATGACATCCGCAATCAGGCCATGTTCGACAGCCAGCTCAGAGGTCGCGTTGCCGACGTCGAGGCCCGGTTCATCGAGATCTGCGACGAGTTGGGCAGGAAATTTGCTGCTAAGAACGTCTCGGGCGTCGAGATCTATGTCATTTTGGACGGGGCCTACCGGTACTTCATCCAGCAAAGCGTTTCAGGGATGCCCGTCACCGCCGAAGATATGACCGAAATGCTGAACCACCTTATTGGCCGTATCACTCAAGACAACTAGGCCGAGGTTGGCGGGGGCAGGCGACCGCCCCCGCTCCGAGCGTCAGGCAAGGGGGTCGAAGCCCAGCTCGGTCAATTGCTCAAAGAGCAATCCGGTGTCATCCAAAATGGGATTGTTGGGATCCGCCTCCAGATTGGAACGGGTCAGGTCTTCGGCCTGAAGACCGATCACCGTGGTGACGTTTGTGTCAGCAGATACGTGACCCCCGTTGCTGCTCTGAACGCGGTTAGCATCGCTCCGATCGTGAATTCGATCCATTGGATTTCCGCCATCATAGTCGTGCCGATTTCATCTAGGACAACGTCCAGATGGTCTTCGGTTTTGTGCAACGTAACCCGGGCACGCGGGCGGGTGATCGATGTGAACCGTTCGATGTAGCCCAAGGCGTCCGCAAGATTGTCCGAGTTGAACAGCATGTAGGTCAACAGCGCGCCGTTGTTCATTTTGATGGAAAGACGGGTTTCCGCTCCAAGATACGGCGTGCCTGTCCTGTGGGCCAAGAGGTTCAGAACCGAAGCCTCGGTACCGTGGGGCACGGGGGCGCCAATTTCGCCCAGGATGTTCTGGGGCAGTCCGACCTGGTCCAGAACCCAGGACGCATGGTCGGCATGTTGGGGCAGGGCTAGGATGGACCGGAGCCAATGGTTAGGCACCTGGTCCTTTTTGGATAATGTGGTCTTCATGGGAAAGGTCTGTATCTTACTGTTCAGTTTGTTTGACGGCTACGTTTTTTGGCCGCCCATAAAAACCAACAAGACGGCGCAAAATGGTCGGAGAAGCAAAGGGTTGGAGGCATTCTAGCGCATTGTTGAATCGCAGTGGTTCTGCTAACATGTGCTGAGCAGTCAGCCGAGCTGTTGCAAAGTAAAGCTTCGTAATCAATGTTATGTTAAATAATCAAGATTTGGTTGCCCATACTCGGAGCCGTGTTCTGATACCGCTTGCGGAAACATGTAACCACTCAACCAAGCAAGCACCCGAGACGCCGCACAACTCACGCTCGCAGCCCAATTCCAACTGCGCAGCAACGACATCATCTTCATCGCTGAAAACCCCATCACAAAATGGGGCAGATCCGTCAGCCAAATCGTACCATCACTCATAACAACTCCAATCAACGCCGCCATAAACTAAATGCAAACGGCGGGTCTGCAAAAAGCCAAAGTGAGGGAGTGCAGTGTCCTATGCGTTGATTCGCGATGGTCGGTGTCAGTTCGCCTGATTGCGCGCTTCTAGTCTTTCCAGGTTTACGACTGTCGACAGCATCAGTCGGTCATGACTCCAATCCTGCGTCTGGCGGACAGATGCGGCGCCTATGGCCAAGACCGAAGCCAGTGCCAATGTCAGACCCATGAACATCGCAGGGGACAGTGTCCCGATGATGGAGCGTTCTGTCAGCGCAAGCACACGTTGACGCAGCACGTGTTTAGATTTGCTTCCGTTGACCAGACCAACATGCAGAACACGCGGATTGCTCTGCGCTACGGACTGCGCGCAATAGTCCAGCAGGCAGGTCGTGTAGTCTTGGGCGTCGATCCCTTTGCGCCATACAACGGACTGATCGCAAGCCAATTCACGTAGCCTGTCGAATTGATGCTTCAGGATCAGATAGGCCGGGTTCCAGAACAGGACCGGGCGCAAAAGTTCGAACCCCAGCTCCCACTCGACGTCTCTGGCGCGGATATGCTGAAACTCATGCGCCAGCGCGAAGCGCAACTCGCGCGGCCGGTTCAACAGGTGGCTGGGCAGAACCACATGCCGCCGAAACAGCCCGCGCACTGCGAACGGTACGGTGATCCTGTCGGACAGGCGAATGTCCACCTTGGGCGACTGCCGCCACAAGAAACTGCCTTTCACAGCCTGCCGGATCGCCCAGGCGTCTCGCAGCACACGGATTGCCAACAGCGATGAAACCAGCGCCAGCACCACCAGCACGCTTGTCACAACGCCATTGCCGCCGGAGAGAACATGATCAAGCCAACGCGCACGAGTATTCAGCAGGGATTCAAATTGTGCGGCCGGCATCGCAATCTCACCACGCAGGTAGGCCGCCACGGCAATGTCCCCCAACGCTACGGCACGTCCCGGCCAAAGCAACCCGGCAAGCGTTGAAACACCCAGCGCCAGAAGCGGGCTCAGGACAACGCAGATGCACAGCGTCTTGAACACACGCAACTGCGCCGCAAAGCCATATCGCATCGAGGTCCGGCCCAGCACAGCCCGCACGGCCAGCCAGGCAATTGAGGACAAGCCCAGCACGATATTCAACTCGAGAAACGCATCGAGAACCGGTTTAACCGCCGTCATTTTGCAGTCTCCTTTCTACCAGTGCCCGAATTTCCTCAAGATCGGATTCGCTCAGCCCTGCATCATCGACCAGCCGCGCGACCAGTGTCGCAGGGGTGTCGTCAAACAGTGTACGAGACAGGTTTTGCAACGACCGCGCCTGGTATCTGTCTTTCTCAAGCAGCGGTTTATAGATCAGGGTTTTGCCGTCCTTGCGGCTTTCGACAAAGCCCTTCTCATCAAGAATACGCAGAATGGTTGCGCCGGATGTGTAGGCCAGATTGCGTTCTGATGGCAGGCGGCTCAGGACGTCCCGAACGGACCCCTCGCCTAGCGCCCAGAGTTCATTCATGAACTCCAGCTCTACTTCGGTCATCAGATTTGTGGTTTTTTTCTTACGCATCGGGTCTTGTGTCGCCATTCTTGATATGCCCGTTAGACAAGCATCCTTTCACTGTTTCGCAAAGCCTAAACTTTCCAGAAGACAAAAACGCCCCAACCTATGGACAGGAACAGAGGGGTCCAGACCGGTTGTCCGACCAGTCCCAGCCAGGCCAAAAAGATATAGGCCGAGCCCAGCAGAGTGATGAACAGCCGGTCGCCCAAAGTGGTGGTCAGTCCCAGCACGCCGCGCCGTTCGATACCGTCGCGATACTTGAACCCTTCCAGCACACCGATCAGGGCAATAGCCGAAAAGATGCCCACGAACAGAGCCAGCGTGGCCGGGGTCCAGGCCATCCAGAAATCGGGCCACAGAGGATCGGTCCAGGAAAAGCCCTTTTCCTCTTGCTGGCCGACATTGCCCCAACCTGCCTGTTGGGCCACGGCCATGGAGGGCAGGAAAAAGAGGGAGAGAAGAAACTTGCGCATATCGAACCTCACACACGTCCCATCGCGAAACCGCGCGCGATGTAGTTGCGGACAAACCAGATGACGATGGCTCCGGGGATGATGGTCAGTGTTCCGGCAGCGGCCAGCAGGCCCAGCTCATACCCCGCGCTGGAGGCGGTGCGGGTCATTACGGCGGCGATGGGTTTCGCCTCGACCGCAGTCAGGGTTTTGGCCAGCAACATCTC
The DNA here is from genome assembly GCF_013035315.1 of Ruegeria arenilitoris. GTDB lineage: Bacteria > Pseudomonadota > Alphaproteobacteria > Rhodobacterales > Rhodobacteraceae > Ruegeria > Ruegeria arenilitoris_D. Next base: position 530,930 of record NZ_WQHP01000002.1, on the reverse strand, counting down.
GACCCATGAGAACATGAAGCAGAAGAAGGCTGCGACGCCGACGCCCGCTTTGATGTTCGGCAAAAAGATCGTCACGAAGAAGCGCGGGAAGGAATAACCGTCGACATAGGCCGTCTCGTCCAGTTCCTTCGGGATGCCGCGCATGAAGCCTTCCAAAATCCAGACCGCCAGCGGCACGTTGAACAGCGTGTGAGCCAGTGCCACAGCCAGATAGGTGTCGAACAGGTGGATCGACGAATAGAGCTGGAAGAACGGCAACGCGAACACGGCCGCCGGGGCCATCCGGTTGGTCAGCAGCCAGAAGAACAGCTGCTTGTCACCCAGGAACCGATAGCGCGAGAACGCGTAAGCCGCAGGCAAGGCGACACAGACTGACAGCACCGTGTTGATCGTCACGTAAATGATCGAGTTGATATAGCCCCAGTACCACGTCGGGTCGGTGAAGATGGTGATATAGTTCTCCAGCGTGAAGGTCTGAGGGAACAGGGAAAAGCCTGACAGGATCTCGTTCGTGGTCTTGAAGGACATCGCCACCAGCCAATAGATCGGCAGCATCAGGAACGCGATATAGAGGATCGGGATAAGGGACCGCTTCTTCATTGCGCGTCATCCTTTGTCATCAGAGTGTAGAAGACCCAGCTGACCAGTAGCGTGATGGCGAAGTAGATCAGGCTCATCGCGGCCGCAGGGCCAAGGTCGAACTGTCCCAGCGCGATCTTCACAAGGTCGATCGATAGCAAGGTGGTTGAGTTTCCGGGGCCGCCGCCGGTCAGAACGAAGGGCTCGGTATAGATGTTGAAACTGTCCATGAACCGCAGCAGAACGGCGATGGTCAGGACGGTTTTCATCTTAGGCAACTGGATATAGCGGAACACCGACCATGGGCTGGCACCGTCGATCTTGGCGGCCTGATAATAAGCGTCCGGGATCGAAACGAGGCCTGCATAGCACAGCAGAACAACCAGCGACGTCCAGTGCCACACATCCATGATGACAATGGTGATCCAGGCCGACAACGGCTGCTGCGTCATGTCATAGTTGATGCCCAGAACGTCATTCAGGAAGTAGCCCATCAGACCGATTTTCGGCAGGGTAAAGATGTTCCACATCGACCCGACCACGTTCCACGGGATCAGCATCGGCAGGGCCATCAGCACCAGACAGACCGGCACCCAGAACCCTTTGCGCGGCATCGACAGGGCGACGATGATGCCCAAGGGCACCTCGATCAGCAGGATCAGGAAGGTAAAGAGGAACTGCCGACCGAGGGCCGCCTGAAACCGGTCCGACCGAAGAATCTGCTCGAACCAGCCCAGCCCTTCCCAGAAGAACTGGTTGTTGCCAAAGGTTTCCTGCACCGAGTAGTTGACCACTGTCATCATCGGCACCAGCGCGTTGAACGCGACCAGTGCCAACACTGGCAGGACAAAGAACCACGCCTTTTGGTTTTCGGTTCTCATCAGCGGCGCTCCTCGGTTGCGATCCAGCCGTCGCGGTAGACGCGGGATTGTTCAGGTTTGAATTGCAGAAAGACCTCGGATCCCGGCTCGGGCACCTCATGTTCCGTCACAGCCTTCAGCGCAGTGTTGCCGACCACGGCGCTGACCACATAGTGGCGGCCGATGTCGGACACCTTGGTCACATGCGCCGGGATACCGCTGTCGCCAAAGCCCACATATTCTGGGCGGATACCCAGATCGGTGCGACCTCCGTCGCCATGGGTGGGACCCTCCAGCATGACCTCATGGCCTTCGAACACCGCGCGGTCGCCCTTGGCCTCACACGGCAGAACGTTCATTCCCGGCGAGCCAATGAAGTGGCCGACGAACGTGTGCTGAGGGCGCTCGAACAGCTCGACCGGAGTTCCGATCTGCACCACCTCGCCTTCCTGCATCACAACCACCTCGTCCGCGAAGGTCAGGGCTTCGGTCTGGTCGTGGGTCACATAGATCATCGTGGCCTGAACACGCTGATGCAGTTCTTTCAGCTTGGACCGCAGTTTCCACTTTAGATGCGGGTCGATCACAGTCAGCGGCTCATCGAACATCACCGCATTCACGTCATCACGGACCAACCCGCGCCCCATCGAGATTTTCTGCTTGTTGTCAGGGCTTAGGCCGCTGGCGCGGGTATTCAGCATATCCGTGACGTCCAGCATCTCGGCAATCTCGTCGACGCGGCGCTTGATCGTTGCCGGGTCAACGCCGCGGTTCTTCAGCGGAAAGGCCAGGTTCTCGCCCACGGTCATCGTGTCGTAGATCACCGGGAACTGGAACACCTGCGCGATGTTGCGCTGATCAGGGGGCAAGGCGGTCACGTCCTGCCCGTCGAACAGAATCTGCCCTTCGGACGGGGTCAGCAGACCCGAGATGATGTTCAGCAACGTGGATTTGCCGCAACCCGACGGACCCAGCAGTGCATAGGCCCCACCGTCGCGCCAGGTGACATCGATTTCCTTCAGCGCATAATCCTCGGGGCCTTTCGGCGCGGACATATAGCTGTGTCGCAGGTTAGAAAGCTTGATCTGTGCCATGTCACGCGACCCTTTGGCCGTCTTGGCCGAAATATCGGCAATGCGCCGGGTTCATGTAGAAACTGTGATCCTCACCGACCTGATAAGGGTGCACGCCGGCAGCCAGAGACACCCAGTCATCCGCGCCATGGCGGAAATGCGCACTGGAATCCGAGCCCGACAATTCGGTCACGATCACCCTGCCCGTCAGTTCAACATCCGCGTCGGATGTTCGGATCGGCGTGACCCGGTGCGGGCGTACGGCGACCATGTACTCGCCATCGGCCATCTCGGGGACGGCCCAGCCCCCTCCCCCGGCCAATTGCGCCTGAGCGCCGGATACCGTGATGCGGGCCACGTTGATCGGTGGATCGGAAAACACCCGCGCAGCGGCAAGGTTTTCGGGATTGCGATAGATGTCGGCGGTCGGACCGAATTGCGTCACACGACCATCTTCCATCAGCGCGGTGTAGCCGCCCAGCAGCAGCGCCTCTTCCGGTTCCGAGGTGGCATAGACCACCACAGCCCCGCGCCCGGCAAACAGGTCGGGCAACTGCTCGCGCAATTCTTCGCGCAGCTTGTAATCGAGGTTGGCCAGCGGTTCGTCCAGGAACACCGCGCGGCTCTCTTTCGCAATGGCACGGGCCAGCGCCGTACGTTGTTGTTGCCCGCCCGACAACTCATGCGGACGACGGTGCAGCATCGGACGCAGTTGCAGCAGATCGGCGGCCTCTTCCACGCGGCCTTCGATTTCGGATTTCGCCATGCCCGCCACGCGCAGCGGCGAGGCAATATTGTCGAACACGGTCATGTGCGGATAGTTCACAAAGAACTGGTGCACCAGGCTGATCTGCCGCTTTTGCGTGTTCAGCCGAGTCACATCCTGCCCGTCCATAAAAACCTTGCCCGAGGCAATCGGGTCCAGCCCCGCCATCATCTTGATCAGTGAGGTCTTGCCCGACCCGGTCGCCCCTAACAGCACGTTGAAATGGCCGGTTTGCAGTGTCAGGGATGTGGGTTTGATATGGATGACGTTACCGACCCGCTTGGTCGCGTCTTGAAGTTCGATCATGTCCGTGGGTTCCGGTCCTGCAGTGCATGGCACTGGTCTTAGGGGTTGGGGATGCCGCAGCCGGCACCCCCGGTTCTTAGGGACTTACTGAGCCTGCCAGCGCGCCACCAGTTCGTCATAGTTGACGGTCTGGCCCTGCGGCTTTTCGTTCTCAAGCTTGGCCTTCGGCGAACCCGCTTTTTCCAGCCAGAAGGCAGGATCCTGCGGCTCGTTCAGACGCGGACCACAGCCACCGTAGACACCGGCGCTTTCATCCGCGGCCTGCATGCGGGCCATGGTGATGTCCATTTCTTCGGCCAGACGGTCCATCGCCTCTTGCGGCGTGAACGCGCCCGAGTTCACGTCACCGATCTGCTGCCACCAGATCTGGGCCAGCTTCGGATAGTCCGGAACGTTGATGCCGGTCGGCGACCATGCCACACGGTCAGGCGAGCGGTAGAACTCGACCAGACCACCCAGCTTGGGTGCGCGCTCGGTGAAGGACTCGTGGTTGACCGAGCTGTCGCGGATGAAGGTCAAACCCACATGGGACTTCTTCACGTCAACAGTCTTGGACGTCACGAACTGAGCGTACAGCCAAGCGGCCTGGGCACGATCCGAAGGCGTCGATTTCAGGAAGGTCCACGACCCCACGTCCTGATAACCAACCTTCTGGCCGTCTTCCCAGTAAGGACCGTGCGGGCTCGGCGCCATCCGCCACAGCGGCGTGCCTTCGTCATCCACGGTGTTGTTGCCTTCGGACTTCGGCTTCACCATGTCGGCGGTGAAGGCGGTGTACCAGAAGATCTGCTGGGCGACGTTGCCCTGGCTGAGCGCCGGCAGAGACTGGTAGAAGTCATAAGACGCCGCACCCGGAGGCGCATAGTTGCGCAGCCATTCGTCCCACTTGCGAATCGCATAGACCGCAGCCGGGCCGTTTGCAGCACCACCGCGCGAAACGGATGCACCAACAGGGTTACAGGTGCCCGCTTCCATGCGGATGCCCCATTCGTCGACGGGAACGCCGTTCGGCTCACCTACGTCACCAGCACCGGCCATCGACAGCCAGGCGTCGGTCATACGCCAGCCCAGGTCAGGCGCGCGCTTGCCATAGTCCATGTGGCCATAGATCGCCACTCCGTCGATTTCCTTCACGTCGTTGGTGAAGAATTCGGCGATGTCCTCATAGGCCGACCAGTTGACCGGAACGCCAAGGTCATAGCCGTACTTCTCTTTAAACGCGGCCTTGTTGGCCTCGTCATCGAACCAGTCCTTGCGGAACCAATAGAGGTTCGCGAACTGCTGATCAGGCAGCTGATACAGGTTGCCATCCGGGCCAGTGGTGAACTGAATGCCCATGAAGTCATCCAAATCCAGCGTCGGCGATGTCGTCGCCGCCCAATCGCCACTCATCTGATCGGTCAGGTTATAAGCCAGTTGCAGGCGCGAATGCGTGCCGATCAGATCGCTGTCGTTGACATAGCCGTCATACAGGTTCCGTCCGGTCTGCATCTGGGTCTGAACGGCCTGAACAACTTCGCCTTCACCCAAGATCTGGTGGTTGACCTTGATGCCGGTGATCTCCTCGAACGCCTTGGTCAGGACCTCGGACTCGTACGAGTGGGTCGGAATACCTTCGGACAGGACATTGATTTCCATGCCGGCGTAGGGTTGTGCAGCTTCGATGAACCACTTCATCTCACCCATCTGTTCGTCTTTCGACAGGGTCGATGGCTGGAATTCGTCGTCAATCCAACGTTGTGCTGCGGCTTCGTCGGCCCAAACGGGACCGTGCCCCGCAATGACGGCAGCCGCCGCCACTGCGGAAAGTAGATGTCTCCGCATCTGTCTCCTCCCAAAGATTATGGTTTCCGGCGCGAACCGGATGGCGATCAGCATCAGCGATTTGTTGCGCATCTGTCAAACTAAATTTTTAGTAAATGGAAGACTTCTTCTGCAAGAATCTGATAAAATGGGGTTTTCTGCGAAATCCAGATGGGTTTCCTTTGGCTGCCCTGCCAAATGAGACTCAGGGATTCCCCCTTTGGGTGAATGGGTCGAGGTTCCACTAAAAACGATTAAAAGGGTTAAGTGAGATCAGTGTCGGCACGAATGCCGAAAAACACCAAGGGAAGTTGAGAACAACGCCGCAGTGAGGCATTCTTTTCGCTATGCTTCATTTCCAAGAACATCCCCTTCCATTTTTTGGCCCACGCCTACGTCGGCTTCGCCGCGCTAAAGGCATCAAGCAACAGGCGCTGGCTCAGCTTTTGGGTGTGGATCAAATTACCATCTCTCGCTGGGAGGGTGGGGCGCAAACGCCTGGAGCGGACACACAACAGGCTGCACTGGCTGCCCTTGGCGTTGCCCGTTCAAATGACACGGCCCTGCGCCGCTTGGTCGAGACATCTAGTGAATGCATACATTTGGTCGAAGAGGCAAGCCACGTCTGTCTGGCCTATTCCGCTGCGCGAGCGCGGGATTGGCGGGTGTCTCAGAGCGCTTTGCTTGGCGTGTCACTTTGGCAATTTGCGACCGATGAGATTCGTTCGGCGGAACATGCGCTCGAGCAGTCTGATTGGTGGGCTGTAGAAACCCCGGCGCCCGTCTGCTTTGTGACATCTGAAGCAGTTCATGACCAAATCCGCATCAGCGCCGGAGGAATCCGGTGGGAGCGTCTCTACCTGACAGATGGTACTCCGGCCCGTCTCGTCAGCGGGGACTGAGATCAGGAACCGTCCTCGCGCATAATTTAGGCGTGGTCATCGACGGGGTGATGCGCGTATCGGTTGGGTATGTCTGTTGCAACACCCCGCGCTCTCTTTTTGATCTTACTGCTTTGGCTGGCTGGGCTTGCCGCAGCAGCGCAGTTCGCCAAAATCGCTGTTCCGTTTGATCTGTTTCGCCAGCAATATGCGGGGGCGGGGCCACATATAGGCTGGGTGCTGACCTTTATAAGTGCCATTGGCGCCGTCGCAGGAATGTCGGCGGGCGTCGTCGTAAACCGTTTTGGCTGCAAACCGGTTCTGGTTCTGGCACTGCTTCTTGGCGGAAGTCTTTCCGTCTGGCAGGCCGAGATGCCAGTGTTTTCGACGATGTTGTTCAGCAGGCTGTTGGAGGGTGTATCCCATCTGGCCATTGTAGTTGCTGCGCCCACTTTGATCGCTGAAATTAGCCCAGACCGGCTCCGAAACTTTGCCCTTGCACTCTGGAGTACATTCTTCGGCGTTGCCTTTGCCTTGGTCTCCTGGCTCGGGACTCCGTTTGTCGCGGCGCACGGGCTTGGTGCATTGTTCGTTCTTCACGGGGGTGCCATGGTTGCACTGGGTCTTTGCCTCGCCATGGTTTTGCCGAGCGCCCCACGTCTTTCTGAGCCTGATAGTGACGGCATTAAATCATTTCTTGTCAAACACATAGCTGCCTACCGGTCCCCCCGGATTGCCGCGCCGGGTTTGGGTTGGCTTTGTTACACGCTGACCTTTGTGTCACTGCTGGCGTTACTACCTGCTCTGTTGCCTCAGGATGTTCGGGCGATGGTCGCGGGACTAATGCCTTTGGTCAGTATTCTGGTTTCCCTTGTTTTCGTTCCGCTTTTGCTGACCCGATTGACCGGGGTGAGTGTTGTTATCGTCGGCTTTGCCCTGGCAATCGCAGTGATTGCAGGCGTGTTTCTGGGTGGACCAGTGCCCGTCCTAAGCGTGGCGCTTTTCGCAGTTCTGGGGCTGGTCCAAGGAGCAAGCTTTGTTGCCATCCCGCAATTGAACACCACTCTGGCCGACCGCGCGATGGCGAACGGAGCGATGGCCCAAATGGGAAACATCGGGAACCTTTTGGGCACTCCGATCCTGTTGTTCATACTTGCGCGCGCAGACTTGCAAGGCGTTCTGTTGAGTGTTGCCGTCTTCTATTTGGCCGGGATTTTTCTGCATATTTGGATGCGGGCGCGTAGAATGGCAGAAACCGGCTTTTCTGACGCTGTTTGACCTGTTTAGCTTTCGCCGGAGTTCTTGTCTTGCGCGCGGTCATCGCAATGACAACAATCATATTTTTTGGATTTTCTGACTCGGTCTCGGCGGGGTCAACGACGATAGGACCCAGCCTTGAACCGTTCGATGCCCTGCAAGAAGACACATCGGTCGGGTTTGGGAACGGATCGTTTCGCCGGTTTTAGTGGTACATTGGGGCACGCGAGATGACACCTTGTATCCGACAGAGAGTTTCAACCCTAAGGTCGAGGCTTCACATAATTTCACTCTCGAAGGGATAACGGGTGACCATTCCAAAGCTTTTGTGAATTTCACCAATTACTTTAACCCGGTCCCCAAGGAGGTCATCGCAGCCCGCGCCTCGACCTGTGCCGCCAGTGCGGACACTCCGTTTATTGACCAGTGTTCGCTTGGGGGCACTGATGCCCCGTGGGTTCCCGGTCACCCAGTTTCTGGATTTGCGCTCGGCCTCGCTGCAGGTTGAGTACCGCCGTCAGATCTGGCGTCGATTTGGTGCCGCGGTTTTTGCCGGTGTTGGCCAAACCGGCGATAGTTTTTCGAACTTGTCCTCCGGCGGCACTCATTCCGCCTATGGTGTTGGCGGGCGGTATCGCGTCTCCAAGAAGTTCCCGATTGATTTTTCCGTAGATTGGGCCCGGAACAACAAAGGGGATGATCAGCTCTACATTTACGTAGGTCAGCGGTTTTGAAAAATCGGCCAAATCTTGCTTTGGTCCGGGTCCGGAGGATGGGTATCTCCAATCCGTGAAGACTAACTTAACACCCTCGAAGAAAACAGCTTTTACGTCGCAGTCTGCTCAGTTCATCGGTGGGCAATTGTCGCAATTTGAGTTTTCTCGACTTGTTCGCTTGACCACGTTGGCCTAGACAATTCCTCGTGCTCATAAGAACCTGTGGGCGATTGAAAAACAGGGAGACGATTGGATGAAACTGATTGCTGGTACGGCTCTGGCCTTGACGTTGTCGACAACCTCGGTGCTTGCCGCCGGTGACGGAACCTGTGCTGCGGGTAAGACACTGACTGACGGCACATTGACAATCGCCACGGGGAACCCGGCCTATTACCCATGGGTCATGAATGACGCCCCCGAAAGCGGCGAAGGGTTCGAAGCCGCGGTCGCATACGCGATCGCTGATAAAATGGGTTTCAGCCAGGACAACGTCACATGGGTGCGCACAAGCTTTGATGAGGCGATCCAGCCCGGCGCGAAAAACTTTGACTTTAACATGCAGCAATACTCGATCACCCCAGAACGAGAAGAAATGGTCGATTTCAGCCTGCCGTATTACACATCTGCCATGGCGGTTCTGACCACGCAGAATGTGGTCGACGGCGGTGCAGAGGCGACGCTGGACAGTCTTAAGGGTCTGAAATGGGGCGGCGTGGCCACGACCACGGCAATCCCGATGCTGAAAGACATCATCCAGCCAACGGATGAGCCGCTTTTGTACAATGACAACGCCGACGTGAACGCCGCCATCATGGCCGGTCAGATCGATGCGGCGATCTACGATCTGCCGACCGCGCTCTATCTGTCGGCGGTTGTTGTCGAAGGCGGCACGCTGCTGGGCCAGTTCCCACCTGAGCAATCGGAAAGCCCGGACCAGTTCGGCCTGTTGATGGAGCAGGGCAATCCGCTGAAGGAATGCGTGGACGCTGCCATCACAGAGCTGACCGAAAGCGGTGAGCTGGCCGCCATTGAAGCGCAGTGGCTGTCTGAGGCAACCGGCGTTCCGGTCATCAAGTAAATGGACAAATCGCCGGTGCAAGACAGGCCCGTTGAACACGTGGCCTCGGTGCCTACGCGCCGAGAGCTATACGAGGCCGGAGTCCGGCGACGCTCGAACCGCATCGCACTGATCTCGACGGTCAGTGTGGTGTTGGCACTGATTGTGCTCGTCCCGCTTGCCCCTGGTTGGGACGCCGTTCAGCGCGCCTTTTTCAACGGCAAAGTCTTTGTCGCGACCTTTCCCGGACTGCTTGAGGCGTTTCTGCTGAACGTGATGATCTTTGCCTGGTCGGCTCCCTTGATCGCGATCATGGGGCTGGCCATCGCTCTGTGCCGCGACACCCGCGCGCCGGCGCTGTTTCCTCTGAGATTGTTTGGAATAGCATACACGGACGTTTTTCGTGGCCTTCCCGTGGTTTTGGTTATCTACATCATCGGCTTTGGTATCCCCGGTTTGGGACTTCCACGACCGTGGAACAGCCCATACATTTGGGGCACTTTGGCGCTGGTTTTGGTGTATTCGGCTTATGTGGCCGAGGTGATCCGCTCGGGTATCGACTCGATTCACAAATCGCAAAGATCGGCAGCCGCTTCTTTGGGGCTAAACGATCGGGACACCATGCGGTATGTGGTTCTGCCGCAGGCCATTCGGAACGTTGTTCCGGCCAATATGAACCTGTTCATCGCCTTACAGAAGGACGTGGCCCTTCTGTCCTTTATTGGCCCGGTCGAGGTTTTCCGCCAGGCAGGCGTTTACAAATCTCTCTATGCCAATTTCACGCCATATGTGGGTGCGGCGTTGATTTTCCTGATCTTGACCATTCCGGCCACGCGATACGCAGACTACCTCATGAACAAGCAAAACAAGGCGCGCACATGACGGCAAAGCTTTCGTTGCGCGGCGTGCGCAAGCGGTTCGACGATCACGACGTCTGCAAAGGCATTGACCTTGATGTGGCCGAGGGTGAGATGGTGTGCCTGATCGGCGCGTCAGGTTCGGGCAAGTCCACGCTTTTGCGCTGCATGAACCTGCTTGAGCCGATTGATGACGGGACAATCTGGCTGGATGGCAAGGACATCTCTGAACCCGGTCTGGACCCTCAGCCGGTGCGCCGGCAAATTGGCATCGTGTTCCAAAGCTACAATCTATTTCCCCATATGACGGCGGTCGAGAATGTCATGCTTGCCCCCCGCCGAGTGCGCGGTCTGAGCAGGGACGATCTGAGGCCGCGGGTCACTGAGTTGTTCACTCGCTTTGGCCTAGGCGAACGGATGGAGCACTACCCCGATCAGCTATCAGGCGGCCAGCAGCAGCGGGTGGCGATCATCCGCGCTCTGGCGATGGAACCTCAAATTATGCTGTTCGATGAAATCACCAGCGCGTTAGACCCTGAACTGGTGGGCGAGGTGCTGGATGTGCTGCGCGACCTGCGTCAACAGGGCATGACCATGGTGCTGGCAACACACGAGATGGGCTTTGCACGTGAACTGGCGGACAAGGTTTGTTTCCTGGATGCTGGCCGTATTCTGGAACAAGGCCCGCCCGAGGTTCTTTTTGCCGAACCCCGCGAGGCGCGCACCAAAGCCTTCCTGTCCCGCGTACTCTGACGGCTCATTGAAGCACGGGCTTAACACTATCAGGGGACACATCTCCGGATCGCTAACAAAGGCGCTGGCGACGGGTTTTATGCTGGGCGAGTGCATTTTGGGATTGGGTAGCGTGTTGCGGACAAAGGCTGTGTTTCTGTCGGAGTCTCCAGCTGTTTGATGACTGGCAAAACGAATTGCGGGTGCCATGCCGATCAAGCATGGCACCCGTTGTTGAATTCGGTGCGGAATTTATTCCGCAGCGATGGCTTGCGCGTTGTCGGTCCGATCATTGAAACGGACCCACTTCAGATCTCCGTTGTAACGCCAGGCTAGCTTACCTTCGTCGTCCATTGTGATCAGGTGGAGCCAGCCATTGTCGAACAGCTCGCGAACTCCAGGATGCCGGGACAGGATGTCGGACATGGCGTCGCGTGGGGCTTCGATAATCACGGACAAGCGCAGCGGATCGTGTTGGAAAGCGTTGCCGTCATGGACAGACTGCCAAGGTAGACCCGCGCGCGGCGCGCCATTGTTGCCTTCCAGCACACCGATGCCCCCGACCACGTTGTGCAAAAGCTTGTTGCCGCCGCCGAACAGGTTTGGTGCAACGGTCGAGCCGTAGTACTGCAGGCTGATCCAGCTGGCGACCACGACCGGAGCGGTCATGATCAACTCGAGAACGCCGAACTCAGAATCGCGCCGCCAATCGTAGTTGTGCAGGAAAGCCTGCCCGGACAGGTCTGATCCATCCGTGCGACCGCGCGGAGCGGCAACAAAGGCGCGGCAGCCGGCCAGACCCCATTCGGGGCGGGTCTCGGCCCAGTCGCGCGCACGACGCAGCACGTTTGTCGCATCCGCCGCGCGCGGCAAACGCTGCATCCGTTCCGCGCGCGCAAGGCTGCCCGCCGCATCCAGGTGTTTGCGCAGCTGAGCAACGCCCGGGGTCGACATGCCCATCGGCAAGTCCTGGTCGTACAGCGTGACCTCATCTGTGGTCGTATGGTGCAGTGCAGGCAGGAAAACCGTATCCGACGGGATGTCGATGCCTGCGTCTCGCAGGGCGTCATGAACTTCACGATCATTCAACAGCCCGGCCAGAAGGCGCGCGTTCACGTCGCCTGCATAGCCGCCGCAAGCCCCGCATTGCAGCGCGCTTTCGTGCGGGTTGTTGGTGACGTGTGCCCCGTGGCCGGTCAGCATTACGATCTCGGCAAAGTTGTCGGTCAACGACATCGCCGACAACACCGATTTCGCCATGCCCACGCGTGCCTCAAGGTCAATTGCAGGGTCCAGCTTTGGGGCGGGATCGGCCTTGTTGTTGTGGCTCAGACTCAGAGAGTCCTTGACCAGCTTGCCCGCATAGAGTGGCCCGGTCGCCTCGACAAAGGCAAAGGATGAAACCGCGGCCAGTTTGAACCGACCCCATGCGCGCTTTGCCCGCGCTGTGTATCGACGATCCAGATCGGCCTTTACGGGTTCATTGGCTTGCGAAGTCACACCTGCCTGCAGCAGCACAGGACCCCGCATTTCGGTCACGTCAGAACCTGCAGCCTTGTGCGCGCTGGCCAGACCGAAGAAACCGGCAAAGCCTATGGTTTCGATATTGGCATCCTGCGCTTCCAGCGCCCGGCGGAACACTTCGGACCGGACGTCTATGCAGAACGCTGCCTGTATGTCCGGGCGCCCATTCACTGTCCGGGGTTCGCCCTGACCCAATTTGTCAGCCAGAACCCGCTGTTGCGCCCGTTCACCTGCATCTTGAAGGATCGCATCAATCACGAAGTCCTTGGATGGGGTCACGGGTGCCCTGTGCGCCTCGACAACCTCGGCCCACCGCGCTGCGATCTGGTCTTCGTACAGGTCGAACAGCGCCTCGTCGAAGACCATCCGCACGGCTAAAAGCTCGGTTGCGGTGCTGTCTTCTGTGCCGTTCAACTCGGCTTGCCAAAGGTGGTAACGACCGTATTGCGCCCACCCGCCCAACGTCATCAGCCAGCGGTGAAAGGCGGTAGAAGCCGCATCGGTGTCAACGGTCAGCCGCTCCGAGGCGCGACCGACGGCGCGCCAGTGCGAACGGTTGGTCTCTGCGACAAAGGCGCAGAACCCTTTCAGGCCATGAATCTCGGGCGTCAGATCGCGCGAGGCAAAGTCACGCCAGGATTGGAATGCGCCACCTGCATTGGCTTGTTGCCACAACGCCTGACCCTGATCGAAATGACCAGCGGCCCAAACGCCGATCCGGTCGTCAATTAGACCGGGCCAGTCGATCCCGGATACATCTGCGGCAAGTTCTGCGACTGTCGGCAGAGCTTGAGGCTCTGACGTGTCGGTGTTCAGCGCATCCTTTATGTCTTGCAAAGTCGGCTGGTTGAAGGGTTCGTTCGACGCTGATACGGCATCGATCAGGTCCGCTTCGGTGATTTCGCCCGCGTTGATCCTGGCGGCCCAATGCGCCCGTGTCGGCGTGATCCGTTCACCGCCAACGCGCGCCAGGCGGGCTGCGGTCACAGCAAGAGGTTCGCTGGTCTGGCCCAGAAACGGGTTAACAGCGACGCTTGCCGACAGCGGGAACAGCGGTGGAACGGCCTTGGCCGCCAGATTGGCTTCGGTGACAAGTTCCAGCAGCGGGGCGGAGTAGGTTTCAAGTTTCGCAAACATCTTTGTATTCCTCTCAGGCTGCGGACCGCTTGGACCAACCGTCCAGAAGCTTGTCGAAGATGGCATTGGCATAAAGGCCGTTTGTGAGGTGGACGCGCAGGCCTGCGGCGGCCGGATGCGAGGCCCAGAGTGGAAAGGTCGATTGAGCCACGGCAACACAGCCAAAGCTGATCAGCGCGAGGACGATCAGGGCCCATTCCAGGGGTCCGGGGCTTGGCGTTGCAGGAAGTGTGCCAGCGGTCAGATGCTGAGCGATCACTTGCAGGGCGAAATAGCTGACTGAGGTTACCAGCGCATAGATCACAGTACGCTGCATCAACTCACGCGGGGCTGAGTCCGCGAAACCTTGGGCCAGCAGGTAGGCCACGCCGAAAATCAGGATGACACCGAGGGCAATCGCCTGAACCGATTTGCCGTCGAACCCGACCAAGGTGCCGACGATGCCATAAATCACGATCGAAGTGACAAAGGCCTGCAGAACGTTCCGCGCACTGGGTACGGCGATCGGACCCGGCCGGCGGATCGCAGCGACATTGCGAACAGCCTCACCAGCGCTGAGGAAGGCATGCGCCTTGTACAGGGAGTGGGCCACGATGTGCAGCAGCGCGAGCGGGAACAGAGCCAGGCCGCATTGCATAACCATGAAACCCATCTGCGCGATGGTCGACCAGGCCAGAGATGTCTTCACCGCAGGCTGGGTCAGCATGACGAGCCCCCCAAACAGAGCGGTAAAACCACCCAACATTACCAGCAGCGCCATGACACCCGGGGCCAGCAGCATCACATCCGCGAACCGGATCAACAGGAAACCACCCGCATTGATTACACCCGCATGCAGCAGGGCCGATACTGGGGTAGGGGCCTCCATCACTTCGGTCAGCCATCCGTGCAGTGGGAACTGCGCTGATGCAAGCACCGCCGCGATGGCGATCAGCAGGGCCGCACCCATGGTCAGCCAGTTCGGTTCGGCCGTTGTCAGGATGGTTGTGATGTCGGTCGTTCCGGATGCGGCAATCAACAGGACGATGGCCACAGCCAGGGCACCCTCGCTCATCCGGGCGACAAGGGCTTTCTTACGCGCTGCCCGCCGGGCTGTTGCGCGTTCGGGATAGAACAGCAGCAGCCTGTTCAGCGACAGGCTCGTCAGAGTCCATGCGAGGAACAGTTGTGCAAGGTTGCCGGACATCACCAGCAGCAAGACTGCAGCAAGGGTCGCGGACATCCAGCCGGTAAAAGCACCCTGGCGGTCTTCTCCATCCATGTAGGTCTTGGAATAGCGCAGTACGACCCAGCCAATGAAGCTGACCAGAACCAGCATGATCGCGCTGACCGCATCCAGACGTACGGACAGGCCCACTCCGAATACCCCGATCAGCGCCGAGGTCCCCGATCCGTTAACGACAACCAGTGCAGCCGCCAGAGCTGAGACTGCAAAAGCCGCAAACGCGGCTGCCTCGGTGATAGCCGGGATGTTGCCGGGGTATTTTCCTGGTTTCCGCGTCGCCAGATACGCCGCAGCGATCAGGATCAACGGACCCATCAGCGGTAGAAAGAGATAAGCCATGTTTGGGTTCCTTGCGTTTCTTGGGCCAAAGCCTTTGGACGCAGATAGGACAGAAAGTCTGCCAATAAAAATTCATTGTTTGCGACTTATTGTTCTATTAAAAAGAACGAATGCCGCTCAATTATCATCATCTGAGGTACTTTTGGGCCGTCGCGCATGACGGCAACCTGACGCGCACTGCGCAGCGGTTGAACCTGTCTCAGTCCGCGCTGTCGGTTCAGATCAAACAGCTGGAGGAACGGCTAGGTCACCCGTTGTTTGAACGACGCGGTCGCCAGTTGCACCTGACCGAAGCAGGGCGCATCGCGCTAGACCATGCGGACGCGATATTCTCGACTGGTCAAGAACTTGTGGCAACGCTGACGGGCACTGTGCAAACCCGCAAAGCGTTGCGTGTCGGTGCGCTGGCAACCCTGTCACGCAACTTTCAGATTGGTTTCCTCAGGCCGATTTTGTCCCGTTTGGACGTCGAAGTGATCCTGCGGTCCGGCAGTCCGGCCGAGTTGCTGGAAGGCTTGGAGGCTTTGAACCTGGACCTGGTTCTGATGAACCGCCCTCCCCCGGATGACAGCCTGACACCGTATGAGACACACCATATTGGCGAACAGGATGTCAGCATTGTCGGAACGCCAAAACGGCTGGAAACTGACCTGCCGATCCAAGAGTTGCTTGCCGAGCAACCGTTCATCCTGCCGACAACCGACAGCAGTGTGCGCACCGCCTTCGACGCCATGGCCAGCCGCTATTCCGTGCGTCCTCAAATCGCTGCCGAAGTGGACGATATGGCCATGATGCGCCTTTTGGCGCGCGAGGATATCGGTCTGGCGTTGGTAGCGCCGATCGTTGTGACGGACGAGTTGAACTCCGGTCGGTTGAAAGAGGCCAAGGAACATCCGCGCATCAAGGAAAGTTTCTACGCCATCACTCTGCGTCGCCGTTTTCCCAACCCGCTGGTTCAGGAGATCATTGAACAAAACGCTGGATCGGATTTTTTGTCGTGAAAACGGCTGTGCGAATGGCTTGGTTTTGGATCGGCCGGACCTACCCTTCACGGGATGGACAATAACCCGTTAAAACGCCCCACATTGATCGTTGTACTGGGCGATCAGCTTTCGATGAATTCTGCTGCGCTGCGCGCTGGTTCAGCAGATCGCGACACGGTCCTGATGGCCGAAGTGATGGACGAGGCGCAATATGTGCGACATCACAAGAAAAAGCTTGCGTTTGTTTTGTCGGCCATGCGCCATTTTGCGATCGAGCTTGAAGCTGCGGGGTGGCGGGTCAGGTATGTGCGGCTGGACGACCCAGACAATACACACAGCCTGACGGGTGAAATCGCGCGCGCGCAAAGCGACCTGAACATTTCGCGTGCTGTTGTGACCGAACCCGGAGAGTACCGATTGGCGCAGGCCTTTGCGGGCTATGAGGGTTTGAGCGTGCTGCCCGATGACCGTTTTTTAGCCAGTCATCAGGAGTTTCGGGATTGGGCCAAGGGGCGAAAGCAGTTGCGGATGGAGTATTTCTACCGCGAGATGCGCCGTAAAACCAGGCTTTTGATGTCTGGGGACGCGCCGGAAGGTGGGCGATGGAATTTTGACTCCGAAAACCGTAAACCCGCCAAATCCCATCTTTTTATGCCTCGACCTCTGGATACGGACCCGGACGAGATAACCCAAGAGGTTCTGACGCTTGTTGAAGCGAAATTTGCGGATCACTTCGGAACCCTGACCCCATTCTGGTTCGCCGTGACGCGGCAGGGCGCGTTGGCCGCGTTGGACCATTTTGTCGATGCCGCGCTACCCCGGTTTGGCGACTACCAGGACGCGATGCTGAGTGATGAGCCGTTTCTGTACCACTCGGTTCTGGCTCAATACCTGAATGCGGGCCTGTTATCGCCGCTTGAGATCTGTCGGCGCGTCGAACGGGCCTACTATGAAGGACATGCACCACTGAACGCGGCAGAGGGGTATATTCGTCAAATCATTGGCTGGCGCGAATTTGTGCGCGGTATCTATTGGTTGCGAATGCCGGGGTATATTCAGGAAAACTACCTTGAAGCAAAACGCCCGCTACCTGCCTTCTATTGGACCGCAGATACGGACATGGCCTGCATGTCTGCAGCCATTGCCCAGACACGCGACGAGGCTTACGCGCATCATATCCAACGGTTGATGGTGACCGGCAACTTTGCCCTGTTGGCCGGCATTGACCCGGTCGAGGTGCACGAGTGGTACCTAGCGGTCTACGCAGACGCCTATGAATGGGTCGAAGCGCCAAATGTGATCGGAATGAGCCAGTTCGCTGATGGGGGGTTGTTGGGGTCCAAGCCCTATGCAGCCAGTGGGAATTACATCAACAAGATGTCCGATCATTGTGCTGCCTGCCGGTACGACGTGAAACAAAAAACGGGCGAGGGTGCATGCCCCTTCAATCCTCTGTACTGGGATTTCTTGGTGCGGAACGCGGACAAGTTGCGCGGTAACCCGCGTCTTGGACACGCCTACCGGACCTGGGATCGCATGAACGAGGCCAAGCAGCAGGAGTATCTGGACAGTGCCCAAAAGGTGCTGGCGCGGATTTAGTCTGAAAGGCCAAGGTTCCTCAGCAGGTTTGGGATTTGTTTTTTCAGCCCAAAGAAGCCGCGTTTGGCATGAGGCCAAACCAGACTGTCATAAGCCCGTCTGACGCGAACCAGCTCGATACCCTCGGACATCAGAGTTGGTTCGGCAGCGTCTAACTGCGATCGGGCCGGTCCAATCGGTGTGTAGGCGGTGACGATCCTTCGGATACCGGATCGCGCAGCGGCCTCGACCAGCGGTTGGGTCCAGTTGTTGCTGGTGATTGGCGTTTGTCCCCAGTCTGCCAAGGCCTTTTCCAAGCCGGCGGCAACGAAGTCATTCGCCAGAACACTACCGTCGGGCGTTAGCAGACCAAGAACCCCATCTGGGTCAGGGGGCATCAACGCTGCGCCGCACAGGTCTTCGGCATTGAGCAACAGCATACACGGCCCCTCGGGCGGGGCGAATGATGGGGGAATCGGTCTCAGCGGGTGATCCTCAGGTTCGGTCAATGGCTCCGCCACAGTGGCCAAGCCTGTGGGATCAAAGCGACCATTTGTGTATCTCGCGATATTGTCGGGCCGGGCCAGGTAGGTCTTGCCCTTGGTATGCAGCCCGGCGACCCAACGCCAACTGAGTGTGTTCGAGGCCGGATCTCCATCCAGCAGATGATGCAAAAAGAATTCTGCACCCAACTGCCAAGGCAGGCGCAGAGTAAAGATCCAGATCGAGGCAAACCACATCCGGGCGTGATTGTGCAGATACCCGGTTTCCCGCAACTCATGGGTCCACGCGTCAAAGCAATCAATCCCTGTTCGACCCGCAATCGCGTCCTGATAGTCTGCACCAATGGTGTAGCGTGCATTATCCAACCCGTTCAGGTAGGCGGTCCATACACTGGGACGCTGTTCCAACCAGCCTTTAAAGTAGCCGCGCCAAAAGACCTCTTGCACGAATTTCTCGCAGGCCGCGGGACTATGCCGAGCTAAGGCCGCTGTCAGCACCTCTCGTTCCGTCACAAGGCGGTGCCTGATCCACGGGGACAAAGCCGAGATGTTGTTGCGGTTTCCGGGCCCATCATCATAGTTGCGCGTTGCGGCGTACGCGCGGCCCGCTTGCGGCGCAAATTGGCCGAGACGCGCCAGGCCCGCCGCCCTGGTCGGAGCCCACTCCACGGGCTGAGGGATCGGGGCAAGGCCGGGCAGGGTAAGGGTGGTCATGACGCGCGCCTGCACCGGTCCGAGCAATAACGGATCTCATCCCAGACCTTTTCCCATTTTTTGCGCCAGCTGAACGGACGTCCGCATGTCGCGCAGAATTTGGTGGGCAGGTCGGATTTCTTCCTCATACGCAGTTTTCAGCCCTCCAACGGCAGTGAGAGTTGTGCCGATTGCATGGCTCTGTTCGGTTTGCGTGGCCGGCGTTTGCGGCTGCCATGTTTCGACTGGATTTGCGCCGCCTCGGACCGGAACTCAGGACTGCGACGGACGGCCCAAATCTGGGCGCGCGCATGTTTTGCGGCCTCAAGGTGGTCAAACACGCGCTCGGGATAGCGTTTGCCGATCACGTCTCTGGCATTGGGCGCAGTCCACGGTTCTTGCAGGAAAGGGTCGGCAATATCCGCAAGCTCGGGTACCCAACGGCGTGTAAACGCACCGGTTGGGTCCTGATCCTTGCCTTGCTTAACAGGGTTGTAGATACGAACCGCGTTGATCCCCGTGGTGCCCGACTGCATTTGGACTTGGCTCCAGTGGATGCCGGGCTCATAGTCGGTGAAAAGGCGCGCCAGAACCAGACCGGGCGCGCGCCAGTCCAGCCAAAGGTGATAGCTGGCCGTGGCCATCACCATCGCCCGCATCCTGAAATTCAGCCAGCCTGTGGCATGAAGCGACCGCATGCAGGCATCCAGAAACGGATAGCCAGTTTGCCCGCTGGCCCATGCGGCCAGACGCGTGCTGTCCGGTTGCTTCGGGCGCAGCCCGTCATACAGCCGGTGCATGTTTTCAAATTCGATCCGAGGGTCATCCTCGAGCTTTTGGATGAAGTGGCAATGCCAGTGCAGCCGACCGGTGAAGGACCGGAGAGACTTGCGCCAGTTGCTTTGTTTCGCGCTCAGATTTTGTCGGCGAAGCTCGGTTGCTTGTGAGACCTCTCGCATCGAAAGCGCGCCCCATGCCAGGTAGGGCGACACGCGCGAGCACGCAGTTGCGCCCTCTAAAGGGGACGACATTGCCTGCCGATAAAGCTCACCACGTTGGTTCAGAAACGTCTCTAACAAACCTATCCCAGCAGCGCGCCCACCAGTTTGGCGATCTGTACACAGGTCGTTCTCTAAACCCAGTTCGGCGACAGAGGGCAGCCGCCCCAACCCCACGTCCAGGGCATCAATCGTGGGTGCGAGTGCGGCAGGTTTCGCCATGAACGTGTCCCAGCGCTGCGCCCATCCGTTTCGCGAGGACATGCGCCGAATAACCCCGTGGTTTTGCAGCTCGTGCCATGGGACGCCCTTGGTCTGGCACCACGCTGCGACACTCCGATCGCGCTGGAAAGTCCAGCCGTTTCCCGTCTCTTCATGGGACCAAAGGGCCGCAAGGTGACCGGCCCGACGCAACTCGGCCAGGATTTTGACAACTTCACCCAGACGAATGACCAACGGCTGGCCAAGATGGGCGAGGTCCCGACGCAGTTCGACCAGAGTTTCAGACACAAACTGCCAGTGCCGGGCAGACATATCCGGTTGCTGCCAGAGCTCTGGTTCAACAACGTACAATGGCAGCACCGGCCCGCGCTGCGCAGCGAGCGCCAAGGCCGCGTTGTCTTGCGTGCGGAGATCTCTTTTGAACCAGACGACCTGCATAGCCTACGATTTACGAAGTTTCCGTTGTCCGGATGAACCTAGGTCTGACCGCGAA
Organism: Ruegeria arenilitoris; assembly: GCF_013035315.1. Classification (GTDB taxonomy): domain Bacteria; phylum Pseudomonadota; class Alphaproteobacteria; order Rhodobacterales; family Rhodobacteraceae; genus Ruegeria; species Ruegeria arenilitoris_D. The sequence goes on along the minus strand of NZ_WQHP01000002.1, from coordinate 510,348 downwards.
TACGGCCAGTAGACACTGTACCAAACGTCGCCGACGCGCCCAGATCAGAGCGGGTTTTGGGCACCCACATAGTAAGTCAGTTTACCCGTTTCATCGAACAGGGGGCGAATGCGTAAGCGGTTCATGAATGGGTCCCCGGATTTTCGATAGTTCAGGATATCGATCGAAAAAACGGTCTTTGCCGCTAGCGCGGCGCGGATGGCCTGAATTGCCTGTGGGTCGGTATCAGGACCCTGTAGAAAACGGCAGTTTCGACCCAAGGACTCTTCGGGCGAATATCCGGTGTGTGTTTCGAATTCTTCGCTGACATAGATCATAGGGTTGTCGTTGCGCGCTGGGTTGGTGATGACAACGCTCATTCTGCGTTCATCCTCCTGCAGCATCGCGACCAGTTCTGCCTCGGTCGGCACGGATATTGACATGGGTGTCCTCTCACATGCGGCTCTGAAACAATGAGTTAAGTATAGTTCGGATATTCGTGATTTCCGGTGGCTTGGTGCAGCGTTGTTGCGCCGGATGCTCGCCACAGGCGGATCAAAAGCTATGTATCATGCGTAGGCGAAGACTATTTCGGTGGCGAATATGCTTGAGGACAAAAGAAAAGATCTGGTCTCGGAAAAACAAAAGCAGTTGCTGGAGCGGCTGGTCATCGAACTGAGCCGGACCCGCGGCGACCTGTATTACCAATCTACCAGTGAGGTTGCCGCACAGCTGGAGCGCCATATTCAAAGTGGTGCGAACCTTTTGGACGTCGAAAAGGATCTGATTGGCGGCCTAAGTAGACGGGATATCGAGATCATCCTGAGTCTTGGTAAGTAATCGGGCCTTTGGATTCGAAGCAGGTGTTCAGGCATCGATTGTAGATGCGAGGGTGAAATAAACTGTAAGTTAACAATTGTTCGCAAACGGGAAACAAAAGGGCCCAGTTGGTGCTGCGAGTATCGGCTAGCCCAATGTTTGGGCGGTGTGAAAACTCCAATTTTTTCAAATAGGTGACTGGCTAATCTCCTGCCGCCCAATACCGAAACGCGGCCTAGGGGTGTTCTACCTCAGCCAAGAGTCGACAGGTACCTTGGCTTCGCATACGATCAGGGCAGTCTTTAATTGTTTTGCCGACGTATTTCGCCTGGGGGGGTGTGCAGCAAATTTCGTAGGGCACTTGGTCTGGCTGCATTGAATTTAGCGCCATGTGCTGCAATCGCCCCTTTGGACGGTGTGAGGGGTTGTTATGTTAAGTGGTTCTGCCGTCCGTGCACTTGGTTCATTAAATTTCGATCCTCAGCTGGACCTGTATCAAAGCTTTCTGCGCGTTTGTCAGATTGTGCCTGAGGCGATCGCCCTTATGGGCGATGGTCGGCAATACACCTATGCTGAGATGGTGCGCGCCGCAGACAGGATTGCCGCGCACCTGATCAATCGGGGCGTCGTGCCCGGCGACAATGTGGTCATGATCACTGACCGGACACCCGAAGCGATCCTGACTATGTGCGGTATCATGCAAGCGGGGTGCACCTATGTACCTCTGGACCCGGCCTACGACTCCAAACAGTTGGGGTATGTTGTCGGCGACTCAAAGCCGACGGTCATCCTGTGGGACGATCCGTATGAGGTGCTTGCGACCAACCTTGCTGACGATACCATCCCACAGCTGAAGATCTCTGAGGTGCTGGAAACCGATATCGCGATTCCGCAGGAATTTCCCAGACGAACCGGCGAAGATGCCTGCTATATCATGTACACATCGGGGTCGACCGGGCAGCCCAAAGGCGTTGTTCTGCCCCATAGGGCCATATCGCGACTGGGGTACGACCAGCCGACAGGGCAGATGAGGCCGGGCGACATCTCATTGGCAAACTCGACCATCGCCTGCGATGTTTCCACTTGGGAAATCTGGGTGCCACTGCTTAACGGCGGGTCCGTAGCAGTTGTGACCGAGCCGAAGCCTGCGCTGGACGCCTTGGCCGAAACGATAACGCGGTACAATGTAAATGTGGCCTATTTCTATACCGGTTTGTCGCATCTGATGATCGAACACCATCTTGGGGCGCTCAAGGGTTTGCGGGAGTTCGGTGCTGGTGGCGATGTTCTGTCGCCATCTCATGTGCGTCAGTTAATGGAAGCCTATCCCTATGTTCAGGTCGTCAACGGCTATGGGCCCACCGAGAACTCGGTTTTCACAACGATGCATCTTGTTACGGCGGACGATCTGAAAGGAGGGTCAATTCCAATCGGCCTGCCAACGGGGCATTGCGAGTGCTTTGTTGTCGATGAAGACTACAATGAGCTTCCGATTGGAACGGTAGGGCAACTGGTTGCGGCAGGGCCGGGGGTCGCCTCGGAGTATCTCAATAAACCTGATCGCACGGCTGAATCCTTTATCCCGGACCCACGACAAGGTCGCAGCGGTCAGGTTTACCTGACGGGCGATCTGGCTCGCTGTCGCGAGGACGGCGTTTACGAATTTCTTGGGCGGGTCGACCGGCAGGTCAAGATCGGTGGCCGCCGGATCGAGCTGGATGAAATCGAACATCATCTGCGCGAAATTCCGATGCTGGTCGACGCGGCGGTTGCGCTGGTTGTCGCCAAAACGGGGGAAAAACGGATCGCTGCGTTCTTAAAACCCTCTGGTGAAATGCCGGCGGATCACCGGGCCTTTATCAGTGATGTCATGGCCGAACTGGGCAAGGTACTGCCGGAGGGATGCCTGCCCCGGATGAACCGCGTGTTGGCCGATTTTCCCCTGACCGTGAACAGCAAGATTGACCGCAAGGCGCTGGTGCGCAGCGTTGAGGACCCTGAAAGCGACAGCACGCCCGACACTGTCGTGGCCTTCCGCTCAAAGCGTAAGAAACGCAGTGCCGACGAGGTTTTTGGAGTTCTGGCCAAAGTCTATGATGAGCATCTGGGTTGTGGACCGTTGGACAAAACCGCAACCTTCTTCGAAGCGGGTGGTACATCGTTGCAACTTATCAGCGCGCATGCCGAGGTGATGAAGCGGCTGGGACTGATCTTTGACATCAGTCTTGTGTTCGAAACACCGCGACTGGGATCATTGTCGCAGGCCATTGCCGAGTTGGCAGTCGACGCTCCGGTGGAAACCCCTTCGGAAGAGCTCAGACCGGCGGCAGTTGATGAAACTGCAACCCAGCCTAATCTACCCGAGGATGCAATCGCGGTTGTAGGTATGGCCGCCAAGCTGCCGGGTGCGGATTCTTTGGAAACGTTCTGGCAGCACATCCAGAACGGCGACAACCTGATCCGGCCCTTCAAGGCAGACGAGCTTGAAGACGGGTTTTCTGAGGCGGAGCGATCCAAGGACAGCTATGTCCCGGTGCGCCCCGGCCTGCCGGATGGGGGCATGTTCGATGCCAAGTTCTTTGGCATGCACGCACGCGAGGCCGCCGTGACCGATCCCCAGGCACGCGTCTTCATGGAGATTTGTTATCACGCGCTGGAAGACAGCGGGCATGATCCATGGCGCATGGGCGGCACTGTCGGGGTCTATGCCGGGTGTTCGATGAACACATACCTGATCCACAATGTTCTGGGGGACCGCAAATCCTCGGACGCGTTTACCTCTAATTACCAGACCGGGAAATTCTCCGAAATGACCGGCAATCTGAGCGATTGTCTGGCCACCCGTGTATCCTACAAGCTGGACCTCAAAGGTCCTGCAATGACGGTTCTGACGGCTTGTTCCAGTTCGTTGACCGCGATATCGCAGGCGATGACGGCGCTGCGGTCTGGTCAATGCGACATGGCCCTTGCAGGAGGGGTGTCGATCACCTTCCCGCAGAACCGTGGTTACATCACGCAAGAAGGCGGGCTTGCCTCGGATGACGGCACGTGCCGCCCGTTTGACGCGCAGGCCAGTGGAACGATCTTTGGGCATGGCGCAGGCGTTGTCGTCTTGCGGCGGCTGAAGGATGCCGTCGCGGATGGCGATCATATCCATGCGGTGATCCGTGGGTGCGGCATCAACAACGACGGATCGGAAAAGATTTCGTACACAGCGCCCACGGTTTTGGGTCAGGCGGATGCCATCCGCCGCGCGCATCAGGATGCGGGGATTTCCGCGGATACCGTTTCTTATGTGGAGTGCCACGGAACGGCGACGCCGCTGGGTGATCCGATCGAGATCAAGGGATTGCGGCAGGCCTTCGCGGATGCCTCGCCCGAGGGCGGCTGTGCGCTTGGATCGGTCAAGGGCAATATCGGCCACCTGGACGCGGCGGCCGGGGTTGTTGGCGTGATCAAAACCGCGCTGATGCTGACCCACAGATCTATCCCGCCCGTAGCAAACTTTAACAGCTTGAATCCACGAATTGACCTGGATGGTTCGGGGTTCAGGGTTCCGAAAGCCGCTTCAAACTGGGTGTCCGACGGTCCGTTGCGGGCCGGTGTCAGCTCGTTCGGGGTTGGTGGGACCAATGTGCATCTGGTGATGGAAGAGGCGCCGGATGTTCCGCATGCCACCCCGTCCAAATCGGCTCAGGTCATTGTTCTGTCCGCCAAGACGCCCGAAGCGTTGGCCGAGATGCAGAATCATTTGGTCGATGCGTTGGAGCAGCCCAATGCGTATGCACTGGCAGATATAGCCTATACATTGCAGGACGGTCGGGCTGAGTTCGAGTTTCGCCAGGCCGTGGCCGGAACGGACAAGGCCGAAGTCGCCAAAACCTTGCGCGCGGCACCGGCAGTTCGAAAACCCGCGATGCAGGGTGATCCGTCGGTGGCGTTCATGTTCCCGGGGCAGGGGTCCCAGTATCCCAGTATGGGCAGCGGCCTTTATCGTTCAGAACCAGAGTTTGCCCGCTGGATTGATCAGGGCGCGGAAATTCTGCGCCCCGTGCTTGGGTTGGACGTCAAGACCATGCTTTGCTTTGGCGATCCCAGCGATCAGGAACTGGCCCGCGCTTTGCGGGAAACCCGGTTGACGCAGCCTGCGCTTTTCCTGACCCAATATGCCTGTGCGCGCCTTTGGATGGCTCGCGGAGTGACCCCGGCGGCGATGATCGGGCATTCGGTGGGTGAGTTCACGGCGGCCGCCCTCGGCGGGGTTATGGATTTCGAAACCGGCCTGTCGATCATCGCAAAAAGAGGCCAACTGATGCAGGATCAGCCCGGCGGCGCAATGCTGTCGGTCAGAGCGCCGCTTGAAGCTCTTGAAGATCATCTTGATGACACCGTTGATGTCGCCGCCCGCAATGCGCCACGTCTGAATGTTCTGGCCGGAGATTTTGATGCCATCGCGGCTATGGAAGAGCGACTGAAAAAAGCCGATATCCCTTGTTCACGTCTTCACACGTCGCATGCGTTCCATTCGCGCATGATGGATCCGGTATGTGATGGCCTGATGGAAGCGGTCTCGGAAAGAGTGCTGCAGCAGACAAGAATCCCATATGTAAGTTGTGTAACGGGTGATTGGATTTCAGAAGATGAATGCACTGACCCGTCCTACTGGGCGACGCAGGCGCGTGCGGCGGTCAATTTTGCAGATGCGGTGTCGACACTAGTGGGCGAAGATGCGGTTGCACTGCTCGAGGTTGGCGCAGGGAACACGTTATCTGCGTTTAGCGCCCAGACTTTGCCAAGGGATGCCTCGGTTGCAATTATACAATCCTTGCCGGATCACACCCGCCCGGAAACTGATGAAGTCGCAATGGCCACTGCAATGGGCCGTCTGTGGGGATGTGGTGTCAGTGTAGATTGGGAAAAGCTTGGTTCGCGAGGAAACCGACGGGTGCCGCTGCCAACCTACCCCTTCCAACGCAAATTGCATTGGGTGGACGCTCCGGCGCCATGCCTCGGAATACCAACTGGCGCGTCAACCGATCCGACCGCCGTACCAGTGAATCCTGTTTCAAGTGTGAGTGAGATTTCTTCGATGCCGACATCTATTTCTCAAGAGCCCATTGATCGCAAACCCCGCCTGATCGGCGAGATTATGGCCATTCTAAGCGAAGTTTCCGGTGAGGATCTGGGTGCTGAAGATGCATCGGCAACATTTTTGGAACTTGGGTTTGACTCCTTGTTCCTTGGTCAGGTCACTCAACAAATGAATACCGATTACGGGGTTGATCTGACATTCCGGCAATTGCTGTCTGATTATCCGTCCGCCCAGGCGTTGGTTAATTACCTTGATGAATGCCTGCCTGCTGAAACGGCTGCTCTCTCGGTGGAGCAAGAAACTTCGCAGGCGGTCCCTCAAGGCGCTGTTGCACAGGTGGTTCCTGCGGCTTCGCCGCCGCCAGCGGCGCCCTCCGTTCCTATGGGCGATGGTTCGGTTGCGGCTGTTATGCAAGCGCAGGTCGCGGCAATGCAGTCATTGTTCGCGCAACAGCTTCAGGCCTTGTCAGGGGCTCAGGCGGAGGAACCGACCGCTCCGGTCAGCACACCCAAGGTCGCGGCAGAGGATAAACCTTTGGTTCCCGCCCCAGCCAAAACCGCCGCGAAAAAAACCGCTTTCTCGATTGGACGCGCAACCAATGCGGCTGGAGGCGATCTTACACCTCAGCAACTGGCCTTTGCGCAAGACCTGGCGGGCAAATACAGTCAGCGATACGCCAAGTCTAAAGAATATGTTCAGACCTACCGGTCCGTTATGGCCGACCCGCGCACTGCTGCCGGGTTTCGTTCCGAATGGAAAGAGCTGGTTTTCCCGATCGTTTGCGAACGTTCGAAAGGTGCGCGCTTATGGGATATCGACGGCAATGAACTGATAGATTTGGTCAGTGGTTTCGGGCCTATCGCCTTTGGTCATTCGCCGGATTTCATTATTGATGCCATAACGCGACAAATGGAACTCGGGTTCGCAATTGGTCCGCAATGCGATCTTGCCGGTCCTGTTCTGGAACGCTTTGCCAAGTTCGTCGGACATGAGCGGGCTACTTTCTGTAACACCGGGTCCGAGGCTGTGATGGCGGCAATGCGCATTGCTCGGACAGTGACAGGTCGTGACCAGATCGTCGTTTTTGGCAATGACTATCATGGCCAGTTCGATGAAGTTCTGGTCAAGGGCAAATCCCGCGGTGGTGATCCTGCAGCTCTGCCAATTGCGCCTGGGATTCCGCGTTCGAGCCTCTCCAACATGGTTGTGTTGCCCTATGGGGCGCCGGAAAGCCTCGACTGGATTCGCGAGAACATCGGCGCAGTTGCTGCCGTTGTTGTTGAGCCGGTACAAAGCCGGAATCCAACCCTGCGACCCAAGGATTTTGTGCGCGAACTGCGTCACATCACGCACGAAAACGGCGCAGCGCTTGTCATGGATGAGATCGTCACAGGATTCCGCGTTGGTGCCCGCGGCATGCAGGGCGAGTGGGACATCCAAGCTGATATGGCGACCTATGGCAAAGTGATCGGAGGCGGCATGCCCATTGGCATGCTGGCGGGTTCGGCCCGGTTTATGGATGCCCTTGATGGCGGCATGTGGCAGTTCGGTGATGACTCGGTCCCCGAAGCGTCGCCGACCTTCTTTGCTGGGACATTTGTTCGCCACCCGTTGGTTGTCGCCGCAGTGGATGCCACACTGGATCATATGGAAACCAATGGATCCGATCTTTGGCAACGCACAGCGGCGCGTACAGCCGACGCAGTCGAAAGGATGAATGTTATTCTTGAAGCGCGCGGATTGCCGCGATTGGTCGAGAGCTATTCAAGTTGGTTTGTTCCGAAGCTCATGGATTTTGATCCTAACGCAGCTCTGTTTTATCCGCTTATGAAGATGGCCGGCATCCATGTTCAGGTCGGATATGCTTGCTTCTTTACCACTGCGCACACTGAGCAAGATTTTGATGCAGTTGTCACCGCATTCGAACAATCCGTTGATGCGCTTAGAAACGTTGGGATTCTCACCGGCGATGGTCAAGCCGAGCCTGCCGCGGCAGTACCTGTGGCCACACCACCGACCGAGGGTATCCCTTTGACCGAAGCACAGCGTGAGGTCTGGATGACCAGTCAGCTGGGAGAGAAGGCGTCTTGCAGCTTCAATGAAAGCGCCTCGTTCTACCTGACGGGTCAACTCGACAAGGAAGCACTGCAACGGGCGCTTAATCTCGTGGTCGAACGCCATGACGGGTTGCGTCAGGTCTTTGCAAGAAACGGTGAGACGTTCGACATCATAGACCCCTTCGAGCTGCCTCTGACTTTGCATGATCTGAGCGAAAGAGAAAATCCAGAAGCCGCTTTAGCTGATATTTTGCACGAAGATTCAGCGACCGAAATCGACTTGATTTCTGGACCTCCATTAAGAGCCTTTCTTGCTAGGATGTCCGCGGAAGAACATGTTCTGGTCATTAATGCACACCACATCGTTTGCGACGGTTGGTCATACAACGTTCTGGGTTCAGATCTGGTGGCGTTTTACAAAGCAGAGGTCGCCGGAACGTGTGCGGAGTTACCGCCCGCCCCATCTTTTGCTTCCTATGCCATCCAACAATCTGGCAAAGATGTACGAGCTGAGACGCGCGCTTATTGGCAAGAGCAATATGCAGAGCCTACCGAATTGCCGGAGATACCAACCGATAGATCTCGGCCAGCAATCAAGACATTCTCCGGAGCAACCTGTACAGCGCACATTTCGGGCGATGTGGCGGCCGCGGCGCGGAAGGCAGGTGCCGCTCAGGGCTGCACGCTGTTCGCAACCCTGTTTGCATCCCTTCAGATCGTTTTTGGACGGCTGACAGGGTCGCATGATCTTGTCTTAGGCGTTCCAACCGGTGGGCAGGCCTTGTTGGATGACAGTGATATGGTTGGCCATTGCGTCAATTTCCTTCCGATCCGCACCATTCAAGATCCGAACGCTACGGCTGCTGACTTCCTGGTTCAGGTTCGCGACAGGGTAATGAATGCATTTGACCACCAGGATTACACCTATGGAACGCTCGTTCGCGATCTGAATATCGAGCGTACGCTAAACCGCCTGCCGCTGACGGAAGTACAGTTCAATCTTGAACGACTGGGCGAAGCCGTTGACATGGGCTCGCTGAGCATGACGACCGCACCCAACCCAAAAACTGCTGTGAATTTCGATCTTTTCTTTAACGTGATCGAACGTCGCGATGGTCTGCGAGTGGATGTCGATTACAACACCGATGTCTATGACGAAGACACAGTGATGCGTTGGATAAAATACTTCGAAACAGCGCTTACCGAATTGGCAGCGGATACTACGCGTCCCCTGTCCGAGATTACCATTCAGCCAGCCTATGAACTTGAGTGGATGTTGGAGACCGTAAATCAAACAAGCGAGGAATTGCCGCAGGCGTCAACGCTTCATAGGCTGATCTCAGAAACTGCTAAAACTCACCCCGAAGTCATCGCAGTTGAGGACAGCAAAGAGCAGCTCAGTTATATGGAGCTTGACCGGCTGAGTGATGCGGTAGCTGCAGATATTCAGGCCCTTGTGCGCAGTTCCGGCGGGCGGATCGCCGTTGCGATGTCTCGGTCATCACAGTGTCTTGCAGCTTTGCTTGGCGTTTTGAAAAGCGGCAACGCATATGTTCCGATTGATCCTGCTCAACCCGCGTCGCGGCTACGAATGATACTAGAGACGGCAGATGTTTCGGCAATCCTGCACGACCAGACTGATCTGCCCGATTGTGCGGAAGGTCTGGATCTGCGCGAGCTTCAAATGAGCCAAGTAAGAGCGGGTGGCAGTCCCTCGTTCGTCGCGGGCAAAAATGATCCAACCGCATATGTGATGTTCACCTCTGGTTCGACCGGTACACCGAAAGGGGTCGAGATAGGCCATCGCTCTGTAATCAACTTGCTGACGTCTATGGCGGACGAGCCCGGGTTTGACGCGCAATCCGTTATGCTGTCTGTGACGACAACGATGTTTGATATCTCCGTTCTGGAACTGTTCCTGCCGTTGCTGCAGGGCGGTCGTTTGGTTATAGCCGAACAAGAAGACGTACTGGACGGTTTCCGGCTGGTTGAACGCCTAAAGCGCGGAGATGTCACCCATATTCAGGCCACGCCGACATTGTGGAGCATGCTTCTTGAAGCAGGACTTCAACCGGATGAAGGCTTGACCATGTTGGCAGGAGGAGAACCCCTGCCAGCCGACCTCGCAGAGCGGTTGATGGAGAATGGTGCAGACCTCTGGAATATGTATGGTCCGACTGAGACAACGATCTGGTCGGCGGTCTCAAAGATCAATTCGGGAGAACTGATTACGATTGGTCATCCGATAGCCAATACTGAATTGCATGTCCTTGGTCCTGACGATCAGCCGTTGCCTATCGGTGCCGAGGGCGAACTGAACATTGGTGGTACCGGGCTGGCCAAGGGGTATTTCCGACGCGAAGACCTCACCAACGCCGCGTTTCGTGAGGTGTCTCTGAACGGGCAGTCGCGAATGTTGTATAAAACCGGCGATGTAGCGCGTCGTTTGGTGGACGGAACAATACAAGTTCTGGGCCGCAATGACGGCCAGGTCAAGTTGCGTGGTTTCCGCATTGAGCTTGGCGAGATTGAAGCTGCTATGCGGACCGTGAGCGGCGTTCAGTTTGCCGCCGCTGCATTGCGTCCATCGCCACGCGGCGACAAGCAGTTGGTCGGCTATGTCGTTTCAGAGCCGGGATATGACCCGAAGCCGGAAGATCTGACAATGGCTTTGGGGCATCGTCTGCCAAATTACATGGTTCCAACTGCTTGGGTTTTCCTGAGTGATCTTCCCAAAACCGGCAACAAAAAGTTGGATCGCAAGGCTTTGCCCGATCCGGACGTGGTTGCAACAGTCACAGTGTTGTACACTGAACCGAGCACGCCGACGGAAAAGAAAATGGCGAAAATCTGGGAAGAAACGCTGGGCATCGAGCAGATTTCAACATCGCAAACCCTGTTCGCCTTGGGCGCTGACTCTCTGACTGTGTTCCGGATTGCCGCGCGCCTGATCGACGCCGATCTGAACGTCGAGGCGAGACATCTTTTGGAGTACCCCTCAATTGCGCGCCTTGCAGCGTTTGCAGACAGTCGGGTTGGAGATGACAATGCGCCGCGCAAACCTTCGCTAAAATCCTATCGCCGCGGCGCGCGCCGGGGATTATAAGCGGTTATCGGGGTCACTCGAAAGTGAAACGGGCGGTCCTGAGATCTTGATCCGACGTTTTACTGATGCGTCGCCCTCAGGACCCGTTGGGACGATTTCGAAATCCAATGTGTCACCCGTTTGTAATACCAGACTAATCTCCGGCAGGGTGTACCCGTCTTCCGTAACCTCAGCGTCGTGAATGAGCGTCCCATTGTGTTGGATAGATAGGCGGGCTTTTTCGGATTGTGAGTATGCCTGCCACCACCCATTTATTTCGAACGAGCCGTCCATTTGAGCAGTGAACCGTTCAATAGCCGAGTAGGGCCTATCATTGAACCGAGCAGTGGTTACGCCATCGTCTGTTATCCGCAGCGGTGATAAATCTGGCGCACCGCGAAAACTTGGCCAGTTCCAATCGATGATTTCCAACGGCACCAGCCCGATACTGGGGCGCCGGGCATAGTAACTCCAAGGCGGTCTATTGAACTGGTATTGCGTGTCCGCGTGCATATTTAGCGTCTTTAGTCGCACGTCCAGATCCTGTCCAAGTATCAAAACCGGAGCGTCCGACATTCGGCTTACTGGATCAATAGGGCGACCGCGCGAGTCGAAAAATTTTGCCTCCCCACTAACTTCAAACTCGCCTCCACTGCCCCATACAACGAATGCTTCACCGTTTTGTCCGAATTCATAAATGCGCGCTGGTTCAATAGTCTCGCTTGCAACAGGACGACCCAATGGCAAGAGACTATTTTGCAAAAATTCGAACGAGTCCGCCGCGGGTTTTCGGTTTTCCGCGTTTATTGTGCGCAAACCCATGTTCGGCCACCAAGGCTCATCGAGCAATGCGTACCAGTATGCCTCGCTTATTCCGGCCGCGGCCATTTGTGTGACCATCTTGATCATGTAGTCGGGCGCGTCGTGTTGATCATCGAACCAATTGCCGAATTCGGTTACGAAGATCGGGCGTTCCCCGCCGTATTCCTGCATTAAGGTGGTCAACCGGTTCAGTTCTGTTAACAGAGTATTTGGGTTGTCGCGGTAAGGATGAACGGAAATGGCATCGCAGGCTTGCAACCCGCCCTTTCGGAAGAACTCTTGATAAAACCCGATGGCGATTGTGTTCAGTCCGCTACAGATGATTTTCGCGTCCGGATGATCTTGGTCCAGACGCTTGCGCACCGCCCGGACCAGTGCCGCCAGATAAGCTGGCGGGTCTTGGGTAAACGGCCCGCTGATAAAGTCGCTTGAGTTGAATTCGTTCCCGATTTCGATCTGAACATTCTCGACCCCGTAGTGGCCGAAGATGGCGCTGACCCAGGCAGCGAAACCTTCGCGACCCTCTTTGCTGTGCGGGGTGTCACCGTCGTCGTATAGTGGATTTGTATCGGTGATAACAATCAAAGGGACCATGCCTTTTTGAAGCATGGGCAACATGTACTTGTCGGCGACTTCAAAGTTGTAAACGCCGGGCTGTCTTTCCGCCGTGGCCCACCCGATTTCATCGCGCAGATGCGTTGCACCGAGTTCTTGCGCGAGTTCGACAGCGGCTACACTCCATCCTTGTTCCATGTGTGTTTGAACGCCGAGCTTGAAAGTCATATCCCCGGCCATGGCTGTGTTTGCTAAAAGCAACGTTGAGATCGCAATTTTCCATTTCATTCCGCTCCGCTCCAGTCCATTACGATCTGGTCACCAGCGACGGTCAGATGATGCATAGCTTTCACACCGGGTCGATCTTTGGGCGTGAACTGCCGGACAAACCGTTCCTCGTACTCTGTCTCGTCAAGCTTCAAGATTTCCATGAGGTTTAAGCCAAAACCGTAAACCCCATGGCTGTTGTTTTGCGATGGCCGGAACAGCCGATCCCCTTGCCGAATAATCGCTCCGGCGTTTCTGGCGGAGTCCGAACCGAAAACGACCGGGTTCTTGGGATGAGGTTTGATCGATTTCAGATTAGGGCCGTCGATTTCGAACAGGTAGAGTTCGCTGGAGTGATCCTGAAAGGCGTAATGATCTGACAAATTGGTTATCAGCCACCAACGCCCATCATCCCCGAGATACATACTGGAATCCGCTAAATACTGTCCTTCGAATGCTGTGGCATGTAACTCCCATTCATCGGGAAACGTGGTGCAACGCCAGATCTCAAGGCGTTTAGATGCCTGTGTTTCAGGCATCATAAATATCGAACCTTCTGCACGAAATACGAATGGAAATGATAGGTGATAAGAACATTTCAATGCGGTAACGGGGTCTTCGAGGCGGTCTCCATCAAGGCACGCCACATCTATTCGACCGTTAACATCATTGGCGTTCATAGCTTCGAAAAATACCCACCGCCGTCCTTCGTGCTCGAACAGGAAAGGATCGGCCATTACGCACGATGATCGCGACAGTGCTTTTGCTTCACGCGGATGAAAGCCTGAGACCGGACCTGAAGAACTGCCCAGTTGCCAAAACTCTATGTTCTTTCCGGACCTGGCCAGACGTTCAGATCTCAGTTTTTTTGACACTTCATTTGCAAGATTGAAAGCATAAGTGAGGGCGGGTTCAAAACCAGGTTTTTCTTTCGAAGCGGTAGGCAAATGCTTGGGATCAGGCATGCAGCGGTACTCTGCCAACCCAGCCAATGTATGTAACAACAGCAGAACAGATTTTTCGGCGACAAATGCCCCTGTCAATACTGTTCCCGGTTTGCGATTATAGCTGGTTTGTCGAAGAACCATTCGCGCCGGGTTTTCGTACGATCGTGTATGGATTTCGACTTGGACCCGAGGGATGCTTCTGGCGCCCGAAGTCATGAATGCGTTGAACGGATCGCTCATGCCGCCGAAAGTAATTGACCATTCTCCGTACCGGATCTGGGCCAATTGGTATTTTGTTAGCGATGAAGGACCCAGCGCTAGGGCCAGATCCGCTTGATCTTGAGTGATCGGTAGCGCTTTGATGAAACGCTCAGCATGTTGAGTGTCGTAAGGCAGAATACGACGCGCAGCCAAAGCTTGCTCCGCGCGTTTAAGGCAGCGCGACAAGAGCGTTCCAGAGGGGTCTCGCCTATCCTTTGCGCCAACAATCTGACCTGTGATTTCATACCGAGGATCGTTTCTTATTCGGTCAATCAAAAGTGCTTGCCAATCCTGCAATCCTGCCGGACTTGGCGGTGCAATCAGCACGACCTTCAGCTTTTCATCTGGCACGGTCGCTCTCCAGTCGGCGGGCCTTTGCATCAAAGACTTCGGATATGCGGCCAAACCCCGATCTCATGAGCGAGTCGCCGTGCCAGCCATTCACCTGATAGACAGCTGTGTCCGCTGGAAGGAGTTCCGACCATCCCAAAATGCCGTCCTCGGGAACCATGGCTTGCGATCGAGTGACAAACAGAACAACTTCGCCGTCATATGTATCGAATTTGTAAGTACGTGTTTGCTTCACCAAAACATCTACGGTGTCGTCGACCAATGCGGCGGCGGGTGCTGTGGGCTTTACCAGCTTAATCACTTCTAAGACTCGCTGCAGAAAATCGTTTTGCCCGAGAAGTTCCGTCGTGCTGATCTGTCCGCGCCACCTTAGTGCGAGGTAATACCGTAGTCGGCGCAGTCGAATGGTCCATTTATCACGGGCACGTTGAAACCGCGTGAATCTGCCAATTGCGCCGGGAGCCCAAGTATCAATCATACCAACGCAACGCACCCGTTCGCCGAGAGCGTTTAGCCGTTCCGCGAGCCGCAATGCGACGCGGCCGTCGACGCAAAGTCCGCACAAAAGAATGTCGCGCCCAGCATATCGGCCTTGGACCAGTGCTGCTGCCGCATCAATCGCTGGATCGAACCCGGCTTGTGACAAAGCTTGGAGCTGTGCCCGATCAGCGACGCCAATATTAGCTACGGCGCAAGTGGCTTCGATTTCTTTGCCGAGTGATTGATATAGGAAGGGCTGATTGACCGTCAGTAAGACCGGCGCGGTTTCCGGCGAAGATTTTAGCTCGGCCATGGCCCAAATTGAATTGGGTGTGGATACCGCTTGTGGTGTCGCATGCGTTTCCAAGACTGGTTCAGCTTGCCCCAGTAGACCGGTCAAACCGTCCAGGGTGGGTTCACTTAGAAACGCGTGTAGGCTTGGCCGGGCCTGGAAATTCTCTCCGACGCGCGACAACATTTGTAAGGCAAGAACAGAATAACCGCCCAGTTCAAAAAAATCTCCATCGACTTGGTCAACAGGCAACGCAAGAATGTCAGACCACAAGGCAGCCAGTTTAGGTTTGACGCTGTTAGGAGGAGGTGTTTGCTTAACAGTAAACCTAGGCTTTTTTGGTTCAAGCGGCGCCGCATTTGCCTCAAGGGAACGATTTGGCGCGATTGCTGAGATCGGTACATCGTCGCGCCGCATCAAGGCCTGAAACGCCTCTAGCAAAACATCTGAGAACGTCTTGATCGTCGCTTCATTAAACAAGTTGGCGTTGTAGTCTATCGCCAAGCGCCAACCAGAATTTCGGCCAATAACATTGACATTGAGATCATAGAGCGTACCCGGTGAGTGTGACTGAACCGAGACCAGCTCTATGTCACCATATTTCCTTTCGTTTAAGAATACGCGCTGAAGGTTGAACATGACAGAAACAAGCGGAATTCGTAACGGGTCGCGCGGTGGGTTCAGAACTTTAACTAGCTTGTCGAACGGCAGCGTCTGGTGTGCCAAGGCACTGTTCACAACATCACGCGCGGCGCGACTTTGATCGATCAGTGTTTTGTTCGCATCAATATCAAAACGCATTACAATTGGGTTGGTGAAAATACCAATCAGCGGCTCTAGATCTATTTCCGTTCGGCCTGCAACCTGAATGGCAAAGCTTACGTCGCTACGGCCGGAAAATCGCTCCAGCGCGATACTGAATGCTGAAACACCTAAGGTAAAAACCGAAGTATCAAGCTCTCTCGCGATTTCAGAAAGGGAGGTTTCAAAATCCCCCGGAAGCTCTCTAGTGATTGACCTCGGCTCAGGCTCTGAAGGTGCGCGCGGTCGGTCAAGTGGCAGCTCGAAATACTCCATACCTTCCAGCGTTCGTTTCCAGTAAGCCTCCTCATCGTCCATGCCGCCGCTTTGCTCGTAATCAGCAAGCCACATAGAATAGTCACCATATTGTAGCGAGAGCTCCGGAAATTTAGGGTCTGTTCCGGTCAAGAGCGCTTCGAGATGCATCCCAAGCTCATGGCCTAGGACGCCGATGGAAAATCCGTCGAACACGCTGTTGTGTACCGAAATCAATAGAGCGGCGCGTTCTGTCTCTATTGGCACCATCGCAACGCGAAAGAGACAGGGCTTAGATAGATCGAATGGTTCTTCGGAATGTGCAACGGCAATTGAGTTGATGCGTTCGGCGCGGTCCTCTTCGGGAACGTTGCGGATATCCACAAGATCGAGTTTGAAATCTACGTGTCCGAAAACTTCCTGCAGAGGTTCTCCGTTTTGTTCTATAAAACGGGTTCGAAAAATCTCATGGCGGTCGACAATCTTCTGGAATGCGGTTTGAACCATGTCGCTTGTTACCGGTCCTCGCAATTCCCATCGGATTGCCAGATTCAATCCCTTATTGCCAGGGTGAATCTGGTCCATGAACCAGCACCGTTTTTGCGTAACAGAAGTGGGAAAGGTTCCGACAACCTGTTGATGCTTTAATGCCTTCATTCAAAAAACACTCCGCTATCCCCAATTGCCCTGGGCGCGGAAAAATGTCGCAAGCTAAAACGAGCCAATAAACTTCCGGCATGCGGCGAACAGGGCAAAATGCGGGTACTAATTACACACTTCAAGTGTCACTGCAGCGGACGCTTGAGTCAAACAAAACTGTTAAAAAAACACCAGTGCAGCTCAACAGTGTGAGGTTTAATCCGACACTACGTGAATTATGGGGCGAAACGATCCTGACAGGCCATGATTTATCGGTATCATGTGACAGTTGTTATTTAGTTGTAAGCGATTCGATGAGTTGGCTTAAGGGTTCTGATTTAGCTTCTGCGCGAATTCTCGTGTTTAGCATATGCGCTGTTTCCACTTTTGTTTGCGCAGCGATGGTCAGCAGTATTGGCTGGGCTACAACCCCTGACGGGTATTTGATCAGTGTCGGTGACGAACTCGAGCTTGATATACTCGATGACAATGAACCGCCTCAGCGATTTACCGTCGGCCGCGACGGCGAGGTGCAATTGCCTTATATCGGTGGTCTAC
Source organism: Ruegeria arenilitoris (assembly GCF_013035315.1). Taxonomy (GTDB): domain Bacteria; phylum Pseudomonadota; class Alphaproteobacteria; order Rhodobacterales; family Rhodobacteraceae; genus Ruegeria; species Ruegeria arenilitoris_D. The sequence goes on along the minus strand of NZ_WQHP01000002.1, from coordinate 493,088 downwards.
AGGTGTCTTCAATTGCGGTGGGCGATGCGCGGGACTTAATTCATCGCACTTATGTGCAGCGTGAGATTTTTGTGGACCCTTCAATAGAACTTTCGATTGCAAGTTTCCGACCGATTTCGGTTTTGGGGGATGTTCAGAACCCAGGAAATTTTGATTACCAGCCATTTATGACAGCTGAGCAGGCCGTAGGGCTGGCTGGGGGGCCGGCGATCTCGGCAAATAATGAAGAAGCCCGAGTTCTGGAGCGTCGTAATTTGAAGGGCGCGCTAAACAGTCTTGAGTACGATCTTGGTTTATTGGCCGCCCAATACGCTCGGTCACAAGCGCTGCTAAAAGGTGAGGGAAACCTAAATTGGTCTAATCTACCATCTGACTTGCGCCAAGGCGTGAACCGCGAATTGTTCGACGAACACAAGGCAAACGAAGATCAGGTTATCGCCTTGGAAACGCAGAACGCGGTGACGCAGCGGGGTCTTCTGACGCAGGCTGTTTCGGAAGCTGAAAATCAGATCGCCATTCTGCGGCAGCGTGAGGTTGTACAGCGTAAAATTGTTACTGTTTCTCAAACAGAGCTAGAGAGAATGATCGACCTGGCGACCAGAGGCCTGATCCCAAAATTCGATGTACGAAATTTCGAGCTTCAGGCTTCGCAGGCAGAAAGCAGCCTTTTGGATCACCGTGAGCGACAATCTGAGGCAATTGTGCAACTTACGACCCTCATGGGGCGTTTGTCCCAATTCGATTCGCATCTGGAACAGCAACGCCTGACTGAATCCCAGCGGATTCGGAATGAGATTAATAAATTGATTTCAAATCGTAATTCGGTCGAAGATCGTTTGGCATTGCTGGATCAGTGGATGAATGCAGCTTCCGGTCTGGAAAGTGAACTACTGCTTGAATTTCAAGTACGTCGGCGCGAAGGCAACGGGGTTCGTAAGCTACTCCTGCGGCCCGATGAAGAACTGTCACCTGGCGATCTGTTGGTTATTGTTGTGAAGCCGCCAGAAACTTTGGGTGAAGCGCAATGAACGTGCGTAGAAACCCGCATTCTTCCATTACTAGCGAAGCAGGAGGTCTCGTCAAACCGGATGCTGGTTTCCTTGCATATCAATCCATCGACGTGATGTATCTGTTCTCGATATTGCGGGTCAATGCACGGCTAATTGCCGCCTCGGCGATAGTGTGCGCTATCGCGATGTACGTATACTTGCTCTTCGTCTCACCGACTTACACCGCTTATGCGCAGATTATTCTCGATACACGCGAGGAAAGTGTATCGCCCGTGGAGGAGGTGGTTTCTGACCTTAACTTGAACAGTTCAGTTATTGCGGGTGAGGTCGTCACTATCCGGTCGAATGTCTTGATCGGTCAGGTGGTCGACGAATTGGGTCTATTGGAACATCCACAATACGACCCCCGTTTGCCGCGGAGCGAAGGACTTTTTGACAAGGCAAAACGTCTCTTACGTGGAGGCGATCCGCCACATGTAGTTGCCGAAAGACTGCCAATAGAAACCTTGCGTTCGTGGGTAATTTCTGACGTGCGTGGGAACCTGTCTGTGACGCAGATTGGTGTGTCTTACGTCATAGGTGTGAGCTTTAAGAACACTGATCCGGTGCTTGCTGCCGATGTTACAAACGCGATAGCGAACCAATACATTAACAGCCAATTGAGCTCGAAAATGGAAGCAACACTACGAGCCAATTCGTGGTTATCAGACCGGTTGGCAGAACTTAGCGAACAACTTGAAGCTGCAGATGCAGCTGTGGTCGATTTCAAAGCCGAAATGATCGAAATTGCGGACGGCAATGAAGAAAACATCAGCCAACTATTGGCCGAATTGAATACTAAGTTGGTGGGTAGCTCAACTGAGCGCGCAGATGCGGAAGTGCGGCTCTCCCAGGTTGAGGCGCTACAAAACCTCGGTGGTTTGCGCGCGGTTTCCGATGTTGTGACTTCACCGTTACTGGAAACATTAACTCAACAACGAACGGAATTGACGACAAATCAGGCTCAATTGGCCAGCACCCTCGGACGTAGGCATCCGGAAATGGTTCGCATAAATGCGCAGATCGCGAACATAGACCAATCGATTGACTCCGAACTGCGGCGCCGGATCGAAGAAATGCGTGGCGACGTTATCGTGACCACCAATCGAGAGAACGCACTGCGAAGCCAAATTGCTGTAGTATCTGAGCGGGCAGATTCGTTGGCGAAGGCGTCGGTACGTTTAGGGCAACTAGAACGGGCCGCAAACGCCAACCGGCTGGTGTACGAGAATTTTCTTTCGCGATTCAAGGAGACCAGTGCACAGGCAGATTTTCAACTTCCTGAAGCGCGTATAATTGGACAGGCCGAGGTGCCTTCTATCCCATCCGGCCCGCGGAAAACTTTGCACATGATCGCTGCTTTTGTTTTCGGCCTTTCTGCGGCTACTGCATTTGTTTTCTTACGCAACCTGGCGCGCTCACCGGTGAATACAGCTGATGAACTAGAAGCACTGACCCAGCGTCGTAATCTAGCTCTGTTGCCATACGTCCGCCACTTTGGAAGCAAGTACAGATGGCTGCGACAAGAATTGTCTGGCGCGGAAAGATCACACTTCATGGAAAATGTGCGCACCATTCGCACCAGCCTGTTCGGCCTGCGGAAATCCCGCCAGCCCAAAGTAATAATGATCACGTCTTCTGTTCCGGCTGAAGGGAAATCATCACTCTGTTGCGCTTTGGCGCGGGTCGTAAGCACTTCAAAGACGTCTGTTCTGCTGCTGGATGCGGATCTGCGCCATCCGGATGTTCGAGAAGCGTTGGACTTGCCGTCGGACGGGCCGTGTTTGGTGGAGTATCTTAATGGGAACGAAAAGATTAAAGACTTGCCCATCAGATCTGATCTGGCTGGTGTCGACGTCATTTCACCCAGAGCTCAAAGCGCGCGCGCTGCGGATTTGCTGTCTTCTAACTTGTTTAACGGACTATTGAACCGAATTAGCGCCCGCTACGACGTGGTGATCGTAAACGCGCCACCTGTCCTGTATCTATCAGATGCAATTTTGCTCACGAAACATGCGGACACAACTCTAGTCGCCGTGCGGAGTGGCAAGACACCGGCCAAGGTCGTTCGTAACTCGATCGCGCGGCTCGAAGAGAACGGGCACCCGGTGTTCGGAACTGTTATGACAATGGTGCGCCGCCAGGACGTCGCTGCGCGTGATCTTGGGAGCTATTCGTACAAGTACAACTATTGATTTGAGTGTTTTGTACAAATTGTGAAGTTATGAAAGTTGCCCTTGTTCACTATTGGTTGACTGGAATGCGTGGCGGCGAGCGCGTGTTGGAACAGTTGGTCAATCTGTACCCACAGGCAGACTTGTTCACGCATGTTGCCGATCCGGACAAATTGTCGCCACTTCTGAGAAGCCGACCCATCCAAGAAACTTTTATTGGCAAGTTTCCGGGCGCACGGCGCCACTACCAGAAATACCTTGGGTTCATGCCCCGCGCGCTCGAAGAGCTGGATTTGTCAGGCTACGACTTGATCATCTCCTCCGAGAGTGGTCCGGCCAAAGGTATCATTGCGCCGCCGGGGACGCCTCATATCTGCTACACGCATTCACCGATGCGATACATATGGGATCAGTACGGAGCCTATAGTAGTCGGTTGTCTCGCGTCGAGCGGCTGTATTTCTCGCATCTCGCACACAGGCTCAGAATTTGGGATGTCAGCACCGCAGCCCGTGTCGACAAGTTTGTGGCCAACTCCAATTTTGTGGCACAGAGGATCCGCCGGTACTATCACCGCGACGCACAGGTTGTGCATCCACCTGTCGATCTTGATGCCTATCGCCTACCTGAAAAAACCAGCGACCGTAGCCACTATCTGTTTGTCTCTGAGCTGGTTCCCTACAAAAAGGCAGACTTGGTGATAGAGGCGTTCCGAGGTTTCGACCGACATCTGGTCGTCGTAGGGGACGGCAGCCAGCGGTCCGAATTGGAGCGGAATCTACCCCCGAACGTAAAGTTGCTGGGCCGGGTTCCCAGTGCGGACTTGCCGGGTCTGTATCAAACCGCTAAGGCGCTGATTTTCCCGGCCGAAGAAGACTTTGGCATCGTCCCGGTCGAAGCCATGGCCTGCGGAACACCCGTGCTGGCCTACGGTCGAGGGGGTGTACGCGACAGCGTTGTAGAAGGTCGAACAGGTTTGTTCTTTGACACGCAATCAACTGAATCGATCATCGATTCAATTCGTCTGTTTGAAAACATTCAATTCCGTTTCGCGGACATCAGCGAACACGCAAGAGGGTTTGGAGCCGATCGGTTTCGTCGCGAATTTTCTGACGTTGTAGAAACTGTTCTTAGCGGTTGTGGTCGCTAATTGTCGGGCTCTTTCGGACCTTCTTCAATCTGGTAGGATCTGCAGGATCAAAGCGGACGGCGCATTTGAATCGCTGCGTACAGAAATCTCAGCCACCCTAAAGCCGGTCTCAGAATAGATTGGTCCGCCGGTATTGGTATTTCTTGAAAGCCGAGGAAAACTGGAGCCCGCCAAATGCAATCGAATTTGATGACCAACGTCAAACTTGTAAGCGATTTGGCGCATGTCGACTGTCACTTCGTAGACCTCTCCAGGTACCAACAGTTCGGGCGTTTGAAAACTATCCCTGTACCGCAATCTCAATGCACCTTCTTGTACTAGAAGCGAATTTCCTCGCGTGTCCACGTCTGTAAGGCGCAAAATCAGGTCGGAATCCGGAGTTGAAACACTGATACGTAGTTTTGCCTGGATTGGGCCTGCTATGGTTACCGGATTTTCCAAAGGCGCTGACGAAAATAACAGCAAATCATTTCGTGACTCGATCGAATTCTGGAACACGGGTCCCTCACGATCTTCTGGATTACCAGTGCAGCAAAGCGGGCCGCCGATAGACGGAACAGGATTGTCGGGGTCAGATAAGAAGGCATGCACAAAGTCCGAAATGCCGCTTTTCTCCCAAACTAGAGCCTGATTAGCACTCAAAAACAATTGACGTTGAATTGCGTGTGCAGGCGGCCAGCTGTCGGCCTCGCGCCACTTGTTCTCGACGAGTGTGAAATACGTGTATGCGGGTAGATCGACAGCGGGTCCATCCGCCAGATGCCAAGCAAGAAACTGGCTAATGAGGTCGACATAGCCGATGTGTCGATCTGGCGAGACTGTCAGGTCTCCTACGACCGTAACATCATCCGTGCCGAGGTAATTGCAGTGCGTTCCTGCGCCGATGATCGTTTTTACGGATGCTCCTGACGCTTGCAGCGTTTTTGCCAATGTCAGGCTCGAGTCTATTCCGGGATCGTGCCATGTATCAATGAACAGGGCTGGCACCGCAAAGTTTTCGTCGCCCGTAATGTAACCTGCATCTCGCCAATACTGCGGATTCTCGAAGTTCTGTAAGAACGCTTCATAATCAGTGTTGTCAGGGCGAAGTTTCGCGACAAGGCCCTCCACAGGAAGACGCTCGAGTACCGGGCTGGGGTCGATAGGACGATGGCTCGACACGGGCGCGGATTTTCCGCCCTCAGCGCCAAACCAACCGACGCTGAGCGCAAGATTGAATACCCCGCCTTCGAATGCGCTAAAGAAGGCGTTTTTTCCATCGACTGAGCCTACCGCGCCACCGGCTGCGATTGGAACTATGGCATGAAGTGCTGGATGACCTTGAACTGCCAGCATGAGTTGGGATTCTCCTAAGGCTGAACAGCCCAGTGTGCCGACTCGACCGTTCGACCATGGTTGGTTAATGATCCAGTCCAATGTAGCGACACCGTCTGGACCTGCATTGGGATAGGGCGCAAAAATCCCCTCTGAACCGTGTCGCCCACGCATGTCTTGGGCAACGACAACGAAGCCCCGGCGCGTCAGTTCCCCCACCCAAAACCGCACTTCTCCATAATATCTTTTGCCATAGGGAAGGCGCATTAGCACCGTAGGTCGAGGGCCGGACGCACCCGGAAAATAAACATCAGTCGCAAGGCGGACCCCGTCTGGCATTGTTACCATGACATCCGAAATATCTGGTGCGCCAGCTTGAACCCACCAAGCAATTTGGTTCCGATTCTGGTCCAAAAATTTTTTTCCCAGTACGGCTACAAACCCAATTGCGATCACTGCGACTATGACAAGAATAACCTTGCGTTTCATGTAGACACCCTATCGACTAGTTGGGTTTTTCGCGAGAAGATTTCAGAATCTGAACAGAGGAGTATGCGTGTGCTCAATGTGGATCTTTGGCAATGGTCTCTGGACGAACCGGAAGAAAGCATAAACCATTTCAGTAAGGATCTTTCCACGGAAGAACACCAAAGGGCAGAACGTTTTGTCAAACTCAGCGATAGGAGCATGTACATCGTGGGCCGTTCGGGTTTGCGCAAAATTTTAGCGGAATACGTCGGCGTCACCTCACAGACGATCCAGTTCAATTATGGGCCGCATGGTAAGCCGTACTTGCGAGATGGTCCCTGGTTTAATCTTAGTCACTCGGGTGGCCTCGCCGCTTTGGCGGTTTGTACTCGGTCTGACCCCGGCCTCGATATTGAGTTGGTTAGACCCATTGATGATGCGGTTGCCAAACATAATTTCTCTTCTGCGGAATATGCTGAGTTGTCGAGACTGCCACAGGCGGACAGGCTGCAGGGATTCTTTCGCTGCTGGACCAGGAAAGAGGCCGTGCTAAAAATGTTGGGCCACGGTCTGCACATGCCACTCGACTCCTTTGATGTGACCTTGTCGCCTGACGTTCCAGCCAAATTGAACCGGATTGAAGATGGCGACCCGACAAGCTGGTCTCTTTTTCACCTCGAGCCTGCGCCGGGTTGGGTCGGTGCTTTGGCCCTGCGCGACACGGACGGCCCTGTTGAGCTTTGCTGGCAATCGGGCGAACCGATTGTTAGAGCTTGATCACAACGTTCCAAGAAGTAGCCTCGGCTGACACTTGGACCCAAGCCCGGATGCGTTGAGACGACGTGACTTAGAGACGGAATGTCCCACTGATCGCGTATGACATAACCCATTTCGGTCAGACCTTTTTCAAATTCCACTTGGTTTCTGATCTGATATGGGACCCGGCCAGGCCCGATCTTTTCTAGAGTTACAATAGACGGGCCACAGCGCGTAGCAACTTTGTTCAACAAAATGTATTTGGGGGGGGAGTCCAGTTCTCCGACCAACTCTGCCAGGGAAATATCCAAGTATTGCAAAAGACCAGACGCCAGCAAAACATCTACAGAACCAACTTCTGATAGGTGGTCTTGAAACACAATCTCGGCAGGTAATTCTTGTTTCTCTTGCGCGGCACGGGCCAGACTAATTGTTATTGGCAAATCATAAACTATCCAGTGCAGCCTATCGATAGGGCACAAGTCTCCAAAGGCAATATACTTGGATCCGAAATGCCCGCCCGCATCCAGCAGATGCATTCCTTCGCTGAATACTTCATTGATCCAATAAATTACCGGGTAATCCCAAACTGTAGTTTTGCGCATCAGCTCAGCATTTACCTGTGCTACGTCTTCATCGTTATACCCATTGCCGTTCGTGTTAATTGCGGCTGTCGCATAGTCTGGATAAGCACCGATCATAGCTGGAGGGCGAATACCAGTTGCCATTAATCTCGCCCACGCTGCAGAAACCGGTAACCCAATCCCGCGCTTAAAAAGGCCTAACCCAAATTTTAGTGTCTCACGTGATGTCACGACAATCTTGCCATTGGAAAAACGAGTATAGTGTTTGCAACTGTGAATCTTGGAGTCCCAGAACTTTCAATCGAATTGCTTTCAAATTGGATTCGATAAAACTCAAAGGCAAAGTAATCGTGCTATTGTTGTTGTTTTCGAAACGTTCACGTTAGTTTTCGGAAATTGTCTCTCTGACCTTCGGCCGTGATCGCCATTAGATATCTACCTGAAATTATTTCATTATTCTTAGCGCTTAAGCAGTTCGAAGCGCTGTATTCCAGAAATTTTTCATGCGGGCGGCGATGCTTGTTAAAATCGCAAAGGACATAGAGAGTTGGACTAAGCAAATTACATATTGGCCTAGACTAGTATCACGTAAGTTTAATGTTCGCGGATTGCACTCCGAGACTTTGAGTGAGGACGTAAATGGCTGTTTATCCCGCTGCAGCCGCCTTTTTGCTATTGTGGCTTTGGCTTAGCGCACGAAATGCAGACACCGGAATACTGATGGCGGTTGCGGTCATACCCTTTGGGATGTTCGCGGCGATGGTAGTAGGTGGCCTTTCACTGATAATGGCCAATTTCTTGGCTGTCCTCTCGATCTCAATCTTGTTGATACGTTGGATCGCGCATGCGTACGAACCGAGGTATCTCCGATTCCCTCCATCAGGTGTCTACCTTCTGGTCTTTACGCTGTACTCAGTTTTTTCGGGTGTCGTGCTCGTGCGCCTGTTTCAAGGGCAGTTTCTTGTTTTCCCGATGACAGTGACAAACAAGGGGCCGCAAGTTAGCAATTTTTTTAACTCTGTAATGTTGCCGTTACGACCTACGAACTCCAATATTGCTCAATCCGTCTACATTTTGTTGTCCTTTGGCTTTTTCCTGGCGACGGTCTTCGTCGCTAGAAGACGTGGCGCTGAGTTCATCGAGAAAGGATTGGTTTGGGCCGCGTTATTAAACGTTCTACTCGGACTTTTTGATTTTCTAGGTGCTGACGCAGTTTTGAGCCTTGTCAGAACTGCCGATTACGCGTTGTTGAATGAGCACCTCGTCGGGCCGTTTAGCAGGGTGATCGGGGGTTATGCAGAGGCATCCGCTTATGGTGCCGCCTCGGCCGTCTTCTTTACTTACTTTTTTATGTCTTATTTGATTGGCAGAAAGCAGAGCCATGGCATGTTGGCAGCCGCTAATTTCATTGGAGCTTTGCTGGCCATGTCCAGTACGGGAATTGCTGCTCTTGCCGCGGGAGTGCTTTTTGTGGCGCTCCATTTCAGGGTTTATCTGGGTTTCCGTATGTCACGTGGTTTTGGTCATCTATTGGTCGTTGGTGTTTCATTCCTCGCAATTGCTGCGAGCGCTATGCTTCTACTTCCATTTGTTTTGGATGGGCTTTCAGATGTTATGGACCGGTTGATTTTTTCCAAACAGGATTCCTTGTCAGGTCGGGAACGGGGGGCGTGGTCAGTTGCTGGATTTGACGCCTTAGTTCAAACTTGGGGGCTTGGAGCCGGGGTCGGTTCACTGCGCGGCAGCGGGTTTGCATCTGTCCTTTTAGGAAGTGTCGGACTTCCTGGAACGATTGCTTTTTCGCTTTTCGTTATCACCGCAATTGGAGTTTCGGTAAGTGGAGCCAACCAAACTACCTTGCGGTTGTTTTGCGCCGGCCGTGTAAGTTCGATGACCTTGTTGACGGCTATGTTGGTTTCGGCGACTACGCCGGATCCAACCCTGCTCCTAATGACGACTTCGGCGCTGTGCGTTGTCGCCCGTGAAGAAGTGTACGCGCGCAATGCTACGGAGCCACTGGCGCAATCTGCAGTCGGACTTTCGAATCGCCTTTGACCTCAGAGAGTTTGGCTGAATGGCAACAGTGCTGAACTGAAATTAAACACTGTTTCCATTTCTCCAACAAATGGACTCTAGAAATTGGGTTATCCACAAGCCGCTTGATGCCCTGTGTCAAAAATACAAAAAAGTTGCGACGTCGAGGGGGATTTTCTTATACTGCTTATCTAGGCGAATTGATCCGCGAGCCAACATTTTTTGGGCCGCGACTTGTGAATATTTTTTAACGATTGGCTGCGTTATGGGAACTGATTTTAATCGGGGCGCTGAAGTGAATGCTTCATTGCTTGGAAGCTCAACTACGAGCAGATTAAAAAAGTACAAAGGTGGTTGGGGTTCTGCGATCAAATCTTTGTTTGACCGTTTGTTCGCATTCTTAGCCCTGATCTTTTTCGCACCCTTTATTGTTCTGATCTCCGTCGTAATTTTGATAACGGACGGTGGGCCGATTTTGTTTGCTCATAGACGTATCGGTCGCGGTGGCAAAGAGTTTAACTGCCTAAAGTTCAGAACTATGGCTCGGGACGCTGAAGAGCGTCTAGCTAATATCTTGGAATCCGACGCCGAAGCTCGTGCCCAATGGGAGGCGCATCAGAAATTGGATGAGGACCCGCGAATTACAACGGTCGGAGAGTTTTTTCGTAAGACAAGTTTGGACGAACTTCCGCAGTTCTGGAACGTTTTAAGAGGTGATATGGCGATCGTTGGCCCTCGCCCTGTGGTCGCTGCTGAAGCATCCCACTACGGCGAGCACTTTTGCGACTACCTATCAGTTAAGCCTGGGATTACTGGGCATTGGCAAGTAAATGGACGTAGCAATACAACTTACGCGGAAAGGGTGGAAATGGATGTTGACTATGTTCGCAACCAATCATTCGCCCGCGACGTAATTATCATCCTTAAGACAATCAAAGTAATGATCATGGGTGACGGAGCAAGATAGCGTCATCTAGTCATCCGGGTCAAAAGAAAACGAACAGGAGCACTATTAACCAAAAGAGGAGACAACCGCCAATCACCAACCGGCGCAGTAGCTTCGGTGACGCGGATTCGATCAGATCGATGATATTGAAGCGCAACGTTTTATTCTCGTGAACGAGTGCCATTTGCTATGCTCGACTTTTCTTATTCATGATTACTACCACGGCTACGCTGGAGACGAATACCTGTCAACAACGCAAGCTGAGATGGCGGTTTATCGGCAATATTATGTCTAAAGTGGGATAACGTTATGCGTATTATTGTTTCCATACCGACTGCGAACCGCCCTGATGTTGTGGTTACTACAGTTCTTGATTTAGCGCGCCAAAAACGATTTCCAGACCTGGTAATAGTAGTAGTCGCAGACGCCGGAGATATCGACGCGAACAAAATCGCCGATTTACCGTTTCCGGTCTGCGTCGTTCAAAGTGAACGTGGCACTTGTGTTCAACGAAATACTGCCTTGAGTATGCTGCACGAAGACGATGTTCTTCTGTTTTTGGATGACGATTTTCTGATGGCGCCGGACTATCTGGCCAACCTAGAGAAACTGTTTGAAACTCAACCCGATGTCGTAATGGCAACAGGCACCGTTTTGGCCGACGGGATACACGGGCCGGGAATTGACCATTGGCGTGGTATTGATTTGGTCTCGCGCACTTCCGATAACAATGACCCTAGCATAACAGAAGTCTACAATTGCTATGGGTGCAACATGGCGCTGCGTGCGGCACCGGCTTTGTTGGATAAGATACTGTTTGACACGAAACTCAAGTTATATGCTTGGCTAGAGGACGTGGATTTCTCGCGCCAGATGGCTGCACACGGACGTATCGTTCGTTCGAGCAATTTGCGGGGAGTGCATTTGGGGACCAAGGTCGGGCGAACAAGCGGCCAACGTATAGGCTATTCGCAAATTGCTAACCCGCTTTATTTGAATCGGAAGGGCACGATGGCCTTTAGCCGTGCTCTCAAGATAATGTGGAGGAACTTGGCAAGCAATTTTGTCAGGTCTTTCAATGCCGAGCCCGAAATAGACCGGTTGGGACGATTGAAAGGAAACCTCCAAGCCTTTGGTGATTTGGCGCGCGGAAAACTAAACCCGGAAAACGTGGTAAAATTCGAATGACGGACCTGGTGCCCAGTCGTGTCGTAATACTTAGCGATTTCGCAAAAATTCGAGGAGGTGCGTCGAAGCTGGCTGTCCTTCAAGCTGAATTACTTGCCGAGCAAGGCATTCCAGTTACTTATTTTTGCGGCGATGACGGTGATCGTTTGAATGCCGGAATTGAATTAATTTCAATGGGTGGCCAAAGCCTGTTAGAACGGGGCGGATTGTCCGCGGCCGCATCTGGGATTTGGAATTATGCGGTCCAAAAACGGTTGGCAAATTGGATCAAAATGAATGATTGCGGTGGTGTGATCTATCATGTTCATGGGTATCACCAGACCTTGTCACCGTCGTTACTTTGGCCTCTCAAGCAGGTCAAAAGTCGTACAGTTATGCATGCTCACGATTACTTTCTGAGCTGCCCCAATGGTGCATTTTTTGATTTCCGTGGGCAAAGCACCTGTCCCCGGTTGGCAATGTCTGGGTCCTGCATTCTGCACAATTGTGACAAGCGCAACTATGGACAGAAACTGTGGAGGGTCTTGCGTCAAGCGCTTCAAAACCAAGCTCGGAACAGGCTTTTGCCAGATGTTACGACTTTGCTCATCCACTCAGGTATGGAGCGACTACTGTTTCCGGACGGCACGAGCGGTCCCGTCGTGGCAATTGCGAACCCGTCGGAACCCCTGTTATCCCAACCGGTTGCAAGCCAGCTGAACAGTGAATTTGTATACGTTGGAGATATACACGCTTACAAAGGCGTCTTTCTGCTTGCAGAAGCTGGAAGAAAAGCTGGTGTCAAAGTGCGTTTTGTAGGTGATGGACAGGACCTGCACCAGTTGCGCACTAGCTTTCCCGAACATCAGTTTGATGGTTGGCAAGACCGAGTCGGATTGCAGCGCGCCATGACCAACGCACGAATGCTGGTAGCGCCGACTTTGGGACCAGAGCCCTTTGGTCTGGCACCGGTTGAAGCGCTGCTAAGCGGCGTTCCCGTTCTTGTATCCGACAGCCTGTTGCTGAGCCAAGAAATTCGAACGCTAAACATGGGTCTAAACTTTTCGGCGGGTGATAGTGAAGCGCTGGCGGCGGCTATGCGAGACCTTTCACAGGACGATAACATGATCCTGCAAATGGCTTCTAATGCCAGACGTGGCGCGCGCAATATCTCCCATACGCCCGAAAACTGGTGTGCTGAGTTGCTGAATGTTTACCAAGAAATACTTTGGGGGATGAACGAATCCCGGAGGGCTGAGCATGAATATGCCCGAACTGCTTCATGAAGGGTCTCGCCAAAATCGCCTGTTTGCCAAAATTCCGGGTGCCGGGTCCATCAGGAATTGCAAATGACAACGGCGGATAAGAAAGAAGAAAGTGTACTAAAGGGCGGGCTTTGGACAATTGTGTCCAAAGTCTTCACCCAATTAACCCAATTCGCGATCTTTATGGTTGCTGTGCGCCTGATGACGCCAGCAGAGTTCGGTATCTTTGCGCTTGCTGCTGCAGTAGTGGTCATCCTAACTCAGGTTTCAACCGCAGGTTGGCCTGAGTACATAATGCAGTGGCACGGGAAAACGGCCCGCATAAGAGAAACGCTGAGTGTTTCTATGCTTTGTGGGTTCGCGATTGCTGCGCTCGGCCTAGTTGGAGGCGGTGCGATTGGTGCTGTCGTTTCCGAACCGGCCGCTAAACCGCTTATCCAGATATTGTCGGCGAGTGTTTTTTTTACCTCGATAGGCGCAGCCTACAACGGAGTTTTGATCTGGCAGAATAGGTTGACAGCAGGCGCGTTGCTGACACTTCTGGCTGATTTTGCAAATTTGATCGTTGCGACTTGGGCCCTGTTTCATGGCTATGGCGTGCTGGCTCTGGCGTGGGGGCGCCTGTCCAGCGCTTTGATCTGGAGTGTCAGCGGTTTTGTCGTCAGCAGAATGCCCCCTAAGTTTGTGCGCTCTGAGACACTGCGTGAGGCTGCAGAGTTTTCTTGGAAAATTATTTTGACCCGCGTTGTTGTGAATATTCGAATTTACGCGGCAACGTTGATCATTGGGGGGTTCTTGGGAGCGACATCTGTTGGCTATTTCCGGGCCGCCCAGCGGATTGTTGCGGCCTTTGAGGAGATCGTAAGTGAGCCGACGCGTGTCTTATCTTGGAATCTTTTCCGCCGAAGCCGTGACAACAACAGAGGGCCGAGAGGATTTGGTGCGCTCGCCTTGCGGTTTTTTCCAATTCTGTACTACGGAGTTGTTCCTCTTTTTACTGGTGTGTTCCTCATGGCGGATGCACTTACCACCGGAATTCTCGGACCCGATTGGGACGCCGCGACACCTGTTTTGCGTATCTTGGCCGTGGCGGCCCTGATCCGGTGCAGCGGTCATGCGAGCCTCGCGATCATCACTTTGGCGGGTCATGTCCGGCTTCTGCCTTGTTTAACAGCGCTTTATTCCGTTATCGCGGTAGGAATGGTTCTTGCAGCAGCGCCCCTTGGTATCACAGCAATCGCTATGGCCGAGGTTTTTGCTGCAGCGATTGTCTTTGTGATCAATGCCTTCATAATGAAGCGCTACGCCGGGATTGAGTGGTGTTCTGTCCTGGGCAAGACTTGGCCCGTTGTGCCCGCACTGGCAATTTCGTGCATTCCTGTGTTTTTAGCAGACGAGTTCAGTGTGTTTTCGGGCCTCCACGAATTGATCCGTTTTGTATTAACCGGTTTTGCCATGTTGGTTCTCTTTTTGCCCGCCATTCTTGTGTTGGATAAAAGCCTTTGGGAAACGCTGCGACAGCGAAGATCTCAAAAGCCTCCGGCAGAAGAATCGACGGAACGTTCGGCCTAGTCTCGGGACATCTGCGAAGAATAGTAGTATGCGATTGCTTGGGTTCTGTTCCTCACGTCCAGTTTTTCGTAGATGTTGGACAAGTGAAACTTGACCGTATTTGTTGAAATCTGGAGATCTTTGGATAATTCCCTATTGGACATACCCTGCGCCAGTGCATCAAGTATTGTGCGTTCTTTTTTGGACAGGCTCTGGATCGGGTCCTGCTGCACTTTGCGAATGTCGATGAACGGAAAGACCATTTTTCCGGCAGCCACATCAACACAAGTTTTCAAAAGGCCCTCGACCTCGCCGGAGCGCGCGGCAAATCCAGCGGCACCGGCTTGCATAGCAAGTCTTGGAACGTCGCCAGTGGTCTCGCCGTAAACCACAAACCGTGGGGCATTGGCCTGTTCGCGCAGCACCTCGATCAGTTTGGCCGCGCCCAGCACTGGGAGGTTCCAGTCTATCACACCGACCTTGACCGGAACGCGCATCACTGTTCCCAAAAAGCCTTCAGCGGTCGCAGAGGTCGCCACCAGCGAGAATCGCGGGTCACGCTCGAAAATTTCGGACATGGCAGACGAAACCAGCGGATTGCTGTCAGCCAGCATGACGTCGATCGGGGATTACAAAGTGTCAACCATTTGATTTCGGTCCAGTTTCTTAAAAAACTACCCATTCAGGTGGGTACCATTTTGGTATACCTTGGTATTTTTGCCAATTTAGGTAGTCAACTTCCCACCAATTTAGCCATCCTAAAGCAGTAGTAAGTTACGTTGCGTTATAGGGCAAGTCCGCGTTTTCTACCCGTCATTGCAACGTAACGGGCCTTTGCGCCTGGCCCACAGCCGAGGATGTCGACGAAGATATTTCAGATTTACCCTCCGCTCAGTATCCCCGAAACTCTGGCCGCAGGTCCGGGACCGGGAAACACGGATGCCCGCGTTCTACAAGCATTCGCCGGTGCAGGCGTGGCCGACCATATGCAGGGTGACGTCCTGAGAGGTATGATCGAGTGCAAGCATATGCTGCGCAAGATCTGGGGTACCCGCAACACCTATACTATCGCCGTCGCTGGTACAGGTTGGAGCGCACTGGACACCATGTTTTCCGCCGTTATGCCCGGCGACAAGGTTGTTGCATTTGCCAATGGAACCTTCTCTGGGATTAATGCGCTGACCTTGCGGATCAAGGCGGCGACGTCTCAGGAACATGCGGCCAACCCGCTCAACCCGCAGGCTGCTAGCGTCACGGTGATTGACGTTCCACATGGCGAACCTGTGACAGCAGAAATGGTCGATGCCGCTTTGGCCGAACACAAGCCGAAATGGGCTTTCATGGCACATTGGGAAACCGGCTCCGGTCGAGTGAACGATCTGCGCGGGTTTTCGGATGCTTGTGAGCGCCATGACGTTATGGGTCTGATTGATGCAGTGTCTTCCCTGGGTGTCGATGACTTTGCGATCGACGACTATCCGGGGATTGCCGGTTGGGCGTCTTGCCCGCAAAAGGGCCTGTGTTGTCTGCCGCTGACCTATGCGCCGGTCAGCTTCACTGATGCGTATATCGACAGCCTGAAGGCGTCGGGTGCTTATACCTACGTGCACAATCCGATCTTTGAAGCCCGCCACTGGGGCATTGTTGACGGCCACGACGTCGACAAAGGGACCTACCACAGAACCCATTCCGGCTATGCGGTTGCCGCGTTCCACGAAGCCCTCCGCCTGACATTGCAGGAAGGGCTGACCAGACGGACGGTATCCTACAAAACCCATCAGGCAGTTTTGCGCGACGCCGTAACGGCCATGGGGTGCGAGGTCACTTCGGACATGCCCAGCCTGGTTGTTCTCAACCTGCCGCCGGAGCTTACTGGGCGCGAGATGGAGCTGGTGCAGAACTGCCGAGCGCAAGGGTTTGGCATCTGGCCGACGCTCAGCGCGCCTGTGCAGGTACGGATTGGTATCCTCAATCAGCTCAACCGCGAGGCCGTCAGCCGCATCGTTCGACTGTTTGCCGAGGCCATACGCGAATTGGGCGGTCACGTTGATTTCGAAGACATCGAAGCGCTGCTCGAAAGCCGTTACGGCACATCGATCGCAGCTTGATCACACTGCATGAACGGGAGGAATGCAGATGGATATCCACGAGTACCAGGCGAAAGAGGTCCTTTCGAGCTTTGGTGTAGCCGTACCGCCGGGTGCTTTGGCGTACAGCCCCGAACAGGCGGCCTACCGCGCGCGCGAACTGGGCGGGGATAAATGGATTGTGAAAGCCCAGGTTCACGCAGGTGGTCGCGGCAAGGCGGGTGGCGTCAAGCTGTGCAATACCGAAAACGAGATTTACGAGGCCTGCGATGATTTGTTTGGTCGCAAATTGGTAACGCATCAGACAGGTCCGGAAGGCAAAGGCATCTACCGTGTTTACGTCGAAGCCGCGGTGCCGATTGACCGAGAGATCTATCTTGGATTTGTTCTGGACCGGTCCAGCCAGCGGGTGATGATCGTCGCGTCTTCGGAAGGCGGGATGGAAATTGAAGATATCTCAGCCGAGCGCCCTGACAGTATCGTGCGCTCCATCGTGGAACCGGCGGTTGGCCTGCAAGAGTTTCAAGCGCGCGAGATTGCCTTCAACCTTGGGCTTGAACCGCGTTTGGTTCAACAAATGGTACGGACATTGCAGGGGTGCTATGCGGCTTTCAGCGAGCTGGATGCAACCATGGTCGAAATCAACCCGTTGGTCATAACGGGTGACGATCGGGTTTTGGCGCTGGACGCCAAGATGAGCTTTGACGACAATGCTCTGTTCCGCCATCCGCAAATTGCCGAGCTGCGCGACAAAAGCCAGGAAGACCCACGCGAAAGCCGCGCAGCGGATCGGGGTCTGTCCTATGTTGGACTTGAAGGCAATATCGGCTGCATCGTGAACGGGGCCGGTCTGGCCATGGCGACGATGGACACGATCAAACTGGCCGGTGGCGAGCCTGCCAACTTTCTCGATATCGGTGGCGGAGCATCGCCTGAGCGTGTGGCCAAAGCATTCCGGTTGGTTCTGTCCGATACGAATGTTCAGGCAGTTCTGGTCAATATCTTTGCGGGCATCAACCGCTGTGATTGGGTTGCCGAAGGCGTTGTGCAGGCGCTTCGCGAGATCGAGATCGACATTCCGGTTATCGTGCGTCTTGCCGGTACGAACGTGGAAGAGGGTCAGAAGATCCTCGCAAAATCCGGCCTTCCGATCATCCGGGCTACGACGCTCATAGAGGCGGCCGAACGCGCCGTTGGCGCTTGGCGCAATGACCTGACGCAAAATACAAAGATGAGGGCTGTGTAATGAGCATTCTTCTCGACCGCGATACACGTGTCATCGTTCAAGGGATTACCGGGCGCATGGCGCGCTTTCACACCAGGGACATGTTGTCTTACGGTACAAACGTCGTCGGCGGAGTCGTCCCCGGCAAGGGAGGCGAGACCGTTGAAGGTTTGCCTGTCTTTGACACCGTCAAACAGGCGGTAGAGGCAACCGAAGCGGATGCCAGCCTAGTCTTTGTGCCGCCCCCTTTTGCAGCGGATTCGATCATGGAAGCGGCTGATGCAGGTATCCGCTACTGCGTCTGCATCACCGATGGCGTCCCTGCGCAGGATATGATCCGCGTTAAGCGCTATATGTACCGCTATCCCAAGGACAAACGCATGGTGCTGACCGGGCCGAATTGCGCGGGCACGATCAGCCCGGGCAAGGCGTTGCTGGGGATCATGCCGGGCCATATCTATCTGCCGGGCACAGTCGGGATCATTGGACGATCAGGGACGCTTGGATATGAAGCCGCCGCGCAGCTCAAGGAGCGCGGGCTGGGTGTTTCGACCAGCGTTGGGATTGGCGGCGATCCGATCAACGGGTCTTCGTTCCGCGACATTCTCGAACGGTTCGAACAGGATGAAGGCACCAAAGTCATCGCCATGATCGGTGGCCCGCAAGAGGCTGAGGCCGCCGAATACATCCGTGATCACGTGACCAAACCTGTGGTGGCTTACGTCGCCGGTTTGACCGCGCCAAAAGGGCGGACCATGGGACATGCCGGTGCAATCATTTCGGCGTTTGGCGAAAGCGCGTCTGAAAAAGTCGAAATCCTGTCTGCTGCGGGCGTCACGGTCGCTGAAAACCCTGCGGTCATCGGTGAGACAATCGCCCGTGTCATGGGAAAGGCCGCGTGATGACCAAACCTTCTGTACTGGTGACCCGTCGCTGGCCCACCGCAGTTGAGGCGCAGCTGGCTGAGAGTTACAACGCTGTGCTCAACGCCGGGGACAAGCCTATGTCCCCGTCGCAGATACGCGATGCGTTGAAACACTATGATGCCGTGTTGCCCACGGTAACCGACACGCTCAATGCCGAGGCCCTGGACGTGCCAGGTGCGCAAACCAAAATTCTGGCCAACTATGGTGTCGGCTACAGCCACATTTGTGAACCTTCCGCGCGCGAATTGGGTATGACGGTGACGAACACGCCGGATGTTTTGTCCGAATGCACCGCCGATATCGCGATGACGTTGCTGCTGATGGTGGCGCGCCGAGCTGGCGAGGGTGAGCGTGAATTGCGCTCGGGTCATTGGATCGGCTGGAGGCCCACGCACCTTGTTGGCACAAAGGTCAGTGGAAAAACACTGGGCATCGTAGGTTACGGCCGTATCGGGCAAGAGATGGCCCGCCGTGCCCATCACGGGTTCGGTATGGACGTCCTTGTCTATAACCGCAGTCGGGTGGCACCAGACGTGCTTGCGCAGTGCAATGCGACCCAAATGGATGAGATCGACAACCTTCTCCCTCAGTGTGATTTTGTGTCGCTGCACTGCCCTGGCGGTGCCGCAAACCGGCATCTGATCAATTCGCGCAGGTTGAGCTTGATGAAGCCGAATGCCTTACTGATCAATACCGCACGAGGCGAGGCGATCGACGAATGGGCGCTGATCCAGGCCCTGATGTTCGACATGATCGGTGGTGCGGCCTTGGATGTTTTCGATGGCGAGCCCCGGATCAGCGCGGACCTGCTGCAGTGTGACAACCTTGTGATGCTGCCGCATTTGGGCAGCGCCTCGCGTGAGGCCCGCGAAGCGATGGGGTTCCGCGTGCTGGATAACCTCAGCGACTTTTTTGCGGGCCGAGCGCCGCGAGACCGTGTGATCTGAAAACGCGCCAGATGAATGCCGGGAGCACAAATCACGAGGCTGCCCGGCATTCCACCACCATGACCAGCTATAACGAAGGACCGTAACCGATGAGTTTTCATTCTATTGACCAAGCGCCCGCCCGATTGAACCGCAGCGAGTTGGCCGTTCCGGGCAGTCAACCCGGCATGTTCGAAAAGGCCGCTAAATCGGACGTCGATGTCATTTTCCTTGACCTCGAGGATGCTGTCGCACCCGATGAAAAGGAACAAGCACGCAAGAACATCATTGAAGCGCTGAACGATATCGACTGGGGAAGCAAGACCATGTCGTTGCGAATCAACGGGTTGGACACCCACTATATGTATCGCGACGTGGTTGACGTGGTGGAACAGGCCGGCGAGCGTTTGGACCTGATCATGATCCCTAAAGTTGGGACCGCTGCAGACGTCTATGCGGTCGATATGCTGGTCACTCAGATTGAGGATGCCAAGGGACACAAGAAACGCATCGGGTTCGAACATATCATCGAAACCGCACTTGGAATGCAAAACGTCAGCGAGATCGCTGCCGCGTCGAAGCGCAATGAAAGCCTGCACTTTGGAGTGGCCGACTATGCGGCCTCCACCCGTTCGCGCACAACGACTATCGGTGGTGTGAACCCGGATTACTCGGTCCTGACGGATGCGGACGCAGACGGTGGACGTCTGACCCATTGGGGCGATATGTGGCACTATGCCTTGGCCCGAATGGTCGTCGCGGCGCGTGCGAATGGTTTGCGCCCGATCGACGGCCCTTTTGGGGATTTCCAGGACCAGGACGGATACCGGGCTGCGGCCAAACGCGCCGCTGTTTTGGGGTGTGAGGGCAAATGGGCGATCCATCCCAGCCAGATTGCATTGGCCAACGAGGTTATGTCCCCGTCGGACGCCGAAGTGACCAAAGCACAGCGTATTCTCGTTGCTATGGCCGAAGCCGAGGCATCCGGAAAAGGGGCCGTGTCATTGGATGGTCGGCTGATTGATTACGCATCGATCCGCCAGGCAGAAGTGCTGGTCGAGAAAGCTGGTCAGATCGCGGCTGCATAAGCAGTCTAATGAAGAGTTTTTTGACGCAGGGTACTTGCGACCCTGCGTTTTCAGTTCCGCTCGGTATCGATTTTTCGTGCCACTCTCATTTCGAGTGCGTTTGGCACTCGCACTTGCTTTCGATCTGATTATCGGTTCAGATTAGCCCCTCGCCAATTGATGTCTGGTTGCGCTAGTGGCTGACCCGGTCTCAAAAATAGGCCATCTCATTGGCAAAGAACAACAAGAACTTGTCGAATGTTACTGTCCTTAGGCAAATCGTATACCGAGCAACAAATATCATTTGAGATTTTTGTTCAGGCAGAATTTTCTTATTTGGAGTTGTCATCAGTCATCGCCGTTTTGCAGACAGCAAACGACGTTCTCAACCGCGATCTATTTACATGGCAGATCACTTCCGACACCCCGGGTCTGGTGTCCAGCAGTTCGGACCTGATTGTGCGGGCGATCCCCACTATTTCGGACCAGTACCTAAGCGATTGTCTGTGCGTTTTGGGCGGTCAGATGGGCGATGTAGGGGCGTGGTTGCGGCGCGTTAGAGCGATGCAGAAACTCAAGCGACCAGTTGCCCTGTTTTCGGACGCAGCACGCGAATACATCAAGGCAACGGCACCTCAATCCGGGCCAGTTACGGCGCATTGGCGCGATATCGGCGTGCTGCGTGAGGTCGGAGATTTCCCGACGCTTTCGGACAACTTGGTCGCGCGCAACGGTACGGTGCTGACATGTGCCGGGGCCGGGCATACCGCCGAGGCTGTGATCGGTATTCTGTCTGAAGTGCTTGAGCCGCAGGACCGAGCCGAGCTTGCATGCCAGATGATACTCAACAACGTGCGCGGTCATGCGCAAGAACAGCCAAAGGGCCTTAGCGCCAATCCGAATTTTCTGGAAAAACGACTGCAGAACGCCATCCGCATTATGGAAGAGAATACGGAACACCCTTTGCCAACCGCCACTCTGGCGCGCCGCGTGGGTGTCTCAACCCGACAGTTGGAACGGCAATTCATGCTGCACCTTGGTACGTCACCGGGCAAGTTTTACCGGAAGATCCGATTGAAAAAGGCGCTGACGCTGGTCTCGCACTCGCAAATGCCGATCATCGATGTTGCAATTGCCTGCGGGTTTTCCTCGACTTCAACGCTGTCCCAGACATTCAAGGCAGAGTACGGCAAGACGCCAAACCAATTGCGCCGGACCGAGTGAATTGGGCGGCACGTTTAAGCTATTTCGGTCGCGTCGTGCGGCAAAGCCCGTGTTGGCCCGCCTTTCAGTTTGTAGACTCGCACCTTGCCAGAGCGTCCTTTGACCGGGAACGCGCCGCAATCCTGCAGATCAAACGATGACCCGATCTGTTTAGCGGTAGCATCACTGATCAATATCTTGGTTTGCTCGTCTCCGGGCAGGTCTCCGGCCAAAGTTTCAATGCGTGCGCAGGTGTTTACGGTGTCGCCGATTACCGTGTAATTCGTTCTGTCTGTTGCTCCGATGTTTCCAACGATCAGTGGGCCGGTGTGGACTGCGATTTTGACGCCATAGGCCACCTCTGCATCTGCCAGCGACCGTTTGATAGCCAACGCCGTTCTGCACGCTCGTTCGGCATGATCCATTTGTTCCTGCGGAGCGCCCCAAAATGCCATCGCTGCATCACCAATATACTTGTCGAGGGTGCCGCCTTCGGTTTGAATACAACGGTTTAGGATCTCGAAGTGACGGTTCAGCATGTCCGCTGTGGCTTGTGGCGTCATGGCCTCGGACGCGGGGGTAAACCCAACGATGTCGGCAAACACAACGGTCAGTTCGACCTCTCGCGGTTGCACGAGGTTGGGATCTTCGGTGGTCAGCAATTGCCGTACCAGTGCGCGCGGCAAGTAGGTTTCAAACCATCGCAACCCATCCAGCATCTTGTTGAAAGCCACCGCTTGGAGGTTCAATTCAGCAACCCGAGACGGGGGAAGATAATCGATCTGATCCAGGTGCAGTTCACTGATTTTGATAGCTTCTTCAGTGGATCTGTGAATGGGCGCGGCAAGTCTTTTTGCCAGTAGTAATGCCGCAATGACGGACGCCAACAGCAGGCCGCCGCTGACAAGCGCGGCGTCGCTGAGCCGGGACCATTGGTTGCTCCAATCGCTTAGTGGCGAATACTGACCGATCACCCAGGGTTCTGCGCCGAACTCGTGAACGGTGCTGGTCAGGACCAGATGCTCGCCATCTGGCCGTTCGACAACAAAGCCATCAAAAGATCCGTCACTGCCCTGAAACTCGGGGGCTTGTGTCAGCATCTGTGAAATCACCGCGTCATCCAATGCGGCGACGGAATGCAAAGGCGCGTCGGCGTTCAGCCCATTGCCGGTCAGGTTCAAAAGTTTCGGATGAGCCAGAACGCGGCTGTCGCCATACAGAATGAACCCGGTTGCCCCGTATTTCCCCCCCAACTCATTTATGAGGCCCGAGAAGTGATGTACGGTAGACGACACAAGGATCGCCCCAAGGAACGTGCCGTCCCGGTACGCGGGTATGGTCGCCGAGATATGCGTGCGTCCCTGGTCGAAGAATGGTTCGTTCCAGAACAGCTGATCATAGCTTTTCACGTCTTCCAGATACCTGAGTGTCCCCGCCGCAGGGGGTTGGTTGGTTGCAACAAATGAGGGTCCGCCGGGGTCGGTCACATGTGTCGTGATAAAAAGGCTTCCGTCTGGGTACACGATGGCAAGGTCGCTCAGATACGGGGCTGAGGCTGCGACACCCTTAAAATACGCCTTCAGAAACTCGGTGTCCGACAGGTCAACTTCGCCCGATCTTGCGTCTTCTTCCAGGGATTTGGCCAGTTCTTCGATTGGAGTCGTAAGGCTAAAGACGTTGTCCTGAATTGACTCGACGATCATCGCGGCAGAGGTGTTGAGCAGTTCCGTGGTGTTCCGCACGTTTGCGTAAGTCGACACCAACAGCACCGCACCCGCCGACAGCGCGACGAGGCCGCCGATCGTCAGTGCCAGCAGGACGGAAATTCTGATCTTCAATCCAGAGCCCGAACTTGTGCGTTCGCGCGCAATGTTATTGGAGCGCCCTAAGTCTATGTCTCTGCTGGCCATACTTGAACACTATTTGGCTTGCTGGTTCGTTTCAACGCAGACATAGCCATTGTTCGACCCGTTCCCGCCGAAGGGTGGGCCAATAGCTCTAGGAGCCGAGATAGGCACGCAAGCTTGGCGGAGGATTATCGAACAGTGTCTCAGTCTGAGCGGGCGCGTGTACCACCTCGTCTGCGACAAGTACAGTCTGACCGGCAATGCGGCGTGCATCCTGCGGATCGTGGCTGACCATCAAAAAGGTCGTGTCGGTCTCGGCGACAAGACCGGCGACCAAATCCAGCATCTCAGCTTTGAGAGCCGGCCCCAGAGCGGCAAAGGGCTCATCCAAAAGCAAAAGCGCGCGGTGTTGAACCAGAACGCGCGCCAGTGCGACCCGGCTTTGCTGTCCGCCGGACAGCTCTGCCGGTCGGCGGTCCCCAAACCCGGGCAGAGCAACCCGGTCAAGCGCGGATAGAACCTGGGCCTCTTCGTCAGTTGTCAAACGCCCGTTCGGGCGCAGGCCCAAAGCGACGTTCTGCGCAGCAGTAAGGTGAGGAAACAGGTTCCCATCCTGAAACAGCATTGCCAAAGGGCGCTGACCCGGGAGCAGATTGGAAATGCGCGCGCCATCCCAAAGGATCTGGCCCTTCTTGAGGTCCCGAAACCCGGCGATGGTTTCCAGAAGGGTGGATTTACCTGCACCCGATGGGCCGATAATCGCGACGTTGGCACCGGTTTCGATCTCGATATCCGCGCTCAGGGTGAAAGATCCGTTTTCAATCACGCAGCGATCAAGCTTCAGCATGCCAGCGGCCTCCTCGGTCCAAAAGCCAGAACGCGCCCATCGACAGTAGCAGCAGCAAAAGCGCGCCTCCAGCGGCGGCTTGCATCTGATAGGCTCCCATCAGACGATAGATTTGTAAGGGAAGCGTGGCGATCTGTGGATCAGCAAACAAGGCGATCACGCCAAGATCGCCCATCGACAGGGCCGCTCCAAGTCCGGCAGCAAAACCGATTTGAGGACGCATGCGCGGCACCAGAACACGGCGGAAGTACGTCCATTTCCCCATGTTGAGTGACAATGCCAGACGTCCGTGTCTGGCGGTAATGTCCTTTGCGGCAGGCACCAGAATGCGCAATGCGAAGGGCAGGGCCATCGCGGCATTCACCAGGGCGGTAACGGGTAATGCCAACATGGTCGGGTTCACAACAGGCCGGATCAGAATGAACAGGCCGGTGCCAATAACCAGAGGTGAGGCGGCCAGTCCAAGGATGCCGCTCAGTTCAACCAGTCCATGCCTCCCACTTGCGACGGCGGTGGCCATGGGCAGGGCTAGAACCAACAAAATGAGCGTGCTGGCTGCGGCAACGAAGACAGACGTAAGCGCCGCGCGAAACACCAGCGCAGGCATGTCAAATACCCCGGCCAGCCCTGAGATCACGACGGAAGCCAAGGGCAAAAGCAGAAAGGCAGCGGCTGCCGCGATCCAAAAGGCGTCCAGAGCGGGTGCCCCGCCGTCCCAGCGTTGCAAGGCGCGATCTAGACCCGTGCCAAACCCGTCGCCCCGCGAAAACCTCAGCGCAGCCAGAGCTGCTGCTGCGGTCAAAGCCAACTGCAGGGCCGACAAAAGCGCGGCGCGGCCAAGGTCGAAGTCGTAGGTAAAGGCCTGATATATTGCCAGTTCTATTGTGGTTGCCCGAGGTCCTCCGCCCAGCGTCAGGGCGACGGCGAAGCTGGTCAGGCAGATTGCGAAGATCACAGCGATCACGCCCGGCAACGTCCGTTTGAGCATCGGCAATTCGATCAGGCGGAACATCGCCATGCCGTTGCAGCCAAGTTGGGCGGCCAATCGAAAGCGTTCGGCGGGAATTTCTTGCCAAGCCTGCAACACAAGGCGGGTGGCCAGAGGAAGGTTGAAGAACACATGGGCCAGAACAACCCCATGCAAACCATAAATCCGAATGGGCGGCAGGCCGAAAACACCTAGAACGTCAGAAATCCATCCCGACCGGCCAAAGACCTGCAGCAGACCGAGGATAGCCACTATGACCGGGAGGATGAACGGCGCGCCCAAAAGGGCAATCAACGCACGGCGACCCGGGAACCGCCGACGGGCCAAAGCTCGTGCCACCGGTACGGCTAGCGCGACGCTGAACAAAGCGGACAGTATGGCCTGAGTCAGCGTGAACCGCAGCGCCGCCCAGTCGGCGGGGCTGAACCCGCCGCTTGTCTCAGCACGCAGGGCGACCGCTGCAAGAGTGCCCAGGATCAGCGCAGCGACCAGCGCCGCTGCACCGATGCCCGGCCATGCGCTTATTGGCTGAGCGCGTTCTGCCATTCAGCCAGTGCCTGATCCCGCACCGCGGCGGCTTCATCGGGTGAGAACAGCAAGGATTTGGCTGGCACGGTCAGGGTGTCGAACCCTTCTGGCAGGCCATCCGCCGGGGTAACGGCAGGATACATCCAGTTGGTCGTCGGGATGATTTGCTGGAATGCGTCTGTTACCATGAAATTCAGGAACTTATTGGCCAGTTCAGGTTGGTCTGTCCCAGCCAGCTTTGCTGCCACTTCGACCTGCAAATAGTTGCCTTCGTCAAAGGCAGCAGCTGCCTTGCTGGCATCTTCTTCAGCGATCAGGTGATAGGCTGGCGACGTGGTGTAGCTGAGAACCATATCGGACTCGCCTTCCAAGAACAGGCCATAGGCTTCGGACCAGCCTTTGGTGACGGTCACGATGTTGTCGGCCAGGCCCGCCCAAATCTCGGGCGCTTCATCGCCATAGGCCGCTTTGACCCACATCAGCAGGCCCAGGCCGGGTGTGGATGAGCGGGGATCCTGGATGATGATCTTGGTGTCGCTGTCGGCCAGCTCGCGGAAATTGGCGGGTGCGGTGGCGTCAGCGTTGTGAACAAAGGCAAAGTAGCCCCAGTCATAGGGTGTGAATGTGTCGTCCGACCACTCGATCGGCAGCGCGAATTCCGCGGAGACAGGGTTGGGCGCAAACAGGCCGGTTTCCTTTGCCGCAGTGATCAGGTTGGTATCCAGACCCAGAACCACATCGGCATCCGAGTTTTCGCCCTCAAGCCGGATACGCGACAGCAGGGCCGCGCCGTCCTCAACGCCAACGAGGTTCAGCTCGCATTCGCATACAGCTTCGAACGCTTCTTTGACCTGCGGGCCGGGGCCCCAGTCAGATACAAAGCTGTCATAGGTGTAAACGGTCAACTGAGGTTTGTCGGCGGCGATGGCCGACGTTGCACTCAGGATTCCCGCAGCAATCAGCAGATGTTTCATGTCATCCTCCATTGCGGCGAGAGGGCAAGGATGGATGAAACCGCAACCCTTCCCTCCGCCGGTTCTAGCCGGTTCAGGTTCTACGGGTTCGCCAATGGCATCTCAGCGCGGCAGGCCGCGCACCCCGAGGTAAAGGTGTCACTAGGAGGGATTGGGTCGAAAGACAACCATATTCGACGACGCCATCGACCTTGTGAAGGCTTGGGCCCTATGAACCAGAAAGGTGAATGGTCCAAAGGGCCGCAAGATCAGAAGTAGCGCAGCCAGATATACACGTTCGCGATCATCAGGGTCAGGATCATGATCGGGAATGCGATTTTGGCAAAGGCGATAAAGCCGATGGGTTGCTTGGCCTTTTCCGCGAATGCAGCCACGGTCAGGTTGGCGCTTGCACCCAGCAGGGTGCCGTTGCCGCCCAGACAGGCCCCAAGTGCCAACGACCACCACAGCGGCTCAATCGCGTCCTTGCCACCGAAGGTGTCGGCGGTGGATTCAATCAGCGGGATCATTGTGGCAACGAATGGGATGTTATCCAGAATGGCCGACAGGATGCCTGAGGCCCAGAAGATGAAGAACGCCGTCCACATCATGTCGCCTTGGGTCAGCTCCAGAACTTTTTCCCCGAAGAAGGCCAGCAGTCCGACGTGCTCGACCCCGGCAACGATGACAAACAGGCCGCCGAAGAAAAAGATCGTTACCCATTCCACCTCACCAAAGATGTGGTGCACGGACTCGGTCTGTTCTTCGCCGTGCTGATGACCGTAGGCCAGCAGCATCAGCAGGCCTGCACCGGCCAGCGCCGAAGTGCCCGGCTGAATGCCGTAGCTATGGCCCAAGGTGAAGCCAAGCAGGACCAATGCCAGAACGGACAGCGATTTGATCATCAAAGGAACATCGGTGACCGCTTCGGATTCGTTGAATCCCATGATCCGCTCGCTTGCGGACTTCGGAATTCTGGCCAGTTCCTTGCGGTTCATCAGATAGATAATGCCGGTCAGAACAACCAGACAAATGGCCGAAATCGGGGCGAGGTTCACCACAAACTGGTTAAAGCTCAATCCAGCGGCCGAGCCGATGATAATGTTGGGCGGGTCACCGATCAGGGTGGCGGTGCCGCCGACGTTCGACGCCAGGATTTCAGCGATAAAGAACGGAAACACCCGCGTTTCCAGCGCTTCGGTAATCAGCAGCGTAATTGGAGCAATCAGCAGGACGGTGGTTACGTTGTCCAGCAGCGCCGAGAAAACTGCTGTGATCAGGGTCAACATGATCAGAATACCGGTAGGATTTGCCTTCACCGCTTTGGCGGCCTTGATCGCCACATACTGGAACAGGCCGCATTTGCTGGTGATGCCTACGATCACCATCATGCCGATCAGCAGGGCCAGAGTATTGGAATCAACCCCGGCCACGGCCTGCTCTTGGTTGATGATGCCAAACAGGACCATCAGTGATGCGCCCAGCATGGCCAGAATGGCGCGGTTGACCTTTTCGGTGATCAGGACGGCATAGACAAGGATCAGAATGCCTGTTGCGACCCAAAGGGGATCGATTCCCAATAGTTGTGGAACAGAGAGGGCGGTCTCTCCGTGTGACGTCGAATGCGTTGCCAAGGTATTAGTCCGGTTTGTATGGGGTTAGCTGAGTGCGCGGTCCAGAAGCGAATTGGCGCTGACAGTGCCAACGAAACGCTTGGTCTCGGGCTCAACAAGGATCACGTGCCGTTTGTACTTGTAGATCAGGAAGATGCCTTCCATCACCGGCGTGTCAGGGGCGGCCACGGGGATGTTCGACGGTCTTGACATGTTGTCACGAACCTTCTCGGTTTTGAGCCGGTCAAGCTGCTGTTCGAAATCGTCCCGAGTCAGGTTCATAAAGCTCAGCGAGTCGATGGCGACGCGCGATGCATCATCATTCAGGCCAATGGTTGCGGCCTTTGGCAGGATCAGCTTCAACAGCGTTGGTGCGGTGAACACGCCAACATAAGTTCCATCGGAGTCCACCACGGGCAAAAACCGTGCGCGGCTGCAGCGGATAATGTTGAAGGCTGTGGCGACGCTTTCGTCGGGCAGAATGGTTTTTTGTACCTCGGGCGGTACCATTACGTCATAGCAGGTCAGGCCCATGCTTTTCCTCTGACTTCGCGTGGCGTTGGGTGGGGCTCCACCGGAAAGCCACAAAAAACGCCCGGGCAATGCCAGTACAAGCCTGTCTGAGCGAATCAAAATTTGCTGATGCGCACTGATTCCATCGCCAGTCGGGATTGACCAGCCCTGATTCGAAATTTAATCACGCCGCCTCGCGAAGGCCTTTTGAGTCGAGGCTGCAGGTTACCTTTTTCTGCGAAGGTTCCGCAGATCAAAAAAATCTGTTGCAGAAAGCTCTGGGCTCATTTGAGGGGCATTGATCTGGCCGTTTGTAGCGTGCGCATCTGAGGCATAAGCAGCTTACCCATAGCTTGGTGTCCTTTTCTGCAGTTTGGCCGCGACGCTTTCGGCAAAGTCGGCGGACTGCAGTTGCTCTGCAAAAACCTGAATTTCTGCGCTCATATGACCGGCGATTTCGTCTCGTTGGCGACGGATCAGCGCTTTGGATTTCTTCAGCGCGGCGGGGGAGGAACCGGCAATCTGCGCGGCGATCTGCTGGGCGTTGGCCGCAAGGTCATTATCGGCAAACACACGTGCGACAAGCCCATGGTTCAGCGCCTCTGTCGCTGTCAGGACCCGACCGGCGAGCAGAACATCATTGGCAACTGCCATACCAACGGACGCAGGCAACAGCATCGAAGATCCCGCTTCGGGTACCAGACCCAACTGCGCGAACGGAGCGCTGAACGTGGCGCTTTCGCCTGCATAGACCAGATCGCAGTGCAGCAACATCGTCAGGCCAATTCCAATTGCCGCCCCGTTGACCGCTGCGATCAACGGCTTGGGGCAATCCCGGATGGCGTTCAGGAACCGAACAATAGGGTTCTCACCGCTCCCCAAAGGGACGCCACCACCCATGAAGTCCTGCAGGTCATTGCCGGCAGTGAACATGTCCCCGGTCCCCGTGATCACCAGCGCACGGGCCTCGTCTGTGCGCCCATAGTCTTCAATGGCTTCTGCCATCGCCGTGTACATCGCAAATGTAATCGCGTTCTTCTTTTCCTCACGGGAAATAGTAACCGTAGTGACGCGATCCTGGGTGTTGATGATAATGTTGTCGGTCATGAGGTAAGTCCTTGGGGTTCCAGCGGAAACTTTGCCGCTTTTGATTTTGGGGTGTGGGATCGCCGCTGGCAGGCGTGCAATCCAAGGCCCGGTTCAGGACCGATTATTTTCTGTCGTATGCGGGCCGCCCCTTATCGTCAATAAATCAAGCCGATGACCTCACGTCGCGAATCCGGCAGCCACGTTACGCGTTGGTGTCACCCAACTGTCGCAAGCTACAACAAAAATTTACCGCTCAGCCCCCGAATTCTTTGTGCGAAAACTGTGCCGGTTCACATATACGTTGTCGAAACAGAACATTTGCACGCGTGAGCCCCAATGCCCCAGATCAATGACGAATTGCTTCAGCAAATCCGTGACCGGTTTGCTCAGATAGACCACTGCCCGCAGCAGGGGCCGCGCATATTCTTTGAAAATGCTGGTGGCGCGTTGACGCTGAATTCTGTGGTTGAAACCTCGCAGGCCTATGCGGCAATCCCCGACAATCAGGGGCGCGACAATCCGGGTAGCCACGAGTTGGTTCGGGTAATCAATCAGGCCAAGGCAGATATGGCTGCGTTCATGAACGCGCCCGGCGGTCAATTCTTTGTGGGCGAAAGCGGAACAGAACTATTGTTCCGCCTGATCATGAACGCCTGTCTGGCAACCGGGCCGGGGCAGGTTCTGGGCACCACGCTAGAGCATCCTGCGACCCGCAGCGCTTGCGCTCGTTGGGCGGGGATCGCTGGCCAAAGCCATGTTCTGGTCGAGCACGACGACGCAACCGGTACGGTATCAGCTGAAGGTTATGCCGCGCTTGTCACGCCAGACACCAAAGTGGCAACCGTCGTCCATACATCGCCGGTCACCGGGATGGGCGTTGATGTCGAAGCGGTCGCAGCGGCCATCCGCGCCGTGTCGCCTGATTGCTACATCATCGTAGATGGCATCCAGCACGCCGCACATGGCCGGATCGACCTGACTGCGTATGACGTCGATGGTTATGTGATTTCGCCATACAAGGTGTTTTCGCGCCATGGCTACGGGGTGGCCTGGATCTCGGACCGGCTAACGGCGTTGCCGCACAACAGCTTGATCGATGGTCCGGCCGAAAACTGGGAGATGGGCACACGTGACACCGGTTCATACGCGACCATGTCTGATGTCGTCAGCTATTTCGAATGGTTGGGGTCGCAGGTTACCGACTCGACCGATCGGCGAGAGCGGTTCCTAGCAGCGGGCGAAGCGATTCATGAACAGGAAAAGGCGCTGACTGATGCAATGATCCACGGGACCGGCAATCTGCCCGGTCTGGCCGAGATGGAGAAGGTGACCATTCTGGGCGGTGTCGACAATCCGGCGCGCGAAGGTCTGGTGTCTCTGGTGGTCGATGGCGTGCCATCTGCCGACGTTGTGCGGGCGTTGAATGAGCAGGGGATCCGCACCCATCTGCGCAAGGCTGACCATTATTCAGGGAACATCCTGACGCCACTGGGCATGGATAGCTGCGTTCGCGTGTCGATGTGCCACTACAACAGCGTTGCCGAAGTCGCGCAGTTCCTTGGCGCGATGAAGACCCTGGCAGCTTAGGTAAACAGCCACCATAGTCGAGCGCCGGGAACAATTTTTCGGTCAACCGTTGTTCCCGGCGAAATTCAGCCCGTTCCTGATTTACACACCAAACGGGCTGACCAATTTCGTTAGAGGCATTCGGCCAGGTTTGTCGCGATGTTGCGGATCACCTGAGGGTACAAGGCTGCGCCAGCTTCCAGGTCCGAACCCAATGGGTCAATCACAGCTGTGTTTGCCTCGGTTCCTTCCATGACGGTGGCTACAAGGCCAGCATTGAATTGCGGCTCGGATAGGACACACTTGATCCCTTCATCCCGGATGCGGCCCTGAATCTCTGCGATCCGGGCGGGGCTTGGGTCGGATGCGTCTCCGATCGAAATCGCGCCGGATGCGGGGAAGTCAAAAGCGTTCTCAAAGTACTGATAGGCGTCGTGGAACACGATAAAGTTTCCACCGCGAACCGCGTCCAGTGTTGCGGCGACCTCGGCAGACAAGGCCGCCATCTCTTCACGCGCGGCTGCCGCGTTTGCAAAATAGGCCCCCGCGTTGTCCGGGTCCGCTGCGGAAAGCTGTGCGGCGATAACGTTCAGCCAGGCGCTGGCATTCTCTGGGGATAGCCAGGCGTGGGGATCATGTTCCCCGTGGTCATGACCGTGGTGGTCATCGTGACCAGCGTGGTCCTCATGGTCCTCGTGATCGTGGTCATCACCTTCGGCGTGATCGTCGTGGCCGTGTTCATCCTTGTGATCGTGGCCCTCGCCTTCGGCATGTTCGTCGCCGTGGTCGTGATCTTCATGATCAGCGTGGTCGTGGTCTTTGTCTTCGTCATGCTCGTCATGCCCGTGATCGTCGTGATCATCATAGCCGTGGTCATGCGCTTCGAACAGCGCGCCTTCGCGGAAGTCCAGCAGAGTTGTGCCGTCGGCCTCAAGCAGTGCTGTGACCGTTGCGCCGTCGCTTAGCGTGTCGATCGCACCTTCCATCCAAGGGGTCAGATCCTCGCCAACCCAGAACACCAGATTCGCATCCTGCAATGCTGCCGCCTCAGAGGGGCGCAGGTTGTATTCATGTGGCGAGGCACCGGGTTGCACAATCAGGTTCGGTGTGCCGACACCTTCCATCACGCGCGCGACCAGTGAGTGAACCGGTGCAATATCAACCGCAACGTTCGGAACTTCCGCCATTGCTGTGCCGCCCAACAACGCAGCCGTGATCGAAACAGGAAGAAGCTTTCTGGACATCTAACCCTCTGTGTGATTTTATAACGTTGCGAGCGGCATACATGATATGGAATAACATGACAAGTGAGACGACCCCTGCGATTTCTGAGGACACCGGCCTGGTCGGGTTTCAGAAGCATGACCATGCGCATTGTGTCGAAAGCAGCCTGTCCATCGCCGAAGCTCGGTGCAAAGAGGAAGGTCGGCGCCTGACGCCCGTGCGTCGCAAGGTGTTGGAAATGCTGCTTCAGGAACATCGCGCGCTTGGGGCCTACGCGATCCTTGATCGGTTGCGTGACGCCGGGTTCGGCTCGCAGCCACCGGTCGCTTATCGCGCGCTGGATTTTCTGGTCGAGAACGGGTTTGTCCACAAGATCGAGCGCCTGAACGCCTTTGTGGCTTGTTCGCATCCGGGCGCGTCGCATTCCCCGGCCTTCATGATCTGCAGAAAATGTGACGCCGTTGCCGAGGCGCATTCCACTCCGGCCAAAGGTGCATTGGGTGCGGCCGCGCGAGCTGTGGGTTTCGAGATCGAACGGACAGTTGTAGAAGCCGAAGGTGTTTGCCCCGACTGCACCGAAAAGGCGTAGAAATGAACCTGATTACCGTAGAAGACCTCAGCGTAAGCTATGGGGCAAATACCGTGTTGCAACGTGTCAACATGGGGGTCGAGCCCGGTGAGATCGTGACCATTGTCGGCCCGAACGGATCAGGCAAGACAAGCCTGTTGCGCGCCATCATCGGCGCGACGAAACCATCGGCTGGGCAGGTTACACGCAAACCGGGTCTGAAAATCGGGTACGTTCCGCAAAAGCTGCATATCGATCCAACTTTGCCAATTTCGGTCGAACGCTTCATGCGGCTGACTCATCGCGCTTCACAAAAAG
Source organism: Ruegeria arenilitoris (assembly GCF_013035315.1). Lineage (GTDB taxonomy): Bacteria > Pseudomonadota > Alphaproteobacteria > Rhodobacterales > Rhodobacteraceae > Ruegeria > Ruegeria arenilitoris_D. The sequence goes on along the minus strand of NZ_WQHP01000002.1, from coordinate 459,144 downwards.
ACTGTGCGGATGCTTTGGAAACAGCCGGTGTGCCAGATCTGATGAAACGGCAGATGTCACAATTGTCGGGTGGACAATTCCAGCGCGTGCTGCTTGCGCGGGCGTTGATCAATCGGCCCGAAATCCTGCTGCTGGATGAGGCGACCCAAGGTTTGGACCAACCCGGTTCGGCCGCGTTCTACCGTCAGATCGAAGCCGTCCGGCAGGAGACCGGCTGTGCCATTATCATGATCAGCCACGAACTCCACGTGGTGATGAGCGCATCGGACCGGGTAATCTGTCTGAACGGTCACGTCTGTTGCGAAGGATCGCCAGCAGTCGTGGCCTCGGCTCCGGAGTACCGGGCGCTGTTCGGCACCGGCACAGGCGGAGCTCTGGCTCTTTACCGGCACGATCATGATCACGACCACGACCACGATCATGACCATGGTTCAAACCCTCAGGAAGCGGCTGAATAATGCTTGATGATTTTATGACCCGAGCCACGCTGGCAGGCGTGGGTGTTGCCTTTGCCGCCGCGCCCTTGGGCTGCTTTGTCGTGTGGCGCAGGATGGCGTATTTTGGGGATGCGACGGCGCATGCCGCAATTCTGGGGGTGGCACTTTCGTTGACCCTTCAGATGCCCATCTTTCCGGGTGCTCTGGCGATTGCACTCGTGATGGCGCTGACTGTGACACTGTTGAGTGGCCGAGGGTATGCGATGGACACGTTGCTGGGTGTTATGGCGCATTCGGCGCTGGCTTTTGGCCTTGTAGCTGTTTCATTCCTGTCCGGTATTCGCATCGATTTGATGGCCTATCTTTTCGGGGACATACTTTCCGTATCTCGCTCAGATCTGATCGTAATCTGGGGCGGCGCTGCCTTGGTCGTTGCATTGATTGCATGGCGATGGTCGCAGTTATTGACGGCAACACTGAACGAAGAGCTGGCTTATGCCAGTGGGTTCGACCCCAAGCGCGAGCAGTTGATCCTGACGCTGGCCCTGGCGATTACGGTGGCCGTTGCAATCAAGGTCGTTGGGATTTTGCTGATCGCAGCTATGCTGATCATACCGGCAGCGGCCGCGCGCAGTCTGGCGCGGTCACCGGAATCGATGGCTTTGATCGCGGCCGCGATAGGCGCAACTTCGGCCGTTGCTGGGTTGCGAGGGGCTTACATCTTTGACACGCCCGCAGGCCCGTCCATCGTTTGCGTCGCCGCAATTTTGTTTGCCTGTTTCAGCCTTATTGGGTGGCAACGCCAGACCAGGATTTGACGTTCGACCTGTCGCCGCTTTTGAGGCGACGGGGCGGTATTTCTTAAACCTGCACCTGTTTCAGGTCCGCTGCGGCCTTGAGAACCCAGTTCTGAAAGAGCTGAACTGAAGGCGTCGGGAACTTCTCGCGTGCTGCGAAGTAATAGGCCCATGGGCTGGTGATTTCGATGCCGAAGGGCTCGATCAAAAGGCTCCGGTCAATAAACGACCGGGTCAGGGACTTTGGTAAGACCACGCAGCCTACAGAACGCGACGCCATCTCCATCGCTAGGTTTGAGGCATTTGTTCGCAGCCCGTGGGTCAGGCTCAGTTCGGTCAGGTCGAAATAGGTTCGGACCAGTTCCCAATAGGCAGGTCGTCCAAGGATGTGGATCAGATGGGCGTCCCTTAGCTGGCTGGGATCGCGCAGCGGTTTCCCGTTGATCTGGTAGTCTGGTGCGCAGACAACCGTCAGTTTTTCCGTCCACAGCTTGGTCATGTCCGGAGACGCTTCGTCAACATGGTGGATCGTGATCGACAAATCCGACACGCTCGGCTCGACGTCGCTCCAAACGGTTCCGTGGACGGTCAAATCAATGTCAGGGTGCGTCGTGTTGAAATCGCGGATCACATCGGGAAGCCAGTTCTCGGCCAGGCTGAAGGGGCACGAGATCACCACTTTCCGGGTGTGCGGTCGCTGACTTACGGATCGAGTGGCAACATCGATTTCCTGCAGTGCGTGGCGCACGGACGGCAAGTAAGCCTCGGCCACGTTCGTCAAGGACAGTGAACGGGCGTGGCGGACAAACAAAGGGCGCTGAATAAACTCTTCAAGCGATCGTACATGGTTGCTGACAGCTGATTGTGTGCAGTTCAGTTCTTCGGCGGCGCTGGTAAAGCTCAGATGCCGGGCGGCGGCCTCGAACGACCGAAGGAAAGTGAGGTGGGGCAGGTGCATCATCAGCGGGCTGTCTCCGTGTGTTTGAAGACTCCATAGGAAACACAGCAGGAGTGCATCTTGTCCGCGAACGACATCCGCAAGGTATAATAAGCGGCAGGGCTTCGAGTGGGCGCGTAAATTCTGGGTCGGCCGTCCCTAATGGCTGCCTCTTTTTCAATCCGACCCATCATGATCCTTTTGCGACACGGAAGCGTCGGCAAGTGACAAAAATGGCGATCTGAGGCTGCTACCTTGCAGGCTGTGTAAGGCACTAAATCAGATCCGGTACGGGGGCAGACAGAACATGGCACGGGACAGACGTGGAGGCGGGCGACGGGGGAAATCCGGGCGTGGCACAGCCGGTATCGACCAACTGCCATGGCAGCAAATTCGCAACGAGTACCCTCCGTTCGAGATACTGAACCCCGAGCAGATGGATCAGTTGCACGCTACATCCATCAGGATCCTATCCGAGGCAGGCATCCGCGTTATGGGCGACAACGTGATCGACCTGTTCGAACGTGCCGGAGCAATCGTTGACCGGGACACCAAAACCATCCGCATAGATGAAAGCCTTGTGTTCGAAGCGCTGAAAACGGTGCCACGTGAATTCACTTTGACGTCCCGGAATCGATCCAAGCAGATCACATTGGGCGGCAATCATGTGAACTTTGGATTGGTTGCGGGGCCTCCGAACGTTCATGACTGTATCAATGGTCGTCGTCAGGGGAACTATGAGGACTATTGCAACTTCATCCGTTTGGCTCACCATTTCAACGCAATACACCTGATTGGAAATCAGGTGATGGCCCCGATTGAGATGCCTGCCAACAACCGCCATCTTGATACCTACAACGCCAATTTGACCTACAGTGATCTGAGTTTTCACTGCACTGCCATCGGTCGCGGCCGGGCAATGGATGGCATCAATATGATGGCCATTTCGCGCGGTCAAAAACCCGAAGAGATGCAGGGTGATCCGGGCGTGATTACTATAATTTCGGTCAACTCTCCGCGTTTGTTCGATGACGCGATGGGGGACGGGCTGATTGCGATGGCGGAATACGGCCAGCCTGTGACCGTGACGCCCTTTACGCTGATGGGGGCGATGACGCCCGTTACTCTGCCGGCCGCGTTGGCGCAACAGAATGCCGAAGCCTTGTTCGGGGTGGTACTGACCCAGCTCGTCAATCCGGGTGCGCCGGTCATGTATGGCTCGTTTACCTCGAACGTGGACATGAAGTCTGGCGCGCCGGCTTTTGGGACACCGGAAAACGCCAAGGCCAATATCGTCGGTGGTCAATTGGCGCGGCGCTATGGGATTCCCTACCGGACCTCAAATGCCAACGCGTCGAATGTGGTGGATTTGCAGGCCGCGTATGAGACGATGATGGCCACCTGGGGCGCGGTTCTCGGCGGCGCGAATATCGTTTATCACGCAGCGGGTTGGCTTGAGGGCGGCCTGACTGCCTCGTATGAGAAATTCATAATGGACGTCGAAATCATCCAAAACATGATGGAGTTCCTCAAGCCGATGAAGTTCAACGCCGAAGAACTGGGTCTGGACACTATCAAATCAGTGCCGACCGGGGGGCATTTCTTTGGTACCGATCACACGATGGCCCGGTATGAGACCGCGTTCTACAGCCCGATGCTGTCTGACTGGCAGAACTATGAAAACTGGGAAGCCGCGGGTGCAAAGGACGCGCTGCAGCGGGCGACGGATATCTGGCAGCAGGCCTTGCGTGAGTATCAGGCACCAGAAATGGACCCCGCAATACGCGAAGAGCTGGACGCCTATATCGCCAAGCGTCGCGAAGAAATTGGCAGCGGAGAACCCTAAGGTTAATCGGGGCAGGGATGGTTCCGTGCCCCGCTCTGTTTTAAAACCTATCGAATAGACGCCCGGGCAGGGCGTCGTGACGGGGCAGGTTCAGGGCCTTCATCAAGCCAAACATCATTGCCTGATTGGACGTGACGACCGGTTTGTCCAAAGCCGCCTCGATACGGTCTATCGCCTCAACCGAACGCATATCGGTACAGCTCAGGACAATCGCCTGCGCGTCGGGATGATCGGCCTGACAGGCCAGGTCAAATACCTCGTCAGGGGTCAGCTCGCCCTGACCATAATTGCCCAGTTCGCGGCCCACGTCGGCGCATCTGACGGTTTCGATTCCATTTAGGGCCATGAAATCGATGGCCTGAACATTGATCTCACCCAGATAAGGGGATGAGAAACCGACACGTGTTGCGCCGACTGCCTTGATCCCCTCTATCAGAGCGCCCGCCGCCGTCAGGGAAATCGCGCCCGAGCCCGCTTTGATCTGATCCGCCAGATCCGTGTCAAAGGCGGGTCCGTGGGTCAGAGTGGCCGAGGTGCAACCATACAGCACCGCATCCGGACGCACGCCTGAGATCATGCGCAGGTCGTGGCTGATATCCGAGGCCCCCAGACCCGCCATTTGGTCCGAGCCGGGAATCTCATCCACGTCATACCCACCCATGCGTTGGAAATGGACCGTGGTGTTCGGCGGTCTCATCAACTCCAGATCCGGCTCTAGGTTCGTGTTGGTGAAGGGTACCAGAACACCGATTTTGGCCGCGGTTCGTGTTTCGGTCATCTCAACACTCCTTTCAGGGCGGTCAGGCAGCGATTCATGATTGGGGCTTGGCAGATCGTAGCCCTGAGGCAGTCGCTCAGGCCATAACCCCCCATGCCGCGCATCAACAGGTTATCGGCGCGCAGGGCTGCATCTGCACGTTTTGCGTCTTCGACAGAAGCAAAGCGCAATAGCACGAAATTGGTATGGCTTTCAGGAACGGCCAGACCCAAGGCCCGACAGTCTTGGGCAAACCGGTCTCTGATTTTGGCTGTCCGGGAAACCACATCCTTCATGTGGGGCTGATCGCGCATCGCGGCGGATGCTGCGGCTTGGGCAGCGATGGAGATATTGTTTGGATTAAGCAGCTTGCGCAGCTCACTTGCGATTTCAGCCGGAAAGTAACCCCAACCCACGCGCGCACCGGCAAGACCGTAAGCCTTGGAGAACGTGCGCAGGACCACCGTGTCGCCCCGATCAGCAAGCGCGAAAATCTCGGCTGGGTTATGGGTTTGGTCGGAAAATTCAGCATAGGCCTGATCCACGACCAGCATCACATCTGCGGGCAGTTCGTCCCGCAGTCGCTGGATGTCCGAGTTCGGGATCAACGTGCCGGTGGGATTGCCGGGATTGCAGACAAAGACGATCCGCGTCTCTGGAGTAACCGCGTCAAGAGTATCGTCAATCGAAACGGTCAGGTCGACTTCGCGCGCCTTGACGTAGTCCGCCTGCACCTGGGCTGATGCCGAGGCGACGAAAGCGTAGCCGTAGTCAGTACCCAGTACCCGGTTGCCCGGTCCGGCATAGGCTCGGATCAGACATCCGATCAGCTCCATCGAGCCCGCGCCGCAAAGGATTCTCGCAGGGTCCAACCCGTGCACTTCGACGATCGCCGCGCGCAGGTTGGGCCATTCAGGGTCGGGATAGAGCGGCAGTTCGCCCATCGCGGCCTTTCCCGCCGCAATGGATGCAGGGCTTGCCGGAAACGCGCTTTCGTTTTGCGCCAGCGAGATCGTTTGCTGGTCACCAAGATCAGCCAGCGCATAGGCCGCCATCGCACCGACGTGGGGAACGGGGCGGATCATGAGACATCTCCGTAGGATTTCGCACCCGCGTTACTGATAAACCCACGTTTGAGGTCCAGCGCAACAGCATTGGGATCGCGCTCGGCCGGGTCGCCAAAGCCGCCGCCGCCGGGTGTTTCAAAGATAAGGTAATCACCCGGTTCGACGCGCAGTTCACCTTTGCCGGGAATGTCGCTTTCACCGTCGCGGAAGCGAATGCGCCCGGGTGCGCCGGGCTGTCCGCCCATACGACCAAGAGCGGGGAACTTCAGACGTTCAACCGACAGGAACACGAGGAAGGGCGCATCATTGGCCGAGGTCATCTCGATCCGTTGACCGAGACCGCCGCGATACTTGCCTGCACCACCGGAATCGGGGCGCAGCTCGCGCCGCCAGATGGTGACCGGCGCCACGCTTTCGGTGATCTCGACTTGCGATCCAAACACGCCCGAAGGATAGGCGGTGGCCGACAGGCCGTCCGCATGTGGTCGTGCGCCGGTGCCACCGTTGTGGACCGGTTCAACGGCGAACTCGCGCCCGCCGTCACGGGCAACTTCGGGAGCGTGGCGCATCGGCAAATCGAACATGCAGGACGCGCCTTCGGCTGGAACCTCATCGGGCAGGGCCTGATGCAGGCATCCCAAAACCAGATCGGGCGTCACTTGTCCCAATGTGTGTCGCATCGCCACTGGAACGGGCCGCTGCGCGTTCAGGATACAACCCTTTGGTCCGTCGACGGTAAAAGGTTCCAGCGATCCAGCGTTATTGGGGATGTCCGAACCAACGATGCAACGCAGGGCAAAGACGGTGTAAGCCGTGGCATAGTTGAGCGGTACGTTGATACCCTTGCGCGAACAGCCCGAGGTTCCCGCAAAATCAACATGCATGCCCTGTTTGCTGACTGTCAGGGTCGCATGCAATTCCAACTCATTCTCATAACCGTCCATCTTCAGCATGTTCTTGTAGATGCCTTCCGGCACCTCGGCGATGGCCTCAAGCGTGCCGCGGCGGGACGTGTCGATGATATAACTGCCCAACGCATCCAGATCGTCGATGTCGAATTCTTCCATCATATCCAGCAGGCGGGTCACTCCGGCCTCGCAGCAGGCGATCAGAGCGTAGATATCACCCTCATTCGCAATCGGTTCGCGGCTGTTGGCGCGGACGATATCCAGCAGCAGGGCGTTGGGCACACCTTCGTCGACCAGTTTGCAGGGAGGGATCAGCAGGCCCTCGTCGTAGATATCCGAGCCTTCAGGGCCCATGCCCAGACCTCCAAGGTCCACCAGATGCGAGGTGCACGAGGTAAAGCCGATGACCTTGCCGTTTTTGAACGCTGGCATCATCAGCAGGAAATCGTTTAGGTGCCCCGAAGCTAGCCAAGGGTCGTTAGTCATGTAGATATCGCCGGGCTTCATTGTCTGAACAGGGAACTGGTCGCGCAGGTGCATCACGGCTTCGGCCATCGTGTTGATATGGCCGGGCGTGCCGGTGACCGCTTGCGCCAGCATCCGGCCAGAGGCGTCGAAGATCCCGGCTGAGATATCACCGCATTCGCGCACAATGGGCGAAAACGCTGCCCGGATAAGGGTTTGGCCTTGCTCTTCGACCACCGCAAGAAGGCGGTTCCACATCACTTGTAGGCGGGCGGCAGATATGTCGGCGGTCATTATGCGCCTCCTTTCTGGTCTTGGATCAGGACAAGGTTTCCAATGGCATCAACATGTGCCGAGAAATCGGCCGAAACCAAAGTGGTGGTCTGCGGTTCTGTGATCAACGCCGGTCCGCGGACGCGGTCGCCCGGCTTCAGGGTATCGCGTGGTACAAAACCGGCCTGTTTTTGGTGGCCATCCACGTCACATATGATCGGGCGGGTCTGGCCTGGGGTGATTGTTGTCAGGGGTGGCGTTTCCGGCAATTCAGGCACATCCGTATCCGGATTTGCAACACGTACTGCCCAGTTCAGGATCTCGATCTGCATCCCTGGCACCGGGCGCGAAAACTGCTTGCGGTATTCCGCCTCGAACGCGGTGATCAGCGGTGGGATATCCTCTGCCGTCAAGTCGCGATCGGGGAGGGCGATCTCGATCTCATGACCCTGACCGTTGTAGCGCATGAAGGCTGTGCGTTGTGTTTCAGTTGGCGCGTCGCCTGCGCCTTGGGCCACGACGTCGCTGGCCTCGGTGATCATGTCGGCAAACAGGGCGTTGATCCCGCCCAGGTCCAATGTTTCCAGCAGGGAATAGCGGGACCGGACAATTTCAAAGCTGACCGAAGCGAACAGGAAGCCGACCGCAGATCCGACGCCCGGGTTGGGCGGGATCACAATGCGGCTGACCCCGGCGGATCGGGCCACTCGGCTGGCATGCAGCGGGCCGTTGCCGCCAAACGCTATCATCGTGCGTGGCCCAAGGTCCTTGCCAGATTCCACCGCATGCATACGGCCCGCGCTGGCCATGCTTTCATCGACGATCCGGCTGACACCATCTGCCGCGCCGATAGCATCGGTATCCAACTTGGTACCTATGGTTCTGGTGAGCGCTGCTTTGGACGCTTCGGGGTCGATCTGGATAAACCCTTCGGCGAAGGTGTCGGGTACGATATAGCCCAAGGTGATGTCGCTGTCGGTTACTGTTGGTTCGGTGCCGCCCCGACCAAAAGCCACGGGGCCGGGTTCTGACCCGGCGGATTTGGGTCCTACGGTCAGCCGCCCCAGCCGATCCACCCCGGCGATTGACCCTCCGCCCGCGCCAATTTCGATCATCTCGATCACGGGAATACGCACCGGCATTCCCGAACCCTTGATGAACCGCGCCGCGCGGGCAATTTCGAACTGCCGCGACGTCTGCGGGCGCGCGTTGTCGATCAGGCAGAGTTTTGCAGTGGTCCCGCCGACGTCGAAAGACAACACATTGTCGATACCCGCACGTGCCGCAATGCGCGCCGCCAGAACAGCACCCCCTGCGGGGCCGCTTTCGACCAAACGGATAGGAAAGCGCGAGGCGGTCTGTACAGTGCACATACCGCCACCCGCTGTCATCATTAGGATCGGACAGCCGACGCCCGCGGCCTGGAACTGCGCCACAAACCGCGCCAGGTAAGTCTCCATCAGCGGCTGGATATAAGCGTTGGCCACCGTTGTGCACAGCCGGTCAAATTCACGCGCTTCCGGGCTGACGTCCGAGGAGATCGACACGGTCAAATTGGGGCGTTTTTCAGCCAGAATTTCACACAGTCTGCGTTCATGCGAGGGGTTCGCATAAGCGTGCATCAGGCAGATCGCAACCGCATCGACCCCAGTGGCGTCCAGATCGGCCAACAGCGCGTCGATAGCATTGTCTTCCAGCGGGATCAGCACATTGCCATCTGCGGCCATTCGTTCCCGGATGGTCAGCGCCCGTTCGCGTGGCACCAGCAGATCAGGCTTTTCAAGGTTGATGTTGTACTGAGCGTAGCGCCGTTCGTAGGCGATTTCGAGGATATCGCGGAACCCTTCCGTCGTTACGGTCGCGACTGTGGCTCCGCGTCGTTCGATCAGTGCATTTGTCGCCAGTGTCGTGCCGTGGATAAACCCGGTCACCTCGCTCAGCGCGCGACCTGATTGGTCCATGACGCGCCGGGCGCCTTCCATCGCGCCATCGGCTGGGTTCTGGTGGGTCGTAAGTGTCTTGGTCGAGGCCAGAATGGTCTCATTACCGGAAACGAGAACCGTATCGGTGAAGGTGCCGCCAATATCGATGGCCAGGCGCAAGGGTTGCGATGTCATGAAACTGTCCGATTTGTCCGTAGTCTAAGCAGAGGGCAAAGGGCACACGGCCCCTGCGGTCACCTGCTGACGACGAGGTCACAACCGGTTGCGCGACGATCCAAACGAATGGGCGAGCTGTTTCTGTTCATTCTGCCAATATCACCGGCGGTATCTGACGACTCAAGTTAGTTTGCGACTTACTGGCCTGTAAGCGACAAAAAACTGAGGTGGTCAGTCAGGGCTTTTGGCCATGCGGCCCGTGGATCACGACGCTTTGGCAGCGCGTTTTGCCGCCGAAGTTTCGGCCAGAACACCATCCATGATCAACGCTTTCAGGCTGGACCGGATCTCACTTTCGGGGAATTTCCCGATGTTCCAATGCCGCAGGGACCACACGTTGCACAGGAAATACAAGTAGTTGGCCATCAATTCCGTATTCATCGGGCGGAACACGTTTTGCTCAACGCCTTTGTCCAGGATCGCTTTCCAGCGCCCCATGAACTCACGTTCCATGTCGAACACCCGAGCCCGGTTTTCCGCGGACATAGAACGTGTTTCCGAGTAGACGAGGTTGATGTAGCGGCGGTTTTCACCAACGTAGTCGATATACCGGTCCACAGCTTTCTCAAGGTTCTGATCTGCGGGTCCGGTGAACAGTTCTCCGGTATCGAAAAAGTCGATGATGTCTTGCATGCACATGGTGGTGATCAGGTGCAGAATGTCGTCCTTGTCCTTGATGTACTTGTACATCAGGGGAACAGACAGGCCGGATGCTTTGGCGATCTCGCGCATTGAGGCGTTACCGAACCCGTGTTTCGCGATAACGGTGCAGGCCCCTTCGAAGATTTGCCGCCGCCGTTCCTCGGCTGTGTCGGATAGAGGGCGTTCGGTTTTTTCGACCTGTGTCGTTTTCGTTGAATCCGCCATTTCGGTATCAACAGAGAAGGTACAGGTCACTTCCATCAACGTCGCGGTGTCGCCCGGTTTGGCTCCGGCCTGAACGATTGAAACCCGGTACGAGGTCAGCGGCGAATCCTCGGGTGACATTCGGACAGCCTGCGCCTCTATCTGACCTTTTCCGGGGGCCGCCAGATTCGTAGCTGCGGTGTTGATCAAAACCGGGTGTGGCGTGTCCCCAAGGCGCTTGAGTTCGTCCCTCGCCGCATCAATCGCCAAGGCAAGGCAGACACCATCAAGTTGCGATTTCTGAATAAATTCATCGACTTGTGCTGCGGAATACAAAAACACCCGGCCTGCCCCTTGCTTCTTTGCGTTACGGTAAAATGTTGAAATCTCAGTGTCTTGTCCAGTTGGAAATCGTCGCAGCCATTTTGCGACGCAGGGAAACATATTTCTGGGCTTGACGTTTTCCGTGCTCACATGAGAATGTTAGTGAACGTTCAATAATAACCGGAGAATGCCTGCATGAAGTTCAAGATTCTCGCCATTCCATTCGCGCGCCAGCATGGCGAGGACACCCAGCTTGCCGGGCGTGATCCTGCGCGGTTCAACAAGATGATGCACACGCTGCGTGATCAGATGATTCTGGCCGAAGAGCTTGGGTATGACGGGTTCTGCCTGACCGAACACCACATGCAGGTTGAAGGGGTGGAATGCACCACCAACCCGTTGTTCTGGAACATGTACATTGCCCAGCACACCAAGAACTTCAAAGTCGGTCAGTTGGGGATGAACCTGACCGCGATGAACCCGATCAAGACGGCTGAAGACATTGCGATGCTAGATCACATGACCGGTGGTCGTGTCTTTGCCGGTTTCTCGCGCGGGAATACGCCGCGCTGGACAGCGACCATGGGTCAGCATCTGGACATAACCTCGGCCGAGTCCGACAAGTCCGAAGCCGATCAGCGCAACCGCCGTGCATTGTATGAAAACTGGCGCCTGATCAAATCGCTGTGGACCGATGACCTGACCGAGCATCAGGGAGAGTTCTGGAACTTCCCGTCGAATGTCGAGTGGGAGTTCAATCCCACAAAACTGTGGGGCGGTGACAACCCGGTTGACGAAAACAAGATCCTGCGGAAGTCGGGCATCGTGCCGCGCCCGCTGCAGAAACCGCACCCGAAAGTGTACGCGCCGTTCTCGTATTCGATGGAAACCGCCAAGTTCTGGTCCTCGGAAGGTGCCAAGATGGTTTCTTTCGTGACGGCCGACAAAGAAGAATTCATGCCGGTGATCCTGGAGAACTGTCTGCAGGCTGCCCATGAAAACGGGCTGACGCATACCACCAACAATGACGTTCTGGCTCTAGGCGCTCATCTGATGATGGGCAAGACACCGGCGAAAACCAAGCAGTACCGCGAGATGTTCGACAAGCTGTGGTTCTCGGCCTACGACGCCCCGCCGTACCACGTTCCGTTGGGTCGTGTCTGGGATGGTTCGCGTCAGCAGGTGCTGGATCAGGTCGGCGAATTGGCAGAGCGCTATCAGATCGGCGAATTCTTTGTCTGGCACCACGTGAATTACTTTGGCGACGAGATCGAGCAGGAAGCGCTGATCGAATTTGCCGAAGGCGTCATCAAACCGCTCAACGGGTAAGGGAATAGATCATGTTCGACCTGCATGAGGTCCATCGGCTGTCGCCCATCGAAGACATCATCGCGGACTGCGCGCAGGGCCGCATGGTCATTCTCGTCGATGACGAAAACCGCGAAAACGAGGGGGATCTGGTGATCCCCGCCGCTTGTGCGGATGCTGCTGCCATAAACTTCATGGCTCGGTTCGGTCGCGGATTGATCTGCATGGCGATTACCCAGGAACGGGCCGCACAGTTCGACCTTGGGCCGATGGCAGCGTTGAACACCGATCCCCATCACACTGCGTTCACCATCTCGGTGGATGCGAAAGAGGGCACCACCACTGGCATCTCGGCCAGCGACCGGGCCCGGACTATTGCCCTTTTGGCATCTGATACGGGGTCTTCTGCAGACCTCGTTTCGCCCGGTCACCTTTTTCCGTTGGTTGCCAAGCCAGAAGGCGTGCTCGAACGCGAGGGCCATACCGAGGCCGCAGTCGATCTGGCCCGTCTGTCGGGGCAGGGCGATGGCGGTGTGATCTGCGAGGTCATGAACGACGACGGTGAAATGGCACGCTTGCCGGATCTGTTGGAATTCGGTGCCCGCCACGGCCTTAAGGTCGGCACGATCGAAGACCTCAAACGCCACCGCCAGGCCTTGCTTGCCAGCAAAGCAGCCTGACCCAGACATAAATTGCGTCTCAAGACACTTACGACCGAGGACACTCAATGACCGCATTCGCCGATATCGAAGCCCTGATGCAGGCCTACATCGAAAACCTGCATGATGGTGACATCAGCAAGGTAGACCAGATGTTCCTGCCGGAATGTGACCTGACCTGCGCCAATGAGGACGGCAGCTACATCCACATGACGCTGGACAAGTACAAAGAGGTCATTGGCGGTAGCGAAAGCCCCAAATCCAAGGGTTATCCGGTTTATGGGCACACGATTTCGATCGACCAGTCCGGTCCCAATACGGCCATGGTCAAGATCGATTGCGCCGTGCAGCCGCGCTATTTCGTCGATTACCTGTCATTGGTTCGCACCGGGTACGGCTGGAGGATCGCCGCCAAGGTCTACTACGTCCAACGGACCGAAGCCTGATCCCTTTCTACCTATCAACGGTGCGCGTATGACGGCCCCCTATTCGCAACTCTCGGCGCTTGCCATGGTGCAGGCCTATGCCCGGCTGGAATTGTCTCCAGTCGAGGTCACACAGGCTGCGCTGGACAGGATTGATGCGGTCAACCCGCAGATCAACGCGATCTATTATACAGACGCCGAGCGCGCGCTTGAGGCCGCAAAGGCGTCAGAACAACGCTGGCACGACAATGCGCCGATGGGCCCACTAGACGGGGTGCCAACCACGGTGAAGGACGCCCTGGATTGTATCGGCATGCCCGCCTACCGCGGTTCGGCGGCCGGGTCTGCGTCGATCGGCACCACCGATCACCCGACAGTTGCACGGATGCGCGAGGCCGGATCCGTCATCCTCGGCAAGAACACGATGTGCGACTACGGGATTCTTGCGGGTGGCGTCAGTTCGAAACACGGCGTGACACGCAACCCCTGGGATTTGTCGCGTACAACCGGCGCGTCGTCTTCGGGTGCGTCAGCAAGTGTCGCGGCTGGGATCGAGCCGGTCTCGATCGGGACCGATATCGTTGGGTCGATCCGTTTGCCCGCCTCATATTGCGGGTTGGCGGGTCTGAAGCCCAGCCAGGGCCGTGTGCCTTACTACGTCTGCAACAGTCCGGCGATCACTGCGGGTCCCTTGGCGCGGAATTTCAGCGATGTTGCGCTGCATATGAACGTGCTGACCGGTGAGGACGTCCGCGATTTCGCCGCCTTGGCCCGGGACGACGTGAACTACGTATCCCGCCTCAGACGTTCTGATTTTGACAGGCTGTCAGTTCTGGTCATTCCCGAACTGGGGCTGGGTGAACCCGTCACAGAAGGCGTTCGCAATGCGGTGAACAAGGTTGCGCAGGTGCTGCGGGACCTGGGCGTTCAGGTGACAACCATGGATACAGCTCCGTTCAGTCGCTCCGACTGGGAACCGGCTGAGGCGTTTTACAAAATTCGAACCCTGTCCGAGTTGATGCGCCAACCGGATGCCGAGCAGGACAAAACGCCGTACATCCGCGACTGGACCGCAGATGGGCGTAGTTTGTCCGCCGTCGAGCATCAGCGCAATTTCGACCACACGCAAGCACTGCGCGAACGCGCGCTGGCGTTGATCGACGGGTATGATTTCATCCTGCTGCCATCGACACCTGACACGGCCTTTGCTGCAGAATTGCCGGGGTTCAACCCGGCCAAGCCGTTTGAAAGCTGGGCGAATACGTTCCTGTTCAATCTGACGGAACAACCCGCATCCAGCATCCCGACTGGGCTGGACCGCTATGGTCTGCCAATCGGCGTTCAATTGGTCGGGAAACGTTTCGACGATCTGGGCGTATTGCAGATGTCTTGGCGGGTTGAACAGGAAATCGGAGCAATGTCGCCTGCACCGTTGTGACCCCACAAACGTGCAAAGCAGAAGAATTTGGGAGGCAAAATGAGCATAGAAACAAAAACGATCCCCGGGCAAATCATGACGATGCCGCTGACCGTGACCAGTATTTTCCGTCATGGCATGTGCGCGCACCCCGAGGCGCAGATCGTCTGGCGCAACTCGGACATGACAATTGACCGCTACAGCTTTGCCGATATGGGGCGGCGGACGCAACAACTGGCCCATGCGCTGACCGAGTTGGGTGTCGGGCCTGGTGATCGTGTTGCAACGCTGGCCTGGAACAACAATCGGCATTTGGAGCTCTATTACGCATTGGCGTGCATTGGTGCGATTTGTCACACGATCAACCCGCGCCTGCACCCGGACCAAATCGCATTTATCGTTAACGACGCCGAAGACACGCATATGTTCTTCGACACGACTTTTGCACCGCTGATCGATGCGGTGTCGGAGCGTTGCCCGACTGTCAAAGGTTGGTACAGCCTGACCGGACAGGATCAGGTGCCGCAAATGAAGACGCCGATCAGTGACTACGAAAGTCTGATCGCAGGTAAGCCGGATGTCTATGATTGGCCCGAGCTGGATGAAAACGCCGCAATGGCTCTGTGTTATACCTCTGGCACGACAGGTAATCCCAAAGGCGTGCTGTATTCCCACCGCGGAACGGTGTTGCATGCGATGGGTGTTTCGGGCGGCGAATGGTTGGCCCTGACTGCGCGCGAGGCGGTGCTACCCGTGGTGCCGATGTTCCACGCCTGCGCGTGGGGTCTGCCCTATGCCTGCATCATGAACGGTTCCAAACTGGTTCTGCCTGGGCCCGGCATGGATCCCGCGCCACTGCAGGAGTTGATGGACAACGAAGAGGTCACCATGATCTCGGGCGTGCCGACGGTTTGGCTGGGTCTGTATGAATATCTCGACCAGCGTGGCGAACGGTTGAGAACCGTCAAGCGTGCCATGATGGGCGGTTCGGCCGCACCGCTGTCATTGATCGAAAAGATCGAGAAAGGTCACGAGACCGAAGTTGTTCACGGCTGGGGCATGACCGAATTGTCGCCGGTCGGGTCGCTGGCGATGCTCAAGTGGGGCGAGGATAAACTGCCCATTGATGAGCGTTTACAGATTAAAACCAAACAGGGTCGTGCGCTCTATGGCGTCGAGATGCGCATCGTGAATGATGAAGGCGATTTGCTGCCTCACGATGGAATAGCGTCCGGAATGTTGCAGGTGCGCGGCCATTGGGTGGCCAGCAGCTATTGGGGCGGGGCCGGTGCCGATGCGTTCACCGAGGACGGCTGGTTCTCGACCGGGGATGTCGCCGCAATTGATCCAAAGGGCTATTTGCGCCTGACAGACCGAACCAAGGATGTAGTCAAGTCGGGGGGCGAATGGATTTCGTCGATCGATCTGGAAAACATTGCCATGAGCCATCCGGACGTTCTTGAGGCCGCCTGTATCGCCGCCAAGCACCGAAAATGGGACGAGCGCCCGCTGATCGTTGCCGTCAAGCGCGAGGGTTCGGATGTCAGCCGCGAAGATATTCTGGCGCTGTATATCGGCCAGATCGCCAAATGGTGGACGCCCGATGACGTGGTGTTCCAGTCCGAGCTTCCGCACACCGCAACCGGCAAAGTCTCCAAGCTGCATCTGCGTGAGCAATACGCCGACTACAAGCTGCCCACCGACGACTAAACTCACCGTTCAAGGATCATAATCATGCGTTCTGCCGTTATCGTCTCGACCGCTCGTACCGCCATTGGCAAAGCTTTCCGCGGCGCCTTCAACGACACACATCCCGCTGTTTACGGCGGCCATGCCGTAGCCGAAGCGGTCAAGCGCGCTGGGGTTGATCCTGCCGAGATTGAGGATGTGATCATCGGCAATGCCGTCCCCGAAGGCGCAAATGGCGGCAACCTTGGCCGTCAGGTCGCCATGCGCGCGGGCCTGCCGGTGACGGCGTCGGGCCAGACGATCAACCGGTTCTGTTCCTCAGGTCTTGAGGCCCTGACCCGCGCCTGTTCGCGCGTGATGGTGGATGGTTGTGACGTTGTCGTTGGGGCAGGCGCGGAAAGCATCTCTCTGGTGATGGGCCGTGACAACACGTTCCGGCTGAAAGAGGATTGGATCGAACAGAATGTCCGCGGCTTTTACGATCCGATGATCAAAACCGCTGATACGGTAGCAGAACGGTACGGCATCAGCCGCGAGGCGCAGGACGCATTCGCCCTGCAATCCCAGCAACGCACCGCCGCCTCACAGGCCGCAGGGAAATTCGATGATGAGATCGTTCCGATCACTGTCACGAAGGCCAACAAGAACAAAGAAACCGGTGAGATTACCTACGAGGAGGTGACGCTGACGCAAGACGAGTGCAACCGGCCTTCCACCACGCTGGAAAGCCTGGCCGGTCTGGCTCCGGTCATGGGTGAGGACAAGTGGATCACCGCCGGAAACGCCTCGCAATTGTCCGACGGTGGATCAGCGCAGGTGGTGATGGAAGAGAAGCTGGCAGAAAAGCGCGGGCTAGAGCCTATTGGGCGTTATGTCGGCTATGTCGTCGCCGGGTGTGAGCCCGACGAGATGGGCATCGGCCCGGTCTTTGCTGTCCCGAAGCTGCTGGAACGCAACGGCCTGAAAATGGACGACATCGGCCTTTGGGAGCTGAACGAGGCATTCGCGTCGCAGGCGCTTTACTGCCGCGACAAGCTGGGTATCCCGGACGAAATTCTGAACGTCGATGGAGGCGCAATTTCGGTGGGTCACCCTTATGGCATGTCTGGTACCCGCATGGTCGGCCACGCGCTGATCGAGGGTAAGAAACGCGGTGCCAAATACATCGTTGCCACCATGTGCATCGGCGGCGGCATGGGCGCGGCTGGCCTGTTCGAGGTTCTGTAAATGACTGCGATCAATAAAGTTGCCGTCATCGGCTCGGGTGTGATGGGGGCAGGCATCGCCGCCCATTTCGCCAACGCAGGCGCCGAGGTTGTTCTGCTGGACATCGTTCCCCAGGATGCCGAAGACCGTGCGATGCTGGCCAAGGGTGCCATCGCACGCATGACCAAGGGTCGCGCGCCGCAACTGGCAGATCCGGCCTATGCCGACCGGTTGACGGCAGGCAATCTCGAGGATGATCTGGACCAGTTGTCGACATGCGACTGGGTGGTTGAGGTCGTTTTGGAAGACCTTTCCATCAAGCACGCGCTCTATGCCAAAATCGCGCCTTACCTGCGCGATGACGCATTGCTCAGTTCGAACACTTCGACCATTCCATTGGCCGACTTGGTTGGCCCGATGGATGAGAGCCTGCGCAAGCGGTTCGTCATCGTGCATTTCTTCAACCCACCGCGCTACATGCGCCTGATCGAGCTTGTAACCGGCCCCGACACCGATCCGGCCGCTGCCGAGCGCGCGCGTGCCTTTAGCGATGAGCGTTTGGGCAAGACCGTTGTACCCTGCAACGATCGTCCCGGATTCATTGCTAACCGCCTGGGCGGGCTGTGGATGAACGCCGCCGCGCGCGAGGCTGTGGCGCGTGGTATCACGGTGGAAGAGGCGGACACAGTGCTGGCGCGCCCCTTTGGTGTGCCCGGCACGGGTGTGTTTGCGCTGATGGATCTGATCGGGATCGACCTGATGGGCAAATCGCGCCTGTCGATGCGCAACCTGCTTGAGGCGGACGACCCGCAGCAGACCCATACCGAAGGTTTGGACCTTTTCGACAAGATGGCGGCCAAGGGATTGGCCGGTCGTAAAGCTGGTGCCGGTTTCTATCGCCGGTCCAAGGATGAAAATGGCAAGCCCAAGGCCGAGGCGATTGATCTGGCCACGCTTGACTATCGCCCGCAGGTTAAGGGACCTGAACTGGCCAAGACGTTTGGCGCTGATTTCATCGATCAAACGGAGGACCGGCTGGCCGATTATGCCTGGGCCGTCATGGGCCCGACGTTGTCTTACGCGGCCTGGTGCGTTCCTGAAATTACTGCCAACCCGGCGGATATCGATGCCGCTATGGAGCTGGGTTACAACTGGCGCATGGGTCCGTTCAAGCTGATCGACAGGATTGGTGCGGACAAGATTGCTGCGCGTCTGAAGTCCGAAGAGCAGGATGTGCCGCCCTTGCTGGCGCTGGCAGCCGAACGTGGTGGAATTTACTCTGGCGCAGGTCTGGCGCGGAAAGTGCTGCTGCCGTCCGGCGAACAGGCGGACGTGCCGCGCGGCCCGGGTGTGATTTTTGCCTCGGATTTGACGGATGACCCGGTCTTTGCGACGGACTCTGTCGCGCTGCGGGACATGGGTGATGGCGTTGCTTTGCTGACCATTACCGCACTCAATGCGGCGCTGGACGATCTGGTGATGACCGGCGTCAGCCAGGCGTTGGACGTCGTGGGCCGAGACTTCAAGGCGATGGTCATTGGCTCGGACGGAAATCACTTCTCGGTTGGTGCAAACCTTAAAAAGGCGCTGGATCGTGCCGATGCGGGCGAGCTGGATCTGGTCGAAGGGCAACTTGCCATCGGTCAGGCGACGATGCGCAAGATCAAATACGCGCCGTTCCCGGTTGTGTCTGCTGCGTGTGGGCTGGCCCTTGGGGGTGGTTGCGAAATCCTGATGCATTCGGATCGGGTCATGGCCGTGTTGGAAAGTAATATCGGCTTGGTTGAGGCCAATGTTGGCCTGCTGCCAGCTTGGGGCGGAACGACTGCTTTGTTGTTGCGGAAGACGGCCGAGTTGGGAGATCCAACCCAGGGTGCCGTCGCAGCGTTTGACGTGATCTCGGCGGCGCTGATGACCGGCTCTGCGCCGCTGGCGCAGCATGCTGGCTATCTGAGACAAACAG
This sequence comes from Ruegeria arenilitoris, assembly GCF_013035315.1. Classification (GTDB taxonomy): domain Bacteria; phylum Pseudomonadota; class Alphaproteobacteria; order Rhodobacterales; family Rhodobacteraceae; genus Ruegeria; species Ruegeria arenilitoris_D. Next base: position 439,661 of record NZ_WQHP01000002.1, on the reverse strand, counting down.
ATGGCGTGGTCATGAACCGCGATCGTTTGTTGGCCGAAGCAAAGGCGGCTGCTCTGGCTTTGGCGGATGGCTATCAGGCACCTGCCAAGGCCGAGATTGCGCTGGATGCAGCCGCAATCAACGCCAAACTCAAGGCCTTGGCAGAGGCGATGTCAGATGCCCCGTACACGGTCGAGATTGCACGCGAGACGGCACAGGTTCTGGCCGGGGGCGAAGGCGGCGTTCTGGACGAAGAAGCGCTGCACAGGCTTGAGGCCGAAGGCATGATGCGTCTGATCCGACAGGACAAGACAATCGAGCGGATGCGCCACACCATGACCACCGGCAAGCCACTAAAAAACTGAGGGAAATTGACATGGACTATCAACTCCCTCAGCGGGACATAACATTTTTGCTGGACGAGGTTCTTGACCTCGACAAGACCCTTGCCCTTCCAGGGTACGAGCATTGCGACAAGGACACGTTCTTTGCTGTGGTCGATGCCATTAATGGGTTCGTGCGGGACAACCTAGCGACCTGCAACGAAGCGGGCGATAGCCCCGGCGCGCGGCTTGAGGACGGTCAGGTTTATGCCGCCCCCGGCTTTGGCGAGGCTTACAAGGTGTTTTGCGAAGACGGGTGGAACGCGCTGGCATTGGAGGAAGAATATGGTGGACAACAACTGCCGTTTGTCCTGCATGCGGCACTGCGTGAGGGCATGGCGGGCACCAACCTGGCCTTTGCCCTGATCCACGAGTTGAATTTCGGTGTTGTCGAGGCGCTGATGGCCTATGGTTCGGACGAACAGAAGGCCGTCTATTGCCCGCAGCTGACATCCGGAAATTGGGCCGGGACCATGAACCTGACCGAGCCGCATTGCGGCACCGATCTGGGTTTGATCCGTACCAAGGCTGTCCGCAATGAGGACGGATCATATGCCATCACCGGCAACAAGATCTTCATCACCTGGGGCGATCACGACATGTCGGAGAATGTCGCCCACCTGATCCTGGCTCGGGTCGAAGGTGCACAGCCGGGACCACGCGGTTTGTCGCTGTTCTTGGCTCCGAAATACATGCTGGACGCCGATAACAACACGACCGACGAACGCAACACGATCACCATCGCCGGGATCGAGAACAAGATGGGTATCCATGGATCGCCCACCTGCGCAATCTCGTTCGAGGACACCAAAGCCTGGATCGTTGGTGAAGAGGGCAAAGGTCTTGCCGCGATGTTCGTGATGATGAACGCGGCGCGCCTTTCCGTTGGACTGCAGGGATTGGGTGTGGCGGAAGCGGCAGTTCAAACCGCGACGTCTTATGCCCACGAACGCCTTCAGGGCCGCGCGGACGGGGAACCCTTGAATCCGACTGGCCCGGCTGATCCGCTGATTGCCCATGCGGACGTACGCCGTCGTCTATTGACTGCACAAGGCGAAATGGATGTTGGCCGTGCGCTGGCCTATTTCGGTGCAGGTTTGTTGGACGTGGCCCATCGCGCCGAGACCCCTGAGAAGCGCAAGGAAGCAGATGCACGTTTGTCGCTGCTGACTCCGGTGATCAAATCCTATCTGTCCGAAATGGGGTCACGCATGGCGAATGAGGCCGTTCAAATGCACGGCGGCCACGGGTTCATCAAGGATTACGGGGTCGAGCAATTGGTCCGCGATGTCCGGATCACCGAGATTTATGAAGGTACAAGTGCCGTTCAGGCGCGCGATCTGGTGATGCGCAAAGTGCGCGGCGACAATGGGGCCGTCATCAAAGGGTTTATCGCCGATATGCTGGACGAGGCGGGCCGTTTGGACGCGGACCTTGCTGACATCGAGCAGAACCTGCGTGATGCGGCAACCCGTCTTGGGCGCTCGACCGACTGGGTTCTGGGAACAGCTCAAGGCGATGTCCTGTCTGGCGCATGCGACTATCTGGAGATCGTGGCGCTGAGCCTTTCGGCATGGATGTCCGCCCGGATTGCGCGGGTTGCCAAGGCAGCCACCGGTGCGCAATCGCCTGATTATTACTCTGACCGCGTAGATGCGGCGCGCGCCTTTATGGCGCGGGCCTTGCCGCGGGCCGTAAGTCACGAACTGATTATGCAAGCCGGTGAACCCGGTGTTGTATCTCGGGCTGATCGCTGTCTGTAACTCCTCCTCCTTCTACACAGACAGCGGAACGGAAGGGCGTCCCGGAAACCGGGCGCCCTTTTTGCATTCTTTGACTCAAATCAAATTTCAGGGCCAAGCGAGTTGTTAAAGTAAGTGAACGATAAATCACCTAAGGCAAACAGATGAAAACGGCACACTGCGCAAGATGGGCATCGTACCGCGTCCGCGTGAACGGACCGACGGGCGCGATTTCCCGCCGCTCTATGTACCGTTCTCGTGGTCAATGGAAACGGCGAAGTTCTGGGCCAAGGAAGGGGCGAAACTGGTGTCGTTCGTCTCGAAGGACGAATTCATGGACATGACCATGCCGATCTACCTTGAGGAAGCCCATCATCACGGTCACACCGATCTGACCGTTGGCAACACTCTGGTGCTTGGCGGGCACCTGACCATTGGCTCGACCGAAGCGCAAGCCGAACAGCACTATCGCGATTTCGAAGAGCTATTCAATTTCGCGTATAACGCGCCGCCATATCACGTACCGATGGGTCGCGTCTGGAAGGGTACCGTTAATCAGGTCATCGATCAGGTGGGTGCCTTGAAAGAGAAGTACAACACCGAGGAGTTCGTGGTTTGGCACCACGTTGGTTACTTCACGCAGGAAGAAGAGCTTGAGATGCTGGATAACTACGCCAAGGTTATCAAGGCATTCTCGTGACCGAGTTCGGAGATAGGGGCCTTGGCCCCTTTCTTATATTTTAGCAAAATTCGTCGCTGCGTTGAACTGAGAACGCCAGTTCCGGGTGCGATCGGATCACGCTCCATTCCGGCGCACGAGTGAAACCCGGTGTCCTGAGTACCAGTGACAGCACGGCGTCTTCTTCGGAATATAGAAGGTTCAGCTCCAACAGGCGGAGAACTGCATCGCGAACGGCGTCCTGTCCAAAGGTGGCTTCCAACCGGTCCTGCAGTTGGGCGCGGCCGACAATGGTTGGGGCTTGGTCAAGAACTGCGATTTCTGTCGCCGAAAGTTGGTGTTTGTGAGACTGATCGGGATCGCGCGTGTCCACAACGACATCGCCATCCAGATACAGTTCAGCAGTGCTCGCATCGTTTTGCCAGATCGCCAAAGCATCAAGCGTAGGTGCGGCGCGATCCTGGGCCGCCGATTGATCCCCATCTACGATGTCAAAGTGATAGGCGTACTGCGCAAGATCTTCGTTCGGCACGTCGAAGATATAGCCATACGGTTTAGCCGGCCGAACCTGAATGCCATAGGCCTCGGGGTAGTCGAAATAGGGGCTGAACCGGTCCGCCCGAACCGGTCCAATCGACCCCGGGGGTTGCAGGTGGTGCAGGTGCGGGATCAATTTCGCCATCCGGCTGAAACCTTCGGGATCTTCTCCGGGGAAACCATAGAGAAAACACCATTCGACAAAGACGCCCGCCTCAGCACAAAGCTTCAAGGTCTGAATGTTCTGGATGCCGGAAACGCCCTTGCGCATGTGGGCAAGCGTTTTGGTGTCGAAGGTCTCGATTCCGGGTTGAACCTTGCGGACGCCCCCGTTGGCCAGTGACGCAATCACTGCCGGCGACAGGTTTGATTTGACCTCATAATGCATCAGGAACGGGCGTTCGTCCTGCGCCAGTTTGGGGATCAACGTTCTGAGGTACCGGTGGTCCAGAATGTTGTCGACGACGACCAGATCAGGACCGTAAAGATCCGCCAGCTCGCGGAATTCAGCAAAGGCACGCTCGGCCGATTTGCTGCGATAGGTCATCGACTGGCCGTTCAGGCCGCAGAAAGTGCAGTGATGCTTGGCCCCCCACCAACACCCGCGCGAGGTCTCGATTGTCGGCGAAGGCTGGAACAAGTCCGGTAACCCGGGGGTGTTGTGAAACCGGTCAAAAAACGAGGAAAAGTCCGGCACCGGCAACGCGTCCAGATCAGTAACCAGGGGCGCCTTCGCATCCTCAAGGGATCGGGTGTTGTGCGTTTGGGTCAAGATGCCAGGTGTTTCGGGCAGGGCATCGCGAGATTGCAGATTGCTGAGAAACTCGGGGAACGCCTCGTCCCCTTCGCCGATACAAACGGCGTCCAGTTCGGGATGTGCCTGCAGCAGGGTCTGTCCCAGCGGACCCTCGCAATTTGCGCCGCCCATCACGATCACCACATCGTTCGACCGGCGCCTTATGGCTTTGGCGATGGCCAATGACGACATAACCTGTTGGAAAGATGACGTAATACCCACGACGGTTGGATTGTCCCAAAGAATGTCTTCAGCGCAGCGGTCAACGAATTCCTTGGCCGCTTTTCGGGCGGAAATAGCGTCTTGCATGACGGTCAGCCATTCCACACCTGACACGTGGTCCGCCAAAACAGTGGTTAGGTATTCGAATGCAACAGCTTCCTCGCGTGGGTAGATAAGGTCGGTGAACACCCACTCGCCCAAAAGGGCCTGGTAGAACCTGCCGTCAGACAGCAGCGAATACCTGTCCAGCCCGATCACTTCGGCAAAGTCAAAGCTAAAGAACTTTTCGGTCGTCGTCGCTCCCGCCCGTCGGGCCAGTTGCGCCAGTAAGGCCAACCCCAACCCCGGATGCTGGAGCGAGGAAAACGGCATAGATACCAGGCACAGGCGGTGATGGTCCGCGCCTGGGGTGTTGGGCTGGCTTAACGCCGCTTCGCTCATTTCGCGTTAGGCGCAGCGGGGCCGGATTACGCCGTCCGAAGAGTCTTCGTATGCTGATCTGATTTTATCCATTGCGGACCGAACGTCGGAACCGCCTTCCAGAACCTCGCCGATGGATTTCAGCAGGTCACGCGCGTTACCGTCATCTTCGACAGAAATGCCCAGACGTTTAACAACCGTCTCGGGGTCTTGAACAAAAGCTTGCCGGAATGCCTCATCAAGAACGCCTCGCCCGATGATTGTCTGAACATCCTCAAGCGTCAGGCCGTGTTTATGCTTTTCAGTCACGATCATACCTCTTTAAAAATGTATCTTTACGCGTAATTCATTTATTGTGTCGTTTCAACGAATTTGACACGCGAAGTTTAACGGATAACGGCTCGTCCAAACCTGCAACATGCTTTTACGGACTGGCAAAATTCACATTCAAACGGCATACTCATTTCGAAACGGGAACGCGAAAGAATGATAGGCAACGTCCAGATTGAACCGACAGAACGCAAGATGTGTACTGTCATGTTCGTCGATATTGTCAAATCAACCATGATGATTGGCTCGCTGGATCCTGAGGATGCCATTGATCAGGTTGGGCCAGCGATCGAATTGATCATGTCAACCTGCGAGAGTAATGGCGCAACAACCTTGTTTACCGGCGACGGTGCGCTGGCGGTGTTTGGCTCGCCGCAAGCGGACGAAGATCATGCGATCAAAGCCATCGCAAGCGCGCGCAAGATCATTCAGCGGCTTTCTGAGATGGACGGTAAACAACCCGACGTGCGCATTGGTTTGCATTGTGGCGAGTTGTTAGTCGGCCATTTGCAGCACACGTTGGGCGAAGAACAAGCCTTTCTGGGCCCGGTGATGAATATCGCGGGTACGATCGAAAGCCGCGCCCGGCACAATGTTGTGACCGTGTCCGGTGCCGTGATCGAGCATGCGGGTGGGATATTTGAGCATCAGCGCGTTGGAGAGCTTGTCCTCGACAATCTTGCCGAGCCGATCGGTCTGTATGAAATTCAGGCGCGCAAGGATCAGGCCTCTCGCTGGCATTCCCGCGTACGTCGGAGCCGCTCTCCGTTTGTGGGTCGGGCCGGAGAGTTTGAGCAACTGCTAAGCGCATGGAACAGCGCAGTCGGCGGGCGGGGGAATGCCGCGTTGCTGATTGGCACGGCCGGGATCGGTAAATCCAGGTTGCTGCACGAGTTTGCCGACAAGATCCTTCTGGGCCGGTATCAGGCGATTGAATTCAACTGTATCTCATTGGATCAGGATGCCGCGTTCTTGCCGATCACGCGTGCGATCACGTCGCATCTTCAGCATTCGGTCGCTGGGTTGGATGTTTCCCTGGAAGATCAACTGACTGAACTGCTGGGCGATAACTCGGATTTAGACGATGCAACGCATCATGCGCTGATTTCGTTGTTTACTGGTGTTCAGCCTCTAGCCGAACCTAGTGCCGCAGACCCAATGCGCAGAAGACGGCTTTTGGTTGATGCCTTGGCGCGGATCATTCTGGCTTTGGACGCCGGCGATCCACTGTTGTTGATCATCGAGGATCTGCATTGGGCGGACAAGGGCACGCTTGATGTTGTGCACGCCTTGCTGGACCGGGTTTCTTCGACGCGAACGCTGATCCTTCTGACTTCGCGGAATGCCGATTTCGTGTCGACTGATCCGAAACCATTGCTGGAGGTTATCCATGTTTCCCCACTGGAAACTGCTGCCTGCAGGGATCTGATCAGGCTGTTGCTGGACGATGCCGCTGTCAACAAGATGGTTGCGGCGTATATCGAAGACCTCAGTGATCGAACGCCGCTTTTTGTCGAAGAGTTTGTCTATAACATCCGCGAACGGTTGTCCGAAGAGAACTATCTGAACAAATTGCCGGAAATCCTGGAAGACATCGACATACCGGCCCGCGTTCAGCCTCTGATCGCGGCGCGTATCGACGCTTTGGACCCCGAAGACCGCAGGGCCTTGCAAGTCGTGGCCGTTGGCGGCCTGCAATGGAACCATCAGGTTCTTTTGCGCACTTTGAGCGGACAGTTTCAGAATGCACAGGAACGCATTCACAGCCTGATCGAGCAAGGCCTGCTGGAGTTTACTGCAGGTGACAAGTCGCAGACCATCCGGTTCAGCCATGCCTTGATGCAGAAGGTCGGCTATCGCAGCATTCCCCGGTTACGCCGTACCAAACATCATCGCGCGATTTATGAGACCCTGTATGGGGGTGGATACAGCGACAATCTCGACATCATGCAGTCAGTTGCAAGGCATGCGGACGGGGGTGAGTTGTGGTTAGAGGCGGCAAAAGCCTACAACCATTGCGGCCACCTTTCGGTCAAGTTGTTCTCATTCGACGCGGCGGTGTCTTTCTTTGAGCATGCGTTGCGCTGTATCGGAAAGATCCGCCATGAAACGGATGAATTCCACGTGGCCAGGCTGGGATTGAGGTCCCGCCAGGGGTTGCGCGTTTCACTGGTGGCGAGTGGAGATTTTGAACGGATCCTGACCATTTCCCGCGAGGCTGAAGAGCTGTGCCAGAAGATCGGAGACACGGCTGCGCGCATTGCTTCTCAGATTGATCAGGGGATAATGATGACGGTCCTTTCGGACGTGCGAGAGGCTACGCGCGTCTCGCGGTTTGCGTTGGTCAATGCCGAGGCGTGCGGTGATACGAAGTTACAGGCCAAGGCCGCATTCGCCCTTGCACAAGCAGCCTGGTTCAACGGTGATTATATTGGCGCAGTGTCGGCGATCGACCGCCATGTTGATCTGTTTGCCGAAACATTCCGAACCGAGGATATTGGAACTACGGGGTCGATCTCGGTTTTGGGTCTGGCGACACGGGCCAATGCGCACAGCATGGCGGGACGTTTCGAAGCCGCCGAGGACGATATCAATACGTCGCTCGCGGTCGCCGAGGAAACCGGAAAGGCCTACGACCTTTGTTTCGCGCTGGTGGCCAGGGGCATAAAGTGCTGCATACAAAGTAGGTTGGACAGCGGTATCGCGGCGCTTCGGAAAGCGCTGCGAACTGCAGAGTATGCAGGGCTGGATGTACTGTGTTGTTTCGCTGCCGCGCCGCTGGCCCGCATGTTGGCTCAAAAACACGAGTTCACTGAAGCCAGGACCATTCTCAACAAAGGTCTTTCTCTGGCTCAGCTCATGAAAATGGACGCGTTCGAAGCCTGGCTGTTGACGGCTGAGTTGCAGGTTCTGCTGGAAGAAGGCCGCCGTCTGGAGGCCGAAGAGCTATCGGTTGACCTGTTGGATTTGTGCAGCCGCAACGGCTATTTCGGGTTCCGGGAAGAGCTAAAGGCAATCATGAAATCGCCCAGCTACACTCGTCACTAAGGAACGACACATCGTTGAATGACTGAGGGGCAATCGCCCCTCAATCCTTGTTTTCTTTACAGCGCGGCTTCGCTACCCAAGACGGTGGTGAATTCGTTCGAGAATGTGCCGCCGTTGCCATGGGCAATCGCGATGTTCACGTCTTCGATCTGGCGGTCGCCGCCGTCGCCCCGGATTTGGGTCGCGGCCTCGATCAGGCAGAATAACCCGTACATGCCGGGGTGCACACAGCTGAGACCGCCGCCATTGGTGTTCACCGGCAACGATCCGCCCGGCGCGATGTTGCCGTCGGCCACAAATGCACCAGCTTCGCCCTTTTTCACAAAACCCATGTCCTCAAGGAACAACAGAGTATTGATGGTGAAGGCGTCGTACAGCTCGACCACGTCCACATCTTTTGTGGTAATCCCGGCCATTTCGAACGCCCGTTTTGAGCTTTCGGCGGCGCAGGTCGTTGTCAGGACAGGGGCCTGGCTGATTTCGCGATGGGAAATGGCATTGCCGCCACCCAGGAAATAGGCGGGCTTCTCCTGATAGTCTTTTGCGCGATCCGCCGAGGTCACGATGATCGCAGCGCCGCCATCTGACATCAGGCAGCAGTCCAGAACAGCCAGCGGATCCGCGACCTTAGGCGAATTCAGGTACTCTTCCATCGTCAGCTCAGACCGCATGGTGGCATCTGGGTTCAGCTGCGCCCATTTCCGGGCCGAGATTGCAACGTGGCCAAAATGCTCTTTGGGTACGTTGAACTCGTGCATGTAACGCTGCGCGGTGAAGGCATAGCCCGGCACTGGAACCATCGGCTCATAGGCACGTTCCCATTGCGGGGTTTCGATCAGGCCGTTGAGATCGCGAGCGGATTTTGCGTTCGAGCCATAGCAGATCAGCACGTTATTACACAGGCCTGCCTGAATCGCCATGGTCGCCTCGACAAGGTAGGACATGAAGGACGAGCCGCCCACCATATCTGAGTTGGCCCATGTCGGTTTGATCCCCAGATACTCGGCAATCGAGAGGGTAGGGAAGAAGTGATAGAACGTCCCACCGCAAACACCGTCGATCTCGGACAGGTCCATTCCGGCATCGGACAGCGCGTTCTGCGTGGCCTTGGCGATCAGTTCCATGGGCGACGTGTTGGGCGTTTTCCCCAGACCCCAATAGCCTTTGCCGACGATTGCTGATTTGCCGCGAAGTGCGTGTGCCATGTTTGGTCTCCTTATTCCGCGGGCTTGAAGAATACGGCGGGTTCGCCGGATTTTGCGTTGGGGCCAAAGTCAGGGGTCATGACAACGGCCTGCACTTTCATACCGATGGTGATCGCCTCGTTGTCCACGTCGACGATCCGGCTGAACATCCGGGGCCCTTCGTCGAGGTCGATCAGAACGTTATTGATGTCACCGCCGAACTTCTCGGGGCGTCGAATGATGGTCGATGCATACACCGTGCCTTTGCCGCTGGCTTCGACCCATTCCAGATCATCGGCGCCGGTGGTGGGTGACAGGACCCGAGGATAAAAGTTGTATTCGCCCGTCGTTTTGGACCGTTGGATCAGGAACTTCCCAGCGGTCAGACCGGCGCGAAACGCCGCGTCGGCCTGTGGGCTGGGTTCGGGGATGGTAAAGTCGGTCATTTGTGGTCCTTGGTTTTCAGGCGGCAAAGATTGCCGCGGAATGTGTGGGTTCAGGATTGAGAATGCGGTGGCGCAGCAATCCGGCCTCTGGCAGGATGCGGGATCGGACATGGGCTGCAGCCGCGCGCAGCAATTCGGGTTGCGGTGCGGCGTCTGCCGCAGCTTCCATATCGGCCCAGACACGGCCGAAATAGACCAGCCCGGTCAGACGTATGTAGTCGGCGACCGAGGGGCCAATATCCGAGGAACCCTGCATCGCAATGGTGGCAGCCTTCCAGGCGTCAATCGCATCGGCGAGCTCCATCGAGCTGGGCCCGTTTGCAACGAGCTCGGCAAACGCCTCGGCTGCCGCGCCACCATTGGCGCGGATCGCGCGACGGGCAATGCCGTTTGCAAGGACGCCATTCGTACCTTCGTAGATCGCCATGATGCGACTGTCGCGCATGATCTGTTCGACCCGGTACTCTTTGCAGAACCCATAGCCGCCGTGGATTTGCACCGCCTGGCTTGAAGCTACATTCACCGCGTCCGTCGCAAAGGCCTTGCAGGTGGGCGTCAGAATATCCAACAGAGCTTGATCGGCCCCCAGCTCCATATCCACGAATGTGCGATAGACCATTGCCCGGCAGCCCATTGTGTGGGCGTAAATATCCAGCAGCATACGCTGTACATCCCCATGTTCGGTGATCAGAGCGGTCCCTTCGGCTGTCGTGCCTTGTCGCCGACCGGTCGCATGTGTCCGAGCGCGTTGAAACGCGATGTCCATCTGACCCACGGCCTGCAGGGCGACGTCCAGCCGCTCGGCGTTCATCATGGTGAAAATTGCGGCAAGGCCTTTGCCTTCTTCGCCCAGCAATTCGCCCCGCGCATTGTCAAAAGCCATCTGGCATGTGGGTGAGGCATGCATGCCCATCTTGTCTTCGATGCGCACGGTCTGGACCGTGTTACGTTTCCCGTCCGGCAAAACGGCTGGGCAGGCAAACAGGCTCAGACCTCGCACCCCCGGAGCCGCACCGGGCGCGCGCGCCAGTACCAGATGCAGAATGTTTTCCGTATAGTCGTGATCACCACCGGAAATAAAAATCTTGGTGCCGCTCAGCGCATACCCGTCGCCGTCCGGTGTGGCTATGGTTTTGATGCGCCCCAGATCCGAGCCCGCGTCCGGCTCGGTCAGGCACATGGTCGCCAGCCATTCGCCCGACACCAACGGCGGCAGTAGCCGCGCCTTTTGATCGTCACTGCCCGATGCGCTGATCGTCCGGATACAACCCTGCGCTAAACTCAATACCATTTCGTACGAGATACACGCGCCCGCCAACATGTCCGCCAAAACCGCGCCCAGAATATGGGGCAGGTCTTGGCCGCCATAGGGTTCAGGCGCGCACAGCCCCGGCCACCCCGCGCCGGAATAGCGTCGATACGCAGCCACCATTTCTGGCGGCATACGAACACGGCCGTTCTCGAGCCGCGCGCCCTGATCTTCGCCGATCATGTCCAATGGCGCGATTTCGGCGTTGATAAATCGAGCGAGGGCTGGGATCACGGCCTCAGCCAGATCATCGCTCCAATCGGGCAGGCGGTCAGGACGGCCGATATGCTTCAGGACAAACGCAATTTCGGCCTCAGAGGCGGTGTAGTCGATCATCAGGATGCCTTTCCGGACAAAATAACGTCTTCGGTCCCGGCATAAAGCTGAAGGACCGCGTCAGCCCGCAGCTCCAACGCGAGGCGCTGATTGATATAGCCTTTGTCGGTGATCTCATTTTTTTCGACCGACGGCGCGTTGCGTTCGATGCGCACACGTTTCACGCGCGTGGCGCTGCCAATCTGCTCTGCGTTATAGGTGGCCAGCTTTTCGGCGATAAAGGTCCGTACTGCGGGATCATTTGCATAGCCTGCCAGCGTATCGTCCCGTCCTGTCAGTGCCTTGCACTCATCAGCGTTCAGAAACAACAATGCGCCGATCTCGGTTCGGTCGTGCCCTGTGATGACCGCATCCGAAGCGATGGGGCTGAGGGTTTGCAACAGGTTCACGCGCAGATTGCCGACTGCGACCCAGGTTCCGGTCATCAGTTTGAAATTCTCGGAAATCCGCCCGTCGAACACGATACCTTTGGACGGATCGTCCGGGTCTTGCAGCCGTCCGGCGTCGCCGGTCAGAAAGTAACCCTCTTCGTCGAAGGCCTCGGCCGTTTTTTCAGGATTGTTCAGGTAGCCTGTCGTGACATGAGGCCCGCGCACCCGCATTTCCAGCTTGCCACCATTGGGCAAAAATTTGATTTCAGACCCCGGTCCTGGCACGCCGATCACGCCGGCCTTGTCGATGGGGAAATGGACACACGTGGCCATCATCGCCTCGGTCAGGCCCCAGGCGCTGACAAACGGGATTTTCCCACCGCGTTCCTGAAGGCCCAGGTGTTCAAGGCCTTCCCAAAGATGGTCCGGCAGCCCGGCGCCTGAGAAAAAGATCAGGTCCAGCCGCTTGAAGAACGCGCTGCGCAAGGCTGCATCCTCGCGCAGGGCGGGCAGCAACATGTCAAAGCCGCGCGGCACGTTGAAAAACAGAGACGGCGATACGTCGCGCACGTTACGGATCGTTTTTTCGATCTCGCCCGGTACAGGTTTGCCGTCGTCGATGTAGAAACTGCCGCCGTTGCGCAACATCATGTTAAAATTGAAGTTGCCGCCGAACGTATGGTTCCACGGTAGCCAGTCCACGATGACCGGTGGTGCACTTTCCAGAAATGGCCAGATTTTCACCACGGCCTCTTGCGTGGCAAGCATCATGGCCTGCGTAACGATGACCCCTTTGGGCATCCCAGTAGATCCCGAGGCGAACAGGACCTTGGCGTTCGTGTCGTTGTTGACGGTTGCTCTTGCCTGATCTACAGCGTTGACCGCTGTGGATTGCAGAGCTTGGTCAAAGGTTTGCGCGCCGTTATCAGACAGTAGTTCGATGTCTTCCGAGGCCAGATAGTCAAAGGCCCGCGCGTAGGCTGAGGCATCATCGGCATAAGCCATCCCGGGGTTGGTCGTCTTGACGATATGGCGCAGTTTCGCCAGCGACTCGTCGAACAGAGAGTAAGGAACTGAAACCGGCACAACCGGAATACCCACATGCATGGCCGCGAGCATGAGCAATCCGTGCCGCACCGAATTACCTGACAGAATCAGCAGTGGACGGTCCTTGTTCAACCCTTTGCTCAGCAAAAAGGCGGCCAAGGCCTTGGTCTGTGCCAGGGTTTCTGAATAGGTCACGCTGACCCAGCGATCATCGGCTCCGCGCTCGGCCAAAAACAGTCGGTCCGGTGCGTCTATGGCCCATCGTTCCAAATATTCGGACAAACAGCCCACGTTCATGTCCAGCGGATAAGAGCTGCGCAGAACGAATGCACCATCGCCCAGGTCTTCGCGAAGCACACTGGCTGGCGCGAACTTGGGCGAGCGTGACAAGGTCGTCTCGCTTTGCTGGGCTGAACTGCTCATTTTCCTCTCCCTGTCATCCGGCCAATTTGTCTGCGGCGCGATGCGAATTGCAAAAACAGGCTACCCAATTAATTGTTAGTATGCAAATGTATTATTGATCGTTCACTAAAGGTAAGCCAAAGGGGTAAGGCGCAACACGAGATGCCGCAAGATCATCGCTTGATTTCGTTGCGTCATTGCGCTGTGGCCAGACAGGGAGACAACACATGAGAATTGAAAACGCGTCCGCAATTGTGACCGGTGGTGCCTCGGGGCTGGGCTTGGCCACGGCAGAGTTTCTTTCCGCTCAAGGCGCAAAAGTGGCTCTTTTTGATTTGCCGGGTGACAAGCTGCAAGAGGCGGCCACGCGTCTTGGGGCCGTCGCTGCCCCCTGCGATGTGACCAGCGAGGAAGAGGTGCAAAAGGCATTGGAGACGGCGACTGCGGCCAATGGTTTGCCGCGAATCTTGGTGAACTGTGCCGGCGTCACCCATGGAGAAAGGATTGTTGGGCGTAACGGTCCGGCTTCGTTGGAGGGGTTCGCGCGGACGGTGCAAATCAACCTGATCGGCACCTTCAACGTGATGCGCCTTGCAGCCGAACGGATCATGCAGAACGACCCGCTGGAAGACAATGAGCGTGGAATCATCATCAACACCGCCTCTGCGGCAGCGTTCGAAGGGCAGATCGGGCAGGCGGCCTATTCGGCCTCAAAAGGGGGCGTGGCCAGCCTGACCTTGCCCGCAGCGCGGGAATTCGCCCGCTCGGGCGTGCGGGTCATGGCCATTGCCCCGGGCATATTTTCTACGCCCATGATGGATTTGCTGCCGCAAGAAATTCAGGACAGTCTTGGGGCCAAGGTGCCCTTTCCGTCCCGTCTTGGACAGCCCGCCGAATTTGCACGGCTGGCAGGGCATATGATCGAAAACACAATGCTGAACGGAGAATGCGTGCGTCTGGATGGCGCGATCCGTCTGGAACCCAAGTAAGGCTAGGCAATGGAATACACACATATAAGTACGGAAATCGACGGTGCGATCGGCGTCCTGACACTGGACCGACCTGCCAAGTTCAATGCGATCAATCACGGGCTCCTGTTCGAGATCGAGCACTATTTCGACACCCTTCCTGATGAGATCGGCGCGGTGGTGATCCGTAGTTCTGGTCAGCATTTTTGCGCCGGACTGGACCTGTTGGAGCACTCGATGCGGGATGCCGCTGGGGCGATGCACGAATGCCGCCTGTGGCACCGGATTTTTGACAAGATCGAATACGGCCGGGTTCCGGTTGTGGCCGCAATGAACGGCGGTGTGCTGGGCGGCGGGATGGAGCTGGCGATGACCGCTCATATCCGGGTCTCGCAGCAGGATACGTTCTATGAGCTGCCAGAAGGCCGCCGTGCAATCTTTGTCGGTGGTGGAGCAACCGTTCGCGTTGGGCGGATCATCGGAGCCAGCCGGATGATGGAGATGATGCTAACCGGTCGCCGCTATGGCGCGGACGAAGGGTTGCAGCTGGGACTGGCGCATTATGTCGAGCCGGACGGAACCGTGTTCGACAAGGCGATGGAACTGGCCAAGCGAGTGACAGAGAATGCGCCGCTGTCCAATTACATGATGATGCAGGCGATTACGCGCATCAACGACATGTCCGCCAGCGATGGGTTCTTTACCGAAAGCCTTGCGGCGGCGATTGCCCAATCCTCTCCCGAAGCGCGGGCCGGGATGGAGGCATTTCTGAACAAGACGGGAAAGCGGGACAATCAGTAAGTCCCGAGACACGCGGGATCCGGTGTGAGAGCATTTCACCGGATCCCGGTGTCGGGCCGGGGCAGAGCCCCGGTTGGTCAATCGACAAAGGCGCGTTCGACCACAAAAGTTGCAGGTTTGTTGTTCGCGCCTTCTTCCAGCCCGAACCCTTCCAGCGCGGCCTTGGTATCCTGCAGCATCGCCATCGAGCCGCAGATCATGCCCCGGTCGGTTTCCGGCGAAATCGGCGGCAGGCCCAGATCGTCGAACACTTTGCCGGATGCCATCAGATCGGTGATCCGGCCTTTGAACGGATAGCCCTCACGCGTGAGGGTGCAATAGTGCCGCAATTTCTGCGCCATCTCGCCAACCAGCGGATCGGATTTGAGCGCGGCGACAAGTTCTTTGCCATAGTCCAGCTCACCCTTTTCACGGCAGGTGTAAGTCAGGATCACTTCGTCGAATTTCTCATAGGTTTCGGGGTCGCGGATCAGCGACGCAAAGGGGGCAATCCCGGTCCCTGTCGAGAACATCCACAGCCGCTTGCCCGGCAACAGCGCGTCATTGACCAGCGTCCCTGTTGGTTTTTTGCGCATCAAAACCGTGTCACCTTCGCGAATTTTCTGCAGGTGTTCGGTCAACGGACCACCGGGGACTTTGATCGAGTAAAACTCGATCTCTTCATCCCAACTCGGCGAGGCGATGGAATAGGCGCGGAACACTGGTTTTTCTGCATTCGGCAGGCCAATCATCACAAACTCACCGGATCGAAACCGGAAGGACGACGGGCGGGTGATGCGGAATTTGAACAACCGGTCGGTGTAGTGCTTCACCTCGGTCACGGTTTCGGCGAACACGCCCGCCGGAATGGGGAATTCGGTCTTGGTCGTGGAATCCAGCGACATCTTGATCTCCTATTCTGCCGGGGCTTCGGACAGAAGCTCGAGTTTGCCGTCCTTGCCGTTCCAGTCGTTTGCGTCGGGCATTGGGTCTTTCTTTTCGGTGATGACAGGCCAGGCCTCTGCGTACTTGCCGTTTAGTTCGACCCACTTCTCCATCCCGTCCTCGGTGTCGGGACGGATTGCGTCAGCGGGGCATTCCGGTTCGCACACACCACAGTCGATGCATTCATCGGGATGGATGACCAGTGTGTTTTCCCCTTCGTAGAAGCAGTCCACGGGGCAAACTTCCACACAATCGGTGAATTTGCAGTTGATGCAGTTTTCGGTGACGACATAGGTCATAGATCAGCCTAATTGTTAGTATACAAATGAGTAATATCGAATTGCCGCGCCTGTCAACTTGTTTCTATACGAATGAAATTTCCCAATTGGCGGGACTTGACCAAATACCATAACAAGTTAGTGTGCTAACAATATCCGTACTGCGTCGGGAGAGCGAAATGGCAGAAAAACTGGTCATCAAAAACATCGGGCTCATGCTGTCAGGAAAGATGGAGGAGCCGATTCTGGAGGCCGATTGCCTGATCGCAATAGACGGGAAAATCGCTGAATGGGGATATGAAAAGGATCTGGATTGCGGAGGCGCCGATACGGTAGTGGACGCCAATGGCGTCACTCTGGCACCGGGCTTGATCGACAGCCATATCCACCCGGTCGTCGGGGATTACACACCTCGTCAGCAACAGCTTCATTGGATCGATTCCACTTTGCACGGTGGTGTAACAACGCTGATTTCAGCGGGTGAGGTGCATATGCCTGGCCGTCCCAAGGATGTGGTGGGGCTGAAGGCGATGGCGATCGCGGCGCAACGTTGGTACGAGAACTTCCGCCCTTCGGGCGTCAAGGTGCATGCCGGTGCACCGGTCATCGAACACGGCATGGTCGAGGAAGATTTCAAAGAGATGGCCGATGCCGGTGTCAAACTGCTGGGTGAGGTGGGTCTGGGCACCGTCAAAGACGGCAAGACTGCCAAGCAGATGGTCGACTGGGCGCGAAAATACGGCATTCAGTCCACGATCCATACCGGAGGACCCTCGATCCCGGGCTCGGGTCTGATCGACGCAGATATGGTTTTAGAAACCGGGACGGACGTGATTGGGCATATCAATGGCGGCCATTCGGCACTCCCTGACGATCAGATCATGTGCCTGTGCGAAAGCTGCACCGCGGGCCTTGAGATCGTCCATAACGGCAACGAACGCGCCGCACTTTTGACGTTGAACACGGCGCGCGAGCTAAAGCAGATGGACCGCATCATTCTGGGTACTGACGGCCCGGCCGGTTCAGGCGTGCAGCCTTTGGGTATTATGCGGATGGTGGCGATGCTGTCGGCATTGGGTAATGTCCCTGCCGAAATCGCGTTCTGCTTTGCCAACGGCAACACTTCGCGCCAACGCGAGCTGGATACAGGTCTGATCGAAAAAGGGTATTGCGCTGATTTCGTCCTGATGGATCAGGCGCAGCATGCGCCGGGTAAGAACATTCTGGAATCAGTGCAACTGGGCAATCTTCCGGGCGTCGGGATGACGATCATCGACGGGGTTGTTCGGTCCGAACGTAGCCGCAATACGCCCCCTGCGACCCGATTGCCAAACGTCGTCCGCTGATATTATTACGTTCCGAACTGTCCCCTCCGCAGGCCGGTCCTGCGGGGAGAATTTTGAGAGGTTCAGCCCATGAGCGCACCTTTGCAAGGTTTGAAAGTGATCGAACTGGCCCGCATTCTGGCCGGGCCATGGATCGGGCAGACATTGGCCGACCTTGGCGCAAATGTGCTTAAGGTCGAAAGCCCCGAAGGCGATGACACTCGCAAATGGGGTCCTCCGTTCATTGAGCGTGACGGAGACAAAACCGCCGCTTACTTCCATGCCGCTAACCGGGGCAAGGACAGCATAGCTCTGGACTTCCGGGAGGAGGGCGACCGAGCCAAGCTGTTGGACCTGATACGTGATGCAGATGTGCTGATTGAGAACTTCAAAGTCGGCGGGTTGAAAAAGTTTGGTTTGGACTATGACAGCGTCAAAGAGATCAATCCCGGGTTGGTTTATGCCTCGGTCACGGGCTTTGGGCAGGATGGTCCCTACGCGCATCGCGCAGGATATGACTTTCTGATTCAGGGCATGAGCGGGATAATGGACCTGACCGGGGACCCGCAGGGTGAGCCGCAAAAGATCGGTGTCGCCTTTGCAGACATTTTCACCGGCCTCTACGGGGTAATCGGCATTCAGGCAGCATTGGCTGAGCGTGAACGTTCGGGCCTGGGCCAACACGTTGATCTGAGCTTGCTGGACTGTATGACCGGCGTTCTGGCCAATCAGGCGATGAACTACCTTGCCTCAGGCCAATGCCCGACGCGTCTGGGCAATGCACATCCTAATATAGTGCCATATCAGGTGTTCCCAGTCGCCGACGGTCATATCATCATCGCCTGTGGCAACGACCGCCAATATGCCAGCCTATGCCGGATTCTGGGTTTGACCGAGTTGATTGACGAATCGCGCTACAGCTCAAATGCGGATCGCGTAGCCAATCGCGCTGAATTGACAGAGGCGCTGATACAGGCCTGTAAGAAATGGTCCAAAGCGGATCTGTTGGCAGCCTTGGAACAGAACGGCGTTCCCGGTGGTCCCATCAACTCGGTTCAAGAGGCGCTTAGCGATCCGCAGATTCAGCATCGGGGCATGCAGATCGCCCCTGAAGGCGTACCGGGTCTGCGCACACCGATACGGTTTTCGAGGTCCGCGTTGAGCTTGGATAAAGCATCGGCCAAACGGCCGGTTCGCTCATGAGATTTTGCGCAGGATGCGGATCAGATTGCGTTGTTCCGCAGCTGTCAGGGGTTTGAGCGTTTCGTTAGTGATCTTCTGGCCCACGTCCTTCATTTGGCTCACCAAAGCTTCGCCTTCGGGGGACAGAGAGATCAGTGTGCGACGCTTATCATCCGGGTCCGGTTCTACCACGGTCAGCCCTTTTTGACGAAGCCGATCAACAACCCCTTTGATTGTCGCCACATCCATCGCGGCCAGCCGTCCCAGCCGGTTTTGCGAGCATTTGCCCAGTTCGGCGATGCGGATCAACGCGGCGAATTGTGTGGGTGTCAGTCCCTCAAGCGTATGCGATTGGAAGATCGACGCATGGCGCTGGTTTGCCAGTCGCAAAAGATAGCCGACCTGCTCGTCCAGCGCGTAGCTCTCAATGGACTCCGTCATGAATCGTCCTGCCTGATTTAATTGTTCGTATTATAATAAACAAAGGCGCGCCTCCCACAAGACCAACCCGTCAAACCGCTAGATAAGTGTTTGAAATCTCGGGGTTGTCATCAAGGTCCGCAAAACTGCCTTCGAACCGCATCTCACCTTTTTCGATGATATAGGCACGATCCGACACGATCCGCGCAAAGTGAAGATTCTGTTCGCTGATCAAAACCGACAGCCCTTCGCGTTTTAGTTCGGCTATGACACGGGCCATTTGCTCGACAATCACGGGCGCGATCCCTTCTGAAGGTTCATCCAGCAGGACCAGCTTTGGATTGCCCATCAGTGTCCGCGCGATGGTCAGCATCTGCTGTTCCCCGCCGGACAGTTGCTTGCCCAGGTTCTTGCGTCGCTCGGCCAAGTTGGGGAACAGTTCGAACAGATGCTCTTGTGTCCATTCAGGGGCATCGGGGCGCGGTGCACGCCGCCCGACTTCAAGGTTTTCCTCGATGGTCAGGTCGCCGAAAATCCGGCGGTCTTCCGGGACGTAACCCATGCCAGCGCGGCATATCACATGGGGCGCATTGCCCTGAATATCACGATCAGCATAGCGGATGGTGCCGTCGATATGGCGCACCAACCCCATGATGGACTTCATGGTGGTCGATTTCCCAGCACCGTTTCGACCCATCAGGGCAACCACCTCGTTTTCACCCACACTCAGCGAGATGCCGTTGAGGATTTGCGCGCGCCCATACCAGGCCCCAAGATTTTGAACATTAAGCATGGGCGCTCTCCGCTTCAAAGACTGTGCCACCGCCCAGATAGACCTCCTGGACCAGTGGGTTTGTGCGGATTTCCGACCCTGTTCCTTCGGCGATCAACTCACCCCGGTTGAGGACCAGAATGCGGTGTGCATGTGCGAATACCACGTCCATATCGTGTTCGGTGAACACGACGCTGACCCCGCCTTTGGCCACGATTTCTGCTGTAAGGGCCATCAGGGCAAGCCGTTCTGACGGGGCCATTCCAGCGGTCGGTTCGTCCATCAAAAGCAGGGCGGGTTCGTGGGCTAGCGCGATTGCAAGCTCCAATCGTTTGAGGTCCCCGTAGGCAAGCTCGGAACATGCCCGGTTCGCCTGGTCCTGCATCGATACCAATTCCAGCAACGCCATCGCCTCGTCCACGTACAAACGGGTTGCTCGCGAGAACAGGTCAAACACCCGCCGGTGGTGCGAGATCAGGGCCATCTGGACGTTTTCGACAACGGTCATCGAGAGGAATGTCGCAGTAATCTGGAACGTGCGACCTACCCCCATGCGCCAGATCTTGCGGGGGGGCTGCCCGATCAAAGCTTGCCCACGCAGCGAAACCGAGCCTGAATTGGGTTTCAGATACCCGTTCAGCATGTTGAAACACGTTGTCTTGCCCGCGCCGTTGGGCCCGATGAGTGCCAGAAACTCTCCTTCCTTGAGATCGAAGTTTACATCTTTGACCGCTTGTACACCGCCAAAGGATTTGGACAGGTTCCGCACCTCAAGAACATTGGTCATGCCCGGCTTCCTTTCAGCACACGCAACAGACGCTGCACGCCGCCCGCGATTCCATCAGGTGCCAGCAGCACGACGACCAGAATGATGGCTCCGAAGATAAAGCGCCAATAGTCCAGCCGCGTGACCCAGTCTTCGATCAAAACAAATGCCCCGGCGCCCAGTATTGGCCCGGCCAGCGCGTGGATCCCGCCCAGCAGAACCATGATCAGGCCATCAATGCTGAGCGCGATGCTGAGGCTGTCGGGAAAGACGCTGCCTTTGGAAAAGGCGAAAACGACGCCTGCCAGTCCGGCAAACCCACCCGCCAGCACAAAGCCCATCCATTGATGAAACCGCGTGTCGATGCCGATGGCCTCGGCCCGGGTTTGGCTGTCGCGGACGCCGCGCAGAATATACCCGAACGGAGAGAACGCGACCCGGCGCAAAGCCCAGATGCCACCGATGCAAAGCACGAAGGCGATGTAGAAATAGACCTTGTCCGCGCTGGCCCATTTGGCTGGCCAGACGCCAAGGATGCCGTCATCACCGCCGGTGAATTCCTGCCACTGGAAGGTGACGCCCCACAGGATTTGGGCCGCCGCAAGTGTCAGCATGGCCAGATAAACACCTGACAATCGCACGCAGAACCAGCCGAAGAATAGCGCGGCAAGGGCAGCGCAGATCGGGCCAAAAATCATCGCTGAAATCATTCCTAGCCCAAGAAGTTTGACCGCCATCGCAGCGCCATAGGCCCCGACGCCGAAATAGGCGGCATGGCCAAAGCTGACCATCCCGCCGACCCCCATCATAAAGTGCAGGGACACCGCAAACAGGGTCGCAACCATCACATCGACCATCAGTACCGAGGTGAAGTCGGCGGTGAACAGAGGGCTGAGCGCCAGAACCAGAAGCGCTGCCATCAGAACCATGGCAGATTTCTGATCCATGAGCGCCAGTGGTTGCTCGGGCTCTTCCGGCGCGCCTTTTTCGCTGCCGGGTTTGCCAAACAGGCCGTGCGGGCGGAAGATCAGGACAATGGCCATGATGATGAAGGGCAGAACGATCGAGATCTGAGGGAAGATCAAGATGGCGAAGGCGTTCAGGACTGAGATTAAGACGGCGGCAACAAACGCGCCGGATACACTGCCCATGCCGCCGATCACGACGACCACGAAAGCCTCGCCAATGATCGACAAGTCCATCTGCAACGATACCGCCTCACGCGGGATTTGCAGCGCGCCGCCCAGACCGGCCAGGAAGGAGCCCAGCACAAAAGCCGCTGAGAACAGCCAGGCCTGATTGACGCCAAGGGCTCCGACCATTTCGCGGTCCTGGGTCGCGGCGCGGACCAGAACGCCCCAGCGTGTTTTGTGAAACAGCAACCAGATGGCCAACAAAACGACCGGGCCAATGGCGATCAGGGCGAGGTCATACTCCGGGATCGGTTCGCCCATGATGCGAACAGCGCTATCCAGCCCCGGTGCACGTGGTCCCAGAAGGTCTTCGGCCCCCCAGATGGCCAGCGTCGCATCCTGAAAGATCAGAACGACGCCAAACGTGGCGACCAGTTGGAACAGTTCGGGTGCGTGATAAATACGGCGCAGGATGGTCAGTTCGATCGCAAGACCGATCAGCCCGACGATGGCGGCGGCCAGAATGACGCTGAACCAGAATCCGAAGATACTGCCGCTCCAAAGCGTGACAAGCGTATAGGCGAGGTACGCACCCACCATATAGAACGAACCGTGGGCAAAATTCACGATCCGCGTAACGCCGAAGATGATCGAAAGCCCAGAGGCAATCAGAAAAAGCGAAGACGCATTCGCCAGTCCGGTCAGAAGCTGTGCAAAATAGAACCCCATCGGGCCACCGTCCCTTGTTCGTTTTAGGCGGCGGGGCATGAACTGCCCCGCCGGATCGGCTTATTCCGCCGGACGCAAGGCTGCAGCCTCGTCTTCGCTGGGCAGATAGTCCGCACCATCGGCATAGGCCCAGTCCACCATCACGGGCTTGCCCTCGACCATGCCGGTTTTGCCGACATAAGCGCCCATCGTGGACTGATGATCCGCCGCGCGGAAGGTGAACGGCCCGGTTGGGCTGCTGTCGATAGCCAATCCTTCCATGGCCGCCAGCAGAGCATCCGTGTCTGTGGAGCCTGCCTTTTCCAAGGCAGCGGCAATGGCGAGGATCGAGTTATAGCCCACAATGGAACCAGTCTTGGGCGCTTCGCCGAATTTTTCGATATAGGCGTCGGCAAAGGCCTTGTGCTCATCCGTTTCGATATCTGTCGATGGATAGCCGGTCACGATCCAGCCCTCGGGTGCTTCAGCACCCAGCGGGTCCAGATACTCGGGCTCTCCTGTCAGCAGAGACACCACATCGCGGTCTTCAAACAGGAAGCGTAGCGAGCCCTCGCGGACGAATTTCGCCAGATCACCGCCGAACGTCACGTTATAGATCGCGTCGGGCTTCGCAGCCTCAAGCGCGCGAACGGTTGAACCTGCGTCGATTTTGAAAACCGGCGGCCATTGCTCTTCAACGAACTCCACATCCGGGCGCAGTTTGGTCAGCTCGGATTTGAACGCCTTCACAGCGTCCTGACCATACGCGTAGTTCGGGGCGACTGTGGCCCATTTGACCGCGTCCAGTTTGGCCGCTTGTTCAGCGAGCATCGCGGCTTGCATATGGGTCGAGGGGCGCAGGCGATAGGTGTACTTGTTGCCCTTGGACCAGACGATAGCGTCGGACAGGGGTTCCGACGCGAGGAACAGAACCTCTTTCTGCTTGGCGAAGTCCGAAACCGCCAAGCCGATATTGGACAGGAAAGTGCCAAAGATCAGAACGGCACCGTCTTTTGACACCAGCTCTTCGGCGATCCGAATGGCTGTAGCAGGATCGCCGGTATCGTCGCGGCTGATCACCTCAAGCTGTTTGCCATCGATCCCACCAGCCGCATTGATCTGTTCAACGGCCAGTTGCCAGCCTTTCTTGTAAGGCTCTGTGAAGGCGGGCAGGCGGGTGTAGCTGTTTACTTCGCCCAGCACGATTGTGTCTTGGGCAAAGCTGGCCCCTGCCGAAATTCCGGCCAGAGGCAACGCTGCAAGCGCACCGAGAACCGTGCGTCTGATCAGATTCATTTCAAATTCCTCCCGATGATCATTTTTCACGGCCAGTTATCCCGGCTTCTTAAAGTATTGTCAGCCCAAAAGAGCGCACCTTTCTCATTCAGCGCAGCCCGTCCTTGCCTTCTGCCTCATTGGTGGTCAAACCGCCGACACGCGGCAAGGGTCTGCCGCTGTCCGTGACCGCAACAGCAACCATGATTTCGTTCGCGCGGGGGGCGTCGTTCAACTGCACTTCAATCCCATCAAAATGGCTGCGCACATATGCGGCATCCTTGTGGCCGAGTGGCACGTCCAGAACCTGACCGGGGCTTCCCATTTTCTTTGACGACGGCACCAGGGCAGATCCCTTCTCGACCTCTTTGCGCAAGGGGGCACCAAGTTTGGGGTGCAGGATGGCGGCGGCATGCTCCAGCTCGCCATTTTCGCCGACCATTGCGGACTTGCCGTAACTTTCGGCCTGTTCAGGCGTAATCCCCAAAGCCTCGACACAGCGGCGTCCCAGCAAGGCCCCCAGTTCAGCGCCGGTGTCCATCAACGGCGTCAGGTCTTCGACATATTGCCCGGCAAATGGGTTCTCGATCACCGCAACGGCGACGGCCTTGCGGGTCGCGGGCGAGATTTCCCGGCCCGCTTCGATATGTGTTTCTTCGACATTGACGGCAATTTTGCGGATTTTTGTCATCGTAGACCGTCCTCTCCTTTGATGTCCCAGGCCTCAAGCCCGCCAGACCGGGAATGCACCCGCGGTCCGCTTGTCATGACCAATGCAAATGCCAACTCGCCCGCGCGCGGAGCGTCATTGCAACCAACTTCCATACTGTCGAAATGGCTGCGCACGTACGAAGCATTGATATGCGTGATCGGTACGTCCAGCCGCGCTCCTACGCCGCCGACCTTCTTGGACGACGGCACAATCGCGTTGGCCGTGCCCAGCAACTGCCGCATCGCGTAACCGCCGGGCGCGTGCCACAGGGCACCATGCTCAAGCTCGCCGCCTTCGCCGACCAAAGAGCCCTTACCATAGCCTTCGACGTTCTCAGGCCCGCCCAGCATGTCGATCAGGGTCTGCGCAAGTTCCAGCCCCAGCGGTTTGAGGTCGTCCATAAAGCCCTGAATTTCAGGTTCGTACCGGCCAGCAAACGGGTTTGCGATCACTGCAAGCGCTGCGACACGCTGTAGGGGCTTATCAGAGACCGGCCCGCCCTCGTGATAAATTTCTTCTAGCGAAAACAGCTTTTTTCGCAGTTGAACATCAGGCATATTCAGAAACCTTTTGAGTAGAAGAGGTCACCAGCCGGGCGGCACCCGTCTGGCAGGATTGAGAACCAAGCGACAGATGGGCGGCGGTGATTAGCCCTCTCGCTTGCATCTGTTTGGCGGTATTCAGGCCCCGTGACAGGGCCAGATTGGTATCCTCGACCGAGAGTGGGCCGATTGAAACGGGTACAAGCAACGCGCCCAGATCACTGTCATCGCGCAGGTCGTGGGCAGGTCGGCGTCGGATTGCGGTATGGCCCGGCAGATCAACCGCGTTTGCAATCAGCGTTGCGGCAACATCGGCCATCGCTGCTGTTTTTGCCAATACAGTGACGCTGTCGGCGATACCAAGGCTCAGGCTGCGCCCGCCTCGACCCGAAGTTGCGATGCCGCCGATCCCGTCCGCGGCGGAAATGACGATGCGGCCAAGATCACGCCCGTCGAGACCACTCATAGCAATGCGGAAGGTCTGACCCGGCCCCAGGTGCAAGGCAATATCGCCCCCGTTGTTGACCGAAGCGCGGTCCAGCGGCGTGGCCTGTACCATTGCCGCCAGAACTTCGTCAGCAACTGCCCCTGCAACTGCGGCCATACGGGTTACGAATACGTCCGAATGCAGGCGGACGGCCCCATCCATGCGCAGCGCCACCGACCCCTGCGGGTGCGGGCTGTCTGGCGTCATGGGTGTTTTTAGCAGTGGGAGCTCGTCGACCAAACCCTGCAGGATGGTCTGGAACCGGGCCAGTGCGGCCTCAAAAGCGATCTCTCTCGCGCCTTCCGCCTCGACGATCAGGTCGATGGGGCCGTGTTGCAGGTGCAGCCTGCGACCACAAGGCGATATGGCGGAAGTGGGATGCAAGGGACGTTACGCTCCTTTTGCCCAGCGGTAATTGGCGGATGCCATGGGGTTTGGCTGGTTCTCGAACTGATCCACTTTGCGCGTCTCGTCAGAGACGACGTCAGAGACCGGCTTGATCTCATCCATATGCCCACCCAAGGTGTCATAATCGCTGACGCGCATTGTGAACTCGATGGGGGCGACCAGCGCCGGGGTGGGCACGTATCCGAAAGAGCCCGTCGGCATGTCCATAACGTCCACCATCACGGTAATGCCGCCTCCGGGCCAGACATAGGCCTCGGCTCCACCGCAAGACACGAAAGTCAGCGAGTCCTTGACAGATTTCGTCAGCCGAACCGGGTTTTCGGTCACACCCGCCCGCAGGCTGCCGCCGGCACCGCCCATGAACAGGACCGAACAGACGGAAGGTTCGCAGTTTTCTGCAATCAGTTCGGCCGACACCTTGAGCGCTGCAGGTATCGCGGCCGGTTGCGGTTTTAAGTCAGCGTCCAGTTCGAAATAGCCATACTGCTCGCCCGTGGTCGAAACCATGAGCAAACTCAGGCCTTCGCGCGCGAATCTCGGGTTGAAATCGCCCAGAATTTTGAGGGGGTCTTCGATGTTCGTACCGCCCCAACCGGTGCCGGGTTCGGCCACCTGAAAGTAACGTCCGGGCGTGGATCGCCGCCCGTTGATCTTGATCCCTGTAGGTTCGACATCCAGCATCTTGCCCGCCTGGTGTTCGGACAGAACGCCGGTGATGTGGTCGTCTACAACGACTACGTCGTCCACATGGTCGACCCATTGCTTGGCAAACATACCGATCGTGGCCGACCCACAGCCCACCCGCATCAGCTTTTCCTCGACCCCGTTGATAATCGGTGCTTTGCCCGCTTGTACGATGACGGTCGTCTCGTGCCCGTCATCGCCGATCACCATCTCGACGGCCTCGCGATTGCACAGGCGCAAGAGGGCGTCACAAGTCACGCGGCCCTCTTTCTTGGTGCCGCCGGTCAGGTGTTCGACACCACCCAGCGACAACATTTTCGAGCCGTATTCGGATGTCATCACATGCCCGACCGGCTCACCATCCACGCGGACCACATCGCGTTCGTGGCCGATATGGCGGTCTGTGTCGATCTTCACCTTGACGCCGCAATACGAGAATATCCCCTCGGTCACGACGGTGACCATGTCCACGCCTTCGATGTCCTGACTGACAATGAACGGCGCGGGTTTGTAGTCTGGATAGGTCGTCCCCGCGCCGACCGCGGTGACGAATGGGCGTGCGCCCTGCACGATGTCACCGTCCCAGTCTTCGGGATCTTTGCCATCTTTCATAAACGGAACAAGCTGCCCGTCTTGTGCGTTTTCGATAATGGTCAGCGGGTCCAGCCGTACCAGATCACCCCCGTGATTGGCATAGCGGTCACAGGCCCCGGCTTTGCCATCCGCGATGTAGCACATCACCGGGCAGGCGTCGCAGCGGATCTTCTCCGATGTTGTGCGTTCAGTTGGCATCTGTTTGTTCCTTGATTGCCGCGCGCAGCTTGGCAGGCGTCGCGGGACCTTGGGTCAACCGGACGCCGCAGGCGCGTTTGATTGCGTTAAAAAGAGCCGGAGCGGTTGGGATCAGCACATGTTCTCCCAGACCTTTCGCGCCATAAGGGCCGTGGGCATCCGCTTCCTCGATGATGATGGTTTCGATCGGAGGGATGTCGCCAATGGTTGGGATCAGGTAATCATGCAGGTTTTCGGTGCGGCCGGGCAGGTACTCCTCCATCAACGCCATACCGAGGCCTTGCGCGATGCCACCCTGTACCTGACCCTCGACAAGCATCGGGTTAATCGCCTTGCCGACGTCATGGGCGGCCACGAATTTGATCGGTTTCACCGTGCCGAGCTTTGTATCCACCTCGACCACCGCCAGATGCGCGGCATATCCGAACTGCGAGTATGGGATACCCTGGCCGTTTTCATCCAGCGGTTTTGTCGGCGGGTCATAGGTTTCCTCGGCGCGCAGGACATAGCCTTCGACGTCGGGTTCCAGCGCGGCCAGATCGATAACATGAGGCTGACCCTGATCGTTCACCTCCAATGCACCGGCTTTCAGCGATATCACCGCCTCTGGTCCGGCATTCACGCGGGCCAGAATCTGCGCCCGCAGCGCCTCTCCCGACAGACGCGCTGCACTGCCCGACACATAGGTTTGCCGCGAGGCCGAGGTTTTTCCTGCGTCTGGCGTTACATCCGTATCGGCCCCGATCCGTTCGACCTGACCAACCGGAATGCCAAGCGCGGTGGCGAAAATTTGCGTGATGACCGTATTGGCACCTTGGCCAATATCCATCGCGCCCTGGTGCAGCACCAATGTCCCGTCTGCCTTGATGCCAGACTTAATGGTCGATGGATTGGGCAGAGAAGTGTTGCCGCACCCATACCAACCTGCCGCCAACCCGACGCCGCGTTTCAATGCATCGCTGTGAGCGTTGAAGGCGTTGGCTGCTTCGTTTTCCTCGACCCATGCAGTGCGAAGCGCCTCGAGACAGGCACGAATGCCGACGCCTTGGTCAAAGACCTGACCGCAAACCGTAGGTACGCCGTTTTCCAAGGCGTTTCGGATGCGGAAATCCAGCGGGTCGATATCCAGTTGGTCGGCCAGTTCGTCGAATAGGCTTTCCTGAGCGATGGCTGATTGCGGGACACCAAAACCGCGGAATGCGCCGGACGGTGGGCAATGCGTATGGATGCCTTTGGCCTCAGCGCGATAATCGGCAATTCTGTACGGCCCCGAGGCATGAACCGGCACTCGATTGGCCACTGTCGGACCCCAACTCGCGTATGCGCCCGTGTTGAACAGCCCGTCAAAGGTCATTCCGCTGATCGTGCCGTCTTTGTTTGCCCCTATCTTAACCCGCAGGTCCGAGGGGTGGCGTTTGGTGGTCGATTGCATCGACTCTGTTCGTGAATAGGTCAGTCGAACAGGCTTGCCTGTCTTGAGCGTGGCCAACGCCAGAAAAGGCTGAACGGACACATCCAGTTTCGACCCAAAGCCGCCGCCGACACCGGTTGGCACAATGCGGATTTGGTCGCGCGACATTCCAAGTATGATCTCAAGCGCGTCCAGATCCATCACGGGGGCCTGCGTGCAGGCATGAACTTCGACCCGGCCATCGACGATCTCAGCAAAGCCCGCTTCGGGCTCGATATAGCCGTGTTCGACAAACCCTGAGCGGAAGTGGCCTTCAACAACGACATCCGCGCTGGACAACGCGCTTTCTGGAGCGCCACAGGTCACAAAGCCGCCGCACATTACGTTGTTTTCGCGGTCAGGGTGCAGTTGCGCCGCTTGGGGCTTCAGGGCTTCATGAGTTTCCAGTGCAGCAGGGCGTTCGTCCCAAGTGACCGGGAAGTTCGACGGATCAAAGGTCGCAACAAATTCTGGCGAGGCTACGATTGCGGCAACTGCCTCACCCCGGAACCGGGTCTCGACTTCTGCAAACACCGGTTGATCCGCGAAGTCCGGAATGACGCCAAAAATGTTCCTGCCGGGAATATCCTTTGCAGTCAGGACGGCCTCGATACCTGCTGTGCTCTGCGCCCACGCGTCCAGATCGCCAAAGGTGAAACCGGCGCGATGATAGGGTGATCGAATGACAAAAACTTCCAAAGTACCCGAAGGGGCCACGTCGTCGCCAAACTGTTCCGCCCCAGTCACCTTGTCGATCCCGTCGACGCGCCAGATGGCCTCGCCGGCGTGGCCAGTTGTTGCAACGGGTTGAGTGGCCGCTCCAGCAGCAACGACAGCGTCGATGATCTTGCGATACCCGGTGCAGCGACACAAAACTCCGCCAAGGGCGTCCTGAACCTGCTCTGTGTCAGGCTGAGGCGTTTCACGCAGTAGCGCGACCGCAGCGGTCATCATGCCGGGTGTGCAGATCCCACATTGCGCCGCGCCGTGGTTCTGAAAGCTGTCGGCCAGATTTTGGGCGATTTGATCGTCACGTGTTAGCCCGGCAACCGTTTCCACGGACCGTCCCGCAGCCTGTTGCGCAGGCACAAGGCACGCACAGACCGGAGCGCCATCAAGCAAAACAGTACAGGCACCGCAATCGCCCGCATTACAGCCGATCTTGACGTCGCGGGTGTCCAGCCTTTCGCGCAGCATCTCGGATAGGCGTTCGCCAGTGCGTGGAACAGCGCTGACTGGATGCCCGTTCAACGTGAACTGTGTCGTGATTTCGTCCGCGCGCTTATCCATGACGTTGGCCCGCCTCTTTGATTGCCCGCAGGCATTGTTCTGCAACGGCCTCAAGCCGGAAATCCGCGTCGCCGCGTACATCATCAATCGGGCTGAGCGGTGCCAAATGACGGGGCAAGACTTCAACGGTTTTCGGGTTTTGCCCGATCAGGTCTTTTTCCAGAGCTTCCAAGCGTTGCGCTACGGCCGAGGCTGCTCCCGCCGCAATCCGCGCGCAGGAGATGCGGCCCCGAGCATCGAGATCGATGATGGCCGCTGTCATTGTTATGGAAATGGCCAGATGCCGGCGCGCGCCCAGCTTTTCGAAATGCCCGATGGCCCCGTCCGGTGGTGCAGGCAGGTAGATTGCGGTTACGATCTCGTCGCTTGCGACCAGTGTCTGCCGCACGCCTGTGATAAAGTCCGACAGTGGAACCTCACGGAAACCGCGCGCAGACCCGAGTTCGACTGAGGCTTCGAGCGTCAGAAGGGGGGGCACGCCGTCAGCGGCCGGTGACGCGTTGCAAAGGTTGCCTGCAATCGTGCCGCTGTTCTGAATTTGCAGGCTGCCCACTTCGAGGGCGGCCATTTGCAGGCCTCGAAAGGCACAGGGCAAATCCGCCCGTGCGATATCGGTCCAGCTAGTCGCTGCCCCGATCTTCCAGCGGTTTTCAGTGAATCCGATTCCCGAAAGTCCGACGATACGGGTGATGTCCAGAATGTCTATGCATAGCTCATGACTTTGTCTGGATGGGAAAAAATCTGTGCCGCCAGCGACAATCGCCAGATCATGGGTGGTCAGCAATTTAAATGCATCGTCGAGCGTGCTGGGCGTTAGATACCGCAAAGTGTCTATTCCTACGGAGAAATTTCTCGTTAGTACACTAATGGTATTACGCGACCAAAAAAAATGTCAACGATTTGTTTTAGCGCACTTCGATGTGGGTCTGGCGGAGTAGAGGGTTCGGACGTCTGGTGCCTGAGCTTCGGGTTTTCCTTTTATTTTTCTAAATAAATTTTGGTTTTTGGTCCGATGGCTGAGTCATTTGGGAAAATTTTCATCGCATTGCCGGGATTGTTTTCACAGTCGCGCAGAAGTTTTCTGAATTTGAAGTAATTCGTTGACACACTAACAAACGCCTATGAGTATAGTGAGCGATCACTCACCTTGATGTAGATCGATTGGCAGGCTGAAACCCACCGCCTGGTGTCAATAGGGAGGAAGATATGAAAAAACTGAACTTTATGATGACGACCACGCTTGCTGCTGGCTTGATCGCAGGGGCGGCAGCGGCACAAGAAAAGGTGCGAATCGTATTTATTGACCCGCTCTCAGGTCCGTTCGCGACGACCGGCACGCAGGGGTTGGCCATTTATCGCCACACGGTCAACGAACTGGTGAACGAGCCCGGCGCGCTGCTGGAGGGACAGGCAGAGTTTGAAATGGTGCCCTTCGACAACAAGATCAGTGCCAAAGAGTCGTTGATCCAGCTGCAGGTCGCCATGGATCAGGGTATCCGCATCATCGCACAGGGTGCGTCATCCGGCGTGGCCAGCGCATTGACCGAGGCCATTGCCAAGCACAACCGGCGTAACCCGGATGACCCGGTCATCTTCCTCAACCACTCGGCCGTTGATCCGGCTTTGACGAATGACAAATGCCAGTTCTGGCACTTCCGGTTTGACGCCAACTCGGACACTAAGATGGACGCGCTGACTGACGATATCGCTGCCAATCCTGACATCAAAAAGGTCTACGTAATCGGGCAGGATTATTCCTTTGCTAAAGCCGTCGCAGCCGCTGCTGAACGTTTCCTGAAAGAAAAACGCCCTGATATCAAAATCGTCGGCAACGAGTTGCACCCGATCGGAAAGGTCAAAGACTTCACGCCTTATGCTCGTAAGATCGTTGGCTCGGGCGCTGATGCTGTGATCACCGGCAACTGGGGCGGCGACATGGTTGGTCTGGGTAAGGCTGTTATGGGGGCCGGCTTCGATAAGCCGATCTACACTTATTGTGGCGCAACCTCGGGTATCACGGCGGCCTTCGGTGAAGAAGGCGACGGCATCGTCAAGTTGGTTGGTGCAGGGCAAGTGAACCCGGCGCCGTCGCCGGACGCGCAGGTGTTTATCGAGTCTTTCTACGAAAACTTCCCGGATCTGGACCTCGGGCAACCTCAGATGGCAAATGTCGCGCCGATGCTGGCTGCGGCAATCAACGAAGTTGGCAATGCCACGGACATCAAGGCGATTGCATACGCGCTTGAAGGGATGGAGCACGACGGCATTCTCACCGGTAAAACGTTCATGCGTGAAAGCGACCACCAAGCGATCCAAACGGTGACCGTTCAGGGCCAGACGCCGGACGTCGCGTTCCAGTATGACAAATCGGGTCGCGGTATGAATGCCGAAACGATCGTTGAGATGGCGTCCAAGGACTCGGCCACATCATGCGAAATGAAGCGCCCCTAACCCTTTGACAAAACTTGCGGGCCTTCTGGCAACAGATGGCCCGCAAGGCCACCACTCTATCAATGCAGGGAGACAACAATGGCGCTGTTCCTCGTGAACGTGATGGATGGGTTCGTCACCGGATTGCTGCTTTTCATGCTGTGCAGCGGTCTGACACTGATCTTTTCCATGATGGGCGTTCTGAATTTTGCCCATGCCAGTTTTTATATGCTGGGCGCTTACTTCGCCTATCAGATCAGTCTGGTCACAGGATTCTGGGCGGGCCTGATCATTGCGCCGCTGATCGTTGGGTTTATCGGAGCCTTGATCGAACGATACGGGCTGAGGCGGGTCCATAAATACGGCCACGTTCCCGAACTGATTTTCACCTTTGGCCTGGCGCTGTTGATTGAAGAGACAATTCAGTTTTTTTTGGGGGCAAAAGCCAATTGCCGTTCTCAGAACCCGCAGCGCTTGATTTCGCGGCGTTTTCGATCGCTGGCAACGCCTTCCCGGCCTACAAGGTTTTCATGATCGCCGTAGCCATGGGGATTTTCCTGACGCTGCTGTACATCCTTACCAAGACCCGCATCGGCATGACCATCCAAGCGGCGCTCAGTTATCCTGAGACCGTTCAGAACCTTGGTCACAATGTCCCGCTGGTCTTTATGTGTGTCTTTGGTGTCGGCACTGCGATGGCTGGTCTGGCCGGTGTGATCGCGGGTCCGGTCCTTGGGGTTTTCCCTGGTATGGCCGTGCAATTGGGTTCAATCGTGTTCGTGACCATTGTGATCGGCGGGCTTGGGTCGCTTTGGGGCGCGCTTGTCGCCTCGTTGATCATTGGTTGGATGCAGACCTTCGCAACCGCTTATGACGTGACGGCCGAGCAGGTGCTGACCGCCATCGGCTTTACCAAACCCGAGCTCATCTGGGATCACCCGCTGCAGGATCTTTGGACGCTGACACTGCCGCAATTGGGCCCGATCCTGCCATATCTGTTGATGATCATCGTGCTTGTCCTGCGCCCGCAGGGTCTTATGGGGAACCGTGAATCATGAGTATTGCAAGCAAGACACCTTTGACCGCGGGCACAACCCGGCTGGTGTCGCTGTCCAACACGATGCCCTGGGCGTTTGCCGTTCTGTTTCTGCTCTGCCTGCCGTTTGTTTTCCAAACCAGTTCGGCGCTAACGATCATGAACCAGATGGCGATCACCATCGTTTTTGCGCTTAGCTACAATATGCTTCTGGGTCAGGGCGGGATGCTGTCATTCGGCCACGCGTTCTACATGGGGCTAGGCGGGTTCTTCGCCATGCACGTCATGAATATGGTCGAGGACGGCTTGTGGCTGCCCCTGCCGCTGCTGCCGATCGTCGGCGGACTGTTTGGCTTGGTGTTTGCTTTCATCATCGGCAGTTTCTCGACCCGCCGGGCGGGGACCGTATTCGCAATGATCTCACTGGGAGTCGGTGAGTTGATCGCAGCCTGTTCCGTTATCATTGTCGTGTTCTTTGGCGGCGAAGAGGGGATCTCGGGCGACCGTACAATGGGGCCGCCGGTTTTCGGCTATGAATTCTTGTCGCAACAAGAAGTCTATTACCTGACTGTCTTTTGGCTGCTGCTGGTCACTCTGCTGATGTAACTGTTTTCGCGTACGCCGATTGGTCGGATTGCCAACGCGGTCCGTGACAACGAAGAGCGGGCGGAGTTTCTGGGCTATTCCCAGCGTAATGTGCGTTGGATTTCCTTCTGTGCCTCGGGCTTTTTTGCAGGTGTCGCCGGATCGTTATTCGCGATCAACTTTGAAATCCTGACCGAAGAAAACCTGAATCTCGCGACATCGGGGTCGATCCTGCTGGTCACTTTCATCGGAGGGGCTGGTTTCTTTGTGGGGCCAATCATCGGAGCCATTGTGTTCACCCTGTTGCAAACGGTTCTGGGTCTGCATACCGAACTTTGGGCGCTCTATCTGGGCATCCTTTTCGTGGGCTGCGTGATGTTCTTTCCGTCGGGCTTTGCCGGATTGATCGCCATGCATCGCCGGCCGCTTGCGTTGGGCAAACTGAACCTTCTGGTCAAACCGTATCTCAAGGTCGCGATCCCGGCGGTCACAAGCACTCTGTCGTTGGCCGCCATCCTGGAAATCCTGTTCCACAAACGTCATGGCTACGGAGGTG
Source organism: Ruegeria arenilitoris (assembly GCF_013035315.1). Classification (GTDB taxonomy): domain Bacteria; phylum Pseudomonadota; class Alphaproteobacteria; order Rhodobacterales; family Rhodobacteraceae; genus Ruegeria; species Ruegeria arenilitoris_D. The sequence goes on along the minus strand of NZ_WQHP01000002.1, from coordinate 404,906 downwards.
ATCATGAGATGGTGTTGTATGGTATCTCGTTTGACAGCAGCGGCTACCATGCGCTTGTCATGGCAGCAGTGATCGCAGCTGTCTCACTCTTCCTTGTATCCCGCGTGCCGCCGGAAATCCGCGCGGCTTGGGACAATGCGAACCACGCGGAGGCCCGGGTATGAGCGTTCCCGCCATCGAGCTTAAAAACCTTGAGAAGAGCTTTGGCCTGGCCAAGATCATCCAGGGAGTGAACCTGCAGATTGCTAAGGGTGAACGCCACGCAGTCATCGGGCCGAACGGGGCTGGGAAATCGACCTTGTTCAACCTGATCACCGGACGTTTCGCGCCGACCTCGGGTGGCGTGTTCCTGTATGGTGAAGACGTCACTGGTATGAAGCCGTTCGAGATCAATCGACGCGGTCTGAGCCGGTCGTTCCAGATCACTAACATCTTTCCCAACATGACCGTGTTCGAGAACATTCGCTGTGGTTTGTTATGGACAATGGGTTATCGATACTCGTTCTGGCACATGATTGGGCGGCAGCAGGACGTAACTGAAAAAGCCGAAGAAATCCTGGCGCAGATCAACCTGACGCAACGCCGCAATGAACTGGCGGGTACGTTGGCCTATGCCGAGCAGCGCGCGCTTGAGATCGGGATCACGATCGCAGGTGGAGCAGATATCATTTTACTGGACGAACCCTGCGCCGGGATGAGTCATTCGGAAACCGATCTGATCGTCGATCTGATCCGTAAGGTGACCGAGGATAAGACGCTGTTGATCGTCGAACACGACATGGGTGTGATTTTTGACCTCGCCGACAAGATCTCGGTCCTTATTTTCGGCGAAGTGATCGAATCCAGTACGCCGGACGTTGTGCGGGCATCAGCAATAGTGAAAGAAGCCTATTTGGGCGCAAGTTTGGAAGAGGAGGCGGTGTGATGCTTCAGGTCACCGACTTGCACGCTTACTATGGCAAAAGCCACATCCTTCAGGGCGTAAACCTCGAGGTAGGCGAAGGTGAGATTGTCTCGCTGCTGGGTCGCAACGGTGTGGGTCGATCCACCACCTGCAAGGCTATCATGGGTGAGGTCGCGCCGCATGGCTCGATCCAGTTCCGGGGCAAGGAAATTGCTGGCCGCAAGAGCTTTGAGATTGCCAAATCCGGGATCGGCTATGTGCCTGAAAACCGGGACATCTTTCCGGGTCTTACGACGCGGCAGAACCTGATGCTGGGTCTGAAACCCGGTCAAAAGGACGGCGACGGGCGTTGGTGTATGGAGGATATGTTCGAGATGTTCCCCAACCTACGCAATCGCGCAGACGTGGATGCCTCGGTCACGTCAGGTGGCGAAAAGCAGATGCTGACGATCTGTCGGGCGCTGATGGGCGATCCGGATTTCATCATGATCGACGAACCAACCGAGGGTCTGGCCCCCAAGATCGTCGAACAGGTCGGCGATTTGTTGCTGCAGATCGCCGAGCGTGGCGTATCCATCCTGTTGGTCGAGCAAAAGCTTACAATTACCCTTCGGGTGACGAACCGGGTTTATGTCATGGGTCACGGCCACATGGTGTACGAGGGCACGCCTCAAGAGCTTAAGGAAAACGCAGCCATACGTCAGGAATGGCTTGAGGTCTGAGCTGCCGCACTACCCAAAAAAAGGGAGCTCAAAAGAGCTCCCTTTTTTACTGTTTTACTTCTTCAGGAACGGGCCCATCGTTTTGAAGAACTTGTCGCTATAAGGCGGCCGCACGGCTTTGAAGAACCCGTCCATGTTGATCTGCTTGTAGACCGCCTTCGCATGGCTGAAGCGCTTGAAACCGTGCTCGCCGTGGTACGACCCCATTCCACTGGCGCCGACACCGCCGAAAGGCAGGGACATCTGGGTCATGTGCATGATCATATCATTCACCGTGGCCCCGCCCGAGATGGTGTTATCCATGACTTTTTCCTGCTCGGCCTTGTCCTTGGCGAACACATAGGCCGCCAGTGGGCGTTGGCGGGCATTGGCGTAGGCAATCGCATCGTCCAAAGAGTCATAGGGTAGGATTGCCAGGATCGGTCCGAAGATTTCGTTCTGCATCAGCTCAAGATCCGGATCCGCATCGATCACCAGGGTCGGTGGCAGAATTTTCTCGTTCGAGGTCGAAAAGTCTTCGTTCGCGGGATTGACCTCAACAATACGCGCGCCGGCGGATCGCGCCTGTTCTACCAAACCCTTGAGGCGATCGAACTGATGGTCGGTCACAATATGAGTAACGTCCGGATTGCCTGAAAGCGTCGGAAAGTACTCCGCGATCTTGTTGGCCAATGCGGTGGAAAAATCTTCCATTTTGGCACGCGGGACGAACACATAATCTGGCGCAAGGCAAACCTGACCGGCGTTAAAAATCTTGCCTGCCGCGATCCGGGTAACGGCCAGATCCATGTCGGCGCTTGGAGCGACAATGGCCGGGTTCTTCCCCCCCAGTTCCAGTGTCGTCGGAACCATATTGTCAGCAGTAGCGTGTAGAATGTGAGGGGCGATGCTGGTGGCACCGGTGAACAGAAGGTGGTCGAACGGCAAGCTGGTGAAGGCTTGCCCGACCTCGACCCCGCCAGTCGAGACGGTTACCTCATGTGGCGCGAATTTGGCTTCGAGCAGCGTTTTCATCAGCTCGGAGGTGCGTGGCGTGAACTCTGACGGTTTCATCATTACCGAGTTGCCGGCGGCTATGGCTTCGGCCATTGGACCGACGGACAGGATGATGGGAAAGTTCCACGGGCTGACGATCCCGATCACGCCCAGTGGTTGATACTGGATACGAGCGCGGGCACCAAACAGTCCCAGCGGAAACTCGGGCTTTGCCTTTTCGGGCCGCATCCAGCGATCGAGGTTTTTGCGCGCGTACTTGATCTCTTTCAGAGTGCCGACAATGTCCGCTGCGAGGGTCTCGTGGCGCGAACGGTTGCCGAAATCCGCCGAGATTGCGTCGACGATGGCATCCTGATTGTCCACCATAAGATCGATCAGACGAGTCAGGCGATCCTTTCGCTCGGCCGCGCTTGGCGCGCCATGCGTTGCTTGATGGGCCTTTTGCATTGCCAGAAGGTCCGAAAGGGTCTCGAATGACTGAGAATTTTGCTGGTTCACTTTGTGTCTCCTGCGGTCAAAAAACGCCTTCCTGTTGGTAGGTTTGTTTTCTTTGTTCTCGTGGCTTCAAGAGCGAAGGCTTTTTGTTCCTGTGTTCGCTGGCGGTGAAGTCTGCATTGACAATCGCTCTGCAATATGGAAGGTAAGTGATCGTTCACTAATAAGCAAGAGCACAGTATGACCCTGACCACAGAAGACAGGTTCAAGACCGGCATGCAGTTGCTTGCTGCCTCGACCACGATCATCACCTCTGAGTTTGAAGGCGCGCGCGCGGGTATGGCGGCGACGGCGGTTTGTTCACTTACAGCTGATCCGCCAGCGCTGCTTGTGTGCATCAACAGAACGGCGCGGACTTATGGGTATGTCATGGACAGTCGCAGGTTTGCGGTGAACCTGGTGCCGGATGACATGACTGAGGTTGTGGGTGCGTTTTCGTCAAAAATGGACAAGGAACAGCAGTTCCACGCGGCTGGAACCTGGGCCACAGGCGATTTGGGTATCCCGGTTCTGCAAGAGGCGGTTGTGTCCTTCGAATGCGTCGTCGACAATTGGGCAAACACTAAGACCCATGCGGTCTTTTTTGGTATGGTCAAGCAAGTCCACCTTAATCCTGAAAAATCCGCGCTGATCTATGGGCGAAAAGGCTTCCACAAGCTGACTCCGCTGGACGCGTGACGCCCTTTTCGGGCGACTAAAACCGTCAGGGCAGCTTGGACGAGTATCTTCGTCTGCAAATTGCTGCACCCTGATCTATCGAAAAAAGACCGTTCAATTAAGAACGGAAACGACCTCCAGGGAGGAGACATCAATGCCAACCCTTGGCCAGCTTATTGATCGGAACGCCGACCGTTTTGGTGATCTGGATGCATATGTGGAACTGGCACGCCGCCGCAGCTGGCGCGAATTGGGCGTGCGTACAGATGCATTGGCGTATGCATTGCGTGGGCTGAGCATTCGCAAAGGTGACCGCGTTGGTGTGATCCTTTCCGACTGCATTGAGGTGGTGGAAACCATCGGGGCCTGCGCCAAGGCTGGGGCAATCCGTGTGGGGCTCAATTATCGTCTGGCACCCCGTGAAATTGGTGAGTTGATTGATGACTCCGGAGCGGACGTTCTGGTCGTTCAGGACTCGAAAGTTGCAATTGCCCAAGAGGCGCTGACCTTCAGCAAACGGCAGCCCAAGCTGATTGCAATCGGGACACACGAGCTTGAGCTGGATTATGAATCGTTGATTTCGGCCGAGCTTGACCGCGGTGCATTTGCTCATACCCCGCATGAGCAGTTGATGATTTGCTACACGACGGGTTCCACAGGGCTGCCGAAGGGCGCGATCTATCCGCACGAACTGATGATGGAGTCGATGGCCGCTGTGGCTCTGGCCGAAGGCGCGGGCCCTGATGATGTGTGGCTACATGCCATGCCCGCGTCGGGTGTTCCGATCATGCATTTGCTGCGCAACCTGTTCCACGGCACCAAATGCGCGATTATTGGTGAGTGGAATGCTGAGACAGCTTTGACGTTGATTGACCGCGAACAAGCCACAATATGCGTCCTGGTCCCGACAATGTTGAATGATCTGTTGTCATCCGGCCTGATCACGAAATTCAATTGTTCGTCTATCCGTCAGTTGGGCTACGGGTCTGCTCCGATCCCTCCGGCGACGGTTCGGGATGCGCTTAAGGCGTTTGGATGTGAGTTCCTTCAGATGTTCGGCACGACGGAACTGATGGGCATGGGCATGATGCTGACCGCAACCGACCACGAGCGCGCGTTGAAAGACGGCCACAACTGTCTCGAAAGCGCCGGGCGGCCGCTGTACTATGTGGATGTCCGGGTGGTTGACGACGAGGGCAATGATCTGCCCGAAGGAGAAGCGGGCGAATTGTTGATTCATTCGCCCTATGTAATCCCGGGCTATTGGAACCAGGCCGTGGAGTATTCCGAAACTGTGCGCGACGGATGGCTGCACACTGGGGACATCGCGGTGATTGACGCCGAAGGCTTTGTCCACCTGAAAGACCGTGCCAAATTCCGCATCAAGTCCGGTGGCTATAATGTCTTCCCGGTCGAGGTCGAAAATTGCCTGGCCGAGCATGATGCCGTGGACGAAGTCAGTGTTGTAGGCCTTCCTGACCCGAAATGGGGCGACCGCATCCATGCGGTTGTTACGCTGAGCTCGGGATCGGTGGTGACCGGTGCGGAGTTGCGCGAATATTGCCGGGGCAAGATCGCCAACTTCAAGATTCCTAAAGAGATCGAAATCTGGGAGACTTTGCCCAAAGGACCGACTGGTAAGATCCAAAAGCGTGAGATCATAGATATCTGCGGTCGCACGAGCCGAAGCGGCGCAGCCTGATCTGTTTTCTGACCCGGTCATCTTTTGCTGGGTTGGAGGGTTGCCCGAAACATGCGGCGTCAGCGAGGCAAGCCCTCTTCGGGTTGTGCCTGAGTGGCCAGCCAATGTCGGAAGCTGCGTAAAGATGGATCTTCCGACTTGGTTTTCGGCCAGACCAGATAATAGGCTCCCATCATCTCGATCGCATCGGGAAAGGCGGCGACGAGTTTGCCGGTCGCTAGGTCCTGTTCGACCAAATAGTTGGGCAGCAGCGCGACCCCCAAGCCATGCACCGCAGCCTGATTGATTGTGGTGTATTGGTCGTAAACTGTGCCGGGCAAGGCCTCGGGGTGGGCGGCTCCCATGTGGTCAAACCATTCTTGCCAGGCCCTTGGTCGGGTTTGAATGTGCAACAGGGGGAGCTTCAGCAGGTCGCTCGGAGATTCGGGTGCGCCCTTGGGTAGCAACGACGGGGCGCATACAGGCAAAACGCTCTCGGCTCGCAGCAACAGCCGGTCTGTGCCTGGCCAATCCGGCTCTCCAAAATGCAATGCCGCATCGAAGAGGTCCGTCGTAAAGCTGAATGGGCGCAGGCGGGTGGACATGTTGATCGTGATGTCCGGGTGCAGACGTGCAAACTCGGGGAGTCTGGGTACAAGCCATCGCATTCCGAATGTGGGTAGAATTGCAAGATTCAGCGTTCCACCGGGCGGTGACACGTGCAATTTCAAGGAGGCCTGAGCGATCTGGTTCAATCCTTGACGGACCTCGGCCACGTAGTCTTGTGCGACGGGTGTCAGCAACAGGCGTTTACGATCGCGGCGGATCAGATCGACGCCCAACTGCGCTTCTAGTGTCTGCAATTGCCGGCTAACCGCGCTTTGGGTCAGTGCGAGTTCGTCAGCAACCGCAGACGCCGAGCCCAACCTGTCCAGGGCTTCCAGCGCGCGGAGAGATGAGATTGAAGGGAAAAGGCGGCGCGGCGTTACCATCTATGCGATCTGCTCATAACTTGGCTCAAAACTTTGCAGTTGTTTGAGCTTTGTTCAAGCAACTAGTTGTTCGCCGGCGCCTGATGGTGGGTCACTGCCAGTCTTGGGCGTCGTAGATCCATCCGTCCTGGTGTTGTCCGACCCGGTAACCGACCGAGAATAGCTCGGTCATGCATTCGGGGTCAAAAGGTTCATCCGGTTTGGTCTGAAACTCTTTGGGAATGTAAGTGATATTGGCCTGAAACCCGTCTCGGTTGGACAGTGCTAGAATGCTTTCGATGTTACCCAGACTTTGTGAGCGGATCAGCATTTCGAACGCGCGGTTTGCGACCGCTGTGGCGTTTCCGGGCAGCGGATCGAATGTTGGTTCAAGCTTTTTGTTGTGGATCAGCCAGATGCGATTCTTCTGATTGCTCAACCCTGCGGCGCGCAGCAGTTGGCGCATTTGCAAGTCGTGAGGGTAGGCAAAAATCTCACGCGTTAACCCGCCATCCACATGCAGCTCTTCGCGTTGTACCTCGCAGTTCGTTACGTCAATTGACACAGGTTGAAAGATGACGGGTATCGAGGCTGACGCCAGAATGACGTCTCGGATCAATTCCCGCGCCCTCGGCGTGTCAGATTGGGCAATCGCCCCAACCGTTCAGCACGCCGGCTCCCTAGGCACCATGTCGTCCGCCGCCCGACAAGGCAAGAATATTCAGGCTGCGGCCCCTTGGAACCTGCGCCAGTGTTTTATCAATCTCTTCATTGACGGCGGCCAGCCGATCACGGTTGTCATCTTCAAAATACCGGCTGTCCGCACCGGTGCCGGCCGGCAGAAAGGTTTCATAGTTTTCGGCCGTAGCTGTGAGAACCGTCCGGTCATAACTTCCGGCACATGCGGTCAACACAGCATGAGGACAACAGAGAAGTACATCTGGAAAAAAGGCATCGGGCAACCTGCGGCGAAAGAGTCGCGGTTCTTTGTCGGTACCGGCGCGAATTGTTGAGTCAGTTTTGCCTAATTCTGAAGCAAACGATCGGTTCAACGTGGTGTGCGCAAGATGGCACCGATCGCCCGCGTAATGGTCGCAACCAAACGCCGAATTAAGTCTGTCGGCTGCAATCTTTAATTGTCACTATTGACAGAGATGTTTCGGTTACCTATCTCGCGTCGAGGCTTCGCTTCGACCCTGCATGTGATTGGAACAGTTTTTGCGGTCGAATTGAACAGCTTACCAACCGTAAGTTCTACGGCCTAAGGAGGGGACAGCGTGCCACAAATGTACCATGAGCTTCCCGCAGAAGCGTACACGTCGCAGGAATGGTTTGACCGCGAACAGCGCGAGATCTTTTCGAAAACCTGGCGTTTTGCGGGCTTTAAAGAAGATGTGCCTGAGCCTGGACACTATATTTCGGTTCAAGCGGGGCTGAACAATTTGTTCATTGTGATGGGCCGCGATCGCAGGCTGCGCGCGTTTCACAACATTTGTCGACACCGTGGCACGCAATTGATCCGGGCCGTCGGCAAGACACAAAAGGCGTTGACCTGCCCGTATCATGACTGGACCTATGACCTGGAAGGCAATCTGGTTTCAGTGCCGGACGAAGATCGCGAGTATGGCTCGGTCGACAAATCCTGCCTTGATCTGAAACCCGCCTCGGTCGACATCTGGAAGGGCATGTTGTTTGTGCATCCTGACCCGAACGCAGGGTCGATCATGAAATGGTTCGGCGATGTCGACGACAAGGTCGGCCCGCATGTGCCCGAAGAATTGGTGGAACATGAGGGCACTTCAAACACATATGAAATTCAGGCCAACTGGAAAATCGTCATTGAGAACTACATTGACGTATACCACCTGAGCCACCTGCACTCGAACACGTTGCAGATGTATGACCATGCTAAGGCGCAGTATGGTTGGTATGGGCCTCATTATATCTTTTGGGAACCGCCCGTAGAAGAGTTCGCGAAAGATCAGAACAAAAAGCTGCAGATGCCGAGGGTCGTGCCCGAAGATCAAAATGGCGCTTGGGTTCCGATGCTGTTTCCGGGAATTGGAATTGGTGCGTCCGAAGACGTATGGAATGTTTTCATCGTCACGCCTTTGGCTCCGGACAGGACTCGGGTTCTGAATCGGACCCGCGTGGCCAACGCCTCAAGCTGGGAGTTTTCGAAACAAGCAAGCCGTTCGGGATCCTTCTGGAACAGCTTCGGGATCAAAGGGAAATACGAAGGCGACGATGCCTATGGCGAAAACGATCCGATGGCGTCGGGCGATTTCACTCAGGAAGATGTCTATGCCTGTGAGCAACAGCAAAAATCCCTGACCTCGCCCTATTTCGAGGTTGGCCCGGCCTCTGTCGGTGAAAGCCCCGTGGTGCAGCACCAACGGGTTGTGCGCGAGTGGTTGAAGGAAAAATGATCGGTCCGAAAGACCGCCTGTCCATAGCAACTTTGTTACGGGTCTTCCGGGCAAAGATCGCGATGACCTGGGGGCTGACTCTTTTCGAAACAGCTTTGTTTGCCATTCTCCCGCTATTGATTGGCTATTCGATCGATGGCCTGTCGAATGGCGATTACACGTCGTTTGTCCATTTCGGCATTGCGATGGCAATGCTTCTTGTCGTTGGAATTGTGCGGCGTGTGTATGACACACGAGCATATGGTACGATCCGGGTTGAGCTGGGCCAGGCGCAAGCTAAGAGGGGTGCGACGCAAGAGGTTTCCGTCTTGAACGCGCGCGTTCTGATGGGGCGGGAATTGGTCGACTTCCTGGAAGGCGAAGCTCCGGAATCGATGGGGGCGGCCGTTCAGGTCGTTGTCTCAGTTGGTATCCTGTTGTCCTTCCACGGCGCGCTTGCGACCGCAGCGGGGACGGCTGCGGTGCTGATTTTGATCATCTTTGGTCTGTTTTCGCGCCGTTTCTTTCGGTTGAACGGTTTGCTGAACCAGCAATCCGAACGCCAGGTGACCGCGTTGCAGAGCGTGGATCTAAGAAAGATTGGTCAGCACTTTTTCAGACTACGTTCGCATGAAGTTCGGCTGTCGGACTCCGAGGCGTTTGTATACGGCGCTATTTTTGCCGTCTTGCTCAGTATGCTGGCGTTCAACTTATGGTTTGCGGCGACGCAAAGCGGTGCGACGGCGGGTCAAATTTTCTCGGTTGTCACTTACTCGTTCGAGTTCGTGCAATCAGTTGTGATTTTGCCGATGGTTTTGCAAAGCCTCGCGCGTTTGTCTGAAATAACCGAGCGGATCAACGCCCCTGCAGAAAAAGACAAGGCCAATGCTTGAACTGCTGGTTTCAAAAGTTCGATGCAAATCGAATAACATCAAATACATCGCCCCATCGCGTGGCACGAATGCCGGAGGCACCCAATGACCAGAGAGTTCCACCCGCTGACGGTGCGTGACGTTCGTGAAGAAATCGGCGGGCAAGCCAAATCCGTGATGTTCGACGTGCCCCCGCATCTCGCGCAGGCGTTTGCGTGGCGGGCTGGGCAGCATGTTACGCTGCGCTTTCAGATCAAGGGCGAAGAGGTGCGCAGAAGCTACTCGATCTCTTCGTCACCTGTTTCGGGCGACCCCCTGCGCATCACCGTCAAAAGGGTGAAGAAGGGGCTTGTCAGCAACCATATCAATGACAATGTGCAGCCTGGTGATGTGATTGATGTCATGCCGCCGTTTGGTAGTTTTTGTCTGGATACTGACCCGACCGAGCGGCGTACGCACTACTTTCTGGGTGCGGGCAGCGGGATTACACCTCTGCATTCCATGCTGCAATCTGTTCTGTTGGCCGAACCGTGGTCTTATGTGCATCTGGCCTATGGCAACGCAAACGCGGATAGCATCCTGTTCAAAGACGCGTTCGCCGAGTACCAAGAGGCCTTTGCGGATCGCCTGACAGTACAGCACGTGCTGTCCAAACCCTCAATGTGGTCTAGCTTCGACTATTGGCGGCGAGGAAACATCGACAAGGATGCGGTTCAGGCGTTTCTGGCCGAAAACCCGCCCTATGCCCAAAATGCGCAGTACTACATCTGCGGCCCCGGCGGTATGAATGGATCGGTGACAGAGGCGTTGATGTCGTTGGACGTGCCCGCGAACCGGATCCACATAGAAAGCTACGGTGGCGCGCAGGTCGCGGATGATGGCATAAAGGGTATTGATGCGGTCGTGGACATTACTCTGAATGGCCATCGGCAGTCCGTTCCGATAGCGCCCGGCCAAACGATATTGCAAGCCGCCCAAAAGGCCGGAATGGAGCCTCCATACTCCTGCCAGTCGGGTGTCTGCGGGGCGTGCCGGTGCAAGCTGAAGAAAGGTTCAGTTCATATGCGTGCACGGACCGCTTTGGATGACACGGAAATCGCCAAAGGGGCTGTTCTGTCTTGTCAGGCCGTTGCCACCTCGGAGAAAGTGGCAGTCATCTATGATTGACGCACTTTGTCAGGGTTTGGATTCCAAAGTCTCGGCAAGCTTCAATGCGGCAAAGTAGGACGAATACGCCCAAGTCTTGGGCGGCTTTAGTGGAATGAATGCGTCCGTCGTGATGTAAAGGTTCACGATACCATGCGCGACGATTTCACAAGCCTGCTTATCTGCCTTAGGGTGAGACGCGAGAACGATGTCCATCGCGACTTTGTAAAAATCGTCCATGGAATCCAGCAAAGGCTGACGGAGTTCCGGGTATATCTCGACGGAGTTGACAAGCGACTGGTAGCAGATGTTGATCCTTGGATCCAACTCGCCTTCTGAATTGAACAATGCCTCGATCAAGCTTCGAACGCCGGGGTGGTCAGCAAGGGCCACGCGCAGTGCTTCACTTTGACTGCTGAGGGTTTCAGCAATGTGTTCTCCCAGGGCCAGAACCATGGCTTTGCGATTGCCAAGGTGGTGTCGAATCAAAGGCCGTTTCAGCCCGGCCGCAGCCGCGATATGTTCCAGCGTTGCCCCTTCAACACCATAGGACACCACGCACGTCATGAACGCGTCCAGGACTTCTTTCTTCCGTTGATCTTGTACCGAAGGTCGACCCATGCGAATACTCTGCTTGTTTGCAATTGTTATAAGGTATCGTCTAGATAATAGACTGTCAACATGGACAATCAAAATTTTTCTTGTGGCGCTTACTTTGATTGTACGACCTAAATCTTGATTGTCATCCGATAGACTGACCAACGCGCAAGGGTAATACATGCCGCCCGCGCGTTTTCCAGGTCGCGCGGGCGCTCATCTCACTTCTGCAGGGCCAGCAGTTCGTCGAACTGCGCCTTGTCCAATCGATAGAACATCAATGCGATGACCGAGGCCATGTACACCACAAGCGTCAGGCATGCATAATTCCAGCCGAGGGCCCGAGTAACCTCGGCGGTCAGATTCGATTGGTCCGGGGATTCAGGGAACCCGACATAGGCCAAGAATACACCCGAAGCCGCCAACCCGCCTGCGCTCCCTGCCTTAAGCACAAAGGTAATGACCGAGGTAATGATCCCCTCGTTCTGAAAGCCATTTTGGCTTATGCCGAGTTCGACGACGTCCGCTGTCATCGACGTTAAAAGGGCGGTTGTCCAGACGATCAGGATGATTTGCAGAATACCGTGGGCGAACAGCAGCCAGATCAAAAGCTCGGTTCCGTTGGCGGGGAAAAAACCGATCTCTCGGAGTAGATAAGGTGCAGCGCCAATCGCGGCCGAGAGGATCGATAGAAAAATCGCGCTGGCCTTTTTGTCGCCCGTTCGGGAAATCATTCCAATCGTTATGCCGCCGATCAAAGCCCCGATCAGGTTCGCAACCAGGATCAGCGAGATCTGGTCGTTGTTCAGCTCCCAGAAGAACGAAGTCAGATAGGTCCACAACGCGGCTCCGATCCCGGCTCCCACGGCATAGATGGCCGAGCTGATGAAAATTGCGCGAAGGGCAGGCAGTTTGAAGGCCGCTATTGATTGCCGGAAGAACCCGGATGTGCTGTAGGTCGCATCATGAGAGATGTCCATCATCCGATCCTGCCAGCGTCGGGTGCCTAGCGCCGAGAAAGCGATGGCCAGAGCTATGATCACAGCGCCGACGAACCCGGCTTGTTGATACCCGGCTTGATTGAGGATGCCGTAGGGCATTGTGTCCGTCGGGACCAGCCAGATCACATACATGGCGATGACCATAATCTGACCGGCGATCCAGCCTATTGAAACCTTCAGGCCCGACAGCGTCGTTCGTCCGCCATAGTCCTTGGTCAGTTCCGGCACCATCGCGTTGTGCGGTACATCAAACAGGGTCATTGCTGTGCGCAACAAGATCGCTGTGATCAGCAGGAACCAAAATTGCTGGGTCTCGGTTATCAGCGTTTCGGGCGGATTCCAGATGAACCAGTAAAGAAGGGCAATCGGGATTATCGCCAGATAGATGAACGGGTGCCTTTTGCCAGCGCGGGAACGCGTATTGTCCGACAGATACCCGACAAGCGGGTCCGAGACTGCGTCAAAAATCAAGGCAATAGACAGGGCCAACCCAACGGTTTCTGCAGGTAACCCAATGACTAGATTGTAGTAAATCAGCAGGAAAAAGCTGAGGCCGTTTGTCAAAATGCCGTTGGCAACGCCGCCTGCCCCGTAGAAGAGCTGCATGCGTGCCGACGGTGCGTCCGTTTTGGTGTTCATTTGTGTCCTCCCGTTCGCCGAAGCCCAATTGTGTTTGGGTTCTCCGGTTTGCGCTGACGCGTTTCTTCGCGGTCTTTTTGCGCAGCCTGCGTCACTTTCCCTGTGATGGTTGCAAGTGCGCGCAGCAGGTGCGCTGGGTCGGCTTCGGTTTTAACCGGGCGTGCCCTTGATGATGTTTCGTGATTTGGAATTTGATCCGACATCGCCGCGTCGGTTGATTGAGTTAGGTCAGCGTCCCTTTTGCTTCTGCAATTCGGCAAGGAATGGGTCAGAAATTCCGTTTCGTGCGTAGCATGCAGTTTAATTGTCTAGGATGACAAATTTAGTCGCATGAAACTCACCTCATTTCAATACGTTTGTATTGAAATCGTGGTTTGCCGCACAAAACATAAAGAAAATGCCCGATTAAGCTCAATAGAGTGAGATCTTGTGTGCCCCGTGACTCAAGCATGCGATGGTTCTTGCGCCAGAGAAGCCCACCGCGAAAGACCAAAAAATGTTTATTGTCACACGAGTATACCGCTACGCGGGAAACTGCATTGATATGTTTAATCCACGCGGATCAACAGCTTGCCGGTGTTTTCTCCCCGATAGAGCATCGCAATCGCGTCTCGCGCGGCGTCTGCGCCGTCCAGGATGTGTTCATTGGCTGACAACCGGCCAGAGCGGAGCCAGTCCGCCAATTGCGCGATCGCTTCGGGAAACTGGGGCCGATAGTCAAAGGCAATGAAGCCTTGCATACAGGCCCGTGCAACCAATAGCTGGCGATGAACCCGGGGGCCTAACGGGATCGGGTCCCAATCGGCCAACGCGGCCGTCCCACAAATTGCAATACGGGCGCCTTGCGCCAGGTGAGTCATTACCGCGTCTGAGATCGGCCCACAGGTGTTATCGAAATAGCAATCCACGCCATCCGGGCAGGCGGCGCGAAGGGCTTGGGCGACGTCCTGTTCCTTGTAGTTGATGGTGGCATCATATCCGAACTTGTCTGCGCATAAACTCATTTTTTGTTTGCTCGAGGTGATGCCTACTGTCCGGCATCCAAGCACTTTGGCGATCTGCCCAACCGCGGACCCGACGGCACCAGCCGCGGTTGAAACGACGACAGTGTCGCTCGCTTTGGCCGCGCATATGTCCAGCAGGCCAAAATAGGCAGTCACGCCGTTAAGGCCCAAAATCCCCAGTGACATAGAGGGCGACAGATCGGTTTCGGTTACTTTCCGGTCGATGTTCGAGCCGTCTGATATTGCGTATCGGCTCCAACCTAGCATACCTGAAACAAGCTCACCCTCCGCGTAATCGGCGTTCCGCGAGGCGATGACTTCACCGACTGCAAACCCGCGCATGGGTGCGCCGATTTCGACCGGGGGCAGATAGTTGGGCGCATCATTGGCCCACCCCCTTTGAGCCGGATCCGCCGACCAAAAAGAGGTTTTGACCAGTACGGAGCCATCCGGCAACTCTGGCACAGGACCATCCTGAACGGTGAAGTGTTCGGCCTGAGGGATACCCTTCGGGCGGCTGGACAGGACTACGCTGCGGTTGGTCTGGGTCATGACTGTTTCTCTCAATTGTTGTCCGGGTTGCCGTCCGGACGGGGATCTTTGTAGCGGTTCAGGTCCAGAACACCGGCATGTACGGGGTTGTTGGCCAGAAACATGGCCATAACCTGATCGCTTGTTTGCCAGAAGTCAGGGCTTGTTCGACGCAGGCCAAAGGTCGCCACGAATTTCATCCAGTCTTCTTGTGACCGTACTGCTATGGCAGAAGTCACAAAGGAGTCCATCTGATCCTGCCGGACCCGGAAGAAAAAGTTCGGATAGCTTCCGACCACCCCCTGAAGAATTGACAGAACGTCGGCCTGAGGGTCCCGGCGATCTTCTTCATTGAACAGGAAAGCCACGTTGAAGTGGGCTTTGTCGTGAAGCACAGAATACAGGTCTGTTGACCCGTCTTCGGTCTCTATCAGCAATAGAGATGCATCCGGAAAGAACCGAACCCATTCACCGGTTTGATTTGCCAGCGCACGCAGTCCGGTCTGGTCATCATCAGAACAGGCGGGATCGTCACATCTGTTGATCGGGTCGGTAATCGCCCACAGGCCGTTGCCTCGATCGAGCAACTCATAAAGGAATTCCTGTTTTGGCGTGTCAGTTTCAAACGTGATACCAGTCGGAAAACTTGGGTCGACATAACGGCGGTGCCAATAGGTGTGCAGCTCGGCCAGTGTGCCCTGATACCAGGTGTCGTGCATGGCTTGGCGGATGTCGGGGGGCATGAAGAACAGAAAGGTATCCTCGCTCTCCATTCTCAACTCGTCCATATAAAGCCGGGTTGAAAGCTGGTGCTCGACCCGCCCGAACACATCGTAACCGGCGACCAGATCGTAGTAGATGCGTTCGAACACCGGAAAGTCGATGACCCAGGCGGTTTCAGGAATACCGCCGTGAAACCCGGTCATGGCCGAGGCGTTGTCGAAATGGCGAAAAACGGTGATCAGTGCTTGTGGGTTGGTGCCGTCGCCGTCCCAGATGGCATCATAACCGAACCCGGTATTATGAGCGGCGCTTTCCCGATACCGAGTCTCGCGAAACTCCAAATATTTGACCTGATTTTCGTGAGACAGGCCCTGCAGGTCCCCCAACACGCGACCATCCAGGGCACCGACGGGCAATTCCAGAAACGCCGCACCTTCGGCCAGAAAGCTTGGGTCCGTAACGGACAGATCTGCTTCGGGATCAAGGAAACTGACCCAGAACCGGTCTTCGATCACATCGACAGCGGTTTCACCGTGGCAGACAGGACCACGAATGAAACTGCGCACAAAGAACAGCGCGTCATCCAAAAGAAACTGGTAGCGGCTGCGCGCCGGGATTTCAGCGAAGGTGCTGAACGGGTTGCCGCCCTCATCTTTTCCATAGGCGGGCAGGGCAGTAACAAGCCAATCCGGTTCGAGGAATATTTGCTGATAGCGCGCCATACGTTCCAGGCCGAACGTGTAGACCAAGTGATCCTTGTGCACGATCGTTTCGTCGAACGACTGTAACCGATAATAGAAAGGTGCCGAGCCGGGATCGTCAAAGGGTCGCCGTGTGGCGATGACCTCGATCTCGGAACCAGGTGGTGTGGTCGAACGAACCAGCTGAAAGAATTGCCGTGGATTTGTTCCTGGGAAGTGCAGCCGAGCCAAAAACAAATGTTCGTAGATGTATCGGCCCATCAATTGGTAGCGGGGATCAGGAGAGTTCAAAAACGCTTCCCACGATGCGATCTGCGCTTGGACATCGTCCGACAGTTCCGGCTCTATCGGAGGCACGGGGGCACCAATTTGCGCCCAGGTCATCAACACCTGATACTCGTCTTCCGTAAGCGGAGCAGCGGCATAAGGCATTCCAGCCTTGGGGTTTGATGCGCTGTAAGCATCGAACTCTTGCGGTGTCGGGCAGGCCAATTTACGATCCAGAGCAAGGCCTAGGTCCTGCGGGAGCAGGGCATTCGCGGCCAGCGGTTCTTGGCGCCCTAGGTTGAGATACCGTTCCATCAGGGACCCGTCCTCATCATTCTGATCAGAGGAGGGGAGAACCGAGAAAAACCCAAGCGCGCGCCACTCGGGAACGGTCTGTGCGTCAATTCCCAACCGTGTCGGCTGTGCGTCGGTGAGACGTTCGGTGTGATAGACCGCCTGCTTGCTGGCCCCGCGCAGCAGACCATCCGGTGACGTCAGCTTGAGTTGGCAGGGTGCATCATAGCAACTGTGACAGACCACGCAGCGATGGTTTAGGATGTCTTGGACATCTGCCCATGAGGCGCTCTGGTCCTCAGCCCTGTCGGTATTTGACTGAGCCGCAGCCTGATCAAGAATCAGAAACCCAAAAACGGCCGCAACGGCATAGGTCAAAAGACGCCCGATTCGTAGTGTTCGCGGCATGGATGCCTCCTGATTTGGGTGATCAGAAAACGCGGAACATCGCGTCCAATTCAAAGCTATTTCCGATCTATACTACTGATTTCAGATCACTTGTCGCGCTGTGTTTTTCTGCAGACCCAGCAGAGTGCGTTTGTCGCAGTGTCACATGCAGTAAAAGAAATGTATTCAGTGTTCAGTTAACATGAATGCGTTTTGACTAGGGATTGCCGACTATGAGTGCGTCATGGATTGACCGGTTTAAGGGGCTGAGCCAACTGCCACCTGACATTCGGGATCAGCTTGAAGCAGGCAGTCAGATCGTAAGCGTTCCGGCGGGAACGCAAGTTTTTGCGCCGGGGCAGACGGCTGACAACTTGTTGTTGCTGCTGGACGGGACAATCCGTGTCCAGCAAAAGTCCGATACCGGGCGCGAAGTGTTTCTTTACCGCGTCCACGCAGGCGAAAGCTGCGTGCTGACCACGGCATGTATGCTCGCGTTCGAGGATTACTCGGCCGACGGGATTGCCGAAACGGATGTGCGCGCGGTCGCCATCCCCCGCGCGACATTTGACGATCTGGTCGCAAAATCACCCGTCTTTCGCACATTCGTATTCGCGGCCTATTCGCGCAGGATTTCGGATCTTTTTGCACTGATAGATGACATCGTTTTCCGACGCATGGATGTCCGGCTTGCGTCCCGTTTGCTAGAGCTGTCGGACGCGCGCAATGTTGTTCACGCCACGCATGCGGTGCTTGGCAATGAGCTTGGGACCGCGCGAGAGGTCGTATCGCGCACCTTGTCGGAATTCCACCGCAGGGGTTGGGTCGAACAGTCCCGGGGTGAGGTTCATCTGACGGATCGCGCCGCGCTTGAACATTTGGTCCGATCGTCCGGCATGCACCTTTGAACAAAAAAGTTCCGGGTTTGGTGACCTTGTCACCAAAGGTTGCAGGAGCGTCATGGCAAGAACGATTCATCGCATCTTGATGGAGTGAATCGTGACAACGAATATGGGAAAATTTGACCGGGCCGCGCGCATCGCTGTCGCGGGTGTTTTGGTATTCCTAGCCTTCGGTAGCGGGCTTTTGGGAACAGGCCTTTTGTTTTGGGTCGCGCTGGCCGTCTCGGCGATTTTCACCCTGACTGCCCTGGTGGGCAATTGCCCGATCTACAGCGCGATCGGCCTGAAAACTTGCCGCAATTGCGGGTGAAAAAACACCACTAACGCCAAGATCCGTAACCGGAGGAGACATTCGATATGACAGATTATTCTGTGAACCTTGAGACAACGCCGGTTGTTCAGGCCTTTTTTGACGAGGCCACGAACACCATTAGCTATATTGTCAAAGACCCGACATCGCCCGCGTGTGCGATTGTTGATAGCGTCATGGATATCGACTATGCGGCCGGCCGCATCACATATGATCACGCGGATGAGCTGATCCGGCAGATACAGGATCAGGGCCTGAAGCTGGAGTGGATCATCGAAACCCATGTCCACGCTGACCACCTGTCTGCCGCCCCTTACATTCAGGAAAAGCTGGGCGGCAAGATTGGTATTGGGTCCAAGATCATGGTGGTTCAGGACACGTTCGGAAAAGTGTTCAACGAAGGCACTGAGTTTCAGCGCGACGGGTCCCAGTTTGACGCCTTGTTCGATGATGGGGACACCTACATGGTCGGAAACATGCAGGCATTCGCCATCTATACGCCGGGCCATACTCCGGCCTGCATGGTGCATGTGATGGGTGACGCGGCCTTTGTGGGTGACACGCTTTTCATGCCTGATGGCGGTTCTGCGCGTGCGGATTTTCCCGGCGGCGATGCGGGCACGTTGTATGACTCGATCCAAAAGGTTCTGGCCCTGCCGGACGAGACGCGCTTGTTCATGTGTCATGACTATGGGCCCAACGGCCGCGACATCGCATGGGAAACCACTGTTGCCGACGAGAAGGCGCAAAACATCCATGTCGGCGGGGGCAAGACAAAGGATGAGTTCGTCAAGTTCCGGACCGAACGTGACGCGGTTCTGGACATGCCCAAGCTCATCATCCCTTCGCTGCAGGTCAATATGCGCGCAGGCGAGGTGCCGACCGATAGCGACGGCAACCCGATGCTCAAAGTTCCGGTAAACACGCTTTGATCGCGGAGGGCAGAGATATGGATCTCAGAAAAATCTCACCGCAATTCACCGCCAGCCCTCAGATTTCGATCGAGGATGTCCCGGTCATTGCCGCCAACGGATACCGGGCCATAATCTGTAACCGGCCCGATGGAGAGGCCCCCGACCAACCGTCTTTCGAAGAGATTGAGGCCGCCGCCAAAGCGGTTGGCATCGAAGCGCAGTATGTCCCTATTCAAAGCGGCATGGTGAAAGATACCGATGTGCTTGCGTTCGGGGTCGTCCTGCAAGACCTGCCCAAGCCGGTTCTGGCCTACTGCCGCACCGGTACACGGTCAGTCACCTTGTGGTCATTCCACGAGGCCCCGACGCGCCCCATGGCCGAGATTCTTTCTGCGACTGCAACGGCAGGGTACGACATGAAAGGGGTCGCGCGCCGGATTGCCAACGGTGGCAAGACACCAACAGACACGGGTGACGCACATTTCGACGTTGTTATTGTCGGCGGCGGTGCAGGTGGCATATCGGTTGCAGCGAGCCTGAGGTCGCGCAAGCCCGATCTGAACATCGCAGTGATCGATCCGGCCGATATTCACTACTACCAACCCGGTTGGACAATGGTGGGTGGCGGCATCTTCGACGCGCAAACCACCGCGCGGACGATGGGCAGCCTGATCCCAAAAGGGGTGCATTGGCTCAAGTCAGCAGTTGCGGCATTCGAGCCCGAAAACAATGCGGTGATCCTGGATGGGTGCCGAGTGGTGAAGTATGACCGGCTGGTGGTGTGTCCGGGCCTCAAGCTGGATTGGGGTGCGGTTGAAGGGTTGGAAGAGACCCTGGGCCGAAATGGAGTCACTTCGAATTACCGCTACGATCTGGCGCCCTATACTTGGCAATTGGTGCAGGATCTGCAACGCGGTCGGGCCGTCTTTACCCAGCCGCCGATGCCGATCAAATGCGCAGGCGCTCCGCAGAAGGCGATTTATCTGTCTGGTGATGCGTGGTTCCGCAGCGGCGCGCTTAAGGATATCGAAATTCAGTTCATGAATGCGGGCGGGGTGCTGTTTGGCGTCAAAGACTATGTCCCTGCGCTTGAGGCTTATGTCGAAAAGTATAGGGCCGCGTTGAACTTTTTCCACAATCTGATCGCAGTGGATGGGCCTGCCAAAACAGCCCGTTTCGAAGTGGCAAAACCAGATGCAGACAAGGAAATCGTCGAGGTCGAGTTTGACATGATGCATGTCTGCCCACCTCAGACAGCGCCGGATTTCATCCGTGTATCGCCTTTGGCCGATGCGGCGGGATGGGTCGATGTGGATCAGTCAACCTTGCGCCACAAAAGCTATGACAACATCTGGTCTTTGGGCGATGTCATGAACGCCCCGAACGCCAAAACCGCTGCTGCAGCGCGCAAGCAGGCCCCAACAGTCGCCGACAATATCGCAGCTGATATCGAGGGGCGGTCCGCAGCGGCACAATATGATGGTTATGGATCCTGCCCTTTGACGGTCGAGCGCGGCAAGATCGTGTTGGCCGAATTTGGCTATGGCGGAGCTTTGAAGCCCAGCTTCCCCTCTTTCCTGATTGATGGCACCAAACCCTCGCGCCTCGCTTGGCTTTTGAAGGAAAGACTGCTGCCGCCGATCTACTGGCAGGCAATGCTGCGCGGCAAGGAATGGTTGGCCAAGCCAGAAAAGCTGACGGTGGCAACGGACTGAACATGAACGCATCCCAGAAGGCATGGCGCCGTTATGTTCCGATCCTGGATTGGGGGCGGAGCTACACAAAATCGGCCCTGTCGAACGACCTGATTGCCGCGGTGATCGTAACGATCATGTTGATCCCGCAATCGCTGGCTTACGCTTTGCTGGCGGGGCTGCCGCCCGAGGCGGGTCTTTACGCCTCGATCGTGCCGATCCTGTTGTATGCCATCTTTGGTACAAGTCGTTCCCTTGCAGTTGGTCCGGTCGCGGTAGTGTCATTGTTGACGGCATCGGCCATAGGGCAGGTGGCCGAGCAGGGGACGGCAGGATATGCTGTAGCGGCTCTGACACTGGCATTTTTGTCGGGCGGGTTTCTGGTGTTGATGGGCATTCTGCGCCTGGGATTGCTTGCGAATTTCCTCAGCCATCCGGTGATCGCCGGGTTCATCACAGCCTCGGGTATCCTCATCGCAACCAGCCAGCTCAAGCACATTCTCGGTGTCGATGCCCAAGGGCATACGCTGCCCGAGATGGTGATGTCGATCCTGTCCCACCTGCCACAGTTGAATTGGGTTACAGTGGCAATCGGCGTTTCTGCTACCGTGTTCTTGTTTTGGGTTCGGGCGTCGCTGAAATCCACACTGCGCGCGATGCGCGTGCCCCCGTTGCTGGCCGACATTTTGACAAAGGCGGGGCCTGTTGCCGCTGTCGTCGCGACCACGGTTTGCGTCTGGGCCTTTGATCTGGCCGGACAGGGTGTCAAAATTGTGGGTTCGGTCCCACAAAGCCTGCCGCCCCTGACGATGCCCGGGTTTTCGCTGGATCTCTTGAACGCGTTGCTGGTCCCAGCCATCCTGATCTCAGTCATCGGTTTTGTCGAAAGCGTGTCGGTGGCGCAAACGCTGGCGGCCAAGAAACGTCAGAGAATTGATCCGGATCAGGAACTGATTGGTCTGGGTGCCGCCAATCTTGGAGCCGCCTTTACCGGAGGGTATCCGGTGACCGGTGGCTTTGCGCGGTCTGTTGTGAACTTCGATGCGGGGGCCGAAACACCCGCGGCAGGAGCATTCACGGCGATTGGTCTGGCCATCGCGGCCCTGGCCCTGACGCCGCTGGTATACTTCCTGCCCAATGCGACGCTTGCGGCGACGATCATTGTCGCCGTGCTTGGTCTTGTTGATTTATCGATCCTGAAAAAGACCTGGGACTATTCGCGCGCCGACTTTGCTGCTGTCACAGCAACGATACTGCTGACGCTGGGGCTTGGGGTCGAAGTTGGGGTGGCTGCTGGCGTTGCGCTGTCCGTTGTGCTGCATCTCTACAAAACGTCCCGACCGCATGTGGCCGAGGTTGGATTGGTGCCGGACACCCAGCATTTCCGCAATGTCCTTCGTCATGATGTGCTGACCGACCCAACTGTGGTGACGCTGCGCGTTGACGAAAGCCTGTACTTTGTGAACGCGCGCTTTCTTGAGGACTTGGTGCAGAAACGTGTGACGGACAGCAGTACCATTCGCCATGTCATATTGATGTTTTCTGCTGTGAATGAGGTCGACTATTCTGCCCTGGAAAGCCTCGAGGCGATCAACCGCAAACTAGCCGATATGCGTATCGGGTTGCACCTGTCCGAGGTGAAGGGCCCCGTGATGGACCGACTGAAACGGTCGCATTTCCTTGAGGAACTGAACGGGCGCGTTTTCCTGTCGCAATATGATGCTTGGATGAGTCTTTCGCCTTCCAGCACACCGGATGTCGCGGCATAACTCGGTTTCAAAAACGTCGTTGCTGGATGCCCAAGGGCGGACGGGTCCCCGTCCGCCGGATCAATCAATTGCGGTCCAGCCTTAAACCGTTGCGCCCTTGATACGAATGGCCGACCCCAGGCTGCCCGCGCAGAGGCCGATGACAACTGCGATCAACAGTTCAAACGTATTGACTTGGGCAAATGATCCATGGGCAAAGATCACGGTTTGCAGCAACGCGACAATGCCCCCCATCAACGCGCCCAGCCAGACGCGGCGCGTCATCATGCCCAGAGCCAGCCCAAGGATTCCCGGCAGGCTGATGATGTTGGCTCCGACTGTTCCCAGAAATTCCAGCATATCGTGTCCCTTTTAGTCTGCGCGCGAGGTCAGGAATGACTTGATGTCGTCGCCGTTTGTTGCAGCGTGCTGTTGCAGCTGACTTGATGTCTTTCCGGCCAGAGTGTCGATGACTTCTTGATACCGTTCTTGATGGCCCGGTGGCAGGCTGTGGGCGATACCCTGGTGGCAATCGATACAGGTCATGTTTTCGTCAATGGCGCGCTGATGTTCCGAGGCGGCGCGCGCCTCTTGCAGCGTGAAATCCATATAGTCGAAGTTGTGACAATTGCGGCATTCGCGGCTGTCAGACGCCTTCATCTTTTTCCAGACGGCCGTCGCCATGCTCAGACGATGTTCTTCGTATTTTTCGGGCGTGCTGATCGTCCCGACAAGCTCGTGATAGACGTCTTTGACCGCCATGATCTTGGCTTTGATCTTGTGGTTCCACTCGTGCGGCACGTGGCAATCGGAACAGATGGCCCGAACACCCGAGTGGTTGTTGTAATGGATCGTTTCACGGTATTCGCCGAGGTTGGTTTCCATCGTATGACAGGAAACGCAAAACTCTTCGGTATTGGTCAGCTCAAGCGTCCAGTGGAAGCCGCCCCAGAACAGGATGCCGGCCAAGAAACCCGCGAGGATCAGAAACCCAGAACTGAAGGCCACTGCTGGCGTCCAGATCCAGTTCCAGATGCGGCCAATCCAACCGCGCTTTTCAGGAGAGTCTGCCATGTCGGTGCTCCTTTCAATCTTGGGTTGGATTAATTGCCCGAGGACGGCTGAAACACGTTTTCGACCAATGGCGGCGCGTCAGCTTGCGGCACGTGGCACTGGTTGCAGAAGTAACGGGTGCCCGCGATGTGATCCAATTCGTTGCCTTCGCGATCCAGATAGTGAGTCATCGACAGGGTCGGCGCGTTGCGCTCGCCAGCCTTGGTCCAATCATGGCAAGTCAGGCACTGGTTGGTGCGCGTGTCGATCTGGTATTGCTCGATCGAATGCGGGATCAAGGGCGGTTGCTGGCGATAGTTGCGCTGCATGCGCCCTTCGATGTTTTTGTGAACCTTATCAAGGGGGATAAGTTCATCCACATCAGCGCCACGCAGGGTGTCGACATTCGCAGATTGCGCAAGAGCGAACCCGCCCAAGAGTAAAACGGGGATAAGGGCTGTAAGGCCTGTACGGATTGGCTTGTTCATCTTGGCACTCCCTTAGATAGGTCTGGCTTCGCGCGGATCGGGCGCGGGAACTGGATCGGAAGGCACGGCGATCTGGTCGTCGAACCGGTGAGTAAACTTGAAAACGTCGACGGCGCAGACGTCGATGCAGCGACCGCATGTGGTGCAATCGGGGGAAAGGATCAGGGGTGTTGATCCAGGCCTGCCTTTCAGCGCGGGTGAGATAACCTGATTTTCCGGGCATACCGCATAGCAATCCATGCAGTCATCGCAGGCCGCTCGGTTTGCGGCGCTGACCCTCAACAGGCCCTTCGCTCCGATTAGCCCGTAAAAAGCACCGACGGGGCAGATGTAACCGCACCAGCCGTGACGGGCAACGAAGACGTCAAAAACAAAAATCGCAACGACCATGGCCCAGACGAACCCTGCACCAAAGATCAGGCCGCGGTGCAGCATGGTGATCGGGTTGACCAACTCCCATGCAATCACGCCCGTCGCGCCCGAGACGATCAGGACAGTCGCCAATATCCAGAGGCGGGTGCTGCGCTTGGGTTGCCAGCCTTTCGGCAGGTCCAAACGTCTGTGTAGCCAATTGGCCGCATCGGTGATCGGGTTGATTGGGCAGACCCATGAACAATAGACGCGCCCACCGATCAGAGCGTACGCGATCAGAACGATCACGCCCCCGATCAGTGCGGTCATCTCGGGCCAATGTCCCGCCATAACGCTTTGCAACAGGATCAACGGGTCCGTCAAAGGCAGCACGCCCAGTGTTAAAGACCCGGCAAGAGTGCCTTGAACAATCCAAATACCGAACCACGGCCCCAACAGGAACAGGACCAAAAAGAAGAGCTGACTTGCGCGACGCAACAACAGGTACTTGTGTGCGCGCACCCAGCCCTTCTCGTCGATAGCCTCCTGGCCGACTGGCATATGTGTTCGGGCGCTCATTGTCCGGCCCCCGGCAAATTATAGGACGGTGCGAACCCGCCGGGCGTGGACAGGTTGTCTGTTCCGGGCCCAGGTAGGCGGTCGGGTAAGTCGATGATACCCTCGACGAGGGGGCCACCCTTGGCCTCTTTCTCCTCCCAGCCCTTGCGGTAGTGGTCGGCGCTGCTGCCGCGGGCCAGACGGGCGGGCAGAACCTTGATCGCGGCCTCTGGCAGAACACAACTTTTCTCGCACATGCCGCAACCAGTGCAATGATCGGCGTGAACGGTGGGGATGAACATCGCATGATGACCCGAGCGTTCGTTATGGGCCGTTTCCAGCGTAATTGCGTCGTCAATCACCGGACAGACCCGGTAACAGACATCGCAGCGCAGGCCGAGGAAGTTCAGGCAGTTTTCCTGATCGACCAGAACAGCGACACCCATCTTGGCATCGTCAATATCATCAAGGCCCGGGTCCAGTGCCCCGGTTGGGCAGGCGGCCACACAAGGGATGTCGTCACACATTTCGCACGGCACGTCGCGCGCGGTGAAATAGGGTGTTCCGGTTGCCACCGCATCCGCCCCCAATTCTGCCAGTTTCAGCGTGTCGTAAGGACAGTCCCGCACGCACAGCCCGCAGCGGATGCATGCCGATAGAAACTCCTTTTCAGGTAGCGCGCCGGGGGGGCGCAACGCCTCGGCCGGCAGGGCGCGGGCATCGCGGGCAAGCCAGGCCAGCAATGACCCGGCGACCACGCAGCCACCCGTTGCCCGCGCCGCATCCTGCAGGAAGCGACGCCTTTGCGGCGAAAGGGGTTTACCTTCGAAGGGCATGGGGACGACCTTTGCCTCGCTAGTCCGTTACGCGCGCTCGACCTTGCAGGCGCATTTCTTGTAGTCGGTCTCTTTCGACAACGGGCAGGTTGCGTCCAGCGTCAGCTTGTTGGTCAGCTGGTGTTCGTCGAACCAAGGCATAAAGACCAACCCGCGCGGCACCTTGTTGCGTCCGCGGGTCTCGACCCGGCTGGTGACCTCGCCACGGCGGGTGGACAGTACGATTTCCTGCCCGCGACGCAGACCGCGATCCTTGGCGTCCTCTGGGTGCATGTAGACGACAGCGGACGGGAAGGCCCGGTGCAATTCCGGTACACGACGCGTCATCGAACCCGAGTGCCAGTGCTCGAGCACACGACCAGTGGACAGCCACAGATCGTACTCGTCATCTGGGACCTCAGCTGCCGGTTCATAAGGAGCAAAGATGATCTTGGCCTTGCCGTCTTTGTGGCCATAGAACTTCACGCCCGCGCCTTCGGGCACGTACGGATCGAAGCCTTCACGGAAACGATAGAGCGTTTCCTTGCCGTCGACGACCGGCCAGCGCATGCCGCGTGCTTCGTGGTACATCTCGAACGGGGCCAGATCGTGTGCGTGGCCGCGACCGAAATCGGCATATTCTTCGAACAAACCTTTCTGAACGTAGAAGCCGAAATGTTCGGCATCGTCGTTATGGAAGCCTTCCGCCGTTTCGGACAATGGGAACTGATCGACCTTGCCGTTGGCATAAAGCACGTCGAACATTGTCTTGCCGCGGTGCTCGGGCATTTTAGCCAGAAGTTCCTCACCCCAAACCTCTTCGACGGTGAAGCGTTTCGAGAATTCCATCAGCTGCCAGAGGTCGGATTTGGCCTCGCCCGGTGCCTGCACCTGTTGCCGCCAGAATTGCGTGCGGCGTTCGGCGTTGCCGTAGGCGCCTTCTTTCTCAACCCACATGGCGGTTGGCAGGATCAGATCGGCGGAAACTGCAGTGACCGTCGGATACGGATCAGAAACAGTGATGAAGTTTTCCGGGTTGCGGTAGCCGGGATAGCCTTCTTCGTTGATGTTTGGCGCGGCCTGCATGTTGTTGTTGCACTGCACCCAATAGGCGTTCAGCTCGCCATCCTTCAGCTTGCGGTGTTGCAGTACGGCGTGGAAGCCGGGCTTGGGCGGAATGGTGCCTTCCGGGATGTTCCAAGCGGTTTCGCAGATCTGGCGATGCTCATCATTGGCGACCACCATGTCTGCGGGCAGGCGGTGGGCAAAGGTGCCAACCTCACGCGCCGTGCCGCAGGCCGAAGGCTGGCCAGTCAGCGAGAAGGGCGAGTTACCGGGTTCTGAGATCTTACCCACCAGCAGGTGCACGTTGTACATCAGCGAGTTCACCCACGATCCGCGGGTGTGCTGGTTAAAGCCCATGGTCCAAAGGCTCATGACCTTGCGGGTCGGGTCGGCATATTGCTGTGCGAGTTTTTCGAGTTTGTCCGCCGGAACACCGGACAGTTCCGAAGTATATTCAAGCGTGTACGGTGCAACGGCTTCTGCGTATTCCTCAAAGCTGATCGTTTCGAGTTTGCCCGAGTTCGGGTTCTCGGCCTCTTGCTGCAATGGGTTGGTCTCACGCAGGCCATAGCCGATGTCGGTCGCAGTCTTAGTGATGTTTACGTGGTTACGGACAAAATACTCGTTCACCGCGTTGTTCTGGATGATGTAGTTGGCGATGTAGTTCAGGATCGCCAGATCGGTCTGCGGTTCAAACACGATGCCATTGTCGGCCAGTTCGAAGGAGCGGTGTTCAAAGGTCGACAGAACGTGTACCTCACAGCCCGGCTTTGTCAGGCGTGTATCGGTCAGGCGCGACCAAAGGATCGGGTGCATCTCGGCCATGTTCGAGCCCCACAGCACGAAAGTGTCCGCGTGTTCGAGATCGTCATAGCAGCCCATCGGCTCGTCAATGCCGAAGGTGCGCATAAAGCCCACCACGGCCGAGGCCATGCAGTGGCGCGCGTTGGGGTCAATATTGTTCGACCGGAAACCCGCCTTCATCAGCTTGGAGGCAGCATAGCCTTCCCAGACCGTCCATTGACCGGAACCGAACATGCCGACGCTGGTTGGACCTTTCTTGGCTAAGGCTTCTTTCCATTTTGCGGCCATCACATCGAAGGCTTCGTCCCAGCTGACGGGCTCGAACTCACCATTCTTGTCATATTCGCCGTTGGTTTTGCGCAGCAAGGGCGTTGTCAGGCGGTCCTTGCCATACATGATCTTGGACAGGAAATAGCCCTTGATACAGTTCAGGCCCCGGTTGACCGGCGCATCGGGGTCACCTTGGGTGGCGACGACGCGGCCTTCTTTGGTGCCGACCAGAACGGAACAGCCGGTGCCGCAGAACCGGCACGCGGCCTTGTCCCAGCGGATATCTGGTACACCAATCTGTGCACTGGCCTGACCGGCCGCAAGCGGGATGCCAGCGGCTGACGCAGTTGCTGCGGCTGCTGAGGCCTTTAGAAAAGTCCGACGAGATTCAGAATGTGTCATTGCTTGGGCCTCCGGCTGGTGGTTGGGCTTGGGGCATCGGGCTGCGGATCAGCATCCGCGAGATCCTCGAAATGATGGTAAGTAAGGGTCAGTGAGATCACGCCAGGGATCTGGTGCAGATCCATGATGGTTTCGGACGCAAGTCGGGTCGGGGTGTCTTCGACTACAACAACAAAACGTCCATCTTCTGTTTCGGCGTGAATTTCGACACCCTGCGTGTTTTTCATCGCGCGCGCTGCGGCGCTGGCGTGGTCGGGCGCGACATGGGCAAGGCAACCGCAGATGTTCATTGAAGGGCTTCCATTTCAGGTTCGGGTTGGCGTTCAAGGGCAATAGCGTCGGCAGGGCACAGGCTTGGGCAAAGCCCGCAGCCGTTGCACAAAGAGGCGTCCAGTCCGGGCTCTGACCGACCGCCGGTCAGCAGTGTGAAACGGATCGCGTCACGCTCGCAGTTGTCCTGACAAATACGGCAGCTCACGCCATTCATTGACAGGCAGCTCTCGGGTTTCAGCGCAGCACGCCACGGCCATTCAGTCAGGCGATCGATGTTTAGTGCATCCGTTGGGCAGGCCCGTGCGCAGTCACCGCAGAATGTGCAGGGCTCATCGACAGGTTGAAATTGGGGGAAGCTATCCGTGCCTATGGCGATGACATCCTCGGGGCAAACCTCAACGCAGTCACCGCATTTTGTGCACAACTCGGCAAAACTCTGCACAATCGCACCCGGAGGTCTGGCAATCAGGCCGTCCTCTTGTCGAAACCTTGCGCTTAGAAACGCGCGTCGGCTGGTCATTTGTTGCATTGCACGCGACCTGGCTACACTCGATTCCCGTCATCGAGTGTATCGCATACCGCGAACCGTGCAGGCTTTTTTTGATTTAGGTCATTTTTATGCCTGAATTTTAGGCTTTCTGCGAATTTATGCATTCATATAAATGATTTATTGCACTCAACGCCGCGGCCGCGCGGTTCGGATCAAAAGGATAAAGACAAAAACAGACCCCAGCGAAGTGGTCACGATCCCGACCGGAAGCTCTTGTGGCGCAAGCAAAAGGCGGCTCAGAATATCCGAGCCAGTTAGCAATGCAGCGCCGACCACGGCGGCGGTTGGGACAAGCTGGCGGTGTAACGGGCCGGCAATCCCGCGCGCGATATGTGGGACCATCAATCCAACAAATCCAATGACCCCGGCGACTGAGACAAAGACCGCTGTCGCAAGCGCTGCGACGAAGAACATTCGAAACCGCAGGCCCTGTACCGGCACACCAAGGGTGCTGGAAGTGAGATCTCCGGTCAGCAGGGCATCCAGCCAGCGGCTGCGGTACATCGCGTAAGCCAGGATCAGCGCCAGACCAGCGATGACTAGGGGGAAGGTCTCCCACCGGGCAAGGCCCAGGCCACCCAGCATCCAAAAGATC
The DNA here is from genome assembly GCF_013035315.1 of Ruegeria arenilitoris. Classification (GTDB taxonomy): domain Bacteria; phylum Pseudomonadota; class Alphaproteobacteria; order Rhodobacterales; family Rhodobacteraceae; genus Ruegeria; species Ruegeria arenilitoris_D. Next base: position 375,118 of record NZ_WQHP01000002.1, on the reverse strand, counting down.
ACCGAATGCGCCGCTCGGCTGTCGCCTGCGAAGATAAGGTAGTTGGTGATGGCGGAAAACAAAAAGGATACCGCAAGCCCAGCCAGGATCAATTTCTCGGGCGCGCTGGTACGAAGACCGTGGACCAAAGCTAATACGATTCCCGAGGCGACAAGACCGCCGCAAAACGCGGCCAGGGGGAGGGTCCAAAAGCCCAGCACATCCCCGGTGACCGTAATAACAAAGACAGCACCTGCCGCCGCGCCAGAGGACAGGCCGAACAGGAAAGGGTCCGCCAAATCGTTGCGTGTTGTCGTTTGCAAGACCACACCGACGATCCCCAACCCGGCACCAATCACGGCGGCGAACAACGCACGCGGCAGCCGCAGATCAAATACGATCCGGTGGAGAGGAGACATCTCTCCGTCGACCAACCCGGTCCCAAGCAGGACCCCGGCCAATGCATCGGCGGCAGGGATCGAGGTGGTCCCGTAGACGGTAGAAACCAGCAAGAGGGCGGCCAAAACAGCCGCCCCCAGCAATAGTGTCAGGCCCAGTCGGCCCATATCAGTTCAGGCCCGGGTGCATGGCCTCGGCCATTTTCGAGATTGCTTCGATGTTTGCCGGTCCGGGCGTCAGTTCCTCGTAACGCAGACCGATCCAGCGTTCGTTTTTGACCGCGTCTGTCTGGGACATCACCGGATGCTCTTGCAGGAACTTGAACGTGTCCGCGGCGCCGTTACCGGTCTGGTAGTCCAGCAGAACCAGGAATTCGGGGTTCGAGGCGGCGACGGCCTCCCACGAGGTGCGGCCCCAGCTGGTGTCCATGTCATGGGTGACGTTCTCGCCACCGGCGGCTGCGATCATCGCATCGGGGATGGCAAATTTCCCAGCGGTGAACGGTGCGTCGGCAGGGCCGTCCAAAAGGAATACCCGAGGTTTCGGCAGATCGGCCGTTTTGGCCTCGATTGCCGACAGTTCTTCTTTCCAGCCGTCGACCAGCGCGTTGGCCTTGTCTTCGACATGCATCACCGTGCCCAAACGCAGGACGTCGTTGAACAGCAGGTCCATGCTGGCCTCGGGGCGGTTTTTGTCCAGATGAACGCAGCTTTCGGACAGGATCATCGTCTTGATGCCAAACGGCTCAAGCGTGTCTGGCGTCACGTCACCGCCGGGCTTCATGCCATAGTACCAACCGGCAAAGAACAGGTCAGGCTCGACAGCGACGAGGTTTTCCACGGTCGGGTACTTTGGGGCAAGTTCGGGGATGTCGCCGCGCAGCGTGTCGAATTCCGGGCTGGTCTTGTACCAGCCGGTAATGCCTGTCAGGCCGACGATCTTATCCTGCAGACCCAGCGCAAAGGCCATGTCGGTCATGTTCATGTCGTGCACGACCAGCCGCTCGGGCTGAGTTTCAAAGACCAGAGGCTCACCGCAATTGTCGACAGTGACCTCGTGCGCCGTCGCAGCGCTGGCCAATCCGCCAATCAGGGCTGCGGACCAAAATGTATTTTTCATGCTCGGTTCCTTAATTTGAGCGTTTGGTTCTTCGGATATCCAGTGCCGGGATCACGCGGCCTTCATGTTGAAAGCACAGATAATCGACACCAAAAGTTTCACGGACCCGTTCAGGGGTCAGAACGTCTTGCACCAGACCAAATCCGGTCAATTGTGCGGATTTCATCAGGGCGACATGCGTGGCGAATTCCGGGATCATGACCAGATCGTGGACGATCATGACCACCGTGATGCCAAGCTCGGCCACCAGCGACAGCATCCGGCCTTTGGCGTCCGGGTCTAGGTGGTTGGTCGGCTCATCCAGAAACAGCAGCGAGGGGTTCTGCGCCAGTGCCCGCGCAATATGTGCGCGTTGGCGTTCGCCGCCTGACAGCACACCCATTCGCTTGTCCGCCAAGGTGCTCAGACCGGTCAGTTGCAGAATGCGATCCAGTTCTGCTGCATGTTCATTGGCGGATCGATCCGCACGGATCGGAATCTGACCAAGCGCCACATAGTCCCGCAGGAACAAACGTCCGTCGGGCGTTTCCTGCTGACCAACCACGGCAATCATGCGCGCGCGATCCACGGCCGAAAGCTGCCGCAAGCTGCGCCCTTTCAAAAGAACGTCGCCCAGCACGATTTCCTCGACGCCACACAGCAGATTGAGCAGCGTCGTTTTTCCCGCCCCATTCGGACCGGCAATCGCCAGAATCGCACCCTCTTCGAGATCGAAATTGATGTCTTTCAACAGGACATCGCCGTTGAGCGCGTAGTACTCCAACGCGCGCGCCTCAAGGAAGGTCATAGGCTGTCCTCCTGCGCGAACCGCGGCAGACGCGCGAGGGTTTTGTCGAACAAGGCGCTTGGACGCTGGGTCGCGTTGGTCCAGCCATCTTCGCTGTCGCGGAACTGGCTGGCAAATTCAACCAACGCGTCCATGTCCTGATCCGACAGAATGTCGCCGAATAAGTACTGCGCTTTACCCTCAGCTTGAAAGCCGACAGTCGTGGGGCGTTCACACCCCGCCATGCAATTCACTGTGCGAATTGCAAAGCCATCAGGCAGCTTCTGCGCAAGCGTCTGATGCATTGACTCCGCGCGAATATGACCTTCGCAGGTTTCACAAATAAGTAGAAAATGATCTGGTTTTATTGACATTTCACGCCCCGCTTACAGCCGAGTCGAACGAAATGCAATGTTATAACGTCTACGACGTTTCATATCGCCTCCTTCCAGGACGCCCCGCCCCGGGTTGGTTGAACATTTGATGGCAGGTCTCCTGACTTGCGGGTCAAGGCTTGGCCATCCTTCCCGGCCATCGTGGCCAGTGGACATTTGGCGTCGCTTACCGCTTACAGTTGCGGGGGCAGTCACGGACTTGGTGCCAGACGGCAACCTCACCGTATTCCCTTTTCATCCCTTGGCGAACCAGAGGGAACCATCGTGGATGATGAGTGCCTGAGTTCAGAATTTGGGTCAAGAATAAAACTGCGCGCGCTACGACACGCTTGCGCGTTGCGTTCTGCAGTATCAGTGTCACAGACTTTTGCTAGGCCATATGAAGCGCTTTCCGTGGCGCGGTAGCATCGGGGCTAACCAATTGTCATTCGATAAGAACTTGACTACGCTGCAGCGCAGAAAGGGCCAGAGGCGAGAAAAGCGGTGAGTTTTATCGCAGCTCGAACGCCTTGCCTCGAGCGCTGACTTTATTATTCAGAACCAAAGCCAGACACCATGAAGATTGAAGAAAACCGAACATATTCACAGGTCAAAATTGGCGACACGGCGCAAGTCACGCGGCTGTGCACAGTGGATGATCTGTATGCCTTTGCGTCGGCCTCGGGCGATCATAACCCGTTACATCTGGCCGCGTATGACGGCGATGGTGATGGCCGCCCCGAGGCTGTGGCACCGGCCCTTTGGCCTGCTGGTCTGGTTGCCGCGGTCATTGGGAACATCCTTCCAGGTGCGGGAACGCAAACGCGACGCGCGGATCTGAGCTTTCACGCGCCGGTCCTAGCAGGCGAGGAATTGACGGCCTTTGTGTCGGTTGTGGAAAAGCGTGAAGACGGTGACCTGACTCTGTCCGCCGAGGTGCGCCGGATCGGGGATGAAGCGTTGATCCTCAGTGGGACCGTTCAAGTCACGCCGCCCACTCAGCATTTGACATTCGACTCGGTCGAGGTGCCTGGACTGATCGTGCAAAGGCACCAGCATTTTGATGCCCTTCTCGAAATGGCGCAGCCATTGGACGCGATGCCGACAGCAGTGGTTGCCCCGGAAGAGCCGAATTCACTGGGTGGCGCATTGCTGGCGCGTGCCAACAGCATCATTACGCCGATACTGGTGGGCGATCCTGCCAAGATCACCGCCGCTGCGGCCGAACTTGGCGCGGATCTGGCCGGGGTGGAAATCGTTGCCGCGCAAAGCCACGATGTGGCTACTCATATCGCCGTCGATCTGGTGGTCGAAGGAAAAGCCCGGATGCTGATGAAAGGGCATTTGCATACGGATGTCCTGCTGCGCGCCGCCCTGCGCCGGGAAAAGGGGCTCAGGACCGGACGTCGTTTGTCGCATGTTTTTGTCATGGATGTGCCAGGTATGTCGCGGCCGATCATGGTCACTGATGCCGCAGTGAACATTGCCCCGGACCTTGAGACCAAAGCCGATATCGTTCAGAACGCGATCCATCTGGCGCATTCAATCGGTATCGACATGCCCAAGGTGGGCGTCCTGTCGGCGGTCGAGACGATCAACCCGCATATGCCTTCATCCGTGGATGCCGCGCTGTTGTCAAAAATGGCTGAACGCGGCCAGATCACCGGTGGGATCGTCGATGGGCCTCTGGCCATGGACAACGCCGTTGACCTGAATGCGGCAAGGACCAAGGGCATCACATCCGAGGTCGCAGGGGTCGCGGATATCCTGGTTGTACCTAACATTGAGGCGGGCAACATGGTCGCCAAGCAACTGACTTACATCTCTCATGCCGAAGCCGCTGGTGTCGTTGTGGGTGCAGCTGCACCGATTATCCTGACTTCACGCGCGGACGATGATGCGTCGCGGCTGGCCTCATGTGCGGTTGCAGCCCTGCATGCACTTGCGAACAAGGATAAAATCCATGGCTGAGCACGTTCTGGCCCTTAATGCCGGGTCGTCATCGTTGAAATTTGCATTGTATGAATTGCTCGAAGATCGCCGCCCCAGCATGCGGTGGCGCGGTCAGATCGAGCGGTTGGGCGATGCACCGCGCCTGTTGGCACAGTCAGCAGGGGGTCAGTCGGTCGATCGACAACTGTCCAGGACAAAATCCCACAATGAGGCCATAAACGCGTTTCTTGAGCTAACCCGCGAATACCTACCGGATGTTCAGGTTCGGGCCGTCGGCCACAGGGTCGTGCATGGCGGGCCAGTCTATTCTGAACCTGTCGTGGTGGATGAGAAGGTCATTGATACGCTCAGCGGCTTTATTCCCTTTGCACCGCTGCACCAACCCTACAGCCTTGCGGGGATCCGGGCGGCCAGCGCGGCGTTCCCGGGGACCACACAGGTCGCGTGTTTTGATACCGCGTTTCACCGCACGCACCCATGGGTGAACGATACCTTCGCTTTGCCTCAGAACTTTTATGACAAGGGAGTGCGCAGATACGGGTTTCACGGGTTGAGCTACGATTACGTCTCACAAAAGCTGAAGGAAATCGCGCCCGGTCTTTATGATGGACGTGTCGTCATTGCGCATCTTGGCAACGGCGCGTCGATGTGCGCGGTGTCCGGCGGGCGGGCTGTCGCTTCGACCATGGGCTTCTCGGCGTTGGACGGTTTGCCGATGGGAACACGCAGTGGGCAGCTTGATCCCGGTGTCGTGCTTTACATGATGCAGCAAGAAGGGATGTCGGCCGACGACATAGCCGAGACGCTGTATCGGAAATCTGGCTTGCTGGGGCTGTCCGGGATGTCCTCGGACATGCGCACATTGTTGGCCGCCGACACGCCCGAAGCGCGAAGAGCAATTGACTACTATGTCTTCCGTATCCGCCGAGAGTTGGGGGCGTTGTCCGCGGCGCTGGAAGGCATCGACGCTTTGGTCTTCACCGGAGGCATCGGCGAAAATGCGGCCCGTATCCGTCAGATGGTGTGCGAAGGCATGCGCTGGATCGGGATCGAGATGGACCCCAACCGAAACGCTAACAATGGCATGGTTCTGTCGACGGATTTCAGCCGCGTTCGCATTCTGGCCATTCCGACGAACGAAGAGATGGTGATAGCGCGTGCAGCAGCCAGATTGAGCTAGGCGGTATCAATCCGATTTGTTGCGTCCCTGTCGTGCGTATTTGAGAAAAATTCTGAGGACGGCACTAATAATGTCGGGTGACAAAACGCCGATTGGGTCCCGCCGAAGACCTTCGAGCGTTTTGCGCGCCTCTGCCATGTTTTCGCTGACTTCATCCTCGATGTCATGCAGTGCTAGGTCCCGCAATTCGACAACCGCCGATGTATCGCTGTCGGCGGACATTGAATTGGCCACAACGGCAAGCAGCACTGCAAGGATCAGGTTTGCTCCGGCCATGATCATTGCGGCCGAAGATTTGGTCATTGTCTCGGCCAGCCAGAAAAAGCCAGCCACGTTCAGCATGATGATGGCCAGCCCGACGGCGAGCCCAGCGGCGGCAAACAGTCCTGTGCGCTTTGCGGCAACTGCCAGTTGCCGACGTGCGATCAGCCGTTCAGCGCGCAGGATGGTCGAAATGTTGCGAGAAATACGACTCATGTGCGGGCTCCTACCGGGAACGTCCTAGAAGATATCCAACCGCAAAGATGCCAAGCGCAAAGAGGATCGGCTTTTTGTGCGGAAACTCCTCTAGCTCGGTCATGACGTCCTCAAGTTGCGCAGACCATGCTTCAAGGTTTTCTGCCAAACCTTCGGGTTCTACGTCTGCCTCTTGAGATTCGTTTGGAGTCGGCTCTTTGGCTTGTTCGGCCAATTGGCGGCGCAGGTCTGCCACTTCGGCCTCTAGCTGTGCTTTGGTTACCATTCCTGTCGTCCCTTGAAGGCCGCGTAGTATTAGGTGTGCGACTTTTTCCTTTGTCACACACCATGTTACTTCGATCTTTTGCGTTCGGGAAAGGGGGGTACGCCGAATTAGATTTCAGACCGTCGCCTGGCACCAGACGCAGTCGTGATCGGACAGGGGCGTCCCTTCATCGGAAATCGAGGTCAAAACGCCATTGTCACAGCAGGTCAAATCGCGGCCGGCAAGCCAATCCAGCTTCATCACCCGGTCGGGGTGAGGCGTGATAAGGCTAGGGCGTGTGGTCGTCCCCGGCGCAGTAAAGGCCCACGAATATCCACGCTCCTCGGCCAGTGTGAACAACGTTTCCCGCTGCCAGTTAAAATCCGGCGGCAGACGGTTGCCGGTGTTCAGATCCCCGCCAATCATGACGGGCAAGCCTAGGGCAAAAGCGTCGATTGCGTCCATCAGGCAGTCAAATTGCTGGTGTCGGTGGGCCGCGTCTGCATTGCTTTCCAAATGGGTCGAGACGAAACAAATAGGCCCTTTGACCCCCGGAACGATTGCGGCGATAGCGTTGCGACCGCCGACACGCGGCTGATCGGGGTCCGCGGCACCTGCGTCGGCAGAGAACCAGTGTCCATGGTCATCCAGTCGGATCAGAGCCGTGCGTTCAAACGGGACGGAAGACAGGATTGCATTGCCGTGCCAGCCAAGCGTGTTGAAGCTGTCGGAGCAGAATGCGCGTTCAGTCGGACCACCCAGATCAAGCTCATGAAACTCCACACCGAACGCGTAGGCCATGCCCAGCTCAGCGGCGACCGCTTCGGTGGTGTGTCGCTGAGCCGTACGAGCCATACCGTGGTCAACCTCGGACAGCAGTACGACATCGGGTGATAGTTTTGACAGATGAGCCGCTGTGGCTTCGGGAAAAAGACAGCGTTCCACGTTCCACGCGGCAACGGTGAATTCTTCGGCCAGCTGCTCGGTACTGGCTGCGCCGCCCAATTGCACGGCGTTCATCGCTGGAAGCTCTGAAAGCAACTTTCGATGAGATTGCGCAGTGCGCGGGGCGGCAAGAATTCTGCCCCGCTGATCGTCCGTGACGGCGGGCAGTTCTGTAACAGTTTGCATAATCACAGTTTTTGTCCCGTGGCCTTGTCGAACAGCCGCAGTGCTTCAGGCTTGAGGGTTATGCGTGTTTCGCCGGTCTCTGCGGTGTCGTCCTTGCCAATCATCACGGTAAACGGCTGATCAGCGATCGCGCCATGCAGAAGGCGATGGGCGCCCAGCTCTTCCAGAATGTCCACGCGGAAGGTGACACTGCCCCGATCGTCCAGAACCACATCCTCGGGCCGGATACCCATGGTAACCGAGCCAGCGTACGTCTCGGGCACGGGCAGCAGCTGGTCATAGCCGTTTATCCGAACCTGACCCTGACCCATTTCCGCCTCAATCAGGTTCATGGGTGGCGCACCCATGAAAGAGGCGACGAAGGTTGAGGCCGGGTTATGATAGATCTCGGACGGGGTGCCGATCTGTTCGACCTTACCCTCATTCAAGACGATAATCCGGTCCGCCATGGTCATCGCTTCGACCTGATCGTGGGTCACGTAGACGGCCGTCGTACCAAGGCGACGTTGCAGGGCCTTGATTTCGATCCGCATTTGATTGCGCAGCTTGGCGTCAAGGTTCGACAGCGGCTCATCAAACAGGAAAAGCGCCGGGTCCCGCACGACAGCGCGGCCCATGGCAACGCGCTGGCGTTGACCGCCCGACAGCTGTGCCGGTTTACGGTCCAGATACTCGGTCAGGTTCAGCATCTTGGCGGCGTCTTCGACCTTGGCCGAAATCTCAGCTGCTTGGGTGCCGCGGTTCTTCAACCCGTAACCGATGTTCTTGCGGACCGTCATATGCGGATACAAAGCGTAGTTCTGGAACACCATTGCGATGTCCCGATCTGCGGGGTCCACGTCGTTGACCACCCGGTCACCGATTTTCAATGTCCCTTCGGTGATATCCTCGAGTCCTGCGATCATCCGCAGCAGTGTGGACTTGCCACAGCCAGAGGGGCCAACCAGCACGACGAACTCGCCGTCCTGAATGGTGAAGCTGGTGGTCTCAACCGCCTGGAAGCCATTGGGATAGACCTTGCGGATGCTCTCTAAAGAAACCTGAGCCATGCGCGTATTCCTTATTTGTCGGATTCTGTGAGGCCCTTGACGAACCAGTTCTGGAAAAAGACGACGATCGCCACCGGCGGGATCATCGCAACGATCGCCAGTGCCAATGCCTGTCCATGTTCGGGGATCTGACTGTCGGTGTAGGACAGCACGATCTGTTTGATGCCGCGAACCAGCGTGAAAAAGCTTTCATCGGTGGTGATCAGCGTTGGCCACAGATACTGGTTCCAGCCAAAGACAAACATGATGATGAAGATCGCAGCGATCATCGTTCGGCTGAGCGGGACAAGGATGTCTATGAAGAACTTCCACGGGCCTGCGCCGTCAATCCGGGCGGCCTCGGCCAGTTCCTCGGGGACGGACATGAAGAACTGCCGGAAAAAGAACGTGCCGGTGGCCGAGGCGATCAGCGGCACGATCAGACCGGTATAGGTGTTCGTCAGCCCCAGCTTTTGGATTGCTTCGTAGGAGGGCAGGATGCGCACCTCAAGCGGTAGCAAAAGGGTGGTAAATATCACCCAAAAGGCCAGCGTAGCAAAGCGCAGACGGAAATAGACAATTGCATAGGCAGCCATCATCGAAATCACGATTTTGCCCACTGCAAAGCCGATGCCCAGAATGAACGAGTTCATCAGCATCAGCGTGCCGTCGACGGTCTGGGTAAACCCGCCCTTTTCGAACATGGCGGCGCTGAAGTTCTTGTCCAGGTCATCGCCCAGCGTCAGCTGCAGCCCTTCGCGGTGGATTGTCACCGCATCATGGCTGGCCGTTGTAAGCGCCAGCAGGGGGGGCAACATCATCAGCAATGAGCCGAGGATCAGGACAGTGTGATCTCCGATCGTCGCCCACTTGATCCTGCGGCGGTGGCGGGCGACGGCGGGTGTTTCAAGGGTTGTATCAGCCATTGTCAGCCCCCTCAGGTATAGTGAATCCGGCGTTCAACCAGCCGGAACTGAAAAACGGTCAGGATCAGAACAAGCACCATCAGAACAACGGATTGCGCCGAGGAGCCGCCCAGATCGTTGCCGCGGAAGCCATCCAGATAAACCTTGTAGACCAGTGTCATCGGGTTGTTGCCCGGCTCGCCCTTCATCAACGCGTCGATGATGCCGAACGTGTCGAACAGGGCGTAGGTGATGTTGATGATCAGCAGGAAAAACGCCGTGGGGGCCAGCAGCGGGAAAGTCACCTGCCAGAACCGGCCCGTGGCCGAGCGGTTGTCGATCATTGCCGCCTCACGCACCGATCGCGGGATGGATTGCAGGCCGGACAGAAAGAATATGAAATTCACCGGGATTTGCTTCCACACAGCGACAATGACCATTGCTGTGGCGGTGGCGTTATAGTCCACGCCCAGTTTGAAGTCCCACCCGAACATCTGAAAGAACTTGGTCATCGGGCCGGTGCTTTGGTCGAAGAACAGGATGCCCAGAAATCCGGCGACCGGTGGTGCGATGGCGTAAACCCACATCAGCAACGTGCGATAGGTCTTGGCCCCGCGAATAACCTTATCGGCTTTGACTGCCAGCAACAGCGCGATGGCCAGGGACAGGAATGTCACCAGTACAGAATAGATGATCGTGAAACCCGCGACCCGCTTGTACTGATCGTTGCCCAGCAAGGATGTGTAGTTTTCGCCTCCTACAAAGGTCGAGCCGAACCCAAACGGGTCCTGCAGATAGAACGAGGATTGCAAAGCCCATCCTGCGGGCCAGTAAAAGAAGATGGCGATGATCATCAATTGCGGCATCAAGAGTGCCACAGGAAGCCAGATAGTGTCGAAGCCCGCGCGTTTCATAGGTGGTCCATTGCGAGAAATGAGTGATGGCCGCGCTGCAAAAGCGCGACCATCCTGAGGGTGATCCGGGGCTTAGCCCTGGGTCTTGGAGAAACGTGCCAGCAGAGCGTTGGCTTCGGCCTCGATGGTTTTGAACGCGGTTTCCACGTCAGTTTCACCGGTCAGGATGCGGCCATACTCGCGGTTCATGATGTCGCGGATCTGGACGTAGAAGCCCATGCGGTAACCTTTGGTGTTCTCACCTGCTTTGTCCTGCAGTTGGTTTACGCCAACTTCGGCAGCCGGGAAGCGGTCATAGTGGCCGTCTTTCTTGGCAACTTCGTATGCGGCCTCGGTGATCGGCACGTAACCGGTTTCCTGATGCCAGAAATACTGGGTCTCAGGCGCTGTCAGGAAGTCAAAGAATGCCGCTGTCGCTTTGTTTTCTTCGTCCGACTTGCCGGACATCGCGAACAGAGCTGCGCCACCGATGAAGGTTTGGGTAGGCTCTGCAACGACAGCTTCCCAGTAGGGCAGTTCGGTCGCGCTGAATTCAAAGGGAAGATTTTTTTGCAACAGACCGCCGAAAGAGCCCGACGAACCCAGCCACATGGCAACTTTGCCTTCTTCGAACGGCTTGGCATTGTCGCCCCAACCGGTGCCGTACCATTCGAACAGCCCGTTATCTTTCCAGTCGCTCACAGCGGTAAAGTGCGCTTTGATCGCGTCGTTGTTGACCAGGATTTCGGTATCCATGCCGTCATAGCCGTTGTTGTTGGTGGCAAACGGCAGGTCGTGGCGCGACATGAAGTTCTCGGTGAAGATCCAGGGCAGGTGCGACTGGCTGAGTACGATGTAGCCTGCGTCTTTCAAAGCCGGAGCGGTGGTCGACTGGAACTCTTCCCAGGTTTTCGGCGGGGTTACGCCTGCGGCTTCCAGCGCGTCGACGTTGTAGTATAGGATCGGGGTCGACGAGTTGAACGGCATGCCGATCATCTTTCCGTCGCTGTCGGCATAGAAGTAGCGGACACCGGCGATATAGTCGTTGATGTCGAAGTCGACGCCGTTGTTGGCCAGCAGATCCTGAACCGGGATGGTCGCGCCCTTGGCACCAATCACCGTGGCGGCACCTGCGTCGAACACCTGCATGATGTTGGGCTGCTCGCCCGCACGGAAGGCGGCGATACCGGCGGTCAGGGTCTCTTCATAGCTGCCCTTGTAGACCGGAGTGATCTTGTATTCGTCCTGCGACGCGTTGAAGTCTTCGGCAAGCTTGTTGACAGTTTCGCCTAGCTGTCCACCCATGGCGTGCCACCAGGTGATCTCGGTTTCGGCGAAAGCTGCGGTCGCGCTAAAGGCGACGGCGGCAGCAGTTGCGCAGAGCTTAAGGTTGGTCATTTCATAACTCCGGTTCAGCACCGTACCCGTTCACGGGCCAGCGCGTCTGGTTGCGGGGCATGCGCCCCTTGCAGCAAAAAGATCGTTCGTATGCAGGCGATTGCCGCGTACGATGCACATGATGTGCACACGTGGGCAGATACGGGGAGTGTGTGACAGTTCAATGAAGCTTTTGTAGTAATATTGACAAATTGTTCCCAAACAGAGGACAGCTTATGCGTGAGTGATGATCAGAGCAAAACGACACATCGTCCGCGCCGGGTAACGGCGCAAACCGTGGCCGAAGCCGCGGGTGTTTCGCGTTCAGCAGTGTCGCGGGCCTTTACCCCGGGCGCGTATCTGGATGCGGGCAAACGAAAAAAAATTCACGAAGTTGCTGCGAGCATGGGATACCAACCCAACGCTCTGGCAGCGGGGCTAAAGGGCGGCCGGTCTCATCTTGTGGCCGTTTTCGTTGGCAATATGCGCAGCGCCTATGACACTGAGTTCGTCATGGCGCTGGTGGGTAAATTGAACGCGCTGAACAAGTGGCCGATTTTGATTGACGGTGCGGATCAAACGACCGAGCAGGCAATTCAGCAGGTGCTGCGATACCCGCTGGACGCATTGATTCTGCGAGGCGGCAGTATGCAGAGCGAGATCGTGACCCATTGCAGCAAGATCGGCGTACCCATGATTTCCACGGGCCGCATTGTCGAAGCCAGAGGCGTGGACAATGTCTGCTGCCGCAATGCCGACGGCACAGGTCTGGCAACGACCACACTGATTCAGGCGGGCCGCACAAGGTTTGGATTTATTGGCGGTCCAGCACAGTTCTTCTCGTCGGTAGGTCGCAGACAAGGGGTGGAGAGCGCATTGTCCAAGGCCGGGTTGCAGTTAGTGGCCCAAGCCGACGGGGACTTTACGGTAGATACCGGATTTAAAGTCGCTACAGCCTTGTTGAAGAAGCACAGCTTGGACGCGTTGGTTTGTGCCAACGATGCAACCGCCATCGGCGCATTGGCGGCGGCCCGAGACTTGGGGATCGCCGTACCCGAGGCGTTGTCGGTTGTTGGGTTCGACGATATCGAAATGGCCGGGTGGCCAAGTTTTGATCTGTCGACTGTGTGCAATCCGATCGATGACGCGGTCGAGCGCGTCATCGGTCTGTTGGAACAGCGCCTTGCCAACCCGTCAAAGCCAAGCGAAACGGTCTTGATCGACCCGTACTTCGTGCCGCGCGGCACTCATTGAGCTGTAGTTCAGTAGTCAGAGACCAGCAGGAAGTCCGGCGCGGTATCCTCTTCGATAGTCGCAAAACGCGGGATCGGGTCTTCGAACACATTGTCGGTCCGATCATCATTCACTGTCGAAACTTCGCCAATCAGGCAGTCGCCCTGTTCAGCCCAGAACGCATGCCATATACCCGGCATCAGAGTCACGCTTTGGCCCGGTTTCAACCGCAGCAGTTCGCCGGGTTGGATGGTAACGGGGCAACTGTCGCTGGGAACGACCACGGGATTTTCCCGGTCAATACCGCCTTCGGGGTCCGAGGCGTAGATCTCCATTACCAGATCGCCACCGCCTCGATTGATGATATCTTCGGCTTTGATGATGTGGCGGTGCATAGGTGACAGTTGTTTCTCTCGCGAGATCAGAAGCTTTTCGGCGTAAAGCATGCCGCGACCCTTATTCAGGTCCTGCACGTCGCCATTGCGCAGAGTGAAAAGGAACAGACCAAGTTCATCGAACCGGCCCTGACCATAATCGGTGATGTCCCAGCCAAGCCCGCGGTCGCGGATGCCCTGTGCCTCTGCGCTCCGCATCTGGTCCGGGGACCAGTTAGCAAAGGGGGGCAGGACAGCGCCGAACGAGCGGATAAATGCCTCTGCCTCGGTTTTGATGTCGTTGATGTCTGATCTTTTCATCTTGGTCCCTCGTCGGGTCAAAGTTCGTGCGCCCACGGCGGATTGGCTCCGGCGCGGGAAACGGTGATGGCGGCGACTTCTGCACCTTTGGCAAGGGCCGAGCGAAGCTGGTCTAACCCCAAATTGCGTAAATTAGTCTTGGTCAATAGACCCGCACGGTCCAATTCAGCCAGAACGCCAGCGTTGAATGTGTCACCCGCGCCGACAGTATCGACAACCTCAACCGGTTTGACGGGCACCGAAGTTTCCGACCCATTTGCCAGGTAACCTGATGCGCCGTCGCTACCGCGTGTGACGATCACAACGGCAGGTCCGGCCTGAAGCAATAGGGGCACTTTCTGTTCCAAAGGTTCAGGTCCGGGAATGATCCAATCCAGATCCTCATCCGAGACCTTTATGATGTCAGCGCGCGCAATCATACGGTTCAGCCGAGTGCGGTACCGCGTCTGATCCTTTATGAAATCGGGTCGGATATTGGGGTCCAGCATTACAGCGCGGTCTGCTCCATGCCGGTCCAATAGGGCAGCATAGGCGTCGGCACAGGGTTCGCACGCCAAGCTGATGCCGCCGAAGTACAACGCAGACACCGCGGGCAGCTGATTGGGCATATCCTCGGGCGTCAGCATCCGACCGGCCGTGTTTTCATCGACAAAGCTGTAAGTTGCGTGCCCGTCCTTTAGCTGGACAAAGGCCAGCGTCGTCGGCCGGTTGGACCGGATCACATGGCTTGCATCGACATGGCTGGCCTGAAGGGCGTCTGCCAGTTGTTGCCCAAACATGTCTGACGACAGGCCAGTCAACAAACCTGCGGATGCACCCAACCGGCCTAACGCGACGGCCGTGTTGAAGATGGCGCCGCCCGAATGGGGTACGAACCCTTGCGCCCCTGAAACGGTTGGCTCAGCGATCATGTCGATCAATGCTTCACCGCAGCACAGAATCATGCCGTGGTCCTTTCTGTAACGGGATCAGGCGGCCAGTTTACCGCGCGAGCGCACTTTTGCAGAAATTGTTAGCGCCAACAATGCCAAATTCGTCCTGTTCGGACACATAGAGGTTCATGGAGCGCCGCAGATCACTGAAACGTCCTCCGGCGTTGAACGCATCCCGGAAGTCGTCCTTGAACAGCCACCGGTTCTTTTCGGCCACTCCGCCCACTAGAAAAACGCCGCCTGTGGGCATGAAGGCAACGGCCAGGTCGCCCATCAGCGCCCCTAGATGGGTTGTGAACATATGCGCGGTTTTTACTGCAACCGGATCGGATTCTGCCAGGGCATCTTCAAGGATGTCTTTTGCGTTGCGCGTCGATACGTCGGTGTGACCTGCAGCCATGCAGGCTGCCTGATACAATATTGGCAGGCCGGTTCCGCTCAGGAACATTTCGGCTTCCAGTACGAGGCTGTCGTCAAAGAAACACTCAGGTGCGATCTGACGTGCGGCTTTAAAGATTTCGACCTCATCCGAGTGACGCGGCGCGAGGCCGACATGTCCACCTTCGCCGGACGCGGTGTGGAATCTCCCTTCGGAATATAGCAACGCGCCAACGCCAAGGCCGGTTCCGGGACCAACCACCAGCCGGGTTCCGGTTGGAGGTGTTTCAGCCCCTTGCAGAACTTCGACGTCATTGGCGGTGATTTCTGCGACCGACCAGGCCGCGGCGGTGAAGTCATTGATAACAAACGTGTGCTGAGCCCCAGTGGCTTTGCCGATATCGCGCTCGGACAGGTCCAAATGCGCGTTTGTCAGCCGGATCGTCCCGTCCTTGACCGGCCCTGCGCCCGCGGCGACAACGGCGCGGGGGTCGGTGCCGATTTCGTCGCGAAGGTTGTGGAACGCCTCCAGCAAGTCGGGCAGCGTACCTGTTGGATACTTACGCAGATCGGCAAGCTTTCCATCTGAGATGACACCCAAGCGCGTGTTTGTGCCGCCAATATCTGCGACCAGATTCCAGTGCTCATGCATAGTTCCGGCAGGCTGCGCCATCGGCAGTGAAACGGATCCTCCCGACAATGCAGACTTCAACGCGTTGTACGACGCTTTGGGCCTGCGTTCCAAAGTGTCGAAATCCACGTCCACCAGACCGAACCGCTTTTCATAGCCGAAAGACCACTCGTAGTTATCCAGCAGGGACCAGATGAAGTAACCCTTGACCGGAACATCCTGATCCAACGCATCCTGCACCGCTGTAAGGTGCTGATTGAGGTATTCGATGCGCTCGTCATCCTGTTGGCGCTCGGGGCTGGCCATGCCGTTTTCGGTAACGTAAATCGGCAGGTCGCCGGTATAGTCCTGTTTGGCGCGGGTCAGGAAG
This sequence comes from Ruegeria arenilitoris, assembly GCF_013035315.1. Classification (GTDB taxonomy): domain Bacteria; phylum Pseudomonadota; class Alphaproteobacteria; order Rhodobacterales; family Rhodobacteraceae; genus Ruegeria; species Ruegeria arenilitoris_D. The sequence continues at coordinate 359,054 of NZ_WQHP01000002.1, read as the reverse complement.
CGAGTCAGCGCGCTCGGCTCGATCTCCCATCCCATCTGGGTTTTTGGCAGCGGGCCTGGCACTTCTTTCAGGCTTGGCCAGGCGGTGTCTTCGGGGGCAATCAGCTTGCGGGTGTAGTAATTCAGGCCGCACCAATCGACCGGCGTGCCGATCGTGTCGAAGTCATCTTGCCAGCCAGAGGGCAGGTAAGGTTCAAGCCCATCCAGAACGTTTTGCGGATAGGATTTGTTGAAGACGCCCCCAAGGAAAAACCGGTTGTAGATTCCATCATAAAGATCTGCGGCCTTGCGCGCGGCGGCGCTGTCATCCGCGGGTTCGGCCCATTCCAGATTGAATACTGCGCCCAGATTTGACATCCCCAGCCCGCGCATCGCCTCAATCGCCCGACCATGGGCCAGCAGGACGTGGTGCATGGCGCGGGCCGCAGCGCGGATATCGCGCATGCCGGGCGCATGATGGCCGTCAAAATGGCTCAGCCAGCTCACGCACCAAGGTTCATTGATCGGTGCGACGCTGAACATGCGGTCACCGATCCGGCCCATGATAACTTCGGTGAAATCGGCAAACCAGCTTGCGATGTCCCTGTTCCGCCAACCGCCTAGATCGGCCAGCGCCGAGGGCAGTTCCCAATGATACAGGGTCGCGCAGGGGCGAACGCCTCGTTCCAAAAGCGCGTCGGCAAGGCGGTCATAGTAGTCCAGCCCTTCTTGGTTCACCGGGCCGCGCCCTTCGGGCAGGACGCGTGCCCAACTGGTCGAGAAACGGTAGCAATCGAACCCAGCATCGCGCACCAGATCGAAATCCTGCGGAAAACGATTCAGATGATCACAGGCCAGATCTCCGTTTTCATTTCGCACAACGTTACCGGGAGAGGCGGCGAAGCTGTCCCAATGGGTCTGCCCCGCGCCACCCTGGGCGTGTCCTTCGATCTGATAAGCCGAGGTTGCGACGCCAAAGAGGAAGTCTTTGGGGAAGTCAGAGCGTGTGTATTTCATTTCTCAGTGCCTGTTGGGAACGGGGCCGGTCGAGCCGCCAACTACCAGCTCGGCCTCCAGCAATCTAGTTTTAACCGGGTCGTTCGGGGATTTGATGCGTTCGATCAGCATCTCAGCAGCCATTTCTCCGGCCCGGCGCACCGAGGAACGGGTCGCCGTAAAGATCGGTACATCCTGACCGTTTTTTAGATAGGACAGGTCATCATCATGGGCGATGACTGATACGTCTTTGCCCATCTTCAAGCCCGCCTCGTTCAGGGCGCGCCGAACGCCGATGGCGGAAATCATGGACGAGGTCAAAATGGCCGTCGGCGGATCATCCAGCTGCAACATATCGCGCGTCTCGTGGTGGCCGTACACCTCGGTCATTTCGGCGCTGCGCATCAGATCGGAGTCCGGAGTCAGGCCTGCCTCGCGCAATGCCTCAAGGTACCCGGCGCGGCGACGTTGGGCAAAGTCCATATCCTCAAGCCCGTTGATCAGAGCGATGCGGCGGTGCCCAAGGTCGACCAGGAACCGGGTGGCGCGCAGAAAAGAACGTTTGTTGTTCACGTCGATCCAGTCATAGGGCACCTCGACGCCGGTCGATCTGCCGTGGACGATGAAGGGTACGCCCATCCGGTTAAGGACCTCAATCCGGTGCTCGTTGACCTTGGGGCCCTGCAGAACAACGCCGTCGACCGCACCGCGCTGGAACAGGCTGCGATAAGCATCTTCGATCGAGGTGTCGTCGGCATTCGTGAACATCAGATCATAGCCGTGATCCGCGTATTTCCGAGCGGCACCGGCAACAAAGTCACCAAAAATGGGGTTCACCATCTCATGCCGGGATGAGCTTGGAATCACATGTCCGATCACCATCGATCGACCCGTGGCCAACCCTTTGGCGCGACTGTTTGGCCGGTAGCCATGTTTGGCAGCGGCCGCCTGAACCCGTACGCGCGTATCCTCGTTCACCTCGGGATAGCCGTTCAGCGCGCGGCTGACCGTCGTTTGGGAAAGCCCAAGGATTTCTGAGAGCTGCTTAAGGTTCATATTCTCTTCAAAGCGCCTTCAAATTCTGCTGGTCGGGTGCGTTGCGTGTGGCTTAGGTGGCTAGCCTCATGCGACGCAGATCGTGTTTTGAATATTAAGTTTAGGGCGATCCGTAAACAGATTATTGACATAAATTGAATGTTAGCGGATAAAGCATGCCATCCAAAGCGCTTTGAAAATGAGTCTTGAAAGCGCCTAGAAACTTTGGGAGGAAACTTCATGAAACACTCGCTTTACGCAGGTGCGGCCACGTTCGCCCTGATGGCGGGCGCGGCGCATGCCGACAAGGTCACCGTGTTTGGTCCGTGGCTTGGACCGGATCAGGAAAACGTCGAAAAGGTGCTGGATGGCTTTGCGGCTGCAACCGGGCACGAATACGCCTATGTCGGCTCGGACAGCTTCGAACAGCAGATCAGGATCGACGCCGAGGCTGGGTCTGCGCCGAGTGTCGCTGTGTTTCCTCAGCCCGGACTGGCTGCCGACATGGCAAAGGCGGGTTTCCTAACGCCTTTGAGTGATGGAACTGCGGACTGGATTCGTGACAACTATGCTGCGGGACAGTCTTGGGTTGATCTCGGCACCTATGCAGGCCCGGACGGTCAGGACCATCTGTACGGCTTGTTCTACAAAGTTGATGTGAAATCCCTTGTCTGGTTCGTGCCGGAGAATTTTGAGGATGCCGGGTACGAAGTACCGACCACGATGGAAGAGCTGAAGGCGCTGACCGACCAGATCGTCGCTGATGGCGAAACGCCGTGGTGCATCGGTCTGGGTTCCGGCGGCGCGACCGGCTGGCCTGCGACCGACTGGGTCGAGGACATGATGCTGCGCACACAGTCGCCCGAGGATTACGACGCTTGGGTCGCCAACGAGTTGAAGTTCAACGATCCCAAGGTCATTGAGGCGATTGAAGAATTCGGTGCATTCGCGCGCAACGACGACTACGTTGCAGGTGGTGCCGGCGCGGTAGCAACCACGGACTTCCGCGACAGTCCGAAGGGCATGTTCAGCTCGCCTCCGCAGTGCTACATGCACCGTCAGGCGTCTTTCATTCCGGCGTTCTTCCCGGAAGGCACGGTTGTAGGTGAGGACGCCGACTTCTTCTATTTCCCGGCATATGAAAGCAAAGATCTCGGCAGCCCGGTTCTTGGTGCCGGTACCGTTTGGGCGATCACCAATGACAGCCCTGGCGCACATGCATTGATCGAGTATCTGCAAACACCCGAAGCGCATGAGACATGGATGGCGCTGACCGGTTTCCTGACCCCGCATAAGGGCGTCGATACTTCGGTTTTCTCAGACCCAACGTTGAAGAAGATGAACGATATTCTTCTGGGGGCCACCACCTTCCGGTTTGACGGGTCTGACCTGATGCCGGGCGGCGTCGGTGCGGGCACCTTCTGGACTGGAATGGTCGACTATGCGGGCGGAGCATCCGCGCAAGAAGTCGCCGACGAAATTCAGTCCTCGTGGGATGCGCTGGACTAAAGGCGTCTGAGACTGGGCAACCTGCGCTGTCGGGTTGCCCGAACCTTCCGTCGCAAGGGAGAGCGGCATGCATCCGGCATTTCAGGGCCTGCTGACCATCGCCATCGGCGTGTCAGGTTGTGTGGGCTATTTCTACCTATCCAATCAGTTTCTGGACAAAGTTCTGTTCCCGCCCCGCGGGCCGAATGCTGGCCGCAACATCAACCGGGCCAACATGATCCGGCCGTGGCTGTTCCTGTTCCCGGCGCTGGCCGCCTTGGGGCTGTATCTGGCCTATCCAGTGGTTGAAACACTGCGCCTTTCGCTGACAGATCGAGTTCCAGGCGGTGGCTATGAGTGGGTTGGATTGGAAAACTACATCCAGATGGCAAACGAGCCCAAGTTCTGGGAAGCGATGCGAAACAACATGTTCTGGCTGATCGTTGTACCTGCAATGTCTACAGCGTTCGGTCTGCTGGTTGCGCAACTGACCGACCGTATACGCTGGGGCAATATCGCCAAGTCCTTGATCTTTATGCCGATGGCAATCTCGTTCGTGGGTGCCTCGGTTATCTGGAAGCTGGTCTATGACACGCGTCCGGCAGAGCAGGATCAAATCGGCATGCTCAATGCGCTCTACCTGTTTTTTGGCGGGACCGAACCGCAGACATGGCTGACGATCCCGTTCTGGAACAGTTTCTTCCTGATGGTCGTTCTGATCTGGATTCAGACCGGTTTTGCCATGGTCATTCTGTCGGCTGCGCTGCGCGGTATCCCTGAAGAGACGATTGAGGCTGCCATTCTGGACGGTGCGAACCCGTTCCAGATCTTCTTCAAGATCAAGGTGCCCCAGATCAAGACAACGATTCTGGTTGTTTGGACCACGATCACCATCACTGTGCTCAAGGTCTTTGACATCGTCTTTGCCATGACCAACGGCCAGTGGGAGACGCAGGTTCTGGCCAATTACATGTACGACAAGCTGTTTCGGGCGAATGACTGGGGCGTTGGCTCGGCCTCGGCCATGGTGATCATGTTGCTGGTTGCACCGATCCTTGTCTGGAACGTGCGCAACGCACGGAAAGAGATGGAGTAGGGCCATGAGCGATATTGCAGGAACCAAGCCGGCCCTCAGATGGGTCGTCCATGCCTCGGTCATCTTTCTGGTCGTCCTTTGGGTCGTACCGACACTTGGCTTGCTGATCTCATCCTTCCGTACCGCAGACCAGATCGCGACCAGCGGTTGGTGGAGATCCCTGTTCCCTTCGGAACAGAACCTGACATTGCGCAGTGCAGCGCCAGAAACGCAGGTGCTGGAAAACGGGCTTTATGTCATCGAGGGCAACCTGTTCGAGGGCGAACCTACGGCGAAAATCTCGAAATGGGGTGTAAGTTCGCGCGCGGTAGACGCTTTTGTACCCGGCGAGACAGCCGAGTTGCGTCGGGGCGGTACGATCACCGTCGATGCTGACGGCAACTATCGGATGGAGAACCCAGAAGAGTTTACCGGCAGTCGGGGCGCGCGTGTCTTTGTGACCGCAGAATTGCCGCCCGAATTCACCCTAGCCAACTACCACAAGGTTCTGCTGGCCGAGGACAGCACTGACAGTATGGGGCGGGCGTTCTTCAATACACTGACCGTGACAATACCGGCGACGATTATCCCGATCCTCGTGGCGGCCTTTGCGGCTTATGCTCTGGCCTGGATGGATTTCCCAGGACGGGCACTGTTAATTGCCGCGGTTGTTGGACTGCTGGTGGTTCCCTTGCAGCTTGCCCTGATACCATTGCTGAAATTCCATCTGAATATTGGGATCGGCAAAGGATACCTTGGCGTCTGGATGGCACATACAGGCTTTGGGATGCCTCTGGCCATATACCTGCTACGCAACTACATGGCCGGCCTACCGCGCGACCTTATCGAAAACGCGCGGGTCGACGGGGCGACCGAGTTCCAGATCTTCACCAAACTGATCCTGCCGCTCAGCTTCCCGGCGCTGGCCTCGTTTGCGATCTTCCAGTTTCTGTGGACATGGAACGATCTTCTGGTGGCCAAAGTCTTCCTGATCGACGCATCAGGTCAAACCACCGTTATGACCAACCGCATCGTCGAGCTTTTGGGCACGCGTGGCGGCAACTGGGAAATTCTGGCCACCGCAGCGTTCGTCTCGATCGCTGTGCCGTTGGCTGTCTTCTTCGCAATGCAGAAATATCTGGTCCGCGGCCTTTTGGCCGGGTCCGTCAAATAGAGGCGTCTGATGAACGTGCAGAACACCGTAGAACTCGAAAACGCAACCAAAGCATCCGCCGACTGGTGGCGGGGCGGCGTGATCTATCAGATCTATCCGCGTAGCTTTCAGGATAGCAACGGCGATGGGATTGGCGACCTGAAAGGGATCACCCAGCGGCTGGATTACATTGCCTCACTCGGCGTTGATGCGATCTGGATATCTCCCTTCTTTAAGTCCCCGATGAAGGACTTTGGCTATGACGTCAGCGACTATCGCGATGTCGATCCGATGTTCGGGACAATGGCGGATTTCAAAGAGCTTTTGGACCAGGCGCATGCGCGTGATCTTAAGATCATGATCGATCTTGTCCTGTCACACACGTCGGACCAGCATCCGTGGTTCAAGGAAAGCCGATCGAGCCGTGAAAACGATAAATCCGACTGGTATGTCTGGGCTGACCCCAAGCCCGATGGCACGCCGCCAAACAACTGGCTTTCGATCTTCGGCGGGTCCGCATGGCAGTGGGATTCTCGGCGTTTGCAGTATTACCTGCACAACTTCCTGACCTCGCAGCCTGACCTGAACTTCCACTGTCCGGACGTGCAGAACGCGTTGTTGGACGTCGCGCGGTTCTGGTTGGATCTGGGGGTTGATGGGTTCCGTTTGGATACGATCAATTTCTACTTCCACGACAAACAATTGCGCGACAATCCGGGCCTGCCACTGGAGCAGCGTAATGCCTCAATTGCGCCCATGGTAAACCCGTACAACCATCAGGATCACCTCTATTCCAAAAGCCAACCTGAAAACATCGCTTTCCTCGAGCGTCTGCGCGCCCTGACCGACGAGTATGAAGGCCGGGCCTGCCTGGGTGAGGTCGGCGACGCGCAGCGCGGGCTTGAGATCATGGGCGAATACACAAGCGGCGACAAGCGCATGCACATGTGCTATGCGTTTGAGTTCCTGGAAAAACGTTCTCTGACAGCCGCTTATGCCAAACAGGTGTTCGATCAACTCGAGCAGAAGGCAGGTGATGCGTGGCCGTGCTGGGCGTTTTCGAACCACGACGTGCAGCGCCATGCCTCCCGGTGGGAACTGAGCGATGCGGCTGTTCGCCAGCACGCGGTTCTGATGATGTGCCTGCGCGGCTCGGCCTGTATGTATCAGGGCGAAGAACTGGGCCTGCCCGAAGCTGATGTTGCGTTTGAAGACTTGCAGGATCCCTATGGCATCGAGTTCTGGCCAGAATTCAAGGGTCGGGACGGTTGCCGCACTCCGATGGTGTGGGCGGCGCAGGATGAACAGTCGGGCTTTACCACAGGGGCTCCATGGCTGCCTGTCAGCCAAGAGCAGGCCGCAAGCGCGGTTGACCGGCTAGAGCGAGAGCCGAATTCGATGCTGCACCACTATCGCCGTGCCATCGCTTTGCGCCACGCGAATTCTGCGCTGATGTCCGGTCAACAGATCGACATGGATCAATCGGGGCCCATCCTGAGCTTCTTGCGCGAAGACAGCGCCCAGCAAGTCTTTTGCGCCTTCAACCTGGGTTCGGAAAGTGCAGAGGTCACTCTGCCCGACGGCAATTGGAAGCATATCGGGGAGGAATTGGGCGGTGTCGCAGGGGCGGGAAAAACGTCTCTCGACCCTGCCCAGTTCTGCCTGATGATGCGCGAGAAGGAGTAAGCCATGTCGGAACTCAACCTCACGGATGTGGCCAAGACCTATGGCAGCGTCGACGTCCTGAAGAATATCAATCTGGACATCGAACGCGGCGAGCTGATCGTTTTTGTCGGGCCTTCAGGCTGTGGTAAGTCGACATTGCTGCGCATGATTGCGGGTCTTGAAAAGATCTCGGGTGGAACGCTCGAGATTGAAGGACAGGTGATGAACGATGTGCCCCCAGCGCAGCGTGGCATCGCCATGGTGTTTCAGAGCTATGCTTTGTACCCGCACATGACCGTGCGCGAGAACATGGCTTTCGCGTTGAAAATTGCCAAGATGCCAACCGCCGAGGTTGACGCAGCTGTCGAACGCGCCGCGCGTATCCTGCAGCTTGAACCGTTTCTGGACCGTCTGCCAAAAGCCCTGTCTGGTGGCCAACGACAACGTGTCGCGATTGGCCGGGCCATTGTGCGCGACCCAAAGGTCTATTTATTCGACGAACCGCTTTCGAACCTGGATGCGGCACTACGCGTTGCCACACGGATCGAAATCGCCCGTCTAAAAGAGGCGATGCCGGACAGTACGATGATCTACGTTACCCATGACCAGGTCGAGGCGATGACCCTTGCCAGCCGGATCGTCGTGCTGGCCAACAAGGGGATCGCGCAGGTCGGCACCCCGCTCGAACTGTATGAAACACCTGATAATGAATTTGTGGCGCAGTTTATTGGCTCACCCTCAATGAACCTGTTGCCGGGTGTCATCACGCAGACAGGCGAGCGCACCGTGATCAAACTGGACGGCGGCGGAACGGCGGTTTCCAGCGTTCCGACCGATGCTTCTGACGAAGGAAAACAGGTCAACATTGGCGTCCGGCCCGAAGATTTTCTGCCGGTGGACAACGATCCGATTTTACAGGGTGTCGTGGATTTTACCGAAGCCTTGGGTGAGGTCACGCTGCTGTATTTCGCGGCCAAGGAGGGGGAAGACCCCACCATCGCCAAGCTTCCCGGCGTGCAACGGGATATGCGGGGTAAAACCGTTTCTGTTTCGGCGGACCCGGACAAGGTTCACCTGTTTCACGGTGGGATTTCCATGCGTAAGTGATTTGCTTGTCGGCCATTCAACATCAGACTTCGAATCAAGGTTCTGCCGCCGCGGGGCCTTTTCGCAGTTTGTAAGCAGCGTGAGCAATTTAGCCCTTAAGCGCTTGTTTTTTGGTCAGATACCCGAATTTTTTTCAGAACGGCAGTGTTCAAAAATAGGGGCCTAGGCGCTTTGATCCCGCCTAAAATTCGCTGCAGCGCTGCAAAGGTCACGTCTTTGATTGGTGCCTTTGCTGGTGACTTTGGCGTTCGCGGCAGAACGAAGCGTTTTTCCTTGTTTAATGTAGTGCCTGGCTTGGCTGTCTGGTTCGGCAAGCGCGTGATCCGGGGATATTGCAGGAACGTCTGCATCCGATTTGGGGTCAAAGACGCCAATGATTTGCGAACTTCAGTTCGCTTGCGGACTAACAAAAATCACGATCTGGACTTACTAAAAATGGAAACTGTCACTTTTGGCCTGACAACGCCCTCGCAAAGCTCTAGCGTGACACGCATAACAAAAACAACACAGTCCAATAACGGGAGATCCTACTATGGCTGAACGGAAAAACCTTTCCAGACGCTCGGTCCTGAAAGGCGCGGGCGCGGCCGCTTTGGCGGCACCGCTGTATAGCAAAAGCGCGCTGGCCTCGTCGGGGGAAATCAACATTCTGATGTGGTCGGACTATCTGCCGCCCACATTCCTGCAAGAGTTTGAAACTCTGACCGGAATCAAGGTGAACTACACCGGCATCGGGTCGAACGAAGAAATCATCAACAAGATGAAGGCCACCAAAGGCCAGGGCTTTGACATTGTCTCGCCGACCAACAACCGCTCGTTGCAGTGGGAGCCGCTGGAGCTGCTGCAGCCTTTCGACATGAACAAGGTTCCGATTGATCTGGTGAACCCTGCAATGGCGCAAATCGGTACTGATGCGTGGAACTTCGGTGACAGTGGCGTTCACTGGCTGCCGCACATCTGGGGCACCGAAGGAATTGCCTATCGCACCGACCTGTGGCTGCCCGAGGGCGACGCGCCGTCTTATGGCGACGTCTGGTCGGAAGAGAACGCTGGAAAGACCATGGGTCGCGCGCATTCGATGATGCTGGGCGCTGGCCTCTACATGGAGCGCGCAGGCGAGATGGAGCCGGGTTCTGTCTGGGCCGCATACGGCGACGAAGAAACCATGCGTAAGGTTTGGGGTCAGATCACCGATTGGTGCATCGAGCGCAAAAACCGGATCAAGCTGATCTGGAACGACGCCGACACCCAAAAGAACGGCCTGCTGAACGAAGGCGTTGTTGTCGGTCAGACGTGGGATGGTCCGCCGCTTGCGCTGAAATCGGCGGGTGAGCCGGTCCACTACCAGGCGCCGATCGAAGGAGCGATGGCCTGGGTCGATGGTATTGCGATGCCCACGGGTGCGGCCAATATCGATCAGATCTATGCCTTTATCGACTTTGCTTATCAGGCGAAACCGGCTGGTGTGGCGATCGACAGCCACGGCTACAACTCGCCCGTTCTGGGTGCCGACCAGTATTCGGGCGACACCTACAAGAAGAACTTCGCCGAGGCCTATCCGGGCGACTCGCTGGCGAACCTTAACCCATGGCCGGCCGAGGCTCCGTGGTACGCCGAAACCCGGACCGAGTTTGTCAACAAGTTCAAAAGCGCCTGATCGCCATGAAAAACTGTCCTCCGCCCCTGTGCGGGGGGCAGCGAACCCGCGCGCCCTTTCGGCGTGACGGAACCTATTTCGGTGCGAAGGGGACTCGCACCAGACGGAGATACCAAAAATGAGTGCAGGGGTCGGTGTAGATCTTGAAAACCTGTGGATCCGTTTCGGAGACTTTGTTGCCGTGCGGGACGCCAACGTGAACATCAACGGGGGCGATTTCTTTTCGTTTCTTGGCCCGTCGGGCTGCGGCAAGACAACGATCCTGCGCGCGGTGTCGGGCTTCCTGGACCCCAGCGAGGGCAAAGTTCTGATCGGCGGCAACGACATGCGCGGTATCGGCCCGAACAAACGCCCGACGGCCCTGATCTTCCAGAACCTCGCTCTTTTCCCGCTGATGAAAGTCTGGGAGAACATCACCTTTTCAATGGAAATCAAAGGCGCTAGCGCGTCGCAACGCCGCAAACGCGCGGATGAACTTCTGGACATGATTGCTCTGCCGGGGCAGGGGGACAAGCTGCCCAGTGAACTGTCCGGGGGGCAGCGTCAGCGGGTTGCAATCGCGCGTGCACTGTGTGCCGAACCGGATGTGCTGCTGTTGGACGAACCGCTCTCGGCGCTGGATTTGAAACTGCGCCAGCATATGCGTACAGAACTGCGTGAAATCCAGCAGCGCGTCGGGATCACCTTCATCTACATCACCCACGATCAGGGCGAGGCGTTGACCATGTCGGACAACATCGCTGTGATGCGAGCCGGAGTGATTGACCAGATTGCCGATGGTAAGACCATCTACAATGATCCCAACACAGCCTTTGCGGCCTCGTTCGTTGGGGAAAACAACGTCTTCCGCGGCAAGATCAAACAGGTCATGGGCAATGAAGCGATGATCGCCACAAATCGCTCGGGTGATCTGGTGGCGCGGATCTCGACTGCCAATCAGGGCAAGCTTAAAGAGGGGGATGACGCGATGATGTTCGTTCGTCCCGAAGCATTCACAATTGCCCCTGACGGAACCGCCGGCGATCACTTCGTCACCGCACGGGTGACGCATGAAGAGTTCGAAGGCAACGTCTTTAACATCTTCACCGAATGCGAAGGCGGAAAAGAGATCAAAGTCTCGCTGCCAAACCTGGGCCAGTCCTTCGAAGATCACACCGGGCAGAACATCACGCTGGAATACGAGACCCGCAATGCGGTTCTGGTTCCGGCGGGTGAACTGGCGGCAGAATAAGGGGTAAGAACAGATGCCCCAATTTCTGAAAGACTTCTTCAATCGCAACGGTTTTGGCATGGGGTTGGCGATCCTGGGTCTGGTCCTGTTCTGGACCATTGGCCTGATCATCCTGCCGCAGCTGTCGATGCTGGACTTTTCCTTCCGTCCGAACCTGCCGCCGCCAGAGATTGGCGGACCTAAGGACGTCTATACGCTGGAAAACTACAAGTACCTGATCTACGGCCCCGAAGGCGGCAGCCAAGACTACAACGCGGTTGATTTGAGGGTCTTTTTCCGCACCCTTCTGGCAGCGGTCTGTGTGACGATCTTCAACCTGATCCTGTGCTATCCGATTGCCTATTACCTCGGCCAGTCCAAGGGTAGCCACATTCGTATCTTCGCGATCATGCTGATCATTCCCTACTGGATCAACGAGATCCTGCGTGCCTTTGCCCTGCGGATCATCTTTGGTGAGACTGGTGTGCTGAATACGCTGTTCGTCGGTCTGGGGATTTGGGACACGCCGTTTGATTTCATCCGCAATGACATCGCGCTCTATGCCGGTCTTGGGTATGCCTACATCCTGCTGATGATTTTCCCGATGTATAACGTGATCGAAAGTCTGGACGGAAACCAGATCGAAGCTGCTCGCGACCTTGGTGCGCCGTGGTGGAGGATTCACTGGCGGGTGGTCATTCCCTATGCCAAACCGGGCATCAGCTCGGGCTGTACGATGGTGTTTATGCTAAGCGCCGGCGCGCTGGCTGCGCCGCAGATTCTGGGCGGGCCGTCGAGTCTGTGGTTCACGCAGTTGATCTATCAGCAATTCAACGACAACAATGACTGGCCGCAAGGTGCCGCCTACGCCATCGTGCTTCTTGTTACCTGTATCCTGTTCGTGTTGGCAATGATGCGCCTGTTCAAAGTGAACATGGGGGATATCGGGAAATGAATAATTCCTTCCTCCGCATAAGCATCTGGGTCTATCTGGTCATCTTCTTCCTGTACCTGCTGGGCCCGCTGGTGATCATGTCGGTCACGGCGTTCAACTCTTCGGCTTTCCCGAGGATGACGCCGTGGGAATGCCTGACCTTTCAGTGGTTTGGTGAGCTGTTTCAGGACCAGCGTATCCTGAACGGTATCAAGAACTCGCTGATAATCGGTGCCGGGACGGTTGTTCTGTCGGTGGCGATGGGTCTGGCAGGTGCGTTGATGCTGACGCAGATATGGCCGAAGCTGCGGGCAACCTATTACACGATCATCATCGCGCCGATCCTGATCCCAGGCGTTGTTTTGGGTATCTCGACACTGGTGTTCTGGGATCGGATCAACCGGATGCTGGGGCTGGGCGCGGATAGCGTTCTGTCGAACGGGATTTTCCTAACGGTGATTGGCCAATCCACCTTTATCGCCAGCTACTGCATGTTGGTTCTGGTGGCACGGCTACAGCGCTATGACGTCGCACTGACCGAAGCAGCACTGGACCTCGGTGCAACCCACGCGCAGGCCTTCCGCAAGATACTGCTGCCCTTTATGCGTCCGGCGATTGCGTCGGCGGCGGTGCTGGCATTCCTAGCTTCGTTCGAGAACTACAACACCACCACCTTCACCTTTGGCGAATACCCGACGCTGACAATCGAGCTGGCACAAAAGGTGCGGTACGGCATCACGCCATCGATCTCGGCCTTGGCCTTTATCATCGTGGCGCTGACCGTGTTCTTTGCCCTTTTGAACGAGGCAAAGCTGAAGCGCCAGGAACTGGTTGCTGCAGCGCGTAAGCAGGCAACCGTTGAAGAACTGGCTGGAAAGATCAAACTGCCCAGCTTCTTTGCCGGAAACATGGCAGCGGTTCTGCTGGTCGTGTTCGCGGTGGCCACGATAACCGTGGTTGGCACCGCAACCGCCTATAACCCGGGCCAGTGCATCGCCAACGTCAAAGAGCAGAAACGCCTAGAGGCCGAACAGCGCATTCAGGAGCTGCGAAAGCAGCGCGAAGAACAGCGCAAAAAGCGTGAGGCTGAAGAGGCCGAACAGGGTGGTGATCAGCAATCTGCGCCGAAGCCGTCGAACAACAGCGGTTTTGGTAACGTGTTCGCGCCGAATACTCTGGGCGGTGACACCGAAGAAGAAAGCTCCGGACCCGAAACTCCGCCGTCCAACAACGGCGGGTTCGGTGGGGCCTTTGACCCCAATAGTCTACAAACTGATCAGTAGGTTCGAACGATTACCAAACGGACGCGCCCGAAGAGGTTACCCCTCTTCGGGCGTTTCTTTTTTTAGGACAACGATGCCGCATGCATCCACGACCTGACCGTTCCAAGCGACCGGTTGGGCGTTGTAATTGATCAGGAACTCATGCGTTGCCGTTTCACGGCGACGCAAGCCGTTGGGCATAGTATGCAGGCGCACGCCCGTTTCGCGCGCAGCCATATCAATCACTCGATCCCACAACAGCTCATCGGGGAATCCAGCCAGGTACCAGAGACCGTTAGCACCTAAAAGCGCAGGGTTACCGTCCGCAAAACGCATCAGACACGGGGACGTCCCAGAGACCCGGTCGACCCAATGCTGCGCGGCGCCGCCGCCCTCAACATTGCGGTGGACCTGGGGTGGAAGGGACTCCACCAGCTCGACATCGCAATCCATTCCACTCAAACCGGGGCGCGCGTGTGGAATCTGGAAGTCATGCGTGATCGCCCCGCTGCGGGGTCCGACGATCGCCAGATCACAGCCTTGCGTCAGGTCTCTCTCCAAATCACCGCCCATCGTGGCCAATCCCGGCGCGAGGATGATTTTGTAGCCTGCGGTCGGAATGTCAGTCGGAGAAACAAAGTCCACAGACAAACCCGCCCGCCGCAGCGCGCGGTAGGCCGAGAAGACCAATCGGAAATAGTCGAACCCGGCCCCTTGTGGCTGCGTCGCCCAAGCCCAGTCAGAGGCATAGTCGAACAGGATGGCCACTTCCGCATTCTTCTGAACCACGTCCCCAAGGCCAGACAACGCATCAGCGGTCTGCCTTGCCTCGGCCAGCGCCGGGGCTGGGCGATTATTGGGCGTCAACAGACCGGCATGCATTTGCTCTTGCGCGAACGGGGCCTGCCGCCAGCGGAAGTAGCTGACAACCTCTGCCCCATGCGCCACGGCCTCAAGGGACCACAAACGAACCATGCCGGGCAGGGGAGCAGGATTATACGGAGCCCAGTTCACCGGACCGGGCTGTTGCTCCATCACCCACCAACGACCACGGCCAACAGCGCGGTAGAGGTCGTGGTGAAAGGCCTGCATATCCGGGTCACCCTGCTGCAGAAAGGCGGTTTTGTGCGCCTCGTCCGCCTCAAGCCGGTCGGACAGGAAGCCGATCGGATAGCTGTCCCATGTGGCGATATCCAGATCCTCACCGACTTTGAAATGGTCGAAATCCAATACGCGCCCCATGTAGTTATGCAGCAGCGGCGCATCTGTCAGACCCCGCAGCACATCGACCTGAGCCTTGTTGTAAGCCGCAACCTGATCCGAGCTGAACCGTCGGAAAGCCAACACATGGGCCGGGCTAGGTTCGGTAACGGTCAGGTTGGGCAAATCGATCTGATCGAAATCCCCATACTCCATCGACCAAAAAATGTTGCCCCACGCCTCGTTCAGCGCGTCAATGCTGTCGTATTGTTCTTTGAGCCATAGCTGAAAGGCCTGCAAGGCAGCCGGGCTGTAGCTGACTGTGGTATCGTGGCAGCCGTATTCATTGTCGATCTGCCACGCCGCGATATGCGGGTTCTGACCATAGCGCTCGCCCATGATCCGGGCGATGCGAACCGACTCCTGAACGTAGCTCTGGTGGCTGAAGCAGTAGTGCCTGCGAGAGCCAAACTTCCGGGGGTTGCCCTGTTCGTCCACTGCCATCATGTCCGGATACTTCGCAAGCATCCAACGGGGCGGCGTCGCTGTTGGCGTTCCTAACACGACCTTTAGGCCAGCAGCGCCGAGCGTATCGATTGCGCGGTCCAGCCAGTCAAAACGCAACTCACCGGGCGTAGGTTCCATGCGGCTCCAGGCGAATTCCCCGATCCGAACCCAGGTTAGCCCGGTTTCGACCATACGGGCCGCGTCCTCGGCCCACATGCCTTCGGGCCAATGTTCCGGGTAATAGCAGACGCCAAGTTCTGGTTTCATAAAATGACTCTGTGTTCTGGTTGGCCTTTACCCACGTCGCGGGCGGCAAAGGTCATGCCGTTGGTCGGTTGTGTTTCGATGCTTGCTGTATCCAGCCCTTCGCGGGCCGTGGTGCAAAACAGGGTTGTCAGATTGCTACCACCAAAGGCTGGGCAAGACGCGTGCGCGGCCTCAAAAGTGACCGCTTTCAGGAACTGCGCTTGCGGATCATAAGCCGCCACCCTGTTGGCGCCCCACTGGGCGATCCAGATGTTGCCTTCGGCGTCCACCACAGCTCCATCGGGGTTGAGGTCATCATCGCGCAGGTCCAGAAAAACCGAACTTTCGCCTTCGGGCCAACCGGTTTCAGGATCCAACGACCATCGCATGACAAGTTTGGTAACCGTATCGGTGAAATACGCGCAGGACCGGTCGGGTGCGAAACAGATCGCGTTAGAGATTGTGATATTCGGTACAAGCTGGCGCAGTTCACCCTGCCAGTATCGATAGATCGCGCCTGCACCCGGCTCGCTATTCTTGCCCATTGTTCCGATCCAAAAACCGCCCCATGGATCGGCGCGTCCATCGTTGGATCGGGTGACCGGGTTGTCGGCCTCAAGCGGGGCAATCCGGTGTTTGTCACCGCTCGCTAAGTCGAACCGCCACAGCCCAGTTTCCGAAGCGATCAGCAGAGTGCCCTGATCCACCCAACCTGCGGCAGACACATGTTCGGAAAACTGCCAACTTTGCTGTTCCCCGGATGCCTGTGTCATCAGTCGTTTGTTGACAATGTCGAACCAGAACAACTGTTGCCGCTCGGGATGCCATAAGGGGCCTTCGCCAAGCTCGCACGGCCGGTCGTCAAAGACAAAGCTCATCCAGCAGCCTCGTCATAGGCTGCGACGATCCGCTTGGCCCTGTCGCCAATTTCATCAACGGACATACCCGGTTTGAACAAGGCCGACCCGATGCCAAATCCGTCAGCCCCAGCCTTGATCCACTCGCCAAAGTTCTCGGGGCCCGCACCGCCAACCGCATAGACCAGCGTGCCCTTGGGCAAAACCGGGCGCAATGCAGCAAGCCCGGATGGTCCGGCCATAACACCGGGGAACAGTTTCAACCCTGTGGAACCCGCCCTGAGCGCGGCAAACGCTTCCGTCGGGGTGTAAACCCCGGGCCAGCTTTCCATTCCCAATGCGACCGTTCGGGCAATGACCTCAATATCGCAGTTCGGCGATACGATCAGCTTGCCACCAACACCTTGTACGGCCTCAACCTGATCTGGCGTCAGTACAGTTCCAGCGCCGATCAGCGCTTGATCGCCGTAGGTCTTGGCCAAGGCTTCGATGCTGATCAGCGGGTCGGGAGAGTTCAGAGGCACCTCAATCTTGTCGATACCGGCCGCGATCAGGGCCTGGCCCACATCAACAGCATTTGACGGATCCAGGCCACGCAGGATTGCAATGATTGGGCGGCTCATACGGTTTGCCTCGTGAGTTTACGGGCCTGAGAAAGACCCGCCAGTGTACATTGAGTGGCATTTGCGGTGTCTACGAGCGCGCCCTGCAATTGCAGAGCACCCGCATAGATTTGGGAAATCTCTTCAGCGCCGATAATCGCCAGTTGCTGACCCAGCCAATACGGGCGCGTTGCTGCCAGTTCGGCCCCGATCAGCATGCCCGACAGCTTTGCCCGCGCTGTGCCTTTGTCCTGTTCATGCAGCAAATCGGCCGCCCGCAGTCCAAACAGGCGCGCGGCCAGTTGTTCGGGTTTCGAAAGGGCATCCGCGACCGCGCCGGCGAAGGCGTCTTCATCCCATCCCTCTGCGACGGAATGCTTTAGCACGGATTGCCCGCTGAGCAGCTCGAACAACTCACCGGTCATGAAGGTGCGAAAGCTGACGACCTCTCCGGCGCTGACTTGCACCCATTTCGAATGGGTTCCGGGCAGGCAAATCACGCCGTCCCAATTTGGGCGAGTGGCCAGAAAACCAGCGATCTGAGTTTCTTCTCCACGCATGACGTCTGGCGGTGCGTTCTGCTTGAGCCCAGGAGCGACAAATGCACGGATCCGGGGATCGGTGCCCGGTACGCGGATGGGCGCATCCGGCAGAGGGGCCGAGGGAACGGCCGCGTAAGGGGCCTCGACCCATCCTTGCCGCGCGCCGACCATACCGCAGGCAAGGACGTCGACGGGCTCGGCACCCAGCCAGCCATCGATCAGGTCCAATAACGCCGGCTGGAAGGCCTCTTTGCTGAGGCGCGCCATTCCGCGATCAGACTGTGCCTGGTCTAGCACATTGTCGCCTTGCATGGCCCAAACCCGCAGATGAGATGTCCCCCAGTCAACAGCAATCCATTCTGTAGTCATGGTCTTATCCCGTTACTACAACGCCGCCGTCCACCGCCATACACTGGCCGGTCATCGCGCGGCTGGCTTCCGAGGCAAGGAAGAGGGTCGGTGCGATCATATCTTCAGGCGTCAGGTGTTCTTTCAGACACTGGCGACCTAGATGTGCTGCCAAATCCTCGGGGGTGGCCCACATATCCAGCTGTTTTTGCGTCAGAACCCAGCCAGGGGCCAGTGCATTCACTCGGATATTTTGCGGCCCCAACTCGCGTGCCAGCGAGCGTGTCATGCCGGTGATACCAGCATTTGAGGTGGTGTAAATCGGATAACCCGCGTTGCCCATCATGTAGCTGATCGAACTGAAATTGACGATCGACCCGCCTTTGTTGGCCATCTGGCGTGCAGCCTCCTGACAGGCAAAATAGTAGGCCTTCAGGTTGACCTCGATCATCCAATCCCAGAATTCACTGGTGGTTTCTTCCAACGAATGGCGTTTGTCATTGGCGGCATTGTTAATCAGAACGTTCAGTGGACCATGGGCCTCGGCGGCCTTTTGCATGGTTGCATGAAGCAGCTCGGTATCTGTCATATCGCCTTGCATGAACAGGGGTGCCCGGCCGTGTTTGTCGCGCATTTCCTCGACGAAACCGCTGGCGTCCGACCGGCCGATAAAAGCGACATTCGCGCCTTGGGCCAGGAACCCATCGGTCAGTGCTGCCCCAACGCCCGAGCCTCCGCCCGTGATATAGACCGATGCGCCGTTCAGGTCATGAAATGTGGCTGGTTGATCCATCAGTGGCTCTCTCTGGTCACAAGGCGGGTGTCTTTGCCCACAAGGAAGTCAAGGTCCGCGCCCTGATCCGCTTGCAGAACGTGGTCGATATAAAGTTTCGCGTAACCGCGTGTGTAGTGTGGCTCATCCGGTTGCCATGCAGCGCGGCGGGCGTCCAGTTCTTGTGCATCAACCAGCAATTTCAGTTCGCCGTTGCTGGCCGAAACGCGGATGCGGTCTCCGGTCTTGACCAGCGCCAGCGGACCTCCGGCCTGCGCTTCTGGGCTGACATGCAGGATGACGGTGCCAAAAGCGGTGCCGGACATGCGGGCGTCCGAGATACGGATCATGTCGCGCACGCCTTCTTTCACCAGCTTGGCCGGGATCGGCATGTTGCCAACCTCGGGCATGCCCGGATAGCCCTTGGGCCCGCAGCCCTTGAGGACCAGAATGGTCTCGGGCGTGACTGGCAGATCATCCCGGTCGATATTGGCCTTGAGGTCTTCGATACTTTCGAAAACGTATGCCTCGGCTTCGGTCTCCAACAGTGCATCCGTCGCTGCCGAAGGTTTTACGATTGCGCCATTCGGGGCGAGATTGCCGCGCAGAACCCGCAGGCCTGCGGCAGGTTTTACCGGGTCGTCAAAGGGGCGGATGATGTCAGTGTTGAAACACTCTGCGCCCTCGTAGTGAGCCGAGATATCCTTGTTCAAAACGGTCTTTGCCGGTCGCAGGAATGGTTTGAGTTCGCTGAGAACAACCGGAACGCCACCGGCGTAGCAGAAATCCTCCATCAGGTATTTGCCTGATGGCATACAGTTGACCAAGAGAGGGATTTCCGATCCGATTTCGAAATCCTTGAGCGTCAGATCAACGCCGACACGGCCCGCAAGCGCCAACAGGTGCACCACCGCGTTGGTCGAGCCGCCCACCGCTGCATTGGCCAGAATGGCGTTTTCGAACGCTTCCTTGGTCAAAATGTCCGAGGGCTTGAGGTCTTCATCCACCATCTCGACGATCCGCTTGCCTGTCAGATGCGCCAGCGCCATGCGGCGGGCGTCGACTGCCGGAAGGGCCGCGTTTGTCGGTAAGCTCATGCCCATCGCCTCGACCAGAGACGCCATGGTTGAGGCCGTACCCATGGTCATGCAGACACCAGCGCTGCGCGACATGCCGGATTCCGCGTTCATAAAGTCCTTCAGTGTCATTTCTCCGGCGCGCACGGCTTCAGAGAATTTCCAGACATCCGTCCCCGAGCCGATGTCCTTGCCTTGGTATTTTCCGTTCAGCATCGGGCCAGAGCTGACCACGATCGACGGCAGATCAACCGAGGCCGCGCCCATCAACTGTCCGGGCGTAGTCTTGTCGCAGCCGCCCAACAACACAACGCCGTCGATGCCATAAGCGCGAATGGACTCTTCGACATCCATGGCCAGCAGGTTGCGGAACAGCATGGCGGTTGGCTTCATCTGCGTTTCGCCCAGCGACATGACCGGGAACTCGACGGGAAAACCGCCAGCCTCCCAGACACCACGTTTCACGCCTTCGGCCAAATCACGCAGGCCCGAGTTGCAGGGCGTCAGTTCTGACCACGTATTGCAGATGCCAATTATCGGGCGACCATCAAATGCGTGATCTGGAAAGCCCTGGTTCTTCATCCACGACCGGTGAATGAAGCCATCCTTGTCGAGCTTTCCGTACCAATGCTGTGAGCGGCGTTTTTTTGTCATTGTTTTCAGCCTTTTAAAATAGTGTTCAAGCGGCCTTGGCGGGTTTGCACCAATTGGGCAGCCAATCGGCATGGGCCACCAGCAAATCGTCGACCATGCTGCGGATCTGGCGAAGGTCCAGTTCGGCAGCGGTATGCGGGTCCATCATGGCGGCGTGATAGATGTGTTCGGGGTTCTGCTCAACCAACGCACGGACTGTCAGTTCCTGAACGTTGATCTGTGTCCGCATCAGGGCGATCAGCTGAGGCGGAATGTCTGTAACGACCGAGGGCTGGACGCCATTTGTATCAACGAGGCATGGGGTTTCGACCGCTGCGCCAAGGGGCAATTGCGGGATCTGACCCGTGTTGGGAAGATTGCCATAAGCGACATAGGGCGTATCCGTCACAATCGCGTTCATCAGGTCGGCTGCGAACTCATGACTGCGAGTCACATCGATGTCGCGTCCGTCCGTAAGGGTTTTAGCCTGCTCCTTCCAACTCGCGATCTGTTCCTCGCAGCGGGTTGGATATTCGTCCAGGGGAATACTGAACTGTTCGATCAGATCCTGACGCCCGTCTTTGATGAACCAGGGGACATACTCGGCCAGATGTTCCGAACTTTCGGTGCAGAAATAGCCCAATTGCTCCATCACCTCATACCGCACCTTGTTCGCGCAGCGGGGCATCAGAAGAGGTGGTTTGGGAAACTGACCGCTGGCGTATCCCTGCCGCAGGGCAGGGTAGAGGTCACGGCCCTCGTGATCCAGCCGCAGGAAAAATGCCACGTGGTTCACACCGGCCACTTTGTACCTGATGTCCTGCTTTGGCAGGTCCAGATCGTGGGCCAGTTCTTCGACCGTGTTTTGTACCGAATGGCACAGGCCGACATGTTTCAACGCGGGAAAACGTTCCGCCAATGCCCAGGTGTTGATGGCCATTGGGTTGACGTATTGCAGTAGCGTCGCGTTCGGACAGAGCTGCATCATGTCCTGCGCCACATCCCAAAGCACCGGAACGGTCCGAAGGCCGCGCATGATACCGCCGACACCAAGCGTATCCGCGATTGTTTGGCGCAACCCGTACTGTTTTGGGATTTCAAAATCCGTCACGGTGCAGGGTTTGTAGCCGCCGATCTGAAAGGCAGTGATCACGAAATCCGCGCCGTCCAGCGCGGCGCGACGATCGGTGTGGGTCGAAACGGTGGCTGCGGTCCTGACGGAACGGATCATCGCTTTGGCAACAGCCTCGCTTTCAGCAAGGCGTTGCGTGTCGATGTCCATCAGCGCAAAATGACTGTCGGCCAACGCCGGGGTCAGAAGGGCATCGCCCACGATGTTCTGCATGAAAATCGTGGATCCGGCCCCGATAAAGGTGATCTTGGTCATGTGGCAAACCTTTGGTTTGACGTTATTTTACGGCACCGAGGGTCAGACCCGCGATGAAGTGTTTCTGCATTAGGAAGAACATGGCCACCGGCGGCAGCGCCGCAACGATAGAGCCGGCACTCATCAACTGATAAGCCGCTCGAAACTGAGCGTTAAAACTGGTGATACCTGCAGTAACAGGCTGGCTTTCGGCCCCCTGGGTCAGGACAACCGCCCAGAAATAATCGTTCCAGATAAAGGTAAAGATCAGCACGCTGAGCGCTGCAATCGCGGGCTTCATCAACGGCAGGACAACATACCAGAAGATGCGCCATTCGCTGATGCCTTCGACCCGTGCTGCCTCGATCAATTCAAAGGGCAGGGCGCGGATGAAGTTGCGCATGAACAGGGTGCAAAACCCGGTTTGGAACGCGATATGGAACAGGACAAGGCCGGTTTTGGTGTTGTAGAGACCAAGTTCCAAGGTCAGGTCACGGACGGGCACCATCAGGATCTGGAAAGGCACGAAATTGCCCGCGACGAACATGAAAAAGATCCAGAGGTTCGATTTGAACTTGTAAATCCCCAGCGCGAACCCGGTCATGCAGCTGAGCGCCACCGCACCGATCACGGTCGGGATGGTGATCATAAACGAATTCAGCAAATAGCGCGGCATGTCCGAGTTGAAGAACACTTGCCCATAGTTATAGGCGCCTTCAAAACTGGATGGCAGTCCCCAGTAATTTGCGTTGGTAAAGTCGGCCGCGGGTTTGACTGAGAACAGGGCGACCGCAAGCAGGGGGCCAAGCCACAGCAGCAAGGCCAGTGGCAACATAGCCTGATAGGTGATCTGCGCTGACCGCGATTGTTTTTCGATAGGTTTGGGAAACATCTCAGTGCCCCCTTTCTTCGCGGTACATCGACCACAGGAAGTAGGCGATGAAGCAGAGCATGATCAGGAAAAGGATCACAGCGATGGCCGCGCCATAACCCATGCGGAATCCATATTCGGACAAGGCGACCTCGAACATGTAATACGCCAGAACGCGGGACGATCCGAAAGGTCCGCCCTGTGTCATGATCGAGATCAGGTCGAAGGATCGCAGCGCGCCAATGATGGTCACGACAAAGGCGATGAATGTGGCCGGGCGCAGTTGCGGCAGGATGATGTGCCACAGCATGCGCCACCCCTTTGCACCATCCAGCCGCCCGGCCTCGATCTGTTCGGGGTCTACGGCGTTCAGGCCGGTGAGATACAGGATCATGCAATAGGCCGTTTGCGGCCAGAGACCTGCGAAGATGATGCCGTAGGTGACGAACCGCTCATCCCCCAGAACATTCAGGGGGCCAAAGCCGAAGAGCCCAAGGAACTCGTTCAACAACCCGAAGGTCGGATCGTAGAACCAGGTGAAAACAAGGCCAACAACGACCTGAGAGATAACGAAGGGAAAGAAAAACAAAGACTTATAGAGGCGGATGCCCCAGACAGTCTGGTTCAGGAACAGCGCGATGAACAGACCTGCAGGAATCGCAAGCAGGTACATAATCAGCCAGATCAGGTTGTTCTTCAGCGAAGTATAGAACGCGTCTCGATCGACCCATTCCCAATAGAGGTCTTCGTAGTTGCGAAAGCCCACATATTCCGCTGCGCCAAGCCCGTCCCATTCATAGAGCGACAGGTTGAAGGATTGGAACACCGGGATGATCACATAGACCATGAAGAACAGCAGGCCCGGGGCCAGAAACAGCCACGGCGCAATGCGCTGTTGGTTTCTGTGGAACCAGCTTTCCTGTTCGGGGACGTCGACAGCTGACATGCGCTTACTCGGGATTTAGGTAAAAGGAGTAAGCCGAGTTACACTCGACTTACACATGAAAAGGTGCAGGCCGGGCAGACGCCCGGCCTGACCGGTTTAGTTGTCGTAGATACGCTGGCGTGCGCGCTCGAGTTTGGACAGGATACGGTCAGCGTTGTCAGGCTTGACCATGAACTCCTGGAACCCTTCCATCGAAACTTTCGCCATTTCGGCCGGAGCATCGCGATCCCAGAACTGGGCGACACCGCCGGGGCTGTTGGAAGACAGCATGGTAAAGCCCTGCTGGAGGAACTTGTCGTCGTCCACGGACGACTTAGCGTTCACCGGCAGCTGGCCGAGGTTTGCACCGTTGTTAATCTCGGTCTGCTCGTCAGCTGAAACCACAAAGCGCAGGAACTCGCGCGCGGCCTCTTTGTTCGACGCGTTCGCCGGGATGTGGAATGTGTCGGTGGGGGCGTCTTCGGCCAGCTCAACATCTGGGTTGATCGCGACGAACTGGTAGAAGTCCAGCTGGTCGTCGGTCAGGCCTGCCTCGCGCAGCGGAGCGACTGCGAAGTTGCCCATCAGGTACGCGGCGGCTTCGCCGTTGACCATGAAGGGCAGGGCTTCTTGCCAACTGTACGTTTGGTGGTTGTCGATGAACGCGCCCATGTCGATTAGCTGCTTCCAGTTGGCGAAGGTTTGTTTGACGCGGTCATCTTCCCAGCTGATTTCGCCATTGGCGAGCTGGTTGTGGAAGTCGAATCCGTTGGTGCGCATATTCAGATAGTCGAACCAGCCACCGGCGGTCCACAGGAACTTGGTACCGATGGTGTAGCAGGCACGACCGGAAGCGACGATTTTTTGACAGTTCGCCAACTCTTCTTCCCAAGTGGTGGGTTCGGTCAGGCCCAGCTCGTCAAAGATGTCTTTGCGGTAGTAAACACCCCACTGGTAGTAGGTATAGGGAACGCCCCACTGCTTGCCGTCGATGGTCATCGCGCCTTTGGTCGATGCCAGGTTTTCGGCGATCTCAGGCTCGGCCCACAGGTCTGATACGTCCTCGAACAGGCCAGCCTCGACATAAGGCTTCATGCGGTTGGCCGCATACCAAGTCGCAACGTCCGGTGTATCCGCTGTCAGAAAGTTGCGGATCTGGGTCTTGTAGGCCTCGCGGTCGATGACCGTGGTCTCAATCTCCAGGCCGGGGTGCTGTTCTGCAAACCGTTCGATCATCGCCTCCATCGTCGCACGTGGCGCCGGGTTGGATGTATCGAGGAAGATTCGCAGCTCACCGGTCAGTTCGGCGGCAACGGGCGCAGTAAGTGCGACACTGGCTGCCAAAGCTGCGGCAGTGCGCTTGAACATGGAATGCATGGTTTCCTCCCTTAGCTTCCATTTTGGTTCCAAATATTGAAACCATGTTTTATATATTGAAAACTACACATCAGATCGGTTAGTCTTGTCAAGACCCTCGTGAGGATGGCGATGGTTTAATGGGAGGAGAGCAGGCACTCGTGGCTGGTGATGGAACAATAGGCAAAGCATGTGACGTGCTGGATCAGGTGGCCGCGTTCGAGCGCCCGGTCCGTTTCGCAGAATTGCTGGAAAGCAGCGATTTTCCGAAAGCGACCCTGTATCGGTTTCTGCAAACCCTGACCAATCAAGGGATGTTGTCCTATGACCCGGACCGGCAGACCTATACGCCAGGTTTGCGGCTGGTGCGTTTGGCTCATGCGGCTTGGACGCAAAGCTCGCTGGCTCCGATTGCGCGACCATTTCTGGATGCGCTCAGCCGCGAGACGGGGGAAACGGTGCACTTGGCGCAACTGGATTCGAACCAGGTGTTGTATGTGGACAAGCGCAACGCCGCCCACCCGATCGAGATGTATTCGCAAGCAGGTAAAGTTGGTCCGGCTTATTGCACCGGGGTGGGCAAGGCTATGATGGCGTTTCTGGATGACGCCGCGCTGGATCGCGCGGTGTCCCAGCAAAGCTATCACCGCTTCACCGACAAAACCCTGACGTCTGAGGCTGCGCTGCGTGCTGACCTCGACCTGATTCGAAGCCGGGGTTACGCGGTCGACGACGAAGAGCATGAGCCCGGCATTATCTGCATCGCTTGCCCCATCCTTACGACGGGCGGGCGGATGCTGGGTGCAATATCCGTTACCGGATCGACCGAGAGAATGAATTTCAAACAATTGGAAACCTGGGTTCCTCGTGTTCGCCGCGTGGCCGAACAGATCGGAGCCGAAGCACAGGCTTGGCGGTTCCCTGAAACCAACTCAAGCGCCGACACAGACAGGATGCAAGCAACATGACGGGTGTAACTCTGAACCAGGCGATCAAGCGGTATGGCGAGACGCAGGTAATTCACGGCATTGATCTGCAAATTGAAGATGGCGAGTTTTGCGTCTTTGTAGGCCCGTCGGGCTGTGGCAAGTCGACCTTGCTGCGCATGATTGCGGGGCTTGAAGAAACCACCGAAGGGCAGATTCATATTGGCGCTCGCGAAGTGACCCATATGGATCCGGCCAAGCGTGGGGTTGCGATGGTGTTTCAGACGTATGCTTTGTATCCGCACATGACCGTGGCCGAGAATATGGGGTTCGGCCTGCGCATGAACGGCGTCGCCAAATCGGAAATCGACACGAAGGTGCAGGAGGCGTCCAGCATTCTCAAGCTGGACCAATACCTGAAACGCAAACCCAAAGCCCTGTCCGGTGGTCAGCGTCAGCGGGTTGCGATCGGCCGCGCTATCGTTCGGGGTCCAGAAGTGTTCTTGTTCGACGAACCGCTGTCAAACCTCGATGCAGAATTGCGGGTTGAGATGCGGGTTGAGATCGCGCGTCTGCACAATGAGATTGGTGCGACAATGATCTATGTGACGCACGATCAGGTCGAGGCGATGACCATGGCCGACAAGATCGTCGTATTGCGAGATGGTCGGATCGAACAAGTTGGTGCTCCTATGGACCTGTATCGCGATCCGGACAATCGGTTCGTAGCGGGTTTTATCGGCTCGCCTGCCATGAATTTCCTTGAGTGTGATTTTGTCGACGGAAAGGTCACGCACCCGGCACTCAGCGAACCGTTGAATATGGCGGTAAACGTGCCTGCTGGTATGACAAAAGTCACCCTCGGAATTCGGCCGGAGCACATCGCTGTGGATCGCGCAGGCGACACCTGCACAGTTGATCTGACCGAAGCGCTTGGAGGCGTTAGCTATTCCTATTTGCTGACACCCAACGGTGATAAGCTGATTGTCGAAGAGCGCGAGGACCAGCGCAGCAAACAGGGTGAGCGTATTGGTATCTCCGTACGCCCCGAGCGCGCCATGTTGTTTGATCCCGATACAGGTCACCGGCTTCGTTAATTCATTCGAAACGCAAATTTGGCGCGCTTGATCATAGATCTGGCGCGTCTTCAATTCTTCTGGATTTTGTATCCAATATCCGTTATGGCGAGTCCGAAGGGGGCATAACCCATGGCCCCGCCATCGAGGATTTCGCCCATGTCGACCAACACTTTCACCGGCACGATGCCTGCTCTGATGACCCCCTGCAAGCCGGACCGGACGCCCGACTTTGACGCGTTGGTCCTCAAAGGCAAGCAGATGATCGACGCCGGTATGTCAGCCGTGGTTTATTGCGGTTCGATGGGGGACTGGCCGTTGCTGACCGACGCGCAGCGTATGGAAGGGGTCGAGCGTTTGGTGGATGCGGGACTGCCCGTCGTGGTCGGAACGGGGGCCATTAACACCAAGTCCGCGGTCGCCCATGCGGCCCACGCGCAAAAGGTGGGTGCGGTGGGGCTGATGGTCATTCCGCGAGTGTTGTCGCGGGGCAGTTCACCGGACGCGCAAAAGAACCACTTTAAGTCGATCCTGTCAGCCGCTCCTGACGTCCCGGCTATCATCTACAACAGCCCCTACTATGGCTTTGCCACACGCGCTGATCTGTTCTTTGCCCTGCGTGCAGAACATCCGAACCTGATTGGTTTCAAGGAATTCGGAGGCAAGGACGACCTGCGCTATGCGGCCGAGAACATCACCAGCCAGGACGATCAGGTGACGTTGATGGTTGGCGTTGATACCGAGGTCTATCACGGCTTCGTCAATTGTGGCGCGACGGGTTCGATCACCGGCATCGGAACGGCCTTGCCGCGCGAAGCGTTGTTGCTGGCCGCGTTGTCGAAAAAGGCGGCGCAGGGCCATGCCGAGGCGCGCCAACGTGCGCAGGAACTGACCGAGGCAATCCATGTCCTGTCCAGCTTTGACGAAGGGCCGGATCTGGTCCTGTATTACAAGCACTTGCTGGTACTGAACGGGGAACCAGAATACCGCCTTCACTTCAATGAGTCGGACGAGTTGACCGATGCGCAACGACACTATTGCGAGCAACAATACGAGCTATTCCGAAACTGGTTTGCCGATTGGTCTAAGCAGGGTGGGGTGATCGCTGAATGCATGTGATCGACAGCCATACCGGCGGTGAGCCCACACGTGTCATTCTGGAAGGTGCCCCCGATCTGGGGACCGGTTCTTTAGCCGAACGCGCGCGACGGTTGGCGACCGAACATGAAGGTTTCTATCGCTCTGTCATGCTCGAGCCGCGCGGGCAACCCGCAATGGTTGGGGCCTTGCTGGTTGAACCGGCCGATCCCACCTGTGTCACTGGTGTTATCTATTTTGACGTGGACGCCGTTCTGGGAATGTGCGGTCACGGAACCATCGGGCTGGCAGTGACGCTGGCACATATGGGCCGGATCGGATTGGGGCATCACCGGATCGAAACGCCTGCCGGAGTGGTTACTGTTGAACTGATCGACACCAATACCGTCACCGTGACGAATATCGAAAGCCGCAGGGTACATCAGGGCGTCAGCCTTGAAGTTCCGGGATACGGCTCGGTCACCGGTGATGTCGCTTATGGCGGCAATTGGTTCTTCATCATCGACCCCAGCCCGATTCCTGTTGTCCCAAGCAATATTCGTAAACTGACCGAATTGACGATCGCTGTCCGAGAGGCGTCGATCGCGCAAGGCGTTGGGGGTGAAAACGGCGAGCCTATTGACCATGTCATCCTGCAGGAGGATGCACCCGACCCGGCTGTGCACAGCCGCAACTTTGTGCTGTGTCCCGATGACAATTATGACCGCTCTCCTTGCGGGACGGGCAGTTCAGCGCGGCTGGCTTGCCTTGCCGCTGACGGGAGATTGGACCCGGGTCAGGAAATCGTACAGCAAAGCGTGATCGGCAGTTCTTATCGTCTGTCTTACCAACCCGGATCAACAGGTGGAGTAATCCCTTCAATCACCGGGCAGGCCTTTGTCATGGCCGAGGCTAGCCTCCTGTTTCACGAAGGCGATCCCTTCCAAGCCGGGATCGAAGTATGACCCAGAAGGTCGTTGTCATCGGTGCAGGTGTGATCGGAATCACAACCGCACTCGAGCTTCAACGACGTGGCCATTCCGTTTTGGTTCTGGACCGAACTGGAGTTGCAGCCGAGGCGTCGGCTGGGAACGCAGGGGCCTTTGCCTTTCCCGAGGTTGAGCCACTGGCAACTCCGGGCATCATGCGGAAGGCTCCAAAGTGGTTGTTGGATCCGCTGGGACCGCTTTCGATCCCTCCGGCCTATGCGCTGCGTATTGCGCCGTGGATGTACCGCTTTTGGCGGGCCGGTCGTCCTGATCGCTATAGTGAACTGCTTGGCGCTCAGGCTCGTTTGACCGGTTTGTCTCGTGAAGCACTCAGTCGCTTAGTCGCAAGCGTGAATGGCGACGGCCTTCTACAACGAGATGGTCAGATGCAGTTATATGAAGGCGAGGCCGAATTTCGCGCCAGCCTGCCGACCTGGGACCTTCGTCGTGAGCATGGAATTGAGTTCGAGTTGCTGGAAAGTCCGGCCGACATAGCCAAAAAACAACCGGGTCTCAGTTCACGATTCACACACGCCGGGTTCACACCCAACTGGCTGAATACCGTCGATCCCAAGACATGGGTGGAACACCTAGCAGACGTATTTTTGGATCGCGGAGGTCAAATTCAGAAGCGTGAGATCCGGGCTTTGTCCCCGGTCGAGAACGGTATTCAAATCGTATGCCCCGGTGAAACACTTGATGTGGCCAAGGTGGTTGTGGCCGCAGGGGCATGGTCGCACCAGATCGCCCAGACCTTGGGTGACCGGATTCCGTTAGAGACCGAACGGGGATACAACACCACTTTGCCCAAGGGTGCCTTTGATTTGCGCATGCATCTGACATTTTCGGGCCACGGGTTCGTCGCGAGCAAGATCAATGGTGGCGTGCGTATCGGCGGTGCGGTCGAATTGGGCGGATTAAGCCTGCCACCAAATTTCAAACGCGCGGATGTGTTGCTGAAAAAGGCGGCCGAGTTCTTGCCGGGTCTAAGAACCGACGGTGGTACGCAATGGATGGGTTTCCGTCCGTCCTTACCTGACAGCATTCCGGTGATTGGCTCGTCACCTAACTCGCGACACGTTGTTTATGCTTTCGGACATGGCCATCTGGGTTTGACTCAGTCTGCCGGAACAGCCGAACTGGTTGGGGCCTTGGTTGACGGACAAGCTCCGCCAATTTCTGTGTCGCCCTACGCCGCGACCCGGTTTTAAGGAGAGCTCATGCGCAGCGTCAAAACCATCCACGTTATTTCTGCCCATGCCGAAGGCGAGGTGGGCGACGTAATCGTTGGCGGTGTTGCGCCGCCTCCGGGCGAAACTCTCTGGGACCAACGGTCGTTTATTGCAAAAGATCAAACCCTCAGGGATTTTGTGTTGAACGAACCGCGCGGAGGCGTGTTTCGACACGTGAACCTGCTGGTGCCGCCGAAAGATCCGAATGCCGATGCAGCCTTTATCATCATGGAGCCCGAAGACACGCCGCCCATGTCCGGCTCAAACTCAATCTGTGTCGCGACGGTGTTGCTGGATAGCGGGATCATCCCGATGCGGGAGCCCGAGACCACACTGATGCTCGAAGCGCCAGGTGGGTTGGTGCGCGTTCGTGCTGAATGTCGAGACGGCAAGGCCGAGCGCATACATGTGCAAAACCTGCCCAGCTTTGCAGACAAACTCTCGGTCCCATTAGAGGTGCCGGGCTTGGGAACTCTGACCGTAGATACGGCCTACGGGGGCGACAGTTTCGTGGTTGTGAACGCTGTTGCACTGGGGTTTGAGATAACTCAGAACGAAGCCCGCGATATTGCCCGTCTAGGGGTCAGAATTACCAACGCCGCCAACGAACAGTTGGGGTTCACCCATCCGGAACACCCAGATTGGTCGCATATCTCTTTCTGCGCCTTCTGTGGACCGCTTGAAAAATCCCCGACCGGCTGGCGCGGTAAATCCGCTGTCGCCATCCAGCCCGGCAAAGTCGACCGATCCCCCACTGGAACGGCCGTGTCTGCGCGCATGGCGCTGATGGCAGCAAAGGGGCAAATGGCATCCGGCCAGTCTTTCGAGGCGGTATCCATCATCGGCTCAACGTTTACTGGTCGGATTATACAGGACACTCAAGTTGGTTCGAAGCCAGCCGTCATACCCGAGATCAGCGGCCGTGGATGGATCACTGGCACACATCAACACATGCTGGACCCGGATGATCCCTGGCCCGGCGGATATCGGCTAAGCGACACTTGGGGTGCCTAATTTCCGGGCGGCAGACCCGGAAATCCCCGAATTTTTGTATACCGTGTCAATATGCGCCCCCTCAGAACGATTGATCCCAAGCCAAACGTGATTTAAGGGAGGCCCTGTCAAAACAGAGTCACCGTTGGGCGGTAGGTTAAACGCGCCCATCCCTCGCCACCTGAGTGTGGCACACTCTTGGATCGCACGCCCCGAAAGGCTTAAAAAAGGTAAAAGAATATGGCAGATAAATCGAACTTCGACATATTGTATACCATTGTAGACGAAGCGCCCGAGCTGGCCAGCGCCTCGTTCCTGCCCATCATTCGCAAATTCGCCGGCGCTGCGGGTGTCAGTGTTGGGACCAAGGATATTTCGCTGGCTGGCCGTATTCTGGCAACCTTCCCGGAAAACCTGACCGATGCGCAACGCATCACCGATGATCTGGCTGCGTTGGGCGAACTGGTAAAAACGCCGGACGCAAATGTGATCAAGCTGCCGAACATCTCGGCTTCGGTCCCACAGCTGGTTGCCGCCATCGAAGAGCTGCAGTCGCAAGGCTACGACATCCCGAATTATCCCGAAGAGCCCTCGAACGATGAGGAAAAAGCGATCCGTACGCGTTATGATGCCATCAAAGGTTCGGCTGTGAACCCGGTTCTGCGCGAAGGTAACTCGGATCGTCGCGCAGCCCGTGCAGTGAAGAACTACGCTCAGAAAAACCCGCATTCTATGGGTGAATGGGTGTCAGACAGCAAAACCAAGGTTTCGTCGATGTCTGGCAATGACTTCTATGCCAACGAGAAATCGGCGACCATCACCGCTGCGCAAGCAGGCGACGCGAAGATCGAATTCGTTGGTAAAGACGGCAGCGTCACAGTGCTGAAAGACGCGTGGCCGCTGGCCGAGGGGACCGTGGCGGACGCGACCTTCATGTCCGTCAAAGCGCTGTCTTCGTTTCTGGCCGACGCAATCGAGGACACCAAGAATGACGGCACCATGTTCTCGCTGCACATGAAGGCCACGATGATGAAGGTCTCAGACCCAATCATCTTTGGCTATGCGGTCAAGGCGTGGCTAGCACCTGTGTTCGAAAAATTCGGCGCGGAACTGGAAGCGCTGGGTGTGAACCCGAACTCGGGTCTGGGTGATCTGCTGGATCGCGTGAAGGACAATGCTGACATCGTAGCCGCAATCGAAGCGATCAAGGGCGACCGTCCGTCCATGTACATGGTCGACAGCGACAAGGGCATCACCAACCTGCACGTCCCGTCGGACGTGATCATCGACGCCTCGATGCCTGCCGTGATCCGCGCAGGTGGTAAAGGCTGGGACGAAACCGGTGCCAAGGGCGACACCAACTGCGTCATCCCCGACCGCTGCTATGCGCCTGTTTACGATGAAGCCATCAACTTCTTCAAAGCCAGCGGCGCGCTGAATCCGGCCACCGCCGGTGCAGTCGCTAACGTTGGCCTGATGGCACAAAAGGCTGAGGAATACGGCTCGCACCCGACCACGTTCCAGGCACCCGCAGATGGCGTGATCCGCATCGTTCTGGCAAATGGTGAGACGTTGCATTCGCATGACGTTGAACAGGGCGACATCTGGCGGTCCTGCACTGTGAAGAAAGCTCCGATTGAGAACTGGATTCAACTGGCGATGGACCGTCAGCGCCTGACCGGTTCCGAAGCGATCTTCTGGCTGGACGCAAACCGCGCCCATGACGCTGAACTGATCAAATACGTCAAACCGGCACTTGAGGCGGCAGGTGTAGCCGACAAGTTTCAGATCATGGCTCCGCGTGAAGCGACCCGTCAGTCGCTGGAAACGATCACCGCAGGCAAGGACAGCATCGCCATCACCGGCAACGTGCTGCGTGACTACCTGACCGATTTGTTCCCGATCCTTGAACTCGGCACCTCGGCCAAGATGTTGTCGATCGTCAAGCTGATGAACGGCGGCGGTCTGTTCGAAACCGGTGCGGGTGGCTCGGCCCCGAAACACGTCCAGCAGCTGGTGGAAGAAAACCACCTGCGTTGGGACTCGATGGGTGAGTTCTGTGCGCTGGGTGAATCGTTGAACTTCCTGGCTGATAACAAAGGCAACGCCAAGGCAGGCGTTCTGGGAGCGGCGGCCGAAGCGGCCACGCAGGGTATTCTGGACAACAACAGATCGCCCAGCCGCAAGGTTGGTCAGCCGGACAACCGCGACAGCCACTATTGGTTTGCGCGCTATTGGGCCGAGGCTCTGGCCGCGCAATCTGATGATGCGGAACTGGCGGCCGAATTCGCTCCGATCGCAAAGGAACTGGCCGACAAAGAAGGCCAGATCCTGTCAGAACTGGCAGCCGCGCAGGGCCCAGCAGCAGATCTGGGTGGTTACTATCACACCGATCCGGTCAAAACTGCTGCGGTCATGCGCCCCAGCGCGACACTGAACGCGATCATCGACTGATCGATTGTACCCACGTTTTGAGGCGTGGGTACTTTCACTTCCAACAAGACACAGAAAAAGGGCCGACCCCCAAAGTCGGCCCTTTTTTTGAGTGAGCAGTTAGGCCAAGGCCTTACCGGTACAGTTGAGCTTAAGGTAGCAGCTTCTTTTGAATTTGATATTGGGGGATTCCCGTAGATCAAATCCGGAGTGCAGAAAAAAGGCCGGTCGAAAGACCGGCCCTAATTCAGCAAGATGAAGTTGGGGATCAGTTAGACGCCGCGTTCAGCTTTTCGTTCTGTTCGCGCAGTGTGTCCGAAATGATCGCATACCATTCGCCGGATTCGCGCATTTCGTTCAGACCTTTGTTCATCATTGCAATGTACTCACGCGCGAACGGGTTTGTGCGGTGCGCAAGGAAGCTCATCGATGACAATGTCGAAACATATGGGTTTTCAACGATATCAGCTGATGTCAGTCCCATGTCCTTCATGGTCGAAGCGAACAGATCAACTTCGAATGCGGCGACATCTGCAGTGCCGGTCAGAACGGCGTCAAGGCATTCGCGGGCCGAGTTGGGCTGCACCACAGTGGTGTTCTCGCGGTTCAAGCCAACTTCCTCCAGAACCACCATGCTCCATCCTGCCATGCGGCAAATGGTGGACCCTTCGAGATCTTCGAACTTTGTAGCGCTTGCGTAGTCGCTTTCCGGCAGCGTGAAGAAGCCGCCAACAACGTCATAGACGGGAACCGAAGCGACGAATTGGGTGCAGCGCGCCTCAGTCTCTTTGGACCACTCATAAGTGCGGTTCGTACAGTCTGGGATGGTCCAGGCGATTGAGATGTCGAAGGCGCCAAGCGGCAACAGGGTGTCCAGGTGCGAACTCCAATCGTCGACAAAGCTCACCGAGTAGTCACGGCTGTTACCAGCACGTTGCAGGCTGGTTGTCGCCAGGCGAGTCATAATGCCGCCGCCGCCCAGAGATTCACTGGTAAACGGTTCCCAACCGTTGCCTGCAACCATCTTGATCGGCGGCGCATAGACGTTTGAGCGTTTGACACTTGCTGCGCGCTGCTCTTCTGCGGCGATCAGTTCCTGTGCGGACTGACCGTTAGGCAGGCTGCCGTCTTCACATGGCAGAGCCAGAACCAAGCCAGGTTCAAGCGAGTTTGGGTTCGTGATCGAGTTGCGGTTCGCGTTGAAGATCGGCTGGTAGTTCGAGGTGCCGTAGGCTGCGATCGCGATGGTGGCCATCGTGTCACCATCTTGCACGGTGTAGTTTGTACACGCTTCCTGCGCTGCCGCTGCGCCTGCGGTAAGTGTGAGGACGGCAGTCGCCGTCATCACCTTGGTGTTAAGTTTTTGTTTATGCATTATTTTTCCTCCCGTGGATTGGAATGTGGAAAGTGGATCCTTAGCCGGATGAGGCTATCAGTCGTTCATTATGCTCATTCAGTGTGTCCGAGATGATGGCGTACCATTCTCCGGACTCCCGCATTTCGTTCAAGCCTTTGTTCAGCATCGCCAGGTATTGTTTGCCCATTGGGTTGGACCGGTGAGTGATGAACCGCAGGGCTGAGAGGGTCGTGACATATGGGTTTTCGACGAGATCGTTTTCGTTCAGACCCATTTCAGCCATTGCGTCGGCAAAAAGCTGAACTTCAAAAGTCGCTACATCCGCGGAGCCAGTCAGGACGGCATCCAAGCATTCCCGCGCGGTAACGGGTTGCAGCAGATCAATTGTTTTTGCTGGTTGCAGACCTTCTTGTTCGAGGTCGTGGATGAACCATCCTTCCATCCGGCAAACGGTTGCACCTTTCAGGTCATCAAAGCTGGTCGCACTGGCATAGTCGCTTTGAGGAAGCGTGTAGAAACCCAAGACGATGTCATACACAGGTGCTGACGCATGAAACTGCGTGCAGCGGATTTCTGTTTCCCAGGACCATTCGTAACTGCGGTTGGTGCAATCGGGCATGTTCCACGCCATGGACACGTCAAACGCGCCCAGCGGAAGCAGGGTTTCGATATGCGAGTTCCAATCATCGACGAAGCTGATCGAGTACTCGTGTGCGTTACCAGCCCGTTGCAGAGCTGTCGTTCCCAGACGTGTGATGAAGCCACCGCCGTTCAGGGTCTCATCCGCGAAAGGAGCCCAGCCATTGCCCGTAACCAATTTGATTGGGGCTTTGAACGAACTTGTTTGGTTCGAGCTGGCAAAGCGTTCCTGCTGCTGGGCAATGATTTCGCGTGCGCTTTGGCCGTTCGGCAGGCTTCCGTCTTCACATGGAAGCACAAGCGACAATCCAGGGGCGAGATCGTTGGGGTTGTTAATCGAGTTTCGGTTTGCGTTGAAAATCGGCTGATAGTTCGAGGTGCCGTACGCAGCAATCGCGATGGTGGCCATCGTGTCACCATCCTGTACCGTATAATTAGTGCAGGCTTGCTGGGCGGCGGCGGCTCCGGCGCTTAGAGCAATGACGGCAGCAGAGGTCATCGCAACGTTATGGAGCGGTAGTTTAGGCATTAGTTGTTTTCTCCAGAGATAGTAATTGAAAAGGCTTGTTCTTGTTTCAGCCGTTTTCCATTTGATGGCGTAGGGCGGTTGACACGATGTCGCGCCATTCGCCGGATTGCTGCATGATCGCCAGACCCTGATTCAGCGTCTCAAGGATCGCTTCCCCATCCGGATTATCTTTGTGGGTCATGACGTTAAGCGATTTGATTGCCGCCAGATTGGGGTTTTCGATGATACGGTGTTCGTAGCCCAGCCGTGCGATCGCCTCGACCGCTAGATGAGCTTCGATTGCGACGATGTCGGCAGTGCCTTCCATCACAGCGTGAAAGCACTCATCAGGCGAGACCGGGCGCATAAGTGAGATGGCTGGTTCATATAATCCGACCGCGTCCATGTGCGACAGCGACCAGCCTTCTGGGCGGCAGATGGTGGTTCCAGCAAAGTCTGCGTGGGTCAGCGTTTGCTCGTACCCTGAGCCTTCGCGGGCAAAGAATGTGTCCACGACCTCATAAAACGGGTTCGAGAAGTTGTATGTCTCGCACCGGTTGCGGTCTTTTTCCGAAAGCGCGGCGGCATCTTCGCAATTCGGGCGCGACCACGGGAAGGTGGCATCAAAAGCCAGCGTTGGCATCAACAGATCCAAGTGCGACGACCAATCGTTGACGAACTGAATTTTATAGGCCTGCTCGGGAGCCGCACGCAGCATCGCTGTTTCGACGAGGTAAGTGTAGAGGCCGCGATTGGGCAACGCCTCATCGGTGAAGGGCGCGTAGTTTCCGCCGGTGATGAGCAACAACTGACGGTCGCGAATCTCGGGGCGTTCACCCGTATCTGCGTTGCGGATCAGCGCAGCCGCTTCCGCGCGTGCGGCTTCGATTTCGTCCTTCGCTGCCTCTTTCGCGGCAACCACGGCGTCTTCGCTCGCCTTCTTGGCCTCGGCCTCGGCTTCGGCAACACGGGCTTCGGCCTCGGCGATTGCTTTCGCGGCGCGGTCTTCAGCGGCTTTCACCAGTTCGGCCGCCATTTCTGCAGCCATGGCTTCGGCTTCGGTGCGCGGCAGGGCAGGTGCCCGGCCGATGTCTTCCAGACAGGGCAGGGTCAGAACGTCGCCAACGCGAATGATGTTCGGGTTGTTGCCAATAACATCTCGGTTCGCGTCATAGATGATGCGAAAGTCCTCGGTCGAGTAGACTTCGATGGTTAGCTCACGCAGGCTGTCGCCACGCTGAATTTCGTAGGTTGAGCATGCTTGTTGTGCCGAGGCTGTGCCTGCCGCGGCAGCAAGTGCCAGGCTCGATATGATCAGATGGGGTCTCATGGGTCCTGTTGCTTTGCTTTGTTTAGTTTTTTGTGAGTTTCACGACGCCGATCGACGCGTTGTCCTGATCCGGATCGTCCTTGGCTTGCAATGCGGACTGGAGTGCTCCGGCGATGTCTTGCGCCAGCGCGTTCGCATTGCTACGCAGGATGTCCTGTATCTCGGAATTGCCAAGATATTGAAGACCATCGCTTCCAAGGATCAGGATGTCGGACGGCGTCAGATCAAGCGGTTCTTCCGGACAATCGACCTTGGGAATCGCAGCCCCCATGATGACCGAGGTCAATTGGTTCCTGTCAGGATGCGCCAACGCTTCGGCCTCGGTCAGAGTCCCTTCGGCCAGTTGCGCATCAATTGCGGGTGCCATCGAATGGTCTTCGTTGATTTGCTGCAGAGAACCATCCCGGAAAAGGTAAAGCGGGCTGTCGCCGATCGAAATCCAGAACAGACGTTGTCCTAACAGAAGCACGCCCAACAGGGTCGACCCCATGTTGAAACCGCCACCCTGATCTTCGCAATGATTGGCGATCAGGGCATTGGCCTGCATTGCTGCCAGAGGCAAAGCATCTATCAGAGCGGCCTCGGACGGCGTTTCGCTTTCCAATTCGGCGTCCAGAGAATCGCGCCAGGCGCGGATCACCAGATCTGAGGCAACTTCACCCGCAGCGTGCCCGCCCATACCGTCGGCCACGACCACATAGCCCGCATTTGCCGCGTCGAACATACGCGACGCAACCGCGTCTTCCTGCGTGTCGCGCTGGCCCTTGTCCAGGATCAGCGCAATATCATATGCCGGAGTCGCCAGCATCTATCAGGAATCCCGCCAGTCAAAGCCGTCGTCACAGAAGGCGGCAAAACGGATCGAGGTTTCGCTGATACGGATCAGGTCACCGCTGGACAGGGCAACGGTGCTGAGAACGGGTTTACCGTTCAGGCGCACAAGGTTAGCCTTGCCGCCATGACCCAGATAGCATTTGCGGTCTTCCGGGTCGTAGGCAATTACAGCATGGTTGCTGCGCGAAATCCCTGTGTCGCCAAAATCCAGCTGGATGGCCTGATCGTCGTTGCGGCCGATCTGCATCAAACCTTCGGTCAATGTAATGCTGGCCCCGCGGCCAGGACCACCTGTGATGACAAGCCAACCCACTGGGAAAGACTGTTCGGCATTGTCGGTTTTTGCGACCGGTTCCGCCGTTTCAATCAGATCCTGAACATGCGTATCGGCACGTTCAAAGCCCAAGAAGGTCGTTTTTACGCGGCCCCGGCGATCTTCGACCGGCGCAGGTTCTGGTGCCTGAGGCGCCTCTGCCTCAGTTTCGCTGACAACAGGTTCTTCGACAACAACCTCAACAACCGCTTCCGGTTCGGCGACTTCGACCTGAACGATTTCTTCCTCCACGACCACTTCCGTTGTTACCTCGATGGGTTCCTCGGGGGCGGTGTGTAGGGTCATTACGGGTTCGGCCTCGGGCTCAGGGGCTTCCACGGCCTCTTCCTGAACTTCGGCAATCACCTCGGCTACGACGACTTCATCCTCTGCCTCGATGGTATCCGCCTCGGCACCTTCCGCGAACTCGGGCATTTTTCCTTCAGGGATCAGCTCATCGGTTTCTTCGTAGCTGTCCGAAGACATGTTGCCGCCAGCCAGAGCCTCGCGCAGTGCGTTGAAATCGGCGATTGGCTCGACTTTTTCGGTTTCAGGCGCTTCGGTCTGCTCTGCTTCGGCTTCTTTTGGTTTACCGGCACCTTCGAGAAGCCGGCTAAGAGGGCTTTTGTATTTGAACATGGTGTCGACACCTTTGTTTCTTGGCACAGGACCAGAGTCCCATGGGGCTGCTTTTTGCCTGTACGCGGTGGCACAACGGCACGAATACTTCGTTAACAAGGTCACTTTTGACTTCTGCGGCGGGCCGGTTCCCGCCAGGGCACCATTTGCGGTAACCCTCAGCAAACACACACTGGCAGATCAGATACGAACCGGTCAGATTACTCCTGCGCTAAGGGCATGGTGGCATTGGTCTCGGCCCCGCTGCGCAACACGCTGAACCGGGCCTGAGGTTGGTTTTCTGACACCAGCGCGGCTGTCAGGGCATCAAGACTTTCCGATCCGTCCAGTGCGGTACCGGTATTCACCTCGGAAACAAGAACGTCACCCTTTTGCAGATCGCCTTCGGCAACTGGCGGAACCGAACTTACAACTGTTTGCCAGCCTGTTCCTTCAGTGTTTTGAATGGTGAACACGTATCCGTTTTCCAGCCCCACTACGCGCATGGCAGGCAATGCCAGCAAACCGTTCTGTGGACGGGTCTCTCCCAAGGGGCGATAGCGGGCAGACACGCGGATGTATCCATCCGGATCAACTTTCAGATCGTTCAGAACCTGCGCGGCAAATGTCGTATCTGCTTGGACCGGTCTGCCGTTCAGAGTGAAAATGGTCGCACCCCGTGTGACCCATTCGCCTACGATCGACGGATCAATTCCAGCGTCAACACCTGTGATTGCGATGATGCTGCCAGTCGAGGCCCGGCGACGCGATGTCTGGAACGGAATGTCGACATCCCAATGCGAGAACGCGATCTGCTGTTCAGCCAGGTTCACGGGCTGCGACAGCGCAGGTGGGGTTTCCGGGGCAGGTGCTGCTTCGGCCGTTCCTGTTGCAGGCGTTTCGTCTACCTCTGCAACAGCGGGTTCTTCTTGTGCCTGCTCGACAGGCTCTTCTGCTACCTCGACCACCGGCTGTGCGGGCTCTGCTTTCGCGAGCTCAACTTCGGTGGCCGCTACCTGCTCGACCGGTTCCTGCTCGGGAGTTTCTACCGCCGCGGTTTCTTCGACCGCTGGCACCTCTGCCGTTGCAGTATCCTCTGCCGGAGTTTCTTCACCCGACATCAGGAAAAAACCACCAGCCGCGAGTACTGCAAGAACGGCTACACCAGCCACAAGCTTGCCTGCGCCACCCGATCCGCTTTTGACAACGGTGTCCACGGTAACAGGGGTTTCTTCTTTCGAGTTGAAGGTTGCGAGCTCGTCGTCCTTCTTGTCCTCATTCCCCAAAGCGATATCGGTGTTGCCGGCCAGCAGAGCGGTTACGACAGCTTCGGCATTTTCGCTTTCGGCCTTGATCCGCGCTTTTTCTTCTTCCTCGTCCTTGTGGTCCATTGCCACGATCACCGACACCGGTCGGTAATCGAAGCTGTCGAACATCACGCCGGGGCCGCGGAACATGCGCAGCCAATCCAGCGCAGTTTGCAGACGATCGGTCGCGTGAACTTCCATCGCTTTGTCGATGGCCTCAAGGAACCCATCAGGATAGCCTTCGAACCGTCCAGCCAGAGGAGCATAGGGATCCTTCTGGCCGTTGTTGAACGCATTCAAACGGGTTTGACCGTCAATCGGACGTTCGCCGCTGATGGCGTGATACAAGGTTGCCGCCAGAACATAGAGGTCACTGCTGGGACCTTGTTCCGCACCGCGTACGTAGAACTCATGTGGCGAGTAACCATCCTTGATCACACGCAGCGTCAGAAGAGCGGCGGACTGGTTTGCCGCCTGTTCCCGTGCAGCACCAAAGTCGATCAGAACCGGATCCCCGTTTTCATCGATCAGGATGTTGTCGGGAGAGATATCGCGGTGGAGCATGCCACTTTGGTGGATGAAGGCCACCGCCGAAAGCATCTTTTCGGTGACCTGAACGATGAAATCAGCTCCGGTCTTATTTTTCGGGTCCTCGACATAATCCAGCAGATCGCATCCGCGGATGTAATCCATAGCGATATACGCGGTGTCGTTATCTTCGAACACCTGATGGACGTCGACGATGTTCGGATGAACCAGACGGGCGTGATTGCGTGCTTCGAGAATAAAGAGATCGATGATTGAACGTAGGTCGTCTTTGTATCCCGGATCAACCGGTTCGACCATGTCGCCATTGCGTCGGCACAGAGCACCCGGATAGCACTCTTTGATCACCACTTCGCGCTCCAGACTGTCGCGCGCGAGATAGGTGATCCCGAACCCGCCGTTGCTGATAAAACGCAGGATTTCATACTGCCCGCGCAACAGTTTGGCGCCGGGTTGAAGTCCTTCAATTTTCGGTTCGTCGTGCGTTGCGCCGACGGCCTGGTTGTGGCTCATTTCATTCCGCCCGTTCTAATCGTTTTGCGGTATTTTCAACTGGGCAAACTGCCCGCGAACTCACAACCAAACACAACCGCAGGACACTGAAGAACGTTAGACGTTTCAAATTTGACTTTATTGGGGCCGCCTCATGGCTTCACTAAGAAGCAGTAAACCAAAAAATCGATATGTAGTATTGTGATCAATCTGAACGTCTAAATATTGATAATCTCGTGCTGAGAACTGCGGACTGAAGACCGAATTTATGCAGATTGGTCGTCGATCGCGAAACAATCCGGCAGCGATTCTAGGGCTCTCGAATCGCTGCCATGCCGCTCAATTTTTGCGGGAAACGGTCAGGTTCCGGTTTTTGTCTGAAAGGACTCGACCCTGCTACCCGCCCAAGCGAGGTTATCGCTGAGCTGCGCAAGGATGCTGATCGCGTCCTTCAATGGCGCGTCGCCGCTTTCGAATTGCAGCAACAACAGCAGATCTGTGGCCTTTTCGAACTCGCCGGGAATCCAGTCTGCGTCAGGGGTAATTTCGTGCCCCTGCTCCAGACGTTCGGCAAAGTCTTCGACGATCTCCTGGCAACTGTTCAGGAAGGCGGCGGGTTCAATGTCCGAACTCTCACGCAGGTCGTCGTAAATACTGGCGATGGCGGCCAGCCAATCCTCGAGAATGGGATTTTCGAGCGGGGGCAGCGCAGACTCCAGCGTCGCGTGGATCGAAGGGGCTTCGGTCTGCTCTGCCTCCTCTTTGTGACCCTCAATGCTGGTTAGGAAGGGCAAGAATTCGGCCTCCAGATCCTTTTGGGCGGCTTCCAAATCCGCCATACGCTTTGCCGAGGCGATTTCCAGAACCTGCTCGGCAAGGTTTTGACCGCCGCAGGTTTCCCAAAGATCAAAATCAGGCTCGGGTTCCTGGGCCATGGCGCGAACTGCAACCGGTGTTCCGATCGGAACGATCGCCCGGAACATGTCGCCTATTTCTTTTTCCAATCGGCCCAGAACGCGGTCCAGCGCGTCACGAACCGGGGGCAGATCGGTGTGGGTTACGGCCAGCAAGCTGTTTGACCGCAGCTCTTGCGGCAC
Source organism: Ruegeria arenilitoris (assembly GCF_013035315.1). Classification (GTDB taxonomy): domain Bacteria; phylum Pseudomonadota; class Alphaproteobacteria; order Rhodobacterales; family Rhodobacteraceae; genus Ruegeria; species Ruegeria arenilitoris_D. Next base: position 316,426 of record NZ_WQHP01000002.1, on the reverse strand, counting down.
CTGCGTCCAAAGATGCCGTTCCGTTTCACGCCATGCGTTCGTTCCGTTCGTGCACCAGATTGCGCAATCGACATAGGAGAGCAAATCCAAAGTCGGTTTGTAAGTATCGTCCAACGCGCCGCTGCCGGGCAGATCAAACAACGAAATCTCTTGCAAGGCAGGTGTGTTCAAGCCGACCGAGATAAAGTCGGGGTCGTCAGCTGCCGCCTTTTCCAATGCGATACCCGAATAGACCTTGGGCTCTTTGTCCCACCAACCAACAGTGGTTTCCGGGGCATCGGCATAAGCCACGATAACCAACGGCAGTTTCAGGTGTTGAGGGCCCGTCGGCAAAATGTCCGCCCCGGCCAGCATGTTGGCTAAGCTGGACTTTCCGGCACCAAACTCGCCGGCGAAACCGATATTGACCGCATTCGAAAGCCGTTCAGCATGGGCCAAGGCGCGCTCGCGCATCTTGTCCAGCGCTGCGTCTGACGGGAGGTTTTCAGTGGCGGTCAGGAAGCGTTCGAGTTTACGTACTTCCTGTTCGGTTCCGGGAAATTCTATCATTCCGCAGCCTCTGCTAATTTCTTGTCGGCAGTGTCGCCGCCGAACACGGCATCGAGATCACCCGCCAAACGCTGTGCCAGATCGAATGCCGCCTGCGCTTCTGCACGAGCATTGGTTTGGCCGGTTCCGACCCGTTGTTCAAGATGCCCCGCCAGCAAAGCCAGATAGTGATCAAGGACTGTGTTTAAGCGTTCTAACAGATCACTGCGTGCTGTATCGACCAGATCATCCCCGATCATCTCGAACTCCTGCACGATCATCCGCTCGGCGCGGGCGACTACGCTTTTGCGCGAAATCAGGCGTGACAGCCAACTGACGCGCAGTTCCACTGTGATACCACGTGTCAATGCCGTGGTATCGGGGCGGAACCACCGAACCGCACTGGTGTTCATTCGGTTGTCGGTTGGATCCTGCCAACCGGGCAGGGCGCGCAACGAGGCGTTGCTGTTCATGTCGATTGCATAAAGCTCGCTGAGCATGCGCTGCCTTACGACCTGCGTGGCACCCTGAACCAATTCGCGCATGCGATCCCGTAGAGGCGCAAAGTTCAGCTCGGTATCGCCGCCCTTGGCCAAAAGTGGCGATTGCCCATTCGGTCCTCGAACCACGGCCGAGACCGCCTCGGCCACCGTGTCGTCCATAACACCCCGCAGGTTAGCTAGAACATCGTCCATATCGTCAATGATTTGGGACGTCTTTTGCGCAACCATCGCGCGCAAATCACCTAGAGTTTTGTCGTTTTCATTGCCGCTGCCCTGATCGGTTGCCCCATCATCGTCGAGGGCGCGCAGATGGGCTTTGGACCGCTCCAGCTCACCCTGGGCAAAACTGTTGAGATGCTGCCACGCCATCTTAAGCTGCTCATCCCGCGGGCCTTGGGTCAGGGCATGGGTCACGTGCCGGCGCAGGTCCGGCAGACCCGAAGCAATCATTGCGGCAAAACGCAGAACCCCTTCGCGGCTGATCGGGCCGGGGCCTTGTTTGATTTCCTCGACGCCGTCCAGATATTGCTTCATCTGCTCTGGATGAGCGCGCAGCCAGGCCAAAACGTGGTCGTGGTTTACGCCCGTATCATCTCCGGTCAACGCGTAATGGGCCCACTGGGCGCTGCCCATCAGAACGTCGATGTCCGAGTTGCCCAGAGCCTTTTCAAGACCGTCCAAAACATCCGCACGAACCTTACCGGCGTCTTCTGCGCCACCTCCCAATTCATCAACGCGGTTGATGAATACGACGATCTGGCCCAGTTCCAAGGCCTGCATCAGGCGGAACAGTTTCAAATCCGCCCGCGACAACGCCTGATGCGCGGACAGGACAACCACAAAGAAATCCGACTCTTTGAGGTACTGGCGCGAGATTTCCTCGCGGATCAGCAACGGATCGTTGACGCCGGGTGTATCCGTGACGGTCAGAGGGAAGGGGAAATGGCCGATGTCAAAATACACCTCGGCCTTGCGGGTGATGTCGCTGTACAGACCACGGTCCGAGCCCGGATCATGCGCTTCGCCATCGGTGGGATCGTCACCGGCACAAACGTAGCGGGCCAGATCGTCCGAGTTCAGTTGTTCCAGATCGTGATGCTGACCCAACAGTTGTTCGTAGCTATCGCCCAGACGCAGTTGCGCGCGGGTTTTCATCGCCTCGACCTGTTCTTCGATCATCTCGCGCTTATAACTGTCCTCATCATCGGGGAACATGTTGCGCAGCTCTTCGCCTTCGGCGATCAGGGCTTGCCACTGGCGGTTATCAAAGAAATGAAACTCTGCCCCATTTGTCCGGCCCGAGGGGTGGCCGAAGTGCATATCGGTGATGACTGTCGTCCAGGGATTTACATCTGACGGCAGATATTCGGCCTGACCTGTAAACCCGTTGATCAAGCGGGATTTGCCAGCCTTGATTTGGCCAACAAACGCGATCGAGGGTTTAAGGTTCGATAGGTCGTCAACGATGCGCGAAATGAATTGACGGGTTTCGTCGTTGCTGACCCCGTTCATGTCTTCGGCAATGCGAATTAACTCGCGACGGTTATTTTCACTCATACTGTTACCCTGAGTACTGATAATCACGGATTGAATTAGTCGAAAAACTGAATGTTATGGGCGCACTCATTCGGTGCGCCCCGCCAGAGATGTCCAAAGGTTCACGACTGCGCCCAGTTTGCGAGCCTCGTGAACCACAACAGAAAAATCATCGCCGTCGTTCAGCACAGCGAGGCTTGCACCCTTGCCGCCCGACGGGCGCATTACGATCAGTTGTGGGTGCGCCAATACATCGGCAGCGTCCGCATCCCAACCGGCCAGATCACGGGCAAATTTTTCAAGCAAAGCCTGATCCACATGCAAAGGCTGATCTTTGGCACAATCTCCATCGGCCCGTTTCACCGCGCCGTTGCCGGCACCGGACTGAACACGCCCCAGTGCAAATCGCTCGGCTTCAACATAGAACTGGCTGGCCAGACTGTCTGATGCATCGTCGTCGGCAACAGGCTCTGCAATGTCCGGGACGATTGAGACAACCGGTTCGGCAAGCAATTCGATTGATGTGCAAGCCTTGGCGATTTCGCTGAAGGTAATGCCAACATCGTCGGCTTCGAGAGCGTTGTCGGGTCGCAGGGACATCATGCTTAGCGGGGTAGGGGCCATCGCGATATCAGAGACCAGTTGTCCAAGCTGTGTGGCCAGCTCTTCGCGCTGATCGGTTTCAAAATCAGGAGCGACACCAAAACGGACGCGGAACACATCCGTAACCCGAGAGCTGTTGACCTCAATCGCCAGGCAATCGCCGTTTGCCGCCGTGAACTCCAGCCGACGTGGCAACACGGTGCCCCGGATAGCCTGCAGAACCTTTTCACGTCGCTCAATTGCAGTATCGCCCGGCAGCGTAACGGCAGGATCAAGCCGCGCCACGGCAGAGCGTCCTATATCCCCGAGCAGGTCGAGTATGTCTGTATCCATCATGCCGTGACCCCCTCTGGTCCTGACTAAACTGCGGCCGCGACCGGCCCCAGACTGAGATGTGATTTTGTAAGGGCCAAGCCCACATTGGCGCTGTTGCGACAGACGTAGCAGACCACGTGGTCCGGATAGGCCTGCGTCCGCAGAAAGATGTTCAACCTATCCTTCGAAAACACCGCGATTTCCCCAAACCCCGGATTTTCCGTGTCTGCATTGCCCGATTGCTGCAACAGGGTTTCAAACGCGCTGACGCCACGACCCTGAAAAAGATTTGCGACCACCAAAGCCAAGTTTTCCAGCACCCGATCATCTTCGGCATCGCAAACGCTGGTTCCCAGCAGCATCCCCGTTTCCATGTCGACATACCCGGCTGCAACGCAGTCGGGTATCGTTTCCATCGCGGATTTCAATGCGGCTTCGATAGACATCAGATCTTGTCTTTCAAACTTGGTTTCCCGTTACAAAACATGCCATTCGGCCCCGCCCTTATTGCCGGTTTTCGGAAGGGAGGGAACGTCTTCTTTCTGACGACGCGCACTATGTTCCGCCGCGATTTTGTCGAACTCTTCCAGGAAGGCGTTGAATACCTTTTTCAGGCCTTCGGCATCTTCAGGAAGGTCTTCGCCAACGGTGATCTCACGCCACATGGCCGCCGCGCTCAGGTTCGATCCGGCGTCAGCGCTCAGCAACTCTTCCAGTGATTCAGGAGCCGTTTCGGCCTCGGGCTCTTTGCCGCCGGGCATGGCCACGACCTGTGTTTCGATCAGACCGCTGGTTTCTGGCTCGGGCTCGAACTCATCCTCAGAACCACTTGATTGTTCTGCAAGCAATGCGGCGATGGACGAGACGGATACATCAGCGCCTTGCGCGTCCGCTGCGGATTCATCGGCTTCCGTCTGTTCCGGCGTGTCGGCCAGCTTGTCCCCAAGCGAAGCCATGAAGGGTTCATCGTCCTGAGTGTCGCCATTTGACAGAGTGTCTTCTGCCTCAGCTTCCAGTTCGAGGCCTTCATCGTCCTCGTCGTCAATGCCCTCGTCATCCAGATCAAGAAACGCGTTCTGCTCTGACGGAATTTCAGTCACATCAGCAAGGTTCAGAGGTTGGCTCGGCGTCTCCTTGAAGAACGAGCGCAGCTTATCTTCCGCGACCGCGGGTGTGCTTTCCTCTTCAAGCGCGGTCATTTCGGCCCGCATCCGCTCTGCTTCATCCGCGTTGATGCGCGGGGCACGCTCTGCATCGTCCGAACGCGCTACGCGGGACGGTCGAACAGGGAAGCTGGTGACAACATCGTCTGGCTCATTGTCCGCAGAAACGGGATTGACCAGCTTCAAGGGTGCAGGCTGTTCAGCAGCAGACGGTTTGCCTGGGCGCAGAGGCTGTACTCGAGGCGTTTCTGCCAGGCTGTTATCAATCTGATAGCGCGCAAGCATGTCGGCCCGGTTGTCCATGATCTGTTCGGTGATCTCAAGAAAGCTGTCCACCATCTTGCCGCCGCCACTGCGGCCCCACAGTTCGGCGTCGCCGCTTTTGTCCCGGGCCGTAATCGCATCTCGGGCCGAAAACAAAATGGACCGGTTGAACAGGTGGCCAGCCTCACGGTTGACGCGACGCAGAACCTTCTGGCGATCCTTTGCTCCCAACGTGTCCGCCCGCGTGATCAAAAGCAACGAGTTATGCTGCAGACGTTCCGGCAGGGCGACCCAGGTCGCCCGCTCGGTTTCGCGCCAAGCCTGCGTTGCGTGCGTGCACCACAGCACGCCGTTGGCTTGACCTACAGCGCGACGCCAGACGTCGGTTGAGATTTTGGGGTCCGAGATGCCGGGTGTGTCGATCAGATCAACCGCCTCAAGAATGTCGGATTCAAGGAAAATGCGAACGAATTGGGCGTCGTTGACACCGACGGATTCCAAATTGTCCAGCTCGATGCTTTCGCGTGAGCCATCGTGGCGCTGAACGTAAGCGGACTGCTTCCCCCAACTGAACCAGACAGGTGGTAGCTGAGTGGCCGTCACCTGCGTTGGCAGCGTGTGCGACCGCAACAGAAAGTTCATCAGCGTCGATTTGCCGGCGCTGAACTCTCCCATAAGCGCAAAGATGGGCTTGCGGCGGGACCACTGCTCGATGCGTTCCCATGCCTTGGGCGAGACGAAACGGGTTTGTGAGTCTTTTGCCATATCGCTACTTATGCTGCCTCGTTACTAAGATCTTTCAGGATGTCGCCCAGAATGTCGTCTCGCGATTTCTGGGGCGTCAGTCCCGCCATCAGAGCCGCGTTACGATTGGGGTCATTCTCGGCCGATGCTGAAATGCTCAGCAACGTCTCCTTCTGCTCACGCAGGAAATCCGACAGGACCGCGCGCACGTTTTCCAACACCGCAGCGACCTGATTTTCCTCGATATCTTTGGTGATCGAATTTGCTTCGGACGCGATCAGGCGGGTGTAATCCGCCGCATAGGCTTCGAACCCCTTGCGGCGTTGCCACCACCTGCGCCACCATGTGCTTTGCAAGTCCAATGCGATCGTGCGTCCGATGCCAAGTGGCGGCGGAACACGGGGTACAATTGGCGCTTCGATACTGAACTCACCCAAGTGGTTGCCCAGGATTTTCTGGTACAGCGCCTCAACATCAGCTGCTGCAGCACCGTACAGCGCACCAGCCTCTTTGCGCATTGACCGCGCAAAGCTGAAATAAGCCGCTTTCTGCAATGTCCGAAGGCCTGCGGGGTCATACTGCCACGTACCTTGTTCGCCATTCACCTCGAGGTGCGCGATCAGAGAATCTGTCGCGCGTTTGACGAAATTAGCCTCCGCCGAATTCAGCCGCTCCAGCACTTTGGCTCGTAACGAGGCCGTCAGTTCAGCCGCCTTCTTGTCATACTGATCTGTGATCTTCGCGACTGCTTCTTCAGGTGAAACGCCGTCCAGATCACGGGCCAGACCTTCTGAACCCGAGAGGTTTTTGGCAACAGCAGTGGCGCGTATCTGGCTGGCGATATTGCGAGCCCGGTGCCGCACACGATCCAGCAAACGGTTGCCCGCGCCTTCAGCGATGCGTTCGTTCATCGCCAACAAAAGGTCAGGCAGGCCGGACAGCGCCCAGATCTTGTCGAGCGAGGGTGCCTGATCGCCGAAACCAGCCGCCAGATAGAAAGTATTCAATGCTTCCCGTGACTCATCCGACAAAATCTCGGGATTGCCCGTCAAAGCTGCCTCGGCCCAAAGCGCACTACCAAAAACAACGCTGGTATTGGCGTCGATATTGTTCTGTTTCAGCGTGTCCTGAATGCGATCTCGGATCTCCGGGACCTGGTTCACCGGATCGGCCAGTTCGTCGATCCGGTTCACGAACAGGATGATCTGCCGGTTTTCGAACTGCGCAATGATCCGCATCAGCGCCATGTCCATGGTCGTCAGCGCCTGGCTTGCGGCCAGAACAACAACGCAAACCTCAGAACCGCGTAAGCTGCGCAGAGTGATCTGCTCGCGCACCATGAAGGTATCGTTCACGCCGGGGGTGTCGCAGAGCTTCAGCGAAATCGGGTATTGCGGAATGTCCATGTACAGTTCCGCCGATTTGGTCACATCGGCAAACCGCCCGGTTTTTGGGTTGATGTCCGGATCGTCCTCATCACCCAGACAAACGTAACGCTGGATCAGTTCTTCGTCGAAATAGTCGTACTGATGGCTTTGGCCCAGGATTAGATCGAAATGTTGGCCCAAGCGCGCTTCGGATTTCGCCTTCATCTCTCCGATCTGACGGCGGATATCCTCCATCTCGTCATCGGCGCCCGCGCGGTTGGCCAGCTCGCCTAGGCGGCCTCCGCCAACCATTAGATTGTCCCATTCTTCTTGCTCAAAGAAGGTAAACTTGGCCCGTTTATCGCCTTCGGTCCGGGTATTGATGTTCAGCGTGGTCACCACAGAGGTCCACGGGTTCACGTCAGACGGCAGCAGAGCAGGGCGCCCGGCCAGAATGTTCACGATCGAGGATTTGCCTGCCTTGACCTGCCCGACCATGGTGACGCTGGCCGTAAAGTTCTCCATCCGCGTCTTGAGCGTGGCAAGACGGGCGGACGATCGCGCATCCGCTACTTCTGTCAATTGATCGATCTGTGTAGTCAGCGCAGTCATCGCCGACGTCATGGGCGTCAGTGCCTCATTGCCAACTGACAGAAGATGGTCGTTGCGCGCCATGTTCAGCCTCCGGTTCCTGTGGCGGCCAACTGTTCAGCTGGCGTGCTGGTCAACGAGTCGATGCGTGCGATCAGGTTCAGAGCATTGCCCAGGATGGCCGCTTCGGCCCCCGGCGACATCGATTCATAAGCGTGGCAATCGGCCAGTACCTCGATTGAGCGGAAGCGTTCGCTGTTCTCAAGGCACGCGACGCGGCGGCCGGTCGGAAACCCTTCGGATTTGGTTTCCGGCAGGGGCATCCTTGCATTGGCCAGCAGATATTGCCTGCCAGAATGCGTGCGCAAAGAGACACCGAAACCGGTATTCGGATGATTTCGGTTCAGGGTTTTGAGTTCACCAAGAAAACTTTCGCGCGCAAGGCCAATGGCTTCTTGCTCGGCAGCAGCGGAGTTCATCATATTGGTCACGGTACAGACCCTTGTACTGGAGTTGAGCTGAAACACTCGTACAACGCCCTAAGGCAAAAAGACTCATTAACTCCCACCCGACCAAGAATGACGTCCAAGGCGGTCTTAATTTGACGCGAATAAGATATTTTGGCGTTTGAATTGTGGCGCAATTGTGTTTGCTGACAGTAGTAAGCGCGCAACCAAAGCGAGAAGTTTTTCAATGCCAAGGGCTTCGGCGACTGTACCGTAGTTTTGCGTGCGGTCATAATTGACCTATAAGCGAACCGGTGCTGTATCGTTGATGGTAGAAGTTTATATTATTGAAAATAAATTATTTTTCGTGACGCGTGGCTTGAGACTGTACAGCTGAGCAATGCTGAATGCTCCCTTTTATTGGTCGGGGGAGACCTTGAGAACAAATAATTGAGGCTGCCCGTTTCGGCGGATTTAAGAAAACAAACTCAACGTGAGGGTGTTTATAAATAACGGACAATAAAATGTCAGTGTATCTAAGTCATCAACAATAAATCAACTAGTTACACATCATGGAAAGGTCTTTTCTTCTACCGTTTTAATTTGCAGCCGCATTTTAGAATGCAGCAGCTAGCCCAAACCTATGGGTGGAAAACTGCCTTGAACGCGTTTCGATTTTGGGTCCTAGCCACACTAGCCCGACCGAAAAAGTCTGTTGCCGTCACGTAATCAATAATCTTGAGCGCGACCTCATTTTACCTCTCGCACTCCGTCGCAAGCTTTGCTATTCAGCGCGTCATCTTGGCACCATGTGTCAGAGTTGCGGGTGTGGCGAAATTGGTAGACGCACCAGATTTAGGTTCTGGCGCCGCAAGGCGTGGGGGTTCAAGTCCCTCCACCCGCACCATATTGAAATTTAACGATAATTTACCAATATCTTGTAATTGGTGGCACGGCATCGCTATAGAGTTTCCCAGTTTGTTGCACAGTTTCCCGTTTCGTTTTTGTTCTGTTCCGCGAATCTAGCCACGCCGATCCTGCGCCAGTTTTGACAGTGGTTTTTGGTTCGCTTGGCTGCGGTATTTCCTGACCGTTTCAATGGTCTTGTGACCGATTGAATCTCATGAAATCAGCGCTTGCGCCGTGACTTAAAGCAAAAGAAACTCGCCTGCATGACCTCAAAAAAGCCGCGACCCTTCGCAGATATTGCCGAGCGCCTTAAATGGCACAGGGAAAAAGTTGTTAAACTGACGCAAGCGGATTACGCCGAAGCTATCGGCGCAAAACGCTCTGCTTTGTCATTATGGGAAGCCGGGACTCAGCGGTTGTCGTTAGACGGCGCGCTGTCCATTCGGAAGAAGTACGACGTGTCCCTGGACTTCTTGTATGTGGGCAACGACGGCGCGTTACCTATGACCCTGCGCAACGCTTGGCGCGATAGGCCCTGAATTAAGTCATTCAGAAAGTCGATGGTAAATCCGGTGGCAGAGTGAGAAGTTGAGGGAGTAGAGTTTCCCGGTTTCTAACTTTGTTCCCGCTATGTCTTGGGAAACTATTTTAATAAATGATTGATTTATAACGATATTCGCAAAATTTAGGTTCTGGCGCCGCGAGGCGTGGGGGTTCAAGTCCCTCCACCCGCACCATTTTGTTTTTATTGAACTTTCTTGCATTTTGCCCATGTCACTTCTTTTGTTGATGTTGAGAGTTTCGCACTTTCACGTTCTGTTTCTGTTTCGTTTCAGCGGTTTCTTCACTGTTGAGTCAGCCTTGAAGTTTTCTTCTGACTCGCCTGCGCTCGATACTTATGGACCATTGCCAGGGTCTTGTGACCCGAGACGGCTTGAATTTGAGCATCCGTGCAGTCGGTCTCTGCTAGCAACCTTGCAGCCGCGTACCGCCAGCCGTGAGGAATAAGTCGGTTGTCGCCGTACTTGACGCCAAATACCTCTCGAACGTCTTCAATTGCTTTTTGCACACTACGTTTCCCGCCTTGAACAATGCCGAATTGTGAAACAAACATCGAAGTTTGCGCATCCGATTACCGCAACCCGCAGCGCGCTTCTTTATTTAGTAGTTCAATCAAGCACCCTAAGGCGTTTGAGAAGCGAAGAGGTGTCCCAGCGACCACCCCCAAGTTGTTGGACATCTTTGTAGAATTGATCAACCAGTGCGGTTACTGGCAAACTTTCGCCGGTTTCGTTGGCTGTATCAAGACATATACCCAGATCCTTGCGCATCCAATCGACTGCAAATCCGTAGTCGAAATGATCTTCGAGCATTGTTTCGTGTCTGTTGTCCATCTGCCAACTACCGGCCGCGCCTTGGCTGATAACTTCTACAACAGAGCGTCCATCAAGGCCGGCTTTCTCGGCGAAGTGCAGTGCTTCGCTCAATCCCTGAACCAATCCTGCAATTGCGATTTGGTTGCTCATTTTTGTTAATTGCCCAGCACCGCTATCTCCAATACGTCGGCATATTTTCGAGTATACTTGTATGATAGGTTGGGCAGCGTCGTATTCTGATTGATCGCCTCCGCACATTATCGAAAGTACGCCGTTTTCTACCCCGGCCTGACCGCCGGAGATTGGCGCATCCAAAAAACCCAGGCTTTGTTCTTTCTCCGCAGTGTAAAGTTCGCGCGTGACCTTGGCACAGACCGTCGTGTGGCCGACCAGCGTTGCGCTCTGCGACATGCCACCGAACGCGCCGTCTGGCCCAATGCAAACGTTCCGAAGATCATCGTCATTCCCGACGCATGTCATGACGAACTCTGCACCTTCGGCAGCTTCGCGGGGTGTAGCGCGCGCAGAGCCACCATGTTCCGCCACCCACGCATCGGCTTTGGCGATTGTTCGATTGTAAACCGTAACGTCGTGCCCCGCTGCCTTTAGGTGACCGGCCATTGGGTAACCCATTACGCCTAATCCGAGGAAAGCTAGTTTTGCCATTAAAGTGTCCTCTTCTACAAAAGGTCTCGGGGTGTTTTGCCAGCAAAGAATGCGTCCAAATTATCCAAGGCGCGAAAGCCCATTGCGTCGCGGGTTTTCGTCGTTGCGCTTCCGATATGCGGCTACGTGAAGATGTTCTCGTACGCGGCGAACTTTGGGTTACCATCCGGTTCTGTCTTAAACAATCAAGGCCTGCCGCAGACAGCTTTCCGGTTTCGATCGCGTCCAACAGCGCGTCTTCGCCAACAAGGGCGCCGCGGGCGGACCTGGCTCTGGCAATGAGAAATGGAGGAAAAGCTGAGGTATGTTCAACGATGATGTCCTCGCGAGATGTCCAGAATGCGGATCTCCGGACACGGTGATTACTGCTGAGAAAGCCGCGTGCAACGCATGTGGTTTTGAAGAGCCATCTATGCCCGAAGGAGGTGTTAGCGATGGCATGCAAGAACTCGTGGCCGACACGCAGAAGATGGCGCGCTTCAGAGACGTTCTGCAGAGGTGGGATTTCGCCGGTTTCCAGTCACTTATTGCGGCAACCCAGCCTTTAACCAACCTTCACGCCAGTCATTTGCACAGGATGGAACAGTGAAGATTGGTAAGTTGGTTTCAGTTGAGGCGGCTGTCAGGCCCGGGCGAAGCATCTGCAGGTCTTTGACGGCTTTGCGAGCCGCTTCTTGCTCGGTCAGGTGCCCCAGAGAAGCGATCAGCATAAGATGACTCATAACGAAGCTGGATCGCACGGACAAAGCCTCCCGGCAGGCACTGGCCGCTTCTTCAAACCGCCCAAGCTGAAAGAGTGCGCTTGCCTGAGCAAGATAGGCCGCGTGGCGCAACGGATCATGTGGACTGAGGTCGACAGATTGAACCGCGTGTGTCAGCGCCTCCTTTGGCCTATCAAGCAAGCAAAGGTTGATGGATGCCAACATGTGAACTGTTGCAGCGTTTGGATTTTGCTTGAGCGCTTGTTTAAAAACGACCCGCGCACGCGGCAGGTCTCGTGCGAGCATCGAGATAGAATGGGCCGCATACGCCATTGCTATCCCGTCTGCACGATCGCTCACAAGCACTCGTTCAGCGGCCGTGACAGCTTCTTTTGGTCCCTCACCAATAGGTTCAAGCCCTTGAACCATTCGTTGAATATGCAACCAAGCCAACAGCCCGGATGCGGATGCATAGTCTGGATCACGATCCAGTGCGAGTGTTGTTAGTCTTATGGCCTTGCGGTTGTCATCGTCGGTCAAAAGATGGAAGTGCGATTGCGCCCGAAGGTACAGTTCGTAAGCTTCCAAATTGTCCGTTGGTTTCGCTCGTGCTCGGTTTGTTTCAGCGTGCCTCAGAGATGGCTCAATCGCTGTGACGACCTCAACGGTGACTTTGTCTTGAAGGTCAAAAATATCATCAAGTACGCCGTCAAAGCGATCTGCCCAAAGATGACTGCCGTTTTCCGCATCAATCAGCTGCCCGGTAATGCGCACGCGCTGGCCCGCACGTCGGACCGAGCCCTCCAGAACATACCGCACGCCAAGAATACGCCCGACTTCGCGTATATCCGTGCTTTTACCTTTGAACGTGAATGACGAGTTTCGGGCCAACACCATCAGCCAGCGAAAACGAGACAGTTCTGTGATGATGTCCTCGGTAATGCCGTCTGCAAAAAACTCCTGTTCGGGATCACCGGACATATTGTCGAACGGAAGCACAGCAATCCCGGGCCTGACATCCGTTGTTGCTGAAAGATTGGCCGAAGTGCCTTTAGGCCAGCACCAAACACCGATGCGGCGTGTGATGTTCTTCAATTCTGTTTGCTCACCGCCTTCGAAGTGAGATGCATCACCACGGTCCAAACTGTTGTGCGAGGTGTCTGACATCAGAACCTGATCCGGCTCGGCCAGCGCTTCGAGACGAGAGGCAATATTTATTCCGTCACCAAAAATGTCATCGCCGTCCGTGACGACTTCGCCGGTATGAATGCCAATTCGAAGTTTGATACCATCTGGTTTTTGAGCTGACTGTATTGCAATCGCGCAATCTGCGGCATCTGATGTGGATTTGAACTCGGCAATCCAACCATCGCCCATACTTTTGATCAGCGTTCCATCATGGTCTTCCAGCAGACACTGAAGCGTTTCTTCACGGAATGATTTGAGTGCCGCAATCATACCTCCCCGGTCACGATCCATCAGCGCTGAGTAGCCGACAATATCAGCTGCAAGCACTGTGGTAAGCCTTCTGTCCATTCGTTGCCCCCCGTTTCAAGGAATTTAACGCGACACTCAGGTTCTGTCAGCCCGACAAGGTCGCCTATGGGCTCGAAGCACATATTCGCTTCGGGTTGCGCGAACGACGGCAGTGCGGGCAAAGCTGACAATCGACGCGAAGGGGTTGGCTAGCACCGATAACATTTCAATTGCCTCAAGGCCCTAGTCTTCTGAAATTTCGAAGCAGTTGCTCGAACGCGCCAGATCATTATGCTGTAACCATGGCCAAACGTACCCTGCTAGTTCTCAACAGAAAGTCCGCAGCAAGATCCGATCTGCGTTCTGCTGTCCGTCCATTAGAAAAAGAGCTTGGCATTAGGGTGTGTATTCCTTGGTCAGGAAAAGACTTGAAGAAGACGCTTCGAGAAGCCGTGGGCGACGGGGTAACCCGGATAATCGCTGGCGGTGGTGACGGCACTTTGAACTCGGTCGCGAGTGCTGTTTTGAACTTGAAAACAAAGTCGCCTGTCTCGCTAGGTCTTGTTCCCTTGGGAACAGCGAACGATTTCGCTCGGTCGTATGGTGATAAGGGTTTGGACTTGGCAACATCTGTTCGAGTTGCTGCATCGGGAGACGCGCGGCCCATCGATGTCGGATACATAAACGGCAGTCCGTTTGTGAATGTTGCAAGCGGCGGTTTTGGAGCGATGATCACCGCAACGACGCCCAAGGAAATGAAGAAAAGGCTGGGGGGACTCGCGTACACTCTGTTTGGGCTTGCTCGTTTATCTGATGCAAAATCTGTTCCCGCAAAAATCTCAATTGATGATCAAGATCCGTACGACGTTTCCATTTCCGCAATCGCGATTGCGAACAACCGCTATGCAGGTGGCGGTTTTGACGTGGCGCCTGAAGCGGAAGTGTCCGACGGGCTGCTTGATTTAAGCGTGCTATCCACAGAGCGTTTAATGCCAGAAAATCTGCCCTTTGGCAGACTGCCGGATATCTCGGATCCCAAGGATGGTGTCGTACAGCGCTCTCGTCTGAGATCCATGGTTTTGGAAACCTCCCAACCGTTTCATATGAATTTGGACGGAGAACCGATGATCGATCAACGCTTTGAGGTTTCAATTAAACCAAATGCGCTGAACTTCGTTTTCCCAAGCGGTAGGTAGCTCGGGTTTCTCTTTAAGCTCAAATTTCGCACGGTGTTTCGAACTATGTGCGGGGCTGACACATACACTCGCCGATAGAGGCAGGTAAAAGGCCGCCATCCAGTTTGGCGAACGTCTCTCGCGCTTAGCTGTTCCCTGCGTCAGTGTTGTTTATCTTCCCATCACCGGACATCAGTATCGCGATTGGCTGCGTAGACGGGATATTCGAAAGCACAATCATGATGCACACGGTGATCGGGACGCTCATCAACGCTCCGGCAATCCCCCAGATCGCTGTCCAAAACGTGAGCGCCAAAATGACCATGAATGGCGACAAATTCAGGCTTTTCCCAAGTAGCATTGGCTCCAGGATATTGCCGACAGAGAATTGAACAGCGCCACAACCAATCAGAACAACAAGAAAGGGCACGACTTCTTCAAACTGTACCAGTGCGACAATTGAAGGAAGCGCAACGCCGACGATAGAGCCGACTGTCGGGATAAAATTCAACAAAAAGGCAAGAACGGCCCAGGTTTCAGAGAAGTCCAGGCCGACGGATGCCATCACGGCGTAACTGCCTAAGCCAGTTAGTGCACTCACCAACGTTTTGATGCCAACATATCTTTGAATGCTGTCCGACGCGCTCTCAAGAACGTGACGAACTTTTTCAGCGGCTTCCCTGTCTTTGATTGCGAGTTTGATTTTGGCGCGCATTGGAACACGTTCGACCAACATGAATGGCACATAGAGTAGCACCAGGAAAAAAGCGCTTAGGAATGCCCCAGCAGAGCCGATTACTCCTGTCGCGAGCCCAGCCAGGTTGATCTGCTCCAAAGCTTTGATCGCGGCTGCATAATTGTCTTGCCCAACCAGTGATACCAGCTTTGCGACTATGCTGGAAAACCGTTCCTCATAGCGCGGAAACGCTTCCGAAACCGCGCCGGCTTGACTGGATAATATCGACAACACAAGCGAGAGGCCGATTAACACAATTGAAATTGCGGCCACTTGCGCGAGCCACTTCGGGACGGTACTGCCAAATATCTTAAGTCTGCCAATGCGATCCGCAGTCGCTGTGAGGAGAACGAACAGGAGGGCCGCAAAAGACAGGGGAACCAGCACAGAGGAAGCGAGGACTAGCGAGGCAATGGTCAAGAATGCAAGAACGACCAACTGATACCAGAACGTGAGCCCTAAGAAGTTTGGAGCAGCATTCTTATGATGGGTACCCTTCTTCATTCGGAGGCTCCAAAGATAGTTGAGCGTCGTTCTGCCGTTTCCTGCTTAAAAATCAATAGGTCGCCTTAGGTGCAACTTGGCAAGTAGTTCAAACACTTCTCTCTGTACACAGTAGTCGATTTTTTCAGAGGACGCCCTTTTTAAATGACATTAACTGCCTGATCATGAAACCCGGAGACTCAAGGGTTATTGGCAATAGTTTGGCTCTTGAGCCTCTTAGTGAAATCAGATTTCGAATAGTCCGCCTTAGACTCCAAGTGGTCGTTAGAAAAATTCATCGAATATCTGCTCTTTGGACCAATCGGTCATTCTCTTTTTTGATTCTACACAAATCAAAACTCGACATTCATCGAGGTCTCGACTGCGTGTACACCTATACCCACTACAATGCCTGCAAAGATAAGCCCAACAAACGCGTTGATAACCGCCAAAGCCCGGCTCGCAGGTTTCTCCGGCCTAAAGTCACCGTAGCCAACTGTAGTTGCGTTTATGAAGGCATGGTAAAGGCTCGGTCCGGTCGACCAGCCTTCGATCCGACCAATTGATATCCCTAGCGTGCACACCAAAATCAACAAGAATAACAGTATCGGTGACAGTAAGATCAGGTCCCAAAGAAAAACCGACAAAAACGTGCAAATGTAGCTAGCGTCGCAACCCATGGCGAAACTCTACCTCTCTGCCAGTTGGGGGCCTAATTGAAAACCAATGCCTTAACAGGAAGCAGAATGGCCTGTGCCCGCAAGACAATTGCATTTGCTATACCCATGCCATCCACAATCCTTGCAATAAAGGCAGACAGGCCCGTGATCTCACCAGCGTCGATTTCCTTTGCTCGGCTCGAATAAGCAACGCCAACGCACGCACTACCGGGCGGGATGCTATCAAGATGCTGTGGGAAAATCGGTGCTAGGAAAGCTGTAATTGTACCGGGTCTCGTTCGATCCTGCTGATCCAGCAGCGTATCCCCCGGTCGGAACTGCCCAGCAGCAATCGCCTCCTGCACGTCGTCCACAACCATTGGGATTATAGTCAACGGTTTGGACGCACAGGTAATTTCCACCAGCATACCCGGCCTTAGTACACTGGCAGAAATCTGACCGAAAGCCGCGATAAAACGCCCTTGTCCTGTGACCTCAGGCACTAAAATCCCTGCAGGGCGTAGAATTGGATTTACGATATCACCCGGCTTTAGAAGGAACTGCGTTACCGTTCCGTCCACGTCGGCAATTACTGTGGATTTTGATATCTCGGCCTCAGCCTCTCTCAGCACCGCACGCGCGGTTTCAAGCTGTGCAGGGAGAAGGGTGGTTCGGCGCAATTTGGCACCGTCTAGCGAGGCAATGGCGGTTGCGCGCTGACTTTCTGCGCCGGTCACTGCTGTTTGCAAGCGTTCCAGTTCCTGCTCACTGACAACGGTGTTGTTTCGCTCCGCAAGCTCCAGACGTCGCTCCAAATCGCTTGTAGCCTGTGCAAGGTCGGCTTCCGCCGCCTCAACCCTTGCGGTGGCGCTCGCGACTTCTGTTGCGGTCAGCCCCAGAGCCGCCTCAATCTCTTCGATACGACGCCGAGCCGTTTCTGCTGCTGCCTCCTGTCGTGTTGTGTCCAGTCGGAAAATCGCCTCGCCAGCCGTAACTTCCTCATTATTGGCAACGTAGACCTCCGCGACCCGCCCCACGCGATCCGAGAGAATGGTAACTGTGCGAAATGCAGCTGAGACATTTCGCGTTGAAGGGTGGAAATAGAAGATCACCGTGATCAGCGTCACAGCCAGTATTGCACAGGCGGTCAAACCCCACCGCAATTCATACCAGACGTTGAAAAGGGTTATTTCGTGCCCCCAACGCTTGCCTTGCTTGTAGCGGCGATACAGATAGTCCGGGACGATTGTGATCAGTGCCGAGAAGACTAACTCAAGCATCGTCGCTCTCCGAGACATCTACTTCAGTCTTGAGCGGAAAGACTTCATGCAACGGCACGGCGGCGATCAAAATAGCTGCGATCCAGAAAGCGTTGTTCAGGGTGAAGAGAGAGATCAACCCAAGCACACCGACCAACTGCATTTGGACCTTATGAGCACCTGCTGCCATGCGGTCGGGAATGGCCTGAACAGTAAAGTAGAGTGCGCCAAAACCCAGCAGCACTATCACGAGAAGCAATCCCACAACGATCAGAAAACCGTCCGTCTCCCCTGGGGGCGTTACCCAAAACGGGAGCCTTGCCATTGCCTCATCAGAAATAGAACTGTTCACCAGTCTCCCCGCCCTCCGTTGATCACATTGGAATATATCTGATTTCCATCTAGAAAACCAATTTCTCGTTTGGTTTTGAATTTTCTTTAAGCGCGCTCAATGGGGCTTGCTACCACATGCCTCAAACAAGTTTCTGCAACCTCGTGCGGCGTGTTTATAGTTTCAGCCACCCAGTTTCTAAAGCTGGACCGAAGGCCATGGGGTCGTGCGTCCATATCCCAGCGCAGCATCCGACAAGGGTACTCGGAAATCTTCCGTCGCATCCCTTCGCCCCTTTATGATTTCTGCGGGCATCGCATTCCCCGGATCGCGAATGTACAAACAGCTAGAAGCTGAAGGGCGGTTGTTGTCGGATGATTGGGGGGACTACGATGGTTCTCATGCGGTGTTCCTACCCAAACAGATGACCCCGGAAGAACTGGAATACGGTGCGGATGCAATTGACCGCAGGTTCATCTCCACCGGCCGCTGTCTGTCTCGCACCGCGCGCCAGATCGGCGACTTTGGGCTATCAACGGCGATGCAAATTCAATCTTAAACGCAGGGTGCACTTTTACCTGTCAAAAAAGGCGGTAAGAGGGCAGCCCTCTTACCGTTTTCACAAACTGTTCAGTGGAACTCCAACTGCTTCGCCGCGTGCCTCATTAGGATCTCCGAAGGAGTAAACCGCTCGCCGTAACGTCGGGTCAATTCCTCGCACCGTTCAACAAAGCGACCCAGACCATAGGTGTTGACGAACTGGATGTAACCGCCCGTGTGGACAGGAGCGCCAATACCCAGAATGGAACCAACATTCCCGTCGGCGACTGAACGCAAAACGCCTTCTTCCAGACAGCGCAGAGTTTCCAGAACTGCTCGGAAAATGATTCGGTCCTGAATGTCTTGATCGGGCAGAACCGCATCCTCTTTGCGCCACACTGTCAAACCCGGCCAGATCTCCTTGCCTTCGGCGGTATAGTCATAGAACCCCTTGCCGGTCGCGCGGCCTTTGCGGTCATGGTCAGTCACTAGTTCGGCGATCATGTTTCGGGCTTCGGGCGTCGCCTCTTCCGCCGGGTCGACAAGGCCCATGCCGACCTGCGTGGTGTAGATGTCGTGGATCAGTTTTAACTGAACTTCGTCCAACAGGGACAACATACCCGTGGGCATCCCCGTCAAGCGGGACAGGTTATCGACACGCACGGGGTCTTGTCCTTCTGCGACGAGTTGCACAGCCTCCAATATCTTGGTTCCGATGGTGCGGGACGTGTAGAACCCGGTTTTGTCGCCCACGATGATCGGTGTCTTTTTGATCTGGCGCGCAAAGTCAATGGCGCGTGCAAGGGTTTCGTCCGATGTTTTGTCGCCTGCGATGATTTCAAGCAATGGCATCTTGTCGGCCGGTGAAAAGAAGTGCAGGCCGACAAAGTTTTCTGGACGCGACGAGCCCTCGGCCAGACGCGTGATCGGCAGAGTGGAAGTGTTTGAGCCCCAAAATCCATCCTCGGCCAAAAGATCCTCGTGCTCAGCCAGAACCGCATTCTTGACATCAATACGTTCAAATACTGCTTCGATGATCAGATCGCATCCTTTGATGTCCTCGGCCTTGTCGGTCGGTGTAATCAGGGCGAGAACCGCGTCGCGTTCTTCAGCGGTCATCCGACCTTTGCCGACGCGCTTGTTCAACAACTTCTCGGTATAGGCCTTGCCACGTTCGGCCGCTTCCAGCGTCATGTCCTTCAGAACCACCGGCACCCCCGCCATAGCAGCCGAGTAAGCAATACCCTGACCCATCATTCCTGCGCCCAGAATGCCCAGACGCTCTACTTTCGAGCGTGGAATGCCCTTGGGGCGCGAGGCACCGCCATTCACCTTGTTCATACCGAAGAACAGGGTCTCGATCATATTCTTGGTTGATGGCATCGGCGCCAGAGAAGCGAAACGGCGGCTTTCGTAACGCTGCGCGGTATCAAAATCGACGCGACCTGCCGCTTCGGTCATGATGTCCAGAATGCGTGCGGGTCCGGGCAGCAATCCCCTGGTCTTTTTGAACAGCATCGCAGCCGCACCGGCAATCCGAGGTGCGTTCTTGGGCGAAGCCGATGGTCCACCGGGGATTTTGTAGCCTGTAGTGTCCCAAGGCTGCGTGACAGCGGAGATGTCGCCCTGAACCGATAGGATGTACTCTTTTGCGCGATCCAAAAGCTGATCAGGGGCAACGACCTCGTGCACCAACCCAGCAGTCAACGCCTTTGCGGGTGAGACCTGATGGCCTTCCAAAAGAAACGGCATAGCTGCCTCCAAACCCAGCAACCATGTCAGGCGCACTGTTCCGCCACCGCCGGGCAACAGGCCGAGCGTGACCTCGGGGAGGCCAATCTTGGATTTTGGATTGTCAGCGGCGATGCGATAGTTGCAAGCTAGGCACAACTCATATCCACCGCCAAGCGCCGCACCATTGATCGCGGCCACAACCGGAACCGGCAGCTTTTCCATCCGCCGCATGACAGCTTTGGTGCCCTCTACGCTTTCAAAGAGCGCCTCAACGCCGTCCGGGGTGACCGACTTAAGCATGTTCAGGTCGCCGCCCGCAAAGAAGGTTTCCTTTGCCGAAGTCCAGATGACCCCTGTCAGGCCATCTTCAGCTTCTATCCGGTCCATCGTGTCGCAGAACAAGGGCAAAAAGGCGTTGTTCATCGCGTTTACAGGGCCATCCATATCCATGGTGACCGTCACGATGCCGCTGGCGTCTTTGTCGTATGCGAATGCCATGTGTCAGATACCTCCTTACACGCGCTCGATCAGGGTCGAGATGCCCATTCCACCGCCGATGCACAGCGACAGCATGGCGCGTTTGGCATTGCGCCTTTCCAGTTCGTCCAACATGGTCGACACCAGCATCGCGCCGGTTGCACCCAGAGGGTGACCCATAGCAATAGAGCCGCCGTTGACGTTGGTGATTTCGTGGTCGATGCCCAGATCCTTCATGTACCGCATCGCGACCGAGGCGAACGCTTCGTTGATTTCCCACAGGTCGATGTCATCTACGGTCAATCCGGCCTTATTCAGGCACTTTTTAGCGGCTGGCCCAGGACCAGCCAGCATGATGACCGGATCCGTCGAGATCATTGCGGCCTGCACAATACTCCCGCGTGGTTCAAGCCCCAGATCCTTGCCCGCCTGTTCCGAGCCGATCAGCACCGTCGCCGATCCATCCACGATGCCAGAAGAGTTTCCCGGCGTGTGAACATGGTTGATGCGCGCAACTTCGGGGTATTTCGACAACGCCATCTCGTCAAAACCGTAGCTCCCCATCGCGGCAAAGGACGGATTAAGCGCCCCCAGTTTCTGCATGTCTGTATCAGGCTTAATGAAGTCATCCCTTTCGAGGATGGTAAGGCCGCCTTCGTCCCGGACGGGCACCACAGACTTATCGAACCAACCGCTGTCTCGCGCATGCGCCGCGCGGCGTTGGCTTTCCATCGCAAACGCATCCACGTCCTCACGGCTGTAGCCGTCGATAGTCGCAATCAGATCCGCGCCAATACCCTGCGGCACAGCGCGTTGATCGATGATCATGTCGGGGTCCAAATACATGGCACCTCCAGCCGAGCCCATGGGCACACGGCTCATGGATTCCACACCCCCGGCAACCATCAGATCTTCCTGCCCGGCCACGATTTTGGCCGCGGCCGTGTTCACGGCCTCTAATCCAGACGCGCAAAACCGGTCTATTTGAACGCCGGATACCGCTTCATCCCAATGAGCGGCCTGAACCGCACCTTTGGCAATATCGCTTCCCTGATCACCGACAGGCGATACACAACCCAGCACAACGTCACCAACGCGGCTGGTGTCCAGGTCGTGGCGGCTCTGCATTTCGCGCAGCAGCCCTGCGGCCAGTTGAACCGGCTTGACTTCGTGAAGTGTTCCGTTGGCCTTCCCCCTCGAACGCGGGGTACGGATGGCATCGTAAATGTAGGCAGCGCTCGCCATTTTGGTCCTCCGGCGTCAATTTTTCTTGTTAAAGTGGCAGCGCTGGTGACCGGCAACAATGATCTGGAGATACAAAAAAATAGACATTATCTTACACCTATGACTGTTCTCATTCCGGCCGTTTTTGCCGAAAATCTTCTGCAGGGTGTTACGCGGCGTGGCGGTGATCCGGCGGCCATACTAAAACGCGCCGGGCTGAGCGGCATCACCCAGCCGATGACGCATCCCAGTTTTGTCAAGCTGGTCATGACGGTAACTCTGACACTGGATGACGAACTGGGCGGATTGCAGGACCGACCACAACGCATCGGCAGCACGGCAATTCTTGCGGCACATGCCAGCCACGCTGAAACTCTGGGCGAAGCCTATCGGCGGACCGTGCAATTCATGGATGTTCTGGACAACTCCTTCCGCTACCGATTTCGCGAAGAAGGCGAGAGCGCCATTTTCGAGATGGAGCGCATCCCTGGGAGGGTGGTCCTGAACGAGTTGGCCGTTGAAATGATTGTGGTGCTGGTCAATCGCATGCTTGCCTGGCTTGCGGGAAACAAAGGGGCCGTCAACCGAGCGTGGTTTGACTACGCAAGCCCCATCCACGCGCCGATCTACCGTGCCATGTTCCTTCAAGCGCCTGTGCAATTTGAGCAATCGACCAGCGGGCTGGCAATTCCACGTTCTCTGATGAAATTGCCTTTGGTGCGGACCGAAGACCAGGCCATGGCTTATGCTCGGCGGACGCCATTGGATGCGTTTCTGCCGATGGATGGGACGACTGGCCTTGCGCTTGAAGCCGCGCTGGCTATCGACACGATCCTGACACGGGACGGGCGGCTAGCCGATATGGAGGAGATTGGTCGCCGCCTAAACATGCCCAGCCATCGGCTGCGACGCACCCTCAAGCGTGAAGGCGTAGATTACTCAGACCTGCGGAAACAAGTCAGGCGGGATCTGGCCGTGCGGCTGCTGACAACAACGGACTTACCCATTGAGGCCGTAGCCGCAAGATGCGGGTTCAGCGAGGCCAGTGCGTTTATTCGAGCCTTTCGAGGCTGGACAGGCCTCACCCCGCGTACGTATCGGGTTTCGGACCTGTGAACCGACCTATTCGCCCAACAATCCCATCTGACGCACGGCCAAATCGCGCATGATCTCTTCTGAACCCCCGCCAATGGCCATGATCTTGATCTCACGCCACACACGCTCAACCGGATTGCCCCGCATGTAAGCGGCACCTCCAAAGACCTGCATCGCCTCAGAGGCGACAAATTCCAGCGACTTGGTGGCCTGTGCCTTGGCCTTTGCCAATTCTGCCACGGGCATCAAACCCTGTTCTATGGCCCAGCAAATACGCTCAATATAGGCCTCGTTCATATCAATCCGGGCCGACATCTCGGCGAATTTGTGATTGATTACCTGATGTTCGATCAGTCGCTTGCCAAAGGTTTCCCGCTCACGCGCCCATTCCAGCGCGCTGTAATAACAAAGCTTCATCATACCAAGCGAAGCAGAAGTCAGCCCAAGGCGTTCAAAGTTGAAGTTGTTCATGATCGCGATGAAGCCCTTGTTTTCGGGGCCAAGCAAAGCACTGCGGTCCACTTCGCAATCGTCGAGGTGTAGCGTGGCCTGCTGTGAACTGTGCCAACCCATCTTGCGCCCCAGTGGTGTACGACTGAAACCCGGCGCGTCATAGGGCACCAGGAACAGTGAGATACCAGCTAGGCCTTGCCCTCCGGTTCGGGCGCCGATGACGAACCACTCGGCATCCATTCCACCGGTGATATAGGTTTTCTCACCGTTCAGAATCCATTTTCCTCCCTGAAACTCGGCGCGTGTCTGGATATTGGCAACGTCCGAACCCGCGCCGGGTTCGGTGATGCCCAATGATGACATCATCCGGCCTGCGATGATTTCGGGAAGCACTGTCTTTTTGAACTCTTCCGAGGCGAATTTGGCGATCGGACTGATCGAAATCGTCCGTCCGCCAAGTGCCGCGCCAATGCCGGACGCGCCGCAGCCGAATAAGATCTCACTGTAGTCGTGGCGCATGAAGGCATTGTCAAACCCCAATCCCCCATATTCCTCGGGGATGCCAAATCCGAAAACGCCGAACTCTGCGACCTTCGCGTGCAATTCCCACGGGATACCACAGTCCGCTTCCCACTGCTCGATATTGGGTTTGATTTCAGCGTCCACAAACCGGCTGAAGTTTCGCCGAAAGGCATCGCGTTCTGGCGTCATGAACGGGGAAGGCAGGGTCATTCGGCGTCCTCGATCTGTATTTGTGTTTCAGGCAGCACCTGCAGTTGGCTTTCCATCATGCGGGCAAAGCGATCCATCATCTGCGTCAGGTATTCGGGCGACGAGACGAATTTTTCGTGCAGCAGAAGTCCCCGCAAAAAGTTCCGCGCTATGCTCCACAGAAGGTCCGTGTCTTCGCGGCTTCCGGTAACGCTGACGTACTGGCCCGAGATCAGATCCAAGTTCGACCTGTCCCAGTCGCGCAGGCTTTGTTCCAACAGTCCAAACAAGGCGGTATCCGTCCGGCAGGCGACCAGGATCTCGACAATGGCACGCCCGCCAGAGGAGTTCACGATGTTGGCCCAGGACGACATGATCAGTTCATAAACGGGGGGCGGGGGTCGGCCCCGATTCCAGATCGGGGTTTGCGCATTGTCCAAAAGGCGCATCGCAGTCGCCGCAACCAAGGCCTGCTTGGTGGGGAAATGATGCGTAATTGCCCCGCGCGATATACCTGCCTTGGCCTGTACTTTTGCAAAGGTCGTCTCGGCGTAACCAAGCTGATCCAGACAGGCGACGGTCGCGTTACAGATCTTAGCCCGCATGTCACGCGACCGGCGGTCCTGAACCGAGGGTTTCTTTGATGCTATGTTCATCATGTTCCGTGGCGTCGTGGCGGCAGTTCACTGTTGACCGATGCGATCGACAAATCATAAAAACAGAACAGTCGGTCTGTAAAGCGTGGATCGCGATCCAAATGGGAGAGACGTAGCGTGACGAAACCTCTGCGGATCGGAGGAGCAAGCGGGTTCTGGGGGGATGCCCCTCATGCCACACAGCAATTGCTGCGCACGCCGGGCTTGGATTTCTTGGTCTACGACTACCTGGCTGAAATTACGATGTCTATCATGGCGCGCGCGCGCCTGAAGGATCCGCAAAAGGGGTATGCGGCGGACTTCGTTTCTGACGTCATGGCCCAAAACCTGACCCGGATCGCCGAGGCTGGGGTGAAGGTCTTGTCAAATGCAGGTGGCGTCAATCCAAGCGCCTGCGCCGAGGCCTTGCGCGTGATGTCCGCTGAACTTGGACTGGATTTGAAGATTGCCGTCGTCGAAGGCGATGACCTGATGCCGCGTGTGGCCGAGTTTGCTGACCGAACCGAGATGTTTTCGGGCGCGCCAATGCCCAGTGAAGACAAAATCGCATCGATAAACGCATACATCGGCGCGGGCCCGATAGTAGCTGCGCTACAGGCCGGGGCGGACATTGTCATCACGGGCCGCTGCGTGGACAGCGCGCTGACGTTGGCGGCGTGCATGTATCACTTTGGCTGGCAGCATGACCAATATGATCTGCTCGCCGCAGGGTCTCTGGCTGGCCATCTACTGGAATGCGGCCCGCAATCGACAGGCGGTAATTTCACCGATTGGGAGATGGCGGGCGATATCGCCCTGATCGGATACCCCGTGGCCGAGATCAGCGCGGATGGCGCGGCTGTTCTAACCAAGCCCGAAGGCACAACAGGCTGTGTGACACCTGCTTCGGTCTGCGAGCAGATGCTTTATGAGATCGGCGATCCGCAGTCGTATACACTGCCAGATGTGATTTGTGATTTTTCGAACGTTCAACTCGAGCAAACCGATCCTGACCGGGTACGCGTCACGGGCGCGAAAGGGCGCGCGCCCACCGGGCAGCTCAAAGTGTCTGTGACCTGGGCTGATGGATACCGCGCGGGTCTGACCCTTCTGATCAATGGGCGCGACGCCCGGCAAAAGGCAAAGGTCTTTGCGCAAGCTGGTCTGGACCGCGCTCGCGCTGTTCTGCAGCAGATGGGCGCGCCGGATTACCGCGATGTCTCGTTCGAAGCGTTCGGTGGACGGCCCGGCGACGGGGACTATGAAGAGATTTCGTTCAAGGCGGCTGTGAAGCACGATGATCCCCGCGCCGTGGGCCTGTTCCTGCGAGAGTTGACCGGAGCCGCGCTGGCCACGCCGCCGGGGATGCACATCTTTACCGGAGGCGGGCGCCCCAAGCCATCACCGGTGGTGGCACTGTTCTCATTTTTGGTTCCAGAAACCATACTGACTTACCGGGTGGCCGTCGATGGAAAGGACATTCCCTACAACTCTCCACCAGTCGCCCCGCAAAACCCCGCGCCTGTCCGGGCCAATATCCCAAAACCTGCCGAGCAGAGTGTGTTGGACTGGGAAGAACGCCCGCTGGAAGACCTGGCTTGGGCAAGATCCGGGGATAAAGGTGACAAAGCGAATATCGGTGTTATCGCGCGTAGCCCAGCCTACCTACCCTATATCTGGTCCGCATTGACCGAGGACACGTTGTCAGCTGTTTTTGCCGATTTTCTGTCGGGTTCCGTCGAACGGTACTACCTGCCCGGTACGCACGCGATGAACATCGTCCTGAACGAAGTTCTAGGCGGGGGCGGCGTCGCTTCGCTGCGCAATGACGCGCAGGGTAAAAGCTTTGCCCAAATCCTGCTTGCCACACCAGTCAAGGTCCCGGCGGGACTGATCGCAAATTCCGAGCAAGGAGATTTCTGATGGGTTTTGTCAGCCAGGTTGTCCGCGACTCTGAGGCCTTTGCAAAGAACCGGGCTGATATGCTGGCGCTCGTCGATGAGATGCGCGCGCTAGAGGCACGGCCCGTTGCGCTGTCAGAAAAACGACGCGAACGGATGGAGGCGCGCGGTCAGATCACGCCTCGTGACCGTTTGGCGCATCTGCTGGACCCAGGCATGCCGTTCTTGCAACTGCATGGTCTGGCAGGTTTTTGCGTCGATACGGATGACCCGGCAAAGTCGGTGCCGGGTGCCTCGCTGATCATTGGGATCGGCTTCATCTCGGGTGTGCGCTGCATGATCATCGTTGATGACGCAGGTATCAAGGCAGGCGCCATGGTTGAAATGTCCGGCGTCGCTTTCCTGAGCGCCCAAGACATGGCCCTGAAACAAAACCTGCCCTTTGTGCATCTGGTGGAAAGCGCCGGGGCAAACCTTATGGAGTACAAGGTCGAGTTCTGGGCCAATGGCGGCAAGCTGTTTCGCAATCTGGCCCGCCATTCGGCCGCTGGCTTGCCCAACCTCGCGGTGCTGCACGGACCGTCGACTGCTGGTGGTGCTTATATGCCGGGCCTGGCCGACTATGTGGTCGGGGTCAAGCAAAACGGCATGGCCGCACTGGCCGGGGCTGCATTGGTCTACGCGGCGACGGGCGAAAAGGCCAATGATCGCGATCTGGGTGGATCAGAGATGCACGCGACGACCTCGGGTCTTGTGGACTATCTGGCCGAGGACGATGCTCATGGCATCGAAATGGCGCGAAGTGTGATGGCGCGATTGGACTGGAACAAATCTCTGCAGCAGCGCCGTAGTCTTGAGATACAGCCACCAAAGTACGACGTGGAGGAAATCGCGGGCATTGTGCCGATTGATTACCGCATTCCCTATGACGTGCGCGAGGTTGTCGCGCGTATCGTGGACGGTTCGGACTTCGACGATTTCAAACCGGACTACGGCTCGGCCACTGTCTGCCTGCAGGCCGCAATCAACGGGATTGCTGTGGGCATTATTGGCAACAATGGACCCTTGGACCCGGCAGGGGCCAACAAGGCTTCGCAATTCATTCAGCTATGCGGGCAAGCCGACCTTCCGTTGATCTTCCTCAACAATATCACGGGCTTCATGGTCGGCACTCAGTATGAGCAGGGCGGCATGATCAAACATGGCGCCAAGATGATCCAGGCTGTGACCTCGGTCGATGTGCCCAAAATCACGCTCTATATCGGGGCCAGTTTCGGGGCCGGAAACTATGGCATGTGCGGTTATGCCTATGATCCTGATTTCCTGTTCGCATGGCCCAACGCCGCAACCGGTGTGATGGGTGGCGAACAGGCGGCTGGAACGATGGAAATGGTGGCGCGCGCGGGATTCAAACGCAAAGGGATCGAACCGGACGAAAAGACGCTGGCAGCGCAGAAAGCCGGGATCACGGCACATTTCACCCGGCAAGAAAACGCGTTTTACACCTCGGGCCGGTGCATTGATCACGGAGTCATCGACCCACGCGACACCCGCCGCGTGTTGGGCTTTTGCCTTGAAACTTGCCTTGAGGCCCGCGCGCGTAAGGTCAAACCCTCCTCTTACGGCGTTCACAGGTTCTGATCATGCTGCCAACTTCGCCGTATCTGGACCTTGAGCTTACGGGTCGATGGCTGACCGTATGGTTCAACGACCCGGAAAAACGCAACCCGCTGACCCAAGAACGCGTACACGCCTTGCTGGAACTGTGCGCCGCGCTTCAAAACGCGCCGATCCAGGGCGTCACATTCCGTGGACGTGGTGGATGGTTTTGCGCCGGTGGCGATTTGAAAGCTTTCAAATCCGGCGTGCAAGGCGGTGCATCGCGGCAGGATTTCATCCGACTAAGCCTGCAGGCCGCCGACCTTTTTGATGCCATGGCAGCACTGCCGCAATTCACGGTCATGGTCGTCGAAGGCGCGGCCATGGCCGGTGGCTTCGGGATGGTCTGCACGGGCGATATGGTCATCGCCAGTGAAGGGGCCCGCTTTGGCCTGTCGGAAACCCGCATCGGTCTGACGCCGGCGCAAATCGCTCCGTTTGTGGTGGCCCGGATCGGATTGCCCGCCGCCCGGCGCTTGATACTGAGCGGGGCAATGATCGACGCGAAGGATGCTTTGGGATTGGGTCTGGCGGATCAGATCACTGCCACCAGAGACATGGACTGTGCCCTGGCGGACGTCCAGAACAGTGTTTTGGACGCTGCGCCACAAGCCATGTCAGCGATCAAACGACAATTGATCCAGATGCCCTACCAAAACCGCGAGGAACAACGGCAAGAGGCGGCGGAAAGCTTTGCCGATCGCATGTTGTCGGACGAAGCGCGTGAGGGGATGTCGGCCTTTTTTCAGAAACGAAAACCCAATTGGGCAGGGGGATGACCAATGGCATTTGACACAGTTTTGATTGCCAACCGTGGTGAAATTGCTGTGCGTATCCTGCGGACAGCCCGGTCCATGGGTCTGCGCACCATAGCGGTTTACACGACCGCTGACGCCCTGGCACCGCACGTTGCGCTGGCGGACGTAACCGTCTGGATCGGCGAGGGGCCTGCTGGCGACAGCTATTTGAATGGTGACCGGATCATCGCCGCAGCTCTGGAAGCCGGGGCAGGGGCAATCCATCCCGGCTATGGCTTTCTGTCTGAAAACGCCGAGTTCGTCGCAGCCGTTGAGGCCGCCGGTCTGATCTTTATCGGTCCCGATTCCGAAGCTATTCGCTTGATGGGCGACAAAGCCGATGCAAAACGCCTGATGGTCGCCGCAAACGTGCCCTGCGTGCCTGGGTATGAGGGCGCGGATCAGTCCGACGCAGTCCTTGTCGCAGAGGCAGGCAAAATAGGGTTTCCCCTTATGGTCAAGGCCGCCGCGGGCGGCGGTGGGCGTGGGATGCGTCTGGTCTCGGATGCGTTGGCTCTGCCTCAGGCAATTGTCCTGGCGCGATCCGAGGCTGAAAACGCCTTCGGTTCGGGCGCTTTGATACTGGAAAAAGCCATCTCCAACGCACGCCATGTCGAGCTGCAGGTCTTCGCGGATAGGCAGGGCAACATCATTCACTTAGGCGAACGGGATTGCTCGGTCCAGCGCCGCCATCAAAAGGTGGTAGAAGAAGCCCCGTGCCCGACGCTGTCACCAGAAATGCGCGCAAGAATGGGCGCGGTGGCGATTGAGGCGGCCCGCGCGGTCAACTATCGCGGGGCCGGCACCGTCGAGTTCCTGCTGGAGCCATCCGGCGCCTTCTATTTCCTGGAAATGAACACCCGCCTTCAGGTTGAACATCCGGTGACCGAAATGATCACCGGCCTTGACCTTGTGGCGCTGCAGATCTCTATCGCACAGGGCAATGCCCTGCCCATCTCACAAGAAGACGTATCGCTTGATGGTCATGCCATTGAGGTCCGCCTTTATGCCGAGGACCCCAGCAACGGGTATCTACCGGCAACCGGCCCTGTCGATTTGTGGCAACCTGCCACCGGCCCGGGCGTGCGCGTGGATGCAGGGGTTCAGTCGGGGCAGGAGGTCTCACCTTTCTACGACCCCATGCTCGCAAAGATCATCGCGCATGGACCGGACCGCGAAACGGCCCGAAACAGGCTGATCAAGGCTGTGAAGGAAACGGAGCTTTTGGGGACAGTCACGAATTCTGAGTTTTTGGCCGATGTGCTTGCACATCAGACTTTCGCGGCAGGGGAGGCAACGACTGACTTTCTGGATCAGACCTATCCCGACGGCTTTCCTTCCGCGCCGGCCCAGGACTGCGATGTCGCTTTGGCGCTCGCGTTGCTGTTGGAGGCTGACAAGGAGCATGCCAAGGCAATGGCCGGATATGTTTCGCCGGATCAGCTCGGCTGGTCCAGCGCCGCTTTGCCGCCGATGACTGCAAATTTGCTCTGCGGAGAGGTTCAGACGAAGGCACGCGCCAACGCACACCCCGGCGGCTGGACTGTCTGGATTGAGGACCACAAGTTCGAGATCAGTCTTCCAAAATGCCACAACGGGAAAATTCGCGCGCAGATCAACGACCAGACTGTCGAGGTCGTTGCACGGGTCCGTGATGACACGGTCCAACTCGCCATAGGCGCGCGGCGTTTGGCCTTCAGTCGCCTCCGCCCCGGTCGGAGTGGGGAAACAGACCAAGCCGGAGGACGCGTGATCGCCCCCATGCCAGGCCTGCTGATCGAAGTGGCCGCGAAGCCCGGCCAGGTGGTGACCAAAGGCGAGCGTCTTGCCGTGCTTGAAGCTATGAAGATGCAGCACCAGATCACGGCCGCTGTGGACGGGGTCGTCAGCGCCGTTCATGTGTCTGCTGGTCAGCAACTTACGATGGGAGCTGTAATGATCGAGATCGATGAGAGCTAGATGAACTCGGATCTATGCCAAAGGTTTGGTATCGAGTTCCCACTCATTGCGCCCGGCCACTGCCGATACGTCGCAGCGGCTGTATCGCGGGCGGGCGGCATAAGGGTCAAACAACTGACCCCATACTGGATCGGGCAGGGGGCGGCCTGATGGACGAGGCAACCTCGGTGGCGGTGGTGGTACGGGACTTTAAAGAAATCTATCTGGCCGCAATCGAACGGCCGAACGCAACGTTGGAGGAATAAGCGGTGCAACAGGCAAAGGACTTTCTGGACGAGAGCGAGGCGCTGTATGCCATCTTGGCCAACGTAACGGGCGACCAATGGGAAACGGCCACGCAGTTTAAAGGGTGGACATTGAACGACGTCCTTGTGCACCTGCATTACTGGAACCAGATGGCTGACCTGTCTCTGCAAGACCCCGAGGCTTTTACGGCGCGCATCGGTGCCTTGTTCACCAAAGCCAAGGCCGAGGGGCTGCGCAAAGCGGAAAACGAGGCAATTACTCTGCGCAGAGATGAGCTGCGCGATGAATGGCGGGCGCTCTACACTGAAATTGGATCACGCTGGGCCGATCTGGATCCCAAGCATAGGGTAAAATGGGCCGGGCCGGATATGTCTGTACGCTCGTCAATCACCGCTCGCCAGATGGAGACATGGGCACACGGGCAAGAGGTGTTCGACATTCTAGGCGTTGAACGGGTCGAACAGGACCGGATCAAAAATGTCGTCATCCTGGGCGTCAACACATTTGGCTGGGCTTATCAGGTCAATGGAAAGTCGATACCAGACGCAATGCCTCATTTGGAGCTGACCGCACCGTCCGGGGCCGTTTGGGAGTTTGGCGAGCCGGGTGACAATCGTATCACGGGATCAGCGGTTGAGTTTGCGCAGGTTTCTGCGCAAACGCGAAACATCGCGGATACCTCGCTTCGGGTCGAAGGGCCGATCGCGACCGAATGGATGTCGATCGCGCAGTGTTTCGCTGGAGGGCGGGAAACACCCCCTGAACCCGGCAGCCGCCATATAGCGTAAGTTGCCACAAAGATAGGATTGCTGGTTGAATGCAAGGGGCAAACCGGGCACAGAAAAGCAAAACAAGGCGACACCATGCTTCAGTTCAACGTAACAAAACTGGCGGCTGGCCTGATCGTGGCGGTCATTTTTGGCTGGATATTGATTATCGGGAAAAGCCTGTTGTTGCCGGTGCTGTTGGGCATCATCGGTATCTACATTCTGGATTCGACAGCCTCTACAATCGGAAGAGTCCCGGGTCTGCGGAAGATTCCGCGCCGCGGGAGGCGCTTGCTGGCCCTGCTCGCGATTTTCCTGCTGTTTGTGCTGATGGGCGTTTTTCTCGAAGCAAATGCGCAGGCTGTCGCGCAGAACATCCCACGCTACAAGACGAACCTGAACGCGCTGATTGAATCCGGCATGTCCATTTTGGGGGTCAAAAAACTGCCGGATTGGTCCACGATCGAACAGACGCTGTCAGGAAAGTTTGACTTCCTGGGATTTTTGCAGGGAACGCTTTCCACAGTTCAGGGTTTCGGAACAGTCATGATGATGACAATCCTCTACATCATCTTCATTCTGACCGACCTCGACGATATGCCGGAAAAGGTTCGGAAGGCATTTGGTGATGCCGAAACGTCAGACCGGTCCCTCAAGATCGTCGCACAGATCAACCAGAAAATCGGCAGCTACCTCAGCGCCAAGACGCTGATCAATGTCATCCTTGCGCTGATCTCATTCGTGATCATGCTGCTATTGGGGATCGAGTTTGCCCTGTTCTGGGCCATCCTGATCGGGTTGTTGAACTACATCCCGTACCTGGGCTCAATCCTTGGGGTCCTGTTCCCGGTGATGCTCAGCCTCGTTCAATTTGGGGGCTTGTGGCATGCTGGAGTTGCCTTTGTGGCGCTGATGGCGGCTCAGCTTTTTGTGGGGAACATTCTCGAGCCCCGTTTGGTCGGAAACTCAGTGAACCTGAGCGGCTTCATGGTGTTGTTCTCACTGACAATCTGGACAGCTATGTGGGGGTTGGCCGGTACCATTCTGGCGATCCCCTTGACCGCTGTAGTGATGATCATCCTGTCGCAAATCCAATCAACGCGGCCGCTGGCAATTTTGATGTCGGAAAGTGGCGAACTGGATTGATCGGGTCATCTAGTTTGACCGAAATGCTGAAAAGTGAATAGCTGCCTAGCTCAGGCTCAATTTTGTGCGAAATGAGCGGTTTTCAGGCAAGCGCGGCACCGTTGTGTGGGTTTTTCGCCTATTTTTTCACCATTGCACTGCGAGGTGCCGTAAATTTAGTCGACGAACAAGGAAATCTGGCCGGTTGCCCGTCGCACCATAGTGTCCGCTGCCGCGAAAGGGAAAACATAGCAGCAAACCACGTCCCACAGGTGCGCCATCACTCAATTCGCAACCATACTGCCCGCCACAACCTCAGCGCCGCCTCGGGCGACAGGG
This sequence comes from Ruegeria arenilitoris, assembly GCF_013035315.1. Taxonomy (GTDB): domain Bacteria; phylum Pseudomonadota; class Alphaproteobacteria; order Rhodobacterales; family Rhodobacteraceae; genus Ruegeria; species Ruegeria arenilitoris_D. Next base: position 282,933 of record NZ_WQHP01000002.1, on the reverse strand, counting down.
GCGGTCAGTCTTAGCGCCAAGCAATTGGGTTCCCGGACAGTTTTGGACACCCTGCGGCAATCCGGGTCTTTCAAGTGCCTGTTCCCGCAACCGAGTTCCGCGGGCCTTGACGCCGTACTGCTGAACACCGCGGGAGGCGTGACAGGTGGAGACAGTTTCCGTTTTACCGGCAAGGCAGCATCGAGCACCACGCTGACGCTGACAACGCAAGCTTGCGAACGTGCCTACAAAGCCCAACCTGAAGAATTCGGTCAGATCGTCAATCATCTGACCGTTGAACCCAATGCACGGCTGAACTGGTTGCCGCAAGAGACCATCCTGTTCAACGGCAGTGCGCTGGATCGTCGATTGAAGATCGAATTGGCACCAGAGGCACAAATGCTGATGGTTGAACCCCTGATCTTCGGGCGCGCTGCGATGGGTGAAACGTTGACCAAAATCCGCCTGCGCGACCGTATTGAGATCCACCGCCAGGGCGTGCCGGTTTTTCTGGATACGATGCGTTTTTCCGGTGATTTTCACAGCCATCTCGCGCGTCCGCACATAGCCAACGGGGCAGGCGCGATGGCGCTGGTTGTCTTCGCCTCGGCGTCAGCTGGGGCACATCTGGACGCCATTCGCCAAGGCCTTCCGGAAACTGCCGGGGCCAGCCTGATCCACGACGACCTTATGGTAATCCGCATTCTGGCGGATAACGGCTTTGCCCTGCGCCGCAACCTATTGCCGGTTCTGCGCCGGTTGAACACAGACACGCTCCCCCGATGCTGGATGCTATGACATGAACCTTACCCCTCGTGAAAAAGACAAGCTTCTCATCGCAATGGCCGCCGAGGTTGCCCGCAAGAGGCTGGCGCGCGGCGTCAAGCTAAACCACCCCGAAGCGATCGCTTTGATCACGGACGCCGTGGTCGAAGGCGCGCGAGACGGACGCTCGGTCGCAGACATGATGCAGGCTGGGGCCGAAGTGATCACCCGCGACCAATGCATGCAAGGCGTGCCAGAGATGATCCACGAGGTTCAAGTCGAGGCCACTTTTCCCGACGGAACGAAGCTTGTGACCGTCCACAATCCAATTCGCTGAAAAAGGAAAACAGAAATGACCCGAATGCTCTTTCCCGCCCTGATCCTTGCCGGTCCTGCGGCAGCTCATAACGGAACCCATATCCACGCACATGGCACCGACTACGCCACTTTGGGCGTCGGTCTGGCTGTTGTCGCGCTGGTTGCTGTCGCGCTGATTACAAAACTGAACAAATGATCCCGGGAGAACTCTTTCCGGCGGATGGCGAGATCACGCTGAACTCCGGCGCTAAGACCGTTGTGCTGATGGTGGCGAATACAGGCGACCGCCCTGTACAGGTTGGATCACATTATCACTTCGCCGAAACAAACCCCGCGCTGGATTTTGACCGTAGCGCCGCGCACGGGATGCGGTTGGACATCGCCCCCGGCACAGCTGTGAGGTTCGAGCCGGGGCAGGCGCGTGAGGTGACCCTGATCCCGATCAGCGGAGCACGTCGGATTTACGGCTTCAATCAAAAGGTCATGGGGGCGCTCTGATGCCAGCAACGATCAACCGTGCGGACTATGCGGCCATGTTTGGGCCTACGACTGGTGACAAGCTGCGGCTGGCCGATACCGATCTGGTGATCGAGGTCGAACGCGACCTGGCCGCCGAACGCGCGGGCGCCGCGGCGACCGGGGGAATCGGCGACAACGCGCGGCTCTATGGCGAAGAGGTCAAGTTCGGCGGCGGCAAGGTGATCCGTGATGGGATGGGTCAGTCTCAGGTCACGCGCGCGGAGGGTGCCGTCGATACGGTTATCACCAATGCGCTGATCGTGGACCACTCGGGCATCTACAAAGCCGATGTCGGCCTGAAGGACGGGCGTATTGCAAAGATCGGGAAAGCCGGGAACCCGGACACACAACCTGGCGTGGACATCATCATCGGTCCTGGCACCGAGGCCATCGCGGGCGAGGGGCGCATTCTGACCGCAGGCGGATTTGACAGCCATATCCATTTCATCTGCCCGCAACAGATCGAAGACGCGCTGCATTCCGGCCTGACCACCATGCTGGGTGGCGGCACTGGTCCGGCACATGGCACATTGGCCACCACATGTACCCCCGGCCCATGGCATATCGGGCGGATGTTGCAGGCGGCAGATGCGTTCCCGATGAACCTGGCCTTTGCAGGTAAAGGCAACGCCTCGCTGCCCGCCGCGCTGGAAGAACAGGTCAAAGCTGGCGCATGTGCGCTGAAACTGCACGAGGATTGGGGCACCACGCCTGCCGCCATCGACTGCTGCCTTTCGGTGGCCGATGCGATGGACGTTCAAGTGATGATCCACACCGACACGCTCAACGAATCCGGTTTTGTGGAAAACACCGTCGCGGCCATGAAAGGCCGCACAATCCACGCCTTCCACACCGAAGGCGCGGGCGGGGGCCATGCGCCGGACATCATCAAGATCTGCGGTGAGAACCACGTGCTGCCATCATCGACCAATCCGACGCGGCCCTTCACTGTGAATACGGTCGAGGAGCATCTGGATATGTTGATGGTCTGCCATCACCTCGACAAATCCATCCCCGAGGACGTGGCCTTTGCCGAGAGCCGCATCCGGCGCGAGACCATCGCGGCCGAAGACATCCTGCACGACATGGGCGCATTCTCGATCATCGCGTCCGACAGTCAGGCCATGGGCCGGGTCGGAGAGGTGCTGATCCGAACCTGGCAAACCGCGGACAAAATGAAGAAACAACGCGGTCGCTTGTCTGAGGAAACCGGCGAGAACGACAATATGCGTGTCCGCCGCTATATTGCGAAATATACGATCAACCCGGCCATCGCGCATGGCCTCAGCCATGAGATTGGCAGTATCGAGGAAGGCAAACGCGCTGACCTCGTCCTGTGGAACCCGGCGTTCTTCGGTGTAAAGCCCGAGATGGTTCTGCTGGGCGGCACAATCGCTTGCGCCCAGATGGGTGATCCGAACGCCTCGATCCCGACACCGCAGCCGGTCTACAGCCGCCCGATGTTCGGAGCGCATGGCCGCTCGGTCGAGCATTCGGCGATCACATTTGTCTCGGCTGCCGCGCAGGCTGATGGGATTGGTGATACACTGGGCTTGGCGAAACAGACCGTCGCCGTGCAAAACACCCGCAATATCGGCAAGCGAGACTTGCTGCTGAACGATGCGACGCCTGAGGTCGAGGTTGATCCCGAAACCTACGAAGTGCGTGCCGACGGCGAATTGCTGACCTGTCAGCCAGCCGAAGTTCTGTCGATGGCGCAGCGCTATTTCATGTTCTGAAAACACACGAGGCCCCGATGACAACCGCAATAAAAACCGCCCGCATCTATCAAGATCACCATCACGCACAGGCCCATGCGCAGGTTTCTCTGGATTATGATGGCCGCTTCCTACGCCGCAAGATGCTGGCCACCGATGATGGTGAGGCTTTCCTTGTCGATCTGGCTCAAACCAAATCTCTGGACCATGGTGGCGTTCTGGTTCTGGAGGACGGCCGCAAGATCGAAATCATCGCCGCGCCCGAAGAGTTGCTGGCGGTTCGCGGCGACAACCTTTTGCGACTGGCTTGGCATATCGGCAACCGCCACACCCCCTGTCAGATCGAGGAGGGTCGCCTTTTGATCCAACGCAACCATGTTATCCGCGACATGCTGCAAAAGCTCGGCGCTGAGATTGACGAAGTGGTCGAGCCATTCACACCAGAAGGCGGCGCATATGGCCATGGCCGGACTCATGGCCACACCCACTGACGCCGATATCCTAACGCTGACCCAGTGGTTGTCCCCAGCCTACCCGGTTGGCGGCTTCGCCTATTCTCACGGCTTAGAAGCCGCGATTGAGGTCGGCGCAGTTGCTTCGGCTCAGGACACCAAAGCGTGGATCGCGGACGTATTGGAGAACGGGGCAGGGTGGAATGACGCGTTGCTCCTTGCGGCCGCTTTCAAGGCAAAAGACTCGGAGGAACTGAACACTGTAGACGCCACGGCGCGGGCGTTTTGCGCCTCGTCCGAACGGCTGATGGAAGCGCATCTGTTGGGGCAGGCCTTTAGCTCTGTGACGGCGGAAGTGTGGGACCTGGACTTTGACCAACTGACCTATCCGGTTGCCGTCGGACGCGCTGCACGCCTCAAGAGCATTCCACTGATCCTGACGACAAAGATGTTTCTGCAGGCTTTCGCCAGCAACCTTGTCGCATGTGCAACGCGCCTTGTGCCACTGGGCCAGACTGACGCCCAAAAGCTGATACGCGATCTGACAGCGCTGTGTGATCGCCTTGCCGAAGACACACAACACTTGGGTCTGGAAGAGCTCAGCTCAACCGCTTTTCTGTCGGACATCGCATCCATGACCCACGAAACACAATATTCGAGGATTTTTCGGACATGACAAAAATGAATGGCCCTTTGCGCGTTGGAATTGGTGGCCCTGTAGGTGCGGGCAAAACCACATTGACTGCGGCCTTGGCAGAAGTCCTGCGCGATGTCTGTTCGATCGGTGTTATTACTAACGACATATACACTCAGGAAGACGCCGAAGCGCTGATGCGGATGCAGATATTGCCTCAGAACCGGATTATTGGGGTGGAAACCGGCGGCTGCCCTCACACAGCGATCCGGGAAGATGCCTCTATCAATCTTGCGGCAGTCGCAGAGATGCAGGCGCGGCACCCCGATTTGGATGTTGTCCTGATCGAAAGCGGCGGCGACAACTTATCAGCCACATTCAGCCCGGAATTGGCGGACCTGACGATATACGTCATCGACGTCGCCGCGGGTGAAGAAATACCGCGAAAAGGTGGGCCGGCGATCACCAAGTCCGACATCCTGATCATCAACAAAACCGATCTTGCCCCGCATGTCGGAGCGTCCCTGGATGTCATGCAATGCGACGCCGAACATATGCGTAAAGGGCGACCGTTTCTGTTCTGCGCGCTTCGCCACAGAAAGGGTGTCGATGCGATCGTCGAACATGTTGTTCAGATTGGAGGGCTAAGAACCTCCGAGCGGGTTTAATACAGCGCGCTAAAAATAGAATTAAGTCGTGTAATCTGTCTTATGTTAAATTTATCGGATGAGCTCTGACAAACCCACATTAGGTTGACCTGTCAGAGTTCATCCACCAATCTGATTTCACATAGATTATTTTTGCGCCCAAGGGCACGTTTGTTTTCGTAAAGTCGATGGCATGACCGACGATTCAATTAAGAAATACCTGCATGATACCCACCGTCTTCGCGAGCCCGGGCAAACTCTGAGCATCGTGCAGCCATATCTTCGGGATATGGGGATCACCCGGATTGCCAATTTGACAGGTCTCGATCGGATCGGCTTGCCGACCGTGATGGTCTCGCGCCCAAACTCCCGGTCAGTTGCCGTGTCCCTTGGCAAAGGTCTTTCGGTGCAAGCCGCCCAAGCGTCAGGCGTGATGGAGGCGGTTGAGGCCTGGCATGCAGAGCGGGTGCGACTGCCTCAACGGTTGGCTCGATATGCGGACCTGGTCAGCGATGCGGACGTGGTGGATGTGGATCGCCTGCCGCGCGTAACGGGGGCTCAGTTCGATCCGCAGGGCACCATGCTTTGGGTCGAAGGGCTCGACCTAAATGCCCAACGCGCCTGTTGGGCTCCGCTAGAGATGGTCGACACAGACTACACTGCGCCGCCAATTGGCGGCCAGCGGGCGTTCCCCAGAACGACAAATGGTCTGGCGTCGGGCAACAGCCTGGCAGAGGCCAGTTGCCACGCGATTTGCGAGTTGATTGAAAGGGACGCGACGACCCTGTGGTCACACAAAGCCGCTGCAACAAGGGTCGACTCCGCTACGGTGGACGACCCTCGATGCCAAGAAGCCATCGAAATGATCACTTCCGCAGATTTGGAAATCGGGATTTGGAACACGACCTCTGACATCGGGATCGCCAGTTTTCGCTGCGTGATCTGCGAGACCGGAGGGCGTCCCGGCCATATCGGTATCGGAGATGGCTGCCACCCGGATCGCGCCATCGCCTTGCTGCGCGCCGTGACCGAGGCGGCACAAACTCGACTAACCTACATCTCAGGTGCGCGGGATGACCTGGACCCGGCCGAATTCACGGACAAGGCGCAAACCGAGCGGGGCCGATATGTCCGCAATCTGATTGACCAAGCCGACCCGACAGATCGGTTTCAGGATTGTCCCACCTACTCAACCAAATCATTCGATGAAGACCTTACGCTTTTGCTGAGCAAGTTGAATGATATCGGCCTTCAGCAAGTCGTGATAGTGGACCTGTCGCGGGACGAATACGACCTTGCTGTGGTGCGGGCCATCATTCCTGGCCTCGAAGCACCGCATGACGACTCCGACTATGTTCCCGGCAGCAGGGCCCTGCGGATCAGGGGTGAGGTCGCATGACAGCCGTTGTTTTTGTTGGCCCTACCCTGCCCTCTGACGACGTCAAAGCAATTTTGGACGCCACTATTTTGCCTCCCGTTCAACAGGGCGATGTGTATCGCGCGGCGCGGGACAAGCCGGCAGCGATCGGGATCATCGACGGGTTTTTCGACGGCGTACCATCCGTCTGGCACAAAGAAATTCTCTGGGCGATCGAGCAAGGCATTCCGGTTTTCGGCAGCGCCAGTATGGGTGCTCTGCGTGCGGCAGAATTGGCTGACTTCGGGATGATCGGCGTTGGCGGTATCTTCGAAGATTACCTGAACGGAACCTTGCAGGATGACGACGAGGTTGCGGTGTTACACAGCCCCGCAGAACTTGGCTTCCAACCACTAAGCACGCCCATGGTCTCGATCCGAGCGACCGTCAAACATGCTGAAAACATTGGTATTTTGTCGCCCAAAAACGCCGCTGAAATTCTGACGCACGCTAAGGAACGGCACTATCGGCAGCGTACATGGAAAGATATCAGCCAGGACCTAGGTACCCTTCCCGGCATTGCCAAGTTTGTTGATTGGCTTCCCGAAGGCCAAATCGACGCCAAGGCGAATGACGCCCGTGAAATGCTGGTGCAAATGGCCGACTGCTTATCGCAGGCGACCCATACACCGAGATCAGCGATGCGCACCGAACGGACATTGATGTGGAAACAACTCTGCGATCGCGTGGACAGAGACGAGGTTCAAAACCATCCGGTCATAGATGAGCTCAGGCTAAATCCCGAGCTCTATGCAGATCTGCGTACTCGCGCCGTGCTTAGCATCATCGCCGAAGAAGAAGCCATCGCGCAGGCCCAAAAACCGGACCGCGATACCCTGATCCGGCACATGGCAGACCACAGATCCCGCGCCGGGTTGTCGCATAAAACCCACTTGCTGGAGTGGCTGGAATTAAACGATCTGAGCCCAACGAGTTATGAGGGTATTCTGGCCGACGCCGCGCGTATCGAAGCAATCGTTGCATCCCGTGCAGGCCAGTTGAACGGACCATTGCTGGCAGAGCTAAGACGCACCGACCTCTATACCAAACTCAAGGATCGGGCCCATGCCAAAGCAGCTGTTGAGAAAGAAAATCGGTCAGGCGCGGAACAATTGCGGATGATTTTGTGGTACTTTGAAACCCGTCTGGGTCGGCAAATCCCTGACAATCTGGACGCTTATGCAGTTTCATTGGGTTTGTCCGACCGTGCGGCTCTGTGTGACTTGATTGAGGCCGAGTTCCTGTATTGCCAAACGGAGGCCAATTCGTCTCTTGCCCAAGATCAGACGACACCTGCGCGGCCCCGGGAGGTTGAGTGATGAACATACCCGAAAACATGGAACAAGAAGAACCGGGCACGCGGTTCCTGCTCTATCCGCAATCTCCGTTTCTGGAACCGGGCGCGCAGCCAGAACTCGTCGAGATCTCGGCCCCCCAGGGGAGTATCGGGCCCGGTCCGTCCGGACCGCGCATGTACACCGTAAATCCTGTTGGGAAAACCACGCCCTATGGTGCCATTGTACCTGGCCCTGGCGGCCCGGGCATGTATCTGCCGCCTTGGGATGGGTACATTCAACCCCCGGCCATGCCAGATGAGTTTGGAAACTTCTTTCACATCGCCCCCGATGATCCATCATTCGAAGCCGCCCATCTGTTCGGGTCAGCTCATTTCACCATGGATGTCTGGCAGGGATATTTCGACCGCCCTATCCCCTGGCATTTCGCGCGAGATTTCGAACGGTTAGAGCTTTCTTTGCTTCCCAGCCTGGACAACGCGCATATCGGCTGGGGGTTTCTCGAAACCGGTGGCACGCATGAATATGGCGACGAATACCGCCCCTACAGCCTGAACTTTGATGTCGTGGCCCATGAGATCGGTCATGCCATTATCTACAGCGTAATCGGAATGCCCTCGGACGGGGACGCAGGTGGAGAGTATTATGGGTTTCACGAGTCCGCCTCTGACATGGTCGCCCTGCTGGCTTCTTTGCATTTCGGTTCAGTCGTTGATGCGTTGCTCGAGAATACACGGGGCAACCTCTATACGTTCAACCGCCTGAACCGTTTTGCAGAACTGTCGGAAAACGCCCAAATCCGCATAGCCGCGAATACCCGTTCTCTGTCAGAGTTCGCCGCCGGATGGTCCAGCGAACATGACCTGTCCGAACCTTTGACTGGCGCGATGTTCGACATTTTCGTGGATATTTATCACGAGCGTCTGCTGTTGCATGGCCTGATTTCGCCCGAAGAAGAGGACCTGTCAGATCGATTGGAAGACTCGCCGGATTACAGCACCGTAATGCAGGGAATCTTCGACGCGCGTTACGCAGAAAACCCTGACGGTTTCCGGATCGCTTTGCTAGAGGCGCGCGATTTTCTGGGCACCTATCTGGCCGATACGTGGGAGCGATTGGATGCCGATATGCTCAGCTATTTCGGTGTGGAAAAAGCCCTGCTGACAGTCGACCAGGAAATCACCGGTGGAGCCTTTCGCAACATCATCGAAGGCAACTTCCGCATGCGCGATATTGGCCTGACAACCGCCGGCCCTCGCCTGCCCGACCCGGATGAAGACAGCCATTCGAACTCAGTCCGTACGCAGACCCCAGATTGAGATGCAAAATCCTTTATTTTGAAGCGGTTTTGTGGCATGCAATCTGGGGGTGATTTTTGAAGTTCATTTGCTCGAGTTTTCAGTTCGAGTTTGATTTGAGGGGTAGATGAGGAATCTGGCTTCGTCGATCCCGTAATTGGGAGAAAATGGTATGTCTGAATCCTTGCTCAGTTTTTCAGAAGTGTTGTTGTTTGGACGTTTGATTCACGACATTGAAATACTGGAGACCGTGAAGGTTCACGTCGCCACGGAAGTTTCTGGTGCGTCGGTGCCCCCGATTGCCGACGACAAGATCGATGGCGTGAAAGTCAAAGATGGGGACTTGGCCCTCGTGGTAACCGGATCAACCTCTGTTTCGGGTATTTATTCCGTGGTAGACGACAACAACACACTGAAGCTGGATAGCCGCGCAACGATAAAGCACAACCAGTTCGTTTTTGTTCGTAGAGGTAATGAACTGGGCAAAACGTACTGGCGCCAGAAAAATGACGAACTCGTCCATCAAGAGTTTGTAAAAAAAGGTAAACGCCGGAAAGGCAAGGGCAACAACAATTTCTTGGGTGATCAGTTTGGAGACGACTCTCAGTTGGCCAGAATTTACGGTTTTGCTTACGAGGGCACATATTTTGAACTGCCCGAGCCATGTCTCTTCCTGGTTCACGGCAAGGGCGAAAAGGCGGCCGCGGACTCTGGCGCAATGGCGCGGTCCCCGCTGGAACCCTCAAAAAGCGGCGTCGCCGCGGCGGACTATCAGGTCGCCGACGATATTCGCGTTTGGGATTACGATAAGGCCGACTACACTATCCGCATGGATGTGCTGACAGGACAGTTCGAACAAGTCTTGCTGGACATCTATTTCGGCTTCGACAGCCCGGCGATCAGCGGCGCGAAAGTCTCAGGCGCCAAGGTCAGCGGTGCGAAAGTCTCTGGAGCCAAAGTCAGCGGTGCCAAAGTAAGTGGCGCAAAAGTCAGCGGTGCAAAGGTGCGCGGCGGCGATTGAGGCCAATTGCGAGATTATCCCACTGGGGCACCCGCAGGGGTGCCCTTTCGTCGTCAGAACCCGGCCTTTTTCAGACCTTCGACAAAGTGCTGGGTGTCTTCTTCCAACCGATCCGGTTGAATAGTCGCCCACCTGTCTAGCGAAAAATTCGGATGCGCTTCACGGTGTTTTTCCCGGATCAGGCTTGCCATATCCGTTTTGCCCAGCTGAGCATAGCTGGCCGCCAGCATGCGCTGCCCTTCGGTCGGGTTGTTCATCTTGTTGACGGTCTCAATCACGTCTTCATACCGCCTGAGATTGTAATAGGCCCCGCCCAGATGCCACAGGTATTGATCCGGGAAATACGGGTTCAGCCGCATCGCCTGCTGAAGATGCGTAATCGCGGTTTCATTGTCACCGGAATGAGCGAGCGCATCCGCGTAATCCGAATGCATATCCGCATCATTGGGGTTCAGGGCCAGCGCACGTTCATAGGATTGAATCGCCGCATCGTGTTCTTTGCGGTACAGATGCACATAACCCAATTCTCCGAAACCCCGCGCATCGGTTGGGTCCAGTTCAATCGCGCGCTGCGCCAGTGTGAGCGCTTTGTCCAAAGCCTGTGACGGATCCTCGGCCCAGGAATATCGCCAGTCGATGTTCAGCGTACGTGACAATGCGGCTGCGGCGCGTGCATATCCTTCATCCCGATCAAGGGCGGATTGGTAAAAGTTCTGCGCTTTGCGGTTATCGTTGCGCGTGTATTTGAAGATATGATGCTGGCCTTGCAAAACCGACCCATAGGCTTCCAAGTCGGACGGAATGGATTGGATCATCCGTTGTTTTTCGTGCGACTCGATCATCACGGCCGTGGCTGCGACGATACACTCCGTCACCTCGTCAAGAATGTCGAAAATATCATCAATCTTGCGATCAAACCGCTCGCCCCAAATGGTGCGTTCAGTGTTGGCGTCGACAAGCTCCGCCGAAATGCGAATGCGGCTGGCCGAGCGCCTCACGCTGCCGCGTGCGACGTAGCGCACATTCAGTTTCTGTGCGGCCTCTTTTGGAGGCATCGCCTGGGTCTTGAAGAAAAATGACGAGTTTCGGGCAATGACAAACAAGTTCCGGAACTTGGACAGGTTCATGATAATGTCGTCGGTCAAGCCTTCGGCGATCCAACTGTCGGATTCGTCGCCACCGCTGCTGCTGAAGGGTAAGACCGCCACGGACGGTGTGTCCGGACGTTCCAGAATATCCCCCTGAATATCAGGGCGCATCGTTCCGGCCATAGTTGCGCCAGCAACTTCGCTGCGCACGCAATAGATAGAAACGGGGTTCAGAATATTCTTGAGCTGTTTTGGCCCCAGAAATTCGTACCCGTACCGCAAGCGGTTACAGACCTGATCATAGACCGCCGAACTGACATAGACCCGTTCAGGCTCAGCAATCTCTTGCAACCGGGCCGCGATGTTCACGTTGTCGCCATGGATTCCACGCTCATCGATCAGAATCTCTCCCAAGTGAACCCCAGCCCGGAATTTGATTCGCTGATCCTGCGCTCGTGTTTTGTTGTGATCACTGGCGATCTGGTGCAATTCGACACCAAACTCTACCGCGCTGGTGGCGGTTTCGAACAGTGCCAGAATGCCGTCGCCACGCACCTCAACCACGCGCCCTTGATACTTTGCACATGATGTCTCCAGCAAAGAAATAAGGGATTTTAATGCGTTGTAGGTATCCAACTCATTTTCACTCATCAGCCGTGAGTATCCGACGACATCCGCGAACAAGACTGCGCCCAGCCTCTGGGTGATCGGAAAGTTGGGAACAGTCGTATTCACAAGCGATACTCTTCTTTCGGACTCAGGTCAGACGTGCATTCAACATATAGCAAAAATCGCTTTTGACGACCGAGACCCTTGTTATTCATATAGATCAATTGTCTGCGATCTTTGGCGGCCATGACCACGCGGTACAATCAGTTGGGCCCAGCGAGACAACGGTTTTTGCGTCCAGCTCCTGCCCCAACACCTCACGATGCACCATCCAGTCGTCCCGCAGGATGCCCACGACAACCATGTCATGAAACTGTCCCTCGGCGAACCATGCCTGCCGCATCGTACCTTCTATCTGGCATCCGATCTTTGCGACCAGATCCCGGCTGTTGTGATTGTCTGCGCGGTAGTATGACGTAATTCTGTTCAGTCCCAATTGCCGAAATCCCAAATCCATCAACAAGGCGGCCGCACGAATTCCCACGCCGGATCTGCGCGTGGCCTTGTCAACGAAAACTGCGACCACAGCATCGCGATTAATGTTTGATATTGAGTCGAGCCCGGCTAGTCCGATGGTGTCACCGGCGAGGGTTTCTATCACAAACCAACACTGGCGGCTGGCATCCGGCGCAGCGAATGCATCTTTCCACCAGCTCTCTGCATGAGCCTGATTGAGCGGTACGCGCGTGGTTCGGTCAAATCGAGCAAGGTCTTCAACATCCTGAAACCACGGCAGAACTGAGTCCAGATCAGACCGCTCCATCGGACGCAGCTTGAACGTGCATTTTGTGTCGCCGGTCACCTGAAAATTCTACCTTTGAAAGAAATCATTAAAATCTTGTCGGACCCTAGCACAAAATCCCTGAAATTACGAAATGAGATTTCGTTCTGTTTGACAAATGAACTGAGTGTTTCCCAATTGACGTCGTTTTTGCGGCTAGGTGTGCCCATCCTGAGGCTAGGACTGCGTCACACATCTTGGTTGGTGCACCAGCCAGGTGTTCAATTCGAACAAAAAGTCTAAGGTCTCGGCTGGCATCCTCAACGGTATCTTGTGCGCAAAAATGGGCCTCAGTTATTCGGGCCAGGGAAGCGAATAAGATTTGACGTTAGTGAAGAACTTCATCGCTTCGATCACGCCTTCTTTGACGCCATTGCCGCTGTCCTTGATCCCTCCGAAGGGGGACATTTCGATCCTGTACCCGGGTTGTTCCCAGATATTGCAGGTTCCAACCTTCAACCCGTTGATGAACGCAATTGCTCGGTTCAGATCGTTTGTGCACACGCCAGCCGACAACCCGAACGAGGTCCCGTTTGAGATCGCCATGACCTGCGCATCGTCATCCGGCACCCGTACAATCGGCACGATGGGGCCAAAGGTCTCCTCCATCACCAACTCGCTGTCATGGGGTACCTTGTCGACGACGATAGGTGGCAATACTGCGCCATGACGACTGGGGTAATACAGAACCTCCGCGCCCTCTTCCGCTGCCATCAGGACGCGCTTTTCGAACAATTCAGCGGCTTGCTCGTGTATCACGCAACCCAATTGCGTTTGCGGGTCCTGCGGATCTCCAAACCGGATAGCTTTGGCTTTTTCCAGAACACGCGGCACGAATGCGTCCGCCACACTGTCCTGCACCAGAATGCGCTTGATCGCGGTGCAGCGCTGACCCGAATTGCCCGTTGCTCCCGCGACAGCGATGGCGGCAGCTTTGTCCAAGTCGGCGTCGCTCAGATCGTTCAGCACGATCAGTGGGTCATTACCGCCCAACTCCAGCGCCTGACGTTTGTAACCCGCTTTTGAGGCAATCATCTTGCCGACGGGCACCCCGCCGGTGAAAGTAATGATGTCGATATGCTCATTGGTTATCATCTCTTCCCCAATGTCCTGCGGCCAGCCGGTGACAACCTGGAACATCTCGGGTGGCAGCCCGGCCTCGTACAGGATGTCGGCCAACGTCAACGCGGTCAGCGGCGTCAGTTCGGTCGGCTTGCACACCATGCAGTTGTTTGTTGCGATCGAAGGCGCAATCTTGTGCGCGACCATGTTGAGAGGGTGGTTGAACGGTGTGATTGCGCTGATGGCGGTCACGGGCTCGCGCTTGGTGAAAATCTTTCGCGCCTTGCCATTGTGTGTCAGGTCGCAGGAAAAGACCTCGCCATCATCTTTCAGGGCCTCAGCCGCGGCGAACTGAAACACGTCTTGCGCACGCTTGGTTTCATAGATCGAATGCTGGTGACAAATGCCAAGCTCTAACGTCAACCATTTCGCAAGGTATTCGCGTTTTTCACCAATCAATGCACCCGCACGCCGCAAAATCTCACTACGGTCAAATCGGGTCAGGCTGGGCGTATAGTTCGCCGCAATTTCGAAGGCTTTGCGCGCATGTTCTGCGGTTCCGGCGGGGACCGTACCAACAACCTCATTGGTATACGGGTAGTGCACCGGGACAGTGGCATCGGTAAAGACGACCTTGCCACCGATGCGCATGCCTTCGTTGCGGATGTTGGATGTGTTCATCTTGCAGTCCATGGTTGTCTGATCCGGCGCGTATGCCAAGCCCAGATGACAGTTTTGCAAAACCAGTCAATTTGGTCGAATTCCAGAGCCTGCTCTTGTGTCAGTCCAGAAACCGGTGCTTTGGAACGCATATGATTCACCTCGGCATTTCTAACCTTCAGTAAGTTCGGAATCGTTCAAAGTTACGAATGAATCCAACACCCTTGGAAATCCGCGTTTCATTTTGTATTTTGGATACAAGTTTTCACCGACCGAGACCACTCTTATGCCACGAACCCGCGCGATTGCACGACAAAGCCTGCCAGATGTTATCACAAACGACCTGCGCGAACGTATTCTCAGCGGCGAGATGGCCGAAGGCGAAACGATCCGGCAAGAAGCTCTGGCCGAGGACTACGACGTCTCACGCATGCCGATCCGCGAAGCGCTCAAACGATTGGATGCCGAGGGGCTGGTTCAGCTGACCAACAATCGCGGTGCATCGGTCACCTCGCATTCTCTTTCCGAGATCGGAGAGATTTTCGACCTGCGGGTGCTTTTGGAAGTCGATGTGTTCAGACGCGCAATTCCTCAAATGACCGAAGCGGATTTCGCCGCTTGTGAGCGGCTGCTGAATGAGATGGAAAAATCGTACGAAGCCTACGACGTGGGCCGTTGGGGCAGCCTGAATTATGAATATCACAAGGCCTTGTACGCGGCTGCGGATCGCGGACTGACCAATGAAATCCTGCAAAGGGTGAATCTGCAGTCCGATCGCTATGTTCGTATGCATCTGAGCGTGATGGAGCAGCGCGAACCAGCCAAGAAAGACCACCGGCAGTTGTTGTCGCTGGCTCGCAAAGGGCAAGTTGAGGCAGCCTGTGATTTGCTGACCAAACACATCCAGCGCACCAAGGAAGAGTTGCTGGCAATGGTTGTCAAAACACGGGGCGGCGAAGCTGGCTGAACCTTCCGCTAGTCCAATGGATGAAGGCATGCGACCTTGTGATCCGTGCCGCTCAGTTCTGGCGGGGCCGTGCGACACTCTTCGGTTGCAAGCCAGCAACGCTGTGCAAAAGCACACCCCTTGGGGATATTCATTGGCGACGGCAGCTCACCTTCCAGTTTGATCCGATCTTTTCGTGCATCGGGATCCGCCCGTGGGGTCGTTGACAGCAATGCTTTGGAATACGGGTGCCGAGGGGCAGCAAACAGCTTGTCCTTGGGCGCTTTTTCTACGGCGCGGCCCAGATACATTACGATCACATCATCGGCAAAGTGCTTCACGACCGATAGATCATGCGAGATAAACAAGTAAGCGAGGTTCAACCTCTCCTGCAATTCGACCAAAAGGTTCAGGATCTGCGACTGGATCGAGACATCCAGCGCTGAAACCGGCTCGTCCAGCACCAATACCTTCGGGTTCAGCATCAGGGCGCGAGCAATGGCGATACGCTGCCTCTGCCCGCCCGAAAACATGTGCGGATAGCGATCATAATGTTCCGGTCGCAGTCCCACCAGTTCAATCATCTCCCGCGCGCGGGCCTCGCGATCGGCTGCGGCCATGTCGCGGCGGTTGATAATCAAAGGTTCTTGCAGGATCTGACCGATCCGTTGTCGGGGATTGAGCGAGCCATAGGGGTCCTGAAACACGATCTGCACGGTCTCGCGCATTTCTGCCCATTTGGATGGAGTGATATCGACCCCGTCGATGGTGAGACTGCCCGAGGTTGGTTCCTCGATCATTGTCACCACCCGTGCCAACGTTGATTTCCCGCAGCCGGATTCCCCCACGATGGCCAGAGTCTTGCCCGGCTGCAGGTCGAAATCCACGCCAGACAGAGCCTTGACCGTTACCGGTTTCGAAAACAACCCGCCTTTGACGGTATAGAACCGGGCCAAGGCACTGGCCTGTACGATGGGGGCGGTCATACCAATTCTCCGGCGGTAATCTTTTCGACATGATGACAGCGGGCCTTGCCGAACTCTGCACCATGCGGCGTGGGCGGAGTGTTGCGGCACAGATCATCGGCGTGTTTGCATCGCGGGCTGAACAGACACCCTTTTGGCCGGTCGAACTGACCGGGCACGACACCGGGAATTGTAGGTAGCATCTTGGATGTAGCACGCTCGGGCAGCGCACTCAGCAAAGCGGATGTGTAAGGATGGCGCGGAGTGCGGAACAGATCGCCAACAGGCTGCTCCTCGACCTTCTGACCAGCATATTGGACCTGCACACGCTCGGCCGTTTCGGCAACGACGCCCATATCATGGGTAATCAGCACCAGCCCCATCCCCTGCTCATCCCGCAGTCGGATCAGCAAATCCAAAATTTGTGCCTGAATGGTGACGTCCAGAGCCGTCGTCGGCTCGTCCGCGATCAGCAGTTTGGGATTACAGGCAATCGCCATGGCAATCATCACACGCTGGTTCATCCCGCCCGACATCTGATGCGGAAAGGTGTTCAAGCGGCTTTCCGGTGCTGGGATACCGACTTGATCGAATAGTTCAATCGCGCGTTGGTGGCGGGCTTTGCGGTTCAGACCCAGATGGATGCGCAGCGCTTCCTTGATCTGAAAGCCGACTGTGAAACAGGGATTAAGCGACGACATCGGCTCTTGAAAGATCATGGCGATGTCCTTGCCGATGATCTTGCGCCGGTCGCGGGCCGAGATGCTGGTTAGGTCGATGCCCTCAAAACTCAGCTGATCGGCGGTAATCGTGGCGGTCCAGGGCAGCAAGCCCATTAGCGCCAGCATAGACACTGATTTGCCCGAGCCACTTTCACCGACGATGGCCATCAGCTCGCCCTTGTCGACGGACAGATCGACTCCGTCTACCGCGCGGAACTTGCCTGAAGCGGTTGCGAATTCGACGGTGAGGTTTCGGATATCCAAAAGGCTCATGTCATCAACTCCGCTTTAGCTTCGGGTCCAGCGCGTCGCGCAGACCGTCGCCCATCAGGTTGATGGCGAGCACCGTGACCAAAATGGCCAGACCAGGGAACGTCACAACCCACCAGGCGCGCAGGATGAATTCACGCGCCTCGGCCAGCATGGTGCCCCACTCAGGCGTCGGCGGCTGTGCACCCATGCCCAGGAAGCCAAGCGCTGCGGCGTCCAGAATGGCGGTTGAGAACGACAAAGCGGCCTGCACGATAATGGGGGCCAGACAATTCGGCAGCACCGTTTTGAACATCAGCCGGGCCTTGCCAGCACCGGCCACGCGGGCGGAAGTAACGTAATCCTTCTGCCGTTCTGCCAGCACTGAAGCACGGGTCAGGCGCACGTAATGTGGCTGGAAGACGATAGCGATGGCGATCATGGCGTTCGTCAGCGACGGGCCAAGAATGGCGACCAGAACCAAAGCCAAAAGAAGCGAAGGGAAGGACAGAATAATATCCATCACCCGCATGATCAGCGTGTCGACCCATTTGGGCGCGAACCCAGAGAGCAGGCCAATGATCACGCCGCCCGTCACGGCCACACAGACCACCACGATGCCGACAAAGAATGAATAGCGTGAGCCCATGATCAGCCGCGATAGCATGTCCCGCCCAAGAGGATCGGTACCCAAGGGGAAGGCCCAGCTTCCGCCCGCTTGCCACGCCGGAGGCTGCAGGATGTGGTCCCGGAATTGCTCGGTCGGGTCATAGGGAGCCAACAGGGGAGCAAAAGCCGCACACAGGACAAAGGCGGAAAACACATACAGACCGAAAACCGCACCACGGTTCTCGCTGAAGTAATACCAGAATTCACGCAATGCGCTGGGGCGATCTTCGGTTTTGGATGGAGTTGCAGACAATTCAGCCATCACCGCCTCCGAATTTTGGGGTTGATGATACCGTAGAGGACATCGACCAGTAGGTTCACCAGCATGACAATCACCGCGATCATCAACAGACCGCCCTGCACCACCGGGTAATCACGACGGAAGATACTGTCGACCATCCACTTGCCGATGCCGGGCCAACTAAAGATTGTCTCGGTCAGGATCGCGCCAGCCAGCAAAGTACCAACCGACAGGCCGATTACAGTAACCACCGGGATCAGTGCATTGCGCAGGGCATGCAGCCCGTTGATCCGCGCTGGGGCCAACCCCTTGGCACGGGCCGTACGGATGTAATCTTCGCCAAGAACCTCCAACATCGCCGAGCGTGTCTGGCGGGCAATGACAGCGAGGGGAATGGTACCCAGAACGATTGTCGGCAGGATTAGGTGGCGTATCGCCGATTTAAAGGCACCCTCCTGCCCCGAAAGCAAGCTATCGATGAGCATGAAGCCAGTGACGCTGGGAAAGTAGTACAGCAGGTCGATCCGGCCTGAGACCGGCGTCCAGCCCAAATTGCCTGAGAACACGATGATCAGCAGCAAAGCCCACCAGAAGATTGGCATGGAATAGCCCACAAGAGCCGAAGACATCAGCGCACGATCAAAGAACTTGCCTCGGTTTACGGCTGCGATCACGCCCGCTGGCAACCCTAATGCAACCGCAAAGATCATCGCGCAGATCGAAAGCTCTAGCGTGGCAGGGAATAGGGCAAAGAACTCGTCCCAAACCGGCTTCTTGGTGACAAAGCTCTCACCCAGATCACCGTGCAACACACCGGTCAGATAATCCCAGTATTGCTGCAGGATAGGTTTGTCGAAGCCCAGCTTTTCGACCATCTCCTGATAGCGTTCTTCGGTCATACCGCGTTCACCGGCCATCACGATGATCGGATCGCCCGGCAGCACCCGGATGAACATGAACGAAATCAGCGTCACGCCCAGAAATGTCGGAATGAACATGCCAAGGCGTGTAAGAAAATAGCCAAACATCAGCGGCCTATGATTGTCAGATCTTTTGGAAAGCTGGTTAGCGAGCGGCAACCATCGTCGGTCACCAAGACATCATCTTCAATCCGAACGCCGAAATTGTCCAGATCATAAAGACCCGGCTCATTCGTCCAGACCATGCCAGCACGGATGATCTGACCGTTTCCACGCATAATATACGGCGCTTCGTGCACATCACGACCCAAACCGTGCCCTGTCTTGGTACGGATACGGTCCGAATAAGGCGACGCTTCGAGAACTCCGGTCACGGCATCGTCGATATCATGAGCGGTTACACCGGGACGGCAAGCTTCGAAGCCAGCCAGATTGGCGCGCAGTACCGTGTCATAGACCGCCCTGCCCTCGTCCGAGACATCCTGAACGAAGAAGGTCCGCGTGATGTCGGCGGCAAACCCATTTTTGCGTGCCCCAAAGTCGAACAAAAGTGCTTCGCCCGCCTTGATTTGGTAATCCGCCCGCGCCTTACCATGCGGGCGCGCCGAGTTGTCCCCGGCCGCAACGATTGGCGAAAAGGCCAGTGAGGCTGCGCCTTCGGAAAAAAGCGCTTGAATCAACGCCTGTTCGATCTGTTTTTCCGTCTGGCCGACGCGCACATCCGCAATGACACGGTCCAGAGCGCGTTCCGAAACATCGATGGCTGCTTGCAAGGCGGCGATATCGTCGTCCGTCTTGATAATGCGCAGGCCCGAGATTTCGCGCTCGCCGTCCACGATGCGCAGATCTGGGATGGCGCGGGTAAAGGCTTTGAACACGAATACCCGCATCACCTGCCCCTCAACGGCTAGGGATTTTAGCGGTAAATGCTCGGCCAAAGCAGCGAATGCGCCGTCATATCCGGTCTGATCTAGCCAATCGAAAACCGCGCCATCGAAACCGACCAGATCCCATGATCCAAGTTCCAGATTGGGCACAATTGCTGCCGGGGCTCCCTGCGCCGGGATCACGACCACAAAGGGACGCTCGTGGCTCATGAAGGGTTTACCCAATGCGCGGGTGAAATTCGGGCCGGGCACCAGTGCCACGGCGTCTACTGACATGTCCTTTGCCAGCTGACGGTACTCGGACAAATCCGGCATGTGCGCCGACCTCCCAATATTGAAAACCGGAGCCGCCAATTGGGGCGGCTCCGATCAGTGAGTGGTGTTTTATTCGACGCTTACGCCGTAGAAGATGTGACCGCCCAAGGGATGAACCTTGTAGCCCTGCACCTCGTTACGCATTGGCATGTAGACAACTGAATGCGCGATGGTGGCCCATGGTGCCTGTTCTTTGAAGATGACCTGCGCCTGTTCGTACAGCTTGGCGCGCTCAGCCTGATCGGTTGACTGTTTGGCCTCAAGGATCAGGTCTTCAAACGGTTGGTGGCACCATTGTGCCCGGTTTGACGCTTCGCGACCGTCACAGCCCAGCAGTACCGCCAGGAAGTTGTCCGGATCGCCGTTGTCACCAGTCCAGCCCAGCAGAACCGCCCCATCCCGGTTCAAATCTTTCGAACGGGAAAGGTATTCGCCCCATTCATAGGAAACGATCTCGACATCCACGCCGATCTTGCCGAAATCCTCTTGGATCAGTTCAGCCATGCGACGCGCATTAGGGTTGTACGGGCGCTGCACCGGCATCGCCCAAACCTTCATCGACAGATCAGAGACACCTTCGGCTTCCAGCATCGCCTTGGCTGCTTCAGGGTCATAAGCGTCGTCCGTGATGGCATCGTTATATCCCCACATGGTCGGTGGGATCGGGTTTTTGGCAACCTGCCCCGAGCCTTGGAAGACAACGTCGATGATCGCGTTCTTGTCGATCGCCATGTTCAGCGCCTTGCGGACATTCGGATTGTCGAACGGCGCCATTGTGGTGTTGTAGGCAAGGTAACCGACATTCAGGCCCTCTTGCTCCATCATGTTGATGTCACCGTCATCCTGCATCGCCTGAATATCGGCGGGGTTCGGATAGGGCATGATGTGGCATTCGCCGGCCTTCAGCTTTTGATACCGAACCGAGGCATCCGGCGTGATCGCGAAGATTAGGTTTTCGACATCCGCTGGGTCTTTCCAATAATCGGCATTCTGGGCATAGCGGATCACTGCATCCTTCTGATAGGCCACGAACGAGAACGGGCCGGTACCGATGGGCGCTGTGTTCAGCTTCTCAGGCGTGCCGGCCGCCATCATCGCGTCGGCGTATTCAGCCGACAGGATCGACGCGAAATCCATCGCCATATTGGCCACGAACGGTGCTTCGGGTTTGGTCAAAGTGAATTTCACAGTGTAGTCGTCGACCTTTTCAATGGACTCGACCAAATCGGGCATGCCCATGCCCTTAAAATACTCCCAGGTTCCACCGGACACCTGGTTATACGGGTGGCCTTCGTCCTTCTGACGCATGAACGAAAAGATGACGTCATCCGCATTGAAATCGCGGGTTGGGGTGAATTCGTCGTTCGAATGGAACTTGACCCCCTGACGCAGCTTGAACGTGTATTCCAAACCGTCATCGCTGGCTTCGACGCTTTCGGCCAAACCGGGGATCACATTGGTTGTCCCGGTTTCAAACTCGAGCAGTCGGTTGTAGATCGGGTGCGAAGAGGCATCGAAGGTGGTCCCGGCTGTAAACAGCGCCGGATCGAAGCCTTCGGGTGAACCTTCCGAACAATACACCAATGTGCTGGCATGCGCGGCCGCGCTGGACAGGGCGATTGCCGCAGTTGCCGCCAAAAATCCAAGTTTCATGATTGTCTCCCAGAAATGTTTTAAATCGGCTTTCGCGTTGCTTTTGTTGGTCAAGCAATTCCAGACGACTCTCATCGTCGCGAAATCTGTGCTAGTTGTATCCAAAATACAAAATCCATTGTCAACTCAATTTGATACCAAACATGCCTGACCAGCGAAGAACACGCGTTGGCCGGGTTCGGCGATGGAATGGAACACTTACACTGGTTGTCACCCTATCTGACGCAAAAGCAGCTGTTTGACGCAGAAGCCCGCGCACGACAGACCGAAGCCCAGATCAATGCTCAGCGCATCTCGGGCCTGCGCAACCAGGTCGCAGGTTTGAATGAACAGCGGCGCGCGGCTCAGAACCAGATCGACATCACTCAGGTCGAGCTGTCGAACCTGCAATCCCTGCTGGATAAGGGCTTAGTGGCGGCCACGCGTGTCAGCGCGCGTCAGATCGAACTGGAGCGTCTGGGTGGCGTCGACGCGTCGTTGCGCACTCAAATCGCGCAAGCTGAAGATCAGGTTCAGGAATTGCAATTGTCCCTGCTTAGCCAGCAAAAGCTGCGCGATGAAGTTATCGCCGGAGAACTTGCGATCGTGGATGCGCAGCTTGATCTGATCCGATCGAAATACACTGGCGCAGCAGAGCGGTTGAAGCGGACGCAAGTGCTGGCCCCGGCCAGTGGTCGCGTTGTCAACTTGGGTATCTCGACCAAGGGTGGCGTCATTCGCCCCGGAGAGGCGATCATGGATATCGTCCCCGCCAATCAGGCACTGATCGTCGAAGCGCGGATCAAAACCGGAGATATCGACAAGCTGCAGATCGGGCAATCCACGCGCATTCGCCTGTCCGCCTTCGCTCAGGCTGACGTGCCCGAGGCCAGCGGACAGATATTCGACATCTCCGCCGACGCATTGGAGGACGAGCGCACCGGAGAGGCGTACTACAAGGCGCGGGTAAAGCTGGATGCGGATCAACCAACCGAAGTCGCCGCCCTTGATCTGGTCCCGGGCATGCCTGCAGATCTGTTCGTGAATACGGGCGAGCGTGCCGTGATCAGCTATCTGTCACAACCAATCAGCGACCGGCTGGCAAAGACCTTTATCGAGTGACTGGTTAAGCCCGCATCCGGGATGCCGGGTGCGGGTTGTTTTTCGCTTTATTTGGAACCTACCGACTTAAGCACCGTACCGGGCCATGAACATCTCAACCGCCTGTAGCGCGATTTCGTCGATCTCGGCCTTGGAAAAGCTCTTTTGAATTCCGATGGCTGCACGTGTCCAGATCCGAACCTTGCACAACTCACTGAATTGCTCCGCCGCCAATTGAAGGTCGTCGATGGCAAGCTCACCTTTGTTGACCGCTTTCTCCAGATACTCGACCATCTTGTGCTGACCGTTCTGCGGTCCGGCCTCATAGAATGTCTGGCCCAGCTCAGGGAATCTGTCGCGCTCAGCGATGCAGATGCGAAACATCTGTTGTGAAAAGTCCGAGACCAGAAAGGCCGTCAGTTCCCTCGCAGCAATTGTCAGAACTTCGCGGGCCGGTTTGCAGTCGTCAACCATCGCAACGACGTTTTCTGCCATCCGTTTGCATTCAACTTGGGCCACTTCCATGAACAACAGGCGCTTGTCCGGAAAATAGCTGTAAAGCGTGGCTTTCGACACCCCGGCTGTTCGCGCGATGTCGTCAACGCTTGCACCTTCAAAACCGTCCGCCATGAAAACCTCTCGGGCTCCGCGCAGGACCTGATCAAATTTTCGGCCTGTACGCAGGATGGCGGCTGCTTCGGTCATGGGCTCTCCTTAGTTCATATGGGTGTCGAATGTATAAACCGTTCAGTTCAGATACAACGATTCGCATAGTTTCTGGGCCAGAGGCAATTGTTTAGGCAACTGGAACGGGTTTTAGGCCGCAAGCCAAACCTGTGCGCGGACAATGCTTGCAGCTTGCTAAATCCATGATACGAAGTTCCTCATGGTCGATATCTTCCTGCGCACGCTGCCCTTTTTCGCGATCATCGGCCTGGGATACTGGGCCGGTCGCAGTCGTTTTTTCACCGAAGAGGCGACGGCCTATCTGACCAAATTCGTTTTCTATTTCGCGCTGTCGGCCATGCTGTTTCGCTTTGCCGCCACCCTGCCCTTTGCCGAGATTTTCAATGCAAGGCTTGTTCTGGGGTACCTGATCGGCACCGCGGCTGTGTACAGCCTGGCCACTCTGGTTGCATGGATACGGCGGCTTGATATCCCAACCGCTGCGGTCGAGGCGCAATGCGCGGCGATCGGCAATGTCGGTTTTTTAGGGCTGCCCATGTTGGCGCTGCTGTTTACCGAGGCTGCCATCGGGCCGGTCATGCTGGTTCTGACCGTTGATCTGGTCGTGTTCTCGTCATTGATTGTCATACTGATCAACGGCGGGCGTGATGGGCGACTGACCCCCGCGACTTTCCGGCTGATCGGGATCGGGCTGCTCAAGAACCCGATGATCGTTTCGATCTCAGCTGGTCTTCTCTGGTCCGCCTGTCAAATCCCCGTCCCTACGCCACTGAACGATTTCCTGAGCATTCTGGGCGGCGCGGCCACACCCGGCGCCCTGTTCGCTATCGGAGCGTCGCTGGCCAGCAAATCGGCCGAGCGCGTCCATATCGCGGGCTGGCTTAGTTTTTGTAAACTCGTCATCCACCCTGCCTGCGTTGCAATCGTTCTTCTGTGGGTTCTTCCCGTTGCTGCATTTCCTGCATCAGTGGCCATCGCTGCTGCGGCGTTGCCAGTTGCAGGCAATGTCTACATGCTGGCCGCGCATTACGGCGTTGCACCGCACCGTGCATCTGCTGCGATCCTGCTGTCCACGGCCGCAAGTATTCTGACCGTGCCTTTGGTGATTGCCTGGGTCGGAACACCCTGACGCAGCTCTTGTGAAAAATGTCGTGCGGCAGGCACTCAGGCTTTACGTATCGCCCTTGTGGCTATAGCCATGGCGCAAACCTAACGTAAGGACAAAACCAGATGGATACCCTTTCGGAAAATGCATGTTTCGGAGGCGTCCAGGGCGTCTACCGCCACACCTCGTCCGCCTGCCAGTGCGACATGACCTTTGGTCTTTTCCTGCCGGCCGAGGCCAAGGATGGTCCGGTCCCGGTTCTGTGGTATTTGTCGGGCCTGACCTGCACCCATGAAAACGCCATGACAAAGGCAGGCGCGCAGGCGTGGGCAGCCGAGCAAGGCATCGCCGTTGTATTCCCGGACACCTCTCCGCGCGGTGAAGGTGTTGCCGACCACGAGGACTACGATCTGGGTCAGGGTGCCGGATTCTATGTGAACGCAACCCAAGAGCCTTGGGCTCCGCATTTCAATATGTGGGATTATGTTGCCGAGGAACTTCCTGCTTTCCTGATCGAAAACTTCCCGATCGATGGCGACCGCCAGGCCATCACCGGCCACTCGATGGGCGGTCACGGTGCGTTGACATTGGCCATGAACCTGCCGGGACGCTTTCGGTCGGTTTCCGCCTTTGCGCCTATCTCGAACCCGACCGGCGCAGACTGGGGTCGTAAACAACTAAGCGCATATCTGGGCGGCGATCAGTCACGTTGGGATAAACACGACTCTTCTGTGATGATGAGGGAAAAGGGCTTCGATGGTCCAGTACTGATCGACACGGGTGCCAACGACCAATTCATCGACCTGCTGCGCCCAGAAACTCTGGCGCAGGCGATTGCCGAACGTCGCCAGCAGGCAACCTTCCGCCTGCAGCCGGGCTATGACCATTCATACTTTTTTGTGTCGACCTTCATGGAAGACCACATCACATTCCACGCCGAGGCGCTGTACGGAGACTAAGGCATGAGCGACTACGATTACGACCTGATTATCATCGGGTCTGGTCCTTCGGGGCGATCTGCGGCGATTCAAGCGGGCAAACTGAAACGGCGCGTTCTGGTGATCGACCGCAAAGACCGGTTTGGTGGCGTCTCAGTGCACACCGGGACGATCCCCTCCAAGACCTTGCGGGAAACGGTTCTGAACCTGTCCGGCTGGCGCGAACGCAGTTTTTACGGGCGGTCTTATCGGGTAAAAGATCAGATCAGGGCCGAAGACCTGAAGGCTCGACTGCACATGACGCTGGACCACGAGGTTGACGTGTTGGAACATCAGTTCAACCGCAACCATGTGGAAACCATGAACGGGCTGGCGAAATTCGTTGGCCCGCACGAGGTTGAGGTTGCAACGGATGCGGGCGAAACAACGCGCCTGACGGCGGCCAAGTTCCTGATTGCGACCGGCACCAAGACCTATCGCCCCGACTACGTGCCCTTCAATGGCAAGACCGTGGTTGATGGTGACGACTTTCTTGAGATGGCCGAGATCCCACGCTCGCTGGTCGTAATCGGAGCCGGTGTGATTGGAGTAGAATACGCCACCATGTTCTCGGCGCTGGACGTGCGGGTGACGTTGATCGAACCACGCGAGACGTTCCTTGATTTTATCGACAGCCGCTTGATCCACGATTTCACGCACCAAATCCGGGAAAACGGGGTTGATCTGCGCCTGGGTTCCGCAGTCGAAAAGATCGAAGATGCAGGCGATCATGTTGAGGTCACACTGGAAAACGGTCGTCACGTCCGCGCCGAGATGCTGCTGTTCGCTGCAGGACGTATGGGCGCGACCTCGGCGCTGAATCTGGATTCCGTAGGTCTGGAGACCGATCACCGCAACCGGATCAAAGTGGATCGCAAGACCTACCAGACCTCTGTCCTTCATATCTACGCCACCGGCGATGTTATCGGGCATCCTTCGCTGGCTTCGACCTCGCTGCAACAGGGCCGCGTGGCGGCATGCCATGCGTTGGACACCCCTACCCTGCCTGAAAGCCCGTGGTACCCGTATGGAATCTACTCTGTGCCCGAGATTTCGACCTGTGGCATGTCCGAGGAAGAGCTGCAGGAGCGCGGCATCCCTTATGAGGTCGGCGTGGCGCGATTCCGCGAAACCTCACGCGGGCATATCATGGGGCTGGAACATGGTATGCTGAAGATGCTGTTTTCGCTGAAAACACGGCGGGTGCTGGGTGTGCAAATCGTGGGCGAAGGGGCGACCGAACTGATTCACATCGCGCAAGCCGTGCTGAACCTGAAGGGCACAGTGGATTACTTCGTTCAGAATACGTTCAACTATCCGACGCTGGCCGAGGCCTATAAAATTGCAGGTCTGGACGCATTCAACCGGATGCCGATCCCCGAAGAGTTCAAGGTGCGCAAGAAACCCGCAGAACCCGCCAAGAAAGAGGTCAAGAAAGCGTGACGACCCTGTATGTCGATGGCGATGCCTGCCCGGTCAAAGCCGAGGCCGAACGTGTCGCCACGCGGCACAAAGTGCCTGTGGCTCTGGTCTCGAACGGTGGGCTTCGCCCCTCCGCCAACCCGTTGGTGCAGGTGGTCATCGTCGCAGAAGGCGCGGATGAGGCGGATAAGTGGATTGCTGAACGCTGCGGCACCGGAGACGTTGTGGTGACCTCCGACATCCCGTTGGCCGCCAAGTGTGTCGAGGCCGGTGCGCGGGTTCTCCGCCCCAACGGCGAGGCGTTCACGGCAGCCAATATCGGCCAGCAACTAGCCATGCGCGACCTGATGGCCGACCTGCGCGCAGCCAATCCCTTAGGCGCGGGCGGAGGCGGCAAACCCTTTGGCAAGGCGGATCGGTCTAGGTTTCTGGACGCGCTGGAACGCGAATTGAGAGCAGCGCAACGAGGCTGATCCTCCCGCCTGCTTCTGTCGCATCTCAGATGCGCCTGAGGCAGTTGGGCCAGGCAGCGCTGCGCGCTGCGGTTGTGTCTTGATAAACACCCTCGGGATTGGTTCAGTCGCCCCACGCAATAATTGCACGGATAGAGGATTAAATGTCGATAAAGGCCGTTATCTTTGACATCGGGAACGTTCTGATCGAGTGGAAACCCGAGCGTTACTATGACCGGATCATTGGCGAAAACCGCCGTCGCGCGATGTTCTCCGAAGTTGATCTGCATGGCATGAACGACTTGGTCGATCAGGGCCATCACTTCACCGATACGATCTATGATTGGGCCGAGAAGTACCCCGAGTGGAGCGACGAAATCCGCATGTGGCATGACAAGTGGATTGAGCTTGCCGCGCCTGAAATCCCACACTCGGTCCGCCTGCAGCGTGCTTTGCGGGTCAAGGGCGTGAAAGTCTTCGCGTTGACCAATTTCGGCGTACAGAACTTTGACTACGCGACCACGGTGTATCCGTTCTTGAATGAGTTCGACAAACAGTATGTCTCGGGCAGAATGCAAACAGTTAAACCGCATGTCCCGATCTACGAAATGGTCGAGGCAGATTGCGGCCTGCGTCCCGAAACGCTTTTGTTCACCGACGACCGGATCGACAATATTGAAACCGCGCGGGCCCGCGGGTGGCAAACGCACCTGTTTGCCGGCCCTCAAGGGTGGGCAGACCGGCTGGTGCAGGAAGGCCTGCTGACAGAGGAAGAGGCGCGCTAGCTCAGGCGGCCGCGGTCGCAGTACGGTTTTCTCGGATGGGCAGATGGACAATGGCGCTGAACGCTCCGATCGCGACGCCAATCCACCAGACCATGGTATAGTCACCGTATTGATCGTACATCCGTCCACCCAGCCAGACGCCGAGGAAGCTGCCGATCTGGTGGCTGAAGAAGATGATCCCATAGAGCGTGCCCATGTAGCGCAACCCATAAAGATGCGCGACCAACCCCGACGTCAGCGGAACTGTGGCCAGCCAGAGCGAACCCATGACCAGCGAGAACACAACGACCGAGATTGGTGTGATCGGGAACATGATGAAGGCTGCGGCAGCTATAGTGCGGGCGGTATATACGGCAGCCAGCAGGTACTTTTTGGGGAAGTGGTTCCCTGCCCAACCTGCCAACAGTGTGCCGACGATGTTTGCCAACCCGATCAGTGAAATGGCCACGGCCCCAAGTGCGGACGTGCTGGTGATCCCGATGGAATGCAGAACGCCGCCCGGTTGAATGGGTCCACACATTTCGGTCACGAAGGCCGGAAAATGGGCCGTAATGAACCCTAACTGATACCCACAACTGAAAAAGCCCAAGAAGATCAGCGTGTAGGATGGGTCTCGGAACGCCTTGCCCAGGATTTCCCCCATGCTTTCTTCAAGCTCGGCCTTTGTCACCGCCTGCGGCGCACGCATAAAGGGCAAGGTCAGCACCAGAGCAAGGATCGCGATCGCGAAGACGATGAACACTTGCTGCCAAGGCATGAAACTCAGCAAAAATTCGGCAGTTGGGGCACCCAAAACTTGCCCAAAACTGCCCGCAGCTGTGACAATTGCCAGCGACATCGAGCGGTTCTCGTCTGATGACGCGCGACCAACAACCGCAAGCACCACGCCGAAACCGGTTCCTGCAATACCAAATCCGACCAGCCAAGCGTACATCTGATGCTCAAACGGCGTGACGGACCACGCCGACAAGACCATGCCGGCGGCATAGGTCAGCGCTCCGATCACAATTGCTCGTCGGTCGCCGATCTTTTCAGCAATCGCGCCAAAGATCGGCTGTCCAATACCCCAAGCCAGGTTCTGGATCGCGATGGCCATGGAAAACTCGGTGCGTAACCAGCCGAACTCGTCCGCGATGGGAATCTGGAACACGCCAAAGGACGCGCGTACGGCAAAGCTGACCGTAATGATGATGCACCCAACAATCAGGATGGGGTTAAAAAGGCGCGCGTACTGGGGCATGGGGTCCTCGGGGGTATCAGGCACGCCAAGTTACTCGCTGTGAGACAGGCGTCAATTCAGGAGTTTTGCGGTCACGGATAAGCAAATTTGATGTGTCCGATAAATGGCCGCTTTTCAACGGGCAAGCCGGGCGGTATGCCTCGGACTATGACGGGTTTGATTTCGCTTTATGACAAACAGGTGGCCGAGGGCATCCTGACCAGAGACGACGCGCAAGAAGCCGTACTTCCCAATTTCGAACGCATTCGGTCTGCTTTGGCGGAACCTGTTAAGCGCGGGTTCTTTCGAAAAGCGCCGCCGCCGCCCAAAGGATTGTACCTGTGGGGTGGCGTCGGGCGGGGGAAGTCCATGCTGATGGATATGTTCATCGACTCGCTGGCGGACATCCCGGCCCGCCGCGTGCATTTCCACGCCTTTATGCAGGAAATCCACACGGGCATGCACAAGGCCCGGAAGGACGGGGTCGAGGATGCATTGGCTCCGGTTGCCGCCTCGGTTGTCAAATCCGTGCGTGTGCTGGCCTTTGACGAAATGCAGATCACCGATATCACCGACGCGATGATTGTTGGTCGTCTGTTCGACTTATTGCACGCAGGGGGTGTCGTGGTTGTCACCACATCCAACCGGCATCCAGATGATCTGTACAAGGACGGGCTGAACCGTCAGCTCTTCCTGCCATTTATTGCGCATATCAAAGAACAACTTGAGGTGTGGGAACTGATCTCACCCACAGACTACCGCCAGAACAGGCTGGAGGGTGCCCCTGTCTACTTCACTCCGATCGGCCCCGAGGCCCGTGCGAGCATTCGCAGCGTCTGGAACGATCTGGCCGGAGGGGCAGCAGACCCGCTGATCCTGCAAGTGAATGGGCGCGCAGTTGAACTGCCGGAATTCCGCAACGGTGTGGCGCGGGCCAGTTTCTATGACTTATGCGGCCGAATGCTTGGCCCGGCGGATTACCTGGCCATCGCTGAAGCGGTTAAAGTGCTGGTTCTTGAGGATATTCCGCGCCTATCCCGCAACAATTTCAACGAAGCCAAACGGTTCGTCACGCTGATCGACGCGCTGTATGAGGCGAAAGTCAGGTTGATCTGTTCTGCCGCCGCAGAGCCCGAGATGCTGTATGTCGAAGGCGAAGGCACGTTTGAATTCGAACGTACGGCATCGCGTCTGCGCGAAATGCAGGATCAGGACTGGGGGCAATAGGGGGCCCTGCCCCCGCCGCGCTGCGCGCGCCTCCCCCGAGGTATTTTTGGTCAGATGAAGCTAAGCGGACGCGCTATGCTCAGCCGTTTTCTCGCAGAATGTTGCCCGCCAGATAAAGCGAGCCGCAGATCAGGATGCGGGCTTGTGGGTCTTTCGCTACGATTCCGTTGACCGCTTCGGCAACGCTTGCAGCGGTTGTGGCAGGCAGATTGACTTTGGCGGCGGCCGCGGCCGTGTCCTCGGCGCTTAGCGTGGCAGCCTCACCCGGGATCGACACAGCCGTTAGGCTTTGAGCCTGTTTGGCCAGAGGAGCCAGGTATCCGGTCACATCCTTGGTGTTCAACATGCCGCAGATCATATGGGTCGAACGCGCAGGCAGGGTTGCGAGAAGATCGGCCAATGCCTGCCCCGCAGCGGCATTGTGACCACCATCCAACCAAAGCTCGGCCTCGGGCGCTTGCTCAACTAGCGGACCGGTTTTCAGTCGCTGCATCCGTGCGGGCCATTCGGCCTTGGTTACTGCAGCCTCATAGGCCTCATCGCCAAGATCCAGGTGGCGCAGCACCGCAAGCGCAGGACCGGCGTTTTGAATCTGGTGTGCGCCCAGCAAGTTTGGAAGTGGCAAATCACGAAGCCCGGTTTCGTCCTGATAGACCAGACGCCCGTTTTCCTGGGTGACGTGCCAATGCTGCCCATGGACCAGCAGCGGCGCACCCAGACGCGCTGCGGTGTATTCGATGACCTCTAACGCTTCGTCGTGTTGCGGCCCTACTATGCAGGGTACACCGGGCTTGATGATTCCGGCTTTCTCTGCCGCGATTTTGCCCAGGGTGTCACCCAGGAACTGTTCGTGGTCGATGGATACGGGCGTGATAACTGTGACCGCGGGATTGTGGACGACGTTGGTGGCGTCCAACCGGCCACCCAGCCCGACTTCAAGCAAGGTGAAATCCGCCTTGGATCGTGCAAAGGCCAGCAAGGCCGCACAGGTAGTGATTTCGAAATAGGTGATGTTTTCACCACCATTGGCGGCATAGCATTCATCCAGAACCGCCGTCAGATTGGGTTCGGAGATCAGATCACCAGCCAGGCGGATACGTTCATGAAACCGGGCCAGATGAGGCGACGTGTAGGCATGTGCTGACAGGCCAGCCCCTTCGAGCCCCGCCCGGATCATCGCCTGGGTAGAACCTTTGCCGTTGGTTCCGGCGATATGGATCACCGGAGGCAGTTTTTCCTGTGGATTGTCCAACGCGGCCAGCAAACGCCATACGCGGTCCAAGGTCAGATCAATGATCTTGGGGTGCAGCGCCATCATCCGTTCGAGGATGACGTCCGATGTCTGAGAGGTCATTTTGCGTCCGCGTCTTCAGCCGGTGTTTCGGACTTGGCATCCTCGGGTTCGGGTGCCGGCAGGTCACCCTTGATCGCTGGCGGCTGGTTCATCAACATCCGAGTGATGGTGATCAATTCATCCCGCATCTCGGTGCGTTTGGTCACGCGATCCAGCATACCGTGATCCAGCAGATATTCCGCGCGTTGGAACCCTTCGGGCAGTTTTTCGCGAATGGTCTGTTCAATTACACGCGGCCCGGCAAAACAGATCAGGGCGTTCGGCTCCGAGATATGAACGTCTCCCAGCATCGCGTAGGAGGCCGTCACCCCACCGGTCGTGGGGTGCGTCAGCACGACGATATACGGCAGGTTCGCCTCTTTCAGCATCTCAACCGCGACAGTGGTCCGTGGCATTTGCATCAGGCTTAGAATACCTTCCTGCATCCGCGCACCACCAGCGGCCGAAAACAGGACCAGCGGGCGCTTCAGCTTAACAGCCTCTTGCGCGGCGGCGATGATGGCGTTGCCCACGTACATGCCCATGGACCCACCCATGAACGAAAAATCCTGCGCAGCGGCTACAATTGGAGTCCGGCCAATCTCGCCCGTGGCGACCAGCATCGCCTCTTTCTCGCCCGTCTTTTTCTGGGCCGCTTTCATCCGGTCGGGATACTTCTTCTGATCGCGAAATTGCAACGGGTCGTCTTTGGGCGCAGGAACCTCGACCTCGGTAAAGATGCCGCCGTCAAACAGATGTTTGAACCGGTCGCGCGGTGCGATCGCCATGTGGTGACCGCATTGGGTGCAGACATTCTGGTTGTCCGCCAGTTCGCGGTGGAACAGCATCGTTCCGCATTCATCGCATTTGTGCCAAAGGTTTTCAGGCACCTCGCGGCGCGAGAAGATCGAGTTGATCCGGGGACGGACGTAGTTTGTGATCCAGTTCATGTCGGAACCTTGGCTTGTGCGACTTTGACGTCAAATAAGACGCTACGGAAAGAAATGCAATCAGCGCCTGAGCGCAACCCGTGCTGCCAGCCAACTGACAATCATCACTGCGAAATCAACATACAGCCATTGCCGCAATATCCCGGTGTCCGACATATCGTAAGGCAACAGGAACAAAGCCAGCCCGCTAAGGCTGTCCGGCAATGAGATGAACAACAGCGCAACCATATTGTTGAACAGATGCAATGCGATAGCCGGGCCCAATGTTCCTGACCGCGCGGTCAGATCCGCTGCCAAAAGGCCGAACAGTCCGGACCATATCGCCACCAGCAGTGCATTGTCGCCAGCCGCACCGGGGGCATAGTGACCTGCCGCAAACAGAACCGAAGGGATACCCAACCAAATGACAGGCGAACGGAAACGCGCGGCAAGAGTCTGTTGCATGTAGCCTCGAAACAGGACCTCTTCGGCGCTGACCTGAATCAGTACCGCAACAAGGGATACCGGCAACAGCAACAACCAAGTCGACAAGGCCAGGTTCTGCGTCAAGGTAGCGCCCATGTCGTAGGGTGGAAGAATGGTCACGATGACCCCAATCACCAATAACGCCTTGAACACAGTCCAGAATTGCGCAGTTGTTTCGCGCATTGGGCCACAAATGGAACTCAGGGTCCGCCCCTGCAAAGACCGGGCGGCAACCGACACTCCGAAAGTGACGAAGGCAAAACTGGTCAGCAGAACCAACATCGCTGTGGGCGAGGCTCCGGCCAACAGGGATTGCGCCCACGCGACGGAAACCAGTGTCGACGCCAGCCCGAACAGAACAAAATTCAACACGGTTACGACGACACCCACAATGGCCAGACCGACCAAAAGACGCCACAGCTGAGGGCGGGTGCGTGCGGCGTCAACCAAACGCTGATGCGCCGAATAGGCTCCGGGTTGGGCGTCAAACATTGTCGGGTGGTTCCCGGACTATTTGGTCGGCGTCTGCAAAAAGCGATGTAGCGTTGGCTGCATTTGCTCGTTCCGCCAACGTAGACAGGTACCCCGCTACCGTTTGCAACAATTGCAAGGCTACGCCCGCGTCGCTTTCAATGACCGCACGCAGTTCTTCCGCGCCGATCCGAAGGAAGGAGCAATTCTGAACTGCAACCAAGTCAAGCTGCCGGGGTTCGCCCGTAATCACCGACAAGTCGCCGATCAGACGTCCGGGCTCGATCACCGAAATCGTCCGTGCCGCGCCGCCTTCTTCGGTCCAGATCAAATCGGCCTCACCGGAAATGCAAAGATAAGCGGCGTCTGCGGACTGCCCCCGCGAAAAGATGATCTGACCGGCGGCGGCTTCGTACCATTGGGCCGAAAACGCCAACAGGCGTTGGTTTCGGCCATCAATCCCTGAAAACAGCTCGGTCGAAGAGATGATCTTGAGTTTACGGCTCAGATCATTTGTCGCGCTGGTTTCGTCCTCGGGGCGCGTGCGCGAAACGCCGTCGATCCGGCCTTCTTTGATCTCAACGAAAAGATCATAGGCTTCGGGGTGGGCAAAATGATCCTCCATGAACAGCATAATCGAGTTAGGCAGCAGCTCGCGCAGTTTAAGCCGGGTTCTCAACCGGCTTTCCGAATCGTGACTGGCCAGTGCCTTGTCCAGAATCAGAACGTCGGGACGCTTGATCCCGGCGCGCGAGAAGGCTGCGCGTTCCTGAAACACCGTCGGCAGATTGTTCCCACCCAGACCCGAAGGCAGGTCATAGATGATGGCCGCGGCGCGGCGGCGCAGGCCGGCTTCGTTCATGGCTTCGGCCACGACGTCTTCGATCTCATCCATATGTGCACCGGCCATCAAAGATACGCGCCCGAACAGCGCATTTTCCATGGCTGTCATACGCCCGATATACGTCTCGGGCGTCACCGGAATGAACATACCGTCCAACGAAGCCCGTAACTGCTCGGCCTGACCGCTGCGAATTGCGAGGATCTTGTTTTTGTACTCTTCCGGGAAATCCGGCCCAATCTGTTCAGCAGTCAGCAGGAACGGAACGGTCAGCAACAAGGCCCGCTCGCCTTCGCTTATTTCACTATCCCCTTTGGCCTTGCGGCGATCCTCAATATCCAGAAGTCGGTGGAACATCTCTTTGGTCATGCCCAGTCGCAAGAACAGCGGGTGATCGGTTCCATCCCGACCGAACGTCTTGTTCAACGTCTCAAGCACCGCGCTTGCGATGCTCATTGCATCATCATCAAGATCATGGTGGCGCAGCATCTGCATGAAACGACTATCGCCTGCCAGAATATCAGGTGAGATGTCATGGGATGGCGCAGCATAGAGCAGGTTGCCCCCAAGCGGCACAGCCGGGTTGAAGCGATCGGGGTCAAATCGATAGACATACCTATCCAGACCCTTTTCCTTGAGCCTCTGCGCAACAGTATCGCGTAGCTTTACAATTTTCCCGGCAAGAATGGGATGCTGTTCCGGATCGAACTGAGATCGCAGCGTCCTCCGGAACATGAATTCATCAATGCCCATTGCCTCGACCAGCTCGAACCACCAATCACGAATGTCCTCGATGTCTTCGAGGCCTGCCAAACCGGGGTCGATCCATTCATCGGACAGGGAATCCGGCGGGTTCCCTGCGCGAACCGCCTCGATCTGCCACCTGCTAGGTGCATTTTTCGCATCCGCTTCATGCTGCGGATGGGTCCGCAATGGCATCAAGAGGTTGTCACCCAATGTACCGTCAAACAGGTAGGGGCGTGAATAGGCATAGCCGATACGCGCTGCGATTACGGTTTGATGTAGTTTTTGAATGTCATGACCCGCGATGATGACATCGCCCTGAACCGGCAGAATTTCTCGTGTCAGTAGTTGCGCTAGCGCACTGCGCTCGGCCGCGCTGGAAGATTGGATGGCCACACGCGCGCCCTTGGGAATGATCAGGTCAATGTCTTCGAGGATCGTTTTGCCGTCATCGTCACGCACCGTGACATTGTGTAGCTCAATATCTCCGGTCAGGTGCGGGATGGACTCAGGTTCGCCGACAAAGAGCTCTTCGGGGATCATATTGTCAGGCGCAAACCGCTCGGTCACGATTTCCCAACGCAGCGACATATCCTGAACCTGGTTGTAATAGGTCAGCAGAGCCTTCCACGGACCGCTAAGATCCTTATAGGCCCCCAGCGCCGCAACAAGCGCGCCCACGGTCACCTCACCTTTGATCGCCAGATAACCACCGACCGAGAAGAACAGGAACGGTGTCATCTGAGTGATCAGATTGTTGAGGAACTTCATGAAGAACTTTTTGTTGTAGATCTTGAACCGGATCTCGAACAATGTCCCCAACCGATGGCTGAACTGCGCCAGCCGATAGCGCCAGCCGCCGTTCGTACGCAGATCGCTGATCCCGGCCGCGCTTTCCCCGATTTCCGAGCTTAATTGGCGGACCTCTTGAATACGCTCTTTGTTCAACAGGTTGATCTGACGCTGCAGCTTTGGGATCAGCCAGGCCTGCAGCGGGATAAGAGCGATACTGGCCAACCCGAACCATACGCTCTGCATGAACAGAAAAGTGACGATCGTCATCATCTGACCAAACTGGAACACGGGCTGCGCAATCGCGTCGCCCATCAGACCACCCATCGGTTCGGCCTCGGAGGTGATCATCGACACCAGCTCACCCTGGCTGGTGGTCGCGAAATAAGACTTCGGGAAACGCATCGTCCGGTGGATCAGCGTGAATCGCAGTCGGCGCAGCATCCGTTCGGCCAGAACCCCCTTCATCGTGTTGATGCGCATTTTCATCAACCCGCTGACGATGACGGTCGCGAGAAAGGCAAAGCACAGGATCAGCAGGTACTGAACCTGCGTGAAAGTCACGCTCATAACGGTCACGGTATCGCCGGGCGCACCGATCGCATCGTTGATGATCTGCTTAGGCAGTTCAAGCGAGGCGTAGAGGAACGGGAAAGACAACACCGTCAAACACAAAAGCACAAGCTGTTGCTTTTTCGAGTGTTTCCAAATGAATGCAAAAAGAGTGGGTTCCATGCCCCGCCTTGCCTTAGAAAATGATACGCTGTCTTGTCAGATGAACCACAGCAATCAAGTGCCGGACGGTAAGCACAGAGCCGGTTGATTGCAAGAACGGCCGCGCCTTTAGCAGCGCAGAGAGGGCCTGCCCAGTCACAAGCCCGTTAACTGGCAGGCAGATTTATTCGGAATTCAAAAATTTGGTCTTATCCTCGCCACCGTCTTTGACTAAAGAAGGCCAAGTTCAAATGATGGGACCATGGGCAGAATTCTTGAACGATACCTACACCGCAAGACTTTTGCGCGCTGGCGGCGCGCCGCGCAGAGTGCGGGCGAGGCTCCCATCCCTCAATTGCGTCAGCAGCGCGACGAAGCGCGAAAGTTGCGAGCGCAATTGGATCGGCTGATTCAGGATTCCACCGAACGGTTGAGCTTACCTTTGGTTGGCTCGAAACAGTTTCCCAAACCGTTGGGCACAGATTGGTGCTGGCGACCGGACTTGTGGCGCGGGCCATTGGCGCGACCGGGTATCGCCTCGGTTGCGCGCAAGGCGGCATTCGATCCTCAAGTGACCATCTTCCATGATTGCCCCCTGTCCGAAATCAGCGCCAGGCAGACCCGAAACACGGATGACAGGGATCTGGCCGCATATGGTCTGACCCTTGAGGTTTTTGGGTTTTCGGGCTCTTTCCTGTCCCTGTCTCTGGATTTACCGCCCGAGGCAGAGCAAGGTCTGACCCGACAGCACCTCATGCGGGTCGATGCGCTGCTTGAGGCTGAACGTCCCCTTGACGTGACCGCACGGCTGAATGTTCAACATGGCCCGAACACCGACTCTGTCGTGCGATCCTTAGATTTGTCGGCCCCGTCTAATGCGCTGGATTTCGATCTGGCCAAATTGCCGCTGAACGAACGTCGCATCGATAAGATTTGGCTTGACCTCGTTTTGACCAAACCTGCGATGAACCGCATTACCCTGCGCGACCTGACCCTTTGCCGCCACCACCGCGCCGATTTGTAAGAGCATTGGCATGACACATCCGTCCCTGACCCCAACACTGTTCAAAAACGGCATCTGGCGCGCCTATGTGCAGGCTCAAACAGAGCCTCAGATCGACGTCCATTACCTGGGGCAAATTTTGGAGGATGTACAGATAGCTGAGGCCGAAAATGGATGGGAGCTGAGCGTACAGGTGCCACCCACTGCGATTTCAGACGGGGTACATTGCTTTGTGATCAGAGACTCGCAGTCCACAGAGAAGCTCGGGGAATTTACGATCATTGCTGGGACACCGGCGGCCGAGGACCTGCGGGCTGAGGTTGCATTGCTGAGGGCGGAACTGGACATGCTAAAGCGCTCATTCCGACGGTCACAGGCGTCTTCAGACTGAGGCTGGGTAGGCCTTGCTGTGGCAACCCCCTATCTTTAAATCAAATTCCGTGCATCATTAACGTATCCGCAGCAATCCGGGTACGTCCATGGACCGCAGCAGTATCGTCAAGGTCATTGCCCTGATGGTCACGGGGTTTGGCATCGGTATCGACTTTACCGGCGCGCTCATTTTGGTTCCGGCCATCGAAAACAGCTTTGACGCCGATATCACCAGCACTCAATGGGTTCTGAACATCTATGCGCTGTTCTTTGCCATGACCATGGTCGCGGGCGGGCGCATGGGGGATATGTTCGGACATCGCAAGATGATGATCATCGGGCTGACGATCTTTCTGTTTTCGTCCATCATGTGTTTTGTCTCGCCCAGCCTTGATTTCCTGATCTTTTCGCGTGCGCTTCAGGGGATCGGCGCGGGCTGTGTCTGGCCCTGCACCTTGGCCTTTGGGGCTACCAAAGTCTCGCGCCCGGAACACCGCGCAATGATCATGGGGATGATCCTTGCAGGCGTGACCAGCGGTAATGTCTTCGGCCCTCTGATCAGCGGAGCCGCCGTGAACTTCGGTGACTGGCGGCTGTTCTTTCTGGCCAATGTTGTGTTTTCGACCATTTCGATGGTCACCGCCCTGATCCTGATGGAGCGTGAAACGCAGCACAAGCAGGGCGAACATATCGATTTTGCAGGAATGGGCATTTTGTCGTTCGCTGTCCTACTGCTGCTTTATGGGTTGGACGTTGGCGCGGATTGGGGCTGGAGCTCGGTGCCACTGCTGATGCTGTTTTTCGTCAGTGTGGTTCTGTTCCTATTGTTCCCCAAAGTCGAAAAACGCGTAAAAGAACCTCTGCTGTTGCCGCAAATGATGCAGAACCGCGAGTTTCGCATTACGCTTGGCTTGAATATGTTCAACGTCTCGGCCGCCTTCGTTGGTCTGCTGTATTTTCCACAATACATGCAGAAAGTTCTGGGCTGGTCGGTGTTCGCGTCGGCGGTCGGCTTGGCTCCGTTGACGGTTCTGCTCGCGGTCGGGTCGATTGTCTCTGGTACGCTGTACAATGACTTTGGCCCAAAGCGGTTGTTGTTCTGGGGCTATGTGATCGCAACGGCTGGCGCGCTGAGCGTCGTAGCCCTGCCCGCGGGCTTGGGATACTTCCAGATTCTGCCGGGAATGGCGATGATAGGATTGGGTGCGACGCTGACCGTCGGGCCATCCGGCACCGCCGCCGTATGTGCTGTCAAACCAGAACGAGCGGGGCTGGTCGGCGGGCTGAGCTTTATGACACATCTGGTCTATGGCGCGATTTCCGTCGCCTGTGCGACCGCGATCATGTACGCCACCAGCCTGGCCAATCTGGGCAAACAACTGACGGCAGACGGGATCGACCTGTCCGCAGCCGATCAAAGGGCCATCAACGGCGGAACGCTGACAACCGATACAGCGCGCGCGGTCATGGAAAAACTCAGCTCGGACGAGGCTGAAAAAGTCAAATCAGCCATCGCCTCTGCTTTCGACGCCGGGATGAACATGGCATTTGTCTTCGCTGCCATTTCGGTATCGATGGGCGTACTACTGGCTTTGATGCTTGATGAAGAAAAACTGCACAAGGTCGAGAGCTAAGACCTGCCATGCGAAAAGGGCCGCCGAAATCGGCGGCCCTTGTCAGGTTTACTGGGATGGTCCTCCGGTGGGATTGAACGCCGACAGACCTTTGAGGATATCGATGGCGTAGGCCAACTGATAATCCTCTTCGCGCAGCTCGGCCGTGGCTTCGGCCTTGGCACGATCTTCTTCGATCTGACGGATTTCGTCCTCGCTCAGGCTGTCGTTGTTCAGGCTACCGCGCAGGTCGGCCTCGGACCGGGTGCGGGCGTCGGCTTCATCCTCGTCGGTCTCTGGCGCCGGACGCGGCTGTTCCACGATGATGTCAGGGCTCACACCCAGCGCCTGGATCGAACGGCCCGACGGTGTGTAGTACCGCGAAGTTGTCAGGCGCATTGCGCCGTCTCCACGCAGCGGCATAACCGTTTGCACCGATCCCTTACCAAAGCTCTTGGTACCAACCACGATCGCACGGCGGTGATCCTGCAGCGCGCCTGCGACGATTTCCGAGGCTGAGGCCGAACCACCGTTGATCAGCACGACGATCGGCTTGCCTTCGGCCAAGTCACCCGGTGTCGCGTTAAAGCGCTCACCGTCGTTTGCGTCGCGACCACGGGTCGAGACGATCTCACCTTCGTTCAGGAACGCGTCCGAAACCTTGATGGCCTGCGTCAGCAACCCACCGGGGTTATTCCGCAGGTCGAGGACCACGCCGTTGACCTTATCAATGCCGCCGGCCTCTTCGATCTGTTCGTTCAAACCCTCTTGCAGATTGGGGAACGTCTGATCGTTGAAGGTGGTGACACGCAGAACAACACTTGTTCCCTCGGTTCGGGCGCGTACGGCTGTCAGTTTGATGGTGTCACGAATGATGGTGACATCGAACGGCTCCTGCTCGCCTTCACGGACCACAGTGATCACGATCTCCGAACCCACGGGACCGCGCATCAAATCCACCGCCTTGTCCAGAGTCAGGCCCAGAATGCTCTCGCCATCGACATGTGTGATGAAGTCACCCGCTTCGATCCCGGCTTCATCTGCCGGTGTGCCATCGATAGGAGAGACGACTTTTACAAAGCCTTCCTCTTGCGTGACTTCGATACCCAGCCCACCGAACTCGCCACGGGTTTGAACGCGCATTTGTTCAGCGTCGTCCGGCGACAGATAACTGGAGTGCGGATCAAGCGAGGTCAGCATGCCGTCAATAGCCGCTTCGATCAACTCTTCGGGCTCGACCTCTTCGACATATTGGGCGCGGATACGTTCAAAGATATCGCCAAACAGATCCAATTGTTCGTAGACAGTAGCCTTGCTGTCGGCCTCTTGCGCCAGCAGTGGGCCGGCGATCTGTGTAGTTGCGATTACACCTGCCACGGTTCCGGCCAGACCGGCCATCAGAAATTTCTTCATACTCGTTTATCCATCCTTGTCGGTCCGAAACCACGATTCCGGGTCCACGGGGCTGTTATTCTCTCTTACCTCTATATAGAGCGTTTCTGACCGGTCAGTTCCAGTGCCATCACCGCTTGTTGACAAAATAGCGCCGATTTCGGGCGTTTCACCGGGCATCAACCCGACTGGCGTACCCTCTGGGATCACTTCGCCCGTGTTGCCATAGACGTCTTGAAGGCCCGCAAACACAAACAACAAGCCGGGTTGCGGCTCGAGGATCACCACATTCCCAAGCTCTAGCAACGGGCCACGATATCGAATTGTTGCGGCAGTCGGGGTTGTAACAATTGCCCGCGGGCGGGTAGCCAATACCACGCCGGGGCGGGTCACACCTGCGGCATCCGTCTCATTCGCACGGTGCAGCATCACCCCCTGAGTCGGCAGGGCAATCTGCCCTTTCCGATCCGACACATCAGCGTCCGTCGCCGCGATTTCACCTTCCGAGATTTCGGACAGACCGCTGGCGAACCCATCCAATGTCTCGGTCGAAGAAATCAGGATGGCCGTTCGGACCGGGTCCTCTACGAACCGGCGGGGCAGATCAGTGCGGTCAGCAATGGCCTCACTGAGTTTGGTTCGTGCGTCCTGCACGCCGGTCAGCCCTTCGACCAGTGTTTCGGCAGCACTTTGCTGCAGTTTGCGAAGAGTCTGAACCTCTTGCAGATCCCGCGCCAGCGCCTGTGCGCGTGCGTTCAGCCCAGGCGTGACCTCTGATAGCATCATGCCTGCCCGCGCGGACCCAAGCGGGCCGGACGGGTGAAGCATCAAAACCGGCGGGGCCGTGGTTTCGATTGTCTGCAAAACACCAAGCAGTTGTGCCACGTCTTTTTCGCGCGCCCGCAGCTCTGCTGTTAGCTGAGCCTCTCGCGTCGCCGCCATGCGTAACCCGTCACGCATTGCCGAAAGCCCCGCCTCATAGGCCTGAATCGTTTCGGTCAGGGCGCGCACACGGTCTCTCGCCCCGTCCGCTTCGGTCAAGTTGATTGACGCCTGCTCCAGCATTCGTGCGGCGTTCAATGCCGCCGTAGACGGATCATTCTGCGCACCGACGGGTGACGCAATGCACAATGCAAGAATGAGCGCGCGGAGCTTCATGACAGAAGGCTCTGACCCGTCATCTCGGGCGGTTGCTCAAGGCCCATCAACTCCAGCAGCGTTGGTGCCAGATCGGACAAGCGACCATTGCGCAACGTTGCCCCTTCAGGTCCACCAACCAATGCCACGGGTACCGGGTTCAGCGTGTGTGCTGTGTGTGGTCCGCCGGTTTCTGGATCAAGCATCATCTCGCAATTGCCGTGATCCGCCGTGACGATCATCGCACCGCCTGCCTTTTTCAACGCGGCAACCACCTGAGCCAACCCTTGGTCTACCGCCTCACAAGCCTTGATTGCGGCCTGTAGATCACCAGTGTGGCCCACCATGTCCGGGTTGGCGTAGTTCGTGACGATAAGATCATACCCCGCCTCGATCGCTTCGACAAACTTGGCCGTCACCTCGGCCGAAGACATCTCGGGCTGCAGATCATAGGTCGCAACCTTCGGGGAATTCGGCATGAAGCGGTCTTCGCCCTCCTCGGCCGTTTCCTTACCGCCGTTGAGGAAAAAGGTCACGTGGGGGTATTTCTCGGTCTCGGCCAAACGGAACTGGCGCAGCCCTTTTTTGGCAACCCACTCACCCAAGGTGTTCACGATATCCCGCTTGGGGAACACGGTCGTCATATAGGCGTTGTGGCCGTCCGAGTACTCGACCATGCCCAGCAAAGCCGACAGCTGCGGACGCGGGCCGGTGTCGAAATCCGCGAAACCCGGCTCACCAATTGCGCGCAGAATTTCGCGGGCGCGGTCGGCACGGAAATTCAGGCAGAAAAAGCCGTCGCCGTCTTTGACACCATCGTAGCCGGTCAAAACCGTGGGAACGATAAATTCATCCGTTTCCGACTGATTATAGGCGTGATCCACGGCCCCATGCGCCGTTGCGGCCGTACGACCCTGACCCTTTATCATCGCATTATAAGCTTCGCTGACCCGCTCCCATCGATTGTCGCGGTCCATGGCAAAGTACCGACCACTGACCGTGACGATCCGTGCGCCTTCAGGCAGGCGGTCTTCAAGCTCGGCCAAATAGGTAAAGGCTGATTTAGGGGCCACGTCCCGCCCATCTGTGATGGCGTGCACCGCAACCGGAACACCCGCATCCGTGATGGCCTTGGCCGCAGCGACGATGTGGTTCAGATGACCGTGCACGCCACCGTCCGATACCAGCCCCATAAGGTGAGCTGTTCCACCTGCTGCTTTCACCTTGGCGATAAAGGCCTGCAACGCGGCGGTGTCAAAGAAACTGCCATCCTCGATTGCCAGATCAATCTGCCCCAGATCCATAGCAACAACCCGACCCGCACCGATATTGGT
The DNA here is from genome assembly GCF_013035315.1 of Ruegeria arenilitoris. Lineage (GTDB taxonomy): Bacteria > Pseudomonadota > Alphaproteobacteria > Rhodobacterales > Rhodobacteraceae > Ruegeria > Ruegeria arenilitoris_D. The sequence goes on along the minus strand of NZ_WQHP01000002.1, from coordinate 238,928 downwards.
ATGGCCAACCTCGGAATTGCCCATTTGGCCACTTGGCAAACCCACATCCGGGCCATGCGTGATCAGAGTCGCGTGCGGCCCGTTGGCCATGATCGCATCAAAGGTCGGCGTATTCGCAAGAAAAGGCGCGTTGGCTTGCGTGTCATCGGACAAGCCCCAACCATCAAGAATACACAGGACGACGGGTTTGGGGGCGGTCATTGCGGCTCTCCGGGTTTCTGCTCTTGTTCGGTCTTGTATCCTCTGACCTTGGGCAATTGAACCGTATTCTGAGCGCGGATGGCCAGAATTAATGCCCGCTCGCCCTAGCCATTTTTCGTGTAATCCTGATAGGGGCGCGCTTTTCGTCCGCGATACTTGACCGTCAGGTCCAAGGGCGCATCGTTTTCGTCATAAACCCCGACCACAACGCCCCTGCCCCGGCTTTTGGTCCGCATTTCGATCAGTTGCTGTTCCGACCGGGTCGTGCGTTGCGATTGACGACGTGTCCAGGCGAAAAGATGGGCATACATGTCGGCAATCAAATCCGCATGATCCGCGCTGTCGCCCAGATCGTTCAACTCGTTCGGGTCGTTTACAAGGTCAAACAGGATCGGTCGGTGGCCGCCTTCGCAATGGATCAGTTTCCACTTTTTGTCAGCCACCATGAACATGACCGCATCCCGGACCGAAGCGTTCAGCATGTCTGCAATAGGCGAGGCCGAATAGTCGTATTCGCAAACCACGACATCGCGCGGCGTTTCCGTATGGTTCCCATGCAGGATCGGAAGCAGGGAATGCCCTTCAAGGATATGGCCTGCTACGTCGCCACCCGCTACGTCCACGAAAGTCGGTGCCAGGTCGATGGATTCGACGAGCGCATCGCTGACAGTGCCACGGGTCGCGTCTGCCTGCGGGGATGGGTCGTAGATGATCAGCGGCACTTTTGTCGAAGCATCATGAAAGAAGGTCTTCTCGCCCATCCAGTGATCACCCAGAAAATCTCCGTGATCCGAGGTCAGGACGATCAACGTGTCTTCCATCCGACCCGTTTTTTCCATCCAATCAAACAAACGACCCATCTGATCGTCGGCCTGTTTGATCAGCCCCATATAGGCCGGGATCACTGCGTCGCGCACATCCTGCCGCGAGAATGCCTGCCCCACTTTGGTGTCCATGAACGCCTTGAGCACGGGATGGGCATTCTGCCGCTCGGCTTCGGACCGGATCACCGGCGCGACATGCTGCGGACCATACATCGAGGCATAGGGTTCCGGCACGATGTAGGGCCAATGCGGCTTGATAAAGCTCAGATGGCAGCACCAAGGCCCGTCATGGGTCTCCATGAAATCCATTCCCCGTCCTGTCAGGTAGGGGGTTTCGCTGTCCTCTTCGGCGATGTTAGCAGGCTCGGCAGAATTCCTAAGGAACCAGCCGGAAAGGACATTGCCATCCGCATCCAGACCTGAATTGGCAAAGTCGTGCCAGGGGTTGTCACTCTCATAGCCTTTGGCGGTCAGGTACTTGTTGTATTCCTTCGCGCCATCCGGGTCATAGTAACCATCCGGCCCTTCAGGTAGCATTCCATCGTCGCGCTCGAACACGTCGAAGCCGCATTCCGCCACCCGCGCGCCGATCAAACTGTCAGGCTCCAGCCCCAGCCGCGCCATACCCTCTGCATCCGCCCGCATATGCGTTTTGCCGACCAGCCAGCAATCCATACCGGCCTTTCGCAGATGGTCGCCCATCGTGATCTCGCCAACCTTCAGCGGGATACCGTTCCACGACGCACCATGCGAATGAACGTATCGGCCGGTATAGGTCGACATTCGCGAACTGCCGCAAATCGGCGATTGGATATAGGCCCGGTCAAACCGAACGCCCTTGGCCGCCAGTCGGTCGATGTTAGGGGTGTGCAGATGTGGGTGCCCGTAACAGCTCAGGTAATCCCAACGTAGCTGGTCGAACATGATGAACAGGATGTTTTTGGCTTTGGCCAAACCTGCGCCCTCCCCCAATATGCCTCGGAGGAGTTTTTAGACAGTTTCGCAGAAATAACGAAGCGCAATTTGCGCTTAGGCCTGACGCTCCATCTGTTCAAGCATCTTCTTGGCACGCTTGCACTGAAGCTGATCGCGCAGGGGAGAGTTCGGATCGACGTCTTTCTGGCAGACCACACATTTGTCTGCACCCGAGATCGCGTTCAGACCACCGCAACTGCCCTTGATGGTTTTTCCCATCAGCATGACGCCCAAGGACATGCCCACCACGATGATAAGCAGCAGAAAGAAGGCGATGATAAAGGTGCTCATTCCGGTCCTATCCGTCAGTTGGTGCCCAAGGCGTCTTTGAACGCAGTGCTATGAACAGTGATATAGGCATCGTCGCCGCCTGTCACATCCCGCGAGATGAAATATACGGCAAGTTTATGCTCTTCTGCCAGTTCCATACCTTTTTCCTGACCCAACGCCAGCATCGCCGTTGCCCAGGCATCGGCCATCATCGCGTTTTCGGCCAGAACCGTCACCGAAGTCGTGCGGTGCGTGATTGGACGACCGGTTGTGGGATCAATGATATGTGAATAGCGCACGCCATCCTGTTCAAAGAAATTCTTGTAGTCGCCCGAGGTGGCCATGCCCAGATTGTCGAGCTGAACAATTAGTTGCAGGTTCTGTGATCCAGCCTCGGGTTTTTCGATGCCGATCCGCCAGGCCTCGCCCTTGTCGTTCTGGCCCATGGTGACCAGATCGCCGCCAATCTCGACCATGTAATTCTCGATCCCCGCCTCGCGCAGCGTCGCGGCCACGGCGTCGATGCCATAGCCTTTGGCAATGGCGGACAGGTTGATGCCAACACCAGCATCCGACTTGGACAAAGTGCCTTTGTCTGCATCCAGCGTCAGCAAACGCGCCTGGCCTACGCTATCCAAAGCGGCCTGTATTTCGGCATCCGAGGGCACCGGGTCTTCCGGCTTGCGCGGACCAAAGCCCCACAGCTCGATCAATGGGCCCAAGGTGACATCGAAAGTGCCGCCGGATTTATCATGCACATCGTTCGCGGCCGCGATAACCAGTGCGAATTCATCAGACACTTCGGTCGGTTCCGTGCTGGTAGACGCCGAGAATGTCGAAACCTCAGAATTTGGGTCCCAGTTGGACATTTTGGCATTTACGTCAGCCAACGTCTCTTCGACAGCTGCACCTAGCGCAGTTTCATCAACATCCGTGCCAATGGCGGTGATGTTGAAGGTGGTACCCATGGTCTCACCGGACAGGCGCACAACTTCGGGCTCTTCGTCGAAAAGACACCCGGACAAAAGTGTTGCAGCAGCCAAAACAGGCAAAAGGCGCATCGAGAGACCTCCTGAGGAAAACCGTGCCCGGCATATGCCAGCGGCCCCTTGCAGAGTCAAACCGACTTCACAGTTTCAGAGGCAAGAACCCCAGTGCCAGCAATCCGATGCCAGCCGGAACACCAAAAAGCCAGGCTTTTTTCTGCCATCCCTCGGCCTGCTGTTTCCAGGCCATTCTGAAGTTATGCCCGCAAACCACCACGGCAAAGAAAATCAGCGCGGCAATGGGCGGGGTTAGGTACAGGTCAGACAACAGGCCGGATATCCTTGATTTGCGGCAGTTTTCGCCGGTTTGGGAATTTGCACCCTATACAGACTGCTTTGCTGCGGTAAGGTGTAAGGGAAGCCATCTCAAAAAAAGAGGAGATTGCCAATGGCCCCAACCTCATATCAGCCCCCCACCCGTGGCGACAAGGCCGATAAAAGCACACAAAGTCAGTCGGTTGAATCCAACCTGTCGCACACACAGACGACAGTCTCGAAGCTGCTTGAGGGTAAAGGGGATGCTGTGTTTGCGGTGCGCCCAAATGATACGATCCATTCGGTCGTCAATACACTCAAGGAAAAGCGGATCGGTGCGGTGGTCGTAACCGACCAGAACGGTACGCTACAAGGCATCCTGTCGGAACGCGATATTGTGCGGCGCATGGCGGACACGCCCGGCCAAACCCTGCCGCAATCGGTCGAAGATCTGATGACCCGCGAGGTCAAAACCTGCGCACCAGAGGATCTGTTGAACGATGTCCTGAAAACCATGACCGACGGACGGTTCCGCCATATGCCGGTTCTAAGCGACGGTCATCTGCGCGGTGTCATCACAATCGGAGACGTCGTTCATTTCCGGCTGAAAGAGCTGGAATACGAAGCCCTGCGCATGAAACAGATGATTGTCGGCTGAGACCGTCAAAAGAATACCCCTTGACCTTGGCGGACCAACAGTATCCCTGATGCGCAAATTGGTTCGGTTATAGGTCGAGGGTAAAATGAAACGTGTTTTGATCACGGGTACAGCCGGTTTCATTGGATTCCATCTGGCAAAACTGTTGCTGGCCGAGGGATTTCGGGTGCACGGCTTTGATGGAATGACGGACTATTACGACGTCGCCCTCAAGCGCCGCAGGCATCAAATGCTGCTTCAGAACCCAGGCTTCTCTGCGACCGAGGATCTTCTGGAAAACCACGAAAAACTGAAGCAGATCGGGGAAGAATTCCAACCGGACGTGATTGTTCACCTCGCTGGTCAGGCGGGCGTACGTTATAGCCTAGAAGACCCGCGCAGCTATATCGACTCGAACATTGTCGGCACCTTCAACGTGATGGAAGTTGCGCGCGAGCATAAGGTCGAGCACCTGTTGATGGCCTCAACATCCTCAGTCTACGGCGCGAATGAGGCGATGCCCTTTACCGAAGTCGAAAAGGCGGACACCCCGCTGACCATATATGCCGCGACCAAAAAAGCGAATGAGGCTATGGGGCATTCCTATGCCCATCTGTGGGACCTGCCGACCACGATGTTCCGCTTTTTTACGGTCTATGGGACCTGGGGCCGACCTGATCTGGCGTTGTATAAATTCGTTGACGCCATTCTGGATGAACGCCCGATCGACATCTACAACCACGGTGACATGTATCGCGACTTTACCTATGTCGATGATCTGGTTCGTGGGATCAGGCTATTGATCGACACCCCTCCTGTGCGGCCCAACAGCCCGGACGAGATTGAGGAAGGCGATAGTCTTTCGCCCGCGGCCCCTTGGCGCGTGGTAAACATCGGCAATGGCGACAAGGTCCGACTGATGGATTTCGTCGAAGCAATCGAGGACGCTGTCGGCAAGAAAGCCATTCGAAACTATATGCCGATGCAGATGGGGGATGTTCCTGCGACTTGGGCCAACAACGATCTGCTGCAGCGCCTGACCGGGTATCGCCCTCAGACCGATTTCAAAGATGGAATTGCCCGTTTCGTGGAATGGTTCCGCGATTACCACGGAAAGTAGGCTGAGTTTCCACATGTTCGAAACAGATCCAAATTCACGAAAAATCGCCGTCATCGGATTGGGCTATGTCGGGCTGCCTCTGGCCGTCGCTTTTGCGAAGATCGGCCCGGTAATCGGCTTTGACATCAACACCGCCCGGATCGAAGCATTGCGCACAGGACAGGACAGCACCCAAGAGGTGGAGCCCGAGGAACTGGCGGCTGCGACTGGTCTGACCTTTACTACAGACCCTACCGCCCTCGCAGAATGCGACACCTTCATTGTGACCGTGCCAACCCCAATCACGGCGGGCAAACAACCAGATCTGGCACCCCTGTTACGCGCCTCCGAAACGGTTGGGAGCGTTCTGAAAAAAGGCGATCTGGTGATCTATGAAAGCACCGTCTATCCCGGCGCAACCGAGGAAGATTGTGTGCCGGTTGTGGAGCGTGTTTCAGGCCTAACGTTCAACGAGGATTTCTTTGCAGGCTACAGCCCCGAGCGGATTAACCCCGGCGACAAGACGCACCGGATTTCAGACATCTGCAAGGTGACATCGGGGTCGACCCCCGAAGTCGCCGATCTGGTCGATGCGCTTTATGCGCGGATCATTTCCGCAGGCACGCACAAAGCCGAAAGTATCCGCGTTGCGGAAGCCGCCAAAGTTATCGAAAACACACAGCGCGACTTGAACATTGCGCTGGTCAACGAGTTGGCGATGATCTTTGGGCGTTTGGACATCGATACCGACGCTGTGTTGCGTGCGGCGGGGACAAAGTGGAACTTTCTGCCCTTCCGTCCGGGTTTGGTTGGGGGCCACTGCATCGGCGTTGACCCTTATTATCTGACCCACAAAGCTGAGGCCGTCGGGCATCATCCGCAGATCATCCTGGCCGGTCGGCGGCTTAATGACAGCATGGGCAGCTATGTGGTGTCCCAACTTGTGAAGCGAATGACCCGTGCCGGAATTGACGTGGGATCTGCCCGCGTTCTGGTCATGGGCCTGACCTTCAAGGAAAACTGCCCCGATCTGCGAAATACTCGGGTCGTCGATATTATTGACGAGCTGAAAGACTACGGAATTGCTGTGGATGTTCACGATCCGCATGCAGATGCGGCGGCCGCGCAGGATGAATACGGCATTTCGCTGATCGATGCTCCGCAGTCGCACACCTATGACGGGGTGATCCTGGCGGTTGCGCATCATGAGTTTCTGCAGATTGATCCAGCACGTATTCGTGCGTACGGAAAGGACCCCTGCATCATATTCGACGTCAAATCCGTTCTGCCGGTCGAAGCCAGCGATCTACGTCTATAAAAAAACCGGCGCCCTGAGCGCCGGTTTTTTGTCTCTTACCCGCCGAAATCGTCGAGCATGATGTCTTCGCGGTCCACACCCAGATCCAGCAGCATGTTGATGACCGACTGGTTCATGATCGGCGGGCCACACATGTAGAACTCACAATCCTCAGGTGCCGGGTGGTTCTTGAGGTATTCTTCGAACAGAACATTGTGGATGAAGCCGGTATAGCCTTTCCAGTCGTCTTCGGGCTGTGCGTCCGACAGGGCGACATGCCATTCGAAATTCTCGAATTCTTCGGCCAGCGTGTCGAAGTCTTCGACAAAGAACATCTCTTTCTTCGAACGCGCACCGTACCAGAAGCTGATCTTACGGTTGCGGTTCTCAAGACGCTTGAGCTGGTCGAAGATGTGGCTACGCATCGGCGCCATACCAGCACCACCGCCGATAAAGACCATCTCTTTCTCAGTTTCGCGGGCAAAGAACTCACCAAACGGACCCGAGATGGTTACCTTGTCACCCGGCTTCAGGTTGAAGATATAGGACGACATCTGACCCGGAGGGATACCTTCCGACCCCGGAGGCGGTGAGGCAACACGGACGTTCAGCATGATCATGCCTTTTTCGTCCGGGTAGTTTGCCATCGAATAGGCACGCTCGATCGGTTCGGCAACAACCGACTCGTACTGCCACAGGTTAAAGCGGTCCCAGTCTTCGCGGTACTCTTCCTCGACGTCGAAGTCCGTGTACTTCAATGCGTGGGCCGGCGCTTCGATCTGGATGTAGCCGCCAGCGCGGAAGTTCACATCCTCGCCTTCCGGCAGATCCAACGTCAGCGCCTTGATGAAGGTCGCAACGTTCTCGTTCGAACGTACCGTGCATTCCCATTTCTTGACGCCGAATACCTCTTCGGGGACTTCGATGTCCATGTCCTGCTTGACCGCGACCTGACAGGACAGGCGGTCGCCGCAGGCTGCTTCACGCTTGGTGATGTGGCTTTCTTCAGTCGGCAGGATCGACCCGCCGCCCGAATGCACACGCACACGACATTGTGCACAGGTACCACCGCCACCGCACGCAGAAGGCACGAACAGCTTCTCGGCCGCCAGCGTTTGCAGCAGCTTGCCGCCCGCTGGAACGGAAATGGTTTTCTCGCCGTTAATGGTGATGTTCACATCACCGGTCGAGACCAGTTTCGACCGCGCCGCCATAATGATGGCGACCAGAGCGATAACGATCAGGGTAAATAGGACGACGCCCAGGCTAAACGTTTCCATCGACGCCTCCTTACAGCTTCACGCCCGAGAAGGACATGAAGGCCATCGCCATCAGTCCCGCGGTGATGAAGGTGATACCAAGACCCTGCAGACCATCCGGAATGTCCGAGTATTTCAGCTTTTCGCGCACGCCCGCCATCGCGGTGATCGCCAGCGCCCAGCCAAAGCCAGAAGACAGACCATAGGTGGCAGCCTCAGCGAAGTTATAGTCACGCTCGACCATGAACAGCGAACCACCCAGGATAGCGCAGTTCACCGTGATCAGCGGCAGGAAGATACCAAGCGCGTTGTAGAGCGGCGGGAAGTACTTATCCAAAACCATCTCAAGGATCTGAACCATCGCCGCAATCACGCCGATATACGAGATCAGGCCAAGGAAGGTCAGGTCCACATCGGGGAAACCAGCCCAAGCTAGTGCGCCCGGCTTCAACAGGTAGTTGAGCAGCAGGTTGTTCGTGGGCACCGTGATGGCCTGCACGACCATGACCGAAATACCCAGACCCAGCGCGGTCGAAATCTTCTTGGACACGGCGATGAAGGTACACATGCCGAGGAAGAAGCTGAGCGCCAGGTTTTCAACAAAGATGGCCTTTACGGCCAGTGAAATCAGACCTTCCATCAGTGGGCCTCTACCTGCTGAATTTTGTATTCACGTTCTTCGACCTGGTTCGGCTTCCATGTGCGGAAGGCCCAGATGATCAGACCGATGATAAAGAACGCGGACGGTGGCAGCAGCAGCATGCCGTTGGGCACGTACCAACCACCATTGTTGACGGTTTCCAGAATGGTGACGCCGAACAGCGACCCGTTCCCGAACAGCTCGCGGATGAAACCAACCAGCAGCAGGATCAGGCCATAGCCCATGCCGTTGCCCATGCCGTCGATGAACGACGCAACCGGAGGGTTCTTCATCGCAAACGCTTCGGCGCGGCCCATTACGATACAGTTGGTGATGATCAGACCGACGAAAACCGACAGGGTTTTTGAAATCTCAAAGGCATATGCCTTGAGGATCTGGTCCACCAGGATCACCAGCGATGCGATGATCACCATCTGCACGATGATCCGGATCGAACCCGGGATCTGGTTGCGCAGGCACGAGATGAAGAAGGACGAGAACGACGTCACGAAGATCACCGCCAGTGCCATCACCATCGACACCTGCAGCGACGAGGTCACCGCCAGTGCCGAACAGATACCGAGCACCTGCAGAGTGATCGGGTTGTTGTCGACAAGCGGGTCGACCAGCATCTCTTTCTTGGTCTGGGACATCAAATCTCTCCTGCTTGCAGTTTGGCCAGGAACGGAGCGTAGCCCGCATCACCCATCCAGAATTTCACCAGGTTATCGACACCTACCGAGGTCAGCGTGGCACCAGCCAGCGCGTCTACGTAAAAGTCGGGGCCAGCGGCAGGTTGCGACTTGGATACGGTGATCTGCAGATCGCCCGCGTCATCGCGCAGTTTCTTGCCATTCCACAGTGCTTTCCAGCGAGGGTTGTCCACCTCAGCACCCAAGCCAGGGGTTTCGCCGTGCTGATAGAATTGCAGACCGAAGATGTCGTTCCCGTTGTTCTCCAGGGCGATGAAGCCATACAGCGTGGACCAAAGACCATAGCCGTGCAGCGGCAGGATCACCTTGTCCAGTTCGCCAGAATCGTCCCGCAGCAGATAGATCACGCGATACAGAGCCTTGCGGCCGATACCAGCAGGGTCATCGTCCAGCGCAACGCTCAACTCTGGGTCACTGGCAGCAGCCAGATCGTCGAAGGTGGCCGGATCAAACTTGTCGTCCACAAACTCGCCAGTCGACAGTTCAAGTACATGCGGCTCGAACTTGGCAAATGCCTCAGAGACATCGACGCCCGGTTCGTAAACGCCTGCCACCTGCAGAACGTTGATCTGCTTGTCCTTGAGCGCGTTGGCTTCCTGCACAGGGCGCAGGCTTACGGCTGCGGCAGACACGACCATCGAAGCCACAAGGCACACCGCAACAGCGATAAAGATCGTCTTGCCAACCGAGTCCGGCGAGGCCGCCAGAAACTTGGCAATCGCGCCCTTGGGTTCTGGGGATTGCGTATCAGACATGGCGACGCGCCCTCCGTTTGATGTTTGCCTGAACGACGAAGTAGTCGATCAGTGGTGCAAAGACGTTACCGAACAGGATTGCCAGCATCATGCCTTCGGGGAAAGCGGGGTTCACCACCCGGATCAGCACAACCATGATACCGATCAGCGCACCGTAGAAATAGCGCCCCATGTTGGTATGGCTGGCCGAAACAGGCTCGGTCACCATGAAGGCCAGACCGAAAGCATAGCCGCCGACCACGATGTGCCAGTACCAAGGCATCGCGAACATCGGGTTGGTGTCCGATCCGATCAGGTTGAACAGCAGCGTCAGACCAATAGTACCCGCCAAACAGCCGACAATCAGACGGTAGTTTGCGATCCGCGTTGTCAACAGGAATGCCAGACCAATCAGACAGGCCAGCGTCGACGTTTCGCCAAAACTCCCCTGCATCTGACCCAGGAACGCATTCCACCAGGTCAGCCCTTCGGTCGCCAGCGCCTGAAAGCCTTCCGAGGCCGACACAGACAGAGCCGTCGCGCCCGAGAACCCGTCAACCGGGGTCCAAACCGTGTCGCCCGACATGTTCGCAGGGTATGCGAAGTATAGGAACGCACGGCCTACAAGCGCGGGGTTCAGGAAGTTTTTGCCAGTACCGCCAAAGACTTCTTTACCGATGACCACACCAAAGATGATGCCCAAAGCGACCTGCCACAGAGGGGCAGATGCAGGCATGATCAACGTGTAAAGCATTGAGGTTACAAGGAAGCCTTCGTTAACCTCGTGGCCGCGTACGGTTGCAAAGATGACCTCGAAAATACCACCCGCGACCAGCGTCGTGATGTAGATCGGCAGGAAGTACATCAGACCATGCATGAAACAGGCAAAGATGCTGTCAGGGTTCAGTGAGATACCGAACATCTGCAGAATGGCGATCCGCCAGCCGGTGGCCGCATCCGGGCCAAGCGCAGCAATCGCCGAGTTAGCCTGATAGCCGGTGTTGTACATCCCCCACAGGATACAGGGGATCGTCGCGATCACGACATATGTCATGATCCGCTTCATATCCACGTAGGAACGCGCATGAGGTGCAGCGGTTGTTACGGTTTTCGGAGTGTAGATGAAGCTTTCCACCATCTCGTAGATGGGGAAGTACTTCTCGTACTTGCCGCCCTTGGTAAAGTTCGGCTCGATCCGATCAAAGAAGCTACGCAAACCCATTCGGATCAGCCCTCCTTTTCAATCTTGGTCAGGCAGTCGCGCAGCGCCAGCCCATATTCATATTTCGCCGGACAGGCAAAGCCGACGAGGCCCAGATCCTCTTCGTCCAGCTCCAGCGCACCCAGCGCCTGTGCAGTATCTGTGTCCATCACCAGCAGCGCGCGCAGCAGCTGTGTCGGCAGATAGTCCTGCGGCATCAGCTGCTCGAACGTGCCGGTCGGCACCATTGCGCGCCGTCCACCGTTCAGGTTGGACGTGAATGAGAACAGCTTCTTTGCAAAAGCCGAACCCAAAACCGGTTGCACCGCGTATTTCGACGGCATCGGAAGGATCCAACCCAGCGTATGCTGATCATGATCTTCGCGGATGATGCTGATCTGGCGCGCGAAACGGCCCAGATAGGCCTCTGCACCCGCTGCATGGCGACCAGACAGGATCGAGCCGGAAATCACGCGGGCGGTGCCATCAACGTTGATCTCATCGCGGGTCAAATCGTCGGTCGAGGCCCCCATGACTGTACGGATCAGACGCGGCTGCCGTGCACCTGGGCCCGACAGGGCCACCACGATGTTCGGATCCAAATGGCCGGTCTGCATCAGGCGACCAATGGCGATGACATCCTGATATCCGATCGTCCAAACCTGCTTTTCACCGGCCAGCGGCTCGAGGAAGTGGATGTGTGTGCCAGCCAAACCAGCGGGGTGCGGGCCGGAAAACGCAGCCGCCTCTACACCCGGAACATCTGCGCCCGGAAGGACGTCACCGTCTTTCTGGCAAAGGTAGGTCTTGCCCTCGGTCAACTTTGCAATGGCGCTCAGGCCAGCGGCAAAGGCGTCGCCTGCATCCTGAATGATCGTCGCGGCATCAGCAGCCAGCGGTTCACTGTCCATTGCCGTGACGAAAATGGCGGCAGGCGTGGTGCCCGGCACGGCCATTTTGGAATAAGGACGCGTGCGGAATGCAGTCCAAAGACCAGCGGCACACAGGCGTTCGGTCACGCCTTCGGCGGTGTCACCGTTGCCGACGCCGGAAAAGTCGAGACCAGTGTCGTTGGCGTCCGAAACCTCGATCACGACGCTCTGCAAAACCCGGCGCGCGCCGCGGTTGATGGCCACAACCTTACCGCTGAGCGGGGCAACCATCATCGCCTCGGGCACGTCCTTGTGGCAGAACAGCGGTGTGCCCCGCTGAACCTCATCGCCTTCCTGAACCAGCATACGTGGTTTCAGGCCCAGATAATCGGCCCCCAAAACCCCAACTGAGCTGAATTCAGGACCCGGTTGGATTTTTTGCTCTGGCGCACCTTGCACCGGCAGTTCCAACCCTTTTTTCAGTTTGAAAGTTTGCATGTCGCTACGGTCTTCCAAGCCTCTTTCCTGCAACACGTCGTTCCCACCACTCTATAGTGGCACAAAACAACCTGTATGTGGGAGCCTGCGAGCAGAAAAAGGCGCATGGCACCTGTTTCCATTCCAAGCTTCGTTTTGATCAGGCACCCTTTACGCGGGGACGGTGCTAAACGCAAACCCGTTACCGACGAAAATACGGATTTATTGTCAAATTCCTTTGAAGGGTCGCTTTTCGGCCCAATGAAATTGCATATCGCACCTGTCGAGCTTCCGGTGTAAGCACCGGGGATGAAACAAAACGACGATTTTGAAATCTTTTTGGTAGCCACGCCTGGTCTCGAAGCGCCCTTGCATGCCGAGGCGGTCGAACAGGGATTCGCGTCCGCAAAACCAGTCCCTGGGGGCGTTACTTGCCGCGGAGGTTGGCAAGAAGTCTGGCGCGCGAACCTCTGCCTGCGCGGGGCGAACAAGGTTCTGGTGCGGTTGGGCGGGTTCCCTGCGGTCCACCTGGCGCAGTTGGACAAACGGTCGCGCAAGTTCCCATGGGCTGAGTTCCTGCGCCCCGATGTCCCCGTAAGGGTTGAAGCAACCAGCCGAAAGTCTCGAATCTATCACGCGGGCGCTGCACGTCAGCGGGTCGAGAAGGCGATCACCGAAACCCTGGGCGCTCCAATCGCGCCTGATGCCGCGCTGCGCGTCCTGCTGCGCATTGAAAAAGACATCTGCACCTTCTCAATAGACAGCTCGGGCGAGCCATTGCACAAACGCGGGCACAAACCAGCCGTCGCCAAAGCCCCCATGCGCGAGACGATGGCCGCAATGTTCCTGAGCGAATGTGGATTTGATGGGTCTGAACCAGTCCTAGATCCGATGTGCGGGTCCGGCACCTTTGTCATCGAGGCCGCCGAGATCGCATCTGGGCTGCGCCCGGGTCGGTCCCGCAGTTTTGCCTTCGAGAATTTGGTCAGTTTTGAACAGAATCTCTGGTCGTCCATGCAACAGCAGGATCATTCGGCGAAGCCGGACGTGATCTTTCATGGATCGGACCGCAATGCAGGGGCGGTCGAGGCGTCAATAAAAAACGCAGAGCGTGCCGGTGTTGCCGACGTTACTGTGTTTCAGACACGACCGGTCAGCGACATCAAACCCCCACAGGGCCCCACCGGTCTGGTCATCGTTAACCCACCCTACGGCGCGCGGATCGGCGACGAGAAACGCCTGCGATCCGTTTATGGCAGTCTGGGAAAGACGTTGCAGTCCAGATTCAAGGGTTGGCGTGTCGGCATCGTGACAAGTAACGTAAGCCTTGCACGTTCGACCCGCTTGCCGTTGTTACCCCCCGGCCCGGTTGTCGACCATGGCGGTACCAAAATCCGCCTGTACCGCACCGACCCCCTAACCTGAACCGATTTAGAGGTCATTGCGCAATTCGCGCGCCGGGCACCAAAATGCCTCTTGCACATCCAAAACCGCAGGTATAGATCACGCGCCACGGTCGGAGTGTAGCTCAGCCTGGTAGAGCACTGTCTTCGGGAGGCAGGGGTCGGAGGTTCGAATCCTCTCACTCCGACCAATAAAACAAGGCGCCCAAGGGCGCCTTTGTTGTTTCTATGACAGTGATCCGAAGTTCGTTGAACGATACGTTAGTCGAGATCCAACGCATTGGCGGTTTTGTGCAGGCGTTCCGGGCAATAGCAACCTAGTGAAACTGTGTTCCCCCCGCCTCCAGCGATACGGTTGTCCCTTTTTCACCGCGAACGGCTGCAGGAACATCGGCTAGGGCGCAAATGATCGCGCGACCGCCCGAGGATCGCACAAAGTCCTGGGCGGCCTGCACCTTGGGACCCATTGATCCAGCGGGGAAGTCGTACTCATCCAACGCGTTGGGGGTGATCGACCGAATGCCTTTTTGGTCAGGCGTTCCCCAGTTCAGGAATACGGCTTCTGCATCTGTAGCGATGACAAAGAAATCTGCGCCAAGGTTCTGCGCCAGAAGGCACGAGGCGAAATCCTTGTCGATGACGGCTTCGACCCCAACCAGTTTCCGTTCAGCACCCGCCTCGTACATCGTCGGGATGCCGCCTCCGCCAGCAGCGATCACGGTCGCGCCCTTTTCCAAGATCCAACGGATCGGTTCGACCTGAAAAATACGTTTCGGGCGGGGCGATGGCACAACGCGTCGCCAGTACTCGCCATCCGGTTTCACCGTCCAGCCATTGTCAGCCGCCTCTTTCTTGGCGTCCGCTTCGGAATAAACCTGCCCGATGAACTTGGTCGGATTGTCAAAGGCCGGGTCGCTCGGGTCTACCTCGATCATGGTCAATAGAGTGGCGATGTGATGCTCGAAGGGCAGGATGTTACCAAGCTCCTGCTCGATCATATAGCCGATCATGCCCATCGTTTCGCCGACCAAAACGTCCAGCGGGTACTCCTCGACATCCGTATACATGATCTCTTGCAGGGCCAGCATCCCGACCTGCGGACCATTGCCATGAGTGATGACGGTTTCGTGCGCTTCGCAGAGCGGGGCGAGGGCTTCGGCGGCAATCTTCGCGTTCTTGCGCTGATTGTCCGCTGTCATCGCCTCACCCCGTTTGAGAAGCGCGTTGCCACCGAGTGCTACAACAACGCGACCCATGGTTCAGGCTCCCAATGTGGCGACAAGGATCGCCTTGATCGTGTGCATCCGGTTTTCGGCTTGCTCGAACGCGATGTTCATATCGCTTTCGAAAACCTCCTCGGTCACTTCCATCTCGGTGATGCCGAACTGTTCGTGAATGTCCTGACCGACCTTGGTCTCCAGATTGTGGAAGGCGGGCAGGCAGTGCATGAACTTGACGGCTGGATTGTTAGTTTTCTTCATCAGATCCATGTTGACCTGATAAGGACTCAGCAGCTTGATCCGCTCGGCCCAGACCTCTTTTGGCTCACCCATCGACACCCAGACATCGGTATGGATGAAATCCGCGCCTTCTACGGCCGAGGTATCGTCGGTGATGGTCACACGTGCGCCGGTCTTTTCAGCCCGCTCCATCGCCAATTCGCGTACATCGTCATGGGGCTGGGTTTCTTTCGGCGAAATCATCCGGACGTCGCAGCCCATGATCGCGCCCAACATCAGTAGCGAGTTGCCCATGTTCGACCGACAGTCGCCCGAATAGGCATAGACAATGTCCTTACGGGGCTTGTCTGCGTGCTCGATCATGGTCTGCATATCGGCAAGCATCTGGGTCGGATGCCAGTCGTCGGTCAGACCGTTATAGACCGGAACACCGGCATATTCTGACAGCGTTTCAACCATGTCCTGACCAGCACCGCGGAATTCAATCCCGTCGAACATGCGGCCCAAAACGCGCGCCGTGTCTTTCATCGACTCCTTGTGCCCGATTTGCGAGCCCGATGGATCGAGATACGTAATGTTCGCACCCTGATCGTAGGCCGCCACTTCAAATGCGCAACGAGTACGCGTCGAGGTCTTCTCGAAGATCAAGCAGATGTTCTTGCCGGTCAGCGAGGGCTGTTCGGCGCGGGCGTATTTGGCGCGTTTCAGATCGCGGGCCAGATCCAGCAGGTACAGCATTTCACGCTGGCTGAAATCGGCGATTTTCAGATAGCTACGGCCTTTGAGATTGAATGCCATTTTGTCTCTCCCTAACAAAAATCAGCGGGCGCAGGGGGCTGCACCCTTGGTAAATTCAATAGGCGGGGTCGCGGTCGATCGGGCAGGTCATGCAGTGGCCACCACCGCGACCGCGTCCCAATTCCTGACCCGAGATTTCGATCACCTCGACGCCGGCCGCGCGCATCTTGCCATTCGTAAAAGTGTTGCGCGCATAGCCGACGACCACACCGGGCGAGAGGGCCACGACGTTATTGCCGTCATCCCACTGTTCGCGCTCGGCCTGGAACTCGTTGCC
This sequence comes from Ruegeria arenilitoris, assembly GCF_013035315.1. Classification (GTDB taxonomy): domain Bacteria; phylum Pseudomonadota; class Alphaproteobacteria; order Rhodobacterales; family Rhodobacteraceae; genus Ruegeria; species Ruegeria arenilitoris_D. Next base: position 222,490 of record NZ_WQHP01000002.1, on the reverse strand, counting down.
GCCGGTCGAAATGACCTCAAGCGAATTCAATCCCAGGGCTTCCTTGTAGACTTCGAACAAGTGCCCTTTTTCCACGTGGATATCCAAGTCCCCGCGGTCGCCCGGGCGGATCGAGATACAGGTGATCTGGTCCGCGACTTCCGAGAATGCGGTGACCTTGTCGTGGTCAAGGCAAGTGAAGACGGTATCCAGATGCATGGCCGCGCGGCTTTTTGGCATGGCACAGGCGACGACACGTTCAGCACCGCCTTTCCTGAACAATGCTTCCGCTACCTGTGCGACGGCCTGCCGGGTTGTGCGTTCGCCCATTCCAATGAAGACAGTGCCGTTGCCCACCGGTTGAACGTCGCCACCCTCGACCGAGGCGAGGCCGAAATCGTCGTCGCTGTCGCCCCACCAGAACTCGAACTCGGCGTCCTTGAACATCTTATGGTGGCGATACACCGTACGCATGATCAGGGTTTCCGGCTTGCGAGCGGGCCAGAACATTGGGTTCGTCGTCACGCCATCGAAAATCCAGCAGGAGGGGTCGCGCTGGAACTGCGCATTGGGGATGGCGGGAAGGATGAAGTCGCCCAGAGAAACCAGATCACCGAACTGTTCGTCGATCATGCCTTTGGGCAGGTCTGCGAAGATGATGCCGCCAAGCATATGGCGAGCAAGTAGCTTGGCGTCCATCTCGTCCAACCAAGCCCGCATTTCTACGGAAAAGCCCAGGCCGACCATGTTGGGCGTGATCAGACGGTCCAGAAGGAAGGCGCGCGCTGCTGGATCTTCCGCGATGGCTTGGGCGAGCAGATCCTGAATGTCATAGACCTCGACCCCGCGTTCCCGCATGAGCGAGCAGAATTCGGCGTGGTCCTTGCGGGCCTGTTCGACCCAGATCACGTCATCGAACAAAAGCTCTTCGCAGTTTCGCGGTGTCAGGCGATCATGCGCCAGTGAAGGGCGCGAGACGATCACCTTGTTGAGCTTTCCGATCTCGGAATGAACGCCGAGCTTCATTGCAACTCTCCTTTCGAACTATCCGTTTTCTGAATCTCTTCAATGTCATTGGCCTGGCTCCAGCGGACCCAGACATGGATAGGCACGCCCATAAGCAGCAGGACCGAGCCAACCAAAACGGTTTCAGCGCCTGAGCCGATGAAGGCCCAGACGGAATAGATGAACCCTAGTGCGCCCAGCACGACGACCTTCGCCAGTTCCGGGCCATGCAGGACCTGCCCGCCTTTCAGCCGGATCATTATCTCGGCCACCGAGCAGATGGCATAGGGCAAAAGGCTGGCAACAACGGCGAGCAGAATGACAAAGTTGAATGCGGCGACCAGCCCTTGCGCATAGTTCATGATGATCAGAACCGAGGCTAGTGCGTTCGACAGGATTAACGCATTAGCAGGCGTTCCAAATTTGGATTTTTGGCCCAAGGCTGCAGGGAAGACGCGATCCAAGGCAGCACCGTAAGGGACCTGGCCACTAAGCAGCGTAAAGCCGTTCAAAGTGCCAAAGGTCGAAATCACCGCGCCCACTGCAACAAGGACACCGCCAACGGGACCAAACATCACCTCACCGACGGCTGCCAGAGGTGCGGCGGAAACAGCGAGCAACTCGGCAGGAATGACGCCCATCGAAACGGCAGTTACCGAGATATAGACGCTTGCCGCGATAATCACGCCGATCACGGTGGCGCGCGGGATGGTCTTTTCCGGTTCGATAACATCGCCAGAGGGAACCGTCGCAGATTCAAGGCCTAGGTAGGCCCAAAGCGTCAGAGCAGCCGCGGCAGAAATCGCCGTAAACGCCGTGGTGCCGCTTTGGTTGACCGGAACATAGTTCTCGGTGTTGATCCAGAAGATACCCAATGTGCCAATTAATATCAGCGGCGCGAGTTTCAGCACGGTGGTTACGATCTGAACCAAACCAGCGCCTTCGACCCCTCGGATATTAACCAAGGTGAGCGTCCAGATTGCAACCAACGCGGTCGATAGGCCGTACATCGGCACTTCGATGATAATCGGGAACAGGAATCCCAGATATCCCACCAACGCGACAGCAACAGCTGCGTTCCCGGTCCAAAGTGCGATCCAGTACCCCCAGGCAATAATGAAGCCTGCAAAGTCTCCGAATGCTTCTTGCGAATAGGCGTAGGGGCCACCAGGTTTTGAAACGACGCGTGACAACCTTCCGAATATGATCGCGAGAACAAGTGCCCCTGCCGAAGTCAGAATCCACCCACCAATTGCGATTGGCCCAAGCGGTGCAAGAGACGCTGGTAGAAGGAACACTCCCGAACCGATCATGTTTCCAACAACCAAAGCGATACAGGCCGTCAGCCCTAGGGCACCCGATGTCGAAGTCGTCTCTGGAGCGGAGCGATCGGTCATTGCGACGGCTCAGTTCGATGTTGTGTCTGAAGTCTCGGTAGCGGGCCCGTCGATCCCCGGATCCGTGATGGCCCCAACGGTAAGTGCCGCGCATATGATCACGGCCAGAATTACGAGCAGCGGGAAAACAAAGCGTAGCCACCTGTCATAGGAGACACGGCCAATGGCTAGCCCTCCCATGACGACGGCAAATGTCGGGTTGAACAGGTTCACCCATCCGTTTGCTGACTGGTACGCTGTAACCACAAGGTCACGACCGACGCCTGCAAAGTCTGCCAGTGGCGCCATGATCGGCATCGAAAGCGTGGCCAGCCCTGACGAGGACGGCACCAGGAATGACATCAAGATCTGAATGCCAAACATCGCGTTGATAAAGGCGAACTCGCTCAGTCCTGAGACAAACCCCTCGGCTCCGGCGAGGATTGTATCGGTGATTTTGCCCGCGTCCATAATGACGACAACGCCGCGCGCGACGCCAATGATCAGGGCAACGCCCAGCAAATCGCGCGCGCCATCAACGAAGGTTTCCACAAAGGTCCCTTCGTCCATTCTGGACCCTTCATCCGTTTTCCCGACCCACCAAACGATGATGGACATCACCAGGAAGAGACCGGACATCTCGGCCATCCACCACCCCAGTGCGACAACACCGTAGATCATGATGGCGAAGGTAATCCCGAAAAGAACCAGAATGATCGAACGCGTCTTGGTCATCTCGGGGAACGTATCATCGCCTTCCGAACCCTTTAGGAAATGCGCCCGGTTTTCCTCGGCCTGATCGGCCACCACGGACAATGACGGGTCGGCTTTCACGCGTGATGCGTATCGCATGACGAATGCGATGCCGGCAGCAAGACAAAGGACAAGGATAATGAACCTAAGAACGATCCCGTTCGTGAACGGAATACCCGCACCTTGCGAGGCAACAACTGTCGCAAATGCGTTGAAGGTTGAGCCCAGGGTCCCAATGCCTGCGCCTAGCATGATCACGGCAACACCGGTCAACGAGTCGTACCCTGCCCGAATAAAAACCGGAATGATCAGAGCGTAGAACGCGAGGGATTCTTCGGCCATGCCATAGCTTGTCCCGCCAAAGGCAAAGGCGATCATCAGGATCGGGATCATCAGGATTTCCCGCCCGGCCAACCTGTGCAGCAACCAACCGATACCGGCGTCGATAGCTCCTGTCTTGGTGACAACCATCAGGAAACCACCAATGACCAGAACAAACAAAGCGACATCAATTGCGGCGCTGGATGAACTTCCCAAAAGACCAGGGTCGTACATACCTGCAATCGGCGCAAGGATGACCGCCGTAAGCCCCTGAGGGTTCGGCTCGACTTCGTGGTAGGTGCCCGGGACAGGCGCTTCGCTGCCCAAAGCTTCGTTCATCTGACGGTCATACTCACCGGCTGGAATAACCCATGTAAGGGCGGCCACGACGGCAATCAGTATGAACAGAATGGTAAAGGCGGTAGGAAATTTGAACTTGGACATATGAAACTCGCGCTGGGTGAAGCTGAGAAACTGGACAGTCAAATATTTGAATACTTATGTCTCAACTTAGTACTAACGCGGCGACTTGTCACTTTCGTAAAACGTGAGTTTCATTTGTCGGATTCATTGACAGCAAAGTGGCTGTCCAACTGGCAATCACACTTCGTTTCCACGCAACAAAAATTGCCGTTTGCTTTATTTGCAACCACTTGGCAGGTTTCTGCCCAGATGTTTGCCGTCTAGGTTTGGTCCGATCTGATGTGGCCGACCTTACCGACTGCACCAATCCGAGACAAAATCCGAAAAGGCCTGCACGTTTGCCGACAGGTGCCGCGCCGGGGGATAGATCACCTGCAGCATACGAGACGGGAGCTGGTAACTGCTCAATAACTTTTCCAGCCGCCCGGCCTCCAGATCGGACCGAATTGCATATTCTGGAAGCACCGCTATCCCCAACCCTTCGGTGGCTGCTTTCAAAAGGGCGTCCATGGTGTTAGCGCGCAAGACCGGCCGAACTTTGACCTTAACCGGGCCGTCCGGACCCAACAGCCCCCAAAACCCCGACTGCTCGGATTGCAGCAAACTCAGACCATGGTGCTCTTTCAAACACTCAGCCGTTTTTGGGACTCCGTGTTCCTTCAGATAGGCCGGGGACGCGCACAAAAGATAATCCAACGTCATAATGCGGTGGTCGACCAACAAAGTTTCTTCATCGGGCTCGGCCACTCGGATCACAAGGTCGTATCCTTCAGTGACCGGATCAATTAGGCGGTTCTCGAAAGAAATCTCTATTTGGACCTGCGGATATTGCTTTAGAAACCCGGCAACAATATCGGAAAAATCCAAGTCTCCGAACGAATGTGGCGCACTAATCCGAAGCTTCCCAACGGGCACGCGCCGTGCGGCGGTGACTGAAAGCTCCACCTCTTCAAGATCGCTAAGTATCTGTTTGGCCCGCTCATAGAGCGCCCGGCCATTGCTGTTGGTTGAGACCGATCGCGTTGTTCGGTGCAGCAACTGAACCCCCAAGCGTTCTTCAAGCGCTATGACCAATCGGTTCACGGACGACCGCGATTGTCCGGTTTCGCGGGCCGCGCCGGAAAAACTGCCAGCCTCGACCACGTCCACAAACGCACGGAGTTCTGAAAAACGGTCCATATTTCACCTGCTCGTTTTGCGGGACAGTGTGTCCATATTTGATACAATTGTCGCTCAATGCAAATAGCCCAAATTGAAGGTCAACAGCGAAACTCATACCACGGAGTTACAAATGCAGATGATCAGACCTTCGGCAGAGCGCGGCGCAGCCAACTTTGGTTGGCTTGACTCGAAACATTCCTTTTCCTTTGGGCAATACCTGGATCCGAACCACATGGGCTTTGGCCCGCTTCGTGTCATCAACGAGGACCGGGTCGCACCGGGGGCCGGGTTCGGCACACATGGTCATGCGGATATGGAGATTATCTCGGTCGTTCTGGATGGCGCGCTAGAGCACAAAGATTCCATGGGCCAGAACGCCATTATCCGACCTGGCGAGGTTCAGCGCATGAGCGCCGGAACAGGCGTGCGGCATTCAGAATTCAACGCCTCGAAGACGGACCCGGTGCACTTTTTGCAGATCTGGATCGTACCCGAGCGCGAAGGGCTTCGTCCAAGTTATGAACAGAAAACCTTCCCGGAGATCGAGCGTCAGGACAATCTGCGCCTATTGGGGTCGCGTTACGGGCGGAATGGATCGTTAACTATCCACCAGGACGTCGATCTATACGGTGCGACCCTGAATGCAGGCAAAGAACTTCAGCATGATATTGCAGCAGGGCGAGGCGTTTGGGTTCAGGTGATCCGTGGCGCGCTGACTGCCAACGGGTCAGACCTTGAAACCGGTGACGGTTTCGCGGTCGCGAACAAACAGCAGGTGAACCTTAAGGCGAGCGGCGATGCAGAAATTCTGTTGTTCGATATGGACCTGAGCTGAGTCAAGTGATGGCGCCGCCAAATCCGGCGCCATCCTCCAACACTGCGGCCTCTTCGCGCGACCAGTTGATGAAACTGGCGATTTCTGGTCGCGTCTCATCCCCTTTTTGGCAAATCACGAAGTAACTGACATGCATCGGAAGCACCGGACCAAATGGCATCCCAAGGCGACCGTCCAGCATCTCGTTGCGGGCCAGAAACCGCCTTGCCAGAACAACGCCAGCTCCATTGACGGCTGCGTCAATGGCATGGTCAGCGGCTTGACGTTCAAACCGCATACCCCGTTGAGCCCCGATAGTGTCGAGGCCAGCCCTGGAAAACCAACCGGACCAGTTCAGGTTCTGCCCGAAAACCTCGGCACTGCTGTCATGCAACAAGGGCGCGCGGACAATGTCGGCCGAGCATCGCAGGTCAAGCTGGGCGATCAAATCGGGGCTCGCCAGCGGGACCAAAAAATCCTCGCACAGTTTCACCGCAAACAGCCCTTCTCCGGGCGCACGGGTAAACCGGATCACTACGTCGGGTCCATCTTTTCCAAAGGTGGTTACGTGGCCGACGGTTTCAAAGCTCACCGGCAATTCCGGGTACCGTTCGGCGAAGCGATGCAGGCGCGGCAAAAGCCATTTGCGAATAATCGGGCCGCTGGATTCCACCCGCAGCGGTTGGGTCGCCTTTGGCCTCACCTGATCCACGGCATCGCGCAACTGCAGAAACGCGGACGAGACTGCAGGTTGCAAGGATTGCCCCGCTTCGGTGAGCGTCACAGCCCGCACGGCGCGGGTAAAGAGTTTTACGCCAAGATCATCCTCCAATGCGCGGACTTGCTGGCTGACTGCGCCCGGAGTCACCGCCAATTCTGCCGCCGCATCCTTGAAGGACGACAGCCGTGCGGCGGCCTCGAAGGCGCGCAACGAAGCCAGAGCTGGAAGTCGGCGAAACGGCATGGGCATAGAATAGCAAAACTAAACTATCGGGCAAGAATCCATCGTTTGTCGCCCGCTCTTTTTCACCCCACTTGCATTGGCAAGACACCCCGGCGGCCCGTCGGCCAAACCTTTTAAGGAGTCCAGACATGAGCACAGAGAAATTGCAGGTTCTCACCCCCCAGAACAGTCAGCTGATCTTTATCGACCACCAACCGCAAATGGCCTTTGGCGTTCAGTCCATCGACCGGCAAACGTTGAAGAACAACACAGTGGGTTTGGCCAAAGCGGCCAAGATATTTGACATCCCGACCACGATTACGACTGTCGAAACCGAGAGCTTCTCAGGTCACACCTATCCCGAACTTCTGAGTGTCTTCCCCGAGCATCCGTTGCTGGAACGCACCTCGATGAACTCGTGGGACGACCAGAAAGTTCGCGATGCGCTGGCGCAGAACGGGCGCAAGAAGGTGATCGTTTCGGGCCTGTGGACCGAGGTCTGCAACACCACCTTTGCACTCAGTGCGATGCTGGAAGGCGGCTATGAGATCTACATGGTTGCCGACGCGTCAGGTGGAACATCCGTCGATGCGCATAACTATGCGATGGACCGAATGGTGCAGGTCGGCGTTGTTCCCATGACCTGGCAGCAAGTGCTGCTGGAATGGCAACGCGATTGGGCGCACCGCGACACGTATGACGCCGTTATTGACCTCGTGAAAGAGCACTCTGGTGCCTACGGTATGGGCGTCGATTACGCTTACACCATGGTGCACAAGGCGCCCGAACGGGTTGAGCACGGACCGACCATTGATCCGGCGCCCGCACCCATCGCCGCCGAGTAAATTAGCGCCTCCTGTCCGGGGTCATCTCCCCTGCCCCGGACAGAATTTCTCAGCACGCATTCCTGACCGGCCCGTCGGGCCGAGACGATCCCCTTTGCCCAGACACAAGGTGACCGACCATGCCGACCCAGATTGACCGCCGCCAGCTTTTGGCCGGAACCGCCACCCTGATCGCTGCCCCTTTGTCAGCTGCTGCCCAAACCCAAACGGCAGACTTGGTCTTGGTGAACGGGAAAGTCACGACGATGGATCCGGCAAAGCCCGACGCTTCTGCTCTGGCCGTCAAAGACGGACAGTTCATCGTGGTTGGTAGCGACGCTGAGATACGCCCCATGATCGGGCCGTTCACGCAAGTTATCGACGCACGTGGCCAGCGGGTGATCCCCGGTCTGAACGACAGTCACACGCACGCCATCAGGGGCGCGGTGAATTACAATCTGGAAGTTCGCTGGGACGGCGTGGACAGTCTGGAAGAAGCTTTGCACCTGCTGCGCATGCAGGCCGAGCGCACGCCTGACGGACAGTTTATCCGCGTCGCCGGAGGCTTCAGTGAGTTCCAGTTCAAAGAAAAGCGCCTGCCGACCGTGGCCGAGCTGGATGCAGTTGCCCCCAACCATCCCGTTCTGATCCACCATCTCTACAAGCTCACGCTGCTGAACACCAAGGCGGTTGAGTGGTACGGTTACAATGAGCCAGGTCATCCGGAATACCCCGGCGGCATCATCGAAAAGGACGTGGATGGGACCGCGACAGGTCGTTTGCTGGCCGCGCCGTCGGGTCTTGTTATGTATCGCACCCTGGCAGCCGCGCCAAAGCTGTCGATCCGTGACCAGATCAACAGCTCTCAACAGTATTTCGACACGCTGAACGGCCTCGGCATTACTTCTGTATCGGATGCAGGTGGCGGGGGGATGGAGTTCCCTGACGCTGATCCTTACCGCGTCATCGGGTGGATGCATGATGAAGGGCTGCAGAGCGTCCGCATCGGTTACCATTCCTTCCCACAGCACAAAGGTCAGGAACTGTCCGATTACCAGAAATGGACCGCCAGCACGCGCGCCGGAACCGGCGACAACCTGCTGAAATTCGTTGGTGCAGGCGAAAACCTGGCTTGGGCGTCCTACGACTATGAAATCTTCGCCGATGCGCGCCCTGAAATCGACGCGGATGCCGAAGACTATCAGCGTCAGATCATGACCGTTCTGGGCGAAGGTGGTTGGCCTTTCCGTCAGCACATCACCTATGACGAGACCGGCGATCGCCTGTTGCCCGTCTACGAGGATGTCGCCAAGGGCGCGGGTTTGACGCCGGGTTGGTTCATCGACCATGTCGAGACCTTCAGCCAGCGCAATCTTGAGCGCATCGCAGCACTTGGCGGCGGCATTGCCCTGCAAAACCGCATCCAGTTCCAGGCCGAAGATTTTGTCGCCAACTACGGCGTCGAAAAACTGAAAACCACGCCAAATTTCCGCGCGATCCTCGACCTTGGTGTTCCGGTAGGCGGCGGTACGGATGCAACCCGCGTGACCTCGTTCAACCCGTGGTTCTCGATCCAATGGATGACCACCGGCCTCTCGCGCGGGGGCATGCCGATGTATGACGACGCGAACCTGCTGAGCCGCGAGGAAGCCTTGCGCGTCTGGACCACGGGTTCCGCCTGGTTCACCGGAGATGCAGGCCGCAAAGGCGCGATTACTCCGGGCCAATTGGCAGATTTCGCGGTCCTCGACCGGGATTATTTCACCGTCACGGATGCAGAGATCGCCAAGCTGAAATCCGAGCTGACAGTGATGGGGGGTGAGGTTGTCTTTGGCTCCGGCCCCTTCGCGCATCAGGATCTGCGGCACATTCCACCGATCAGCCCGGACTGGTCCCCGGTGATCCTGCAGCAGACCCAACCGCTGACGGTTTTCTGAAACAAACCGGACCCCAGTGCCCCTAACGACCATTTCACGGAGACGCAGAATGGCGGACCTAATACTCTATAACGGGCGTATCACAACGTTCGATCCTGATCGGCCAGAGGCCACCGCCATAGCGATTTCAGGCGGAAAGATTGAAGCGACGGGAACCGATGCTGAACTCATGGCTGAAGCCAGGGATGCGCAGACCATCGACCTGCAGGGCCGCCGCGTGATCCCCGGATTGATTGATAGCCACACGCATATCATCCGACAGGGCAACAACTTTGCGATGGAGCTACGCTGGGATCATGTACCCTCGCTGGCGGATGGTCTGGCCATGCTGAAGGCACAGGCGCAACGCACACCAGCCGGTCAGTGGATTCGCGTCGTGGGCGGCTGGTCGGCGGATCAATTCGCCGAAAAACGACTGCCGACGATTGACGAAATCAACGCCGTCGCGCCCGATGTGCCGGTCTATGTCCTGCATCTGTACGACCGGGCATGGCTGAACAAAGCGGCCTTGCGCGCGCTGGGAATCGACAGTCATTACTACGAACCGTTCATCTCGGGCCGCTTGGAGCGTGATGACAGTGGCAATCCGACTGGCCTGGCGTTGGCGCGGCCCAATGCCCAACCGCTTTATGCACTGTTGGACATGGCCCCGAAATTGGACTTTGAGCAGCAGTTGCTTTCCACCAAGCACTATTTTCGGGCGCTGAACGGATTGGGCCTGACTTCGGCACTCGATTGTGCTGGCGGGTTTCTGAACTATCCAGACGACTATGGCGTGATCAGTGAACTCAACCGTCGCGGAGAGCAGACCGTCCGGATTGGATACCAACTGTTTGCGCAGCGACCGACGCTAGAGCTCGACGACTTCAAACGCTGGAATGACGTCGTGAAGCCGGATCAGGGCGATGATTTCCTGAAATGCGTCGGCGCCGGTGAAATGCTCGTCGCCTCGGCCTATGATTTCGAAGACTTCTCTTACCCCCGACCGGAACTGCCCAAGCGCATGGAAAGCGACTTGAAACCGGTGCTGGAGTTCCTGTTCGAAAAACGCTGGCCGATCCGCTTCCACTGTACCTACGAGGAAAGCGCCCATCGCCTGCTTTCTGTGGTCGAAGAAGTTGGTCGAGACAAAGGGTTGGACGAACTCAACTGGATTTTCGACCATGGAGAGACCGTGTCCGAAAAGACTATGGAACGGGTGGCCCGGCTTGGCGGCGGCATTTCTTACCAGAACCGCATTGCCTTCCAGACGACCGCGTACCGGGATCGTTATGGTGAGGTCGAACTGCGCGATGTCATGCCGGTCAAAAAGATGATGGCCTCGGGCGCGCCGCTGGCCGCCGGAACCGACGCGACACGCGTATCTTCGTATAACCCGTGGCTCGCGATCCATTGGGCGGTCTCTGGAAAGGGACGCGGTGGAGACATGATCTGGTCTGCGGAAAACAGGCTGAGCCGCGAGGACGCTTTGCGCCATTGGACAGCGGCCGGGGCCTGGTTCAGCCGGGAACAAGGCAAAAAGGGACAGTTGAAACCGGGCCAGTTTGCCGACCTCGCTGTGCTGGACCGCGACTATTTTGCGGTGGCAGAAGATGAGATCGCGGATATCTCGGCCGACCTCACCGTCACAGGCGGGAAAATCGTCCACGCCAAGGGCGCATTTGCAAGCATTGGTCCGGAACCTCTGCCCGAGCTTCCCGACTGGTCCCCGATTAACTCATTCGGCGCGCCTGGCGTTCTTGTGGCCTGACGGAGAGCGAAATGGACTGGAAAGCATACGTTGTCTCTTTGACCGTCGGCCTGTTAGTCGGGGTGATCTATGCGCTACTGAACACACGCTCGCCCGCGCCGCCGATCATAGCGCTGCTCGGATTGCTCGGCATGCTCATCGGCGAAGGTCTGACCGGCTGGGTGAAAAAACAACTGACCATTGAAGAAGCGGCAGCCGAGTGCTTGCGCGACAAGAGCTTTGCCAAGGATCAAAGCGACGTATCTCAATCGGCGAACGGGGACGTGGCATGAAGAACGTCGTCGCATTCGCCATGGCCGTTCTGTTGGGATCCGCTGCGTCCGCCGATGTGCTCGAGTTCGAGGGCAAAGTCCTTCCCTCTGAGCGCGGGATCATCACCAGTCAAATCGACGGCATCGTAGAGGTCGTTTTTCACGGAAACGGCACGCATGTCACAGAAGGAGAGCCGATTATTCAATTGGACGAAACCGACGCGCGGTTGGTTTTGGACATGGCAAACGCGCGCCTGCAACAGGCCCAAGCCACATTGGCCGCCGCAACGGCGCGCGCAAACAGGCAGCGCGAACTTCTGAGCCGCGGAATATCTGCAGAGGCCGCCGCAAACCCGGCCATCACGGCCCAGAAGGTTGCCGAAGCAAATCTGGCCCTGGCGCACACCGAAGTCACCGCAGCCGAAATTGCGCTGAACCGGACAGTGATCCGGGCACCCATTGCTGGCGTGGTTTCTAAGGCCTCGACTGCCAAGGGAATGTTTGTTGAGGCTGAGGCCAATCAGGAGCTAGGAGAAATTATCGTCATAGATCCCGTTCTGATCGCCTACGAGGTCGACTACGATACTCGCCTGGACACAATGACCAAAGCTGGCGTCTCGTCGCTTGAAGCTTTGTTTGATCGCCTCAGCGTCTCAATCTCGCTCGCAAGCGGAGCTGTTATTCACGATGGACTTTCCCCGGAACGCGCCAGTCTTGAGCTTAACGATGCCGGACACCTGACCGTTTGGCTGCGCGTCCCAAATTCAGATCAGCTTTTGCGCCCTGGCCTTTCGGTGCGTGTAACCTCGACACTACTACATTCGGGAGTTCAGAATTGACTCTCCAAGCGACAATTACCCGCAAAGATTCAGATGCAAAAGCCGTGTATTCGGGCACCCTGCCCGGTTTGGACGGTACTGCAGAGCTGACGCTTTCAAAAACCAGCGAGACGCTGGTGATCGCCGATGGCACCATCGTACCCAACAGCCTGCGTGGCATGGGCGTTGGACAACAACTGGTAGAGCGTTTGATCGCCGACGCCCGTTCAGCAGGCCAGCGAGTGGTTCCCATATGCCCCTTTGTTCGGGCCCAAGCGATGCGCCACAAAGGGGAATGGGCCGATGTCATCCAGTTCTGAGGTCGCACCACCCGTTTCGGCCTGGTCGCCCTTTCGCTATCGCGCGTTCGCGCTGCTTTGGTTTGCCACACTGATCTCGAATGTCGGGACATGGATGCACGAAGTTGGTGCGGGATGGCTGATGATCGAACTCAGCCCTTCACCAGCTGTGGTATCGCTGGTTCAGGCTGCGACCACACTACCGGTTTTCCTGTTCGCTCTGTTCGCCGGGACGTTGGCAGATCGTTTGGACAAACGCCGTATGCTGATCGTGATCAACGTCATAATGATGGTTATAGTGGCCACGCTTGCGCTACTTGTGCAGTTGCAGGCGATTACGCCCTTGATCCTGATCCTCTTCACACTGGCTATAGGCACCGGCGCGGCCTTCATGGCCCCGGCCTGGCAGGCGGTGGTGCCCTCATTGATCCCGCGCGACAATCTGCAGTCAGCGATTGCGCTGAATTCGATGGGCATCAATATCAGTCGGGCGATCGGTCCGGCACTGGCCGGTGTCCTGATCGTAAGCGTTGGGCTATCCACGCCGTTCGTCGTCAATGCGATAAGCCACGTTGTGATTATAGCGGCCTTGCTGATCTGGAAACCCGAAGCAACGCCCCGGAAAATCGGACATCAACCGATACTGGCCGAGATGGCAACGGGTTTGCGCCATGCTCGCTATAACCATGCGCTGCTGGCTACATTGATCCGGGCGGCTGCGTTCTTTCTGTTTGCTTCCGCCTATTGGGCCATGTTGCCTCTGATTGCGCGCAGCATACCCGACGGCGGCGCCGAACTTTATGGGCTACTGTTAACGCTTGTCGGTGCAGGTGCAGTAAGCGGAGCCATTGCTTTGCCCAGACTGCGCGGAGACGCCTCGGCTGATAAGGTTGTCACCGCAGGAACAGGCGGAACGGCTGTCGCACTGGTTTTGCTGGCCGTTGCCAGCAACCCTGGCGTCGCCATGCTTGCCTCTTTTGTCGGTGGTTTTGCCTGGATTGCGGTGCTGACGACGTTCCATGTATCGGCGCAATTGGCTCTGCCTAACTGGGTCAGAGCACGCGGTATGGCCATTTTTCTGATGGTCTTCTTCGGGTCCATGGCGCTTGGGGCGACACTCTGGGGGCAGGTTGCGCAAGCTTACGGCCTGTCCTTGGCTTTGGTCATTGCGGCCGCTGGTCTGGTGGTCGGGTCGGCAATCACCAGAAAAGCAAAGCTTGGTCAGGGCGAAAACCTGGACCTGAGCCCCGCAATGCTTTGGCCTGCCGCACCCGACCTGGACTTGAACACGGACCAATCCGCTGATCGCGCTGCGCGGGTCCAAATTGAATATCGCATTCGACCTGAAGACCGGACTGCATTTGTTCAGGCTCTTAAAGCCTGGTCAGCGCAGCGATACCGCGATGGGGCCTTCAAGTGGTCGCTCATCCAAAGTGTCGAGGATCCCGAGATCTGGATTGAAAGCTTCGAGGTCGCCAGTTGGAACGAACACCTGGCCCAGCATGAACGGCTTACGGTTTCCGACAGCATAGAACAGGCCGAGATAAAGAAGTTCGAAATCAGAGACACAGGCCCAGTTGTGCGCCACTACCTTCACTTTTGAACCCGACACAAGTTTACGGTGCCATAATCGTAACCGGACCAGCGCGGAGTCCCCAACCCGCCGAAGGTCAACTGCGCAGTCTTTCCGCATCAGACCAAAATGCGCTGATAAATTAGGCAATTCCGCGCTCCGGCGAGGCGATCCAAGGATTTCGGATTGAGGCCGCCAACGTCTGGCCCCAGCTGGTTCGTCATGAGCCAAAACCTCACTGTTGTTGTCGTCGAACAGAACCAAGAGCGTGCCTTTGCCATTGTCGATGCCCTGAAAGAATCCGGGGACGTGGATGTCTTTGTGATCGGCAGCGTGTCAGGACTTGCGCGCAAGATTGCCACGCATAGCCCCGATATCGTGTTGATCGACGTCGACAACCCGTCCCGCGACATGCTGGAAGAGCTGACCGTTGCTTCAGGTCCTATGGAACGCCCTGTCGCGATGTTCGTTTCCGGAGCAGCTGGCGGTTTGGCCAAGGCAGCGGTTGAGGCCGGTATGTCAGCGTACGTCGTCGATGGCCTGCAGGCCGATCGAATTAAGCCCGTCATGGATACCGCTATCGCCCGATTTCAGATGTTGCGGCAGATGCGCGTGGAATTGGAAGAAACCCGACGCGCATTGGAAGAGCGCAAGCTGATTGATCGCGCCAAAGGGCTGCTGATGAAAGCCAAAGGTATTCAGGAGGACGAGGCATACGCCTTGCTGCGCAAAACCGCGATGAACCAGAACCGGCGTGTTGCAGACGTGGCCGAGGCTTTGGTGACAGCTTCGGGGTTGCTCTCATGAGGACTGTCACGCTGCCTGTCGCTTACATGCCTTTGGTGGACGCGGCCCCCCTGATAGTTGCGCGAGAGATGGGCTTCGACCATGCCGAAGGGATCTCGTTGGATCTGCGCCCTGCACCTTCTTGGTCATCGCTGCGGGATATGCTGGCCTTCGGCCATGTCGATGCGGCGCACCTGTTGTCTCCGGTGCCCGTGGCGATGGCTTTGGGTTTGGGCGGCATCGCAACACCACTTTCCGCAGTGTCTGTCTTGTCCCTAAATGGCAATGTCATCGGTGTCGGCACCAAGCTGGCCGGGCGATTGGCGGATATGGGGTATGAGTTCGATTTTTCGGACGCCCAAGCCGCCGGGGCCGCATTGGCGCAGGCCGCTGGTGAGGTTCTTGTCTTTGGCGTTCCTTTCCCCTTTTCGATGCATGTCGAATTGTTGCGCTATTGGGTCGCCGGAACGGGGCTAGCGTCCAAAAAGGTCGAAATCCGCACCGTCCCCCCGCCACTGATGGCGCAAGCCCTGGCCAGCGGCGAGATTGACGCGTTCTGCGTGGGCGAGCCTTGGGGTTCGTTCTCAGTAGACGATAATGTGGGTGCTTTGCTACTGCCCGGCCGGGCGATATGGACCTGCGCACCAGAAAAAGTTCTGGCCGTCAGAAACGATTGGGCGGAAACCGAACCCCACCTATTGGGTAGTCTTATGCGGGCTGTTTGGCGTGCGGGTCGGTGGCTGTCCAACCCGGATAGCCGGACCACCGCATCCGAGATGCTATCACGCAAAACCTACCTCAATGTCTCGCCCGAGCTGATCGATCGTGCCCTGATGGGTGCGTTCACGATCTCTGCACGCGGAGAGCAGCGCCAAGTGGACGGGTTTGTCGAGTTTTTTGAGGGGGCGGCGACCTTCCCTTGGCGCAGTCAGGCGAAATGGGTCGCGCATCAACTCGCAAAACGAAACGGGTTGGACCCCGCGACGGCGGAACGCCAGGCGGCCAAGGTGTTTCGCAGCGATCTCTATCGTCGTGAATTGCAGGGATTAGGTGTCGAAACACCCGGCGCATCCGAAAAGCTGGAAGGCGCATTGGCCGAGTCGACGGCTGTAGCCTCGGCGACAGGTAGCCTGATTCTGCCGCAAAACATGTTTTTTGACCGACGCATTTTCGAGCCGACCGGGTGAGGTTGCACATTTTTTTTGCACCGCAGCATCTCATCACGCTGCATTGCAGAAAAATCCACGCAAAAATGGCGAAAACTGATGACGCCCCGGCAAACGGCTGGCTTAATCATCTCATCGGAAGGCAACGAAGCCCACCGACAGAATTCGCCCAAAGCCAGGGGCAAATAACAAGAGCAAAGCCGCTCGACCAACCGCCATCTCCTCCCGGCGGTTTGTGTCGGCGGCTTTTTTGTTTGCCCAACGGAAATGGGCTGAACCGAAAGGGACCGAGATGAAAAAGCTACTTCTGAGCCTCGCTGCGACGACAGCGCTTGTGTCTCCGGCATTGGCCGAGCTGGAGCTTGAAAAAGACGAACTGACTTTTGGCTTTATCAAACTGACCGACATGGCACCGTTGGCGGTGGCATATGAGAACGGTTATTTTCTGGACGAAGGCCTATTCGTCACGCTCGAAGCACAGGCCAACTGGAAAGTGCTGCTGGATGGCGTGATCGACGGGCAATTGGACGGTGCGCATATGCTGGCTGGGCAGCCTTTGGCCGCAACGATCGGTTATGGGACCGAAGCGCATATCATCACCCCTTTCTCGATGGATCTGAACGGCAACGGCATCACCGTGTCCAACGAGATTTGGGAAGAGATGAAGCCGAATATCCCGGTGATGGAAGACGGCCGGCCGCAGCACCCCATCAGCGCCGAGGCATTGGCTCCGGTCGTCGAGAAGTACAAATCTGAAGGCAAGCCCTTCAACATGGGCATGGTCTTCCCGGTTTCGACCCACAACTACGAGCTGCGCTATTGGCTGGCCGCGGGTGGACTGCATCCGGGATACTACAGCCCTGAAAACGTGACCGGTCAGATTGGCGCGGATGTCTTCCTGTCTGTGACGCCTCCGCCGCAGATGCCAGCCACGCTGGAGGCTGGAACAATCTATGGCTATTGCGTCGGCGAGCCGTGGAACCAGCAGGCCGTGTTCAAGGGCATCGGTGTACCGGTCATCACCGATTACGAGCTCTGGAAAAACAACCCTGAAAAGGTGTTCGGCATCACCGCCGAATTCGCTGAAGAATACCCGAACACCACGCTGGCAGTGACCAAGGCGCTTATCCGTGCGGCGCAATGGCTGGATGAAAACGACAACGCCAACCGCCCCGAGGCCGTCGAGATCCTAAGCCGTGCGGAATACGTGGGTGCGGATTATGACGTGATCGCTAACTCGATGACCGGCACTTTCGAATACGAGAAAGGCGACAAGCGCGAAGTCCCTGATTTCAATGTGTTCTTCCGCTACAACGCGACCTATCCGTTCTACTCAGACGCCATCTGGTATCTGACCCAAATGCGCCGCTGGGGTCAGATCCCAGAATCCAAGCCCGACAGCTGGTATGACGAGGTCGCCAAGTCCGTCTACAAGCCCGAGATCTATCTGGAAGCCGCGCGCCTGTTGGTCGACGAAGGTTTGGTAAACGAGGCCGACTTCCCCTGGGACAGCGACGGATACAAAGCCCCGACCCCGGCCGAGGACATCATCGACGGTATCGCCTATGACGGCCGCACCCCCAACGCCTATCTCGAAAGCCTGTCCATCGGTCTGAAGGACGGTCAGAAGATCGTCGGCTCGGACGTGCAAGGTTAACCCCAAAACGCCGCGCCCGGCATCGGTCGGGCGCGGACCTCATAGTGCCCCGCCATTGCAAGGACACATCAGATGACAACCGTCGATCCAGAATTCAACGCAGACGCCGCCCGCGAGGCACGTCGCGCCCGTCTTTTCACCCGTATCAATGCTGCTGACAAATGGTTCCAGGTACTTGGCTTGAGCTGGGCGACCCCGGTTCTGAAAGCTGCAGCCGGAGATAACCCACGCGCCCAGATGACCGAGATCTGGCGTCTGCTGATCGTCCCACTGCTGTCGATCTGCGCCTTCCTGCTGCTGTGGGCGGCACTGGCCCCTAAAGTGCAAACCTCATTGGGCGCGGTCCCGGGTCCCGCGCAGGTTTGGGAGGAGATGGTCAGCCTGAATGACGACGCAAAGGCAAAAGCGGCCAAGCGCGCGAAATTCGAGGCCATGGTTGAGAAACGCAACCAGAAGTTCATTGACGCAGGTCAGCCCGAAAAAGTGAAAGACGTCGCCTTCACTGGGGCTCCGACCTACTACCAACAAATCTGGACCTCGATCAAAACTGTGTTCTTCGGCTTTCTGATCGCAACCGTTATTGCAGTTCCGCTGGGTATCGCGGCCGGTTTGTCTCCGACTGCGAACGCTGCGCTGAACCCACTGATCCAGATTTTCAAACCGGTTTCTCCGCTGGCGTGGTTGCCCATCGTGACCATGATCGTCTCGGCGGTTTACGTCACCAATGATGGCTGGTTCGCCAAGTCCTTCCTGATCTCGGCCATCACCGTGACGCTATGTTCGCTGTGGCCGACTCTGATCAACACATCGTTGGGTGTGGCATCCATCGACAAGGATCTGGTGAACGTCTCCAAAGTTCTGAAAATGAACACGTATACCAAGATCACTAAGCTGGTGCTGCCGTCGGCCCTGCCGCTGATCTTCACCGGTCTGCGCCTGTCGCTTGGTGTGGGTTGGATGGTTCTGATTGCGGCTGAGATGCTGGCGCAGAACCCCGGCTTGGGCAAATTCGTCTGGGATGAGTTTCAGAACGGCTCTTCCAGCTCGCTAGCCAAGATCATGGTTGCAGTCTTTACCATCGGCATCATCGGCTTCTTGCTGGATCGGGTGATGTACGCGCTGCAATCCCTCTTTACCTTTACCAACAACCGGTGAGCGCGATGAGTATCCTAAGCTTCAAAAACGCTTCCAAGTCCTTCGGCGAAGGCACCGCACGCGCGGATGTGCTGAAAGGCATCGATCTGGACGTGCAAGAGGGCGAATTTCTGGTGATCCTCGGTTTCTCGGGCACCGGTAAGACGACCTTGATCAACCTGATGGCCGGTCTGGACACGCCTACCAGTGGAGAGGTCACGTTCAAAGGTGCTCCGATCAAGGGCCCTGGCCCGGAACGGGGCGTGATCTTCCAGAACTACTCGCTAATGCCTTGGCTTACGGTCAGCGGCAATGTGGGTCTGGCGGTTGATACGGTCTTCCCCGGCCTCAGCAAGGCCGAGAAAGCCGAGAAAGTCGCGCATTACGTCAAGATGGTTGGCCTCAGCCACGCCGCAACGCGCCGCCCGGCGGAACTATCGGGTGGGATGCGCCAACGGGTCAATGTGGCACGTGCCTTGTCGATGAACCCCGAAGTTCTGCTTCTGGACGAGCCGCTGTCAGCGCTCGACGCGCTGACCCGCGCCAATCTGGCCGATGAAATCGAGCACATCTGGGAGGCCGACAAAAAGACCTGCGTGCTGATCACCAACGATGTGGATGAAGCGATTATCCTCGCCGACCGGATCATCGCTCTGAACCCCGATGGCACTCTGGGTCAAGAGTTCCGCGTATCGATCCCGCGCCCGCGCGAACGCGGTGCGATGAACAATGACGAGACATTCAAACGCCTGCGCGCGGACGTCACCAAATACTTGATGGACGTGGGGATCGAGGCCAAGGTCGAAGGCTCGCGCATCCTGCCCGACGTCACGCCGATCCATGGCGTGCCAACGGCAGTGGCAGAGGCGCAAAAAGGGATGATCCAAGATCGGTTCCTGGACTTCTCGCAACTTCACAAAGTCTATCCGACGCCCAAAGGTCCGCTGACTGTGGTTGAGGATTTCGACCTGAAGATCGACAAGGGCGAATTCATCTCTCTGATCGGCCATTCGGGCTGCGGCAAATCCACGGTTCTGACCATGGCTGCCGGGCTGAACGAAATCTCGAAAGGCGCGATCAAGCTGGATGGTCGCCACGTCGAGGGGGCCGATCCCGAGCGTGCCGTGGTGTTCCAATCCCCCAACCTGTTCCCATGGCTCAGCGCCAAAGAAAACGTCGCGATTGGAGTCGACAAGGTATATCCCAAAGCCAGCATGGCCGAGCGGCAAGACGTGGTCGAATACTATCTGGAACGCGTCGGTCTGGCCGATGCCATGGATAAATCCGCAAGCGACCTGTCGAATGGCATGAAGCAACGCGTCGGCATCGCCCGCGCCTTTGCGCTGTCGCCGAAACTGCTTCTGTTGGATGAGCCCTTCGGGATGCTCGACAGCCTCACACGCTGGGAATTGCAGGAAGTGCTGATGGAGGTCTGGTCCCGCACCAAGGTCACCGCGATCTGCGTCACCCACGACGTGGACGAGGCGATCCTGCTGGCCGATCGCGTGGTCATGATGACCAACGGCCCGCAGGCCACGATCGGCAAGATCACCAAGGTGGATCTGCCGCGTCCGCGCACACGTAAGGCCCTGTTAGAACACCCGGATTACTACGCCTACCGGCAAGAAGTCCTCGATTTCCTCGAAGAATACGAACACGGCGCCAAGCCCAAAACACCCGCCCCCAAGGCGATTGCAGCGGAGTGAACCCATGAAGCAAAGACTTGTTGTCATTGGCGCAGGCATGGCCTCGGGTCGGGTTTTGGAGCACCTGACTGACGCTGCGCCAGATGCGTTCGACATCACCCTGTTCAACTCCGAGCCGCGCGGGAACTACAACCGTATCATGCTCAGCCCGGTGCTGTCGGGTGAGAAGACCTATGAAGAGATCATCACCCATGACGACGCCTGGTACGCCGAGCGCGGCATAGCCTGCCGTTTCGGTGAAAAGGTCGAAAAGATCGACCGCGAGATGAAGGTGGTCGAGGGAGAGAACGGCCATGTGCCCTACGACAAGCTGATGATCGCAACCGGGTCGAACCCGTTCATCATCCCCCTGCCCGGTCATGATCTGGACGGCGTGATCGCATATCGCGATCTGGAAAACACCCAGCAGATGATGGGCATGGGTCCCGACAACAAGGTGGTCGTGATCGGCGGCGGTCTGCTGGGGCTCGAGGCGGCGGCAGGCATGGCCGCGCACGGCGTGGACGTTACCGTCGTTCACATCATGGGCCACCTGATGGAGCGCCAGCTGGACGAAGCAGCAGGGTATTTGCTGAAGAAATCGCTGGAGGACAAAGGCATCAAGATTTGCCTGCAGGCGAACTCCAAGGAAATCCTCGGACAGGATGGCAAGGTCCGCGCGCTGCTGCTGGAAGACGGGACCGAACTGCCCTGTGATCTGCTGGTCATGGCCGTCGGCATCCGGCCCAACACGGCTCTGGCGAAAGAGGCCGGTCTGGCCACCGGGCGCGGCATCCATGTGGACGACCAGATGCTGACCTCGGACCCTGATGTCTATGCGGTAGGTGAGTGCGTCGAGCATGACGGCGCGGTCTTCGGTCTTGTTGCTCCACTGTATGACCAGGCGAAGGTCGCAGCGCAGTCGTTGCTGACGGAAGACGCTGCGTTTGTTCAGAAAACCCTCTCGACCAAGTTGAAAGTCACCGGCTGCGATCTGTTCAGTGCCGGTGACTTTGCCGATGGTCCGGGGCGCGAGGATATTGTGTTCCGAGACCCCTCGCGCGGGGTCTATAAACGGCTTGTAATCGAAGAAGATCGTCTGGTTGGCGCCGTGATGTATGGCGACACTGCCGATGGCAGCTGGTTCTTCGGGCTGATCAAGGACGGCACCAGCATCGAAGAGATGCGCGAGACGCTGATCTTCGGCCCGGCCTATCAGGGGGGCGACACTGCGGACCCTCTCTCAGCCGTTGCAGCATTGTCGCTTGAGGCGGAGATTTGCGGCTGCAACGGCGTATGCAAGGGCGACATTGTCGAGGCGATCAATGCAGGGGCTGGCGATCTGGGCGCGGTGCGTGCAAGCACCAAAGCCAGTGCCTCCTGCGGGACATGCACGGGGCTGGTTGAGCAAGTATTGCAAGTCACGTTGGGCGACGACTTCCAAATTCCGACTGCTCAGCCAATCTGTGGGTGCACGGACCTGACACATGAGGATGTGCGCCGTCTGATCAAAGGACAGGAACTGAAAAGCCAGGCCGCCGTCTGGCAGGAGTTGGGGTGGAAAACGCCAAACGGCTGCCATGTCTGCCGTCCGGCGATCAACTACTACCTGCTGGCCGATTGGCCGCTTGAGTATCAGGACGACCCGCAAAGCCGGTTCGTGAATGAGCGCAAGCATGCCAATATCCAAAAAGATGGCACGTTCAGTGTCGTACCGCGCATGTGGGGCGGGATCACAACGCCAGAAGAACTGCGCGCCATCGCTGATGCTGCCGACAAGTATGACGTGCCAACCGTCAAAGTCACGGGAGGTCAGCGTATCGACCTTCTGGGCGTGAAGGGCGAAGACCTACCCGCCATCTGGTCCGATCTTAACAAGGCCGGTCTGGTCTCGGGCCACGCCTATTCCAAGGGTTTGCGGACCGTTAAAACCTGCGTCGGCACCGATCATTGCCGGTTCGGGACGCAGGACAGCACCGGCTTCGGCATCAAGCTAGAGAAAATCCTGTGGGGATCGTGGACCCCCCATAAGCTGAAGTTGGCCGTGTCGGGTTGCCCTCGAAACTGTGCTGAGGCGACATGCAAGGATATCGGTGTCGTTTGCGTGGACTCTGGCTATCAGATCAGCATCGGCGGGGCCGCAGGTATGGACGTGAAAGAGACCGAGCTGCTCTGTCAGGTTCCCACCGAAGACGAGGCCATCGAGGTCGTTATGGCCGTGACGCAAGCCTATCGCGAAGGTGGCAAGTATCTGGACCGATTGTATAAATGGCTGGGAAAGGTCGGCATGGACTGGGTAAAGGCGCAGGTCGTGGATGATCTTGAAAACCGCGCCGCCTTGGTCGAGCGGTTTGAGCTGTCACAAAGCATCTACCGCAAGGATCCATGGGCCGAACACGTGCGCGACAAGGCGCAAACTTATGCGCCGATTGCAGATTTCACACTGGAGGCGGCAGAATGAGCTGGATCGACATCGGACCTATCGACGACATACCGCTGCGCGGGGCACGTCTGGTCAAAACCCTTATCGGCTGCATCGCCGTCTTCCGAACCGCCGAAGAGGAAGTATACGCCGCGACAAACAGCTGCCCGCACAAGGGTGGCCCATTGTCCGAAGGCATTGTCCACGGCCAGTCGGTGACCTGCCCCTTGCACAATTGGGTGTTCGACCTGAACACAGGCGAAGCGCAGGGTGCCGATGACGGTCGGATCACCACGTATCCGGTGCGCCTCGAAGGTGGTCGTATTCTGCTCGACGACAGCGCAGTTGCCCAACGGAGCGCAGCCTGATGGACGGCACCAGCCTGCCCGAAGTTCGTTCGACCTGCGCCTATTGCGGTGTTGGCTGCGGCGTCCTTCTGCGCCCGGACGGTGTTGGAGGGTTGGCGGTTCGTGGTGACCCGGACCACCCGGCGAACCACGGGCGCTTATGCTCGAAAGGCATGGCTCTGGGTGACACGGTCGGTCTGGACCACCGCTTGCTCGCCCCACGCGCATTTGGTCACGATGTAAATTGGGGCGAAGCACTACAAATGGTCGCCGATCAATTTTCGGCCACCATCAAGGCGCATGGACCGGACAGCATCGGATTCTATGTCTCCGGCCAATTGCTGACCGAGGATTACTACGTCGCAAACAAGCTGATGAAGGGCTTCATCGGTTCAGCCAACATCGACACCAACTCTCGCCTGTGCATGGCCTCAACCGTGGCAGGACACAAACGCGCCTTTGGGACAGATACGGTTCCGGGAACCTATGAGGATTTGGATCAGGCCGATCTGGTCGTACTCGTGGGTTCCAATCTCGCATGGTGCCACCCGGTGCTTTATCAACGTGTCTTGGCCGCGCGGCAGGCAAGGGGGACAAAGATCGTCGTGATAGATCCGCGTCTGACGGCCAGCTGCGATCAGGCTGATCTGCATCTGGCGCTGAATCCCGGCAGCGACGTGTCCCTGTTCAACCAGCTGCTTCGCAAAATTCACGCAAGCGGGCATAGCGATCCGCATTTCCTGGAGCGGACCGTTGGCTTTGCAGAGGCCATCAGCGCGGCTGAAAAGGACGATCCATCGGTCACAGGGCTGACAACCACCGAGATCGAAGCTTTCTGCGAGCTCTGGATCAAAACGAAGCGTGTCGTGACAATCTTCAGCCAGGGCGTGAACCAATCCTCTAGTGGTACGGACAAGGTCAACGCGATCCTGAACTGCCATCTGGCGACAGGCCGGATCGGGCGGCCCGGTATGGGCCCGTTTTCAGTCACCGGACAACCCAACGCGATGGGTGGACGGGAAGTCGGCGGGTTGGCCAACATGCTGGCATGCCACCTCGAAATAGAGAACAAAGACCATCGCAGCGCTGTCCAAGACTTTTGGAATGCGCCAACCATACCGGAAAAGCAGGGCTTGAAGGCCGTCGATTTGTTTCGCGCTGTTGAAGACGGTCAGATCAAAGCCCTTTGGGTCATTCACACCAATCCCGCGGTCACAATGCCTGATGCTGACCGCGTCAAAGCCGCGATAGAAAACTGTCCTTTCACGGTTGTTAGTGATCTGACCGCACATACAGATACCGCGCAGCTCGCCGATGTAGTGTTACCAGCGACAGGTTGGGCCGAGAAAAGCGGCTCAGTCACCAATTCAGACCGTACAATCAGCAGACAACGCGCTGTTTTAGAGCCTCCGGGACAAGCGCGGGCAGACTGGGATATTCTGGCCGAAATTGGCCGTCGCATGGGATGGGAGGACGCGTTTAACTACGCCTCACCAGTAGAGATCTTTCGAGAGCACGCCGCCCTATCCTCCATCGCAGGTTCACTGGGCAAAGACTTCGATATTTCGGGTTTTGCAGAGATTGACGACGAAGAATACGCAGAGTTGGCGCCGACACGCTGGCCCGTGGCCTCTGGCAAGTCCGGCGACCGCTATTTTGGCGACGGTCGGTTTTTTTATCCGGACGGCAAAGCTCGTTTCGTACCCTTGACCCATCGACCGCCCAAGGCGGAACCGTCAATACACTATCCGTTCCTGTTGAACACCGGTCGCAATCGGGATCAGTGGCATACGATGACCCGTTC
Organism: Ruegeria arenilitoris; assembly: GCF_013035315.1. Classification (GTDB taxonomy): domain Bacteria; phylum Pseudomonadota; class Alphaproteobacteria; order Rhodobacterales; family Rhodobacteraceae; genus Ruegeria; species Ruegeria arenilitoris_D. Next base: position 197,262 of record NZ_WQHP01000002.1, on the reverse strand, counting down.
TGGTCTGTCGCCCCGCCTGTCGGCACATCTGGCCGAACCATTTGTTGATGTGAACCCCAATGACGCCGAACGCCTGAACCTAAATCCTGCCAATTTGGTTGAAGTGCAAAGCTCAGTCGGACAAGGCATCTTCCGGCTTCGCATCACAGATGCCGTCGCACCTGGTCAGGTCTTTGCCCCCATTCATTGGACAGGCGAGTCCGCCCCGTCCGCGCGTGTGGACGTGTTGGTGCCCAGTGTGACGGACCCGATCTCTGGCCAGCCAGAAAGCAAGGCAACAGCCGTGTCTATCCGGCCCATGAAGGCGGCTTGGTACGGGTTTGCAGTGTCGTCCAGCGCGGCATTTCCAAAAACGGACTACTGGGCAACCGTCAAAACAGACAAAGGTTACCGGACCGAACTGGCCGGGTATCGGCACGTCGAAGACTGGGAAAGCACCGCCCGAGAATGGTTCGGGTTGTCAGACGCTGCGTGCACCTCAGTCGAAGATCCTAAACGAGGGTCGTTTCGCATTGCCTTTTCTGACGGGGACAACGTTTTGGCGGCTATGTTTATCTCCCGCGAACCTGTTACGCTCATGCGGGACTACATTGCGACTTTGCCAGAGGTCGGCCTCAACCAGATTTTGTCTGGTCGATCTGCTTCGGACGATCAAGATCGCGGACCAATCGTCTGCTCGTGCTTTGGCGTAGGGCTGAAATCCATCATCCGTGCTATTGAAGATGCGCAGGCATTGGACGTGGAAGCACTCGGGAATGTCCTTCAGGCTGGAACAAACTGCGGTTCTTGTCGACCAGAGCTTTCCGACCTGATCAATGAGTATTCCACAAAGGTAGAATGGAATTCAAAGCAACGCGAGCAGGTCTAGGTCAAGGCCCATACAGGTTGGCTTACAAAGCGACCTAGATCACGCACCTGCGTTGCAAATCAGATCATCCGTGGCAAGGTGGTCGATCAAGGCGCGCACGCGGGTCGTGAGACGACGGTTTTGCGGAAATAGCGCAGCGACGACAAAAGGCGTCACGCGGTGCTCGTGGAAAAGCTCAACCAGTTCACCGGATTCCAGCGCGCTGGCCACTGTGTAGGCCGGGCATCTGGCGACGGCCACACCCGCTGCTGCCAACCGAGCTGCGGCTGCCGGAGCGTTTGCCTGAAACCGTCCTTTGACCGGGACGGCCACGTCCTCTCCGTTGATGTCGAACCGCCATATCGCCGTGTCGCCCATGGTGCCGTCCAAAACGCATTCATGCTGTGTAAGCGCCCCGGGATGTGAAGGCGTACCCGCCTGCCGCAGATAGTCAGGCGAGGCACACACGATCAAAGGCATTGGCCCCAACTGGCGAACGCGCAACGAGCTGTCGCGCAACGGGCCGATCCGTATAGCAAGGTCTAGCCCTTCGTCAATGATAGACACCCGGCGGTCCGACAGGTTCAGATCAATCTCAACTTCGGGGTGCTGCTTGGCAAAGGCAGCAAGCGACGGGGCCAATCGTATAGACCCAAATCCTGTTGGCGCCGAAATGCGGATCACGCCACGCAGGGACTGCTGCGCATTTCTAACTGTCTCTTCCAACTCGTCGAAACCGTCCAGCAACGGCTCGCACATGGCCAGATAGGTGGCCCCGGCCTCGGTCAGCGACACGCTGCGCGTGGTTCGGTTCAAAAGCTGGACGCCCAGCGAGTCTTCCAAATCCGCCACATACTTGCTGACCAGACGCGCAGACCGCCCTAACCGCTGGGCGGCCTGGGTGAACGAGGCATTCTTTGCCACCAGCGCAAAGGCGCGCATTCGATCGATCTTGTCCATAAACATTGCGCCCTTTCAGGGCTTAATCTTTCGCCCAAAGTGGCGATTATCATCTGAATTGGCAAGCGTTACTTATCCCCTAAGACATCAATTTGATCATGACAGGAGCCTCCAGATGGCCAACACAGTTCGCATCCACCACTTTCCGCTGTCCGGCCATGCGCACCGCGCGTTGGTGTTCGCTAAACTGGCCGGAATCGCACACGAGGCCGTTTTCGTCGATCTGGCCGCAGGCGCGCATAAATCGCCCGAGTTTCTGGCGATGAACCCAGACGGCCAGGTGCCGGTCCTGGAAGACGGTGATGTAGTGGTATCGGACTCCAACGCGATCCTTGTCTATCTTGCGCGGACATACGCCCCGGATTGGATACCCACCGACGCGGTGGACGAGGCCGCGATGCAGCGCTGGCTAACCCTTGCAGCGGGTGAAATCGCTTTTGGTTCCTGCGCGGCACGTCTGATCACTGTGTTTGGTGCTCCGCTGGATGCAGACTTCGCAGCCGCAACAGCGACCAAAGCCCTGCAGAAGCTGGAACGGGGGCTGGATGGCCGGGATTGGCTGGTTGGTGATCGACCGACCATCGCGGACGTTGCCGCCTATTCCTATACCGCCCATGCACCCGAGGGGAACGTCTCGCTCGACCCATACCCCAACGTTCGCGCATGGATCGCGCGGTTCGAAGCCTTGGACGGGTTCGAACCGATGCCCGTCACAGCCGCCGGTCTCGTTGCCTGAACAGCCAACACACAGCCTGCATGGAAAGGAAACATCATGTCCTACGCAGATACTCCGTTTCACGCAGGCGAATTGGCGGCGCAGCAGCGCGCAGGGGCAGGCCATATCGCAAAGCAGGCCGCCCCGTTTATTCGAGATTTCATGCCTGACCAGCATCGGAACTTCTATGAGGCGCAGCCATTCCTTGTCGCCGCCTCCGGTGATGCCGAAGGGCGCGTCTGGGCCACGATCATCGAAGGCCCTGACGGATTTGTTCAATCACCCGATCCCCGCAAACTGGAACTGAGCACTCAGCTTGACCCCTCGGACCCACTGGCGCAGACCTTTTGCAATGGTACCGATGTTGGCATCGTCGGCATTGAACTGGCCACACGTCGCCGCAACAGATTGAGCGGTCGGACCCGTCGGACCGATAGCGGGTTTGCCATCGACATCCGGCAAACCTTCGGAAACTGCCCGCAATATATAAACGAACGCGACTGGTGGCGTGTCGCGCGCAATGGAGATGAAGAACCCGTTTTGTCGGACCACCTCAGTCCGGCGCAGATTGCACACATAACCCAGGCAGATACCTTGTTCATCGGCTCCGGGCGTCATGGCCCGCAAGAAGACGCCTCCAACGGGTTTGACGCCTCGCACCGTGGGGGCGAGCCCGGTTTCGTCCGCGTGACCGGCCCCAATCGGCTGCGAATTCCTGACTATTCAGGCAACAACTTCTTCAACACGATTGGAAACCTTTTGGAGAATCCGCGCATCGGGTTGCTGTTTGTCGATTTCGCAAGTGGCGGGTTACTGCATTTGACAGGCCGCGCCGAGATCGACTGGACGCCGGCAGAGGCACGCGATCCAAACATCCTGCGCATGATCGACGTCCAGGTTGATGCCTTGATCGAGCGTCCCGAGGCACTGTTGCTGCGATGGTCCGCTCAACCGACGCCTTCGACGAGGCTTGTGGTTACGGACAAGGTCAAGGAAGCCGAAGGCATTACCTCATTCCACCTTGCACCCGCGAAGGGACACGTATTGTCCTCTTCTCAAGCTGGCCAGCATCTACCCATCGCTCTCGAAATACCGGAACAAAAAATAAAATTGCGGCGAACATATTCGCTGTCGGGCGATCCAAGAGATGAGCGCTATCGGATCACCGTCAAGCGAGAACCCCAAGGCGTGGCCTCCGCATTCCTTCATGACAAGATCGACGTGGGTGATGTTTTAGAGGCCCGACCTCCAGCCGGTGATTTCCTGATCCCAGAAGGCGACAGCCCCTTGGTTCTGGTCAGCGCAGGTGTTGGTCTGACCCCGATGGTGGCCATGCTGCACCATAGCGTTCAGCAAAACCGTGACCGTCCGGTTTGGTTTGTTCACGGCGCACGCAACGGTCACCATCACGCCCTTCGCAACGAAGTTGACCAACTGATCGCGGCAAACCGCAACGCGGCAAAGCGTGTTTACTACAGCGCCCCGGTCCGTACCGATCAATTGGGCCGGGATTTCGATGCCGAAGGGCGGATAACCGTGAACGAAGTTTTGGCGCTCAACGCAGGCGATGGTGCCCGGTATTTGCTATGCGGGCCCGCCGGTTTCGTAACTGGGCTAAAATCAGGGCTCGAAGCAGCAGGTGTGCCAAAAAGTCAAATTCACTTTGAAACGTTCGGGTCCTAAACCCCACGATAAACCAACCAAACAACGCGATTTTCGCATTTTTAAAGAACCGGCGTCTTGAAACCGCAGCAGGAAATGTATACCGGTGTATACAAATCTTGACCGTGGTGGTTGGCCCCCGCCTCACCACACCCGATGACACATACAAAGCGGAAACAGCCATGAGCCAGTATTCAGACTACTTGGATGAAATCGAAGCGCGGAAAGAACAAGGGCTTAGCCCAAAACCCATTGACGAGGCTGCGCTGCTGAAAGAAATCATCGAGCAGATCAAAGCTGCCGATCATCCGCACCGGGCGGATTCGCTGCACTACCTGATCTACAACACGCTGCCAGGTACAACCAGCGCAGCAGGTGAGAAGGCGCAGTTCCTGAAATCGATCATTCTTGGCGACGAAATCGTCAACGAAATCACGCCGGAATTTGCGTTCGAGCTGTTGTCGCACATGAAAGGCGGTCCTTCGGTCGAGGTTCTGCTTGATGTCGCTCTGGGTAGTCAGCAGAATCTTGCTGCTCAGGCAGGCGAGGTTCTGAAAACGCAGGTGTTCCTGTACGAAGCCGACACGGACCGTCTGAAAGCAGCCTACGAGGCAGGTAACGCCGTCGCCACAGACGTTCTTGAAAGCTATTCCAACGCGGAATTCTTCACCAAGCTGCCCGAAGTGGACGAAGAGATCAAAGTCGTCACCTATATCGCTGCCGAAGGCGACATCTCGACCGACCTTCTGTCGCCCGGTAATCAGGCGCACTCGCGCTCGGACCGCGAATTGCACGGGAAATGCATGATCTCTGAAGCGGCGCAGAAAGAGATTGAAGCGCTCAAGCTGCAGCACCCGGACAAGCGCGTGATGCTGATCGCGGAAAAAGGCACCATGGGTGTCGGCTCGTCCCGGATGTCAGGTGTCAACAACGTCGCACTGTGGACTGGTAAGCAAGCAAGCCCCTATGTGCCTTTCGTCAACATCGCGCCTGTCGTCGCCGGCACCAACGGAATCTCCCCCATCTTCCTGACCACCGTTGGCGTGACAGGCGGGATTGGGGTCGACCTGAAAAACTGGGTCAAAAAAACGGACGAGGACGGTAAGCCGATCCTTAACAACGATGGCAACCCGATCCTCGAACAGCGCTATTCGGTCGAAACCGGCACCGTTCTGACCATCAACACGAAAGAGAAAAAACTCTACAGTGCGGATGGAAATGAAGAACTGGTCGATATGGCCGGGTCATTCACGCCGCAAAAGATGGAGTTCATGAAGGCAGGCGGTTCCTATGCCATCGTCTTCGGTAAGAAACTGCAGACATTCGCGTGTGAGACACTGGGTGTTGAGCTCAAGTCCGCCTTCGCTCCATCGAAGGAAATCAGCCACGAAGGTCAGGGGCTGACCGCGGTTGAGAAAATCTTCAACGCCAACGCTCGTGGAGCGACGCCCGGCAAAGTCCTGCATTCCGGTTCGGACGTGCGGGTCAAGGTCAACATCGTTGGTTCGCAAGACACCACCGGCCTGATGACCAGCCAAGAGCTAGAAGCCATGGCTGCCACCGTTCTGTCGCCCAGCGTTGACGGTGCATATCAGTCCGGCTGTCATACGGCTTCGGTCTGGGACAAAAAGGCACAGGCCAACACACCCCGTCTGATGGCATTCATGCACAAGTTCGGCCTTATCACGGCCCGCGACCCCAAGGGCGTATATCACTCGATGACCGACGTTATTCACAAAGTGCTGAATGACATCACGGTCGACGATTGGGCCATCATCATTGGCGGGGATAGCCACACGCGTATGTCCAAGGGCGTGGCATTCGGTGCTGACTCGGGCACCGTCGCGCTGGCTCTGGCAACGGGCGAGGCAACAATGCCGATCCCGGAATCCGTCAAGGTGACCTTCAAGGGTGAGATGGCGCCGCACATGGACTTCCGCGACGTAGTTCACGCGACGCAGGCTCAGATGTTGGCCCAACACGGCGACAACGTGTTCCAAGGCCGGATCATTGAGGTTCATATCGGCACGCTGCTGGCGGATCAGGCCTTTACCTTCACTGACTGGACAGCCGAGATGAAGGCCAAGGCGTCGATCTGTATCTCGAACGACGACACGCTGATTGAATCGCTGGAAATAGCCAAGTCTCGTATCCAGATCATGATCGAAAAAGGCATGGATAACGACGTTCAGATGCTGCAGGGGCTGATCGACATTGCCAACCAGCGTATTGCTCAAATCCGCTCGGGTGAGAAACCTGCCCTGCGCCCGGACGACAACGCCAAGTACTTTGCCGAGGTCGTTGTGGATCTGGATCAGATCGTCGAGCCGATGATCGCCGACCCGGATGTCAACAACGCCGATGTGTCGAAACGCTATACCCATGACACCATCCGCCCGATTTCTTACTACGGTGCGGAAAAGAAGGTCGATTTGGGCTTTGTTGGTTCCTGCATGGTGCACAAGGGCGACATCAAGATCGTGGCCCAGATGTTGCGCAACCTCGAAGAGGAGTATGGCAAAGTCGAATTCAAGGCTCCGCTGGTCGTCGCTGCACCGACCTACAACATCGTTGACGAGCTGAAAGAAGAAGGCGACTGGGCTATCCTGCAGAAATACTCGGGCTTCGAGTTCGATGATCTGTTCCCGAAACAGACCGCACGGACAGAGTATGAGAACATCCTCTATCTCGAGCGTCCGGGGTGCAACCTGTGTATGGGCAACCAGGAAAAGGCCGCCAAGGGCGACACGGTTCTGGCCACTTCGACCCGCCTGTTCCAAGGCCGTGTTGTGGCGGATAGCGAGACGAAAAAGGGTGAATCCTTGCTGGGTTCGACCCCGGTTGTCGTTCTGTCGGCGATCCTGGGCCGGACCCCCACGCTTGAAGAATATAAGGTTGCGGTCGACGGCATCGACCTGACCAAATTTGCGCCTCCGGTGCAGGTTCCTGCGACCTCGCGCTCGGTCCATTTCTAAACTTCGATCGGGCGCGGCGACCTCCGCCGCGCCCGGCTCAATCCTATTAGGCACGAGCAAACGCCCTCGCGTCACGACGCGTCGCTTGCCCTTCCAAACGTCAATCGGAAGAGCGCGCCGCTTTCGACAGGTTCCGCGCGAATGCTTGCGCCCACCTGCCCTAGTACTGCTGCAACAATGGCTAACCCCATGCCAGTACCCCCCGCATCTCGGCGCGTGGTAAAGAACGGTTGGATAATCCGGTCGTGGTTCCGAGCAGAAATTCCGGTGCCATTGTCCTGAACAGTCAGGCTGTCAGAAGCGGAATCGTAGGTGATATCGATTTTTGTGGCGGAATGCTGCTGTGCATTCTGCAGCAGGTGGTGCAGCACGATCTGACTTTGGTCAGGCGACAGCGGTAGCGTCACATCCGCTTTGGTATGTATACGGACGTTCAAATCACCAAATTCGCCGATCGTGATCGCCACACTCTCTGCGAGCGACGATTGCGCCGGCCCGGTCTGCGCCGAAGCGCGCGCCAGTTCACGCAGCCGTTCCAACAGCGCATTCATGCGCAGGCTCTCGTCCTGAATATTACTGACCAACTTCTTGTGCCGATCCCCCGACATATCGTCGCCTGCATCAGCAAGCAGTTCCGCCGCGCCCAGAATGGCCGTAACCGGGGATTTCAATTCATGCGTGACGTGGTTCGTGTAAGTTTCAATCGCCGCAGATCGGTCCGACAGGGTCGATGCCATTGACACAACGTTGTTCCCCAGATCGGCAAGCTCGCGCACACCATAGTGGAGGATCGGGTCTGGCACTGGTTTCAGCCCCGTTGCCACATCCCGACTTTGGGCACTGAGGTCGCGGATGGGCTTAGAGATCAATCGCCACATCAAAAACCCGACCAGCGCCGCCGAAAGCACCATGAACGCGGCCACTGAGCCCAGCGTATAGCGCTCTTGAAACAGGAATTTGCGCAGGTCCATGGGTGTACGCGACAGATAAACCGCTCCAACGACCCGGTCGTCGACAACAACGGGATGCGCAACGAACACGCGATAGGACGTATCGCGGCTGATCGAATTCAAGAGATGCCGGTTGGTCTGATCATCGCGATAACGCAGCAGCGTCACAGTCTCACCCTGCAGCGCCTGTATCACTTCTGGGACGTCGCCCAAAGTCCCGGTGACTTTTCCGCTGCTGGCAACGATCTGGCCGGAATGATCCAGAAACAGATACCCCGACAGCGTGGTTTTCCGCGCCGACGTTGCCAACTGAGACAGGTTTTCCGCAATTGCCACGTAAGGCGCATCCAATTCGGCACCCGTTTCGACAGGGTCGGGACGCGCGGGCAAGACTTGCCCTCGAAACAAATCCAGACGGGGTGGAACAGGGTGAAAATCCTGCGCAAGCCGCTCAATTTGATCAGGGCCCAATGGATGCCCGAATTCTGGCGACGGCTGCTGTTGGGCGAAAGCCGCAGTATAGAGCTCGGCAAAGATGGCTGCCTGCGCGAGCAAACTACGCTCTGTTTCGCGGGCGAACTGATTGCTGGACAACCGCGCACCCAGAACGCCAATGACGGGCAGGGCAACCAGCGCGCAACAGACCAAAGAGACCACCAACGCCAGCGAAGGTCGCCATTTCTGCGTGACCTTCAACACCGGCAAACACCCAGCTTGACCCCAACACCATGCACCGTCTGGATCAAATCCGCATACCCAGCCGCCCGCGCCTTTTGGCGAATATTCCGGATGTGACTGTCGACCGTTCGGCCCGACAAGTACGTATTCTGCCCGTAAACTTGTTCGATCAGCTGGGACCTTGAGAACACGCGGTCCGGTGATTTTGCAAGTGTCGCCAGGACCGAAAACTCGATCCCCGTCAATTGAAGCTCAACTTCGGCAAGGGTGCAACGATGGGCGGTTTCGTCCAGTCGCAGATCATCGACAACGATGCCTCGTTCAGCCTGTGCCGATGTGGTCGACCGGGCAAGGATCGCGCGAATGCGAAGAACCAGTTCGCGCGGGCTGAAGGGCTTGGTGACGTAGTCGTCACCCCCAAGCTGAAAACCCAGAATGCGATCTATTTCTTCATCCCGCGCGGTCAGAAACAGGATCGGAACGTCTGAGGTCCGGCGGATTTCCCGGCATGCCTCCAACCCGTCCATGTCGGGCATACCAATGTCCAGAACGATCAGGTCCGCGGCAGCCTCGCCAAACCGATCCAGCGCCTCAAGACCGGTCGCCGCTTCGACTGTTGTGAAACCGGAATCCTCAAGCGCGAAGCGCACGACATCACGAATACGGGCATCGTCATCTGCAATCAGGATGTGGTTTGCCATGGTCTTTTACCGTCGGTTTTGCTTGCGTGTTTCGATCACAGATCACACCGCCGCTGGCGCGGTCAAGTGAGGGGTTCGCCCTGTCGGGGCACATCGGTGCCCGCCATGTGATGACTCCATCCAGCCACCAGGCGTCTGTACGCAATTTGTAGGGGACACGCCTCATGCTGCTTTCCTTCGTATGCGAGATAGGCGCAAGGCCCCCAAGGCCATCAGGGTGATGATCCCGAAAAGGGTCTGGGGTTCCGGCGTGGATGATCCGCTGAACCCGGTATTTGGATAGGCATGCGCGCTGACACCGGCCACCTGCGGCAGCGGCACTGCGGTCTTTGCGGCCAGCATGCCGCTATCATTCACAACCGCTTTGGAGACCGCCACGAATGAGGTGTAGCGGGTTTGAAGATTGAACCGCAGACCCAAATCGACGATGCGGTCTTCCAGCTGGCGCTCGTCACCATCCTGAATCGCGATGGCTCGGTCTAGATCCGCGATTTTCTTACGTGCCCAAGTCAATGGAATCGCACCGCTGCGCAATGCTGTGCTCTCGTCGGTGGGCCCTGTCGGCAAGTCCAGCTTCAAAGGCAGGTTAGCTTTGCGACCCTGAACCTGACCATTGATCTGAACGTCCGCTGAGCCCCCACCTTCATAGCGCGCCAGAACACGAACCGAGCCGCCTTCAAAAAGATCGGGTATACGCTCGGGGACGACATCAGTGACATTCAAGTCACCCCAATCAACTGAGATATCCGTTAGAACCGGCGATTTCAGATCCCGGGCCAGCGTTTCGGCCACGTCCGAAGCGTCCTCGGTCGGGTCCACATAGCGCGCAAACCCGCGGCCCTCATCCGCCATGGCATCCAGAAGATAGCGGTTTACGGACGTTCCGACCCCAAAGGCGTAGATGCGTGCGTCGCCAATTTGTCGACGGATTCTATGCAGCACATCTGCCTCGTTGCCGATGTAACCATCGCTGAGAAATACGACGATCCGCAGCGTTTCGGCAGGTTGGCGGGTCGCAAAGGCGTGCCGCATGGCTTTGTCGACCTCAGTCCCGCCTCGGGCACTAAGATTGCGTACGAACCGCTGACCGGCTGCAATGTTTCGACGCGTTGCAGGCACCGCTTCAGTCGCAAACTCGGACGCTTCGGACGAGAAACGAATGACGCGAAAATAGTCCTCAGGACGTAGACCTTGCAGCGCGGCTTTCATAAACTGCTTGCTTGCGTCCAAAGGCGCACCGCCCATGGACCCCGACGTATCCAGAACAAAGACCAGCTCACGGGCGGCAATCTGATCCGCCTCAGGCAGTTCCGGCGGTTCGATCATCAAGGACACAAACCCGCCCCGGTCGTCATAGTGCGAAAGGATGCCAGCGGTCGTATCCTCTGCCCCAAGCTCATAGCGCAGGATGATATCCCGATTGTCAATCACGCGACCGGCCGCTAAGCCAGCCTCAATCGAACCATCGTTTTCAGTAACATTCAGCTTATGCGTCGCACTCGTGAGACTCGAAATCGGCACAGCGGCTTCGAGAGACAGATCAAGTGAGACGCGTTCAGGATCGATCATGTCCGGGATGGTCAGGCCGGAAACGGGTGGATACTCGGGTAGCCCAGACACAAGCCAACTGCCCGCTTGCGTTGTCTCGTGCTGCGCGTCATCGGCGGCAAATTCAGCCAAAACCGGATCGCCGGGATCGCTTTGTTCAGCAGTTCCCTGGTAGCGCGGGCCAACAACAAGGGGCAGCACCAGTTCATACGCGCCATCGATCTTAGGAACAGGCTGCACATAATTGAGCGTGACCGAAATCGGGCGCCCCGGCATGAGGTTAGCAATGTTCTGTGTGAACATATTGGGGCGATGCTGTGTCAGCAGCGCCGCTGCTTTGCCCTCCTGCTCAGCGTATTTGAATGTCTGCTCGGCCTCGGCTTTGCGCTGGATTTGCGCCGCTACGACCTCTTCTCCAACCTGCATCTCCATCGCATAGACCGCAGCGTTTTGATTAAGCGGAAACAGGTACTCTGCCGACATGGGCAAATCCGAGGGATTGGCAAAGACCTGCCGCACCTGAACCGTGGCCATATCCCCCTGAATATCAACCTTGAGGTCCGATTTCAGCAGCGGCATGTCCACAGGCCCTGCGGTGGTCGAACCGACAACGCGTCCCGCTAAGTCCTCAACGGTTTGGGCAAAAACGCCTTGCGCCCAAATCCCTGGCACCGCCAGAACCGTTAGGCAGGCAAAGTATCGTATCATATGTCCGTTCCTTCGATGAGTTGAATATCAAGAGAAGCCAATGCGGCAGCCTCCAACGCTGCACCCGTCTTTGGGTCAAGCTGCCAGGGCGTGATCCTTTGAACGCTGCTCCAGGTGCCGCCCGATCCGGCCATCCAGTGCCAGATCGCTTCGCCTACGCTGGGGGTGACATGTCCGTCCTCTGACACGTAACTGACCGCAACGCGCCAGCGGTCTCCGGCCGGGCCGATAGCCTGGTAATAGGCGGTGGGGGCACCATCGTACCGGGTGCCAAGAAACCGGACCTTGTAACCCAACCCGCGCAGACAGATTTCCGGCGCGTGCAGATGCCGCAAAGGTGCGCGGGTGCTGACAACGTTCAATCCAAGTGGACCGAATTGCGCCTTTTGCGCCTGTCCGCCGTAGGTTTCGAAATACGTGGCCTCCAGCGGAGTCAGCGGTACGTTCTGCGCCCTGAAACCATGGATCTGCCCGGGTATTGCCGGAAGCTGAACCACACCGGACACATCTACCGGTTCGGGTTTCAGCGAAACGATTGTGAAACTGGCCAGCAAACAGATCACGGCAACCGGCAACGACAAACGGGCGGGTGTATGGCGCTGTGCATCAGGAACTTTGGCGCTCACCGGACGGTAAAACAAGGCAAACGGCAGCACGGTCAACGCCAGAGACACCAGGCCGATCAGAGAATGCCACGGCTCTGCCATCACGTCGAACTGGTTAACCAAACCAACCGCCAGGAACGAGATGCGCAGGCTGTTTCCGATCACAGCGCATCCGGCCATAGCCGCAACGCTCAGGACAGCTGTCATCATGTGAGGGCGCATGATAGCGTTCTGAATCACGACAAAGGCCGTTGCCAGCAGCAACCCTGACGCGCCTGAACAAGGCAGATCCACCAGGATATCCTGATTTTCCAGCGTAACTCGGACGCCTTCGCAGACCGCGCTGGGGAATAACAGACCCAGCATCCGACACGAGATATCTGCCGACACCATCTGCAAGGGAAATCCCAGCGTCCGTTGCAAGATCACTTCGGTCGGCAACGCGAACAGGAACAGGGCTGCCATCCAAAATGGCGACAGGGCAAAGGGGCGTCGATCCAGCCGCAGGAGGCGCACCAAAGCAAAGACATCCACGGCAAGAGCAAGAGCGCTCAGGATATTTATGGCCAGCACCTGACCCATCAATCGGGCCAAGGCTGCGCCAAAAAAAAGCAGAAAGAGAACCGGAGCGTTAGCACCCTTTTCGGTTGCCGGACCGCTGAGAATACTTGCGCCGGCCAGCGCGAGGATCAGCAGCACATAGAGGTATCCGTATGACCCATAAGCTGGACTAACCCAGCTTTGGACAAGCCACTGCAAGGGCTGGGCAGCAAGGATCACCGACGCCAACGCCAGCGCCATCCAAGCCAGAGAGTCTGTGACAGGTTTCTTCATGTCCGCAGGATCGCGAGAGAATGCGCAATTCCCCTGCCCGAGTTGTGCAGATTTTCATGATTTGCAACCGGCTACCCGTCTGATTGGCCTACTGCCGCCCTTGGTGCAATCGCCGCATGACCATTGGCGTTAGATACATTGGTATTTGATATGCACTGATGAAAACCAATACAGGCGCGGTGACTTCGGTCGGTAATGCCAATAAGAAGATCGCGACATTTCGGTTTCCTGCGATGACCGATACGGCCGTGACCTTATCTGCGGTTATTCGGTTACGTGTCAGAAAAAATGCAACCAATTGCGCTCCAAAATTCACCAGACAGGCAAAGATCACCCAAAACAGTGCGACGGCGGGATTGGCCAGCGCTGTTGCCGCCAATGTGGGCATGAGGCCGATCACAAAGACCGCAAACGTAATCGTCGCCAAACCTTCCAGGTTCTTAAGAGCTATTTCTGACGGCGCACGCAAAAAGACCCGCCGCACCAGAACAGCCGCAACAGTCGAAACGGCAATTGTCAAAAACAATCGCAGCACCGCCATTAACACAGATTGAATGTCCCCCAGTTCGGGCATCAGCAAGAAAACGGGAAACACTGTCAGCGGCAAAACAACAGTCCCGATCACCATCAAGCGCAAAGCAAACTCCGCCGGGTGCCCCATCATTAGACACATGTTGGCACTGCCCGCTATCGACGGAGCCGATGCCATGATGAGCAGCGACAGAAAGACCGGCGAGCCCGTCCAACCGCCCATCAAACCAATCCCGACGAGCGTCAACGGAAGAGCAAGTTGAAACACTGCCACGGTCTTTGTCACTTGCCGCAAGTCCATCAAAGAACCGACAAGCAGCACTGGATCGATGCGTAGAACTGTTAGAAACAGCAACAACGCGACCAGCGGAGGCAGCAAGGCGCGCATCGGCTCTGCCAGCCCGGGTAACAACAACCCGGCGACCAGTCCCATGACCAGAACATAAGGGCCATGGCGGGCCGCCAGGTGAAGAGGGTTCAACGTTCGTTACCCGCCGGGGCTTTGTCGCAGATTCTCCGGTAGCCAGGTCGCCAGCTCGGGGAACCAGATCAGAACAAAGACCATCAGAACCATGATCAGGAACATCGGGATAGCGGCACGCGCGATGTAGCTCATCTCGTGGTTTGTCATGCCTTGCATCACGAACAGGTTGAACCCGATCGGCGGCGTAATTTGCGCCATCTCGACGACAACAACGATAAAAATGCCGAACCAGATCAGGTCGATGCCTGCGTCGCGGATCATCGGCTCTACCACTGCCATCGTCAGAACGACCGAGGAGATTCCGTCCAGAAAACAGCCAAGGATGATGTAAAACACCAGCAAAACCATGAGCAGTTCGAACCGCGTTAGCTCCCACCCGGCGATCAGATCAGCCAATCCGCGTGGCAGGCCGGTGAAACCCATGGACAACGACAGGAATGCGGCACCGGCAAGGATCAGCGCGATCATGGCGCTGGTTCGCGTGGCCCCCATCAGGCTTTCGGTGAAGGTCTTCCACGTCAAAGACCCCTGCCCTGCGGCCAGCAGCAAACCTCCGATCACACCGAAAGCGGCCGCTTCAGTCGCCGTGGCATAGCCCAGATACATCGACCCGATCACCACCATGATCAGCAGGATGACCGGCAGCAGAAATCGCGAGTTCTTGATCTTTTCAGAGAAGCTCAGCTTATTTTCGGTATTCGGGTTCCAGTCCTTCCCGAATTTCGAATAGATCGCCACATATCCCATGAACATCGTAGCAAGCACCAAACCGGGCAGGATGCCTGCAAAAAACAGCTTGGTGATCGATTCATTTATCGTGACACCATAGACGATCAAGGTCAGCGAGGGCGGGATCATCAATCCCAGCGTGGCCGCACCCGTGAGCGTACCGATGATCATCCGTTCTGGGTAGTTGCGCTTGCGCAATTCCGGGATCGACATCTTGCCCACGGTGGTCAGCGTTGCAGCAGACGACCCCGAGACGGCGGCAAACACCGTACACCCGACGATATTCGTATGCACCAACCCCCCGGGCAACGGCGCCATCCAAGGGGACAGACCCTTGAACATGTCCTCGGATAATCGCGTTCGATACAGGATTTCGCCCATCCAGATGAACATTGGCAGCGCGGTAAGTGTCCAAGAGGAAGAGGCCGACCAGATCGTGGTGATCATCACGTCGCCAACCGGGCGCGATGTAAACAGCTCCATCCCGACCCAGGCGACGCCCATAAGCGCCAGCCCGACCCAGACGCCGGTGCCAAGCAGGGTGAACAGAACAAAGAGGAAAAGGATAATGACGGACAGGTTTTCCATGCTCTTACTCCCCGTGGCTCTGATCGGCCAGATCGCGGACGATACGGTGATCGCCGCGGAACAGCACGTGGATCAGATGATCCGTTAGGGCGATGGCAAAAATCACTGCACCAATCAGCATAGTTGATTGCGGAATCCATAAAGCCGTCTTGTCCTGACCCTGGCTGACATCATTGAACTTCCAGCTCCAATAGACAAAGCGGTAGGCGTACCAGCAGAAATACCACATGACTGCGGCACCGATGGCAAAGCACCAGATTTCAAGAATGCGACGCACCTTGTCGGGCACGGCGTTCAACAAGATGGAAACGCGGATATGGCTGCCGCGGTTCAACGCGTTGGCAAACGCCAAAAAGGACGCGGCGGCCATGGCGTAACCTGCATAATCTGGTGCGCCGGGAAAGACTTCTCCGGTCCAGCGGGCCAGCATCTGCACGACGATCAGTAGCAAGATGGCGATCAGGCTCAGCGCCGCCAGAACCCCTGATGCCAGATAAATGAAATCCAGAACGGACCTGAGCCCTCGCAACGCCGCCATGCTGTCCCCGCTTTGATTTTTCTTTGGAATTCGGGCGGCAGTTCAAGCCGCCGCCCGAATGGGTCGGTTACTGAGCCGAATTGAATGCGTCGACGATGGCCTTGCCTTCGTCACCAGCGGCCTCAAGCCATTCATTGGTCATGGTAACGCCGATCTCTTTCAACTCGTTGGTCATCTGCTCGGAAGCCGGACCAACGGTCATACCACCATCGCGCAGACCTTGCAGGGTAAAGCCGGTATATTCCTTGGCACGCCAGTTACCGGCATATTCCGCCAGTTCGGCGCAGGCTTTAATAACGTTCTTGTTGGCGTCAGACACGCCCGACCAGACGTCTGAGTTGACCATCACGTAGTTACGCGGCAGCCAGGCGTCGACCTCATAGAAATAGTTCAGACTTTCCCAGACCTTCCGGTCATAGCCCGTCGAACCCGACGACACCATCGAGTCCGCGACGCCAGTGGCAAACGCCTGACTGATTTCGGCTGCTTCGATGGTCACCGGCAACATGCCTGTCAGCTCGGCCAGACGCGAGGTGGCGTTGTTGTAGGACCGGAACTTGATACCTTCCATATCCGCGACCGAGTTGACCTCGTTCTTGAAATACAGACCCTGTGGGGGCCATGGAACGGCGTAGAGCAGGGTCAGGTTCTGTTCGGCCAACAGCTTTTCGATCGAGGGCTTTGCAGCCTCCCAAAGCTTGGCGCTGTCATCGAAGGACGTAGCCAGGAAAGGGATCGAGTCGAACCCGAACAGTGCATTTTCGTTCTGGTGGCCAGACAACAGGCGCTCACCAATCGGGGCTTGGCCGGTCTGAATGGCGCGCTTGATGTCCGCGCCCTTGAACAGTGAGCCGGACGGATGAGTTACGATCTCGATCTCTCCACCGGTGCCGGTGGTCACGCATTTGGCGAACTCCGCGCCTGTGGCTGAATGGAAGTTCGACGCCGAATACGCCATGGGCATATCCCATTTTTCGGCCATCGCCGGAGCTGCGGCTGCAGCGGTCAAGGCGGTTGCCGCCAGTAGGTTAGTCAATTTCTTCATCTTTCTCTCCCTGTTTAATGTCGTGTTTCCGGCGTTCGTCACCGGTATTTATGAAGTTGCGTATCGGGACGGAGCGTAAACGCTCATGTCCGCGTTCGGAGCTCTGCCCGCGATCATTTGCGACAGCAAACGCCCTGTTTTTGGCCCGCCTGTCAGGCCGATGTGATGGTGGCCAAAGCCCATGAACGCGCCGTCAACGCCTGGAACCTCGCCGATGATGGGGATCGAATCCGCTGGCGCGGGCCGATGGCCCATCCACTCCACCTCATCCTTCCATGTCACACCCGGAAAGGCCGCCCGGGCATTTTTGCGCATTAACTCGAACGGTGCCCGCGAGGGCGGCGCATCCAGCCCGCCGAATTCGACGATCCCAGCCAGTCGGATACGACCATCCATAGGTGTGGCCACAAATTTGCCTGACGCCACCATAACCGGGTTTTTGGGCATTGCGGAAGGTTCCACTAATTCAAGATGATACCCGCGCTCGGTTTCCAGCGGAACGGACACACCCAAATTTTTGGCCAGTGGCCCTGACCAGACACCTGCAGTAACAACGGCGGCATCACATTCGATGGTCTCACCACCGGCTCGTACGCCCGTGACTGCTCCGCTCTCGCGCACAACGTCATCGACGGTCGCGCGGACGATCCGGCCGCCTTTCGCTTCGACATGCGCGGCAAGGTCTTTCACATAGCGCCCGGGATCGGTGATATGCCCGTGATCTGACAGCTTTGCTGCAAACCCGATGTCTTTGCTGAAGATGGGGTCGTATGCGTGAAAGGCCTCGCCCTCCAGTTCTTCCCATTGAAACCCATGCTCACGTCGAATGCCCCAGCCAAAGGCATCACCGTCAAAATGCTGACGGTTCTCGTAGAGGAACAGATAGTCCGACGGGACAATCCACTTTTCGGCCCCGGTGCCCTGCGCCAATGCCTGGTGGTCATTCAGGCTGTCTCCAACGATGGGGGTCAAGGCCGCTGCGATCCGTTGGACATCTTCGGCGTTTGCGTGTTTCAGATACCGCATTAACCACGGCAGTAACTTGGGCACATAACCCCATTTCATGAACAACGGCTGGGACGGATCAAACAACATCCGTGGCGCTTTTTTCAGCAGCCCGGGCACCGTCACCGGAATAATCGAGCATGACGCCAACACTCCACCATTCCCATGCGAGGTGCCTTCGCCGGGTCCTGCCTTATCGATCAGGATTACGTCATGCCCATCGCGCTGCAGCCAGATCGCGGTCGAAACGCCAACAATTCCGGCGCCGATGATCGCTATGGTCTTTTTCTCGTTCATGCGGCCACCGCTTTGGACACAGCATAATGATTCAACTTGGCAACGTCTGGCGTTCCGCCCAAACCGGGCCCGTTGGGCACAATCACCTGTCCGTTTTTGATCTCGAAGGGCTCTTCCAAAATATCCTCAGCCAGAAAATACGACGCCTGATAAAACTCACATCCCAACGAAATCTCGGGCGTCGCGGCAATCATGTGCGTGCCCGCCAGATGCGCCAAACCGGCCTCGAACATGTCGCCGCCATAGGCACTGAGGCCATGAGCCGCCGCCATTCGGGCGACCGTCTGACCACGCGTCAAACCCCCAGACTTCATGATTTTGACCGACACCCCGTCGCAAATCCCCTCGCGCGCGGCGCGCTCCATATCCTCGGGACCAAAGACGCTTTCGTCAGCCAGCAAGGGCACGTCCGTCAGACGCCGCAGCTTGGCCATCATTCCATAGTGATGCGAACGCACGGGCTGTTCGATGAAGTCAGGACCGAACTGGGCCACGTCGCGAACCTGGTTCGGTGCATCCTCGATCGTCAGACCTTGATTATAGTCGACACGCACTGAGAACTGAGGACAGTTCTGCGCCAGATATTCCAAGCGCATGATGTCGAACGCGTGGTCCTTGAACCCTGTTTTTAACTTCACGATCCCAACACCATCGTCCTGCAAACGTGCGAGAAGATCGATGTCCTGTGCAAAGTCCGGATTGGCGATTGAGCAGCTTAACGGGATCGCATCCCGACACTTTCCGCCCAGCAAAGCCCACACCGGCGCAGCGCAGATCCTGCCTGCCAAATCCAGCAAAGCGGTCTCCAAGGCTGCCTTGGCCTCAGTACAGTGCGCCACAGCATAGGCCGCACGCGTCATGATTGCGGCCCTATCGGAAACGCGCGCGCCCACCACCAAAGGACGCAGGTACCGGTTCAATGCTGCAAAGGTTGCTTCGGGCGTTCCCGTGAAGACCGACCAGGGCGAGGCCTCGCCGAAGCCGTAACTGCCATCTTCTGACGTCAGACGTAAGATGACGACCTCGCACACCCCTTCGACGGACCCGATGCCGTGATCACGCCGGGATGTGACCGGCAGTTCAAGGTGCCAAAGGTCAAAACCTGTTATCTTTTGTGACAGATCGCCCATGCATCCTCCCAAGCGATAGGAGGCAGCCTGCCTTGACCAATATATCATTTCAAATACTATCTTTTCGTAAGTCCATCATTAGAAATGATAAGGTAGCTCATGTCGCTGCGTTTTCGCCAGTTGCAGGCGTTTCACGCCATCATGGAAACCGGCACGGTTACCGGGGCCGCGTCCGTGCTGGGTATCTCACAACCGGGCATAAGTAACCTTCTGGCCCAACTCGAGCGCGAAGCCCGCCTTCCGCTGTTCGAACGCACCAAAGGGCGGTTGCTGCCGACCCCAGAAGCAGAACTGTTGTATCGTGAGGTGGACACCGTGGTCCGAGGGCTGGATCACGTTGCGCAGGCCGTTTCAGATTTGCAGAATAAACACCCCGGGCAATTGCAGGTCGCAGCGCCACACCTTCTGTCCTTTGGGTTCATGCCGAGAGAGATCGCGCGATTTGCAAAATCCCGCCCCAACCTGTCGGTCAGCTTTCAATCGCAATACTCGTCAAAGATTCAGGAATGGGTCATCTCGGGCCTGTTCGAAATCGGTATTGTCGAGATGCCAATTCTCCACGACACGCTGAACTATCAGGTGTTTCATTTCGAAACGATGGCGACCTTCCCGGATAACAGTCCTCTCGCCGACCACGACGTTCTGACGCCGGACCTTCTGGAGAATGAACCTTTCATTGTCATGGGGCCCGAACACCAGACCCACCGCCGGACCCGCGACATCTTTCAAGCCGCGGGATGCAGTTGGAACACACGTATTCACACGCATCTTTCGGAAAACCTGCTGAGCTTCGTCAAACAGGGGATGGGCGTCGCAATGATCGACCCTTTCACGGTGACGTTCGATGGCGAGAGCGGGTATCAAACCCGCCCATTTCGACCTGCCGTGACACTCGATCTAGCGATCATTACAGCCAAAGGGCGTCCTCTATCCACCATCGCGCAAGAGTTTTTGGCCCAGTTGACCCCGGCGATTGCCTCTTACGCCACCCATTCCGAAACCGGTGCCGCCGCTTCATGAAGCGGTTGCGAATGGATGTCGACCAGCGTCGGCCCGTCATGTTCTATCGCCTCTTTCAGCATTTTATGCAGGTCGTCCGGATCTTTGACCGTCCAGGATTTGACCCCAAATGCCTCAGCCACAGCGGCGTGATTGGTGCGGTTGAAATCGACATTGTAGTATCGCTGGCCAAAGCCTGCATCCTGTCCCGCTTTGATCCAGCCAAAAACCGCATTTGAGAATACGATCGAGGTGATTGGCATCTTGTGCCGCACCATCGTTTCAAACTCACCACAGGCGAAACCGAACGACCCATCGCCCATAACGGCTAGTGTTTTGACCGGTGGCCGGCCCACATGCGCGCCCATGGCGGCCCCTAGCGAGTATCCCAGCGCGCCGTGCGCCCGGTTGGTGATGAACTGCCGCCCCGGTTTGCGCCAACGGTAGTGGGCGCTGAAATACGGACAGGGTGTACCGGGGTCAGCCACGACAATTGCGTCATCATCCAATATGTCCATCAACGCAGCCATAACAGCCTCGGGCCGGATCGGGGTATCTCGGCTGGCTGCGAGAGATGCAAAATCGGCCAATTTGGCCTCCCAGGCAGCTTGGGCCTTGGCTGCGCCATTGAAACCCTGCAGATTTTCCCGCGCCTCAAGCGACTGCGCCAGGGATTCAAGTGCCAAACGGGCATCGGCACAGATCGCCACCTCGGTCTGATAGTTCGCGCCAATCACCATTGGATCGCTGTCGATATGGATGATGGTCGTGTCCCGACCGGGACTGCGCCAACGCTCGGTCGTAACGGACCCGGCGCGGCAGCCTACAAACATGACGACATCCGCCTGGTCGACCACGGCTCGCGTTGCCGGAACGCCGCCATTTGAGCCAACAACACCGAGGGCCAGCGGGTCAGTCTCGGCAATTGAGCCCTGCCCGGACACAGTTGTCGCAATCGGAATGTCCAAAAGTTGCGCAACGTGGCGCAAGGCGTCCTCTGCCCCGGACAAAACCGGCCCGCCGCCGCAAACAATGACGGCGGATTTGGCTTGTGCCAGAATGTCTGCGGCTGCCTCAATCGCGAGCAGATCAGGCCCCACCCGTTCAGCGGGATAGCTGCGATGACGCGCGTCGGCCCAGATCTCTGCCTCGTCCACTTGCGCTTTCTGAGTGTCAAACGGCAACGCCAGATGTGTGGCACCCGGCGTGCCGGTTGTCATCGCCCGAAACGCCGCACGGACCATTGCTGGCAATCGCGCGGCATCATCCAACGAGGTGTTCCACTTGGCCAAAGGCTTGAACAACGCAGCCTGATCCAGCTCGGTCAGCGGGTACTTTCCGCGGCTTGTCGTAGCGACATCAGAAGTGATCGCCAGAATAGGAACCGAGCTTTCATTGGCTTCGACCACTCCGGGAAGGATGTAGGTCGCCCCCCCACCAGACGGGCCTTCGCAGACGCCGGGCTTGCCGGTCACGCGGGCGTAGCCATCCGCCATGTATGCGGCGTGCCGCTCGTCGCGTGTCAGGATGTGCTGAATGCCATGATCCATACGCGCCAAGGCGTCGTAGAAAGGCAACGTCGTGTCTCCGCACAGGCCAAACATATGTTTGACCCCGTGTGCCTCTAACATCCGCACCATGGCTTCGGCGCCGGTCAGATAGTTGATCCCTGTCATGGCTTGGATTCCTTCGATTCACATCTGCACACAGAACTGTATACAGTTTTGTATATTGATTTCAACATCGGCTTGTGGCACCCCTTGACAAAAGAAAAAGGCACAGGTCATGGCAGGTCCACGCGTCGACGACATTTACGATCAGGTAAAGGCAATGGCCGTCTCGTTTCGCCTGCGGCCCGGGGACCGGTTGAACGAGGTGGCGCTGTCCAAGGAATTGGGCGTCAGCCGTACGCCTCTGCGCGAGGCCCTAAACCGGCTGGTTGCAGAACGGATGTTCGATTTTCGGCCCGGACAGGGTTTTTTCTGCCGCCCATTGGACGCGCAAAGCGTGTTTGACCTGTTCGAGTTGCGGCAGATTATCGAAACTGCCGCCGTGCGTACGGCTTGCGCAAAAGCCTCGGACGCCGAACTGCAAGCGCTTCACGATGAGCTGTACGCGACCGGCATCGACATCACCGGATTGACCGTGGAAGAGGCTGTTAGCCGTGACGAGGCGTTTCATCTGGGCATAGCCACCCTTTCCGGCAATGCAGAACTGGTTCAAACGCTGACCCGGATCAACGAACGCATCCGATACATCCGATGGGTTTCGATGAGCCTGGATCGGGTTCAGCGCTCGAAAGAGGAACACAAACAGGTCATGCAAGCGCTGGTGGAGCGTGATGCGGACGAAGCCGCACGTGTTTTGGGTGCGCATATCGCCAAACGGATGGATCAGGTGCAGAATGCTGTGCGGCACGGGATATCCAGCATCTATATGGAAGGGTCCCAGAACATCTCGGCCCGGATAATCGAGGAGGCTCAGGGATGATCGCCCAAGGCGGAAAATCCATCTACGGCGCGTCGGTCGGTATCCTCATGCTGGACGCGCGGTTCCCGCGGATCCCCGGTGACATGGGTAACGCTGTGACATGGCCGTTTCCAGTGCTCTATCGCATCGTCCGGGATGCTTCACCGGACCGAGTAGTCCGGCACAGGGCCGAGGGCATGCTGAACGCGTTTATCGACGCAGCGCGCGAATTGGTGAAAGACGGTGCTGATGGCATCACCACCAATTGCGGATTTCTGTCCCTGTTCCAGAAAGAATTGTCCGAGGCGGTGCCGGTCCCGGTCGTGACGTCTTCGCTCATGCAAGTACAGACGGTCAACTCAATGCTGCCCGCCGGGAAACGTGCAGGGGTACTGACCATTTCCGCGTCAACACTGACCCAGGATCATCTGATCGCTGCACAGGTTCCCAATGAAACGCCGATCGGGACCACCGAAGGCGGTCGTGAATTTACCCGCGCAATCCTTGGAAACGAGCTTGAACTTGACGTCAAAAAAGCACGGACCGACAACATCGAGGCCGCTGTTGCCCTGCAAGCTGAGAATCCGGATCTCGGCGCTATTGTGCTGGAATGTACGAACATGTGTCCCTACGCGGCAGATATTCAGCGCGCGACGGGTTTGCCCGTCTTTTCCATCGTAACTTTGGTCAGTTGGTTCCAAGCAGGGCTGGTACCCCCCACATTTCCCGCCCACTGACGCAACGCTCAGTCTGACGATCCGTTGACACGCACCAAGTCGTGCATTGCGCTTACTGACAATAGTTCGTAAGCGTCCGCCCCGCCGGTCGCAGCCTACCCGGCTATCAAAACAAGGACTGAAATTATGAAAACGACATTGGTCTGCTCCGGTGGACTGGATTCCGTATCGCTTGCGCATGTGCTGGCTGCGGAAGGGAACCTGTCACGGCTTGTGTCTTTCGACTATGGCCAGCGCCACACCAAGGAACTGACATTTGCAGCCGCCTGTGCAAAGCGGCTGAACGTGCCCCATCACGTCATTGACCTGCGTTCGGTTGGCGCATCGCTGACCGGCTCGGCCCTGACCGACGACTTGGACGTGCCGGATGGGCATTACGCGGAAGAGACGATGAAGGTCACCGTGGTCCCAAACCGCAATGCCATCATGCTGACAATCGCCTATGGCGTGGCAGCGGCACAGGGCGACGACGCCGTTGCGACAGCTGTGCATGGAGGCGACCACTTTATTTATCCAGATTGCCGTCCCTCATTCACCGACGCGTTCGACAGAATGCAACGCGCCGCGCTGGACGGCTATGCAGACGTGGCGCTTTACGTCCCGTTTGTACACCGCAGCAAAGCCGATATTGTCCGCGAGGGCGCGCGGGTCAACACTCCGTTCGACCAGACGTGGTCCTGTTACAAAGGCGGCGAAGTTCACTGCGGACGTTGCGGTACATGCGTTGAACGACGCGAGGCGTTCGATGTGGCCGGTGTGGCCGACCCTACCCAATACCAAGACGCTGAGTTCTGGAAATCGGCCATCGCTGAGGCGCGCGTCTGATGTACAGAATTACCAAAGAGTTCCACTTCTCCGCTTCACACCAGCTGGCTCATCTGCCTGAGGATCACCAATGCGCCCGCCTGCACGGTCACAACTACATCGTTGTCGTCGAACTGGCAGGGCGTGATCTGAACAGTGATGGGTTCGTGCGGGATTATCACGAACTAAAGCCGCTCAAGACCTATATCGACCACGAGTTCGACCACCGACATCTGAACGATGTGCTGAACGTCGTGTCGACCGCCGAGAACCTGGCGCGGCATTTCTTTGATTGGTGCGCGGTTCGTTGGCCAGAAACCGCAGCGGTCAAAGTGTCCGAGACGCCCAAAACCTGGGCCGAGTACCGCCCATGACGCTGCGCATATCCGAGATTTTGGCCCCACGGTACAGGGCGAAGGCGCTCTGATCGGACAACCCACAGTCTTTGTCCGCTCAGGTGGATGCGATTTTCGCTGCAGCTGGTGCGACAGCTTGCATGCGGTCGACAGCGCTCATCGCCATGACTGGGCGGCGATGGAGACTGAGGCGGTCTGGCGCGAAATCCTCCGTTTGTCTGGCGGGCATCCCTTGACCGTGTCTCTGTCGGGCGGCAACCCCGCTATTCAGGACTTTGGACCGCTGATCAAGCGTGGTGTGGCCGAAGGTTATGCTTTTGCCTGTGAAACGCAGGGGTCGATTGGCAAACCATGGTTCTCCGATCTGGCAATGCTGGTTCTCAGCCCCAAACCGCCAAGCAGCGGTGAGAACATGGATTGGGCAGCGTTCGAGGCTTGTCTGGCGGTTCGCCCCGCTCAGACGGCCCTCACGATTGTGATCTTTGACGATGCAGACTTCATCTGGGCCCGCGGCGTTGCAGATCGTTACCCGGACCTGCCGCTCTATCTGCAACCGGACAACCCGGACACCGACTCGACCAGCCCGGTTGACCTGACCAAAGCCACCAGCCGCTTAGAATGGCTGATCGAAAAGGCTCTGACCACCGAATGGTTCGCGCCGCGCATCCTGCCCCAGCTGCATGTGCTGGTCTGGGGCAACAAACGCGGCGTTTGACCGTAGGAGAGATAACATGACCGACAACATCTACAGCAACCTCGCCCAACTGGGCGGAGAAACCAAAATGCCCGCCAACCCGGAAGAGGCCGTTTTGGAGCGCGTTCAGAACCCGCAGGCGGACGTGGACTACAACGTGCGTTTTACAGCGCCCGAATTCACCTCGCTCTGCCCAATGACGGGACAGCCAGACTTTGCGCATCTCGTGATCGACTATGTGCCCGACCAGTGGTTGGTGGAAAGCAAAGCGCTCAAGCTGTTCCTGGGCTCGTTCCGCAACCACGGCGCGTTTCACGAAGATTGCACCATCTCTATCGCGCGTCGTCTGCAAGAGTATCTTGAGCCTCGCTGGTTGCGGATCGGCGGCTATTGGTACCCGCGCGGAGGCATCCCGATTGACGTGTTCTGGCAGACCGGCCCGATGCCCGAAGGCGTTTGGATCCCCGATCAGGGTGTGCCGCCGTATCGCGGACGGGGATGACGCAAAACCGGCCATCTTGCGCAACTATGTTTCGCCTCGCCGCACCAGTTTGAAACATCATGACAAGGCCAATCAAATGGGTTAGGTGTTCTTGTTACGAAGAACGAATTCCCGGTGAAGTTTGTGGAACAGGTGGCCTTTAATTTTGAGATGGGCGTTGTATGCGCCCTTCTGGCCTTCACTGTTTTTCTCTTTGTTTCCGAAATCGTCCGAATAGACCTGTCCGCCATTCTGGTTCTGGTTCTGATCGGCCTGCTCAGCTATGCGCCCGGTCTTGAAAACCTGGCGGACGTCCCGCGCCTGTTTGACGGGTTCGCCTCGAACGCGGTCATATCCATCATTGCGGTCATGATCGTGGGGGCCGGTCTGGACAAGACCGGGATCATGAACAAAGTCGCTGCCGTCATCCTGAAATATGGCGGCAAATCCGAAAACCGGGTTCTGCCGATCGTCTCGGGCACGGTGGGCGTGATTTCGTCATTCATGCAGAATGTCGGCGCGGCCGCTTTGTTTCTGCCCGTGGTCAGCCGGATTTCCTCGCGCTCCGGCATTCCGTTGTCTCGCCTGCTGATGCCAATGGGGTTCTGCGCAATTCTGGGCGGCACGATGACCATGGTCGGATCATCACCTTTGATCCTGCTGAACGATCTGATCCAGACAGCCAACAATGGGCTGCCTGCAGATCAGCAGATGGAGCCATTTGGCCTGTTTTCAGTTACCCCCATCGGGGTGGCTTTGATCCTGACCGGTATCGCCTATTTCCTGCTGCTCGGCCGCTGGGTTTTGCCGGGAGATGAAGGGTCTGACAACACCGGGACGGGCCAAGGTACGCAAGAGTACCTGCAGCGGGTTTATGGTCTGAAGGCGGATGTCTTCGAGGTGATTGTACCCGCAGAAAGCCCTCTGGTCGGGCAAATTCTGGCGGACATTAACCACGAAAACCACCTGTACATCATCTCGACATTCTACCGAGGCAAGACCTCGATGGTTCAGGTCCTGACTGCGGAAATTGCCGCGCCTTGCCGGTTGGCGATCATCGGACGTCGTTGGGTGGTCGAGGAATTCGCGCAAAAATACGGGCTGACGGTGCTGCCCGAACTGGACATTTTCGTAGAAGAGTTCGCCCCAACAAACGCAGGCATTGCCGAGGTCGTCATCACGCCCGATAGCAAACTGATTGGTAAATGCCCGCGCGAACTACTGTTCCGCAAAACATACGGCATGTCCCTGCTGGCCATCCATCGCGGTGAGGAAACACTCAGCCATGTCGAGACGGAAACACACCATTCCACCCAGATCGGGTTAGAGAAATTTCAGGCTGGTGACATGCTTGTCGCCCATACGCGATGGGACAACCTGATGCGCATCAAGCGCGACCCGGATTTTGTCGTTGTAACGACCGACTTTCCACAAGACGAATTGCGTCCACAAAAAGTCGGGTGGGCGCTGGCCTTTTTCGCGATTTCGCTATCGTTGATTTTGTTCACCGACGTGCGGCTGTCCCTCTGCCTTTTGACTGGCGCCGCGGGAATGATGCTGACCCGCGTTCTAAGCGTCGATGAAGCCTATCGCGCGGTCGGGTGGAACACCGTTTTTCTGCTGGCGTGCTTGATCCCCTTGGGACAGGCAGTGCAAAACACGGGGACTGCGGCGTGGATTGCACAGCAGATCATGGTCATTCTGGACGGCTGGCCGATCTGGTCGCTGCAAGCCGGCGTGGCCATTCTGGCCACTGCGTTTTCGCTGGTGATGTCGAACGTCGGGGCTACGGTTCTATTGGTGCCACTAGCCGTTTCCATTGCCGTCGCGGCTGGCGGGAATCCAGCCCTCTTTGCGCTGACGGTGGCCATATCGACATCGAACAGCTTCATCATTCCCACACATCAGGTGAATGCCTTGATTATGGGCCCCGCTGGGTACAAGGTCATGGACTTTGTAAGGTCCGGCGGAGTGATGACCATCCTGTTTCTGATTGTCTCTATGCTGATGCTGAATGTGCTTTACTGAATGCTAAGGCTAGCGTTCGTTGAAGGCGCGTTCCATGGTCATTTGCACTGGCTTCAAAAGGTACGCCAACAAGGTTTGCTCCCCTGTCGTCATCTCTGCGACGACTGTCATCCCAGCCTGCAATGGCCGTTCCCAGGAGCCAGCCCCAATCCTGTCTTCAGACAATTCGAAAGCCGTACGAAAATAGGTCTCACCGGTTTGTTCATCTGTCATGGGGACTGGATAGATTGACTTAAAACGGCCGTCGATTTTACCAAAAGCGACCTCAGAAATACCGTTCGAGCTGGGCGTTGGTCACGACCAAAACGGTGACGATAAATTGGGGTCGGAACTGGCTGATACCCTCGCAGCAACCTCCTCCGCTGACACGCCACCGCCTTGGCATTTGGATCAGTCTGACCACGAAAGCAATCAGGACGGAGATGTCATGGCCGAAGCCATTTTGTCCCATTCGGGCCCTGAGATCTCTTGCATCCAGACCGAGGCATATGAACGTATAGACTGGTAGTCGGTGCCTGGGCCTATGTTAGACTGGCGCGTTTATTTTGGCTTGCGCGCAACGACCCATGTTGGGTGATAAGTCAGCGGAACACCGGCATCGGTGCCAAAATCCCGAACGTAGTGATCCGTGAACTGAGCCAGGCTGGTTTTGGTCCAAACCTTCTGCGCCCGCCCGTTGACCCCGGTTCTCCGCAGGTGCTCAAGAACCTTTCTCGGGGATGGGAAATTCATTGATGAGAGACTCTCGCCGCTGGATACGATGTCCAGCTGGTCTTCGATAGCCGCAACCATATCGCCCGATCCGCATAGGCCCGGCGCTTTGGCATTTGATCCCACACGCACAAGTTCCCGGTACTGTTCTGGCCCAAAACCTGACACAACCAACCACCCCCCGGGGGCAAGTGCTTGGGCAGCGCGCTGCAAAAAGGTTCTGGGATCATGCAACCATTGGATCATCGAGGCCGAAGTGATCAGGTCGGGTCGTTGAGGCCATTCAACCGTTTCGGCGTCCCCGCACAAAAAAGCGGCGCGGACGGCTTCGGCGGTTTCCGCCGCTTCGGGTGAAAGGTCATTGACCGTCAGATTTTGAAAGTCAAATTCAGTACACAACCTGTGTGTCAGATGGCCGGTTCCGCAGCCAAACTCCAACGCGGCGGCAAACTGCTGAGGCGCGCCGCCAAGACGCATTTCTTCCACTAAGCGATCCGCGATTTTGGCCTGTTGGCTGGCCGAGCCGTGGTAGCTGCGAAAACTGCGGCTGAAACTGCGTTGCACCCGGTCGGTGATCTGGGCGTTCATGACAACCACTCCTGCCAGCTTTGGCCACTGCGAAATGGAACATGGGGCGCGGCGATACTGCGCACGGCGTCAAGGTGGTCATGCCAAGCGGCCTCTTGCGCACGTGTTGGGATGATCCGGTCCCGTTCAGGTATCCAGATGCGGTCAAACACTACGTCAGGGCAATCGCCCCGGTCAATCACGGCGTGAAGCTCGGCCCGGGCGGCAGATATATCAATTCTAGGTGCAGGCCCCTCCAAACCCGCACGACGGCAGAATTTGGCAAAGCTGCTTTCGGTCAGATTGTCTGCCGTGGCGCGGATCATATCCGGGGTAATTCCGCGCTCGGGGTCTGCTGGACACAAAGTGCCGCTGACCGCAACCAGGCGCTTGGGGCGGAATCCAGTTTGCGCCAACCAATGGCCCGCGGATGCGACGCCAAAGGAAAAGGCGATCAGGTCGACGTGGTCGTATTGCTCAAGATCCGGCAACGGATCGTCAAGCCGGGTATAGTCATCAACGAACAGCACGTCCCCGCCCCCAACAAGGCCGGCAAATGGCGCGGCTCCCAGCGCCCACCCGCCAAAAATCAGGATCAGATCATTCGCACCATTGCGCGACAACCATCTCTGTTTCATGACACGCCCCGAACCAGCGAAACCATTGCTGCGGTCACGCGGCTGAGTTCATCAGCCGAGATGATATAGGGCGGCATGCAGTAGATGTTACGCGCAAACGGCCGCAGCCATACGCCTGTTTCCGGTGCCAAAGCGTGCGCGATTGATGGGTCAACCCATTGCTCCATCTCGATGACACCGATTGCCCCAAGGACGCGCACATCAGCGACGCCGGGCAAGTCGCGCGCGGGCGCAAGCTCTTGCTTCATCTGTTCCGCAATAGAATGCACCTCGGAGCGCCAATCCCGGACGGACAGCTGGTTCAGGCTTGCCAGAGCAGCCGCGCATGCCAGCGGGTTCGCCATATAGGTCGGGCCGTGCATCAGAACGCCGGCCTCGCTTTCGCCGATCCTACGGGCAACCGTCTCGGTGGCAACGGTCGCGGACAGAGTGATGTGCCCGCCGGTCAGAGCCTTGCCGAGGCAGATGATGTCAGGAACAACGCCCGCATGCTGCATCGCAAACAACTCGCCCGTGCGACCGAAACCCGTGGCGATTTCATCAAAAATCAGCAGGACATCGTGGACTTTGCACAGCTCTTGCGCGTGTTTCAGCCACTGGGGGTGATAGAAGTACATACCACCCGCACCCTGCACTACGGGTTCAAGGATCAATGCAGCGATCTGATCCGCCTTACTCTCCAGCAGCTTTTCCAAAGCGTCCAATCCGTTCAAACTGGAGTCGTCAGTCCAGTCCTGATCGAACGAAATGGGCGGCCGCGGCAGGAAATGCTGGATCGAGAGCGCCCCGCTGAACAGCCCGTGCATGCCGTTCACGGGATCACAGACACTCATCGCCTTCCACGTATCTCCGTGATAGCCGCCCCGGATCGTGGCGAATTGCGTGCGTCCGGTGTTCCCCAGCGCCATCTGGTACTGAACGGCCATTTTCAGCGCGACCTCGATCGCGACCGATCCGCTGTCACTGTAGAAAATTCGGTCAAGTCCACCTGGCAACAGATCCACAAGGGTGCGCCCAAGTTCAATCGCCGGGTTATGCGTGAGGCCGCCGAACATCACATGCGGCATCTGTTGTAACTGCGCCTGCATCGCCGCGGTTATCGCCGGGTGACGATGCCCATGGGCCGCGCACCACCACGACGACATAGCATCGATCATCCGAGTGCCATCGTCACGGGTCAGCCAGACCCCATCAGCCTCGGTGATCAGGTGCATCGGACCAGGGTTCAGAACGTTTGTATAGGGGTGCCACAGATGTTGGGCGTCAAACTCCAAAGCAGTCACAACATCCCCCGGATCGTATCCACGTCGATGGCGTCAAAGGCGTCCGACAGAGTTTCGCGCGACAGCGGGTCAATATGTGGCAGGCGACCCAGATGGGTGACCTGACACATCTGAACGATGGTCTCCTCTACATCGGGTTCAGCCTCACCTACGAAAGCCACGCCAACCACATTGCAGCCCGCGCGTCGCAGGGCCATCAGAGACAGGCTGGTGTGGTTGATCGTCCCCAGTGCGGTGCGTGCCACCAAAACGACCGGTGCCTGCCATTGAGAGATCACATCGAGGAAAAAGACCTTCCGGTTCAACGGCACCATGATGCCACCGGCGCCTTCCACAACCAACGGTCCCTCGACTTGCGGCAAGGCAAGGCGATCAGGCTCGATCTCAAGCCCCATATCCTCGGCCGACAAATGCGGTGAGGCTGGCATGTTCAACCGATAAGCCTCTGGCAGAACCGTGGCGCCGGACAAAGACTCGACTGTTTCAGTATCCGTCGCGTCTTCGAGCCCGGATTGCACAGGCTTCCAATAGGTTGCACCCAGCGCGGCGGTCAGGCCCGCTGCAAATACGGTTTTACCAACACCGGTGTCGGTGCCTGTGACGATAACAGTGCTCATGCCGCCTCCGCCTGTTGTTGTGCCAGTGTTTCGAACAGAGCGCTGATGTCATCCTCGCCCACATTCCCAGTGATCGATACCCGCAAGCGCGACGTGCCCCGCGGTACGGTCGGCGGCCGGATACCACGAACGTCAAAGCCTTTGGCCTGTAACGTTGCGGCCATTTCCATGGTTTTGGCGTCATCACCCAGAACAACCGGAATGATTTGACTGTTCAGAGCTTCTTGTCCAATCCCGGATTTCTTCGCGACGGCATGCGCATGTGTGATGCGGGACTTAGCGGCCTGCGCTAGAGACGTGTCCTGTTGCAGATGCTGCAAGACAGCCCTCACAAGTGCCGCGTTGAATGGTGACGGGGCCGTAGCAAAGATAAAAGGGCGGGCGCGGTTGATGAGGGTATCAATCATGACCCGAGAGCCGCAGATCAAGCCACCTGCAACGCCAAGACCTTTACCACATGTGTGCAAGGTCAACAGTTCAGCCTTGAGGCCATGAGCCAGGCCCTGACCGTTGGGGCCAAACACGCCTGTGGCATGGGCCTCGTCAACAACCAAGATGGCACCGTATTCGCAGGCAAGATCAGACAGCTGCGTCAGAGGTGCCATATCACCTTCCATCGAATAGACGCTTTCAACGGCGATCCAGATTTGACCCACCGCACCTTCGGCCAGCCAATTTTCGATCACAAGGCGTGCAGCACCCACGTCATTGTGCGCAAAGGCCCGCGCTTGGCCGCGCCCCGTCCGCATACCTTCATGCGCGCTAGCGTGCACCAAATCATCGTAAAGGATCAGGTCTTCGGCTGCAGGAAGTGTCGAGAAAATCGCTTGGTTCGCCTGAAACCCACCCCCCATGAAAAGGGCGGCTTCGGCCTCAAAGAAAGCGGCGGCCTCGCGCTCCAGCGCTTCATGTTCCGGGTGGTTGCCGCGCAATAACCGCGATCCGCCTGATCCCAAAGGAACAGCGCGTGCCAAAGCTTGTTGAGCTGCGTCCTGCAACACAGGAGACTGCGCCAGTCCAAGATAGTCGTTGGAGGCAAAGTCCAGTCCACGCCGAGGTGAGAGCACCCGGCGGCGGTGCCGGGTGTCCAGCAGTTCAAGCATCGAGCGCAGACGACTCAATGCTTTCATTCAGCGGCGTCCAGACAGCTTTGTTCCGAAGCCGTTTCAGCCTGCAACCCCAGCTTGGCAAACAGGATGGCATCGGTATCTTCTTCGGGGTTCTCCGCCGTCAAAAGCGTTTCACCAACAAACATCGAGTTCGCACCGGCGAAGAAGCACATGGCTTGCAACTCATCGCTCATGTCGCTGCGACCTGCCGACAGGCGCACGTAGGAAGTTGGCATCATGATGCGTGCGACTGCGATGACTCGAACGAAATCGATCGGGTCAATGGGTTTCGCATCGGCCAGCGGAGTGTCTTCCTGCGGCATCAGCATGTTAATCGGAACAGAATCCGGTGCTGGATTCATGTTGGCAAGCGTTACCAGCATATCCACGCGGTCCTGAACCTCTTCACCCATGCCAAGGATACCGCCAGAGCAGACCTTGATCCCGGCTTCCTGCACCCGGTTCATCGTGTCGATCCGGTCTGCGAAAGTACGGGTTGTGATGACCTCGGAATAGTACCGTTCGGACGTGTCGATGTTGTGATTGTAGTAATCCAGCCCAGCGTCGCGCAGGCGGACCACTTGGTTGTCGTCCAGCATGCCCAGAGTCATGCATGTTTCCATGCCTAACTCGCGCACACCTTCGACCATTGCAACCAGCGCATCCATGTCCCGGTCTTTAGGCTCGCGCCAAGCAGCGCCCATGCAGAACCGGGTAGCGCCGCCATCGCGCGCCTTGCGCGCTTCGGTCAGAACACGCTGAACCTCAATAAGCTTGGAGGCCGACAGCTTCGATCCATTTCGAGCTGACTGCGAGCAATAGGCACAGTCTTCGGCACATCCACCGGTTTTGATCGACAACAGCTTAGAAGTCTGGACCTTGTTGGGATCAAAGTTTTCGCGATGCACCGACTGGGCGCGAAACAACAGATCCATCAGCGGAAGGTCGTACAGTGCTTGCGCATCTTCACGGGACCATAGCGGTGTGGTGTTTTTCATTTTATCGATACTTTTCGCAAACTCTCATGGCTACCCGATCTTTTATAGATAAAGGAGGGATTCACAACTGGAATCTGCCGCCCGCGTCATTCCGACCGATTCCTGCATTTGCGATTTACCAGAAGACGGCCACCAATGCCTTTGTCATCGCATTCCCGATATCGACTTTTGCAGGGCCACGATCAGGGCATCGCGTTGTTGCGAAAGTTCCGCAGGCGTTTTTCCTTCCGCCTCGGCCTGAACGCCGTCGACCAGTTGCCGGGTCACATCTTCCGACAGATAGACCTCACCCATGTCATCCCACCAACCGTTGAAGGTTTGGGTGAAGTGATCGCAAAAAGCCCGCAGCCCGCCCTCACCGGCACCCAGGTTGAACAGCATCGTTGGCCCCATTGCCGCCCACCGCAGCCCGGGGCCTGCCCAAACAGCTTTGTCGACATCTTCGACCGAGGCGACACCAGACGTCACCAGATGAATAGCTTCGCGCCAGATCGCGGCCTGGAGACGGTTTGCCACGTGACCGGGCACCTCTTTGTTTACGCGGATCGTCGTCTTGCCGAGGCTTTCGTAGAGACGTTGTGCGGCCTCGACCACGCCATCGGCAGTTTTGTCATTGCCCAGCACCTCGACCAGCGGGATCAGATGCGGAGGGTTGAACGGGTGGCCCAGCACAAACCGTGCTGGATTCTTCCAACCCGGCTGCATCTGCCCAAGGGTGAGCCCCGAAGCAGAACTGGCGACAATTGCATCGGGGGTCAGGGCGGGCTCAATCTGGGCGAAGGTGGCGTGCTTGATCTCGAGACGCTCTGGCACGTTTTCCTGGACGAATGCTGCACCCTCGACAGCGCTGGCAGCGTTTGGACTGAATGAGATCGCCTCAGGCGTGCCACGCTCCGCCAACCCCAGCTCGACAAGCGCGGGCCACGCAGTTTCGATATAGGAGCGCACCTTTTTTTCTACGTCGGGGTCCGGGTCGTACATCGCAACTGAACGGCCAGACGCCAGAAACAACGCGGCCCAGCTGGCGCCGATCACGCCGCCGCCAAGGCAAGCTGTGTGTTGTGTGTCCATCAAAACAATCCCGGATTAAGAGGCGAAGCAGCCGTCATACCGCCATCCACCGTGAACAACTGACCCGTCGCGAACGCCGCCTCATCCGAGGCGAGCCAAACGGCCATACTTGCAATATCCTCGGGCCTGCCAAACCTCCGCACGGCATGCCGCGTCAGTGCGTCCTTCCGCGCCGCGGCCGGGTCTGACGCCAGATCAAAGCCTGCATCCAACATTCCGGTTTCAATCCACCCGGGACAAATGGCATTGCAGCGAATTCCGGGGCCGTGGTCGACCGCAATCGACCGTGTCAGACCATGCACAAACGCCTTGGACGCATTGTAAAGCGCCATAGACGGGTCCGCGACTTTACCCGAGATCGAGCCAATATTGATGATCGACCCGCCCTCGGGCATCCGCGGGATGTAAGCGCGGCAGAGGTTGAACACGCCCCGGCAATTGGTGCCGATCACTGCCTCCCAATCCGCATCCGTACTGTCGGCTACGGTCTTTTCGACCTGAACCCCCGCGTTGTTGACAAGGATATCGGTGCCACCTGTCATTTCAGCGAGCTCACCGACGGCGATAGCGTCGGTAACGTCCAGCGGATACCAGGTGATGTTGTCTGACAGCCCCTCGGGCCGAGGCCCTCGACCGCAGGTGGTGACAACCGCACCTTCGCGAACGAATGCCTCGACGATCCCTCGCCCGATCCCCTGTCGACCACCGGTGACCAACGCTTTTTTTCCTGCAAGCCGCATCAGTGGGCCACCATCACATGGCGCACCGATGTGTAGGCGTCCAGCGCATAGACCGACATATCGCACCCGGTCCCTGATCCCTTCATCGCGGCCCAAGGCATTTCGGCAGCGGGCATCCCATGCGTGTTCACCCAGGTCATGCCATAGCGCAAACGCGAGGTCATCTGCATCGCGGTCGACACATCCTTGGTCCAGACCGACGACGCCAGACCGTAGCGTCCGGCATTTGCAATTCTCAGAGCGTCCTCAGCCTCAGTGAAACGTGACAGAGTCACAACGGGGCCAAACACCTCGTTGCAGGCAATTTCGGCATCGTTGTCCACATTCGCAACTACTGTTGGATGATAGAAGAAACCGGCTCCGTCACCTACCTTGCCACCTACGGCGATCTCGGCGCTGCTTCGGGCGCGGTCCACGAAACCGGCGACGCGGTCGCGTTGAACTGCCGACACGACGGGACCCATTTCCGTGCCTTCTGCCTTGGGCGCTCCGATCTGAATTTGGCTCACCTGATCGGCCACTTCGGCTACCAGACGGTCGTATACCCCATCTTGAACCATGACGCGGCAGGGCTGCGCACAATCCTGCCCGGCATTGAAAAACGAGCCATATCGGATCGTTTCGGCCACCGCATCGATATCAGCATCACCAAAGACAATGACCGGGGCCTTGCCGCCAAGTTCCAGATGCACATGGCGGATTTGGTTTGAAGCCGCCCGCATGGCCGCCATACCGGTCGCCGGAGAGCCGGTGACCGAAATCCCCTCGATCCTTGGATCATTGATCAGGCCGTCGCCGACAGATGCACCCCGACCGTGGACAACGTTCAACACGCCCTTTGGCAAAACATCCGAAAGCAATTCAGCCAGTCGGAGCGTGGCCAGCGGCGTAATCTCAGACGGCTTGATCACAATGGTACAGCCTGCGGCCAATGGCGCAGCGATTTTCCAAGCCGCCATCATTAGGGGATAGTTCCACGGCGCAATCGACGCCACAGACCCGATTGGATCCTTGCGGATCATCGAGGTATGGCCTGCCGCATACTCCCCCGCGACCGATCCCGTCATCGTACGCGCGGCCCCCGCCATGAACCGAAAGGTGTCGATGGTCAGCGGCATCTCTTCGTTACGGGCCATCGGCCAGGGCTTTCCTACATCCAGCGTTTCCAGCTCGGATAGTTCCTCGATGTTCTCATCGATGACATCCGCAATGGCCAAAAGCTGCGCTGATCGTTCCGCAGGAGCTGTAAGGCGATAGGTCTCAAAGGCTTCCTCGGCCGCGCGTGTTGCGGCTTCGATCTGCTCGGTTGAAGCCTCTGGCACTTGGGCAACAGACTCTCCGGTCGCCGGGTCCAGCACGGGCAGAGCGTCCCCGGCCCCCTCGACCATCTCGCCATTGATCAACATCTTTGTCTGCATGCGTTCCCCCATCAGAATGCCGTCTGGTCATTGCCCTTAAGACCTAAACGCTGACGCGCCTGGTCCGGAGTGGCGACCGACAGGCCAAGGTTTTCAATGATCCATCGGATTTTGCGTACCTGATCGGCGTTGGATTTCGCCTTTTCGCCGGGACCGATATACAGACTGTCTTCCAGACCAACACGAACGTTGCCACCCAGCAGCGCGGCTTGTGTGGTGAAGGCCATTTGGTGACGACCCCCCGCCAGCACCGACCACTCATAGCTACCGCCAAACAGCTTTTCGGCAATCGTGTGCATGTGCATCAGGTTGTCCAGATCCGCGCCGACCCCGCCCAGAATGCCGAACACCATCTGGATAAAGAACGGCGGCTTGACCCAACCCTGATCGACCACCCATGCAAGGTTATAGAGATGACCAAGGTCGTAGCATTCAAACTCGAACTTGGTGCCGTGACCATCGCCCAGCTCCTTCATCGCGTATTCGATATCGGCAAAGGTGTTGCGGAAGATGAAATCGCGGGTCATCCCAAGAAACTCGGGCTCCCACTCGTGTTTCCAATCCGAGTATTTCTGCATCATCGGGAAGATGCCAAAGTTCATCGACCCCATATTCATGCTGGCCATTTCCGGGCTGGCCCGCAGGGCGGCGCGCAGGCGTTCCTCGCGCGTCATGCCCAGCCCGCCGCCTGTCGAGACGTTCATCACTGCGCCGGTTGCCTGTTTGATGCGGGGCAGGAATTGCATGAACAAGTCCGGATCAGCATCGGGTCGGCCGTTGTCCGGGTTTCTCGCGTGCAGGTGGATGATCGAAGCCCCGGCCTCGACCGCGCCTATACTGGCCTCAGTGATATCGTTCGGCGTGATCGGCAGGTGTTCCGACATGGTCGGCGTGTGGATCCCGCCGGTTGGCGCGCAGGTGATGATGACCGGTTTGCTCATAGCTTCATCTGCTGAACCTGCGCGCTCAGCCCTCCGTCCAGAACCCAGAGTTGCCCGCTGGCATATCGCGCCTCATCCGAGGCCAGCCAGTTGACCAGATTAGCGATGTCCTCGGGCGTGCCATAAGTGCGCATGGGATGTACGTCCCGAACCGCTTGCTGCAGCTGGTCGATCGTTTTGCCGCCTGCGCCAGAGCCATCTCCAGTGAAAAAGCTCTGCAACATAGGCGTGTCGACATAGCCTGGGCAAATTGCGTTGACCCGGATGCCTTCTGGACCATGATCGCAAGCCATGGCCTTGGTCAACGCGTGGACTGCGCCTTTTGTTGCGCAATAGGCAGCCAGACCTGGGTCGGCGATGAATCCGTCATAGCTGCCGAAATTGATGATTGAGGCCGACGTGCCGTCGGCAGCCGCTTTGCGCATAAGCGGCAACGCATGTTTCGACGTTAGAAACGTCCCTGTAACGTTGACCGCAAAAGACAGGTTCCATTCCTCAAGCGAAGTCTCCTCAATTGTTTTTTCAATCTCGATCCCTGCGGCGTTGACAAGGATGTCTAGCTGGCCCGCCGCGGCACCCACCTGCTCCATCGCGGCTATTGCATCTGCTTCTTGCGTGACATCCAGCTTCACAAAAACACTGCCGTCATTGTCATGAGCGGCCAAGGACCCCTGAGGCGTCAGGTCTGCCGCATAGACCCGCGCGCCTTCGCGTAGAAAGCGTGAGACAATGGCGCGCCCGATCCCCCCGCGTCCTCCGGTCACCAATGCGGTTTTGCCGTCCAGCATCATTCGTTGTTCTCCTTAAGCGGCGGGTAGCGGTAGCGCGTTGCGGCGACCGTCCAGTCCATGTGATTGCGTACATATTCCTGCGTGGCGTCACGCGGCGGGTTGTAATCCCAGGCCTCATCCGCGCCAGTTTCCATCGCCGCATGCAGTGTCCGGCGGGATTTCTGCGTAGCAATCACATCAGCGCGCAGTTTTTCGCTATCCCAGCGTCGAGCGACCTCAGCAGCGAACGCGGCAGTCTGATCGGCGTATGCCGGATCGTTTGCGACGTTCACTTTTTCCAGCGGATCAGCGGCCAGATCGTAAAGCTGTGGTGGATCCGGGTCGCAATGAATGTATTTCAACGTCCCGCGCCGGATCATAAAAACCGGATAGGGTGTCATCTCGGCGCAGTATTCACCGATGGCTTCGTCCACCGGATCAGTCTCTCCGCGTGCCAACGGCATCAGCGACCGCCCATCGACCGGCTCACCATAAAGGTCGTCCGTACCCCCTGCGATGTCCATAAAGGTCGGCAAAAGATCCAGCAAAGAGCAGGCATTTGGCGCGTGCCCCTGCGCCACGCCCGGACCGGCCATGATCAGAGGCACTCTGGCCGAGTGCTCAAAGAAGTTCATCTTGTACCAGAGGCCACGTTCGCCCAGCATGTCCCCGTGGTCAGCGGTGACAAGGACGATGGTATTCTCCAACTCACCAATATCCTCGAGCGCTTTGACCATCGCACCGACCTTGCTGTCGAAATAGCTGACATTAGCCAGATAAGCGCGTCGTGCGCGCAGAACCTCTTCGTCTGTCAGAGGAACATAACTCGCCTCGATCCCATCCATCACCCGGCGCGAGAACGGGTCTTGTTCCTCGGGCGTAAGCGTGAACTCCGGCATCGGGACATCTGCGTCCGAGTAGAGGTTCCACCATTCAGGCTTGGCCACGTATGGATCATGCGGATGGATGAAACTGGCCACCAGACAGAACGGCGCGTTATCCCCTGCTGCGCGGTCCCGGCCCCGGTCGATCAGCCATCTGCGCGCGGCGAACTCGACCTCATCATCATAGTCGGTCTGATAGGTCGCGACAGCCTCGCCGCTTTCCTTGATCGTCTGCATGTTGTGATACCACTTGTCGATGCGTTCGTCCGGGGTTTCCCAATCCGGGGTCCAGGCAAAATCGGCCGGGTAGATGTCGGTGGTAACGCGATCCTGGAAACCATGTTTCTGATCGGGGCCGACAAAGTGCATCTTGCCCGACAGGCATGTGCGATACCCCAACGCCTTGAGGTAATGCGCAAATGTTGGAACCGAGGCCCGAAACTCGCTGGCATTGTCATAGGCCGCAATCCGGCTGATCAGTTGTCCGGACATGAAGGCAAAGCGCGACGGAGCGCAGAGCGGTGAATTGCAATAGGCCGCGTCAAACCGCATCCCACGTGCTGCCAATTCATCGACGTGGGGCATTTTTGCAGTTGGGTGTCCATAAGCTCCGCAGAAATGCGGAGCCAATTGGTCAGCCATGACCACAACGATATTGGGCCGTGTCACGGAGCAGCCTTTGCGTAAGCGTCCAGAACCAGCCCATGGAAGTGATGCACCGCATGTTCGGATTTGCCCGACCCGTTCGGGTCATGCACGATCCGGCCCTGAGTGAAAGCTGGCGTGCTCATCCCACGCTGAACGCTTTCGACAATGTCGATGTCTTCGCGCTGCAAAACCTCATCCAGGTACCGGATGGCCTCAAGCTCGGCTTCGTCCGGCTCGGGGGTTTCGAGGAAAAAGTCATACGTCTCAAGTGTCCGGTCGGGACCCACGGGGATGATGTTCAGAACGATCATCGACGACCGGCCCGGATAACGCATCAGGCAAGTCGTGGGCCAAAGCCACCAGACCGCATGGGTGCGCACGGTCGCGTTCGAAACGTCATAGGCGGTGTTCGCTCCCTTGCCTGCCTCGGCCATATGGCTGGAGTAGATGCCGTATGTGGTCACTTTATAGGTGTCCATGTCGACCAGATCACAAAAATCCTTGTGCGCGGTCGGACAGTGGTAGCATTCCAGAAAGTTGTCGACGACGTTCTTCCAGTTGGATTTGATGTCATAGGTCAGCCGATGGCCGAAGGTTAGCCGTTCGATGTCCGGGGCCCAGTGACGAATCTCGGTTTCGAGATCACCAGACACCTCACGCAATGGGCGCGCTGCAGGATCCAGATTGACGTAAATGAAGCCCGCAAATTCTTCTACTTGCACCTGATCGAGACAGATATCTTTGGTGTTGAAGTTGGACAGATTCTCGGTCTCAGGTGCGCGCACAAGCTGACCGTCCAACTTGTAGACCCACGCGTGGTAAGGGCACATGATCCGCGTCGTTTCGCCCTCACCCGTCAGCAAATGGTGCGCACGGTGTTTGCAGACATTGTAAAATGCGCGCAGATCGCCTTCGCGGTCGCGCACAATGGCGATCGGGCGGCCTGCAATCTCGACCGTCACATAGGACCCAGGCGCACGCAGTTTTTCGACGTGACACACCCATTGCCAGGTTTTTGCGATGATTTCGTTCAGATCCACCTGATGCCAGGCCGGATCGACATAGGCCTCAGCCTTCAAAGAGCTTGTATCTAAAGGATCAGAGCTGAAGCCTTCGGATATACGTTGAAACTGATCTTTGGACGGCAGCTCGCTCATCGGAAACTCCACAACTCTGGGGCAGGCAACGACCCATTGGCTGACTGTTGGACGATAGTCTCTGACCAAATGCGTCCACGCACTTTACTTTTTTCGCCATCGAATTTATATTTTTCGCCAATCGCCGCTGAACTGTTTTTACCTTGCCGGCTTGCGATGCATCGGCCATGCCCGGAATTCAAAGGGCACGCGACCTTCCACCCTATCCCGGCTGGGCGGCAAGCCGAACCTTTCCTTATATGCCCGACTGAAGTGCACCTGACTGGCAAACCCCGAAGCAATCGCGACCTCGGCGATCGGCAATTCGGTCTGTGTCACCAAACCACGCGCCCGGTCCAGCCGAATATCTCGGTAATAAAGCGCAGGTGTTTTTTTGATGTATGTTGAAAATAGTCGATCCAATTGCCGATGGGAAATGCCGACCTTCCTGCAAATCTCCGGCACCGACACCGGCTCTTCTAGGTTGGCTTCCATCGCCTGAATAGCGGCCCGCAGCTTGGCTGGAA
The DNA here is from genome assembly GCF_013035315.1 of Ruegeria arenilitoris. GTDB lineage: Bacteria > Pseudomonadota > Alphaproteobacteria > Rhodobacterales > Rhodobacteraceae > Ruegeria > Ruegeria arenilitoris_D. Next base: position 155,106 of record NZ_WQHP01000002.1, on the reverse strand, counting down.
CTGTTGTGCCCAAAGGCTCGCGGCCTTGAGGCTGCTGCATGTCGGATGGTCCTCTAAGCCGGTCGTGGAAGATATATCTGGCTGCCGCATTCGCCAAAGCGCTGCCATAGATGCCCTGAACAATCTGCAAGCCGAAATCCACCGCAGCGCTTCCGCCACAGCACGAAATACGATTGCCGTCCAGCACGAACAGATTTTCGACCACTTCGACATCCGGATACAGTTCCTGAAAGGCATCGATATGCTCGTAGTGAACCGTCGCCCTGCGTCCTTTCAACAAACCGGCCTGCGCCAGAACGAACGCTCCGGTATCCAGAGCCCCTAGCGTGGCACCACTCCGTGCCCAATGTCGCAAAGCGTTGCCGGTTTTTTGGGTCAGGTGTTTTTCCGGCGTCCAGCTTGTGGATACAACCACAATATCCGCTGAAGGAACATCAGCCATAGCAACGGTGGCAATTGCGGCTCCGTTGCTTGCAACACAGGAGCCACCCGTCTCTGACGCAAAATCCCATTTGAAATACGGCTTTCCGTCCAGATAGTTGGCCGCACGAAACGGATCGATGAACCCCATCGTTGCGGCCATGTTGAAGCTGGGTGCAACAACCACAAGCACTCGGGTAACAGGGTCCGCATCAGGCAACATATGGCATAGGCCTTATCTGAGCTAAGTTTGTGTCAACAAAATATCTTTTGCCTAGATCGCGCAAGTTGGGTGTCGCTCGTTACACCGCATCGGCGACATATGGACTATCCGTCACGAGGTGCATTTCCACCGTTGCAACATCTGTTTAGGATGCCGCCGAATGCACGCATTCAATGCCTGAGCAACAAATTCGAAAGCCCTTGTTCGTGAATACTGAGAATCGCATGGCCGCGCGGCCCAGACGTGAAATGCAATCCGCGCGTAATCAGGGGATCACGTTCCTGGCGCTCGCATTTCTGTTCAGTATCTTCGTAAATCTGCTGATGCTGACTGGCCCGCTGTTCATGTTGCAGGTCTATGATCGCGTTCTGGGGTCTCGGGCTGTTGAGACTTTGGCGGCACTGTTTCTGTTGGTGGCGTTGCTGTACGGCCTTATGGCGATGCTCGACTATGCGCGCGGCCGGATTGTTGCGCGGTTTGGAGCGCGTTTTCAGTCCCAACTGGATGAACGCGTTTTCGATGCAACCTTGCGACGGTCGCTGCACCCCCGCGCTCGTGCGGCACCAGCAACAGCGCTGCGGGATCTGGAGTCGATCCAGAACCTGTGTTCATCGCCGGTGCTTTTGGCAGTCATGGACATCCCCTGGACGCCGGTTTTTGTGGCCGCGATATTTCTGTTCCATCCCCTTCTGGGTTGGCTGGCCGTGGCGGGCGGCTCGCTTTTGGTGGTCATAGCCCTGCTCAACCAGATGATGACGCGCCGCAAGGTTGCATTGGCACAATCTGCGTCCGCCAAGGCCAACAACTTTTCGGAACATGCCAGACAAGCCGCCGAGGTTGTCCGTGCACAAGGGATGCAAGAAGACATTACCCGGCGGTGGCAAAGGCAGCGCACAAACGCCTTGCAACAAACGATTGCCGCCAGTGACTGGACCGGCAGCTTTACTTCTGTGACTAAATCCCTGCGCCTGTTCCTACAATCCGCGATGTTGGCACTTGGGGCCTTGCTTGTGTTGCGCAACGAACTGACCCCCGGCGCGATGATCGCAGGTTCGATCTTGCTAGGACGCGCGTTGGCACCAGTTGAGCAGGTCGTAGGACAATGGGGCGTCGTTGAACGCGCCCGAACAGCATGGGCGTCGCTGAATCGGTTTCTCGATGCCACGCCGCCCGAGATGCCCCGAACCAAACTACCAGTACCCGAGGCCCAACTGACCGCCAAAGGTGTAACCGTGATCCCACCCGGTGCAGAGACGCCGACTCTGCGCAATGTCTCGCTCAACCTCTCGCCAGGACGGGCACTAGGCGTGATCGGCAAAAGCGGATCGGGCAAGTCTACGTTGGCCAAAGCGCTCTTGGGTATCTGGAAACCCGCCGCAGGCGAAATCCGTTTAGGCGGCGCAACACTTGATCAATATGACCCAACCGATCTGGGTCAGCATATCGGGTACCTGCCGCAAGAGGTCACGCTGTTCAACGGAACGGTCACGGAAAACATCGCGCGCATGTCCGAAGACCCCGATCCAAACGCGGTTGTCGCAGCCGCCAAGAAAGCCAACGCGCATGAGTTGATCCTGACGCTGGAAAAAGGGTATGACACCATTCTGGAAGGCAATGACAGTCAGCTTTCGGGCGGGCAAAAACAACGGATCGCCCTTGCGCGCGCCTTGTACGGAAGCCCGGTCTTGCTGATCCTGGATGAGCCGAACTCGGCTTTGGATGCAGATGGGACCGAGGCGCTGAACGCCGCCATCCGAGGGCTTAAGGCCGAAGGCAAATCCGCGATCATCATGACCCACCGACCCCAAGCCATTTCGGAATGCGATGACCTTGTGGTCGTCGAGCGCGGTCAGGTGGTAAAAGCCGGACCGCGGGATGAGGTGTTGAGCGCCGTCGTGCAAAACGCAGGATCGATCAAGCGCAATCTCAGCAAGGCAAGCAACTGATGCAGGACACAGCGGCAAACACTTCGCGCCCGGTATGGCGCATCACGATCCCCGCGCTGGTTGGCTTTCTGGCCTTGGGTATTCTTGTCGGCGGCTTGGGCCTGTGGGCAGTTAACACCCGACTGGCGGGTGCAATCATCTCGCAGGGTATCATCGAAGTCGAAAGCAATCGCCAAGTGATCGAGCACCCCGATGGTGGCGTTGTGGGCGAAATCTATGTGCGCGACGGGGATGCGGTCAGCAATGGCGATCTGCTGTTGCGGCTGGACGATACGTTCTTGTCCTCTGAAAAAACCATCGTCGAAGCGCAACTGTTCGAACTGCTGGCCCGTCGGGCACGGCTGGAAGCCGAACGCGATGGCGCGGATGCCAAGGCGCTGGCCGTTCGACTGGCCGAGATACAGCAACAGGAAAACATCGACCCCGATTTGATTGCCGGTCAGCAGCGCCTGTTCGAGGCGCGACTGAACACGTTGAACCAGCAAACCGAACAGCTAAGCAAACAAACCATCCAGATCGAAAGCGAAATTGCAGGAACCGAGGCGCAACTGGTCTCGCTGCGCCGTCAGGTCGAGTTGATTCAGGAAGAGTTGGAAGACCAGCAAAGCCTGTTCCAGCGCGGCCTCACACAGGCGAGCCGTGTATCAGCCCTGCTGCGCGAAGAGGCGAGCCTGACCGGTGATATCGGTCGATTGGAAGCCGCTGTTGCACGCCTTAAAGGCCAGATTTCGGGAACTGAGATTGCGATAGTGGAACTGGAAGCAACCCGACGGGAAGAGGCCATCTCGACCCTGCGGGATATTCAATCGCAGATTTCAGAGCTGGCCGAGCGCCGCCTGTCTTTGGACACACGCCTGTCTCGACTGGACATTCGCGCCCCGGTTTCGGGTACCGTCTACGGCAGCCAGGTCTTTGCCCTTCAATCGGTGATACAACCTGCCGAACCCATGATGTATCTTGTACCTCAGGACACACCCTTGCTGGTCGCAGCGCGGGTCGATGCGATTCACGTCGATCAGTTGCACGTGGGCCAGCCAGTACTGTTGCGTTTTCCTGCATTCAACCAGCGTGAAACTCCTGAAATTGACGGGCTGGTCGTCACCGTTTCCGCTGACACGTTCACCGACGACAACACGGGCCAGACGTTCTATCGCGCCGAAGTCGTGCCGCAAAAAGGTCAGGTCGAGCGTTTGAACGGTCAGGAACTGCTGCCGGGTATGCCGGTTGAGACCCTGATCAAAACAGATGAGCGGACACCGCTTTCTTATCTCGTGAAGCCTTTGGCGGATTACTTCAACCGGGCGTTCAGGGAATGATTGCCCGACCCGCGTCAGGGGGCTTCGAGGTTTCCCAGCAGGATCGAGGTCATATCGACTGTTATTACGCTGTCCACGGCCGTCACATCGACACCAGTATCGTATGAGACGTTGTTCCGGGTGATCCCCGACAGGTCCGCGTTCGAGTCGATGAACACCCATTCCGGCTGGGCCGCTGTCGGCTGACCAACGGCCACTTGCAGGATCGACAACGCATCCAACGCATTAATCTTTTTGCTCGCAGTGGAGTAGGACTTAATCATATCGAACTCACATTCGAAGCGACCACAATGTAAGTCAAGATCAAACCTCTCGTTACTGTGCGCGCGGGCGGTTATGGTTGCGCCACCGGTTGGGGTTAACCGTGATGGACTATCTTCTGCAGCCGGTGATCAAGATCAAGGATCGTGCGCTGCGAGAATAGCTTACAGGCCTCTCATTCTGAGTCGAAGCGCGGGTCAACGCCCGCTCCACCTCACCAGTCGACATCACCGAGGAAAATATATCCGGCACCATAGATTGTTTTGATTAGCCTGGGATTCTTTGGGTCTTCTCCCAATTTTGTCCGCAGACGCGAGATCCTGACATCCATTGCGCGGTCAAAACTTTCGCCTGCAGCACCCCCCAAAGCTTCTTGCATTTGCGCACGGCTGATCAAACGCTTGGGGCTTTCCAGAAACAGCCTCAACACTTCGCCTTCAGCATGGCTGAACGGGGTTTCTGCCCCTGAACTGTCTTCAAGAATGTAGCGGTCGAAATAGGCGGTCCAACCATTGAAACGCGCCACATCCGACTGTGCGGCCTGCACCCTTGGTGATCGCAATCGGGCGCGGACGCGCGCCACAACCTCGACCGGATCGAACGGCTTGGTGATGTAATCATCCGCCCCAAGCTCCAAACCGGTAACGCGGTCTTGTACCTGAGCGCGGCCGGATATGATAATGACCGCCGCGCCTTGCTCGAGCGCCAGCCTGTGAACCAGTGCCAACCCGTCGGTATCCGGCAGAGACAAATCCACGAGGCACACATCCGGTGTGACGCGTTTCAGCGAAGCTTCAAATTCCCGCGCGCGGGAAAAGCTCTGGGTTCGGAAACCGGCATCCTCAAGCGCATCGGTCAGAATACGCCGAATTTCGGGTTCATCATCGACGATGGTCACCAGTGGTTGAGTCATCAGGCGGCCTCGTCTTGGATCAGGGCGGACAGCTGCGCCCGCGTGAATGGTTTGCGAAGCACAGGCGCGCGTTGCAGCGCCGCGCGATGCAGCGGATCGGAATATGGCAAGGATGTCATCAGAATACAGGGCAATGCAGGATCAAGCTTCGCCAGCAAGTCCAAGCCGGTTTCTTGCCCCTCAAGTCTGATATCGGAAAGTACAAGGGCAATGTCACTGACATCCTTTGTCAGGACGAACGCCTCGTCAAACGAGGTCGCTTCAATCACCGCAAAACCAAGCTCGACCAACATATCCCGAAACTGGCTGCGCAGGTCGTCGCTGTCTTCGACCAACAAAACCAATCCGTCCTGAACCGGAGGGGCCGGCCGGTACGGCAAGCGCAGCACAACAGATGCGCCGGAGGGTGTGTTCCGCAGACTCAGATCACCGCCAGCCAATTTGACGGTGTCATAGACCATCGGAAGTCCCAAGCCTGATCCTTTATCGCCCTTGGTTGTAAAGAACGGGTTCAGTGCCTTTTCAAGTGCCTCTTGCGAAAACCCGGGGCCGGTGTCCGATACAGCGATTTCGACCCAAATCCCGCCAATGGTGTGAGCACTGATTGTGATTTGCCCGGATTCTCCGCAGGCGTCACGCGCGTTCAGCACCAAATTGAGCAGCGCGTCCTGAACCATCCCGGGATCCAGCATAAGCGCCTTGTCTGGCAGCGTGTTGACCACGGACAAACCGACGCCGCGCGGCAACGAAGGCGATGCCAAAATCCGCAAATCCTCCAACAAACCGCGCATGTCTGTCGCTTTGGGCTGCGGGGTTCGGTTTCCGGTCATGTCGGCAATTCGATTCAGCAACTGCCCGCCCCGTCGGGCGGTCTGTTGGGTTGCGGCAACCAACTCTCGGGCGTCTTCGGACAGTCCCATTTTTTCCAACCGGGATTGCATGCCCAGAATAATGGTCAACAGGTTCGAGAAGTCATGCGCAAGTCCGTTTGTCATCTGCGCAGCCATCGCCCTGCGGCGGGTCTGTTGCAGGGCAACCCGAGCCTGGGTTTCTTCGGTGATGTCAACGGACATTACGTAAACGCCGCCTTCGCCATCGGGTGTAAACGACACTCGGATACGTCTTGAGTCCTGATCTTCCGTAAACTCAAACACCGATACCTCACCTCCATAGGCTTTATGCAAGTGAGTTTCGACGCGGTTATAGGCAACAGAACCCAAGGCCTGAGAGATATGCATTCCCAATATCTCGGAAGGGCGGCCGGGCATCACGGAGTTAAGCCGCCGATTGGAATAGTCATACCGGCCCTCAGAATCCAGATGGGCGATATGGGCCGGCATCATCTCGGTCGTCATGCGAGTGCGCGCTTCGATTTCGGTCAGTTGGCGTTTGGCCTCTTCCAGCGCCGCATTGGTCGCCGCCAATTTGCGGTTTGCAGCCGAAAGTTCTTCGGCCCTGCCGAGCAATTGGTCCGACAATTCTTCTGAACGGGCACGCAACAGAGCTTCGGCCTGTTTCGTGTCAGTGATGTCCGTATAGACCGCCACCCAACCGCCTTTGGGCAAAGGCGCGCCCTCGACCGAAATGACCTGACCATTGGCCCGCACGCGTTCGATGTAATGAGGTTCAAAAGCGAGCGCCTGTTTGACCCGCAGATCGACGACCTCTTCAATATCTTCGACCTCGCCGTAGTCACCGATCGACGCCAAAAATCTGATCGTATCGCTGAACAAGGCACCGGGTTGAACAAGATGGTCCGGCAGGTCGAACATTGTCTGAAACGGTCGGTTGCTGACCACCAGCCGCAATTGGCTATCATAGATAGACAGCGCCTGCCCGATCAGGTTCAGACCGGCTGTTGTCATGGACTTGATCTGTTGTTCGGTTATTTCCAAGTTCACCCTCTCCGCGACATATGCGTAACACCTGATCTGTTTCAGGTGTAGGGGGCAAGCGCGCGACACTTTGGGGTCGCGCGCTGGCAGCGTGGGGCAATCAATACCGGGATTTGGACTTTGGACCTTCGGCTGTGATGGAGTCCAACGACAGCGTATGATCCATATTTCGCATCCGGTGCCGCAACATTTGTCGACTTAGTCGCGTCAAATCCGTCAGATATTCTGGAACCTCGGCAACATTCTGCAATTCTCCGTCTTTGCTGTGATCAAACAACATCGGCGGAAGATCCGCCGCGAACTCGACCAGAGTGAAACGGTCGTCCCGCAGAATGCCAAGACAAGAGTCACTGTTGCCCGTGCCCAACTCTTGCTGCCACAGGGTCGGCTGCTCGGGTTCTGCGAAATCCAGTTCGCTGAAAGTATAGGTCCGCCAATCCTCAGGCGGCTGCCCGTGCAGCAATGGCAACAAGGAACGACCGTCCATTGCGTTCGGGATCGATTGGCCGATCCAGTCCAAGATTGTCGGCGTGATATCTACGGATTCCGTCGGCTCCGAGACCACTGATCCAGCCCGCGTTTTATTGCCCGGCATGCGGATCATCAAAGGGGTTTGATATGCGGCATCATAGACCGTCATTTTACCCCAACTGTGCCGGTCGCCCAGCATTTCACCGTGATCTGCGGTGATCACGACCAACGTATCTTCATACTGCCCACTGTCTTTCAGAAACTGGATAACGCGGCCAATATGGTGGTCGACCTCGGTCGCGAGCCCCAGATAAACAGCGCGCAATGTCTGGATGTTTTCGACTGTTGGCTCAACTGCGTCAAAACCCAGAACGAAATCGCCGATTGTCGAATTGTCGATTGCAGGGCCAAAGAATGGGTGCATCGCCAGCTCGTCCGCCGGGTCGGTCGAACCAGCGGGCCGAGGCAGCGTCGTCGGGTCATACATGGCGTTATACGGTGCCGGCGCGACCAGTGGCGGATGGGGCCGGATGTAAGTCAGATGCGCAAACCAACCTTCGCCGACACGCGGGGCCATACTTTTCAAAAACACATCCGTCAAAAAGGCTGTGTCGCTGTCATCGGCGCGATAGAGCGCCGGATCGTTCAACCGCGGTTTTTTACCTTCAGGCGACACCGGCTTGTGAACGTCCCAGTAATCATCAAACGCGTACCCTTTTTCCATCAGGTACGCCCGCCAAGGATAGGATTCCTCCAACCGCATCTCGAGGACTTCCTCAAATCCAGCCATTGGCCGTTCATAGGACTTAAGGATCGGATCGTTGTGGTCGTGCGCGCGGGGATCAGCCGAAGTGTCCGTATAGCCGAACAGCATTGGAAGATACCCCGCCTTGCGCATTTCGGTTGCAAGGTTCGGCGTATCGTGCCGCAGCGGCGTTCCATTGCGCACCGAGCGATGGTTCATCGCATATTGCCCCGTCAGGATCGACGCACGCGACGGGCCACAGGGGTTGGTCACCGAGTAGTGGCGATCGAAAGTCACTGCCTCGTCCATGAAAGCACGCAGATTTGGCAATTCGACATGGGCTGCCAACGCACCGTTCAAACAATCCGCGCGCAACTGATCTATGATAATGAACAGGACATTCTTGGTGTCCGGCATGTCGCTCTCCCTGATTCCACCGGTTTGGTGCAGGGCGAACTCTGGAGCGGATCAAAAGGCCCGGCAACTACTTACTCGCGCGCCAACACGTTATTGCTTGGTCACTCGAACCGGGATTGTTTTGAAGACTGAGGCTCATCAGGGAAATTTTGTCTCAGATATTGTCGCCCCAACGCTATTGCCCGCGACATTTACGGGATCCATCGCAAAAACCCGTTGCAGGTCAAAGCCCTTTGACATCACATACGCCCATGACACAGCCAATGATACAGTCGGACCAGAACGCCAATGGCGTTTACCTACGGGTCTCGGGTGATCTGCTGACTCAGTCATTGGACAAAGTCGAAAACGCGTTTGCCGGGTTTCGCGCGGATGGTTCAACGCTGACCGTCGATATGTCACAAATTAGTGCCTTGGACACGGGAGGAGCTTGGTTGATCGCCGACCTGGCGCGCCGCGCCCGAGCCAATGGTGCGACCGTGCAGTACGAAGGGTTGAAGCCCGCGCATTCTGCGTTGCTGGAAACTGTTGCGGAAAACATTCCGGATGACCCCGGCGTAGAAGCTGAAGAACGCAGTTTCACTGATTGGGTCGCGAGTGTGGGCGAGCGTACGGTGCAGGCTGGCAAGGATGGCCTGTCACTGCTGAATTTTTTCGGTCTGACATTGCACCGTCTGGCCCGCACCGTTGTGATGCCACGCCGGTTGCGTAGGGCCGCCCTGGTTTCGCAGATGGAAGAAACCGGGTTCAAAGCCATCCCCATCGTTGCTCTGATGGGGTTCCTGATTGGTGTCGTGCTGGCGTTTCAGGGGGCAACCCAGTTGAAACAGTTCGGGGCCGAGATATTCGTGGTCGAGTTGATCTCGATCTCTGTTCTGCGCGAGTTGGGTATTCTGCTGACCGCGATCATCGTTGCAGGTCGATCCGGTTCGGCTTTTACGGCGGCCATCGGTTCTATGAAGGTTCAGGAAGAGATCGACGCGATGCGGACGCTCGGATTGGACCCGGTCGAAGTGCTTGTGATCCCGCGAGTCGTGGCCCTTTTGATCATGCTGCCAATCCTAGGGTTTATTGCCGACATCGCTGCCCTGTTCGGCGGCGGATTAATGAGCTGGATCGACCTGGGAGTCAGTCCTGGAATGTTCATCACTCGGCTGAAAGAGAACACGGGCATTTGGCACTTTGCCATTGGCATGATTAAAGCCCCGTTCTTTGCCCTGGTCATTGGCGTGATCGCCTGCTGGCAAGCGATGCAGGTCAAGGGGTCGGCGCAAAGTGTCGGGCAGCGAACGACTGCGTCCGTGGTACAATCGATTTTCATGGTCATCGCGCTGGACGCGCTGTTTTCGATCTTCTTCTCGGTGTTGGGGGTCTGACATGGACGGCACGACACTTGAGCAATCTTCAAAGTCGGACGCACAGCGCGAGGCAGTGATCCGTGTCCGGGGCCTGACAAACCAGTTCGGGCCACAAGTGGTGCATCAGGACCTGAATCTCGATGTTTGGCGTGGCGAAGTGCTGGGCATCGTAGGCGGGTCGGGAACAGGGAAATCCGTACTGCTCCGCACGATTGTCGGCCTGAACAAACCAGCCGCCGGCAGTATCGAGGTTCTGGGCGTTGATGTTCTGAATGGCCCCGAAGATGAGCGCCGTCGGATCGAACGCCGTTGGGGCGTCGCGTTTCAGGACGGAGCGTTGTTCTCGTCACTGACAGTTTTGCAGAACGTAATGGCGCCGCTGCGCGAGCATACGGGGCTCAGCGAAAGCCTGATGTGCGCGCTTGGCAACCTGAAGATCAGCCTTGTTGGCCTGCCGCAACTCAGCTGCGGGAAACTTCCATCCGAATTGTCCGGAGGGATGCGCAAGCGCGCGGCCTTGGCCCGCGCCTTGGCGTTAGACCCCGAAATCGTGTTCCTGGATGAACCCACCGCCGGTCTCGACCCGATCGGAGCCGCCGCCTATGACGAATTGATCGGCGAATTGCAGCATGCTTTGGGCTTGACGGTGTTTATGGTCACACATGACCTCGATAGCCTTTACGCCATTTGCGATAGGGTCGCAGTTCTCGCAGAAAAACGCGTGCTGGTTGAAGGTCCGATTGAAGAAATGACCAAAGTCGACCATCCTTGGGTGCAGGAATATTTCACCGGCCCCCGGGCCCGCGCGGCGCAAGAGAAGGGGCAGGACAGGTAAAGGCTATGGAGACCCGAGCAAACTATATCCTGATCGGTGCGTTCACCATTGCGGGCATCCTTGGTGCCCTGGGCTTTTTCCTTTGGCTGGCCAAGTTCGAGGTGTCGCGGCAATACGCCTATTACGATGTTCTGTTTGACAACGTATCCGGCCTGTCTGCAGCGGGTGGGGTGAGCTTCAATGGTCTGCCTGTAGGTCAGGTGATTTCTTTGAATCTCGACGATGATGATCCGTCAAAAGTTCGGGTCAGGTTAGAGGTTGACGCTGACATCCCGGTCACCGAAGAAACCATTGCGCAGCTCCAGTCTCTGGGTGTCACCGGTGTCAGTTATGTGGAATTGACAGGTGGCAAAAGCGGCGACCGGCGCTTGCCGGAGAACAGCGTCATTAAGAGCAAGCGCAGCGCTATTCAATCCCTGTTTGAAGGGGCCCCCAAGGTGCTTGATGAGGCAGTCACCCTGCTTGAAAGCCTGAATCAGGTCGTGGACGACAAAAATCGCCAATCCGTTAGCGAGATTCTGGACAACCTGGCATCGGCTTCTGGAAGGCTGGATAAGACGCTGTCGGACTTTGAAAGCCTTTCGACCGATCTGGGCGGTGCAGCCCGGCAACTGGGCGACTTTACAACCCGGCTTGAAACCCTGGCCGATACGGCTGAGACGACCCTGACAACAGGAACCGAGACACTCAAAAGCGTGCAAACTGCATCTGAGTCTGCGACCGCGGCCTTGGACAGCGCCAAGACCACAATTGAAACGGCGGACGAGGTTATTCGTGACGATGTGAAGCCGTTTATCGAACGGGCTTCCACACTGGCCGAACGTCTGACGGATCTATCTGATGAAGGCAGCGTTGCCCTGGCAACGGCCACAGAAACGTTTTTGAATGCGAACAAGACGCTCGGCTCGGTGTCGGCCGCGATGGAGACCGCAAACAGCACCTTGGCTTCCGCAGAGCGTGCGTTCGACTCGGCCAATGACGTAATCAACAATGATGTTGGTGCAGTCATGGACGACATCCGCAACGCCGCCAATCAAATCGCGACTACAGTGTCTAACGTGACTGAGAAACTGGACGCCATCTCGACCGATATCCTCAGCGCGTCGCGGTCTGCATCCGATCTGATCGGGACCATCGATGGCATCGTTCAGGACAACCGGCGGCAACTGTCAGACTTCCTGCGCGTTGGACTTCCTCAGTTCACGCGATTTGTTGAAGAGTCACAGCGGCTGGTCATCAGCCTGGATCGGCTGGTCGACAAGTTGGAACGCGACCCGGCACGCTTTTTGCTGGGAACCCAAGCATCGGAGTTTCGCCAATGATCAGGCTGTTTCTATTGGTTCTGGCGTTGGTGTCGCTGGGTGCATGCACGGGTCTGGGCACTCTGCGTCAAGCATCTAAGCCGAACGATTTGTATCTTTTGACACCAAAAAGTACGTTTTCGTCGTCCTTACCGCGAATTCAAAAACAGATCGTTGTACAGGAGCCGACCGCGACCGCCGCGGTCAACACCGATCAGATCGCTATTCAGCCAACGCCGCTGCAGGTGCAGTATTTGCCGCGCGCCCGTTGGGTAGACCGCGCCCCCTTGATCGTTCAGGCGCTGCTTGTCGAAAGTTTTGAGAATAGTGGCAAGGTTGCCGCTGTCGGGCGCTCTACCGTGGGACTGCGGGCCGACTATGTCATTGTGCCCGATCTGCGGGAATTTCAGGGCCTTGTTGTCGCGGGCGCCGACGGGTCTTCGGCCATTCGCGTCGAAGTTCGCATGAACATAAAGATCATCGATGAATTCGAAGACAAGATCATCGCCTCAGACTCGTTCCGCGAATATGTCGTCGCAGCAAGCGATAAGACCCCGGATCTTGTGAGAGCCTTCGATGAAGCTTTGGGAAGAACCATGCGAGACGCTGTTGAATGGAGCGTGCGCAGGATCAATTCCCACGCGGCCAGCACTCAGAGATCATTTTGACCGCGAGGCGCTGCGCGACACCTCACCCCGCCGACGAGTCTCACCGCGAAAGCGTTTCAGCCAACCGCATCAAAGTGACTGCTTCGGCGCGATAGCCGAACGGGTCTTCGCCTCGCGCCGCGTTTGCCAGTGCAATTGCGTCCTCGTATGTCCAGTCATTCAGGTACGCGCCACCGCGCAATAGCTGCCCGAACCCCGCGATCGCATACGCAAAACGCACGTCGTCAGAAGCGTCGCCGTGCGCTGAAAAAATGGGCTGTTCAATCATTTGGCTTTTGTCTGACCCAGGCGTTTTGTAGCGCAGCTTGAAAAACCCGATCTCATCCGATCCGCCCCCCACCTTTTGCGTGCCGTAGCGCAACGGATCATTGCGGATCGCATCAGAGCCGACCGGGGTGACTTCGTAAATCGCAGTCACCGCGTGACCCGCGCCGATGTCTCCGGCATCGACCTTGTCATTGGCAAAGTCTTCGCGGCGCAGGGCGCGGGTCTCATAGCCGATCAAGCGGTATTCGGCGATTTGCGACGGGTTAAACTCGACCTGTATCTTGACGTCATTCGCAATCGGAAACAAAGCGCCAGTCAATTGATCGACCAATACTTTACGCGCCTCGCTCAACGTGTCGATATAGGCGGCCTGCCCATTCCCGTTCTGAGCCAGAGCCTGCATTGTGGCGTCGTCAAGGTTGCCCCGCCCAAAGCCCAGAACGCTCAGGAATGTGCCGCTGTCCCGTTGGCGCGCAATATAGTCTTTGAGCGCATCCGGGTCAGACAGCCCAACGTTGAAATCACCGTCCGTGGCCAGAATAACGCGTGTGACCTCTCCGTCTGCAGCCATGCTTTCAGCCACCTGATAGGCCTGCTGCAAACCGGCTTGACCGGCGGTCGAACCCCCTGCTGCAAATTTGTCGAGCGCACTAAATATCTTTTCACGCTCAGATGCTGCCGTCGGCTCCAGAACCTGACCTGCGCTGCCAGCGTAGGTCACGATCGAAACCTGATCTTCCGGCCGGAGTTCAGACAGCAAAAGGCGGAAGGACTGTTTAAGCAGAGGCAGCTTGTTTTCATCTTGCATGGATCCGGATGTGTCGATCAGGAAGACGAGGTTTAAAGGTGGTCGATCCTCGATCTGCGGCAAAGCCCCTTGCAAGCCGATGTGAACAAGCTGTGTGCCGTCATTCCATGGCGTCGGCGTCACTGTGATCGTAGGCCGGAAGGGCGCGTCCCCTTCTGGTGCAGGATAGGAATACGGAAAATAGTTTACCATCTCCTCGACCCGGACGGCCTGTTTCGGCGGCAGTTGACCACGCATCAGAGACGACCGGACAATCGCATAGGACGCCGTATCAACGTCGATCGAAAAGGTGGACACAGGCTCTTCGCTGGTGACTTTAAGAGGATTGGTTTCAGCGTTGGCAAACGCCTCAGTGTCAGGTTCGGGGACAACGCCGATCTCAGGCCGCACCCGTGCCACGGCGACTTCGTCCGACATCGCGCGCAAACCCACGCTGCTTCCTGCCATGCCACCCGCTATGCCGAATTGGGGCGCTGCGACCTTGGACTGGGCGGGTGCCTCGCTTTCTTCGACAATCACCGGGGCTTCGATAAGGGACTCTGCAAGATCGGCCTCGGGTGCGGCAACGCGGCTTTCGCTGCGCGATTGCGGGCTTATGGCGATATCTCGGGCCTGCGGCACGATCATGATCAGTGCAACGGCGGCAATTGCAGTCGTGGCGGTCAGAGCACCGCGATGTGACAAAGCATTCAACATGGATTTGGCTCCTTCTGTTATGCGGACCAAAAGGCCCCGCTTAACAGTCGGACGCATTCCGGCAGGTGATCCTTGGGCACGTGCGAAGTTTTTCTGAGCCTGTTCCAGATTCGCGGCCCGCCGTGCGGCATCCGGTGCCGTGGTCGCCGCGTCCATCAGGGTTTTGAAGTCCTCGAGATCATCGGTCATTGTGCCAATTCCTCTTGTCGCAGGGCCCGCAGGCGTTTGCGGATATCGGACATCCGCCAGGACACGGTGCCTTCGGACACCCCCAAAACTGCGGCAGCTTCGGCATGGGTCATCTCGTCCTCAAGCGTAAGCGCCAGAGTGTCCTGTAGCTCCGGCGGCAGACTGCGCATGGCGCGCTGCAACCAATCCAGCGCTTCGGCCGCGTCTGCAGCTTCGGCGCGCCGCATCTGTTCGACATCGCCCCAGTCTGAGGCGGCGCGACTGTAGCTCGCTTTGCGTCGTCGCGCATCTTCGGCGGCATTGACCACAACTCGATACAGCCAGGTCGTGAACTTTGCCTGAGCTCGGAATCCAAGGATTTTGCCGGGCAACGCCACGCAGATGTCTTGGGTCAGATCCTCGGCCTGATCCGCCCGTCCTGTCAGACGAAACGCCAGACGATAGATCCGATCGTAGTGGCGCTGCAAAAGGGTGGAAAACGCGTCAGCGTCCCCTTCTGCAGCGGCTTTGGCCAGGTCTTCATCCGATGTTGTCATGCGCATCACGATGGGTATGACGGATCGGAAACGTAAATCCTTGGCGGCAGCTTCAAAAAAAATCAGAAGTGATTTGCCGAGGCCAGTTTCCAGTCCGCAGCAAACTCGGTCGGGACATTATCTGTCAGCAATATCCCGTCTTCGATGAAGGTATAAAGTTCGGCGTACGACCGTTCCCGTTCATCCGCAGTGCGGCGGCGAATATCGCCCGGACGCAGATCCGAGACCTTCTCTTTGCCCATCGCACCCAAGAGTTCGCGAAAGCTTTCCAAAGTCGCATCATGAAAACGGTGAACGCGCTGGCGTTTTTGCGGAACGTTGACCGCCCTGCCCCGGATTGGGTCCTGAGTGGCAACACCGGATGGGCAACGGTTCGTGTTGCAATGCAGCGCCTGAATACAGCCCACAGCGAACATCATTGCACGGGCGGCGTTGCACATGTCAGCGCCCAGGGCGAATTTTTCGACCATGTCATAACCGGTCGCCACCTTGCCCGAACAGATAATGCGGATCTTGTCGCGCAGCCCGACTCCGCGCAGGCAGTTGTTCACAAAAATCAGCGCCTCGTTCAGCGGCATGCCCAGTCGGTTGGTAAATTCGACCGGCGCTGCTCCTGTACCACCTTCGGAGCCATCAATTGTTATGAAATCCGGCAGAATGCCCGTTTCCAGCATCGCTTTGCAAATCGCCATAAACTCGGACGGACGACCTAAGCAAAGCTTGAAACCGATCGGTTTGCCACCTGACATCTCCCGCAGGTGCTGCACAAAGTGCATCAGGCCCGTTGGACCTTCGAATGCCGAGTGTATAGGCGGAGAAATTACGTCCTGATGTTCGGGCACACCCCGTATCTCGGCGATTTCCTTGTCTACTTTCGCCGCGGGCAAAACCCCGCCATGCGAGGGCTTGGCCCCTTGGGAAAGTTTGATCTCAATCGCTTTGACGACTTCATTCTTGGCTTTCTCGGCGAACTTGTCCTTGTCGAAACCGCCTTCGGGCGTGCGGCACCCGAAATAGCCAGTACCAAT
Organism: Ruegeria arenilitoris; assembly: GCF_013035315.1. GTDB lineage: Bacteria > Pseudomonadota > Alphaproteobacteria > Rhodobacterales > Rhodobacteraceae > Ruegeria > Ruegeria arenilitoris_D. Next base: position 138,813 of record NZ_WQHP01000002.1, on the reverse strand, counting down.
CTGCCAGATAATGTCCCCACCTTCGGCAAGGTGATGCGGGGACAGCCCGCCTTCACCGGTGTTATGGGCAAAACCACCGTCCTTGGCCCCGCCGTTCAGTGCCCGGATCGCGTTGGCGCTGAGTGCACCAAAACTCATCGCTGACACGTTTAATCGCGACGCGCTGTAAGGCTGCGAGCATTGCGGACCACCCAGCATCACACGTTCTTCGCTTTCGTGCACATCCTTGGGTGCCAACGAGTGGTTCGCCCGGTGATAACCGACCGTCATGATGTCGTACTGGGTGCCGAAGGCCTGCGTATCCACCTGCCCTTTGGCACGCGAATAGACAAGGGAACGCACGATCCGGTTGAACGGACGGCCGCTTTCGTTCGTTTCCACAAAATACTGGCGGATTTCCGGGCTGACGAATTCCAGCATGTAGCGGAAATGTCCCAGAACCGGGTAGTTGTTCAGCACGTTGTGCTTGGTTGTCAGCATGTCATACAGGCCGATCAGGGCGTACGGGACAAGCAGCACCAACAACCAATGGGCAGGTGGCCAGTAGAAGCCCCACAGCAAGGTCAGCGGCAGACACACATAGGTCAGGACATAGTAGAGTCTGCGTACAATCATTCGTACTCTCCCGGAATGGCTTGGTTTCTGGCCGGCTGTAGCGGGCGCGTGATGTGCCAAAACTGGGGCAAATCGGCTTTGAATTGCAAGCCTTTGCGGACACGCTCACGCAAACGGGCGAACATGTGAATTCCGCCACTCATTTCACCTGCGGTTGATCCGCGTATCGTATGCCATTATGCCCGAATAGATGAGTTCGGAGCAGGACAACGGTCTGTGAAACAAAAACGAACGGATGTTCGGACCACGGCTTTGATGTTTGGTGCCGTTTTTATCGGTGGGGCAGTCGGGTCGCTGCTGCGCGAAATGTTCTCGGTGACAATTCCCGGCGCGGTGTTTCTGACACAGACATTTGGCATCAACGTCGTTGCGTGTTTCATCCTTGGGTGGCTGTATTCGGTACGCCACCGCGTCCATGCCCATGTGCTGCATCTTGGTGCCGTCGGGCTTTGCGGAGGCCTGTCTACTTTTTCCTCTTTTGTCGCCGATCTGGAACGGTTGGCCCTGTCCAACATCTGGGTCGCAGCTTCTGCCGCCGCATTGGAAATTGCGGTTGGACTGGCCGCCGCCATTCTGGGTGAGGCTATCGGACGCCGCGTTCACCTGCGGGGAGCCTCTGAATGAGCGAACTATACCTGCACGCGATGTTCGGTTTGGGCGGCGGTCTAGGAGCGGTTCTGCGCCACTGGATCGCGCTGCGGGTTGTTCATGACCTACCCTTTTCCACACTGATCGTTAATGTTCTGGGCAGTTTGCTGTTGGGTCTGTGGATTGGGTATTTGGGGGGGGCCGTCGAGATGGGCGAAGAGGAAAAGCGCCTCGTCTTCGGCTTTTGCGGCGGCTTCACGACTTTTTCCAGTTTTGCCTATCAGTCGCTGGAACTGAGACGCGAACGAACCATCGCGTTGGCCGCTGGCAACATCGTCCTCAGTCTCGGGTTGTGCTGGGCGGCTCTGGCTTTGGGGCTGTTACTGCTGAGTTAATGCGCAGGTACAGACGCTTGAGTTCCCGGCTTGGGAGCCTTGCAGAAGAACAGCAACGGGATGGTGGCCAACGCCAAAAGCCCAAGGTTGTTGAAAACGGTCAGGTATGAGATCAGCTCGGCCTGCTCTGCGATCTGCTGTCCCAGAATGGCCGCCCCCTGCGCGCTGTCCGGCGTCAGATTCAGGGGCGCAAGATAGGCCTGTGCCGCAGGGTTATAGGGCGTCACATTCTGGCTAAGAACGGCTGTATTTGTTTGCAGCCCGCGCACGACCCAGGTTCCAACAAGCGAGATGCCGACCGACGATCCCAGTTGCCGGGTAACGTTGAATAGGCCCGAGGCCTCGTCCTGACGGGATTTTGAGATGCTCTCGAAGGCCAATATAGACATCGGCACAAACACAAGGCCCATGCCCAGCCCGCTGACTGCGCCGGGCCACGCCAGCTCCCAAAACCCGGCATCCATGTTGAGCGATCCCATCATGAAATTGCTGACAGCGGTCAGAAACATTCCCAGCCCGGCCAGCACGCGTGGATCGAACCGTGCGACCAGAACAGCGCCGGTCAACACCATCGATATACCGGCCGCGATGCCGCGTGGGATGAAAAGATGCCCGGATGTGATCACCGGGTAATCCAGTAGGTTCTGGACGAAAGTCGGCAGGATCGCGATGCCGCCGAACAACGAGATGGCAAAACCGGCAATCACCAGATTGCACAGCGCAAAGTTCCGGTCCGCGAAGAAACGCAAATCAACCACAGGCTTTTCTGTGGTCAGGACATGCGCGATGAACCCCAACGCGCCCAGAACCGAGGCGATGACCGCCACCTGAATGACGCGGGATGACAACCAATCCTTGGTTTCGCCCTGATCCAGCACAAATTGCAGACAGCCGATCCCGATCGCCAAAAGGGCAAGGCCTGCCCAGTCGATGCGCACCTCTTCGGTTTCGTCTTCGGGCAATTCTCCGGCCAGCAGAAGCAGGGCCATTGCGGCTACCGGAAGGTTGACGAAGAATACCATCCGCCACGAGAAGTACTCGGTCAGGATTGCTCCGACCGTCGGGCCCAAAACCGGGGCAACGACAACACCCAGGCCGAATACAGCCATAGCCTGACCGCGTTTTTCGCGCGGGAAAGCGTCGAACAGAATGGATTGGGACAGCGGTATGAGAAACGCACCAAACATGCCTTGAGCAAGGCGAAAGGCGACAATGGTCTCAAGGCTCCACGACAGGCCGCACATAACCGACATGGTGGCAAATCCAGTAACGGCGGTCAGGATCAGACGGCGGCGTCCGACCCGGCGGGCAACAAACCCGGTCAGCGGCATAACCACAACGGCCGAGACGATATAGCTGGTCAAAATCCAGGTGGCCTGATCGGTCGTCGCACCAAACGCGGCCTGAATATGCGGCAGCGCCACGTTGACGATGGTGCTGTCGAGCACTTCGAGAACGGCGCTCAGGACCACGGCGATCACGATCACCGGATTGACGCGGCTTGCCGCCTTAGAGGTCATTTATCAGCCTGAGAAACGGTGGTGTCGACGGTCACCTTGCTGCTGCCCCCGACGCGCAGCGGCGCGTCCGTCGGGTCAAGTTCGACCCGAACCGGGAAGCGGCGCGTAACCTTGACCCAGTTCCCACTGGCATTCTCGGACGGCAAAAGTGAGAAAGTATCCCCCGACCCTCGCCCAATGGATGCAACCTTGCCGGTCAGGGTTAAACCGGGCAGCATATCGACCTTGACGGTGACGGGCTGGCCGGGGCGAATACGTGGCAAGGACGTTTCTTTGAAATTGGCGTCGACCCACCAGTCAGAGGACTCGACAATCGAAAACTGTGGCGCGTTGGCAGAGACCGACGATCCGGGTCTGAGGGTCAGATTGGCGATCCACCCGTCCGCTGAAGCAAAAACTTTGGTCCAGTTCAGATTGGCCTGCGCAATCTCTACCTGCGCTTGTGAGGACAGAATATCATCCTGTTTGGCCGCCAACCCGCTTTGCAAGGCAAGCAAGCTGGACTGGCTGGTGGTCAGTTGGGCTGCCGCCTGAGCGAAATCAGAGCTGGTCTGATCCAGCGAGGCCTGTGCCAGATCACCCGTCGCAAACAGTGCTTTGGCACGTTCCAGATTGCTTTGCGCCGTGTTGTAAGCCGATTGCGCACTTTCGACAGAGGCCTGCGCAGCTGCAATCTGAGTGGAGTACGACTCCGCCTGCTGCACCGCGCTGTCCAGATTGGCCTTGGCCTGATCGACCGAAGCCTTGAACTGCGTGTCATCGATTGTGAACAGCAGGTCCCCATGTTTGACGGGTTGGTTTTCGTCAACCAGAACGTCGGCCACCTGTCCTGTAACCTGCGGAGCAACATAGATGATATTAGCCCCAACATAGGCGTCGTCGGTCGAGGGGTATCGCTCTTGATGACGCCAATATAGCAACAGACCAGCGGCGATTGCGCCTATGATGCAAATGGCACCGACGAGCTTTATCGATTTCATGAACCTGCCCCCTTCGTTTGGTTTCGTCGGCTGTTACATCGGGATGGTATGCATCCGAACGGCCAGATTGCCCATGATCCAAACCGTGCCAAGGATGATGATCAGCAGCACAAGCGTTGAGAACAGGACAAGGTCCAAATCCTCACGGCTGCTGCGCCGGCGGTCGATGTGAAGAAAATAGACCAGTTGAACGATCAACTGAGCCAATCCAAGCAGCGCTATGGTCAGATAAACGCCCTTCGTCTCGATCCCGTATCGGTAAGCGATCCCGAACACAGCGAACGTCAGCAAAAGCGACCCGCCATATCCGACCACATAGCGGCGACGTTCGCGGCGGTGCATTTCGCTGCGTTTATCCATAGGTGAGCCCTCCGAAATAAACGATCGTGATGATGCCGATCCAGATCAGATCAAGAAAATGCCAGAACAGCGCCAGCCGCACCACGCGCGACATTAGCAGATCGGTGAGACCAAAAATCCGCAGCTGAATCCCCAACACGACCAGCCAAAGACACCCGGCGGCAACATGCAGCCCGTGCAGGGGCACCAACCCGTAAAACGCCGACAGGAAGCCACTGCGCTGCGGGATACCGCCCTTTTCGGCCATCGCCATGAAGTCACGGATTTCCAGAACCAAAAAACACAGACCTAATACCAGCGTGACCGAGAACCAAAACACGATCCTCCATCGCGGCAGGTTGTACTTGAGCGCAAGCATCGCCAGACCCACCGTGAGACTGCTGGTCAAAAGGATCATGGTTTGCGCAAAAATGCTTGTCAGGTCGAACAGCTCATGCGGCCCCGGACCACCGGCCTGGGCGTCGATCATGGTGATGTAGATGGCAAACATCAGGCCGAAATAGACCAGATCGCTCATCAAAAAGACCCAGAAGCCGAAGGTGACGACCTCGCTGGCTTTGTCGGCACTTGCGTGACGCCGTCCGAGGTTCAGGCCGGGATAGCTGTGTCTGGGCGCGCGCTTCATGTCACGGCCTCCAGATCGGGGGCGGCAAGGCCGCGATTTTCCGGGGCCGTTTCGTGGTCTCGATCAACAGGTGTGGCGCTGTGCACCAAATCCAACCATGCCTCGTGCTCTCTTCGGACCTCATCCGCCGGAACAACGCGTTCGGTTTCGGTCTTGAATGTCCAGGCAATAAAGGCGCTGAGCATCAGAAGGCTTGCCAGCACGGCCAGCCACCAGATCCACCAGACCAGCGCAAACATCCATACACCGCTAAGAACACAGAGGATGAACCCGATCCCAGTGTTGAGAGGCACCGAGATATCCTCGTAAGCATCCGGTGACGGGTATGCGTTGCCACGCTCTTTCGCGGCAGCAAAGTTGTCTCGGTCTGTGACCTGCGGGATGATGGCAAAGTTGTAAGGCGGTGGCGGGGCCGGGATTGACCATTCAAGCGTGCGCGCGTCCCATGGATCTCCGACCGGTACGCGCGTTTCGTTCCGTTGTCGGATGCTGACCCAAAGCTGAACGACCACCGACAGCAGGGCCCCAAGAATAACCAGCGCGCCGACTACGGCGACAATCATGTATGGGTGAAAGCTAGGGTCCTCCCAACTGAACGACCGGCGCGGCATGCCCATCAGACCGACGAAATAAAGCGGCAGGAATGTCAGCATAAAACCCACTGTCCACAGCGCGACCGAGACGCGGCCCCAAAACTCATTCAGACGGAATCCAAAGGCTTTGGGGAACCAATAGTTGTATCCGGCGAGCAACCCGAACAGTACACCCGGCAGCAGAACGTTATGGAAATGGGCAACCAAGAACAGCGTGTTGTGGACCTGATAATCCACTGTCGGGTTCGCGAGTATCACACCAGACAACCCGCCGATTACGAACAGCATCAAGAACGCCAGACCATAAAGCATGGGCACGGAGAACCGAATGCGTCCCCGGAACAGGGTTGCCATCCAGTCATAGACTTTCACACCGGTCGGGATCGCGATCAGCATAGTGGCGATGCCAAACACCGCGTTGATCAACGCGCTTTGGCCCATGGTGAAGAAATGGTGTAACCAAACGGTGAACGACAGAACCGCGATCGACATCGTGGCAATGACAAGCGAGTTGTAGCCATACAGACGCTTGGCCGAAAATGTCGCGAACACCTCGGAATAGATGCCGTATGCGGGCAGAACCAGAAGGTAGACCTCAGGGTGACCGAACAGCCAAAACAGGTTGGCGTAGTTCATCATGTTGCCACCAAGGTCGTTGGTGAAGAAGTGAAAATCCAGATACCTGTCCGCAGCCAGCATCAACGCAGCGACCCCCAGCGGCGGCATCGCAAAAACAATCAGGATCGAGCTGCAGATGATCGTCCAGCAATACATCGGCAACCGCATGAACTTCATACCGGGTGCGCGCAGCTTGTAGATCGTGACGGCAAAGTTAATGCCGGTCAGAGTAGTCCCAATACCGGATACAACTATGGCCCAGATCCAGTAGTCGGGCCCTACCCCCGGATTGAATGCGGCACCGGTATAGGGTGGATAAGCCGTCCAGCCACCGGTCGAGAACTCTCCGACCACCAATGAGACCATCAGCATCATCCCAGCCGAAACAGTCAGACCCAGACTGATCTGGTTCATCACGGGAAAGGCAACATCGCGCGCGCCGATCATGAGCGGGATCAGGAAATTCGCAAGGCCGAACACAAAAGGGACGGCCACGAAAAAGATCATAATCGTGCCATGTGTGCTGAATAGTTCTGCGAAATGCTCGGCCTCTAGGAAACCCTCACCCGGCCCGGCCGCCTGCTGGGCGCGCATGACGACGCCCTCCAGCACTCCGCGCGCAAGCATCACGATTGCGAAGACGATATACATAATACCGATCTTTTTGTGATCGGCACTGGTCAACCAATCGCGCCACAAAGCCCCCCACAGGCGAAACCAGGTCAGCGCACCGACCACAATAATGACACCGACAATCACAATGGCCGCTGCCGCGTTAGCAACAATCTCATTGGTGTTGGGGTTCTGGATAAGTCCGGCCAGGGGGATCGCGTCCCAGCTCAGACGTCCGAAAAAGGCGGAGTCGGTGTTGGTCATTTCGGCGCCTCCTGCCCGAATTCCACGGTCCCCGGTTGTTGATCGGTCGATAGCGCCTCGCCACCGTGATAGCGATGCACGATGGAATTGAACAATCCGTTATCATCAAGCGTGAAATACAATGCGTTATCAGGCATTTGCGCTGTACCTAAGGCGGCCTGAACCTCATCCCTATCTGACCGCATTGCCAAAACGCGATAGGTTTCATCATCCAACGCAATACCGTTGCTGCGCACCTTTTCGACCCACGCAGCGAATTCATCGGCGGGCATGGAGAGGGTCTGGAACTTCTGCTTGGTAAACCCCCGCCCGTTATACTGAGTGTTTTCGCCCTGCATCGTGGCAGGCGCATCCGATACGAGATGCAGCTTGGTTGTCATACCGGGCATGGCATAGATCTGGCCGGCCAGAGCCGGGATCATGAAAGACTGCATCACAGTGTCCGTTGTCAGCGTCATAGCGACCTGTTGTTTGACTGGGATGCCAAGCTCTCCTACGCTGGCGATGCCAAGGTCGGGATAGATGAACAGCCATTTCCAATCCAATCCCACGACCTGCACATTCAGCGCAGGTGTTTCGCCAAAAGCAGCCGAGTAGGGATCAAGACGGTGTGTCGCTTTCCAAAGGTAAAAAGACAAAAGCGCCACAATCACGACGGGTACACCCCACATGACAAATTCCAAGCGACCTGAGAAATCCCATTTGGGCCTGTATACGGCGTGACCATCCTTGCGCCGCCGGTAACGAAGGGCGATCAACGGGACGAGGACAAGAACCGGGACGACTGCGATCAGGATAAGAGCTGTCGCTCGCAATAGGTGTACCTTTTGAACAGCCGCGATCGGGCCCTGTGGGTCCATGAAGCTGTCGCTCGCGCTTGCAGTCGCTGCCGTTGCAACAACCAAAGCGGCTGAGACAAGCGCCGTCAGCGCGCCATGTGACAAGCGGAATAGTGCCACGCGTGATTGCCCTCCTGAGCGATCCAATTGGCCAACTATCGACAGAGGCGTAAAATTTCTCAAGGATTTTTCCGGATCAACAGAGACTTGACCGTTTTGAATGATCATTTGCGCGTTGAGGCGCAGACTAATCTCTGAGTTGACTTAACCGCCTAGTCCAGCCAGCCTTTGGCCAATGCGTTGGATTGTATTTGCCCTCGGCCTTTTGTGCCTGACAACAAGCGCGACCGCACAAGACAGGGACGCGGTCGAGAAGCAATTCCAGTTATGGTTGAACGAAACGGTCTGGCCGATGGCCAAGGCAAAGGGTGTTTCGCGTCGCACAATGCGGCAGGCTTTTGATGGGGTTACGCTTAATTGGAAACTGCCGGATCTGGTGCCGCCTGGCCAACAAGCGAGCACCCCGAAACGGCAAAAACAGGCTGAGTTCGGATCGCCAGCGCGCTATTTCAATGCCGGGTCGGTGCAGGGTGCAACATCGGTCGGACGACAAATGGCTCGACGATACGCATCGACATTATCCCGCGTCGAGGCTGAAACCGGCGTCCCCGCACGCATCATTCTGGCCATCTGGGGCCGGGAAAGCGGCTATGGTCAGGTACCAATCCGGCACGACATGTTTCAGGTACTGGGCACCAAAGGGTTCATGAGTACCCGCGCGGACTACTTCACGCAGGAACTGATCGCCGGGCTGCAAATCGCCGAAGCCAGAGCCGCCCCTTCGGGTGCGATGAAAAGCAGTTGGGCGGGTGCTTTGGGTCAACCGCAATTCATGCCCTCAAACTATCTGGCCTATGCCGCGGACGGGAACGGAGACGGAAAAGCCGACATCTGGACCTCGCCCGAGGATACGATTGCCTCGATCGGAAACTATTTGGCGATGCACGGCTGGGTCAGCAGTCGCGACTGGGGGTTCGAAGTTTTTGTACCGGAAACAGTGTCTTGCGCGCTGGAGGGACCCGATCAAGGGAAACCCATTCGGGACTGGGCGGCAATGGGTATCAAGCGCGTATCGGGCAAGCCATTTCCCAAGCATGAACAAAAAGGTGAGGGCTATCTGATGATGCCAGCCGGGCGACACGGCCCGGCTTTTCTCGTGACTCCGAATTTCTATGTCCTGAAGGAATACAACAAGAGCGATTTGTATGCTCTGTTCGTTGGCCATGTCGGAGATCGCATTCAATACGGTGTCCCAGATTTTCGCGGGCGCTGGGGAAAGATTGACAGCATGTACCGCTCTGACATCGCAACCATGCAGCGTAGGCTGGAACAAGAGGGGCATGATGTCGGTGGGGCGGATGGATTACCCGGCTTCAAGACGCGGCGGTCGATTGGCCGATGGCAACAGACAAGTGGGCGCGCGGCGACATGCTTTCCGAGCAAGAGCCTTCAACAGGCATTGACCCGGTAGCGATTCGCCCTAGCGAATTGCTTGGTGGAGAATCATTGCGCCGCGGAAACCGGAAAACTGAAATCTGCAAGCTTCACGAAAATGTCACGAAGTCCGTACGTTTCAGCATAAAATTTCCGAGACATCCCCGGTTTCATTCACAATCCACCTCTGGTTGCCCAATTTTAAGGCAAAGGGTTTAACCTTTTTTGAAATGGTGTCACCTTCTGCCACAGTGAAAGGCGACTTTCGCAAACACGTTCCCGACTACAAACCGAAAGACTGCGACGCGGTGTCCATTGCGATCTGAAAAGCAAATTTCGAACCGGTCCTGGTCGGCTTCTGGGTCGGACAAACAAGGTGGCCTGCCGCCATCCCAAAGGGGTGCGTGCGCGATGTCAAAAAATGGGAGTAAACAAACATGAACAAGTACATTCGGAAATCTCTGGCGGGGCTACTGACCTCGACCATGATCGCCGGCGCTGCTTTTGCGGCAGGAACCCATCCGGAAACGGGCGAAGCGCTGGCGGATGACCAGACCTTTACTTACCGTATCCTTGACGAGCACAGCTCGGTCGACCCGCAGGTTGTTGAAGATGTTTCCGGCGCTGAGATCGTCCGTGACCTGTTTGAAGGTTTGATGAACCAGGACGAAGACGGCAACCTCGTTCCCGGCGTTGCCACAGGTTACACGACCAACGACGCCAAAGACGTTTATACCTTTACCCTGCGCGATGAAGCGAAGTGGTCAAATGGTGATCCGGTGACTGCAGGTGACTTTGTTTACGCCTGGAAACGCGCCGTCGATCCCGCCCTGTCCTCGCCTTATGCGTGGTTCATGGAGCTGATGTCGATCGAGAACGCATCCGAAATCATCGCTGGCGAAAAGCCGGTTGATGAACTGGGCGTCAAAGCCATCGACGACCACACGCTGGAAGTCACCCTGAGCGCGCCGCTGCCGTATTTCGCGCAGATGACCACGCACTCGACTACTTTCCCGGCCCCTCAGAAAGTCATCGAAGAGTTTGGCGACGCATGGACCAAGCCTGAGAACATCGTCTCGAACGGCGCATACGTCCTGACCGAGCACCTTCCGCAAGAACGTTCGGTCCGTGAGCGGAACGAAAACTACTGGGACAACGACAACACAATCATCGACAAAGTTGTAGCCTTGGTCATCAACGATGAGAACGTCGCCCTGACCCGTTACCTGGCAGGCGAGCTGGACCGCACCGAAGTACCCGCTGGTCAGTTCCCACGTCTGCAGAAAGAGCATCCGGAAGAGGCAATCAGCTTCCCCCGCCTGTGTAACTATTATTACACGTTCAACCTGTCCGATGGTGGCCCGGAAGCCTTCAAGGATCCGAACGTCCGTCAGGCCCTTTCGCTTGCCGTAGACCGCAAGATCATCACTGAGAACATCATGGCAGGTGGTCAGCCTCAGGCTTACACCTTTGCACCGGCTGCAACTGCTGGCTTTGATGTCCCGGACGTAGAAATGGCCTCGATGTCTCAGGCCGAGCGTGACGAGTTGGCAAAAGAATTGCTGGCAGAAGCTGGCTATGGCCCCGACAACCCATTGAGCTTTGAGATGGTTTACAACACCTCGGAAGCCCACAAGAAGGTTGCTGTGGCGCTGAGCCAGATGTGGAAGCAAAAGCTGGGCGTCAATGCTGAGCTGGCCAACATGGAATGGAAGATTTTCCTGGAAGAGCGTGGGAACCAGAACTTTGATCTGGCCCGTGGCGCATGGTGTGGTGACTACAACGAAGCCTCGACCTTCCTTGACCTGCTTCAGTCGGACTCTGGCTACAACGACGGCAAGTACAACAACGCCCGCGTTGATGAACTGCTGGCCGAAGCCAAAACGGCGGATGACGCCGCACCTCTGTACACCGAGGTCGAGCGTATCATCGCGCAAGAGACCCCCGTTATCCCGATCTATCACTATGCTGGCGTCTACATGATGGACAGCGACGTCGGTAACTGGCCGGTCAATAACGTAGAGCAGAACTGGTACTCCAAGAACCTCTACAAAGTCGCCGAATAATCATCCTTAGACCACGCTATGCCCCGGAGGCTTCTCTGGGGCATAGCCAATAATTGGGGGCATGAAATGCTTGCCTATGTCATCCGGCGGTTGTTGGCCGCCGTTCCGACGATCCTTTTGCTGATCGTCGCAAGTTTCTTTTTGATGCACTTCGCGCCAGGCGGACCCTTCACCTCGGAACGGCCACTGCCGCCCGCGGTTCTGGCCAATATCGAGGCGCGGTACGGGTTGGACCAGCCGCTGTGGAAACAGCTGTGGGATTACCTGTACAACATTGTCGTGCATTTCGATTTCGGCCCGTCCTTCAAATTCAAGGACCGGGACGTGAACGATATCATCGCGCAAGGTTTCCCGATCTCGCTGACCTACGGCTCGCTCTCTTTCCTGGTGGCGACGTCCGTCGGTGTCGCTTTGGGAATTGCTGCCGCAATCAAACACAATAGCTGGATCGACTATTTCGCCGTCGGTCTGGGTATTGCGGCACAAGCGCTGCCGAACTTCATCATGGGCCCGATCCTGATCCTGACCTTCACTTTGTGGCTTGGCTGGCTGCCTGGCGGTGGCTGGAACGGCGGTCAATGGCAGTACCTGATCATGCCGGTGATCGCGCTGGCGACGTCCTATATGGGTTCGATCGCACGGATCACGCGCTCATCGATGCTGGAGGTTCTGAACTCGAACTTCATTCGTACTGCACGAGCCAAAGGCCTGCCGACCAGAACCGTAATCTGGCGCCACGCGCTGAAACCGACCTTGCTGCCAGTGGTGTCCTATCTGGGCCCGGTCTTCGTCTACGTGCTGACCGGTTCGGTCTTCGTGGACATCTACTTTTCAACCGGCGGATTGGGGCAGGCCTATGTCGGCTCGGCTCTGTCGCGCGACTATGCCGTCCTGTTGGGGGTCACGATCCTCTATGGCGTGCTGACTGTCCTCGTGAACTTGTTGACCGACCTGGCTTATGCCTGGTTCGATCCAAAAATCCGCTACTGAGGGGCTGGCAATGCTTGGAAAATCACAAAAAGCCGCCCAATTGGCCGAAGATGTCACCGACTACACGGTCATTCAGGGGCGCTCTCTTTGGCAAGACGCGCGTATGCGTTTTGTCCGCAACAAGGCAGCAATGGCGAGCCTTTTCATTCTGGGTCTAATCGTTCTGTTCACGATCATCGGGCCTTACTTCGCGGTCTGGAACAACGAAGAGATCGACTGGAACGTCATGGGCGACGTGCGCGGCATGGGCATGCCGTCCATCGAAACCGGTCACTACTTTGGGGTCGATGACCTTGGGCGCGACCTATACAGCCGCGTCATTCAGGCGACGACAACGTCCCTGCTGGTGGGTCTGATCGGAGCCGCCACAGCTCTGATCGTCGGCACATGTTACGGTATCACCGCCGGGTACATTGGGGGCCGCACCGACGGCGCCATGATGCGCTTTGTCGATATCCTGCTGGCAATCCCGGCGACGCTAGTCATTATTCTTCTGCTTGTTGTTGCAGGACGATCTTTCGTGATGCTGTTCATCGCCCTCGGTGCGGTGGGGTGGCTGACCATGGCCCGGATCGTAAGGGGGCAAACGCTGACCCTGAAGAACCGCGAATTCATTGAGGCCGCACGCGCCGCAGGTGTCAGCGAGTTTACTATCATGTATCGCCACATCCTGCCCAACCTGCTGGGTGTGGTAATCGTATACGCCTCGCTGCTGGTTCCCGAAATGATCCTGACCGAGAGTTTTATCTCGTTCCTCGGGCTGGGTATTTCTGAACCCTACACCTCGCTTGGTCGCCTGATCGCCGAAGGCGCGGGAACCATGGGCTATGGAACCCTGTGGCAACTGTTGTTCCCCCTGACTTTCTACGTCGCAATCATCATCACCATGTTCTTCATCGGTGACGGTTTGCGTGACGCTCTGGACCCGAAGGATCGCTGATATGAGTCTGTTTTCCGTAAAGGACCTGAGCGTCCAGTTCGACACCCCTGATGGCGTGGTCGAGGCTGTCAAAGGTATCAGCTTCGACATCAACCCGGGCGAATGCCTTGGCATCGTGGGCGAAAGTGGATCCGGCAAAAGCCAGACCTTCATGGCCGCGATGGGCCTGTTGCCGCCTGCCGGGCGCGCGATGGGTTCCGCCATGCTGAACGGTCAGGAAATCCTGAACCTGCCGATCAATAAGCTGAACAAGATCCGCGGCGATGACGTTGGCATGATCTTTCAGGACCCGCTAACGGCCCTGACACCGCATTTGCGGATCGGGCAACAGATGCGCGAAGTTCTACAGGTTCACGAGGGTCTGCAAGGCTCGGCCGCCCGGGCGCGGTGTCTGGAATGGCTGAATCGCGTGCGTATCCCCGAAGCCAATCGACGTCTGGATCAGTACCCCCACGAGTTGTCGGGCGGCATGCGCCAGCGGGTCATGATCGCAATGTCGATGCTGTGTAATCCAAAGCTCTTGATCGCTGATGAGCCGACGACAGCGCTGGACGTTACGGTACAAGCCGACATCCTTGATCTGATGGTGCGCCTGCAAAAGGACGAAGGGACCGCGATTGCCCTGATCACCCATGACATGGGCGTTGTCGCCCGCATGTGTGACCGGGTGCAGGTCATGCGCCTGGGTCAGTTCGTCGAAGCCGGTGAGACGCGCGAAATCTTCCGCGCGCCCAAGCACGAGTACACGCGAACCTTGCTTGAGGCGATGCCGCGGATCGACGCCGGTGATGCTCCTAAAGCTCTGGAAAAGGTCGAAGAACCCTTGCTGAAAGTCGACGACGTCAAGGTTCATTTCCCGATCCACGTTTCGGGCGGGTTGTTTGGGCACAAAGTCCCTTTGAAAGCCGTTGACGGCGTCAGCTTCGATATTCGCAAGGGCGAAACGCTGGGTGTTGTGGGCGAGTCGGGCTGCGGGAAATCCACTTTGGCTCGGGCTGTTTTGCAACTGATCGAACCTAGCGCGGGTAACGTCAGCTGGCTGGGTCATCCCATCGTCGGACTGAAACGGCGCGAACTGAACAAGTACCGCAAGGACTTGCAGATCGTGTTCCAGGATCCTCTGGCCAGCCTTGATCCACGGATGACCATCTCGGCGTCAATCGCGGAACCGCTGAAAACCTATCGCCCCGACCTGACCGACCGTGAACGCAAAGACATGGTCGCAGCAATGATGGAACGGGTCGGTCTGAAAGCCAACATGATCAACCGCTACCCGCATGAGCTGTCGGGCGGGCAAAACCAGCGTGTCGGCATCGCGCGGGCCATGATCAACAAACCCAAGCTCATCATCTGTGACGAGGCAGTGTCCGCTTTGGACGTCTCGATTCAAGCACAGATCGTAGAGCTGCTGCGCGAATTGCAGCAGGAGTTTGGTTTGTCGATGATCTTCATCAGCCACGACCTGTCGGTCGTGCGGGCAGTGTCAAACCGGATCATGGTTCTATACCTGGGCCGGATCGTTGAACTGGGCGATGGTGAAGTGATCTGTTCCGATCCGATCCATCCTTACACCAAGTCGCTGATCTCAGCCGTTCCGATCCCGGACCCTGACGTTGAACGCAGCCGAACACGACTGAAGCTACCGGGCGAGCTGCCATCTCCGATGGATCCGAAGGCCGCGCTGCGATTCCTGCCAAGCCGTCTGGCGTCCGGGGATACAAGCTATGTCCCGAAACTAAGCGAGGTGAGGCCGGATCATTTCGTCGCCGAGCACGACTCGTTGGAAGCGATCATGGGCACAGCATAGAACTCCCCTGCCCCGACAGCGGTGCGTGCCGCGGGGCAGGATTTTCGATAAAAATTCGACTTTAGTCAGAGTTTCCCAAATTCCGACAATCACCCAAAACTTCAAGTTTTGTCTTCTGCCGTACCCACCCAAACAGCCCCGGCGTCGCCAACCAAAGATAGGTCTTTTGACTTCCGAATTGAACAATGGCACGATTCTGTCAAACAAGCTGATTTTCGCCTGTTTGCGTTGAATGTTCGGTGCACCCACAATATCAGGCTGCATGGAAGACATGTATTCGGACTGACAAGATTTTGCTGAGAGGTAGCATGACACGTAAGGTCACCAAGGCGATTTTTCCTGTCGCAGGAATGGGCACCCGCTTTTTACCCGCTACGAAATCGGTTCCAAAAGAGATCATGACTTTGGTTGACCGTCCTTTGGTGCAATACGCCATCGACGAGGCGCGCGCCGCTGGGATCACCGAATTTATTTTCGTCACCTCCCGCGGCAAATCGGCCTTGGAGGACTACTTCGATCATAATCAGATTTTGGAACAGTCGCTAAAAGAAAAAGGCAAAGACGACCTGCTGGAGACGCTGCAAGCAACGAACATGGAAAGCGGGGCTATTGCTTACATCCGGCAGCATAAGGCTCTGGGTCTGGGTCACGCCGTCTGGTGCGCGCGCCGCCTGATCGGGGACGAGCCGTTTGCTGTGATGCTGCCGGACGATGTGATATCAGGGCCAAAACCCTGTCTGCAGCAGATGATCGAAGCTTACGAGGAAACCGGTGGCAATATGGTGGCCACCATGGAAGTCCCGGAAGAAAAGACCAGCTCATACGGTGTGCTGGACGTTGGCGACAATATTGGCCAAGTTGTGCGTGCCCGAGGCATGGTTGAAAAACCCAAACCCGGCGAAGCACCGTCAAATCTGGCGGTGATTGGTCGCTATGTTCTGCGTCCCTCGGTTCTGTACAACCTAAACCAAAACAAGCTGGGCAGCGGTGGTGAGATTCAGCTGACAGATGCCATCGCAGAAGACATCAGAAACGGAGTCCCGGTCTTTGGCTACAAGTTCGACGGTCAGCGTTTTGACTGCGGCTCCAAGGCCGGATTCCTGCAGGCCACCGTCGCCTTTGCCTTGGCACGCGAGGATCTGTGTGATGACCTGCGGCAGTATTTGCACGACGTGGTCGCAACTGGCCAGGCCGCTCAATAGGAAACATGCTTCGGTTATTGGCAAAACGGGACAAACCGCGATAGGCGCGGGTTGTCCTTGGCTTCTTGGGGAAGATACTTTTCTGAGTCCCTGAACCTAATTTCAATTCAATCGTTAGCAAGATGTTATGTGGTCGTTCGCGACGGTCAGTCTGGATTCATGAATGCAACGGCAGTTTGGCCCGCAATTCATGTGTCAAACGGACTACCAACGGAGGATGCCCCTTGCCCCAGAACTCACCCAGATTGAACCTGCCCCTTCTGCAACCGTCACAGGCGCAAAAGCCCGTCACGCATAACGAGGTTCTACGGCGTCTGGACCTCATCGTCCAACTGACCATCATTTCTACAAACGCGACAACCCCTCCAGCGGCACCGGCCCAGGGTGACATTCATGCCCAAGGGGATACACCCACCGGAGACTGGGCAGGACACACCAAAAAGCTGGCCGCCTGGCTGGATAACAGTTGGCATTTCCTGTCCCCCGAACCGGGCTGGCGCGCCTGGGATCAGAGCAGCAGCAGCTTGAAACGGTGGGGCGGATCGGATTGGGTCGAGCCGCCTTCGACCACTCAGAACCTGCCAGGTATCGGTATTGCCACCGGACACGACAGCACAAACCGATTATCGGTCAGATCGCCAGCAACTCTGCTCACCCACGATGGTGCGGGCCATCAGTTGAAGGTCAACAAAGCCGATGCGAGCGAAACGGCATCGCTGTTGTTTCAGTCAAACTGGACCGGACATGCCGAAATGGGCCTGTCTGGCGACACGGTTTTTTCCATCAAAGTCTCGCCGGACGGGTCGAACTGGGCTGAAGCGCTGCGCTTTGATCCGGCGACCGGACTGACCTCTGGCACCGCCGTTCAATCCAGCGCAGATGACACTACGGCCGGGCGGTTGATGCGAGCCGATTATGGCTATGGGCCTGGCAATCTGTTGGGAACGGTCACGCAAAGCAGCGGCAATCCGACTGGAGCGGTAATCGAACGGGGCAACACGCCAAACGGCGAGTTTGTCCGCTTTGCCGACGGCACTCAGATTTGCACCGCGAAGCTTACCTCAACCGCCTGCACAAACAGCGAGGGCGCTTTGTTCGCAAGCGCCCTACAGACATGGAACTTCCCCGCAGCCTTTGCGACAGGCACAACGCCTGCCCTTAGCGGCAGTGGCGGCGCTGCGGGCAGGTTCCTGGGGTTTGACGAACCGTCGAACGCTCAGGTCGGACTAAAGGTTCTGTCCACTACATCAGATGCTGCGTCGCTTGCCCCGACAGTGGTTGCGATCGGCCGCTGGTTCTGATCAACATGGCCGCCCGGACCCAGTGTTCGGGCGGTTACTTGGCGCGCAGGGTCGCGTCGGATTGTTCAAGAAACCAAGCATAGGTTTCCCGAACTCCGTCTTCGAGATTTATGCGTGCGCGCCAGCCCATATTCGCCAGACGGGACACGTCCATCAGCTTGCGCATGGTGCCATCCGGTTTGCTGGTGTCCTGGGTGATCCGACCGGTGAATCCGGTAACCTTAGCCACCAGTGCGGCCAGTTCCGCGATCGAGATATCCTCGCCGCACCCAACGTTGATATGGCTCAGCATCGGTTCCGTGTTCGCCTCATAGTCTCCAAGAGGCAAATCAAGGACGAACAAAGACGCCTCGGCCATGTCATCCACATGCAGGAATTCGCGACGTGGTTTGCCGGTGCCCCAGATCACCACCTCGTCCAGACCGTCCTGCTGTGCCTCGTGGAACCGGCGGATCAGCGCAGGCAGAACATGGCTGTTTTCGGGATGAAAGTTATCGCCCGGACCGTAAAGGTTCGTGGGCATAACCGAACGATAGTCGACCCCATGCTGCCGGTTATAACTTTCGCAGAGTTTAATGCCTGCAATCTTCGCCACCGCATAAGGTTCGTTTGTCGGCTCAAGAACACCGGTCAGTAACGCATATTCGCGCATAGGCTGCGGCACGGCGCGCGGATAGATGCAGGAACTGCCCAGTTGCAGCAGGTTTTTGACACCGACAGCAAAGGCCTGATGGATCACGTTGCACTCGATCATCAGGTTTTGGTAAATGAAATCCGCCGGATAGGTGTTGTTGGCATGGATGCCCCCCACCTTGGCCGCTGCCAGGATGACGACGTCGGGACGCTCGGACTGCATGAAATCGCGGACAGCGGCCTGATCGGTCAGGTCCAGCTCGGCATGCGTGCGGGTCACAAGCTCCAACGCTTCGCCTGCGGCCTTGCGATTCTGCAAACGGCGCAGAATAGCGCCGCCAACCATACCCCGATGACCGGCTACATAGATCTTGCGCATCGCCGCCTCAGCCATTTTCCAACGTAACCGGCAGATCGTAGCCATGCTCTTTCAGCAAAGCGTGACGTTTGGCGGTTTTGAGGTCCTCTGTAACCATCTCAGCGCACATTTGCTGTACGGTCAGCTCCGGCTCCCAGCCCAGTTTGTTTTTTGCGTTCGATGGATCACCCAACAGTGTGTCAACTTCGGCCGGGCGGAAGTATTGCGGGTCGATGCGCATGATCACGTCGCCCGGTTTCAGGGCTGGCGCGTTGTCGCCTTCGACCGATTTGACCGTCGCAATCTCATCAACACCCGCGCCCGAAAACTCGAGCGTTATGCCCAGCTCAGCCGCCGACCATTCGATGAACTGACGCACCGAATACTGCACGCCGGTTGCGATCACGAAGTCTTCGGGTGTATCCTGCTGCAGCATCATCCACTGCATCCGCACGTAGTCCTTGGCGTGGCCCCAATCGCGCAAGCTGTCGATGTTGCCCATGTACAGGCATTGTTCCAAACCTTGGGCGATGTTGGACAGGCCACGGGTGATTTTGCGAGTCACAAAAGTCTCACCTCGACGGGGGCTTTCGTGGTTGAACAGAATGCCGTTGCAGGCATACATCCCGTAGGCCTCGCGATAGTTCACCGTAATCCAGTAGGAGTAAAGCTTGGCCACTGCATAGGGCGAACGCGGGTAGAACGGCGTGGTCTCACGCTGCGGCGTTTCCTGGACCAGACCATACAGCTCGGATGTCGAGGCCTGATAAAACCGGGTCTTTTTCTCAAGACCTAGGAAGCGGATCGCCTCGAGCAGACGCAGGGTTCCGATCGCATCAACATCAGCGGTGTATTCCGGCGATTCAAAGCTGACCGCCACGTGGGACTGCGCACCGAGGTTATAGACCTCGTCCGGCTGAACCTCCTGGATGATGCGCGTCAGATTCGACGTGTCGCTGAGATCACCGTAGTGCAGATGCAGGCGCGGGTTGGGCACGTGCGGATCCTGATAAATATGGTCGATCCGCTGCGTATTGAACGACGACGCCCGCCGCTTGATCCCATGAACCTCATAGCCTTTTTCCAGCAAAAACTCGGCCAGATACGAACCGTCTTGCCCCGTTATGCCGGTGATGAGTGCTGTTTTTGTCATGGCTGATTTCCAGGATGTTCACTATGCGCGTGTTCAGTCTGTGAAACAGCAATATTTGCCTGAATGCAACCCAAGGCCAAACTGCGGGGTAGGTTTGGACCCGGACGACGCCTTTATCCGCCTATGTTTCAGGTCGACCCATAAAGTGGAACCTCGCCCGCAGCACCTTCTGCCAAAGCCTTGCTTTGATCGCGGCGAACCGTTTCATAAAGAACCAGCGCCTCGTCAGAGAACAGCCGGGTCGGCGGCGTCACATGAATAAAGTTGCTTTGCCCATCCTGACCGCGTGCCAACATGGCATAGTCTCTTTCGGCGACCAACTGCTTGGCATTCGGGTTGAGATAGCGGATCGCCAGACCGATACGGCGGTCATTGGATCGATTTGGACCGGAACCATGTATCGTCAGCCCGTGATGCAAAGACATCTGCCCAGGCGCCAGTTCGATATGTGTTTTGTCGGTTTCGGCGACATCCACCGCGATCTCCTGACCGCGCGACAACAGGTTGGTGTCCGAATAGGTGTCATTGTGCGGCAGGATCGGGTTCTTGTGGCTGGCGCGCACAAAATCCATACATCCGCTTTCGACCGTGGCAGGTGACAGCGCGATCCAGGCGGTGACCTGATCGGGTGTCTCACCCATTCCCCAGTAGGTCAGATCCTGATGCATCCCAACTGTATGGGCCGTATTGGGTTCCTTTATGAAAAACTCGGCCGACCAGACCATGATATCCGGGCCCAGAACCCCCTCGACGGCATCCAGAACACGAGGGTCCAGCGCGATGCGCGACGCAAGCGGCATCACCAGATGCGCGTTGACCCGTTTGTAAGTATTCAGCGGTAGCGGCAATTCAGCCGAAAGCCAATCGCGTTCGATCTGCTCCAACGCGGCCCGCATTTGTGCGGCTTCATCTTGTGAAAAAATGGTCAAGGGAAAGAGGAAGCCATCCGCCCAATACTTGTCCGATTGCGCCTTAGTCAGGGCGGTGTCGCGCGTTTGCATTTTTTCGGGCATCTGGCCTACCTGTGTCACGTTTCCTCAGACCAGAATAATACGTCCTGCCCACACCGCAGAACGCTAAGTCTTGCCCGTCAGGCTAAGTTTTGCTTAGCCTGCATATCATGTCGTCACGCATTCCCTCTCTGAACTGGCTTCGCGTTTTCGAAGCTGCGGCCAGAACCGAAAGTTTCGCCCGCGCTGCGACACAGCTGAATATGTCGGCCGCGGCGGTCAGCCAACAGGTTAAGGCACTAGAGACACGGCTGGGTACACCCCTGTTCCACCGCCATGCACATTCGGTCACTCTGACTGAAGCCGGACGCGCCTATTTGCCGTCGGTTGAGCAATCGCTACTGATGCTTGAAACCGCGACAACAGGGTTGTTTGGCGAAACACGCGAGCAACGGCTTTTTGTGCAGTCTGTCTTGTTATTCGCTCATGGGATTCTCGCCAGTGGGTTAACAGCGTTTCAGGCCGCGTACCCCCAAATCAACCTGTCTTTGTCGACGGGAAACCAGATGGCAGATTTTTCAAACCGCTTCACCGATCTTCAAATCGTTTTCGGAAACCCAACCCTTTTTGGCACCGAAAGTGACGAGTTGTTGCGGGAGCGTCTATATCCAATGGCCCCACCTGAGGTAGCGGATCAGATCAGGCAACCTCAGGACTTGTTCCGATTTACCTTGATCGAGGTTTCGACACACCGCGCTGGCTGGCCGCATCTATTTCAGCAATTGCGTTTGCCTGCGGGTCAAGCGCGATACTTTTTTGCGGACAACTCACTGATGGCAGCTGAGCTCTCCGCCAGTGGCGGCGGAATCGCTTTGGCGCGTGCCCCAGCGTCAGACCGTATCATGAAGTTGTCCGGGCTTGTTCCTTGCCTGCCCGACATCGATGTCCCGGGTCAGGAAGCCTATCACCTGATCTACCAATCCCGCTCGGCGCTGCGCCCTGCGGCAAAGGCATTCCGCGATTGGATCATCGACTACAGCGCGGCCGTCCAGACCCGGTAACGCCCCTGCCCCGTGACCTCTCGGATCAGGCCGCGGCTCATGAGGCGGTCTATGTTGCGCTGAACCGCCGCTCGCGAGGCCTGAGTCAGCTCTTCGGCAAGCGGTGCCGACACCATTGGCCATGCCGTCAGCGCGTCGATCAAAAGAGGCGGAGTCCGGCCGCTCAGGTCACTGGTCGCCTCACGGGCACGCTGGTCCCACGCGCTGACCCGATCCAGATGTAGTAACGCGGCCAACGCGGCCTGCCCTGCCCCTCTGATCCAGGCCGACAGCTTTTCCTGCGGCTCCCCAACCCCACGCAATGCGCCCGGTCCGGACAGTGCCAGCGGCATGAAAATCGCCCCGCCCCGCCCCATCGTGGCAGCATGACGCGCTGCGATGATCGCGGCCTCGGTATCCTGACCGATGCCCTGTGCGAGGGCGCGCCATGCGTGAAACCCTATGGCGGCCTGCGTTACAGGGTGTAGGCCTTCGGCGTTGCGCATAACCTCCGCGAGGTCGGCAACGGTCTCGGGTGTGTCTTCAATGCCCTGCGCCATGCGATCAAGGAATGCAGTCAGGCCAGGCTCCCACCCCCCATCGGAAGGGCCTGCACCCGACGTCAGACGGCGTACGGCCCAACCCGCACGAAACAGCGCCTGAACATCATCACCTGTCGCGCCAATCCGCAATCCGACCCATAGTGCGAGGCGGTCTACGCCTATCCTGTCGCCCGTCCACCAACCCAGATCGGACACATCCATCAACGCCAGTCGATGCCCCCACCCTTTTGGGCCGGCCCGCAACCGTTCATCCAACGCCCCAAATGCGGCTGCCAGCTCCGCGAGTTCCAGGGACAAATCGGCCTGTGCCGCGCGCCAATCTCTTGGATCAAAAAGAAGGCGGCGATCGGCCATTGGCCCGGGCGGCAGGAAGGCCTCTTGCGCGTGTTCCTCATCTGGGGGCAGAAACCAAAGGTCGTCATCCTCGGAAGGGTCCGCATCATAGATGCTGCGCGGGCCAAGCGCATCGGCGTCCTCATCCGGGTCCGGGATCACGGGTTTCGTCGTCATACCCGCTATATTTCGGTGATTGCGGCCGGTTCACAAGGCGTTTTCTGTCGCCTAGCAGATCACCCCGCGAAAGTTGCGGTCAGAATGTCCAGCTCTTGGTTCAGATCGGTCTGCTCATTGCTGCCAATGAGCATATAGCCATATCCATCCTGCGCCCATGTCGCCGTCGCCAGACCGCTGAGCGCGGCAAGCTTGACGTCCTTTGTCGGCGCGCCCTCACCCTGACGGATCACGCAGAAAGCCAGCGGCTGACCCTGATCATCGGCAAAAACCACTTGTATCAACGGCTTGCCCTTGAATGACAGAACTTGCGCTCGTTTCAGCTCCAACCCGGGCAGCACCTCAAGCGTCGCCCGATTCAAGGGTCGACCCAACTGCGCCTCGGCCAGCGCGAACTGCGCATCAAGCGCCGCCGAAGAGTTGTCGAGGGATGCGATTGTATCTGGCGTATAGAGCGATTGGTAAATTGCAGCCTGCTCTGCCCACCCCATCGGTTGGGGGCGTGTGGCCCAGATCGTGGCAGACACTGCAAGAACAGCGACCGAAGCCGCAACCGCCAGCAATCGCCAGGGTCCGCCCGAAGTTTGAGGTTGGCTGACCGCCGCCTCTGGCAAGTTCACCTGCGGCACTTCGGCGGGAATGTCGTCAAATACTGCTTTCACAACGGGCGCGAAAGAGTCCAACGCCATTAGACGCTGTTCCAATTCTGGATCAGTTTCGATCGCCGCCTCGATGGCGACGGCCTCGGCCGCGTCCGCATTGCCTTCCAGATACGCCCTGAGCGTCTCGTCGGAAAACTTCATTTGCCACTCCGTCGAACGGCGTCTGCCGCATCATGCTGCATCACGTTTTTCAGTTTCTGCCGGGCATTTGACAACCGGCTCATGATTGTTCCTATCGGTACGTCCAGCAACGCAGCGGCTTCGCGGTAACTATAGCCCTCGACAAACACAAGCATAACCGTTTCCCGCTGCGCCTCTGGCAACTGCATCACTTGTGTAAACACTTCAGCAGCGAAAATATTCGTTTCTGAATCCGGTCCGACCGAAATTAATTCAGCTTCGGGCGTTACCGACAGCGCCTGGGCCTTGCGCACCGACCGCGCGCGCACCTCATTCAGCCAGATCGAGCGGCAGATCGTCATCAGCCAACTGTCCAGCCGATCATGCGAAGTGACCTGGTGGTGACGTTCCAGAGCACGCAGGCAGGTGGATTGCAAAAGATCGTCGGCCACATCCGACGCCCCCGAAAGCGCCAGCCCAAACCGCCAGACACGTTTCGAATGCGTCTGGATCGCGCCGCGCACGGCCTGTTCTGAGCTTATTTGGACACCCATCGAATAAATCGCGACCTGTGTGTGTTTGTCATTCACGGACCTGGCCCGTGTGGTCAGGATTTACACACCTGTAGGAGGAATGAAATGAAACTTCTGTTGAAAGCGGTAACGATTGCGTCGACAATTGTTGCAACCCCGGTTCTGGCGCAGACTTGGACGCTGGCCCCAGAAGGCTCGCATCTGGCCTATGGCTCGATCAAGAAAAACACCGTGGGCGAGGTCAATTCCTTTTCGAAACTCTCTGGCCAGGTAAGCCAGGATGGCAAGGCCGAGATCGAGATTGATCTGTCCTCGGTGGAAACAAACATCGACATTCGCAACCAACGCATGATCGAGTATGTGTTCCGCAAGGCCGGGACCGCATCTTTGACCGCTCAGTTCGACATGTCAGAGGTTTCAGCCTTGAGTGTTGGCGAGGCAACGACCGTCGATGCCGAAGCGCAGCTTTCGCTTGCGGGTGCAGAAGTCGGTTTCGATGCCGAGATGTTTGTCGCGCGTTTGTCTGAAACTTCGGTCATGGTGTCGACCAACGATATGATTTTCATCAGTACCGAGGATGCAGGCGTTGACGCAGGTGTCGACAAGCTGATGCAATTGGCTGACTTGCCCGGCATCACCCGAACAGTCCCGGTCACCGCGCGCTTTATCTTCAACCTCGATGACAAAAAGGTCGAGGCTGCACCCGTCGCGGAAACTACCGTTTTAGCTGCAGCCGTAGAGGGCGACGTTAAAGCCGGGAAGAAAGTGTTCCGAAAATGCAGCGCCTGTCACAAGCTGGACGCCGACCGCCACACTGTCGGACCCTCGCTGCACGGCATCTTCGGGGCAAAGGCCGGACAAGCGGACGGATTTCGGTATTCCGACCCTTTGCAACAATCCGAGATCGTCTGGACGCCTGAAACGATGGCCGCATTCCGGACCGACCCTAAAGGCACAGTCCCGGGGAACAAAATGCAGTTTCCGGGCCTGAAGAAAGAAGCCGATATCGCCAACGTTATTGCGTACCTGCTAGCCGAGACTCAGGGATGACTCCAAACCGGGTTCCCTTTTCCCACATGACCACGCTATCCCTTATCTGACTTCGGATAAGGGAGAAGCTGAGCATGAGCGAGACGGTCAAACTGACATTGGACGAGATCCGAGATCTGAGCCTGTCCATTCTGACCAAAGCCGGTTTTGGCCCCGACCATGCGGCCGCAATTACCGAAATGCTGACAACCTGCCAGATCGACGATTGCCAGTCTCATGGTCTGTTTCGCCTGTTCATGTGCATTGACACTATGAAAGCCGGCAAGATCGACGGCCATATTGCGCCCGTCGTTGCGCCCTCGAACAATGCCATTGTGCGCGTGGATGCGCAGGGCGGCATGTCGCTGCTGGCGTTTCGTGAGGCTCTGCCCATTCTTATCGAAAAGACCCGAACCCATGGGATCGCGGCAATGGCGATCAATCGCTGCTTTCATTTCTCAGCCCTTTGGCCAGAGGTGGAACGCCTGTCCGCAGAAGGTTTGGCTGCGATGGCAATGGTTCCCAGCCACAGCTGGGTCGCGCCAGCCGGAGGGACGCGAGGCAGCCTCGGAACAAACCCGTTGGCGTTCAGCTGGCCGCGCCAAGGCAAAGACCCGTTCACGTTTGATTTCGCCACCAGCGCATTTGCCCGCGGCGAGATCGAACTGTATCGCCGCGCGGGCAAGCCCCTGCCCGAAGGCGTAGCGATCGACAAGGACGGGAACCCAACCACCGATCCCCAGGCCGCTATGGACGGAGCGATGCTGACTTTTGGCAGCTACAAAGGCTCGGCCCTGTCTATCATGATCGAACTGTTGGCGGGCCCGCTGATTGACGACCTGACCAGCCTGGAGAGCATGGAGTATGCCGAAGGCCAGGGCGGCGCGCCCTACCATGGCGAAATCATTCTGGCTTTTGACCCGGCCCAGTTCAGCGGCGGTCGCACCGCTGATAATGACGCCCGTGCCGAGCGACTGTTCGCCGATATTGTAGATCAAGGGGCCCGCCTGCCCTCTCAAAGACGGTTCGCTGCACGGGCACGGAATACCGCACGTGGGTATGTGGAAGTGGCGAAAACCTTGCATGATGATCTGCTGGTTCTGGCCGATCAGATGTAACTCTCCTATCTCCTCTTTCCCTTGGCGATGGGGCTGGCTAAGAAGATTCTCCGAACAGACTTCAGGAGGCCCTTTTGGACCGCAACGCCCGCACCATCGCCACCGAAATCAACGCCCGCCCGGAACAGGTCGGTGCCGCAGTAAAGTTGTTGGACGAAGGGGCCACCGTCCCATTTGTGGCAAGGTATCGAAAAGAGGTGACCGGCGGGCTGGACGATACGCAACTGCGGATTCTATCAGATCGGCTAACCTATCTGCGCGAGCTTGAGGCGCGGCGCGAAACGATCCTCGGCTCGATCAAGGATCAGGGCAAATTGACGGATGACCTGGCAAAATCCATTGCGCAGGCCGACACCAAAGCGAAACTGGAAGACATTTACCTGCCTTACAAGCCCAAGCGTCGCACCAAGGCGATGATTGCGCGCGAGAACGGGTTGGAGCCGCTGTCGGATGCAATCCTGACAGACCGGTCCGCTGATCCGGAAGCGATGGCACAAAACTATGTTTCGGACGCTGTCCCGACGACCAAAGACGCGTTGAATGGTGCACGCGACATCATAACTGAGCGGTTGACAGAAAACGCCACATTGCTGGGTGAGTTGCGTGATTTCATGCAGCGCGAGGCCTTGTTGACGTCCAAAGTGATTGAGGGCAAGGAACGGGAAGGCGCAAAATTCAGCGACTATTTCAACCACACTGAGCTTTGGGCCAAAACTCCATCACACCGCGCACTTGCCATGTTGCGAGCCTCGAAAGAGGGTATCGTCACGCTGGATATTGCCCCGGAACCGGAAGCCGGAGCCGCGCGCGCCGAGGCCATGGTGGCCGCTCATCTGCATACACGCAGCGACACGCCAGGAGATAAATGGCTCCGAAAGGTGGCCGGCTGGACGTGGCGGGTAAAACTGTCACTTTCAATGATGGTTGAGCTTATGGCGGACCTGCGCAGCCGGGCGCAGGAAGAGGCTATTCAGGTTTTCTCTTTTAATCTCAAAGACTTATTGCTTTCTGCGCCTGCTGGAGCACGGCCAACTCTGGGTTTGGACCCCGGAATTCGCACAGGTGTTAAAGCGGCCGTCGTTGACGCCACCGGCAAGGTGGTTGCGACCGACACGCTGTTTCCTTTTCAGCCAAAAAACGATCTGAGGGGCGCACAAGCAACTATCCTTAACCTTATCTCAGCCCATAAGATTGAACTGATTGCCATCGGCAACGGTACAGCGAGCCGCGAGACTGAGAAATTGGTCGCGGAAGCTTTGAAGCTTTTGCCAAAATCCGTCAAAGCGCCAACCAAGGTTGTCGTGTCCGAGGCTGGGGCTTCGGTCTATTCGGCGTCAGAACTGGCCGCGCGAGAATTCCCTGATCTGGATGTGTCGCTGCGTGGGGCTGTCTCGATCGCCCGGCGTTTACAAGACCCCTTGGCGGAACTTGTTAAAATCGAACCCAAGTCAATTGGTGTTGGTCAGTACCAGCATGATGTTGATCAACATCGGTTGTCGCAGTCATTGGCATCGGTTGTCGAAGATGTTGTGAACGCGGTCGGTGTAGATCTGAACACGGCTTCCGCGCCCCTACTCTCTCATGTTTCGGGTCTTGGGCCCGGACTGGCCGAAGCAATCGTTATGCACCGCGATCTGAATGGCGCTTTCCAAAATCGAAATCAGCTTTTGGATGTCGCGCGCCTTGGGCCACAAACCTATGAGCAATGCGCGGGATTCCTGAGAATCCGGGATGGTTCCGAACCTCTGGACGCGTCCTCAGTCCACCCAGAGGCCTATGGCCTTGCGAAACAGGTTGTGTCTGCATGCGGCCGAGATATTCGGGACATCATGGGTCATGACGGGGCGCTCAAGAATTTGCGCGCTGAGGATTTTGTGGATGAGAGCTTCGGTTTGCCCACCGTGCGGGATGTTTTCACTGAACTAGAGAAGCCCGGCCGCGACCCACGCCCCAGTTTTGCGACCGCATCTTTTGCGGATGGCGTCGACGACATTACAGATTTGAAGCCTGGAATGGTGTTAGAGGGAACGGTCACGAACGTCGCCGCCTTTGGCGCATTTATCGACATTGGCGTCCATCAGGATGGGTTGGTTCACGTCAGTCAACTTGCTGACCGATTTGTTAAGGATCCGCACGAAGTGGTCAAAACGGGGCAAGTCGTGAAGGTGACTGTCGTTGATGTGGACGTACCCCGTAAGCGTATCGGCTTGACCATGCGAAAAGACGGAGGAAAGTCTGCACGACAAAATAGTGCGCATAAACCACAACAGAAGCGTCCTTACTCATCAAAAGGAAAGGAAGCTCAATACGCAAAAAACAAAAAAAATGCACACAACAGCGCATTTGGCGACGCGTTGAGTGCTGCGATGAAGAAGCATTGAGCTCTAAATCTACTAAGCTTCAATAAATGCGTCTGGTTCTAGTTCCTCCCAGAATTCGAATATCTTCGCGGCATTCAGGCCCGAGCGCCAACCATGCGCTCGAAAGTGCTCTCGGTCGAGGTCATTGTCGAGGCCAGACATAAACAACCTTTTGTCAGCGTCGCGTTGGGTCGGGTTTCGCTGCGAAACCACCTCTTCTACAATTGCAAGCTTGCGGGAACGTTCCGTTCGCTCAGCCGCTCTGGCCTCATACTCTCTGTCTTGCTTTTCTTGTTCTGCCGTTCTTATCTGCGCGGCCTTAATGGCATCTGGACTGGGCGGCGGCGATGTCTTTTCTACGGAACGATAGTCTTCGCGCAACGCAGCCGAGAGAAAACCGACGGTCGATTTCACGCCATCTTTCGCGCTGACATAGTTTAGCTTTTCTTGCACATACTCTTCGCCGTGTTCCGCTATCCATTGGCGGGCCAATCGATCAGAAACGCCCTGGTCGCGAAGAGTCTTGTACGTGGCAAGGTTACGCACACCACCTTCGTCATCAATTTCGAACATCGCTTTCTGAGGGTTACCTTTGATCAGAAAGCGGATATCCGTAACGGTCCGACCTTTCTTTTGAAATTCAGGTTCAATCAAAATATCGGAGCTTTTATTGACCTCAGCGACGGCTGGTTTGATTATTTTTGCGTTGAGGTGCTTAAAACTAGCGTAGTAGTCGCTTCCATCAACACCCATAAGTTTTCGAAAAACATCCAGCGTCCACCACCCGGTGGATCCGGTTCTAACGAACCGATAGCAATTCTCATAAAGCGCCAAGCCGTGGCCGGAACTGAAATTCCGTTGAATCTGTATGTTTATCAGCGCGTAAATTTTAGGGTCATACAGCTTCTGAGCCAAAGCGGGAGAGTATGCATACTCGCACACCCCGTTTTTCAATTTGGCGAAACTGAGCAGAGAAGAGACGCCCCATTCCTGGCGCCCCTGTTCGTCCAACATATCCCATTCAGCGACTGTTTCAGCGAGCGCGCGTAAGCTCATACGCAAGGTGTCAAAATCGTTCGAGTTGTAGCCCACCATCATCGCCAAGGTGCGTGCGTCAATCGTATGCGTCGGCGCAGACGTCAACGCATCGTACGCATTGAGCAACAATACATTGGACAACTTGCGCTGCAATAGAGAGAGTTTGCCGCTAATATGAATTGCAGCGACGTTCTTTTTTACCGTCTCGCGACGCAATGCCCCAGCGAGTTTATCCATATCTGTTTTTTGTTCCGGCATGATTCTGCCTGACTGCTCTTTTCAATATTGTTGGCATGAAAGGTACCCAGCGTGCAATCTGAATTGGGTGCCCAAATACAGGATGACCTTCATCCCGGATACGGGTACCTTGAGAAACCTCTGACATACTTATCCCCAGCAAGACTCAATATCAGGGCCATTCTGGAAGTAATGGCTCCGACCAATTGCGGTTTAGTGGCCAAATTAGGGTCTCAATTTCCAAGAATCTTCGCGTCCCGGGAATCGGCCCCCTTGCACCCGGACTCTAGTTCCCAAGGCCCTGTATATGGGTCCCTTAGGTACCGTATGTAGGTTCCTGTGATACCGGAAGCAGGCACCTAATTTCACCTATCTATTTGAATTAACGTCTCTATTTTTGTCCAAATATCTTAAAGCCCTTAAATGAATCAAACGTTTTGTTGATTGCCTTTTTTAGATTTTTGTTGGTTTCGTCGCGAAACTTAGGGAAATCAGCATTTCTGTGGAAAATTGAATACCCAAGGATAGCTTTGAGGAAAAATGTTCGCTACATTGGGATATATGCGCTGACAAAGCGAACATTTTCTGAGGCATCGACAGTGAATAAGGCAACCCAACTTCCCCTGCCCCCCTATCTGAATCTTGATCCAGCTGCTGCAGCGAAGAAGCTCCCAAATCCTATTGGGACATCTCGATTCGCAAAAGCTGCAACTTTCTGCGCAAAAGGCCGCGAAGACCTGGCCCGCCGCGGTTACGCACCAGATGGCGAAAAGCGCCTTCGTCGTTTTTCAATCTGGGAAATCACAAAGTACCTTATACCAGTGGCCCCTGCTCATTTACGCCGTGTTTTAAAAGCTAATCCTGACTTGCCGCAAGGCGAGGGTGAAGCCGGATCTAAGTGGTTCACGTTAGAGGAGGTTTTGACTCTTCGAAAACACTTTGCGGCGGAAGGTGTCAGTACCAAAGAGTACTTGCCCTACAGACCAGAAGGTTTGCCTGCAAAGGTAGTATCGGTCGCCAACTTCAAAGGCGGCGTTGGCAAAACGTCGACAGCAGCACATTTAGCAATGTCAGCAGCTTTAGACGGATACAGAGTGCTTGTTATTGATTTGGATAGCCAAGGTTCGATGACGTCGATCCTTGGTGGTACGGTGGCAGATGAATGGCAAACGGTATTCCCTCTTATAGCCAAGGATTACGCGCAAGCGGTTCTGGAAGAAAATCGGGTACGGCAGGTGAACGGTCAGCCAGAGATACCCCTTGACGAGACCTTGCAAGAAGCTCTGAAAACGACCCCAAGCGACGTGATCCAGAAAACGCATTGGCCCAACATTGATTTAATCGGCGCGCAGTTGAATCTGTACTGGGCCGAATTTCAAATTCCGGTCTGGCGGATGGGGTTGCGAAGCTGGCCTTTGTGGGATGGGCTTACCAACTTTTTGGACGACAGTGGTGTATTGAATGACTACGACGTTATTTTTCTAGATACGCCTCCTGCACTTGGGTACCTAACGATCAATGCTTTGGCTGCGGCAGACATTCTTTTGGTCCCGCTCGGCGCATCTTTCTTGGAATTCGACTCGACTGGTCGGTTTTTCGATATGCTCTACACGACGTTCGCCAGTATCGAAGATGGAGAGAATGCCGCGCAAAGGGCCGCTGGTCTCCCTGAGCTAAAGTTCGAATGGGACGTGGTCAGGGCGATTATTACCCGTTTTGACGCAAGCCAGCAGACGGATATGGCAAATGTCATCCAGGCCTATTTTGGTGATTTCATGAATGCGTACCGCCAGGATTTCACGGCACTGGTCGGGCAGGCCGGAGAGCAAGTGAATGGTATTTATGAAGCCGACTACCGAGATTTCAATCGCGAGACCTATGTGCGCGGACGGGAAACCTTTGACCGAACATATGCCGAGTTCAAAGAGGTTTTAATTGGCTGCTGGTGGCGCGATGCCCAATTGGGAGGACAGGCAGATGGCTAAACGAAGACGGTTAACCGCACCCGATACGACCAAACTAGAGGAACTGGAGGCCGGTTTCGCGGCGAAACCCTCGCTCAATCCATTCGATGCAACGACGTCCGTTCCGCCGATCGCGCAAGTCGCGGCTGAAGCCGCTTCGTTGAACGGCATGACGACAGTCACAGACCGCGTGGCGTTGGCCCAAGACCAGAACGATGCTGCACTTTGGCGAGATGCCCAGAGCGCGGGTCTCGTCGCCGAGATGCTGCCATTGGATCAGATCGACGCAGAATACATCCGCCGCGACCGAATGGTTGAAGATGAAGAAGCAATGGCGGAGCTTCTTGAATCGCTGCGGGCCCACGGATTGAGGGCACCGATCGAAGTGACGAGAGATGGCGAGGGATTTGGATTGATCTCGGGTTTCAGGCGCTTGGAAGCATTCCGTCGCCTTGCGCGATCCAATGATGGGTTTTTGTACATCCCAGCTTTTGTCCGAGAGGCAGGGTCGGGGCAGGGCGCTTACGTTTCGATGGTTGAGGAAAACGAACTGCGGTCCAACTTAAGCCCATATGAACGGGGGCGTATCGCCGTTCTGGCAGTAGCGCAAGGGGTTTTCGAGACGACAGAAGCCGCCGTTGATGTGCTTTTTGCGACTGCATCCAAAGCCAAGCGTTCAAAGGTACGCAGCTTTGCATTGGTTCACGAAGCGCTCGGTGATCTACTGCAATACCCTGTGGCCCTTTCCGAAAAAGCAGGGTTGAAATTGGCGGCGGCGCTGAGAAGTGGTGCGCAACCAAAGCTTCGCCAGGTGCTCGCTGAAGCAGAGGTATTGGACCCAAAGGCGGAATGGGCCATCTTGGAAGAAGCCATGAAGGTATCCCCCCATTCGGAAGCCAAGAGGTCACGAGGAGGCCGCCCGCAGAAGGTCAGACCTTTGACATCAGTCAAGCTAGTCGGGGGGGGAGTCTTGCGTGGCGAACTTTCATCGGACGAGGTTCGGATCAGGGTCCAGCGCCACGGTGTATCAGAGCAGGATGCTAAAGAGTTATTAAATCACCTCGCAAAGTATCTAAATTAGTATTTGTAGCAAAAAATACCTTTTGAAGATGCACCCATCACGGAACGGGCTAGTTATTGCCAAGAGCACTGTCTCTAGGTAGTGCTCGTTTTTGAAAATTAATGCGCATTATGCGCATAAGGCTTTAGCGGCGCGCCCTCCGAAGGGTTGTCCGAAAGCAGGAAGAGAATAGTTGGGTTTCTATGCTCAAGTTATGCTGTCATTCGGCCCAAAGATTGTGTTGTAACCAGATGAAACAACCTGCCACCATCGCCGAGTTAGGATGCGCACAGATCGTTCGTCATTTGACTATGACTCCCTGCCAGACGAGTTTTAGGTTTCCCTCTTTGGGTGAATGGGTTGAGATTGCACGAAAGCCGGTCGGATCGACTAAGTGGGATCACTTTCAGGGCGAATAGCGGCTCGAACCGAAGAATGTTGGGCTCTCCAACACAGCGAGGGAAAGTGGTATTGCACGGTAATAGCTTTTCTATCGTCACATTTCGAATGTGTAAAAGCACAACTTTTTGCGCATCAGGAAAACACAGCTATTAAATTGAGCCCGTTGTCATCCTGATAGAGCACACGAAAGTGATAAACCGATAATTTTCCGCTACCCTGTAGTCTCGGTGAATTTGCAAGACCCAATCAGCCCCGGTGTGCTTGGCAATAGCGGACGCTGATGACTTTGGCTTACAACTGAAACAAGGTTAGCGCTAATTCGGGAAGGGATGAGGAATCTTTCGATGCGAGCTGTTAGTACTGCATCTTTCTCGCGACCTTAATCAGCAACTTAATATTCGGCTGAATTACCTGTCTGCGGAGCGCGACAAAGCCGTGGCGGTGGAATCGGTTTGTCAAGCACGACAAATCATGTCAGCAAAAGCTTTGTCGAAATATGAGCCGTAAGAGATTTGCCTGGCCGTTGAATCCATGACAATTCTGACCTGGTAAAGGCGGTTTGGGATATAGCTGCTACGACTTTTTCCGGTTGAGACCAGCAGGATGGGGACAGACGACAAGTCCGTCGTGGACCCCGAGCTTCGTGTTTGAGGATTGAACGGTTTGCGCTTTGTAGATGCGTCAATCATCTCGAAAATTGTATCTGGCAACAGGGCGTTGCCAGTCATCATGATTACCGTAAAGGCTGCGGATCTGATCAAAGCGGATCAGCGAGCTTCGGAGACGACTCTTGCAAGGCTCTAAACATGCAGAGCTGTTTCAACGATCACCAAAGAGCCGCGCATTTGTCCTTGAAAACGGAAAGATGTGGAGCGCCACCGTTTGTATCGATAAATAAGGCTCCTTTTTCGGTGAGGGCAACGCGCAAAGAGCAGCTGGCATTCTGGAAGCAAAAGAAATTGCCTGCGAGATGGGTGAAGGTTTCTACGGATTGTGCCGCGGCAATTGCCACGTCAGGATTGCCATGACAACGGCAATCAATACTGTTTTAGACGGTCCTTGTTCTGATCCGGCCGAAACCGTCAAACAACAATGTTTACGGTCGTTTCGGGGCCTTTGGGACCTTGGGCGAATTTCATCGATACCGCCTGGGCTTCCGCCTTGGACATCCTGCGATACAACCCGTCTTTTGCATTGTCCGGATCGCCATCAAGGTAAAACTGTGTGGTCAGCAATTCTCGGCCCTGATCTACGACTTTCACGTGGATATGGGGCGTGCGACCCGGATATTTGGTCGGCTTGATCGTGCGGAACGCATAGTTTCCAGCGCCATCCGTAACATCGTGGCCAAAGCCCTGAAAACCGCGGTCATACGGCACCGGACGATTGTCGCCGGGGTGCAAGTACTTTCCATTCACGTCACATTGCCAAATCTCGATACGGGCACCCGCCATCGGAGTTCCTTTGCGATCGGTAACTTGGCCTTTGAGGGTGATGATCTCTCCGCCTGCCTCGCGCACAAGCCCCGCGACCTTGACCAGATCATTGTCGGTATCATTCATCCGCATGGATCTGGTCGGATAAAATGGCCCCTCTGCAGCGCGCGGCGTTAAATCGGCGGCAAGTACGGACCGCGGCAAAAGGAAACTTCCCGTAACAGATGAAAGTCCAGCCAGAATATTTCGTCGCGATTTTGAATACGCCATGAAATCCCTCCTCAGCTATTCCCGGCCCATCTTGGCATCAAGGCTCCAGCAACCTGGGCCGGAAAATACAAAATACAGGAAAACAAAGCAGTACAAAATCGCGGCATCACCTGCATTCAGGATCGGATAGAAACTCGCCGGGGCGTGGGCAATGAAATAGGCGCTGGCCATCAAACCGGACAGAAGAAACGCCACCGGACGCGTAAACAGGCCCAGAACAATCAGCGAGCCGCCGAATAGCTCCATCATACCAGCGATCCATGGCATCGAGAATGTCGCGACTTCCCACTCGGGCGGGGCAGGGAAGTTCAATATTTTCTGGGTTCCATGAGCCACAAACAGAAGACCCGTCATGATCCGCAAGATGCTGAGAACGCGAGGAGATTGTTTGTTAAGTGCT
This sequence comes from Ruegeria arenilitoris, assembly GCF_013035315.1. Taxonomy (GTDB): domain Bacteria; phylum Pseudomonadota; class Alphaproteobacteria; order Rhodobacterales; family Rhodobacteraceae; genus Ruegeria; species Ruegeria arenilitoris_D. Next base: position 103,168 of record NZ_WQHP01000002.1, on the reverse strand, counting down.
GCTTTCATTTGTCTATTCCCAAGGATTGGGGGCCAGCTTTGACCGGCCAGCGCCCCATTTAACTTAGAAACCGAATTGGGCGGCTTTTGATGTCGGTCTGGCTTACGGCCAGGACCGCTCGCCTTCGATAACCTGGGCGCTTAGCTCCAGATCGCTGACGTTCTCAAAGTCGGGATACGCGGCCTGCATTGCGGCGATCAGCTCTGCCGAACCTTCTGCCTTTTCTGCGGCTGCTTCGAATGCGGCGACATATTCATTTGTGAAGTCAACGATGCTGGCGTCTTCTGCGCTATCGCCGATGACGTGGCCCGGAATAATCCGCTCGGGCTTCAATTCCAGAATCTGATCCAACGTCGTGCGCCAGTTGTCGCGGCTTTCCGGAGTTTGGGTGTCGGCCATCCATACATGCACGTTTTCATAAAGAACAACGCCGCCCAGTACGGTTTTTTCGGAAGGCACCCACAGGAACGTGTGAACCGGATCATGACCATCAAGGCCAACAACCTGCACGGTTTCACCATCCACCGTCAGGCGATCACCTTCCAGAACGTCAGGAACAATCAACTCGGATGGCGCGTTGCCTTCCAGGATCGGACCCCAGAAATCGTATTTGAGCTGAATGGTCTTCTCGATGCCTTTGACGGTTTCGGGCGTCGCGACAATTTTGACATCCGGGTAGGCCGCGCGGATCGTATCCAGCCCGAAATAGAAGTCAGGGTCTTTGTGGCTGATAAAGACGGTCGTCAGGGGCTTACCAGTCGCCTTGATCATGTCCACCAGCTGCTGTGCATCATCCTTTTCGAATTGCGCGTCTACCAGAACCACCTCGGTCGGGCCTTCAATCAGGTTCGACGAGACCGGGAACAGGCTGCCTTCGTTGGGGTTGAAGGCGGTGATGGTGAGGTCCGCTGCAAAGGCCGCGGTCGAAAGCAGCACGGCTGCTGTGGAAGTGAGGATCGTCTTCATAAGGATGCTCCTAGCAACTACGCGGCCAGTGCCGCGGTCTTTTTGGGGAAGTTTTTGGTAGGTGGAAGTATCGATTTGGGGTGTGCTGGCGCCTTGGAACACATGGCGATGCGTGACGGTGACGTCGGCACATCTCGCAATCAGCGCGTCCAGTATCGGGCCGGTGCCATAGCAACGGTCGCAATAGCTCTCAGTGATGTAGGTAAGGCGCGTCATTGCGGTCTCCGGTTTGGTGAACCACAGATAATGCCCCCTTATTGTAAGCCAAAGGCAATAGATGTAGACATAATGTCAGTCAAAAGGTGACGATATGAAGAAATCCAATCTGAACCGCCTAGAGTACTTTGTTGCCATCGTCGAAGAAGGAACAATTACTGCGGCCGCTGAACGCATGCGCATCAGCAAAGCGGTTGTCAGCAAGCAACTGCAGCTGTTGGAGGAGGAACTTGGTGCAACCCTAGTTGTCCGAAACTCACGCCACCTGAACCTTACGGAAGTCGGACAGTCCTTTTATGAGGCCGCGCGCGCATCAGTGGCACAGGCCGAAGAAGCCTTTGAAGCTGTGCGACAGGGGCGCAAAGAGCCGACCGGAAACCTGCGTATCACAGCCCCGCTTGATATGGGTGTGACATACATTTCACCAGTCGTGGCCGAGTTTCGCATCGCCTATCCGGCTGTGACGATTGATTTGACACTGAGCGATACGCGGTTTGATCCGGTTGAGGCGCGGTTTGACATTGCGTACCGGGTGGGGTGGCTTGCCGATTCCGCCAACGTCGCGCGCAAATTGGCCGGATTCCAACAAATCGTCGTCGCGTCGCCAAGACTAGTTGAGCAGTTCGGGCGACCAGAACATCCAGAAGATTTGGCGAGGCTTCCGTTCGTCGAACACCGAGCGCTACCGAACCCACTACACTGGCAATTTGAAAGCACAAGCGGTGAAACCCGTGATGTTCAAATGACCCCAGCGCTGCGCGCAGACGTAACACCGGCCATCAAAGCAATGGTCGTAGAAGGGGCGGGGATATCTATCCTGCCGGACTTTTTCGCCAAAAGGGAAATCGAAAATGGCACGTTGGTCCGGCTTGTTCCAGACTGGTCGCTTCCAGCCGGAGGAATCTATGCCGTGTACCCTCCCACTCAGTTTCGATCTGCTGCAACTAAACGCTTTGCGGACCTGCTGGCAGAAAGGCTTCGCGAGAATTTAGCATGAATTGAGTGTGGCAGCGCTCGGCCAACGACCACAGTCATCTGGCGGTCGAGTTGTTGCGATATTGCACGGGCGCGAGATCCCGCCCTGGGTTCAAACCTCAGAGGTCCCGCTTGTTTTCTTGCAACGTATCGCGCACGGCTTGCCCGATGAACGCGCCCAATGGATCGGACACCAAACGCTGTGTCTGAACCATTTCGATATCCCAACCGGACAATTCCAAGGGCGGGGCATAAATGGTGCAGCCCGCACGTTGGGCAATATGCGAAAGGGATGCCGGAATAGTAGCGATCATATCCGATTGCGCCACAATGTCAGGCAGCACAGCAAACTGGGTGCCCGTCATGACAACCCGACGCGAAAGACCCTGACGTCTTAACGCGTGATCTACGACGCCAGAGAAGCCGCCACCCAATGTCATCAGAACATGATCCAGATTCAGATAGGTATCCAGCGTCAGCGGCGCGCCCTCTGGCAGTAACCCTTGGCGAGTGATGCAGATAAACTGGTCGCGCAGAACCTTCTGACGCAAGAACCGCGCGGGCAATTTTCCAAATGTCCCCAGCGCGACAGCCAAAAGCCCGTCATCCAGATCGCGTTCAAAACTGCGCTTGTCCAATGGAACAAAGCTAACGCGTAGGCTCGGTGCGTTCTGGTTCAGGTACTTCATCAATGGTGGGGCAAGGTTGATCACCATAAGGTCGGCAGCGGCAATCGTCACATCAGCACGCACCTGTTTGGGGTCGAACTCTGTCGGGGAAAGCATCCGCGAGATGAGCGACAGCGCCTCTTTGATCTGTGGGGCCAGTTCGTCGGCTTTGGCCGTGGGTAACATACCTTCGCGGCTGCGTTGAAACAGGGGGTCGTCGAACTGGGCGCGCAGGCGGTTCAAAGCGTTGCTCATGGACGGTTGCGCCAGGCCAATGGTCTCACCCGCGCGTCCGACGTGCCGTTCACGATAAAGGGCATCGAAGGCCTTGAGCAGATTTAAGTCGAGCGTGTTTAAATTCATTATGTCAATTTCTAATATACTTAATATCCATTTCAAGGATCAACGCCGATTTTCTATATCACTGCTCATGACAGAGAGAGCGGGCAATTCCCGCTGATCCGAGAGTTAGGACAAATCGCCATGAAAACTCAATTTGCAGACTTTCTGAACGGCAAACACGTTGTCATCGTTGGCGGTGGCAGCGGCATGGGCCGGGCCACAGCCGAACTGGCTACCAGCCTCGGTGCAAAAGTGACGATCGCCAGTCGCAACGCGGACAAACTGAACGCGGTGGCGGATGGCATCGAATTGCACGTCTCTGTCGCGGCCGTCGACACCACCAATGAGGCCAATGTCAAATCATGGGCCGCCGGATTGGGAGAGGTTGACCATCTGGTGATCTCTGCCTCAAGCGCGGCCCACGGGGCCTTTACCGACCTGCCAACCGACGACCTTCGGGGCATGATCGAGGCCAAGTTCATCGGCCCATACGTCACCGCCCGCGAAGTGCTGCCCTTCCTGAAAAAGGGTGGATCGGTGACCTTCTTCTCGGGCGTTCTAAGCCGTCGCCCGTCGGCAGGGGCAACAGGGTTGGCTGCGGTAAACGCTGCCGTCGAGACACTTGCCAAAGGACTGGCGCTGGAATTGGCGGGCAGGGTTCGCGTGAACTGCATCAGCCCCGGCATGGTCGATACCGAAGCCTATGCCGGGATGCCCGAAGAGGCCCGCACCGAGATGTTCGCACAAGTTGCCAGCGGCCTGCCGGTCGGGCGCGTCGGAGATGCCGGTGAAATTGCACAAGCCGCTGCGCTGGCCATGACCAACACGTTCATGACCGGCTCGATTCTGGATGTGGACGGCGGGCATCTGGTGCGCGGCTAAACCCCCTCAACGAAAGACAAACAGGAAACGAAAATGTCAGAAGCACTGTCTGACGATCTGCCCTTTGCAGCCAATGAGCTGCCTGAAGGCCGGATCGCATCGCTCACCACATATCGGATGCTCGGCAAGACCGGGTTGCGGGTGTCACCGCTTGCCTATGGCGCCGGAAGTTTCGGCGACGCCTGGGGCGACGCGTGGTCCAGCGGCAAGGCACAGGCCCGCGAGATCTTTGACCGCTATCTCGAGGCTGGCGGCAACTTCTTTGACACGTCCAATGCCTATCAAGGCGGCGAAAGCGAAGAATGGTTGGGCGAGTTCATTAAATCCGCAAGTAACCGCGAACGCGTGGTGGTCTCGACCAAAGGGACAATGAACCAGATTCCGGGCGATCCGAACGGCGGTGGCAACGGGCGCAAACACATTCTGAATGCGTTCGACGCCTCGTTGAAGCGATTGGGCACGGACTACATCGATGTGTACTACCTGCACCAATGGGACATGTTCACCCCGATCGAAGAGGTTCTGGACACATTCGACACGCTGATCCGTCAGGGAAAACTGCTGGCTTTTGGTCTGTCGAACTTCCCGGCCTGGTATGTCGCAAAAATACAGACGCTGGCCGGGTTGAACCATCGCAACCCCGTCTCGTCGATCCAAAACCAATACAGCCTGGCCGCGCGTCATGCGGACTACGAACACTTGCCGATGTGCGACGCGCTGGACATCAGTTTCACTGCCTGGAGCCCGCTGGCCAATGGTCTTTTGACCGGGAAGTACTCGGTGGATGATCAGGGCAATCTGGTGGGTGCTGGCCGATTGACAGACACGTGGACAACAGACCCCAGCACCGCGAACCTGACGTTACAACAGAACATCGCCATCCTGCGGGAACTGGTGCGTATCGCCGAGGAAACCGGTCACAGCGCATCGCAAATCGCTTTGAACTGGATGGTAAACCACCGCGGCGTAACATCTGCCGTTATCGGCGCGCGAAAACTCAGCCAGTTGGAAGACAATCTGGCCGCGCTGGAATTCTCGTTGGACAAGGCTCATGTTGCCGCGCTGGATGCCGTCAGTGAAATGCCGGGACTGTCCCCTTACACGTATCACACCAATACGATGCTGGGCATGATCCACACCGGTGCAAGGATTGCGCGCGTCTGACGATTTGACCCGCGGCCTGCAGAGGCCGCGGGCGCACTTTCACCGTTTCAGGGCTACCTTGCCACCCTTGGCGGCACGTGACCTTGCCTGGAATTGCTCAGAGATTGATGCGGAAGGCCGCAAAACCGTCGGCTCCTTCTCCGGCGTCCTCGATGGCAACACCTTTGACATCGCTGATGTAGTCCCGCGCCTTGGGCCCGGTCTCGAACAGCACTGTGGTGCCCTCTAGCGGCGCAAACGACCAGTTGGCATCTGCTTTTGGATCGATTGTGCCTTGCTCGACAATATAGCGCACGATGACGTCGCGATTGGTGTCTGGGGCTTCGAACACGATTGTATCGCCCAAAGCGCCAGGGAACGATCCGCCGCCCGAGGCGCGGTAATTGTTGGTGGCGATGATGAACTCCATGTCATCAGTCACCGGTTCACCGTTGAAGGCAAGGTTCACGATCCTCGCGGCGTCGGGGTTGATTTCTTCGCCTTTTGGTCCAAAGCGCGACGGCTGCGACAGGTCTATCTGATAGGTCACACCGTCCATCACATCGAAATTGTACGACGGGAAGTCAGGGTTGAGCAGGATCGCGTCGTTGGACCCGGCCTCGATCTGGTTAAACATACCCGCCGACCGTTCCAGCCAGCCCCGCACCTGCGCGCCATTCACGCGAACCGCACGGACCGTGTTCGGATACAGATAAAGATCCGCCACATTCTTGATCGCTACGTCCCCAACCGGAACGTCGGTGTAATAGTCGGGACCACCACGCCCGCCAGCCTTAAAGGGCGCCGCCGCCGAAAGGATGGGCAATCCTTCGTGCTCGGTGCCCTTCATCATCTCTTCGACATACCATTTCTGCGCGATTGAGACGATTTGAACCGAGGGATCATCAGCAACCAACGCGAAATAGCTGTGCAGCGGCGCTGATGTTTTGCCCACGGCGCGGCGGACATAAGCCAGCGTTTCGTCGTGATCCTGCGCGACCGAGTCGAGAACCTTTTGATCGTCACCGACCAGAGCGGTGATCGAACGGTCTTCGTTGCGCTTGGAAATCGGCCGCGCCTCGGACGTTGTGGTCACGACGCGCCATTCGTTTCCGTCCCGCTCGAGCAGCAGGTCAAGCAGGCCGAGGTGTGACCCCCAAAAGCCGCCCATCACGGCGGGTTTGCCCATCAATGTGCCTTTTTCGATGTCGATCCCCGGGCGGTCGGCAAAGGTCGGCGAGGGGAAGACGAGGTGATTGTGGCCAGTGACCAGCGCATCAATCCCCTCGACACCGGCCAGAACAACAGATGCGTTTTCCATGCCGTCCGCATGATCGGCGCTGCCGATCCCAGAATGCGAAAGCGCGATGATCAGGTCACAGCCTTGTTCCTTCATCTCGGGCACGTAGGCCCGAGCGGTTTCGACGATATCTCGGGCTTCGACATTCCCTTCCAGGTGCTTGCGATCCCAGTTCATGATCTGCGGCGGGGTGAAGCCGATGACGCCAATCTTGATCGGGTGCTTGGTGCCGTCTCCCATTTCGATCTCGCGGTCGAGAATGGCGTAGGGCTGTACCAAGGTCTTGTCGTCGCGCGGGTTTGCGCCTTTTTCCTTAGCGATGTTCGCCAGAACCACAGGGAACTCGGCCCCGGCCAGCGCTTTGTCCAGAAACTCTAGCCCATAATTGAACTCGTGGTTGCCAAGGGTGGCGGCATCATAGCCTACGGTGTTGAAGGCGGTGATGATCGGGTGGCTGTCGCCATCTTTCATGCCCCGCTCATAGGCGATGTAGTCGCCCATCGGGTTTCCCTGCAGAAAGTCACCATTGTCGACCAAAAGCGAGTTCGTGGCCTCTGCGCGGATGTCATTGATGATCGACGCCGTGCGGGACAGGCCCACCGTGTCACGGGGTTTGTCCGCGTAATAGTCATAGGGGAAGACGTGGACATGGATGTCCGTGGTTTCCATGATCCGCAGATGCGCCTGGTTGTTCGCAGCGGCCGCAGAAAAAGGGTGCAGGGCAATGGCGGCGGCACTGGCGGTGGTTGTTGCAAGAAACTGGCGACGCGAAATTGATGAGCGGTTGGAAAAAGACATGAGTCACCTTTCAGATTTGTTGGTCAACGCGCCTTAGCGGCCTTGTATAAAATTCGCATGAAATGCGGTGCCCGCATTTTCGACACGTTGTTTGTTCGGAATTATGACAAGTACCATATTCATACTTCCCGAAAACGCTACAGATTCAACCGATAGGGCCCGAGCGTCTGAGCGGGTCATCACCTGGCCGTATTCGCGCTGCCGTAGATGCCCGCGAGGATCTTCGAGCAAACGGAGGCGACATCCTGATCCTTGCGCGCACCGATGCGCGACATGATCACGGTCTTGGCGAAGCGATTGCCCACGCCGAGAAATTCGCAGAAATCGGAGCAGACATTCTGTTCGTCGAAGCGCCCCGCAGCGAAGAAGAAATGCGCGAGATTTGCAGCGCAGTTCCGCTTCCGCACATGGCCAATATCGTCGAGGGTGGCGTAACGCCCGACTCACCCAACGCTGTTTTACAGGACATCGGCTATTCGATCGCCGCCTACCCGCTGTCGCTGATGGCCGCAGCGATGCAAGCGATGGTGACATGCCTCAGGTCCATGCAGAGCGACGAACGTCCCGGGCGGATGGAGTTCACAGAGCTACGCCAAAGGATCGGATTTGACGACTACTACAACGAGTCCGAGAAATACGCGACGTCCAAGCGGTGACCTCAGAATCGGTCTTTTCGCGGCGGGTCGGTGATTGATCCTGCCTGCAAAACTGCGAGGTTCAATTCGCCAAATCGACCTGTTTCAATCCGCCGAAAATGTCGGACCGCGCATCGTCATCCAGACATTCAATTGAGATGGTCGCTTCGAAACTCTCTCTTTCCGGTTCACCGATTGCACCGTTTTGCGTGATCTCATCGGAAAGGGCTGCCAGCACCTGGTTGCCCAGACGAAGCAGCTCGGGGCGGATTTCAGTCACAAGATCAGGGGCTTTTGCAGGGGTGGCATTGCCCGCCTCCCATTGTCGGATCCAGCAATCCTGGATCGCTTTTGCGGCGTCGATCTGGGCCTGAAAGAACGCGGCAACGCTGGGTCCGGACAGACCCAGTTCCTGTGCTGCATCCATTGCGGCGGTCAGGACAACGGCCTCGCGCTCAAGGTCTTCCACGGCAACCGCATTCTCGTGCTTCCACGCAGCGACATCTTTCATCCAGGTCAGCCGCTCATGAATTGACGCGAACAACACGTCCCCGTCGGCACTGACCTGCACACTGCCAAGCAGCAGGAAGCAGAGCGCCAGAACAGGTTTCGACCGCAGCTTTTGATACATTTTCCCAATCCCGTAGTGAATGCCTGTTACTTCAGACGTTCCCCTTGTGGATCAAAGCGATAGACCTTGCTTGGTGAATATCCAAGCCGGATAGCCTGACCGGTATCCACCTGATACTGCCCGAACAGGCGGGCCGTAATCTGGTGATCTTGCATCATGGCAATCACGTTGGTGTCGCCGCCCAGATGCTCGACATGGGTGACATTTGCGGCCACCGGGCCGTCATCAGCCAGAAACAGATCCTCGGGGCGGATACCTGCGGTAATGCCTGCGCTTTCACCAATCAGGTTGGCGGGGAAGAAGTTCATCGACGGCGCGCCAAGGAACCCGGCCACAAACTGGTTGGCGGGGTTGTTATACAGCTCCATTGGGCTGCCGACCTGTTCAACGCGCCCGTCGCGTAGCACCACGATTTTGTCGGCAAGTGTCATTGCCTCGGTCTGGTCGTGGGTCACGTAGATCATCGAGGCATCAAGCTGCTGGTGCAGATTTGCAATCTCCAGACGTGTATTCATGCGCAAAGCTGCGTCCAGATTGGACAGGGGTTCATCAAACAGGAACAGTTTGGGTTCGCGCACAATGGCGCGGCCGATGGCCACGCGCTGGCGCTGGCCGCCGGACAGCTCGGACGGATAGCGGTCGATATAGGGCTCAAGGTTCAGCATCTTGCTGGCCTTGGCGACACGCTCTTCGATGATCTGCTTGCTCTGACCTTCCTGTTTCAGCGCCAGCGACATGTTCTTACGCACGTTCAAATGTGGGTAGAGCGCGTAGCTTTGGAAGACCATCGCAATCCCGCGTTTTGAAGGCGGGGTAAGGTTCATCAACTCGCCACCAATGCGGACCTCGCCCGCGGTCACGTCCTCAAGCCCTGCGATTACACGCAGAAGGGTCGACTTGCCACAGCCCGATGGGCCAACGAAAACGACAAACTCGCCGTCTTCCACCTCGATATTGATGTCTTTCAGAACTTCGACGGTCCCGAAGGATTTGTTCACGTTCGTAAGCGTCAGGGCGGTCATTTGCGTGCCTCTTTCAGCGTAATGGGTTGGCCGGTGCGGATGCTTTCGTCCGCGGCCAGACAGATGGCCAGCGATTGCACGGCGTCGTTCATGTGGCGGGTCAGGTCGATATCTTCGGCGATGGCGCGCAGCATGTAGGCTTGTTCGGCATCGCAGAGCTCCTGATGGCCGGGTTCGTCGGGCATGTCGATTGTCTGATCGCCTCCGGGGCGGTGGACAAGGATGCCGCCGACCTTGGTGTGGCCGTCGATATCGGCCGATGCCCCCTTGTTGCCGTCGGTGATCGAAACCGATCCGTTGGGCGAGACGATGTCTTTCACGAAGAACGCAGTTTCGGACATCATTGGCCCCCAGCCAGCCTCATACCAGCCGACCGAGCCGTCCTCAAAGATCACCTGAAACTGGCCGTAGTTGTACATGTCCTCGGCGACCTCATCGCTCAGCCGCAGGCCCATGCCATGGACGCGCACCGGGTCCGAGTCTGTGATCTGGCACATGACGTCCACGTAATGCACTCCGCAATCGACGATGGGCGAGGTGGTCTGCATCAGCGCCTTATGCGTCTCCCACTCGGCCCCGCTGCTTTGCTGGTTGAGGTTGAGGCGGAAGACGTAAGGCCCGCCCAAATCGCGCGCCTCAGCGATCAGGCGCATCCATGAGGGGTGGTGCCGCAGGATATAGCCGATGACCAGTTTGCGGTTGGTCTCGATGGCTTTGGCGACGACGCGCTTGGCGTCGGCCACTGTGGTTGCCAACGGTTTTTCAACGAAGACATGCGCACCCGCCTCCATCGCGGCGCATGCGAAGTCAGCGTGGCTGTCGGAATAAGTCGCGACAACAACCAAATCCGGTTTTGTCTCGGTCAGGGCAGCGTCAAAATCCGAGTAGGCCGGATAGGCTGACAGATCAGGATGGTCGACGCGCCCGGACCGGTTCACCAGCCCCACGATCTGAGCGTCTGGATGGTTGTGGTGAGCCAACGCATGGCTCAGGCCCATATTGCCAAGGCCGGCGATCAGAACTCGGGTCATTTGACAGCTCCTGAGGTGATGCCGCGGATAAGTTGGCGTGAGAAGATGACATAGAGCACCAGCACCGGCAGGATTGCCATCGACAGCGCCGACAGAACCGCGTTCCAGTCGGTGACGAACTGACCGATGAAGACCTGGCTGCCCAGTGTTAAGGTCTTGGTTTCCTCAGCCGGGGCAAGGATCAGCGGGAACCACAGATCGTTCCAGATCGGGATCATGTTGAAGACGGCAACCGTCGCCATTGCGGGACGAACCAGCGGCAGGACCAGTCGGAAGAAGATCGTGTATTCTGACAGCCCATCAACCCGGCCCGCATTTTTTAGATCGTCCGAAACTTGCCGCATGAACTCGGACAGGATGAACACGGCCAGTGGCAGACCTTGTGCGGTGTAGACGAGGATCAGCGCCCAAAGGGTGTTCACAAGGCCGGTGGCAACCATCATTTCCAGGATTGCAACCGTGCCGATGCGGATCGGGATCATGATCCCCAGCGCCAGATACAGGCCCATGATCAGGTTGCCCTTGAACCGGTATTCACTCAGCGCAAAGGCCGCCATGGCCCCGAACAGCAGGATGAAGGCAAGCGACGCCACGGTGACGATCAGCGAGTTCTGGAAGTAGAGGAAGAAATCCCCCTGTTTCATCACCGTCTGGTAGCCGATCAGCGAGAAACTCTCGGCATCGGGCAGGGCGAGCGGTTCGCGAAAGATGGCGCGGCGGGTCTTGAAGCTGTTGATGATGATCACAAAGACCGGGAACAGGGCTATCAGCGTATAGAGGATCAGCGCCCCGTGCATTGCGGCGGTATTCAGCGGGTTATGGCGTGCTTTGTTCATCGCTTGGCCCTCACAGCTGATACCGGCGCATCCGGGTCTGGATGCCGAAGAGGTAGATGCAGACGCCGACTAAAATGATCGCGAACATGGCCCCTGCGATGGCGGAACCCATATGCGGATCACCCAGTTGCAGCTGGAAGCCAAAGAAGGTGCGGTACATGAACGTGCCAAGGATATCGGTCGAGAAATCCGGCCCCGCCAGCGCGCCCTGAGAGACGTAAATCAGGTCAAACGCGTTGAAATTGCCCACAAATGTGAGGATCGAGATGATCCCAATCGAAGGCAGGATCAGCGGTAGTTTGATCTTCCAAAAGGCCGAGGCGCCGGTGATGCCGTCGATCTCCCCGGCTTCAAGAATTTCCTCGGGGATCGACAGCAGCGCGGCATAGATCAGCATCATCGGAATGCCGACGAATTGCCAGACTGATACCAGCGCCAGCGTGGTCAGGGCGTATTCTTCCTTGCCCAGCCAAGGCGCGAACAGGGATTTCAGGCCCACCGCATCCAACATAGAGGGCGCGATCCCCCACAGCGGCGACAGGATCAGTTTCCAGGCAAAGCCCACGATCACAAAGCTCAGGATCGTCGGAATGAAAATCGCCGAACGATAGAGCGCGGCGAAACGCAATCTTGGATGTGACAGCAGGGCGGCCAGAGCGATTCCGATTGGGTTCTGGACCAGCATGTGGATCAGGAAGAACCAAAAGTTGTTGCCCAGGGCGTTCCAAAACTGTTCTGACCAGATCGGATCAAAGAACAGCGTGCGGAAATTCTGCAAGCCCACGTAGATGCGCGTCTGATCGACCTCGGTAAACAGTGCGAGGCGCAGCGTGTTGAACAAGGGGAAGATCATCACTGCCGTGTAGACCAACACCGCGGGGGCGAGGAAAACGACAATGTGCCAGCGTATGCGGCGGGTCTGCATGGGAAACTCCGGGGAAAAGGTGCCGGACGCGACGCGGGTGGCCGCGTCCGGTGTGAGTGGTTCAGGTCTTACTGATGCGGCGCGTACCAGGTGGCCAGGCCATCCTGCAGCTGCTGGCCCAACGCCTCGGGGCTTTCAGTACCCTTGATGGCCGCAACGGATGCACCCCAGGTCTCGTTTTCGAGGTTCGGTGTGCCGCGCGACAGGATCTGATAGGTCGAACGGATCGTGCTTTCACACTCATCCCGCCAACCGACGATTTCCTTGGCCAGGGGGTCTTCCAACTCGACCGGAGTGTTCGAAAGCGGGAAGAAACCGGGAACCGCATTGCCAAAGATGCTGGCGAATTCAGGGCTGGCAACCCAGGACAGGAAGGTGCGCGCAGCCTCTTGGTTTTCGCTCGCCGTATTCAGGCCGATACCGATGTCTGTGTGGTCCGATATATAGCAGGTGTCACCGGCATTCTGGACCGGCGGCTTGAATGCACCCATCTCAAAATCGGCCTGCGTGTTGAAGCCTGCGATTTCCCAGCTGCCTGCCGGATAGATCGCAGCGCGGCCCAGCGTGAACAGGTTCTGGCTGTCAGGATAGGTCTGCGCTTCAAACCCGTCGCCCAGATATGCGCCCCACTTGGCCAGCGTCGCATAGGGGGCAACCCATTGCGGATCTGTCAGCTTTTGTTCACCCTTGATCAGGGCCAGACGACCTTCTTCACCTTTCCAGTAGTTGGGACCGATGTTGTTATAGCCCATCGTCGCAGCTTCCCACTGGTCGTTGGTGCCCATCGCCATCGGGATATAGGTGCCGTCTTCCTTGATCTTGTCCAGCGCGGCAAAGAACTCGGCCTCGGTGGTCGGAACTTCGATACCCAGCTCGTTGAACGCATCTTTGTTGTAGATGAAGCCGTGGATCACCGATGCCATCGGGACGCAGAAGCTGGCGGATGCATCGTCGGTTTGCCACGCGGATTTGGCAACGTCCGAGAAGTTGCCCATAGCTTCCAGATCGGACAGGTCGGTCAGATGACCGGCCTCATAAAGCGCCAGCGACGCGTCGAAGGGGCGGCAGGTGATCAGATCACCGGCTGATCCGGCTTCGAGCTTGGAGTTCAGAACAGCGTTGTATTCCGCAGGGGCCGACGGAGAAAACACGACCTTGATGCCCGGATTCGCCGCCTCAAAGGCCGGAATGATCTTTTCCTGCCACAGGGCGAGGTCATCGTTGCGCCAGCTTTCAATTGTCAGCGTAGCCTCTTGCGCATAGGCGCTTGTGGCCAGCGCTGTGCCCATCAGAGCCAGGCTCAGAACTTTGCGTTTCATTTGGTTTCTCCCAGGTTGATAGTTTCTTTGTTTTGGTTCAGCCGTTTCATCGCAGGGCGCAGGTGCCCGCTTGTTTCATCCAATAGCGTTTGGGCGTCCTCTGCCGATCCAGCGCCGGCGGCGATCAGCGCGGCACATTTGAGGTTGCCGCCTGCGGTCTTCAGCGCAGCATCCGCGCGCGCGGGCGTCACGCCGGTCAGTTGGCAGACAATCCCGTTGGCCCGTGCGCGTAGCTTGTCGTTGTCCGCCCGCAGATTGATCATCATGCCATCCTGAATATGGCCAAGCTCGATCGCCATCAGCGTAGATAGCATGTTCAGGGCAATTTTCTGCGCCGTTCCAGCGCCCATGCGGGTCGAACCTGAAATCAATTCAGGGGGCGTCGCCAGCAACACCGCATGATCTGCCATAAGCAGCAATTGCGAACCTGCGTTGTTTGCAATCCCGATCACGGGCGTGCCCCTGTCACGCGCCAGTTTTGCGGCGGCCACAGTATAGGGCGTGGTGCCGCTGGCCGAGACAGCGATCAGCGTATCTTTGGCATCCATATCCGCCAGTTCATCCGCAAGACCGTCAACCGCGTCCTCTACATCGCCCAGCATTTCGGCGGTGGTTGGCAATCCGCCAGCCATATGGATGCGGATCTGGGCAGCGGGGATTGAGAACGTTCCCCCAAGCTCTAACGCATCTGAGGCCGCCATAAGGCCCGATGATCCAGCGGCGAGGTAGCGAAGTTTGCCACCAGACCGGATCGTATTGGCCATCGCCTTTGCTCCGCCGCAAATCGGCGCAATAGCATCCAAGGTTACCTGCGCTGCTGATGCCTGCGACTGCGCCAGAAGGTTGGCCGCCTCTGCGAGCGGACGGGTGTCCAACCCATTCGCATCCTGATGCAGTTGTTCCGTTGCAGGCGTGTTCACGTGATTCTCCCCCAAGAGCTTTCAATATCATACCTTTTAAATACCATTAGTCTACCAAATATTTTTTGGCCTTGAATATCTGGAGGTTTAGGGCGGTATTTGGCCCTGTGGTTATATTTAGGACTTCTAAAACGCCAAAAGGTATTATAAAGGTATCTACTATGGCTCACGCACCGAAATACCTGATTCTGGCCGCCGATGGGGGTGGCACGCGTTGCCGCCTAGCGGTTTCCGACGGCAGCGCAACGCATCGGGTCGAGGTGGGCGCGGCAAATGTGTCCACTGATTTCAGCGCCGCCTGCGCCGAATTGCAGCGCGGCCTGAAAGCTTTGGCGGCGCAGTCGGGTTTTTCCTTGGACGAGCTTGCGCAAGCGCGCGCGTATCTGGGCTTGGCCGGGATAACGGGCGAGGCAATTGCCGGAAAGCTTGCGGCCGCATTGCCGTTTCAGAACGTTCGGATCGAAGATGATCGGGCCGCGGCCCTGCGCGGCGCATTGGGGCCCGGGGATGGGTTTATCGCTCATTGCGGAACGGGGTCCTTTATTGCGATGCAAAAGGGCGGCAAGAAAAGGTTCGCTGGCGGCTGGGGCCCTGTTCTTGGCGATCAGGCTTCTGCGCAATGGGTCGGCAAACGCGCGCTGTCCAAAGCGCTGGAATACACGGATGACGTGACCGGACCCTCGAAATTGGCGCAGGATCTGTTGTCTCGGTTTGACGGGGCCGCTGGAATTGTCAAAGCGGCGACCCAAATGACCCCGTCCGAATTTGGAGCCCTCGCCCCCTTTGTGACCGAGCACTCTGATCACGGCGATGAATTGGCACTTTCCGTCCTGCAGGATGGGGCGGACTATCTTACCGACATGATGATGAAAATGGGGTGGACCGCGGACATGCCGATATGTCTGACAGGCGGCATCGGCCCCCTTTACGCGTCGCATCTGCCCCCGGGCATGCAGTCTGTATTGCTTCAGCCCTTGGGCGACCCACTGTCCGGTGCACTTGCATTGGCGCAGGCGTATCAGGAGGAAATCGAACATGAATGTAGCTGATTTCCTGCGCCCGGAAGGATGGTTGGGGCAAAGTTCAGGCCCCCGGTACGTGCAACTTCGTCAACGCCTGGAACAAGGGATAGCGGACGGCATCCTGCCGCCCAACAGTTCACTGCCGCCTGAAAGAGAGATTGCCGAGCTGACCGACCTGTCGCGCGTAACCGTGCGCAAGGCCATTCAGGAACTGGTGCGCAAGGGCGCGATCGAACAACGGCAAGGGTCTGGTTCTTTCGTCCGCGAGCCCGTGGCGAAGGTCGAACAATCCCTGTCCCACCTGACATCGTTCACCGAAGATATGGAGCGGCGAGGGCTCAACACGACCTCGACATGGTTGGAACGCGGTATTTTCCTGCCCTCGCCAGAAGAGATGATGGCCTTGGGATTATCGGCCAACGAACAGGTCGCAAGAATTCACCGCCTTCGCGAGGCCGGAGGTCGCCCCATGGCGTTGGAAAAAGCAGCGCTGCCGCTCGACATCCTATCAAACCCGACTGAGGTAACAGGATCGCTTTACGCTGTTCTCGAACAGGCCGGTTTCCGGCCGGTCCGCGCAATCCAAAAGATCTCGGCGATAAATCTTGAAGCGCCCGAGGCAGAGCTGCTGGATGTTGCAGAAGGGTCAGCCGGTCTTCGGATTCAACGTACCTCTTATCTGGAAAGCGGGCGGGTCGCTGAACTGACTCGCTCAATCTATCGCGGCGACGCCTATGACTTTGTGGCCGAGCTGCGCCTGTCAAACTGAAAGCCTGGGATAATGTCTGACAAAACCACTCAAATGCGGCGGGAAATCAATGAGATACCCGACGCCGTCGATCGCCTTTTGACCGAAGGCGCGGACTTGATTGCACAAACTGCCGACGAAATCCGGGCCCGCGACCCACGGTTCCTGATCTCGGTGGCGCGGGGGTCGTCGGACCATGCCTGCAACTTCTTGAAATACGCCTCAGAGCTGCTGCTGGGGTTGCCGATGGCGTCGGTTGGGCCATCGGTCAAATCCATCTATGGCGTCGACATGCGCTGCGACGACGCCATCTGCGTTTCGGTTTCGCAGTCGGGGCAAAGCCCGGACATCGTTCAGCTGACGCAGTCCGTTACCTCTGGTGGCGCGTATTCGGTCGCGATCACGAACAACACTGCATCTGCCCTGGCCGAGGCGGCCACTGCGACGCTGCCAATTCACGCCGGGCCCGAACTGAGCGTGGCAGCGACCAAGACCTTCGTCACCTCACTGGTCGCAGGACTATGGCTCATCGCGCAGGTCAAGCGTGATGATAAACTGTTGCGCGCAATCCATGGCCTTCCGGACAGTCTGTCAGCGGCCATCGCCTGTGACTGGAGCGTTGTGGCGGATGCTGTCGACGGTCGCTCGCTTTTCACTTTGGGACGCGGCCTGTCCTTGGCGATCTCGAATGAAGCGGCATTGAAGTTCAAGGAAACGTGCCAGATTCACGCGGAAAGCTACTCGGCGGCCGAGGTTCTGCACGGCCCCGTTTCCATTGTCGATCAGGGCTTTCCTGTCCTGGCATTGGCATCCGGTGATGCGGCCGAGGCCAATCTGGCCGAGGTCGCGGATGAGCTGGCCGCAAAGGGTGCGCAAGTTTTTGCAACGACCAGCCGCGTGAAACGCGCGACGCAGTTGCCCCATGTTCGGACCTCTCATTGGATGACCGACCCAATTCCGACAATCGTATCGTTTTATGGAATGGTCGAAAAAGTTGCCGCAAACCGCGGCGTTGACCCCGACACGCCACGCCATCTGAAAAAAGTGACGGAAACGATATGACCGGTCCTTCGATCACCTTTGCAGGCGGCCCGATTTTTGACGGCACGGAATTGCATGACGGGTACGCGGCGCGGTTCCGAGACGGGGTTTTCGACGCATTAGTGCCCGAACATCAAATAGCGCGCGATGATCAGATTGAGGATCTGGCGGGACAAATTCTGAGCCCCGGCTATGTCGACCTGCAGGTCAATGGCGGAGGGGGCGTGATGTTCAACGACGATCCGTCCGTTGACACCCTGGCACAGATCGCCACGGCCCATCGGGGGCTGGGTGCAACGCGTATCCTGCCAACGCTGATAACAGATACGCCTGAAAAAACCCGAGCGTCCATTGATGCCGCGGTCGAGGCCGTTCAGGCCGGTATTCCGGGCATCGCGGGGCTGCATCTGGAAGGCCCCCATCTGTCCGAGCGACGCAAAGGGGCACATGATGCGGCCCTGATCCGCCCTATGCAGCCAGAGGATCTGGACGCTATACTCAAGGCCGCGAAACACTTGCCTGCCTTGATGGTCACGCTGGCCCCCGAAAACACCACTCTGGATCAGGTCGACGCATTGACCCGCGCCGGAGTGATCGTTTCGCTGGGCCATACGGATGCACCGTTTGAGACCTGTATGGCCTTCGCCAAAGCCGGGGCCCAATGTGCTACACATCTGTTTAACGCGATGAGCCAGCTCGGAAGCCGCGAGCCGGGATTGGTCGGTGCCGCACTGTCCTGCGGTTCCATGTCGGCGGGGCTGATTGCGGATGGTATCCACGTCCACCCCGACACAATGCGCACCGCCTGGGCGGCCAAGCGCGGGCCGGGACAGATCTTTCTTGTCAGTGACGCAATGGCGGTCGCGGGTACGTCGCAAACGGAATTCCACCTTGAGGGCCGTTTGATCCGGCGAGAGAACGGCAGGCTGACTTTGCAGGATGGAACTCTGGCCGGGGCGGATTTGTGTCTGACCAAGGCGATACAGGTTCTGACCGAACAGGTGGGCGTTCCGCTTGCCGAGGCGCTTGCCGCAGCCACCAGCGTTCCGCATCGGATGATCGCCAACGCAAGCGACGAACTCAAACCAACACTCTCACATATGATACGGATAGCGACCGATCTGTCCGAAGCCAGACCGGTTTCGCACTAATCCAAACGCCGCCCCATCGGTCGTTAAACTTGAAGGGGTCACAGAGACCATGGCGCGTGGCGACCGCCTCGGATTGGCTATTCCAACGCAGATTTAAGGTGCTGTCGAACCTTGAGGTCCAGTCGGTTGCTGTTCAGATCAACCTCTCCGCAGCTTGAAAACAGTTCCCGGACCGATCGGTAGCTCTCAACCTTTTTCCAAACAACAGGGGATGAGGTCGGCGTGCGCCCCGACAGAGACGCCAGATAGGACATCGTACCGAACAGAAGGCCCGACTTGTCGCGGTGGGGTTTGTTCAAAATATAAAGACAGAGCGAGGCCTCGGGACCGCGTTCGGAATCCACGACGAATATCTGGCCCGCGCGATGGGCCGCTTTGCCATCACAGCGTGTCCAGCGACGGGTTTTCGTTTTGGCATCGCCAAGAGCCTCGATAACCCGGCTATAGACCATGCGATCCCGTTCATCCAAAAAGGCAACGTTGATGATCGCCTTGGCAGGATCGTTCGGTGCCCGGAAGAAGATCTGATAAGACCCTAACAGCGGTCTCAACTTTTGCAAATCCCCCGGAAAGACATCGGTCAGCGGGTCGCGCCGTCGATCGGCGTCTGTTTTGGCAAGATGGGTTTTGTGTCGGCGCAGATCCTCTGGCTCACCCAGCAGAATGCTCTCGTCGATGTCGAAGAAACGGCAGACACGGCGCAGATTGTTCGGTGAAGGTGTACTGCGACCGCTGAGGTACTTTGCGAATTGCTGGTGATTGATGCCGATATCCCGGCACACCGATGCAACAGACGGGTAATCGGCGCAGAGGTAACGCAGATTGGTTGCCAGGTTGTTTTGCATGACCACCCCAAACTTTCGAGCTTAAACTCGCTAAAGAAAGCATAATGTGGCGTTATTGTTAAGCCATATTCGGTACGCAATCCTGCGCGCAACACAGCCATGCCCAGGGGAGGTCAACCGATGGATAAATTTCAATACGTCCGGCAAATGGAGCAGCGCCTGCAATTGCGTCAGGTTAATCGCCGTCAGTTCATGCGCGGGGTTCTGGCGACCGGCATGACTGTCGGCGCGGCGACTCTGTTGGCGGATCGCGCACTTGCCGCCGCGCCCAAAAAGGGCGGCAGCATGGTCGCCGGGATCGGCCATGGGGCGTCAACCGAACAACTTGATCCGGGGCAGATTTCGGCTGGTTTTCTTATTCCCCTAAGCCTCGGCGTGAACGGTTTCCTGACCGCTATTGACGCAGACAGCAATGTCCAGCCGTCACTTGCGCAATCCTGGGAAGCGTCACCGGACGCATCCGTCTGGACGTTCTCGCTGCGCGACGGGGTCGAGTTCCACAATGGCCGCAGCGTGACAGCCGACGACGTAATCGCCTCGATCAACTATCACCGGGGCGAAAACTCGACCTCGACCGGGGCCCCTCTGTTGGCTGGCGTCAAAACACTGCGGGCCGACGGGCCACAGACCATCGTTTTTGAACTGGAAGGCGGCAACGCGGACTTCCCGGCCATTCTCAGCGACTACCGTTTTGCCATTCTGCCCGCTGACGGCGACAGCATTGACTGGCAATCCGGTATTGGCTGTGGTGCCTATCAGCTTAAGGACTTCCAACCGGGGATTTCGGCTGACCTGGTCCGGCACGCCAACCACTGGAACCCCGAAGTTGCGCACGTTGATGAGTGGAAACTGCTGGTGCTGCTGGACACCACCGCGCGTATGGCAGCGCTGTCCGCAGGAACAATCGACGTTGCGGACAAGGTTGACCCCAAAACGGCCAAGTTCATTTCCCGGGACCCCAATGTGACGCTGCACTCGGTTGCAGGTACGCAGCACTATTCCTTCCCGATGCTGACCAACGCTGCTCCGTTTGATGACAACAATGTCCGTCAGGCGATCAAATGGGGTATCGACCGGCAGGAACTGGTGGACAAGATTCTGCTCGGCTATGGGCAGGTCGGCAACGACCACCCAATCGGGTCCGGACAGAAGTATTTCAATGCCGAACTAGAGCAAAAGACATTCGACCCGGACAAGGCGAAGTTCTACCTGAAACAGGCCGGGTTGGACTCGCTGCATGTTGAGCTTTCGACTTCTGACGCCGCTTTCCCAGGCGCCGTGGATGCGGCCACGCTGATTTCGAATTCGGCAGCGAAATGCGGGATCAACGTGACGGTCAAACGGGAACCCAATGATGGCTACTGGTCCGAGGTCTGGACGAAAAAGCCCTGGTGCGCCAGCTATTGGGCCGGTCGTCCGGTCGAGGATCTGATGTTCTCACTGGCCTTCCAATCCGGCGTCGCCTGGAACGAATCCTTCTGGTCCAATGAAAAGTTCGACACGCTTCTGGTCGAGGCCCGCGCCGAGCTGGACAGCGAGAAGCGCCGGCAAGTGTATGGCGAGATGCAGGAAATCGTGGCCAATCAGGGTGGCGTTGCGATCCCGATGTTCGCATCTTACGTCTTTGCCACGCGCCCAACCGTCGGAACGCCCGAGAAATTTGGCTCGAACCTCGACCTGGACGGCAGCAGCTTTATGGAACGCTGGTGGAAAGCTGAGTAGCAGCTGGTTTATGCTAGCATCGCGAATGCGCAGGGGATGGCTCGTGCAGTCATCCCCTAACGTGTTGGGGATTGGACATTTATGAAACTCTTTATTGCAACGCTTTCGACCGAGACAAATACCTTCTGCACCATGCCGACCGCGATGTCGGGGTTCGAAGAATATTTCCTGCGCCATGGAACCGCGACGCAAGAACCGCCGAACCTGATGACCGAAGCGTTGCATGTGTGGCGCGAAAAGGGCGAGGCGCTGGGATGGCAGATCATCGAAAGCCTGACAGCCATTGCCGAACCCGCCGGGCCGACCACGCGGGGCTGTTATGATGCGCTCAGCGCCGAGATTCTGTCCGATTTGGCAGAATGCGGTGGTGCCGACATTATTCTGTTGCAACTGCACGGCGCGATGGTGGCCGAGCATATCGAGGATTGCGAGGGCGATATTCTGACCCGCATCCGTACCCAATGCCCGGATGCCACGATCGGAGTGTCTCTGGACCTGCACTCACATCTGACGGACAGGATGCTGGAAGCCAGCGATCTGATCGTGCACTTTCGGGAATACCCGCATGACGACGCCACCGCCTGCGCGATTGAACTGTTCGATCTGGCGCGGCGCACGCGTGCCGGTGAAATAACACCGCGAATGGCGTATTTTGATACGCGCATGGTGAACCTTTACCTGACCAAAGAAGGGGCCATGAAGGATTTTGTGGCCGAGATGGCGGCAAATCAGAGCAATCCCGGCGTACTGTCCGTCTCGCTCAGTCATGGGTTTCCGTGGGGTGATGTGGAAGATGTCGGTGCCCGAATGCTGGTCATCACGGACGACCAACCAGATCTGGCCTCGCAGCTTGCCGAGCGGCTGGGCCGACGTTTCTTTGACCTGCGCCAAGAGGTGACGACGGAGTATCTGCCAATTCCCAAGGCCCTCGATCAGATCGGCACGAGACCTGGCCTGTGCGTGCTGGCGGATATGGGGGATAATTCCGGTGGCGGCGCACCGGGCGATGCCACCCATATGTTGGCCGCGATGCTGGCGCGCGGCCTGACCAATTTTGCCGCCGGATTGTTCTGGGACCCCGGCGTTCTGCGCATCTGTCAGGACGCAGGCGTCGGCAGCAAGCTGACCGTGCGGCTTGGTGGTAAGACTGGTATTGTCTCGGGCGATCCAATCGATTTGGACGCTACTGTCATGAGCATCAAAACGGGGCTGGGACAGCATCTGGGTACAGGCCTTGAACCCATGGGAACGGTCGTGTGGCTGCGCCTTGAGGGCGAGGTTGACCTGCTGGTGAACGACCTGCGCGTTCAGGTTTACCACCCCGAAGCGTTTGAACAGGTCGGCATTCGACTGGCAGAAAAATCAGCTGCGGTCGTGAAATCCCTGTTCCACTTCTACGGGCCGTTTAGACAGATTTCCGACCATATCCTTCAGGTCGCTAGCCCCGGGGGAACGCAACCTGCGTTCCGCGATATCGCACTGACCAAGCGAACGCTTCCGTATTGGCCGGCGGTGGAACACCCGTTTCAGGATGCGAGCCTCGACAAAGCCGGGTGACTGACCAAGCCGAAAGGTTTTTCTAGGTCCGCGTTGTCCTGACACAAGGACGCGAACCAACTAGATCTGTGTTATGCAGCCTGCACCCAACTGGCAATCCTGTTTCGGTGGATTTTGATTGCAAGTTGGAATCAGATGGCGCTCGTCCTCGTTGTCCAGCCACTCGTCATACAGGTGACGTAAGATGTTGTCCTTTCGGGCGAAATACCGATAGACGGTTCCAACACGGAACCCAACGGCGTTGGCAACGTGGTTTGTCGAAAAGTTCTCGAAACCGCGCTCGACAATGGCGGGTCGGGATACTGGAAGGATTTCTTACACATTGGACTACGCGAGGTTACCTACGCCCATTCGTCATCCATCGACACACCAATCGAAAAACTCGTGCGCCCGGTTCTCGAAAGCGGCACTTATCTACTCTCGCTGGGTGGCGACCGCAATTGTTCCAAACCGCTTCGCAAGGCTGTTGCTGCGGTTCATGGGCCCTTGGCCTCCGCTCACTTTGACGCGCATCTAGATGTGGAACGCTCAGAAGACCGCGTGCAAGATCACGGAGCGATGTTCGGATACGCAATTGAAACCGGCGTGCTACCCCGAAAAAGCCCGTTCAAATCGGTTTTCGGACCACTTTTGAGGACGAAGGCGACTATGGCATGGGGCATTAACGTAAAAGGCACGCTCTGAGCGGCTGACGGCAGACCGCCCGTCAGCCGCCGACATTCCGGCGGCGTATACGTCGGCGGCTCAGACCGATACTGCGGATTTTAGCTGTTCCTCTCCGACTTCGGATTTGGCGCCCTGCAGGAATGGCGCTCCACGCTCAAGCACCAGAAAGTCGTCGCCAAGCGAATAGGCGAACTCAAAATACTGTTCGACCAGAATAATGGCCATATCACCCTGATCGCGCAGAAGACGAATGACTTCGCCAATCTGCTTGATGATGTTGGGTTGAATACCCTCGGTCGGCTCGTCCAATAGCAACAGCTTTGGCTTTGTGATCAACGCACGTGCAATGGCAAGCTGCTGCTGTTGACCCCCCGACAGGTCGCCCCCGCGCCGCGACAGGAACTCTTTGAGGATCGGGAAGAGGTCAAAGATATAATCTGGGATCGTATGATCGCTGCGGGGCAGGCAGGCAAAGCCGGTTTCAAGGTTTTCGCGCACCGTCAAAAACGGGAAAATCTCGCGCCCTTGCGGGACGTAGGCCACGCCTTTTCTGGCGAGTTCGAAAGACGTGGCATTGCCGATCTCTTCGCCGTTCAGCACATAGTCGCCACCGCTACGCGGATGCGTGCCGGATATCGCTTTCAAAAGGCTTGTTTTTCCAACGCCGTTTGTGCCCATCACGCAGGTCACCTGACCCTTACGAGCAGTAATGTCGACGCCGTTCAAAATCTGGCTGCCGCCATAATGCAGGGTCAGATCGGAGATATTCAGAAGGTCAGCGCCCAAGATAAACCTCGATTACTTTTTCGTTCCGGGTGACATGGTCCAACGATCCTTCGGCCAGAACCGATCCCTCGTGCAGCACGGTGACTTTGCAGTTCAGGCGACGGACAAACTCCATATCGTGTTCGACAACGACGACGGCCCGGGTTTTGGCCGCTTCGACAAGAATGTCGGTCGTATGCTTGCGCTCTGCCGGGGTCATCCCAGCGGCAGGTTCATCGACCAGCAGCAATTGCGGGTCCTGAGCCAGCAGCATCCCGATCTCAAGCCATTGCTTTTGCCCGTGGCTAAGCTCACCGGCTTTGCGGTCCAAGGCGCTCTGCAGTCCGATTTCCTCGGCCAGCGTTGCGACTTTCTCGTGATCTGCCTGACGCGCCCGGAACCGCAGCACGGCCAACGGCCCGCGTTTGTTTTTCAGGGCAAGCATCAGGTTTTCGCGAACGCTTTGATCTTCGAACACAGTCGGTCGCTGGAACTTTCGCCCCACTCCGGCCTGCGCGATCTGACTTTCGCTCATGGACAGGAGTGAGACCGACTTTTCGCCCCACAAAACATGACCATCGTCGGGCTTGGTCTTGCCCGTGATGATGTCCATGAACGTCGTCTTTCCCGCCCCGTTCGGGCCGATGACGGCGCGCATTTCGGCCGGACCAATTTGGAACGTCAGGTTGTTGATCGCCTTGAACCCGTCGAAGGATACGGAGACGCCGGAGACTTCGAGAAGCGTGCTCATTCATTCGCCTCCTTTTCGCGCAGCGATCCAAGGTCTGGTCCCAGGTCGGCCCCATGTCGATCCGGTGCGCGGCGTTCCGTAAGCTTGTCGATCAGTCCACCTATGCCGCGGGGCGCGAAAAGCGTGACCGCAACAAACGAGAACCCAAGCAGGATGGTCCACCAGTCGACCCATTGGATCGTGTAGAACCCAAGCGAGATGTCTGGGGCTTGGCCTCCTGTGAACCATGTCGACAGCAACGAGACAAAGGCCGCGCCAATCACCGCGCCGTACAGCCGTCCGCGCCCGCCGATCGCCACCCAAACGGCCAGATAGATCGACGCGATGGGCGCAATTTCGGCCGGGTTAATGATGCCAGCCTGTGGATAGTACAAAGCGCCCGCGATACCACAGATTACGGCGGTGAAGGTGAAGATGAAAAGCTTGTAGGCCTCGACCGAGTAGCCAAGGAACCGAACGCGGCTTTCGTCATCGCGGATGGCGCGAATGACCGATCCGAATTTGCCGGACACCACCCATGCGCAGACAAGGTAGCCAAGGCCAAGCGCCAAGGCGGACGCCCAGAAGAACAGGATCGAGACTTTTGATTGCGGCACCGAGTCCAGTCCCGGCAGGTTCTGCAGCCCGGACAAACCATTGTTCCCGCGCAACCCGCTGTCATTCTGGAACAGGTACAGGGACAGCGCCAGCGTCATCGCCTGCGTCAGGATAGACAGGTACACCCCGGTCACCCGACTGCGAAACGCCAGCCACCCAAAGATAAGGGCCAGCAGACCGGGCACCAACACGACGGCAGCCAGTTGCAGCGGCAGGGAATGTGCGAAGGCCCAGATCGGGGGAAATTCGGACGCGCCGACAACGCCGAAAATCTGGGTGGCGATACCATCCGAGATTTCCTGGGCCGTCGGTGGCAAGGCAGAGGCCGCGAGGCTGTCGACCACGATAATCTCGGTACGGGCGTACATCAGCCACATGCCGATGGCATAGCCGCCAATGCCAAAGAAGGCCATGTGCCCCAGCGACAGGATACCTGTGTATCCCCACACCAGATCCATCGCCAGCGCAGCAAGACACAGGCACAGCGTCTTGCCCAAGGTTTTGATAAAGCTGGTGGAAATCAGCCCGATGCCAAACCCTTCGCCCAAAACGGTGATGATCGCCGTAAACAGGGACAGGATGATCAGAAAGATCGCGACAGAGGGATAACGCAGCACCAGCGGCTTGCGTATCGGCTCGGCTGTAGAAGTCATGTCAACCATATCACGCTTCCGCCGCCCGACCTTTGAGCGCGATTATGCCGCGCGGTCGGAATTGAATGAACAGGATGATGAAAAGGATCATGTAGGTCTGCGCAGCCAGCGTATTGGAGGGGTTGAACCACTCAATCCCCTTTTGCAGCGTTCCGACCATCGTCGCACCCAGCAGCGTGCCCCAGATGTTGCCAACGCCGCCGACGACCACCGTCATAAAGCTTTGCACAATGTAGTCAGAGCCCATCTCGGACGTGACTTTGGCGTAAAGCCCGATGGCCACGCCGGCGATGCCAGCAATGCCCGAGCCCAAACCAAATGTCAGCATGTTGATCCGGTCCGGGTTGATGCCCATCGAGGACGCCATGCGCGGGTTCTGGGTCACAGCCCGCACCTCAAGCCCCAGCCGGGTTCGGTTCATGACAATAAGGAACAGCGCCAGAAACAGCAGCGCCAGAACGAAGATCGCAATGCGAATGTAGCTGATCGACACGATGTCGTTCAAAACCATCGACCCATCCAACCAACCCGGAGCCGTCAGAGGGCGCGCCTGCGTGCCAAAGATGTTCTTGGCCAGTTGCTGCAAGGCAATGGAAACACCGAAGGTTGCCAGCAACGTCTCTAGCGGGCGGTGATACAGCCACCGAATGACCAGCCGCTCCAGCAGAACACCGGCCCCGAAGGTCACCAGAAACGCGCAGGGAATGGCCACAAGGATCGAAAGCGTCAGGTCAGGAATGAACAACTGCACCACATAGCCGGTATAGGCGCCCATCATGATGAACTCGCCATGCGCCATATTGATCACGCCCATGACCCCGAAGGTGATCGCAAGACCGATCGCCGCAAGGAAATAGATCGAGGCCAGAGACAACGCGTCCAACACCAAATCCGCTGTCTGGTTCAAAGCAACCTGCGTTTCGATTTTGTCCAAAGCCGCCTGCGCAGCAAGGGCGATGGGAAGGGGGGCCGACACGTAAACCTTGAAAAACTTATGCTTTTGAACGGCTTCGGCAATATCTACCTGTGTCACCAGCGGGGCCGCCAGACCTTGCTGGGCCAACACCTGATACGCGGCTTCTCGGGCGGCGTCCTCGTCAAGGCTCGCCACTTGTACACCCGCAACGGTATCGCCGTTTATGTTGGCGATCAGGGTTTGCTTTACCGCTGCGGCATCCACTGGTTCCGGGGCCAACCCATTTGCGACAAGCAGGTTATAGGCCTGGTCCTGGGTCAACTCGTCTGATCCGACCTCAATGCCAACCGCGCCATCCGGGATTTCATCTGCGACCTTGATTTCGGATAAAACCAAAGGATTGAGCGTTGCCCTGACATCAACACCGAGATCGCCGACAAAGCTGTCGATTGCAGCAAGCCTCGCGGCCTCACCCTCATCAAAGCGAATGGTGAGCAAGCGCTCCAACCGGTCTTTGCGCGCCTTGAGGTCGGCGTCTTGTTCAGCCTCGATGGAACCCCGCAGGGCAGACAGATGCGACGCTTCGGCGTCTCGCTCAATCGCTGTCAAAGCAGCGTCGCGTGTCCTGGGATTGGGGTCGTTCAGCTGAAACTGCACCAGAGCAGACGCGATCAACCCGCGAATACCAGAATTGGGCTTGAGTTGTTTGTATGCCTTTTTGTCGACAATCCCGATCTCGGCCCCGTCAGATACATCGAAAATCTGCAACCCTCCGTCAGCCTTTGAGGCAAAGACAAACAGACCGGTTTCTTTGTTGAACCACATGTCCTTGGCCTGCCAACGCTCCAGAACGGTCTGCGCTTCCGGCAGCCCACTTTGCGCCAGCGCGTCGATCGCAGGGCCAATCGTCTTGCGAGAGGATTTCTGGATCACCTCCGCGTGGGACTGCAATAGCTGCTGCACCGGGGCATCTGCGGATTGCGCTTGCAAAAGGGTAGGGGCCACAAGGACCAGCAGGGCAAGCACTGCCCGCCTGAACGGAAGCGTCATTTAGGAAGACCTTTGTATTAAGCCTCGGGGCACAAGTCGCGCGCCCCGAGGAATTCAGGTTAAGACCTTAGTAGTTGGACTTGATCTGTACGCAGCTCTCGGTTTCGGTGTTGTACATACCGCAACCCAGCTCTTTCCAATCCGACACGAGAACGGCGGATTCAGGCAGAAAGTCGGTCCAGGCGTCGCCCGGAACTTCTTCGGTCTGGCTGATGATGTCGAACTGACCGTCTTCCTGGATTTCACCGATCAGGACCGGCTTGGCCAGATGGTGGTTGGGCAGCATCACAGCGGTGCCGCCTGTCAGGTTCGGGAATTCCTGACCGTACATGGCGGTCCGAACGGCATCGACATCGGTGCTGTCGGCAGCGGTCGCCGCATTCACCCACATGTTGAAGCCGATATAATGGGCCTCCATCGGGTCGTTGGTTACACGGTCTTCACCCATGCGGGCTTTCCACGCTTCGACCCATGCCTCGTTCGCATCGCTTTCGGCCGATTGGAAATAGTTCCAGGCCGCCAGGTGACCGACGAGGTTGGTGGTATCCAGACCGGCCAGCTCTTCCTCACCGACCGAGAAGGCGACAACCGGAATGTCGTCAGCCGAGATGCCCGCTGCAGCAAGTTCCTTATAGAAACCGACGTTCGCGTCGCCATTGATGGTCGAAATCACGCCGACTTTTTTGCCATCCGCGCCAAGCGCGACCACGTCGGCCACGATCTTGGACCAGTCCGAATGACCGAACGGCGTGTAGTTGACGAAAATGTCCTCTTCCGCGATGCCCTTCTGCTTCAGGTAGCTTTCAAGGATATTGTTCGTGGTCCGCGGATAGACGTAGTCGGTTCCCAGCAGTGCAAATTTCTCAACTTCTAGCTCATCCAGGAAGTAATCCGTGGCCGGGATCGCCTGCTGGTTCGGCGCAGCGCCTGTGTAGAAAACGTTTTTCGAGCTTTCTTCGCCCTCGTACTGAACCGGGTAGAACAGCAGGCCGTTCAGTTCTTCGATCACCGGCAGGACGGATTTGCGGGAAACAGAAGTCCAGTTGCCAAAGATCACGTCAACTTCGTGCACGGTCAGCAACTCACGCGCCTTTTCGGCAAACAGCGGCCAGTCCGAGGCCGGGTCTACAACGACAGCTTCAAGCTCGCACCCCAGAAGACCACCGGCTTCGTTTTGCTGTTCGACCAGCATTTCCATCGTGTCTTTCAGCGTGGTTTCCGAAATCGCCATGGTGCCGGACAACGAATGAAGGACGCCAACCTTGATCGGGCAATCGGCCAGTGCAGGCAATGAACTGGCCAACAGGACTGCGGCGGTTGTAGTGAGAAGTTTGGTGTGCATCAGCATTTCCTTTTATGCGACGCGCAGCAGGGTTGTTCGGGGCGCCGAAACGTCCCATATACCCCCCACGCATAATTGCGGTGTGCGAGGGCGTCTTCAGGTTCCTAGGCCGGGCACCTTCGCACATGTTCCAAGCCGTCTTGCGGCACTCCATAGTGCTAGGACAGTTCTCCACAGCACTCAGAGTCTCATGACCCGAGTTCCTGGACAGATTGAGGGTATTGCCTAATTTTGCGGCAGCGCAGCATGTCCCGCTTAATAATGCGGCAGCGCAGCGAAGCGTCTCTTATGCACCGCCGAGGATCAACAGGTTACACTGATCCAAATACTGCTTGGCGGTACGGCGCGCCGCACTTGCCTTCGTTTCGTCTGAACCAAAGGTCGCGGTTTGCAGCAAACGTGCGTGCGCGTGTTTGGAATTCACCCTGTGGCTTAGGACAAATTCGGCGTTTTCTGCTGTGGTCGTCGCTTCCAGCAAAGACACAAATCCGCCGCGCTGCAGTTCATAGTCCTGAGCTTTTGCATCGTTCAAAAGCCACGCATGTTCCATTTCAGCCGAGAAGCGCCCTGCACAACCTGCAAAGGATTTAACCATATCACCTTCGGCGGAAAGCAACCCGGCAGACATCAGGGAGCACTGAATTGAAAGGAGAATTGTTCTCAAAGCGCTCATAAATTGAACATTGCAACTGAAAAAGCGCCCGTCAAGGCAGCACTTTTGAAACGCCTTTCTGTTGTCTACGGCCTGCTTTGCGCTGAACGCCCAGGTTTATCGGGCGTCCGCCCTCAGTTTCCATCGGTTGCAAGAATCGCAGTCATGGGTGATCTTTCAAGAAATCGAAGGATCGCAATATGTTTAGATATCTAGTAATTGCCCTCGGTCTTTGCGCATCAACTGCCCTGTTTGCCCAAGAGGCCACAGATGATGCTGCAGCTTCAGAAGAAACGTCCGACCGACTTACCGATGCCGAGCTGCAGACATTGGTTGCCCCGGTGGCGCTTTATCCCGACACGCTGCTGATCCAAATACTCGTCGCAGCAACACAGCCACTGGAGATTGTGAAGGCCGAGCGGTACCTGTTGGACAATGCCGACCGCGACCCTGTTGAGCTTGAGCCTGAAATCAACGCCATGGGCTGGGACCCTTCGGTCAGCGTTCTGGCAACGGCATTCCCCGAAGTTGTTGGGCAAATGGCCACCCATATCGATTGGACCGAAACTGTGGGCACCGCGATGCTTGCCCAATCCGATGATGTGATGGACGCGGTGCAGGTGATGCGGGATCAGGCGATTGACAGTGGTGCACTTGTTTCCGGGCCAGAACAAACTGTCGAGGTGTCAGACGACGATACGGTTGTAATCACGCCGACACAGCCTGAAACGGTGTATGTTCCTCAGTATAATCCCGCGACGGTCTACACCGGCCCGTCGACCGGAGACGTCGTGGGCGCGGCTTTGCTGACTTTCGGCGCAGTGGCCCTGATCGACGAGATCTTTGATGACGATGATGGCTGGTACGGCTACTGGGGCTGCCGAAATTGTGGTGGCTGGGGCGGGGGGCCGATCTACCGAAACCCGGACATCGACATTGACGTCGATGGCAACGTCAATATTGGCAATGACATCGATCTGGGCGACCGCACGGATGTTGGCTGGAAGCCCGATCCGGAACGCCAGAAGGAAGCCCGAGAAAGAATTGCAGATCACGAAAGACGCGAAGGTGGGCGCGGTGAGTTGCCGGTCAACCGTCCTGAGGGTCGAACGGACGAACTGCGCGCAAAGCTGAGCCGTGAATCCGGCGCCGCTGATATCAGCCGGGATCGCGCCGGCGCGGCAGCCGCAGTTGGCGCAGGAGCGGTCGCTGGCGGAGCTTTGGCGAACCGTGGCGGTGGAGACCTATCCCTGCCGCAAGTTAACCGCGGCAATGTCGACGTAGACAGGGCCGCTGCAAAACAACAGGCAATCGATCGCACCAAACGTCCGGATGCCGCGAACAGGCCGGTTGCGCAAAGACCGCAGACCGGGACCAGGAAGGCCACGACAACTCAGCGCAAGCCCACAGCATCAAGGGGGCAGGCGATGCAGAAAAAGGCGTCCGGCAGCCGGACACATAACGCATCCAGACGGGGACACGCGGCCAAAGGCACACGGAGACGATAAGATGCGTAGATCAGTATTCTCAGTTTTGGTGCTTGCCGCGACCACGGGCCCCGCGCTTTCGGAAGGGGCTCGGTTTGACACGCCGCAAACCGCGTTGGATGCCTTTGTCGGTGCGTTGCAAGCCAACGATCAGAGCAAACTGCTTGAGGTATTTGGCCCAGAGGCCGAAGACCTGATTGGCACCGGTGATCCAGCGGAAGACCAGGCTAGACGGCAAGAGGTGCTTGGCATGTATGCTGAAGGCTATCGCTTTCAGCCCGAGGATGATGGCGTTGTCCTTTTGCTTGGTGAAGACAGCTGGCCTTTCCCGATCCCAATTTTACGATCGGGAGATGGGTGGCACTTCGATATTGAAGCCGGGATCGAAGAGCTTTCGGCCCGCGAAATCGGTTTGAATGAGCTGGAAGTGATCGATCTGCTTGAGGCCTATGTTGATCTGCAAGCGGCGTTCCGTCTTGTGGATCACAACGGCGATGGCGTCATGGAGTTCGCACGGACGATCATCTCAAACCCCGGAGAGCGCGACGGGCTATTCTGGCCAGACGAAGACAGCTTTGTCGGAGCAGCACTCGCCCGAGCGGCGGCAACCGGGTGGAGCGACGGTGAGGCCGACTATGAAGCCGAACCGTTTCTGGGATACTACTACACGATCCTGCAGGGTCAGGGATCGAACGCGCCCGGCGGAGAGTACTCTTATTTTGTCGGAGACCATTTCGTCTCGGGGCATGCACTGCTGGCAGTGCCCTCGGACTATGGCGAAACCGGCGTTCATTCCTTTTTGGTTGGGGAAAATGGCATAATCTACGAGGCGGATTTTGGCCCGGAGACGCTTGAACGTACCGCTGAAATCTCTGCCTATGATCCGGGTCCGGACTGGTCACCAGTCGAGTAGGTTCGGAAGCAAGATGACAGTATGCGCAGTCTTACAACAGGCAGAGGTTTGACCGCGTCGGGACAGGGCGTCATGTGTTCCCAAGGCGTTGTTCGCCCCTGACATAGACCCGTTGAGCTGACACCTCAGTGCATTCCGTTCATTATTCTGTGACGGCGCGCAGGAAGGTTCCGCGCGCCGTGGTGCGTTTATTCTTGCCAGCTCATGAAGACCTGCCGCGCCTCTTCGCTTTCGGGTCGCAGGTTATCGATACCGCCATAGGGGATGTCCTTTCCGATTTCCGAGTTCGGATATTTGGCAATCATCTTCTGATGGCGCTTGATCATGTCCTGAAACGACGCGCCTGCCCAAAGCGAGTATCCAACCAGCGGATGCTCTTCGCGTGGGTCGCGATAGATGTTGTAAGTGGGCGCGGCCGCTCCGGGGGCACCCGGCGCAGGCAAGTGCATCTTGAACTCTTGCTTGACGACCGAGCGCAAAACCGGACCCTCATACACATAAACGTAGTCGCGACGCCCGTTTCCTTCTCCTTCCAGCAGCAGTGCCGTTTGGTCGATCCCATCGATCACACGATCACGCGGGATAAAGTCTGTGGCGCCCGCGATACGTGCGATTGTGGTGTAGATATCCGAGACGTGGAAAATGTCACCGGCGGCACTGTCGGCTTCGATCACGCCGGGCCAGCGAATGAACGCATCGGTGCGCACGCCCCCTTCCAGGTGTTGGGTCTTGCCACCCCGATAGATCAGTTGGTTCAGCCCGGATGTCCCCTCGTAATGGTACATCAACCCGTTGTCGGCCATGATCATGACAATGGTATTGTCCGCCTCGCCGGTCTCTTCCAGTGCAGCCAGGACTTCGCCGATCCAACCGTCCAGCAGCTGCAGCTTGTCTGCGTGGAACCCTCCGTTCCGTGACAACGCCTGATCGGGATAGGCAAAATTCAGCGGGTAAAGCGGCCAGTACTGGAGGAAAAACGGCTCATCCAACGCTGCAACGCGCTCAAGCTGTTCAATTGCCTGCGACTGGTAGCGCTCGTTCATCTCTTCGTATTTGGCTTGCGTCCATTCTTCGCCCGCGGCCATTTCGACCTCGCGCGCTGTCCCGCCTGCCTCGGCTTCAACACCTGTGACCAATCCATAGGGTTTGAATCGTTCGTCCAATAGAAACGCGTTGTTCTGTCCCGATGCGTGATAGCCCAACATATTGTTCGCCTGCATCGCCTCGCGGGTCATCAGGCTCAGCTGAACCTGTTGATGCAGCGGGAACGCCGCCCAGTCGAAGCCCTGATTGTGCGGGTAGGCCTCTTCAATATCGCCCTGATGCCATTTGCCGACATGCGAGGTGTTGTACCCGGCCTGTTTAAGGATTTCCGGCAGAGTCACTTCGTCGGCAGGCAGTCCTTCACCCACCAAAGCTACTTTCACCTCTTCTACTCCGGCCCGGATGGGATGCCGACCGGTCAACATGGCCGTACGTGTGGGCGTGCAGGAGGGTTCGGTGTACATACGCATCAACGACAAGCCTTCGTTGGCAAAGTCATTGATGTTCGGGGTTTCGATGCCCATAACGTAGTTGAGCTTGCGCTCTCCCATCTGGCCAAAGCTGATGTCGTCGATAAGGATGTACAGAAAATTAGGGGGTTTGCCGCCGTTGGCGTCCCGAATTTCTGCCAACCTCGCTTCGATCTCGATGTCCTGCGCATCCCATTGCTCGCCAAATTGGGCGCGCAGGAACTCAAACTCACCGTCATGCACAATTGCGTCTTGTTGAGCGGCCGCTGGCGTGGCGGCGAGCGCAGCCAGCAAACAGGCTAGAACCCCAGTCTTGTGAATAACACTAGTCACCCTTCTTTCCCCCTTTTATATCCGTGAAGCTCATCGCCTGAACAATCAGTTCGTGGCATTTGGCTGAAATAGATTGATTTGACTGATGTGCCAGCTCAGATAGCCGCCGATGTTCCGGTGGCGTGAGAAACGTCACCACGCGCTCTGATCGAGCATCGGCCTCCGGCAGCCGTGGTCGGCCCATGGTGGCAAGGTTTGGAGTTTTAGCTGACACTTGACTCCCTACGGTTCGAATTCGCTACATTACCGGTAAAGTGTCAGGCTTTGGGAATGGACCACATCAAGAATTCGCCAAATTTGCAAAAGGCTGACCCTGCCATAGCGGATGGGGTGATGCCCGCAGTCGTGCTGAATTTCGACCATCCCAATATGATCGGGGACTTTACGCCCTGGGACATTGACTTTCGACAGCTTGATCCAGGGCGATTATCCACGAGAGTAACAGTGCGCTCCGGGCGCTCGGTGTCAGCCTTGAACATTGCAATGAACCAACGTGTTCACCAACGTGGTGTTTCGCCGAAAGGGTGGGTAACGTTCGGAATTCCGTCAAATGGCGCTGTCGACAAGTGGCAATCAAAGGACGTCACCGATGGCGCATTCCTGTCCTTCGGAGACAGTGATGGGTTCGACGGTATTTCAACAGCCGGATTCACGGGCAACGTTGTTTCGTTTGAAACCGATCGGCTGGAGAAACTAGCAGAAACCTGTGGGTTTCATCTGGAACACGATAATCCGGACGCACACAAACTTAGGTCCAAAGCAGGTTTGGCCAGCATGGCGCAATTGGAACATCTCGTATCCGGGCTGTTGACTAGCGCAGATGCGCAGTGGTCTGAGGAAACAGAGGAAACTCTGATGCTTGAAGCCCTGAGTATTCTGACGGACAACGAAGCGCATTTTGACAGAAGTCAGGCGGCTAGCAGACGGCGTGCTGTTGATCGTGCAATGGACCTGATGGCTGCCAACCTGGAAGATCCGGTTTCGATTGAAGAGATTTGCAAGGAAAGCGGGGCGTCTTGGCGAACTTTGGATCGCGCGTTCAAAGAACAGTTCGGACTTGGCCCAAAGTCATACTATGTGCGTCTTCGGTTGAGCCGCGTTCGAGAGGACCTTTTGACCGGTTCTTTCGATGGCACGATAAACGACGCTGCGAATCGGCGCGGATTTTGGCATATGGGTCAGTTCGCGCGGGACTACAGGCGGTTTTTCCGCGAGTTGCCGTCTGAGACAAGGGGCTTGTAGATATGCCCTCTGGGTTGCCACTCAACGTATTTTAGCCACCCTAACCACTCGATCTTTGCGCTCCATAGCTCGATAGCTGTCCCCACAAAGACTGAACAGAGTTTCACCCGAACACGGCGTCTTCGCGCTTGAGGCAGCTTCGTCCGCTTGGCCGTCGTAGGCGCCGAATTTCGCAAAATCCGGCAGCGGACTATCGGGGTGTGATTGCCTTGCTGACGGCTTCTCAGGACAAATGTCTTTGACATGAATGCTGATTCATGTTTCATATCTTCGTGAGGAAAACGGGAGGAGCCTTTATGTTGCGCATGCTTGCACTAACCGCTGTCGGCGCGTTGATATCGTCGACGGCGATCGCGGAAATCAGAATTGCCCATGTCTACGGCAAAACTGGACCTTTTGAGGCCTACGCGGCCCAATCCCACAATGGTCTGAAGCTGGGGCTGGAATACGCCACCGATGGCACGATGGAGATCAATGGCGAGAAGATCGTCATCATCGAAAAAGACACTCAGTTGAAGCCGGACATTGGCCGCGCGCAACTGGAGGAGGCTTATGGCGACGATGATGCCCATATCGCCGTTGGCCCGGTCAGCTCTGGTGTCGCCTTGGCGATGCTGCCCGTCGCCGAGGAGTATGAGCGTGTGTTGATCGTAGAGCCCGCTGTGGCGGATTCGATCACGGGCGCGAACTGGAACCCATATATTTTCCGCACCGGCCGAAACTCGTCTCAGGATGCAATCGCGAACGCGGTAGCCTTGGGCGGTGAGAACGTCGCCGTTGCAACTTTGGCGCAGGACTACGCTTTTGGTCGTGATGGCGTGGCCGCGTTCAAGGAAGCTTTGGAAGGCACCGGTGCGACACTGGCACATGAAGAATATGTGCCGACCGACACGACGGATTTCACCGCGGCCGCAGAACGCATCTTCAATGCGATGAGTGAGGTCGAGGGCGAAAAGAAGCTGTTCATCATCTGGGCCGGGGGCGGCAACCCCATGAGCAAGATCAACGCGATGGAGCCCAGCCGCTTCGGTGTTGAGATTGCCACTGGCGGGAACATCCTTGCAGCTTTGAAAGCGTACAAAGAACTGCCTGGCATGGAAGGTGCCACATATTACTACTATGAGATCCCGCAAAACCCGGTGAATGACTGGCTAGTCAAAACGCATTTTGAGCGTTTCGACAGCCCGCCCGATTTCTTTACCGCTGGTGGCATGGCTTCCGGCATCGCCATTGTTGAAGCGATCAAAAAAGCCGGTGGTGCCGAAGATACCGAAGCGTTGGTTGCGGCGATGAAAGGGCTTACGTGGGAAACGCCCAAAGGCACCATGATGTTCCGTCCGGAAGACCACCAGGCAATGCAGACCATGTACCATTTCCGCACCGAAATTCAGGACGGCAAGGACTATGGCGTGCCGGTTCTGGTTCGTGAGATCGGCATGGACGAGATGGAAATCCCGGTTCGCAATCAGTAATCCGCGACCTCAGCCTGTCGCATGAAACCGGGGCGGTTCGTTTTTCCCGCCCCGGGACCTTAGGACTTCATCCAATGACCCAGATACTTTTGGAAACTGACGCACTTACAGTGCGCTTTGGTGGGCATGTGGCCGTGGATGCGGTGACCTGCAAATTCCCCGCCGGAGAGCTGACGGCGATTGTCGGACCCAATGGCGCAGGCAAGACGACGTACTTTAACCTGATCTCAGGTCAGATCGCGGCGACCGCCGGAACGGTGACCCTGAAAGGTCAGGACATCACCCGCCTGGGCGTCGCCGAACGCTGCCGTCGTGGTCTGGGGCGCGCCTTTCAATTGACCAACTTGTTTCCCGACCTCTCGGTTCTTGAAAACCTTCGGTTGGTTATCCAGTCGCGTAAACACAATGGCTTTGGGCTGTTTTCAATGGCTGACAGCCACACAGAATTGACTGCGGAAGCCAGCGAAATTCTGGAACGGGTTCGCCTTGATACTCAGAAAGACCAACTGGTGACCGAACTTTCGCATGGCGATCAGAGAAAGCTGGAGGTGGCCATGCTTATTGGCCTCGACCCGCTGGTTTACATGTTCGACGAACCGACCGCAGGCATGAGCGTGGATGAGGCCCCGGTGATCCTGGACCTGATTGCCGAGATCAAGGCCGATACGAGCAAAACGGTGCTGCTTGTCGAACACAAGCTCGACGTGATCCGCACCCTGGCTGACCGCATTATCGTTTTGCACAATGGCGCCTTGGCTGCTGACGGTCCGCCCGCCGAAGTCATGGCCTCGGCCGTGGTACAAGAAGCCTATATGGGCAAGGAGCTGGATCATGTCTGACCCAATCCTGACACTGAAAGATGTCTATACCGACATCGCGCAATACCACATTCTGCAAGGTGTCGACTTTGAGGTGCCACGTGGCGAGGTGACCATGCTGCTTGGCCGCAATGGCGTGGGCAAAACCACGACGCTCAAGACGATCATGGGGCAATGGACCGCGAAGTCGGGCGAAATACTCTATAACGGGCAGGACCTGAAACGCATGCCAGTCTCTGCCCGCGCCCGCGCAGGCATTGGCTTTGTGCCCGAGGATATGGGCATCTTCAGCGATTTGACGGTCGAAGAAAATATGGTGCTGGGTGCCAGCTCTGGTCCGCTTGACCCAAAACGGAAAGAGTGGCTGCTAGGTGCGTTTCCGGCACTGGGCACCTTCTGGAACAGCGAAGCCGGAAACCTGTCGGGGGGGCAAAAGCAGATGCTCTCTATCGCCCGCGCTATGGCCGAAGACCGCGAACTGTATCTGATTGATGAGCCCACCAAGGGCCTGGCACCCGCCATCATTGCGACCATGGCAAACGCTCTGCGTGACCTAAAGGCACAGGGGCGTTCGATCCTTCTGGTGGAACAGAATTTTTCGGTCGCCAAAGCCCTTGGGGACAGCGCCGTAGTCATGGATGACGGGCGCGTAATCTGGACCGGGGCCATGGCGGAACTTGCAAGCAACAAAGACCTTCAGGAAAGCCTGATGGGTTTGAGCATGGAGGCGCACTGAATGACGGCCGCTCCTGATCATAGACCCACCTTCGCAGACGTATCGCTGGGCGAGCGTCTGGACAAGGCGATGCCGTTTCTCTTGATCCCGATCCTGGTGGTGCTTGGGTTCTTCGCGATCGGCGCGCCATCGTCCTGGCTGACTTTGACGGTGTCGGGCCTCGCCATGGGGATGATGATCTTCATCATGGCATCCGGGCTTACGCTGGTGTTTGGCCTGATGGATGTCATCAACTTTGGCCACGGCGCATTCGTGTCGGTCGGGGCCTTCGTCGGGGTCTCGGTCCTGATTGCGCTTGGCGACTGGACCGGTGCGACCTCGCTGCTGCTCAACATGTCCGCGGTTTTCCTTGCGGTTGTAGCAGCGATGACTGTGACTGGCGCGTTGGGCTGGGTGTTCGAAAGAGTTATCGTCAAACCCGTCTACGGCGCACACCTGAAGCAAATCCTTGTCACCGTCGGCGGCCTGATCGTGATCGAACAGCTGATCCATGTGATCTGGGGCCCGGATGAGATCTTTATCAACCGCCCCGAAATGCTGAAAGGCGCGATCACCTTTGCAGGCGCTGCGATGGAAAAGTACCGCCTTCTCGCCGTGGGGATCGGCGCTGTTTTGTTCATCGCCATGCGCATGATCCTGCGCCGTACCAAGATCGGTCTGATCGTGCGGGCAGGCGTCGAAAACGGCCCGATGGTCGAAGCGCTGGGGTATCGTCTGCGCGTGGTTTTCGTTGGCGTTTTCATCGCCGGATCAGCGCTTGCTGGCTTGGGCGGTGTGATGTGGGGCCTTTATCAAGAGGTTATCACTGCGGGCATGGGCGAACGCATGATGGTTCTTGTTTTCATCGTGGCAATTATCGGTGGCCTTGGCTCGGTCGAAGGAGCTTTTATCGGCGCGCTGCTGGTTGGGCTTTTGCAGAACTACGTCGCGTTCCTTGAACCGAAACTGGCGCTTGTGTCCAACATCGCGCTGATGACTGCAATCCTGATGTGGCGGCCACAAGGCATGCTGCCTGTAGTGAAGGCGAAGTGAAATGATTGTGCGTCTGATATCTGGCGATACGCCCCGGTCCCCCATTCTGACCGCGCTTTTGCTGCTGATCCTGATTTGTCTGGCCGGTGCGCCGTTCCTCTTTGAAGGTGTGCGAGCGTTGGATACCGCTGCTCGGATCTGCATCTTTATCCTGCTGGTGGCGGGTTATGACCTGCTTCTTGGATACACCGGGATCGTGAGTTTTGCGCATACCATGTTCTTTGGCATGGGCGCGTACGGCGTGGCGCTGGCATCCACCCATATGGGGCGCGGGTTTGATGCCCTTTTGGTCGGTACGGTCCTCGGCGCGCTGGCGGCAATCGTTCTGGCGCTGTTGATTGGTTTGTTCAGCCTCAGGGTGCGCGCGATATTCTTTGCGATGATCACACTTGCTGTTGCCTCTGCCGTCGCGGTTCTTGTGTCACAGTTTTCTGACATCACCGGTGGTGAAGACGGGCTGACCTATAAAATCCCGCGCGTTCTGACCTCTGCCAACAGGATGGGCGAGGTGATGGGGGTCAAGTTCACCGGGAAGATCCTGAACTACTACCTGATCTTCTTCAGCTCGCTGGCGCTGTTCCTGCTTCTGCTGCGTATCGTGAATTCTCCGTTTGGTCGGGTCCTGCAAGCCATCCGCGAGAACGACTTTCGGGCCGAAGCAATCGGTTACCGGGTGGTCTGGTATCGCACGGCTGCGACCTGCTTGTCGGCGGCCACTGCCGCCCTTGCCGGAAGCTTGTTTGCAATTTGGCTAAGGTATGTCGGTCCGGATACAACGCTGAGCTTCGAGATTATGCTCGACATTTTGCTGATGGTCGTCATTGGCGGCATGGGCACGATGTATGGCGCAGTGCTGGGTGCGGTGCTTTTCGTACTGGCGCAGACGTATCTGCAAAACCTCATGGGCGCCGCATCTCATGCCACCGAAGGCTTGCCACTGATCCCCGAGCTTGTTGATCCCGATCGTTGGCTGATGTGGCTGGGCATCCTGTTTATTCTCAGCGTCTATTTCTTCCCAACCGGCATCGTCGGTCGCCTGCGCAGGCAGCGCACCACATGAGCGTACCGCTGGTTTTCCTGCATGGCTGGGCCATGAATGGCGCGGTTTTTGACGACGTCAAAGCTCGGCTCGGGCCTGATTTCGACTGCCATGCACCGGATTTGCCTGGACATGGTTGCCGAGAAAAGGATGAGCCAAGCCTTGCGCGTTGCGTCGAGGTTGCGGGCAAGATCATCGACCAGTTGGATCATCCTATTCTGGTCGGCTGGTCCATGGGGGCCGCAGTTGCGTGGCAGTATCTCGCGCAGGCAGGCACCCAAAGTTTGGGCGGGCTGGTCACCATCGACATGAGCCCGCGTTTGCTGCCTGACGATAAGTGGACTTTTGGATTGGGCGGCCAAAACGCGGATGCTGTTCTGTCCACGTCCTCGAAGATCGAATTTCAATGGCGCAGCATGGTCCAAAACATTCTGCGTAACATGTACGCGCCCGGCGGTGTGCAAGAGACCGACGACGATGCGATGAGGGCGCTTCTTTTGAAGCAGGACCCGACAACGCTGCGCCCGATTTGGGACGATCTTGTTGCAATGGATGCACGGCAGATCATCGCCGGGATCGATATTCCCTACCTAGTTTGCGCGGGGGCGCAGAGCAGGCTTTATGATCCTGAGGTGGCGTATTGGATCGCCGGACAATCACCTATGGCCGAGGTGCAGATTTTTCAGAACTCGGGCCATTCTCCGCATCTCGAAGAGCCCGACGCCTTCTGCGATGCCCTCCGGCGCTTTGTCAGCACACTGCAAAGCGCAAAGACTGAGCAAAGGAAGACACTATCAAGATGACAAAATCCTCTGCTTCCCAACCGAAAACCAAACGCGGGATCGAACGCCGCGCAAAGATCCTTGCGGCTGCCGAGCAGGTGATCGGTGAAAAGGGCTTTGCCGCTGCTTCCATCGCCGACATTACACGTGCGGCGGAAACGGCACTTGGCACGTTCTACATCTACTTTTCCAGTAAGGAAGAGCTGTTTCGCGAGCTGGTCGAGGACATGGGCCGCGCCACAAGAACCCAGACGACCGAACGGATCGTGGACGCGCCAAACCGATTGGAAGCCGAGCGTGCAGGGCTTGAAGCCTATTTGCGTGTAGTTCGCGACCGCCCGTTGCAATATCGGATCGTAGAAGAGGCCCGATTTGTTGATCCCGAAGCCTATCGCACCTACTACACAGAGTTTGGCAAGGCTTATGCCGATCAGTTGGAACAGGCGGTGCAAAAGGGCGAGATATCTGAAGGTGATGCCGAGGTCAGAGCTTGGGCTTTGATGGGGATCGCGAAGGCTTTGGGCGAGCGCTACGTGCTTTGGGACGACAACGTCGATATCGACCGCGTTGTTGCGGAAGCGCATGAGTTGATCTGCAACGGACTGGCCCCATGAGCGGGTTGGTCACTTGGCAAACAATAGAACTGCCGAACTCGGAACCCTGCTGCCACATCCGCTTGCAAGCGCCGCGCGCAAATGCTCTGGAACCCGGCCTTCTGGCCGAACTGCACAGGGCATTTGATGCGCTGGACCAATCGGATGTACAAAAAGCGCTGATCTCAGGCGGGCGCAATTTTTCGACCGGCGGGGATGTCGGACGGTTTGCCGAGGCGGCGCGGGCCGGGCAAATCGACAGCTATACAGCGCAGGTTGTACCCGTTCTGCAGGCGCTGGTTTTGCGCATGGTCGAGATGCCGGTCGTCCTGGCTTCGGCCATTCGCGGTGCAGCTACAGGTGGTTCGGCCGGGATGGTGTTTGCCTCTGATCTGGCGGTTGCAGCGCCTGACGCCTTTGTTCAACCCTATTACGGAGTGGTGGGTTTTGCCCCGGATGGCGGATGGTCTGCCCTCTTGCCGGACTTGATT
This sequence comes from Ruegeria arenilitoris, assembly GCF_013035315.1. Lineage (GTDB taxonomy): Bacteria > Pseudomonadota > Alphaproteobacteria > Rhodobacterales > Rhodobacteraceae > Ruegeria > Ruegeria arenilitoris_D. The sequence goes on along the minus strand of NZ_WQHP01000002.1, from coordinate 60,629 downwards.
GGCGGCGCAAACGCAAGCGGTTGGATAATGGCCAACCATCGACAGGGCTCAGAGCAGCTAAAAGGCCTTGGGCTTGTTCAGGCTGTTGATCCCGACCCCGAAACGCGCGCCGCGAAGCTGCTTGCTGAGATCGATACCGGCACTGCGCTGGCAACAAAATCCCTGTTCTGGGACGACAAGCGCCGGGCGGCCGTCAAAACACGGCTCGAGGCTGAGACCGAGGCTTTCCGGGCCCTCATTGGGCGGCCGGAAACTCTGACCAAGATGCAAGAATTCCTTCAACATGGGGGATGAAAGAGATGTTTGACCAGATCCCAGACATGGCCGCAAAAAGGGCAGAGCTTTCGCCCAGTGCCCTGGCGTTTCATGACACGGCATCGTCGCGCGATTGGACCTTTGGCCAGATAAATGACGCCGCAAATGCAGTTGCCGCCGGTCTCACTGGCCAAGGTCTTTCCGAGGGCGACCGAGTGGCCATCCTGTGCCAAAACTCCGCCGAGTTCTTCATCACCCTGTTTGCATGTCAAAAAACAGGCATCATTCTCTGCCCACTGAATTGGCGTCAGCCCGCACCAGAGCTTGTGGAGACATTGGAGCAAGTTGGTGTATCGATTTTGCTTGCGGACACGGAATTCCAACGGGTTGCGGCCGAAACGGCTAAAGGGGTCGGGGCGCCGCTCTTGACGATAGAAAACGACCTCGCCAGATGGATCGAGCAGGGTGGCCCGGAGTTGACGGCTCCGATCCCATCCGATCGGCCTTGGTATCTGCTTTTCACCTCCGGGACGACGGGCCTGCCCAAGTCCGTCATCCAAACCGCGGGAATGGCATGGGCGAACACCATAAACATCGGGCAAGCCATCGACATCGCGTCGACAGACCGCTCTGCGTGTTTCTTGCCTTTGTTTCATACGGCGGGGATCAACCTTTACACGCTGCCCATTTTTCTGTCCGGCGGTTCATCGACCATCTTTCCAAAGTTCGAAGTTGACGAGATACGCGACCTGATCGCATCAGGTCAGATCAACCAGTTCTTTGCCGTACCCGCGGTGTATCAGGCGTTGTCGCTTGCCCCATGGATTGACGATCTTGACTGGCGCAATATCCGCTGCGGTTGCGGCGGTGCCCCTCTGTCGGAACCCCTGATCCAGTTTTTTGCTGAACGCGGTGTGAAAGTCCTGAATGGAATGGGCATGACCGAAACTGGCCCGACTGTATTCCTGATGGACCCCGCCCGTGCCGAGCAAAAGATCGGTTCGGTCGGCAAACCACAAAGCCTGACGCAAGTACGATTGAGCGGAGTACCCGATGGCACGGAGGGTGTAGGCGAGTTGCACATCAAAGGCCCCGGTGTGACGCCGGGCTATTTTGGCAACCCGGAAGCTACGGTAAACACCTTCACCGAAGATAGGTGGCTCAGAACCGGAGACGTCGCACGCCGCGATACAGACGGGTATTATTTCATCGTCGACCGCATCAAGGATATGTACATTTCGGGCGGCGAAAACGTCTATCCGGCTGAAGTTGAAAGGGTTTTACATTCCCATCCCGCCGTTCTCGAAGCAGCTGTGATCGGTGTGCCCGACGATAAATGGGGAGAGGTTGGTGCCGCGTTCATTCTATTGCGACCGGAACAAACGCTTGATGTCGAAAACTTCCGCCCGTGGTGCCGCGAGCGTCTGGCCGGATACAAAGTGCCTGCGCATGTCAGAGTTGTCGAAGATTTTCCACGCACCGCCGCGGGTAAAATTCGCAAGCCCGCCCTGATGGAGGCATTTAATCATGATTAACGTCCAAGAACGCTGGACGCCGACGCAGGATGATTTCGACGCCTTTGCGCGCGTGTCCGGTGACGACAACGCAATCCACGTGGACCCGGGTTTCTGTGCAAACACCGGGTTCGGTCGGACGGTGTCTCATGGCATGCTGCTCTATGCCAGGCTTTGGGGCATGTTGAAGCAACACGACCCGTCTCTCAACACGGCTTCACAAAGTCTTATGTTTCCTAACCCGGCTTTTGCCGGAGAACCCCTGGATTTGTCTATCAAGCAAGACACCCAAAGATGCCTGAATATGCGCGTCGTCCGGGTTGTCGACGACGCGGAATGTCTGATCGGAGAGGCCGAGATTAAATGTTGAAAGTAGGACAATCCGCTCAAATTGCCCGACGATATACCCAAGAAGACTTGCGCGCTTTCACTACGCTGAGTGGGGCCGAATCCAACTGCGTCCCGGAACCGCTGCTCGCCGCTTTGTTTTCCTACCTGCTTGGGGTCGAGTTACCAGGTTCAGGCACCAACTACCTAAAACAAGACCTGCAGTTCCATGCGGCTGCACCGTTGAACACCGTCCTGACCGCGCAAGTCACGATCACCAAATTGCGCCCCGAAAAACACCTGGTGGATCTCTGGGCCAGCTGCACGACCCCCGAAGGCACCGTGATTTGCGAGGGCCGCAGCCTGGTAAAAGCCAAAGATGTGCATGGGGCCTTTTGCGAGCTGACGTAGATTTGCATTGCATCCGAATGGAAAGGGCAGTCATTCCGCTGGATGGCAGATCAACAACGAAAACGCCTCCGCGACATTCAAAATCGATGGCAAACAAAGCCTCGGTTTTGGGCGAAACGGTATCATGCAAGGCAGTCAAGCCCTTGACCGACTGTAAAGCAGTGTTCTTCAATGAGGAAAATGCGGACTGGTCATTCCGACGACGACCAAAGCCTGTTCCGGGCAGTTAACAGCCAAGGAGGTGCTTGCCGGCGAGGCGCAGATACATGTACTGCGCAATGGCATGCGAAACAACACAATGTCTGATCTTGCGCTCTGGCTTGAGAAACACGGTTTGTCGAAGTATTCCGCAGCCTTTGCTGAGCATGAAATCGAACTCGGTGATCTGACCGAGTTGACCGACCAAGATCTTGTGACAATCGGACTTCCCCTGGGGCCAAGACGGCGTTTCATGAAAGCCGTGCGCGCAGATACAACGGGGGGACAGAGACCACCCAACACGGCATTGGGTCCCGCCATCGTGGCAGAGCGTCGGCAGCTTACCGTCATGTTCATCGACTTGGTGGGATCGACGGAGATAGCTCAGCGTGTCGATCCAGAGGATTTGGCCGAAGTTCTGAGGCTTTTCAAAGAGACATGTGCCGCGTCAGTTGCAGCTTTCGATGGGCACATCGCAAGCTACTACGGCGATGGGATCATGGTCTTCTTCGGATTTCCCCATGCGCATGAAGATGACCCTGAACGCGCCATTCGCGCAGGCCTTCGCATCATCGAGGAAATACCAAAGATCCGCACACATGCGAAACTGAATGTCCGCATTGGGATAGCGACCGGTTTGGTCGTTGTCGGCGATTTACGCGGCGAAAAAATGTTTGAGGACGGAACAGCGATGGGCGAGACGCCAAACCTGGCTGCCCGTCTGCAGGCAATGGCCGACCCTGGAACCCTGATCGTCGCTCCCAGCACGCATCAGTTGGCTGGCGATACTTTCGAATACGTTCTGCGTGGCGCGTTCAAACTCAAAGGTTTTGCCAAGGAAGTCGAAGCCTGGCAAGTGACAAGGGCGCGCGATACCGACAGCCGTTTTATGGCGATGCATGACGTGCAGCTAAGCCCTTTGGTCGGCCGCGCTGGTGAGTACGAAATTCTGAACGAAAAGTGGAACCTGGCGAGTATTGGTCAGGGCCAGATTGTGCTGGTGTCGGGTGAGCCGGGAATTGGGAAGTCTCGACTGGTGGAAGAGTTAAGGCAGAACGTTCCCGCGGCCTCTCACACTCAAGTCCGCTACCAGTGCTCACCGTATCATTACGCGAGTGCGTTTTACCCAGCAATTCGTCAATTCGAGAATGCCGCGGATTTTCATTCCGAAGATTCAAACAAAGAAAAGCTGCAAAAGATCTCATCCGTTCTGGATGACAAATCTGACCATGCCCTGAAGCTAGCCGCGTCGCTTCTTTCTGTTTCATTCGAAGATCAGCTGGGACCTTTGGAGCTGACACCGCAGCAACTTATGGAGCAGACGTTGAAGTTGTTGTTAAACAACCTGACGTCAAAAGCTGCGAAAGAACCCGTACTGCTTTTGTTTGAAGATGCGCATTGGATTGATCCGACAACAAAGCTGTTGCTCGACCGGATTGCCGACCGGATTCACACCCTTCCAGTTCTTGTTGTGATGACATTCAGACCCGAGTTCGACCCAGGCTGGGCGCTGCAATCCAACCTTTCGAAACTGGTTTTGAAGCAATTGGACTTTCACCAGGTCAAAAGCATTGTGGACGATGTCGCCAAAGGACAGTCGATTTCGGAAGAGATGTACAACACCGTCGCGGCCAGATCTGACGGTGTGCCGCTATACGTTGAAGAGGTGACAAAAGACCTTTTGGAGTCAGGTGCTTTGAGCGAGGCAAAAGCCCCACGTGACACGGGCGGGACATCCCCAGCAAGCTCGGTTCCCAGCACGTTGCATGACGCACTGATGGCGCGACTGGATCGCCTGAGTTCCGCGAAAGAAGTGGCGCAGATCGGAGCGGTGATCGGACCTCAGTTTTCGTATCCGTTGATCGCCGACGTTGCGCGCGTTGGTGACAAGGCCTTGCGCGCGGGGTTGGAGTTGTTGGTTGAAGCGGGTGTTGTCACTAAATCTGAAGAGGAAAACCTGGAAACCTTCAGCTATCGTCACGCCCTAATTCGCGACACGGCTTACAACAGCCTGTTAAAAAGCGAGCGACGGGTTTTGCATGCTCGTGTGGCCCAGACGCTAAGCGACGAAACTGCGGTTATCGGGGACGCCAGTCCCGAGATTTTGGCCCACCACTACACCATGGCGGGCATGAGCGCCGAGGCCATCGATAATCGCTATCTTGCCGGCCAGCGCGCTGTCCAGCGCTCTGCCAATATCGAGGCAAACACGCAGCTGTCCCTGGCGATAGAACAGTTGAGCGACCTGACGCAGAGCGTCGAACGGGATCGTAAGGAAATTGAGATACAGGTTCTCAGGGCGGGCGTTCTGCGATCGACTGCGGGTATAGCGGCAGATGAGACCGGTGCGGTGTACTCAAGGATACGACACCTGTGCGAAGTGATCGAAGAAACAGATCACCTGTTCCCGGTGCTGAATGGTCTTTATTCCTTCCATTTGGTGCGCGCCGAGTATGACTTGGCCAGAGATGTTGCCGAACAAGTTCTGAAAATGGCCGCTTCGACACATGAGACACAGCATCAAATGGTCGCTCATCGTGCCATGGGGGCAGTTCTGTTTCATATCGGCGAACTGGACGCGGCCTACTCGCATCTTAGCAAAGCCCTGGAGCTTTACAGCCGCGAGCGTGATGGGCATCTGGCATTTATCTACGGTTCAGACCACGCAGCCATCACGTCGTGCTTTCTGAGCTTGGCGATCTGGATACGCGGGGAACCGGACAGAGCGCTTGAAATCCAAAACCAAGCGGTCGCGGCAGCACATAAGCTTGAGCACGCACACAGCATAGCTCAGTCACTCACCTACCTGTGCATGCTTCATCTTCTGCGCCGCGAACCTGAAAAAGTCATTGAGCTTGCCAACCAACTTGATGCGCTTTCATCCAAGCATTCATTCACATTCATGTCATTGACTGCCAACCTCTGGCGAAGCTGGGTCAGCGCCTATGTTTCACCGAAACCGGAAACGATCGAAGCATTGCACAAGGCATCCGAAGCTTGGTGGGCTAGCGGGGCGGGAAACTATAAGCCTTTCTTTCTTACTTTGATTGCCGAACTCACCCTGAAAACAGGTGACCGGGAAGGTGCTTTGCACTTGTTGTCCCAAGCGCGCAAACATCAGGAAATCACCAATGAAGGTTGGGCGCAGGCCGAAACGGATCGAGTTTACGCACTCGCAAACTGCGAAAATGAGGTGGCCGAAGCCGAGTTTCGCAAAGCTTTGAGCACTGCACGACGACAGCATGCAACGATGTTCGAACTTAGAACGGCGGTAGATAGTCTGAAACAACACCGAAAATACGGAGACGCGCAAAGGGCCAGCTCCGATCTGCGATCTGTCCTTGAGGCGGTCAAGGGTGGAGAGAACGCAGTCGACATGCGCGAAGCTTTTGAGCTGCTTGATGAGGTTGCCGTCGGCTAGTTCCAGTCTTCAAGTTTGTGCGCTCGATGCGTCATTTTCAGCGAAGAAGGAAATTTCCTGCCAGTTTGGCCATCTTGACCAAAATGGCCACTTGATTACCGAAAGTTCTTTCCAAGTCTGCGCCGTCAGGGTCGATCCGCATGTGCTCGGCAACTCGCTTTTGGCCTGTGAACTCGGCGTCGAAGCTTATTGAATATGGCTGCAGCTCGGCGTGTCTTTTGGCTGCAAAAAAGATGCAGGTGCTTCGGATAGAAAATTTTGGGATCAAGAACCCCGTCCTGCTACACGACCCAACACTACGGCACTTAAGAGTCCATTTCCGGAAAGATATCCGCTGTCCCCTTTGCCCGACACACCAACAGCCGCGCCGCCGCCTGCATAGAGGTTGATGAAAGCGGAACCGTCCTCTTTGAGGACGCGCGCAGAGGAATCAACGCGCAAACCGCCTTGGGTGTGGAATAGGGCCCCTGTGACGCGGACACCCATGTAAGGCGGTACCAAAGGCGACGGGTTGAAAGACCGGCCGAATTGATCCGTGCCGCCGATGGGGATTTCTTGAATTGTTTGCTCCAAAGCCAAAGATGGTAGGCCCAGTGCCTTCGATAGGTCTTCGATTGTATCAGCGGATCGGATCGCGCCTGTCTCTTCCGCGCGCTTGAAATCCTCGAACTGGCGCGCAATGGCAGCGATGCGGCCGTCAAAGATGGCGAAGGCTTCTCCGTCGGGCTGCGCCAGCACCGCGCGGGCGGCCTCAGAATAGCCTTGTGACTCGTCCCAGAAACGATGACCGTCGCGGTTCACCTGTATGCCGCCTTCGGTAATCACCGCCCAGGTTATCAGGATTCCATGTGGATGCGCGACATTGCCATGGCCTTGGTAGGCCCCCAGGTTTTGCAGCCCGGCACCCAGCCCCTCTGCCCACAGAACAGCCTCGCCTCGGTTACCGCTATGCCCGAACCATAGTGCATCTTCGATTTGCGGCATATGCTCGGAAACGAGTGCAGGGTTGCCACCAAAACCGTTGCAGGCAAGGATAAGCCGGCCGCAGGCAATGGTTTCGACTGTTTCGTCCGGGCCGGTCACGGCAACACCTGAAATCTGGTCCTGATCCCGAAACAGCGTTGTCGCGCGTCGATTACAGATAATGTCCAAACCTTCACACTCGCAGGCGCTGCGAAGCGCGTCGATCAACTCTTGTCCCGAGCGCGTCGGCAGCCCGTGCATCCGACGGCGCGAGTGACCGGGGTAGTCGAAATCCGTGACAACCGAGAAGGGCAGGGCGTGGCGTTCAGACAGCCAGTCGATGACCTCCGAGGCATTGCTGGTCAACAACTCGACCAGAGCTTGATCGTTCTCGCTGTGGGCCTTCGACTGAATGTCGCTGGCAAAGAGTACCGCATCGTCGATGATCCCCGCGGCCTGTTGAACTTTTGTGCCAGAAGCAGGGATCAACCCGGCGGACAACGCGGTTGAACCGCTTGGAACCGGATCGGCTTCGATCACCAGCACGTCCTGTCCCGCCTCCGAAGCCGACAAGGCCGCGACCAGACCGCAAGCCCCCGCGCCGATGATCAGGGTACCGGTCTTCAGATCGAACCGATCAGGTGCAACACTCTCAACCTTGGGCGTCATCATAGCGGGCACCGGCATCGAGCATCTCGGCAGTTCCGATGACTTCGTTCAGACCGCCGAAGTCGAACATATTCTGCGCGAAGGGCTTGTTCGAGCCATTCTCTGCCAGGCTCTGATAGTAAGCCTGAGCGGTTTTGGCCAAAGCCCGGACGATCCCGCCGGGGAAAATGACGATGGAATAACCCTGAGCCTCTAGATCGTCGGCACCAAGGATCGGGGTCGCGCCGCCTTCGACCATGTTCGCCAACAGGGGAACGCGCGGGGAAAACCGGTCAGCGATGGACGTCAGCTGTTCGCGGCTTTGGGGCGCTTCGAGGAAAAGTACATCCGCACCAGCCTCAAGATAAGTTTCAGCGCGCTCGATAGCTGCGCTGAACCCCTCGACGGCGATTGCGTCCGTGCGGGCAATGATTAGCGTTTCACTTTTGGCGCGCGCGTCGGCCATCGCCGCAATTTTTCCAGCCATTTCCTGCTTCGGGATAAGGGATTTGTCCGACAGATGACCGCAGCGCTTCGGAAAGGTCTGATCTTCAACTTGCAGTGCGGATGCACCGGCTCGCTCATATAGTCGCGTGGTACGCTGAGCGTTCAATGCGTTTCCAAAGCCGGTATCAGCGTCGATGATAACGGGTAACGAGACCCGATCGGCAATCAGCGTCATCGTGTCCGCCATCTCGGACGCCGTGGATAGCCCGATATCGGGACGGCCAAGTCGCGTGTAGGCAACAGCCGCGCCGCTCAGATAAAGCGCTTCGAAGCCAGCTTTTTCAGCCAGCGAAGCCGTCAGACCGTCATACACGCCCGGTGCAACGAGAATTTCTTTCTTTGCCAGTCGGGATTTAAGGCTCATTTGGCTCCCTCCAACCAGTTCAACATTTGATCGCAATTTCGCTGATGCGTGACGGTACCCAGTGACAGGAGTGTTGCGTCATGAACCTCTTGCCGAAAAGCGGCACATCCGTCTGTCAGCATAACGGTGTCGATATTCCGCAAATGCGCATCGCGCAGAGTTGAGGCAACGCCGCCATTGGTCACGATGCCCCCGACGATCAGGTTCTCGATACCCAAAGCGCGCATCAGATATTCCAGCCGAGTCTGATAAAAGGCCGAGTAGGCAACCTTTTCGATGACGAAATCGCAGGGTTGCAACGTATCGACCAAACTGTGACCAAACCCGCCCGGCGCGAAGTCGCCCTTGGTCAGGAACGGACGCAATTTCTTCAGATGTGGCGCAATCAATGGCTCGCCGTTGCGGTCGGGTACAAGTGTGAACTGCGCTGAAAAATAGCGTCCGCCCGCGGCTTGCAACTTTCGCGCTAAGGGCGCGATGCGTTCGGGAAGAGCTGCGATTTCTTGCGCCGACTGGCCAGCCCGGCCATAGGCTCCGTCAGTATGAATAAAGTCGTTCTGAAGATCGATAGTCAGCAGCGCCGTCTTGCGCGGGTCCCAGGTTTCTGGTTCGCTCATTCAGTCGTCCTCCCGTGGTTCGATAATCGTGTTGCCAAAGGAGTCCACGCGCCCTTGAAAATCCGGTTCGATCAGGACGGTCGTGTCCGGTTGCGTCAGAATGGCTGGACCTTTGACTAACGTGCCAACCGGAAGCGACAAGCGATCATAGATGGCTGTGTCATGCCAGGCATCTCCGAAGTGAACTTTCCGCGTCGACGAGGGCGTGGCACTGCCTTCTGTTGCCGGAGCAAGGGAAGAAAGATCGAATTTCGGTCGCTTGCCAGTTACAGCGCTACGCAGATTCAATATGCGCCGCACGCCGTTTTTCAGCAGTCTTCCATAGGTGGCTTGATAGGCCGTATCGAAGGCCTCTTCGATGTCGGCTTTGCTGGGCGGTTTAACCTTGCCATCTGTCATCGTAACAGTTAGCGGCACCGGCACGGTATGCGTTTGACCGACATAGGCCATGTCCAGCTCGAATGATATCTCACGCTTGTCGAACGTGGTCCGCGATGCGTCAAGTAGCGCCATACCCTGGTCCATGTGCTCTTGCATGAATGCGCCCAATGCAGCTTTGTCCAACTGCGCGACCAGTGTGTTGATCGTCTGTACAAAATCTTGCCGCATGTCGGCGATCACACAACCTAGCGCCGAGGTGACACCGGGATAGCGCGGTACGATCGCGCGGGCGATCCCCACTTCGGCCAGCATTGCCCCTGCGTGCAAAGCTCCGCCACCGCCGAACGGCATAAAGGCAAAACGTTTGGGGTCAAAGCCGCGCTCGATGCTTACAAGACGGATCGCTCCGGCCATACGGGAATTGGCGACGCGCAGGATAGCCTCGGCGGCCTCAAGCCTGGACAAACCGAGAGGTTCGCCGACGTGGATGTCGATTGCTTTGCCAGCGGCCTCCACATCCAGCCTTTCTAGTTTGCCTCCGATTGGGTTGTCCGGATCGATGCGACCCAATACGACATTGGCATCCGTCACCGTGGGGCGATCATTTCCCAAACCGTAGGCAACAGGACCGGGATTTGATCCCGCGCTTTCAGGGCCGATATTTAACAATCCACCCTTATCGACCCAGGCGATTGACCCTCCGCCTGCTCCGATTGTTGTTATTTCGATCATTGGGCTGCGTACAACCATCCCAAAATCGATGGAGGTCTGGGCCGACAACATCGTCTGCCCCTGTGATATCAGCGAGACATCAAAACTGGTGCCGCCCATATCCCCCGTGATCACATTGTCGAAGCCAGCAGACTGCGCAATGTAGCCTGCAGCAATCACACCCGCCGCCGGACCAGACAGCGCCGTACGCACCGGTAGGCGGGACGCGGTGTTGACCCCCATGACCCCGCCATTGGACTGTACGATCATGAACTCGCCGTCGAACCCGCCGGATTGCAGGGCGTTTTCCAGGCGCGTCAGATAGCCTGAGACTTCGGGTTGCAGATAGGCATTCAGCGCCGTGGTCGAGAACCTTTCGAATTCACGAATTTCCGGTAGGATTTCTGACGAGGCGGATACATGTGGATTTGGCCAAATCTCGCGTACGGCGGCGACAGCGGCGGTTTCGTTTTCAGGGTTGGCATAGGCATTGGCGAACAGGATTGCGATGGCTTCGCATCCTTGCTCTCGCAAGTGCTCGGCTGCTTTGCGCACGGCAACCAGATCGACAGGTGTGCGAATGGTGCCATTCGCCAGCGTACGTTCCGGCACCTCCAGACGGTCGCGGCGATCCACAACGGGTTCGAAATCCCCGCGTAATCCCCAGGTGCGCGGTCGGTCCCTTCGGCGCATCTCCAAGACGTCCCGCAGACCTGCAGTACAGATCACTCCTGTCTTGGCCCCTTTGCGTTCCAGCAGAGCATTTGTGCCCGCCGTGGTGCCGTGTACCACTACTGAGATCTCGGACGGATCGTCGACCTCGCGCCCGATCCCGTCCAGGAAGCCACCTGATTGATCCGGGCGTGTGGTTGGAACCTTGGCGACGGTTGCGCTTCCGTCTGCTTCGTTCAGAACAAAAACATCCGTGAACGTGCCCCCCACATCCACGCCGATCATACGTCCGGTCATGGCGCAACCTCCCGCCATGTGGTGCCGTAGACCTGATCCGCCTGTTCGGCACTCACAAGACCCCGAGCCACATCTTTGGCGATCGCTGCAGGAGCGCGGCGGCCCGCAGCGCCATAGCCGCCACCGCCGGGTGTTTCAAGGCGAACCGCTTGTCCTTGCTTCAATTCGATCCCTCTCATTTTTGAAACTAGTGGCGGTGCCTTCCACCCATCGTCTTGTTCGTACGTGAAGACATTCATGGCCCCGTCGCCACCGTCGGCGATACCCTTCGGCGCGAACTTGCCGCGTTCGCCGAACAGAAACGCCTGAGCGCCGTTTTCCTCAAGAACTTCAATTTCATAGACAGCGCCAAGCCCCCCACGATGCGCACCTGTACCCGCGCTGTCGGGGCGCAGAGCCCACTGGCGGAACATGACCGGATAGGCGGCTTCAAGAATTTCCATCGGCGGGATCGTCGCCGTCGAGATCGGAGCGTTACCGTGGTTCAGCCCGTCGCTCTCGACCGAGCCGCCGTGCCCCCCACCATAAAAGCTGAACATCACCCATGGCTGTCCGTTCGAGCGTTTCCCGGCGATAGAAAGCGCATTGATTGTCCCGTAGGCATTGGCGACAACCCGATCCGGTGCAGCGTTGGCAAAGGCCGAGAATACAACATCGATCATTCGCAGAATGGTTTCTGTGTATCCACCTGTCGGGGCAGGGAACTCGGCCGCCAACAGGCTGTCTTCGGGCACGATGACTTCGATCGGACGCATCACGCCAGCGTTGGCAGGCAGCGCCGGAAAAACGTGTTTAACAGCCACATAGGCGGTTGCAACGGTCGTGGGTAGGGCGATGTTTACCGGTCCGGCGCATTGCGGAGACGAACCCGAGAAATCAAGCACCATTTGATCGCCTTTGATCTCAAGAGCCAGTTTGATGCGAAGCGGATCATCTGTGATACCGTCATTGTCCAGGAAATCTTCGGCCTCCCACCGACCGTCCGGCAAGTCCTGCAACTCAGATCGCATAAGCACCTCGGCCCGATCGCTGAGCGCCTCAAGAGCGGCTGAGACTGTTTCCGCATCATATTCGTCCAGCAACTCGTCCATCCTGCGGACCCCAAGATCCAGTGCACCCAGTTGTCCGTTCAAATCCCCCATCGCTGATTGGGGTAGGCGGGTATTACGCAGCAGAATGTCGATAATGTCCTGGTTAACCTCACCTTTACGCGCCAGTTTTACCGGCGGCAGAACAAAGGCTTCCTGGAAAACTTCGGTCGCAGCGGGGTTGTAGTTTCCCGGCACCGCACCGCCCACGTCGTGCCAGTGCCCAACTGACGCGAGATAGCAGAACAACTTGCCATCGCGGAAATAGGGGCGCACCAGGCGCATATCCGACAAATGTGTTCCGCCGATATGTGCATCGTTGAAAATATAGATGTCGCCGTCTTCCAGATCCCTGTCAGCGGCGGCCTTTTCAATCACCGCTTTCACGGCAAAAGACATCACACCCACGAAGATTGGCAACCCGGACTTACCCTGAACCAGAGTGTCGCCCGTTGTTGCAGAATACAGACCATGGCTGGCGTCATGCGCCTCGGCAATGATCGGATTAAAGGCCGCCCGAAATAGGGTTGCGTCCATTTCGTCGGCGATCTGTTCCATGCGGCCTGCAAGTACAGAAAGAGTAATTGGGTCAATCTCGCTCATGCCTGCGCCCTTGTTTCTGCAATGTCATTCCAGACATCCTGACGTGTGATCAGATCGTTCTGAATCTCGAACCGGTCAATGAAGCGAATGCCTTCGAATGCTGAGCCATCGGTCCATTCGCCAGACAACGTTCCCCGGCAGTAAACGGTCGCGGCGTCGCCATCGCTTTGCATTGCGTCGAACCCCTCGTAGGTTTTCGCGATACGGCGATACCGGTTTGCCGCCCAACTCCTGAGGTCCTCGAGATCTCGCATGGGCGCGGTTCCGGGAAACTGCATCACGAAGTCCGAGCTGAGCCTTTTGCGGGCGCTTTCAAACGCGCGATCACTCATTTCAGCCAGGAAGGCGCGCACGATGTGCTCGGGGTCTTCTTTGGCCCTAGCAGGCTGTCTGCTCTTGCCGCCCCGATAGTAGTTCTGGTCTGAAATGTCGTGGATCACGACGGTCACAAGCTCTGGCGCAGCAGGCACTACGAATCGCACGGCATTGGTCAGCGCCACGCCAAGCCTTTGTTTTTCTTTCGCGTTATAGCCCTCGATCACATGCAGTTCGACGATCGGCATGCAAAAGCTCCTCCGGTTGTTGTATTATTTGTAATACAGGTTTTTAAGTAATTGTAAGACTATTTTTCGAGAAGCAATAATACTAAAGCTTGATTTTCCAAGTTCCGGTTTTACGATTGAAGGTGCTGTGAAAGGGGAATCAACGGGTGAACAAGATCAACGCGGCCAATCTACCGGACGGGACCAAGGCGCAACGCGTCTACCTGCATCTGCACGATCAAATCACCGAAGGACAGCTTTCGGCGGGGGAAGCCCTGCCCGGTGAACAGCGGCTGGCCGAGAAATTCAGCGTATCGCGAGTGACAATACGGCGGGCGCTGGACGCGCTTTCACGCAATGGCCTGATCGAACGTCAGGCGGGAAGTGGCACCCGGGTTTCCGGCCAGTCCACCCTTGGTGCACCCGCAGCGATGGATTTCAACACGCTCATGCCGCAGCTGGTCGAAATGGGCCAGAGCACAACCGCACGGCTATTGTCCTTTTCCTACGGCAAAGCTCCGGAGGTGGTGGCGAAGGCCATGGGGCTTCCGAGCGACCATCAGGTGCAGATCGCAACGCGGGTGCGTCTGACTGATGATGTCCCGTTTTCGCATCTGACGACCTATGTGCCCGCTGTGATTGCACAGAACTACTCGGAAAGCGACCTCGCCACGACACCGCTGTTCAAACTTCTGGAGCGCAGCGGTGTGCAGATCGAACAGGCGCATCAGACCGTCTCCGCAACATTGGCGGGGCCTGACGTGGCTGAGGCATTAGGCGTTGCAGTCGGCTCAGCTCTGCTGTCGCTTAAGCGCATCGTTCGGGATGTCGAAGGAAATGGGGTCGAGTATCTTTCTGGCCTCTATCGCTCTGACATGTTTCGGCTTGAGATGCCTTTGGCGCGTGTGGGAACCGGTTCATCCCGGCATTGGGAACCCGCGATCGGACGCAGCGAGGAGACCGGGAAATGAGCGCACCGCGCACCATGCTCGACAAACTCTGGGCCTCGCACGAGGTTCTGAGGCGCGAGGATGGTGTGTCGCTGCTTTGGGTTGACCGCCACTTAGTGCATGAAGGGTCGCATCATGCCTTTGCCAAGCTGGCAGAGCGCGGCCTATCCGTGGCTGAACCTGCCCTTACCTTTGCGGTTGCAGATCATTACGCGCCGACAAGAAACCGAGACCGGATCGCCGATCCAAAGATCGCCCGGATGATCGAAACCTTGCGAAACAACGCGTCGGACCACAACATCAGACTTTTCGATCTGAGCGACCCGTCGCAGGGCATCGTTCACGTCATCGGGCCCGAGTTGGGTCTGACATTGCCCGGGCTGCTTATCAATTGCGGGGACAGCCACACATCTACTCACGGGGCATTCGGCGCATTGGCCTTCGGGATCGGGGCAACAGAGGTTGCGCATGTGTTGGCGACGCAGACGGTCTGGCAGAGAAAACCCAAGGCCATGCGTATAAGCGTCGAGGGGCGTTTGGGGTTCGGCGTCACTGCCAAGGACATTGCCCTGAACTGGATCGCGCAATTGGGCAGCGGCGGTGCGCAGGGCCACGCGATTGAGTATGCAGGTCAGACAATTCGGGATCTGTCGATGGAGGGGCGCATGACGCTGTGCAACCTTTCAATCGAAGGCGGGGCGCGGTTTGGCATGGTTGCGCCGGATGAGATCACGTTTGCCTATCTCGAAGGGCGCGAATACGCGCCTTCGGGCGCAGATCTGCAAAGAGCGCAACAGGCGTGGCGCGGCCTGATCACGGACGAGAGGGCCGTTTTCGACCGCGAGGTTAAGCTCAGCGCAGCTGACATCGCACCAACCGTGACGTGGGGCACCAGCCCGGAACAGGCCCTGCCCATAACGGCCAACATCCCCAGTCCAGACGCCACTGATACGGCAAAGTCAAATTCAGCACACGAAGCTTTGGAGTACATGGCATTGAGACCGGGGCAGCCTTTGGACGGTATCCCGGTGGATCAGGTGTTTATCGGCTCCTGCACGAATGGGCGGATTGAAGATCTTCGCGAAGCTGCTTTGGTGTTGTCAGGGCGCCAGGCGCGTGTGCCGGGGCTTGTCGCGCCCGGTTCGGCGCGGGTAAAGGCGCAGGCCGAAGCCGAAGGGTTGGACAGGATATTCCAAGATGCCGGGTTGGAGTGGGCCGCGTCAGGTTGCTCTATGTGCGTCGGCATGAATGGCGACGTTGTGGCCGAGGGCAAGCGCTGCGCATCCTCAACCAACCGCAATTTCAGAGGACGTCAGGGACGGGGCGCGCGAACGCATCTGATGTCCCCGGCGATGGTAGCTGCAGCCGCCGTAACGGGCACAATTACCGACGTAAGGCCGCTTTTGCATGGCAGGGCGGCGTGATGGCGGGATGGAGCACTCAACAGGGGCAGGCCCTAGCACTGGCGCTCGATAACATCGACACGGACCAGCTGATCCCGGCGCGGTTCATGTCGGTCCCGCGCAGTGAGGGGTATGGCCGCTATCTGCTGCACGACATGCGGCGCGACGACAATGAACAGCTTTCTGCGGATTTTCCGCTGAACCGCCACGAGGGGATCAGCATTCTGGTCGCCGGGCACAACTTTGGCAGCGGCTCGTCGCGCGAGGCGGCGGTTTACGCGCTGGTCGACGCAGGCATTCGCGCGGTCATCGCACCCAGTTTCGGCGACATCTTCGCAAACAACGCCATCAACAACGGCCTGCTGCCCGCTCGTGTCGACACTGAGAAGGTGGCGCAACTGCAGCAGGCGCTGAAAGATGCCCCATGCCTTGCGTCGATTGATCTGACCGAGAACCGCCTGACCCTCGGGGACATAACATTGACCTTTGAGCTGGACGAAGGATGGCGTGTGAAGCTGATCAACGGCTGGGACGACATCGATCTGACCCAGCAACATACGCAGGCGATCAGTGCTCATAGGGATAACCGCAACAAGGCCGCCCCGTGGGCCTGGCCGAACAAACCGGATTAGGACACGTCGCGCAAAGACGACGCAATACGGGTCAAGAGACCTGAAATTAGGGGAAACCAGAAAAATACCCCTGAAACACGTGGAGGAATAAACATGAAGATGAACGCATTGGCTGGCCTTTTGGCAGGGGCCGTGATCGTCGCCGGAACGGCCAAAGCCGAAGAAACGATCTCGGCGGTTCACGCCTTTCCCGAAACGCTGATCTATACCCAAAGCTTTCTGGACTTTGTCGACAAGGTAAACGAAGCGGGCAAAGGGGTCATTCAGATCGACGTTCGCGGTGGGCCGGAAGCCATTGGCATGTTCCAACAGCCCGATGCGGTGCGCGACGGGATCGTTGACATGGTTTACACGCCGGGCTCGTTCTACGGTGGCGCACTGCCCGAGAAAGATGCGATGGTCGCGTCGAACCTGACCGCGATCGAAACCCGCGAAAATGGCGGAACGGAACTGATCGACCAGATTCATCAGGACAAAATGGGCCTGAAATACCTCGGCTGGTTCGACAGCGGCGTCTGCTACAACCTTTGGACCCGTAACGAGCCCAGTTTCGATGCTGATGGCAATCTGGAAGTCGAGGGACTAAAGCTGCGCGGCAACAACGTCTACAACGCTTTCTTCACCAATTACCTTGGTGCGCAAGTCATCGACCTGCCCACGGGCGAGGTCTACTCGGCCCTGCAGCGTGGCGTCGTTGATGCGACAGGCTGGACCCAGATCGGCCTGATCGACCTGAAGTGGAACGAGTTCCTGAACTACCGCATCGAACCATGCTTCTTCTCGACGGATCTCGGCGTCATCGTGAACCTCGACCGCTGGAACTCGCTATCTGAAGAGGCGCGCACGATCCTGCAAGACGTTGCGATCCAACACGAAAAGGACAGTGTTGAAGCCCTGCGGAGCAAACGCGACGAAGACTTTGCGGCCCTGGACGCCGCAGGCATGACAGTTGTCACGCTGGAAGGTGAGGCAAAGGCAAACTACCTTGCTGCGGCCCGAGAAAAGACGTGGGAGCGTATGAAGGGCCTGATGGCCGAGCAGCCCGGCGGCACCGATAACTATGATCGCCTGATCGAGCTGTTCTACGATCTCGACGCTGCGAACTAAAACCACCGACAGGCCCGTCCCAGATGGGCGGGCCTTTACTACTAGGGCTGAGCAGGCGGGATGATGAAAAGGATTTATGACGCAATGCTGTTTGGCATGGCCGTTATCGCTGGTCTATTGCTGGTTTGGCTGATGCTATCCGTCATCACGTCAGTTCTGATGCGAAATGCCGGGCTGCAACCCTTTGCTTGGCTGTTTACGTCTGCAGAATACGGGCTGTTGTACATGACCATGCTGGGCGCGCCTTGGCTGGTACGGGAAAAGGGCCATGTCCACATCGAACTGGTGACGGCCGCGCTGCCTGTTGGTTTGCGCCGGATTGTCAGCCGTACGGTGGCAGCCGCCTGCGTGCTGGTCTGCCTGATCCTCGCCTGGCAAGGGGCTGATCTGGTCCTGACGAATATCGAGCGCGGGGACTACGACACCCGCGCTTACTATTTCCCCCGATGGATGCTGACTATCGCCTTTCCGCTATCGTTTGGAATGATGGCGGTCGAGTTTTCGCGCTTTGTCTTCGGGCCCGAGCTGATGCACAGCGGAGAAGCAGGGATACACGAGTAATGGAGTGGTACGAAGCGCTTGCCTTGCTGCTTGGGTCGATAGTGTTCCTGATGGCCATCGGAATGCCCGTGGCACTGGCTTTTCTTGCAGCCAACATTCTGGGCGCCTGGGTCTTTATGGGAGGGGAGCGCGGCGTCACGCAACTCCTCAACAACGGGCTGGGCGCATTGACCAAGTACGCGTTGATGCCAATCCCGCTGTTCTTGTTGATGGGTGAGATATTCTTCCACACCGGGTTGGGTGGGCGCATGTTCAGCGCGATAGATAAGCTGCTTGGCCGACTGCCAGGGCGGCTGAGCTATGTGACGGTTCTTGGCGGCACCGCGTTTTCAACGTTGTCGGGGTCGTCGATGGGCTCAACCGCGCTTTTGGGGTCGCTCATGGTCCCTGAAATGAACCGCCGCGGATACAAATCATACATGAGCATTGGACCAATTTTGGGAACCGGTGGCTTGGCGATCATCATCCCGCCCTCGGCGCTTGCCGTTCTATTGGCCACGCTGGCGCAGATAGACGTCGCAGCCTTGTTGATAGCCGGAGTCATTCCCGGTCTGATACTCGCCTTGTTCTACATCGGCACGATCTGGCTCCAGACTCGGTTGGATCCCGAGGCGGCTCCTGCTTACGACGTCGAGCCCATGTCGTTGGCGTACCGCCTGAAACTGCTCATGACTGAGGTCGTGCCGATGGTTGGTGTCATGGTCGTAATTATCGTCTTGATGATCCGTGGCTTTGTCACCCCATCCGAGGCAGCAGCGTTTGGCGCATTGGGCGTATTGATCCTGGCCGCGATTTTTCGTTGCCTTTCGTGGGAGGCGATCAAAAAGTCGGTCATTGGCGCTCTCAAGGTCACGCTGATGGCCTATTTGATCGTCTTCGGCTCGGCCACGTTCAGCCAGCTTTTGGCATTTTCCGGAGCATCGCGAGGACTGGTGAACTGGGCCATCGCGTTTGAGCTTGCTCCATTGGCCATGCTGACGGTGATGTTCGCTGTCTTGTTGTTACTTGGCATGTTCATGGAGCAGATTTCGATCATGTTGCTAACCGTGCCAATCTTCTTTCCACTGGCGCAGACACTCGGGTTTGATCCGATCTGGTTCGGTCTGATCATGTTGCTCTCGCTCGAGATCAGCTTCACCACACCACCATTTGGGTTGCTGTTGTTTGTGATGAAAGGTGTCGCACCGCCTGGCACAACGATGCGCGAAATCTACACGTCCGCCTTCCCCTTCATTTTCTGCTCAATCTTGCTGGTCGTTCTATTGATCGTTTTCCCAAACCTGGCTTTGTTCCTGCCGTCCTTGTGAGACTGCTCCTTTGCGGACGACACGCATATGCGTTTCCCAAAAAACTTGGGGTGAGCGGGTTTTCGGGAAGTCTGTCAAAAAACAGCCGGCCCTGTCAGGCCTTCGACGCGAACAACCCGTTCAGGATAAAGTCGGCCGTGCTTGGGCTGCTGGCAAAGGGCAGGTCATAAACGATCGCCAGGCGGCTCAGCGCTTTTACATCCACGTCGTGGGGCATCGGGGATAGCGGGTCTATGAAGAAAAACAAACCATCCAGTTTCCCTTCGCAGATCATCGCGCCCAGTTGTTGATCGCCGCCCAAGGGGCCGCTTTTTAGACCTGTAACCTGCAAATCCGGCACCGACGCGTTGATGCGCCCGGCTGTGGTGCCGGTCGCAAACAATGTTGCCTTTTGAAGCTGATCGGCATGCGACAAAGCCCATTCGACCATCTGGTCTTTCTTGGCATCATGCGCCACCAGTGCCAGTTGCAGGTGCCTATCTGATGAACTGCTCGACATAATCCGCCCCCAAACCAACCTCTTCATAGTGCTTACGGCACATGTCGATTTTGGTAAAGACGTCCTCATAGCCCATGGTTTTACCCCATGGGTCGACGTAGAGCATCACGCCGTTCACCTGAAAATAGGTGATCATCTCTTCGACATCGTCAGGCACGACAAGTGTATGGGTCTCGCCGGGCGGTTCATACACGTAACCGCCTTCCTGGGCGATCCAATCATGTTCCAGATAGTGCCAGCGGCCTTTCAGAACAAAGCCGTGAACGGGCTGAGGGTGCCGATGCCGGGACAGAACGCCCGATTTCCGAACACGCAGAAGGTTCATCCAATAGCCCTGAGATCGGTTCAGGCACAAAGGTCGGAACGACACGTTCTCGGTTTGCGGAACCCAGATACGCTCATCCTGGGCGATCGCGTCGGCAACAACGATCTCTTCCTGCGCTTCTTTGGGAAACGGCAGTTGATACGGCATTCTCGGGTCGTCGTCGTGTTCTTGTACTGGCATTTGCTGCTCCTGTGTCACATCGCGGAATAACCGCCGTCGACCGGATAAACGGCTCCGGTTACGAATGCTGCCTCGTCCGACAGCAACCATGCGGCCAGCGCACCAACCTCTGCCGGTTTGCCCCAACGATCCAGAGGAGTACGACCCAAGATCGGCTGATTGCGGTCCGGATCAGCGCGCAGGGCGTCGGTCATTTCGGTTTCGATCCAACCGGGGGCCACGGCGTTGACGCGCACGCCATCTGCAGCCCACTTTCCGGCCAAGGCCTTAGTCAATTGGGCGACCCCGCCTTTGCTGGCGGAATAGGCCGGGACTAGCGGCCCGCCAAAATAGCTGAGCATTGAGGCCGTGTTCACGATGGCCCCGCCGGACGCGGCCACCAGGGGTTGCGCGGCCAGACAACACCGCATGGAGCCAGTCAGGTTGATGTCGATGACTGTTTCAAACACATCGATCTCATATTCTGCACCACGCGCCAGAATGCCTGCGCAATTGACCAGACCGTCGAGGTGCTCAATCCCATCGAAGAATGCGGTTACGGCCTGAGTATCTCGCACATCCAGTTGCGCGCAGGTGTCGTCAGGATGCCGCGCGGCATAAGCGGAAACCTCGTCAGCACCGACGCCGGTTGTGGTGATGCGCCATCCCTTGCGGCGCAGTTCGCCCGCGATACCCGCGCCAATGCCGCGGGTGCCGCCAATGACAACGGCATGCTTCATGGATCAGTCTCCTTCCGCAAGAAACGCCTCGACCGCGTCCTTGCGCGGCATTGGGGCGACTGCGCCATACCCTTGGGTCGACAGGGCGGCGGCGGCGTTGGCATAGCGTGCCGCCTGACACGGATCATCGCCTGCAACAATACGAGACAGGAAAGCACCGTCAAATGTGTCGCCCGCGGCGGTGGCATCCACCGCCTCGACCCGGCGGCCTTTGACACGCTCGCGCTTGTCTGGTGTCGCAACCAATGTCCCTTCGGCCCCCAGCGTCAGGGCAACAATTTTTGCCCCGAGGTTCAGGTAGAAATCTGCGATGGCATCGGGGTTGGAAAGGCCAGTCAGTTGCTCGGCATCGTCCAGACCGGGAAGGGCAATATCGCATTGTGACATGGCGGCATGCGTTACGGCGCGCGCGCGCTCGATCGGCCAGAGCTTTAGGCGCAGATTGGTGTCGTAGGACACAAGGCCCCCAGCGTCCTTCACGATCTGGATGGCGCGAAACACGGCGTCAGCCGCAACATCCGATATCGCCTGACTGATGCCTGAAACATGCAGAACTTTGGCCGATTGCAGCGCGGCTACCGGAAGATCATCTGACCCCATCCGGCTGCTGGCAGAGCCTGCGCGGAAATAGCTGAACTCGTGCCCGTTCACGCCATGCGTCACGAAATAGACCCCGGTATGTGCGTCCGTAACCTGACGAACGGTCGACGTATCCACCCCTTCGGCCTGCCACAAATCCATGAACGAGTTGCCGAAAGTATCCGCCCCGATATGCGTCACGTATCCTACGGATGCACCCTGACGCGCAGCGGCGATGGCACAATTCGACGTGTCGCCGCCATGTCCGGGCAGGTAGTTCCCATCGGGCTGCTGATTGAACTCTAGCATCGGTTCGCCAAGGCACAGAATATCGGGGGTCATTGGTGTCTCATTTCCGAAAAAGGGGTCAGCCCCGAAAGGCTGACCTAGTTGTGTGGGAGGATTATTCGGCCGTATAGCTTTGGCCGACACCTGGAATCTTCCAGATACGGAAGTTCGGGATTTCGGGGTCTTCAAAATTCATGTCGCCATCGACCCAGACATGCAGGTGGTTCGACACCACATACATTTCGCCATCCGGACCCCAGGCCAGCGTGTCAGGCCAGTTCATTTCCGGGTGGTGGACGAAACGGCTGACCTCGCGCGTGGATTCATCGAACTTCATGATCCCGTCCAGCGACAGCGCGGTCATGTAGATGTTGCCTGCGTTGTCCGCCGTCATCCCATCGGTGTTCGAAGGCAACACTGCGGCAACCTCAACCGCGTTTTCAATGACTGTCTCATTGGTCTCGAAATCACGCAGGATTTCGGTCGGCAAGCTATACAGGTGATTGCCGGTCAGGTTGGTCCAGTAGAGCGTTTCCTTGTCGCCCGACAATGCGATGCAATCGGCACCTGTGCGCATCCCGCCCTCTTTCAGAACAGGGCGGTTGTCGATGTTGAAGAAGAAATTCGGCTCATCATTGGTGAACCGGTGCTGATCCAGAATGCGGCGCACCGAGTTGGTGTTGCTGTCATAGACGATCAGACCGCCATGCAGCGGGTCACAAAAGATGCCGCTGTCCGCGATATAGGCAAAGCCGGTATCGTTATCGACGGCCAGATCGTTCAGGAAAGAACACTGCCGATCCGCTTCTTCCGCGGTGAAAACATAGCGCTGGACTTCCTTGTTCTCTTTCAGATCCCAAAGCACCAGCTTGGCGTCACCGTCTTCGAACGGAGGGCCGGCCACGTGGCCCTGATCCAGGATCCACATCACATCGTTCCGGTCGATCTCAAAACCCAGAACAGCCTTCAGGCCATCAGGGTTGGACATGCTATTCATTTCCTCAGACGGAGACGCCTCCAGATCCCACGTGTCACCGTTTTTGACCAGCTTAGAGACGGTCGAGGGGATCTCGGCCCCGCCCCAGCGCGCGGTGGACACATAGATGTTGCCCTGGCTGTCGACCTTGGCACCCTGAACCAGCGCCTTGCCGTAAATCTCGCTGCCTTCCCAGGCGGATTTTGTCGCCTCGTCCTTGACGGCATAGGGCAGACTGTTCCATTCCGCTACTACCTCGGGCTCGTTCGCAAGCGCCGGGGTGGCCAGAACGGCGGTAAGGGCCACCGTGTTGAGCATTCGTTTCAGCATGTATTCCTCCCTTGCCGAGTTTTGGTGTTCCGCAGGCCGTTGCCGCGGCCTGCGGGACGTTTGGTTTAGATGCGACCGTATTTCGCCAGACCTTCGCGCAGCGAGCCGGTTTCGATGATTAGGCGTGCCTGTTCGGCTTCGCGCTCGTCGATCTCGCGCGCCATTTCCAGAATTGCCTCGGCATGGTCGCGCGGCACAGCCACCGCACCGTCAATATCGGCTACGATGATATCGCCGGGATGAACGATGACTTCGCCCATCGCCACTTCGACATTCGAGGCCAGCGTCCGGATGCGGCCCAGCGTGGTGCCCGGGCTGACACAGCGGGAATAGACCGGGAAGTCATAGTCGCGCTTGATTTCGACCAGATCGCGGACACCGCCATCCAGAACCGCGCCTTCGTGCTTGTTGGCGACTGCTCCGGCGGTCATCAGACCACCCCAAAGGGCAACGTCAGTGGTGCCATTGGTCGAGATCACAATGACCGAACCGGCCTCGGATTCATCAATGGCGTCCAGCGCGTGCTGGGGTGGCAGAAACTCATCAGTCGGACCTTCCAGAATGGTAACGGCTGGGCCAACGATTTTCTTTTCGTTGATGCGCGGCTTGATCGAGGCAGGCAGAAAGCCGGTTTTTCCTGCGATCTTGTCTACCGCGTCTGCGACGGATGCGGTGGCCACTTCGCGAAACCCGGCAACGAGTTCTTGAGTGTTCATGAGTATTATCCTCTTGGGTCAGATAGTTAGAAAGCGGGGCGTCTCACCACGGGTTTTTCCAGCTTTTGGGCTGATCCCCGTTGAGAACGCGGGTGATTTCTTCGGCGGCGTTGCGTTGCAGGACCGCAACCGAGCGTTCCGAGTACCAAGCGGCATGATCGGACACGATTGTGTTGGCGCTGTGCAGCAGCGGGTTGTCAGGGGCGACCGGTTCCTGTTCGAACACATCGATGCCAGCGCCAAATATGCGCCCCTGGTTCAGAGCGTCAGCCAGCGCCGCCTCATCAACCAAACCCCCGCGCGATACATTGATCACGATCGAGCTTGGCTTCATCATCGCAATGTGTTCGGCATCCAGGATATGCCGCGTTTCAGGGGTGAGCGGCGCGTGCAGGCTGATCACGTCGGCCACCTTGCAAAGCTCGGCCAAATCGACCTTTTGCACATCTGCCGCGGCGGCAGCCTCGTCTCCAAGGTACGGGTCAAAGACCAAAACGGACGCAAACCCAAGCGCCCGGAATTTTTGCGCTGCCTGCAAACCGATCTTGCCACACCCGATCAGACCAAGGGTGGCGTTTTCGCGGCTGGGGATCAGGGCCGCCTGGCCGATGCCCCATTTGCCCTGTCGCACTTCGGTATCGCGCGATGGGATACGCCGCTGCACCGCCAGATAGAGCGCCAGCGCGTGTTCGCTGACCTCAGTTTCGGCCCCATAATCGGGGACATTCGCGACGTAAATGCCGCGCGACTGCGCATAGTCCAAGTCGATGTTGTCGACGCCCACACCATAGCGGACGACGACCTTGAGGTTTGGACAGGCGTCAATCACCGTCGCATCCACCGCGCGTTCGCGCACAAGGATGGCGACAGGGTCCAACGCCTGCAGGGCTGAGACCGCCTCAGTCTCCGGTGCGACCGGTGCGATTTGAACGTCCTGCTCAGCCAGCACCGAGGCTTCGGTGTCATAAGCGGCGTAGCCGGGTTCCAGGATTGCTATGGTCTGGCGGGTCATGTGACGGTCTCTCGGCATGGGTTACTGGGCCTTGTACGCTTCGACAGCAGCGTCGAGGCGGTTCGGCCAGTCCTCACCAATCTCACCGACGATGTATTCGCGCACGGCCGGTTGGGCGGCGGCGCGGAACATCGCTTTTTGTTCAGGGCTGACCGGTACGACTTCCATGCCTTTTCCCGACAGGATCGCTGTTGCGTTGGCGTCCTGTGCAGCGGTCATGCCGCGGTGGATCGTTTTCGAGATCTCGACGCACTGCTCAACAGCTTTCTTTTCGTCGTCGGTCAGGCTTTGGAAAAACGCGTCCGACATCAGATAGGCGTGCCAGCTGAACACGTGGCCATCCAACGAGACGTATTTCTGATGCTGATAGAGCGAGGCGTTGACGATGTTCGTCACGCCGTTTTCCTGCCCATCCACAACGCCCTGCTGCAGCGCACCGGGCAGTTCCGGCCACGGAACCGGGGTCGCGGACGCACCCAGGCTTTCGACCAGAGTCACCCAGACCGGCGCGGTCATGACGCGCATTTTCAGGCCTTCCATATCGGCAGGCTCGGCCACAGGTTTGACGTTGTTGGTGAAGTTGCGCACGCCGTTGTCGGCCACACCAAAGTTGCGAATGCCGGTCTGGGCCAGCATATCCTCGGCCAGTGCATCACCGAATTCTCCGTCCATAACCGACCACGCCATCGCCTGATCGTCGAACAGGTAAGGCATCGCCAGAACCGAGAACGGTTTGTAAACGGCCGAGATCGGTCCGTCATGAATGGCTGCCATCTGAACAGTGCCCAGTTGCAGACCTTCCATGATTTCAGAACCGCCACCCAGCTGCGACGCCGGGAAGATCTGAACGTCGATCGAACCCGAGGTCTTGCCCTCGACACAGGCTTCGAACGCCAGCGCCGCGGCATGTTTGGGCGAGCTTAGGTCAGCGGCCTGAAAATGCGCGTATTTCAGTTCCTTCGCCGAAGCCGCACCAGCAGCGGTCATCGCGACAACAGCAGTGGCCGTCATCAGTTTCGACATGGTTTTCATGAGGTTCCTCCCTTTCATGTCAGTTCGCAAATCCAAAGAAGTTGGGGACAAAGGTGCTGACGCCCGGCACGAGAATGACCAAAAGCAGCACCACGAGTTCAGCCAGCAGCAGCGGAAGCACCGCTTTTGACAGGCGTTCGATTTTGAGTTGCCCGACCGTAGCGATCACGAACAGCACCGGGCCGACCGGCGGGGTGATCATGCCAATGGTCAGGTTCAGGACTAACATCATGCCGAATTGCAGCGGGTCGATCCCGGCGGAATAGGCGATGGGGCCCAGGATCGGCGTCAGGATGATCAGCGCGGGCAGGGTGTCGATGAAGAACCCGCAGATCAGTGCAAATCCGGCAAGGATGAACAGGATGCCCAACCGGTTGTCGGTAACCTGAGTGATCAGCTTGGCCAGTTCCTGCGGGATTTGCAGGTAGGTCAGCAGCCAGGCAAAGATCGACGCCATCGCGACGATCAGAAAGACCGAGGATGTCACTACTGCCGCCCGAACAAAGGCTGCATAGAGCGCACGGATCGTGAAGGCCCGCAGGATGAAGCCCAGAAACAGCGCATAGGCCGAGGCCACCGCACCCGCTTCGGTAGGCGTGAACACTCCAAACAGGATACCGCCCAGAATGATCGCTGGCATGATCAGGGCCGGAATGGCGGACAAGGTTGCGCTGGCTAGCTCAGACCGGGTGGCGCGATGCTCGCGCCCGCGATAGCCATAGCGGGTCGAGACGATGTGGTTGGCGACAGCCAAAGCCAGCCCCAGCAGAACGCCCGGCACGATTCCGGCCAGAAACAGACCGGCAACGGTCACACCATTGGTCGAGATCGCAAAAATGACGGCAAGAATGGATGGTGGAATGATAGGGCCAATCGTGGCCGTCGCAGCGGACAACGCTCCGGCATAATTCTTCTCATACCCGGCCTCGCGCATCATCCGCATGACGATGGCCGACGGCCCGGCCGCGTCTGCAAGCGCAGATCCGCTGATCCCGGCAAACAGCATCGAAACCAGAATATTCACGTGGCCCAAACCGCCGCGCACATGCCCGACCAGAGCGTTGGCGAAACGCAGCAAGGCATTCGTCAATCCGCAGGCCGTCATCAACTCGGACGCGAGGATGAAGAACGGCACCGCCATCAATGGGAAGCTGTCGATCCCGGCAAACATACGCTGCGTCGCCACCAACGGGTTCAGCGAACCGTCGACAAAGATCGCGGCCAGCCCGGCGATTCCCATGGTGAAGGCCACCGGCACGCCCAGAAACAGGGTGGCGAAAAACAGGATGATCAGAGTTTTTGCCACGGCTCAGACCTCTGTCTCATCGCCATCGGCGTCGACGCCGTGCTCAAAATCCTGGTCGACGAAGCGCTTGGCAAAAAAGGCCAGCTGGATCAGGAACAATGCACATCCGATCGGGATCGCAAGATAGGGGATGCCGCGCGAAATACCGGTGGACATGGTTTCCTTGTTCCAACCGAACTGGACGAACTGAACGCCCAGCCACAGCATCGTTGCCATAAATCCGAACATGACGATGACGATGCCCCAACGCAGCAGTCGGGCCAGAGGGGGCGGGAGAAGATCGGGGACAGTCGTGATCGCGACAAGCCGTCCTTCGCGCAGGGCCAGGCCCGCGCCACAGAACGCGCCAAGGATCATCAGGTGGCGGGCGACCTCTTCGACCCACGCAAAAGACGAGCCCAGACCATAGCGCCCGACCACATTGGCAAAAACGATTGCGAAGACCGTTGCCAGCGCCACGGCGACCAGTGCGCGGTTCAATCCCACAATCCATGTTTCCAGAATTCGCAAAGAGGCCCCTCCCGATGCCGTCTCTTGTGAGAAACGAAACTGGCATACAGTATGCCAAACTGTCAACACTAACACATTGTATGCCAGGCACAGGGCTGCTAATGTCCACCTGAGGAGAGCGAGATGAGCCCATTCAACAGACCGAAATCATTGACAGAATTGGTGACCGAGAACCTTCGCGAACGGATCATCAAAGGCGAGTTTGAATTGGGCGAGCAGCTGTCCGAAGCTAAAATCGCAAAGAACCTCGAGGTCAGCCGCACGCCCGTTCGCGAGGCGATCAACCGGCTTGAGATGGAAGGACTGTTGGTCGTTGAACCGCAACGTGGGTCTTTTGTGTTCAACCTCGAGCCTGAAGAACTGGCCAAACTCTGCGATGCGCGTGTCTGCCTTGAGACCACGGCGATCACCTCGGCCATGCAGTCGAACCCGGATGCGCTGCATAAGGCGCTCAGTGAATGTGTGAGCCGAATGAAAGCGGCGCGCGAAGCCGGGGATGATGCGGAATACCTGTATCAAGACACGGTGTTTCACCAATGCCTGTTCGATTGCGCCGACAATCGATTCCTGAATGATGCCTACCAGACCATTGCCCTGAAAATGGCCGCCTTACGCAGCCGGTTGGGCCACCACGCGGATCACATGGCCAAATCCTATCGGGAACATATTGAGCTGGTCCAATGCGTCGAAGACAGGGATGTTTCAAAGGCACTGGACGTGTTGAAGCTGCATATCGATAGGAAAGAGGGATCCTATTGGAATGACGCGACAAGTCTGGACGGCGCTGCTGCGGCATTAAATTGAACGGCAATGCTTGGCTTGCCTCAACGTAACAAATTTCAGCGCTGGTCGATTTCAACGTGACCTTGGCTATAAGGTTGTGAGGTAGTTTTGCCCGATACCCGATCGCCTGCGATACTGATCTGAATGACCGCATCATAGCCTGCTGCTGACGTTCATTCTTGACCGGTGGTACCCATTTTCGTCAGTGTTTAACGAGTACTGTCAACCGGAGGCGTCTTTATGAAGCGGTTTTCGCAAACACTCGTACTGTTCCTGTCTCTACTTTTGGGCACCGCAGTATCAGCTCAGGACAAACCCAATATCGTCTTCATATTTTTAGATAATTTTGGCTGGGGTGAGCCAGGGTTCAACGGCGGTGGTATAATCCGTGGTACAGCGACTCCGGAAATGGACGCTCTGGCTGCCGAAGGGTTACGGCTTACGAATTTCAATGTGGAAAGTCAGTGCACGCCCTCCCGCGCAGCTACCATGACCGGGCGCTATGGTATCAGAAGCGGCAATCACACAGTCCCATTGGGAGGCGGTGTCTACGGCTTGACCCAATGGGAAATCACGATGGCCGAGATGCTCAAGGACGTCGGGTATAACACGGCCATGTATGGTAAATGGCATCTCGGCTGGACCGAGGGACGCTTTCCCACAAACCAAGGCTTCGATGAATTCTATGGTGTCGAGACCACTGACGTTACTGTCTGGCGCTCGCTCCCGGGCTTTGCAGAAGCAAACATGGAAGAGCCTGTCGTCATGCAGGGTTTTGCGGGCGAACCCGCGAAAGTGGCACGGGACTACGACCTGGACTATCGTGGCGAGATAGACGGTGACCTGACAAAAAAAGCCATCGAATTCATCGACGCCAAGAGCAAGGAAGACGCTCCGTTTTTCATTTATCTTGCATATACTCAAACCCACTATCCAAATATTGCGTCCGAGGAGTTTGATGGAGCCACCGGCAACGGTGTCTGGGCCGATATCTTGCTGCAGACAGACACTTACATCGGTCGCATTGTTGCCGCGCTTGAAGCGGCGGGCGTTTCTGACGACACGGTAGTGATCTTTACAGCTGACAACGGCCCAGAAGCCCTTCCGGTAGGAAACGCCAATGTTTCTCCAGTGCCAGCTGTTCATGGCACCGCTGGGCCATGGCGTGGCACATTGTTCACAAGCCTCGAAGGCAGCATGCGCGTACCTTTCGCGATCAAGTGGCCAGGGAAGATCCCCGCCGGTTCAGAAAGCAACGATGTTGTCCATTCAATGGACCTGTATCCGACGCTTGCGGCATTTGCGGGCGGCAAGGTGCCCGCAGACCGGGCCTTTGATGGCATCGACCAGTCCGAGTTCTTTCTTGGTGTCCAGCCTAACTCTAACCGAGAAGGTGTAATTGTTTACATGGGCGAGCAGATTTTCGGCGTCAAATGGAAGGATTGGAAGGTCTTGTTCAAAGAAAACACCACGGCTTTTGGCGCGACAGAGTCCTTTGACACACCAAGGGTTTACAACCTTCTGAATGATCCGCATGAGCGCGAAAGCGTTCTCTTCCCGCACACATGGGCGGTGGAAAAGGCGCTGCCTCAGTTGCAAGAACACATCGCAACATTCGAGGAGTACCCGCCGATCCCGCCGGGAACACCAGATCCCTACGAACCACCCAATGACTGAGCGGCAGACACAGCGTTCGGAGCAGGCGTGTACAAAACTCGCATTTCCGGAAGTCTGGGCCCTTCCCGTCACTTCTCAATCGGCGCATAACTTCCGTCTTCGCGATGCACCTCTCCTCCGGTAAGGGGGGGATTGAAGACGCATATCAGCCGAAGGTCCGCATCCAGCGCTTGCACAAGATGTCTGTCGTGTTTGTCCAAGGCGTACAGTGTGAAGGGCTGCAACGCGTACCATGTCTGGTCGTCGAAGCGCCTGATCTGACCTCTTCCCTCGATGCAGTAGCACGCTTCCAGGTGATGGGTGTATTCAAGCTCGAGCACGGCGTCTTTTTTGATGACAGTGTCCGTCATCGAAAAGCCCATGCCGTCAGACGCCAGTAATAGCCGCCTGCTGTTCCATCCCGGTCCGGTTACGTCCCGCTCTGTGCCTACGACATCTCCAAGCGATCTTACGATCATGCTTTCCCCTTTCCGAACTCATCGAACCCCGCGGTTCATTCCTCCATCCGACAGGATGTTCTGGCCACTAATGTAACGCGCGCCGTCGGACGCAAGGAAGACACAGGCCTGTCCAATCTCGGCAAATGTGGCCGGGCGTTGCGCAGGGATAGACCGTCTTGCCAGATCTGACAGGTTCACGTTTTCACAAAAGCCGGGCATCAGGTTGTTCATGTTGATGTTGTGGCGGGCGTATCGATCTCCGAACAGCTTGGCAAAACTGTGTAGCGCACCGCGCAGCATGCTCAT
This sequence comes from Ruegeria arenilitoris, assembly GCF_013035315.1. Classification (GTDB taxonomy): domain Bacteria; phylum Pseudomonadota; class Alphaproteobacteria; order Rhodobacterales; family Rhodobacteraceae; genus Ruegeria; species Ruegeria arenilitoris_D. The sequence continues at coordinate 29,472 of NZ_WQHP01000002.1, read as the reverse complement.
CGGATAAGGCGCGCGCGGTTCGACCGTGTTCATGGACGAGATGTTCACAAAAGAACCGCCGCCCTGTTCAATCATGATCGGAGTTACAATGCGGGCCAGCTTGACGACGTTTAGGACATACATATCCAGGCTTTCGTGCCAAAGCTCATCCGGCAATTCCAGCAGTGGTCCAACAAAGTCCGGATCAAAGCCGACCGTCTTGATGGCTTCCGGCACGCCACCACCATGGCCCATGTTGCTGACGACCGCATCGATCCTGCCGTAGGTGTCGAGCGTGGCATCGACCATCGCCTGTAAATCTGCCGTATCGAGGACCGAGCCCTGGCGTCCGATCCCCCCCAATTCCTTTGCCAGATCCATGGACCGCGTTGAGGGGGACATCAGCGAGACCTTGTAGCCCGCTTTCGCCATTTCGATGGCGCATCCTCGTCCGATGCCCTGGCCGGTTCCGGTCATCAGGGCCACTTTGACATCAGTCATCTGATAGTCTCCGCTGTGATATTTCCTGTCAAAGATAAGCGGCGGGAATCCACCTTCCAAACGACTTTACGGCGCAAGTATGTGAGATAAACTCACATCTATGACGAACATCAGACACCTACGTGCTTTGCAAGCCTTCGACGCAACCGCAGCGCGCCTGAACATCAGCAAGGCAGCCGATGATCTGGGCGTGACGCATGGCGCTGTCAGCCGCCAGATCAAGCAACTGGAGCAATATCTGGATGTTCGGCTGCTGCACAGGTTGCCGGGTGGCGTACAGCTGACCGAGGAAGGTGCCCGTCTGCATCGCTTCACGCAGGAGTCATTTGCGACCTTGCAGCAAGGGATTGGCGCGGTAAAGCGGACAAGACCCCGGCGTTCGGTAACGGTGTCGCTTTCATCATCCCTGGCGATCAAATGGCTTGTGCCAAGGCTTCCGGAGTTCCGCGAACGTCATCCGGGCATCTCCATTCGACTGGATACCGATGATCAGATCATCGACTTCTTTGACAGCGAGGTCGACGTAGCCTTGCGGTACGGCGGCCAACAGTCGGCTGGGCTTTACTCCGAACGTCTTGTGAATGAACGCCTCGTCGTTGTTGCTGCGCCGTCTTTGGCAGAGGGTTTGGTTGGGCCTGAAACCATCATCCAACTGCCCCTATTGCATGATCAGTTTCATCCTCAGTGGGACAGATGGGCGACCCAAGCTGGGTTGGTCGACCCGGATGTTCAGTCAAAGAGTTTGGCCTTCCCGAACTCGGCCGTTTTGATTGCGGCTGCCATTGATGGGCAAGGTGCCATTCTGGTGCGTCAGGTTCTTGTCGAGGGCGACCTGGACGCAGGGCGATTGATCTACGTGAGTGATATCAGCATTGAAGACGAAAATGCCCTTTGCTTCGTTTGCCGAGACGGTGATGAGCGGTCTTCTCCCATCAGCACATTCCGTGCTTGGCTGGGCGAAATCGCCCCAAAACCATGACCACGCAGAAGTGCTTCGCTTTAAGCAACAACCAACAGAATTATCGTCGCCATACCCCATAACGTCATCTGGTAATGGGTGTTCTGCGCCCCTTCGTGGCAAAACCAATAGCAGAACCAGTTTCCGACTATCAAAAACCCGGCCCATGTCGCCGTGAAAAGCAAAACACCCAGCACGCCGATGGCGCGGGCGCTTGCGGGATCGACAACGCCCATGATGGCAAGGATGAGCCACAAGACCCCGGCCCATAGGGTAAGGGTCGCGATGCCTTCCCAGCAGACGATCAGTTTGAACAGGAACTTTTGCATCGCGGGGTTTTGGATGCGGCGATGGGCGACGACCTCATACGCCTCGGGGTACTCTTCGCGCATCCGCTCCATTGTCAGCACTTGGTTGGTGAATGTCTCGTTGAGATCGGGATGGACAACGTTCTCGATGAAACCTGTGCTCAGCCATGCGGCAAGAAAAAAGACGGCTGCGGTTTGCGCAACCAAGACCACCAGTTCAAACAATCTGACTTACTCCGCAAGTGGCGCGGGGTGACACAAGCCACCCCGCAGCGTCATTAACTCCAATACATCTGCGCTGGACGTATTTCCAACGAGATATGCTGGGCAGCTCCGCCAAGCCCTTCGCGGGTGTGATTGTAGAGCGACCGCCAGTACGGCTGGATCGTCACACCTTCGTCGCGGACAATCTGCTCGCCTTGGGCCATCAACTCGCGGCGTTTCTCGACGTCGGCTGTAGCAAGCGCTTGTTCGAGGATCGCGTCAAATTCGGGATTGGCCCAGCCAAACTCGTTCCACGGCTCACCCGACCGATAGGCCAGAGCCCAGATCTGAACGCCCAGTGGACGGTGGTTCCAGTTGGTTGAGCTGAACGGGTACTTCGCCCAGTCATTCCAGAAGGTCGATCCCGGCAGAACCGTACGCTTGACCTTGATTCCGGCGTCCCGAAGCTGAGCGGCAACCGCGTCGGTGGTGTCTTTGCGCCAAGCATCGTCGATGGACAGCAGCTCGTGCTCATAGTCTTCCATCCCGGCTTCCTTGATCAGTTCAAGGGCGCGGGCAGGGTCATAGGTCGGCATGCCGATATCTGCGTATTCCGGATGCGCCGGGCCGACATGGTGGTTGGCGGCAACGGCACCGCGACCGCCATACCCAAGTTCAAGCAACACAGCGTTGTCCACGGCCATTGATATGGCCTGACGGACACGTTTGTCGGCATAGGGCTGCACGCCATCGACTTCGGCCAGCTGGTTTGGGCGGATGACGATCGTCGCCATTGTGACGACCTCATTCTCAACCCAGCCGTCCAGCGAACTGAGGATGTCGATGAACTCACCTTCCGAGATGTAAATCATGTCGACTTCGCCAGCATCCGCAGCCGCAAGGTGCGCCGACGGGTCGGTTCCGAAGTCGATATACTCGATACGGTCGAGCCATGCGCCGTTTCCGGCATTCCACCAGGTGTGGTCCTCATTGCGGACCAGCACACCTTTTACGCCAACTTCAAGGCTTTCGGGCAGGTAGGGCCCGGTCCCGATCGGATTGCCCAGCATGTTCTCGGCATCATGCGAGGAATGGACGATGGCCGCCGGATAATCCGCCATGCCCGCGATCAGCGAAATATCCGGGCGCGGCAGGTTCAGTTGAACTGTATGCGTGTCCACGACCTCAATCGCGCCGTCCAGAGCACGCTCGGTTTCAGGATTGACCAGAACCGAGAAACGACCGGCCATCGAGTTGCCCTCAACCGACTTGTCGCACCAACCGGCAATGTTGCGCGCCACGTCATCTGCCGTGAAGTCGTCGCCATTGTTCCAGGTCACGCCCTGACGGACTTTTAGCGTATAAGTCTGCGCGTCATCCGAAATCTCCCAGCTTTCCAGAAGGGCGGGTTTGAATGTGCCGTCGTTTTCATAGGTGACAAGGTTTTCCAGCCAGCCTTTGGCATAGTTCGCAATTTCATTCCAATCGAACGTACGCGGGTCCTTCAGACCACGTACGTCCATTTGGATGCGCACCGTACCACCTTGTTTTGGCTCTGCTGCGGCCTCTGCCGGCGTGGGCAGGCCCAGCATCGCATAGGCTGTGGCGGCGGTGGCTCCGAATGAACTGGCAATCGCCAGAAACTCGCGGCGGTTCACCGCGTCATTGCCAACCTTTTTGGCCTGATCAGTGACCACTTTGGGCAGTGGTTTCCCTGTACGGGTTCTGAAAGTCATATGTTTTCCTCTCTGTTGGTCGTGAGGTGGACCCCTCGGTGGGTGCGGCGTGTTTCGCCATCTGGTGCCCGGCCGGGTTGCCGGGTTCTATTGTGATATGCGCATGGTTTCGATTGCGTCGGCTTCCGTGACGGTCGAGCAGATGCTCGACAGCACGCGTGGCTGTTCGTAGGGCCACGGCGTGCCACGATGGAGCACGGCGCGCTGATCCCAGATCAGAACGTCGCCGACCTGCCAGTTGTGGGAATAGACAAACTGCGGTTGCGTGCAGAAGTCGATGAGCTCTTCGATGATCGCCTGGCTATCGGCTTCGTCATAGCCATCCAGTTTGAATGCGTGCGACGCGATATAGAGCGCCTCGCGTCCGTTCACCGGATTGCGCCACAGCGCGTTCCAATGCTGGTCCGGCCATTTGTTGAACATTGGCAACTCGGCCAGTTCGGGCGAGATTTTGCGGCGCGAATGGCTATAGCGATGCCAGATACCGCGCCCTTGCACCTTTGCTTTCAGACTGTCGGGCATGTTTGCCCAGGCCGCGCGTGTGCTGGCCAGTTCCGTAGCCCCGCCCTCGGTCGTGACAACGCGCCCGATCAGAATATTCGTAAGGGCAGGGGTGGGCAAAAAGGTGCTGTCCGAATGCCATAGGAAATTCGACTTCAGGTTCAGCGTGTGCAGGTCCATTTCTTCGGTGATCGACCCGTCATCGCGCACATTGGAAACTGTCGGAACCTCGAATTTCTCGCCGTTTTTGCGCTCGTCGGCTTTTCGATCCTCGATGGGGCCGAAAAGCTCGGCCAGTTGCTTGTGTTGGTCGTCCGAGATGTCCTGACCGCGGAACAGAAGGGCAGAATGCTCTTCGAACAAGGCGCGGACCTGTCCAAACAACCGATCCTTAGTGGCGTCGGCCAGATTGATCCCGGTGACTTCGACACCGAATTCCGGGTTCAGGGGGCGTGTTTCAAATGCGGACATGGCGACCTCTTACACAGTTGCCTTGGCTTCGATTTCTTCGGGTGGCAGGTCCTTCACCAGATCCCAGGCGCGGGATTTTCCCGGGTTCAGCAACCCCTTGGGGTCCAGTCGTTTTTTCCATGCGAGATGCAGGTAATCGGCGGTTTTCAATCCACCGCTTTCCACGTGGAAACTGTGGGCGTCGTAGACGCTGTGACCGTGTTCTTCGTAAATCCGACCGATCTCTCGCAGGCGATCTTCGGTGGAATACCAGATGATTGGCAGATCAAAGGCGACGACTTCGCCGTTCAGTAGCGAGAATTCGTGATGTTGCCAAACGTCCTCGCCAAAGGCCGCACCAACCTTTGCAACCGCATCGGCATCGGAGGCGTCCGGCACACCGATTTGCTGGTAGGTCGCTGACCGGTCCGCTTTCAAAACCTGTAAGGTGGTGTGGTTGTATGCAAACTCAAACACATGCGGCAGCGACGCTGCCTTCCGATCCTCCTCGGTCAATTCCAAATCAAGGCATCCGCCCTGATCCGCGATGAGGTCGCGAAACTGCTGCATATCAGTCGCGGGCACCAGCGAAACAAGCAGGTGCTTGTTGGGTCGGACATGGCCTTTCAGGCGGGGAAAATACTCGACGATCCGCGCATCGACCGTGCTGGCCAGTTTGCATCCGATCTGATCGTCAGTCGCAACCGCGTACCCGGCGGAGTAGCATTCCTGGTAGCTGTCGAATGTTGCCATACACCCGATCCAATCTGGGTGAGGGACCGTGCGCAGCGTCACTTCGGTAATGACCCCGTTCAAGCCCCAGGCGTGGTGGATCTGCAGAACGTCCTGACCTTCGAACACATATTCCTGCGGGTTTTCTTCAACGGACAAAGCCTTGAGCTGCAGGATGTTGCCGGGCTCTCTGAGGACACCGTTCGCAATCGAGCCAATGCCGGCGGACCCGCCCGCGACAAACCCGCCGATCGTCGCGATATCCTGCGTTGAAGGGAACATGGCCATTTCCCACCCCTGTGCCATCAGCGCCGCGTTTACATCGGCCATCAGCGCGCCCGCCTCGGCGCGAACAAAGCCGTCTCCGATTTCCAGAATTCGGTTGAGACCGGTGGTTTCGATGATCAGCCCACCATGCAAAGGCACGGCCTGGCCGTAGTTACCCGTCCCGCCACCGCGCAGCACGACTGGGGCATCCGCGTCATGCGCGGTTTTGAGGCAATGCGCCATCTCTTCAACGGTTTTCGGCAGGGCGACAAGATCGCCAAAGCTGCGCTTGAGCTGTTGGTTCAGGATCGGGCTGTACCAAAAGAAATCCCGAGACCGTTTTTTCACCAGAACGGGTTCATCAATGACCTCGACAGGGGCCAAGCGTTCGGCAAACGCGGCCCAGTCCAAGTCGGATTTTCCTGAAATCGAAGTCATGCAAGGTCTCCTGTCAGGACATTTGCCAAAGGTTTGGGTTCGGTGGTTCGGGTCAGCCAGTCGGATGTAGATGCCGCATCAAAGATCAGCAGGTCCTGGACCGCTGCCCCATCCACGGTTGTTGCGGAAAGCCCCAGCGCCCTTTGAGCGTTCGTGGTGATCATGGGCAACAGATCACCAAATGGCGGGTCCAGATGCGCCGTCAGGGCCGCCAGTTCCAGACTTTTGCGGGGATCATGGCGACCAAGGGGACAAAAGGCGTCACGCACGTTGTCCGTCCCAACGACAACCGGCACACCAGCGGCGCTCAACTCGCCGATCCGCGTGATCCCGCGCCGGTCCGGTGTGCCGGTATCGCGCCCCTGCAGGTACAGGTTGGACGTTGGCAGGCTGGCTATCGTCAACCCGGCCCGCGCAATCTTGTCCAAAAGCGCCTGCAAGGACTCGCCTGCCAGATTGATCAGGCTGCAGGCATGACCACACAGCACAGGGCCCTGAAATCGCGTCTCGATGAGGGTGTCCGCAATGATCTCAAGCCCGTCCAGCCCGTCATGCAGGCCTTCGTCCACGTGAAAATCAAGCGCCAGCCCGTATTTCTCGGCCACGCGCACTGCGGCTGAAATTGCGGCGTGACGATCCGATTGATCCAGGACGAACACGCCCAGAACACCGCTGCCATTGGCGATTTCCTGACCTATCGCATCCGCGCGCGCGGCGTCCGTCAGCTCTGTAGTGTCGATCAGCGGCGCGACCTGCAGCAAGACCCTGTCTTCGAAGTCTTTTGCCAGGTCGCGCAGTACATGCCACGCCAGCGGATGCGTGTCTGAGCCCGGTTCGGGCGACCAGTCCAGATGGCTGCGCACGATGCCACAGCCCGAGGACATCAGCTCTTTCAAACCCCGTTCCGCTCGTTGCCGCAGATCATCCTCGGTCCAGAGGACGCGGTCACGGTACTGGGCCTCTATGGCGGCGCTCAGATCTCCGCCCACCCGGTCCATTCTTGAAATCGTGTGGCATTTATCCAGGTGGACATGGCATTCGGTCAGGCGCGGCATGACGAGGCCCGAAATTTGCGCCTGCCCTGCACAGGGCTGCAATGCGACGGCGTGTCCATCACGGATAACCAAATCGCCAATTACACAGTCTGAAACCGGAACGCCGCCGAACTCGTGCGCGTTGGCGATCATCGAGGACGGCACGAGAACGTTTTCGACGGTCAGCAGATCGGAAGAGGGCAGCACATTCATGTCGTGCCCCTCCGGTGATCGAACCGGGCGAACTCGGCCAGAAACTGCGCGAAATTGGCGGCGGCCGTGTTCAACAGGCGTTCCCCCTTTTTCACGGTCGCGGCAGAGGCATCCCCGCAGGCCCCATCCGGATGCAGGTCATCAATGATCCAGCCCGGCCGTGCGGCTTGTCCCGTCAGACCGATATGGTTGAACTGCTTTTCCCATGTGCGGATCGCGGGAACAAAATTCTGCGCCCGGTTCATATCCACCAGATGCGTTCGCGCCGCCAACATAGATGAGGTCTCGGACTCTCCGGCATGCAAGTCGACCGAGGCCGCATCGGGGTCAAGAACGCTGTCCCATTCGGAAAACCCGAACCACGAACATGTGGCGACAATCAACTCGTGCGAGATCCGCAAGTCACGCGCGGCGGTTTCCAACACCGCAGTGTTGCCCCCATGGCCGTTGAACAGCACAAGCCGCTTCACACCCGCCCGCGCGACCGAGGCTCCGATGTCGCGCAAGACCGCCAGCAGAGTATCTGCGGACAGGCTGAGGGTTCCGGGATGCCGATCGTGTTCACCACTTTTGGTGACGGTCAACCCCGGCAGGACAAGCACATTCTGCTCGGGACCCAACCGCGGCAACGTGCGATCGACCACCGCGGCCACCAGATCACTGTCAACGGATACCGGCAGATGCGGTCCGTGCTGTTCGGTTGCACCAACAGGCAGCACCGCGATCATATCATCCGGCAGATCTCGGAAATCCGGTGCCTTGTGATCGGCCCAATAGCCTTGAATACTCATGCGGCCCTCCCAGAAAGGCGGGCCATATATCCCATTCCCCGCTCACCCTGAGGGTCGCCGACAAAGGGTTTTTGGCTGTCGGTTTCCAAGCCTGCCCGGCCAAGCCAGGTGACAATTCGATCATCGGTGGGATCATTCCCATGGCGCACCAAAAGAACACGTTCTCCCATATCGCCCTCCTTGAACGACAGTGGTTTTACGTGGCCCTTGGAATATCCGTGCCAGAGAATGGCTTTAAGACTTGCAAAGAATATTCAAACTCGCAAGCTTAAATTGACAGCGAAAAAGAGTACGGGAAATGAAAGCGTTAAGCCCAACAGACATGCCGCCGCCGTTCGCGCGCTATGCGCATGGCGTCGAAATTCCGGGCGACTGGAGGATGGTGCAAACCTCGGGGCAACTGGGGATTCGCCTGGATGGGACCATCCCCGAGGAGGCCTATGATCAGGCGGTGATTTGCTTTCAGAACATCGAGAAAATACTTGGATCAGCGGGCATGAGTGCAAGCGACGTCGCGCATGTCAGCGCCTTTGTCACCGACCGGTCCCATATGGCGGATTACATGCGCGCCCGAGATGAGTTTCTTGCGTCGACCAGCCGCTTGCCAAGCTCAACCCTGTTGATTGTCAGCGGCTTTACGCGACCAGAATTCAAAGTCGAAGTTGAGATTCTGGCGGCAGCCCCCTAGTGTATGCGCCGGGGCCTCAGCCCCATCTTGCCGAAATCTCAGGAAACCGCAGAAAGATGGCGGCCGTTGTTTCAGCCCCAAAGACTGGATTGGCATCTCGGGCCAGGATTTCTTCGGTCCGCGTGCGCGCGGCCTCAAGTGTCGATGGTGCGCCGGCATCTGCCCAGGCCTGCGGCGTCGCACGATCCGCAAGGTCGGGGTAGAAGTAATCGCTCTGCATGCGTCCCAAGGTTTGTCCACTGCCCAGGAAATGGCCGGGACCGTTCAGGCAAACCTCGCGGATGACGTCAAAGGCCAAGGCGTCTTCGTTTATCTCAAAACCGCGCGTCGCTCGCATGACCGAACCGATCATGTCGTTGTCCAGAACAAAGCTCTCCTTGCTGGCCGCCAGTAGTGACCCGTACATGCCCGCCGCCTCGTAGATCAGGTTCGCGCCCGCCAACGCGCTGAGAAGCTCGGTGATGCCCTTTTCGTACCCTGCCTGAAAGTCGGGCATTTTGCTGTCCGTCATACCTGCGCTGACGGCGCAGGGAATGCCGTAGTATTGCGCCATCTGGGCACAGGCCGCCATCAACACGCCCTGTTCAGCGCTGCCCCCGGACATGGCCCCCGTGCGCAGATCGCTGACAAAGGGCAAAGCACCAAAAAGCGCGGGGTGACCGGGGTTCAGCAGGTTCACATAGACCAGCCCGGCCAGCACTTCGGCTGTTTGCTGGGCGACCGCGCCCGCAAGCGGGGCAGGGCTGGTTGCCCCGGCCTGACCCGCCGAGACAAGTTTCAGCGGCGTGCCGGTTTCAGCGGCGCATTCGATGATGCCAAGCGCTTCTTCGGCAAACGTGAGGGGCGGCACGACAAAGCAGGTGGAAACACAACAGAAGGACCGCGCGCGCCATGCCTGTTCACCGCCTGCGATCATATGGAACATCTCAACCGCCGACTGCATGGTTGCCACGGAACTGAAAGATGTACCAATCGGCTTGGCCGTCCCGGCGGCGCAGGCATAGGCTGTATTCAATTCCATCGCATGCGTATCTTCGATGTCGCGCGCCACGACCGTGCGTTGGAACATGTGGATGTTCGGCAGCGCCTGTGCCAGCCGGGCCATGTCGTGCAGATCGGCCAGAGTGCTGTCCCGTATCTGGCCCGTCTTGCTATCGACGATGTGAACCGCCGCGCCCGAAGTGCCCAGATGAATACGCGTCCCGCTTGGATCAAGATCGTATTCCGGACGTTGTCCAAACAGCTTGAAACCACGTCCCGCAGTTTCCAGCGTGCATTCGACAAGCTCTGGCGGAAACAACAATCTGCCAGCCTTGGAAACGGACCCACCCGCAGCTGTGACCGTATCAATGCAGCGCGGAGTTGCGCTGGCCAACCCGACCTCGGCTAGAATACGCAAGGCGGTCTGGTGGATGGCTTCGATCCCGTGGGCCGGGATCGGACGATAACGCCCGCCCTCAATGCCGGGCCAGATAGCTTCGCTGGGTCCCGAACCCGCACCGCCCTGACGTTCGGCATGCCGTGCCGCGCGGCCTGATCTTGATCTGCTCATCACGGGACTCCTTGCTGGGTCAAAAGTGCGCCAATGCCCGGATGTTCTGGCCAGTTGTGCAACTTGGCCGCCCACGCGTCCGAGTGCCGACCGGTATTGGCATGGAACTTCTCCCAAATCTGAGCGTCGCTCATGGGTGCCTGTGGCGCGCCTAGTGGATAGGCGCAGGTGTCCTCGATGTCTGTCCCATCCGTCAGCGAAACAACGATGCGGTCAGGGTCATTTTCCGAATAGTTCAGGTCAGGGCGGATTGGCGCAAAGGCATGCATTTTGGTTTTCGCGATCAGATCGGCCACCTCGGGGTCGGCCCAAACTCCGGCCCTAAGATCGGACAGCGTCAACCCACCGCGCAGCACCCCCATCGCCACGACAAAAGGCGCGCTGAACAAAGCCTCGGCGCGGTTCGTCGGCTGGCCAAAGGGCAGCACAGCACCGTGGAAATCCGGTAGATGCAGATCGATCTGCTTGATCCCGTCTGGCGAGATCCTCTGATTCATGCGCACCGCGCAGGTCATGAGGCGATGCGTGTATCCACAACTTGGCCAGGGCTTCAGAACCAACCCATGTTCGGTTAGGGCATAACCGGTGCCGAGCTTTTCGAGAGCGGCGTTCATCCGGTCAGAATTCAATCCGCTCATCAACGCGGCGCTGCCCCTTGCGTGGTCCAAAACATGCGGCTGGCCGGTCAAGCCTGCCTGGGCAAGGCACGCTGCTTCAACGCCGGCGCGGGCTGCAAAACCCGCCTGAATTGGCTTTGCATGAGAGCCAAACTGGCAGGTATACCCGCTGGCCGAACTGATGGCGAAAGACATGGCATGTGTCGTTTCCGCCACCGACAATCCCATCAAGCGTGCACAGGCCGCGGCGGCGGCCGGGGCACCCAGCGTTGCGGTGGAATGCCAGCCGGCATCGTAGTGCTGGAAATTCATCGCCTCGCCCAACCGTGCGATCACTTCGAAACCCGCAAGGTAGGCCCGCGCAAGCTCCGCTCCGTTGGTCTGCGGTCCGGCCACCGCCAGCAAAGCAGGCAACAGAACCGCGGTCGGGTGCGCGTTGCCCGGAATTTCCCAATCGTCAAAGTCTAGCGCGTGCCCCGCGACCGCGTTCAGGAATGCGGCCTGAGGTCGGGCGGTTGTCATGTCCGTTCCGATTACGGTCGCAGGACCGGTCGCGACCATGGCCCGAACACCCTCTCGCGCAAGGCGCGCGACATCTGTTTTCACACCCGCATGGATGCAGCCCAAGGTGTCAATCACACCACTGCGCAAAATGGCGAGTGTGTTGGGATCCGCGTCCAGCGGATCTTTGGCAGCAAAGCGGGCCAACCTGACCAGGGCTGGTTCAGCGCCTGAAACGGTTTGCGATCCCGACATGCTCAGCATCTCGCCCGCGAAAAAGGGTCCTTCGCTCCGCTCAGCCATGCGCGACCTCATCGAACAGGATTATGCCACGCCCCTCCTTTCCAGCCAGCATGTCAGCAATCGCCTCATTGATCTGATCAAGCCGATAGCGCCGCCCGATCAATTGGTCGATTGGCAGATCGCCGTTCAAATAGTGCTGCGCATAGGCCGCAAAATCGCGCGTTGTGCAGGCCGACCCAAAGATAGAGCCAGTGACAGTGATCTCGGCCCTGGTAATGTCTGTAGTGGGCAGGTCTATGGTTGCGTCATTGGCATCCAGTCCAACAAAAGTCACCTGTCCGCCGGGGCGACAGTAATCCAATGCAACCCGTTGCAGGGCGCGTTTCCCGACAGCCTCAAACACATGATCCGCGCCGTGCGCCGTCATTTCTTTGATACAAGCGCTGACATCCACGTCAGCAAGGATGAAATCTGTGGCCCCCAACTCACGCGCTTTGGCTTCGGCATCGGGCGAGGCGTCAATTGCAATGATCCTGCCCGCACCAGCCAGCTTCGCGCCCATGATGATCGACAGGCCAACTCCGCCCGCGCCGATGACGGCAACCGTTGATCGAGGCTTGACCCGAGCGCGGTTCAGCACGGCCCCAACACCCGTCGTGACTGCACAACCCAGCAAGGCGGCAACCTCGAACGGGACGGATTTGTCGATGCGGACGCAGCTTTCCTGGGGCACCACCACGTGATCCGCCCAGCAGGCCAGCATCGACAAATGACGTACCGGACCATCTGAATTGGACAACCGGCATGTCCCGTCCATCATCGTGCCGTCCCAAAGCGGCGCTTCATAGGTCTTGCACAAGTGGGTTTGCTCATGCCTGCAAAAGAAGCAATCGCCGCAATAGGGGATCCAGCTCAGCACGACATGTTCGCCGACGGACAGATCACGCACCCCTTCACCCAGCCGTACCACCCGACCGGCACCTTCATGACCCAAGACAACCGGCAACTCATGGTCGGCCTGACCTGAGATCACGTGATAGTCGGAATGGCAAACCCCGGCCGCCCCCATGCGAACCAACACCTCGCCTTTGCGCGGCGGGGCCAAATCCAACGTTTCCACGACAAGAGGTTCTGCCTTGCCGTACATGACGGCCGCCCGGGATTTCATGACGGAAACCATTGGGATGGCACGTGCGGCGTACGTGGTTTTTGCGAATTCATTGGTCACTCCATTCGGAATGATGGGACTTTTGAAGAAGACTATTTTGCCCTATTCATCAGGGGAACGTCGGAAAACCTTATAATTTCCATTCCCTGGGGGAATAGAATGGCGGCCTTGAACTGGAAACTTCTGACCGCATTTGAGTCGGTCGCGCGGCATCGAAATTTCACGCGTGCGGCGCGCGAGATGAATGTTCAGCAGCCCGCGATCAGTCGCCGCGTGGCCGAGTTGGAATCCGAGCTGGGCGTCAAACTTTTGCAACGAACCCGACCCTTTGCAACGCTCACGCGGGAAGGCGAGGTCCTTTACCGCGCACTTTCGGGCGGCATCATGCAGGTCAGCAGCGCACTGGAACAGGTACGCCAGCGACCGGACCAATCATGTGTTTCCGTCAATACGACCATTGGATTTGCCAGTTGTTATTTGATGAAACGATTGCCCGAGTTTCGCGCCTTGCACCCCAATATCTCGATCGAGTTGATCTCAAGGGATCAGAATGACGCCTATGACACAGAAACGGATGTTGTGATTGCCTTCAATCATCCGGACCGTTTACCGGGCACGCGCAAGGCCCCAATCTTTCACGAGACCATGGTTGCCGTCGCAAAGCCCGCCCTTGCGGCCTCAATCGGTGATGACCTTGAGGCACTGGCACAGCAAAACCTTCTGTGCCTGACGATGGGTATACACGGCAACGACTGGGCAACCTTCTTCGATGGCACAGGCATTTCTATACGACCGCCCACGACCGATCAGAAATTCACCAGCTTCATGGTCTATCTGCAGGCGGCATTGAACGGCGATGGCGTCATCCTGGGGTGGGAGACGCTGTTGCAGGATCATTTCGACCTCGGCCAGCTTGCCCCGATCACAAGCCGACGTATCGAAACACAGCGCGGGTACTACGGTTGCCTGATGCCGCGCGCAGCGGACAAATCTTCGGCTGTCACGTTCCTGAATTGGGTGTCTGCCTAAGCAAAAGCACGCCGTTTCCTAGGTTCGAAACAGGGCTCTGAATCCGTGGCGTTTCTGCGAATCTTGAATATGTGGCATTCTGTGTTCTGGGCGATACCAGACGGAACCTGATTTAGGTCTGGCGCTCGCGGCCTGGGAGGAGCCAGTTATGAACCTGAGACCTGACCCGACTTTTCACGCAACTCCGAAACTTGCTATGGAGGCACCAGCGGAAACGCTTGCCTTCACATTGATGCTCAGTCCGGACGGCTCACAGCCGGATGGCCTGGCCGTTGTGGACGTTGACCCGAAATCAAAGACCTACGGCCAGATCGTCCATCAGCTCATCATGCCCAACAAGGGTGATGAGTTTCATCACTTTGGATGGAACGCGTGCTCTTCTGCACTTTCGCCCCTGACGGGGCATGCCTTTCTGGAACGCAGGTATCTGATCGTACCGGGTATCCGGTCCTCGCGCATCTACGTGATCGACGTGAAGGAACCCCTGAAGGCGAAGATTCACAAGATCATCGAACCTGAAGAGGTGTTCGCCAAAACGGGCTATTCCCGCCCGCACACAATCCACTGTGGTCCCGAAGGGATTTATGTTTCGACACTCGGCGGCGGTGGGGCCGATGGCACAGATGGTCCTCCGGGCATTTTCATCATGGACTGCGAGACCTTTGATATCCTTGGCCGCTACGAGATGGACCGCGGGGAACAGGACAAGCACTATGATTTCTGGTGGAATATTCCGCGCGACTACATGGTGAGTTCTGAATGGGGGCTGCCGCCGCAGTTCGAAAACGGGATCGTGGCCGAGGATTTGCTGTCCAATAAATACGGTCACAAGATCCATTTCTGGAACCTGCGCGAACGTCGTAACGTGCAAACCATTGATCTGGGTGAGAACCACCAGATGGCTCTGGAAATTCGGCCCGCTCATGATCCGGCAAAGGATTATGGATTCTGCGGTGTCGTCGTGGACACAACAAACCTGCAGGGCGCAATTTTCACCTGGTGGCAGAAGGATGACGGAACCTTCGAGGCGAAAAAGACGATCACGATTGATCCGCGACCTGAGAAGGCCGAGAACCTTCCGCCTCTGTTGCAGGGATTTGAGGCCGTACCTCCGTTGGTCACCGACATCGACCTGAGCCTGGACGACAGGTACCTCTACGTCGCCTGTTGGGGCCAGGGTGAAATGCATCAATATGATGTCTCTGACCCAATGAACCCCAAGCTGACCGGCAAGGTCGAGCTTGGCGGGATTGCGCGCGGGGCGAAACACCCCAACGGCAAGGATTTTGTTTACGGCCCCCAAATGGTTGAGATCAGCCGGGACGGCAAACGGGTCTATTGGACCAACTCGCTGTATTCGACATGGGACGATCAGTTCTACCCGGACGATGAGGGCGGACAAATGGTCATGGCCAATGTCGGGGAAAACGGTGGTCTGGAGCTGGACAAGGATTTCTATGTCGAGTTCCCCAAAGGCTATCGCAGCCACCAGATCCGCCTCGAAGGCGGAGACTGCTCAACAGATAGTTTCTGCTACCCGTCTGTCTGACGCGTGGACGGATTAGACACGGCAACAGCCCTGTGGTGGGCTGTTGTCGCCTCGGGCATATATCACGGGGTCAATCCGGGTATGGGTTGGCCCCTGGCCGTGTCCGCGGCGTTGATGGACAAAAGCCGCAACAGTCTGTTCAAGGCGCTGATCGCGCTGGCGGCCGGGCATCTGGTGGCAATGGGCGCCATTCTGTTTCCCTTTACCGCGCTGCTGTTTCTGGCCGAATGGCAGCGAGAGATTCAGATCTTCGCAGCCTGTCTCGTGATCGGACTGGGCGTCTATCTGTTGTTCAACCGGCGTCACCCGCGGATCCTTGCGCGGGTTCCTCCGTCGCGGCTGGCGCTGTGGTCGTTTTTGGCAGCAATGGCGCATGGTGCGGGGCTGATGCTGGTTCCAATCTATCTGGGCATCTGTCGCACGATCGCCACGGACCCGGGCCATGCAGCGGTAGCTGATCTAATGACCGGAAACGCTAAAATCGCTGTTGGTGTTGCCTTGGTACACACCCTGGCTATGACGGCCTCGGGCGGTATTCTTGCGTTCGGAGTGTACCACTGGCTGGGCCTGCGTTTTCTCTCAAAAGGGTGGTTCAATCTGGACGTGGTTTGGGCGTTGAGCCTGATCCTTGTAGGGTCGATTTCGCTGTTGTTCCTTCACTAGTGCACGGGGCCGGAGGTCCGAACGCTTGGGAGAGCCATTCAAGACGCTGTGGTTATCACTATTCCCGACATCCGCCCGTGCTTGATCTTGCAAAACAAGGGCTACGGAAATTTGGAACACCTTGCGAGTTCCTTCTCCCGAAAGACAAACACTTTTTTTCATGCTTGAACGCATTGGCTAAAGACTTTAATTGTCTAAAATGACAATATGAAATCTGAGCGAAACTTGGGGACGACCGGACATGCTTGATCAAGACAAAATGCCGGAGGAGGCATTCCAGATACTCAAACCCGACGCGTACACATCGGAAGAATGGTTCGCGCGGCGGATGTCTTTGACAACTTTCTCGCCGTGGCTCTGCTTGGTTCCGGGTTTCTTTCTCATCTCCACTCCTTGGTGGTTACGATGAGCCAGAAACCCTCTCCTATCAAATCGACCTAAACTGTCCCATTGGTGCTGACGTCAGACACACACTGGCTTTCATATGCTTAAGACAGGCGGTTTTTAATTCGAATTTGCTTCACGCGCAGCTTTGGCTCGAAAACTTGCCAATTTTGACGCGTCAAATTTTGCAGCCCCGGAACCTAATTTTCCAATGGCGCTTGGATCGTTGACCTCATCCGCGTCAGTGAACTTCCAACCATAAGCTGGGAGATCATCGCCAGCCTCTACATACTGAGCTTCAAATGAATACGTTGCTCTCATTGGAACGAACCCATCCACGAAATTCATCGTCCTCTCTGACGGCGAAATAGAAACTATCCCTGTAAGGCGAACTGGCTCGTGAAAGCGTTCTGGATACCAACCTTCCGGCAATCGAACACGAATAAGCTGGTTTGGGTTCGGTGGAGGCGTATGGCTGCACATACCTCTCTCCGGAACCAAGTAAGCGACGTTTGTACCATCAGGATCCGGTGGTGCGGGTATCGCATAGCCCGCCAGCTTTACGACTTTTCCGTCAATTTCTGGATTACCAGCCGTGGCGGCTTTCTTTCGTCGCTCTGCAACGACCCATCGTTGTTCAATCAACCAATCAACGTCGATCCCAGCCTTTTGCAGCGGCGTCTCATTTTCCAGAATTTTCGCTTCAAGACTTTTGCGGACATCTTCGGAATGGGCTCCACTATCCAGTCTGAGCTTTAGTCGGACGACTTCAACAAGACCACTAAGCTGGTCAGGTGTCAGTTCTTTGAAAGGATCTACGTATTCCTGAGATTCTTCATCAATCAATTGGTTCCAGTCTAACTCAGCGATTTCTGCGGACAACGACGTTGAAATCAAAGAGGCAACACAGACTATTCTCCAAATCTTCATGACTTATCCTTTTCAACCGTATGGCCACTTGGATGTTGGTCAATGCGTCATCACCTGCCAGCTTAAGACATTTATGGACACTTGGGCTCTAAGCGAAACACAGTTCAAAGCTCGTTTTTATAGATGACTCCGTCCTTCATAATCAGGTCGAAGTTTTCTTGTGGGTCCCCTACAAGCTCCAAGTTTTCAAGCGGGTTGCCGTCCACGAGGATCAGATCAGCGTATGCGCCATCTCTGATAACTCCGAGTGGACCGTCTTGGTAGGGATGACGAGGGCCACTCATTTCCATTAGGCGGGCATTTTCAGAGGTCGCTATCTTGAGCGCTTGATAAGGCGTCATCCAAGTTCCCAACCTCACAAGATATTCGCTCTGTTGATACGCCTTTGATGGATCCATGAGTTGATCGGTGCCAAAGGCGAGATTCACGCCAATTTCGACGGCCATTGGGTACAGCGCGTCTACAGCATCAGTCACCTGTTTCCACTTTTTGGCACTAACTGGGCTATCCCAAACCATATCGGCCTCAAACATCGCCTGAGGACTGAGCCAAGCGCCTTTTTCCTTCATCAATTCCAGTGTTTCTCTTGATGCGAAGAAGCCGTGCTCAATGCTCATCACGCCGTTTTCTATTGAGGTACGGATACCTCTGTCTGTCATCACATGCGCCAAAACATAGGTGTTAAAGTTCGTTGCCTCTTCGACTACCGCACGAATTTCGTCGACCGAATACTCGCTCACATCCAGCGGATCGTATTGGGAAGAGACACCACCACCAGTCGTGATTTTGACCTGAGTAGCACCAAACTTGAGGATTTCTCTGGTTCTCTTTCTGACTTCCGGTACGCCATCAGAAATCATCGCCATCATATTTTTTTCCCAATAACTCAGTTCAGAGTTGGAGTTTCTTGGGTTTTCAAGCAGCGTGTGAAAGTCGGCATGGCCTGACGTTTGGCTCATGAATGGTCCGGAGGGCAAAATGCGGTGACCGGGGTATTCACCAGCGTCAATCAGTTTCTTGATCGTAAACGGATTTCCGCCAGGGTCTCTAACGGTGGTAAATCCACGCATTAAAGTCTCTTCAGCCCCCTTCATACTGCGAATGGCCACTTCCGACATGTCGCCTTGATTCAACATTAGAACGGATGCAGGGGTGTAGGCATACGTCGTGTGCCAATGGACATCGATCAATCCTGGGATCATCGTGCGACCGCCACCGTCAATCACCACCGCGTTCTCGGCTTCGATTGGGTCGGAAGAAACAGCGGTTATGAGATTATCTTCGATCAAAACGTTAGCATTCTCGATGCGTGCTTCGTTTACCCCGTCAAAAACATGAACATTCGTTATGAGAGTTCTTGTAGAATCCTCTTGAGCGCTCGCCAGCGTTGCCAGCATGCTTGAGATTACCACGCAGAGCGTTGACAATTGATTTTTGCGCATATCTTTCACCCTAGGAATATCAAAGCATTCGATTGTTTAATTTTAACGAAGGTAGCCAACTCTCCGAGGAAAATCGATATGAACTTTTTTAAGGAACTTGGCGAAGGCAAACCGGAGCTTTTTGCGGCAACCGTACGTGAAGCAATGACAGGAGAGGTTTTCGATGGCGATGTGATACAGTTGGGAAAGGGGGCTGACGAAGGCGCAATTTTCACAGCTCGTTTAGGGCTTTCCCGTTTGTCTAGTATCCGCTTCAAGCCCCATGCATTGGTGAGAACCGCACAAAGTGAAAGCTTCGCTAATTTCACTGTACCAATCTGCGCTTCAGAGTTATGGACGGTAAGTGGCGTTCCTTTGAAAGAAAACTCCGTTTTCTTCAATTTCACTGCATCGGAAACCGAGGTAGTCGCGCGCAATCGAACTTCGTTATGTGGTCGTGTGCCCTTGCAACGATTTCTCAAAGAGGTTCAACTTTTTTCCGGCAGAAATACATCGGATTTTCGCGGACCAACGGTTATCGTGAAACTGTCTTCTGATTTTCACGCAGCTTTGGTGCGAACACTTAGCTGCATAATGAACCAAGCCGATGGTCAATATACCCAGAGTGATTTGGAGGCGCGTCTTGCAAGGACGCTTGCGATCTTCTTTGCCTTATCTCTGAATAGTGGGAATGCACGCAAAGCGACTTGGTCTCAAAAAGTGGGTTTGGTCTCAAAAGCACGAGAGTACTATTCTTCCGCCTTGTCAAAAAGGCCATCAGTGGCAGATCTGTGTCGAGTAACCGCGGTAAGCGCGCCAACATTGATCTCAGCATTTCGCGACGTAACGGGTGAAACACCAGCACGATTTTTTGCTCTTCAAAGACTGGCCAATGTCCATGATGAACTTGTTCAGGCGTCTCAGCAAAAACCCATGGTGAAGCAAGTGGCGCTCGCTCACGGATTCACCGATTTGGGACGATTTGGGAGCCTGTACAAAAGCATATATGGAATTTTACCATCAGAGCAAATTGAGCGTACTGTACCCATTTGACCGGTTGTCTTTTTAGTTCTGCCGAAAACCGATTAATACGAATCTCGGCTCCGATGTAGCAGAGTTCCCTTGACGGATTGCAATGGCACCTCAACGATTTGCCAAACAGAACTATGGATTGGACGGCGGAATGTTTTCATTTTTTTTGAATTTCTACAGGCTCTTAAAAGCGATTGTTCGCTCTTGGAGTAGCCCTAGATTCCGCGGAGCGCTTACCCTTGCAATACTCTTGTTGCTTTCCGGAACTTTGTTTTATGTCAGCGTCGAGGGGTGGTCTTGGGTGGACGCGCTGTACTTCAGTGCAACTACTATTTCTACGGTTGGCCTCAGTGACCTAACGCCCGTAACCGACACAGGAAAACTCTTTACCGTGTTGTATATTTTCGTAGGCGTCGGGGTCTTCATCACGCTGTTTGTACAATTCACACATGCCCTTCTTAGGGACTACGATGAGAAAAAGTCGTCAGATAATTGAAGACTGAAGCAACGGTCTTTCGGTCGTTGCACCCTAGCGCTTCGCTCTGCCGTATGCGGTTAAGGTCGTTGAGAAACTGCTTGGATTAAGGCAAACAAAGCAAAGACAAGGTTCTTTATCATCTTGTCTAAGCAGCTAGTTTGAGAACATGGCCTCCGTAGCACAACTAACCGACTGGATGATTACCGAAGGACGCCGCTCAGGCGACCCTGTTAAAGTAGTTTCGCATTTCTGCTCGTCCTTAATTGAGGAAGGTGTACCGCTCTGGCGGGTCAATATCGGTCAGCGCTTCGCCAATCCGCTACTCATTGCATGGGGGGTCGTTTGGACACCTGATGGGACCGACAGCTACGACGTAACTCATGAAACGATGTTGACGGAAGGGTATGTTGGTAGCTCGTTTGAGTACATTCTGGAGCACAGAAAGCCGCTTCACAAAAGCCTGCGACAACTGGATCCAAAGACTGAGCATTTATCGTATCTAGAGTTCGCTGAGCTCGGTGGCACAGATTACTATGCAACTCTGATGTATTATGGCGACGGATCTCTGCACGGCTGCACATTTGTCACGCAGGAACCAGACGGCTTTTCACCGCAACATCTGGAATTGATTGAGGCAGCGCTGCCTGCTTTGTCTTCCGCTTTGGAACCTGTCACGATGCGCAAGTCAGCCAAGGGTCTATTGCGAACATATCTTGGCGATGGGCCCTCCGACGCCGTATGGAGCGGGCGGATCAAGCGAGGCGAACGAACGACCCTTGATGCGGTGGTCATGTTTTCTGATTTACGAGGGTTCACGGCGCTTTCAGAAGCCGCACCCGAGGCCGATGTGTTTGACGCGCTGAGCGGCTACTTTGATCTGGTTGTTCAGTCTGTGGAAGATAACGGTGGCGATGTTCTCAAGTTCATGGGTGATGGAATTCTCTCGATCTTCACCATCGCAACTCAGGCTGATCACGCCGACCGATGCCGAAAGGCTGCGCAAGCCGCACAAAGTGTATTGACCGGTTTGACGGTCCTCAACCGTCGCCGCGCTGAAGCGAAAAAGCCGTCTTTGGACGTTGGGATCGGGATCAATGTTGGACAAGTCAGCTATGGCAACATCGGCAGCCCTGGTCGACTTGATTTCACGGTTCTCGGAGGTGCAGTGAACGTTGCGAGTCGAATTGAGGGGCTGACTAAATCTATTGGCCGGAGAGTGCTGGCAACATCTGCGATTGCCGAAGTCTCCCCTGATCTGTTTTCCCCTTGTGGGTTTCAAGAAGTTCGTGGACTTGCGCGTCCAATCGAATTGTTTTCTCTCGTCGAAGAAGAGCTTTGATTCAGCGCTGACTTAATTTTGGCAGCATCGCGAGAAGCAGGAACCAGATATTGGGCACCAAGTGTTAAGAGGCAGGTTTTTACCTCATTTGGGAGTTTGCAAAGCCCGACGATGGATGTCCGTTTTGGGCTGGAAACAGTCGTCGCCGATTGAAGCAATGAGCGATTGCTTAGAACCTTTCGAGGACATTGCGCTAAAATTGGATTGGCCCTTGGCACGATTTGTCTGCGATAGTTTCGAGCTTTGGCATCCTGACCAACTCTACGGCTTAACACCAGCTTTCTTCAAGCCTTCGACCAAAAGCGCATTGTGTTCGGGTAGACGGAAGAGGATCAAAGCTCCGGAGACAATGCTGTCTAGGAACGCTGGGGCGAAATCCGCCAGCGCCTGCTCATGTGGCAGGCCTGCTTCGGCGCGCCCGAGGTGGGCGGCACTGGCGATCATAAGAGCCCGGCGGATCGGCGCACGCGGCGTCATCTGAATGGCGTGCTCACCCCAACGCATTGCGTCTTCAAAATCAGCGTCGGCGAAGGCAGCTTGGGCGAGCGCCAGATAGGCGTCTCCTACCCAGAGGTCAGTGTCGCGTGGGGAAAGCTGGAGGGCAAGGTGGGCATGTTCGCGCGCCTGTGTGGTTCGGCCGACCAAAGATTCATGCCAGGCCATGAAGAAGATGTTCCGGGCAAAGTTCGGGTTCAGTGTGAAGCCCAAACTGAAGTCGGCGTTGGCCCCGTCAAAATCTCCACGGAAATGACGAACCATACCGCGAACGCATAAGGCGCGCGGGTCGAGTTGACCACCAAGAAACGGAGGTTCAACGCTTTTATCAGCTAGGCCCAGGTTTTCGGTGGGGTCCTCATCGAACTGGTATAGATAACGCATCAGGTAGGCAAACGCTTTGATCCAATGGGCCTGGACGTTGCGCGGGTCGAGATCAATGGCGCGATCAGAGACCGATATGACCTCATCGAACTTATCCTGAGAGTAGAAGCCTCCCGCGTAGAAGATCGCCATTGCACGTAGCGAGAGGTCGTAGGAGTTGAAGTCGATATCTCGAGCCACAGACGCGCGATCTATTTCGGCAATGGATATCTGGGGGGCGATGGCGCCGACCACGCTGCGTGTAATCTCATCCTGTAACGCGAAGATGTCGTCTAGCGTGCGGTCGTAGCGCTCGGCCCAAACATGGGCTCCATTTGTGCAGTCGATGAGTTGGGCAGTAATGCGTACGCGGTTTTGGGCTCGACGGAGGCTACCCTCTAGCATGTAGCGAACACCGAGTTCTCGAGCGATATCTATATGGGTGACGGGGCGACCCCTGAACGAAAATGAGGAGTTGCGGGCGATGACGAAAAGCTCGGGAAAGCGCGAGAGCTCTGTGATGATGTCTTCGGAAACGCCGTCACAGAAGTATTCCTGTTCTGGATCATTGGACATGTTCTGGAAGGGCAAGACAGCGATGGAGGGTTTGTCAGTGGGTTGAGATTGGTTTTGCGTGGAATCTGATTTGCCCTCCATCGCCAATTTGTAGGCGCGAACTGGCTCGGAGATGTTTTTGAGCGCTACTTCGCCAAGGTCTATGATGTCGTGTTCGATTTTGCCTCGAACCTGCCGGCATGCGTCGTCAGACAGTATGACACCGCCTGGGTCAGCGATGCCTTCGAGTCTTGCGGCAAGATTAACACCCTCGCCATAAATGTCGCCCTCGTCCAAGATTACGTCTCCAATGTGCAACCCTATTCGGAAGCTGATCCGGCTTTCGGTGGGGCTCTCGGCTTCGGCGGCGTGCAGCGCCTTCTGGAGCGTCGCTGCGGCCTCAACGGCAGAAACGACCGAGCTAAAAAGTGCAAACAGGCCATCACCGGTAAGCTTGATAATCTCACCTCCGGCACTTTCGATACTTGGATTGATGATGTCCCGTCGTAGGTCTTTGAGACGAGCAAGTGTTCCCGCCTCGTTAGCCGCCATAAGCCGTGAGTAGCCGACCATATCGGCGGCAAGTATGGCGGCAAGTCGGCGTGTCATGCGCATTTCCCAATAGCAACCTTTTTTCGAATCTATCAAGTTCGGCAGTAGTGTGCCAACTTTCGAGAATGTCCGCTTCGGGCTGAGACCAGTCATCAGAAAGCGATGAGTCTACGGCAACTTTGTCCGCGAAGCAGACGCTCAATGAAATTTTCCGAACGACCGTTCCGAGCCCAAAGTTACGGGTGCTGCAAACTGAACCAAAAGTCCGCTATCAGTCGAACAAAGCAGGGCGGCCGAAGCAGGAAGTTGATCCGATTGGTTTTGTCTGGCATGAATTGAGCTGGTGGGCTCGGACGTTGGTATGAGCCCAGAGAGCCCATTTTATCGGACAATGAAGCAACCGCAAACTCAGTACGCATTCGCAGACGACATTGCCATCGCGTATCAGGTGATTGGCGATGGACCTATAGATGTCGTGTATAGCCAAGGTTGGCTTACTAACATCGAATATGCTTGGCAAAGCTCGCACTATGCGAATTTTCTGTCCAAACTCAGCCGGTTTTGCCGATTAATTTTCTATGACAAGCGAGGGACCGGTCTTTCTGAGCGCAATGTTGGCTTTCCGACGCTGGAGCAACGCATTGAGGACATCACCGCTGTGCTCGATGCCATTGGTTCAGATCAGGAAGTATTACTTGGTGTATCAGAAGGCGCCAACATAAGTGCACTATTCGCAGCTACTTACCCTGAGCGCACACGAGCTGTCATTCTGAGTGGAACATCAGCCAAAGGTAGTTGGGCACCTGACTACCCTTGGGCGCCGACGCTGCAGGCTACCGAAAATACGATCAGCTATCTGCGCGAAAACTGGGGAAGTGCATTTGGGCTCGATGAAGCCGCGCCAAGTATGGCAAAAGATGCTGAGGCATGTGAGTGGTGGGGCGGCTACATGCGCAATTCAGCAAGTCCAAAGACTGCCGAGCTGATAACACGATTAAACGCGGAGCTCGACATTCGAGAAGTCTTACCACTTATCGATGCTCCCACGCTCATAGTTAATCGCGAAAATGATGTCTGGCACCCAAAAGATGAGGCGCGATTTGTGGCCGACCTTATTCCCAATTCAGTTTTGAAATTCGTTCCCGGCGTTGATCACCTGGTCTGGTATGGAGATCAGGACCGGGTGATAAACGAAATCGAAGAGTTTGCGACGGGGCAAAAAACCGTCACTCCGAGCGAGCGGGTGCTACTGACGATATTGATGACAGATATCGCAGGTTCCACAGAACTGGCCGCCAGTTTGGGTGACGACCAATGGCGTGCCTTGTTAGACCAACATGATGAGATCGTGCGTCGACAGCTGGAAATCTACGATGGTTCTGAAATCAACACTACGGGGGATGGGTTCATCACCGCTTTCAAAGGACCGACGCGTGCCATTCAATGTGCTCACGCAATAAACTCTGACTTGGCCAAGACCAAGTTAAAAGTGAAGGCCGGTATCCACACTGGAGAATGTGAGCGACGTGGCGGTGATATTGGGGGCTTGGCAGTTCACATTGCCGCGCGAATTTTGGACACTGCATTACCGAGCCAGATACGGGTTTCAGGCACAGTGAAAGATCTGGTCGTTGGCTCCAAACTCGAGCTTGCATTCATCGAAAAGCAACCACTCAAAGGTTTGCCAGGAGAGTGGTCATTGTATGAAGCCCAACAGGAACTTCATTGAAGCTGATCGCGAAGACTAATTGATGGATTGCCGAGCGCTAGGTTGAGTTGGTTACTTTCAACCCCTAGCGGCTTTCCTGGGTAGAGCTGACCTTGTGCAACACGCTCTGTATGACAGAAAAGTCCGCAACTCGGACATAAAGCCTAATTTGCTGAATGCCCGGTCTCGGTGAAAGCAGATATCGCGCAATATCGACTCGTTTTTTCGACTTAAATGTCTGCTTCTGCCGAAAACGGTCATTCCCGAAAACCATTGGAAGTTCCGCTAAGCGGACCAAGCCGCTCTCAGATGGTATCGCTTGCATGTCTGCGTTACATTGGAGCGGTCGTCGCCTAGAACAGCTTGCAATTCTATCGCGACGGAAACCCGAATGGTGGAAGTCCATGTCCGACACAATCCTTGTTGCTGAACCAACTATCCGCCTTATTGCCTTCCTTTCCGTCCTGGCCGCGATGGCACTTTGGGAAGTGGCCGCACCCCGGCGAAGACGGGATATTCCGCGCGTTATCCGATGGACAAACAACCTTGCGCTCGTGGTGCTCGACACCGCCATTCTGCGGCTGACCTTTCCAATCCTCGCAGTCGGTCTCGCAGCCATGGCCGAGGATCGCGGATGGGGGCTCTTCAACAACATCGAGGCGCCGGTTTGGGTTGCCATCTTGGTCTCCATGCTGCTTCTCGATCTCGCAATCTACCTTCAGCATGTGATGTTCCACGCCGTACCTGGGCTTTGGCGTCTACACCGGATGCATCACGCCGACCTCGATTTTGACGCGACCACTGGCTTGCGTTTCCATCCGGTAGAAATCCTGATCTCGATGGGGATCAAGCTGTCGGTTGTAGCAGCCTTAGGGCCGCCCGCTGTCGCCGTACTCCTGTTCGAGGTGATCCTGAACGCTACCGCGCTTTTCAATCACGCAAACATCGATTTGCCGCGTCCGGTGGATCGAATTCTCAGATGGCTCGTTGTCACTCCAGACATGCACCGAGTCCACCACTCCGTCGATCCAAGCGAGACCAACTCGAACTTTGGCTTTAACCTACCGTGGTGGGACCGCCTTCTAGGTACTTACATTGCGCAACCCGAGAAGGGGCATAAAGGCATGGAAATCGGCATCGAGCAGTTTCGCACACGCCGAGACCTCTGGCTCGACCGAATGCTGCTTCAGCCGCTGCGCGGCCCGGCGAGCGGAGGTGCCCTCGACGCCCCGAGCCAACGGAGGCGATCTTCATCTGTCTCGTCCGGGCGAACCAAGCTTGGCACTGACCAAATAGACCAATAGCGTTGAACCAAAGACTGCTTTGCCGCGCTTGAGTGTCCTTCACAAGGCGTTCAGCATCGGCAGAAAAGTCCGCACTGCGGTCTTTGATGCACTATGCTGTAAAAGACTGCTTTGAGCCCGAAGCGGACACAGTTTCTTTGACAGAAGATCGAGCATTATGCGGTATCCAAAAAAACCGAGCGCGCGATACAGCGAACCTTACTGGGACTTCGCTGGGATGTTCTGCGAATAGTCTTTTCACTCGTCCACA
Source organism: Ruegeria arenilitoris (assembly GCF_013035315.1). Taxonomy (GTDB): domain Bacteria; phylum Pseudomonadota; class Alphaproteobacteria; order Rhodobacterales; family Rhodobacteraceae; genus Ruegeria; species Ruegeria arenilitoris_D. The sequence continues at coordinate 2,539 of NZ_WQHP01000002.1, read as the reverse complement.
ACACGAAACTCACCGGAAGGCGCATCAGTAGGTGGTTCCTCAAACTCATTGGAAATCAGACCGCGGCGGATGAGTTCTCTAATGGCGGCCGCTCTGGATGGCAGTCTGTTCTCGAAGCGCCAATCATCAATGGCCTTGAGCTCTTCTAGGTCGAGCATCAGTTGCAGTTTTTCCGTGCGCTTTGGTGGTCGATTTTGATCAGACACTGGCATGACCTCAGTAGCTTACGTCAGTTACTCCAAGCATGTATGGCAATGAGCCTGCGTGTCTACAGCAATGTTGGCATGTTGGGCCGGATACCCAGCATCATGAAGCCCCCTATGATGCGCTGGATACATATTTTAAGTATATGTTTTTAATTGATATTTTTTATTTCGCCCTTAGGTATTACTCCGCAAGCAACGAAACGGAGTGAAAATGATACAGCAAGTCTTAAAGTCTGAAGTTCAGGAAGAAACCAACGACACAGGCATCGACAAGAACGCCTGGATCGCCAACGCGGTGACGGAAGTACTGGCCGATACCATGGTCCTGATGGTGAAAACACAAGGCACACATTGGAACGTCGTGGGCCCGCTATTCCTGCCGATCCATGAACTAACAGAGCGTCAGTATCGCGACCTGTTCGAAGCTGCGGATGAATTGGCCGAGCGTGTGCGTGCGTTGGGTCAGGTGGCACCGATCTCGTTCACGGACATGGTTAGCCAAGCCAAGCTGACCGAAGAAGAGACGGTTAAAGATGCAGAGGGCATGATCAAACAATTGGTCGCAGACAACGAAGCGATTGCTCGGAACCTGCGTGAGACTGCCGCGACCGCAGCCCGTTATGGCGATGGAGCTACAGAGGATCTGATGAACGCCAGGATGGCGAAGCATGAGGAAGCTGTCTGGATGCTCAAGGCAATTGTTGCGGCCTAATTGGCGGCTCCCCTCGATTTGAACCAAGGTTTGCGAAGAAAGGAAAAACGATGACACGTGTTGGGTACGAGAAAAAGGCACAGCTGCAACTGGATAGTTGGAATGCCCAGATTGATGTTCTCGAAGCCAAGCTGAAGGTGGCCGAAGCGGACGCCAAACTCGAGCTCGAGGAGCAGCTCAGCAAGCTCTACAAGGCAAGATCTGACGCAGAGGCTCAACTGAATGATTTGAAGTCGACTAGCGACGAGGCCTGGGAAGATGTCAAAAAGGGCTACGAGGCTGCATGGAGCGATATGCAGAGTGCTTTGAAAAAAGCGGCCGACCGGTTCTCGTAGAGCTGTGTTTGTGAACAAAGCTCGTGTCGTAAATGGGGACCGGAATGCAAACACCTAGAGAATTAGTGAGGTACTTTCGCGGGTTCCTAACTATCCCTGCCGCCATTAGTCTTTCAGGGCTTTTGGTGGCTGGGATTGTCTTCAAGACGGAGCAAGCGCTCGCGAGTTGGGGTTGGTCCGCTTCCGATTGGCTGAGCGTTTCTAATCGTACTGCGAGCGATGTACTAAGCGCAATCTCGGCAGCATCCATGTCCGCGTTGGTCATGGTCTATTCCATTGTTTTGCTGGTCTACACCTTAGCAGCCGGATCAATTGGGCCCAGGCTCTTGCAGCGCTTTGGCGAAGACAGGGTAAATCAGATTGCAGTTGGCTCACTTGGAGCGACGTTTTTATACAGCTTGTTGATCTTGTGGCTGATACGCGATGACACATCCGTCAATTTGGCCGTTGCGATTGGAATAGTCTATTCGATCATCTCAGTTCTTTTGCTGTTGCTCTTCGTTCATACAGTATCAACGCGCGTAACCATTGATCAGGAGGCGGCGCGGATTTCGGAAGCCTTGGATCGCCAAGTGAGCACCGCAATCGAAAACAGTGCAGATATCCCATCTTCAGTGGCAGTCCCTGAGGTGGGAGACAAGCGCCAAGTCTTGGCTTCGGGCACTGGATATGTGAACTCCATCAATACCGAAGGTCTGGTGAGTGCGGCCAAGAAGGCAGGAGCGGTCGTCGCTTTTGATGTGCAGCCAGGTGACTTCATGGTTCCAACGGACACTTTGGCCAATGTTTATGGTGATAGTGACGAAAGTCTTAATGATCTGGTGCAAGCGGCAGCTCCGTTAATCTCCGCGCGAGATCCTAATGGCGATATCCGCTTTTCTGTCCATCTTCTCGTTGAAATCGCACTTCGGGCGTTGTCACCGGGTGTCAACGACACGTTTACCGCAATAGTCTGCATCGACCGACTGTCGGCGTCTCTGGCTCGAGCGTGGTCGTCAAAGCTCTGCACGGGTGTGTATCGGGATGATGACGGAAACGTACGGGTGGTTTACCCGTCCATCACGGCTGAGGCACTGTTTCACGACTCGATGCCAGCTCTAAGACACGCTGCCCGGGGTAATGGCCTCGTAACGGCCGCCCTTATTCGCGCTTTGGTGCGCATCGCAGAGGCAGCTCCAGAAGAAGATTTGCTGGCTGTTGTAGATGAACTATCTGCGGTCAGAGATGAGACCCGAGAAAGCGATATGCTTGAGCGCGATATTGATAAGTTTTGTGGCCAGGTCGAA
>NZ_WQHP01000019.1 GCF_013035315.1 Ruegeria arenilitoris | reverse complement strand
AGAGATGCCGGACCGTTCTGGCCTCCTCTTCATTCACCACCAGCGTTCTTGCCTTTGGATCCGGGTGGCGATCATAGCCCAGGGGCAGGTTACCACCCATCCAAAGCCCCTTTTTCTTAGACGCTGCAATCTTGTCACGAATACGTTCCGCAGTGACTTCCCGTTCGTCCTTGTCAGAAGAATTTGTCTTGAGGGGGGCAGGGCGGTTGCGTAGCATTTGCACGTGACCAAAACTGCCTCTTTCAAATACTTCAAAACTAGTCCCGAAATCATTCGCCTTGCTGTGATGCTGTACATCCGTTTCCCGCTCTCACTTCGGAATGTCGAAGATTTGTTGCGCGAGCGAGGCATCGACGTGAGCCACGAAACTGTCCGATACTGGTGGAACAGGTTTGGCCCCATGTTTGCTTCTGAAATCAGGCGGAAGCGTGTTCAGCAATTGAGGGCATACTCCAAATGGAAGTGGCATGTGGACGAGGTTTTCGTAAAGGTGAGTGGCAAGCGGCATTATCTTTGGCGGGCCGTTGATCACGAAGGTGAGGTGCTTGAGGCCGTCGTCACGACGCGTCGAAACAAAGCCGCAGCACTGAGATTCCTCAAGAAATTGATGAAGCGGCACGGTTGCGCCGAAGAGATCGTCACAGATCGCTTCGCTTCCTACAAGGCTGCGCTCAGAGAAATGGGCGCTCTTGAAAAACAACAGACGGGCAGGTGGCTCAATAACCGCGTCGAGAATTCGCACCTGCCGTTTCGACGACGCGAACGCGCTATGCAACGTTTCAGGCGCATGCGAAGTTTACAGAAATTCGCTTCCGTCCATTCCTCCGTATACAACCACTTCAACCAGGAAAGATCGCTAGCCAGCCGAGACACCTTCAATCTGACCCGCGCCGCCGCACTTAGCGAGTGGCGTCAACTTTGTTCCGGATTGGTTCAAGGTTTCTGCGGCAAACTGAGACTGGTTCGAATTCGTCTGACAGCACCTCAACATGGATATCACACAGGGCTTGCGAGACCAGAGAATTGCAGAGCGGACGCCAGGCGGAGGCGGCTTTGTCCGCGCAGCGGTCATTGATGCACTGCACAGCGAACGACTGCTCTGAGCCCATAGTAGTCGCTCAAAAAGCGGAGTCCGGAGATCTGAGAGCCCATTAGGGAAACCTTTTTTTCGCGCAGAAGCCCTCCAGAGAGCAGTTTTACCCTCCCGCCATGCCAGCGACGTTGACATAGAGGGCGTACACAGAATGGCTTGCTGCCATAAAAAGTCGGCTGTTGGCACGGCCTCCAAAGCAGACATTGGCACATCGTTCAGGCAATGCGATGCGACCTATTGGAGTTCCATCAGGGTCAAAGACCATCACTCCGTCCAGTTCGGCATCACCCATACCCCAACCGCACCAGAGGTTGCCATCCACATCCACGCGGAATCCATCTGGCGTGCCAGAACCTGCATCGATTAGCGCACGCTTGTTCTGGATCGAGGCACCATCTGTGTTCACGTCATAAGCTAGTATCTTTCGAGACGGTTCACCACGCGATTCAACAATGTAGAGCACGGTCTCATCGGGGCTGAAGGCCAAGCCATTTGGTCCCAGAATGTCATCGGCTACGACTTTCAGTTTTTCGGTGTCGGGGTCCAGTCGGTATACGTTCTGGCCTAACTCTGGTTCGGCGCGATGACCTTCGTAGTTGCCCGAGATGCCAAACGGTGGATCCGTGAACCAGACACTGCCGTCTGATTTGACGATCACATCATTGGGCGAGTTGAGACGCTTTCCGTCAAAGCTCTCGGCTAGCACAGTGATTGACCCATCATATTCTGTGCGCGTAACCCGTCGTCCACCGTGCTCGCACGAAATCAGGCGACCTTGCCTGTCCCGGGTCTGACCGTTGGCAAAATTCGAGGGCTGACGAAACGCCGATGACTGTCCGGTAACCTCGTCCCAGCGCATGATCCGGTTATTCGGAATATCACTCCATAGCAGATATCGCCCGTCACCGAACCAGACTGGCCCTTCACACCAGCGACAACCAGTTGCCAATCGTTCTACGCCGGCCAACGGCAGCCTGTATTTATCAAAGCGCGGATCGAACGCCACAACGGATGGGTCTGGATACCGCTGGGAGGGTTGCCAGCTATTTTCGAAGTCAAATTTGTCCGTCATAAATCATCCTCATTGTGGTGTCTGCTCAAGCTAAGTGACCGGTCTTGAATTGAACAGGGCCCGTTAATCACCATCGGCAAAGCCCCTAAGGACGCAAGTGCAAATCTCAGTTGCGATCATCGCGGCTATTCGACTTGGCCTGCTTTTTCCGCCAAGCAATCGCTGAGTGTATTTGACTTAACACCGGCACCAAGGCTGGAGCGGTCGTTGAAATGATGGGGTTTAGGAATTTTCATCTCGCTAAAAAGACTCACCAAGTTTGGCTAGCAGGCTGCCGGGGACCAGCAACATCGCTAAACTTGGATGGGGCTAAGTGCTGGTGATGCAACACTTGTTTACCAAGTAGTTCGAACTACTCAGGATGCAAATCAACTACTGCTAACTAGCTGACAACCATTGTGCGTCTTAGCCGGCAAATTGGACATGCGATGTGGTTTGAAGAGTGACCGTACAGAGCCCAATGCGGAGAATGGTTTTTAGCACGTCGGGCGGAAAAGGGTCATTCACTAAAGCCCATTCAAACGGCAGTAATGCGCAGCGTGCTACTGGTCGTTTGAGTGAAGAGCAGATGTGAGTGTGCCCTAGTTTCCGCGATGATCTCAATAGCAATTGACGTTGGCGTAGGCCAGTTGGGATGCAAGATTGCTTCAACAATATCCGCGTCAGCTACAAACCGCGCGTTATGTTTCGCAGCAAGATAGCGCATGTGGTGGTTTTCCTGCAGGCACATCATTTGGATTGTCCTGACACACCTGTTCTGTGCCATTGCGAACATCTGTTGAAACAAAGCGTCACCAATGCCAACACCTTGCCACTCGGCCTCCACGGAAAAGGCGGCTTCGGTCTTTGATCGCCATGACTGAAAGATACCGCGCAGTTCCACAAGGCCCCTCAATTGCCCAGAGATAAACGCTCCACAAACGATGCTGTCGTACCGAAGGACATTCTGCGCATAACCCAAAACCCCTTTATTAGAAACGGTTCCACAAAATCGTGCGCGCCGAGTCTGGTCATCTAATCGAAGAAAATGATCACAGATGCTATCTTGATCGCCGAAACGGAGACGACGAACGATCGGGTCTCGTGATGTTCTCCTGCCTCTCATCTTTCACGGCTCCTGCTTGGCAGGGTGGTTTGGGCCAGCACTTTCGGGAGGAGGTGAAAATACTGGCCCTTTGCGTTGGCGCTCCCTGTTGGCTTTTACGCCGCCGCTCTTGCTGGCTTACTCTGGGAGGAGCGAGGACCAGCAAATTCCGTTCAATCTTTTGTTCTGAGGGTCTACTTCGCTATTCGTTAGCCATCAATTTTGCGGCATATTCTGGGATATCGGATCGCGAGATTCCGATCTGAGCGAGCTGATGGTCGTTCATATTCGAAAGTGTGGAGAGCATCCGGGCCGTTTGAAGCGCCTTGAAGGCCGCATTTGCCGTGGCTCCGATCCTCGCCTGGAAGCTGATTGATAGAGCAATGGCGTGACCACGATCGGTACCAGCCGTTTGGGTGTTAGCAGCCATATGCAGCCTCCATAGAAAGTCTTTTGATGCTACTGCGCGGAATGCCCAGATCTGTCAGGTCGCGGTCCGATAGCACCGAGAGCTCATAATACGTTGCGCGATAAACCCTGCGTTTGGCCTGTGCCCTGCGTATCGCGTCCAGTTTTTGATGAAAGAACGTGCGGCCAGCTTCGAAAACGACATCTAGCCCGCTGTTTGATCGAGTAATTGCCATGATATTGCCTCGTCCGTTGCTGCAATGCGGTATTTTTGCTGCAATGCAGAGATAAGGGTATTTGGTGGCGCTCACAATTCGACAATTTGGCAAAGACCCCATGCCATATTGGAACAGCAAAGGTCACGACATGGACATTTCTGCGCAAATGCTAATCTTTACGACGGTTGTCGAGCAGGGCAGCATCTCTGCGGCTGCTAGATCAATGGGGCAGACCCCATCAGCAGTAAGTAAGCAGATCGGGTTACTTGAAGATCAGGTGCACTACCGCCTTCTCAATCGCACCAGAACGGGTGTCTCTCCGACGCGAGAAGGCCAAGATTTCTATGAAAAATGCAAAGCGATGGCCGACAAATTCAATGAAGCCAAAGCGATGATCCACAGCTTTGACGGTGTCCCACGCGGAGAACTCAGGATCGCGTCGACTGTTGCATTCGGTAAGTCCCAACTGATTCCTGCCCTGCCAGAGTTCATGAAAGAGAACCCGGAGGTTCAAATGTCTCTGGATCTGACCGACCGAGAAATTGATCTTCGGAGTGAAGGGTTCGATGCGGCGATCTGCTTTGCGGAACAACGCAAGAATCCAGATATGGTCATCAGGCGCATTATGCAAAGCCGAAGGGTGCTATGTGCCTCACCTGAATACCTTGAGCGTTCTGGAACACCGTCGAATTTTTCCGAATTGGCTGAGCACAATTGCTTAAGAGTTGCTGGGAGAAGCCAGCGGAACGCTTGGAACAGCATCGAACCGAACGCAGGCGAAAAATTTGAAGCAACGGGCAGTTTTGAGGGAAACAGCACCGATGTCGTCTTTCGAGCCGCTCTTGCTGGCATCGGGATCGCACGGCTGCCCTGCTATATGGCAAATATCAAATTTAGCTCCGGCGAACTTGTCCACGTCATGCCGGAGTATGCACCACCCAGCACAGATATTGTCGTAATGTTTGCCGAAAGGCGGAATCTAGCACCAAAAACCCGCGCGTTCGTAGATTATCTCGTGCGGCGGTTTCGGGATGCCGAAAAGAACCAAAAGAACGGCTAACCACGCATAGAAACGATAGCAGTTGTCCAAGTTTATCCGATCCAATCTGCTGTGATTGTTTAAAAGCCCAGCTGAGATTCAAGCAGAACTGACTGGGCACTTCGACCAAAAATCTGGTAGCGGTTGGTGAATGCAGAATTGATAAATTCAACTTAAGAGGAGCATTCATCCGAACACATGATTAACGGCTGCTATCAGCGGCATTAAAGTGATAGTGCGCTTAACCCGCAGATGAGCTAAACACCTAACGATGGATCGTTTCACCTAAATCCGCTTCGACAATATTTTCCAATCGTTTCGACTCTAAAAAACACCCAGTGATTGGGGTAGTAGGCCAAGACCTGATCGCGGACACGCTGACTGCGAAAGTCAGATTTCTAGGGCCTCTGAGGGCTTGGCCAAGATGAACCGTGGATTGCCATGAAGCGATATCAACGCATGACTTACTTCGTAGCTTGCACCAATTACCTCAGATAGGGGTCTTGTCGGAAGAACGTTTCTTGAGCAGGGCAGGGGTGTTGCATAGCTTTTGCCCATGACCAGACCTGCCTCTTTCAAATACTCCAAAACCAGTCCCGAGATCATCCGCCTTGCGGTGATGCTGTACATCCGATTCCCGCTCTCGCTTCGGAATGTCGAAGATCTGCTGCATGAGCGAGGCATCGACGTGAGCCACGAAACTGTCCGATATTGGTGGAACAGATTTGGCCCGATGTTTGCTGCTGAGATTAGACGGAAGCGCGTTCAGCAGCTGCGTGCGTTCTCTAAAT
>NZ_WQHP01000018.1 GCF_013035315.1 Ruegeria arenilitoris | reverse complement strand
CAATGCTGTATTTTGGAACTGATACTATGGTCACAAGAGCGCAAATGATCGCAAAAACAACTGAGCTGAATATGCGCATTTTTGACAACCTTAAAGTGACTGAGCATGTTGAAGTCCAATGTTATTATGTGGTTCGCATGTGTGAACCTGACGCTACTCGAATGTATTGATGGGTGATGTTTTTAAGAAACACAGTGAACAGAACGCGGATTTACTTAATATGCCGCACATACGACGGCGCTCAATTACACAACCCGGCTTTTCAACAAGTTAGAGTAGAGAACTAGTAGAACAGTCCTCACAATTCCGGTTGCTCAAAAACATAAAGCCGCGATTTCTTGGCATCGTCTGTCAGGATATAGAGAAGCCCTCTGGTCTCATCGAGGGCGATCCCTTCGGGATGTTTAACTTCTTTTTGTTTTCCATCTTCTGTGAACGTCAAACTGATAGACTTTACGGACTTGGACTCTGGATTGTAGACGAAGATCTGACGGCTTTTGTCACTCACAATCCAAAGAGAACGCGAGGACCGGGACCATGCCAGGCCACTCAAATCCAGTTCATCATCATCTATACGCTCGGAGATAAAACCTGCATCGCGGGCTAAAGGAATGATCTCAATAATTTCGTCTAGCTCTGGCGATAACACCATTAACAACCTTGGTTGTCCCTCAATGCCAACGAAGACCCGCCCGGATTCCGGGTCAACGGCGATGCCTTCGGGTCCCTTGTTCAATGGGTTGCCGACGAGTAATGCAGCGGCGGTCGGGTAACCTTTAAGAGATGCGAGAGGTATTGTCGTCAGTTGAATGGGGTCAGTTGGGTGAACGACTAGGATTGATCGGTCAGTTTCTTGAAGCACCAAAACAGACCCATCCTTTCGAGGTGCAACACCCTCCAAATCTGATCCTGCCAATGCTGGCAACTTGAAAGAGTTTCCTAATACCCCGTCGACTCCGAGTAGGTGCAGTTTAGGTTCGGCATCACTTACAGACCACAAGAAGCCTTCAGCGTTAGACATTGCCAAACCGGAAGGCTCTGAAAATCCCTCTGATTTGTCTGCCACCTTGAATTTATCGACCAGAACCAAACCAGCACTTTCGGCGTAGGCAAAATCGGTCCAAGGCAAGAAGGCTGCCGCAACCAAGCTGGCCGTAAAAGCGAATCGTCTAAGTTTGCAGAAACACCGTGAAATTTCAGCTTTTGACGAAAACACTCTGTTTTCTGTCATTGGATTCTCTCGCGCTTGGACCACATCCCTGTATCAGCGTTCGTATCACAGTCCGGATACGATGTCCGAAGAATGCACTGTAATCTCTTTACCTGATCCCGCCTGTTGCGATTGAATTGAATAGGGCACGATGTGCTTTTGTTAAGCGTAAGCCTTTGGCTTGAGCAGGAAGGAAGACAAGTTGAATACGACCCTCACACTTGTGACCGTGTTGTTGATGCTGCTGTTGCCAGGTGCTGCGGTGTCACAAGTCGACCCTGCGACGATGCTGGCCGGGGCTTCGGGGTCAGAAATCGTTATCGAACGCCGGTGGACGCAGTTTCGTGGCAAACAGGAACTGTATTTCTTTACTCTCGATGTGATCGTCACGATCATTCTGGCTGGCTTGATCGTCTATCATCCGGTGAGACGTAAAGCCCGTAGAAGCGTCCGCGACATAGTTATGCCAAGGCTTTTCTTCCTGTATGCGCTTATCGGCATGGCGGTTGGTTTTCTGGTGGTTCAGCACGGGTCAATGATCGGTTTTGTCATATTTGGAATCGGAGCGTTGCTCAGGTTCCGCTCCAATCTCGATGATCCGGTGGACACTGTCGAAATGATAATCGTGACTGTTCTTGGTCTTGCGGTCGGTTTGGGCTTGCCGCTGATGGCCACACTGGTGGCGGTTGTATGTTGGTGTTTCATTTGGCTCGGTGGACGAAACAAGGGTGTGGAAGTTTCGCTCAAAGCTTCAGACGAAGAACACTCATTGAACGTCAGCGGGGCCATTGAAGCTATGGCCGCAGACGCTGGCTGGAAGCTGGTCAGAAAACACCACGTCCCCGGAAAGTCTCGCGTCTCATTGCTTTTCATCACCTCGGGAGGGCTTTCAGAAGCCCGGATAGAAGAGATGATAAACGATCTGGTCCCTGATAAAGTTGAGCTGAAACTCAACCTCTAGTCATTTAACAAGGTCCAAACGTTTCAACACCGCGTTCGGGGATCTGATCTCTTTCGGAAGCGACTTGAAGTTTACCGACCTTTCGAAATCGGGTCCTCGATATACTGCTATCCCAAACTCTCCGTTCGGCTGGAACGTAACATGAGTGAAGCTGTGAGGTGATCTGGCGCTATCGCCAATAAGCCGCCGCGGACCACCTCCCAAACAAGCTTGAGAGACATAAGCCACACCGTCTTTCCAACCGGGATAGAAGGCATGATGGTGGCCTGACAGATGCAGAACGACACCGCTTTCCAAATAGATTTTTTCAAGTGTCGGATCACCGATGATTTCGCGCTCGCGCTGGATCGCGAAGGGCCAAAGTGGGAGGTGACTGAAAGTGACAATCGGGTCCCCGTCTGCACCCAGTTCCTGTAGCCGGTCCTGCTGATCACCGGATAGCGGGCCCAGGGTCGTTGCATCCAGAGACGCAAACGTAATGCCCTGCATCTCAAATGCGTAGAAGAACGGGTAGTCATCCGAAACCAGGAAGTCGACGCTTGGTTTTCTCGGAGTCCATTCCTCTGCGTATATTTTTCTTTCACGCTCGAACCCTCGGTAGGCGGAGGCATCATGGTTTCCTGGTGTGACCGCAAATGGAATGCCGGCAGCCTCTAAAGGATCTGATACGGCCTCGTGAAACGCCTTCCACATCTCTCTGACCTGTTTGTCGGACAAATTGGGAATACGCTGTCCCGCAACCATATCTCCGGTCGAAATCACCAAATCGGGATCAATCTCGACAATCCGCTTAATCGCCTTGTCGACGCGGGCATCGTATTTCACCGAACCATAGCTGCCGTTCAGATCCGATATGACGATAACATCCAATGCCGCCGCTTTGCAGGCGAGCAGAGTGGTCCAAATGAACGCCGCAATAAGCGCAGAACACCTACGGTTCATAACAGTCCACAGCCTCTACCTCGGTGTCGTTTCTCAAAATGAATGCGACAGGATCCAAGTCGAACATCAAATCACCATTAGAACAATTGTCCTGGAGAATGGACGTTGCCAGCTCGGTGTTTTTCACAACTTGGGCAATCTGCCTATCTGACAACCCAATGCTCCGCGACAACCAGCCATAGACGGGACCTTGAGATTGAAGATCACTATTCAAAGCAATCAAGCGCCGGTAGGTGCTTGGAGAGAAGTGCCGCATTTTTTCCAGCATTTGAGTAGATTTCGCGAAGTTAGCATACTCGACCCGCCCACCAGCATCGTTGTCGTTTAGATTGCTGCGACGGATCAATGATGCCTCGGTGGGAATATCTCCATCGTTCGGCTGATGGTGATTGGCTTTCTTATGCTTCAGCTTTCCGTCTTCAACCCAATACCAATAGGGTGTGAAGTCTATGTTTCCTACACGGTCCTGCTGGCTGAAGATGAAGTCGAGTAGAACAATTTCGGTAAGTTCTTGCATCCAAAATGCCATCTGTTGGTCACTGACATCGGGGCCGAGATCCTTGTTGATCATCCGGTCTCTTCGACCTTCTCCGACGCCCACTACAATGGCCTCTGGCAAGGGTTTTGAAGAACGCAAAGCCAAGAAAGCAGGAGTTTCCTGAAAATCGCGGTTCTGACCTCTCCCCCAACCAGATTTACGGGTGCCGTTGATTTCCGAGCCGTATCGATGCCCAGGGCTATCAAGCAGCACACCGTAGATTTGCGTTCGATCTGCGGTGAACAGATCGTCGGTTGGCTGGTATGAGTTCGGGTCAGCATCCGCAGCTGCGAAGACCCGCCAGCCTTCATGGTTCATGCGCCCGCCATGAGAGCCACCAGAAATCGCAAGGCCAGGCTCGGCGACCTCGGAAAAATGCGCCTGGGCGTCCATGCTACGCCAAACGGCGACTGGAACTTTGACAGTCGCGTCGAAATATCTGGAGAAATGATAGTAAAGCAGCGACGAAGTGGAAAACGTTCCACTGGTGCCCTTTTGGTTCATGGTGGACTTGAATTTAGCGACCCTGTCCTTGGCCAGATCTTTCGCCGCCTTCCCCTCTTTGCAAGCGTTTCTCTCGAATTCAGAGCGGTTCCCCGTGTAGGGTCCTTCCGAAATATCGTAGACGGCCATTCCTGGGCTAGTGCTCCAGGTTTTTGGACAAATAGCAATTTCGGAGGCATAGAAATCGATCTCGCAATAGGCAGTTTCCTCCTCAAGATCGCTTTTCTTATACTCGCCCGTTGGAATTTTTTCGATCCGAATACAGCGTTCAGTAACGCCGTTGGGACTATCAAATGTCGTGGCTTCACCGAGAACATCGTCGTTCGCCCACAAGACAGTGGGTGCAATGAAAGCAAGTGACCCCAGAAGATTGAACTTCATTTGGATAGTCCTCCTGGAATCATTTAGGGCAAATCGCGGCCTGTTGTTCGGTGGAGATTTTCAACTTTGGGTTGACACTGAAGTTGGAGAATTTTGCGTCAATCCACTTGTCGCATCCGCCTGAACATGGGGCCCCGTTTCGGGCATCATTCCAATATTCCTTGGCCCTTTCTTCCGTCCAACCGCAGAACTGAACGAGCGCCATTGCCGACAATGCGCCCGAGGAATGAACGCCCCACATGCAGTGTACCAGGACAGGGCCCTTTCCAGGGTTTTCAATCACCTCGTGTATGGACGCCATAACGGCACCGGGTCGGGATGATCTGGCGCTTTGATAGTCAAAGGATCCGTTACCGCAACTAGTGCGACCGTATTCAGTGTTTTTGCCAAAGTCGGCGTAAAACCCGGTCGAAAAACCTTCACCGCACAGAGTTTCGCGTTGACCGTTACTTAGGCCAGTTCGATCCTTGTCGCCGCCCTTGAAACCGGATCGGTACAACACTCCGCTTAAGACTGGGCGAAAGAAAGCGACACCATCAACGCCTCCGTCGCCGCCCTTTGAAAGCATTTGGCTGTTGCTTGGACCGCCATTTCGACTGGTAACGTCAGAATTCGCAGCGGTCGCGAGAACACTAATGAATATGAGGGGCGCCAAAAACCGCATGCTAACTCCTTTCTATTCTTGAACCTTTGATGCTCAAACTCTTGCGACCTGATAGTCTCTCGGAAAGGCTAGTTCATGACAACCATATCAAGTGGGCAAATAGCTTTCCGCTGTGAAACTTTAGATGGGCCACACGAGATTGATGATAACGACGACTACGAAGTAGGCTAGAACAACTTTCCAGTTCCATTGGTGCTTGTTTTCTTCGTTGATCACGCCAGCCGATTTCAATACCAGGTTAGTGATGATTAAGGCGACAACGATGACCGCCGCGTGTGCCAGGTCGAATTGCAAGTTTGGGCTCCTTCTCTTGGATTTGGGATTGATGGAAATTTGTCAGCAGTCACCTGATGGCAGCATAGCTACATCTGAGTACCTTCCCTCAGACGTCGTGATCTGAGCACATGCACCTGTATCCTTGTTAAACCAGTACGAGGTCAGCCCTTCGCTTCGGATGAGTTCAAATCCGAGACTTTGGATGCCCATTTCAGCTTGGCCCGCTCTTGCCCCTTCAAATGGCGAAAGATCGCTAGAGCTGCCCACAGTTGGTGCACTTGAATCCACCGATCCGCCACTCTCTTCGCATGCTGCAAGTGCAGAAATACATACCGCGCCGATCACCATTAGGACATTGGTTCTCATGTGTTTTTCCTGGCTGTTTTGGGAACGTGTTCAAGGGCTTCTCGTCGATCACCTATTCAATTCCGAAAATTACGTTGTAGCCGACGGAAGAGTTGCTGCGATTGATAACCTCCACAACATGATCACCAGATTGCCAAAGCTGCCCTCGATACTCCTTGTCCGCCGACATTAATCCCAACAGTTCAGAACCATCGGGGTTACGAATAACGTAGTCTAAGGAGCCATTTCGCGGAGCAACGCGGACGTAAAGAAACTGTTCGTTTTTTGCCCCGAGAACATATTGCTGTGACGCTCCGGGCGCGAGTTCACCAACGAGTTCGGCGCCGGTGGAACCAGCATCGAATTTGACACGTTGGCTACCAGTAGACCCGGCGGCGCCTGCCATGGCTCCACCGCCATCATCCATCGCTTCGACAACCGACATCTCGCCGATGCTACCATCCTTGTACGCGATGCAGCGCCAAAGTGTTCCGCCTGCGTCTCGTAGCATGACGAGCGTGCCCGCTTCTGAGAACTCTGAGCTTTCAATCGTACCTGATTGACCGTCTGGTCCTCCAACCTGTCGCAAATGATCGATACACGCGTCGTCTGCTTCAGACATTGCAAAAGAAGCCGTGCCTGCGATTGCGAACATCGGTGCGAGGAATTTGAGTACAGCGAATTTCATCAGATGGTCCCTTGCTGGCTGATCCTTAGAGTTTTGTTCCGTACAAAGCGGAACCTCACTTCGCGTCTCGTAACTTTGACAGAAATTCATCGCATGCCTGCGCGCTGCCGACGATCTCGTCCGTCGTTTCAATTCCTTGCAGTGACGCCATTTCGGAATTTACGCGGTTGAGGATCTGATCCGCTTGCTCGGCGGTGATAAGGTTCTCAGCTTGTGCTCCTTTCAATGTGGTGCAGACACCGGCGGACAAGCCTGTCGCAACGCCGACACCCACCGCGGCCCCGCCACCCAAGGTCATCGCCCCAACCACGCCGAGGACGAGCCCGATCACAATTCCCAAGATTACTTTTCCCATGTTTTCCTCCCTTTTGGTGAGAAAGAGTTCAGCCACCACTACTGGCGCAATCTGCGTGCCCATCTGCAAATCAAAACCAGCGCTAACAGGTTGAGCGCCGGAGCAATCGCCGCGAACCACGGCTTGGCGGAATCCGAAAATAAGTCCGCCACAAGTATCCAAGGTAGTCCCAACGGCAGCAGGAACACTCCGGACAAAGGGTCTCGTTCCTGTCCCAACCAGCCAAATGTGCCCGTCAAGAATGCAACCAACGCCAACAGGTACATGACCGCGAATACGATGATGGTGGTTCTACAAACCAAGTCGAGCCTCAGCAGATCAAGCCAGTGCTGCGCAGCCGTGCTCCGCCGCGCACCAAACTGGTCACAATGCGCCTTCGTCGCCCAGGAATTCGATACCAGCGGTCGCGCCATCACTGTAGGCAATACAGTTCCAAGGAGCACGATCCTCGCCAACCCCGACTGTGACTTGTGTTCCAGCTTCGCTAAACGCGGATGAGAGCACAACGACTTGCGAATTGTTCGTTGTTTTGGCTACATCTCGTAAACACGCCTGTTGAGCGGGTGTGAGCTCGGCGGACGCGCTTGATGTACTCGTATCGTCGCAGGCCGCAAGCAGTGCGAAACATGTCGCGCCTGCAATCATCACCATCTTGTTAGACATTTTCTTCTCCCTCTGGTTCCCTTGAAATTAGTGAAATTGGATGCGCTTGTTTGAAGCTCCCGCGTCTGTGCAGCCAATTGAACATACCTTGATCCTGTGACTACCATTCCCAAAACTTGCCGCGGGGGGCTTGGTCGGCGGGAAGATATTTCGTTGACTATCGGGGCCGACAATAACGTGTGAAGGCCGAATGACGTCACTAGCAAATGCTAGAGCAAACTCTGGACAGAGGGCGAGTACGTTAAGTCTAAGCATCGCGTCCTCCCAGCGCTCAATCATTGTAAAGTGCCTTCCGACCGCCAGCACTCACTCCAGCAGTCGGAAGGGCTCGGCACAGCGAGCAGCAACGACAACAACGGAGGTAAAATAAAGTTGTGTCGAATTCGCATGTTTGAATCTAATTTTTGATAAATCAATATATTTTCCGCGCGTAAAATTATTTACGCTCTCTTGCGATAGGCTTCTGCTTTCAAACAAAAAGGTAAGAGGGAGCATCCTTAGGGGCGAGTGCGTTCTCCTGAGCGGCAAAGCGTTTGAGACCGCACAGAAAGTAAGAAAGGAGTGAAATATGGGATTTGGTGAATCCGTTAAATCGTGTTTCTCGAAATACTTCCAGTTCTCCG
>NZ_WQHP01000017.1 GCF_013035315.1 Ruegeria arenilitoris | reverse complement strand
TGAAGGTGAATGGCAAGCGGCATTATCTTTGGCGGGCTGTTGATCACGAAGGCGAGGTACTGGAAGTCTTTGTCACCAAACGCCGAAACAAGCAGGCTGCACTGAAATTCCTCAAGAAGTTAATGAAGCGACACGGCAAAGCGGAAACCGTCGTCACGGATCGCTTCGCCTCATACAGAGCTGCGCTCAGAGAACTGGGTGCATTCGAAAAACAGCAAACGGGCAGGTGGCTCAACAACCGAGTCGAGAACTCGCACCTGCCGTTTCGACGACGTGAGCGCGCGATGCAGCGTTTCAGGCGCATGCGAAGTTTACAGAAATTCGTCTCCGTCCATTCCTCGGTCTACAACCACTTCAATCAGGAAAGATCGCTCACCAGCCGAGACACCTTCAAGCTGACGCGCACCGCCGCTCTTACCGAGTGGCGTCAACTTTGTTCCGGATAAGTTCGCGGATTTGGCGGCAAACTGAGACTGGTTCGAATTCGTCTGACAGCACCTCTCGGCCTGTACAACCTGGGGGTTCCGCGAAAATGCGTGGTATCTTATCGACGTCTGGCGCGGGCAGGTAGACTACCCAGACCTAAAAGCCAAGGCACTGCAGCTTGTCGGTCGTTGGGAACCGGATCGCGTTCTGATCGAAGATGCTGCCTCAGGCAAACCTCTTTTGGACGAGCTGTTTCGTGATGACCGTCGGCGCTACGAACGCATTAAACCCGACAAGGACAAGGAAACCCGGTTCCAGTCCGCTTGCGGTCCTGTCGAAGAGGGCAAAGTGTATCTGCCTGCAGACGCACCCTGGCTGCCGGTATTCAAACGAGAGCTTCAGTCCTTTCCACGCGGGCGCAACGACGATCAAGTCGACAGCTTTGCCCATTTTCTGAACTGGTCCAAGGGACTGGGATTCTACCGGGCCTTGGGTCGCGACCACCGGATCAACATCGAACGACGGGAGCGTAATCGAGAGAGGGTCAGGCGACGGTAGAACCTCAGAGTCAAGCTTGAAAACTCGTTGAATAGTACTGGGAGGGCCGATGTCGGACCAATCCTGAGAGCGGCCCCAATGACCGCTCGCAACCACAAACCGGACTAATCGCTATTGCCGTCGGATGACGGCTTTGAGCACACTTTGGCCAATAATGCGCGGTGCCCCAATGAAAGAAATGCGCAGAAAGCGGACTTCGCAAAGTCGTGGTATTTCGCAATGAACCGACATCGAGCTTGATCCGGAGAACTCGGACCGCAGCACTAGTCTCGATAAACCAGAACTAGGCTAGGAAAGCTGCGTATCTAACTTGGTCGGTTGGGAAAGCGACGTTTTTTGCGATCAGTTAACCCGTCTAATCAAACCAAATTTTCAAGACTTACTTCCGGGAATCGGGACAACACCAAGTCGATCCGTTCGGCTGGAGTCATGCACAATGTGGTGGAAAGCCCATCTGCGATCGCAGCGGTCGGGGCAGAGACTGAAACTGCATCGTGAAACACCAGAAGGGACCTTGGATCAAAGATATGGCCGGCCCTGTCCCTCAGGCGCATCGCGTCAGGAACCGAAGTGGCCACAGCGCGGTTGTGCAGTTCTATTCTGCTCAGCACAACGTCATTTGAGCCGGTCAGTCCGACCTGCCATGCAGCACCGTCGGTGCGGTTGCCTAGCCCGGCAATTTCACCCATGTTCACCAACACATTCTGCAAACCGAACGACCGCAACAGCTTGGCGACGCGATCCGTTATTTCACCTTGTGCAATGCCATTCAGAGTTATTGCGGCGACACCGGGGACAGGCAATTGGATTTCGTTACTTTTCACTATCACCTTCTGCCAACCAACTGCTTCATGGGCCGTTTGCAGCTCCAATTCACCAGATCCATTAGCAAGCGCGTTCCACAAAGGCTGAATTGTCGGATCAAATGCGCCCTCTGATACATCGTTCAGTACGGCACAGAGGCTAAGCAGGCCCAATAGCTCAGGCGAAGGGTGTTTTAGCCGTCCAGAAGCGTTCAAACGGCTCAATTCGGACTCGGGTCGATAAAGGCTATAGATTGCCTCCAGTCGGTCCAACTCGGCTTCAACTGCAGCAAAGATCGGGGCAGCTTCGGTGTTGGTCAAACCTTCAAGCCGCAAGCCGGCCGGTGCACCCAATGCAATACCGCGCCATTGTGCGACAGCACCCGCCGTGGTGGGCATTGCGGCGCAGGCGGCTGAGATCGTCAGGAAACGACGACGTGTGAGAACGCTCATGCGGGGGTCTCCAGTTGCAGATCCAGATCAACGGGGCCCAGCACCTCGGTGTCGGGAATGTCGGACAGGGGCAGAGCGGAGCCGCCATATTGGTCAATGAAGGCAGTGGCGTCAGCGGGGCTGGAAAACGGTACCACTTCCCTTGCGCCCATTCCGCCCGCGACATTCGAGCCAACAACAAACGTCGCACTGTCGGCTGCAATCCAATTGGAAATGCCGGGCTGTCGCCAGTTTGGCGCGACGCTCATATCGCTGACATAGATGGCAGAGATTTCGGCATCCCGTTCAGGGCTTTTGAGATAGGCGACCATGTCGCGCACCTGTGCAAAGAACAGTGGGGCAGGGTAACCTTCCAGGTGGATCTGCCCCTTTGGTCCGCCGTGTTCTGCGATGTTCATCTGGCAGAAAAAGCTTAACGCATCCGGGGTCAGATCTACCGGGTTAGGTGCCTCGGCGACTTCTTCCTTACAGGCGCTCAACGCGATCAGCGCGATCAGGGTAAGGTGTTTCATGGCTCAACCTTCCGGAAAGCAAGTCGTGCTAGGGCAAAGCCCAGCACCGGCCAGATCAGCAGCGATACGGGCGCGGCCCAGACTGGCAGGGCCTGCACGACTCCGGTCATGCCGGACGCCATGGCAACGCCTTCGGTCGCGGCAATGTTCCACAGACGAAATGCGTCGGCCGGGTTGGCAACCATCACCCAAGGAAAGACGGATTGGGTGAATGTGCCGCCCTCATCCATGACGACGGCTCCCAACAAGCCCAGATCATAGAGGACGACAAAGACCAGCCAGAGCCCGGCCGACAGACCTGCCGCCGCCGTTGCGCCCCTCGCCAGAGCGGACAGCAGGTATCCCAGCGCCAGAAACACGGCGCCCAGCAGGATGGATGTGAGGATGAGGCGGACCAAAGCCGTCAGGCTTTCCGGTCCCGCGCCACCGAACCATGCGGCCACCGCGCCGGCGGTGCCAAACCCAACGGTCATGGCGAAGGCCAGCGCCGCAAGGTGGGCGGTGAACTTGCCCAACAGGATTTCTCCGCGCCCGGCAGGGTAGGACAGCAGCAGCGACAGGCTGCCCCGGTCCACATCGCCTGCGATGGCGTCGAAGGAAATCATAAGTGCCAGCAGTGGCGCGAGGTAGACCGACAACGTGGTCATCGAGGCGACCGAGACGGTCAGCATGTCGACGCCCAGTGTACCGGTCGGGGCGCTGCCGGCGAAGGTCAGGGCTAAAGCGAACAGCACCATGATCAGCGTCGCAACCAAAAGCCAGCGGTTGCGACGCAGGATCAGCATTTCGGTTCGGGTGACGGCGAGGAAGCGAGTCATTGCATCTCCTCCTGAGCGTAGTGTCGGTAAAGGTCTTCCAGCTTGGGCGGGGTCATTTCCACATCCGCCACCGCGTCGCCCAACCCGGCGATGCGGCGCAGGGCCTCCATCTTGTCATCAGGCGAACACAGCAGCTCCACTGAGGCCCCGTTGATCCGGTTGCCGCCTAATTCGGCGGCCAGCACATCAGGGTTGGCACTGGCGCGCACTTTCAGGCGGATCGGCAAGCCAGCCAGTGCGGATAGGTTGGTCAGTGTGTCATCGGCGACCATCCGACCTTTGCGCATAATGGCGATGCGGTCGGTCCGGGCCTCGACTTCGGTCAAGGCATGTGAGGCGATCAGAACCGCCGTTCCCTGCGCGGCCAGTTCGTCGATGATGGCGTAGAGATCCTGCCGCGAGATCGGGTCTAACCCGCTGGTCGGCTCGTCCAGCAGCGCCACTTTCGGCTGCCCCAACAGAACCTGCGCCAGACCCAGACGTTGCCGCATCCCCTTGGAATAAGCTCCGATCCGGCGGTCTAGTGCGTCGCTCAGACCCACGCGATCCAACAAGCCGATCACATCGGTATTGGCACCGGAAAGCTGTGCAAACAGGGTCAGTTGCTCGCGTCCAGTTAGGGCCGGGTGAAACGACACCGCCTCGGGCAAATAGGCCGTCTCGCGCCGCGCTTGAGCGCTGCCGGGGGTTGCGTCTCCGATCCGAATGGCTCCGCCGTGGATTGGGGTCAGGCCGAGAATGGATTTGATCAGGGTAGACTTTCCCGCGCCGTTATGGCCCAGCAGCGCGACACGCTGGCCGGGGGCAAGAGACAGGTTGATATCGTCGAGAACGCGGGTTTTCCCTCGGTTCTTACAGACGTTGTTTATCGTCAGGGCCTTATCCGTCATGAGGCACCTTTTTCATAGCTGGGGGTTCAGGGGCTTGCATCAATGGGTTGCTGTCCATTACGCCGCCCGGCAGCAGGGCCGGAAAAGCGGATTGCGACCAGCGCACCAGCTGCACGGCGGGGGAGCCGAGTAGCAATTTGGCTGCGGGTTGGGTCCACAGCACATGGTCCATTGAGTCGTTGGGGCGATAGGGTGTGTCGGCAATGCCGTCGCCATCCACATCATAGGCGGCGAAATCGGACCAATAGTTGCCGCGCCCGTCTTCGGACCACTCGACCCATTTGGTCGAGACGTATTTAACCTGTGTCCGGTTGCCGACAAAGGCGTTGCCGACGATCCGGTTGCGCTCGGACCCGGCGGTAAAGTGGATGCCGATGCCGCATCCCTGGAACCAGTTGTCGGTGAATTCGTTCTTGTTCGAATTATAGAGGAAGGTGCATTTTTCCTTGGCACCTTTCACCACGTTGCCGGTGATGGTGCTTTTGTTGGCATAGTTCAGCATCACGCCATGTTCGCGATCACCGATCGAGACATTGTTGGCCACGGTCACATTCGTCGTGAACATCACTGCATAGCCCAGATCGTTGCCGATTGAGACATTGTCGCTGACGACCGAGTCATCTGCATACATGTAATGCACCGCAAAGCGCAGATCGCGGAACAGGTTGCCGGTGAAGGTGTTCTTTTTCGACGAGTTCACAAATATCCCATCGCGTCCGAACCTTATGTCATTGTCTTCAACCACCGCACCCGGCGCGTTCCAGACATAGACACCATTGCCGCGTGCGTTCATGTGGCGGTCCTGCCGCCCTTCAATCCGGTTGCGGCGTACGATGCTGTCCTTGGCCCCGTGGATGTCGATACCGTAGAGATTGCCCAACAGCACGTTATCCTCGACCACCGGCACGTGGGCCGTCTTGGTCAGCTGGATGCCGCTGTCGATCCCGTCATGGCTGGAACCCGAGCCAATCACCGTCAACCCGCGCACTGTCACGCCCGGCCCGGTCACGGTGATGACGCTGCCTTGGCCTTGTCCGTCGATGGTGGCCTGTCCCAGCCCGTCGAGGGTAACGGGACGGTCCAGAACCAGCGTTTCGGCGTAGGTGCCGGGGCTAAGGCGGAGTGTGTCTCCATCCGCCGCCTGCGCCAGTATTTCATTGATGGCCCCCGCCCGGTTGGGCACATCCCAGTCCGCCGCCCAAAGGGGCGTGCCGAGCAGGAGCGGTATGAGCAGGGACCAACGCATTTTACGCGCTCCGCGGCTCAACAAACATCCGGCCGCGCATTTCCATGTGCAACGCGTGGCAGAACCACTGGCAATAGAACCAGTGCACGCCCGGACGGTCGGCGATGAAGGTGACCGAGGCAGTGGCCTGCGGTGCAACCTCCATCGCGATGCCGAAGTTCGACAGGCAGAAGCCGTGGGTCACGTCATCCACGTCATCCAGATTGGTGACATAGACAGTGACTTCATCGCCCTGTTTGACGGTGAACTTCTCCATGCTGAACACAGGCGCGACCGACGTCATGTAGACCCGCACCTTGTTGCCATCCCGGATCGGCTCATCCGCGCCATAGTCCAGATCGACACCATCGGCCTCGGCCTGCTTGCGGGCATCTTCCCACATCGGGTCACTGCGATCCCAGACATTGACCGGGTTCACCTTGGACCGGTGCACAAGGATCGAGTCGTGCGGTTCCGCAAAAGTCGGACCGTCGTGAACCACCTTCATCTTGTCGCCCGAAATGTCGATCAGCTGCTCGTTTTCGGGCTTCAGCGGACCAACGTTCAGGAAGCGGTCTTTCGAGAACTTGTTCATCGAAATCAGCCACTTGCCGTCAGCTTCAGCGGTTTCACCCATCGAGGTCGAATTGTGGCCCGGCTGATACTGAACGTCCACCTTGTCAAGGATCGGATCAACGTCGGCACCACCATAAGCCTCAATCGCTTTGGTGATGTCCCATTTCACTACCTGGCTGTCCAGGAACAGCGTGGTGTAGGCATTGCCTTTACCATCGAACGCTGTGTGAAGCGGGCCAAGACCCAGCTGCGGTTCTGCGACAATGGCCGAGCGCGGATCAGCATTATCGGCAAACAGCGCATCGACCTTCTCGACATCGATCACAGACACGGTCGGCGACAGCTTGCCGTTGATCATGATGTGTTTCTTGTCGGGCGCGGCGTTCACACCGTGTGGCGAGTTCGGGATCGGGATATAGCGGGTCAGGTTGCCACCGGCCTCTTTGCGCCCGTCCACGACTTTGACGCCGTTCAGTTCCTGATAGTTGCCCGCAGCAATCGCTTCCTCAATGCCTTTCAGGTTGAACACGACCACATGGTCCAGTTCGTTCTCGGTCATCTCGGCCAGGTTCATACCCATTTCCGAGTTGTACGAGGTCGAGAACGCGTATTTGCCCTGATAGTCGCAGTCGGTGTTGTCGAGGTTGCCCGACACCATCACCTGCCACGCGATCTCCATCGTATCACCGTCGATGGCGGTGAAGATGTTCACATATTGCGACGGATCGTCGAGGATCTGGCCGTCATTGACCAGCGGTGCCTCGTGTTCGCCATTGGCAAAAACATATCCAGTGCGCGGGTATTTCTGCGGACGCAGACCGTGAATGTCATGCGCGTTCGGGATCTCGATGATCTTGTCGCATTTCATCACGTCACAGCGCACGCGGGCCACGCGGGTGTTGGCTTTGTCGTTCATGAACAGAAAGCGGCCGTCATAGGTGCCATCGGTGAAGGACATATGCGGGTGGTGCAGGTCGCCATTGTCATAGGTGACCTTGCCATTTGCGGCCAGGAACTCTTTGGTTTCAGGCAGCAGGCCTTCGGTCAGGATCTTCAACGACTCGTTGGTCTGACCCCAGCCGGTGGCCGAGCAGCGGTTGAATACCGGCACACGCATCAGTTCGCGCATCGAAGGCACACCCAGAATGCGCAGCTCGCCGGTCTGGCCCGAGGACCAGAAGCCGTAGTATTCGTCCAACTCGCCGGGCTCCAGATGCGCGTTCGCGGCAGCGCTGGCCTCGCGCGCGGTCATCAGGGTCGAGCCAAGCCCGGTTCCGGCAATCACCGCGCCAGTGGCGGTTGCCCCCAGCATCCCACGGCGTGTGATGTTCAGTTTGTTTTCGTTGTCCGACATGATCGTTCCTCCTTTTTAGGAAGCGGTTTGCGGTTTGGCGTTCGGATGGTTCGCCGGTGGTTGTCCGAGCGGGGTCTTCATTTGGACCGACCCTGTCTTGGCCCGCCGCTTCAGCTGGCGGATAACGACGGGACATTTGTCCTCGGACTGGTAGAGCACCTGACAATGCAGGCAGGTGACGCACTCGTTCGGATTGATCTCACCGGTGGGGTGGATCGCCTGAACGGGGCATTCATTGGCGCAGGTCTGACAGGGGGTGCCGCAATCCTTGTAGCGGCGCAGCCAGTCGAACATGCGGATACGGGCGGGGATCGCCAGCGCTCCGCCCAGTGGGCAGAGATAGCGGCAGTAGAACCGTTCAATGAACAGCCCGATCCCAAGCAGGGCCAGCGCAAAGACCACAAAGGGCCAGTCGCGCATGAATTTCAGGATGATCGCGGTCTTGAACGGCTCGATCTCGGCGTATTTCTCGGCCAGCGGGATCGAGACAAAGCTGATGCCGAAGAGCACGAGGAAAATCATGTATTTCGCGGGCCAAAGCCGCTCGTTCAGACCCCAGGGCAGGGTCCATTGCGGAACCTTCAGCGCCCGTGCGATCTTGTTGGTCAGTTCCTGCAGCGCGCCAAACGGGCAGAGCCAGCCGCAATAGGCGCCACGGCCCCAGAACAGCAGCGCGGCAGCGACGGCGAACCACTGGATAAAGACCAGCGGGTCCAGCAGGAAGGCGTCCCACGAGAAGCCCGTGCGCAGGCTGCCCGCCAGCGCCATCAGGTTCACAACGCTCAGCTGTGCATTGGCGTACCAGCCGATGAAGAACAGCGTCATCGTCAGGAACCCGATGCGGAACCAGTAGAACACCCGTGCGTTCATCGTGGCATGGAATTGGAAGAAGAAAGTGGCCGTGAGCACCAGCAACATTGCGCCCAGGATCACGATCTCGACCACGCGATCTTTCCAGATGCGCTGCCATAGGGCTGCCTTTGCGGCGGCCTCGCCAGTGGCATCATCGACCAGCGTGGGCGCGGTGACTGGCAGCAGATAGTGTTCGGGTAGTTTGTATCCCAGATCGAATGTCAGGAAGGTTTTTTCGACGGCACCCACCGCGCGTTGGACCAGCAATTGCAGGCGGAACGGCTCGGCGGGATCGAACTCGGCCTCGGCGGGGATCTTGAAGATGTCCAGTTCCGTGAAACTCGGGGCATCGGGGGCTGCAACCTCGCCCAGACGGCGCTGCTGCTTGTCGAAGAACCGCACCGAATTGTCGCCCTGGATCAACTGGATCCGGTCGAAAATACCACCGCGAACATAGCCCGAGCCTTTGAAACTATAGGCTCCGCGACCCAAAACCAGAATGGCCTGCTCGCCTTCGCCAAGCCAATTCACAAGGTTCTGATATTCGGCCTCACCCAGCAGCGACTTGCCGATCGATGGAACCGAGACAAGCGCCATGTGCATGTCGATGAACGTCTCATCGGGGTCGCCCGGCTCAGGCCGTTTGATGGCGCGCTGATCGCCTGTCGCTTCGAACGCCGCATTGACCTGACCTATGTCCAACGTCAGCCGCCGCACCGAGCCGTCGCCGGACAGGGTGCTCCAGTCGTAAACAGCATCCTGCGCCAGATCGACCTCGCGCTTTGGCCCATCGGCCTGCAGGGGCGACAGCCCGCCCAGCCCCAGCGCCCGTGCCACTTTGATGCCGCCGCGTACAAGGCTGTCGTCGATCACCATGATCGTGACCGTTGCGCCCGAGATGATGTCGAGGTCATGCCCCTCGCCGCCGGTTTCGGCCTCACGCTTCAGGTCCAGACCTGCATAGCCTTCGGTCAGCTCGACCATGCGCGAATTGGGGATGCCGATCAGCACGATGGGTTCCGAGTGCTTGACCAGTTGCACGCCGGTCAGCACTGCATCCTGATCGATGCCAGCAACGACATGGATCGGCTTGCCGGAATACCCGGTGGTGCCCACGAAATCAGAGGTCAGAAAGGCCCAGGCGACGGTCTCACCGTCCTTCAGGACTGGGGCAACCGGAATGTCATCACGGACCGGACCAAAGGCATCGGCACCGGGGGCCAGATCGGCGGGTTCTATTTCAGGCAGGAAGCTGGCAAGGCTGTCGGCATGGGCACTGATCGCCATCAGGCAGGACAGAGCGAGGGCCAACAGGCATTGGAATGCGCGATTTACGACCATGGCGCACCTCCGAAATCTAGGGTGGAAGCCATGGACGCGCGCAGGGCGCGTTCAGTTATTTCTTGGGGTGAGGGCGGGGGGCCTCGGGTTTCGGGCCAAAGCAGATCAGTGCTGTGCACCGCGCAAGACTTAACGGTCTGAGCTTGTACGATATGGACGATCCCGAATTGTCCCACCCGCGCCAGCGCGGGCACAGGGGCTGCGCTGGTAATGGCGCAAAGCGAACAATCGGCACATTTTGGGCAGGTCGCGGTCGGGTTGTCGGTATCCTCCCCAAGAGAAACCTCGACCCAGACCGCGCCGCCTTCCGAGCAGATCTCCACCCAGACACTTTCGCCGGGACTCGCCAGCGCCGGTCCAAAGGTCTGCAACAACATTAGGAATATGCCCGCCAACCCAGCCGCCGCGCGAAACGCACGGGCAGGGAGATTGTGAAAAGGGTTCAAGGCAGGCATGGAGTCTCCGACTCGGGAAGCTATGCCTTGGTGTTATGGGAAACGACCGAGTCGTTACTTGACTTAGGTTAGGTGTAGCGAAATTCTGGGGTTCCCCGCAAAATCAACTGTCTGCCTCATCCATCAACCCGCGCAGCCACCGCCCGGCCAGCCAGGTTGCAGGGAGGCCCAGAGGGATTGACCAGATCAATGCCGTTACGGGTTCGATCACACCGAACCCCAAGCCATGAGCGATCAGTCCGGCCAGAAAAAGGTTGATTGCGACGGCCAACGCAGTCGCCGGATAAAGCATCATAGCCAGTTTCCAGACCGGCCATTTGCCGTCAGTGGCTGGTTCCTTCCGAGAAGGTGATTTTGTTCCAGACATTGTACTTCCCAGACGGTTTGCGCATTGGCAGGCGACGAACCTCTTCCAGCGTCTGCGCATCATATACGATCACCGCGCCGTCATCTTCCCAGATCGACACCAGCGCATGGCTGCCATCCTTAGTGAACTCCACATGGGCTACGGTCTTGCCGGGGGCAGGGCGCAAAGTCTTCACGATCTCAAGGCTTTGCTTGTCGATCACATGCATGGCGTCCTTGTTGGGGCCAAAGAAGACATCGGCCCAGACATAAGGCGAATTCTCATGGCTGCGCATGAAAAAGCCCGGCCCTTCGGTCTTGATCCGTTTAACCGTTTCCCAGCTTTCCATATCGATCACCGACACGGTGCCATCGGTCAGATGCGGCGTTGCCATTACGGTCGTATCGCCATGTCTCCAGGTAATCCCCGAGCCCAGATGTGGCATTCCCGGCAGGTCCAGATCAGCCACTTTGTGCCCAATCACCAGATCAATCACCTGTCCACCCTTGCCATCGCGGGAGGCACCCATGACATATTCATAGCTCTGGTCGAAAAAGAAATCGTCCAGATAATCGGGCGTCGTGATCTTTCGCACCGGGAAGGGATCGGGGTTCTTGAACTGGCCTTCAATGCGGAAGTCATGGCCCAGCCCGAATTGCGGTGGGTTGGCGCCGTAGAACACCTCCCAAATCTCGGGTACGTCTTTCAGCGCCAGCACAAAGCTTTCGCGCGGGGGGGCCTGATAGACAGCGGATACCCGGCTGGGTGTGCCTTTCTTGCTTTTGACCTCAATGACTTTGGCGACAGACAGGTCGTCGGTCGACAGTAGCGTCAGCGAGTTCGGCAGGTAATTCGCCACAGCGACCCATTTGCCATCGCCCGACATGGCGATATTGCGACTGTTCAGGCCTGCGTGTACGCGGCCCACCTGCTGCAAGGCCCAGATGTCGTATTTCTGCACCCAGCCATCGCGGGACATGATGAAAACGTAACGGCCGTCGGGGCTGAATTTCGGCCCGCCATGCACAGCAAATGGGGTCTCGAACCGGTCCAGTACTTCGAACGTATCACCGTCCAGAACGCTGATATGGTGATCGCCTGTCTCAACCACCAATGTGATGTTCATCGGGTCGCTGTTCCAGACAGGGGCGTCCACGGCTACATAGTCTTCGTCCAGAATGCGACTGGCCATGATATCGACCTCACCCCATTCGGGATCAGTCTCCAGCGGAGATTTTAGCCAGCCCGCCAGTTCCTCAATCTGCAACGCGTCCAACTCATGCGAAAACGCGGGCATCTGAGTAGCTGCCCGGCCTTCGGCGATCACAGCCGCGACGCGAGGGCCGCGCATCCGTTTCAGTGTCTCGGGGATCAGCGCTGGTCCGACCCCGCCCAGACGGTTTTCGCCGTGGCATGAGGCACAATGTTCCGCGTAGTCCGACGGAGCATCAGCCCATGCGGTGCTGGCCAGCAACAAGGAACACAGTGAGCCGATTTTCAGAGTGTCAAAAGAATTGATGCGCCGGATCATGACGTTTCCCCCGGAACGGCGTGACCTGCAGACGTTCGCCTGCATCATCCACACCGATTTCTTGATTTGACAGATAGCAGGCCGGATCTTCGGCCCAGGGATCGCCGGTCAATTGCAAGGCCCTGATGCGCGTGTTGCCACCACAAACATCCTTCAACTGACACGCCCCGCACCGTCCTTTCAGCGGGCGCGGGCGGGTGCGCAGCATGGCCAGCATCGGATCATCATTGGTCCAAAGGTCGGAAAATGGATGGGTCTTCACATTTCCGACCGTGTAATCCGACCAATACGTGTCAGGATGCACGCGGCCCAGATTGTCGATATTGGCCACACCCAATCCGCTGGAGTTGCCCCCCCAGGCGACCAAGTGTTTGCGTACATGATTGGTTTTTTCGGCATCGAACCGTGCCCGGGCCCAATTCAGAAAATAGCCCGCATCTGCATCATTGTTGCCGGTCACGATATCCAGCGGTCGCCCGCCCGAGGCGGCCTCCCACGCGCGCTCCAGCAACAGATCCAGACCTTTGCGGGTGCGCTGATGTTCAGCGTCCTCGCCCCGGTTCTTGTCGCCGCGCCCGGCGTAAACGAGGTGCGACAAATAAAACTTATCCACACCCTCGTCATCGCACAGCTGCAACAGGTCGGGCAGGTGGTGTTGGGTCCCTTCGGTCAGGCAGAACCGCAGCCCAACCTTAATGCCGCGTTTCTTGCATTCGCGTACCCCACGCAGAGCGTCAGCAAAGGCACCGTCGACTCCGCGGAACCAGTCATTGGTGGCGCCGATCCCGTCCAGTGAGATACCGACGTAATTGAACCCAACATCGGCGATCATATCCGCGGTTTCGTCGTAAATCCGCGTGCCGTTGGTCGACAGCGCCAGCATCGGCACCAATTCACGTGCGCGACTGGCGATGTCGAAGAAATCGAACCGGTCCAGCGGTTCCCCCCCCGACAGGATCAGGGCCGGAATGCGGAACTGGCCCAGATCCTCAAGCGTGACCATGGCTTGTTCGTGGCTCAACTCGCCGGGAAAGGCCACATCCGCCGAAACGGTATAGCAATGGCGACACTTCAGATTGCAACGGCGTGTCAGGTTCCAGATCACCACTGGTTTCACCGGGCCGGGGCGGCGTTTGCGCACTGGGGTCGGTTTCACGAGTTGGCGCATATATTCGGTCAGGCGGAACATGTCTCAGCCTTTCTTTTTCAGACGCAGCCCGGTCTTTTTCAGAATGCGCGTGGAATAGAGGATATCTTTGGCCCGGCAGGCACCGCCCAGAATGGCGGTGATTTGCGCGCGCTTTTCTTCGACCTCATCACGGTCTTTGCCGTGGACCATGGCGAACAGGTTATATGGCCAGTCGGGCAAGGCGCGCGGGCGTTCATAGCAATGGGTTACAAAGGGCAGCGCGCCGATATGTGCGCCTAGTGCAGCGACGTACCTGTCCTCAACATCCCAGACGGTCATGCCGTTCGATGTCATCCCCAGTTTGTAGTGGTTTGGAGCGGCGGCGATGCGGCGGATGACGCCACGCGACTTCATGTCGGCCAGACGGAACAGCAAGTCGTCCTCGTCCAAGCCAAGATCTGCTGCGACCTTTGCATAAGGAGAGGACACAAGAGGCAGGCCGCCTTGCAGTGCCTCGATAATCTCTCTGTCTTTCGCGTCGATCATGCCGCCACCCGGAAACCTATGAAGAATTCCTGCAATTTGGGGAAACAGAGAACCTCGATCCCCATTTCCCATTCGATCGCGTCGGCGGTGGCCTTGATCCCCTCGGGCGTTTCGGTGGCCAGTACGAACCACATGTTCAGCCGGTGCGTGCGTTGATAATTATGGGCAACTTCGGGGTGCTCATTGACTTTGGTCAGGACAGTTTCGAAATCCTCGGGCGGGATAGCCATGGCGCACAGGCAGAATGCGCCGCCCATCGCAGCGGCGTCGAAGAACGGGCCGAAACGGGTGATGATGCGCTTGTCCTTCATGCGGTTGAGACGGTCCAGCAGCTCGTTTTCCGGGATGCCAAGTTCCTCGGCAATCACAGCGTAGGGATGCGATACCAAAGGCAGATCATCTTGCATCCGGTTCAGGATTTCGCGGTCGGTCTCGTCCAGCGTCATGCGGCGGCCTCCTTCGGTTGGATGAGCGCGCCGGTCTGTTTGAAGCAGCGGGTGGAAAACAATACCTTGTGCTGCGCGCCGAACAGTTCTGGCAGGGCGGCGGCACCGGCCAGAGTTTGTCGCGCTTCACTGCGTGAACGGGCGTGGATCATCGAGTAAAGGCGATAGGGCCAGACCCCTTCGACCGGGTTGCGTTCATAGCACAGCGTAACGCCCGGATAAGCAGCCAGCGCCGGACCCGCCGCGCCGACCTGTTCTGCGGGCATGTCCCAAACGACCATAGCGTTGGCCGACCACCCCAACGCTCTGTGCCGAACGATCACCCCAAGGCGTGAGATGATGCCGGCGGCGTGCAGGGCATCGATCCGGGTCATCAGATGCCCCGCATCGCGATCCAATGAACGTGCCAGGGCAGCGTATGGATCTATGACCAGCGGCAGACCCGAGCTCAGCGCCTGCAACAACGAACGGTCACCTTCGCGCATGGCGGTGCGATCCACCCGACGTGGGCCTGGAACGTTGCTGGTTTTGCCCGACATGCGGAACCCCAGGTCGACGTTAAAAGGACGAACAAGTCGGAGGTCCAGTACGCGCAGACCTGAGCGGTGCGAGATACGGGCCAGCGTATCGTTCACATGCGCACGATCTGGGCCGGTGGCGACGAACCACAGATTCCAGCGGTCCTCGCGCTGATAATTGTGGTTCACGCCAGGTTCCGCGTCGATCAGTGCGGCGATTTCTTCTAATCGTTCATCGGGGGTGGCGACAGCGGCCAGCGTGCTGGCGGATACCGCGCCCGGCGCGATCGTAGCACCCACACGCGTGATCCGCCCTGCGGCGCGCATTCGGGTCAGGCGGTCCAATACTTCAGCCTCGTCCAGCCCGAGCGCATCTGCAAGAACCTGAAACGGACGCTCGGTCACGGGAAAGTCGCGCTGAAAATCGTCCAGCAGTCGGCGGTCGATCGGGTCGGTGATATGGTCCATCGCCTATAACCCCGTTCTGTGCGCGCGGGCGGTAAAGAAAATGCCCGAGGGGCTGTCCGCATCGATCTCGCGCAGCTTTTCAAAGGTCTGAGTGTCATAGACCATGACCTTGTTGGCATCCCGCACGCTGATCCAGACCTCGTGCCCGCGCGGTGTGAATTCCATGTGCAGCACGGCCGGACCCGGCTTGAATTCGTGGATGATCTCTTTGCTGACGCTGTCGATCACCTGAATGGTGTCGTTCAAAGGGTGGGCGAAATTCACCCAAACCTGCCGCCCGTCGGGTCGCGCCATGGCAAAGACCGGCTGGCCGTGGGTTTTGGTACGCCCGGTTTCGGTCAGGGTGTCGGCGTCGATCCACAGAACCTCGTGATGGCCGATCGCGGGCAGGACGAACTCGCGCCCGGTCAGGGCCCAGCCTTCCAGATGGGGCATTTTGTAGACGGGCATCTCTTCCTGTCCGCGCCCGTAATCGGGCAACACGCGGATGGGTTCAGGCGTCTCGGCCCACAGGTCCAGCGCGGTCAGGCCGTCCTCGCCGAATAGGCCGGTGATATAGGTGCGGCCATTGGCGGTGATCAGCGCGTCATATGGGTTTTTGCCCATGTCGGGAATTTTGGTGACCATGGGGTCGCCTTTGGCGAAATCGGCAATCCAGGTCTCGCCCGTGTCCCACATGGTGAAAACAAACCGACGGCCCGGGGCATCGACCAGACCGATGGTTTTGCTGTCGGTGGGAATGTCGGCGACCATCGCAAGCGTTTCCGCGTCGAACACACGGACGCCGCCGGGCTCATAATTCGACACGGCGACCAGTTTTCCATCATCCGAAATTGCGCCGCCGATTGCGTTGCCAGCCTGCACGATGCGGTTCACGATCTGGCGGGCAACGATATCGACCTTGGTCAGGCCGCCGTCGCGCCCAAAAATATAGGCAAACCGTTCATCCGACGAATAGACCAGCGAGGCATGGGACAGATCGCCTAGCCCTTCGATCCGGGCCAGGGCGGCGCGGTCTGATTGGTCAACCAGAAGGACCGAGCCTTTGGCGCGTTCGATCACCAGCCCAAGGTCTCCGGTCGCAGTAGGTTCGGCTTGCGCTGTTGTCATCAGCATCGTGGCTGCGAGGGTGAGAATCACGTGTCTCATTGTTCCTCCTGTTCCAGCAGGTAATGGGCGATCCATTCGGCCTCTTCTTCACTGATCAGCGGCCGCCACGGGGGCATCGCGGTGTCGGGGATGCCATCCAGGATCACGCCGGTCAGAACTTCGGCGTCATAGTGTTTGAGCGTTTCAGACCTCAGATCAGGGCCAAGGCCACCCTTCAGCGACAGACCATGGCACGAGCCGCAATCCTGATGGACAAGGCGTTTCAAGGCGTTCGTGTCGAGCGTATCGGCAGCGAAAGCCGTCGTGGCCAAAAGCACGACAGAAGTGAGAACGGCGCGGGCAGTCCAACCCTTGCGCCCTCGGGCAGTTGGCCTCTGCGTAGGCTTTTTGGAACCAAGCTTAGCCATGTGCTTGCTCCAGCAATTCGGTCACGGGTCGTTCGGCATAAAGCGAGACGACCTTGCCGATGATGAAGAGCGTGGGTGCTGTCAGCCCGGCCTCGCGCACATCCGCTGCCAATCGATCCAGCCGGGATACCAATCGGCATTCATCAGGAGTGGTGGCTTTGCCGACGGCCAGAGCTGGTGTGGATCCGGGTAGGTTCTCGGTCATCAGCCCCATGGCGATCTGGCCGATATTGGCAACGCCCATATAGATGACCAGCGTTGAATCCGGGTGGGCGAGCCGCTTCCAATCCAGGTCCAGAACCTTGTCAGCCTGCCGATGCCCGGTGACATATTGTACCGAAGTCGCCAGCCCGCGATGGGTCAGCGGAACACCGGTTGAACAGGACGCGCCTTGCGCGGCGGTGATCCCCGGCGCGTATTCGACCGCGATGCCATTCGCCATCAGAAACGCGGCCTCTTCGGAACCGCGGCCAAAGATCATCGGATCGCCGCCTTTCAGGCGGGCTACAATGTGACCTGCGCGGGCTTCTTCGACGAGGATGTCGTTGATGCGATCCTGAGGCACCGTATGGCACTTGGGCGCTTTGCCAACAGGGATCAGACGCGCGCCATCAGCATGCAAATTGAGAATATCCGCCGAGACCAGACGGTCATAAACCACCACGTCCGCCTCTTGCAGCATCCGCAGCGCGCGCAGGGTCATCAATTCGGGGTCACCGGGGCCTGCGCCTATCAGAAAAACCTTACCGCTCATGTGCAAACTCGCTTGGTCTGAATGCCTTCGGATCCCGGACGTCCTGCGCGATCTGGTGACGTTGCTGGGTGAGCCGGGCGTGTCATGCGCCAAGACTGCCGCAACCAAAAAAGAACCTCCTTGACTAAAGTTAAGGAGCGCGGGATTTGGCCCCACGCTCCTTTGTTTTGCCTGTATGGTTGCCTTGGCTCAGGGTTCGACGGTGATCATGCCGATCATGTTCTGCGTCTCCCAATGCGGGCCGCATAGGTATTGTAGCGGGCCGGGGCTAAGGAAGGTCAGATCAACGGTTTCCTCAGGGAACAGGCGATCGCTTTCGGGTTCGCTGCCGTCTTTCAAGAGGACCGAATGGCTGGTGCGTTTGTCCACGTTGACCCAGCGCACAGTTGTGCCCGGTTTCACGGTCAACTCGACCGGGCAAAAGGTGTATTTGTACATCAGAACCACCTCGGCATCCTCAACGGCGGATGAGGGCTGACCAAACAGCTCGACATAACGCTCTTCGGCCTCTGCGCACAGTTCGGCGGTCTCATCTGCCCATGTGGGCGCAGCCAGAAGCAGCAGAGCAGGAAGAAGGTGTTGGGGTTTCATTGTCCAAATCTCCTCTTCTATGCTAAAGGGGCCGGATCGCCCGGCCCCTCTCCATTACTGTTTGACAACGTTGATAAAGGCGCCGTCGTCGTCCAACGCCAGGCTGGTATCCAGCGTCACGTGGTGGAAACGTGCGGCGGCAAAGTCATCGTGGATAGCAAAGCCGACCGTATAGGTCTGGCCGGCCTCCAGCGGGACATCCCCCGGCGCGTCCGAGTTCAGCGGACGGGTGAAGACCACGGTCCATACGCCAGCGTCGAGGCTCGCCGAGGCTGCAATCTCGCCATCATTGACCACACGCTGTTCCAGCAGATAGCCATTTGTGGCGCTACCGTCCGCGTAGACGCGCATCAGGTCCAGATAGGTGCCGTCGGTCAGATATTGCTCGATCTGTTCGGCGGCTTGCAGCTTGTCCCAACCGCCCAACGGTTTGCCGCGACGGCCTTTTATTTCGACCTCGGTACGGCTTTCGCTAATGTATTTGGTCACCGTGTCCTGATTGGTCAGACGACCGGATACATCGCCATTTGCAGCAATCGCATCCGCGCCCGGATCAAAAGGCATATAGCTGTTGTCCGCGTGGCACGAGGCCCAGCAACCCACCTGATCGCCCAACTCAATCCCGGTGCCGGTGATCATCATGGCGACCTTGATCTGGTTGTCGGGGTCCATCTTTCCGCCATCCACAAACGGCGCGGGGTTATGACCGGCATCCGGCCATTGCAAGCGGATATAGAGGTTCGCATCGTCATGCGCCGCCTGAACGGTTGCGTCGATCACGCCACGTTTGCCGGGGATTGGCGACGGCTCCAGCTCGCCACCAGCCACGATCTTGTTGCCGATCGCATCCAACTCTGCCGCGTGGCATGTCGTGCACTGATCGCCTCCTTTGGTCAAAGGACGCGCACCGCCGTGGGATCTGCCGTTCTGCACCCATTCGAACGAGGCCTGACCGGGATAGAACAGCTTCATATCCGCACTTGGCACCGCAGCCCAATCGACATTCGTACCGACATCGCTGCCTCCACCAGCCGGTGCAGCCGCTTCTTCGCCCGAGGCTTTGGCCCGTTCTTCTGCAACCGCTGCATCAACTGCCGCAGCGATCTGAGCCTGCACAGCTTCCTGCTGGGCCACGCGCGCGGCTTTTTCGGCCTCGGCTTCGGCGGCTTCTTTGGCTTCGATCCGCTCCAGGCTAGCCAGGTATTCGGCCGGGATCTCGCGAATGAAAGCGGGGTTCGGGGCTTCTAACTGTTCCAGATAGTCTTCGTCGGCCCGGTCGCGGGCATCCGAGTGCGCAATCCCCTTGTGGCAGTCGATGCAGGTCTGTCCCACGGTCATCGCGTTCAGGTGTTGCTGTCGCGCACGTGGTTTCTGGAATTCAGGCATCATCGATTCAAAATCGTGACAGTTGCGGCATTCGCGCGAGTCTGTGGCCTTCATCCTCTCCCATTCATTCATGGCCAAATGCACTCGTTTGGCTTCGAACTTTTCGCGCGTGTTGATGCTGCCGACCATCTTGCCATACAGTTCTTTGGACGCCTTGATCTTGCGGATCATCTTGTGGGTCCAATCCTTGGGCACGTGGCAGTCTGAACAGACCGCGCCCACGCCCGAACGGTTCACGTCATGGATCGTGCCGGTGTATTCCTCATAGACGAAATCGCGCATCTCGTGGCATGAGATGCAGAATTCCTTGGTGTTTGTAGCTTCCATGGCGGTGTTGAATCCGCCCCAGAAGATGATCCCAGCGGCGAAGGCTGCGGCGATCCCGGCCAGGGGCATTCCCCACAGGAAATACCGGCGCCAGATCGGTGGTTTTTTGTCCGGTTCGGAGGTCATATCCGGGCTCCGTAATAGCTGTCTTGACTGGCCCGGCGTGTCAGACCGGTGCGTTTGGCTGAGGGGAAAACGAGGAAAGGGCGGGCGAGGGGCCCGCCCTTTCTGTTGGTTCCTGCAAACCCGTCAGGTGACGTGGTTCGACCGGTTGTAGACGTTGAACTTGCCGGTCGGGGCAAACAGACCCTTCACGCGGCCGATCTCTTCCAGCGTCTTGGCGTCGAATATCACGATCTCACCGTTCGGCTCTTTCGAGGTCGAGCGGTTCCACTTGGAAACCCAGACCTCGGAACCATCCTGGTTGAACTCGAAGTGGACGGCGACGTTGCCTTCCTCTTCGGTAATCTGGATCGTTTTCACGATTTCACCGGTGGCCTTGTCGATGACCTGCACCGATTGCTGGATCTCAGGTTCGGGGTGCTTGGTCTGGTCGGCCCAGATGTAATCCGATCCAGGGTGGGTTCGGATGAACAGACCGGGGCCGTCGGTTTCGACCTCATAGCAGACCTTCCAGGCATCGTCCGGGCGACCTTCAGGGTCGTTGCCCCAAACAGTCACGGTGCCTTCCCCCAAGTGGGTGGTACCGGCAACAGGACCGCAATTCGGGTCGTCCCAGTTGGCGCCCGGGCCAGGGTGTGGCAGCGGCGCGGTGTCGATCAGCGCTTCCAACTTGTGGGTCTCGGTATCGACCACAACCATCTTGTTCGACGCGTTTGCGGCAATCTGGAAGAAACGCCCAGTCGGATCGAAGAATCCGTCATGCAGGAACTTGGCGCTGTCGATCTTGTCGATCCTCAGGTTGTCCAGGTCGGTATAATCCACCTGCCACAACTGTCCGAGTTCTTTGACCGCCACGATCCATGTCGGCTCGTTCGGGGTGGTGTAGATTGCCGCGACGCGGGCCTCTTCCACATAATCCCCGTCCACGTTGTAGCCGCGGGTTGAGACGACCTTTTTTGGCTCCATCGTGTGGGCATCAACGATTGCAAAATGCGGCGGCCAATAGGCCCCACCGATCACGTATTTACCGTCACCTGATACGGCCACGTCGCGGGCGTCGTAACCAATAGTCACCTCGGCCACGAGCATGTTTTCGGGGTTCTGCCACAGGTCGATCTTGGTCATCTTGCCGTCACGGCCCATGGTGTACCAGAAGCGGCCCGGGTTTTCCGGCTCTTCCAGCTTGTGGTGCTCGGACGCTTTCAGAACGTGCACGGCGTAACCGGTCGGAATGTGCGCAAGCACCTCCTTCGTGTCGCCGTCGATCACTGCCACCTTGCCCACATCACGTTCGATGACCACGAAGAAGTTTTCCCAGTTGCGGCCATGCAGCGGCTCGGTCGGGTAATCTTCGGGTTCGACATAGACCTTGCGGGTCGCCATCATCTGTTCCAGCGACATTTCCGGCGGCTTGGGCGGCTCCATCTGGATGTAGGTTGCCATATCGCGGATTTCGTCTTCGGACATCACGTCCGAGAAGTTGTTCATCCCGCCTTCGGTGCCCCAGGCGATGATCTTTTCAAGCCGGTCCTGACCCAGTTTCAGTGTGCCGGACTCGGTCACGGTGCCATCGGCATTCTTTGTTTCCACCAAAGGCTCAAGGCTTTTGCCCGTCGCCCCTTTGCGCAACACGCCGTGGCAACCGGCGCAGCGTTCAAAGTACAGTTGTTTTGAGGATTCAAAGGCTTCTTTGCTCAGGGTTGGCTCTTCGGCGAAGGCTGGCGCAGCGACGCTGCCCAGCAGCATCGCCAAACCGACCCCGAAGGCGCGGCCGGTTTTGTTGTAGCTGATTCCAAGTGACATGATCACTCTCCATTTGCTGGTGAGGCAGGTCCAAGGGTGAGACATTGCGCGTTGCTGCTCCTTGACGAAAGTCAACGCTGGGGATGCAAATCTGTTGGTGGATCGGAAAAAAGAGCCAAAAAAACCTCAGAAAATTTCGGGTTTTGGACACATGTTTTTACGGTTTTGATTTTGGTTAAGTCACGCGTGCGGGCTGGATGTTAGGGTTGGGAAAACCGCCAAGGAGAGCAGCCATGCCCGCAATCATCACCCGCGTTTTTGGTGAAGGGTTTCGAGTTTTTTTCCTGTCTGCCGGCCTCTACGGCCTGTTTGTCGGGCTGGTGTGGGGCTTGTGGCTGACGGTGCCTTATCTGGCACCGGAATACGGCATGACCCCGCCAATGTGGCACGCGCATGAGATGATCTTTGGCTATGCCACGGCTGCGCTGGGTGGTTTCTTCCTGACCGCCGTTCCTAATTGGACCGGTGCGCCCGAGGCCCGTGTGACGTTCATTACCATCGTTGCCGGGCTTTGGCTGGCTGGCCGGATGGCGATGTGGTTTTCAGGCACTCTTCCTCCGGCGATGGTCGCCGTGGTCGATCTGGCTTTTGTCCCGATTCTGGTAGCCAAGATTCTGACGCAGCTGATCAAACGCCCAAAGCCGCAGAACATGGTTTTTCTGGCTTTGCTGAGCTTCCTCTGGATTGCCAATCTGATGACCCATCTGGAATGGATGGGGGCCAGCGATGATACGTTGCAATCCGGCCTTAGGGCGGGGCTTCTGACCCTTTGCGCGATGATCGCCATATTGGGCGGCCGCATTACTCCTGCCTTCACCCGCAACGCGATGAAACGCGCCGAAGTGCCTGAGGCCCGTTGGCCGGTCTCGGTCCCGGCTTTCGACAAACTGGGCATGGGTCTGGCCTTGCTGTTGCCGCTGGGTGCGTTGGGTCTGGGCATCGGGTCGGTTGCTGGGGGTTTGGCGCTGGCCTTGGGTGTTGTGCAATTCCTGCGCATGGCGCGTTGGCGTACGGTCTGGTCTACCCGGCAACCGATTCTGCTGGCGCTGCATCTGGGTCTGGCGATGCTGGCACTTGGTTTGATTCTTTGGGGATTGGCCGTGCTGGGCATTGGGAGCGAAGTGGCCGCCCTTCACATTCTTGGTATCGGCTGTGTTGGCGGAATGACGCTCGCCGTCATGAGCCGCGCTGCTCTTGGACATAGCGGTCGCGCGCTTGTTGCGCCTGCGCCGATGGTAGTGGCCTATGGGTTGATGGCTGCGGCTGCGTTGTCTCGCTGGATCGGGGCTGAACTGAACGCCGGATACCTGGTTGCCATGCTGCTGTCGGACGGCCTATGGGTCGTAGCCTTCGCGCTGTACCTGATTTCCATGTGGCCCGCGTTGACCGGCCCGAAGGCTGTGAAATCGGGCTGATCTGACTTCATTTCCATAGTCTTGACTTTCGTTAAGGAGTCACTGCGCCCCAGCCGCCATGCTGAGCACACTAGCTAATCTGCGCAAAGGAGAGCGCAATGCGAGAAGTCATGACCAAGAGCATGGCGCGCAACATATTCTATGGCGGGTCACTGTTCTTTATCCTCATCTTTCTGGCCCTGTCGGCCCATTCGCATCTGTATATCGTGAACTCCGAGAATTCGGCGAAGCTCGATGAAAGTGTGATCCGTGGCAAACATGTCTGGGAAAAGCACGCGTGTATCAATTGTCACACGATCATGGGCGAGGGTGCCTACTATGCGCCTGAAGTTGCAAATGTGATGACCCGTTGGGGTGTGCTGGACGACCCGGAATCAGCCTTTGAAGCCCTCAAAGGCTGGATGGAGGCGCAGCCGACCGGCATTCCCGGTCGTCGGCAGATGCCCAACTTCAACCTCAGCGACGAAGATATCCGTGACCTGACCAACTTCCTGATCTGGACGGACAATATCGACGCCCAGGGCTGGCCGCCCAATGAGGCCGGCTGAGAAAGGGAACGGAGCGATGAAATACGAAACCCAAAAAATCGCCTATGCTTACTTTGCGGTAGCTATGGCCCTGTTCGCGATACAGGTGATCGGCGGCCTGCTGGCTGGTTTGATCTATGTCTTCCCGAACTTCCTGAGTGAGCTTCTGCCGTTCAACATCGTGCGGATGCTGCACACCAATTCACTGATTGTCTGGCTGCTGCTGGGATTCTTCGGTGCGGCTTATTTCCTGATCCCCGAGGAATCCGAGCGGGAGATCCACTCACCCACGCTGGCCTATCTGCAGTTGATCATTCTTGTGGTCGGCACTCTGGGCGTGGTGGTCACTTATGTCTTCAACCTGTTCGAAGGCAACTGGCTGCTGGGCAAAGAGGGGCGCGAGTTCCTTGAGCAACCCAAATGGGTCAAGGCGGGCATCGTCGTTGCCGCGCTGATGTTCCTCTACAACGTGTCGATGACCGTGTTGAAGGGCAAGAAGACGGCCATCACCAACATCCTTCTGTTGGGTCTGTGGGGTCTGGCGCTGCTGTTCCTGTTTGCCTTCTACAACCCGGGCAACTTATCGCTCGACAAGCAATACTGGTGGTATGTCGTCCACCTGTGGGTTGAAGGCGTGTGGGAACTGATCATGGCCTCGATCCTGGCCTACCTGATGCTGAAGCTGACAGGTGTGGACCGTGAGATCGTCGAAAAATGGCTCTATGTCATCGTCGCCGCCGCGTTGTTCTCTGGCATCCTTGGTACGGGTCACCACTACTACTGGATCGGAACGCCCGCGTACTGGCAGTGGATCGGTTCGATCTTCTCGAGCCTCGAGGTGATCCCGTTCTTCGCAATGATGGCCTTTGCCTTCGTCATGGTCTGGAAAGGCCGTCGTGACCACCCCAACAAGGCTGCGTTGCTGTGGTCGCTGGGCTGTGCCACGCTTGCCTTCTTTGGTGCCGGTGTCTGGGGCTTCCTGCACACGCTGCACGGGGTGAACTACTATACCCACGGCACGCAGATTACCGCGGCGCACGGTCACTTGGCCTTCTACGGTGCCTATGTCTGCCTCAACCTGGCGATCTTCAGCTATGCGATGCCGATCCTGAAAAACCGTGATCCGTACAACCAAGTGCTGAACATGGGTTCGTTCTGGCTGATGACCAGCGGCATGGTGTTCATGACCTTCGTGCTGACCTTCGGCGGAACCGTGCAAACGCACATGCAACGTGTGGTCGGTGACTACTTCATGGACGTGCAGGACCAGATCGCGATCTTCTACTGGATGCGTCTTGGTTCTGGTGTCGTCGTTGTCCTTGGCGCGCTGCTGTTCATCTACTCGATCTGGGTTCCCCGGAAAGAGGTCATTGAATCCGGCGCTGCTGAAACCCCTGCGGAGTAATGGATATGGACGGCTCCATAAAACTGAACGAGGGGGCGGCAAACGCCCCCTTCTATCTGCCCCAGAGCGATGAATGCGATGTGTTCACCGCCGCCTACAACAACAATCTGCCGGTTCTGCTGAAAGGGCCGACAGGCTGCGGCAAGACCCGCTTTGTGGCTCATATGGCTGCACGCCTTGGTCGCCCGCTTTATACCGTGGCCTGCCATGATGATCTGGCCGCTGCTGATCTGATCGGACGCTAC
Organism: Ruegeria arenilitoris; assembly: GCF_013035315.1. GTDB lineage: Bacteria > Pseudomonadota > Alphaproteobacteria > Rhodobacterales > Rhodobacteraceae > Ruegeria > Ruegeria arenilitoris_D. Next base: position 7,241 of record NZ_WQHP01000017.1, on the reverse strand, counting down.
TTGCTGAAAGGTGGCGAGACGGTCTGGGTCGATGGTCCTCTGACCCGCGCAGTGCGCGAAGGCGCGATCTGTTACCTTGATGAGGTGGTCGAGGCCCGCAAGGACGTGACCGTCGTGCTGCACCCGTTAACCGACGACCGGCGCATCCTGCCGATCGACCGCACCGGCGAAGAGCTTGAGGCCGCCCCTGGTTTCATGCTGGTCGCCTCGTACAACCCCGGATACCAGAATATCCTGAAAACCCTGAAACCTTCGACCCGGCAGCGCTTTATCTCGCTGGAATTCGATTTCCCGTCGCCTCAGATGGAGGCCGAAGTCGTCGCGCAGGAAAGTGGCCTGGCGCTGGAGCGCTGCAAGCCGCTGATCCGTCTGGCGAACAAGCTGCGCGGGCTCAAGGGTCAGGATCTCGAGGAAGGCGTTTCCACCCGTCTGGTTGTCTATGCCGCGACGCTGATCGCACAGGGCATGTCCACCGACCGCGCCATCCTCGCCGCGATGATCGAACCTCTGACCGATGACGAGGATATCAAACGCGGGCTCCTCGATCTTGTCACGGCTGTCTTTGGGTGAGGCCGGCCAATGGTCAAGATCGACTTTGAGCCATGGGAACCCGAAGAAACGATCGGGAAACTGTGGCACACCCTTGCCAGCCGTCTCGATGCACCCCAGGTGCATGTTGGAGCCGCGGTCGACCTCCCAGAGGTCGCGGGGCGGTTGGCAGTCCTCTTCCGAGGGCTTGGGGGTAGTCCGGGCGTCGAATTGCGCCCGGTCTCACCCGAAATTTCACGCTACCGGCTGGGCTGGCGCCGCCGTCTGGGAACCGAGTCCGAGTTGATGCCGCGCGCCTCCTTCGATGGCGAGGTTCTACGCCTGCCAGACCGGCTGGCGGTTTTCCCCGCGCGTGAAGCCAATGGCGCGCTTTACGTCTGGCTGGCCGCTGGCGCGGCCCATGCCGGAACCCGCATTGACGAAAAAGACCCCCTGCGTGCTGACCTGAGCGCGTTGATCGCAGCCCGACAGATGGTCGAGGCTACGCTGGGCAACGCGCCCGGGATGCGCCCGCTTTACACCGAGCTTTGCAAGGGCGTTCTGCATCACCGTGAAACTCCAGACCTGCCTCCTGTTGAAGCAGCGGTTGAGGAACTGGTCCGCCACATGCTGGGTGATCCAAAACCGTTATCCGCAAAAGCCGAACGAATGATGTCGCTGAACAGTGATCTGATCGCCCCGCGTGGCTATCAGCATTTTCGTCCCGTTCCCCTGTGGCCCGAACTGCGCCCCGTCGGCTTTTCCGAACATAACGAGGTGGAAAACCCAGATACCGACGGACCGCCAGAAGAGTCCGGTGAGAAGACGCACCGCGCACGTCGTCGCAAGTCCGATCAGGCGAGCCGCAGCGATAGTTTCATCCTGCACAAGTTCGAAGCCATTCTCAGCTGGGCCGAGTTCCTGAACATCAATCGTCGGATTGATGACGACGATCCCGACAACGCCAAGAAGGCTGCCGACGATCAGGAAGAGATAGGATTGGGCCAGATCTCTAAAGCACCGCCAACCAAGTTGAAACTGCATTTGGATTTGGCACCGGAGGATGTAAATCGCGAGCGCCTTTCAGGCCGTATCCTCTATCCCGAATGGGACGTGCGTACCGGCCAATACCTGCCCGATCACGTCAACGTTCTTCTGTCGGACGCCGATATCCGAGAGGATGCCGTCGAGTTTGGCAAAGACCCTGCCACCGCCCGTCGCATCCGCGCCGTCAAACGCCAGTTTGAAGCGCTGCGCCCCGGACGCGTCATGACGCGCGGCCATCTGGACGGCGATCAGCTGGATATCGAGGCCGCAGTGCGGGCCGAAACCGACCGCCATGTCAGCGGCGAGGGCAATGACCGAATCTGGATGCAATCCCGCCCCGAGGCGCGCGATCTGGCTGTCTCGATCCTGCTGGATGTCAGCCGCTCGACCGAAAGCGCCGTGACGGGTCGCGCCGTGATCGACATTGAACGCGAAGCGCTGGCCGCGCTCGCCTGGGGTCTGAACGCATGCGGGGACGATTTCGCCATCCATGCCTTCAGTTCGCTGAAACGCCAACGGGTCTATGTGCAACGCTGCAAACGGTTTGATGAACCGATGGGTGCAACGGTTGAACAACGCATCGCATCCCTCCGCCCCGGCCATTACACAAGGCTTGGCGCGGCGATCCGCCACTGCTCGGCCGATCTGGCGGAGCAATCCCGCAAGCGCCGCCTGCTGCTGGTCATCACCGATGGAAAACCCAACGATCTGGACCACTACGAAGGCCGCCACGGGATCGAAGACACGCGACAAGCCGTGTGCGAGGCCCGCCGCGCCGGACAATCGGTCTTTGGCGTGACCATCGACAAAACCGGCAAAAGCTGGTTCCCCCGCATGTTCGGACAGGGTGGTTTCGCTGTCATACCCGACCCGCACCGCCTGACTATGGCTCTGCCGCAGATCTACCGCCAATTGGTCGGCGCATGAACGACAGCTCTCTCATTGACGAGTTGCCGGGCGAGTTGCTGATGTGGGTTCTGATCATCTCTGAACTGCTGGTCTTTGGCGCAGGCCTTATCGCATTCATGGGCGTGCGGCTGACCGACCCCACAGGTTTTGCCGAGGCGCAATCGCATCTTTATCGCACCGGGGCCGCCTTCAATACTGCTGTTCTGGTCACTTCGGGCTATCTGGCCGCGCAAGCCTTGCACTGGCGACGAACCAATTTCCGCCTGAAAGCCCGGCTGGCCTTACTTTGTGCTGCGGCGCTGGGAATTGTGTTTTTGATCATCAAAGGCGTGGAATACACGGGCAAGGCCGCGCAGGGGATCACCTATGAAACCCATCCGTTCTTCCTGTTCTACTATCTGCTTACGGGCTTTCATGCCGCGCATGTGCTGGCCGGAGTTGCGGTCTTGCTGTTGATCACGTGGCGTGACGATCCAAACAACATCGAAGCGGGCGCTCAGTTCTGGCATATGGTCGATCTGGTTTGGATCATGCTGTTCCCTGTGATCTACCTGTTGGGATAATCGCGATGCGCAGTGTTTCTTCTCGTGTCAAATGCGGCCGCCGGAGGCGTCATGACCCTCTCACCTGCGCTTGGCTTGGGTTGCTGGCGCTCAGCCTGACGTCGGCGCTGTTAACGCTCCTGCATTCCCCTCAGTTGGTGGCTGCCGGTGTGTTGGCCCTCGCCCTGATCAAAGCGCGGGTGATCCTCGCGCAATACCTTGACCTGGCGCGCAGACCACGCTGGCTGCGCGGGTTCACAATGGTGCTCACCATCTTCTCGGTGTTGATTTTCGGGCTCTACCTGGTCTGAAAAAAGCCGCCCCCAAACGGGGACGGCAGTTTGCAAAGCAAAGGGAGGCTTTGACTACTGTGCCGCCATTGGCATCCGCGCAATCTGACAGCGCTGCCAAAGGACAGACAACGCGCCGACCAGATGGTCGATATCCGCATCCGTATGGACGGGCGAGGGGGTGATCCGCAGACGTTCGGTCCCTTTTGGCACGGTCGGGTAGTTGATCGGTTGGATGTAAATCCCGAACTCCTCAAGCAGCGTGTCCGAGATGAACTTGCACTTCACCGGATCGCCGACCATCACCGGGATGATGTGGCTGGGATTGGGCAGATGTGGAATACCTTCGGCATCCAGCCGTTGGCGGACTTGCTCCACGCGGGACTTTTGCAGGTCACGCTCGGCATTCGACTGTTTCAAGTGCCGGATCGAGGCCGCAGCCCCGGCGGCAATAGAAGGGGGCAGGGCGGTGGTAAAGATAAACCCGCTGGCAAAGCTACGCACGAAATCGCACAGCGCGGCGGACGCTGCGATGTATCCGCCGACCACGCCAAACGCTTTGCCCAGCGTGCCCTCAATCACGGTCAGACGATCCATCAGACCTTCCCGCTCGGCAATGCCGCCGCCGCGGGGGCCGTAAAGTCCAACCGCGTGCACCTCATCCAAATAGGTCATCGCGCCATACTTGTCGGCTAGGTCGCAAATCTCTTTGATTGGCGCGATGTCGCCATCCATGGAATAAACCGATTCAAAGGCAATCATCTTGGGTGCATCCGGGTCGGCGGCGGCCAGTTTTGCCTCGAGGTCATCCAGATCGTTATGCTTCCAGATCACCTTTTGCGCCCGCGAATGGCGGATGCCTTCGATCATCGAGGCATGGTTCAATGCATCCGAGAACACGATCAGGCCGGGAATTTTCGCCGCCAGTGTTCCCAACGCCGCCCAGTTTGAGACATAGCCCGAGGTAAACAAAAGCGCGGCTTCTTTTCCATGCAGATCGGCCAGTTCGGCCTCAAGCATCACATGGTCATGGGTGGTGCCGGAAATGTTCCGCGTCCCGCCCGCGCCTGCGCCGCAACGGTCCAGCGCATCATGCATCGCCGAAATCACCGCCGGGTGCTGACCCATGCCAAGATAGTCGTTCGAGCACCAGATACGCACATCCCTTTGCACCGCACCATCTGTTTGGCGCGCATTCGGGAAGGATCCACAGCGGCGTTGCAGATCTATGAACACCCGATAGTTTCCTTCATCCCGAAGGTCATCAAGGCTCTGAGTAAAAAATCGCTCGTAGTCCATCTTGCGGGCTCCCCGGATTACTGGCTTTGGACCGAGGATAGGTCAGGCAAACGAGCCGCAACATGACTATTGTCAAGTCAACACGGCATCAAAAGCTTGGTGCAGTCTCGACCGGTTTGACATAGCTTAAAGACAGGTAAGGACGGGCCGTGGTTTCTCGGCTGCGAAAAAGATACGGGGGGAGTTTTCGTGCCTCATGAAGCCCAAAAGGCGATCGCGCGTCAGTCGCTTCTGCTGCGCAGCCTGCCAGATCAGCATGTCGAGACACTGCTGAGTCACGCGATCTGGCGGCAGTATGATCGCGGCGAGACAATATTTTTGCAGGAAGAGACTGCAAAAGCCGTTCACGTCGTGCTGGCCGGATGGGTCAAGCTTTTTCGCATGACACCAACCGGTTCAGAGGCGGTCGTGAGTGTTTTCAAACGCGGTGACAGCTTCGGCGAGGCTGTCGCCCTGCGGAACGTACCGTACCCCGTTTCAGCCGAGGCCGTATCGACCTGTGAGGTGATGCATATCCCCAGCCCGATCCTGATTTCGTTGATGAAAGAGGATCCCGAAATCGGAATCTCTATTCTGGCGTCTACGTTCACCCATCTGCATTCTTTGGTAGCGCAGCTCGAGCAGCTTAAGGCGCAGACCGGCGCACAGAGGGTTGCAGAATTTCTGTTGAACCTGTGCGACGAAGTAGACGGTCGCTGTGATGTATCGCTGCCCTATGACAAGATGCTGATCGCTGGCCGTTTGGGCATGAAACCCGAAAGCCTCAGTCGGGCATTTTCCAGACTCAAAACAGTTGGTGTCAAGATCGATCGCAGCCACGCTGAGATTTCGGATATCAACGCGCTGCGCAGATATGTGGAGGATGAGCCTGCAAACTTGCGTTGAAGCGCGGTTGCTGACTTTCCGCCACGATCACTTCTTTCGGAACGTGTGCACACTTAACGGATATCGTCAGGGCATTGTTGCAAAGTTCTGAACGCGCCGAGACGTCTTAGCGGTGGCAGCCGGGTCAATGGCCCGGTCCAGCCCCGGCCAGCGCGGGTATTCCAGCCTGCGCAGCCGGTCGGTTTCCTGCTGGGCAGTGGCAGATTCAGGGCCGCCCAAGGACGCTCGGACCGCAGCTTCGTCGGTTTCCTGAGCAGTTGCGGAGACGCATAGCAACAAGACTGCTAAGGTAAGGCTCAGTGCAGGCGCAAGACGAGAAACATGGAATTGGAACATCAATTTGCCGTCAAGTTTGGCTTTGCCTGCCTTTCTTGCAAACGCCCTCCTATAGGTGAGTGACCAAGAACCTCGGATTCAATAATTGTAACGCCCTTCAATACCCCCATCGGTCTTGTCAGAGGAACTTTGCTTGAGCGGGGCAGGGTGGTCGCATAGCTTCTGGCAATGACCAAACCCGTCTCGTTCAAATACTTCAAAACCAGCCCTGAGATCATTCGCCTGGCGGTGATGCTGTACATCCGTTTTCCGCTTTCATTACGGAATGTCGAAGACCTGCTGCACGAGCGTGGCATCGATGTCAGCCACGAGACCGTCCGATATTGGTGGAATAGGTTCGGCCCGATGTTTGCCTCGGAAATTCGCAGAAAACGGGTCCAGCAATTGCGGGCATACTCAAGGTCGAAGTGGCATGTCGACGAAGTCTTCGTAAAGGTAAACGGTCGGCGGCACTACCTGTGGCGCGCCGTTGATCACGAAGGCGAGGTGCTTGAAGCCGTTGTCACCAAACGTCGAAACAAACAGGCAGCACTGAAATTTCTCAAGAAATTGATGCGGCGACACGGTGCTGCGGATGAAGTTGTCACCGATCGCTTCGCGTCATACCGAGCCGCGCTCAGAGATCTCGGTGCGACGGAAAAGCAGAAGACGGGCAGGTGGCTTAACAACCGGGTTGAGAACTCACACCTTCCGTTCCGACGAAGAGAACGCGCGATGCAGCGGTTCAGGCGTATGCAAAGTTTACAGAAATTCGCCGCCGTCCACTCCTCCGTCTACAACCACTTTAACCAGGAGCGATCTCTAACCAGCCGAGGCACCTTCAAGCTGACACGCGCCGCTGCTCTCGCCGAGTGGCGCGAGCTTGGCGCGGCATGAAGGACAGCTCTACTGGCCTAGTTGAGACTAGTTCGAATTTGTCTGACAGCACCATTGGATCAGGGAGGGCGAACCCTGTATCTGGGACGCCGGATCTGGAGTTGTCAGAAGCCGAACAGGCGCTCCTGTTCAATCCAATCAAGTGGATGGGTCACGCTGACCAGACGCTTGAGTGTGAGTTCAGGTGGCTGGGTGCCGTCGAGAATCGCAGCCTGAATCTTTGGTGAGAGAAAGGCGAGCTGGGCGCGGGTGCGAATGAAAGCACCGGGGAGGTTTTCCCGCCGCGCAATCTCCTTCAGTTGAACTCCGGCTTTCAGATCACGGGCCAAGCCATGGGCGCGGATCAGCATGGACCGGAGGTGGGGATCAGGTTGGGGTGCCACGTCTCCGGCAATGACCTTAGCCTCGACGCCGCGGCGGCGCAGATCGAAAGATGTGGTGATGTGGGTGAGATCCGGGTGCAGATGATCGGCCGCGATGCCAAGTGCGCTTGCCAGAGTTTTGGGGTTAAATTCGAGGTCGATCTGTC
>NZ_WQHP01000016.1 GCF_013035315.1 Ruegeria arenilitoris | reverse complement strand
AAACGAACCAAACCGCCCACATATCTCTTCAGTTATCCATCAATGTCAAAGAACATAACACCCAGAGCCAAAAACCAGACCGTTGCGCCAAAAAATCAGCGCGCCCGCCTAACTCATTCCCCAAGATGCCCCCAGTCTCTCCTGAGCGTCTCAACCGTCTTTCCAGTCCGTCAGGCCGTCTCTCCGACCCGTCAGCACCGCCTCAGCAGCGCCGGTGAAGGGGTATTTACGGATTAGGTCTGGGACCTGCAACCCCCATTTTGAAAAAACTTCGCATTTCTCTGCGGATTCTTTCCCATGTTAATGAAAACAACAGGTTAACTTTAGAAATCGCCTGTTCGAATGAGCTCAACCGTGCTTACCGTTAGCAAGAGCTCTGACAGTTGGCGGAATCGTACCCAATGCTTGGTATGCCCGCGGGTCTCGATCAAAATAAAACGCCGCCCGAGTCTCCCCGAGCGGCGCTATCAGTGAAATGATCTCGGGCTTAATTCAGATCAAAGCGATCCGCGTTCATCACCTTGTTCCAGGCCGAGACGAAGTCGCAGACGAACTTGCCCTCGGCACCGGCCTGACCATAGACCTCGGCCAATGCCCGCAGCTGCGAGTTAGAGCCAAAGACCAGATCGACACGGGTGCCGGTCCACTTGACCTCACCGCTTGCACGGTCACGACCTTCGTAGACGCCTTTGCTCGCGGGCTTCCATTCGGTGCTCATGTCCAGCAGGTTGGTGAAGAAGTCATTGCTGAGCACACCAACGCGATCTGTCAGCACGCCATGCTTGCTGTCGCCGAAGTTCGCACCCAGCACGCGCAGACCGCCCACAAGGGCCGTCATCTCAGGCGCGGAAAGGGTCAGCAACTGCGCCCGGTCCACCAGCAGCTCTTCGGGCGAGACGGTATAGTCCGCTTTTTGATAGTTGCGGAACCCATCTGCGGCGGGTTCGAGCATACCCACGCTTTCCACGTCGGTCTGGTCCTGCGTCGCATCTGTACGACCCGGAGCAAACGGAACTTCGACATCCTGACCACCGGCTTTGGCCGCCTGTTCGATGCCAACGGCACCGGCCAGAACGATCACGTCCGCCAGGGACACTTTCTTGTTGCCTGACTGGGCATCGTTGAACGCTTTCTGAACGCCTTCCAGAGCATCCAGCGCTTTGGACAGTTTCAGAGGCTCGTTTACGTCCCAGTCCTTCTGCGGCGCAAGACGGATTCGGGCACCATTGGCACCGCCACGCTTATCCGACCCACGGAAGGTCGAGGCCGAGGCCCAAGCGGTCGAGACCAGCTCGGACACCGACAGGCCCGATGCGGCGATCTTGGCTTTCAGGTCCGCGACATCGGCGTCGTCGACTAGATCGTGATCCACAGCCGGGACGTTATCCTGCCAGATCAGCTCTTCGGTCGGTGCTTCCGGACCGATATAGCTGGAACGCGGGCCCATGTCGCGGTGGGTCAGTTTGAACCACGCGCGGGCGAAGGCATCGGCGAATTCTTCCGGGTTCTCGTGGAAGCGCTTCGAGATCGGTCCATAGATCGGGTCCATGCGCATCGCCATATCGGCAGTGGTCATCATGGTTTTGACCTTCTTTGACGGATCATGGGCCTGCGGGGCCATGTCCTCTTCCTTGACGCCGATCGGTTCCCATATCCATGCGCCCGAGGGGCTCTTGGTCAGGTTCCACTCATATCCGAACAACAGGTCGAAATAGCCGTTGTCCCATTTGATCGGGTTCGCGGTCCATGCGCCTTCGATGCCCGAGGTCGTGGTGTCATCACCCTTGCCCGAGCCGAACTTGTTTATCCAGCCAAAGCCCATCTCTTCGATCGGGGCCGCTTCGGGATCGGGGCCCACCAAATCGGGGTCGCCTGCACCATGGGCTTTACCGAATGTGTGACCACCGGCAACCAGAGCAACGGTTTCCTCATCATTCATCGCCATACGGCCAAATGTGTCACGGATGTCGCGGCCCGAGGCCAAGACGTTCGGCTCACCATCGGGGCCTTCGGGGTTCACATAGATCAGGCCCATCTGGACAGCAGCCAGCGGGTTTTCCAGATCACGCTCGCCCGAGTAGCGGCTGTGCGGGTTATCCGTCGGGGCCAGCCATTCGGTTTCCGAACCCCAATAGATGTCTTCCTCTGGTGCCCAGATGTCTTCACGACCACCGGCGAAACCGAAGGTCTTGCCGCCCATCGATTCAATGGCGCAGTTCCCGGCCAGGATCATCAGGTCGGCCCAGGAAATCTGGTTGCCGTATTTCTGTTTGATCAGCCACAGCAGACGGCGCGCTTTGTCGAGGTTGCCGTTGTCCGGCCAGCTGTTCAGCGGTGCAAAACGCTGGTTGCCGGTCGAAGCACCGCCACGGCCATCCGCGGTCCGATACGTCCCGGCGCTGTGCCACGCCATACGGATGAACAGACCACCATAGTGACCATAATCCGCCGGCCACCAGTCTTGCGAGTCTGTCATCAGCGCAAAGAGGTCATCCTTCAGCGCCTGATAGTCCAGCTTCTGGAATTCTTCGGCATAGTTGAAATCCGGGTCCATTGGGCTCGACGCCGGCGAATTCTGGTGCAGAATCGACAGGTTCAGCTGGTTCGGCCACCAATCCCGGTTCGACCGGGTTCCTGCGCTATGCATTACAGGGCAACCGCCTGCTTTGGGGTTATCACTTCCGTCCATGTCGATCTCCAATCCTGGCTAAATTCCGGCTCAGTCGCGCGGTGAAAAACTCGGTCGATCAAGAACATATATAGATGACACTTTTGCCTCTTTTAGATGCGCGACCTGTATTGCGCGCATTCCAGCAGAGGTATCGGCGACTCTTGTCTTGTCGCCGCCAGAACTAGCAGATTCAAACCATGCAAAAAAGTTTTGTTTATGGATGAACTCTATAACCAAAAGCTATCAATCTTGGCACCGTGCCGTGCCAACGAAAACAACCCGGCTTTTAACTGTCGACCATTAAGGACTTCAGACCGACCCTGTAATTTGGATAAAGCAGAGAGACGCCCAACTCATCCTTGATCCGATCATTCCTGACGCGCTTGTTCTCGTTGTAAAAACTGCGCGCCATGGGGGTCATATCTGCCTCGTCAAAGGACACTTCGGGCGGTAGTGGCAAACCCTGCAACTCGGCTGCAAAGGCGATGACATCCTGAGGGGGGACTGGTTCGTCATCACACACGTTGTAGACCGCACCCGGATTCGGCGCATTCATGGACGCGTTCAGGACTTGGGCAATGTCTGCCACGTGAATGCGCGAAAAGACCTGCCCGGGCTTAATGATACGACGCATGCCGACGCGCTTAAGCTTGGAAAACGGACCGCGGCCGGGGCCGTAGATACCGGCAAGGCGGAATATATGCGTCGGTAGACCCGGAATGCTTTGCCACTGTTCTTCGGCCTGCACCCGCCACCTGCCCCGTTCCGCAGTTGGAGTGGCCGGGGTGGATTCGTCTACCCAGGCACCCTGGTGGTCCCCATAGACAGCAGTGGTCGACAGATAGCCGACCCATTCGAACTGCGTCGCCCGTTCGGCGATCTCATCCCGCAGGGCAGCCAAGACCGGATCGCCTTTCGCATTTGGTGCCGTGGATATCAGCAGATGTGTCACCCCGTCCAACTGCGGTTGCTGCCCCGGCCAGATCACCGCTTCCGCTCCCGAGGCCCGAATAACCGGCGCCTGTGCCGGGTCACGCGTGGTGCCCAGAATGCGCCAGCCTTGAGGTTGCAACTCATGGGACAAGGCCTGCGCCGAATACCCGTGACCGAAAGAAAAGAGAGTGCCTGTCATACGTTCTTAGATGATCGGCAATTTCAGCAGATGCAAGAACTCTACGCTGCGACACTTGATTCGAATCCCCCATTGCGCCTTTCTTTTAGGCATGAGTGACAAAACACCCGATATCCACGCGGCATACGCGCTAAAGTCGCCGGACGACCATAAACGCCTCTATGCCGAATGGGCCGGGGATTACGACGAAGGTTTTGCCACGTTCGAGGACTATCAGCTGCACATCCACACCGCCCGCGCCTTTGTTACAGCCGGCGGACAGGGACCTGTTCTGGACGTTGGTGCAGGAACTGGTCTGTGCGGCGCAGTTTTGGCCGGGCTGGGCGTGGGGCCGATTGATGCCACCGATATCAGCCCAGAGATGCTGGATCAGGCCATGCGCAAGGATATCTATCGCGACGCGATCGAGGCCGATCTGAATCAGGGCATCCCGGTGCCGCGCGACAGCTACTCTGGCATTGTTTCATCCGGCACCTTCACCCACGGGCATCTTGGACCCGAGGCTTTGTCAGCACTCTTGCGCGTCGCAAGACCCGGAGCGCAATTCGCCCTATCCATTAACGCGCAGCACTATGAGAAACGCGGTTTCGCCGAAACCCTGCACCGGCTGGCGCAGGACAGGATCCGCAATCTGGCATTGCCCGAGGTCCGTATTTTTGGCGATTTGGCGACAGGCCCGAACAAGGACGACACAGCCCTGATTGCGCTTTTCGAACGCTGTTGATCCGGTCTATCGGCCTTTCCACACTGGATCACGCTTTTCGGCAAAGGCGCGCGCGCCTTCCAGATTGTCTTCGGACCCGTAAAGGACATCGACCGTCGGTAGTTGTCTTTGCGTGATCCGGTTCATGGCGTCCTGAAACTTGGAATCCTCGGCATCGCGCACGATCTCTTTTATTGCGGCGTAAACCAAGGGCGGACCGCTGGCCAGAAGGCGCGCCAACTCCCACGCGCGGTCCATCAGCTGATCCCCTGGAACGACCTCATTCACCAGACCCCAATTCTTGGCTTCATGCGGATCGAACCAGCGCCCGGTCAGCAGCAGCTCCATCGCGACGTGATAAGGAATGCGTTTGGGCAGTTTGACGCTGGCCGCGTCGGCCACCGTGCCCGAGCGGATTTCCGGCAGCGCGAAACTGGCGTGGTCGGCGGCCAGGATCATGTCGGCGCTCAGCGCCAGTTCCAGACCACCGCCGCAAGCAATCCCGTTGACCGCAGCGATCACCGGCTTGTTCATATCCCGCAATTCCTGCAGCCCGCCGAATCCGCCGACACCATAGTCGCCGTCTACGGCATCGCCATCGGCGGCCGCTTTCAGATCCCAGCCGGGGCAAAAGAACTTCTCGCCGCCCCCGGTCAGGATGGCGACGCGAAGGTCAGGATCATCGCGGAAATCGCGAAACACCTCGCCCATGACCCGGCTGGTCGCCAGATCAATGGCGTTTGCCTTTGGCCGATCCAGAGTGACTTCTAAAATCGCGCCATCGCGTTTGGTTTTGATCGGGTTCATGAACTTGCCTTTCGGATCAGAGCGTCCACCGCCACCGCACGGTCCGGCGTGCAGATCAGTGGGTTGATTTCAACTTCGCTGACATGGGATGCGTTGGCAATCACATAGGCTTGCACCGCTTCGACCGTGTCCAATATGGCCTCCATCTGCGCCGCAGGTTTGCCACGATAACCCTCTAGCAGAGGCGCGCATTTCAACCTGCCCAGCGCGTCTTGCACTACGTCCCGAGAGGATGGGATCAGCAGCCAGACGGTGTCGCGCAGAATCTCTGTCAGCACCCCGCCTGCCCCAAGCGTCAGGACAAACCCATGGGCCGCGTCGCGGGTCACGCCAACCAGCAGTTCGGCAACGCCGCCTTCGGCCATTTCTTCGATCAGAACCTCATCTGTCCCGATGTCCGCCGCGACTTTGGCAACCGCGTCCGCGTGAACGTCCAGACGGACGGCCGCATGTTCCGACTTATGCGCCAGACCGACGCCTTTGACGGCAAAAGGGCCCGTCAGGTTGGCAGAGGCGCCGTCGGCCATTGCCGCCGATGCAACGACACTTTGGGGAACACGAACGCCAAAGTCGGCCAGCGCCTGTTTTGCTTCTGCTTCGGTCAGCACCTCGTCTGCATCAGTGTCCGACGGCAACAGAACCGGTTCAGCCTCGGGCGCTTTTGGGCGTGATGCCGCCTCAATCGACGCGAGGGCTTCGTGCAGTCCAGCAAAGGGAACAACGCCCCCGCCCATGAGGCGCAACGCAACATCCTCGGGCAAAAGTTCGGGTAAGGTGGCCGTGACTGCAAATGGGCGACCGGTCAGGGCAACACAGTTCAGTGCGGCTTGTGTGGCGCAGCCCCAGTCCGTCGCGTCGGTGTGTGGATAGTCAACTATGGCCATTGTTAGAGCCTGCTCGGGGCTCATCATGGCGCTCCATGCCCGGGTCATCGCCTCTGTGTCACGCCAAATGTAGGTGTGATAATCGAGCGGGTTCGCCAAAGCGACCATGGGCCCGAGCGCCTCGCGCAGATTGTCTTTTTGCTTTTGCGACAGCGGCGGAAAGTGCACGTCACGTTCTTCGGCCATATCGGCGGCCAGACTGGCCTCTCCCCCCGAACAACTGATCGAGCCCAACCCGTTGCCGTCCAATCGACCAGTCACATGCAAAAGTTTGAGGCATTCCAAAAAGCTGGGAATGTCATCCAGCCGCGCGATTCCGAGCCGGTCCAGAAATGCCTGCGCACCCGCGTCTCCGCCTGCCAGTGACGCCGTATGGGAGATTGTCGCTGCCTGCGCGTGGGCCGAGCGGCCCATCTTGAGCGCAATAATCGGAACGTCCCGGTCCCGCGCCTTTTTGGCCAAGGCTTCCCATTTGCGCAGATCGCCGAACCCTTCGATATGGACCCCAATCGCCGTAATCCGGTCATCATCCAACAGCGCTGAGGCTATATCCGCTTGATGAGTTTGCGCCTGATTGCCGCTGGTCAGCATAAAGGCCAGCGGCAAAGCCCGGCGCTGCATCGTCATGTTGATCGCGATGTTCGAGCTTTGGGTCAGAATCGCCACGCCGCGATCCACCGGTCGCATCCCATGCTGATCCGGCCAAACAGCCGCGCGCGCCAACCCGTTGACGAAGCCATAGCAGTTTGGCCCCAGAATCGGCATATCCCCAGCGGCCTGCACCAAACGCGCTTGCAGATCGGCGCCCTCTCCGTCTTCGGCGCGCGCTTCGGTGAAGCCTGATGCGAAACATACGGCGCCACCGGCGCCCATGGCGGACAGGGCAGCAACCGCATCGATCGTCGCATGGCGGTTGATGCCCACAAAGGCAACGTCGGGTGCTGCGGGCAGGTCTTCGAGGCTCGCAAAAGCGGTCTCACTTGCAATCGAGCCTGCCTTTGGATGGACTGGCCAGATATCGCCCTGAAACCCGAATTTGCGGGCCTGTTCAATCACGGAGGTACACCAAGCCCCGCCACCGATCACAGCAATGGACGTGGGGTGCAGGACGCGGGACAGAGAAGACATCAGCCGTCCCCCGCCGTCACGCACCGAGCGCTCTCAGCAGATCGCGGCTGATGATATGACGCTGGATCTCGCTGGTCCCGTCCCAAATCCGTTCGACCCGCGCGTCGCGCCAAAAGCGTTCCAGCGGATAGTCGTCCATCAGACCCATACCGCCGTGAATTTGAATGGCAGCATCGGTCACACGCGCCAGCATCTCGGACGCATATAGCTTGGCCGAGGCGATCTCGCGGTTGGCGGGCAAGCCTTTGTCCAACCGATCCGCAGCCGCCAGCGTCAACAAGTCCGCCGCGTCGATCTCGGTAATCATGTCCGCGATCTGGAACGACACGCCCTGGAACTTACCGATCTTCTGGCCGAATTGTTCACGCGTGGCCGAGTAATCCAAAGCATAGTCAAACGCACGGCGCGCGCGGCCCACGGACATCGCAGCGACGGTGATACGCGTCGCATAGAGCCACGTGTTCATGACGTCGAACCCACCGTCGACCTCTCCTAGCACTTGGGAATCAGGCAGACGACAATCATCGAAATCCAGCACCATGTTCTTGTAGCCGCGGTGGCTGACAGACTTGTATCCATCCCGGATCGTGAATCCCGGCGTCCCGCGATCAACAAGAAACGCAGTGATCCTCTTTTTCGGGCCTTTGGGCGTCTGATCCTCACCAGTTGCGATGAAGACGATGATAAAGTCCGCATGCTCCGCGCCCGAGATGAAGTGCTTGGTGCCGTTGACCACCCAGTCTCCGCCGTCCCGAACAGCCGCGCATTTCATGCCGCGCACATCCGACCCCGCACCGGGTTCCGTCATCGCCAACGCATCCATCTTTTCGCCACGCACGGCGGGAATAAGGTAACGCTCTACTTGGTCGCCCTCACACGCCATCAGAATGTTCTGAGGTCGTCCGAAGAAATGGTTCAGCGCCATGGAACCGCGACCAAGCTCACGCTCGACCAGAGCAAATTCCAGATGGTTCAGCCCAGCGCAGCCGACGCTTTCGGGAAAGTTGCAGGCGTAAAAGCCCAGCTCGATTGTCTTGCGCTTAATCTCGTCCGCGACGTCCTGCGGCACTTCACCAGTGCGCTCGACCAGCTCCTCATGCGGGTAGATCTCGTTTTCAACAAAGCTGCGAACGGTTGAGACGATCATTTCCTGTTCGTCGGACAATCCATATTGCATCGGGCGTCTCCAAATCCGGTGTTGCGCGTATCCTGACGTGGCTTGCTTTTTGAAACGTGCAGAAATAGACGTTTACCATGCACGATTGGACTAAATCACCCTCTGCACCGCAGCAAATCGGGGTTCTTCTGTTCGACGGATTCTCGAACCATTGTCTGGCCAACACGGTCGAGCCACTGCGCGCCGCAAATACGCTGGCCGGTCGCAAATTGTACGACTGGCGGTTTCTGTCGCTCGAGGATGGGCCGGTCACATCCTCATCCGGTCTGCAAGTCGCGCCGCACGGGGCGTTGCAGACGGCCAGCGGGGACATGCTGATGGTCATGCCATCATACGGGTTTCGTGCGCATGGCGGCTGGAAGACCCTATCGGGGCTGCGCTCGGCGGATCAGCGGTTCAAGCTGTTGGCGGGATTGGACACCGGCAGTTGGCTTTTGGCGCAGGCAGGGCTGCTAGACGGGCATCGCGCCACGATTCACTGGGAAGAACTGACTGGCTTCACCGAGCGTTTTCCCGAAATTGATACCCGGCGCGAGCGTTTTGTCATCGACCGCAACCGGATCACCTGTTCCGGGGCGATGGCGGCCTTCGATCTGGTGCTGCATCTGATTGGGCGCGATCAGGGGCAGGCTTTGGCACTGGAAGTGTCCCAATTGTTCATGACCCGCGATTCCGCGCGGTCACATGCGGGCGGCGCGGGTGCCACCAGTGGCTACGTGAACAAGGCGCTGGCCCTGATGCAAGAGAACCTTGAAGCCCCGCTGCCCATTTCGGAAATCGCCGGGCTGGTTGGTCGATCGCAGAAAGCGTTGTCCGTTCGAATGCAGGCCGAGTTGGGTGCCGGCCCGGCCCAGGTTTATCGGCGCTTGCGCCTGAATCTTGCGCGTAAACTGGTTTCTGAGACGGACCTGAGCATTGGTGAGGTCGCCCTGCGGTCGGGTTATGACGACCCCAGCGCCCTGACCCGCGCCTTTAAGTCCGAGTTCGGGATCACGCCCCGCGCGATTCGGACCGATTAGGTATACATCTGTTTCTTGTAAGCCCGCGTCCGAGTTGTCGCCTCGGCCGATCCGTCGTGATAGGTGCCGAACCACTTGTCGAACGGGATCTCCGAGGTGCCATAGTTGCACTCGAAATACCGGTGGTGCAGCTGGTGAAAGAAGTCCCCGGCCCGGGCGGCATCCGTGTCCCCAGCCTTGAGCTTTTCAAAGCCGGAGTGCGACAGGACTGGGCTGATCTGCTGAAAATAGGTATGGAACAGCACGTGCAACGGATGCGACGGCACGATCAGGTGGATGAAGTAGGTCGTGAAGTACAACAGGTTCTCGTACCAATGGTTCGAAATCCCCGACCAGGGCCCGATGTTCACGTTCCGATGGTGCACGGCGTGCACGTATTTATAGAGCTTCGGGTGATGCTCGAGCCTGTGAACCCAATAGAAATGCAGCCCCGACCACATCGGGATGAACACCATCCAGACCACGAACCATACCGGCGCACCAGACCATGTCACCGTGGGGACATATCCGTTGGCCATCGCCCAATAGATGACCCACTGGTACACGGTCGCGACGGTCATCGCGCTGCCCAACGTCCACCAGATGTTATCCAGAACCTGATTTCGGAAAGTGAATGTACCATTGTTACGGGTCAGGTCGCGGCGGTCGAACTTTTTGTACATCCCCTGCCCTTTGCGCATGTAAAGCCACCAGTGCAGCCCGCCCGCAATCAGAATTTGGGGCACCATATTCAGCAGCCAGATGCGGAACATCCATCCTGGCGCAAAGCTCTGCATGGTTTCCAGTGGAGGGAAGAAGAACGCATAGGCAAGGACTGCCAGTGTCAGACACAAGGTCAGGGACGTGATCTGCAACCAAGCGCCGCTGTACCATTTCAGCACAGCAGACGGGCGCGGCGGCCAACTGAAAAGCGGGTTCAATCCAACCGGGCCTTCGGGGAGATAGTGCCAGCGGGCGGTTTCGGGATCCTGTGCTGTATCAGACATGGCAATTACCCTGTTGAGGTTGTCACGTGGCGTAGTCAGAACCGTCGGCATCCAGCAAAGCCTTTACCTCTCGCAGATGTGAGGCGGCCTGGTCCGGATAGTCATCAAGCTCTTGCGCGGTCTTCTCGGCGATCTCATCGGATAGCACGCGCAATGGCTGCCCGGTTTGCAGCGCGCGGATATAAGTTTCTGCCGCACGCTCGAAATAATAGAGCCTATTAAAGGTGTCCGCGGGATCACTGCCAATCACGAGCACCCCGTGATTCCCCATGATCATGACCTTCTTTTTGGGGTCCGACAGCATGGAGGCACAGCGTTCCCCTTCGCTTTCAAAAGCCAAACCACCAAATTCCTGATCGATGACATAGCGGTCATAAAACGTGGCCGTGTTCTGATCGATCGGCGGCAAAGTGCTGTCCGCCAGTGAGGCGAGCACAGTCGCAAAGATCGAGTGCACATGCATCACACAGCGCGCGTGGGGGCAATGACGATGGATTGATCCATGCAAACCCCAGGCTGTCGGATCGGGAGCGCCGGGTTGGCTCATGACGTCCGGGTCATTGGCGTCCAGCAGCAGCAGATTTGACGCTTTGATCCGCGCAAAGTGCATCTGGTTCGGGTTCATAAGGAACTGCGTGCCATCCGGGTTCACGGCCAGACTAAAATGGTTGGCCACGCCCTCATGCATGTTCAAACGCTCAACCCAGCGAAAGGTTGCGGCCAGGTCCACGCG
Source organism: Ruegeria arenilitoris (assembly GCF_013035315.1). GTDB lineage: Bacteria > Pseudomonadota > Alphaproteobacteria > Rhodobacterales > Rhodobacteraceae > Ruegeria > Ruegeria arenilitoris_D. The sequence continues at coordinate 24,964 of NZ_WQHP01000016.1, read as the reverse complement.
TTCGGCCCAGTGGTCAATATTGGCGCGTAGGTTGGTGACAGTCATTCCGGACTCCTTTGCCGATGGCTGAGGGCTTTGGGAAATCGTGCCTGTGACTGCAAAAATTGACCAACGAAAAAAACGCAACTATCCCATTAGTGAAACTAATGGCAAGGTTATGCACATGCAGAAACCGCTTCCACCACTGGGCTGGCTGCGCACGTTCGAGGCTGCGGCGCGGCACCTGTCTTTTACCGGTGCCGCACGGGATCTGAACATGACCCAAAGCGCGGTCAGCCAGCAGATCAAGTCGTTGGAAGGGTATATTGGCCAGCCGCTGTTCTTGCGTCGACCACGCGCGCTGGAAATGACCGAGGCAGGGCTGACTTATCTGCCTGTTGTCCGCGAGGCGTTTCGGACGCTGGAACGAGGGACCCGGGCCGTGACAGGAGCCCAACAGAACGCAGTTCAGGTGCAAAGCAACATCACCTTCGCAGTGAACTGGCTGGGACCCAGGCTGCCGAGGTTCCGCGAGGCGCATCCCGACGTGCAGCTGAACATCTTTACTGAACTGTGGGAACCGCGGGAAATGGCCGAGGGCGCGGCCGTCGAAATCCGCTATTCGTTGCGCCCATCCGATACCGTCCGAACCGAGCTGCTGCGAACCGATCATTACTATCCCGTTTGTGCGCCGGGGTACGAAGTGACGCTGGAGAATTTGCAGCAAAAGCCCTTGTTCGATTGTTCGAACCTGTTGTCGAACTGGCAAAACTGGATCGAAGATCAGAGTCTAACCTGGCAAAATCCCGCTGTGACCTATTCCACGACTTATCTTGTCAGCCTCTCAGCTGCGATCGCGGGCGGCGGGTTATGCCTGACCCATGACACCATCGCAAAGGATCTGATCGCGCAAGGTCGCCTGATCGCGCCATTCACCTACAGAGCTCCAATGCCCGAAGCCTATTATTTGCTGCTGTCACCAATTGCCGAGCAAAGCCCCGGAGCGGTGGCCTTTGCAGATTGGGTGCGGCGCGAGATTGAGGCCGACCAAAAAAGCTGAACGGGGCTGCTCCCGCCCATCATCAATGCCCTGACGGGCATTTCTTCTGGTTGGGCCGGGCAGCGCTGGCGCGCTGCGTGACGGTTTGATGATACCTGTTCACAAGGGGTTGAACCTTCCATCGCATTCGGGAAAGTTGGGCCATGGAATACACGCCCTTCCCAAGTTGGCCCGATGTCGCCCCCCGTTTAATTGCTGTCGCCGCAGGCCGTGAGGCAGCGGATATGGTTATTCGTGGTGGGATCTGGGTGAACGTGCACAGCCGCGAAACGTTGGCAGACCACGACATTGCTATCGCAGATGGTCGTGTGGCTTATGTGGGACGAGACGCATCCCATTGCACCGGCCCGGACACGCAGGTCATCGAAGCGAACGGACGCTATATGGTCCCGGGGTTGTGCGATGCGCATATGCATATCGAGTCCGGCATGCTGACCCCTGCCGAGTTCGCCCGCGCTGTGATCCCGCATGGAACGACCAGCATGTTCACCGACCCGCATGAAATTGCCAACGTGCTGGGCCTGGACGGTGTACGCATGATGCATGACGAGGCGATGATGCAACCGGTGAATATCTTCACCCAGATGCCGTCTTGCGCGCCATCCGCTCCGGGGTTGGAAACGACTGGCTATGAGATCACAGCTGAGGATGTGGCCGAGGCAATGAGCTGGCCGGGAATTATTGGCCTAGGTGAGATGATGAATTTTCCGGGCGTCGTCCATGGCGACCCAAAGATGTTGGCCGAAATTGCCGCCACTCAGCGTGCTGGTAAGACTGTGGGCGGACATTACGCTTCGCCTGATTTAGGGCCTGATTTCGCAGCCTATGTCGCCGGGGGGCCTGCGGACGATCATGAAGGAACCTGCGAAGCGGATGCCATTGCGCGTGTGCGTCAGGGTATGCGGTCGATGATGCGGCTGGGCTCGGCCTGGTATGATGTGGAAAGCCAGATCACAGCATTGACCGAGAAAGGGCTGGACCCGAGGAATTTCATCCTGTGCACCGACGACTGCCATTCCGGCACGCTGGTCAATGACGGGCACATGAATCGTGTCGTCCGGCACGCCATTGCCTGCGGATGCGATCCACTGATCGCGCTGCAAATGGCAACGATCAACACCGCGACCCATTTCGGACTGGAGCGCGAAATCGGTTCGATCACCCCCGGTCGGCGCGCGGATATCATCCTCAGCTCGGATTTGACGAATTTGCCCATCGAGACGGTTATCGCGCGTGGTCAGGTCGTGGCCGAAAGCGGCGAAATTACTGTAGACTGCCCGCATTTCAACTGGCCCAACGCCGCGCGCAACACCGTCCATCTGGGGCATAAGCTGACTGCGACGGACTTTGAGATCGAAGCGCCCGCTGGGGCGAACCGCGTACAGGCCAACGTGATCGGCGTGGTGGAAAATCAGGCCCCGACCAAAGCCCTGAAAGCGGAACTGCCCATAATCGGCGGTCTGGTCGAGGGCGAAGGCGATGTCTGCCAAATCGCGCTGGTCGAACGCCACCGCGCGACGGGCAGCGTGACCAACGCGTTTGTCTCGGGCTTTGGGTATCAGGGCAAAATGGCCATGGCTTCCACCGTGGCGCATGACAGCCATCATATGATCGTCGTCGGCACCGACCGCGATCAGATGGCATTGGCTGCGAACCGACTGGCCGAGGTGGGCGGCGGCATCACCATCTTCCGCGATGGGGAAGAGCTGGCGCTGGTCGAGCTACCCATTGCTGGCCTAATGTCCGACAGCCCGGCTGAAACCGTCGCCGCCAAAGCCGAGGATATGGTCGCCGCAATGGAGGCCTGCGGCTGCACCCTCAACAACGCTTATATGCAGCACTCTCTTCTGGCGCTGGTCGTGATCCCCGAATTGCGGATTTCCGACCTCGGCCTGGTGGATGTGCGCACGTTTGAAAAAATAGACCTTCTGGAACCACTTGCATGACAATAATAAAAACTCCCGACGCGCCGAAGCCCGAGCAATTCACCGACCCCAAGGCCGCTGTCGCCCGTTTGGAAGAACTGTACGAACAGGCGACCCGCTTTCTCTGCGACAGCTTTTCTGCGGCAATGGAACAAGAGGCGCCGACCGCGCGTTACAGAGCCTATTATCCTGAAATTCGCATCAAAACGTCGTCTTACGCGCATGTAGACAGCCGTCTGAGTTTCGGACACGTCTCAGAACCCGGTGTTCATGCGACGACCGTCACGCGCCCTGATCTGTTCCGGTCCTACCTGACTCAGCAGATTGCGTTGCTGATCAAAAACCACGACCAGCCGGTTACAATCGGCGCGTCTGACACGCCGATCCCGGTACATTTTGCAGTGGCCAACAATCCCGACCTGCATGTCCCGCAGCAAGGTGCCGCCGGATTCACCTTACGCGATATTTTTGACGTACCCGACCTGACGACCACTAATGATGACATCGTAAACGGGGTGCATGACATCGAGGACGGGGTTGGGCCGCTGGCTCTGTTCACCGCCCAAAGGGTTGACTATTCACTGGCGCGGCTTGCGCATTACACCGCGACAGACCCAAGCCATTTCCAGAACCACGTTCTGTTCACGAACTACCAGTTCTATGTATCCGAGTTCGAGAACTATGCTCGCGAACAGCTGGCGGATCCTGAAAGCGGCTACACCAGCTTTGTTTCGACCGGAAATGTCGAGATTACCGAGGCCGATGCGGAGCTGACCCAACCGCTGAAGCTGCCGCAGATGCCGACCTATCATCTGAAGCGTGAAGACGGGTCGGGGATTACCCTGGTCAATATCGGTGTCGGACCGTCGAACGCCAAAACGGCCACTGACCACATTGCGGTTCTCAGGCCGCATGCATGGCTGATGGTCGGTCACTGTGCCGGGCTGCGAAACACGCAGGCGCTGGGGGACTTTGTGCTGGCCCACGCCTATCTGCGTGAGGATAAGGTGCTGGACGACGATCTGCCGGTTTGGGTGCCGATCCCGCCATTGGCCGAGATTCAAGTGGCGCTGGAATTGGCGGTGGCCGAGGTCACCAAGCTTGAGGGCTACGAACTCAAGCGGATTATGCGGACCGGCACGGTCGCATCCGTCGACAATCGAAACTGGGAGCTGCGCGATCAGTCCGGCCCGGTGCAACGGCTTAGCCAATCCCGGGCCATCGCGCTGGATATGGAAAGCGCCACCATCGCCGCCAACGGCTATCGATTCCGGGTGCCCTACGGCACTTTGCTGTGCGTATCAGACAAACCTTTGCACGGCGAATTGAAGTTGCCAGGTATGGCTTCGGCTTTTTATACCACACAGGTCAGCCGCCATCTGGCCATCGGAATACGGGCGATGGAACACCTGCGCGGCATGCCGCTAGAGCGTCTGCACAGCCGGAAATTGCGTTCTTTCGACGAAACGGCCTTTCTCTGACGCAAAAAAGCAACGTTTTCCCCATATTTTTAGGGTTTTCGGCGCTACTATTCGTTGTGTTAACCCACAATATCCCGTTACAGTTACGCGGTGAGGCCCTATGTATCGGGCACGTTAAGGAGACCAAGAAATGGCAAAGCCTATGACTAAAACTCAGCTGGTGGCTGCTCTCGCTGAGGAAATGGGAACCGACAAGAAAGCTGCAAACGCAGCGTTGGAGGCTGTGACCGGCCTGATCACCCGTGAAGTTTCTGCCGGTGGCGCGGTGACCCTGCCCGGCGTCGGCAAAATCTACTGCCGCGAGCGCCCCGAGCGCATGGTGCGCAACCCCGCCACAGGCGAGCAGTTCAAGAAAGAAGCGGACAAAGTGGTCAAAATGACCATCGCGAAAGCTCTGAAGGACAGCGTGAACGGCTGATCCCGCCTTTCACTGCGATATGATCAAGGGCCGCCGGTTGGGGGCCCTTTTTCTTTGGTACGAGACTGTTCAACAAATTGGCCCGACCGAAACACTGTGTGAATCAATCGCGAAACTTCACATATTGTGGATTGCTAAGAGTGCAGAGATCCAAATGGCCAACTCCATCCATGTTTGAAACTGACAGACTTACTGTTGAGGTTTGGAAACAACCTCTTTTACCTTCAGTTGACAGGCAGCAAATCTACGCAGAGTTTTCGCCTTTGCTTTCACCAACGGTGCTAAATCACTTGCCCGAAGCCTTACAGCTCTCGGATACCAAGGACGCGATTGAGAACTGGTTGAAAGAGCGGGTGGAAGAAAGTGAATTGCTAACGATCCGCGACGGCGATGGAACCCTGATCGGCCTTCTGATCTTGGCACATATTTCTGAGCAAGAAACCTTGGCGACTGTTCATGTCGGGTATCTTTTTTCCGAAGCGGCGTGGGGAATGGGTTACGCAACCGAACTCATTGCAGGTTTGATTACCTACTTCCGTAACAAAAGACGCCCGGTCGAGCTTGTTGGTGGTGTAGAAACAGGAAACACTGCTTCGGCCAAAGTGCTGGAAAAGAATGGCTTTGAAAGAAACGCGAACCATTCCGACCCGGACACTGAGATGTACAGAAAACTAATTCTACCATCCCAATAGCAAAACGGGCGCCAATTTTAGCGCCCGCTCGTAGTGCTTTTTCGCACCGTTAGTGAACTGTCTCAACCTTGTGGAAGTCCAGATCGCGGCCCTCTGGCATCGAGTTGATGCTCAGAACCTCGCGTCGTTTGGCGATCAGGATATAGACCACGCAGGCCAGATACAGACCGATGACAACTGCGCCTATCCACTGGATCTGCAGCCACTGGCTTTGGAACAGCAGCGTCAGCACAAACAGCAGTACAACGTTACCGGCGACGTAGACCGCTTTGCCGAACCGGTCGACCGTCAGGTTCAGGTTGTCGGTGTACAGACGGATCAGCGAGTCCAGCGAGTTGATCACAAAGGTTACGCCCACGATCACCATCGCGATGTTTGTCAGACCTGCGGTGCTGATCTCGTTCAGGTGATAGTAGTAAAGAACCGAGAACCAGATCGCGAGCGGGATTGACGGGAAGATCAGCAGTGCCGCCAACAGTTGCCAGGTGGTCAATCCGCCGACAAAGCGCGAGGTGAACTGGCCGATCATGATCGACCATGCGAACCACCAGAACAGGTAGAAGGCGTGGTAGTCGGTCAACGGCAGGACAAACTTCTGGATGTTGGCAAAGTAAGCGCCAATGTTGCTGCTGGTCTCAAGCAGACCGTTCAGACCCATGCCCGCTGCGGCCCACATGCCAATGATCAGCGCGAGGAACAGAAAGGTCGAGCCCACGGACAGAATGCGAACATACTTCAGGTCAGTTGATGAGTAGGCTGCGGCCAGAATCACCACAAATACAATGATGTAGAAGGTGGTGACTACGGATTCACCGTCTCCGACATCAGGCAGGTAGCCGGGCAGGTAAATCAGGAACAGGCTGGCTGTGAAAGCGCAGGTTCCGATGATGACAACGTTGTTGATCAGCTTGACCAGCGGGATCTCAAAGAATTTCACGCGCGGTTCGATGACGCAGAAATAGAACGCCGTTAGGAAGTAGAACCCCCAAATCATAAAGCCCCAGAACCCGAACTCGATCGCCAGAGGGTTCGCAAAGGCATAGGCCGGTTCTTCGGCATAGCCGCCAAATTCGGTCAGCGGGAACATGATCAGACCCACGTCCAGACCCGAAGTGAACAGGATCGCGATGAACGTGAACAGGTGCACGGGTGTTACACCCACACAATGCAGGTTCCACCACTTTACCACGATAAAGGCGACCAGGCCCAAGGCCAGCAAGACGCCAAATGACAGAATGTACTCCAGAAGCACCAACATACCTCCCATGGATTAGTCAGAGTACGGCTGCCATAGCTTTAATTGACCAATCAATCAACAAACGCGAACTTGCGGTTAACCGAAGAGGCGACCTGTGATTTTTTTGACGCGGATCGCTTGTTTGTTGCCCGAAATTCAGAAACAGTCTCAGCGGTTTTTAAAGGGGTCACCATGGATCTGCGCGCCATTGCCATGGGGCTGGTCTTTGCCTTCATCTGGTCATCAGCCTTCACCTCGGCGCGGATCATCGTGGCCGATGCCTCGCCCCTGTTTTCGTTGGCGCTCCGCTTTTTGATCTCGGGTCTGCTGGGGGTCGCGATCGCGCGGGCCATGGGCCAAAGCTGGCGACTGACCCGCGCCCAGTGGTACGCGACGATACTGTTCGGAATTTGCCAAAATGCCCTTTATTTGGGTCTGAACTTTTATGCGATGCAAACAGTTGAAGCGTCAGTTGCCGCGATCATCGCTTCGACCATGCCTTTGATCGTGGCGTTGGCCAGTTGGGTGCTGTTTCAGGAAAGATTGCGACCTTTAGGCGTAATCGGGCTGCTGGCCGGTTTTGCCGGTGTCGCGCTGATCATGAGCAGCCGGATAGGCGCCGGGGCCGACCTGTTTGGCGTCATGCTGTGCGGGTTGGGCGCTCTGGCCCTCAGCTTTGCGACGCTGGCCGTACGCGGGGCCACATCAGGCGGGAACTTCATGATGATTGTGGGATTGCAGATGCTTGTCGGGTCGGGCGTCCTGTTCCTTGCTGCCCCAATGTTCGAGACCATCTACATTCACCCCAACGGGCCGTGGCTGCTGGCTTTTGTGTACACCACGCTGTTCCCGGGCCTACTGGCGACCTTCATATGGGTTCTGCTGCTGAACAGGATCGGCGCGATCCGGGCGGCTACATTCCACTTTCTGAACCCTGTCTTCGGTGTGGCGGTGGCCGCAGTGCTGCTGGGCGAGAAGCTTGGCCCGCTGGATTTGGCGGGTGTTGGCATCACGACGCTGGGTATTCTGGCGGTACAGCTCTCGCGACAAACCGATCAGCGCAGCAAGGCCTCGACCTGACGCAGCAACTTGGGTGAATCCGGTTTGACGTTCGAACCATAGGTGGCAACGACTTCACCCGCGGGGTCGATCAGTATCTTGTTGAAATTCCACTTAGGGACAAAACCCGTCTGTTGGGCAACCGCCCTATAGAACGGATGCGCACCTGCGCCTTTCACCGGTGTAATGTCGGTCATGGGCAGGGTCAGGTCATAATTCACCTCGCAGAACTGCTTCACCTCTTCGGCCGAACCCAGTTCCTGATTGAACGAATCCGACGGCACAGCCAGAACCACCAGACCGCGATCTGCGTAGGTATCGTGAACCTTTTGCAGGCCCTCATACTGTCCGGTGAATCCACAGTGCGACGCTGTATTCACGACCAGAACCGGCTGACCCCTCCAATCCTCGATGGATAGTGTTCCCCCGTCGATCGAGTCGAACTCACCCGTCAGAGGCGCGGCTTGTACGGCGCGGGCGACCAGCAACAGAGCGGATAAAAGAAGCAGTCTGAACATGGCGTGACCTCCTTTATCTAGAAATACGCGCTATAGCGGCAGTCGGATCACCCGCACGAGCGCGCGAGTTCGTTGAAATATGATTTTGATTTCTGCCTGAGTATGCCCAAATAAAGGCCCAAGCCGCATCAAATCCGGAGGAGCCATGACCCGCTACACCAAAGACCCTGAGGCCATCGCCGCTCTGTCACCCGAAGAATACCACGTCACCCAGCGCAGTGGTACCGAACGGCCTGGCACTGGTAAACTGTTGTACAACAAAGAACCGGGGATCTACGTCGATATCGTCTCGGGCGAGCCGTTGTTTGCCTCGACCAACAAATACGAGTCCGGCTGTGGCTGGCCCAGCTTCACCAAGCCGATTGTGCACGAGCATGTCGAAGAGTTTCGCGACGCATCGCTTGGTATGATCCGGACCGAGGTCCGCTCGAAACACGGGGACAGCCATCTGGGCCATGTGTTCCCGGACGGCCCGCGCGAACATGGCGGGCTGCGCTATTGCATCAACTCAGCCGCCTTGCGGTTTGTCCATCGCGATGAGATGGAGGCCGAAGGCTACGGCGAATACCTAATCCATGTGGAGGACATCCAATGACCGAACAACGCGCTGTTCTTGCCGGAGGCTGCTTTTGGGGCATGCAGGACCTGATCCGCAAACTGCCCGGTGTGTCTCGCACCCAAGTCGGCTATACCGGCGGCGATGTGCCAAACGCGACCTATCGCAACCACGGCACTCATGCAGAAGGAATCGAGATCTTCTTCGACCCCGCCAAGATCACCTATCGCGAGCTGCTGGAGTTCTTCTTCCAGATCCACGACCCGACAACCGTGAACCGCCAGGGCAATGATATCGGGATGAGCTATCGCTCGGCCATCTATTTCGTGGATGACGCGCAGAAACAGGTGGCCGACGACACAATCGCCGATGTGAATGCCAGCGGCATTTGGCCCGGCAAGGTCGTGACCGAGGTCGAACCCGTCGGCGATTTCTGGGAAGCGGAGCCCGAGCATCAAGATTACCTGGAGCGGATCCCCAACGGCTATACCTGCCACTTCCCGCGCCCTGACTGGGTTCTGCCCAAACGAACCGCGGCTGAGTAAACGGCTTTGGCCCCCTTCGAATGAAGGGGGCTTAGCCCGACGCCACCCGGGGGCGTCCACTGGCTTCAACTGTGATCAGTGCCTCGACAAAGACATCCTGCGCTTCAATGCGCGCAGTGCGGATGTCGCGATCAACGACCACACGGATATCCGCCGCACCGGCCTGTCGCACAGCGCCTTCGGCCTGGTCCCGCAAGACCGTCTCAAGCAGCGCCAGCGCCTTGTCGGATTCGGTGAAATCCTGCGGGCCGTCCTCCAGATGCACCCGAAAACGTCCCTCCGAAGGGGACGTCACCGTGCCCGACCTGCGTAAAGTCAACCGGCCAACAACAGCGCCAATCGCATTGGCCACACCGGCATGTTCAGGCAGGACCATGTTGCAGTGCAGCCGTTCCCCGACCGCCGGATAGTAGCTTGGAGCCGAAGCGCCAAGGCCCACCACGTCCACGTTCAGCGCCGCGTCCAGTGCCAGCAACCCGCGGTGCTTTGCCAAACCTCTTTGCGTCAGAACATGCCGGGCCAGATCGGCTGATGGAACGCCAAAATCCTCAGCCTCTTCCGCAAAAGCAGTCTCTAACAAAGTCAAAGAGGTCTGTTCCGTCAATTGGTCAACGATCATTTGCGCCAACTGCTCAGGGGTGCTGGCCAACCTGTCGCCTGTTCCAACGCGTTTGCGCGCCACCAATTCCAGCGCCTTGTGCGCCGCCTCTGCATCCCAGGCATCCAACCGACCCAGAACATGGCTGGCATCTGAAGGCGTCACCCCCGACACTTGAACAATCCCGCGATCCACCAAGCGCGACAGCGCACCGTTTTCCATGCGGGTACGCAGCAGATCGCTCAGCGGCAGTACGCTTTCGCCCAACCGTTCCAGCAGCGTTTCTTCCCGTGCACCCAACCCATCCGCGTTGATGCCGGGAACACGGCGGGCAAACCGCGTGTCATGTTCCCCGACGGTTGTAGCCCGCAACTGAGAATCCAGAACAGCGTGCACAACTTCAGGCGCTTCAGCAGCGATCAGGGACACTGGCAGCACCCGCCGCGGACCAAGAAAAACACCGCCGCCCAGCCCTTCGGTTACCACATGAACCTGGCTGTCGCCCCCCAAACCGTGCGTCCGCATGGCCACAGCCTCGACCATGGTCCGAAACCCGCCGACTTGCGCGCCCGCCGGGTCAATCGCGGGCTTGCCATCCCGGATCAGCGCAACGTCGGTCGTGGTCCCGCCAATATCGGACACCAGCGCGTTCTCGACCCCCGTCAGCCAGCTTGCGCCAACGATCGAGGCCGCAGGACCACTGAGGATGGTTTCAATAGGCCGCTCCCGAGCCTGCTCGGCGCTCATCAAGGCCCCGTCGCCGCGCACAACCATCATTGGCGCAGTGATGCCCAGATCAATCAACTGATCCTGCGCGCGCCCGATCAGCCGGTCGATCATCCCGATCAACCGCGCATTCAAAACCGCTGTCACTGCCCGTTTCGGACCATTTAACTTGGCCGACAACTGATGCGAACATGTCACCGGAGCGCCAGTTTTCTCCGCAATGATCCGCGCGGCCTGCAATTCATGCGCCGGGTTTCGCGTGGCAAACTGCGCGGCAACCGCAAAGCCTGAGACATCTTTGTGCGACGCCAAAAAGGCCTCCAACCCATCGACGTCCAAGGACTTAGCCTCGCCACCCGCATGGGTATGTCCGCCGCCGATCACCAGCGCCGGATCACCTTTCAGCGCATCTCGCAACCCGTGTTTTTCTAGATCCGCTTCCTTGAACCCGATATAGATCAGCGCAACACGACCACCCTGCCCTTCGACCAGAGCATTTGTGGCCAACGTGGTCGACAAAGACGCCATCGAGATCTGATCCGGAGAGACCTGCGCCTGCTCCAACACGGCCGAAATCGCCTTACCCAAGCCAATGGCTAGGTCGGCGCGCGTCGTCAAAGATTTGGCCGAGGCGATTACCTCAGACTCGTCCCGGATCAGCACCGCATCCGTATAGGTTCCACCCGTATCCACCCCCAAAGCCAACGCCATCGGGATCTCCTTCCTGTTCGCTGTCGATGGGTGTAGCGGTTTGGACCGACACGTCCAGCCTGTTTGCGGCACTTATGGCAATCGTTCCACCGCCCAGCGGGCAGCGTCGGCTACGGTCGGGTCAGGATCGTCGGTCAACGACTGGGCAACAACCGCCAGATCAGGACGCTGAGAGTTGCCAATCGCATAAAGCACATTTCGCACGAACCGATCCCGCCCGATCCGCTTGATGGGCGAGCCCGAGAACTTTGCCCGAAACGCCGCATCGTCCAGCACAGCAAGCTCAGCCAAAGGCGGTGCCTTCAGATCATCGCGCGCAGCATATCGAACATCGCTCGCCGCGACGGCAAATTTGTTCCATGGACAGGCGGCCAGGCAATCGTCACACCCGTAAATCCGGTTTCCCAGCTGGGCGCGCAATTCTTCGTCCACAGGCCCTTTATGCTCAATTGTCAGATAGGAAATGCAGCGTCTTGCATCCAATTGATAAGGGGCGGGAAAAGCATCGGTTGGGCATACATCCAAACAAGCTCGGCAGCGTCCACAATGATCCGTCTCAGCCGTGTCCGCAGGCAGGTCAAACGTCGTGAAAACAGACCCTATAAAGGCCCAGTTTCCCCAATCCCGACTGACCAGATTGGTATGCTTCCCCTGCCACCCCAAACCAGCAGCCTGCCCCAAAGCCTTCTCTGGAACCGGCGCCGTATCCACAAAAACCTTCACCTCACCACCCGCCTCGGCAATCAACCAACGCGCCAGACGCTTCAGGCGTTTCTTGACCAGATCGTGGTAGTCCTTGTTCTGCGCATAGACGGAAATCGCAGCCTTGTCCGCGTGATCCAAAACCTCAGTTGGATCATGCTTGGGCGTATAGCTTTCGGCCAGCATGATCACCGACTGTGCCTCGGGCCACAGCGCGGCCGGGTCACCGCGCCAATGGGTCCGTTCGGCCATCCAGCCCATCTGCCCATGGTACCCGGCCTCCAGAAACGCCTGCAAACGCGCGGGCACTTCGGGCACATCCCAAGGACGACAGATACGACAGGACACGAAACCCTCGCTCAGGGCCTGTGCCACCAGCCGTTCCTTCAAATCCGATCCGCTCTTCATCTGGCTAAAAATACCTTCGGGGGTCCGGGGGCAGACAGCCCCCGGTCCTACCCTGAGTATCAGAAATCCAGATCGGCGTAATGGGGCGGCGGCCGGAATCCCGGAACCTGATCCGCCAGAATAGACCGGAAGGCAGGCCGAGATTTGATCTTAGCGTACCAATCCTTGACGGCCTGCGAGCGATTCCAGTCCACATCCGAGATATAATCCAGCGCCGACAGATGTGCAGCTGCAGCGAAATCCGCAAGGGTCATCTGATCGCCCGCCAGCCAACGGCGGTGATCCAGCAACCACGCCATGTAATCCAAATGATACTTGATCGCCTTTGCGCCTGCCTTGACGTTCTTGCTGTCCGGGTAACCCTGGCCGGTCACCTTCTTGTTTACCCGCTCATACAGCAGTTTCGACGTAACCTCGTGATGAAACTTGTCATCAAACCACCCCACCAGGCGCCGCACTTCGTATCGGGCTTCGGGGGTTTTCGGCATCAGCGAGGGCTCTGGCCGCGTCTCTTCGATGTATTCACAGATAGCCGCGCTTTCGGCCATCACCTGCCCATCCAGGCGCAGAACTGGCACTTTGCCAGCCGGATTGCGGCGCAGGAAATCTGGGTCTTGTTCCCAGTATCGTTCCTCAACCAGTTCGACTTCGATCTTCTTTTCCGCCAACGACAGGCGGACCTTGCGGCAATACGGGGACAGGGGAACGTGAAACAGACGCGCCATGGGCTTCCAATCGAACCAGTGAATACCCCCCAGCTTTAGCCTTGAGGGGCCTAGAGTTTCAATCCTCGAAACAATCCGCGCGACCATCTGCGCGGATGGTGGCCGCTCCATCCAAGATGGCAGCAGCCCGCCTGCGGGTCCGCACCGACGGATCTGTAACCGACCGGTTGCGCGGTGACGGCAGAATCGCGGCTAGACGCGCCGCCTGTACCGGCGACATCTGATCAGCGCTTACGCCGTAATACCGCTGCGCGGCCGCTTCGACCCCGAATACGCCCTGACCGGTTTCAGCCACGTTCAGATAGACCTCAAGGATTCGCTGTTTGCTCCAGAAGATTTCGACCACCGGCGTGATCGATGTTTCAAGCGCCTTGCGCACCCAGCTGCGACCCTGCCACAGGAATACGTTCTTCACGACTTGCTGCGTGATGGTCGAGGCCCCTCGGCTGCCGCCATCCTCCAGCGCGTCGCGGATGGCCTCAACGTCAAAGCCCCAATGCAGGCAGAAATTCGCATCCTCCGCCGCGACGGCGGATCGGGCCATGATCGGGGCAATCTGCTCCATGGGCACCCAGTCGCGCTCGACCTTGCCCAGCCTGCGCCATTCCGACCAGATCGTATGAGTCACCGGCGGGTTGACCACCGAATAGAGAAGAACCAACCCCAACATAAGCGCCACGGCGCCCAAAGCGGCCCGTGTCACCCAACGGCGAATCCGCGGGATCACTTGCGATTTTGTTTTTGACGCTCTGCCTTTTTTTCTGCTCGGCTTGCGCGCTGCTTGTCTTGCCATTCTGTTGCTATACGACGCGGCGAACGGGTTTGGAACGGTTTATGTCACGATGGCGCGCCCTTCGCGCGGATGAACCACCGGACGCGCGGTTTTCGGCAAGGTCGGGTTTCGCCGAGAAAGCTCGGGGAACAGCCGCAGAACCTCGGCGCGCACGTCCCTGTCCGACTGCGAGATTGCGTGACCAGGATAATAGCTTTCGCTTTTGGCCCCGTTTGCGATGACGATTTCATGTTGTGCAAACAGCAGGTGGATATAGTCGACCTGCCCACCTTCGACACGAGTCACGGTCTTGCCGTTCACCAGACAATGCGCTGCGATCAAAACCTCAGGGTGGCCGAACAAATATGGTGCCCGCCAATCTTCGACCAGCATCCTGTGCTGCGGTGAAACGGTCAGAGGCGCATTCAACCCCAGAACGCCTGCGTCGAGCCGGATCGGGGCCAGTTTTCCTTGGGCCTCAACCGTCGTGCGGCCGACCCATTGCAGCTCTTGCGGGCCGTGATCGGCAGTAGAAACCAGATCACCAGGCTTTAGGTCTTCGACCAGGCGCGGACCGTCTGGTGTGTCGATCAGGGTTCCGGGTATAAAGCAGGGTGGCCCAAGATCACCCCCGGCAATATTGACCGAACCAAACCCGTTGGGATCGCCGAAATCGTCGCTGACATCCGTGAAGGACGAGCTGACGAACGTTCCATTCTGCAGGACCTGATTGCCATTGGGCGTAAAGACCCTGCGCCCATCGGCCAGGTAGAATGTGACCCCTGTATAGGTCACCTGAGTCCCGTCACTCAGCTCGATCGTCACCATGTCGTTGAAGAAGGTCGACGTGATGTCAGATCCATCGACCGAGTCGCCGCTCAACCGGTTGATCAGGCCATTGTCATTCTGATCCACGATATCCAGAGACTGGACTGTCAGAGGCGTTCCAACAACCGTGCCGTTGTTACCGGGGTTCGCCGGATCCAACTCAAAGAACTGATCTTTGTAGGTCGTGGGCATATGCCTGCTCCTGCCTGCTCATATCTCTGGGACGCAGTGTGGCTGCAAATCCCGAGAAATTTATGGCATTAGCTAGGCGTTATTCGCGAAAAAACGCAATCAATACGCGAAAATCGACACAAATTGATAAAACCCGCGTGTTTCTGGTAACACGCGGGTTTCTTTGATCAGGCGCCCTTGGCGTTGCTTATTCTGCCGGGACAGCAGTCGCTTCGGTGGTCAGAGGATGGCTGAGCTTGTTCAGCATCTCTTTCGGGCAAACCTGCAGGAAGTTGGCCTTTTCCACGTCCCAATGCTGCAGAATGTCCGCAGCCTTGCGGCTGTAGGTTTCGGCCTGATGCGCCTCGATCAGCGATTTCAGCTGCTCTTCCCAATGATCCACGGTCACCGGGCAGGTCACCAGCGTTTCCATGTTCATCAGCGCCTGCGCCTTGCCTTCGGGGTCGTACAGATAGGCCATGCCGCCTGTCATACCCGCACCAAAGTTGGCACCGATGTCCCCAAGAATCACCGCGACACCGCCGGTCATGTATTCACACCCGTTCGAGCCGCAGCCCTCGATCACCACTTTGGCGCCCGAGTTCCGCACGGCGAACCGCTCACCCGCGCGGCCAGCCGCGAACAGGTGGCCATCGGTGGCACCGTACAGAACGGTGTTGCCGATGATGGTGTTTTCGTCCGCCTTCAGCGGGCTGACCTGCGGCGGGCGCACGACGATGGTGCCGCCCGACAGGCCCTTGCCGACATAGTCATTGGCATCACCCGACACTTCCAGTTTCAAACCGGGTGCCGCAAAGGCCCCCAGTGATTGGCCGGCGGAACCTTGCAGCTTCACATGCAGATGGTCGGGTTGGAACGTGTTCCGCATCCCGAAATTCTGCACGATATGGCTGGAAACCCGCGTACCGACAGTCCGGTGCGTGTTCTGGATCGCGTAAGACAGCTGCATCTTCTCACCGTCTTTCAGGAACCGCGCCGCGTCGCGGACGATTTCTGCATCCAGCGTGTCCGGCACAGCGTTCCGATCCTTGTCACGGTTGTAGACGATGTCATGAGCACCATCGACCGTGATCAGCAGCGGGTTGAGGTCTAGATCGTCCAGATGCGCCGATCCACGGCTGACCTGTGCCAGCAGATCGGCCCGGCCGATGATCTCGTCGATCGAGCGTGCACCGAGACTGGCCAACAACTCACGCACTTCCTGTGCGTAGAAGGTGATCAGGTTGACGACCTTGTCCGCGTTGCCGGTGAACTTCGCGCGCAAGGACTCGTCCTGCGTACACACACCGACCGGGCAGGTGTTCGACTGGCACTGACGCACCATGATACAGCCCATCGCGATCAGGGCGGCAGTACCGATGCCGTATTCCTCGGCACCCATCATCGCAGCCATGACGATGTCGCGCCCGGTGCGAAGACCACCATCGGTCCGCAGCGTCACGCGATCCCGCAGGTTGTTCATCGCCAGAACCTGATGTGCTTCGGTCAGGCCCATTTCCCACGGTAGACCGGCGTATTTGATACTGGTCGCGGGGGATGCGCCTGTACCGCCATTGTGGCCCGAGATCAGGATCACATCCGCCTTGGCCTTGGCCACACCCGCGGCAATCGTGCCAACGCCCGAAGACGCCACCAGCTTCACTGTCACCTTACAGCGCGGGTTGATCTGCTTCAGGTCATAGATCAGCTGCGCCAGATCCTCGATCGAGTAGATGTCGTGATGCGGCGGCGGCGAAATCAGCGTCACGCCTTTGGTCGAGTGCCGCAGACGCGCGATCAGGTCGGTGACCTTCATGCCTGGCAGCTGACCACCCTCACCGGGTTTCGCACCCTGGGCGACCTTGATCTCCAGCTCTTCACACTGGTTCAGGTATTCGGCGGTCACACCGAAACGGCCCGAAGCCACCTGTTTGATCTTGGCCGACGGATTGTCGCCATTGGGCTCCGGCACGAAATGCGCGGGATCTTCACCACCCTCGCCCGAGTCGGACTTGGCACCGATCCGGTTCATCGCAACGTTCAGCGTCTTGTGCGCCTCGGGGCTCAAAGCACCAAGCGACATGCCCGGCGTGACAAAGCGTTTGCGGATCGAGGTGATCGATTCCACCTCTTCAATCGGCACCGGCTTACCCAGCGGCTTGAAATCCATCAGATCGCGCAAATGGATCGGCGGGTTTGACTGCATCTTGGCCGAATACTGTTTCCACAACTCATAAGAGGCGCGGTTACAGGCCATCTGCATCATGTGCATCGAGGTTGCTTCCCACGCGTGGGTCTCACCAGATTTCCGCGCTTTGTAGAAGCCACCAATGGGCAGCACATCCAGACCGCTGGCCCATGCCTTGGCATGGATCTCTTCGGCCTTGGTCTGAATACCGGTCACACCGATCCCGGAAATTCGGCTGGTCATGCCCGGGAAATATTCCGCGACCATCGCACGGCTCAGGCCCACGGCTTCAAAGTTTAGGCCACCGCGATAAGATGAAATCACCGAAATCCCCATCTTGGCCATGATCTTCAGCAGGCCTTGGTCAATTGCCTCGCGATAGCGCGCAACGTTCTCGGTGAGGGTGCCGTCCAGCAGGCCACGATCAATGCGGTCGGCCAGCGAATCCTCGGCCAGATAGGCGTTCACCACGGTCGCACCACAGCCGATCAGAACCGCAAAGTAGTGCGGATCGACACATTCTGCGGACCGTACGTTCAACGAGCAGAAGGTACGCAGTCCCTGACGGGTCAGATGCGAATGCACCGCGCTGGTCGCCAGGATCATCGGCATTGCCACACGACCCTCGCCCGAGTTCATGTCGGACAGTACCAGATGCCCCGCGCCCGAGCGTACGGCCTCTTCTGCTTCGGCTCTGACACGGGCCAAAGCGGCGCTCAGCGCGCCCTGTCCGGGTTCAAAGCTACAGTCAATCTCGGCCAATGGGGCGTCAAAGTTTTCAACCAGCTTGTCCCACTGCGCATTGCCAACAAAGGGGCTTTCCAGCACCACGATCTCGGTCTGGCTGCTGTCTTCGTCCAGCACGTTCTTAAGGTTCGCGAACCGCGTCTTCAGCGACATAACCCGATATTCGCGCAAACTGTCGATAGGCGGGTTCGTCACCTGGCTAAAGTTCTGCCGGAAGAAGTGGCTCAGCGGGCGGTATTGCTTGGACAGAACGGCTGAGGGCGTGTCGTCGCCCATCGAGGCCAGCGCCTCCTTGCCGTCTTCGGCCATCGGGGCGAGAATCTGTTCCAGCTCTTCCACCGAGTAACCCGCCGCGATCTGGCGCTTGCGCAGGTCTTCGCCTGAGAAAATCGGGGTTTCGGTTACTCCGGCCAGCGTGGCGTCCAGATCGTTGATCTTGCCAACCCACTCACCAAAGGGCAACGCGCGCGCCAATTTGTTCTTGATCTGGGTGTCGCGGTACAGCTTGCCCTTTTTCATGTCCACGGCCAGCATCTGACCCGGTCCAAGCGCGCCCTTTTCTGTCACCGACGCCTCGTCAATCGGAACCATCCCGGCCTCGGACCCAGCGATGACCAAGCCATCGCCCGTCACCACATAGCGCATCGGGCGTAGACCGTTCCGGTCCAGACCAGCACAGACCCAGCGGCCATCGGTCATCGCAAGCGCAGCGGGACCGTCCCACGGTTCCATCACCGAGTTGCAGTAGGAATACATGTCGCGCCAGGCCTGCGGCAGCTCGACTGCCTGCTTGGACCAGCTTTCGGGAACCAGCATGGTTTTCGCCATCGGGGCCGAACGGCCCGCGCGCACCAGAACCTCAAAAACCGAGTCTAATGCGGCCGAATCCGAGGATCCGCCTGCGATGATCGGCTTGATGTCATCCGCATAGTCGCCAAAAGTGCCGCTGGCCATGCGGATCTCATGGCTCTTCATCCAGTTGATGTTGCCCTTCAGCGTGTTGATTTCGCCGTTATGGGCCAACATGCGGAAAGGTTGCGCAAGCCACCACTGCGGGAACGTGTTGGTCGAATAGCGCTGGTGATAAATGGCGAAGGCGGATTCAAAGCGCTCGTCCATAAGGTCGGGATAGAATACGGCCACCTGTTCGGCCAGCATCATGCCCTTGTAGATGATCGAGCGGCAGGACAGCGACGCCAGATACAAGCCAGAGATACCCGCAGCCGCAGCCGCCTTTTCGATACGGCGGCGGATCACATAGAGCTCACGCTCGAAAGTTTCTTCGTCAACGCCCTTGGAGTTCGAGATCAGAATCTGCTCGATCTCGGGCCGCGTCGCGTTGGCTTTTTCACCCAGGCAAGTCACATCGACCGGCACGTGGCGCCAGCCATAGATGTAGTAGCCCATTCGCAGAACTTCGGTTTCTACGATGGTTCGACACTGTTCCTGCGCGCCGAAATCGGTGCGGGGTAGAAAGACCTGACCAACTGCGATCAGCTCGTCCAATTTGGGTTCGTGACCGGTACGGCGGATCTGGTCATAGAAGAAAGGAACCGGGATCTGCACGTGAATTCCCGCGCCGTCGCCTGTCTTGCCATCAGCGTCAACAGCGCCGCGGTGCCAAATCGCTTTAAGCGCGTCGATCCCGGCATCCACGACCTTGCGGGATGCTTTGCCATCCACTGACACCACAAGACCCACACCGCACGAAGAATGCTCTTCTTCCTCGGAATAGAGACCGTTTTCCGCCATCCATTTGCGCTTGGCTTCCTCGGCCCGCACCCAATCGGCATCATATTTGGTCATTGGCTGTCTCCTTCTTCCGAGGGGGCGAACATCGCCTCGACCTCGGCTTTGGTCATTTGTTGGCGCTCGCCCGCGAACGCATAGCCGGTTGGCTTTTTGTCGATATAAAGTTCATGAGTCAGCGGGTGGCCTGTGTCTTCAAACAGTCCCGCTGCCATCTGTGTGTGACCGTGCATCTCGCCCGGCAGGGTGATCCGGTACCAAAGGGCCGAGCCACACTCAGAGCAAAAGGCACGCTCCGCCCAATCGGACGAGGTGTAGGTTTTGACCGGACCCAATGCGGCATAGCCCGGCTCGGCCTGAAACGTCACCAGCATCGAGCTGGTCCAACGACGGCACTGGTCACAATGGCACGCGCCCAGCGCATCCCGCGCCGGGGTGGCGGTGACTGTGACCGCGCCGCACATGCATTGGCCTTGCAATTCGGGCATCCGACCCTCCTGTCGCTGGGCGTTGGGTTACTCGGCTGCGACGGCAGCCTTGGCGTTGAAACGTTCGATGATCGCGTCGGCGCAGTCACGACCATCGCGAATGGCCCAAACCACCAGTGAGGCACCGCGCACGATGTCACCGATCGCATAGACACCATCCATCTCAGTCGCACCGGTCTGGAAGGCTGCCTTGACGGTGCCCCAGCGCGTAACGGGCAGGTCCGGCTGGCCGAACAGGGTCGGCAGATCTTCGGGTTCGAAACCCAGAGCTTTGATGACCAGATCGGCCTCTTCAACGTAGTCCGCGCCTTCGATCACTTCGGGCGCCTGTCGGCCAGAGGCATCGGGCTGACCCAGACGCATCTTCTGCACCATCACGCCCGAAACCTTTTCGTCGCCGGTAAAGCCCTTGGGCGCGCTCAGCCAATCGAACACCACGCCTTCTTCTTCGGCGTTCTGCGTTTCACGCTGCGAGCCCGGCATGTTGGCGCGGTCACGGCGATACAGACATTTGACCGAGGTTGCACCCTGACGGATCGAGGTCCGCACGCAATCCATCGCAGTATCACCGCCACCGATCACGACGACCTTTTTACCCTCGGCGTTCAGACGACCGTTGTCGAAGTCTTCGACGGCGTCGCCAAAGCTCTTGCGGTTCGATGCGGTCAGGAAATCGATGGCTTTTTCGATACCGTTCAGACCGCTGCCCGGCATGGACAGGTCGCGAGACTTGTACACACCGGTTGCGATGATCACGGCGTCATGTTTGGCGCGGATTTCGGCAAACTTGGCTGCATCTACGTCACAGTTCAGCACGAACTCGACCCCGCCATCGACCAGCAGGTCATTGCGGCGCTGCACGATGTCCTTTTCCAGCTTAAAGCCTGGGATGCCGTACATCAACAGACCACCTGCACGGTCATAGCGATCATAGACCGTGACCTGAATACCTGCGCGACGAAGCATATCCGCCGCGGCCAATCCACCGGGGCCACCGCCGATGATTCCGACGCTTTCGCTGCGCTCGGCCCCGGGGACGACAGGTTTGACCCAGCCCTTGTCCCAAGCGGTGTCCGTGATGTATTTTTCAATGGTGCCGATGGTGACCGTGCCATGGCCCGACTGTTCGATCACACAGTTACCTTCGCACAGGCGGTCCTGCGGGCAGATACGGCCGCAGATTTCAGGGAAGGTGTTTGTTGCCTGACTGGTTTGATAGGCCTCTTCCAATCGACCTGTAGCCGTGAGGTGAAGCCAATCGGGAATATTATTGTGCAATGGGCAATGCGACTGACAGTACGGAACCCCACACTGGCTGCACCGACTGGCTTGTTCCCTGGCCTTTTCAGCTGCGTATTCGGCATAGATCTCATCAAAATCTTCTCTACGGTCTTCTGCAGCACGCTTTTCGGGCATGACGCGGTCGATCTGCACAAATTTCAGCATCGGTTGCTTGGCCACGGGTCAAACTCCATGAATTGGCTTGGTCGGGTCTCTTTAAGAGATGTGATGACAGATGAAAAGTCAACTGTACTGACCTATTTTGAGAAAAGTGAGGGGAATGTGCCGGAATACTGAAAATTAATCCGAATTTTAGTTCCGATTCGGACCTATATGCGCGCTTTCCTTTTCCATGACACACTTATACCCATTGAGCGAAACAAAGACGTGACCATAACGCGGCGGGGCAGATGAGTCTTTTTCAGTTGATTCTTGCGGCAATAATTCAGGGAATAACTGAGTTTTTGCCGATCTCTTCGTCTGGTCATCTGATCCTGCTGCCCAGCCTGACCGGGCTGGATGATCAAGGGCTGGCCATAGATGTGGCCGTGCATGTAGGCACCTTGGGCGCGGTGATCCTGTATTTCTGGTCTGACGTTAAACAGGCCCTTATTGGCCTGCCGCACGCGCTGACCGGCAGAACGGACACTCCGCAGGCTCGGTTGGCCCTTGGCCTGATCGTCGCGACAATTCCAACGGTGATCGTTGGGGCCATCCTGTATAAGACCGGCCTGATTGAAGCGTTCCGGTCGATGGCCGTCATCGGTTGGACAATGCTGGTCTTCGGCCTTGTGCTCTACTGGATGGATCAGAAAGGTCCGCAAACCAAGGAAGCCCGCGACTGGGGCCTGCGTGACGCATTGATCATGGGGTTGTGGCAGGTTCTGGCCCTGATACCCGGCACGTCTCGGTCCGGCATTACAATCACCGGCGCACGGCAACTGGGCTACACGCGCGAGGATGGTGCTCGGATTGCGATGCTGATGTCGATTCCGACCATTCTGGCGTCTGGCGCTCTGCTCTCGGTCGACGTGATACGACAAGCGGATGCACAACTGGCCCGGGATGGCGCGATCGCTGCCGTCTTTGCCTTTGCCTCAGCGCTGCTGGCCCTGAGCCTTATGATGCGCCTGTTGCGAAGCGTTAGCTTCACGCCATACGTGATCTACCGCGTGATTCTGGGCGTTATCCTGCTGGTGATTGCCTACAGTTGATCAAGTCCGCAGGTTGTTGGCCGAGTTCTGGATGTCGTCGTACTGTCCCGAGGGGCGGAACTTCCACAAATAGTCCGGAAGAACCGATTCCAGCGTAGCAGGCTCAATCCCAAGATCCGCAAATCCTTTGGCGTTCGCAGAGACGACATTATCGCGGCGCAGGTTTTTCAACTGATCTCGGGTCAGGATGTGGTTCGGGAACAGCTGAAAGCTGACGAATTTCAGAATGTCCAAAACGCCCGCCATGATGCGCGCCACAAAGAATGGCATCCCGAGGATGACCCGGCGGCGGTGGATTACCTCAAGCATTTGCTGCATCAGCGCACGGAAGGTTTTCACCTCGGGTCCGCCCAACTCGTAAATTCCTGGTTCCGCCTGCCCCTGGACGCCCTGTACGGCAGCCTTGGCCACGTCGTCCACATAAACCGGCTGAAACTTGGTCTCGGCTCCGACCAAAGGCAGGAACGGCCCCATTCGGGTCATGCCCGCGAAACGGTTAAAGAACTGATCCTCGGTTCCGAAAATCACGGACGGCCGCAGGATGATCGCATCAGGCATATGGGACAGCACCCCCGCTTCGCCCTGCGCCTTGGTCTGAGAATACTGGCTGTCAGACTCCGCATCTGCTCCGATCGCAGAGATATGCACCATGCGTTCGATGCCTTGCTCGGCAGCCAGACGCGCGATCCGTTCCGCGCCGTCCGCCTGCACGGCATCGAACGCGTTCTTGCCGAGCTCGTTCAAAACGCCCACGCAATTGACCACCGCATCAGCCCCGTGCATCGCAGCAGCAACCGAGGCGTCGTCGCGGATATTGCACAGAATGGGTTCAACCTGACCAACGACGCCGTAGGTTTTGACAAACATCGCTTCGTTCGGACGCCTGACCGCGACCCGGACACGCCACCCTTCGCTTGCCATGCACCGCGCAATATACCGGCCGACAAATCCCGATCCGCCATAAATCGTGACCATTTTGGACATGAGAGGGCTCCTGCTTGTGGGTCTTATTCGATCTAGCGCCACAGACCGCTTCAAACAAGGCGCAATAACGCCGCGCGCCCGCGAAAAGACTAGCCAAATCAAGGTAAATTCGGGTGGGTTAAAAAAACTTTCAAAAAACTTCCCGAATCTGGTTGACCCTCCCCGCCAGTAGGCTTAAACGCCGCTCCACGACACCTGCCCAGGTGGCGGAATTGGTAGACGCGCTAGCTTCAGGTGCTAGTGTCCGTATGGACGTGGAGGTTCGAGTCCTCTCCTGGGCACCACTAATTCCCAAATAGTTTAATATAATCAATCCATTGGGATATTTTTTAAGCCCAAAGCCCCCCAATTAGTCCCCCATACGATTTGTGCTGGATGAGCCGCTCGATCCTAAAGAGTCTAAAGCATCGGATGTCTCAGATTTAATCAGTCCAACGTGAAGTTGACTATAAGGCGGTCGGGACCCACCTCATCACCATCCTGTTTCCGCGGCAAAGCTTTGGCATGCCCAAATGGAATGAGAAACATCGCAATCTTGATAGCCTTGTCATGATTGCCCTTATCAACCGCGCCTTTCAGCTGCCCAAACAAGTATTGCATCGGTTCTACGTAGTTTTGACGCGATGCTAAATCTTCGTACCGTTTCATACGGTTACGCTTGAGTTTGTCCCGCTTTGACATGCGAGGATTATAGCTATCCAACGCCTAATAGGAAAGAAACGATATTCGTTCTGACCGCAAATCTGACGCTCGCGGTAAGTGCAGCGAATGGCGGCTTCGAGCCCATAATAGACACTAAGCTATGACGCGGCGAATGGCCGCCATGAGCTCAAGCGGACTCTCGTCTTACGAATCCCCTGCAGCCGAACCGTTTTTTGGTCGACTCGCCGTTTCCATCGGCGTCTCACCGAAGAATTGACGGTAGGCAACTGATGTCCGGCCTAGGTGGCTAAAACCGGCTTCGCCGATGAGCGTGGAAATGACACCTTTCTCATAGGTGCTTGCCAGCAGAAGCGACCTTAGTCGATGCAGCTGGACAATCGATTGAAACTTGCTTGGGCCAACACCAAGTTGTTTTTCAAAGGCCAAAAAGAGTGACCGCCTCGATACCCCGAGTTCGCGGCACAGTTCTTGAACGGTTAGTTTCGTGCCAGCCGGGTTTTCTGAAAAATACGCTTCAGCCGCCGCAACGGTCTTCCATT
>NZ_WQHP01000015.1 GCF_013035315.1 Ruegeria arenilitoris | reverse complement strand
CACTGGAACTTCAGTGTGACCGTATCCGCTTTGCTCCGGCTGGATACGAGGACAGCCAGGACATTGTGCAGAAGCAAGGGCTTTCCATTCGTTTTTTGAAGAACGGCACCACCGAAGTTGGGGCATTTCAGGTTGGCGCAGAAAACGCTGCCGTGCAGACCGTCGACAACTATCCCGTCGAGATCAGTTTCAATAGTCAGGAGGACTATGGTTTTGTACTGGACCAGCTTGCGGCCAATGCATCGGTTAATCTGTCGATGATTGATCAAGATGTCAGCTACGGAATCTTTGACTTGAAGGGTTCCAGCGCGGCAATTCGGTCCCTTAGTTCCGCATGCGACTCAGATCCTAGCCAAGAGGCCTCCTACGAACCCCCCGAAGGCATCGCCTATTGTGGTGGCGGAGCGATAGAGCGCGTGATCGAACCCGTAATTTTGGACAACCCGGACGGAGAGTGGGACGCGCGAGTAACGGTTAACGGCGAGTTGATCAGAGCCATGACAGCCTACAGCTACTTCGGAAACTCTAAGCCACCGGCCGGATTTGTCATCGCCCTTCTTGGTGAAGACAGGTCCGAATTTCTGATTTTTAGCGAAGGCTCGGCAAACTGGCTTGAATATGGGGACTACAGGTATGATCAGTGCAATTGATACCTCCTGCCAACGAGCTTTCAAAATAGCGCTTCAGATGAAATGTTTGGTCGCCGGGATTGTGCTTGCTTCGGGCTTTGTTTGGACCTCACCAACTGTCGCGGCCGATGTATCGCAACTTCCGCCCGGTTTGCAGGCGAAGGTTGATCTGGCGGCGCGAGCCTGCGCGGACTTCAACGACGGTCAGTTTGACTTAGATTGGGGGGCGGTTGAAAGGGTCGATCTCGACGGAGATTTGCAACGCGACTGGGTTCTGAATGAGTCTGGTTTCGCGTGTTCAAGCGCCGCATCTCTTTATTGCGGAACTGGCGGATGCATGTCGCACTTTTGGATTAGCGAAGAGGTGCACTCCTTGCTCAACCAGGGCTGGACGGTCGTTGGCTTCGGGCGTCAACGCATTGTCATTGCGGATATTCATGGATCCAATTGCGACGGAATAAACCCAACGCCTTGTGTCACGGCCAGTGTCTGGGATGGGAAAACTAAGACTTGGCGCTCGTCTACTAGCGTATGGGAGTAAACTGCGTTTGCGTAGCAGATGTGCCACGGAACACTATTTGATCGATGGGTTCTCTCTGTTATGAATGCCCATGGCCAAATCGTGCAACGTTAAGTCTGATCCAAGAAACGCGCCGGCGCGTATCTATCAGCAACCTTTTAGCAAAGAGATAGATATGCTCCCGACCATCATTCTTGCGGCGACCTTTGGGTTATTCGCTGCCACTTCGCTTCAAGCCGGTGTTCAAATTCGTTTCATAGAAGGCGCACCCAAGGATCGCTTTGTACTGACAAATGTTGGAACTTGCGAAGTCGAAGCTTCGACCCTCAAAATTGACTTGTCGCAATCAACCGGACGTTTGATTTTCGATGTCGCCGAAAATGGCGCGGGCGTAGAGGTTTACCAACCGCTCGAATTTGTTGAGGGTGTTGATGCACTGCGGCAACTTCCTTTGGTCGTGGACGGGCAAAATACAATTGAACTTGAGATCACCTCCCTCGCGATCGGTGACAAACTCGCCTTCACCATCGATGTAGATGATACAATCGGGCAACGCGAAATCACCGTAACCGGGTCCGAGATCGAAGGCGCCACAGTGTCATTTGCCGATGCGGACGAGACCAATACTGCAACCTTCACTTCCGAAGCGCTTGTCAACGTCACGACCAAGGACTGCTGAAAGCTTCCCCACAATGTCGAATTGGTTGATCCGCATAGTATTTCTTGCCTTCGTTATGGGAGGCGGCATCCTGATTGGGATACTGACCGCACCTGGCGATTGGTATGCGCAGCTTTCCAAACCCGTTTTCAACCCACCAAATTGGATTTTTGGGCCGGTTTGGACTGTGCTTTACGTCCTGATCGCCATTACGGGTTGGCGCCAGTTCGAAGCAGACCGAAGCTCGTCTGCCATGAAGCTCTGGTGGGCGCAGATGGGTCTGAACTTTTTGTGGTCCCCAACCTTTTTCGTACTGCAAATGCCGTGGTTGGCCCTTGTGGTCATTGTCGCGTTGCTGATCGTGATCGGCATCTTCATTGCTCGGGTCAAGAACTCGGATCGGGTTTCCGCCCTAGCCTTCTTGCCTTACTTGGCGTGGGTGGCTTTTGCTTCGGCGCTGAACCTTTCCATTGCGATACTGAACTGAGAAGGAACAATATGCGCGCCAAATTCGTTGGGCTTGTTTCAGGTCTTGTTATCATTGGATGCACAATGGTTCAGGCTGATGGAAAACTAACTGAAGACTTCTCCAAATCTCCGGAGGCGCGATGGGACTATGTTGCTGACACCGTCATGGGAGGGGTCTCTTCGGGGCAGGTGCAGTTTCGTTCGGAAGGTGATGTAGCATTCGCGCGGTTGGTCGGAACCGTGAGCACAGAAAACAACGGCGGCTTCATCCAGTTCCGACGCAAATTGCCAGTTAGACCAGATGAGGGTGTATTAGGCGTCAGGTTCGTGGTGCGGGGCAACGGCGAGCAATACTTCGTTCACCTCAGGACACGTGGCACGGTGCTACCTTGGCAATACTATCAGGCCGAGTTCGTAACTTCTGACGCATGGACGGAGGTTTCTTTACCTTTGTCAAACTTTAAGGCTTCAGGTGCCATATTGCGCGCTACTCCCGTCGCTAACGAAATCACCTCAGTCGGGATTGTCGCCTACGGGCGCGATCACGACGCCCGTGTAGATGTCAGCGAGATTGGTTTTTACTGAAGGTGCCTAGGCGATGGCCCGAAATACGTCAGGGTGTTTCCCATTCGGTGTAGCCGCGTGTGCGAGAAGGGCGACACGCCATCAGATTATTTGTCAACAAACCTATAGCTGTGACCCAATTGGTAAAATACTTAGGAAACCGGAAACTATGTGATCCCAAGCTGATCCTGTCGGTTCAGATTGATACTCAAGGACGTTGCCATCATCGCCTCTGGTTGTCCACTTAAGCTGACCAGCTTGCTCAAGCGTCACGTTATATGTGTATGCGGGTAGCGCGTCGTCCAAGGCACCCATAGTCCGTGCGGTCAATGCTGGCGAGTCAATCAGAATTCCCATTTCGGTGTTGATGTTGACAGACCGCGGGTCCCAGTTGAACGACCCTACGAACAAGTATCGGTCATCAACTGCAAATGCCTTGGAGTGTAGGCCTGATCGAGATTGAGCCCAGTTAATGCCCCGGCGTTGGACCTGATAGGCGTCGGGGCGCAGTTCGTAGAGTTCTACTCCACCGCGTAAAAGTGCTCGGCGTTTTTTAGCGTAGTGTGCGTAAACGGGTGCGACGTCGTTAGATGCAAGTGAATTGGTTACAACCTTTACGTCGACGCCACGGCTTTCCAATTCGGTCAACCATTTGACACCGTTGTTGCGCGGCACGAAATAGGCAGAGACGATGTTCACCTCACTGCTGGCATTTTCAAAATACGGAAGCAACTGAGACGCAAGAATGGGGTCTGAATTCTCAAGACCCGCGGCCTTTGATGGCGGATCAGCATAAAGCTTCGCAGGCAGCCAATCCAGTGACAAGGCTCCATCCGCGAAGTTCTCTTGCGCTGATTTTCTGAGGGCAGCGCCGTACTGCGTTTGCTTCGCTTCCTCGACCAGTTCGGTCAACCGGACTCGTGCATCAGCTAGGTCAAATTCCTGCGGTTCTCCAACGACCACACGAGCCGGAACGGCGAATTCGCTGTTCCAGTATGCGTCAAAGCTTTGCGACACCTCGCGTACAACTGGGCCTGCGGCCAGCACATCCAGATCGGCGTAATTCATTTCTTTCCGCGCCAAAAAATACTCGGCACCGATGTTTCTGCCACCCACTATCGTGAACACGTTGTCCGCCGTCATGGACTTGTTGTGCATTCTGCGGTTGATGCGTTTGAAGTCTGTCAGACCCGCGAACAAAAGGCTCTGATCGCGCCAAAACGGATTGAACAGCCTGATTTCAATATTCTCGTGATTGTCCAATGCGGCTGTCATCGCGTCATAGCTGGACGTATCCATGTCATCCAGCAACAATCGGACACGAACACCCCGATCTGCGGCCTGCAATAGACTGGCTGCAAAAAGGTGACCCGTTGGATCGTTGTGCAGAAGGTAGTATTGCGCGTCTATCGTTCGCTCGGCCGCAGCCGCCAACAACAGCCTTGAGACGAGCGCTTCTTCGCCATCACTGATTAGCTTGACGCCTGACCGACCGTCTTTGGGATTCCCAAGGCGATTGGCCGCCTTGCTCAGAGCTTTCCCTGAAGTCGCTGGCAGCGAAGCCGACACCGTCTTTTCATATGTGCGGGTTTTTGGAGCGCAAGCGGCAAGAGACAGCGCGCAACAAACACAAACCACGAACTTCCATCGCGCCATAAGCTTCCTCCAACCCTGTGTCCTAGGTGACTACGCCAGGGCACGCGATTGCAAGCCTGTTCTATGAAGCCTTAGGTTGTTTCGTTTGCTCGTGTTGATTTCGCAAATCCTATGTCATCGGTTGGCGACTTAGACGGAACGCCCAAATTGCTTCGAGGGTCGTCGCCGCTGCCAGTGGGAGCAGATTGCATGGTGTTTTGATTGTTTGAGTTCGTGCTTTGGATGACGCCGGTTCGACTTAGTCCCGTTCTTGGTCCAGCGCTTCGCGTATGAGCATCAGATTCGGCAGCGAACTATGAAACGGATCGGACCCGAGTTCCGACAAAAGTGGATAAAGGGCTTCCGACATTTGTTCCGTACAAACTCTCAAAAACTCCGTGCCTTGCGGCGTCGAACGGGCAATTTTGGAACGCTTGTCATTGGGGTTGGTTTCAAGAGTGATCAGAGCATGGTTTTCAAGGCTGGCGAGCATGTGGGTCATCGAAGTCTTGGGCACTTGAAACGCGTTCGAAAGTTGCAGCGGAGTTTCCCCGTCAGGACGACGAACTAGATGCCCTAGTATCCCAAATTGAGTGGCAGTCATTCGGCCGGGTAAAAACGTTTCCAGCTTGGTCGAGATCAACTGATTGATGATCCCGACCTCGGTGAAGAACCGGTAGACTTCGTTGGTCTCATCTTCAGGCTTCATTCAGAATTCGTGTCTCCAGCGGCCAGCGGGGTGTGGCAATTGGCTCGGGTCCATACCCCAAACGCAGCAACATTTGCACCGTGTGGCCCGGTGACGCAAGAAGCTCATGCGCCAGAGCGTATTCATCGGCCATCTCGGGATATTCCTGAAGGGCTTGACTAACGGGATGCACGCCTAGCCCCATTTCAGTTGTCTTCAAGTAAAAACGCATCAATTGACGCCCGGCATCGAGTTGATCGCTTCGCGTGTTTGTAGCCGTCGTGAGGACTGCGTATTGCGGCGTCGCGTCTAGCATGGCGAAGTAGCCTCGCATGTGTGACTGAGTGCCTGGGTGGTCAACGTTCATCAGGGTCTCGTTGTCCAACAGGCCGGCAAGTCGCAGCGTTTCCAGCATGGGATCACGCAGTTCAATCCCGTCCGGGTTGGCGTTGATTTCTGCTTTCCCGATCCGCATCAGGTCGACGGATTCCTTCAGGGTCTGCGGCGTTCGCATTTCGATTTCGAAGCCGCGTTTCGTAAGGTCTTGAATACGGGCCACCAAATCTTCATCGGTAATCAAAGTTGCATAGTTGCCAAGCGTAGACACTTGATCGGCAGAGAGGCGCTTTTCAGTGTACGGTTCCTTGTTTGAATGTCGTTTGAGGATTTGATCTGAGAGTGGATCGGGCGCTCCGCCGGGAACAAACACTGCTTCTGCGATAGGTCCGTCATCTCCATCGGGCAGTAACGTGACCTCGGTATCAAATCCCTGTGCACCTGCTGCCAGTAGCATCGTCTCAACAAATGCACCGAGACCAATATAGAGCTGGCGGTGGTAAGGATCGGTTTCCGGAAGCTCGCGATCAGGATCACGGTGGATGCGCACCTTGTCTTGCCCAACGAACTCGACCAGCCAAGGTTGCAAGTTGTGTGGATTGGGGGCGAGAATTGCGTAGGACAAAGCAGTCTTGCGTGGGTCGTCATACGGTTTTGGCGTCCACGGAGCCAGTGCGTCATGCGGCGTGCGCGTAGCGAGGAACGCGCCCGCGCCCGTTGCCGCCAGAATTGTGCCGCCGCCTAGAATCTTGAGAAAACGTCTTCGATTTGGCATCTTGAGTCTCCGATAGTACGATATCGAACTAAATTAATGCGAAATCGAACTATTTCAAGCCCATTCGGTGCAGTGATTGGTTGAATGATTTGAAAAAAGAATATTTGAGCCGCTGGACGCAACCGCCGATTATCGCGGTGTACAAGTACTCGGAGCGCCTTTGGTGCCAAAAAGAAGCAGTTGTTTTAGTTGATTAACGACTGGATGCGAGAAGATCAGAGGCTGTTGAGTCGGTGCTTCTCTAGTATCCCGCAAAGCATAGCCTGCGCTTGCAGCCTGTGTTCTCGATGACGTTCACGGGCAACACCCGGTCGACCTTCACTAATCGCTTGAAAAACAACCCGGTGATCTTCATTGGATTTAACGGGTAGGGGCCTGATGAACAACGTCGTTGCGCGTGCGCGGCGCACTTGGTCGCTCATCATGGCAACAATCGCTTCGACCCGTTTGTTGCCGCCCAACCGAACGAGCTCCTGATGAAACAACTCGTCTGCCTCTGCCCAGGCTTCAAGGTCTTCGGCTTCGATGGCTTGGTCCATCTTCGCAATTGATCCAGCGAGTACCGCCAGTTCATCTTCTGAATAGCCCGCCTCGGCAGCGCGCTGTGCCGCGAGACTCTCAAGTTCCGTCAGTATGTCGTAAATCTCACGCATATCATCTGATGAAACAGGCAGTATCCGAACGCCCTTTCGGGGCCGCATTTCCAGCAACCCCTTACTTTCCAACATCAGCGCAGCTTCCCGTATCGGGGTGCGGGACATGCCAAGGGTCTCGGCGAGTTCCGACTCCAGATGGTCAGTTCCGGCCGCAAGTTCGCCAGACAGGATCATCCGCCGCAAATCCCTAACAGCGCGTTGTGTATTGGAAAGAGTTTTTGCGTCCTGATCCTTCACGGTGTCTCCAGGTTGATTTTTCGTCCTTCCGCAGCTGAGAGATAGATATTCTCTTCAATGCGGATCACATCCAAATAGTCTCGAGCCGTGTTTTCCAACGGCGTGCCCAGTAGAAGGCCCGAAATGACGTGACTTTGCAAGGCGTGGACGCAGTCTCCTCCAAATCCATCATGATCGCTCGGGGGTAGAATCTGCTGTCTCTCCTGTTTTCCAAACGCGCGGAGGTCAACGGAACCGTCGCCGTAAAGAACCAGTGATCCTTCCGTTCCTTCGATGAGAGCTTCGCCCATGGTCTGACGCGGGTTTTTGGCGCTGTGGTCAAGGCATCTGTTGCCATCGAACAGAGCTTTCAAACCGTTGGGGTGGTCAAACAGGATGTAACCTGCGTCCTCGCCCGCGATAACGGGGTTAACTTGGCGCAAGTCCGCATAAACTGCGCTGGGCGCATCAAAGAAAAATCGGAATGTGTCTACCCAGTGAACCGCTGTCTCATGAACTAGGAAACGTGGCATTTCCTGAAAGTACGGCTGCCGGTCAAGGTAGGCTCGCGGTCCCTGTCCGTCGCCGGGCCGAAGCCGGAAAGTCGCTTGTAGAGGTGTTCCAATTCGACCCTCGGTCATCGCCACCTTGATTGCACGATACCAAGGCTGAAAGCGAAAATTCTCATGCACGACAATAATTGCACCTACCGCTTCAGCCTCTGAAACGATCTTCTCCGCTTCATTCAGAGACATGCAGAAAGGTTTTTGGCAGATCAGCCATTTTATGCCCGAATGCAGCGCAGTTCGAATAGCGTCGGCTTGCGCCACAGGTGGAAGAATGATGTCCACGAGATCTGGTTTTTCCGCCTCCAGCATTTTTGACAGATCATCGTAAGCGGCCAGTCCTGTTTCTTTCGCCTTGCTGATATCACGGTTGCAGGATGCAACCGGAACCGCTCCGGGCATTCGGGACCAGCTTTCGTAGTGGAACTTGCTGAAATACCCCGCACCCACACACGCGACTCTGATAGCTTCTTGAGTATTCATGCCCGCAATGCTTCCAATACCGATGAGGCTGCGTCCTGCGTTCCGGCGGTGCCACCTAGGTCACGCGTCAGGTTCTGTCCATTCGCAATCACTTTTTCTACGGCTTCACGCAATCGTTCGCCGTCGTTGGACAGGCCTGGGTGATCATGGGTCAAACCCAACCATTCAAGCATCATTGCTGCGGACAGGATCATCGCAAAGGGGTTGGCAATACCCTGTCCTGCAATGTCTGGAGCGGAACCATGGCAGGGTTGGAATACAGCGTGATTCAACCCGATATCCGCTGACGGAGCCAGTCCAAGACCGCCCATCAGACCTGCACCAAGGTCGGAGAGGATGTCTCCGAACATGTTCTCGGTCACCAAGACATCAAACTCCCAAGGTTTTTGGACCATCCACAGTGCGGTGGCATCAACATAAGCATGGTCTGCCTGCAAATCGGGATGGTGGGCGGCTTCTGCATCAAACATCGATCTGAAGAATGCAAAGGCGCGGAATACATTGGCTTTGTCGACACATGTAACCCGTCCCCGGCCACGCCTAGAATCCTTTCGGTTCTGGGCGAGTTCAAACGCGAAACGAAACAGTTTTTCGGACACCTCACGAGTGATCAGCAGGGTCTCACGCGCATCGTGTTCGGTAACTTCACCAGCGCCTTGGGTGAAGAACAGCCCTTCTGTGCTTTCGCGTATCAAGACAAAGTCGATCTCTTTTCCGGGAGGCAGCGCCAAGGGGGTCATTTGTCCACTGCTTACCTTTACTGGCCGTACACCAGCGAAAAGTCCCAGTTGCTTTCGCAGATCAATCTGCGGTGAAATCTCGGTTCCGTCAGGGTATCGAACATCCGGCAAGCCCATTGCCGACAGCAGAATCGCGTCAGCGCTACGTGCGGTTTCGAGTGATCCAGCCGGAAAGGATTCTCCAGTTTTGGCGTAGTGGCCTGCGCCTGCCGGAGCATCTGTAAACACCAGTTCGTAGGAAGGGCTGCCGCGCGAGAGCTGACGCAGGATTTCAAGCGTAGGGGCCATAATTTCAGGGCCGATTCCGTCCCCGTGGAACACTGCCACATCATAACTTTTCTTCATCTTAGCCCGCTTCCTTCCCGTTTCGCATTCATAGCGCGATAGCAGCCTTCACTACAGTCCGTTGACAACGCATTCTTTAATGTATACGCAAATTAATGCAATAATAAACGCAAAGATGTTTGGGAGGACTTGGAGATGAAACTAAAGCTAGGGCGGTTGGCGGCCGCAGCCGTGATGTCGACCGGGATTGCAGGGGCATCTGTTGCGCAGGATTATCCCTATCGTGATATCACCACAGCTGTGGTCTGGGGGGCCGGTGGCGGGACGGATACGATCAACCGAATGATCATGGCCGAGATGGAAAAACATCTTCCGGTTTCGATCAATGTGATCAATCAAACAGGTGGGGTCGCGGGCTCCAACGGCATGGTCTACGTCATGAACCAACCAGACGATGGCTACACATTGGTTGGTCTGTCAGAGTCTAACGTCACCGCTGCCGTGCAGGGTGGTTGGGATAAGAAATTTGATTTTTGGTATCCGTTCATCGTTGGCGGATCACCTGATCTGATCTCGGTTCCGGCAGACAGCCCTTACAATACTCTGGAAGAACTGGTCGACGCTGCGAAAGCTGCTCCTGGGACTATTCCGGCTGCGGCTTCCGGCGCAGGTTCGATCCACCACTTGAACCTTCTGGCCATCGAAAAAGGGTCCGGTGTAGAATTCAAGTTTGTTCCATACAAAGGCTCAGCGCCAGGGCAGGAAGCAGCGATAGCGGGTGAAGTTGCATTGGTTGTGACTTCTCTAGCTGAACAGGCCCCGTTGATCGAAGGCGGTCAACTTAAACCGCTTGCGATGTTGACGCCCGAAGATGCGCAGATTGCAGGGGCAACAGTGCCTTCTGCCTTTGGTATTTATGACGGTCTCGATCAGTATTTGCCGCTCAAGCAGGCCATCGGGTTTGCAGTTCACAGTTCAGCCGGGGACGACGTAAAGGCCGCGCTTGGTGATGCCTTCGAGCAAGCGATTGCCTCCGACACCGTGGCTGAATGGGCCTCTGCAAACAATTATGATGTCGGTGGTCAACACGGCGAAGAAGCTCAAGAGCTGTTTGCGAACCTCGAAGCTACCTTTGCCTATACCTTGCAAGATCTGGGCGCAGCGACCGTCGATCCGGCGTCGCTGGGTATCGAGAAGCCATAATCCGATCACTTTTGAAAGGGCGCGCCTGATCGCGCCCTTTCCGACAAGAGGCAAGCAATGGACAAACCTGACGATACACTGATCATGCGGGCGCGCGATTTCTGGGCATCGATTGGTCTGATAGCAATTTCCACCTTTTTCCTTTGGAAGACGTCGGACATCCCGCTTTGGGGTGAAAACCGCGCAGGTGTAAGTGGATCTGATTGGTACAACTCGGCTGCAATTGTACCGCTGTTCATCTTCGGTGGATTACTTGTTTTGTCCCTCGTCTTGCTGGCTATTTCGATCCGTTCAGGTGGAGCACAAAACGCACTTACGGCTTTGGGGATTGGATGGGACCAGTCGGAAGCCTATCGAGCTTCAACAATAGGCCTGATCCTTTTTGCATATGTCGTGGGGCTCGTTCCCAGAGTGGACTTCATTCTGTGCTCTGGTTTGCTGATTACAGCTTTGACCTACGGGTACTACGGCGGCCATGCTCGGCGTGCGTTGGTGGCCTGCATCGCCGTCGCCGCCGCCGGATTGTACGCGTTCGTCGTGTTTCCTACGCAGGCGGACTGGAATGCACACAGTGATGATTGGTTCACATTGGCCGTTTGGGTCGCGTTGACGCTTTTTCTGCTGACCAAAGCGGCCTCTGAACCCGTTCTGCGGTTCGTGCCACTAATCGCGATATTGGCCCCGCTGATCCTTGTTTGCGCGATGGCGTTTGTTTTCCGGCAGAACGTGCCCGCGCGCGGCGGGCTGATCTTCAAGCAAATCGAATACCACTACTACGTGACGCTTCGTCCGTTATGGAAAGACTGACCGGATGGAATTTATCCTTTCGCAACTGGCTGGATTTGGCTCTGCGCTCGCGGGTCTGGCAGTGGACCCGCTGACCTATCTGTATTTGATTGCATCCGTGTTCCTGGGCATCACGTTCGGCGCATTGCCCGGCCTTACGGCAACCCTGGCCGTGACGATCCTGACGGGCTTCTTCGGCAACAAAATCCCGCTCGACTATTCGCTCGTCGCTTTGCTCGGGGCCTATGTCGGCGCGATCTACGGCGGCTCTTACCCGTCTATTTTGCTGAACATTCCGGGCACGGCAGCCAGCGCGGCGACGGCCATGGATGGCTTCCCTCTGGCCAAAGCGGGTCGAGGGGGCGAAGCACTAGGGCTGACCACGACGGCCAGCTTCATTGGCACAGTTATCGGGACCATCACTCTTTTGATTTTCGTGTGGGCTCTGCTTTTGGTTTCAAAGAACATCGCAAGCCCGGAGAAAGCATTGCTGGCCCTGTTCGGCATTTTGCTTTCTGGCACTTTGATGAGCGAAGACCTGGTGATTAAGGGATGGATCGCCGGTCTGATTGGGCTTGCGATGTCCATGGTGGGCCTCGACCCTCTGTTGTCTGAGCCGCGCTATACTTTCGGTTGGTCTTACCTGATGAGCGGGTTTCAGGTTGTGCCAGTTTTGATGGGGGCCTTTGCCATTCCCCAAATCATTGACGGTTTGAGGCACGTTGAGGCCGGGAAAGTTCTGGCCCTGAAAGGCCGCATTCTTCCGAACCTACGTTCCATCCGACGCTACCTGCCCACCATTGGCCGGTCAGGAGTGATTGGAACTGGGGTAGGAGCGCTTCCTGGCGTCGGCGAAGATGTCGCCGGTTGGGTCAGCTACGGTGTTGGCAAGACCGTTTCTGCCGAGGGCGACAAGTTTGGAAAAGGGTCATTGGAAGGTCTGCTGTGCTCCGAAACAGCAAATAACGCCTGTATTGGCGGCGCGCTAATCCCACTTTTGGTGTTGGGCATTCCTGGCTCACCACCAGCCGCCGCTTTGATGGGGGCTTTCAAGATCAACAATGTGATCCCGGGGCCGACGATTGATCCCGAGATCATTCTGCGCGTGGTTGCGATCTTGGTTCTAGCATCCCTGACAATGTTTCTTATGGGGCTTTTCACCGCTCGGGTATTTATCAAAATCCTTGCCATCCCGCAGACCATCTTCTTGCCCGTCGTTATGGTTCTGACAACAATTGGGTCTTTCAGCGTCGGTGGTGGCATCAATGATCTCTACCTGATGCTTGGCGTCGGTGCTGTTGCCTATTTCATGAACCTAATGAAGTACCCAATCGCGCCGTTGGTGATCGGGGTTATTCTGGGCAGCCTGTTTGACGAAACCTTTCGGCGGTCGCTGTTCTTGTCGGACGGGGATCTTTCGGTCTTCTTTTCCCGACCCGGTGCGGCCACTCTGCTGGTGCTCAACATTGGTCTAATCCTCAGCCAACTGCCCGTTGCGAAGCGCGCTTTCTCACGTCTGAAAGGACTTTCTGTCTGATGTTTGTGGTTACTGTCACCTTCACTCTTAAGCACGGTAACAGAGATATCTTCTTGCCGCTTATGGTCGAAAACGCTTCAACCTCCTTGCGTGAAGAAATCGGATGCCGCCAGTTTGACGTTTGTCTCGGCGACGATCCCGAGACAGTTTTTCTCTATGAGGTTTATGATGACAGCGCGGCGTTCTCTGCCCACCTCGAAAGCGCGCATTTTCAGTCCTTCGAGACGGCAGTGGCTGATATGATCGCCACCAAGGTGGTTCACCAGTATTCCGAGGTCATCCGATGAACGATTGGGAAATCCACGCGGTGAAATACGCGGATCGAAATGCCCGGACGCGCGCTGATAGTTTCATCATCGATGATAATCACGACGCGCCTCATGCGATGGATTATTTCGTTTGGGTGCTCAAACGCGGCAACAAAGTCATTCTGGTCGATACTGGCTACGACTCCGATGAGGCAGCTGCCCGTGGTCGTCCCATTGCGATGGATCCTCGCGAGGCTCTGCGGCCCTTAGGCATTTCGCCGGAAGCGGTGACCGAGGTTATAGTGACCCATCTTCATTATGACCACGCGGGGGGGCTGCATATGTTCCCCAACGCAAAGTTGCATATGCAATCCGCGGAAATGGCCTTCGCTACAGGTCCCTGCATGTGCCATGATCACCTGCGTGCGCCTTTCACGGCTGGACATGTCTGCGAGGTCGTAAAGCGTCTCTATTCGGGCAAAGTCGTGTTCTACGACGGAGAAGCCGAGATTGCAGATGGGATCACGGTGCACTGCATCGGTGGGCATTCGCGCGGGTTGCAATGCGCGCGCGTAAGAACGGCGGCCGGGTGGATGGTACTCGCCTCTGATGCCTCGCATTATTACGAGAATTTCATGGCTCGCAAAGCCTTTCCCATCGTCGTCGACCTGCAAGACATGATGGATGGTTTTGAGACGCTCGAAAAGTTGGCCTCGCACCCTCGACTTATCGTGCCAGGCCATGATCCACTTGTGCGTGAGGTTTTTCCCGTCGGAGCGGCACCGCATATCCATAGGCTGGATCCCGGGCCAATCAGGGACATCAAATTATGAAAATCGGCGTCATAGCGGACGACTTTACCGGTGCGAGTGATATCGCGAACACCTTGGCGAAGGGTGTACAGCCAGAAGGTGGGTTACGAACGGCACAGTTCCCGGGTATTCCAACAACCCCAGCCGACGAGGAGATCGAAGCAGGCGTAGTCTCGCTCAAGAGCCGCACTGCACCTGTCGAGGAAGCTGTCGCAGACAGTCTGAGTGCCTTGCGGTGGCTCGCGGACCAAGGTTGCCAGCAGTTCATCTTCAAATATTGCTCGACCTTTGACTCCACGACGGAAGGAAATATCGGCCCCGTTGCGGAAGCACTGGCCAACGACCTGGGTGCGCAAAAGGTGGTTTTCTGTCCGGCCTTTCCGACAACGGGGCGCACTGTCTATTACGGTCATCTCTTTGTACTCGGTAAGCTGTTGCATGAATCCGGGATGGAAAACCACCCTCTCACTCCGATGACGGATGCCAACATCCGGCGATGGTTGCAGCATCAGACCGAAGAAACGGTCGGGTTGGTGTCAGTTGACACCGTAAAGCAAGGACCGGAGGCGATTTTTGCTGCTTTGCAGAACGCCGACGAACGCTTTGTGATCGGCGATGCGATTTCGGACGAGGATTTGCTGGCCTGGGGTGAGGCTCTGAAGGACGCCAAGCTCGTTACTGGCGGGTCGGGGATAGCATTGGGTTTACCCAGAAACTTCGTCAGAAAAGCTTCGTCCAAAAGAGGTGGCAGTGTGTTTACAGGTGTCACTGGGCCCGCCGCTATCCTTGCCGGGTCGTGCTCGGGTGCAACACGTGGGCAGATTGATGTTCATTCGCAATCCCATCCGTCCTTCGCCATTGATGTGCCAAGTGTCATGTCCGGGGATGTGACCACGCAAACGCTTCTGGATTTCTTCGAAGCGCATCCCGATCAGGCACCGCTCGCATACTCATCGGGAAGCCCGGAGGATGTACGAGCGATCCAAAATCAATTTGGTCAGGAAGCAGTTGCGGACAGGTTGGACAATCTCTTTGCAGATATAGCACGACAACTTGCCAAGACAGGGTACAGGCGTCTTGTGGTGGCAGGAGGAGAGACATCGGGAGCTGTTGCCCAGGCCGTATCTGAGGCACTGGGGTCACCGGCCATGTCAATTGGGCCAGAGATCGACCCGGGCGTGCCTGTCCTGAGCGTGGGAAAACCTGAACCCGTTGCGCTGGCCCTAAAATCTGGAAACTTTGGCGCTCCTGACTTTTTCGCAAAAGCGCTGAGAATGATGGAGTCAGGCAGATGAGTTCTGAAGAACTGGCGCTGCGACGGCAGATGTCGGATCTGTGCGCCTCGCTTTTTGCGCGTGGCTTCTCCGTAGGCACTGCTGGCAATGTTTCTGCCCGTCTGCATGATGGCATCCTTATGACGCCCACCAACTCGACTTTGGGCAATGTTGACCCTGAGCGAATTGCCAAGATTGATTTGGATGGCAACCACGTCTCCGGCGACAAGCCGACCAAGGAAGTCTTTCTGCACCAAGCCTTCTATGAGACGCGGCCAGAAGCTGGCGCTGTGGTGCATTTGCATTCGACCTGGGCCACCGCTCTGTCGTGTCTGGAAGACACCGATCCCAATGACTGTATTCCACCGCTTACACCATACGTGGTCATGCGCGTAGGCACCGTCAAACTGGTTCCATATGTCAAGCCGGGCGACCCGAAGTCTGGTGATTTGATCCGCGAACTGGGCGGCAAGTATCGTGCGGTTCTGTTGGCCAATCACGGTCCCGTCGTCTCGGGAAAGGACCTCTTCTCAGCGGTCTGTGCAGCTGAAGAGTTGGAAGAAACAGCCAAGCTTCTCGCGGCGCTGCGGGGTCTGCCAGCCCGGATGTTGGATGCAGAACAAGTCGCAGAACTCAAAGAAGATTTCGGAAGGATGTAATCCGACACCGAGTTTGGGGGGCAAGCACACTTGAAATTTAGGAGCAAAATCGATAGCAGGAACGTAGCGTTCTAAACGCGCCAACAGACGGCTGTAGTAGAAATTAGAACCGCTACGGCGGTGTAGATGCCGCGACCAACGGGCAGACATATGTGATGAAACAGGCGTACGCGTACATGTTGAGAGCTGGTTTGGCTGTGCTCTGCCTGTCTATGGTTGTGTGGTCCGTGACGCCGTCGTTTTCTCATGCGCCAGCCGTTTTTGAGACGATTCAGGACCATCTTGAAATGGTTGAGGATCACGGTCATTCGCATGGGTTTGAAGAAGACCTGTATTGGGCGATGCATGGCCACAGCCACGATGTGGCGGATCACGACCACAACCAGGCGTTTCTTTCAAATGGCCCCGGTTCTGCGCCCGACGTACACATGGGCGAGGCTCGGTTGATGCCAAGCTCAGTCCGCGGCCCCACCCGTCAGTTCAGAATAGAGAGACCTCCTCGCGCTTGATCGGCACCGCGCATTTCGTGCGCATCACTGATCAATCCAAATTCAAAGCGGAGTTTCCCTATGAAAACCCTCATCGAGGGCGTTAGGCGCTGTTCTAAGCGTCTTGCGTTCTTCATTCTATCCATGCTGCTGATGTCCACCAGCACAGCCCTGGCGCATGACGTGACGCCCGGCGACGCTGGCTACATCCAGGAAATATGGGGGGTGCACATAATCCCCTTCATGTATCTCGGGGCCAAGCACATGGTCACGGGCTATGACCACATCCTGTTCCTGCTGGGCGTTGTCTTTTTCCTCTATCGGTCGAAAGACGTTGCGGTCTACGTAAGTCTTTTTGCCGTGGGCCATTCAATAACGATGCTCGCGGGCGTCTGGTTTGGCTGGGGTATCAGCTCATACATCGTCGACGCCATTATTGGCCTGTCCGTCGTCTACAAGGCGCTCGATAATCTTGGTGCCTATCAGCGGTGGTTCGGCATTCAGCCAAACACCAAGGCGGCGACGTTCATCTTTGGGCTGTTCCACGGCACCGGCTTGGCCACAAAGATCCTGGACTACCAGATCGCGCCAGACGGGCTTTTGCCCAACCTCCTGGCGTTCAACGTCGGCGTCGAGATTGGGCAGCTTCTGGCCCTCGCCGCCATCCTCATCGTCATGGGGTACTGGAGGAAAAGTGCCAAGTTCTTCCAGCAGGCCTACACCGTCAACGTCGTCATGATGACCATCGGTTTCGTGCTGATGGGATACCAAATCACCGGCTATTTCGTGGCCGCATAAGGATAACCACAGATGTTTAATGCAAAAAAACCAAGCCTCGAAGAATTGCCAAGCTCGGCCCAGCTTCTTCGGTCCACGATCATTGCCGCTGTTAGCGCAGTGGCAATTCTTGTCGCCGTCGTTTTGCCTGCGGAATACGGGATCGACCCGACCGGAGCTGGCGGTGTTCTCGGACTAACCGAAATGGGTGAGATCAAGCAGGAACTGGCAGACGAAGTAGAGCAGGACCAACAGCTTCATGGGTCTGATCAGTCTTCGGGCCTGTTGAACGACCTGTTGGGCCTGTTCGTCGGTACCGCATATGCTCAGCAGGCTTGGCAAGATACGATCACTTTCACGCTTGAGCCGGATGAATTCACCGAGGTGAAGCTGGTGATGGATGAAGGTGCGCAAACGCAGTTTGAGTGGATCGCGGACGGCGGACGCATCAACTTTGATCTACACGCGCATGGCGGCGGGCAGTCGCATACCTATGAAAAAGGCCGCGGTGCCACTGAGGGTGCCGGCGAAATGGTCGCGCCCTTCGCGGGAGAGCACGGTTGGTTCTGGCGCAACAGGGATGATGAGGCGGTTACCGTCACACTCAACCTGAATGGCGCTTACACGGAAATCGTGCGCAGCGAGTAAACGCCCCAGCCGCGCATCCAAGATTTGGGTGCGCGGCGTCAAATCCCGGACTTGGGCCATCGCATTCAGTAGTTGCCCTTTATGACCAATGCCAAACCGGTCAAAGCATCCACTCAACCGGCAGCCACCTGACGACCGCCGTGAGGGCGCGCTGGAAGCCGCTGGTTTCAGGATCCGCCGAATGCACGGTGACGGTTCCGTCTGCTTCTTCCTGCAGCCAGATCATCTGACCATCATCGTCGAGTTCTACGCGATAGGAAAATTCCGGTTTACTCAGTTGAGAGGCAAGGGATGCCGCAATCGCTGGGCTTTCGATCAAAAGGCCCATCTCGGTATTGAGCCGTGCGGATCGTGGGTCAAGGTTGTAAGACCCTATGAATATCCGCTCACCGTCGGACCCAAAGACCTTTGCGTGAAGACCCGACGCCGACCCCGCCAGCATCTCGGGCAGGCTTCTTTCGCTGTGTTCCTGTCGCAAGGCGCGAAGCTCCAACAGTTCTACGCCGCTGTTCAGCAGGCCGTCCCGATACCGCATATACGCTGCGTGAACCGGCATAACATCCGTGGCATCCAGCGAGTTGGTCAGGACACGAACCTTCACTCCGGACTTGGCGAGCCCTTCAAGAACTTCTGCGCCACGCTCGCCGGGTATGAAGTAAGCCGAGACCAGGTCCAGTGAAGTTTTTGAACCTTGGGCGAACTCGATCAGTTGTTCGACGATCAGGTCTTCACGTTGAACTTCACCCAAACCCTTTGCCGGGTCGTCGACAAAAAGGGTGACCTCGCTCCAATCGAATTTCAGCTCGCGCGCAGCTATTCGGTCGGCCAGTTCATTGTCACGGATCGCTTGCTGATAGCCTGCGCCAACGGCGGTTTGGCGCGCGGCCTCGGCTTTGGCTTTCAGGCTTTGTTCGATTGGCGGGTCCAAAAAGAGATCAGCGTCATAGGATGAAGCGCTGTTCCAATATGCGTCGAAGGACTGCGAAACCTCATCCACAATCGGGCCGATGGCGATCGCGTCCACGTCGAGGTAGTGCGTCCCGGCCCCGTAGTCGAAGTAGATGTCACCGATGTTACGACCGCCGACAACCGTCGCCACTCCATCCACTGTCATCGACTTGTTATGCATGCGCCTGTTCAGACGGCTGAAATCGAAAGCATAGGACAGGAGTTTGGGGTTCCTAAGTGTAAACGGGTTGAAAATACGCACATGCGCGTTCGGCAGGGCATCGAGCTCGGCAAGCAACTGATCCATTCCCGAGATACCGTTGTCGTCGACCAGCAGCCTGACCCGCACGCCGCGTTCTGCGGCGGCCCTCAACTCGTCAAGAAGCATCAGCCCCGTCACATCGTCCTGCCAGATGTAGTACTGAGCGTCGATTGATGATGTCGCTTCTTTCGCAAGGATGGCACGCGCCGCAAAAGCTGCGCGGCCATTGCCCAATGGTCGTACGCCGTCCAGTCCGGGGTTTCGCTCAAGCGCGTTTTTGATTGTCGCCCCCAAGGGGCCGGACCAATCGGCCTCTTGTTTTGTTACTTCTGCAGAGAAATTTTGCTGGGGGAGTGGAAACGTCCACCTTAACCCGACCACGGCAAGTGCAATAACTGCCGCCACAATAAGGAAACTTCGGATCAGCCGCATTCAGGGTCCTGTGTTCGGTTCATCAAACTGGCCTTTGCACCTAGCTT
Organism: Ruegeria arenilitoris; assembly: GCF_013035315.1. GTDB lineage: Bacteria > Pseudomonadota > Alphaproteobacteria > Rhodobacterales > Rhodobacteraceae > Ruegeria > Ruegeria arenilitoris_D. The sequence continues at coordinate 23,920 of NZ_WQHP01000015.1, read as the reverse complement.
GACCCAACGCCACGCAGATTTTCAAGAGTGCAAGCCAATGTAGGCCTACTGGCGCTATGCGCCCTCGCCCTAAAGAATTCCCTTGGTGGACCGACCGAACTTGCGATACGGCTCCGAAGCTATGTCAGCCGAGCGCATTCGAAACCGCCTGGCAAAGCTTGTCCCGCATTGCAGCGTCCGTGGTGCACAGTCCCAGATCGGAATACGCACGAGACATCATGAGACGCATCCGAGCGCGTTGGTCCAAACCCTCTTGTAAGGACTGCGCGATACGGCCCGGAGCAGAGGTTGGTGCCAGTTTGGCGCGTTCTCGACGCAGGTATTCCCACGCGTCGATTTCAGTGCCGCCCTTCAAGATGCAGATGCCCTGCGTAGCACCGCTTGCATCTTTACGAATTTCATAACGCCCGCCTTGCTCGATACAAAATTCGGCAGCCGGGTTCGCGATTGTTGTGCCGTCGGCCGTTTCGACGGGTTGCAGCCTGCCCTCAAGGACCGTTCCCCAGATTGGAATCTTGTCGAACTGTTCCACGGCCACTTCGTATGGGTCTTCCTCAAGGATCGTAAAGTTGGCCAGTTTGCCCGGTGTTATCGATCCGATCTCATCCTCCAACTGAATTGTATAGGCCGAGTCGATGGTGATCGCCTTAAGCGCCGTATCGACGCTTACTCTTTGATCCGGCCCGACAACGTCACCCTCCAGCGTTCTTCTGTTCAGCGCCGAGGACGCCAGCTGCAGAGGTTTGGCGGGGGCCATCGGCATGTCGGAATGGAAGGACATCGGGACGCCAAGAGCTTCGACTTCGCCCAGCGGTACCATCCGCGCATTGCGTTCGGGTCCGATACCGATGTCTCCATAACGTCCCGCAAGTGCGGTTACATAGTATGGATTGGCGCTGACCATTGCACCCAACCGGGCCGCGCGCTCGATCTGATCCGGGGCCGCGAATCCAAAGTGAACAAGAACCGTGCGATGGTCATAACGCGGGTTACGACGCAATGCCGTCTCGAGGTTGTCGAGCAGCACGTCCATACCGGCGTCACCATTGTTGTGAATATGGATTTGCCATCCGGCATCCCAGAAGGTCTGAAACGCATAGGTGAATACATCCGGGTCGATGATCCACGCGCCTTCATGCCCGTCAGTATATCCATCTCGCATCTGCATAAGCTGGCTATAGATGGCACCATCAGTAAACAGTTTGATCTGCTTCTGCAGGTATCGGGTTCGGCCGGTGCCCCAATCATAGACCGACTCGGCCATTTTAATCACCGCCGCGGGATCGTCCATATTGGGCAAAACAAAGGATTTGCCATCGCCGATGAAGTAGTGATTGAACGGGGTTGCGTCTGATGAATACACCGCATTCACCGCATCTTGCAGGGCCTTCGAAAAGAACCCGCCTGGTTCGCAGGCCGTCGTCACGCCACTTTTGTGGTAATAGTCGATCGAATATTCCAGCCCGGCCTTCATCCGCTCGGGCGTCGCAATCGCTGGCGCGATCAGGTCGAGCAGCGCCATTCCGCCTTGTTCATAGAAATGCCCGTTCTCCAGATTTCCTTGCGCCGCAGCGCTGGGTGAGAGAGTGGAAAACCACGCCTCATCAACTCCGTAGAGTTCCATGACTTTAGTGTTCAAAAAGAACTCGTGGCACGAGCGATGCCAGACAATTGCCGGAAAATCGGGTGCAAGCTCGTCCAGGATCGCGCGGCTCATGTCGCCATGCATGTAGTGGTGATAGCCCCAGGTCACGAACGTCTCGTTGGCATCGTCGTGTGCTGCAAGGGCCGCTAGCAGACGTTCGCGATACCCGTCGGGGTCTCGGACTTGTGCAGAGAAACCTTCTTCGGCGTCCCAGGGTTCGATGGATATGACGTGGGTTGTCATGGTCAGCGCCGCCAGAACGGGATGAACGTGTTGCTCGACAAACCCGGGCAGGATCACCTTGTCGGCAAAGGCCTCAACGACGCGAAATGGCTGGTCACCGACAAGCGCATCAATTTCAGCCCGGCTGCCCACTGCTGCAATCCGGTCCCCTACAACCGCAACGGCCTCGGCGCGTGGGGTATCGGGGTCCATCGTAATGATCGCACGGGCGGGGAAAACGGTGATCTCCGGCAGCGCAAAGGACCCCCCGGTTATGTCTTGAAGATTTGTAGTTCCTGCCCAAACAGCTTTGGAAGGAATAAGCAGAGCCGATGATGAGGCACCGGAAAAAAGGCGAAGCAAGGTGCGGCGAGTTACGTCTGGCATGACAAATCCTCCAAATCAGCGAGTAGTCAATTGCAAGTAGATGAATGAAATTATGCATACGCTAGCATCGAACTCTGGCTATGCCGAATAGAATCCGCGAAAGCCGTCGTTCCATATCTGCAGACAACTGGGGAAATTCGCTACCAACGCTTACCCCTTGGATCGGCCGTTGTGCGGGTCCTGAGTTGACCACAAGTGAACCCGACCCATTTTATCGGGCCATGGGGGTATCAGAAATGCCTTTAAAAGCCAGTCTGGTCGCGATGTGTGTGCTGTGCAGTCCGGCCGCCGCCCTAGAGCTGCGGGAAACCGGTCGCTATGAGTTAAACCGGCCAGCCAGTCTGGACTACGATCCAACGTTCTGCGGCTTATGGATCGCGAACGAAGGGCCAGAGGCCGTGCTTGTCACATTGCAGGGGGACGAGTTGCGCCGGATCTCCAGCGACCTGTACCGGATCAAGGCGATCGCTATCGAAGGGGATCACCTGCTGGTGGGCGACGGGTTGGGCAGCCTGCAGCGGGTCACCAAGGACGGGACACCGTTGGGGGTGCCGTTCACGTTGGAAGGCGGGTTTGCAGATACCGAAGGCATCGCCATCAACGCTAGGGGTGAGATCGTTACAGTCGAGGATGACCCTGAACGGTTGTCGTGGTTCGATGCCGACGGCAACCTGACCACCCGCCTTAATACGATGCAGTTGTCCCCACCCCTGAGTGAGGCGCAGGGTATCGCGATTGACCCGCGTACAGGTCACATGCTGATCGTCGATGACTGGGAAGGAACCAACAGCTTGTATGAGTTCACGGCGGATGGCCAGTTGCTTGCCCAGCAAAGCCTGCTGGAGTTCGGCACAGACCCTGAAGGAATTGCCATTCGGCCCGGGTCGAACCAACTTTTCGTGGCATTCGATGGGGGCGCAAAGATCGTGACCTTTGACTACACGCCTACCTTGCCCGAGGGGACTCCTCCGCCGCCGCCGGGCGCGGACTGCATGATGTTCTAGGCGGGTGTCCTTGTCGGGCTGAACACCTCGATCTCTTGTGGCAGACCGCGCAGGGAATGATGGCCGACGGATTGGACCGCTGCCCCCAGATGTTCTGCGACATTCGCGGTGATCAGGGTGGTTTCGCCCAGTTCTTTGCACAGGCCTTGCACACGGCTTGCGACGTTCACGGCTTGGCCGACCACAGTGAAATCCAACCGGTCGGGACTGCCGATATTGCCGAAGGTGACGTGACCAAAATCTATGCCGATCACAAACTCAATCGGTTCACGCCCGGTTTCGGCGCCCGCTTGGTTGTAGTCATCAAGGTTGGCGAGGGATTGTTGTGCAGCGGCTACAGCGGCCCGGCACGAGATTTCAGCACTTCCTTCGTTTTCAAAAATTGCCAGAATTCCATCGCCCATGAATTTCAGGACATCGCCGCCGGCCTGTTGAATGGGGGTCACGACCATCTCAAAATAGTCGCCCATCATGTCCAGCAACTGCGTCTCGGGCCAGGCCTCGGACTTGGCGGTAAAGCCGCGAAGGTCGGCAAACAGGATGGCGGCGGATACGGATTTATGCTCGCCACGTTTGATATGCCCCTGGCCGATCTCTTCTGCGGGGCCATGACCCAGATAGGTCTGCAACAGGCTTTTTTGCGAATGGCGCATCGCGATGGGTTCCAGCGCCGCCGCCAGTGCAAAGCGCGAGTCTTCCAGATAGCGAATATCCCTGTCGGAAAACCCTGCTTCTGCGTTCGAGGTATAGCTGGTGCCCTGAACCGAGCCGTTACCATGCTCCAGCGGGATAGCCAGAAAATCGGTAGCTCCTGCTTCGGCCAGTTCCGCATAGACGGAATGCTCGGTCGTAAAGTCCAACCCGATCAACCGGTTGCGCAGCGGACGGCGATTGGTGACGATGTATTCAAACGGGCTGCCATGCCAGGCGCTTGTCGACAGGACTGTCGTTGCCACCGTATAGCGGCGGGTTTCGTCCGGGGTCCAGATGATCCCCCAGGCGCTGAGCAGCGGGTTCGAGTAATTCTGGGCGATCCGCGCCCGTGCAAGTGGAACGCCCAGCTGCACCAGACCCTCGCAGTATCCTTTGACGATCGCGGTTTCGTCGCCCAGCAAACGCCCTTCGGAAATCAACCAGCGGTTCAGGTCATCTATCTCGGACACGGGCGTTCTCGCTTTGGTGGACGGAGCTTCATTCTACATATCATTCGCTCCGAAAGAACCCGCGCTGAACGCGGGTTCGGGTGGTTTTAGCTGACGGCCGCTGCCTTGGTCGGGTCTTCCTCAAGCTGTTTCAGCAGCCGTACCTGTTTGACCTTGGGGTCCAGGTCGGGGTCGGTCAAATGGGCCAGCATATCCGGTACGGTGGCCTCGATCTGGTCCGCAGTGGCCAGCGCCATCCCGTGGGAAACGAACGGGCGCAGATAGGTCATGCCCGCCAGATTGGCGGTTTGCTGGAACGGTTTCAGAAACTCGGCCATCGAGTAGTTGTTGTAGCCTCCTGCGTGATAGCTGTGTTCCGGGCCACCGGTCGACACAAGGATCAGGAATTCCCGCCCTTTCAACTGGTCGCCGCCGGGGCCGTAGGCAAAGCCATAGCTCAGCACCTGATCCATCCAGGATTTCATGACAGGCGGAGCCGAATACCAGTAGAACGGAAACTGGAACACGATGCGGTCATGGGCCAGCAATAGGGCCTGTTCAGCCTCGATATCAAAACGCATCTCGGGGCCGCCGATTGCGGTCAGATCGCGGGTGGTGACATCGGCCGCGTCAGAGAGCGCGTCGAACCACGCTCGGTTGATGCGCGATGTGTTCAGGTTGGGATGCGCTGTAAGAACAAGGGTCTTCATGTGTCTGTCTCTTGCAGAAGTTTCGCGGAGTATGCGGTGATTAGCGGGCGACCATCGGGCCGAGTGTCAAAGCGCCAGTTTTCCTGCACGCGCGCTTCGATGGTTTCGCCGGTGGTCGTTCTGGCGCGGAACAGAACTTCGAACTGTGCCGCGCCGGGCGTGACTTGAATATTGCTGACATGGTGTTCGGTCGGTCTTTGCAAGGTGCTCAACACACCAGCGTACCATGCGCGCACCCGGTCATGCCCCAACAGGGAGTGGTCGGTATCGGGCATGTCCCAGTCCAAATCCGGGTGCAGGTCTGGCAGGAACGCCTCGATCGAATCCAGGCGGTCGAACCGGGCAAACCAGTCCGCGATAAAGGCGCGGATTTGGGATTCGTTGCTCATTGGAATGAAACCTCTGGCTTACTGGCTCGCGGCTTTCACGCGTTCGGCTGCAAGCGCGGGCAGGTTTTCATTACCCAGCTGCGCCCGCAGATTTGCGCGCATGAAGGTGATCTTCCAGCCATCATCAGTTTTTGCCAGTTCATGCTGGTAGTCGCCAATGAACACCCATGTATTCTCGCCTTCATTCTCAAGGATATGCGTGGCGTAGATGTTCGAGGTGGTGGTGGCCGTGTCGCCGTTGACGCTGACGCTTTCCGTTCCCATCAGGTGGTGGGTGCGGTCATAACCGGGCAGAACCGTTTGCCAGGCTGCGACGATCTCGACGGGCAGCAGGGTTGGAAGGTCAGCCGACGTACCAGCCGAGGCATTCGCGTATGAGGTGTAGTCCAGCACCGCGCCGTCGGGGTGGAATTGCGCGGCTACCTTGTCCCAGTCGCCCTGATCCGCGTAGTACCCAACATTGTTGATCGCGTTCAGAACCTGTTGTTCATCAGAGATTTCAGCCAGTGCGGCGGTGGAGGCCCCCGCGAGCGCAAGTACAGCTGTCAGAAGAGATTTCATCGGTCAGTCTCCGTCAGGTCAGAGTGAGTTGTGTGGGTTACTTGGCCAGGCGCTCGGGCACCGGGGCCAGATCGTATTGCGACCAGAAGAACGTGTTTGCCGCGTCCTGATCGGCTGACAGGTTCGTGGCCTCAACGATTTTGCCGTCCTCGATCCGGTAGACCAGCGCCCAGGTCGTATCGACATTTGGCTTGCCTTCGGCTTTGGACCAGCCGCGGTGGATATCGACCACGTGGGTCTCATCCGCACCGAAATAGATCGGATCGGCTTTGAAATTGGCGGCCCCCAGCTGGGCGAAAAATGCCAGCACTTCGTCACGACCAGTCTTGGTGCCGGACAGGGGGTGACGACCGGGAATGTGCCATTTGACGTTTTCGTCCATCACTGCGGCGATGCCATCCAGATCGTTCGCGCCATAAGCGGCAAAGAAGTCCTGCACGACTTTGATGTTGTCTTCGGGGGATGCGGCCATGGCGATATCTCCGGACATGATTGCGGCGGTAAGGGCCGCGGCTTTGGTCAGGGTTTTCATCTTGGGTCCTTTCAGGCGTTCAGGAAGTCGGCCACAGCGTCCGAGGCTGCGGTCACGGCGTCTTTGCGGTCGTAGAAATCGAACTGGGTTACGTCCTCGCCCAACCACAGCTTTTCCAAAGGCGCTTTGGTACGGGCTTCATAGGCGGTGGCACCTGCAGGCAGGGCGATCGAGGGTGAACCAACCATCAGCATCGGCTTGGTCAACCGGTCCGCGCTGGCTTGGGCGTCATAGGTCAGCCAGGGCTTCCACGACGCGACCGAGAACTTGTTGTCATAGGCCGGGATCAGGCCGCGATCTTCTTCGGTATAATACGGGGCCTGATACATAACGGCGTTTTCGTCAGTGGTGCTGGCCCCAAGCAGAACGGTGTCTGCGGCGCCGTCAGCCTCAGAGGCGGCGATCAGGCTGGCGGCCATCTCGGGACCGCCATAAATACCCTCGGCCATCGCGGGATCATGCATCCATGGGGCCACCAGTGCGACTTTTTGCTGGTTCGCGTCATCGGCCACAGCGGCGGCCATGTAACCGGAGGATGCACACACCCCCAAACCTGAGATACGGCTACTGTCGACCTCGTCCAGTGAGATCAGAAAGGCTGCGGCTGTGCGAATTTCCGCCGTCTTGACGGACGGGTCCTCCACAAAACGTGGAGTTCCATCGCTTTCACCCCAGCCCGTGAAATCAAAGGCCAGAGCGGCAAAGCCGCGGGCTGCCAGTTCACGGGCATAGGTGCCGGGCATCTGTTCTTTTACGGTGGTCCAGGCCCCGGTCACGATAACGGCGGGCAAAGCCGCCGAGGCGTTTTCGGGCGTATACAACGTACCTTTCAGGGTATTGCCGTTGCTATCGAAGGACACGGCGCGTTCGGCAACGCCTTTGCGTGTAGGTGTATTTTGCAGAGAGATGCGGGTCGATTGGGTCATAGCGCGTTCATCCTCTTGGTCAGTCTGTGCTGCGATGGAACAAATCTAGGCGCTGAACGGTTTTGCGATAATTCCCCGGTTTTTCACTTCTTTCATGTATGGTATCGAACAATAGGTACAGAAGGAGTTGCCGTGCGCCTGCCCCTTGCCACGCTTGAAATCTTTGCTGCCATTGCCCGGCACGGATCGTTGCGCGCCGCGGCCGAGGCGCTGGGCATCAAGCCGTCAACTGTCAGCCATCAGCTTAAAACGCTGGAAGATCAGCTGGGCACAGCTCTGTTCATCCGCACCACCCGATCAATCAGCCTAACCGAAGCCGGGCGTGCGCTGATCCGCGGGGCAGGCCCTGCCTTTGAGCAACTGACCGAGGCCGTCGAGAGTGCGCGCAGCACCGGGCACGCCGCACGTGGGACCTTGAAGCTGGCCATGCCCGAATTCGCTTATCACCTGTTCGTGGCCCCAAGGTTACAGAGTTTTTGTGCGGCCTATCCCGAGATCGAGCTGGAGCTGTCGCTGACGGATGCACTGTCCGACATTCTGGGCGAGGAATTACATGCCGGTTTCCGGCTGGGGGACCGCATCGCACATGATATGGTCGCCGTTCGCGTAACGCCGCCCTTACAACTGGCTGTTGTGGCCAGCCCGGACTATCTGGCGACCCATGGATCTCCAGACCAGCCGCGTGATCTGTTGGATCACAGTTGCATCCGCTACCGATTCCAATCCGCAGGTCGCATCGCGCCGTGGGAATTTCAGGGCAAAGACGGCGCCTATTCGGTCGACGTTCAGGGCAATCTGATTACCAACACTCTTCCGGCCTCCGTCGATCTGGCCAAAAATGGTTTGGGTTTGATGTACACCTTCCGGGATTATCTCGTCGATGACATCGCCACAGGCGCACTCAGCCCGCTATTGGAAAAGCATCTGGGGAAGACACCGGGGATCTTCCTGTACTTCCCGCGCGAATACAGAACAATGATGCCTCTGAAACTGTTCCGAGAGCACCTGACCGCGCCTTAGCAGCTGTTGCTTCAAGGCCGCTGTTTGCGGCTGAGCAATCCGTATTTCATGGCCCAGGACCGAAACGACCGCCGCCGAGGCTTTTGCGCTTTCACCGCATGCTTCTCAGGCACGCCGCCTTTTCGGTTGAACTCGAACACGTCAATGACCCGCTCGGCGCAGCCGCAGGCTTCGCCCATTCCGACCTTGGCAAAATAGAATTTCTCGAACCTTTCCTGAGATTTCATGACGGACCTCCTGATGCGATTGAACCGTCTTTGACGGCGCTTGCCAAATCACATTCCGGTATCATTGCAGAAAACCTTCAAAGACCAGAGTGTTCCAAAAATACCCCGCTTTGGGATTCGTGGCCCCGGCGCTGTGGTTTTAGTTTTTTGAAAACCTAGACTGCGCTAGCATTTTTTCAAAAGCGAATGCGTACATCAAAACTGTGCGTGTTGAGGCCGGGCATCTTCGACAGGCGAATCCACGAAGTGAAAAGACTTATTGCATACACATCGGTGTTGGTTTGTGGTTTCGCTTCGGTGTCCCAGGCACAGGACCTTGACCCGGATGCGTCAGAAGCTGCCGCTCGAGCAGCCCTGGCCGTCCTCAGCGTTGCGGCCACCCCAAACGAAACCTTGTCATCGCTGTCTTTTCTAAGCGCATCGGGCAACGCAACGAACCTGCGCTACACACAGTTGCGCGGTGGGTTCAAACCCTTGGACAACGGTCTCTATCTGGAAGGTCTTGTTGCGTATCAGAACTATAACCCGGTTTTGATTTTCCCCGAGATCGCGTCGGATTCAGAAGTGGATGTGACGTGGTCCAGCCTTGCTGCAACCGTGGGCGTCGGGTGGGAGCAGTTGATTGGCAATGACTGGTATATTCGCCCGGCGGTGCACTTGTCGCTTGGGCATGTTACCACCGACGCGGTGTTTTCCAATTTTCCGCTGTTTCCCGGGCGTGCCGGGGATACCAGCGTTGTAGACGGAAACCTGTATGCTTTCGGTGCCGGCGGATCGCTGAGTATCTTTCGCGAGGCCCGGTTTGGCCGCTGGGAATCCGAGTTCCGGTTGCGGCAATCGTTTCTGGAGTTTTATCCGATCAACGAACCGCAGGCGGATGACGCCCGCGCCAATTCCAACCAAACCACGCTATTTTCGCGCCATCGCTATCCACTTGATAACGTGAAGCTGCTGGGTCGGCCGTCCAAACTGGTTCTGGATGGCGGAGTAGTGCTGTACCATGGTGACAGCGCGATGGTTCTGGATACTGATTGGCTTGCTACAGCCGGGGTCGGGATCGAGGTTGATACGACAAGGATTGGTCTTCCTGCGGTTCAGGCGGGGCGCATTATGCTGAACGGCATCGTGGCGGATTCATTTTCAGGCTTTTCCGTCGGGTTTGGTATCCGGTTCTAAGCCCGATAGGAAAAGGGCGCAGAAACTCCGCGCCCTTAACACTGCTCTGATTGTTTTGGGAATTACTTCCAACCGACTTCGTTGAAGATCTTTTGGGCCTCAGGCAGGTTCTTGGCGACATCGGACAGGCTGATTTCGTCTGCTTTGAAGTCGCCCAGAGCTTGGACCGACTCGGCCAGTTCTACACCTGCAACAGCCGGGAATTCGTCGTTACCGGCCGAGAAGTACTGTTGCGCGCTGTCGCTTGCTAGATACTCCAGGAACAGTACGGCGTTCTCTTTGTTCGGAGCGTTGGCTGCAACACCTGCACCCGACAGGTTCATATGTGCGCCATAGCCGTCCTGGTTCGGGAAGACCCATCCGATCGACTCGATATCAGCCGAAACGCCTTTGACGTCTTTGCGGATCGCGCGCGCAAAGTAATAGGTGTTCGACACGGCAATGTCGCACTCGCCCGAGACGATGCCACGCAGCTGGTCAGTGTCGCCGCCTTGCGGTTCGCGGGCCATATTGTCAACGATGCCTTGGGCCCATGCTTTTGCGGCCTCGGGGCCTTCATGGGTGATGATCGATGCCAACAGGGTCTGGTTATAGGTGTTGCTGGACGAGCGGATACAGATCTGACCCTTGTATTCCGGCTTGGCCAGATCGGCGTATGTGGTCGGTGGGTTGGCGACGTTTTCCTTGTCGAAGAAGATGATGCGGCCACGCTGCGAGAAGCCGAACCACTGATCGTCGCTGTCTTGCAGGTTCGCGGGAATACGCTCTTCCAGAACGGCGCTGTCAACGGATTGCAGGATGCCTGCATCCTTGGCGCGTTCCAGGCGCGAGGTGTCGACGGTCAGCAGAATGTCGGCGGGCGAGTTCGCACCTTCGGCTTCCATTCGCGCGATCAGTTCGTCGGCTTTGCCTTCGATGCGGTTGATGGTGATGCCGGTGGCCTTTTCGAAATCGGTATAGAGGTTTTCGTCGGTGTCGTAATGGCGCGAGGAATAGAGGTTCAATTCCCCCTCGGCAGCGGCAGAAGTAGCGATCAAGGCTGTCAGAGCAGCGGCAACGCAGGTCGAGGATTTCAGCATCGTGGTTCCCAGTAATGAAAGATGTGGCGGTTCATAATCCGACTGAAATTGTCAATTAAACGATTCTCAGGGAGAAGCAAGAAATTCCGACAAAATTTGTCGGTCAAAACGTCGCTGCGGTTGCAAGCGCCAAAGAGGGCGAAAAACACTTCGGATTTCGCCCCCGCTGCAATTCGACCAATCCAAGGCTGACCTTGATCCGAATTTCCGGCCAATTTCCAAACCAAGTTAGAGCGCAGGTCGCCGGATTAGTCGCTTGACGGTATGTAATAACATTACGATAACTGAAATCCAGTGTCCCATACATCAAATAGGTAATGCTCAATGACTGATACCCGCCTTCCCGTCACTGTCCTGTCCGGCTTTCTTGGGGCGGGCAAGACGACCCTGCTGAACCGCGCTCTCAACAATCGTGACGGACGCCGGGTTGCCGTGATCGTCAATGATATGTCCGAGGTCAACATCGACGCCGATCTGGTGCGCGCCGATACCGAACTGTCGCGAACCGACGAAACGCTGGTCGAGATGTCCAACGGCTGCATCTGCTGCACGCTGCGCGATGACCTATTGGACGAAGTGCGGCGACTGGCAGGCGAGGGGCGGTTCGACTACCTGCTGATCGAATCGACCGGGATCTCAGAGCCTCTGCCCGTTGCGGCCACCTTTGATTTCCGTGACGAGTTGGGCGACAGCCTGTCGGACATCTCGCGTCTGGATACGATGGTAACCGTGGTCGACGCGGTGAATCTGTTGGCAGATTTCTCTAGCCACGACTTCCTGGCAGACCGTGGAGAAACGCTTGGTGAAGAGGATGAGCGCACGCTTGTCCATCTGCTGACCGATCAGATCGAGTTCGCGGATGTGGTGATCCTCAACAAGGTCGCGGACGCCGGACCCGAGCGTGTCGATGCCGCGCGCAAGATCATTCGCAGCCTGAACGCAGACGCACGGATTATCGAGACGAACCATTTGGACGTTGCGGCGGAAGAGATTCTTGATACCGGCCTTTTCGATTTCGAAAAGGCGCATGAACATCCGATGTGGGCCAAAGAGCTTTACGGGTTTGCCGATCACGTCCCGGAAACAGAAGAATACGGTGTCACCAGCTATGTCTACCGGGCGCGGCAGCCCTTTGTGCCCGAAAGGATCCTGACGATACTGAACGGCGATTTGCCGGGGGTCATTCGCGCAAAAGGGCATTTCTGGATCGCGACGCGCCCCGACTGGGTGGCCGAGTTTTCGCTTGCCGGGGCGCTGTCCTCGGTCAAACCGCTGGGCATATGGTGGGCCACGGTCCCGGAAGAGCGCCGGCCGGATCACGAAAGCGCGCAGGCGTATATCCAAGCCCATTGGCAAGAACCCTGGGGCGACCGGCGGCAAGAGATCGTGTTTATCGGCAGCGGCATTGATTGGCCGGCGCTCAAAGCTCGTCTTGATGCGGCGCTGCTGCCCGCGGTCGTCGCAGGCCGTCCCGAAGACTTGCCCGATCTTCCTGATCCCTTCCCCGTCTGGCGCCGGACGGAGGCCGCCGCATGACCCTGGTCCGTGAGATCGTCAAAGACGCGGCCATTGGCGTCGGTGTCGCCGAAACGCCCGAAGGCTTGTCGGTCATTCACAACCCAGGTTGCGCCGCGGCAATCTGGCGTCGCGACCCCTTGGCCAGCTTTCAGTCTTGGATTGACGGTTTGCGTCCCGAACAACTGCCCAAGGCGCGGGTCATCCTGCGGCCCGAGGCTGTACGCGACGCCGTTGTCGAGCTGTGCGAGGCTTCCGGTATTCCGGCAGGACTGGAGCGTGACCGGCTGGTGGATGACGTGGCCGCGTTGGCCGCGATTTTTTACGGATTTGATGCGATCAAAATGGTTGCGGCTGCGTTTGGACGTTGTGGCGACAAATGCCTGCCGCAGGTTCCACATTGATGCGGTGACGTCGCGCCTGGTCTGCACTTACCGCGGGACGGGGACTCGGTACGGGATCTCGACCGACGGCACGGATCCTAGCCGCGTGTTCACCGTGCCCACGGGTTCTCCAGTTGTTTTGCGTGGAACACTGTGGCCGGAAAATCCGAAATCGGGGCTTTTGCACCGTTCTCCGCCGATCGAAGGAACCGGTGAAACGCGTCTGTTGCTGGTCCTTGATCCCGTGGCGGACCCGGAACACGAGCCGGATCACATGTTCGCGCACTAGAGGCTTTGGACCAAAAAAAACCGCGCTGAAAAGCGCGGTTTTTTCTATTCGGTTTGTGCAGTTCTTAGCCCTGGCGAGCTTTGAACTTGCGCTGCGTCTTGTTGATCACGTAGACGCGGCCTTTGCGACGCACAATCCGGCAGTCGCGGTGCCGGTTCTTGAGCGAGCGGAGCGAGTTCTTGACCTTCATGGGTCTGTCTCCAATCTGCGGCGCCTTCATCAAAGACGTGGCCAGCGCCTGGGTTAGCGGGTGCCCCGGAGTTCCGGAACAGTGAAACGATGGTGGGCGGTACAAGGATCGAACTTGTGACCCCTTCGATGTCAACGAAGTGCTCTACCGCTGAGCTAACCGCCCACTTTACCTTTGCGTGCCCAGCCCCATAACGAAATGGGGCGCGGAACCCCGCGCCGGTAGCGGGGTCTATAAAAGGAGTCGCAGAGGGGTTCAAGGGGTTTGGTAGAACTATTTTCCGGTCTATGTTCAATGCGAACAAGGAGTCGCCATGAAGAACGCTGCTTACGTATTGGATATGCCCGCCAAGCGCACGTCTTGCGTGGTGTTTTCCTCTCCGCATAGTGGCCGGAACTACCCCGCTGCGATGCTGAACCGTACGGTTCTGAACCAAAAGGTGATTCGTTCATCAGAAGACGCTTTTGTGGATCAGTTGTTTGCATCGGCCATTGATTATGGTGCGCCATTGATCGCTGCGACCAAGCCGCGGGCGTATCTTGATCTGAACCGCAGCGCCGAAGAACTGGACCCGGCGTTGATTCAGGGCGCACGCCGTCACGGACATAACCCGCGTGTCGCGTCCGGGCTGGGAGTGATTCCCAGGGTCGTCGCCAATGGGCGCGCGATCTACCGGGGGAAACTCACGATGGATGAGGCCCGGCTGCGGATTGATACCTGCTGGCGGCCGTATCATGCGCGGTTGAAATCCCTTCTCTCCGAATCCCACGAAACCTTTGGTCAGGCGATTCTGATTGATTGCCACTCGATGCCGCACGAGGCGGTTTCGATGGTCAGTACGGCCAAGTCTCAGCGGCCGCAGATCGTTTTGGGCGACAGATTCGGGGCATCCGCTTCGGCTGGGATCGTGGACCGGATTGAAGAGGCCTTTGCCTCGGCCGGTCTGGTAGTTGCGCGCAACGCACCGTTTGCAGGGGCCTACGTAACGCAGACCTATGGTCGGCCTGGCCGAAACCAGCACGCCATCCAGATTGAGATCGATCGCTCTCTCTATATGGATGAGGTCAAGATCGCGCCTAACGACAATTTCACGGCGTTTCAGGACTTGTTGCGGACGGTCATCCGGGACATCTCGCGCATTGGCAGTGACCCGTTGCGTCTGGCGGCCGAGTAGGATCAGCGCAGCGCACGGCCCTTCACAATTGCATCTGTTCCAAACCGGCGTCGGATTTCGTCCGTGGCACGTTCGGCCTGTGACCGTCGCGCCGCGCCGGGGTCCAGAAGGTCGCCTGAGATGTCCGCCTGATCCTCGGGACACAGATCGGAAATTCCGCAACCCAACAGACGATAGGGCCCCTTATCGCCGACCTGATCGAACAACCCGCGCGCGGTACGATAGATGCGATCTGCGATCTGTGTGGCATCCCTCAGCGATACACGCCGTGTGATGATCTTGTGGTTTGCCTGCTTCAGTTTCAGCGTCACAACCCGGCCCGCCAACCCTTTGGCCTTGGCCCGGTCTGCGACCTTTTCGGACATGCGCCACAGATGGCCGTCCAGAATATCCAGACTGGCCGTGTCTTCGAAAAACGTGGTTTCGTTGCTGATGGATTTCATCGGCTCATGCGACGACACGCGCCGCTTGTCCTGTCCGCGCGCAAGATGCCACAGCCGATACCCCATCGAGCCAAAGCGTGCGCTGAGCGCCTCCTGATCCCAGCGCAGCAGATCCGAAAAGGTTCGAATGCCCGCGCGATCTAATGACTCCTGTGCAGCCGGACCGATCCCCCAGATCAAACGCACCGGCTTGTCGTGCAGAAACGCAGCCGTTTCCGCCTTTCCGATCACCGAAAAGCCGCGCGGCTTATCCAGGTCCGAGGCGACCTTGGCCAGAAACTTGTTGTGCGACAGGCCGATGGAGCCGGTCACGCCCAGCTCATCCTTCATCCGCCTCACCAGCCGCGCCAACATGACCGCAGGTGGGGCACCATGCAGGCGTTGCGTGCCGGACAAGTCCATAAAGGCCTCGTCCAGTGACAGGGGTTCGATCACGGGGGTCAATTCGTCCATCATCTTGCGGATCTCGCGTGAGACCTCGGCATAGACCGACATGCGTGGCTTGATGACCACTGCGTCCGGGCACAGTTGCAGCGCCTTGAACATTGGCATGGCCGAGCGCACCCCGCGAATGCGCGCTACATAGCATGCGGTCGAGACCACACCTCGCTTGCCGCCCCCGATGATCACCGGCTTGTCTGCCAGCTCTGGATTGTCCCGCTTTTCGACCGAGGCGTAGAACGCGTCGCAATCCATATGCGCAATGGACAGGTCGAACAGTTCCGCGTGTGTCTTGATCCGCGGACTGCCGCAAGAGGGGCAGCGCGCCTCATGTTCAAATGTTGAATAGCAGTCGCGGCATAAAGCGGGCATCAGTTGTATTTCTCAGTTTATGCGCTTTGGCGTGTTGGCTAAAACTATCTTGTCGAGACACAAAGAGAAAGCGGTTCATGCAATTCACCGGGGCAAAGGTCGCGTTGTTTCTCGGGTCGGATTTGCTGGTGATCCAGAGAGACGACAAGAAGGATATTCCGTTTCCGAACCATTTCGATTTTCCCGGCGGCGGTCGCGCAGGGGCCGAGACGCTTTTGCAATGTGTCACCCGAGAAACCTTTGAAGAGGTCGGATTACGTCTGGGCGATGCTGATTTCGTTTGGTCCCGTCAATATGAGCAAAACTGGTTTTTCGTGGCCCACAGACCGCACAGTGACACCAGTCGGAAACGTTTTGGCGACGAGGGGCAGGGGTGGAGTTTGATGTCGCCGATAGCCTATCTAGACAATCCGCTGGCTGTGCCCAACTTTGCGATCCGCCTTCGTCATTACCTGGCAGAAGCCAGACCACTATTCGACGTTTAGACTTTTCTGAAGAAGACCCCCCGCGATTGGCGGGGGGAGGTGACGGACCTCAGGAAGAGATGGTCCGCGGGGAGTATCACGGTCCCAGAATCGCTCAAATTCCACGAATTAGATAGGATCGAGGTCACACAACGAAAACTCGCATGTTTCATGTGTGTTTTCGGGCACAGGGACGATTTGGCGCGGATCGGATGAAAAGTGACGTAAGGTCAACCGCTTGGATCGCGGGCAACCCTAAAATCTGCCCGCGCGGGCACGCTTGCCCAGCTCTTTTCTCAAAAAATCAAATCTGCCCAAAGCAGGGGTTTAACCCCTGTTGGGCGTTTTTGCTTGTGGCGATGCCAGTTCGGCAAGGATTGCTTCGGCGGCGGCCTTTGGGTTCTCGGCTTGATAGATTGGCCGGCCCACAACGATATGGTCCACACCGTCCGCAACCGCATTGGCAGGCGTCGCGACGCGTTTCTGGTCGCCCAATTCTGCACCTGCCGGGCGAACGCCGGGGGTGACGATCAAGCGGCCCTCGGCTTGTGGCAGAGCGCGGATCAGGGCGGCTTCTTGCGGGCTTGCGATGACGCCGTCCGCACCGGCCTCAAGCGCGCGGGCTGCACGTTCGACAACCAGATCCTGCACATTGCCTTCTTTTAGAAGGCTGGCGTCTAGATCGTCGCGGTTCAGCGAGGTCAGGATGGTCACCGCCAAAATCTTGAGGTCTTTGCCCGCGGCACCTTCTTTTGCGGCGTGCACCACATGCGGGTCTCCGTGCACGGTCAGAAAATCCAGATCGAACTGGGCCAGGCCGCGTACCGCGTTTTCGACCGTGTTGCCAATGTCGAACAGCTTCATGTCCAGAAAGATGCGTTTGCCGTGGTCCTGCTTTAGCTCATTGGCCAGCGCCAGGCCGCCACCGGTCAGCATGCCCAACCCGATCTTGTAAAAGGAAACGCTGTCGCCCAGCCGCTCGGCCATGGCCAGCCCCTGCAGGGCGTTGGGGACATCAAGGGCTACGATCAGGCGATCATCGGACATGGTGCGCGCTCCGCTTTTTGGCAAACGTCCGCGTCCTAGCGGGTTAAGGGCCACATGTCCATGCGGGACAGGTGGGTGATCAAGATCAAACATCTTGGGACAGGCTGTGATATGGTGCCGACCATTCATCAAAGCATTTGCGAAAGGCGGGACAATGAAACACTGGGTTGGTTTGGGCATTCTGGTTCTGTCCGCGTGTCAGGACATGCCGCTTGAAAGTGAGGCCGCAGATGTGACGGTGGTTTCGCCGACGAATGATGACCTTCGGCTTGTTCGCGGATATCGGTCCACCGACGACGACTGTCAGCTGACAGGAGAAACCGCATTTACGGTTAATTTTCTGGATGACGCGGCGGACCTCGTCTCCTGTCCGACCGGCAGTGATGCGGCGCAGTCTCTGGTGGCGATGTATGCCGCGCGCGAGGTCGCCCGGACTGGTGGTTACACTGTCTATACCGTGCCTCGACGATAGGCCGAAAACACAGGGCCAGCCCCTTGAACGGGCGAAGTTATTTCCCAAATTGAATGTGAGGCCCAGACCGAAGCGTGCCGCCAGCGGGCGCATCACATTCAGGGCGCTTGAGAAAAGGAGAATAACATGGACTTGAACAAGTTCACCGAGCGGGCACGGGGTTTCGTGCAGGCGGCGCAGACGATTGCGCTGCGCGAGGGGCACCAGCGGTTGTTGCCCGAACATATTCTGAAAGCATTGATGGATGATGATCAGGGGCTGGCAAGCAACCTGATTACACGCGCGGGCGGTGCGCCCGGTCGCGTGGTCGAGGCATTGGACGCTTCGATGGGAAAGATCCCAAAAGTCAGCGGTGACGCAAGCCAGATCTACATGGACGGCCAGACCGCCAAGGTTCTGGACGAGGCCGCAAAGATTGCCACCAAAGCGGGTGACAGCTTTGTGCCGGTCGAGCGGGTTCTGATGGCTTTGTGCATGGTAAAATCCAAAGCCAAAGAGGCCTTGGAAGCCGGTGCCGTATCCGCCCAGAAGCTGAACGAAGCGATCAACGATATCCGCAAAGGCCGCACAGCTGACAGTGCGTCTGCGGAAGAGGGCTATGACGCGCTCAAGAAATACGCACGCGACCTGACCGAGGCAGCCGCCGAGGGCAAGATTGACCCGATCATCGGGCGGGATGAGGAAATTCGCCGCTCGATGCAGGTTCTGTCGCGCCGCACCAAGAACAACCCGGTTCTGATCGGGGAACCGGGCGTCGGTAAAACAGCGATTGCCGAAGGTATGGCCCTGCGCATCGTCAACGGCGACGTGCCGGAATCGCTGAAGGACAAGAAGCTGCTTGCGCTCGACATGGGTGCGCTGATTGCCGGTGCTAAGTACCGAGGTGAGTTCGAAGAACGTCTCAAGGCCGTTCTGACCGAGGTGACCGAGGCCGCTGGTGAGATCATCCTGTTCATCGACGAGATGCACACGCTGGTCGGTGCCGGTAAGTCCGACGGCGCGATGGATGCCGCCAACCTGATCAAGCCTGCGCTTGCCCGGGGTGAACTGCATTGTATTGGCGCGACCACGCTGGATGAGTACCGCAAATACGTCGAAAAAGACGCGGCCCTTGCGCGCCGGTTCCAGCCTGTGATGGTCACGGAACCCACCGTCGAAGACACAATCAGCATCCTGCGCGGCATCAAGGAAAAGTACGAGCTGCACCACGGTGTGCGCATCTCGGACTCGGCGTTGGTCTCGGCGGCGACCCTGTCGCATCGCTACATCACCGACCGTTTCCTGCCCGACAAAGCCATCGATTTGGTCGATGAGGCGGCGTCGCGGTTGCGGATGGAGGTGGATTCCAAACCGGAAGAACTCGACCAGCTGGACCGCCAAATCCTGCAGATGCAGATCGAAGAAGAGGCGCTGAAGCTGGAAGACGACGCGGCCTCCAAGGATCGTCTGGAAACCTTGCAAAAGGATCTGGCCGACCTGCAGGAGAAATCCGCTGAGATGACGGCGCAGTGGCAGGCTGAACGCGATAAGCTCGCGGGTGCCCGTGATCTGAAAGAACAGCTCGACAAAGCGCGGGCTGATCTGGAGATCGCCAAGCGTGAGGGTAATCTGGCGAAAGCCGGTGAGCTGTCTTACGGCGTCATCCCCGAGCTTGAGAAAAAGCTGACTGAGGCCGAAAACGCCGAAAGCAACGCCATGATGGCCGAGGAAACGGTGCGTCCGGAACAGATTGCTTCAGTGGTTGAACGCTGGACGGGCATCCCGACCTCGAAGATGCTGGAAGGTGAACGCGAGAAGCTGCTGCGGATGGAAGACGATCTGCATTCCCGCGTGATCGGTCAGGATGCGGCGGTGACCGCTGTCGCCAATGCCGTGCGCCGTGCGCGTGCGGGCCTGAATGACGAAGGTCGCCCGCTGGGTTCGTTCCTGTTCCTCGGTCCGACCGGCGTGGGTAAGACCGAGCTGACCAAGGCCGTAGCGAACTTCCTGTTCGACGACGACAACGCGATGGTGCGTATCGACATGTCCGAGTTCATGGAAAAACACGCGGTCGCCCGTCTGATCGGTGCTCCTCCGGGCTATGTCGGCTATGACGAAGGTGGTGTGCTGACCGAAGCCGTTCGGCGCAGGCCCTATCAGGTCGTGTTGTTTGACGAGGTCGAAAAGGCACACCCAGATGTGTTCAACGTGCTGTTGCAGGTTCTGGACGACGGCGTGCTGACCGATGGTCAGGGCCGAACCGTGGACTTCAAGCAGACGCTGATCATCCTGACGTCGAACCTCGGGTCGCAAGCGCTCAGCCAACTGCCCGAAGGCGCGGACAGTGCACAGGCCAAGCGTGACGTGATGGATGCAGTACGGGCGCATTTCCGACCCGAGTTCCTGAACCGTCTGGACGAAACGATCATCTTTGACCGCCTCAAGCGAGCCGATATGGATGGCATCGTCGATATCCAGATGGCACGCCTGCAGAAACGTCTGGCAGCCCGCAAGATCGAGCTGGCTTTGGACGATGGAGCCAAGGAATGGTTGGCGAACGAAGGCTATGACCCGGTCTTCGGGGCCCGTCCGCTAAAACGCGTGATCCAGCGTGCCTTGCAGAACCCTCTGGCCGAAGCCTTGCTGGCCGGTGAGATCAAGGATGGTGAGACCGTCCCAGTGACCGCTGGTTCCGATGGCCTGATCATCGGCGACCGGTTGGGCACGTCAGAACGGCCGCGCCCGGATGACGCCGTGGTGCACTAAGGCAAACCAAGTAAAAAACCCGCCAGCTTGGCGGGTTTTTCATGGCTCAAACCATCGCAAAGATGCGTGAAGGCCCGCCGGTTCCGCCCGCATGTTTTGGCGCGCCGATCACAAGAGTAGCCCCTGCTGCAGGTACGCGGTCCAGCCCTGCGATGTTTTCGATCCCGAACCGGCCGGTCGGCAGCCACGCGTAGTGGGTTGCGAAGTCGGTCGAGATGCCGTGGTCCAACGAGAGCGTATCAGACGCAATCGAGCGTGCGCCGGTCTCTTCGATCAACATCATCGCCGCCTCGGGGTGGAATCCAGGGTAATGCTGGGCTTCGCCATCAAACCCGCGAAATGCATCGCTGTCAGCCTTGGCGGCCCAGCCGGAGTACAAGGCGACGCATGCGCCGTCCGGGATGTCGCCATGGGTGGACATCCAGGTCTTGAGGTCATCCGGTGTCAGCAATGTATCGGCGTCTTCACCGGCGCGGGCGGCAATGTCGACCACGCATAGCGGGGCGACCAGGTCTGAGACCGGGATTTCGTCAACCGATGCGCCATCCGCAGAAAAGTGCAAAGGCGCGTCGATATGGGTGCCCGTGTGTTCATTCACGGTCATGCGCTGCAGGTTGAAGCCGTGTTCGCCAAAGTTGAACACCTGCTCCGATGCGTATCCCGGCTCGCCGAAATAGGTTGGGAAATCTGGGCTGATTGTATGGGTCATATCTTCGACCTTGCCGTGTCCGGCGGCCAGAGCGACCGGCGCGCTGGCCCCGGTTGCCGCAACAGCAACGCCCGAGGCTGCAGCAGCTTTGAAGAACCCTCGTCTCGACAGCATCCGGTCTTTGACCGCGTTCATCACACAGATGTCACACATTCGTCTTCTCCCTTCAGTCTGGCCCGGCAATCGGGTTTGCGATGGACCCAAGGGCCAGCCGTTGGGTCCTGTGGGCCAGACTGCAAGTGGGGGGAAGCACTTGTAACGGCTGGTGGACTGGATGAGCGACCCTCAGCAGGTCATCGGCAATCAACAAGGCGTGACATTCTGTAGGGCGGTCCGGACATCCCCAAAGGATACGAGCCCACCGAAGGGCGGGCTCTGTACAGATCTGAATCAGTCAGATCACGCGCCGCTGGGCAGAGCGTTCAAGTCTTGCGCGGTCGACTTGGTCAGCTTGTTTTCTTCACCAAGCTCTTTGCAGGTCACCGGGTAGGTCGCGTTCGCGTCGCAACCTGAAATAGGGTAGGTCTGTTTCTGGCCGCATGCTGCAACAATGAGGATCAGAGAGATCCCAGCGACAAGTTTCAGTTTCATGTGTCGTCCTTTCCGATCAAAGTTTCCGAAATGCAGGGCGCGACCCGAGTGGCCCAGTTTCTTTAGCCCTTTGCGCGTAGAATGCCTTGTGGGCATCGTGGCTTCTTTGATCAAAATCAATGATTTAGGTGACGTTGGGTCAGGCGTTTGCTTCGCCGCCTCCGGTGCGCGCCTGCCCGCATCTCCGCGTCCGCATGTCTGCGCAAAGATGGCCCTGCAGCGGCGGGCTTTGGGAATCGTTACAGTCTCTTCTCCCAAACGTGACGCATGTTGCCTTGGCGCTGTGCTATCAGCGGATTAACTGAAACCTAGGCGGATCTTACCAAGGAGACTTTCATGGCGCATCGCTGGACCAATACACTGACACATGCCGACGTCACGCCACGTGCGGCGTTTCTGAACCGGCGGCAGGTGATGGCTGGCCTGGCAGGTGTCGGATTGGCGGGACTGGCCAGACCAGCAGCGGCGCAAGAAGCTCTTGAACCCAACACCTGGGAAGAGATCACCTCGTACAATAATTTCTACGAGTTTGGCACGCGTAAGGATGATCCCGCGAAATACGCGCATACACTGGTTACAGAACCTTGGAGTGTGACCATCGACGGCATGGTCGACAAGCCTGGCGAGTATGACTTCAAGGACATCATGTCCGAAATGACGGTAGAAGAACGCATTTACCGTTTTCGCTGCGTCGAAGCCTGGTCGATGGTTATTCCCTGGAACGGGTTCGAACTGGCCGATCTGCTGAATATGGCCGGAGTACAAGAGGGCGCGAAGTACGTGGCCTTCCAAACCGCCTATCGCCCTGATGAGATGCCGGGCGTTCAGTACCCGATCCTGGATTGGCCGTACCGTGAGGGTCTGCGTCTGGATGAGGCGATGCACCCGTTGACCATTATGGCGACGGGTATCTATGACCGTCCGATCCCAAACCAGAACGGGGCACCGTTGCGTTTGGTGGTGCCGTGGAAGTACGGTTTCAAATCGATCAAGTCGATTGTCCGTATCACGCTGACCGATGTCGAGCCGCCGACCAGCTGGAACATGTCGGCCCCGCGCGAATATGGCTTTTACAGTAATGTGAACCCTAACGTGGATCACCCGCGTTGGTCTCAGGCCTCGGAACGGCAGATCGGGGGCGGCTTGTTCGCCAAGCGCATCCCTACGCTGATGTTCAACGGGTACGAAGAAGAGGTTGCGGGGCTTTACGAAGGTATGGACCTGTCGAAGTTCTACTGACGTCATGCAAAAGCTGAACCAGATCCTTCGCCGCATTCCTGTCTGGCTAGTGTACTTGCTGGGAGCGCTTCCCGCCCCCTGGCTGTTCTACCAGGGTTTGACCGGTGGTCTGGGTATTGATCCGATTGAGGCGCTTGAGCACCGATATGGCGAACTGGCACTGCAGCTTTTGATCGTCGTGCTGGCGATCTCACCATTGCGGAACTTTACGGGATTGAACCTGATAAAGTTTCGCCGCGCGCTGGGCGTGCTGACCTTCACCTATGTCGCCTTGCATCTTCTGGTGTGGCTGGTTCTGGATGTTCAGGTGCCCAGCCAGATTTGGGCTGACATCGTCAAGCGGCCCTATATTACAGTCGGGATGGCGGCATTTCTGCTGATGATCCCTTTGGCGATCACATCAAACAATCTGTCCGTACGCAAATTGGGTTCTCGCTGGCGCAGCTTGCAGCGACTGGTCTTCCCGGCCGCCGTTCTGGGTGGCCTACACTATGTCATGCTTGCCAAGGGGTTTCAGATTGAACCGCTCGTCTATCTGTCACTGATCATTGGCCTGCTGTTACTGCGGGTTCCGGTTTCCGGCCTGCTGACTCGGTTCCGTTCCGCCGATTCCGCCTGACTCGGAAGCGAGTCTGTGGGTAACCTTGTGCAAAACGTTAGATTCGGTCCTGCTTACTTGAGTTCAGCGTGCTTCGGCTAATGTGAGAATAATGTAAATCATTGTTTTAATTTGTAAATTCATGTTTTTTTCGTTTTTTTCAAATTTAGCGAATTTTTCGGTTGCGGAGGTTTGTTGTAATACTTAGAACCCCCTTCACCGGCGCTG
>NZ_WQHP01000014.1 GCF_013035315.1 Ruegeria arenilitoris | reverse complement strand
CTATCGCAGCGTATGACTGGGCAAACTATAGCGTAAAGTAGCTGTGAATGGTCGCATTGGGCTGCGACCTGCCAACCACGCGTCTTCCAGAAAACAGTCGTCCCAAGTCTGTTGCTGTGCTTCTTGGATCTGTATCAATACAAACCCAACAAAAAACCGACCCCAAAAACTGCGATTGAGAACAGCCACAACGGGAGCAGCGAGTACCGAATGTGCCGCCCCATGCTTGCACCGGCCAACCCAAGTGCAAGCCAAAGGGCGGGTGAAAACGGGCTGATGAAGGTGCCAATGATATTGCCGATGAGCATCGCATAGACAATGCTTTCGGTTGGTACGCCAGTTGGTTCCACAACTTCTAGCATCACCGGCATCAAACCAAAGTAAAATGCGTCCGTGCTGAGCACCAACTCAAGTGGTGCGCCGATCAGCCCGACCCAAATATGTAATGTTGGTACAACGCTTTCAGGCAAGATCTCGACTAACTGCTCAGCCATGACCCGGAGCATTCCTGTACCGTCCATAAGGCCTAGGAACGCCCCAGCAGCAAAGATAATTGTAGCCATTGTCAGCGCAGAAGGCGCATGCGCTTTCATTCGGTTAATTTGGCTGTCCACGTCGCGGTAATTAACGAGTAGAAGCAAAGAAAGAGAGATCATGAAGAGAAACGCAGGCGGCAGCAAACCCACCACGAGCGCCACGACCGTCGCCAAAAACAATCCACCGTTTACAAAAATGAGTTGAGGGCGTTCCAGAGCCAATTCTTCGTCAGTCACCTTCAAGGCGTATTGTGCCATGCTGCCAGTCGGAGAATCCGTTCCTGTTGCTCGAGACATTATGCGTTTCTCGCGTAGTCCCATGACAACCGCAAATCCCGCCAACAGCACCAACCCGATAATCTGGATGGGTATCAGAGGGTGCCAAAGCACAGTCAGATCAATACCCGAGACAGCAGAAGCTCTGCCCAATGGTCCTGCCCAAGGAAGCATGTTCGCCAGGCCGGCACCCAAGCATAGCATCATCAACATCAAATACCGGTTCATCCCAAGCCCGACGTAAAGTGGTAGCAGGGCCGGAACAGTTAGAAGAAATGTCGTTGCTCCAGCGCCATCCAGATGGGCCAGAGCGCCGACCATTGCTGTTGCAACGGTAATTGCCACCGCGTTGCCCCCGGTCGCCTCGATGATCCAATTGATAATCGGGCGAAAAAGGCCTGTGTCTTGCAAGATGCCGAAGAAGAGTATCGCAAAGATGAACATCGTGGCGACCGGCGCAACTCGAAGTAGACCTGAGTTAAAGAACTCCGACAAATCTGTAGGACCGAAACCCGCCAATAACGCTCCTGCGAGCGGAAATAGTATTAATGCTATGACTGGAGTTACGCGGCCTGTCAGGAGAGACACAACAACGAGTACAATTGTCACCAATCCAATAATTGCCATGTTGCCTCGGGCTCCTTCCAAGCTCGCATTCAGTCAATACGCACGCTCCTTGTACGTCAAGAAAGCTGGGTCGCGTCCGGGACCAGAGTTTCAATCAGGACAACAATATGCTCGAATTCAAGGTTGGATGGGTCCAAAGCGATATGCTTTCAAAGTGATTGGATTTTCGAGAACAGTTGATCAAAAAGCGGAGTGTAGTTTGTTGTCGAGTTAAACGCTTTTGTCTCTGCCAACATGCCTAGCACGGACAAATAGTACAGCCATAAGCAACAAGGTCATTACAACCGCAATGCTGGCTACCATTGCTAAATGGTGAGTCACCCAAGGAAGCAACGAGACATTCTGACCGAGTTTATATGCAAGTGTTGTCCAGAAGCTTACCCAAAGCAGTGATCCGATTGCATTAGCCAGAACAAATGTTTGCCAAGGCATTCCCGTGGCGCCGGCCACGAGACCGTTTAGCTGACGCAGTAAGATAAAGAACCGAGCAACGACAACAACATAAGCACCGAAGCGTTCAGTTGCCTGCTCAGCTTTTTCGTATCTTTCCTGTGTGATCCCTATTTTTGTCCCATATGTGAGAATGACCTTGCGGCCAAATCGGCGACCAATGAAATACGCAACGTTGTCACCTGCCATCGACGCCGCAACTGAGACGATTACCACCAGAAAAATGTTGAGGTCGCCCTGGCTTGCAATAGCGGCGCTGGAAATCAGAACTGTTTCACCGGGAATAGGTAAGCCCAGTGTTTCCAGGAACAATGCGAGAAAGAGTGTCGGAAGCGCAAAGTCCTGTGAAAAAATCGAAAAATACTCATGCACGTGGGACATAGATGGTTTTTGTCTTTGCCTTGTTTACGCTGAATTGAACCTTTCTTTCGCTGCGCAATTGGCTGCATCAATCGAAGCTATTTCACCGCCATGCAGCCGAATGTATAACTCTATTTTCTGAAGGCTAATTGTCTAAGTGGTTAACCTCATCGTTGATGGAATTACTCTAAGGTGCCTACTCACTCGTGATCTACAAAGTAGTAGGCCCCTTTGGGCGTTTTCCAAGCATATTAAGGATCAGTTCGCCCAATGTAACGAAACACTGCGCTATTTTGATCTAAGAACTATATGTTCTAGTTGAAAATAACTGCTTTGGGCTGCCAACAGCCAACCGTGAGCATCTTGGGAAATGGCGACACTGAGCCGATACCTACGATTTAGCTGCGCGACGGCGAGCGTCATTTTTTGCTCGACGCTTCGCCAGCTCACGATATAGCGCGGGGGGCGACACTCCGATCCAATCGGCGACGCGCACCCATTCGCCTTCTTCCGGGGAATCGTACAGTTCGAGATAAGCATCCAGCCGATCTTTCACCTTTCGCAGGCGCATGATTTCAATGCGGGTTCGCAAAACCTGTAGATCTCTCGCTGTTCGTTCAAACGCCCTGATCGAAAGATGATTTGATGAAGCTGCATCCTCTAAGTGCGTCATCAATTCGTCCCTCGGGAGGAAAAAGACCGTTGTCGACATATCGGTTATAGCGTCGCAGTGATAGCGTTCTGCAAATAGAGATGCTTCGGCGACCAGATCACCAGCATTGGCTGTGTGTAGCGTCAAAAGCCCGCCATCTTGCAGCGCTCGCCGAAGGAAGATCCGCCCCTTACGAACCAGAAAAGCCCATTCCACTCTGTCATCCCGCCGAAACAGGGTTTCGCCTTCCACCAGCGTTCGCTTTGGTGCGTTGTCAAAACAATGAAGCCAATGACCCGACATGATTTCTATCATGTTCTGTGTTGCGTCTTCCATGCAATCCCTTCGTGCCAACGCTGTCTCAACCGAGGATTTTAGACATGGCGACCAAGCGTTTCGCACTTCTTGTAGCGATCTTGCCTTCCGTGGCTTTTACTCAGACCCACTCTGGGAACCACAACACGATACCGTCGGCCTATGCGGGTGAAGAAACGCGCCTCATCAAATCTCTGTCGGAACAAGACCTTGAGGAGATCGCGCGTGGTGGCGGATGGGGCCTCGCCCGAGCCGCGGAGCTTAACGGCGTTCCGGGGCCAATGCATCTCCTCGAAATTGCCGATCAAATTGGCCTTACTGAAGAGCAGCGCCACGAAATCGAATTAATCCGCGCGCAGATGCAGGCAGACGCGATACAGGCAGGCGAACACTTTATCGAAATGGAACAGGCGCTTGACTTGGCTTTTCAGCAAGGTGTTCCAACGGCAGAAACTCTTGAACGACTGGTTATGCAAGCGGGCGCGGCGCGAGCAGCCCTGCGCCTCGTCCATCTGAACGCTCACCTGCTGACATTGACGTTGCTGACTGATGCGCAAGTCAGCCAGTATTCAGTCTTACGCGGATACACAGATGATCCATGTTCAATTGTTCCGGACGGACATGATCCAGAGATGTGGCGCACCCACAATGGGTGCAACTAGGATCGAATGTGCCGCGCCATCCTCGTAACTTGTCAAAAGCACATACCGCCAGTAGGTATTTGGTATGTTTCGCTTGCTCCTGTCGATACTTCTTGTTGTTGCCTTCTCTGGCGCATCCGCAGCGTCCGTGAAGCATGGCTTGACCCATGGATCGGATCATTCTGGTCATCATGCTCAAATGGCGGGCGACGATCCGTTGGCGGATGCCGAGAAAGCTGCTGCGGATTGTTGCGACACTACCAGCGGCATGGGTTCAGCATCCTGTTTTGGTGATCTTGTCGCCACGGCGGGGATTTCGCCGATTGCCCCATTGGTGATCTCAGTGGGTGGTGTGATGCACGCTCGCTCCGATTTTTCGGGCCTTGCACTGGGTGTTCCCACCGGTCCTCCGAAAGCCTGAATGGCAACGGGCGCTCGCCCGCATTCCGTTCAATTTTCACATCAAAGGACCGACAGACATGATCACACGTCGTCACTTCACCACACTGTCTGCAACTGCTCTCATCGCGACCGCTCTTCCCGTCCGAGCTGGCACCCCAATGCACGTGCTAAGCTCACCAGGTTGCGGATGTTGTCACGCATGGGCCGACTTGGCTCGCGCACTTAGCTACGCCGTCACCGTTGAGGAACTGACCGATCCCGAAGCACAGAAGTCAGCGCGGGGTATCCCGCTGAACCTCGCATCCTGTCACACCATTGAAGCCGATGGTTATGTCTTTGAAGGCCATGTGCCGTTCGAAACACTGGAAGCCGTGTTGAAGGATCGGCCTGACATCACTGGGCTTGCCGTTCCTGGCATGCCAATGGGCTCTCCTGGTATGGGCGACGATCCGTCCGCCCGTTACGATGTCATTGCATTTGGGGGAGAGGCTGGGGCCGGTACGGTTTACTACCGCGCGGGCACCGCGCAGCCGTTCGACACCTGATGCTAGGGCGCACAACACTCTTGGTTACCGGTGGGCTTGCGCTCGCCGGTTTCGCCGTAGCTTTCGTTCTGGCCCAGCCCTCCGAAGCGGTCGGTCTATTGAGTCCGGATGACGCCAAACTGGTCGCTATTGGCCAAGATATTTACGCGGATCAATGTGCTGCTTGCCACGGTGCGAGCCTTGAAGGACAGCCAAATTGGCAGATGCGCGGCGAGGATGGTTTACTACCGGCACCACCGCATGACGCCACAGGGCACACGTGGCACCACGATGATGAAACACTCTTCACACTGACCAAATTTGGCCTGGCCGGGCTGATGGAGAACGCGCCCGCAACTGGTATGCCGGTCTATGAAGGTGTGCTCAGCGATGACGAAATCATTGCGGTGCTGTCCTTTATCAAATCAACCTGGCCCGATGATCTTCGTGAATACCACAATGAACTGAATGCCCAATCCGAATAGGGGACAACTCGGATGATCAAACAAACTCTTTTCGGTTTGGCCGTAGCAATGGCTCCAATGCTTGCGGCTGCGCATTCGAAGTCCGAAGCAACGACACCGGCTGACGGCGCGACTGTCACGGAAGTGTCGGAGCTTTCCATGCGGTTCGATGATCCGATGCGCATCATTTCGGTTACGCTCACCTCATCCGATGGCGACGTCGAAATTGAACGCGAGACAGGTATGGACCCCGCTACGGAATTCCGGGCTGTGCCGCTGGAAGAGCTCACACCGGGAAGCTACCGCTTCGACTGGCGCGGTATGGCTTCCGACGGTCACCCGATGCAGGGCAGCTTTTCTTTCACGGTCGCTGAGTGACCGGACTGTCCCCTATAGATGGTGTCGTCGTCTTGGCCATTTTGGCGAAGGCACTTGGCTACGGTGCGGCGTTGCTGGCGATGGGTAGCGTCCTGTTCATCGTTTTCTTTTCCAAGCGCGCCGATGCGTCCGTTTTGCGCCTTGCACGTCACCTCGCGGTCGGTGCGGCGCTTCTTGGTCTCGCCGTTCTGGCTTTGCGTTTCGGTG
The DNA here is from genome assembly GCF_013035315.1 of Ruegeria arenilitoris. GTDB lineage: Bacteria > Pseudomonadota > Alphaproteobacteria > Rhodobacterales > Rhodobacteraceae > Ruegeria > Ruegeria arenilitoris_D. The sequence goes on along the minus strand of NZ_WQHP01000014.1, from coordinate 39,692 downwards.
TCAGAGCGGCGCGGATATCCGGAATGGGGTTAGAGGGCGCGACGGACCCAATGATGCTTGGCTTTGTCTGGGACAGTCCACTTGGCACCGCCGCGATTTGGCGAGGAATGGGTGAACTCGCGATATTGGCAATTCTGCTCCCGCGCGTCGGGCAGTGGATCGCTTTGGCGGGCAGCCTTGCCATAGCGATTTCCTTTGCTCAGGTGGGACACTCGCTCGGAGAGCCCAGGGTTGCTCTCGCAATCTTGCTGGTTCTGCATTTACTGGCTGCCGCGTTTTGGGTCGGTGCTCTCCTGCCTTTGCGCAAAGCGGCGCTCACTCCAACTGGGGCCGATCTACTTCACCACTTTGGCAATGTCGCTGCTTACGGAGTTGCCGTCCTGATTGTTGCGGGCGCTGCGCTCGCGTGGTTGCTTTCGGGCTCCGTAGCCGCCTTGTTTGGGACGGCATACGGATTGGGGCTCTTGATCAAGGTCGTGATCGTTTCTGCCCTTCTTGGCCTAGCGGCGCTGAACAAGCTGCAACTTGTTCCGGCTCTCAGGGCTGAGAAGCGTGGCGCGGCCATCGCGCTTCGACGGTCGATTTCAATAGAGATGTTGGCTGTTGTCCTGATCCTGCTTGCAACGGCGACCCTAACCAGTGTGACGACACCTCCCATCAATCTCTGACGGGCAATGATCAGAAGCCGAAACTACAAAGTTCTGCAACGATTTCCGCTTGGGGCTGCGAGCGCAGTGGGAGAATTGAATTTGATGTGTGCCTGAAGTGAATTAGACTGAGAACTAACTGTTCAGATAGCTCATTAAGAGGACATCATGGCAGCTCCTTTAGTCCAAAACTGGGAACTGACCGCCGCCATCCAGGACATAGCAGATTGGCTGGTTCAACAGGGCTTAGAGAATGCGCCGGTGGAGATCTGGCTCGAAGCATTCTGCAAGCGTCTTGTTTCGGCGGGAATTCCACTTCAGAGAGCAAACATCACTGTGCGCGCACATCATCCCGAGATTGGGACAGTCGCTTTCCGCTGGCACAGGCACGGAGAAAATGAGCGAGAAGAGTTTATTCGAAGAACGGATGCACCTGAAGAATACGTTCTGAGCCCGATTTACTATCTTTTGGTAAACAACGTTGAAGAGATTAGACAAGACCTGACGGTCGACGACCCGGAGCTTAATTTTCCTTTGTTTGACGAACTTCGCGAGCGCGGTGCCACAGACTACTTCGCTGTCAAACGGTTCTTCCTCCTTCCAGATAATGCTACACCCGTCGATCCAATGCAGGCCGAGGAAGGCGCCATTATTTCATTGGCAACCGACGCGAGCGGGGGCTTCACAAGCCAGCAACTTGACGGTCTGCGTCAACTAATATCTCCACTTTGCCTAACGCTGAAATGTGGGGCAAACAGGCTGATGGCTGAAGACATAACCGCCGCTTATTTGGGAAAAGACGCCAGTAGGCGCGTTCTTTCCGGGGACATCACCCGAGGTTCATCCGAAACGATTTCAGCTGTGATTTGGTACTTTGATCTACAAGGATTTACCAAATTGTCAGAGGCGCTTCCGGGACATTCAATTATAGATTTGCTAAACGATTACTTCGCGGAAGCTGTTGACGTAGTCGAGCGCCATGGCGGTAATGTTCTGAAGTTCATGGGAGATGGAATGCTCGCCATCTTCGATATCAATCAAGTTTCGGACGCGCGCAGCGTCGCAATTCACGCGGCAGCGGAGTTGCGGGATACTTTTGACGAACTCAACCAACAACGACAAGCGGATGGTTTGCCAACGACCGGTTTCACTCTTTCATTGCACGCTGGCGATGTTCTTTATGGCAACATTGGCGGCAGGTCTCGCTTGGATTTCACAGTGGTCGGCCCAGCAGTAAATGCAACGTCCCGTATTCTGGGCATGTGCAACGCGCTCGATCAGAACATTGTCGTTTCAGACAAGGTGGCGGGCGACTTGCTAGGGTCCATTCCAAGTCTTGTTTCCCTGGGGCAATACAGATTGCGAGGTGTTGCTGAACGGCAGGAGCTGTTCACAATAGACTAACTGCCGCTGTTGAGAAGCTGTTGCAATGGGGTGTTGACCTGCATCAAAGCATAGGTCGCCGGGTTAGTATTAGGTTAGTGGCTAGATGGGAAACCTGTCGCAGACTCTACTCAAACAACAAGGCGCCGCTCAGGTCAAAATGCTCGGGGAACATTGCGCGCAGAAATCGAAAAACAATTCTCATCGCTTCGTCGCGGTCAAATGAATCCGGGTGGAGTAGGTAGTCGGTCCACATACCTTCCAGCATTGCGAGTGTGCCGTGCGTGGCGTCCCTAGCAACTTGATTAGGGTGTTCGGTTCCGTATTCTTTTGCAATTCGAGCGAAGGCGTTAAAAACCAGGTTACGAAGCTTAGCATCGCGGGTATCTGAAAACGCAGCGATTGCTGCTCGGTTTCGGGCCTCACCGCGAAATGCGTACCAAATGGAAACGTTTTTCTTGTTGAGAATGGCCTCACTCAAGTCGCCCCGAACAATCATCTCAATATGTTCCTGTCCGGTTTGCCCGGTCGTTTCCAGCAAAGCATAGATGCCGTCGTAGTATTGCTCGGACGAGTAGCGAGCCGCTTCGTCAACCAAGTTGTCCTTGCCGCCAAAATGAAGGTGAATCATGCCACGAGACAGCTCGGCGCGTTGAATGATTTCGCTGACGGAAGTTTCGGAAATCCCTTTCTCTGCGACCGAGTCGAGTACTGCCTCGATCAGGGAACGGCGGTTTCGCTCGCGTATTTCTTGTCGTCTTCCAGTCATTGGATCAGGCGGCTCTGTTTGTTTTCAGTCTCTTGCGGTGCCTTCTAGCGGCCAGTGTGAAATTGGCCATCCCCAGTTGCGAAATTATAAGTTGACATAACTAGTCCAAAAATTCCAGATTTAAATGGACGATTGTCCATTTTGTGAACGACATGGTCGCGTCACCAAACACGCAGTTCAGCAGGGAAGCATGGCCGGAGTACTACGAAGTGAAACAGGCAAGGGCCTGACACTGAGCGCGCCTGCGACGCTCTATGTCGGCCTGCTTGTCGCCGTGCCGCTTTGCATTCTCGTTGCCTACAGTTTTTGGACTCAGACATATGTCGAGATCGACCGGACCTTGACTTGGGCGAACTACCAAGAGGCATTTACCGATCCATTGGTTCGACACTTAATGATCCGCTCAGTCGCAATTGCAGGCGCGGTGACATTGGCAACGGTTTGCCTGGCCTATCCGATTGCATACTTCATCGCGTTTAGGACACAAAAGAAGACCCTCTGGCTGTTGCTGATCACCATTCCCTTTTGGAGCAGCTACCTTCTACGCGTGTTCAGCTGGAAACTAATTCTTGGCTTCAATGGAGTGTTGAACTCGGCGCTGATTTCACTGGGTTTGATACAAGAACCGCTGACATTCCTGCTCTACAACGAGTTCGCTGTTGTCCTTACGCTCGCCCACGCTTGGGCACCGTTTGCCATCCTGCCGATTTATGTATCGCTGCAAAAGATCGACCGCAGTCTGTTAGAAGCCGCAACCGATCTTGGCTGCAACAAACTTGAAAGGTTCGTTCGCGTGACACTGCCCCTGACGGTGCCGGGGATCATTGCAGCCTGCCTGATCATTTTCATTCCAACAGTGGGTGATTACGTCACGCCGGCCTTAGTCGGTGGATCGCAAGGCAAAATGGTGGCGAACTTGATCCAAGTGCAGTTTGGTGCCGCCAATAACTGGCCGTTGGGTGCAACCCTGTCTCTTCTTGCCATGCTTTCGGTCGGCTGCGTTGCAATCCTGTTCGTGGTGGTCGTCACCGCATTGGGCCGGAGGATCAGATGACCAAGGCATTTCGTTTCTCATGGTTGCTGGTTTATGCGATTGCCTATCTGGTGTTTCTCTACTTGCCGGTTTTGCTATTGCCACTGTTTTCGTTCAACGACGGAACTATCGTAGCCTTCCCACTAAAGGGATTCACGTTGAAGTGGTACGCACAGTTGGGGCAGCAGGACACGCTGCTACAGGCTATGGTGAACTCGTTGATCGTCGGCGGCGTGACTGCCCTGATGGCAACATCTCTGGGTCTCTTCGCAGCTCGCGCCTACGTTCGGTATCGTTTCACGGGGCGTGAGTTGTCTGAGGGACTGGTCATGCTTCCACTGGTCATTCCCGGCATCATCGTGGCCAGTTCGATGCTGGTTCTGTTCATCAGCATCGGCTTGAAACCATCGCTGGCCACCGTGATCCTTGGGCATGTGTTCGTGGCGTTGCCATTTTCCGTGTCGATCATGAAATCTGCGTTTGACGATTTCGACCAGTCCTTGGAGGAGGCTGCATTCGATCTTGGTGAAAGCGTCGTGGGAACGTTTCGGCGTGTTACCCTCCCAATCGTAGCGCCGGGTATTGTCGCCAGCCTTTTGGTAACGTTTACGGTGTCGTTTGACGAGTTCGTCCTGGCCTTTTTCTTATCCGGGAACAGCCCGACATTGCCGGTCTATATCTGGAGCCAGATCCGCTTCCCGGCAAAATTGCCCAACACGTTGGCCCTAGGATCGCTGCTTTTGCTGTCCTCGGTGCTGCTGTTGTTGATCGCCGAATATTTCCGCCGCCGTTCCATACAATCGTCAGATTGAAGCCAAAGGAAACGAATAAGATGAGCGAACAGAACATCATCGAAATTCAGGGCGTCGAAAAACGCTTTGGTTCCTTTGTGGCTGTGTCCGATCTGAACCTGACCTTGAAAGAGGGTGAGTTCTTTTCGCTGCTTGGCCCTTCGGGCTGCGGCAAGACGACGGCTTTGCGCATCATCGCGGGTTTTCAAGATCACGAAGAAGGCGAGATCCGGATCGATGGTCGAACGATGGGAGAGGTGCCTGCCAACAAGCGTCCCACCAATATGGTGTTCCAAAGTTATGCGATCTTTCCGCACCTGAATGTCGGCGACAATGTTGGCTTCGGATTACGCAAGACCAAGCTTTCGCGGAAGGAAATTAAAGAACGCGTTGCCGAGGCGCTTGAGATGGTTGAACTGGGCGGCCTGCAGGACCGTAAGGCCAACGAGTTGTCGGGAGGTCAGCGGCAACGAGTAGCGCTCGCCCGCGCGCTCGTCATGCGACCCAAGGTTTTACTGCTAGATGAGCCTTTATCTGCGTTGGACAAAAATCTGCGCGAAGCGATGCAATTGGAAATGCGCCGTCTTCAGCAGAAGCTTGGAATAACTTTTGTAATGGTCACGCATGACCAATACGAGGCGATGACTATGTCCGACCGTATAGGCGTTATGTTTGCGGGGCAGCTCAAGCAGGTGGATAAGCCAGAGGTCCTGTATTCCCAACCGTGTAACCGGGAAGTGGCTTCTTTCATCGGTGGAATGAACTTTCTGGATGCCGAAGTGACTGCAGAGAATGCTGAAACGCTTGAAGTCAACGTTAAGGGCTTAGGGAAGATGGAAATCGGGGTGAACCCCAACGTCCAGGTGCATGACAAGGAACTTCTTGTCGGCGTTCGTCCTGAGCAATTGGAAATCAGTGCGGAAAAGCCGGATGGGTACGATGCTCTTGTTCAGGGCGTGGTTTCGGACGTCGCCTTTTATGGAGAGAGTGTCCACTACTATGTGCGCGTCGATGGTCTGAAAGACAGTATCGCCGTCGCAGTACCAAACTACTTTCACACGGTCGATCACACGCGCGGCGATACCGTCTGGCTTGGCGTTCAAAGCGCCTCGGTGATTGACTTGGGTAAACGTGAATATTTGGGAGGAGACAAATGAGTAAAACAGCATCACTTATTGCAGCAGTAGTTGCCACCTTTGCCGCCAGCCAAGCTCTGGCGAACGCCGCTGATCTGACCGTTTTTGACTGGTCCGGATATGAGGATCAGGGTTTCTACGGCGACTATGTCGAAAAGTACGGCGGCGCGCCTAGCTACACCTATTTTGGCAGCGTGGAAGAAGCGTTCACAAAGCTTCAGTCCGGTTTTGAAGCTGATTTGGCCCATCCCTGCACGGATGCCCTGAGAAAGTGGGTAGCGGCAGACATGATCAAGCCGATTGACACCAGCAAGCTGGAAAACTGGGACAAGCTGATGCCCAAGATCAAAGAGGTCGATGGCATCACCATTGATGGGCAGACCTACATGGTTCCGTTCGAATGGGGCAATACTGGTCTTATCTATCGAACCGATATGATTTCGGCAGATGATGTTTCGCTGCAATTGCTTGCCGATCCTGCATATCAGGGCAAAGTCGCCATTCCGGACGCCGCTTCCAGTGCCTTTGCAATGGCGGCATTGGCAACTGGCGCCTCCAGCTATACCGATATGAGTGACGAGGAATTCCAAAAAGCGGCGGACTACCTGCGCGCGATTCATCCGAACGTGCGCTTTTATTGGTCTGACGCCGGCCAACTGGATCAGGCAATTGCCAGCGGTGAGGTCACGCTGGGTTGGGGATGGAACCAATCGGAACTGAACCTGATCTGGAACGAAACGCCAGCGGTCATGATGCGTGATGTAGACAAAGGTATCGCGACTTGGGTCTGCGGTTATGTGCATCTGAAATCTGCCAAGCAGTCGGATGAGCAAGTCTATGACATGCTGAACGCGCTCAGCTCTGCGGCAAGCGGTAAATACATTATTGAAAGCTGGGGTTACGCCCACGCCAACGAAGACGCTTTTGCACAGGCAGACCCAGAGCTGATCGAAACCTACGGGTTTTCGGATGTGGACAGCTTCTTTGAAGGCAGCCTGTTCTTTGACGCTGTTAACCCCGAGTTGGAGGCCAAGATGTTGAAGGAATTCGAGCGCATCAAAGCTGGCTTCTAAGGGCACTCTTACAACACAGCCGGGAATGGTGGGGACGTAGAAGTCCTTCCATTCCCACGAACCAATTTCCAATTTACTTGGAGGAAGCGCGGCAATGTCAGGCGCTGACGAATATTCTGTTCTCTTCGAACCGGTCAAGATCGGGCCAGTAACGGCTCGAAACCGGTTCTACCAGGTGCCCCACTGCAATGGTTTGGGTCATTTGCGACCTCAGGCCGAAGCTGCCATGCGGGCGATGAAAGCCGAGGGCGGTTGGGCGGTGGTGTCCACTCAGGAGGCCGAGATTCATCCGACTTCGGATTTGTCTCCTTATTCTGAAAACCGAATTTGGGACGATCAGGATATTCCTGCACTGCGTCTGATAACCAACTCAATTCATGAGAAGGGCTCGCTCGCGGCAATCCAATTGGCGCATAACGGGCACCATGCCCAAAACCACCTGACCCGAGCGCCTCTGCTGGCCCCATCAGAACTTGTCTTGCAGACTCCATACCCGAAACAGGCAAGGGCAATGGACAAGGCTGACATTCGAGAATTTCGCAAGTGGCATCGCGCGGCGGCTCGTCGCTCGCGCGAAGCCGGGTTCGACATTGTGTATGTCTATGCGGGGCATCACATGACATTGCCTCATCATTTTCTGCTGCCACAGTTCAATGATCGGACGGATGAATATGGAGGTTCGTTGGAGAACCGGGTGCGACTGACTCGCGAGCTTCTGGAAGAAACCAAGGAAGAGGTTGGAGATGATTGCGCCATTGCCCTTCGGTTTGCGGTTGATGAAATGCTCGGGTCAGAGGGGATGCAAGCGCAGGAAGAAGGCCGTGCAGTAGTCGAATTGCTGGCCCAGCTTCCAGACCTTTGGGATGTTAATGTGGCGGATTGGAGCAACGACTCTGCGACGACTCGGTTCGAGCCCCGCGACGGCTTTCAGACCTCATATATCGAGTTCGTGAAACAGGTGACTTCTAAGCCTGTTGTGGGCGTCGGGCGTCTTACGTCGCCGGACTTGATGGCGTCACTGGTCAGGAAGGGCATCCTTGATTTTATCGGCGCGGCGCGACCATCCATCGCCGATCCGTTTCTGCCCAACAAAATTAGGGAAGATCGCATCGAAGAAATACGTGAATGTATCGGTTGCAATATCTGTGTTTCATCCGACTCTCTAGGCGTCCCAATACGCTGCACCCAAAACCCGACTATGGGTGAAGAGTGGCGGAGGAAATGGCATCCTGAGATCATTGAGCGTCGGGTAAACGAGGAAGCCGCGCTTGTTGTCGGCAGCGGACCAGCCGGACTTGAATGCGCCATGCAATTGGCGCGGCGGGGCTACGAGGTAACTCTGGCGGAAGCAAAGCAAGAGTTCGGCGGCCGTGTGATGCAGGAAGCTGCCCTGACCGGGCTATCCGCTTGGAAGCGCGTGTCAGATCACAGAATCTACGACCTGCAACAACGCGGGAACGTTCTACTGTTCACCGACAGCCGTTTGTCAGCCAGTGAGGTCATCGAGTTGGGTATACCGAACGTCTTTGTTGCAACCGGCGCAAAATGGCGGCGAGACGGGCGCGGGAAATCTGCATTTCACGGTGCACCAATCGGTTTAGGTTCTCAGATTTTCACTCCGGATGACATTGTGGCCGGAGTCATGCCGCAGGACGGCCCGATTGTGGTCTACGATGATGATCAAGCCTATCTCGGTGGAGTCTTGGCTGATCATTTGGCTCAGGTTGGGCGAGAGGTTGTCTTTGTAACGCCGGCCTCAATAGTTTCGCCGTTTACCGAATTGACGTTGGAGCAGACTAAAGTGCAACGCAGTCTGTTGGAAAAAGGCGTTCGTCTGAACCTGTCCCAGACCTTGGCCGGTGTCGCGCCCGGCCAGGCGACATTGCAGTGCGTCTACACGGGGCGAGAGAACTCCATTGAATGCAGCTCCGTGGTACTGGTGACGCAGCGAATGCGAGAAACCACTCTTTACGACGAGCTTTGCGGTTTGACAGCAAGTCCGTTGAAAACGTTGGAATTAATCGGAGATGCCGCAAACCCCGGCTTGATCGCGGATGCTGTATATTCGGGTCACATGGCTGCCCGGAATTTCGAACGTAACGCGGACGACATCGACCGTGAGTTCTTCCGCCGGGAAGTCATTTCCCTTGAATCTGCATGAGGTGCGCAATGCCAAAAGATGACCTGCAAGTAATGCGCGATTTGATGGACGCGCAACAGGAAGGGTTCGCCCTGCCTCGTCACTTCTATACGTCTCAAGCAGTATACGAGAACGATATAGGCGCGTTCTGGAACCGTAACTGGATCTGGGTCGGCCATGTTAGTCAGGTCGCAGAACCGGGGGACTATTTCCTGTTCGACTATGGGCCCGAGTCCATCATCATCGTTCGGGATCGCGAAGGTGAGGTGCGCGCGCATCTGAACGTTTGCCGCCACCGGGGATCGCGGGTTTGCATTGAACGGAAAGGCAAGGCACGCAATTTCATCTGCCCCTATCATGCGTGGACTTTTGATCTGAACGGCAAGCTACGAAACGGGCGTTCAATGGGGTCGAATTTCGACCCGGGCCAATACGGATTGTTCCCGGTTCAGGTGAAGATATTCCAAGGTCTGATTTTTGTCTGCGCAGCTGAAGACGCCCCGCCGCTAGATGCTGCGTTGGTGCAGTTGGCCCCACTGTCAAAACCGTTCGAATTTGAAAACCTGAAGGTCGCTCATGAAGCCTCATACCCGGTTCCAGCAAATTGGAAACTGGCGTTGGAGAATTATCTGGAATGCTACCACTGCGCGCCGTCTCATCAGGACTATTCGCGCAGCCATTCGTTGAAAGACCCCGCTCAGGTTCTGGAGTTCAGCGGCGCACTTCATGAGCGGATGAAAGAAGCCGGAGTGCCCGTTGAGGAGCTGGACCTGACCGGAGATAACGCGCTCGCCCCGGGCGCAGACGTCTATTGGCGCCGCTATCCGCTGTTTCCAGGCTATTTGACCGGTAGCAAGGATGGCGCTTCGTTGGCGCCGCCTTTGGGTGAACTGAAAGGTCACGATGGCGGTGCCACCGATCTGGGGATCGGCACACTGAACTATTTCCTCGTTTATGCAGATCACATGGTTGGCTACCGGTTCGTCCCGCGCGCCATGCAGGAAACGGATATTCAGATCGTCTGGTATGTGCGCGGCGACGCACAAGAGGGTCGTGACTACGATAAGGACGCGTTGACATGGCTCTGGCATGTCACGTCGCTCGATGATGAGCGGATCATCCGTCATAACCAAGAGGGCGTGAACTCCCACCACTTCGTGCCGGGACCGCTGTCCGAGATGGAATGGAGCATTCCAAGCTTCTACCGCAATTATTTCAGCATGATCTGACACGCTCAGAATTCGGAGAAATACTATGAAAGAATTAACGAAGCGCAGATCACGACGGCGCGGGGGCGGGCGTGAAGCACGAGCCGCAGTGCGGAACAGTAGCGCAGCTTCGCAGGCAATCTGGCCAGGCATTTCTGGTGGGCGATACAGGCCACTTTCAGAGGCGGACATGTCGCGCATTCACGAGGCCGCCCTTAGCATTCTGGAGCGTACGGGCGTCGGTGATCCAACGCAGGAAGTTCTCGATCTCGTGTTGCCTAAAGGGGCGACGGTGAACGAGCATGGTAGGCTGTGCTTTCCTCGCGCGTTGATGGAAGATCTTTTGGCTAAGGCTGCCAGCGAGTTCTATGTCCATGCACGCGGATCGCGGGCCGGTAAGGATGACATGCACTGCACCAAAGACAAGGTGTACTATGCGAACTCAGGCACCGCTGTGACAACGTTTGATGCGGAAACTTGCAGTTACCGGCCGTCGACGCTCAAAGACATTTACGATTTCACCCGTCTGGTTGACCGGCTCGACAACATTCACATGACCGGTGATACGGTTTTGGCGACGGATGTACCGCAGGACTACGAGCATGACATGAGCATGCTCTACGCCATTCTGGCGGGCAGTGAGAAACCATCCTGCCTGACATTCCGCACGCGCGAACACATACAAGACGCCATTCAACTATTCGATCTGGCATCGGGCGGGGAAGGCAAGTTCCTTGAAAAGCCCTCTGTGATTTTTGGTGGCTGTCCCATCGTTTCACCGCTCCGTTTTGGGCGGGAAAATCTGGAAATCCTGATTGATACAGCGAAGATGGGGCTTGTCTGCGATCTGGCCGTCCCGCCGCAAGCTGGGGCTACGTCTCCTGCGCCCTTGGCTGGTACGCTCGCGCAGGCGGTGGCAGAGACCTTGTCATGTGTGGCCATCGCCAATTTGATCAATCCGGGGACTCCGGTCGTCTTTGCGGCTTGGCCATTTATTACTGACCTGCGCACTGGTTCATTTACAGGTGGCAGTGGTGAGCAGGCGTTGATCTCGGCGGCGGCGATCCAGATGGGCAATTTTTACAATCTGCCGACCAGCGTCGGTTGCGGCATGACGGATTCCAAGATCCCTGACGCACAGTATGGTCTGGAAAAGGCGTTAACTTTCGCATTGGCGGCCCATGCCGGGGCCAACAGGCTCTGCGAATTTGGTGGTATGCTCGGCAGCCTGATGGGTTGCAGCTTTGAGTCAATGGTCATCGACAACGAGGCAGCGGGCATGATCTCACGAAGCCTACGTGGTATCGAGGTGAGCGACGACACGCTGTCGGTCGACGTCATCCACGAATGTGCAATTGAGCCTGGGCATTTCCTCGGCAACACGCAGACCTTGCAATACATGGAGACTGAGTATGTCTATCCAACCCTTATGGATCGAGAGCTAACCGATACTTGGGAAAGAGCCGGTCGCCGGGATATGCTTGAACGGAGCCGATCAGTCGTGAACGATATTCTATCCAGTCACTATCCAAACTATTTTGGCAGCAAGGCGGATGCGGAGGTTCGGTCCAAATTCCCGATCAAATTGCCACCAGAGGTGATGCGGGCAGGGTAAACGCAGCGCACTTAAGCAAAGGCATCGCAACCATGGAAACTGCGATGGCGCGCCGAGGTAGTTCCTAAGGTTTAAACGTACGCTGCTGCTTTAGGTCTTCGGTTGCCAGCCGGATACCTTTTTCAAGGATGTCGAACATCTGGCTCAACTCACCTTCCGTAATGATCAGAGGTGGGGAAAACACGCACATGTTGATAATCGGCCGCAGGATCAGCCCGTTCTCCTGACAATGATGATCAATCAGGGCGCCGACAGATTTATCTAGGTCCAGTGCATTATCTGCTTTTGCGTCTGCAACACATTCGACGCAGCCAACGAGCCCCATGCCGCGCGCATCACCGACGAGCGGCAAATCTGCCAGAGCCTGGAGGCGCTCTTCGAAGAGCGGCGTGATTGCACGGACATGTTCCAGAACGCCGTCGCGCTCCATGATTTCAATCGTCTTCAGGCCTGCCGCCGCGCTTACTGGATGGCCTGAGTAAGTGAAGCCGTTTGAAAACGTAGCGTTCTGTGCATTGTTTCCGCTTACATCTGCAATCAGCCGGTCAGAGATGATACAAGCCCCCATGGGTACCTACCCAGACGTCATGCCTTTGGCGCAGGTTATGATGTCGGGCTTAATCCCAAAGACGTCTTCGGATGCAAACCAATGCCCAAGTCGCCCGAACCCGGTGACGACCTCGTCTGAAATGTAAAGGACATCGTACTTCCGGCAGATTTCAAGACAGCGCTGATGATACCCCCGCGGCGGCACGATGACGCCTCCAGAGCACAGGATCGGTTCTGCGATGAAAGCGGCGACTTTGTCTGCTCCAGTCTGCAGGATCATGTTTTCCAGATCCGCTGTTTTCTCGTCCAGAAAATCGTCGAACGTCTGATCGGAGCGACGTGTATACGGATTCACATTCGGTAGGAAACGCGTCAGGTGACTCGCCTGGTCCAGCCAACCTTTGTCGCGCTCTTTTCCGGACACTGACGCCGCCAGATAAGTCGACCCGTGATATGCTTTCTGGCGCGAAATCACGATTTTCTTTTGAGGTTTTCCCAGCAGGTTATTGCGGAACTGTACAAACCGCAGCGCACTATCCACGGCCGTTGAACCACCGGTCGTGAAGAACACATGGTTCAAATCGCCCGGCGTTCTCTTGGCGATTTCATGTGCCAAACGGGCCGGAGTTGAGTTGGCGTTGTTGAAGGGCGAAAAATACGCCATCTCTTTCGCCTGCTGAGCCATCGCATCGGCAATCTCGGTGTTTCCGTAGCGGGTCGAAGTGCCGAACTTCTCGGATGGCTCGACCGCAAACACCTTTGCACGAGTTGTGCGCACCGCGTATGGATCAAGCTGTGTCACTTCATGCCCGCTGGGGTGATCGGAGTAAACCGAGAAAGAGTAGCTGCCATTTTCAGTGCCCGGCGTGCCATCCGCCTCACGTGAATTCCTCGCACGCAAAGCGTCCAGGTTTTCGCAGATTGCCACGCCGATATCGGCCGCGTTCAACTTTTCCACCCAATCCGACGCTGGTAGGACTTGGAACGCGGTCGCCAGATAGGCCGCACGGTCTTCTTCTGGCAGATCAGGCAGATCCTCCAAGCCTTCGACATTTCGAAACCGCGGCAGGTCGGCTTCGTAAGCGCTGAGCAGCACATAACGACCGGACGCGGTACTATAGAACCGGCTCAGTGCATCATAGCCGTTAGCCTCGGGGCCCGAGGGTTCGTCAAACAACCCACGGCCCTTGTAGTCAAAGGCAAAGGGGATTTGCAAAAGGCCGCTGTTGGCATTGAGCGAGGTGCGCCCGCGCCCAATTCGACCGAAGCGGTGTTTCTGATAAAGTGCTGCAGCCACTCCAAGCGCACCACCAAATCCGCACATGACGTCGATCGTGCCCACATGGGCGTGTTCCTCTGGTCGGTCCATGGCACCGCCAAAGCGCAGCATGATGCCGGTTGTGGCTTGAACCAGGTCATCATAGCCGATGTAATCGGTACGCGTGCCACGACGCACTCCGCTGAAGCAGTCGAGTTTGCAGAACAGTGCACCAGGGTTGATCTTACGCAGATTGTCAGCATCAAGACCCATTTTCTTGATCTGATTGTCGGGTGCGTTCCAAACGATAACATCGACGGATTTCACGAGGTCTTCGAAAACACGCCGTCCGTGATGCGAGGTGATGTCTGCCAGAATGGAGCGCTTGCCGCGCATCTGCGACATGCCATAGATCACCGTGTTCCAACTGTCATACATCGGCACGGACGGATCGAGCTTGATCACTTCGGCCCCGAAGCGCGCCAGATAACTGGCCGAATGTGGGCCCGCGATCACATTGCATAGGTCCAGAACCCGTACGCCCGACAGCCAGCCTTCTTTGGCTGTTTCTTCAGTGGGTTCCGGGATCTCGGTGCGGTGTTTTTTCAGTAGTTTTAGCGCTTCGTCGAAGTCGACCCATCGCCGGGGCTCAGGGTTCAGGGCTTCTTCACCGCTCTCTTCCATCCAGACAACCGGGCCAGGCTGAGTCATATCACCATAGATCGGGTCATGTACGTCGATCATCAGCCCCGAGGTCTCGGCGTATTCGTCGTGAATCCACTCCTGCAGCCAGCGCTGCGGCGCGCCGGGGATCAGGCCTCGGCCGAACATCTTCTTCCACTCGTGCGATGTACGGGTCATGAAGACCTCTTTCATTCGCGCGGCGATCTTGTCGGCCCAGAATTTTGGCATCGGATAGACACCCAGTGAGGTGTCGTGCGTCCACTCCGACCAAGGTTTGTAGGTGTCCTCTTCGGATGTTAACCCGTCCGCGACCAACTCGTCATATATGCCGAGTACTTCCAAGCAGCGGCGGGCGTGGTTCTTGTGGCTGGGGCAGACGACGTAGAACATGCGCCCGTCCTTGCACATGTAGCTGCGGAAGAACGGGTCCAGCAGTTCCTGCAGATCGTCATACGCAACATTCATCGGCAGGCCTTCGATTCGCCGACGTTCGATCTCGACCTCGCGCTGGGTAAGGTAGCGCTCGGGCATGTTTTCAACTTTGATCGAGTTGTAGCAAAGCCCTTCCATCACGGCAGCGGCCAGCGGAACTTCGATTTGGTCGCCAAGGCCTGTTACCTGTCGGGATTGCAACGCCAGCACGGTAGCTGAGGCAGCGATCTGCGAGGCGTAAGCCGAGGCGAGTGGCAACGGTGAGAAAGAAGGGTTCAACCCCATCAGTACCCAGTTCAGCCCCATGTCCGTGAACACGCCCGAACTTGCCGCGACGATGCTTTCATAGGCGCGCAATTCGCGCCGCTCTTCGTCGTTCGAAGCAAAACCGGGGATCGAGATCGTGATCAATTCAGGCCGTTGGTCGCGCAGGGCGGCAAAGTCTATTCCCAGTGCGGTCAATTTTTCCGGCCGGAAATTCTCGACAAGGATGTCGGCCTCGGCACAAAGCGCGAGGGCCTTTTCCAACCCCTTCGAGGTCTTCAGGTCAAGTTTAACGATCACCTTGTTGCGGTTCAGTGCCGCATTTGCCGGGCTGTCCCACATCGGACCTTCGGGTGGATCTATGCGCACCACGGTGGCCCCCAGGTCACCCAGCAACATCGCGACAGCGGGACCTGCGATGTACTGACCAAAATCGACGACCTTCACGCCGGTCAGCGGAAGATTGGAAAATGAATTGCGCATGGTTCCTCCCAGAAACTCTTATGCCCGAATGCTGGAAGGGCCTATTGGCCTGCCAGCATCCAGCCTGCGGCTTTTTCTGCGATCATGATTGTGGGTGAGTTGGTGTTGCCGCTGGTAATCTCCGGCATGACGGAGGCATCAACGACGCGTAGGCCAGCCACTCCCTTCATACGTAGATGCGGGTCGAGAACAGCGGTTTCATCGTCCTCGCGGCCCATCTTGATCGTGCCAACTGGGTGAAAGATCGTGCTGGCGATATCGCCCGCCAACCGGGCCAGTTCCTCGTCAGTTTGATATTGGATGCCTGGTTTGAATTCTTCCGGCTCGTAAGCTTCCATTGCGGGCTGCGCCATGATTTCTCGCACCTGCCGCAGGCTTTGGGCGGCCACTTTGCGGTCTTCCTCCGTATCTAGATAGTTGGGCGTAATGTTCGGTGGCTGACGGAAATCCGATGACGCGATGCGGACATGGCCGCGGCTGGTCGGATTCAGGTTGCATACACTGACGGTAATCGCAGGGAAGTCATGCAGGTCTTCACCAAAGGCTTCAAGGCTAAGCGGTTGGACATGGTATTCGAGGTTGGCGTGTGGGCGCTTAGGATCAGATCTGGTGAAAGCCCCCAACTGGCTGGGCGACATGCTCATCGGGCCAGAGCGTTTCAGCACATATTCCAGACCTATCTTAGCCTTGCCTGCCAGGGAATTAGCCAGGGTGTTCAGCGTCCGGGTGCCTTTTACCTTATATACCGCACGTATTTGCAGGTGGTCCTGCAGGTTCTCGCCGACGTAGGGCGCATCCATCACCACATCTATCCCGTGCTCTTTAAGAAGCGCCGCCGGGCCTATCCCAGACAGTTGCAGGATTTGCGGAGAGTTCACGGCACCAGCTGACAGAACCAATTCTTTTGAAACCTTGACCGTGACGGGCTGCCCCTTGTGGTGGACAACCGCGCCGGTGCAACGCAACCGACCGTCCTCTCCTTTGGCGAAGGTCAACTTCTCGACCTGCGCCTCAGTCCAGATCGTTAGGTTCTGACGGGATTTGGCAGGGCGCAGAAACGCCTTGGACGTGTTCCAACGCCAGCCCGAGCGCTGGTTGACGTCGAAGTATCCCACCCCGGCATTGTCGCCAGAGTTGAAGTCATCGGTTCTGGAGATGCCGTTTTCGACAGCGGCATCGGCAAAACTGTCCAAGACGTCCCAACGCAGCCGCTGCTTTTCGACCCGCCATTCACCGCCATGCCCGTGCAGGTCAGAAAACCGGCTGTTGTTGCCGGTGTGCGGGTCGGCGCCGGCGTCAAGCTTGTAGTGGTTCTCATGTGCCTTAAAGTCGGCCAGCGAGTTTTCCCAGTTCCAGGCCTCTTCGCCGGTGAGACTAGCCCAGTTGTCGTAGTCGCGGGTTTGACCCCGCATGTAGATCATCCCGTTGATCGAGGAGCACCCGCCGAGCGTCTTGCCGCGTGGATAAAGCAGGCTTCGCCCGTTCAACCCCTTGGCCGGTTGGGTCTTGTACATCCAATCTGCGCGCGGGTTGCCGATGCAGAAAAGATACCCAACGGGGATGTGTATCCAAGGGTAGGTATCAGGCTTGCCTGCCTCAAGCAGTAGTACCCGGTTCTTAGGGTCAGCACTCAGCCGGTTGGCCATCAGGCACCCCGCTGATCCGCCACCAACTACGATATAGTCAAACCTGTTTGCGCCGTCAGACATTTTTGTCTTCCACCTATTCAGTCTTTTCGTTGCCAGTTGCGCACCAGAGGGAATAGGGGATGCTGTCCTATTGCATCCGGAACTTTTTAACCGCCACAAGTCGACGATGCGGTTAACGCTACCTCCCAGAACGCTGGTTTTATTGATCTCTGCAGTAGCAGCACGCAAAAAGCTAATGACAATTCGCACAATGCCATATTAGAAAATTTTATATGGACCGTTTCTCCAATATTAACATCATACTGGCCTTTGTGACGGTGGCCCGTGAAGGCAGCGTTTCACGTGCGGCCGAAGTGTTGAACCTCACCCAGCCGGCCATCAGCCATCAAATCAAGCGTCTCGGTGAAGAGACGGGGCTTACGCTGTTCAACCGAACCGCAACGGGGTTGCAGATAACCCACGACGGCGCAGCGGTTTTAGCTAAGGCTCAACAAGTCCTCGACGCAGTCAGTGATTTTCAACGTAGTGCCCGCCAGCGTGTTGGTCGATTGAGTGGAAAACTGACGATTGGCACGATCGTAGATCCGGAGTTCATTCGGTTGGGCCGTCTATTGGCGCATCTGCGCTCAGAACATCCTGATGTAGAAACCGAGCTGATACAGGGGGTCAGCGGAGACATCCTGACATGGCTCAGACGGGGTCGGGTCGACGCCGGGTTCTACCTATGTGGACCGGATGACCTTTCCAGCATCGGGTCGGACGGCGGCGATCCCGTGCATGCCATTAAGCTGGCCGATTTCGCGTATCGCGTGATAGGGCCGGCTGGCTGGCAGAAACAGGTGGAAGGTTCCGACTGGTCTTCGCTTGCAGCTCTTCCCTGGATTGGCACTCCCGAAGCCTCTGTTCACCATCGCCTTCTGGCCAAGGTTTTTGAAGGTCAGGACCGTCGCCCGAATGTGGTCGCTTTGGTGGATCAAGAAGCTTCGATGCTTGAAATGGTAAGATCGGGCATTGGCCTGAGCCTGTGCCGCGATTCCATCGCGCTCCATCAAAAACAATCCTTCGGACTTGCCGTCTGCAATTCCGTGTCAGTTCCTGCTTGCCTGTGTTTCGTGGCGTTGGAACGCCGCAAAGACAACCCGATGATAGCCCAGACATTCGACCTGCTGTACCGATCCTGGTGATCGCGCCAAGCAAAGCTTCACAGGCTGAGGCTCCACTATCCAGCGATGACATCCTGTCGCTGCACGCCCAATCCCTCAATCCCAAGTTCTATTGTGTCACCTGGCTTCAGATAGGTTTGAGGTTCTTGCCCCATACCCACACCCGGAGGTGTTCCTGTCGAAATCACGTCACCGGGTTGCAGAGACATGAACTGCGACAAGTGTGAGATCACAGTTGCCACACCAAAGTGCATCGTTTTGGTTGACCCATCTTGGTACCGGTGTCCGTTCACCTCAAGATACATGGGCAGGTTTTGCGGATCAGGCACTTCGTCTTTTGTCACCAGCCAAGGGCCAATTGGGCCGAATGTGTCCGCAGACTTTCCTTTGACCCATTGGCCTGAGCGGTGGAGTTGAAAATCACGTTCTGACAGGTCGTTGATAACGCAATACCCGGCGACGTGGTCCATGGCTTCGGCCTCGGATACGTATTTGGCCTCTTTGCCGATGACCACGCCCAGCTCCACTTCCCAGTCGGTTTTGACCGAGCCGCGCGGGATTTCGACCGTATCGTTGGGGCCGATGATGGCCGAGGTGGCCTTGAAGAAAATCACTGGCTCAGCAGGAAGGTCCATACCGCTTTCCGCGGCGTGATCGGCATAGTTCAGACCAATGCAGATGAATTTGCCGACATTGCCGACGCAAGGGCCGATGCGTGGATCGCCATCTACCACCGGTAGGCTGTCCACATCTGTTGCCCGCAATTTCTCAAGAACGGTGTCGCCAAGCGTGTCGCCCGAGATGTCATCGATAACGCCGGAAAGGTCACGAACTGAGCCGTCCGACGCCAAAATACCGGGTTTTTCAGCGCCTTTGGCACCATAACGTAGCAGTTTCATTGTAAGGTTCCTTCCTGCTCAGATCGTCCAGCCGCCATCAATGGCAAAAGGCTGGCCCGAAGTGTATTTGCTGGCATCGCTGGCCAAATACAAAGCCAGTTCTGCGATTTCTTCCGCTGTACCAATACGACCCATCGGTTGACGTGCAATGAAATCCGTCATTGCTTGTTCATAGTCACCAGTGGCGCGCAGCCTGTCATGCAGGCTGGGGCTGTCGACGGTTCCGGGACAAATCGCGTTGCAACGTATGCCTTGAGTAACGAAATCTGCAGCGACGGATTTGGTCAGGCCAATGACCGCTGCCTTTGATGCGCAATATGCAAACCGGTTGGGCACGCCCTTCATGGATGATGCGACCGACGACATGTTGATGATCGACCCACCGCCTGCTTCCAGCATTCCCGGAAGGGTCAGGCGGATCAGCGTGAACATGGCTTTGACGTTGAGATCGAAACTGAAGTCCCAGTCCTTTTCGCTGCACTCAAGGATTGAGCCTCCCGCAACATAGCCCGCACAGTTAAACAGAACGTCCAGGTTCGGCAGGTCGGCCACAGCGGCTGTCACGGCCTCATTGTCTGTTACGTCCAGCTTGAGCGGCTCGATACCCGCGATACCGCCCAATTCTGCAAGCGAAGCATCGTTGATGTCGCTGGCGATCACACGTGCACCTTCGGCTGCAAACAATTCAGCCGTAGCGCGGCCAATGCCCTGCCCCGCAGCCGTGATCAGGGCGGTTTTGCCTGCAAGCCGGTTGGATGGTTCGAATGTCGTCATTGGGTGCCTCACAGTTTCTCGGGCAGAAGGTCGGTTGGGATGTCCTGATAGCAAACCGGCCGCAGAAAACGCCGGATTGACAATGTGCCAACGGAAGTCGCGCCAAAGTTGGTTGAGGCGGGGTAGGGGCCGCCGTGGACCATGCTGTCGCAGACTTCGACGCCGGTTGGGAAGCTGTTGGCCAGCAGACGCCCCGCCTTTCGTTCCAGCAGCGGAAGCAGCGCCTGAGCGTCGGGTTTGTCGCCTGCGTCCAGATGTAGTGTGCAGGTCAGTTGCCCCTCGATGGCGCGAGCTATCTGTTGCATCTGAGCGGTGTCTTTCACGCGCACGATGATGCCTAACGGTCCGAAAACTTCTTCCTGCAGCTTGTGGTCGGCCAGCCAGTCATCGCCGGAAACAGCGAACAGGTAAGGCGCGGCATCGCGTGTCTCGCAACTGGTGCCCATGATCTTGGAAACACCTGTTCCGGCGGCGACGCGCGAAACGCCGTCGCGATACGCAGCCGCAATTCCGTCGGTCAGCATTGTCTGTTCGGCTACGGCGGATAGGCCGGTCTCGGCTGCCGCCTGAAACGCTTCGGCATCGGGTCCGTCAATGATCACGGCAATGCCGGGATTGGTGCAGAACTGACCGGCGCCCATCGTCAGCGAAGCCGCCCAACTTGTGCCGATCTCGGCCCCTCGCGCGGCTGCTGCTTGCGGCAAGATAAACATTGGATTGACTGAGCCCAGCTCGCCAAAGAACGGAATGGGTTCATCCCTTTGTGCGCACAGGTCAAACAGGGCGCGGCCGCCCGCCAGGCTGCCGGTAAAGCCCACCGCCCGGATCAGCGGATGCTGCACCAGGCGCGTGCCGACATCCCGTTTGCCGCCTTGAACCAGAGAAAACACTCCGGGGTGAACCCCGGTCGCCTTAATGGCGGCGTCGATGGCTTTCGCCACGATCTCGCCCGTGCCGGGATGGGCCGAATGGCCTTTGACGACAACCGGGCATCCTGCGGCCAGCGCCGCCGCCGTATCGCCCCCCGCAACCGAGAAGGCCAATGGGAAGTTCGACGCGCCAAACAGGGCAACAGGACCCAGCGGGCGCTGGATCATACGCAAGTCAGGGCGAGGCAGGGGTGCTCGATCCGGCATCGCCGGGTCATGGCGTCTGTCCAGATAATCACCCGCTTCGATGTGATCGGCGAAGAGGCGCAGCTGGCCAACCGTACGGCCACGTTCCCCCTGCAAACGCGCCTCGGGCAAGCCGGTTTCCTGAGTGCCAATCTCGGTGATGGCATCCCCGCGCGCGTTAATTTCATCCGCGATCTTGCGTAGAAGCGCGGCGCGTTCGGTACGAGAAGACCACCCGAAAGTGGAAAACGCCGCTTCGGCCGCTTCCACCGCGGTATCGACCAATGCCGCTGTCCCCACAGAAAAGTCATGGCTTGGTCCATGCGCAGGTTCGGATGCAAAAGTCGCATCTGCGCCGACCCATTCGCCGGCGATCAGGTGTTTTCCAGTCAACATATTTGTTCTCTCTTACAGCAGGCCGCGATGGGCGAGGTTTCGCATCAAGTGTGACGCCCCAAACGTCCATTCAGGGCATTCCGTCGACAGGCGCACTGTATTTGTCAGTGCCCCAAGTTGCGCATTGGCGATGGTGACGACGTCGCCAAGTTTGTGCGTGAACCCGCCGCCTGGAGTGTCCCGGTCTTGGGTTGGGGCGAAGAGCGTGCCGAGAAACAGCATAAGCCCGTCCGGATATTGGTGGTGGCGTCCGATTGTCTGCTTCACAAGATCAGCAGGATCGCGGCTGATCTGAGACATCGATGAGTTGCCGTTTAGGACAAACCCATCCGGTCCGGTGACAGTCAGCGTCAGCTCAGCCTGACGTACATCATCCAGAGTGAATCCATCATCGAACAACCGGATCATCGGCCCGATCGCGCAAGAGGCATTGTTGTCCTTGGCTTTGCTCAGCAACAGAGCTGACCGTCCCTCAACATCGCGTAGGTTCACATCATTGCCCAGCGTTGCGCCCTTGATCTCGCCCTTTGAAGTCACGGCCAGAACAACTTCGGGCTCGGGGTTGTTCCAAGTCGAAACGGGGTGTAGCCCGATATCCGCGCCAAACCCGACTGAGGAAAGGACCTGCGCCTTCGAGAACACCTCGGCATCTGGACCAATCCCAACTTCCAGATACTGGCTCCAGAGGCCTTCAGCGATCAGTGCTTCTTTGACCTCTCCCGCCGCGTCCGATCCCGGTACGATATTCGAGAGGCTGTCTCCGATCCGGTCCCCGATGCGCGCGCGGATCGCATCGGCTTTGGCGGGATCACCGGCGGCCTGTTCCTCGATCACACGTTCGACCATGGAGCCGGCGAATGTGACACCACAGGCCTTAACCGCCTGCAGGTCGCACGGCGCGAGCCATTGGTGGTCGGCGTCCGAAGGGCCGATATCTTCCCCTTGGGCGTTGCGCACATAGTCCGCTGCGTCGTCGCGTTCCAGAATGTCCCGGACGGTTGGTGCCGTTTTCGTCGTAATGTCGACAACCTGCCCATTGCGCAGGGTGACCACGCTGGGTCCGACCCCGGCACGCTCAACACGGCCGAGCCACAGCCCGTTTGGTTCCAATGTAGGTATGTTCATTTCAATCCCTGAGGTTATAGGCGCGGGCGGCGTTACCACCCATGATCGCCTGGCGTTCTGCGGTGCTGAGCTGTGTCAGCAGCGTGTCGGTGGTTTCGCACCAACGCTCGTAACTGCTGGCCAAAGTACAAACCGGCCAATCGCTGCCCCAAATCAGACGCGAAGGGCCGAAGGTATTCAGCAGGTGATCGACATAGGGGCGCAGGTCTTCGATCGTCCAGTCTGAGGCAGCCTCAGTCACAAGGCCGGACAGCTTGCACCATGCACTGGTATCTCGGGCCAATGTCGACATGTCTTCGGACCAGCCGTCCAAGATCGCATCTTTGATCAACGGTTTCGATCCATGGTCGATGACCACACGCATATCGGGGTAGCGCTGAAGAAGTTGTCTGAGCGGGCTCAGATGTTGGGGCAAGGTCAACGCATCGAAGGTCAGGTCATGCCGTTGAACAGCCTCGAAAGCTGAAGACAGCGTGTCGTCAAGCATCCACAGAGGATCAGCGATGTCCTGTATCATCGGGCGGAGACCGACCAGTGTTGGGTGCGCGGCCAAAGTAGCAATCTTTGCGCCAACATCATCAGCTTCGAAATCCACCCAGCCAACAACACCTTTGATAAAGGCATTCTGGTCGGCCAGAGAGAGCATGTATTCGGTCTCGGCCACTGTGGGTGCTGCCTGGACAAGGACCGTGCCGTCGATCCCAGCGGCCTTAAGCAATGGTATTAGATCGTCCGGCGTGAAATCTCGGTAGATCGCGTCCAGATCGGGCGTCAGCCAGCCATAGTCGCCGCGCTCCAAAGCCCAGAAATGCTGATGCGCGTCAATCTTCATCCGATCACACCCTTCTTCAGGATGATGTTGCCATAAAGCCTGCGCTCGCCCGTTTGAACGATGGTAAAAGCGTTGGCCGCACGCTCGTAGAATGCAAACCGATCCAAGCCCTGAACCTTGGCCGGGTTGTCGGCGGCTGTGTCGATGATGCGCTGAAAATCCGCGACTGCGTCAGGAATTGCATCCGGGTCGCCGACAACCTGCATGGTCAACGCCGGATCAGAAACGAATGTGTCCAACGGCATCACCGACAAGACCGCTTGCAACACTTCACTGGCCGAAGATCCATCCGCCCGGATGCAATCCGGTCCGCTGCTGGAACCCGGGAAGTTCGCGTCTGCGATGACGATTTCATCCCCGTGGCCCATGGCCCTGAGGGTATACAGCAACTCTGGCGACAGGATTGGGTCGATGTTACGCAGCATCTGCAGTCTCGCTTGGCAGAGGCGCATCCGGTCGGATCAGGCCTTCTGATCGCAGGTCCGACCACAGACCCGGAGGAATGTCACGCTCCATCAGTGCCACATTGGATTGGACTTCGGATGCGTTGACGGCCCCGGGTACAACTGTTTTGACGCAAGGATGGCCCAGGACAAATTGCAACGCCGCCGCAATCAGCGGAGTGTTGTGGGCTGCGCACACGGCTTCGATCTTGCGGACCCGGTCCAGAATGTCTTCGGGAGCGTCCGCGTAGTTGTACTTGGCCCCGGGCACAGCTCCGGTGGCGAGGATGCCTGAGTTGTACGGTCCGCCGAGGATAATCCCGACATCGCGCTGCTCACAAAGTGGCAGGAAACTGTCGAGCGCTTCCTGCTCCAGCAGCGTATAGCGTCCGGCCAGCAGGAACCCGTCGAAATCCCCCAGCCCAAGAAGCCTTTCGCAAACCTGCCATTCGTTTACGCCCGCCCCAATTGCAGCGATTTCGCCTGCATCGCGCAATTCCGTCAGCGCTTTGTACCCCCCGCCGTCAAAAAGCTCTCGCACTTTGGCATCCGACATTTCCTGACTGCCCTGGCTGAAGACACAGACATCATGGACCAGAAGAATGTCTGAATTGGCCACACCGATCCGGTCGCGGCTGGCCTCGTAAGACCGCATGACTCCGTCATAGGTATAGTCGAACACGATCCGTTTCTGCGGTACATCGACGAAGGCTTCGGGTGTCACCTCATGCGGCTCGCAATCCAGCAACAGGCGACCGATCTTGGTCGAGAGCTGAATGTTCTCGCGACCGAACCGGCCAATCGCCTGTCCAAACCGATGCTCTGACCGGCCAAGCCCATATTGGGGTGCGGTATCAAAAAACCGGATACCTGCGTCATAGGCGGCTTGCAATGCAGCCTGCGCGTCCTCGTCCGAGACTTTGCGGTACAGATTGCCCAGCGGTGCCCCACCGAATCCCATTCGGGTCAGAGGAACGGGCCGCGCAGTGCGGTTGTTCAGTAATTCTGTCTGGGAAACGGTCATCCTGCCTCGCTCTTCGACTGTGGAGTAAGGTTGAACAAATGGGGCTGTTGCTGTTCCAGCTGCTCGATACGCGGCATCAGCTGCCCAAGGTGGGTGCGCATGGCGTCCTGCGCAGCCTGTTCATCGCGATTGCTAATTGCTTCGAAAATCGCCCGGTGTTCTGCCAAAGTCTCAGCTATTCGGCCGGGTGTCGGCAGCAGCAACATACGGGCACGGCTAACCTGCAACGATACGGTTTGCGCAACGTCCGCAAGACGTCGGAATCCGGTGAACTCCATCAGTAAGCCGTGGAATTCTTCGTCTGCCTGATAAAAGCCGGGGATGTCCTCATCCTCGATCAGCAGTTCCTGCAGACGCATGTTGCGGCTTAACCGTTTGCGCTGATCGTCGGTCAGATCGCGCGCGACCTTGGCGACGGTTGCAAGCTCAAGCGCCTCGCGCAGGAAAACGCCTTCGCGAATTTCGTCCATCGAGAAATAGGATACGCGGGTGCCGGATTGCGGCACTACGTCCACCAGCCCTTCAGAGGCCAGACGCGCGATCGCGTCGGCAACAGGCGCACGAGATACGCCCAATCGCTCACACACAGGCGCTTTCCGGAGATTCGCTCCGGGAGGGAAATCAAGCGAGAGAATCGCCTGCTTCAAAGAGTGGTGAACCCGTTGAGTCAGCGGCCCATCGATCGTCGTGATCTCAGGCAGCAGCGCGGCATCAATATCTTGGTGTTTGTTCATGCTAAGCAATTTAGCATTCTAACATGTTAGTTGACAAGTGGCGATTTTGGATTTAGCAACATTGGCCAAGCAAGCGGGGAAGAGATGCAAGCACACGGCGGCATAGATGTTTTGGAAGAGGCGACGCGGGACGTCGTGAAGCTTAATCCGCAGGACAATATCGTCATTGCATTGCGCGACCTGCAGGCGGGTGAGAAACCAGCGTATGTTCCGTTGCCGTTGGTTGGGCCTGTTTCCCGCGGTCACAAAATTGCGGTGTCACCAATCCAGGCGGGCGAAAACGTTGTTCGCTATGGCCAGATCATCGGACAGGCCAAGTGCGATATTGCGCCGGGCGAACATATACACGTGCACAACCTTGGTATGGGTGCGCATCAGCAAGACTACGCACATGCCAGCGCGAACGCGCCACTACCCACTCTGACCGAAGAGCGGACATTCGACGGATACCATCGCGCCGACGGTAAGGTGGGCACCCGAAACTATGTCGGCATTCTGACCACCGTGAACTGTTCGGGATCGGTGGCTCGTTTTATCGCTGAGGCGGCAGAAAAATCCGGCCTGCTGGACAGTTTCCCAAATGTGGACGGTGTGGTGCCGATTGTGCACGGGACCGGTTGCGGAATGTCCGGCAAGGATGAGGGCTATGCCACCTTGTTCCGAACGCTGGCCGGGTATGCACAGCATCCGAATTTCGGGGGTATTCTGCTGATTGGGCTTGGGTGTGAGGTCATGCAGGTCGCGGACCTTGTCGGCGGTCGTCCAATCCGCGCTGACGGTGCCCTGCGTTACATGACTATTCAGAACGAGGGGGGAACGCGGCGCACCATCGAACGGGGGCTGGAAGAGCTGCGCGGCATCGCCGAACTGGCCAATCACGCCGAACGCGCCCCTGCTCCGATCAGTGCCATTACGGTCGGCATGCAATGCGGTGGCTCCGATGGGTATTCGGGGATCACGGCGAACCCGGCGCTGGGATATGCCTCGGATCTGCTGGTGCGCCACGGGGGCACGACGATCCTGTCGGAAACCTCGGAAATCTACGGGGCAGAGCACCTGCTGACGCGGCGGGCCGAAACAGTCGAAGTTGGCGAAAAGCTGATCGAACGTATCCACTGGTGGGAAGACTACACTGCTCGCAATGGCGGTGAGATGGACAACAACCCAAGCCCCGGCAACAAGCGCGGTGGCCTCACGACCATTCTTGAAAAATCGCTGGGGGCCGTTGCCAAAGGAGGTACAGCCCCTCTGCGCGATGTCTACAAATTCGGTGAGATGGTCGACAAGCACGGGTTCGTCTTTATGGACAGCCCGGGGTTCGATCCGTGTTCGGTCACCGGACAAGTGGCGTCGGGTTCAAACCTGATCGTATTCACTACCGGGCGCGGCTCGGTTTCGGGGTATCAGCCGACGCCCTGTATCAAGCTGGCCACCAATTCCGAGATGTATGCCCGCATGGCCGACGACATGGACCTGAATTGCGGTGACATCGTGACTGACGGGATCAGCATCGAGGCAAAAGGCGAAGAGCTGTTCGAAATGCTCATCCGCGTTGCGTCGGGCCAAAAAACCAAAAGCGAGGAACTTGGCTTTGGGGGCGTTGAATTCGTCCCCTGGCAAATCGGCGCGGTGATGTGATCCGCGTTGGCCCAAGGGAGAGGGGCACATGGGAGGGAAAATGAATAAATTGGTCGAAATGACGGGGATTGATAAGTTCTTCCCCGGCGTGCACGCGCTGAAATCCGTGCAGTTCGATCTTGAACCGGGCGAAGTTCACGCGCTGATGGGTGAGAACGGGGCCGGGAAAAGCACGCTGATGAAGATCCTGTCAGGCATCTATCAGCGCGATGGTGGAACGCTGAAGATCGAAGGGCGCGAAGTCAGCCCGACAACCCCCCGTGAGGCGCAGGATCTGGGCATCGGGATCATCCATCAGGAGCTGAGCCTGATGAACGACCTGACCGTCGCTCAAAACATCTTTATCGGGCGTGAACCGCGTAAAAGCTTTGGGCGTTTGGACGAGGCCGCGCTGAATGCGCAGACCGCCGAAATCTTTGCTTCGATGAATCTCAGCCTTGATCCGAAGGCGTTGGTGGGCAGCTTGACCATTGCGAAACAGCAGATGGTCGAGATCGCCAAGGCTTTGTCGTTCCGATCCAAAGTGCTGATCATGGACGAGCCCACGGCGGCCCTGAATGACGCCGAGATTGCCGAGCTTTTCGTCATTATTCGCCGCCTCAAGGCCGAGGGCGTGGGCATCGTGTACATCAGCCACAAGATGGACGAGCTCAAGCAGATCTCGGATCGCGTGACGGTCATGCGCGATGGGGAATATGTCGGAACCGTTGGGGCTGCTGAAACCCCGATCAGCCAGATCATCGCCATGATGGTCGGCCGCGAGGTCAAAGAAGAACCGCTGGACGTGCCCGATCTGGGTGATGCTGAGATGTCTCTGCAGGTCACCGGGCTGAGCCGGAGCAACGAAATTCAGGACGTCAGCTTCTCGGTCCAAAAGGGTGAAATTCTGGGCTTTGCCGGCCTGATGGGGGCGGGGCGCACTGAGGTCGCGCGCGCCATTTTCGGGGCGGACCCCAAGGATAGTGGCGAAATCCGGGTGCATGGTCAGGTGGTGTCGATCAAATCACCCACAGACGCCGTCAAAGCGGGGATCGGATACCTTTCCGAGGACCGAAAGCATTTCGGCCTCGCCACCGGTATGAATGTACGCGACAACATCGCCCTTGCCTCGATGGACCTGTTCACCGGCGCAGGCGGAGTTCTGCACGATGGTGAAATCAGCGACACCGCTAAAAGCTATATCCAACAATTGGGCATTCGGACGCCATCAGATGTTCAGGAGGTTCGCCTGCTATCAGGCGGCAACCAGCAGAAAGTTGTCATCGCCAAATGGCTGCTGCGTGACTGCGATATTCTGATCTTTGACGAACCCACCCGCGGCATCGACGTCGGCGCAAAATCCGAGATTTACAAGCTGCTGGAAGAACTGGCGGGACAGGGCAAGACGATCATCGTGATCTCATCCGAACTGCCCGAAATCATGCGCCTCAGCCATCGCATCGCCGTGATGTGTGAAGGGCGACTGACCGGCATTCTGCCCGGCGGAAAAGACACCACACAAGAAGACATCATGCATCTGGCCACGCAACGTGCGGCGGCGATGCAGGTAACAGGGACAGTCCAATGACCACAGCAACCGACATCGAAAAGAAAAAGCCACTCTCGGGCCTTGCGGACAGTGGCGCGTGTCAAAAGCTGTTGGCCTTTGCCAGTTTGATCGTGTTGCTGATCGGCTTTTCCATTGCATCACCCAACTTCATGCAGACCTCGAACATGATCGCCATTCTGCAGGCAACGTCGGTCAACGGCGTTCTGGCCGTCGCAGCAACGCTGGTCATTATCACGGGTGGGATTGATCTGTCCGTTGGTACGCTGATGACCTTCTGCGCCGTGATCGCGGGCGTGGTGTTAACGTATCTCGGCATGCCCTTGCTGTTGGGCGTTGCCGCAGCCATTGCGGCGGGCGCATTTTGCGGACTTTGCTCAGGCACTTTCGTCGCGAAAATGAAAATTCCGCCCTTCATCGCCACGCTTGGGATGATGCTGATCCTCAAAGGCCTGTCACTGGTGATTTCGGGGACGCGGCCAATATATTTCAACGACACGCCGGGTTTCGACCTGATTTCGCGCGGGTCACTGATCGGAGAGATTTTCCCGTCGCTGCCCATCCCGAACGGTGTGCTGATCCTGTTCCTGGTTGCCATCGCGGCATCCTACATTCTGGGGCGCACGGTTCTGGGCCGCTACACCTTCGCGCTTGGCTCCAATGAAGAAGCGGTGCGCCTGTCAGGGGTGAATACCGACATGTGGAAGATGCGCATTTATGCGCTGGCCGGCGCGATCTGCGGAATCGCCGGAATCCTCATCGCCTCGCGTCTGAATTCCGCGCAACCGGCATTGGGACTGGGTTACGAACTGGAAGCGATCGCTGCCGTGGTCATCGGAGGGACATCTCTGTCCGGCGGGCGCGGGACAATCCTGGGTACGCTCATTGGTGCCTTGATTATGGCCGTGCTGACCAACGGATTGCGCGTGCTGTCCGTCGCACAGGAATGGCAGACCGTTGTGACCGGAGCAATCATCATCCTGGCCGTCTACGCCGACATGGCGCGGCGCAAGAAATCGGGATGACTAAGCAACTAAATCAAAGACCAAAACGACCAACTGGAGGAGAAAACATGTTAACACGTCGTTTCATTCTGGGGGCGCTGAGCGCAGCCACCCTGGCAGGACCCGCTTCGATGGCGGCAGCCGAAGAGATTTACATCCCGCTGGTATCCAAAGGCTTCCAGCACCAGTTCTGGCAGGCGGTGAAGTCGGGTGCGGAACAAGCGGCTGATGAGTTCAATGTCACCATCACCTTCGAAGGCCCAGACAATGAGACAATGGTGGACCGTCAGATCGATATGCTGGCTGCCGCTTTGGCCAATAACCCCAAAGCTATCGGCTTTGCCGCTTTGGATAGCCAAGCTGCAATCCCGCTTTTGAAGCAAGCCAACGAAAAAGGCATTCCGATCATCGCTTTCGACAGCGGTGTTGACAGTGACATTCCGCTTTCGACCGCGACAACGGATAACCTGGCGGCAGCCGGGCTTGCCGCTGACAAGATGGCCGAGAAAATTGGCGGCAAGGGTAAAGTCGCGGTTGTTGCGCATGACCAGACCAGCCGCACCGGCATCGACCGTCGCGACGGCTTCGTCAATCGCATGGCTGAGAAGTACCCGGATATCGAAGTTGTCACGGTTCAGTACGGCCAGGGCGACCACCTGAAATCGACCGAAGTCACCAAGGCGATCCTGACGGCGAACCCTGATCTGAATGGCATCTTCGGCACCAACGAAGGTTCGGCCATCGGTGTTGTGAACGGCGTTCAGGAACTGGGCACCGAGGATTTGGTCATCATCGGCTATGACAGCGGCAAAGCTCAGAAAGACGCAATCAAGAGCGGTCTGATGGCCGGCGCGATCACGCAAAACCCGGTCGGCATCGGCTACGAGACGGTGAAGGCAGCAGTTGCGGCTCTGAACGGGGAAGAGGTTCCAGGTCTAATCGACACAGGTTTCTACTACTACGATGCCTCGAACATTGATGACCCGAAAATCTCGGCCGTTCTGTACGACTAAGTACAACCACTCACGCAGTCCGGCCTGCCCTTTGGGTGGGCCGGATGGTTTCATCTGCAGATTGTCAGGTGAATTGATACCAAGGCGTGCGGGGCGGGGCATTGAGGTCGCAACGCTGGCTTGCAGCTGAGCCGCCGTTTTTAGCGCACCAATGACAAATTTACTCCGGTTGTCGATCAAAGCGGACGGGAAATGCGGAATCGTCAATGAAGCGATCACGGATTGGCCCATGCCATGACGGATAGGTGTTGAAATCTCGCTTATGGCATTGCTCTCGGGGCTTCCGAGCGAAGTGCAGTTTTAGTCGGCGCAGACCGCCGCTTGATCAGAAAACTCTTGCAGAGAATCCGGGTTTTCGCCCAATGCTATTTTGCGAAGGTAGGCCAAGCGATCTTCCCTTGAGGTAATTTCCGAAAGAAAACAAGCCTCCACCGAGGTTGGAAACTCGGGCGTTGTGTAACCGACTTGCACCGTCACACCATAGTTTTGAGACGACGAGATACTGTTGATCACAATCAGTTCGTCTTTGGGTCGATCGCTTTTTATAGTTGTTTGGGACAACTGAAGAAGTTGAACCCGCCGTCAATCCAAAGTTCTATAGGCTGCGGCAGTGTGGGCTTCTTTGGATTATCATTCTGTTTCTGACGACCGCGCCCACAAATTGATATCTTCTTCCGAACTGATTTCATCGATCTTTTCCAACTCTTCAGCACTGAACTCGAGATTTTCAAAAACGCCCGCGCAATCCACGATCTGTTCGGGTCGGGACGCACCAATAAGGGCGGTCGTCACCCTTCCGGCTCTGAGCACCCAGGCCAGAGCCATTTGCGCCAGAGTCTGACCACGTGCCTCAGCCATGTTGTTCAGAGCACGGACACTTGCCAAGGACCGCTCGTTGATCATGCCATCAAGTAGTGACTTTCCTTGTGCAGCACGGCTGCCATCTGGAATATCGCGCAGGTATTTTGACGTTAGAATGCCTTGTGCCAGCGGCGTGAATGCAATCGATCCTACCCCAAGATCGTCCAGAGTATCGAGCAATCCGTCCCGCTCCACCCACCGGTTGAGCAAGTTGTAAGAAGGCTGGTGAATCAGACAAGGTGTCCCAAGGTCGTTGAGAATCTTCACCGCGTCGCGCGTGCGTTGGGAGTTGTAGCTCGAGATACCTGCGTAGAGCGCGCGGCCCGACCGTACGATATGATCCAACGCGCCCATCGTCTCTTCGAGCGGGGTGTCGGGGTCAAAGCGGTGGGAATAAAAGATGTCGACGTAATCAAGACCCATGCGCGCGAGTGATTGGTCACAGGACGCAATCATGTACTTGCGCGACCCCCATTCTCCGTAGGGTCCCGGCCACATGTCGTAGCCAGCCTTTGAGGAAATGATCAGCTCATCCCTGTAACCCGCGAAATCCGTTTTGAGGATCTCGCCAAATGCCTCTTCGGCTGCACCAGGTGGTGGACCGTAGTTGTTCGCCAGATCAAAGTGAGTGATCCCATGGTCGAACGCGGTCCGACACATTGCTCGCTTGTTTTCGTGCGTCGAGTCTGCACCGAAATTATGCCACAGGCCCAGGCTGACAACAGGAAGCTTCACACCCGACCGCCCACATCGCCGATAAACCATCCGCTCATAGCGGTCCGGCTCCGGGGTGTAAGGAAAGGGTTTTGGTTTTGGCGGTCGTTGAGCTTTGGTCATGCGCACATAATCAATGGATTGTTGAGCCTGTCAAACGGATCAACTCCAGAAAGATCGACGCGAGTTTCTAATCCTCCAGGTGTTGGTCTTGCTACAAGTGTTAAAGATTTCCCGATCCGATCGTTCGGATTCAATGCCAACTCTCAAACGCAGCGAGTGTTTCCTAATGTTAACCACACCGCAGGTACGATGGTCATTTGTTTCATCGAACTGCCAACGACGTTTGGCTGATCGAAGCGCGCCCACAGCGGCGATCGGGTTTTGAACAAATGAGGACTTTTCAAGCCCGTGCTATTACTGAAAACTGTACGTAACCCTGATATTCTTTCTACTTTCCAACAAGAATTGCGTGTTCGCGTTCTATAACCTTTTCCCAATCGCCTTGCGCCTTCAGACCGGTCGAAGAGTCTCCCATCAGCGAAGTGACCATCAGTCTTCCACGCGCTTTCGCTTCTTCTTTCGAGAACCCGGCCTGTTCAAACATCCAAGCGGCGAACTGGAAGCGTTTACCGATGGTTCTTTGGTACGCTTCTTGCACCTTTTCATCAGTTTTTGCCCAGACTGATACGGCGTGGTCCGGCAAGGCGGCGTCCTCTTCAATGACCTTTTTCATAAGGAGAAGAATACGGTCTTTTGGGGGGCCGCCAAATGTCTTTGCCTTTGTGATCACGTTGTCAGTCAGTTCCTGCTCCCAATATCTGAGAACCTCATCCAAAAGCTCACGGACGTTCTTGAAATGCCAATAAAAGCTACCGCTTGTCAGGTTCATTCGCTTTGCCATTGGCACGACCTTTATCGCGGAAACACCGCCCTCGTTGAGGACTTTGTAGGCCAGCAATATCCAGTCTTCCTTGGTCGCGGCGTTTTTGGGTGAGGCTCGGGTGACAGTTTCTGACATTCAGATTACAGCATTCTTCATTTGACATAGAGCAGTCTATGGATCTACCGTAGAGTTGTCTATGGTGAACGAGAGGTTCACGAATTCGTGTTCTCTTAAGAGGCTTCGCTTTGAAAGGGGGGATCAATGAATAACTTTATGAAAACCGCAGCCGGTACATTGATGGCATTAGGCATGACGCTGGCTGGCACAGCCACGGCGCAAAACGCCTTGCCGACGGGTCGGAGTGCCACTGAAATCGAAAACGGTGTATATCCCGCGTCTTACTTTCCCAACACTGAAATCCTCGGCGAGGATGAGATGCGTATCACGGCATTGGGAACGGGGATGCCAAACCAAACCAAGGCAGCCGTTTCGATTTCGTTTTACGTGGAACTTGGGAATGGGGACGTCTTTCTGTTTGACGTAGGAACTGGCGCAACGGGAAACCTGTTCTCGCTGCGACCGGACTTCGCAAAGATCGACAAGGTCTTCTTCAGCCATTTGCATGTTGATCACGTTGGAGACTTCATGGGCCTCCACGTCGGAGGTTGGCTTTCAGGCAGATATACCCCGCTCCGCATCTTCGGCCCGTCCGGATCAGAAGATGAACTGGGCACCAAAGCCTATGTTGAGGGCATGTCCAAAGCTTACGCCTGGGACTTGGCCACGCGAACGGGCGCGCTGCCGGATGATGGCGCCAAGCTCGAAGTCACTGAATTCGATTACATGCAGGAAAACGAGATTGTTTATCAGGAGAACGACGTAACTATCCGTTCTTGGCCAGCGATCCACAGTCTAGATGGCTCGGTAAGCTACTCTCTAGAATGGAATGGACTGAAATATGTCTTTGGTGGCGATACATACCCGAACAAATGGTATGTAGAATATGCCAAAGGGGCGGACCTCGCTTCTCACGAGGCGTTTCTACCACCGGATGCGCTAGCCCCTTATTTTGGCTGGGACATGAAACAGGCGACTTATGTAGCTACGCGCGTTCATACGGAACCTGCGGCTTTCGGCAAAGTTATGTCCGCTGTCGAGCCACGCATGGCCCTAGGGTATCACTCTGTTCTTTCACCAGAAAATTATCAGGCGATTTTGGAAGGCGTCCGTTCGACTTACGATGGGCCTCTGACGCTCGCACGAGATCTACAGGTGATCAACGTGACCAAGGATCAGATCGTTGTTCGGGAAGCGAGTGTTGACGAATATGCTCTGCCACCAGCTGTGAGCGACGAATACATCAATGCACCGCGTTCAAAAGAAAAAGAGCCTTCTGAAAAGGTTCAAGCCGGCAAATGGGATGGTTACACGCCACCGCCAATGCCGGATAATTAACGTTCAGGAGTGAACAAAATTCAGATTTGGCAGTATCTGTACCGACTATTCCTGATGCTGAGCCTGATGGCCCCAGGTGCACAAGCCGTTTCGGCGGATGTCGTTCTGACTAACGGATCAGAAGTCGCCCGCAATATCGCTGTCCTTCATGTCAAAGATGATGGGGTCTACGTCGACCTTGAAGTCTATGTCGAAGATATTCCGTTGTTTTCGGATATGCTGCCAATCGGTTGGTCATCCGATTTCGTCAGGGATGAGCCAGAGGCTGAACAAAGTTCTGCCCAAGCCGAAAGTCGGGCGCTGTCGATTGTTGGAAGGGACGGACAGGCCCTACACGCTGAAATCAGAAAGTTAGAATACCGAACGCGCATAGACCGGGCCTCACCGCTTGCGGGTCAGCGCGATCCATTCTCGGGTCAAATTGTGCCGAGCCCGCCACCAGATCCGCGTGTTTTGTTCCTCGAAGTGTTCTTTCCGTTTCAAAATTCACTTCCCGAAGAGCTGACTATAATGCCTCCATCGCGGGATGACGAACCCCTGGTGACAATCGGGATGCAGGTTTTTGACCGAGAGGTTCCGGTCACGGATTTCCGCTTCTTGTCAAAGCCAGCAGAGTTAAGGATTCACTGGCCTGATCCGTGGGATAGCCGTTTTTCTGCTGAAAGCCTGAATCGAAAAGCGCAGGACGGAACTTCCACCTTTCTTTACATCGAACCTCGTGAAGTTCGGCATGAGACGCTGATCCGCTTGCGAGAACTCGCGCCTTGGATTGGTGAAACTTTCACAGTGGGACAAACACTTTCGCCACAGCGTAGCGCCTTAATCGTAAACCAGGCGGCGTCCTTCCTGGCTTCTCGTAACCCGGTGACCATTGATGGCAAATCAGCGCAACCTTCAAACGCTACTGCAAAACTCCTGGAGCTGACATCGCAGGGTTTTCAGGTTGTCGAACCGGGAAAGGAAGTGTCCGTGAACAATGCGTTTATCGGGGCTATTCTGTCTTTCTCATCGGCAGACCTTCCCAATCAGGTGGCAGTCACATGGGATATGTTTGACGAGGAGATTTCCCGCGTCGCGACCATTTCAAACGATATCGCCGGGCCGTTCTTTGGAGCTGTGACACCAGCGGACCCCCAGTTTCACTGGCAGAACCACTTGCTCCAATACGAAAAAGCATCAGTTAATCGGATTCCAGTTGAGCAGCAGAAACGGCAGAACCCGGCAGTGGCTTTGATCGCCGGGATGATCAGTGCCGCCTCACTTGGTTTCTTCCTGCTGTGCAAGGACAAGGTTGCAAAGCGCATCAGTTGCGTAACTATGACTGCCGCTGCTTCGGCAACCCTGACATTTTCGGGATATTTGCCGGAGTCACCGTGGAAAAAACCCGAGCCCCCTGAGCAACAGGTTGCGGAAGATATACTGCGCTCGATGGTCGAAAACTTGAACACGGTGACCCTGGAAACTTCGTCGGAAGCAAGAAAGGCAGAGCTGGCCCACATTGTAACGGCAGCGTCTCTGGGCGACATCGCAACAGAGGTAGAACGTGGTCTCGTAATCCGAACGCCAGGAGGCAGTCTTGCTACACTTACAGATATTAGTGCCCTGAAAGTAGAGCGCGTTGACCCGACCCTTAAACCGGGTGGATTTAGCTCTCTGGCAAAATGGACAGTGAAAGCCCAAGGCGGTCATTGGGGACACGCTCATATACGCGCGGTTACGTTCCGGGTGCTAGCCGAGGTTGTGTCTGAGTCAGGGCAATGGAAGCTGGATGGATTAACTGTAATCGAGGCCCGAGATCCAAATGCATGAGCGTTTAAGTCCAAAGGTTCTTGCTTTCGGCGCTCTGTTTGTCGGAGTGCTTTTGTCACTGACGCTGTCAGCATCGGCGCATTTTTTGCTAAACCTCAACGTTCGAATTTCGCATGTCGAGCATTCCGAAGACGGTCTGCGTGTCTACATCCGTACGCCCATGCCTTATCTGGTTGCAGACAAGGTCGGTGATCAGGATGGTGATGCCTTGCCGAAAGCTGCACCATTCACGACTAATGCTCTGAGCGACGGTCAGTTGGTCCACTTTGTCGACTTGCAGGCTGTCATGAGCGATCCTAATGGGCTGGGGCAATTCGCCGAAGGTGGGTTGCATCTGTTGGTCGACAATCAACGCTTAAGAGGAACAGTTAAGTCCGTTCGCTTGCATCGAGTTGGAAATGAGCCCGGATTTGCGACTTTGGCCGAAGCTCAACAGGCCGTGGACACCGAAACGGCCTTAACGCCACCGTTATTTGTTGGTGACACAATTGTCGATCTCCTCCTGCATTATGACACTGACGGCCCGGTCCAATCTTACAGCATTACCAACGTGCTGGACCCCGGCTTGCCCGATCAGGACCAAACGGCCAACCTCATTCTCGACTACGCGTCGGACACACCGCAGATATTCCGATCTCGGGGCCTGATGACTGAACCATTGGTGGTTCAGCAAGAGGGGTATGGAGGATTCCTGAGTTTTGTCTGGGAAGGTATACGACATATCCTCGAAGGATTGGATCATGTTCTTTTTGTTGTGTGTTTGGTCATTGGAGCGCAGACCCTCAGGGCGCTATTGCTGCGTGCGACCGGTTTTACCGTTGGGCATAGCGTAACGCTGTCGCTGGGGTTTTTCGGGTTTGTACCATCGGGCGCGTGGTTTGTTCCTGCCGTTGAAACCGGGATCGCGCTTTCTATCATTTTTGCAGCCGCAGCAGCGTTTATGACTTCCATGGACAACGCGCG
Organism: Ruegeria arenilitoris; assembly: GCF_013035315.1. GTDB lineage: Bacteria > Pseudomonadota > Alphaproteobacteria > Rhodobacterales > Rhodobacteraceae > Ruegeria > Ruegeria arenilitoris_D. The sequence goes on along the minus strand of NZ_WQHP01000014.1, from coordinate 2,184 downwards.
TTCAGAGGTCACGATGGTGCTTCTGACAACGCTGATTGGTCTCTTGCACGGGCTTGGGTTTAGCTTTGTGTTGCAAAAGATCTTGCAGGTCACATCCCCAAACATCTGGCAAAGCCTACTTGCCTTCAATCTAGGCGTCGAACTTGGCCAGGTCGCCATTATTCTTGCGCTCTGGCCTGCCTTGATAATGTGTCGGCGCGTGAACTCCAGCTTGTGGATGTCCCTACGAGTTGGCTTAGCCGGTGGATGTGCGGCTATCGCCTGCTATTGGACCTTTCAGCGAGTTGCCGAGGTTTTTTCCATGTTGGCTTAAGGTCTTTGCGATGGCGCGTGCCGTGATGAATGCCGAACTATTTCATCGCTGCTTTCGTTTGACCGAAATAATGCAGCCAGAGTGTTTTGGATGTCGTGCCGGTACATCGCGTGCCATTGCGTCCACGTTTCCGAGGTGCCGCAACGCTCCGTTGTTCAGCAACACGCCTCGCCCAGCATCATACCGGCGCTGTCCAAATCCGCTGGCAACGCATTCCCAGTCTTCCTTGGCCGCCGCGTTGCGGAACCTCGGTAGGTCGTGCGGGTCATGTCGTCCAGGTGTTGCTGCGACGTGATCGTGTTTCTTCGCATTACTTTGGTGGGTTAAATGGTGGGTCACTTGTGTTGTGCCAGGTTGTTGGACAGTACCGGTTGTCGGCCTCGGCTTTGGGCGCATGATTGTCACGACGCCTTGTGGTTTCGGATGTCCTGGGACGGCCACGTGAGTTGCCGTCGGTTTTGGTGTCAACTGTGGAACCTGGCCAGGAACCGCCGTTGGAACCTGATTGGGGGTTGCGGTTGGGACAAGCGGTGGTGTCGCCGTAGTACCGCTGGGTTGCGGAACACGGCCGGGCACTGCGACCGGAATCTGGTTTGGTGTTGCAGTCGGGACGAGCGGTGGCACAGCAGCTTGTCCAGTGGGCTGAGGTGGGACCTGACCAGGAACTGCGACTGGTATTTGGTTTGGTGTTGCGGTGGGCACAAGTGGCGGCACCGCTGTTGGGCCGGTGGGTTGAGGCGGAACCTGGCCAGGGGTAGCGACCGGAACTTGATTGGGAGTTGCAGTCGGAACTTGCGGGGGCACCGCGGTGGGACCAGTAGCCAATGGCGGAACCTGATTTGGAACAGCTGTCGGAACCCGGTTTGGTGTCGCGTTTGGTGCCAGAGGCGGAGTTAGGGTCGGCGCTACTACCGGCGTGGGAACCTGACCAGGAACCGCTATCGGTGTCGCAATAGGAACCTGACCGGGAATTGCGTTCGGGACCGCGCCCGGCGCAAGGACTGGAACAGTAACGGACGTGGGCGTTTGCTGCGTTCCCTTAGGCGGCAATTGATTTGCCACCGGCTGAGTTGGACCAGTAACTTGATTACCTGCCCCTTGCCCGCCAGCCTGCCCGCACCCTTGGCTCGACTGGTGTGGGTTCCCTACGCCTCGGCACCACCCGTAGTGATTTCCGCGGGCAAAGACCTGAGTAGCGGCCAGTTCTGCAATTAGACAAGTTGCGGTAAGTACAGCAATTCGGTTCAGTTTCATAACATCCTCACCAACTTGTTGTCAGAGCAAGATACGCGCCAGGATCGCCAGAGTCGGTCAAAGGGCCGTCTCTCAAAGGGACACCGACATATCCGGACAGGAATAGATTTTGCTTAAACTCAATGTCCAAACCCAGACCTGTCGACGCCAGTGTAGCATTATCAACTTCGAAACTCGCAGGGTCATTGTTCGAGATGTAACCCACGTCGAAAAAGGCAAAGGGCGTTAAGCGATGTATGCTCTGGGAACTGGGGAAGTAGGAATGAGACACTTCGAAAATCGCGGAAATCCCGGAATCACCATCCACTTCGTCAAAACGATATCCGCGCAAAGCGTAGCGATCACCAAGGAAGTACTCTTCGACAGAGGGCAGCCGGTCTGTTGTGTACTGCCCCCAGATCTCGGTGCGCCAAGCTGTGTTGGGCGACAAGCCCGTTAGTGGGCTTTCGTATCCGATGCCGCCTCGTAGATGCCAGAACGAAGAGTCCCCGTCGTCAAAATTCGCATCTGTCGTTTCATTGTCATTATCGCCAAAAGATAAGGTTAGCCCCGCTTCCAGAGCTTGTCCCTTTGGATAGTTTTGCCCGTAAAGATAAGTAAGGCCAACGACACTCGCG
>NZ_WQHP01000013.1 GCF_013035315.1 Ruegeria arenilitoris | reverse complement strand
CTCGTCAGGCTCATAACCTGAAGGTCGCAGGTTCAAATCCTGCTCCCGCAACCAGCGTTGGCGAACAGAGTCTCGAACAAGCCGCCTCAGGGCGGCTTCGTTCGTTCTGGGGTACTCCCAACGCAAGCAAACCTGCCAACTCCCCAACCAATTCAATTGCATATGTCCCATCTACCGGGACCAATCGAATCTCCGACAACAATCCTCGAATGATCGAAGTGACTTCAGCTTGAGAAGAGGGATCGCGCAATGCTGTGGTCAAATTGGCGACTTGTTCCCGATACACATCGGACAGACCGGGGTGCAGCAAAACCGGTGGTTCATCAGAGGCGGCGGCGATCAAGGTCTCGAGTTCCGATTTGCGAACCTCCAACGCTGTCAGCTTATCCTTCATGCTGGCGTGAAACATGCCATCGCTGATGGCGTTTATTAGATTGGCGATCTTACTCTCTACTTTCGCCAGATTCCGTTCGGCCTTACTCCGTTCCTGTTGAATGGACCCAGCAAGACGATTGTATTCCTCTTGATAGGCGATGGTGAATTCCGCAATCAGATCAGGGTGCAGCAACTGTTCCTTGAGGCCGGAGAGAACACGGTCCTCCAAGTCTGTGCGTTTTATCGTCAACCGGTTGCCGCAGGTGCCCTTATTCTTGTGAGCGGAGCACCCGTAATACTGCTTTCCGACTTGGATGACGCCACTGCCACAACACCCACAGGTCAGCATGCCGGAAAACAGATGCCGTGCCCGCTTAGTGCGGCCCAGCTTCTTGATGCCATCGCTGATCGCGGCATTGCGCGTCTTTTCCTGCCGCGTCTTTACCGCGTTCCACAGGTCGTCGGGCACGATCCTCAGATCGGGTACGTCTTCGATTACCCATTCCTCGGGAGGGTTCGGTTGGGCTTGCCGTTTACCACTATTAGGGTCTTTGACGAAACGCTGCCGGTTCCAAACCAACCGCCCGATATAGAGTTCGTTGTTCAAGATGCCGGTGCCACGCTGTTGGTTGCCGTAGATCGTCGATGCGCCCCATGTTCCACGGGGGCCGGGAATGCCCTCATCGTTCAGGTGGGCAGCGATGTTGCGTGGGCTCAGCCCATTGCTGTAGTCCTGAAAGATACGTTGAACGATCTGGGCTTGGCTTTCATTGATCCGCCGTTCCCCTGTGGTGATAAACCCGTCTGCGCCCATATCTCGCACAACGTCATAGCCATACGTGATACCACCGGCTGATTTACCTTTGCGCACACGCCCCTCCAGTCCGCGATGGGTCTTTTGAGCCAGGTCTTTTAAGAACAGACTGCTCATAGTCCCCTTGAGGCCGATATGCAGTTCGGAAATCTCACCTTCAGCCACGGTGACAATCGGGATGCCCTGAAACCGCATCTGCTTAAAGAAGGCCGCGATATGTTCCTGATCGCGGCTGATACGGTCGAGACCTTCGGCTACGACGACATCGAACACGTTGCATCGAGCGTCCTCCAGCAACCGTTGATATCCGGGACGCAGATGGGACGCTCCGCTCAGCCCCCGGTCGGAATAGGTCTGGGCCTCCTGCCAGTCGTTGCCATTGATCAAGCGTAGACACAGCCGATGTTGGTCCTCGATGGAGGCGTCACTTTGAAGATCGGTGGAGTAGCGGGCGTAGATGGCGGCGCGCATGGGTCGGGCCTTTCGGACTGAGAAACAAGTTGGCCCAACCCATTATAGGCATGGATTGGGCGGTGTCTTCCACTTTCGATTGCAACCCGTTGCAATGAAAATTGCCTTGATCATAGGTATTTGACCGCACCTAAGATCGACGGGTGGGCGAGAAAGCCTACCGTTTGCGATCCAATCTCCTCATCTTTGCCTGCAAGAGAGATTGGTAGTCGTCACAGGCAGACAGTCCGGTGGCACGATTGTAGTGCTTCTGGGACATGTCCAACGTGGCATGCCCGAGGATATCCCGGATGATGTTGACATGTTCCGGGTCCGTCTCGGCGATGCTTGTCGCCGCAATGTGCCGAAACTTGTGTGTGCGCAATTCAACGCCCAGCATGCGTTGCGCCACTTTCGGCAATTCACGAGACAGGCCGTCCGGGGTGATCGGATCTCCATATTGGCTGATCCACAGCGCATTGGATGTCTTGGGTCCGAGCAAGATCGGGCGATGGACATCCAAATAAGACTTCATCGGTTGCACCAGAAACTTGGGCAGAGGAAACCACCGCGCTTTTTTGTCTTTGGTGTCTTCCGCCGAAAGATGAACCACGAACCCTTCGGCGTTTTTGCGCAGATGCTGGTCCGTTGTCAGCGCCAGCAACGCGCGACGACGTACGGGCCGCGAGATCAGAAAGGCGATCATCAAACCCGCGCGAAAGTGAATTGCGCGCTTGATGTCAGTGAGAGACGGATCATTCTCCACATCTTCGAGCCGCTGCAAACTTTTGTTAAGAATGTGTGCCGCAGATATGGCGATTGGCTTCGGCAGGCTTTTCCGGTCCGCCAGATATATCAGGCGGTTGGACAGTGTGTTCAACCAGTTCCAATCTCCTGCCGGGTGCATAGCTTTTGCAAGTACATAGAGATCGCAGATCATGTTCTTGAGAGTCATTGCGTTCACACGCGCCTCAGCTTCTTCCAGAAATCCACGCACGGCATCTTTGGTAATGCGATCCGTCGGGGATTGATCCAAAAGGGCAGGCTGATGACGCGTGACCCACGACAGCCAGTATCCATAGCTCTGGCGCCGTTTGGTGCGGCTGCCTTTAGACCAACTCGCACAAGGGCCTGTGTCGTCAAAAATGTCACCTTCCACGAAAAGGGCCTCCCAGGCGGTTTTGTCCGCCTGGGGCCAGTCTTGATAAAGAAGAACAAGCGGAATGGGATTAGTCATTGGACGTCCCCCGGATCTTCGAAAGTACCACCTCGTCGTAGTGATCATGCGCCCACTGGTTGCTAAGCGAGGCATAAAAATCCATCGTCGTCTGAAGCCGTTTATGTTTGAGCAGGCGGCGGACGGTCTCGAAGTCACCGGGGCGTTCTTCGAGGTACAGCTTGGCTGCGATGTGCCGGAACAGATGCGGGTTAACCTTCAGGCCGGTCTCTCGATAGACCCGCTGGGTGAGTTCACCACCAAAATTGCTGGGCGCACGAGGCTTTCCATCGCTGCTGCGGGGGAACAGAGCGCACCCACCCGCTTGCGACACCTGCGGACGGAATTGCATGATATAGCGGTGCAGAAGTTTGGAACTGCGGGTGTTCAGTTTGACCTCAATAGGCTCCCCATTCTTAACCTCGATCCCTTCGATGCGGATGGAATAATAGGTGTGCGTCCCCGAGCGGGCAGGGATCAAATGCTTGTCCAAATCAAGGTTCGCGAGATTTTTGACGCGCATGGGACAGCTCAGGAGGATCGTCAGTGCCGCCGCATGCATCGCCGCCAATGCGCTGTCGCGACGAGTCGGATTGTCATCCGCCCGTGCCATCAGGGTGTCCGGCAGGCTCAACAACAAGGCCACGTTCTCCCAATCATTGAACTGCGCTAGGCGTTCCGCATTCTTGTTGCTCATACCACGAGGGGTCGCTGCGACTTTCTTGTGAATGTCTTTGAGCGCCTTGATGGCGTCTTCCGGTGCGTTCAGATGGTGCCGTGCAATGGCGATGCAAGTTGCTGCAACATTGCTCAGCCCGGTCGGCAGACCCTCGTTCCCACGCCGGTCTATAATCGTCCGGAAAGCTGTTTTGAGATTGTTCGCCGTAACCACCACAGACAGGCTGGTGAATTTTTCCGGGCGTTGCCCGGAAGTTACCAGCGCGTCCAGCATCTGCCGCAGATGGGCTTCGGTGTTGCGCAGACTGGTCTCGCGCAGCGGTTTGTCAGGACCGCCTTCGCTGAACAAATCACGTTGCGCCAAGCGGTCGATATAGGCTTTGATCTCTGCCTGCAGGCTTTCCGGGTAGTCCGTCAGCGGGCGGGCCACATAGCGGTCCGACGATAAGCGGTCCAGCCGGGGAAGATCGAGACCGTGTTTGTCAATCACGTGGTTCCATGTATCGATCATGGACTGAATGTACTTGGCCGGTTCATTCTTCAGCAGCGCAGCGTCGAGGGTTGCCTGAAATGCCTGAACTACGTCGCTGTTGACCTCCGCCGGTTGGATCGACCGGGCACTGCAATAGCGTGCAAACCGCATCAAACCCCAAACCTGATGGGTGGATTGCACAGTCGTCAGAAACGTGTCCCACTCTGGGGTCAGTTCAAATTTTCCTTCAAAATCCTGCAACACCCCGACCGCACGCAACGCGCTTGCCAGATCGCTTTTGGTGGTGCTGAGGGTGTTGGGCTTCACCCCGCAGGCGGCGGGATGCAACGATGCCAGCAGCTTGCGCAGTTGCGGGATATCAGTCGGAATGTCTGACGGAGGACGGTTCATGTATGTACTGATGCGCGAGATCGCGGACAGTTTGGATTGTTGGCGTTTCTTGTCGGGGTCTGGATTGGACTTCAGAACGTCCAGAACCTCGGCCAGGGTTGTTGGTAGCTGGATCTCTTGGTGATGTGTCATGATAAACCTCTTCGGTTTTGAAATTGGGGACAAAAGGGGACATTTGGGGACATGCAGACCCATGGCGGCCCTCTTGCGGACATTCGGGAAACCAAAGGCGTGAATTTGTAGCCAAAATCCATGACCCCGTTTTCCCGAACGCCGGAAAAGCCGATTTTTGTGAAGGCCTTAGAGAACATGGGCTGCTGCCTGATTGCCGCGTTGCTGGGCAAGGGCGTGCAGGTCGCTGCGCGCAATGCGCCAATCGCGGCCTAACCGTGTCGCAGGCAGTTCGCCGGATTTGATCCAGCGACGAACGGTCTTGGTGCTGATGCGGAACAGCGCAGCGACATCGCGCACGCTGAGATAGGCGGCATCCTCTGTGATCGGCAGATCAACCATGATCCACCTCTGGGTCTTCACCGTTGCAACGGGTTGCGAAATCCGAACGCGCAGCCTCGCGTGCCAACAGCCGCACAAGGTTGATCAGGGGTTCAGGAATAGTGAAATTGGGCGGGTTGCCCTTGGGAGCAGAAGACGAACACGTCATCGATACGTTCCTTATAAAGGAACCGCTCGAGACAATGATCGCGATGTTCTGGCTTCGGAGCGCACTCCAGACGACAAAACACTGACCTCAAACGAGATCAGGATCATTGCCATCGAGTGCGTCGAGGACGAAGTGCCGTCCTGTCCAATCCCAATATTGGCGGCCCAGCCATCACGGCTGGTAGGTTGATAGTTCTTTCAGTTTATCTGACGCGTTTAGTTATATCAACCTATTGTTTTGGTTACCTTTTGCTTACTTTTTACAGAAATTATGGTTGCCATGAGATCGAAAGAACTATGGCGGATTTTTCAAAGTCTTAGTAATAGTCGCTTCTCACAAAAAGCGGCCATTCGTTTGCAGTCCACCGAGCGACTGCTTAGAGCCCAAAGGAGCCGGACGGAATTAGAGACTCAATCAAAAATATCAAAAACATCCGCGCTGAGCGGAGACGCATGAAGTGTCGAAACTAGATATGGAACGAATGCGATCGAATGTCGCGGAACAGTAAATCGCGTAGCAACCTACGTTGTTCTTAATGTGCACGAAAACATGTTTCTATCGTCGAGCGTCCGGTAGACCTGCACGTTGACACCATCGAAGCCCGCGTTGTTCGCTAAGTGAGACACGTCACAGACAAGGACACGCGCAATGACCCATGACCTGACCGTTCGCCCCCTAAAAGAAACAGATGCGTCGGACTGGCGCCGGTTGTGGACTGCCTATCTAGATTTCTATGAAACCAGCGTCAGTGAAGAGGTCTATGCCACTTCCTTTGCGCGCCTGTTGTCCGGGAATACAGGGGAATACCGCGGTCTGTTCGCAGAGATGTCCGGCCGTCCCGTGGGACTTGCTCATTTTCTGTATCATCGTTCCATGTGGACTGTTGAGGATACCTGCTACCTGATGGATCTCTTCTGCGACGAGGACGTCAGGGGCCGAGGCGTGGCCCGCGCGCTGATAGAAGGAGTTCACGCTCGGGCTAAAGCGGACGGTGTGCCCACCACCTACTAGATGACCCAGGAATTCAATTACAAAGGCCGCATGCTGTACGACAAGGTTGCCACAAAAACACCCTTCCTCGTCTACCACAAAGACGACTGACGGCGCCCAGAAGTCCTTTTGCTCCTATCGCGAAACGATTTATGCAGGTGAAGTACCGGTCACATGCGATCGACGACAACAAAAAACTGGCCAAGACACCATGATCACAAAACCCAAATCTCACAGCATCGACGCCGCTTTTAACCGCAGTGCACTCAAAGGCTCAAAGATTGAACCGAGTTATTCTGGTGCTCTGAGTTTTATGCGCCGCAAATACACAAAGGATCTCGAGGGGGTGGATGTTGCAGTCACCGGAGTTCCGTTCGATCTGTCCGTGAGCAACCGTCCCGGCACCCGCTTTGGCCCGGAGGCCATTCGCAAAGCAAGCGCGCAACATGCCTGGGGCCCCGTCTGGCCATGGCGGTTTGATCCCTTCGATACGCTCGCGACTATTGACTACGGTGATTGTGTTTTTGACTGGGGCGTGCCTCAGGAAGCACCGTTGGCGATCGAGCGCCATATATCGGGGATAATCTCGAGTGGAGTCGCCAGCCTCGTTCTTGGCGGCGATCACTACGTCACTTATCCGGTACTTAAAGCCTATGCGGAGAAGTACGGACCGATTGGCCTGATCCAGTTTGATGCCCATCGGGACGTCGAGCCGGACGAAGGTGGACGTATGGATCACGGGACCATGTTCAACCTTGCGGTGCGAGAAGGAATAATAGACCCGCAGCGAACGGTTCAGGTGGGCATCCGCACCTGTTTCGAAGGCGAAGAGACCTACGGCATGAAGATCCTATATGCGGACAACGTGCATACTGCGCCCGTCGAAGAGATTGCAGCAACCATCTTGTCCATCGTTGGGGATGCTCCGACCTATCTGACCTTCGACATAGACTGCCTCGATCCGTCCACTGCACCGGGCACGGGCACACCTGTCCCCGGTGGGCTTACCAGCTATCAGGCCCTCGCGATAATCCGTGCCCTGAAGGGGCTCGATCCTGTCGGCATGGATGTGGTTGAAGTCTCTCCGCCATTTGATCACGCGGAGATGACCTCAAACGCAGCAGCAATGATCTCCGCCGAGCTGCTTTGCCTCAAAGCCTGGGCCAGAGGCGCACGGGCCGCGTCAGAATAGCGGATAGTCGTCGGCCGCTTGGCTCAGAGGCCGAGGGGCATCGCAGACGGCTACGTGCTATCAAGCCGTCTGCAGATTGCACCGTTCTGCCTATTCAAATTCAAACGTCCGGTAGTTCTGTGTTCCGAAGATCGATTGCGCCTTGAACTCGATGGTTTTGGAAGGGTCGTTCGGGCTTACTCTTTATTGGGCGGCGCACACGCGGTGGATCGAGGCTAATAGCCACCGTCACCATGTTTTGTAGACCTCTACAGCTTTGGCGGTCAAACGGTACCGCGCCTCGACATTTGAGGCTCCATCGTAAAAAAGCACATCGCTTCTGGTATCCTCGGCAACCAATTCCCCCTCGATCCAGAAGGCTTCAAAGATCGAGCTGAACGCGACACCCTGCGGGTAGGTCACGTGCACAATCTGGTTTGCGGGCGGGGTTGGCGTGTGAACGCAGGCCCCTGCGACAGGCACGAACAGGAACTCGGTTACTTTTGTTTCATCAAAGGCAAGCGGGACGACGTAGCCGGGCAGTCGAATGGATTGTCCCAGAAGCTCGAGATTTGGACCGCGACCGGCTTTGCCATTTTGAGCGATGATCTTTCGCCGCTCTTTCATCAGACCTTCAACGTCAACCTGATGCATGGAAAGGAGCGTAAGTGCTGCTTCGTGCCGTTCGATAAATACCGTGTCTTCTCGCTCGCGTGGTGTGGACGTGCGCCATTCAACATGTATGCGCATGGCATCGCGCAAGAATGGGCGCAGGTCGTCGAAAGGCGTTTCGCTCGGGACATGCGCGGGTCGCAAGTCCGGCCAGCCGATCACGCGGACGCCTGTCGATAGATTTGGTGGAGAGGCGCTCACAGGCGTGCGCGTTAAATCAAGCGGTGTTGCAAGCGGATCAATCGGCACGCCGCCGTGTTGCTGGCCTGCAATCGCGCTCTGCCATGCCTGCTCGACACTTTGCGCCGCTACCGGGAGAGATATCAGAGCGAGCAGAGCGCCAATCGCAAAAACTGACAGCGGCTTGTTCATCCCTCTGGCACCTTCACGCTTGTGACCGCCACGCCGCGGCGCAGTTTCTCATCGTCGCCTTCTTCCCACACGGGTTCCGTCAGCAGCTTGTCCGGTTCGCCGTCGCGATCAATGTCATAGACTAACTCGCCGCCCAGATAGGTTTGCAAGACTTCGATCTTGTGAAAGTCAAAGATGTTCTCTTCGGCCTGCATGCGGATATCGCGGTCGAGTACGATGATGTCTGCGAGCTTACCCTCTTCAAGGCTCCCCAACACATCGCCTCGATCCTGAAGGCGCGCACTGCCCAGTGTTGAGCCGTGGATAACCTCGTCGAACGTCAATGGCTCGCCTGGCATGACAAGACCACCGGGTGTTCCCATGGCCTGCCGTGTCATGCCGATCTCCATACCTTCCCACGGCGAAAACACCGGAGACGTCGGCGCGTCAGGCCCAAATCCATACTCCATGAACTCAGTCACGAGCTTGAACTGGTACATGCGCTCCAGAACCTCCTTCGGCAGGTTCTGACTGGTCACATTGCGAAAGTATTCCTCGGTGGGATCAGCCCAGTGAAGTTGAAGCTGTCCGGAAACCCCGAGCCGGGCCATGCGCCGTGCATTGTCGATCGAGAGATGGTCCACGTGCGTAAAAATCTGCGGAATATCTTCGCGCACGGGCTCGCCGGTTTCATGGGCATATTCCAGTGCGTCGAGCGAGCGGCGGATCCCGGCGTTCCCTTCAACGTGTAGCATCAGGGTAAAATCGCGCTCAGTAAGCGCGTCAAAGATCTCCGCCAGATTGTCTGGACGGAAGTTCATATCCGGCCGTGTGCCGTCCAGATACGGACCCTCCATGTAGGCAAAGCGCCCCGGCGTGCCGTCGATCGCGAACTTCACAGTGTTTGCATGGAGAATACTGGGATCAACGCCCGCATCCTCTACCGCGGCCCGCCGCATCTCTAATTGTTCGATCATTGCAGTATCGCCCTCGGGCGTGCCGGTGCCCCAGAAGACCATGGCCAACTCGTGCCTGAGCGTTAATTCACCTTTTTTCGCCAGACGGACATAGACGTCATCTGCACCCTCCTTGGAACCGGCGGCGGCCTCAGTTGCACCGGTGACCCCAACTGCGTTGAGCACGCGGGCGGCTCCAACGATCGCTTCTTCCTGTTTCTCAAAGGAATAGAGTTTGTGCTGTTCCACAAACCCCGTCGAAAGATGCGCTTTCTCCTGCAAAAGTCCGGAGGGTTCATCGCCTGCTTCGTTCAGTGGCATGTACCCGCCTTTGGGTGGCTCCCAATCAGCAGTGATCCCAAGGTATTCCAAGGCTTTTGTCGAATACCAACCGTTATGTTGGGTGTTGTCGGAGATCAATGCAGGGCGCCCCCCGACAATTTCGTCCAGTTCTTCCTTGGTCGGGTTCTGGAAATGCGCGTCTGACCAACCGCCGCCAATCACCCATTCATCCGGGCCCAGGGTGGCCGCGTATTCCCGGATGACTTCGACAACCTCTTCACGCGACGCATCGTTGTAACCAAAAAGGTTGAGCATGACGAAATGTGTCTGTCCAAAGATGCGTGTGTGCAAATGCGTGTCGATGATACCAGCCATGACGGTATTTGTGCCCGCGTCGACGATCTGGGTGCCATCGCCGGCAAGCTCGCGGCAACTGTCATCGACGAGCACACAAACGATCTTGTCGCCCGCAACCGCAACCGATCTTGCCAGTGGCATCTCCGTGTTGGACGTGATGATGTTTTCACTCAGAAAAACGATGTCGGCTTGTTGAGCAAGTAACGGCGACCCGGTCACGCCGATGGCTAACGCCAGTGCACTGTATGCAGCTTTCATTCTCAAGGGTTCCCTCTGAGTTGACTGATTTGAGAATGGCAAAAGATTTGATTTTGCGTCAAATCAATTGTTTGGCCAAAAAGACGCAGGATCTCACTCAATAACTTTGGCAATCTGATGCAGCGTATCCCCGGCGCACCGGACAAATTGCTCGCATGGCCAGAACGACACCGGTACCGTTGGATGCAAACAGCTTGCGCTTAGGGGCTGCAGTTAGAAAGTCATTGACCGGAAAGCCCGGTCTCTTCCAATCTTGCTCGCAACCCGAGACAAGCGGCTTTCCGGCTGTAAAATCTACGGCCGTTTTGTCCGCAGAACGGTCATTCGTCGCAACTCTGTTCAATGTCCGCTTCGCGGACTTTCCCGCCGTTCGCCTTGCGCCCCTATACGGCCGCTATCTGCGCATTGCGGTCGTTGGTCGAGCACCGCACTTCGCAAGCGCAGCACGATCTCAGACCCTCGTGAACGGCCCATTGCGGTCACTCGTCGGCGATCTTGATTGCTGCGGTGCGGCCCGCCGAACTTGCCATTCGCCGCGGCTGCAAATTCGATCAGGCGACGGACTGGTGGTCTGCGGACAAAACAGACATGAGTGGGAGTTTTTTGCTCATTGCAGCTCTATGCAGGTTTTCCTGAATGACCGTTTTGCGGTACGTAGAAAAAATGATCACACACAGCAGACTGTCTGCCGTGCTCGCAGCTGATGTTGTGAACTACTCCGAGCAGATGAAAGCCGACGAAAACAAGACTCTTGAAGAATTGCGTAGTCTTCGCAGGTATGTGCTAGATCCGTTGGTCGGCGATCATCGGGGCAGCATCTTCAAACGTATGGGTAACGGGTGGTTGGTAGAGTTCCAATCGGTCTCTGATTGCTATAGCCTTGGTCTGATGTAATTCAGGATTGAGTTCATCCTGACAATCACTTTGCGGATTACGTGCGTCGCCGCTGCTGAATCAGTGTACATCGCCGCTAAACCGGCTGCGCCCGGAGGGATCGTTTCCAGTATGTCAGGGTTGTCCGGAATAATGGTAACGATGAAGGGCTCGCTTACGATCTCCCCAGCCTGAAAGACAGTTCCGCTGACTTGAGCTTGTCCCTGTGAAGAAATGTCAAAGATCGTATCCACCGTGCCGGTTACCAGCTCTCCCGGTCTGATTTTGAAGGCAATTTCGGCAGGCTGGCCTGGTCGAAGATGACGCAGATAGATCTGATGCACCTGAACAACCAAGGCTTTTTCCGCGGTGTCAACGAACACTCCCGCGGGCGAAAACGGGAAAGATACCACTCTTTGACCTTCCGTGATCGCAAGGTTGTTCACAAAACCTTCGGACGGAGCACGGACAGTTGTCTCTTGAAGATTCCACTGCGCTTGATCAAGCGCCGCTTGCGCTTCTGCAAGCTTAGCGACAACGCCATCCGGTGTGAGGGCATCGAGTTCTACCTGTGCACGAGAAACAGCCGCCTGCGCTTGATCGACCGCGCCTTGTGCCGCGTCTAGATTTGTTTGGCGTGTTTCGAGACGGTTTTCGGAAATTGCTCCGCTTTCGACAAGCCTGCTATCATCCTCAAAGCGTGATTGAGCAAGGTCTCGTTGCGCGATTGCCTGACGTAGTTGCGCTTGGGCGGAGGCAAGGCTCTCACGGTCCTGCCGAATTTGTGCCTCGACACGTGAAACTGTTGCTTGCGCTCGTGCAGCCGCAATTTCGAAGGGTTCCGGATCGATGCGGAACAAAACGTCGCCTTTTTGCATCGGAACATTCGGTTCTGCTACGACTTCTACAACTTGGCCAGCGACGTTTGGCACAATTGGAACAGCTCTCGTCAAAACCTTAACGGGTCCGGAGGGCGCTCCCCATTGCATTGGAATAAATAGAAATATGAGTAGGATAACCATCCAGCCGATGGTCGAAAGCCATGTCGCCTTGGAGTTTGGAAGAACCTTGAGTTTTACAAGAACGAAGAGGACGGCAACATAAATGAGGGTAAGAAAGACAATCATGACGCGCCTTCCGACCGAGCACCGGTTTCAGGATCGGTTGCTGAATTCGCCATTGCTTGCAGCGGCGACTTTGTGAACGCCCAAATCAATGCAAGCGGCCAAAATACGCCAAAGGTAATCGCGCCCAACCAGCCAGCTACATTGATCGCATCTGCTTGGGGATGTTCCCGTTGCTTTGCAATTTTTCCAGGCAGCATTGCCAAAGTCACAAATCCTACAATGACTGTGAGGATCAGTATAACAAGTACGATCCAGGCAAAAATGTCCAATCCACTCACTCGAATTGCCTTTCTATTTTAGCGATGGCTCTCAGGATTCATGTGGCCTATTCGGCCGGAGCAATATCCGGAACACGGTAGGCTCGAAATTCTTCGACATTCGGGCGATATGCCCGAAGCAGCAGATTCCAACCATCTTCAGGCGTAAAGGCAAAGTTAGGAGCAAGTCCGCGACAGTCCTCGCCACCGAATGCCACGTCAAATGACCCGTCGTCGTTGCTTATAACGCCCTGGTTGGAGCTGACGATGTTATCCGTGTCCGACATCAGGTACTTCTGCGGGCCATACACTGTGATGGAAAAGAATGCATCGACCGGCACTTCTGGGAATGTTGCCGTATAGCAAGAGCCTCCCACCGCGTTTTCAGGACCACCGATAGCGTACATTGCGTTTTCGTCTGCCGACAAACCCCAGGCGCCTGCCGTGACATAGGTGAAATACTCCCAGTCATCGACATCGGCGACCCGTTTCTGCATCGCACCGAACGATGAAGGCAGCTTGGAATACTCAGCCAGCAGGGCGGCGCGCACCCTTTCAAGTGCCTCCGCGTCAAAGATTGGCAGATCATCCTCTGGCGCGGCGCCTGAAATCGCATACTGTGGCTGCAATTCTTGGGTAACGACACGCACATCGTCAGCAGTGGCATCTGTTCCGGTTCGAATACCAACAGCGACGAAATCGGTCTCGAAATCCTCGGACGAGAACGTGTATTGACCGTCCCCATACAGGTAGAACGGCGTCATGTGGTCTTCCGTAATGATCTGGATCGATAGAAACCGGTCGCCCACATCCGGCACATCCAACGTGAACCCCTGTCTCGCATTGACGATAGCAATCGAATAGATCGTGTCGTTATTGGGCGAAACGACCCAGCGGTCGTCGGCAGTAGACAAGTTCGTGAAGTGAAAGAACTGGTTGACGCCAGAGCGGCCCATGAAGTTAGCAAAGAACGCCCGGCTGTCGGCGTTGATATACTCGGCGGCGCTCATCCCGTAATCTTTCGGATCTGTTGACCAGCCGGAACTGTCTATGTCCGGGATATCCGCCAACGACGCCGGTGCGATCAGAGTGCTGCACAACAGGACAGCTGTAATCTTGTGGAACTTCCTGGATGCGTTTTTCATTTTGTTTCAACCTCGACTGTCAAGTCAGCGCCGGGAACCGGAACATAAGCACGAAGAATAACATAGAATGGTGTCCCGGTTGGAATGCCGTTCTGACCCTCGCCGGACGGACTGAGCGTCACGGTATAAGTTCCGTCGTCGTTTGGTTCCGCTGTATAAGTGGTTTGATCGTAGATGCCCTGATCGTTTGGTATTAGCAGCTTGTTGGCGGAAGCATAGACCGTAACGGAAAAATAGCCGCTTTCTTCAACGATGTTTGCAGGCACGGTCAGAACGTATGTGTCATCACCATTAAAAGGCTGTCTGTTCTCGTCAAACACCAGTAGGCCGTACCTCACGATGTCCGACGGCGTGCCGAGCTGGCCCTGAAATACGCCAACAGCAGCGTGGATTTCGCCCACGTCGCCGGAAACATACCCGAAGACCTGGTCGGTATCCACCAGTGGCACCGCAGTTTCGATCAGCTTTAGTGCTGCCGCCTCGGTCTCGGGCGAAAATCGCTGCACGTCGCGGTCCATGTCGCCCTGGCCGCCTTCCATCACAATCTCACCGCTCAGCGCCATGACCTCGTCAAGATTGTCGACCACGACCATTCGGGTGAAGGCAAGCCCTTGGTCGGTTTCAAGGGCCAGTTTGTGAAAATCGCCTTCGGGCAAGGTTTGCCCTGGCCGGTATAGCAGGATCGGCAAATCCGGGTTCACGAGGACGCCCGGTACGTTGTGCTTCATGTCGAAAATCGACACCGAGAAGTAACGGTCATATTGCGGCGTGCGGATGATCGCCGGGCCTTCGGACAGGCTGAACCAGTTATAGCCGTAGTTCACCGTCGCTTGTGGCGTGATCACAGTGTCATCGGTTGGATCGACGAGTCCCGTGAACTGAAAGCTGCCCGGCTCGTTGGTTTCAAGCCAACGCTGCATCATGCGCACCTGTTCTTGGTTGGGATACTCGCGAATATAGTTTTCGATGGTGTCCTGAGCGGATGCAGGTGCAGTGAAGACCGGCAGAAACAAAATTAGGGAGTAAAGTTTTCGCAGAAGCATGTCGCACCAAGTTTGTTAGAAATGGTTCACTGAATTCACACCTTTCCAAGACTAGACGGTTAGCGGGACGAAGCAAGATCATTTGAACGACGCGTTGAAATGGCGCAGGATTTAACCCACGGGCGGCATGCGGATGAGCTCCAAGTGGCCAAAAAAGCTGCCATAAACGGGTCTTTGCCTTTCCAAGTTTCGATTTTTTTGTCGGTCACTTACCTCGATCTTTGACTAATCACTCCAGAGCGATCACTGTGGAATTTGCGGCGAACCGCAATGGTCCGTACATGATAAGGGCAACGGCCTACCCAAGGAGCAGAAGTAAATAGCTATGAATATGCAATTTCAACGAACATGATTGCACCAACCAGTCGATCCAGCCTCTACAAACGCAAGGAGATTTCCAATGGATAAATACGTGGCCATCGTTTTCGATAGTGAAGAAAGTGCCTACAAGGGAGCTGACGCGATGCGTGATTTGCATCGTAACGCAGAGCTCACTGTCTATGCAGCGGCGGTTATCTCAAAGGACGCCGACGGCGCTGTCAAACTAAAGTCCAGTATTGATGAGGGACCAATTGGCACGGCTTTTGGGATTACGATTGGTGCCATGATCGGCATTTTGGCGGGTCCGGCGGCAGTGGCGGCCGGTGCTGCGGCCGCTGGAACCGCGGCAGCGGCCTCGGCCGCAGCCGGTGGAATGGCTGTAGGCGGTATGACAGGCGGGCTCTTTGGGGCATATCGCGATCTTTGGGTTGCTGGGATCGATAGCATAATGCTTGACAACATCAGCACCGAGCTCCTGCCTGGAAAATCCTGCGTCGTCGCGTCGGTTGATGAGGTCTGGATCACCCCACTGGACAGCAAGATGAAGGATCTTGGCGGGACCGTTTTCCGGAAACTTCGTGCAGACGCGGTGGACGACGAAATGGCGACAGAAATGGATGCCCTAAACCGCGAATGGGAAGCTATGGATGAAGAGCTGCAGGCTGCCAGTGATGAAGCCAGGGCCGCCATAAAGGCCCGAATGGATAGCATCAAGACCAAGATGGATGAGACCGAAGAGAAGATTGACACTCGTCTGGACGAGATCGACCGCGAGTTCGAGGCGAGGCTGCAAGCTATCGATGAGCAAATTGATAAAGCCGCGGATGCAACAAAAGCCAAGTTCGAAAAGCGAAAATCAGAAATCAAAGAAGAGTGGCAGGAGCGCAAAAACAAGCTCGCCGCTTCTGTGCGGAGAATGGCTGACAAGATCGAAGCCTGACCAGAACTTTGGGGCGAGTGACTGGAGTTACTCGCCCTTCTTTGGAAGGAGGTCTGTATGGCCACTAAAGCCGAACTGGAAGCCGAAGTCGCACAACTCCGGCAGCAGAATGAGGCATTAAAAACTCAAAAAGAGATAAGCGCTGAGAGTGACAAGACCCCGGAGCTATCTGATAACTTTCATTTACCGACGGAGCTTTCTGACGCGCTAAAAAAGCATGGGGTCGATGCGGCGGATGTAGAAGCCATGGGCAACCAGCTCGTTGATGAAATGATTACACTTCACAAAGAGCACCCGTTGGTCACGCTTCTGGGAGTCTTTGCCGTCGGATGTATCGTCGGCCGCGCATTCAAATAGGACAGTTCGATGAACCGTATTGGCAGAAATCTCACAATCATTTTTCGGACAGAACGACTGATCACGCGCCGAAGGCTGGCGGTTGTCCAACAGCAAACGGTACTGATGGCTCTCGCTGGTCTGGCTGCCTTGGCTGGTTTGGTTCTGCTGAACCTGACGCTATACCTTGTTTTGACAACTTGGATTTCGCCTGCTGGTTCAGCTGGCATCCTTACAGCTGGCAACCTCCTGCTCGCTGCGCTCTTGTCGGTGATTGCTGGACGCATAAGCGTAGAAGAGGAAATTGCACCAGCCGTCGAGGTGCGGGACATGGCCATCGCCGATATTGAGGATGAGTTGGAAGGTATGGCAACCGAAGTTAGGGATGTTGTTAACTCAGTCAAATCGTTGGGCTCGAACCCGCTAGGGTCACTATCCACACTTCTCGTCCCGTTGATTACTGCCGCGCTGAAAAACAAGGAAAAAAGTTAGAATTCACGACTCTTGATCTGGATTTCTGGATGATTTCTGCTCCATTAGTTCTTGCTTCATGGCAGCAAGCTCAGCTTCTATCTCCGATTTAGGCTTGCTGCGTGATGTGGATCCCTGCTGTTCGCTCACAGGGTGAGAGTGCTCTCCGGGAAGAACACCATCGCTTGAAAGCAGCCGTGCAAAAGGCTGCAACCCTGGGATCTGCGAGCAAACGATCATGATCACGACGGTCAACGGCACAGCAATGAACGCGCCGATACCGCCCCACATCATACCCCAGAATGCCAGCGCAACCATGACGACGAACGTGCTGAGATTGAGTGACTTACCCTGCATTCGAGGCTGTATTATGTTGCCAATGATTGCATCTCCGCCACCGTAGATCACAACAATGATCAGAGCAGGGGTAAGTGTGTAGAACTGCAAAAGTGCCATGATGGCTTGCATTGCGACGGCTAAAAAGAAACCGATGTTTGGTATGAAATTCAAAAGGAATACGGTGAATGCAAGCGATAAAGCAAAGTCGACGCCAAAGAACTTCAGAACGACGAAAGACAGAGTTGCGCTCATCGCGCTGGTGACAGCATTGATCCACATGTATTGCCTGACGCCGATGGATATCGACTTCAATATGTCGCCGACCTGACGCGCTTGCGCTTCGTTCTTGCAGAGCTTGGGCAGTTTTTCAGTGAATGCTCCGCGTTCAGCAATCATAAAAGTCAGATAAAGTACAATCAGACCAATGTTCCCAATCATTCCGGCAGCTGATGCGGCTAGCTCTGATAGGAACCCCTCAAAGTCGATCTCTTTGACCGCGCGCTCTATTGAGGCAACAACTTCAGTACCGACAAAACCTTCCAGTTGTGATTTTAGCTCGACTAATCGTTCATTGTATTTCGACGCAGCCTCCCCCATCGCCGCTGCTTGTGTTGAAACACCGTAACCAAGACCAATCAGCAGCCCGATCACAAGGGCAGTCGCGGAAAAATAGGCCAATGAGCGCTGTACACGCGTTCTCCCAATTGTCGCGGCATCCAAGCGCTCAATAAGCGCCATCGTTAGAATGAAAAGTAGTGTTGCCAAGGCAATCGGAACAAAAAAGTCGCGCCCAAACCATAGGAAAGCAACGATGATGGGCACAGTGACAGTTGTCATGAACCATACGGGAATGGTGGACTTTTGCTCAGAGCGAGGTGAGCCGTTGCTGTCTTGTGGCATAGATTCCCCAGGCGCATGTATGTTCCACTGATAGCCTATCACGTCGACCAAATCTCGATACAGAGCTTTGCATGGCAACGGTCAAAAAACCCGTGTTTTTCAAGCAAGTTGGGGAGCAGATTGTCTCGCCACTCTAGATTATTGTGCCAAATTCGGATGCCTTATGCTCTTATGAGAGGACGGTTAACTCCTTAGGATGGATCATATTAAACTGAGTGCGCGCACATGTCTGCTGAACTGATCGTTGTCGTCATCGTACTGCTGGAAATCGCAGCGATTTACTGTGCCGTTCTAGCCGTCCGCCATGCAAGGACGCCGCAAGGTTCTGTTGCTTGGGTCGTGTTTCTGATCACGGCGCCGTACCTTGCCGTGCCAGCGTTTTTGTTCCTTGGGTCTTTCAACTATGAAGGCTATCTGACAGGCCGTCGCGACAGCGATGAAGTGATAACAGGCTTGGAGGGATTCAGACAGCAGTTTCCTCCAACCAGAACTGAAAACCAGAGTATCTACAGAGCATTAGAAAAAATTGGTGACATACCTGTAGGTTCAGGTAGCGACCTGGATTTGCTCATTGATGGAGAAGCAACTTTTAGCTCCATCTTCGAAGCCCTTGCTTCTGCCAAAAGCTATGTTCTGGTTCAGTCTTACATCATTAACGACGACAAGATCGGGCGCCGCCTACGAGATGTTCTTTTGGATAGGGTTCAAAATGGCGTTTCTGTGCGACTGATTTATGACGCTGTAGGCTGCGCCAAACTTCCTAAATCCTATCTCGAGTCGCTGTCCAACGAGGGGGTTCAGGTCGTAAACGCCCATGCCTATGACGGACCGAAAAGCCGCTTCCAGATCAACTTTCGGAACCATCGAAAAACGGTAGTGGTCGACGGAGAGATTGGGTTCACGGGCGGTCTGAACATGGGCGATGAGTACATGGGCGAAGACCCAAAATTTGGTCCATGGCGGGACACCCACGCGCAGCTTACCGGCCCCATTGTTTTGCAACTGCAACTGATCTTCGCTGAAGACTGGCACTGGGCAACACGCGAAAACCTGATCAGCGAACTCGATTGGGATGTGAAGAAAACAGAAGCCGATAAAGACGCCGTTATCATCGCGACCGGGCCGGGTGATACCTTTGATACCGGGAGCTTCTATTTTTGCACTTTGATCAATGCAGCAACTGAACGTCTCTGGATCGCGTCACCGTATTTTGTCCCCGAGAACGATATTCTGACGTCGCTCAAGCTTGCAGCCATGCGGGGAGTAGACGTAAAACTCCTAACTCCTGAAGTAATCGATCACACCATTCCGTGGCTGGCCGCACTCGCCTATTTTGATGAGGTCATGGATGCTGGCGTCGAGGTATGGAGATACAACGATGGCTTTATGCACCAGAAGGTGGTTCTGGTGGATGACACGATATCATCAGTAGGGACCACCAACTTGGACAATCGCTCTTGTCGCCTCAACTTTGAGGAGACAGCAGTAATCTTTGACGAACACACTGCTTCCGAGGTTGCAGCCATGTTTGAGGCAGACTTCGCAAGATCGTTCCGATTGAAAGAAAAGCTTGCCGACCGCGGATTCAAACAGCGCCATGGTGCCCCGCTGGCACGCTTGTTGAGCCCGTTGTTGTGAGCGATCAGACAGGGCCCAAGTCGCTTGACTTTGTCGCTTGTTCTGGCACCGTTTGGTGAACCTAAACCGTACTGGGACAAGCGCCGATGGATTTAACGTCACTCATGAAAGAACTCCAGCAACGCCGCGACGAACTGAAGCTGCAATTGCATCTTGCCTCAAAAGAAGCAGAGGATGAATGGACAGAACTCCAAGCCGAATGGGACAAGTTTTTGAGCAAATCAGAATTTGACAAGTCTGCTGAAGAAGTGGGCGAAGCAGCCCGCTCACTCGGCCTCAAGATGAAAGCAGCATATGACCGAATGAAGAAGGCTACGTAGATTGCTGTGCCTCTGACAAAGGTAAGCTAGTCATAAGCGCCTGTAATGTCAGAGATCTTCAATGATTTAGCGTCGCCATTTGCCTGAAGGTGTAGGCTTTGAGTCGGATAAGCGAGTTCAGTTTCTGCATCGCGGGTTATCCTGAGGATTGCTAAAGTCAGCCGCTCTGTGACCTGAAGCAACTCCTCCCAGGTCGGTCCCTTAGTCCATGCGTAAATAATGATATCAACGGAGCTTGGCCCGAGTTCATTCACGTAGATGTATTTTGGTGCACCATCGCCAGTATCAAAGTCGCCTGATTTAAGATGGTAATCTCTGATACCGTCGCGAACGGCTTCTATCTGTTGTTGGGTAGACGAAAGCACCAGGGGAACTTTTAGATACACACGTCGCCGCTTCAGCCGTGAGTAATTGAGAACTGTGGCATTCGCTAAGTCCGAGTTGGGGATGTGTCTAGGTATCTGATCAAATCCCACAATTTTGGTTGACCTAAGGTCAATCGCCTCAACAGTTCCAAAAACGTCGCCACCAACAGCGATGGTATCTCCTGTTTCGAAGCGCTTCTCACTAATGTTAGTCATGCCAGCCACGAGATTGCGCACTAAGTCCTGAGCGGCGATGGCTAACCCTGCTCCTAAAACCCCAACTCCTGTCAGCGCGCCCGAAATATCCACTTGCCAAACACGCAACAACGACGTCAAACCGAACAGCAGAATGGCGAATTGCATTACACGCTGAACCCAGCCCGTTTCTGACGGAACCAAAGACAATTTGTCAGTCCACAGCAATGCCGCGAACGGGCCACTTAGTCGATACCATGCGCCAAAGACCGCGATAATCGCGACAGAGCCCATGATCCGTTCTAACAAGAGCTTTGCTACTCCATCTGGCACTAACAATTGAGTTGCAGCAAACAGAGCAAACGCGGACACAAGGATCTCAGACGCAGACCTTAGCTGGGCGTTGACTTCGTCTGGAAGTGATACCGAAAAACGATCCAAAATCTGCCTCAGCAGCTTTAACCCAAGTGCGGCGATCTTACGACGAAGACCAACAAGCAGAGCGCAGACTAGCACCGCCCCAACCAATTGGTCAGGGTACACGGTAGCCATCCACTCATTGAGGCTAACTGTGGCTGAAGCCACAAAGGTCTCGAACGATGTTGTGGTTAAATCCATGCGATCTACGCTGTGCACCTTGGGCCTGAAAGAGTGGCGCAAAAGCACCCGATTGACCATAGGCAGTGGTGTCTGTCGGCGCAATTGACTATATCCACCGGCACTATTTTCGAGCGGTTGAGCGGTGCCCTCCTAATTCTTCTTCGAACCGAGCGCTGAGCTCAGTACCAAGACTCTATTGCGGCAGATTGGTTTGGACAACTCGCCGCCGCGGAACTAGCGCCAAAAATCTGGAACGCCTTCTTTTTGATTTAGCCCTCAGGACACAAAGCTCACAAAATATTGTTTTTGCAGGAGTTTTTCCCGCCTCGGCTCGCATTCAAAATTTTCAACACAATCGACTCAGGGTTAACACTCGAAGCAGCGCGCCTCACACGCTTACATTGGCTCCAGATCGTTTAGTTTCCAACTGTCGTTTCGGTAGGCCTCCGTCGGGCCGTAAAATCGAAAAAGTAAGAAGTAATTCGCAGCGCCCGTGGTCGGGAGGTAGTTAACTCCCTCGTTTAAAACCTCCGGGCCAAAGTAGACGTCCACGCTGCCATCGTCGTTGACTTTGGGCGTCGGGCTTTCTGTCGAGGCCAGTCCGATTGGGTCCGCTCCACGGATATAAGAAGCCGTCGCTACATCGTACACGAGAATAGACCAGAACTGCTCGACCGGGACATCGGCAGGAACAGTCATTCGATAGCTTTTGTCGCCTTCCAATGCTTCACCAAATTTGTCACGCGTCACCATCAAGTACGCCGTCGCTGAGCCGAGCTTCACTGGGGGCGCAATGTACGTGTAGTAAGTGAAGGCCCGATCATCGATAAAGACCTTGTTCTCGTCTTCGTAGGTCATCATCGTTTGGATCATTGAGTTTGCAACTGGTTGCGTCCATTGCGTTTCGTTGCCCCACCTGAGAGGAGGTATCACACTCAATTTATTCTGCAATTCCGCGTGAACACGGGCCATCACATCGTCAAGAATTGCCCGTTCTCCGTCGGTGGGATCAAAAGCCCCACCCCGTTCAATTCCGAGGCTGCTCAACATACCCAACGGGTATTTGTCGATCTCGCGAACCTCTTCGTGATTTATTATTTCCTGCAAACGGTCGAAGAAGCTGCTGTCGAACGGAAACTGCGCAGAATACAAAACATCGTAGATGTCCATATGCGGCAAACGCTCATCGCTGCCGTAGGGATATTGTTGGATGCCGGCACGTATGTAGGCTTCTGCACCTTCGAGGGTCGCAGGCTCGAGATCAGGCGTGATGATGCGTAAAGTACCGTAACCGCGATAGGTTTTGAGGGGCACAGGCAGATATCCTTCCGGCACCTTGGCATCGGTGTTTGCGGCATAGATGAAGTACTTTCCGCCTTCGCCTTTGTCATCGCCATCCGAACCGACATCAACGACCGGTCGCTGCCAGACATCGAGGAATGTGCCAAAGATGCTATATCTCTCAGTCGCAGCCGGAAGCTCCACCACCACTGGGCCGTCCTTGACATCATAAATGAGGTTTACGTAAGGCGTAGAGTTATTGGGCGTCGGTGACTGGAACTTCCAATTGGGTGGTTTAGAAAAATAGGCGACTTGGTTGAGTTTTTGGCCTGAGTCTAATGCTCCGACAATCATTTGATTGCCAGAAACGAGCGGCTGCGCCCAAAGAGCGCTCTCGTATGCACGACGTTCAAACCGCTCCCGCTCAAAATCCCGTTCTTGCGCAGACAACTGTCCGATGGTCATCGCTATCGCCAGGAAAGTGGAAAGGGTGCGAATTAGCTTCATGATACGAGCTCCTGTTTCGGGTAACTCCTGTGACTATTTTGCAATTATGCAATTTTGTCGAGGATCACCCGGAATTGAAAACGATGGGTATGCGCGGTCGACCTCAAAATTCTACTTTGTCTCGCGTAGTGGAGCTTACAGTTCCCATGTCGAACGTCAGCTTTGCCGAAAATTTCCAGATCGCATCGCAGCTCTAGCGAACGACTGCTTCCCGCCCATCTTGACCGCCTTGGTTTCTGCGAACTCTGACTTCTCGTGCCCGCAGCGAAGGTCCGTAAGGTCGGCATTCTGCCCGTTCGTGACAAAAGCTGCATCGGTCGGGAAGGGCTCGAAGCGGTCGTTCGCTGCACTAGGCATGATCGTCCGCTTTGCGGACAAACCCAACTTTAGCTGCACCGCAACAATTGGTTTCAAGTGTAACGGCTCCCTTTTGGGCTTCGGGCGATATTTGACCTCAGTTTTGCCCCAAGTACTGGGTGTCGAGGCGCTTATTCATCCATTTGTTTCTTTAAATCGCTCGGTGCTTTTCCAGTCCAACTGCGAAAAGCATGAGCGAAGCTAGTGGCGTCGGAATACCCAAGCACATCCGCGACTTCGGCAACGCTGGCATTCTGTTCAGTAAGAAGCCTTTCTGCGTGTTCACATTTCAATTGAGCAATCAATTTGCCCAAACTTGTGCCTTCCTTACGCAGTCTGCGAGATAGTTGCTGCTCAGAAAGACCACAGATACTCGCGGCGACTTCGTTATTTACCAGTTGCACCCCAATGTGCGGTTTGAGTGCTTCTCGGACGCTGAATATTGCCCGTTTCGGAGGTGGCGACTTTCCAGATTGCTCTGTCGGACCTTTGAAAAAGTCATCGGCTGAGAATGGCTCCGTTAGCCAGACAGCCGGAAACGCGATTTGGTG
Organism: Ruegeria arenilitoris; assembly: GCF_013035315.1. Classification (GTDB taxonomy): domain Bacteria; phylum Pseudomonadota; class Alphaproteobacteria; order Rhodobacterales; family Rhodobacteraceae; genus Ruegeria; species Ruegeria arenilitoris_D. Next base: position 24,775 of record NZ_WQHP01000013.1, on the reverse strand, counting down.
TCCGCGGCGATCTCCAGCCAAAACAGTACATCCAAGAAATTCAATCGGAAGAGCTCTGGGGTCACTTATAGTGACCATCACATCATCGGAGTTCCATTTTTCGCCAACAGATCTCTTAATAATTTCTCCAAACATCGCCGCGAAGAACCCATCTATTTGGGCTGGTATGAACGGCGTATCGTAGTATCTGCGACCAAACACGAAACCAGACTTGCCACTAACGTCCAAGTGATGCTCGGTGGAGCTCGAATGATCGGTTGCCACCACAACCAGCTTGGTAAGAAACGATCCTAACGTGATTGCACAGTCCGCTGCCTCAACCAGCGGTGGCCACTTCGATCTTGCAATCATTTTGCCAATTCCCGCCAAGAAGAATGGGTTCTCAGCTGCGGCTGCAACTTCCTCAAAGAACTGATACATAACGATTGCATGAACGAAGACTTCAGGATCATCGAAGGACTCTCTGGCCAATCCTATCCGAGTAAGTAATTCGTCTGAGCGATCATATACAGCATCCAGCGCTGTAAGCACTGGCTTGCCAGTTGCCAGCCGGATCAGGGGTTGCGTTGGACCGCTCATGCCTGATCCCCGGAATATGCAGGGTCCATGATCCACATAGCCATCTTGACATAAAAATATGAACTATTGTCGCGACGCTGACGATTTCCGTCAACAATCGTGTTGCCTTGATCGAAATCGTCAGACCGAACGCGATCAGAACTGTCAGAGTTAACCTCACAATCTGTCTCGTTGCGGCTACCGCCAGCGACCCTTTCTGACACCGCGCTCTTAGCCAAACGGAGGACTCACCGTGACCGAGTATCCTAAAAACACGAACGACACGAAAGCTCGTTTCCAAGAAATCAAGGAAACAACAGACGCTGACATCCGACCAGATGATGATGCACCAAGTTCGCTTATCCGGCGTGATATTCTTAAAGCAGGGAGCGCCGCTGCGCTAGCCGCTGGCTTTGTTGCAGCCACCCGAGACGCTCAAGCTCAAGCGCTCTACACCCCCGATCCTCCTGCAGAAACACCCGACTGGTATGCGACGCCATCCGAACAATTGGCGCCACCGGAAAAACGTACAAGTGACTATTATGTTCCAGAGTTTACGGCAGGAAAAGATGCCAATATTGACTGGTGGTTCGGCCGCAACGTCGGAGGCGTAACAATCGGTCTTATTCAAGCCCGAGCGTATTTGCCGATGGCACCAGGCAACATGGGCAATGCGACTACCTTCGACTTTCCGATGCTTTACCGGGAAGCCGTTCCCCCGAATGTCTTTGACATTCTTGCTCCCGAACCGACCGAGTCCTTCACTAGTGAAATGGTAAAGGCCGCGAAATGGCTAGAGTTGCAGGGAGTTCGTGCGATCATGGCGAACTGCGGGTTCTACGGAACCTACCAACAAGCGATAGCCGAGCAAATCGATACTCCACTTTTTTCCTCCAGCCTACTTCAACTGCCTGCCATGATTGCAAGTCTACCGGCACGTTCAAAAGTTGGCATCGTGACCGCCAACGGTGAGGCACTTGCTGCTTCGCCTGCGATAGAGAACTGTGGCGTGACCCCGCAGCAGAAAGCCGAGCGGCTCGTTATCCAAGGCCTAGAGAATGGTCCTGAAATGCAAAACGTGCTGCAACTCACTGGTAGTTACAACATGCTCGCGCTTGAGAATGAGATCGTAGAAGGCGCGAAGACTTTGGTCGCAAACAACCCGGAAGTTAAATGTATCCTCTTGGAATGCACTGAACTGCCGCCCGCAGCTTACAAAGTTCAGGACGCAGTGCGCATGCCTGTCTGGGACTACACGACACTAACTAAATGGGTCTACGAAGGAACGCTGCGCAAGCCTTTCCTCGGGATTATCTGATCAAAAAAATGCCCCCGGCGGTCGATTTGGTCGTCGGGTACAAAAGCAGGTATCTGATCGTGACCGAACTATTTCGTACACAAGAGCCAAATTCGAAAGGTGCAAGTGTGGCTTCCTCGCGCATTTTCACACTTCTAACTCTGTTAACACTTACTCTGTTAGCTTCACCTTTTGAATTGAGAGCGCAGGATGCTGGAAACACCACCGATTCAGCACCGGTAATTCCAACTGCTCCCACCTCGGTAGAGGGAACGCTGGAGGAACTTGAAGTAGCCAGAGAGGCCGAATTCGATTTCCCTGCAATCGATAATGCGCTGAAACCGTGGTTGGATTGGAAAGCCCGTCTGGCCGAACGTTACGGCTTCAATCTAGGTTTCGATTACAGCTTTAACACGCAGTGGTCCGACAATTCTGTAGGTGACACTCACGCAACTGGTGGGATTTTCCGGGCCTTCTTTTCGTGGGACCTGCTGAATCGATACGATCCTTCCAGAAAAGGCACGTTGGACTTCAGAGTTGAAAACCGCCACCGGATTGGCACGGCTCTGGCTCCAGAAGAACTTGCAGCCAACTTTGGATGGGTCGGAACAAGCGCACCCGACTGGTCTAATCAACAATGGGGTATCACGGTTTTGAAATGGCGCCAGCGACTGGACGCTGGCGATGCTCCGATCGAGCTCAGTGTCGGCTACATGAGTGCATTCTCACAGTTCGACATTACGCCATACTCTGACAACCTTACGTCGTTCCAGAGCAACAGTATAATATTGAACCCTACAATAGGGTATCCGTCAGCTGGTTCGTTTGGAATTTCTGGGTATATCGGCATTCCTCGAACCAATCTCTATGTTCTTGGCATGATCATGGATGCCAATGGCCAATACGACAGCTTGAGCTTCGATACTCTTGGTGACGGTGACTTCTTTAAAGCGCTCGAGTTTGGTTGGACCGATCAAAGCGTGTCTGATGCGTCATTTCTCTTTAACAATGTTCATGTTGCTCTTTGGCACACCGACGATTACAACTATGGTCTGGGCCTAACAGGTAGCTACGCGTTTGAAGACTCACGCATTGGAACATTTGCCCGACTTGCTTGGGCAAACGAAGATGCAAGCACACCATATCAACGATATGCAGCAATTGGCATCACCAAGGGAATTTTCCGTGCCAGTGAAGTGGGTTTGGGAGCTAGTTGGGGTCGCCCTCCAAAGTCAGATGAAGACCAAGTCGCAATCGAAGCCTTCTATCGCTGGCAAATCGCTCAGAACTTTGCCATTACGCCAAGCATCCAGTACCTAGACAACCCTGCATTCAACACAAGCGACAGCGCGGTGACCGTTCTTGGGTTACGAGCGCGACTGACATTTTGATTGGCTTAAATTGCGGTTGCCGGAGACCGCTGCGACTTCTCCAGAAACACTATTTTGCACTTAGGTTACAGAAGCTGCGGGTTCGAGGCAGGCCTCCTCTGCATGGCGGCATTTAGTAGCTTAGTTAATGGCAGCTTCGGGCTCAATGCGGTCATACAAGTGTTTTGATAGTAACGTCTGCTTTCAGAAGGAATACGCCTTAATCATGCATTTTAACTGCGTTCGACAACGGCGGTTGCGCCCTCCCGCAACCACTTGTACCGAACACAGCGTCATTCGAGCCGCCGAAGAGCGGAATTGTTCGTTCTGGGCCAGACCAATCATCGCTGCCAGCGCACCCTCCAGTTCGATCTGCACGCCATCCCGTTCATGTTGGATCGTAACTCGTTCGATCAGGCCCCGGATAATCTCCAAGGCCCCGGTGCGGATCGACGGATCCGATAGAGCCTGCGCCAGATCTGCGACCTTGGAGCGATAGAGTTCGGATAGGTTCGGATGCAGTCGCATCGGCGAGGGCGCAGGTTCGGAGAGCTTCGCCTCAAGATCGGCAATCTGCGCTTCGAGCTCTTCGAGCCTCGCTTGAAGTCCGGGGGTGCGAATGCCCTCAGCGATTGCGTCATAAAACCCATTCAGTTTGCACGCAGCTTTGTCCCGCTCGGATTGCAGACGGGTCCGGGCTGCCTCCACTGTGCCTGCTTCTGCATTGGCCGCTTTGCTGACACCTCATCTACGCCAGTCTTTTGCTGCCATTCAGGCAGCAGTTTTTGTCAGACGACGCTTGTAAGGGAAGGAGAGTATTTTATACGTAGGTGCAATCTAAGTGATTGGTCCAAATACAGATTTATTATCTTCAATTAAGTCAAAACATTGCCAAGAGAATGTGTTGGCAAAGAAGAGTTCGTGTAGGCGCCGATAGGCGACAGCAGTGCAGTTAGTCCTCCGACGATCTAAACACCTCACGACCGATCTCCGAAACCACAATTAGAACTTCTACCCGGGCAAATTGCGAACTTAGCCTTTTGTTCAGTGACATGGACAGTTTGTCCATGTCTCTTCCTGAAACCTGCTTTTTGGGATCTATGAAAACGACCACAGAATGTGTCCGACCTGTTTTCATGACAACGACGTCGATAATATCTATGTCTTCATTGGAGAAATGCTCTTCTGCGGAAATTCTCACCTCTTTGACGATCTCATTTCCCGCTGAGATACCTACCAACTCACCCAAGCTGCTTTTGAAGTCCGCCCAATAGGTGCCAGAGGCAACACAGCACAAACAAATGACAATTATCGAATCGCCTATCGGAGCAACAACCGAGAGAGGGCCATCTTGAAACAGGTAAACAAAGCCAAAACCGATGCCTGCAGTGCCAGTGATAACCCCATCAAATGCTGCTGCCCGGGACTCCAACTTTAAAATGTCGCTCTGCTCTCCTGTTTTTTTCCAGCAACGTAGGTGATTTGCCCAGAGCCCAACGCAAATTAGGCAAATCACGACGGTGTAGACACCAATGACTTCGAATTTCACCGGCGCGGGAACTGTACCGCCTATATATGAAGCAATTTTCGCCAACGCGTTGGTAAAAGCAAATGCGACCAGACCTAAAAGCGACAAGGCACGAAACGTGGTGAAAACTGCTTCATCGGCAGCATAGCCAAACGGTCTTAAATCGTCGGGACGGGCTGATGACTGTCTGCCTACGCGAACAGCTATGATTGCAGCAAAAAAGCCCACGAGAGAGAAGAGCCCATCAACTAGAAGGGCTTGGGAGTTCGAGAGGATCGAAGCCAAGACGCCAGCGAATCCCATTGCAAGGTTGCCCACCATGCCAACTCGCAGGGCGGAGCGTTCAACATTCTGTGCTGTAACCGACATTCTACCTTGCTTCTGCTGGTTTGGATTTCCTTGCTATTTCCGGTTTTGACATAGACATGCCCTTACATACAGTTTCTGAAGGTCCGGCGACATATCCCTCAGCATTACGTAGTCCTGTGATACTAGTTGAGCTTTCCGGCTGATAGACAGATGTTCTCTCGTCGCCAGTTCCAGCGATGTTTAAAAAGCCTATTCCGAGAGGTGACGCGTCTTTTCCAGCCGACGGGCACGAAAAGACATCCTGGGGTAATTCAGAAAATACACTCAGCTGGACCCTGACAGGGGAATTTGGAACCGCCGCTGTGTGTTTTGGTAAACTTGTCATACCCCGGTCCTGATACACGAAACGCAGAGATACCCCTGCGACGTGTCTATCGTGGCAAAAGAAAACCCAAGTGTCGCTTTGCCAAAAAGTGTCCTTTTGATCTGACACCATTTAGCCCTAGCGTCCTTCCGCGACGCCATTGCCGTTGGAGGTAAATTCTCCGGGCAGTTGCGGGTCATGAGCGCTGCTAATCGCCGGTGCCGGACTCTCCTCTATGGTTCTCCGGAAATGCGCGGGTGAATATAGTCCGGTTCGATCCCGTCTTTTTTCATTGCGATGCCGGTTAGAAACTGGAACATTGTTCGCCGAACAAGCCGCGCGGTCTGTTGACCGCGGTTGTCGTAGAAGGGGTTGAACTCTACAAAATCAACACCAACGATGGTCTTTGTCGCGGCAAATTGGCGCAGCATTGGGAAAAGGTCTTCAGGATGAGATCCAATGGGCGAAGAGGAGCCCGTTCCGGGCGCATAGCTCATGTCAAAAGTATCGATGTCAAAACTCACATAGACCAAATCAATGTCCGCGAGGTCCTCGTACATTTTGTTGAACGTTTCCTCGACGCCATCCCGGCGGATTTCGTGGATGTGATAGACTTTCCCCCCTTCAGAGGCCACCTGATCCCACTCTTCGGGACCGAAGACTGGTGTAGACATGCCGTATTGAATAACATGTCGTCCTTCGACCATACCTTCCTGAACAGCGCGATTCATAAAGCTACCTGAATGGTAATAGGCACCAAACTTACCCATGCCAGCGTCTCGGTCGAGATGGACATCGAAATGCAAGAAAGCGACGTTGTTCTTTCCGTAGACATCGACGATGCCGCGGAACGTGCCGTTTGGAACCGAGTGGTCCCCCCCAACGATAAAGGGAATTGCACCGACGGAAGCAACTTCCCGTGTCATCCGACGGATTTCCTCTAAGGTTGCCGCCTGATTGTAGGCATTTAGTCCAGCATCACCGTAATCAACCGCATTTAGGATTGTGAAAGGAGCGAGAAGGGTCTCGTATTCAACCCAACTCAGCGGGAATTTGGGATCTCCGTAACCGCCATAGTCGCGTGTGGTCCGCACCTCGGCCGGTGCCCACATATTGCCCGCCGAATGCGGAAGCGCTCCGGTTGGTGCGCCGAATATGGCGACATCGATCTCGCCGGCCTGTAGATCTTCGGGTGTAAGAGCGACGGGCAGCTTAAAGAACGTTTGAATACCTACAGGCTCCATCTGGAGTTGGTATCTTTGTACGTCCATTGGTCCTGCAGGACGTCCGGATGCTTCACGCTCCGCCCGCCAGATGTCCGTCGACTTGTCCTGTTTGATATTCATCTTTGATGGGTCGTCGGGGACTTGGTGAGGCATCGGTCCGATATTCTCATTCGGCGAAGCTGTGGCGATACCCTTGAGCATTTGTGCCGAAGTTTCCAAAGGAACGACACCAAGTGAGGCGGTCAAAACAGCGGTGGACAACAATTTGCAGTAATTCATCGTCTGCCCTTTCAAATTCAAAGCAATCTGGATTTGAGTTTAGATTGCGGATGATTTTGTAGGACGGGTAGCAAGGTTGCTACGTAATAAGTGCATTTGGAATTTACATTTGCAGAATTAATTCTTGCCGAACACTTTGCCGTTCGTAAAAACTAACTGTATGGCTACACAGCGTATTCTTCTGCACGAGGCCGAAGATATTTCGGAGTTTCTGTTCCAGACCACTGGGATGATGCCCGGCTATACCCAGTTTTCGGCGGGCCCCGCTAAACTCGAATACAAGGTCGTCGATTTGGATGGCGTCACGCTGTTGTGGGCTTCGGGGGTCGCTCATTGCAGATGGCAAGACCAGATGTCTGATGATGGCCGAGTGCATTTTGGCATAGTGCTGAACGCAAAAGACGGCGTCAGATCGCTTGGTCACGAAATTGGTCCAACAGACGCGATGCTGTTTCGCCCCGGCCAGGAAATGGACTATGCATTCCTGGGGCCGGTCAAAACACTTGAAATCGGTGTATCCAAAGAAATTGCAGACAGTCTTGGCTGGACTTTTTCCGGAGCTCCTTTGGCACGCATCCGTGGGACGCGATTGCGACGCCTCGAGATTGTGTGTCGCCAAGCAAGCAAGATCATTGCGTCCAACGGCGAAGATTTGAGGCCTGAACCAACGGCGGAAGTACGCGGAATGGTTTTAGATGCTCTGGAGCGGGTGTTATTCCCTTGGTTACCTAAAGGTGACAAGGCTTACTCGGAATTTAATGAATGCACGAAGCGATACTCGGTATTAAAAAACTTTGATCGCCTTCTTTTAGAGTTAGGCGATGGGTTGCCCGGCTTAAGCTCCATTTCAAAGGAATTGGGCGTTGGGCGGCGCACGTTGTTCTATTCGCTACGTCAATCGTTAGGCATTACGCCCAGGCGATACATAGAAGTGCGACGCCTCGCAGAATTGCGAACCCGGTTGAAAAACTCTGGCCCTGAAGAGAACACAGTTACTGAACTGGCGACCGAACTTGGGTTTGGGGATCTTGGGCGTATGGCCGGTAAGTATCGTCGACAATTTGGAGAGAGCCCGAGCCACACTTTGCGCTCCTAGTTTAACCATCTCTGTCTTGGCCGCTTGAGCGTTTCGCTTGGAAGTTCTCCGAACAATGACCGGTATTTGCCAGCCATACGTCCCAATTCTGAAAAGCCATGATCGTTCGCTAAATTGGTCACAGACGAGTTGTCCGGCTCGCTACGATACAAGCTTGCGCGAAGCGCGTTCAAACGAACGATTTCTCGGAATCTCCTTGGTCCAATCCCATATTCTTGCCGAAAAGCCTGAAAAATACTGCGCTTAGAAACGCCAATTTCCTCAGCCAGAGCTTCGACACTGACGCAAAAGTTGTTGTCGGCGTCCTGCAGTAGTCTGCGGGCTTTGCGGAGCACATCAGCCCGAGCACCGCGCGAAAGTACATCGCCGTCATGGTTCTTGGACAGAGCCCAAGGTTGAAGGGCAATTTCTAAAGTGTCGATGAGTTTAGAGCGAGTGTCCGCGAGAGTCCCTAAACTCCAATCACCAAAGTCGTGATTGAGAGCGGCAGAAAAGCTTTCCCTGGCAATTGCCGCCAGGTTTCTCACAGCGCCCTCAGGCACATCAGAAGTTTGGCCGCCACGGCAATTCCACCCGAGCTTTTTTGGAAATTCTTCCGTGAACGTAACTTCCAGAGTTTTATATCTGCCGTTTGTAAACAACTCTGCCGTTTCACCTGGCCTCAGTAGATGTGCGGTGGTGCCAGAAATGCCAGATTGGCCTATCCGTGGCCCGCCATTTGCCGAAACCATGATCGCAAATCGCCACTCACGGGCCAACATGGTGTCAGTCCAGAGATGCCTGCCATCCCCTGATACTTGCAGGAGCCTGATGTCGCCAAAATCGATGCTACGGGCGCTCAGGATCGCGGGGCCAGAAGTGAATTGCATAAAGCGGGTGTTGGTATTGGTTTGCTCAAGATAGAAATTTTCCAGCGTATCCTCATCTGCCAGATCAATGGAATAACGATCGAAAGCCAAAGCAGTTACCCCTCCATCAACGAACCCAAAGTCTTGGGGATAGGTATCCTGGTCGAATGCCAACACCCGATCAGATAACGCATCCCGAGCGATTGCAAAGATGTGTGCTACTTGCACTTTTTGCACAGTCATCAACAGCCTGAGAAATTATCCTCTCCGTAGTCAAGTTAAATTTAGTCTTAAAATGAGAGGATTAGAAAGTGGCGCGTCGCTTATCAGTATTGTTCAAATGGTCCGCTCTGCTCACAGCAACGTTTGCTGGAGTGGGCTACGCACAAGACAATCCCGCACCAGATTTTTCCGCTGATTCTGTAATTGATGGGTTCCCATCTTCAATGCAGCCGTGGAGAGATCCAAGCAATCCAAATGTTCAAATCCTCGATCCAGGCTGGAACAAATATTATCTGCGCAAGGATATGGTAGGTGATAACCCTCCGCGGGAGCCCGGCCCAATTGATCTGCAGCGCTACTACGTCGTGCCGACAAAGCACGCATTTCCCACGTATTTCGGTCTGCCGATTGCTCTGACAACTGAAGACCTGATTGCGGGAGAGGTCGACGTGGCTATTGTCGGGGCACCGAGCCAGTTTAATCCAGCTGACGGCAATGGCTGGGCAGCGAATTACATGCGCGTAAACCATAACTATGATTTTGCCCAGTCGGGGCATGATATGTGGTTCAACAACCAGTACTTCGATATCCTGAACGTTGTAGACTATGGAAATGCCAACGCCCATCCATCTTTAATGATGCAGAACTTTGCGGATCAGGCCGGCGTGTTTAAGGAAATCCTGGATGGCGGCGCGATACCCTTCGTAATAGGTGGAGACCACGGTACTCAGGTTGCGTCACTAATGGCTCTGATTGATCACTACGGTCCGCAGAGTTTCACAACAGTTCATTTTGACGCCCACACCGATCTTGCGCCGCCTGATGGCCGACTTGGAATGTTCACCCATGGGGGTGCAGCCCTCCGTTTCGCGCATGAACAAGGGTGGACCACGGGAGATCAGATTTTTCACATCGGCCTTCGCGGCGCTTACGAGAGCGTCGAGAGAATGGACTGGATGTTCAACAATCAGACCAACTACTACTTCATGCCGAAGTTTGAAAAAAATGGATTTGACGCAACTGTCGACGAACTGATAGCAGAACTCGAAGGACGCCGACTATATATCTCAATCGATATGGATGTTCTGGACGGCTCGTTGGCGCCGGGTGTATCAAACCCTGAAATAGGTGGCTTTACCACGCTACAATTCATGCAGATTCTTCGAAAACTGGCTCTTCAAAACGAGATACTGCTGATCGATTGGGTCGAGTATTCTCCGCTTTTAGATGACCGCCGTCGCTCCACAGGCAACGTTATCAGCCGTTTGCAGAGGCATACCCTGGCCGCGATGGCCGCTCGCAAAGAGGGTATAACTGATCCAAACTATGTTCATCCTGCAATGCTCGAGGATAACAGCAAATAACGTAATGAATTGGGCGAAGGATGCGGTGCATTCCAAAGAGTTGCCTTTTTCGGAAAAGGCGCCTTGAATTGAGGCGTCTTTTTCCGGCGCGGTAACATAGGTTCAAAAATGTCCATAAGTACTTCAGACCGTCCCTCGGGAAGTCCTGCCGGTAACGACAGTGGTACACCGCACTCATTTCTCTTTCATCTCGTCAGAGAGCCGTTGTTTCAGTTTCTCGTCCTCGCTGGACTTTTGTTCATCGCGCAGGCGCTGTTTGCGAAGGACGATCGAGATCTGATCGTGGTGGATGCAGTGACGCAGGAGTACCTATTCGATCAAGAGGCGGAATTGCTTTTGCGCCCGCTAAGTGAAGCAGAAAAACAGGACCTAGTCAGGAACTTCGTAGAGGAAGAGATTCTGGTCCGTGAGGCAGTAAAGCGAGGTTTTTCTGACGGATCCCGTATTCGTGCCTTACTTCTTCAAAACATGCGGTTTTTCATTGCCGGAGACTTGGCAGAGCCGACAGAAGCGGAACTCAAAGAGTACTTTAACAGCAACCAGGAAAAGTTTCTGAGTCCTCCCAGTTATGACCTTGAACATGTGATGTTTAATTCGATCAGCGAAGTTCCACCTAACCTTCTGGAAGACTTGAACGAAGGCGCAGATCCAACATCCCTCGGTGAAATCGACATCACCTTTGGAAATACACTGAGATACATGGACCAGAAACGCCTTGTGCAGGCGTTCGGCGGCGAAACGGCAAAAGAGGTTTTGGCGGCCATTGACCAGAACGACGATTGGCAAGGGCCGTTCCCTTCTCAGACTGGGACGATTCACTTCCTCAGGGTTCTCAAGGAAAACCCGGCTCAGTTGCCTGAGTTTGAGCAGGCCCAAGATTGGGTTGCTACCCGGTGGATGACAGACAAATCCCGTGAGTTGATGGAGAAAGAACTGGAATCTGTAGCAGCCGATTACAAGATTGAGATAGCGCCGCTGCAAAAGGCCAAAGAAGTTGATTAGGTTATTCCTCATCGCTGCATGGGCTGCGACGCTAATAGCGCTACAAGGGATCGGTGCTCATGCGCATACACTTGGTTTGGATCGAGCGGAACTGATTGAAACGGCTCCCGGCGAATACAGACTGGTCTCAAAAGTACCTAGTAGATTGTCAGCTGCGATATTGTCACCGTATTTGCCTGAGCAGTGTGAGTTTGGGAGTAGCCCGAATGGCGAAAGGGGATCTTATTCGGTCACATTTACCTTCACCTGTGCCACCCCCATGACATCCGAAGATCGCCTGGTGCTGCCGTGGAACCGCGAAGGGGCTCTGTTGACGGTTCGTTGGTTCGGGCAGGAGCCGGTCACGCGTTTGGTTAAACGAGAGGGGACGACTATCGAAGTCAACCTGGACGAATGGCTGGCTGTTTCAGGATCTGCGTCACGCGCGGCTAAGCGCTATACCATTTTGGGATTTGAGCACATTTTGGAGGGTTTGGATCACCTGCTGTTCGTGCTGGCTTTGCTGTTTCTTGTTGAAGGCTGGTGGATGCTGATCAAAACGATAACTGCGTTTACAGTAGCCCATTCGATAACACTGGGTTTGGCCACGCTGGGATTTGTTTCGCTACCGTCTGCGCCTGTAGAGGCGGCAATTGCTCTTTCGATCGTTTTCCTGGCGTCCGAGATCGTCTGGAAGTCCCGCGGTCGTTCTTCTTTGGCGGCAAGAGCGCCTTGGGTTGTAGCATTTGCGTTTGGACTATTGCATGGGCTCGGATTCGCTGGTGCTTTGGCCGAAATCGGACTGCCGCCATCTGAGATTCCGATTGCTCTTCTTTTCTTCAACGTTGGCGTCGAGCTTGGTCAGCTAACCTTTGTTGCTGCAGCATTGGTCGTAGGATGGGCGTTTTTGCAAATACCCGCCGCACAACGATGGGAGACAAGCGCTCAATTGATCCTCGTCTATGGCATTGGAACAATAGCCACATACTGGATGATAGAGCGGACTTACTCAATTTTTGTTTAGGCAGTTCGAAGTGGAGCTGCACAAATAGCCACACTTAGAGGGGTCGTATTGATGAGAGTAGCAGTTCCGACATTGGCGGGTTTGTGGGTGCTGGTAACCCTCAATCCAGTAATCGCTCAGGACGCGGGTTGCGATGCATCTTGCCAGGCGGCGCGCAAAGCCGCTAACCCTCTAGCGGACATTCGGGCGGTTATGACCGACAACACGATAGCTTTCAAAACCGGTTCTGATGAAGAAACGAGCTACAATTTTCAGATACAGCCAGTCTACGCAGTACCTCTTGATGGTGCAAATCTTGTCCTTCGGGGCATCATCCCGATTCAAGGGGTTCAACCAGGTACGGTCCTGCCTCCGGGTATTCCTAACCCAACACCAAATTCAGATCTGGAATGGGGGATCGGAGACTCGGTTGTACAAGCTTTCTATGCTCCCACACCCACTGGCAACGTCGCATTTGGATACGGAGCACAGGTGTCCCTGCCCACACACACCAATGGTTCACTGAAAGGGGCTGGGTGGGGCGCAGGTCCAGCTGCTGTTGTTTTTGGGCAAACCGGAGATCTGTCTTGGGGAGCGGTGTTGGCGCACATGTGGGGCGAGGACGGCTTCAATACGACCATTCTTCAACCCATTTTGAGTTATGGTCTCGGGGCAGGTTGGTACTTTGGGTACAACAACGTGATCTCCTACAATTGGAACTCTTCGAACAGCAACGAAGCCTGGACCGTTCCGATTGGGTTAATGGTTGGCCGCACAATCGTTACCAACGAAGAGTCAGGCACTGCGATGGATCTCAATGCCGGATACTATGTGCTTGACCGAGCCCCCGACGGCGCAGCAGATCGCCAGTTTAAGTTTGGTATTTCTTTCTTTTTCTAGATACGAGAAGGAGCGAGGCTCAGGAACCGTTGAGTTTTGAAGCAAACGGACGACGATTGCGCCCAAACTGCGATCTTCAACCAACCATTCAATATCGGTAAGCTAGCGGGGGCGCTGTCGGCGTAGCCCATTGCGACTGAACGTGATCATTCCACACTAAATAAACCGGTCTACAATGCGATTTTTGCGGTAAGATCTGGGGAAGTGGGCTAAAGACGCGCAATCTACGCATCGCTTAGCTAGAAAGGTTCCGGCATGTTCACCGCTCGTTTTTGAGCATGAGTTGTGTCGACATTCGGACATCATGGGCCTAGGTTTACCCTATCCGTCGTGCTGGACAATGATTGGGCAAGCACTTCGTACACGTGCCCAATTCGAAGCCATCAATGAGGGTAAGCCGCATTTGTTTTCTAGTTTTGATGCAGCCCAGGTTGGGGCTTTAACAAGGTCTTGAATTTTAAGGAATTTGGGCGTGGCCTGGAAGATTAACTTGTTCAGTCTGACGTAAATAAACTGCTCTAAACTACAGTTAGACTACTGTAGGACACCTGCTGGCAGCCTTTGCCCTTTGCCATTTCTGTTTGGTGAAAACGGAAACGGGAGCAATATGATGCCTCAATTCGAACTTCTGGAGATCCTGCGGGATCAATATCCTTCGACCACTGCTGCTGCTCACAACCTCGTGCTAAAGACCTCTGAACTGAGGCTTGCACGTGAAAATCAAGTCTGGATTGACTTTCAAGGAGCCTGCAAAGCACAAGTCGCGTTCGAAAACGCCATGTGGGAAACGCTGCTTTGGGCAGCTCGGGAATCCGGAGAAACGAGCGAGGAGCGACTGTTCAAGTTCACCGCTAGTTTTCTCGCTCAGTTTGCTCTAGCTTGTCCCAGCTGGAATAAGGCTTTGCCCCAAGCAACGGACTATCTGCTTGAAGCGACTGAGCAGGAGCCATCCATTTTGGGTGACGCTCTTGCTCAGGTTAAAGGAGAGCGCTTGGTCGCTAGAGGAATTGGTCGGCAAGAACACGCGAGCACATTTCAGGTTTGACGTGTGGCAGGCTAACCATCATCTCGGCGAAGATGTTTTTTACCTTCCAATACATCCAATGATCGTAGCGCGCCTGAAGGGACCGTATTCCCTAGGCGCGTCCCTTCAATGCAAGCCTTTTCGACCGATGAGGTTAATACTGACCAGCCCGCGCCGATCATTTGCGCGAGTTTTGCCATGGTATATTGGAAGTTAGGCCTTGAGCAAGCCACCTGCTCGTCGCTCAGACAAAAAATCCAATATTGTCACGCCTTGATCTACGCTGGAGAACCGTACTGACCGACGGGAAACGATGAGTACTGGCCCAGTTGCACGTGCGCTTTAGGCAGTGTTGTTTGATCAGCGTGTTATTGCGAGCTTTGGCCGCCAGTTTAGCCGGGCTTCTTGACAATTGCAGTTGTTCGGCAAAGGCCAAATCCTGCTCCCGCAACCAGTGTCAGAAAAAATCAATCCACACAATCGACTAGAATTGATCCCCAGGATCAATTGCTTAACGTACTCACTTCGTCAGCTTCATAACCTGAACGTCAAACGTGCAAATCCAAATCGCGCAAACGTAGAAAATCAAAAAAAACAATAAACCGGACCGGAGGATTTAACCTGTCGAATTGTTCGGTCGACCTAGCTGAATTGATCACAACCGTGATTACTCCCGCTTCCAACCGTCCTCGTATTCACCAAGAACACGGGACAGTTGCCGCAGTGAGGCAAAAAGCCTAGCGTAAACATCTCGGGATAGCATTGTCTTGTTGTCATCCAACAATTGCAGTAAATCGACCACCCCTACCGCAAAGGCATCGTAAACCTGTTGGTCTGCCGGAGTAGGGTCCAGTGTCCAGATATCGTTTTCGTCGTAATACGTGACAGGTTGCGGTTCGTCGTCGATCATCAGTCAGCCTCATGTGGGTGAGGCGCATATGGGAAAGCGTCGTGTGGATTTCACCAATTTGGCAAGAAGTCACAAAATTTTGGCGCCTCAAACCACGGCTATATCTGCACGTGAATTCAGGACGCGGTGTTAGTACTTTTGCTCGGTGGTTGAACCCCAATCGGAGGCAGCAACAAGCGAAACACCTGTGATGTTATCTATTCCTCGAAGGCACGGAGTTCGAGTGTTCGCTTAGCAGTACGTCCAGGAAAAGCCTCGTGACTCTTGTCGGTTCCGGGTTTTTTCTAGTCACTGCGGCGAACCGCGTACGATAATGCGTTTCTTCAGGCAGCAGCCTGCGCATCTGGGCTGTGTTCACGAATTCCTGAGCAAAGTGATCCGGCAGATAACCTAAGTAGCGGCCTGACAAAATCAGTATTGCCAGGGCTTGTTCATTCTGGACTTTGGCGGATCTGCGAAAGCCCAGTTGCTGACCTACGATCAGGTTTGGTGAGTTCACGCTGAGGCCTGCATAATTGTATCTGAGCAGATCGCTGGTTTTGAGTTCATGATCTGGGGCATCGAACAACGGATGCTCTCTGCCGCAATACAAAAACATATTCTCACCATAGAGCGGCGCGTAATTCAGGCTGGTAGAGGGCCGATGCAATGCAATGATCCCCACATCAAGTCTGCCACTGATCACCAGGGTTTCAATTACGTTTGGCGGCTCCAATGACAGTTCAAGCTGCACCGAAGGAGCGGCTTCATTGAATCGGTGGATTGCACGCGCGAGGCTGGATTCCGGGTTCGAAGCGCATTGATCGAACAAGGAAACACGAATGGTGCCTGCGAGCTGTTCCTTGATTTCATTGACCTCGTTTCGAAACTGCGAAACGGACACCAAAAGGTGATCGGCCGCTTCGAGCACTTTGGCGCCGTCTTCCGTCAGGGCGAATCCGGACGGGCCACGGTTGCACAATTTCAGGCCCAGCCGCAGTTCAAGGTCTGTGATGTGCTTGGAAATCGTTGATTTGCCGACATTTAGCTCGACTTCGGCAGCGGATAGTCCACCGCTTTCGACCACGGTTTTGAAAACGCGTAGCAACCGAATGTCGCTGTCTGCGATGCGCGCGGCAACCATATTCTTCCTAACTCTCAAGGTTCGATATGTATGAAACCTATCGCGCAGAGAATAACAACATAGAAACACTTTCCACAAGCTAGTGTCCCCGGACCGAGGCAGATTCGGACCGTTCATCTCTCCCCAGAACGGCGCGCTCCTCGAAAACTGAAAACTGGGAGGACATCTATGTCATTCATCAAAAAGCTTGGCACCATGACGGCCGCTGTATCCGTCGCGGCTCTGATGGTCGCGGGCGCGGCAGACGCGAAGAACTTTAAGATCGCGGTAGGCGACGGTGGTGGCGGCACACAAGAAGCCCTGGGGCTTGCCTTCATCGAGGCTCTGGAAGAAAACACGAACGGCCAACACACTGCTTCGCTGTTTCTGAACGGTCAGCTCGGATCGGAGCAGGACACCGTTAACGATGCCGCAATTGGCACGCTGGATTTCTCAATTCTGGCGATCAACAACGTCACGCCGTTCTCGCCAACGGTTGGTACGCTGACTCTGCCTTACATGATCCTCAGCCTGGAAGACGCGGAAAAGCTGACCCAAGGTCCAGTGGGTCAAGAGCTGGTCGAGAACACCATCCGTGACGCGGGCGTCCGTATCATTGGTTGGGCTTATTCCGGCTTCCGTGTTCTGACAAACTCGAAAAAACCCGTGACTACGGTTGCGGATATGCAGGATCTGGTTGTCCGCGTTCCCAAGAACGAAATCATGATCGCCACCTATCAGTCTTGGGGTGTGAACCCCACGCCGATGGCCTGGTCGGAAACCTTTGCCGCGCTGCAAACCAAAGTGGTTGACGGTCAGGACAACCCCTACATCACCAACTACGCGATGAAGTTCGACGAAGTTCAGAAATACGTCACCAACCTGCGTTACCTGTTCTCGATCGAGCCGCTGATCGTGTCCGAGTCCGTGTTCCAAAGCTTGAGCGAAGAAGAGCAGAAGGCCGTTCTGGCCGCGGGCGAAGCCGCAACTGCATTCTCTGCCCAGTACCTGCGTGATCAGGAAGCCGAAATCAAAGGTGTCCTGCAGGAACGTGGGATGGAAATCTCTGACCCGGCCAACAACGAAGAAGAGTTCATCACCCTGGCGACTGAAGCCGTATGGCCGCAGTTCTACGAGTCTGTTGGTGGCGTCGAAAAAGTGAACGCCGCGCTGGCAGCCATTGGTCGGGATCCGGTCCAAGAATAATCGCCGCAGAGCGAAAAAGAGAAGAGCGCTTCGGCGCTCTTTTCATATCAGGGAGGAGGGAATTCCGATGTTCTGGAAATTTCTGGACAATATAGAAAGCGTCATCTGCCGGGTGCTCTTATCTGGCTTTGTATGTTTGCTGTTCACACAAATCGTCGCGCGCGAAGTCTTTGGCTTTTCGATCAGCTGGATCGAGGAGCTCTCGGTCTACATGTTCGTGTGGTTCGTTTACTTCGGCGCCAGCTACGCCGCCCTCAAGGGCGCGCATAACCGGGTGACATTCCAGTTCAAGTTCCTGCCCGACCGCTACATCAAGTATATCGAGGCCTTTGCCGATCTCTTCTGGCTCTTTTTCAACGTCTACTTCCTGTATCTGGCGACGGACTTTGTCTTCAACAAGATGAACAAGTTCTGGAAGTCCCAGACCCTCGGGATCGAGATGAAGTACGTCTACATGGTGCTGCCCATCGCCTTTGCGCTGATGACCTTCCGCATCATTCAGGTGAACTACCGCCGCCTGATCAAGGGTGAAGACATCCATGATCCTGATCAGATCGACCTTGATGAAATCAAAGCTGCCACCGAAGCAGCCAAGCACGACTGAGGCAGGGAGGAAAAACCATGGAATCCGAAATCGTCACAATCCTGTTTGGATCGTTTCTTCTGCTGCTGCTCATTGGTGCGCCGATCACGGTTGCTCTGGGCGTGGCTTCGCTGTTCTCGTTCCTGTATCTGGGCGACAACCCTATCAAGTTCGTGCAGATCGCCTTTACCTCGGTGGGATCCTTCCCGTTGATGGCGCTTCCTGCATTTATTCTGGCCGGGGCTCTTATGGAGGCTGCCGGTATCTCAAAACGCCTGATCAATGTGGCTGAAAGTCTGGCCGGTCCATTCACCGGTGGTATCTCGGCCGCGACGGTTATGGCTTGTTTGTTCTTCGGTGCCATTTCGGGCTCGGGCCCGGCAACAACCGCGGCTGTCGGGATGCTGATGATCCCGGCTATGATCGACCGCGGCTATGAGCGCGGCTATGCCTCTGCCATTACCGCTTCTTCCGGCGGCCTCGGGATTATTATTCCTCCCTCCATCCCGATGGTGATCTTCGGCATTGCCGCGCTTGGTATGGCACCGCCTGTGGAAGCGGTTGAGAAATTCGGCACTTTCCAGTCGGTTTCAATCTCGAAACTGTTCATCGCGGGCTTTGTTCCGGCGTTCCTGATCGCCACCAGCTTGCTGATCCTGAACTTCTTCATGTCGAAGAAGCGTGGCTACAAAGGCGTCGCTGAAGGCTGGTCCCTCCGCCACGTGGGCTGCGAGATGTATCGCGGGTTCTGGTCTCTGATGGCACCTTTGGTGATCCTGGGCGGTATCTATACCGGCTTCTTCACCCCGACCGAGGCTGCGATCGTTGCGATCTTCTACACTCTGGTCATCGGCGTGTTCATCTATCGTGAACTGACGTGGCAATCGCTGTTCCAGTCTCTGGAAGCCACAACCTGGCTGACCGGCCGCGTTCTGCTAATCCTGTTCACCGCAACCGTGTTCGGCCGCCTGCTGGTGGAAAACCAGATTCCAGCGATCATCGCGGACTCGATGCTCAGCTTCACGGACAACCTCTATGTGATCTGGGCGCTGATCATCTTCTTCCTGCTGTTCGTCGGCATGTTCATGGAGACGCTGGCCACCATCCTGATCCTGGTTCCGGTGATGTTGCCGGTGGCCTATTCGGTGGGGATCGACCCGATCCACTTTGGCGTGGTCATGGTCTGTACGCTGGGCATTGGCTTCCAAACGCCGCCGCTGGGTGAAAACCTGTTCATTGCTTCGGGTATCTCGAACATCACAATCGAACAGATCTCGCTGCGCGCACTGCCCTTCGCGGCCGCCAACACGATCGCGATCTTTGTCATTGCGTTCTTCCCTGAATTGTCACTCTGGCTTCCAAGGCTATTGGGATACTGACCTGAAAGGATGACGATATGAAACAAATGGTGACGAATATCCTGTTCGCGACGGATCTGTCCGAAAATTCGGGTCATGCCATGCGCAACGCGGCAAGCATCGCCATGGCGACCGGAGCTGAGATCCACGTGCTGCACGTGAATGAGCCGCTGTCCGAAGACGCGAAAATCACGATGGATATGTTCATACTAAACGAAGAGACCCGCAAAACTGCAGCGCAGCGCCGCCACGAAATGGTGCGCAAGGTTCTGGCCGAGCGGCAGGCCAAGTTTTGGGCGCAGTTCGAAGGTGAGGATGCCAAGATCCGCGATCAGGTATCCTCGATCGAGGTCACGGATGGTCATCCGGCCGAGGTGATCTTGCGGCGTTCGGTCGAGATGGGCTGTGATCTGATCGTGTTGGGTGCGCATGACCACGGCTTTTCCCACACCTTCCTGGGCACGGTCGCCAAACGGGTGCTGCGGCGTTCGAAGATACCCACACTGATCGTTCCAAACCCGGACGAAGTTTAAATCTGAAACGGGCCGCTACCGACCGCAGCGGCCCGTTCACCATGTGACGGCCACTCAGGCTTGTCCGACCCACTCTCCCACAACCCAACGCATTTTGCGCCGTTGAACCAGGTTAACGGACCTTAATGCTGTGTACTGCTCTTCTTAAGATCGGATCCCTTTATTTGAGTTGTGACCAAAACCGCAACGCAAATTCAGGAGGAGAAGACAATGCAAGCAACCCAAACCGTAACCCAGAATCGCAACGTATTTGCCACCATGTTCGCGGACTATGCAGAGGCCCGGACCGAGCCTTTCCGCCGCCGGATTTTTGCGAACACCGTGCGCGAGCTTGAGGCGCTGAGTGACCGCCAATTGCACGACATCGGTGTCCCGCGGGATGAAATCAAGCAGCGTGCGTATGACAGCGTCTATCACGGCAAACCCTACCGCCAGTGACAAGTGCATTGTGCCTGCGTCAGCCAATCAGGAGGTTAAATCATGTTCGACGTCATCCCGCCCAACAAGCACCTGCACCCATCAGAAAGCGCTCTGCTGTTGTTCGATCGGGCCATGCGCATTCGCGCGATCAGCGCCGATATTGTCCGGGCCGCGCAATATCTGAGCGGGTTTTCCGATCAGGAGTTGTCGGAACTGGGTATAAACCGAAGCGACCTTGAGGATACGATCCGAAGGTACATCTGAGGACGGGCAACGGCTCGTCGCGACCGAGGCGAAAATGATAAAGACAATGACATAAAGCCACTCCGGCAATTCGGAGTGGCTTTTTTTGATGTGTTAGCCGAGGTGATCCACGACTTGCAGATGCTGGGCCAGTTTGTCGATCTCGGCCATCCAACCCTGCACCAGTTTCGGATCGCTGGGGGCGGCGTGGACACCGACCGGGATCGCGCGGTTCAGAACTGCTTCGACCGCCAGCGAGACCGGGATGGACACCAGTCGCGCCATCGCTGTGCCGCGCGCATCGCCCCAAGCGTCCATGACATAGGTTTTGTTCCAGACTTCGATGCCGTCTTTTTCGGCCTTCAACCCGACGCACAGAACCACGCGGTCGGGCTCGCCTTCGTCATAGGCATTTTCGTCCCAGAACTGATCCGACATCTCTTTCAGTCGTGCGTCACCCTCCGGCCCAGACAGCGTTTCGATTTCCCGGAACACGTCCGACCAGGCATCCGCCCAGCCGTTCAGGCGCAAGGTGCCGCGAACGAACTCTTTGACCGGCCAGTGATCTTCGAATTGGTATTCGGCCATGAACGGGATCGAGTCGCGGTTCGGATAGACCTCAAAGCTTTCCGGGGTGGGCAGCGGCGCGATATAGCTGCTGATCGCATCCCACGGGCGGGCGACGTCCAGCGGGGCGTAGTCGCGGATCGATTTCGATGGCGAACGCAGAGCCTTGAGCACACCCAGCGGCGACCAGCTGAATTTGTACCGGAACGGGTTGGGGTTCTTGGGAATTCCGCCGCAATAAGAGATGAAGCTCAGGTGGTTTTGCGGATCGAACGCGTCCGATGCGCGGTAATCTGCGACCAGAGCATGAGCCATCAAGTGGTCGATGCCGGGGTCCAGCCCCACCTCGTTGACCAGCGCCACACCGGCCTCGCGCGCCTTGTCGTCCAGCGCGCGCATCTCGGGGGCGATATAGGAAGACGAGACAAAGTTGGCCTCTTTCGAAATGGCCAGTTCTGCCAGGGGAACGTGCCAGTCGCCCGGCAGCATGGAAACGATCACGTCGCCTTTCTCCAGCACCTCGCCCAAAGCGTCGATGTCAAAGGCACGGATGTCGTCGGTCAGATCTCCGATCTCGGCCTTGGCTTTTTCGATGGTCCGGTTCCAGACGGTGACCTTGTGCCCGCCTTCGATCAGGCGGCGCAGTCCGGGGATGGCCGACAGGCCAGTGCCACACCAGTGAATCGTCATCGCTCAGAGTCCTTCAATATGGGTTTTGTAGGTTGCGTCTGCCCGGCCCCAGACGCAGCTGTCCAGATCAGTCAGCGTCAGCAGCGAGGGCAGCAGTTGCGCGGCATAGTCCTCGGAGCTTTCGACTGGCAGCATCGAAGGCAAATTGTCGATGGCCATGACGTCCATCACCGGATCAGTGGCCACGCGCAGGGCGGGGGCCTCCCATGTGGTTGCGCGGTCATAGACGGGCACTGGATTGTAATCGCTGTCCGGATCACAGGCCACGTCGCCAATGGCGGTCAGTTTGCGTGGGGCAGTCAGCGCCTCTTTCGGGACAAAGACCGGAGTGCCAGGGCGTGCGAAGATGCAGTTCAGGAACAGGTCATGCTCGAGGATTTCAGGAAAAGGCCCACCGGAGGCGGTTTCGGCCATATCCCATTTGGTGACACTGACACCCATTGCTTCGCACAGGTCTGCCGCCCCGGTGCCAACACGGCCCAACGCACCGATGACGATGGCGCGCGGTCGGTCGGCTCCGGTTGCGTCCAGCTCAGCCAGAAGCTCGGCATTCAAAGCATCCTTGCCGGAGTAAACGCCGACGGGCGGGCATTCCTCGCCGCGCTGTTGCGCCGCCCAGGTTTTCAAAGTCACCGCAGCCCCGGCATACCCGGCCCAGTACCCAAAGGCAGCAACCCGGCGACCGTTTTCGTCGACCAGATACTCCAAATCGTAAAGCGTTCCGCCGCCGGCTTTGAACCGTTGCAACAACGCACGACCGGAATGCTGGCCCTTATAGGCGTGACCGAACATGATGTGGCGATGCGGCAATGGGGTGCCGTCTTCAGGCAGTTCCTTCAGCCCAAAGATAATGGCGTCCAGCGGAGCCTGAGGCCAAGAGTTTTCCGGTGCGATCTCGCACCCGGTGGCCTTGTAGCCGTCGATCGGGATGGCGCGGACGTGGCTTTCCTCGACCGTCACGCGGATGCCAGCCGCGATCAAGGCCGCCGCGCCTTCGGGGGTCAAACCAACCCGTTCTTCGTTCGGGCGCTGTTCTGCCCGGACCCAGAGATGTGTCATAACGTGTCCTTTAATCAAAGCATCCCGGCGGCGCGCACCGCCTGCACAGAGGGCCGCGCCTCCATTGCTTCGCGGAAGGCCAGGATTTTGGGAAAGGCCGAGACATCGACCCCGTCCCCTTCCAACCAGCTGCAAACCACGTACAGATAGGCATCCGCCAGCGAGACCGTCTCGCCCAGTACAAAAGGCCCCCGCAATCCGTTCGAAGTGATGTACTCGCACGACTCGGTCATGGTCTGGGCCACCTTGCCCGCCATGTCATTCCAGCTGGATTCCTTGTCGGCCCACCGATGTCCGCGCATCTTGTGCGCGTGGTTCACATGCATGGTTGAAGCCAAGTAGAACATCACCTCGCGCATTCGCGCAGCCATCACTGCATCATCGGGAACCAATCCCGCCTCGGGTGCGACGGCTGCGATGTATTCCAGCAAAGCGCCGGTTTCAGTCAGAATGCCACCATCCACGACCAGCGCAGGAACGCGGCCCTTGGGATTGATCTGCTTGTAGGCCGGTTTGGTCTGCTCCCCGCCGGCAAAGTCCAGGCGAACGGGTTCATAGTTCAGCCCAGCCTCCTCCAGCGCGATTGCGATCGCGACCGAGATGGTGCGGGGGGCATAGTAAAGCTGCATCGGGGGCCTCCGGGCTTTGATTACAGATGCGTTTGGGCGAATTGCCGGTCGGGCGCTTCCAGATGCGGGACAGCATTGAACAAAACCGGACTCATCTGCGCGCCAATCGGATGCAGACGATGCACAGAGGTGTTCATGATGGCAAGAGCCACCCGTGCCATTGCCGATATGTCCAGTCCCATCGCCTGACGTACGACCATCGAGATCAACCCGCCAGAGGTCACAACTATGGCCGGTCCGCCCTCGGTCCCGATATCGCGCAAGGCATCCGAGACCCGCGTCTCGAATTCTTCAAACGTTTCGGGCGTGTCTTCGATCTCGCCCTTGGCCCAGGCCGCAAATGTGCGGGGCAGATGCTCGACAAAGCCTTCGCGGTCCGTTGGCACCGCGATGCCGTGCTGCTCTTCGTAGAGCTTTGCGATGTTGAAATACTCCACTTCGTTCAGGCGTGGATCGCGGATTGGCTCGGGTAGCCCCATGCTGGCAGCAGTTTCCACATGGCGGGTCAGGGTGCCGCTGAAAACCCGCGGGTAAAAGGCTTGCGTGGTCTGCAGATGCGCCCCAAGCCATCGCGCCTGTTGATGGCCCAAATCGCTGAGCTTGTCATAGTTTGCTTCGTCGCGCGCGGCAGTGTTGGCCTGCCCGTGACGCACCAGTGTAATATGTGCCATAGCGTCCCCTCTTGCGCGAAGTCTTAGGGCAGGTTCCGGGCAGGGACCAGAGCCCTCGAACAGATTGCGGCTAAAAATCAATTTGATGCTCTGGGCGGGCTTTTGTGCCGCACATAATCACCGAGGACAGGCGATCAGTGATGTTGCCTAACGGAAAAAAGTTTCCTATAGGATACAAAACCACCGCGAGTGCCACAGACTCAACTCTGTGACACCTACTGTTCGGAGCCGAAAATGACCAAAGGTTCAAGCCTGTTGACTTGCCTCGCAGTCCCGGGAACCTTGGTGTCATTCTACGGCAGTTCAGATAAACGGGCTCACATGTCGCGGTGCATTTTGCCACGGGCTAAAGAAAGGTCTCTGCAATGACGGGTGAACTGAAGCGCACGCCCCTCCATTCTTTGCATGTAGAGTTGGGTGGTAAGTTGGTTGATT
>NZ_WQHP01000012.1 GCF_013035315.1 Ruegeria arenilitoris | reverse complement strand
GCTCGTCAGGCTCATAACCTGAAGGTCGCAGGTTCAAATCCTGCTCCCGCAACCAAAATCAACAAAAATCAAAAAACCACAATCGACCAAAATTGATCCCCAAGATCAATCAATTGCTGGCGCGACGCTATCATCCTTCCGTCATTCGGAACGCAGGTTTGATTTGCGATGCAACCATTCCCCCTAAAAACCTAAGAAATCGCGAAAAAAACCCCAATTCTATGTCGTTTACCAGCACGAAAAACGAACTTTCCAAAGGCGTGGAAGTACGTAATGTCACCGCTGGAAAATGGTGTAAGTGGCTGAAAAATAGCCAAAGACCCAAAGAATGACCGAGGGAGAAGATGGCGAATTTCAGTGTTTCAGGCGGACAAACCGCTGAGTTCTTTGATACGTCACCCGGAGGTGGATTTGTCATTGATTTCACCTCTCTCGACAACAGTTTTGCGCTTCAGATAAACGGTGTGAACCTGTTTGTTGGCGGTCCGGGTGGGGCACCGAATGAGCTTCAATTCCAGATTCCGGGAACATCTGGCCAAACGGTTCGCTTTGCTGATGGTGACCGGTACGAAGTCGATACGCCCGCTGTTTGGCAGCTAGGAAACACCGATCCTGATGCTCCCGTCGTCCGTTTAGTTGTGAACCCGGACGGGACCATCGAGCTGTATGGTATCAAGACAAACAACGGTCCGTTGGAGCCGTTGGAGTTGTTTAGTGGGTTAACAGTGAACTCTGCGGCCATCGCAGCCGCTTGGAACGACACTGGGACAAATAGGATCCTCCTGACACAGTCCCAAACCGGACCGACGAACGCCAGCGGTGAATTCGAGGATGTATTATGTTTCGGCGCCGGTACTTTGATCGAGACGGATGCAGGAGCAGTTCCGGTCGAGGATCTGCAGGTCGGAGATCAGGTGATGACGCATGATCACGGTTTGAAACCTCTGCGATGGATTGGCTCATGCCGGTTAAGCAACACTGAGCTAGAGGCCGAACCTCGTTTGAGACCGATCCGCATTTCGGCGAATGCACTGGGTGCAGGACATCCCAAACAGGATTTGATCGTGTCCCAGCAGCATCGCATTCTTGTCTCGTCCGCGGTTGCTCAGCGGATGTTTGATCATCAGGACGTATTGATCCCAGCAAAGAAACTGCTGTCATTGAATGGTATCGACATTGTAACGGATACCCCGAATGGTGTGGAGTACTATCACCTGCTGTTCGATAATCATGAGCTTGTCTGGTCCAACGGTGCCTTGACCGAAAGCTTGTACACCGGGCCCGAAGCCCTCAAGTCGGTTTCCGCAGAAGCTCAGCAAGAAATAAAAGACCTGTTCCCGGAATGCTGCGATCCACAGTTTGAAGCCTTGTCCGTGCGTTTCATCCCTAAAAAAGGGAAACACATGCAGAAGCTGGTCGAGCGCCATCAATCGAATAACAAACCCCTGTACAGCTGAACAACACCCGATTGACTAAGCGCCGCCCAACTTGATCGCGCGGGGTAGGGCGTCGTATTTGCCCGGCCAATCGGGTCGAACCTGTGTCTTCCTCCTGACGTACCGTGTCCAGTTCTCGGAGTGCTGAGAAAAACTTGCAGGCCTAAAAAACGGTCGCGCAAGCCATCTCCGCATGTTTTCGGATGGCAATCGTGTTCAGGGACCAGGTCACTCAAGGATCAAAGTTTCCTAAAAACATAGTGAAAATGTTGATTTAAAACATAATTTAGACACGTCGCTCGCAAATCGAACCCTTGCCTGCTCGATAGCTCTGATCCGGTCCGCAACTGGAACCGGAGATCAAAGGATGTTGGTAGGTAAGATTGCATGCCCCCAAAGGAAGGTAACGCCCCGGGCGGTCGTCGAGCCCTGGTATGACATCGCCCGAACCCTGGCCGTAGTCACCACGTTTCTTACATTTGTGCTTGTGGTTCCTGCCCCTGCGGGCGCCCAGGGGCCCATGATCGTTGGCAGTGATCGTGGCGGGTATTTGCACGACAGGTTGATAGAGCTGGAGAATCTTCAACGCCACGGAATTCAGGTCGAAATACGCGGGCGCGTTTGTTTTTCGACATGCACTATGTTTCTGGGTCTCCCCGGAACCTGCGTCAATCCGGATACGACGTTCGGCTTTCATGGTCCATCCCGCAGCGGGCGTCGGCTTGCACCGGCGGATTTTGACTATTTCAGCGAGGTCATGGCTTCCTACTATCCCGAACCCCTGAGAACCTGGTTCATGGACAAAGGCCGTGACCGGATAAACGGGGTTTACAAGATCAAGGGTACTGAACTTATTCGCTTGGGCATCCCAGCATGCCAAACGGCGTGACGAGGGCTTGTTCGGATCAGCGGGCAAGGGTATAGCCCTTGGTTTCCGACCGGTTACGCTTAGATACAGTGCAGTTACCGGTCAAATACCCAGTCAGGAGATCCCTTCATCGTGCTGTCATCGCTGTTTCAACGTTTCGGACGGCGGGCGGTCTTTTCGAACCCGCGGCCGGATACTCCGATCTGTGTCATCGGGGACGTGCACGGTTGCATGCGGCAACTGGAGAACCTGCTGCCCCAGATCCCTCGGGATCACCACGTCATATTTGTAGGGGACTATGTCGATCGCGGCGAGCAGAGCGCTGATGTCTTACGCCTGCTCCAAAGCCGATCGGATTTCACTTGTCTGAAGGGTAACCACGAAGACATGATGCTGGCCTTTCTGCGCGATCCGGAACAGAACGGACCGCGCTGGTTGCGGTATGGTGGTTTGCAGACCCTGGCGTCCTTCGCGGTAAAGGGAGTGCGCGCTGAGATGAGCGGTGACGAGCTTGTCGAATGCCGTGACACTCTGCTGGCGGAAATGGGACACGAGCTGCTTGAGTGGCTCAAGGCGCTCAAGCCTTTCGAGCATACCGGGAATGTTCTGGTTACGCATGCCGGGGCTAACCCCAACACCTCGGCGGATCAGCAATCAGAAAAAACCCTGATGTGGGGACATCCTGATTTTCGTTCCGTTGATCGGCAGGATGGGGTTTGGGTCGTCTATGGCCATACGATTGTTGATCGCGCGACAGCGCATCGTGGTCGAATTGCCGTGGACACAGGCGCGTTTGCAACTGGCGTATTAAGTGCCGTGTGTCTAAACGGCGGCGAGCCGACGTTTATAACGGCCCGTCCATAGCTTTCCTAGAAATTCCCTCCGGTTCGAATAACGCGCATGCGGTCGGTTCCTGGGACAGTGTCGGCGCTCGCGGAACAACACGATTTTTCCGAACCAGACCAATCTCGGCCTTGTCACCATAGGGTCGTTTCAATAGGACCGAAGGGTCCACGTTAATAAAATTGAGCTATTTATGTTGATCAGCCCAGTCCTTCTTTGCGGTGGCTCTGGCACCCGCCTATGGCCGTTGTCGCGCAAAAGCTATCCCAAACAGTTTGTTCCGTTGGTTGGGGACGAAACTCTGTTTCAGGCGTCGGCACGTCGATTGTCAGGCGAAAATGCCGGTTTGAAATTTGACGCGCCGATGGTTCTGACCAATTCAGATTTTCGGTTCATCGTAACGGAACAACTACAGTCTATCGGAATTGATCCCGGTACCATCATGATTGAACCCGAAGGTCGAAACACGGCCCCCGCGGTTCTTGCGGCGGCCCTGCATGCATATGCAAAGGACGAGGGCGCAGTTTTGCTGGTTGCGCCGTCCGACCATGTCGTACCGGACGCGGCTGCGTTCCAGGCCGCTGTTGCCCGAGGATTGGATGCGGTTGCGCAAGGCCAGCTGGTGACTTTCGGTATCACCCCGACGCATCCTGAGACCGCTTATGGCTATCTCGAACTGGCTGCCCTGCCCGACGACGACGGTGCTCCGGTGCCTTTGAAAACATTCGTTGAAAAGCCGGACCTCGCCCGGGCTACAGAAATGCTTGCCGCCGGGAACTACAAATGGAACGCGGGGATTTTCCTGTTCCGTGCCGCAGACATTATCGCCGCGTTTCAGGCCCATGCGCCTGAATTGATGGAGCCGGTTAAAGCGGCCGTCGACACAGCCGCAGTGGATCTTGGCTTCCTCCGCCTCAACCCCGAAAGCTGGGCGCAGGCCGACGATATCTCGATTGACTATGCCGTCATGGAGAAAGCGACAAACCTGTCGGTGGTGCCATTCGATGCGGCCTGGTCGGACCTGGGGGGCTGGGATGCCGTATGGCGCGAAAGCGGGCCGGACGCCGAGGGCGTGGTGACCAGCGGCAGCGCAACGGCGATCGATTGCCAGAACTCGCTTTTGCGCTCGGATAGCGAGCAGCTGGAAATCGTGGGGATCGGGTTGGATAACATCATCGCCGTGGCGATGAACGACGCTGTTCTGGTCGCCGATACATCGCGGGCTCAGGACGTCAAAAAGGCAGTGAGCGCGCTTAAGGAAAAAGGCGCGCCACAAGCGACCGCATTCCCCAAAGATCACCGTCCCTGGGGGTGGTTTGAAAGCCTTGTGGTGGGTGACCGGTTCCAGGTGAAGCGCATTCACGTCCATCCCGGCGCGTCGCTAAGCTTGCAAAGCCATTTCCACCGCTCGGAACACTGGATCGTGGTTGAGGGTACAGCCCGCGTAACCATCGACGATACCGAGCAATTGGTGACAGAGAACCAATCGGTCTACATCCCTCTTGGGGCGGTCCACCGGATGGAAAACCCTGGCCAGGTCCCCATGGTCCTGATCGAGGTGCAAACCGGCACCTATCTGGGTGAGGACGACATCGTACGCTACGAAGACAAATACGCGCGCGGTCAAGGGGCCAAGGGCTGACGATCATCTGCCGCGCTCTTGTCTGAGGGGTGCGGCAACCTTCTGGCAGGAGGGTCACGGGAAACACCTGTCGGTACGATGCAACGCGCGGTGGGCTGTCGGATCATTAAACGGTTCTACCTAACGTGCCGCTGTTTGACACAGACAGCGAGACTTCTTCCATGACGACCAATCCCTTTCTAGACCGCGCCTCAAGTCTGTCCGGCCCGGCACGTGACATTGTTCCTGTTGTTGCCTCGGACAGCGCGGACCTGACCGACGTGGCGATCGGTCTGTACGTCGAAACAGGCGGCACGGTGGTTCTGACGACGGTTCAGGGCGAAACCCGAACAATCAACGTGACGGACTTTTCGATCCTGCCCGTGGGTACGGCACGCGTACATGCGACCGGCACCACGGCAACCGGCATTCATGCGCTGGTTCTGGCGTGACGCCCTGTCGTCAAACGTAAGACTGGATACTGCCGCTCATCTCTGAGCGGCAGGTCATTCATACGGATCCCGGTCAGTCCGCGCCAAACAGATCGCGGGTGAACACTTTGTCCGCGACATCCTCGAGCTCAGGGCTGAACCGGTTGGCGACGATCACATCGGCCTCAGACTTGAAGGCCTCGAGATCACGCATCACGCGAGAGCGAAAGAACTCATCTTCCTCAAGCGCAGGTTCATAGACAATCACCTCGACGCCTTTGGCCTTGAGCCGCTTCATGATGCCCTGAATCGACGATTGTCTGAAGTTGTCGCTGCCCGCTTTCATGACCAACCGGTGAATGCCGACGACCCGAGGACCCTTCATCAGGATCTGATCGGCCAGGAAATCCTTGCGCGTTCGGTTGGCGTCCACGATGGCGCGGATCAGGTTTTGTGGCACGTGATTATAGTTGGCCAACAGCTGTTTGGTGTCCTTGGGCAGGCAATAGCCGCCATAGCCGAAAGACGGGTTGTTGTAGTGGTCGCCGATACGCGGGTCCAGTGAGACCCCTTCGATGATCTGCCGCGTGTTCATGCCACCTGCCATCGCATAGCTGTCCAGTTCATTGAAGAAAGCTACGCGCATGGCGAGGTAGGTGTTCGAGAACAGCTTGATCGCCTCGGCTTCGTCCGGGTCGGTGAACAGAATGTCCACATCCTCGGTCAGGGCCCCTTCGAGCAACAGATCGGCAAACACCCGCGCCCGGTCCGAACGCTCACCAACGATAATGCGTGAGGGGTGCAGGTTGTCATACAACGCCCGCCCTTCGCGCAGGAACTCTGGTGAGAATATGAAGTTGTCGCTGCCAAGATCGAGACGCAATGACCGAACAAAGCCCACCGGTATTGTCGACTTGATGATGACTGTCGCGGCGGGGTTTACAGCATTCACTTGCCGGGCGACGGCTTCAACGCTGGACGTGTCGAAGTAGTTGGTCTTGGGGTCATAATTTGTCGGGGTCGCGACGATCACAAACTCGGCGTCTTGGAAGGCTGGTTCCGTTGTCGCCCTGAGAGAAAGAGTGCGATTGGCAAGAAAGTCTTCCAGTTCGGCGTCTACAATTGGGCATTGACCGGAATTGACCATCTCCACCCGAGCCTCAGAAATGTCGATCGCCGTCACGTCGTGATTCTGTGCCAACAGGACCGCATTGGACAACCCAACATACCCAAGCCCTACAACCGCAATCTTCATAACTTCGCCCTCATAAATTCAAGCCAGAACAGCTTTCAACTGATTGATTGCGCGCGAATTGTAAATGCTCATGCGCGTTGCGAAAGGCATCAATTTGAAATGCAGTTCCATAAAGGCCCGTCGTCCTTTGGTCATCTCTGTGTCAAAAATGGTTCCTCGGAAGTAGGCGCCTTTGACATAATTCTGGCGATGTGCTGAACAAAATGGACTGCGGACTCAAACAAATGTCTAGATATGTTCGCTGCACGGCGAACAAGCGCGTTCCCGGTATGCACATAGGCGCCAGTGCTGACAGGTCACAAGAGGCTTGCTACGCTTTCGTCATCCCTAACAGGAGGGCCTATTCGTGCTTTTTATTACCAACAGGTTTCCCACCCAAAGCATCCGCACTCGCAAAGGTCGTCGGTTCACTTTTGATCTGGACAATAACGCGCCGTCGAACTCTGTATTCTATTGTGAAAAAGGAGACGATGAGCATCACACCGAGATTACCAGCAAAGAGCTTTTGCGGCGCGTTCGTGACAGTGACTGCCGGCAGGTCATGCTCTACCTGCACGGGTTTAACAATTTGCCCGAGGATGTGTTTCAGACGACAGCAGAATTGCAGCGATTATGTGATCAGGCCAACCGAGGCGAGGTCATGGTGCTGCCGCTGATCTGGCCCAGTGACGCCAAACAGGGGATTGTGCAAAAATACTGGGACGACCAGAAATCTGCGGATCAAAGCGGGTTTTCCTTTGCCCGTGTGCTGGAACGCTTTCTGGAATGGCGCAACAGTGATGACAACGAGCCCGAAACCGCACCCTGCCTGAAACGGATCAATCTGCTTGCGCATTCGATGGGTAACCGGGTTCTGCGGCAGACGCTGATCGAATGGGATCGGTACGATCTGGCTTCGGGCGTGCCGTTGCTGTTCCGAAATACATTCATGGTCGCGGCGGATGTGGTCAATGAAACTGTGCATGAACACGAGCAAGGCGTATTGGTCAGCCATGCCTCGCGCAATGTGGTCGTCTATTTCGCCTCGGACGATCTGGCTTTGCGGGCTAGCAAGGCAGCAAACCTGAAGAACAAGGTGGCCTCGCGCCGTTTGGGCCACACAGGCCCCGAGAATATCGACCGGACACCGCATAATGTTTTCCAGGTGGATTGTGACGACATCAACACCCGATATGACACGCCGACCGGGCACAAGTATTTTGGCGCGGTTTCGCCGGGCGGTGAAGCGGGGTTGGTGTTCCGGCATATCTTTCAATGTGTTCAGTCCGGTCGCGTATTCCCGGATGACCCACATCAACGATCGGTCATCCTGCGCTAGGGGCGTTTAGTCTCTAAATTGGACTCGCGCTGTGCCTCGGCTTGTCGAAATTGATCGGAATTGCGGATAGTTCACAATCTGGTGTTGCAACTGCCGAAATCATCTGGATGATCGGCAACCACCAAGACCGTCGAAAACGGTCTGCCGTTCCAGGAACGGTATTAACGAAAATGGGGAGACTATAATGATCCTTAAGAACCTGATGATCGCTGCCAGCGCGACTGCACTGATGGCGGGTGCCGCATCGGCTGAAACCCTGCGTTGGGCGCGGGCTGGTGATGCTCTGACACTGGATCCGCACTCGCAAAACGAAGGTCCGTCACACACCATTCGCCACCAGATGTACGAGCCGCTGATCATCCGCGACGTAACGGGTGCGTTTGAACCTGCGCTGGCGACCGAGTGGGGTCCCAAGGCCGATGATCCGAACGTTTGGGTTTTCAAACTGCGTGAGGGCGTCAAGTTCCACGACGGTGCGGATTTCAATGCCGAAGATGTGGTGTTCAGCTTTGAACGTGCCAAGCAACCGAATTCCGACATGAAAGAACTGATCGGCTCGATCACCGAGGTGCGTGCGGTTGACGACTATACCGTCGAGATCGTGACAGACGGTCCGAACCCGATCCTGCCGTCGAACCTGACCAACCTGTTCATTCTGGACAAGGGTTGGGCCGAGGCAAACAACACTGTCAATGTGCAGGATTTCGAAGGTGGCGAAATCACTTATGCTACCACCAAC
This sequence comes from Ruegeria arenilitoris, assembly GCF_013035315.1. GTDB lineage: Bacteria > Pseudomonadota > Alphaproteobacteria > Rhodobacterales > Rhodobacteraceae > Ruegeria > Ruegeria arenilitoris_D. Next base: position 108,475 of record NZ_WQHP01000012.1, on the reverse strand, counting down.
GCCAACGGTACTGGCCCTTACATCCTCCAGAGCCGCGAGCCTGACGTTAAAACCGTGATGGTGCGCAACGACAACTATTGGGGCATCGACCAGTTCCCAATGGAAGTGACAGAGATTGTCTATACCCCCATCCAGAACGCTGCGACCCGCGTTGCGGCGATGCTGTCGGGTGAGGTGAACTTCCTGCAGGATATGCCGGTGCAAGACATCGAGCGTGTCGATGGCGCCGATGGCCTGATGGTTAAACAAGCCCCGCAGAACCGTGTGATCTTCTTTGGTATGAACCAGGGTTCGGATGACATCGAAGCGGACAACGTGGACGGCAAGAACCCTCTGGCCGATGTGCGCGTGCGTCAGGCGATGTCGATGGCGATCAACCGTGATGCGATCAAACAGGTCGTGATGCGAGGCCAGTCGCAGCCTGCTGGCATGATCGCACCGCCCTTCGTGAACGGCTGGACCGAAGCGATGGACGGCGAGTCGTCGACCGATCTGGAAAAGGCCAAAGCGCTGATGGCCGAGGCTGGTTATCCCGATGGCTTCTCAATTCGTCTGGACTGCCCGAACGATCGCTACATCAACGACGAAGCGATCTGTCAGGCAGCCGTTGGCATGCTGGGCCAGATTGGCGTGACCGTGAATCTGGATGCCAAGCCTAAGGCGCAGCACTTCCCGCTGATCACCGACAGCAAGACCGACTTCTACATGCTGGGTTGGGGTGTTCCGACATATGACTCGGAATACATCTTCAACTTCCTTGTCCATGGTCGCGAAGACGACATCGGCACGTGGAACGGCACCGGCTATCAGGACGATGCGTTGGACGCAAAGATCAAGTCGCTTGCCTCGAACACTGACCTGGACGCCCGGAACGCGGACATCGCCGACATCTGGCGTGTCGTGCAGGACGAAGCACTGTACATCCCCATTCACCACCAGGTTCTGAACTGGGGCATGGCTGACGGTGTTGGCATCGAAGTGGACGCCGAAGACCAGCCTAAGGTCAAATACTTCACCATGAACTAAGTCAAAACTTTTGACGATCAGACAGGGCGCGATTTTCGCGCCCTGTTTTTTGTTGCGACCTGAGATTTCCTTGCGCACGCGGCAAAAACCAAGAAAACTCGGCCCCAGAAATAGGGAGACATAACAATGATCCTCAGAAACAGTGCCGTTGGCCTTGCAATGCTGGCTGCCACCGGGGTCCATGCCGCAGACTTCAAATGGGCCTCGACCACCGACCCGCAAACCATGGACCCACACGCGGTTAACTCGGCCCCGGTTCTGGGGTTCCTCAACAACGTCTACGAAGGTCTTGTCCGTCGCGACAAGGATATGAGCGTCCAACCCGCACTGGCTGTCAGCTGGGAGCCGATCGGCGAGGGCGACGGCTGGCGGTTCAATCTGCGCGAGGGCGTGACGTTCCACGACGGCAGCCCCTTTGATGCGCAGGATGTCCTGTTCAGTTATCAGCGCGCCTCGGGCGAGGCGGCCGATACCCGCAGCTGGTTTGCCCCGGTCAGCGAGGTCATCGTGGTCGATGACTACACCGTTGATTTCATGATGACTGCACCAAACCCGCTGTTCCCGTCTTCGATTGCCAACTGGATGATCATGGATCAAGGCTGGACCGAGGCGAATGACGCTGCGGTGCCGGACAAAGAGACTGGAAACTACGCCACGATCAACGCCAATGGCACCGGCGCCTTCAAGGTCACTGAGCGTGAACCAGGTCTGAAAACCGTGTTGGAGCCATTTGACGGCTGGTGGGGAGAGGTCGAGCACAACATCACCCGTGCCGAATTCAATCCGATCCAGAACCCGGCCACTGCGGTCGCGGCGCTATTGTCCGGTGATGTGGACATGATCAATCCGGTGCCAATCCAGGATGTCGCGCGTCTGCAGGAAGACGCCGATGTAGAAGTCATTCAGGGTATCGAGGCGCGTGTTATCATGCTGGGCTTTGACCACGAGGCCGAGACGTTGAAATACACCGACGATGCGGGCAAGCCGAACCCCTTCCGCGACCCGCGCGTGCGCAAAGCCGTCGCGCAGGCGGTAAATGTGGATGCGATTCTGGCCACCATCATGCGCGGCAATGCCGAAGCGGCGTCTCAGCTGGTCAGCCCCGCAATGAGCGGGTACTCGGAAGCGAATGCAGAACGCCCGGCATTTGATGTCGAAGCCGCCAAAGCTCTGCTGGCCGAAGCTGGATATGCGGACGGGTTCTCGTTCGGGCTGAAATGCCCCAATGACCGTTATCTGAATGACGAGGCTGTCTGTCAGGCTGTCGTGAGCATGCTGGCACAGATCGGGATCACGGCGGAACTGGATGCGATGCCGGTGCGCAATTACTGGCCCGAGCTGCGCGAGGATAACTATGACATGTACCTGCTGGGTTGGAGCCCGGGTACTTTTGACGCCGAACACCCCGTTCGCTTTTTGGTCGCGACGCCAAACGAAGAGAAAAAACTGGGCAGCTGGAACTTCGGTGGGTTCTCGAACGCGCGTGTAGACGAGTTGCTTCCAGCCATTCAATCCGAGCTGGATCAGGCCAAGCGTCAGGCCATGCTGGATGAGGTGACCCAGATCATTCAGGACGAACAGGTCTATGTGCCGATGTATGTGCAGCCTCTGGTTTGGGGCACGCGCAGCAATATCGAGCTGACGCAGCGCCCTGACAATTTCTTCCTGTTGCGCTGGGTAACGGTGAACTGAATAAGCCGCTAGAGGATTGGCCCGACCCAACCGGATCAGGCCAATCCCAACCATTCCGGGGCGACGTCGGGTCTGACGTCGGGAAATGGCCTAGACCTATTGCTGTATTTATGGCGATTGCTTGACCATTTGGTCAGTGCGTGCATAGAGAGGCGGATCAATGGGGAAAGTGAATGTTCGCATATATCGTCCGAAGGATGTTCCAATCCGTGATCGTACTGCTGGTCGTGGGTTTGGTCGCATTTTCTATGTTCCGGTTTGTTGGCGACCCGATCGACAACATGCTGGGTCAGGAACGCACGCAAGCCGATATCGACCGGCTGCGCGCTGAGCTGGGGCTGGATCAGCCGATTCCGGTTCAGTACTACAAATTCCTGAAAGAAGCCGTTCAAGGCAATTTTGGCGTGTCGTATCGTCAGGGACGTCCGGTCTCGACGATTATCGCCGAACGCGCGCCAGCCACGTTGGAACTGGCGTTTGTTTCGGGATTTCTGGCCATCACGATGGGTATCGCTTTGGGCGTATTCACAGCCATCCGACGACAAGGGGTCGCTGCGAATATAATCATGACCGTTTCGCTGATCGGGGTGTCCCTGCCGACCTTCCTGATCGGGATATTACTTATCTACATCTTCTCGGTTGAATTAGACCTCTTACCCAGCTTCGGGAGGGGCGAGACCGTTATGATTGGCAACTGGTCCACCGGTTTCTTGACGACTTCCGGTCTCAAGGCGCTGATCCTGCCTGCGATTACGCTGGGTCTGTATCAGATGACGCTGATCATGCGGCTGGTGCGGTCGGAAATGCTTGAGGTTCTGCGTGCCGATTACGTCCGGTTCGCCCGCGCCCGCGGGTTGTCGGATCGGGTGATCAACTTCCGCCACGCGTTGAAAAACACCATGGTTCCGGTGATCACGATTACGGGTCTGCAGTTGGGCTCAATCATCGCCTTCGCCATCATCACCGAGACGGTGTTCCAGTGGCCGGGCGTCGGTTTGCTGTTCATCAACGCGATCCAGTTCGTCGATATCCCCGTCATGGCCGCTTATCTGATGCTGATTTCGGTCATGTTCGTGACGATCAACCTGATCGTCGATCTTCTCTATTATGCCATTGACCCGCGCCTGCGTGTCGACGCGAGGGCCACATGACCGATACTATCGAAACCCCTTCCGCCCCCACCAAGTCGCGTTTCTCCAAGTTCTGGGATAGCGATTTTGCCTGGTCATTCCGGCATTCGCCGGTCGCGGTGATCGCGTCTCTGGTTGTGCTGATCCTGGTACTGTCTGCCATTTTTGCGCCTCTTATCGCGCCATATAACCCTTTCGACCCGTCGTCGCTGAACCTGATGAACGGCTTTACACCGCCGGGTACGCCCAATGCCTTTACGCAGGACACGTTCCTGCTGGGTACAGACGATCAGGGACGAGATGTTTTCTCGACCATCCTGTACGGTATGCGCATATCGCTGTTTGTCGGTGTATCGGCAGTGCTGCTGGCGTTGATCATCGGAATCGTTCTGGGGCTAGTTGCCGCCTATTTCGGGGGCTGGATCGAGACATTGATTATGCGCGTCGCCGATGTGCAGCTGACCTTCCCTGCGATCCTTGTTGCGATGCTGATTTTTGGTATCGCCAAAGGTGTCACCCCACCGGAATACCGCGACGAGATGGCGATCTATGTTCTGATCATCGCGATTGCATTGTCCGACTGGGTGCAGTTTGCCCGCGTTGTGCGCGGCGCTGCGCTGGTGGAAAAAAACAAGGAATACGTTCAGGCCGCGCGCCTGATCGGGCGCGGTTCGTTCCCGATCATGTTCCGTCATATCCTGCCCAACGTCCTCAGCCCGGTTCTGGTGATCGCCACGATCTCGCTGGCGCTGGCGATTATCGCCGAGGCGACGCTCAGCTTTCTGGGTGTGGGTGCGCCTCCGACGCAACCGTCACTGGGCACACTGATCCGCATCGGGCAGGGCTTCCTGTTCTCGGGTGAGTGGTGGATCCTGTTCTTCCCGGCCTGCACCCTTCTGGCGCTGGCCCTTTCGGTCAACCTGCTGGGCGACTGGCTGCGCGATGCGCTGAACCCCAAGCTGCGGTGATTTCATGAGCCTACTTACGATCAACGACCTGACGGTCGAATTCCCGACGCGCCGCAAATTGTTTACCGCCGTGGACCATGTGGACCTGTCCGTTGAGCCGGGCGAAATCCACGGACTGGTGGGTGAATCCGGTGCGGGTAAATCCACCATTGGTGCAGCCATCATGGGTCTGCTGGATCGGCCCGGCCGAATTGCCAGCGGCACGATCAAACTGCGCGGCGACCAGATCAGTGGACTGGACGTCAACGCAATGCGTGGTCTACGCGGTAAAAAGATCTCGATGATCTTCCAGGACCCGCTGACATCGCTGAACCCTCTGTTCACCGTACGTGAGCAACTGGTTGAGACGATTCAGGCCCATCTGGGTGGATCCGATGCCGAGGCGAACAAACGTGCCCGCGACCTGATCGATCGCGTCGGCATTCCTGATCCGGACACGCGGCTGGATCAGTATCCGCACCAATTCTCGGGCGGGATGCGGCAGCGTGTTGTGATCGCGCTGGCGCTGTGTACCGAGCCGGATGTGATCATCGCGGACGAACCGACCACTGCGCTGGATGTGTCGGTTCAGGCGCAGATTCTGGATCTGATCAAGGAACTGGCGCAGGAACGTCAGGTTGGCGTCATCCTGATCACGCACGACATGGGCGTGATCGCGGATACGACCGACAAGGTGACCGTCATGTACGCGGGTAAGGTGGTTGAAACAGGCCCGACCTCGCAAGTGATGGGGCAGCCCAGCCACGAATATACCAAGTCGCTGATTGCTGCCGTTCCGCGCCCGACACTGAAACTACACCGTTTCCCGCAGATCAGCTATGGCGGCCGCGAGACCCGGTTTGCCATCGACGACATGGCGCGTCACTGGCCCAAAGTGGACAATGACACCAGCAAACCGGTGTTTGAGATTCGCAATCTGACCAAGAAGTTCCTGCAGCGCAAAGGCTTGCTGCCGTGGGACCGCACCTATTTCACCGCCGTTGATGACGTCAGCTTTGACATTCGCGCGGGCGAAGTATTTGGCGTAGTGGGCGAGTCCGGGTCGGGCAAGTCGACGATCGCGCGCATGATCGCCGGTCTGTACCCGGTGGATGGTGGCACGATCACATTTGAGGGCCAGACCGTCAGCGACCTGACCAACAAAGCCGCTCTGGATGCCTATCGCAAGAGCATCCAGATGATCTTTCAGGATCCCTATTCCTCGCTGAACCCGCGCATGCGCGTGGATGAAATCGTGGCCGAACCGATCCGCCATCACAAGTTGATGGATGGGTCCGATATCAAGCGCCGCGTGGATGAGCTGTTGGATCAGGTGGGCTTGGGTCATGAAGCTGGCCTGAAGTACCCGCACGAGTTTTCAGGCGGTCAGCGTCAGCGGATTTCGATCGCGCGCGCACTGGCAACCCAGCCGCGTTTCCTGATCTGTGACGAACCGACCAGCGCGTTGGACGTGTCGATTCAGGCGCAGATTCTGAACATCCTGAAAGACCTTCAAGAGCATCTGGGTCTGACCTTGTTGTTCATCAGCCACGACCTGCCGGTGGTGCGCCAGATGTGCGATCGAGTGGCCGTCATGAAGCAGGGCAAGGTGGTTGAGCTGCAAGAAACCAACGCGTTGTTTGCGAATCCTCAAACGGAGTACACAGCCGAACTGCTGCGCCTGATGCCGAAGCTGGACGATCTGTCGACCGACGGATTGGAAGCCGAGGCCTGATGCCAAAGACCCAATTGCCCCTCATTCGGGCAATTGGGTGTGCATAAACATTAAAATATTCAAACTTTGCAGACTCATGCGGGTCTGTTGTGCTACGTCTGTGTCTGGAGTTGGGGGCTTCAGAGGGGCGACATGTCTCAGGACCTTAGGGACTGGCTAAGCGCACTTGGACTATCTGACTACGCGCAAGCCTTTTTGGATAATAAAATTGATTTCGCTATTTTGCCCGATCTGACGGGCGAAGATCTGATCGAAATCGGTGTGACTGCCGTCGGAGACCGCCGCAGATTGCTGCGCGCGATTTCTGAACTTGAGACATTCGAAACCGTTCAACCCTATGAACCCGACACCCCGCTTGAACCTGCCAAGCGGCAGGTCACGGTCATGTTCGCCGATCTGACTGGGTTTACCCGCCTGACAAGCGAGTTGGATGCCGAGGACATGCACGCGCTGCTCAACGGCTTTTTTGCCAAGGTCGATCACGTGGTCGAGAAATACGGCGGCCGGATCGACAAACATATCGGCGACGCGGTGATGGCCGTGTTTGGCGCGCCCATTTCACACACAAACGATACCGAACGCGCGGCGCGGGCGGCGTTGGAAATTCATGCGGTGCTGCCCAGCCTGAACCCTCCGCTCTCCTGCCATATTGGGCTTGCCTCGGGGCAGGTGATCGCCAGTACGACAGGCAGCGAGGCGCACACCGAATACACCGTTACGGGTGATGGCGTGAACCTCGCCTCGCGCATCACCGACATGGCCGCACCGGGTGAGGTTTTGGTCTCACACGACATTCAGCGTGCGTTAGGGCCGCTTTTTGTCGGTGAATCGATGGGCGAAAAGGCGATCAAAGGGCTGAGTACCCCGGTCGAGCTGTGGCGTCTGGACCGCATGGCGCGCAACATCCGGTCGCGCCGGCATCGCTTTGTAGGGCGCGAGCGAGAGCTGTCCTTGTTCTCGGCCACCTTCGACCGTTGTCAGCGTCACGGCAAGGGTGAGGTCCATATCGTTCTGGGCGAGCCGGGCATAGGTAAGACCCATCTGTCCGAACAGGTGGCCGAGCTGGCAGACAGCCTGTCCTATTCCATTCACAACGGCGTCGTCATGGATTTCGGAACGCGCGAGGGGCATTCTGCAATTCAATCCGTAGCGCGCAGCATTCTGGGGCTAGAGCCTACGGACAATGCCGCCACCTGCGCCTCGGTCGCCGCGGACGCTATCACCAAGGGCTGGGTCTCGGCGGCTAATGCGGGTCACCTGAACGCCTTGCTGGAGTTAGAGCAAGACCCCGGTCTGGCCGAGGTATACGCGGTGATGGACAACGCCACCCGCCTGCGCGGGCGACGACAGGTCATCGATGAGTTGATCACAGCCCGCAGCGCGGAAGCCCCGCTGTTGATACAGATCGAGGACATCCATTGGGCTTCGCCGGAAATCCTGACCGCTTGCGCCCATATCGCGGCGATGACGCGCGATCTGCCTTGCGTTTTGTTGATGACCAGCCGGGTTGAGGGTGATCCAATCAACCGTGAATGGCAGATGGCCACGGACGGCGCGCTGATTTCCAAGTTGGAACTGGCACCCATGGGGGACGAACAGGCCCGAAAACTGGTCGAAGAGTTCACGGGTATCGATCCCGAATTGTTGGACACCTGCGTCAAACGCGCCGGGGGCAATCCGCTGTTTCTTGAACAATTGCTGCGCAACATCGACGTGCTGAAGCAGGAATCTGTTCCGGGCAGCATACAGGGCATTGTGCAGTCTCGACTGGATTCTCTGGACAGGGCCAGCCGAGCGGCGATTCAGGCGGCCTCGGTCCTTGGTCAACGGTTCTCGCCCGAGGTGCTGAACTTCCTTTTGGGCGAGGGGCACCTGGACACTTCGACCCTGATCCGTTCGGCCCTGATCCGAGAGGCCGGGGCCGATCTGATGTTTGCCCACGCGCTGATCCGCGATGGGTCATACGCGACGCTGGTGAAATCCGAACGCGCGCGGCTGCATCGCCAGGCCGCAAAATGGTTCGAAGATCGAGACGCCACACTGCGCGCGCAACATCTGGACCGTGCGGGCGCGAACAATGCGGCGCAGGCTTATCTGGAGGCCGCCGACAAGCTGATCCTTGCATTCCAGTTCGACGATGCCAGCCCGCTGATCGAGCGGGCGCTGGAACTGCCTTCGCCCGCCGGAGTGCGGTTTGATCTGCTTTGTGCCCGGGGTGAGACGCACCGGTTGCAGGGTCTGTCCGATGATGCGTTGCGCGAGTTCAAGGAAGCTGCCGAACTGGCGGATACGGGTGAGCAGGTTTGTCGGGTGCATATCGGGCTGGCGCAAGCCGCACGGCAGGCCAGTCTTTATCAGGAAGCGCTGGAAAGCCTCGATATCGCTGAGGCCGCCGCCGAACGTTGCGGATCCGATCGTGACATTGCCCAGATCAACTATGTCCGCGGCAATGTTTACTTCCCGCTTGGGCAGGTGAAAAAGGCGCTTGAGAGCAATGAAAAGGCTTTAACACTGGCCAGAAAACTAGAATCCGCACGTCTTGAGGTCGGTGCACTCAGCGGATTTGGCGATGCAAACTTCATGAACGCCAAGATGCAAACGGCCACAGGGTTCTACACGCAGGCCGTTGAGCGGGCGCGGGAAAAGGGTTTGGTTCGGGATTTAGCCGCGAACTTGCACAACCTCAGCGTTGCCCGCAGCTATACCGGCGATGTGGCGCAGGGCAAAAAGGATGCACAGGAGGCTATTGAGGTCTCGCAAAAGTACTTCGCCTTTGTGCCGGAATGTGTGGCGCAAACCTGCCTTGGAGTGGCGCACACGTTTCTGGGCGAGTTGGATCAGGCATTGGACAGTTTTTCAGTTTCAGCAGAGATCGCCCATCGCGTCGGGGCCAAGCGCCTTGAGGCCCAAGCGCTAGAGCATCTCGCCCGTACGCAAGTCTATGCCGGAGTGATCGAAGCGGCCCGCGAAACCGGTCGCCGCGCCGTGGATATTGCCTTGGAACACGGGCGGAATTTCGTGGGACCAAAGGCGCTGTCGGCGTTGGCGATGGCTGAAACAGACCCAGAGGCGCAGGATCGTCACCTTAAACTGGGCGAAGAGATCATCGCCGAGGGCTGCGTTGGGCATAGTCACCTGCATTTCTACACGGATGCCAGCGCCGTTATGCTGGCGCGACAGGACTGGGATGAGGCGACGCGATATGCGGATGCTCTGGCAAAGTTCACTGCGGATGAACCTCTTCCGATGGTGAATTTGTCAATCCAACAGGCTCGAACACTGGCAGAATGCGGGGGCTGGGGCATTCCGCTGGCATCCCATGAAGGGTTCGAAGCATTGAAGGCCGGTTTTCAGGACCTCGGTATCACTCAGTCGCTGGTCGGGCGGTTGGATTAGACGGGCGAGGGGCTGAATGAGCATCGAAAAGAAAGTCTGGTTGATCTCTGGTGCCATCACGCTGGGTCTGGCCCTTCTGCTGATCAAGCTATGGATCGATTTGAACCATTTCGAGGAAGATCCCACGCAGTTGCCGGATCGTGCGTCGGTCGACACATACCTGAATGACCTCCCAAGTCTGCCAGAGCATCAGGTCAGAACGGGCATCTTCATAAAATCCTTCAGTTTCACCGGGGCAAGCGACGTCCATATCAGCGGCTATATCTGGCAGCATTACGAGGATGGGGTACACGACGCCATCAAACCGGCCGAGGGCGAAGTTGGGTTCATTCTGCCCGAAGCCGCAGATGCCGCGAATGGTCTGATTGAAGAGGCCTATCGGATCGACCAGGGTGGATCTGAACTCATCGGTTGGTATTTTGAACAGACCCTGCGCCAGACCTTTGACTATACCAGTTACCCCTTTGACCACAAAACCGTCTGGGTCCGCTTCTGGCCGAGCAGATTTGACAAGAATGTGGCTCTAATCCCCGACTTCTCGGCATATCCGGCCACCGGACCAGACGATATCTTTGGCATCGACAATCGCATTGTGATGGGCACGTGGGAGCGTGAGAACACCTATTTCGACTATCGCCTGTCTGATCTGGATACGACGCTTGGCATCGGTCAGATCGAGTATCAGACCAACCTGCCCGAGCTGCACTATAACTTCGTCATCAAACGGAACTTTGCGAACGCGTTTATCGTCCACATGATCCCGCTGATCGTCGTGACGATGTTATTGTTCGGGGCCGTCATGATCGTCACCCGACGCCCCGAACTGGTCGAGCGGCACGATTTCAGCACATCCAGCGTCATCGGTACGTGTTCGGTCCTGTTTTTTGTGATCCTTCTGGCGCATGTTCAGCTGCGCGAAGGGTTCGCCGGATCACCGGTGATTTATATGGAGTCGTTCTTTTTCCTGATGTACTTCCTGCTGTTGGCAGTTTCAGTGAACACCTATCTGTTCGCCTCCGAGGCGGTGCCGTCCTTGTGGTTCATCCACTACAAGGACAACCTGATCCCCAAAGCTTCGTTCTGGCCGTTTGTCCTTTTGTGCATGGTGATCATCACGGCCTACAACCTCAGCCTCAAGGACGGCCCTGAGGATGAGGTTTTTGTTCAGGTCAGGCACTAGGCGGCTGGAAGCCCGGTTTTGGCGTCCCTGTGGCCATGTCCAAAGTGTATTCCGCGACAATTCCGGACGTTCCTGCCTCCCATTGATCCAGGTACTTGGTGGGGTGCGCGATCACATAGGCATAGGCCGGTTTTTTTACACCGTTAATCAGAACGTTGATCCGCTTGCGGACATAAACATTCTCGGGCGATCCGGGCCCGTGGTAACCTTCGAGCTGGTCCAGTTCTTTTAACCCAGAGGATGTCACCCGATACACCTCACCACGGATCGGTTTGCCGCGTCCTTTCTGGTCGACCAACGTGGCCATCCGGTGCAGGAAACCGCAGTTCGGATTGTCACAATGCGGCTCGTGCGGGACGATCAGGGGCATGCGTTGCCGGGTGACGGCCTCGCCCACGAAATCGTCCAAAACCTCGGCATGGGCTTCGTGGTTGGGAAAGCCTTTCTTCAATGAGCCGTAAGTGAAGTAGAGGTAGGTGCGTTCCCGATCATCGACCAGTTCGTCTTCGTCCTCTTCTTCGATCTCGGTCAGGGTGTGGGTGTTGGCCCAGTCACTCAGCATCCCGAGCACGTCGTCCGAGATGTTTGCGTCCCGGACATCCATCGCGTTCTTTGGGTTCTGCAAAAAGTGAATACAGGCGCTTGCATCAATGCCTTCCGCGCCCAGCAGGGTTTTCACCATCTCGACCGAGTTGTTCATCACCGCCACATGCAGGCTGGTAAATCCATGGTCGTTGGTCGCATTTACGTTGATACCGCGGTTTATCAGTTCCTGCGCGGCCTCCAGGTCGGGTTTTCCAAGACCCTTCCCGTTCTCGTGCAACTCACCTTCGCCGCCCGCCGCATAGTGCAGCAGCGTGTCGCCATTGTGGTCGTCAACGATGTCGATCCCGGCCATGCCCTTGTCGACAGCGTCGAACACGCGGCGCCACTGCGCAAAGTCGTCAGATGCGGCGGCCTCTTGCGCCCATTTGCAAATGTTGTGTTCTTGATCCGCCAGCTCTTCGAAAGCTTCGTCAAGCACCTCCATGATCTGGTCCGGGGTGGCCATCATGCCGATCCCCATCATGCCATTCGATAACCGCCCCTTGCGCGGGCCGACCAGATCAACGCCCAGATCGCGCAGTTTTTCGACGTTCCGCTGGGTCGTAACGTTGTTCCACATATTGGTGTTACACGCCGGGCAAAGGATGGCGGGCTTGTTCCTGTACTGCCACGCGACAAAGACCGAGGTCAGCAGGTTATCGGCGATCCCGTTGGCGATCTTGCCCATCGTGTTGCAGGTTACAGGGGCCACGATCACGCAATCGGCCCAGTCACACAGCGCAAGATGCGAGGCGCGCAGAGGCATCCCGAACTTGGTGTAACGGAAGTTCCATTCGTCGTCATCGCGGTAATAGTCGTTGTGCGAAATGTAGTCCTCGACCTTTTCGGGCTCATACCCTCTTTCAATCTCGACACCCTTTTCGATCTCGATATCGCGAAAGAACTTCTCGGCTGAAACGGAAGGGATGAGCTTTACGTTGTGGCCCGCTGCGGTGATCTTTTTGACCAGTTGCGGCACCTTGTCGGCGGCAGAAGATCCGCAGGCACACAGCAGCACATTACGCTTTTCGCTGGGCGGTTCAGTCAGTCCACCTTTGGGGTAGCCAAAGATATTGTTGTCCAGACTGGGGGACTGATGGCGCAGCAAGACCGGCAGCCCGGCTTCGAACACCCGTTTCTGAAAGTGACCCTTGAGAATGCTGTCCACGATGTCGTTTCGACGCCCCAGACACTCACCTTGGAAAAACAGATAAGGGACGGTTTCCTTGCCTGTCATCGCGGTGAGTTGTCGCCGCATCTTCATGACATTGGCACCATGCCCTTCGACGTCGATCAGCTTGATCGTCGTGATGCCGATATTGGCAAGGATACTGCGCAGCATGTAGGACCAAGGGTCTTCATCGGCATAGAACAAAACAATCGCGTTGTTCTTGACGATGGTGGCCACGTCGCTGGGGTCTTCGGGTGGCTCGCGCTCTTCGATCACCAAAAGCGCCGGGTCCTTCAGGTCGCGCAAGCCACGAAAGATGTTTTCCCGTGGCGCTTGCCAGACCTGAGAGGTCGCCGGGCTCATGTCCACGACGGTCACGAGATCGGTCTCTTCGTCATAGGCGATGCACAAGCACCAGAATTCCTCCAATAAAGCTGTTTCGCGGTACACGTTTGCTGGTGGGCGGATGACTTCGAACCCAAGGACGCGGTTGAAATCGATGTTGATCATCAAGTGCCGGTCGTGCGCCTTGTTCAACCCGCGCAACCGGTCGCAGAACCATTCCTCCGGGGTGGTGTGATCATCCACGGGGCGTTGGGCATAGCTGCGGAAGGCGCTGCCTAAGTGCTCGACTTGTGACTGGGCAAGATAGCGCTGCGCCAAATCGTGCATTTCCTTGGCGGTCGATACCCGGCTGAGCTTATCGCTCAGATCGGTCTCTGTGGCGAACAGAAGCTTGTCTTCATCGACGATCTCATCCCCAAGAATGGCCAGACTTTCGGCCAAAACGCCCAGCGAATTCATGTTCGGGCTGGCACGCCGGAACAGGTTGCGCCGCTTCTTTGGGTCCTTGGCCAGATAGCGGGTGCTGTCGACATAGTTGCAGTCTTGTTTCAGCGTTTGCAGATGCGTTTTCACAGCCTCGCGCGCTGAAAACCGCAGCATCCCGCGCGACCGCATCGAGGTCCCGTCGCGGTCGGACATCCCGGCCCATAACCGGTCGATTGTGGTGACCCACAGCTTGCCGTATTTTTCGGGGTGCACATCCATCATATGCACCAACCCGGTGCTGCGATTGCATTTGGCGATGATCGCAAAGTGACCACCGGGCATGTTGTCCTTGCCGTGGGCAACGCCGACCTGAAAGTTCGCCACAAGGATGTCGTTGTCTCCGCCCAACCGGTTGGATTCGTCGATCGCCTCCGACAACAGTTCGGCCGAGGTTGTGGCCTCATCCATGAAATAGGCCTGAACCTGGATCACGTCCCGTAGTCCCTGACTGTGGATAAAGGTGCAGGCGACGTCGTAGAGCTCGCCCAGAGAGATGCCGTCATTCACGACAAACGACGTCGGCAAACCGCATTCGCGAAAGATGTCGTTGACTTCGTAGCTGAAGCCAAGAGCAGACATACTAAGCGCGGCAGCTGTCACGCTGCAGCAATTGATCGGCTGCTGATAATTTTGCAGATGGACGCTGACCAGATCGCCAAAAAGCGTGTCGTAACAGGCGTCGCGGATATGTTTCGGGATCGCGGACCATTGATGTCTGGACAAATAGGCCAGTCTTGTGCCGGGCATTGCGTGCGCCTCGAGGCTGACGGGAATATCGTAGATTTCCAGATGCTCTTCGTAGAAGTAATCTCCGGTATCTGCAGTTGCCAGAACGTTGTCACCCTGCCGCAACTGAACCTCGCCGCCGAGCACGACAAACATACCGAGCGAGGGCAGCGTTGTGTCTTCGGACACTTCAAAATACTCGAATTTCGAATGGATGACCGATGGGTCCTGCGCGGGCAGAACCTCGTTTATCAGTTTCAGGTCATCTTGGGTTGGTTCGAATGATGTTGAGCTTTCAATTGGATCTTTTGGCACGCCTTGTCCCCCCTGAACGTCGTCGCGATTAAAATCAGAAAACCCCAACGCTAGACCCTATAGTGTTGGATCAGCCCCTATTGGCCGGACGAAAAAGTAACCGGCCAGGCCATGTTTGGGCGCTGGGCGGGCCGACCGAACAGTTTGATATGTGCGAACAATACGGCCCAATTGAATGCACCGTATAATATTTGAATATAAAAATCACTGGGCTTGTTGATTTGTCAGGTGACGTTGCAACCGCGAGTTGGAAATGGCCTCGGCCACGGACAAAAAGCAGCGTTCCATCGATACGTCAATATGTCAGATTTCTCGACATATTGACGACAATACCTTCGGTTTCGTCAAGATTGCGCCTACGTTTCGAACAGGTGGGGCCTCATACTTTTCGCAAACGAAAGAGGAGGCGCGCTTTGAGCTGGAACATTTGTATCATCGGAGCAGGAAAGATCGGTCAGATGATCGCAACCCTGCTGAAGTCATCGTCAAACTACTCGGTCACAGTGGCCGATCGTGATCTTGCCGCGTTATCAGCCCTGAACAAGCAGGGAGTTTCGACCCGCCAGATTGATGTGGAGGACGATACACAGCTGACCCAGGGGTTGATAGGCTTTGATGCCGTGATTTCGGCGGCCCCGTTTTTCCTGACGCCCAAGATTGCAAAGGCGGCGAAAACAGCTGGTGCGCATTACTTTGACCTGACCGAGGATGTGGCGGCCACCAATGCGGTGCGCGATCTGGCGAAAGACAGCGAAACCGCCTTTATGCCGCAATGCGGTCTGGCACCCGGTTTTGTCGGGATCGCCGGAGCGTCTTTGGCCTCGGAATTCGACGAATTGGACAGCCTGCATATGCGGGTCGGGGCGCTGCCGCTTTATCCGACCAACGCGCTGAAATACAATCTGACTTGGTCCACCGATGGCCTGATCAACGAATACTGTAACCCCTGCGATGCCATCGTGAATGGCGAACGCGTCAAGACCGCCCCGCTGGAGGACTACGAACTGCTGGGTCATGATGGGGTGGAGTATGAATGCTTCAACACCTCCGGCGGTTTGGGAACCCTGCCCGAAACCTTGGACGGCAAGGCAAGGGCGGTGTCGTACCGATCAATCCGCTACCCGGGCCATTGCGAAATCCTGAAACTGTTGCTGCATGATCTGGGGTTGGAACGTCGCCGCGATCTGCTGAAAGACATCTTTGAAACCGCGCTGCCGCGCACCGATCAGGATGTGGTGCTGGTCTATTGCACCGCAAAGGGCATGATCGATGGCGCGCTACGCGAGAAATCCCTGATCAACAAAAGCTTTGCCCGCACCATCAACGGACAGGTCTGGAGCGCCATTCAGGTAACCACCGCCGCAGGCGTTCTGGGTGTCGTCGATCTGATGCGAACCGGCGCGCTGCCCGCAAAAGGCTTTGTCCGGCAAGAACAGGTGAAGCTTGCCGATTTCCTCAACACCGAATTTGGCCGGCTCTATAGGGCTGGCGACGTAACCGAACAGAACAAGGCGGCCTGAGATATGAAAGACATCGTAATGACAGCCCAAACCACATTGGCAAATCTGGACCTGACCGAGGCCGATCTGACCGGCGGTACGCTCAAGGTTACATCGCCCATCGACGGCAGCGTATTGGCTGAGGTGCACGAGACACCAGCGTCCGAGATGGACGCGGTGTTCGCCCGTGCAAAAGCAGCATTCAAAGCTTGGCGCGTGGTGCCGGCCCCGCAACGCGGCGAGTTGATCCGCCTTTTGGGTGAGGAGCTCCGCGCCGCCAAAGACGATCTGGGGGCGCTGGTCAGCTGGGAAGCTGGCAAGATCACATCCGAAGGTCTGGGCGAAGTGCAAGAGATGATCGATATCTGCGACTTTGCCGTGGGCCTTTCGCGGCAGCTTTATGGTCTGACAATCGCTTCCGAACGCCCCGGCCACCGGATGATGGAGACATGGCATCCCGCGGGTCCGGTTGGCGTGATCTCTGCCTTCAACTTCCCGGTCGCGGTCTGGTCATGGAATGCGGCTTTGGCGTTAGTCTGCGGTGATCCCGTGATCTGGAAACCGTCCGAGAAAACGCCGCTGACCGCGATGGCCTGTCAAAAGATCTTTGAACGCGCTTTGGCTCGGTTTGGTGATGCGCCTGACGGGCTGCTGCAAACGCTGATCGGTGGTGCCGCGCTGGGTGAAGCTCTGGTCGCCAGCGAAGAGGTGCCCGTGATCTCGGCCACCGGCTCGACCCGGATGGGCCGTGCGGTTGCACCCATTGTCGCGCAGCGCTTTGGCAAGTGCATTCTGGAACTCGGCGGCAACAACGCGATGATCGTTGGCCCCTCGGCGGATCTGGAAATGGCTGTCCGAGCGATTGTATTCTCGGCTGTTGGTACGGCTGGCCAGCGCTGCACCACGTTGCGCCGCCTTATCGTGCACAATTCGATCCGCGAGGAACTGGTGGGCCGCCTGAAAAAGGCTTATGCTGGTCTGCCCATCGGCAACCCGCTGGCCGAAGGCACCCTGGTTGGCCCGCTGGTGGATGAAGCCTCGGGCGCGGCCATGACCGCAGCGCTAGAGGCCGCCAAGGCCGAAGGCGGGACCGTATTTGGCGGCAAGCGTGTGACAGAAGACGTTCCGGCAGGTTTCTATATGGAGCCCGCGATCGTCGAGATGCCGGGCCAGACAGCAGTCGTGAAAACCGAAACCTTCGCGCCGATCCTGTATGTCATGGGCTATGACGATTTTGACGATGCGATCGATCTGCAGAATGACGTACCCCAAGGTTTGTCGTCCTGCGTGTTCACCCTGAACATGCGCGAGGCGGAACAATTCCTGACGGCAGCTGGTTCGGATTGCGGGATCGCAAACGTCAATATCGGCCCCTCGGGTGCGGAAATCGGCGGTGCCTTTGGTGGCGAGAAAGAAACTGGCGGTGGGCGCGAAAGCGGCTCGGACGCTTGGAAAGCCTATATGCGGCGGCAGACCAACACGGTGAACTATTCGGCCGAGCTGCCTTTGGCCCAGGGTGTTAAATTCGACATCTGAACTGGTCCCGCCGGAGCGGCGGGATCAATCCGCGAACAGGTAATCAAGGCGCATGATGGCGTGCGCCTTGTCCTGTGAAACACCCAGAAACTCGGCAATTGCGGCTTCGTTTTCGGTGTGAGAGTTGCTTTCTCTCAGGCGGACATAGCCGTCGAACTCGGCCTCTCGGATCAGTTCGGATTCGTGCGCCAGTGAGTTTCGCAGCGCTGGGACAAGCCGGGCTACGGCGTCCCGCGGGGTGCTTTCTCCGGCCAGACCCACGCGGCGGGCGTGACCGATCAGATAGTCATCGGAGTACTCACACTCGATATCCAGCACATGGCTGCGGGCTTGCACCGCGCAGAAATCCTGAATGATGTCGAGATCTGCAGGGTCCACACAAAAAACCAGCCTGTTCGAGTCGAAGCTTTCGAACAGCATCCGAACCACTGCGCGCCTGTGGCGTGTTCGCTTGGCCAGCGTTGATTCAATGCCGCCCAGATCGGGTAGGACAGTGTCTTCTTCGTTGAACAGGTATTCCACGCAGGGGATATTCGTTTCCAAGACGATCTGATCCACCAGCCGCTTGGCCACGTGCCATTTCTTGCACACGACCAGAAATACTTCGCGCTCAGGACCCAGTGTATTGCCCGCTTCCCAAAATCGTTGAGCATATCGCCGTCCGACCCGGCCGCGCCCGGTCAAAAAGCCGTAGAGATTGCGCCCTTCGTTCGAGATGTGAAAAGTCTCGCCTTCGGCGGCGTACAGATCGCCCAGCCTGTCTTTCAGCTCGTGGGCTTCGGGGCTGACCTTGCGGGCGAACAGATAGTCTTGTCCCAGTAGCAGATCGTAGTGATCGTTGTAGAACGTCACAGGCATCCCGTAGTCGGAGAACATCAGGAATGTCGGGGTGCGGTTTTCAATCTCGGTTTTGGGGATCAGGTGGCGCACCAGTGTCTGAAAAAAGGTCTCGTCCGGAATCCAGGTGGTCGAGAAGAACCGTTTCACATCCGGTCGCTTTTTCAGAAAATCCAGGATCATTTCAATCGTACGGCGACGCAGGCACCACCATTGGCTGCCGATCATGACCTGAATGTCCGAAGGAATTTCGCGCGTCAGGCCAAACTTTTTTTGCAGGTTGTAAGAACCGTAAAACAGCTTGGCCTGCGTGCGTTCGTTGAAATAGTGCCGATAGATCAGGCGATCCTCGACCATGCCGGTCTTGATCCAGTTGCTTTCCAAGAAGTCGTGGCTTTCGATGAAATCGTGGTCGCGATGATCCAGAAACTCGTGGATGTACTCAGCCGATTTGATTGGCATGCAATCCCCGGACACCATGTAGAAATGGGTGGCGCGGGGAAAGGCGCCGACGGCGGCCTCTACGGCGTTAAGCGTGGCCTGAACCAGAGACCACGCGCCCCAACCGCATTTGATGCGTTTGGCGGCAAAAGTGACATTTGGATTGGTTTTCAAGGCCTCGCGAATGCGCGCATAGGCCGCCGAGCTTGCCCGCGCATCGAAATGGATGGCCATGCAATCCCCGGCTGCCGTCAGCTGGTTGGCCTGCGCAATGATTGCGTCAGGGTCTTTGTGGCACAGCAATATATACGCAATCCTAGCCATTTTGGCCTATTGTTTTCCGTTTCTGCCCGTTTCCAACCGTGATACTGAGGATGAGCGATTGAATAAACAGAATATTTTTGGTTTTTTGGTGTCAAATGCTGGCGTGTCGATTATGTGACCAGGCCAGCAAAGGAGGCGCAGCGGATGGGTTTTCCCGGTACATGGATGACCGAGAGCGAAAGCATGGTTTACCGTGTTGTGCCTAAATGCGCGTGCTCGACCATTGGTCAGATCATGTACTACTCGGATCATGGGCGGTTCTTTGATGGCGACATTCACGACGCCAAAGACGGGATGCACAAGTGGGCGTTCGGCCCTAGTCAGGCGCAGATTTCGGGCAATGTGCGGGATCACAAGTCGCTGGCCTTTACCTGTGTGCGCAATCCCTACACCCGGATTCTAAGTTCTTTCTTCGACAAGATTTGCGGCATCCAGCGCAACGGCAAACGGTATCGGGGCAATCTGGTCCCCACTTTGATCTACAACTACGGGATCGAGGTTGGTGGTGATGACGGCAAGGGAGAGTTCGATCAGATCGCCAGCTTTCGCCGTTTCCTGCTGTTTGCGCGCGACACGATCCGCTGGCGGCGCCCGATGGATCCCGACATTCACTGGTCAGCCATGTCCGGTCACGTTTCGACCTTCATTGTGAATGGCGGGCGTTACGATCAGATTTTCTGGACCGAGAAATTCAATGACGGCATGCAGAATGTGCTGGACGAATTGCAGACGCCCCACGCGGTGAACCTTGCCGAGATTCCGCGTTTCAATGAGTCCGAAGGGCACGGACCGAAACGTGCCCATCCGGTCGAGGACTACTTCGACGATCTTTCGATGCATCTTGTCTACGAAATCTACAAACAGGATTTCGAACTGTTCAAATACGATTTCGAAAACCCGGCTAACAAAATGCCGATTGGTGAAATTGACCTGGACGAAGTCCACGCCAAGCTTGGCGATTAACTCTTCAACAGGCAGTCAGTGGCTCCCGCCCATCGTCAATGTCTCTGACGAGACATCTTCTCTGGTTGGGCCCGGCGCCGCGCGATGCGCGGCGCCGGGCCCAAGGCCGAACGTGGCAGCGGCGCAGCCGATGGCGCGGATCGGGCGCGGGAGGGTCTCTTTTGTGCTTCAGTCCGAAATCAGGAGTTGCTTGAGGCCGTTGGGAAAAAGCTGCGGTCCGTCGCTCGTATCCAACGTATGGATGTCTCGCCAATTGGCCGTGCTGACGATCCCGTTGTCTTCGCGAAAGGTGATGGGCGCATCGGGCAATTCCTCCGAATGTGCAAGGGTTACGTCTGCGGCGAAAATGATCTCATGACCCGGCGCGCCTTCGTGGGTGTAGATGTTTTCGAGTACAAGCGGCGCGCTTGAGATCTCGATTTCCACACCAAGTTCTTCGCGAAATTCGCGCTTCAGCCCGTCTTGCCAAGTCTCGCCAAACTCGACGCTTCCGCCCAGCGGGCGCACACCTTTCAAAATATTGGAGTCATCGTGAACATCGGCCACGAGCAGTCGGTGCCCTTGCCAAAGCAGGCCAATGGCTTTGACACGGATCCCGTTATGTGGACGCCAGATTGTCATTTTCTATCACCACAACAGCCGCTCAAACGAAACGAGGCCCCGCTATTGCGCATAGCGAGGCCCTTAACCTATGTCAGGTTTCACAGCTTGGAAACTGCTGTATCAGAGCTGGCGCACAGCCCCTTTGGCCGCGCTGGTCGTCAGCTTGGCATAGGCCTTGAGCGCGGTGGACACCTTGCGCTTGCGTGGTGCTACTGGCACCCAACCCTTTTCATCCTGCTCTTCACGGCGCGCGGCGAGTTCTTCATCGGAAACGGCCAAATGAATGGTCCGGTTGGGGATGTCGATCTCGATCTTGTCGCCATTTTTGACCAGTCCGATTTCGCCACCCTCGGCAGCCTCAGGAGAGACGTGGCCGATCGACAAGCCCGAGGTTCCGCCCGAGAATCGGCCGTCGGTCAGCAGGGCGCAGGCTTTACCCAGACCTTTGGATTTCAGATACGAGGTCGGGTACAGCATTTCCTGCATCCCCGGACCGCCTCGCGGGCCTTCGTAGCGGATCACCACCACGTCGCCCTCTTTGACCCTGCCCGTCAGGATGTCGTTGACCGCTTGATCCTGGCTTTCGCACACATAGGCCGAGCCGGTGAACTTCAGGATGTTCTCATCTACACCGGCCGTTTTGACGATGCAGCCGTCGCGGGCGATGTTTCCGAACAGAACCGCCAGACCGCCGTCCTGGCTAAAGGCGTGCTCTTTGGACCGGATCACGCCGCCCTCGCGATCAGTGTCCAGATCTTTGTACCGGTTGGACTGGCTGAAGGCCTGCGTCGTGCGCACGCCGCCCGGGGCTGCCTTGAACAGTTCTTGCGCGGCTGGGTTATTGGCGACTTTGATATCCCAGTTCGCAATAGCCTCACCCATCGTGGCCGAGTGAACGGTGTTGCAGTGTTCGTGCAGCAGTCCGGCGCGGCTGAGCTCACCGAGGATCGAGAAGATGCCACCGGCGCGGTGGACGTCCTCCATGTGCACATTCTCGGTATTGGGTGCGACTTTACACAGACAGGGAACCTTGCGGCTGAGGCGGTCCATGTCGGACATGGTGAAATGCACCTCACCCTCGTGCGCGATGGCCAGTAGGTGCAAAACAGTGTTGGTCGACCCGCCCATGGCGATATCCAGGCTCATTGCGTTCTCAAACGCATCGAACGTGGCGATCTCGCGCGGCAGGAAGCCTTTTTCGTCCAGATCGTAGTGGCGCTTGGTGATCTCGACGATGCGGCGACCGGCTTCAAGGAACAGGTTCTTGCGGTCGGCATGCGTAGCGAGCGTTGAGCCGTTGCCCGGTAGCGCCAGACCCAGTGCCTCGGCCAGACAGTTCATCGAGTTCGCGGTGAACATGCCCGAGCACGACCCGCAGGTCGGACAGGCGTTTTCCTCAATGTGTTTGACCTGCTCGTCGGTGTATTTGTCATCCGCTGCAGCAACCATCGCATCGACCAGATCGACTTTTTTCACGTCCAGATCCGCGATGTCGATTTTACCGGCCTCCATCGGGCCGCCCGAGACAAAGATCGCCGGGATGTTCAGGCGCATGGCAGCCATCAGCATACCTGGAGTGATCTTGTCACAGTTCGAGATACAGACCATCGCGTCTGCGCAGTGGGCGTTGACCATATACTCGACTGAATCCGCGATGACCTCGCGCGAGGGCAGTGAATACAGCATCCCGTCATGACCCATGGCGATGCCGTCATCTACTGCGATCGTGTTGAATTCTTTCGCAACACCACCTGCGGCTTCGACCTCGCGCGCAACCATCTGGCCCAAATCCTTCAGGTGGACGTGGCCCGGGACGAATTGGGTGAACGAATTGACGATGGCGATGATCGGCTTGCCGAAATCATCATCCTGCATACCGGTGGCACGCCACAGGCCACGGGCACCGGCCATGTTGCGGCCATGGGTAGAGGTTCTGGATCGGTACATTGGCATGATGCTGTTTCCCTTTTTCCCCGGTTGCGATATTCGGGATGTGTACGTTATAGCGCACGTACCACATGTGCGCTATAACGCACAAGACGATTCGAGAGATTACAAGATGGCACCGGACGAAATTACGCTGAAACTACGCGATGTGCGCGCGGCCGCAGGGCTGAGCCTGTCCAAAGTGGCTGAGATGACCGGTGTCAGCAAAGCGATGCTGGGCCAGATCGAACGGGGCGAATCGAGCCCGACCATCGCGACCCTGTGGAAAATTGCAAAAGGGTTTCAGCTGCCGCTAAGCGCCTTGATCGGGTCCGACACCCTGCGCGATACCGCCGCCCCCGACGTTTTCCGCACCGTGACCTTTCCCGGCAGTATCGAGGTCAAGATTGTTTTTCCTTTCGATCCCGCCCTGCGCGCCGAAACGTTCCACGTGGACCTTGCCCCGAACCAGAGCCATGAGTCGCCCCCCCACGCGACGGGCGTGACCGAAGAGGTGTTCGTTCTGCACGGATCGCTTGAAATTCTGCGCGACGGTGAATGGGTACCGTTGGCAGCCGGGCAGGGCCTGCGATTTGCCGCCGACCTGCCACATGGTTACCGTGCAGGGGCAGATGGGGCCGCATTCTTGAACATGCATCATTATAATCAACCGACCGAACTGGCCTCGGGTGGATAAATTATAATCTCAGGGATTACGTTTCATGGCCGCTTTTCTGAACGACCTGACCATTGTTGACGCAATCGGCTCACTCGGGGCGCTGATCGTGGTCGCCGCCTATTTCGGAACCCAGATGCGGATGATGAATTCGGATGATCTGGCCTTTCCGGTGGTCAACCTGCTGGGCTCGGTCCTGATCGTTTGCTCTCTGGTTCAAAACTTCAATCTGGCGTCGATGCTGATCGAAGGGTTTTGGATCATCATCAGCGTGATCGGGATCATACAGCATTTCAGGTTGCGCCGCGCTGGGTAACGCGGCGCAAGGTGTTCAGGCCGCGTTCAGAAGGCGTGGCGTAAACAGGCCCAGCTTTTCCAGACCTTTCATGGATTTTGCCGCCGCCAGAAAAGCAAGATCAGCCAGCGGTTCAACCAGGATGACAAGCATGTAAGCGCTGCCAAAGCTGGCCACGGCGGTCATGTTTTCGGCACCAAAACCTTGACCGTAGAACGCCCAGAACGCCACCCATAGCACAACGCCGCCCTGATAGGCGGTCGAAAGCGCCAGCGCCTGAGAATACTTCAGATCAACATAGACCGTATTCGGCGCGATAATGAGGTTTGCCAGCGCCTGCAGGGCAAACAGCGGCACCAGCAGCGTTGTCATGTTCATGCCGAACTGGGGCAGATCGAAGGGCGCCAGAAAGAAGCCTTGTACAAAAAGACCCAGAACCAGGCCGATCGCAGCCGGGGCAGCCCCGAACAGCAAAAACAGGGTCGAGCCCAAGATAAAGTGAACCTCTGAAACGCCCACTGGGAAATGAGGCAGGACCTCGAAAAAGGTGAAGACCAGCCCGGTTGTCAGGGCAGAACGTGCGGCAAGGCTGGCAAGACCGCTATGTCTGACGTTGTCCCAGACCAGTTTCAGCGTGTACAGCCCTGCCCCGGCTGCGGTGGCATAGCTCAAGGCAAGTTTTGCGCCGTTCACGACGCCCGGTTCGATATGCATAATGTGTTCTCCTTACCGTCACACCCGACGGCAGAAATGTGTTGATATGGGCCGAGGCCCGGTTTGCGCATGGCAGGTCTCCTGACTCGCGGATTAAGATCGTCCCCGGCCTTCCCAACCGATCCTTTCGGTCAGTGGCCCTGATGGGGTGATACGCCGCTTACAGTTGCGGGGGCAGTTCCGGAATTGGCAGAATAGGCCGCACCGGATTCCCTTTTCATCCCGCCGGGCATGCGCCTTTTGGGAACCATGTGGCACAGATGTCCGTCACGGAATGCCGTCTGTCAAGCGCGCTGGACAGATGGGTGGAAAAAACTGCGGCCCTTGAAGGTTCTGAATTGCCGCGTGACTTGAACGTTTCGCCCGACCCATATAGGGAAAATCCAAGCTCGCTCAGGGGAGGCTTTGATGCAGGACGATCCGAAAACCCTCGTTTCTACCGAATGGCTTGCCGCCCATCTGAAAGATCCGGACCTGCGGGTGCTGGACGGGTCATGGTATTTGCCGCAGCAACGGCGCGACGCCAAGGCTGAATATGACGCCGCACACATCCCCGGTGCGCGATTCTTTGATATCGACGAGATTTCGGACCACCGTTCGGACTTGCCGCATATGGCGCCTCCGGTCGAGAAGTTCATGTCGCGCCTGCGGGCGATGGGCGTGGGCGATGGCCATCAGGTCGTGGTCTATGATGGGGCGGGTCTGATGTCAGCGGCGCGTGTCTGGTGGTTGTTCCGCCTGATGGGTCAGGAAAACATCGCCGTTCTGGATGGCGGTCTTCCAAAATGGCAGTCTGAGGGGCGCGAGATTGAAGATCTGCCGCCGGTGATCCGCGACCGCCACATGACCGTTCGGGTTCAAAACCACCTGGTCCGTGATGTGACGCAAGTCTCAGCAGCCGCCAAGCTGGCAGATCACGAGATCATCGACGCGCGCTCGGCCGACCGTTTTGCCGGAACCGGGACCGAACCGCGCGAAGGCCTGCGTTCGGGTCACATTCCGGGATCTCGCAACGTGCCTTTCGGAAACCTGCTGAACGCAAACGGTACGATGAAGACGCCCGAAGAGTGTCGCGCCGTGTTCGAGGCTGCTGGCGTCGACCTGTCCAAACCCGCGATCACGTCCTGCGGGTCGGGTGTAACTGCCGCGATCCTCAGCCTGGCGCTTGAGCGCTTGGGCAAGAAAGATCATTCGCTTTATGACGGCTCCTGGGCTGAATGGGGTGCCTTCCCGACCCTGCCCGTCGCAACCGGAGAGAACTGATGTTCGAGAACCTCAAACCGCAGCCCGCCGACAAGATTCTGGCGCTAATGCAAGCGTACCGCGAAGACCCGCGCGATCAGAAGATCGATCTGGGCGTGGGCGTCTACAAGAATGCCGAGGGCGTGACCCCCGTTATGCGTGCCGTGAAAGCGGCCGAAAAGCGTATTCTGGAAGAACAGGAATCCAAGGCCTATACCGGGCTGGCTGGCGACCCGGCCTATGCTGACGCGATGATCGGCCTGATCCTTGGCACCTCTGTACCGCGCGCCAACATCGCCGCTGTCGCGACTCCGGGCGGCACTGGTGCGTGTCGGCAAGCGTTCGAGATGATCCGCATGGCTAACCCTTCGGCCCGCGTCTTCGTGTCGAACCCGACTTGGCCGAACCACCTGTCGATACTGAGCTATCTGGGGATGGAGACCGTCCAGTACCGTTATTTCGACGGTGAAACCCGCGGTGTTGATTTCGATGGAATGATTGAAGACCTGAAAACCGCCAAGGCGGGCGATGTCGTGCTGCTGCATGGATGCTGCCACAACCCGACCGGCGCGAACCTGAACATGGTGCAATGGCAAGAGGTCGTGAACCTCATCAACGCGCAGGGCCTCGTGGCGATGATCGACATTGCCTATCAGGGCTTTGGCGACGGTCTGGAAGAAGACGCGCAGGCGACCCGCCTGGTAGCTTCGTCCGTAAAACGCTGCCTGATCGCGGCGTCTTGTTCGAAGAATTTCGGCGTCTATCGCGAGCGTACCGGTTTGCTGATGGCGATCAGTGACGATGCCTCACAAACGGCTCTGAATCAGGCGACTTTGGCGTTTCTGAATCGCCAGAACTACTCGTTCCCGCCCGATCATGGTGCCCGCGTGGTGACCACGATCCTGAACGACGAAGCCCTGCGCGCCGATTGGAAGGCTGAACTGGAAGAGATCCGCCTGTCCATGCTGGGCCTGCGTCAGCGACTGGCCGACGAACTGCAACGCCTTAGCGGGTCTGACCGCTTTGGTTTCGTCGCCCAACACCGTGGCATGTTCTCGCGTCTGGGCGCAGCCCCGGAACTTGTCGAGAAGCTGCGCGCCGATCACGGTATCTATATGGTCGGTGACAGCCGGTTGAACATCGCGGGCCTGAACGCCAACACGGTGCCGATTCTGGCA
The DNA here is from genome assembly GCF_013035315.1 of Ruegeria arenilitoris. Taxonomy (GTDB): domain Bacteria; phylum Pseudomonadota; class Alphaproteobacteria; order Rhodobacterales; family Rhodobacteraceae; genus Ruegeria; species Ruegeria arenilitoris_D. The sequence goes on along the minus strand of NZ_WQHP01000012.1, from coordinate 81,507 downwards.
AAGGCGATTGTCGATGTGGGCGTCTGACGCGCTTTGAAATTCTATTCAGAAAGGCCGCGGTTCACTCGCGGCCTTTTCTTTTTCGGCTCCTAGGCGGTGACGAAAGCTAAGACAAAGCCATTTCCAAGACCGTTCTGCAGTGGATCTGGGTCGTGTCAAACACCGGACAAGGCACATTGTCCGCGTTCAACAACATTCCGACTTCGGTACAGCCAAGGATCAGGCAATCTGCGCCCGCATCGACCAAGCGCTGGGCGATCCCGACATATGCCTCTTGGCTTTTGGGTGTCACGATATCCTTGCACAGCTCATCATAGATGATCCGGTGGGTCGTGTTCTGATCCGCCTCTGACGGCAGGATCGGTGTTAAACCCGTAGCGCGCAGGCGATCGGTGTAAAAGCTCTGCTGCATCGTAAATGCGGTTGCCATCAAGCCTGGTGACTTTAGGCCAGCCGCGCAGATCGCCTCTGCTGTGGCGTCTGCGATGTGCAGCAGCGGGATGGATACTCCGTCCATCATCTGTTCGGCTAGTTTGTGCATTGTGTTGGTCGCGAGAACGAGGATATCGGCACCACCGCTCTCAAGCGCTTTGGCTTCTCGGTTCAGAATCTCACCGGCGGCGGACCATTTGCCTTTGACTTGCAGCGCTTCGATCTCGGCAAAATCCAGCGAGCGGATCAGGAGTTCGGGTGAGTGAAGCCCACCAAGACGTTGCCGGGTCAGGTCACAAAGTTCGCGATAATAGATCTGTGTCGATGCGGCTGACATCCCGCCGAGAATACCAATGGTTTTCATGGGGCTCTCCGAAACTGTGCAGTTCCTCATATGGGATGGCTTGCGGCGACAGCCGGGTCAAGAATTGGGATTGTATCGGGAACAATCGGGCAAACAAAAAAGCCGGGCGCGAACGCCCGGCCTTTCGAGTGGTTAACTCGGGTTTTAGCCCTTCGAGAACTCAGGGTAGGCTTCCATGCCCAGTTCAGCCATATCGAGGCCGTTGATCTCGTCTTCCTCGCTGACACGGATGCCCAAAACCATCTTCAGGATGGTCCACAGGATCAGTGCGCCGACGAAGGTGAAGACACCGTAGGCGACGATACCGGTCAGCTGGGTGATCAAGCTTGCCTCACCGTAGAAGATAACGGCAATAGTACCCCAGATACCTGCGAACAGGTGAACCGGAATTGCGCCGACGACGTCGTCCAGCTTGAACTTGTCCAACATTGGAACTGCGAAGACCACGATGACACCGCCGACGGCACCGATCCACAGAGCGCCAAACAGAGTCGGGGCCAGAGGTTCGGCCGTGATCGATACCAGGCCGGCCAGTGCGCCGTTCAGCACCATGGTCAGGTCCGGCTTCTTGTACAGAACCTGGGTTAGGATCAGAGCTGCAACAGCACCCGAAGCGGCGGCCATGTTGGTGTTGGCGAAAATGCGCGATACGTCGGTTACGTCACCTACGGTGCCCATCGCCAGCTGAGAGCCACCGTTGAAACCGAACCAACCCAGCCACAGGATGAACGTACCCAAGGTTGCCAGTGCCAGGTTCGAACCGGGCATCGGGTGAACTTTGCCGTCCTTGTATTTGCCGATACGCGGGCCCAGTACAATCACACCTGCCAGAGCCGCCCAGCCACCGACCGAGTGGACAACGGTCGAACCGGCGAAGTCCGAGAAGCCAGCTTCAGACAACCAGCCGCCGCCCCACTGCCAGGACCCCGAGATCGGGTACATGATTCCGGTCAGTACAACGACGAAGATCAGGAAGGGCCACAGCTTGATGCGTTCGGCCACAGCACCCGACACGATCGACGCGGTTGCAGCCACAAAGACCAGCTGGAAGAAGAAGTCCGAACCGATCGAGGCATAGTCCAAAGCAGCCTCGGCAGGGTCAACACCAACCGGATCAAGTACGGTTGGACCGCCAAGGGCAAAGAAACCATTGAAGTCGCCCGGATACATCGTGTTGAAGCCAACCAGCCAGTACATGATCGCCGCAATGGAAAAAAGCGCGATGTTTTTGGTCATTTGCATAGCCACGTTCTTGGAACGCACCAGACCGCCTTCGAGCATGGCAAATCCTGCTGCCATGAAGAAGACCAGAAAGCCTGCCATCAGGAACAGCAAGGTGGTAAAGATATACTTGGTGTGCAGCGCGGCCTCGCCGGCGGCGGCCTCTTGCGCAAGGCCCATCTGCGGCAGCGCGACAAGCGCGGCGGCAGGGATGAGAGATTTCATCAGGTTCATGTGACTTCCTCGAATATGTGTGAGTGGCGGCGCTTAGAGCGCCTCTTCGTTCGTTTCCCCGGTCCGCACGCGCAGGGCCTGCTCGACATCAAGGACGAAAATCTTGCCGTCACCGATCTTGCCGGTTTTGGCGGTCTTGGTGATTGTTTCGACGATCTGGTCGGCCATCGTCGCAGGCACCACGATTTCCAGTTTGATCTTGGGCACGAAGTTCACCGCATATTCGGCCCCACGATAGATTTCGGTGTGACCCGATTGCGAGCCGAAGCCCTTGATCTCGGTCACCATCATGCCGCGCACGCCGGCCTCGGTCAGTGCCTCACGCACCTCCTCCAGCTTGAACGGCTTGATTGTCGCAATGATCAGTTTCACGTCTTTCCCCTCTTCCTGTCCGGCGGGACCGGTTGTTTGCACCTGCAGAAAAAGAGCGCGACTGACCGCAGTAAGGAACGGTCAAGGCATCAGAACGCAGGGGAAAATTGAGGCTAGGTGCACAATTTTTGCACAAAAAAACACTTTTGCCTAAAAAGAGGGCATACTATGGAGGGCGCATAGGGGAAATTCACACCTCTACTTCAAGCCAAGGGCAGGGTATGGTGCCTCAAAATGATAACCGGGCAGAGTTTGAGCATGACTGAGTCCAGGCGCCGCAAGACACCGCTTGTTGCGGACAAAAGATACCCATCCAAGGGGAGAAAACCCGCGACCACAAAACGCGCGGCCAAGCCTGCTGGCAAGAAGGCGACGGCGCGCAAAACGTCGACGCGCAAAACGGCCAGGAAGAAGACCCGCAAGACATCATCCGGAGGTGGTGGCGGGTTCTTCCGTCGCATGTTCCGTTGGATCTGGCGCGTGTTCTGGGGCATTACCTGGCGCTTGGGTGCAGTGGCCGCGATGCTGTTGGCCCTGGCGGTTGGCGTCGTCTATTCCTCTCTGCCCGATGTGGATGCCCTGCTGGACGGCCGCGCACGCGGATCGGTGACCCTGCTGGATCGCGACGGCAAGGTTTTTGCCTGGCGCGGCGATCAGTTCGGTGGCGTTATTACGGCCGATACCGTCTCGCCCCATCTCAAGAACGCCGTCGTCGCGACCGAGGATAAGCGATTCTATCGCCATTTCGGCGTCAGCCCCCGCGGCGTCGCCAGCGCTGTGCGCATCAACCTGAGCGAAGGGCGTGGGCCATTGTCGGGCCATGGCGGTTCGACCATCACGCAGCAAACGGCCAAGCTGTTGTGCCTCGGCGTGCCGTACGAACCCAGCGAATGGGAATCCGAGGCTGCTTATGAAGCCGACTGCCGCCAAGGCTCTCTGTGGCGCAAGGCCAAAGAGGCGGTCTATGCAATCGCGATGGAGGTCAAATATTCCAAAGATGAAATCCTGACCATCTATCTGAACAGGGCGTTCCTGGGCGCAGGTGCACGCGGTTTTGAAGCAGCCAGCCAGCGCTATTTCGGTATCTCGGCGGCCGAAGTGAACCCGGCACAGGCGGCGATGCTGGCCGGTCTGCTGGTCGCGCCGACACGCTATGCACCGACGAACAACCTGAAACGTTCGCAAGACCGGGCGCAGCTGGTGGTTGGTCTGATGGAGGCGCAGGGCTACCTGACCTCAGCACAGGCCAGCAGCGCCCGCAGCAACCCCGCCCAACTATCCGAGGCCGCGGCCGCAAGGGCTGGGGGCTATTTTGCCGATTGGGTCATGGCCAGCGGGCCCGAGTTCTTTACGCGCAACACCACCGAAGACGTCGTGATCCGCACCACGCTGGATCAGCGCATTCAGAAATCGGCCGAAGAGGCTCTGCAATACATCTTTCAGGAAAAGGTCCGCGAAGGATCCGAAGCCCAGGCCGCAATCGTTGTGATGTCAGCGGATGGTGCCGTGCGCGGAATGGTGGGTGGACGAAAGACGCGGGTGTCTGGTGCGTTCAACCGCGCCACGCAGGCCCTGCGGCAGACAGGCTCGTCATTCAAACCCTTTGTTTATGCCACAGCGCTAGAGCTTGGGTATTCGCCCTTGGATACAGTGGTGGATGAGCCCTATTGCGTGAACATCCCGGGTTCGGGCCAGTGGTGCCCCAAGAACTACACCAACAAATTCTATGGGCGGGTCACACTGGCGGATGCGCTGAAGAACTCGTTGAACATTCCGGCCGTGAAAGTGGCCGAAGTCGCAGGGCTGGACAACGTCCGCACCGTTGCCAGCGAGTTTGGCATCGACAGCGATCTGGCACAGGGCCCGGCCCTGGCGCTGGGCGCGTCGGAAAGCACGCTTATCGAGATGACGGGTGCCTATGCAGGTATCCTGAACGGCGGCTCGGCCGTGGAACCCTATGGGCTGACCGAATTGAAACTGCTGGGTGATGACACGCCGGTTATGGTGACAACCACCGGGATCGGTGAGCGGGTCATCAATGACAAGGCGGCAAAGCAGCTGACCTGGATGATGGAGCGCGTGGTGTCAGAAGGCACTGGTGCGCGGGCTCAACTGCCCGGATGGCAGGTCGCGGGTAAGACTGGGACGACTCAGGCCGCGCGCGATGCCTGGTTCATCGGGTTCACCGCAGACTACGTGACGGGTATCTGGATGGGGTATGACGACAACACGCCCTTGTCTGGTGTCACAGGCGGGGGGCTGCCCGCCGAAATCTGGCGAGAAACGATGCTGCGGGTGACCGAAGGCATGACGCCGACCCCGCTGCCGATGCTGGCCCCGGACCCACCGGCCAGAACCGCTCAGCCGCAGCGGCAGCAACGACGCAACAAAGAAACCGGGTTGGACCGGGCCATCAACAACCTGCTGAACAACATCTTCGGGAATTGAGCGGGCAAAGAAAAAGGCGGTGCACCGGGCACCGCCTTTTCATTTGAATGAGTGCCTGATCAGAGGCTTTCGTCGAGAGCTGCCAGAATGGCATCGCCCATTTCCGTGGTCGAGACCGGTGTGACGCCTTCATCGGCCAGCAGATCGCCGGTGCGAACGCCGTCAGCCAGAACCTTCTCGATCGCGGCTTCCAGACGATCCGCTTCTTCGCCCTGATCGAAGCTATAGCGCAGCGCCATGGCAAAGCTGAGGATACAGGCGATCGGGTTGGCCTTGCCTTGTCCGGTGATGTCCGGGGCCGAGCCGTGTACGGGCTCGTACATCGCCTTGGGGCGGCCATTGGCCATAGGGGCCCCCAGAGAGGCCGAAGGCAACATACCCAGCGAGCCGGTCAGCATCGCGGCACAGTCAGACAGGATGTCACCGAACAGGTTGTCGGTCAGGATCACGTCAAACTGTTTGGGTGCGCGCACCAGCTGCATTGCGCCGTTGTCGGCGTACATGTGTGACAGCTCGACCTCGGGGTAGTCCTTGGACACCCGATCCACGACCTCTCGCCACAGGATACCGGATTCCATCACGTTGGCCTTCTCCATCGAGCAGACCTTTTTGTTCCGGCGCATGGCCAGCTCAAAAGCCGAACGCGCGGCGCGTTCAATCTCGGACTCGGTGTAGCGCTGGGTGTTGATGCCGACGCGTTCGTTGCCTTCTTCGAAGATACCGCGTGGCTCGCCGAAATAGACGCCCGAGGTCAGCTCGCGCACGATCATGATGTCGAGGCCCGCAACGATGTCTTTCTTCAGCGACGAGAAATCGGCCAGCGCGTCAAAGCACTGTGCAGGGCGCAGGTTGGAATACAGGTCCATTTCCTTGCGCAGGCGCAGCAATCCGCGCTCGGGTTTCAGGGAAAAGTCCAGATCGTCGTATTTCGGGCCGCCAACCGCGCCCAGAAGAACCGCGTCGACCTCTTGCGCTTTGGCCATGGTCTCGTCCGACAACGGCTTGCCGTGGGCGTCATAGGCGGCACCGCCGACCAGATCCTCGCTCACGTCGAATTCCAGGCCACGTTTTGCACCGAACCAGTCGATGACTCTGCGCACTTCGGCCATGACTTCGGGGCCAATTCCGTCTCCGGGCAGGATGAGGAGCGAGGGGTTGGACATGAAGGATCTCCTTGCGTTTTACAGCAAAGGCCCTAGCGCCTGTACCGCACCGGGTCAATGAGACGATCCTGCCTGAAAGCAAGGAAAACACAGGTTTGTTTCCCGAGTGCGCCCTTGAGCGTCTGAAAATTGCGTCAGACCCGATTTGCGGGCCAGAATTGGCCGTCAGCGGGGCAGGGTCAAATCGACCCAAACCAACCGGTGGCGACTGGCTTTTTCGGCAATATCACGGGCTTCGGTGCCGGCTGTTGGCCAGTGAACGCCTGCATCCGTCACGGTCCAGTGTGAGGATGGCAGAACGTAATCTACCCGCATTGGGTCTACTGCTTTCCAGACCACAGTGGTTTGATCGCCATTGGGGTCAACGGGCAACGGGTCGTTTAGCCGGGGATCATTTAGCAGGCCGCGGATCGCCTCTTTGCGCCCGTCCCCGCGTGCCGGATCCAGATTGGCGTCCCCAGCGATCACAAAAGGACCGTCTGGTTCACGTCCCACTGTGCCGTCCAGCACAGCTGACCAAAGCCGAATTTCGTCCCGGTTGCGCAGGCCATTGCGATCCTCGGGGCCGTCGAACACAGGTGGCGCAGCATGGAAAGTCATAAGGTCCAACTGCCCGATCGGTGTTTCTATGGGGATTATCCAATGTGCGACGGCAGACAGTCGCTGAATGCGTTGTGCGTGTTCTGACGGGTAGGGCGCGCCGTCCATACTGGGCAATTCGGCGCCCGGAAGGTCTCGCCAAAGCAGTGTCGAGAAGTCCTGAACCTGATCTGTAGCGATGGGATAGCGCGACAGCACGGCCAGTCCGCTTTGGCCGGTAAACCGCCCCCAACCCTGCGCATCACCTGGTCCGCTGGTGCGCCCGTCACCATCCAGGTCCAGATCGGTTGCAATGCCAGAATTGGGCTGGGTCGCAAAGACAAAGGGATAGTCCAATCCGGCGTCTTTCAATTGCCCTACCAGCGCCGAGACTGCTTGTCCTTCGAAATCCCAGTCGATGCCCTGCAGCGCGACGATGTCCGGTCGGATCTCGGTCAGAACGCCGACAACCGCGCTGACTTGTGCATCCCCGCGGCGAATGTCACGCAACAGCAATCCTGGCCCATCGCGGCTGAGTTCTGTGTTGTAGGTGGCGATGCGAACTGTCTCTGCCTGCGCCATAACGGGCAACAGCAGCAGGATCAGGGTGCGGATCATGCGGTCTGAGTGGACTCGGCAGTGGAATAGGCGCGTCGTTTTTCGACGATCAGGCTGGCGATGCGCAATGTTGCCAGACCACGCATAATCATGCTGGCCGGCAGAAAGGCCCATGCGCTAAGCGTCCAGATCATGGTTTGAGGATTGCTCAGCGAAATCGGCTCGGCATAATCCGTCAGCAGTTTGATCAGGGCCGGGATCAGGAATGGCAGCAGAATGCCGATGCAAATGTTCAGACGCCCGTCCCGCTGCAGTCGTGTCACCACATCGCCACCCTTGGTCGGGTCAAACAGCGGAAGGTTGGTCCAGACATTAAACGCACCGTTGCCGGTGGGCCAACCGCGTACCCGGACTGCATAAGCGAAGCTGCCGATGGTCACGAGGGCCGCAACATTGGCAACGCTGGCACAGATACGAACCAGTTCCGTTAGCGGGGCGCTCGTATCTGCGGGCAGCATCAGGATGATCAGGCGCACCGGCGAATACGGGAAATCGACCACATTCGCGACACCAAGGCCGATGGAATAAGTCAGCGTCGTCAGGCCTGTCGGGGCATAGACGTTTTTGCAGATCAGCGTCATGAACGTGATCATCGTCATCAGACCGACAAAGCGCAGCCGGTTTACCGGCGGGGCATCGCGGAATTCGATAAAGCTGGGGAAGGCCGAGTTGTATTCAGCGAACGTCAGGAAGAACGCCAGAATGGCGAGAAAGACGACAATCTCGGTCCCATTCGTAGACGTTACAGGCAGGTACAACGCGGGAGTCAGCACCATGAGTGCAACAAGCAATCCCCGTATCGCCGCCCCTGTTGTGCGCGCAATCACTATCCAAACCCTTTCAAACCGGATTGGCCGCTTCTGTGACGGCTTCGTCCCAACTTGTGCCCGACAATATTTTTATTCGACGGGTGCCTCTGATATCGTCAACACTGACGATAAGCGGCAATCCGCTCAAGTCAGCCTGCAGAAAACACGTGATTTCGGGCAAAAAGATGGCGAAACTGGTGCGCCTTTGCATCATTCGTGTCGCAAATTCGACGTGTAAACGCGACCACCCACCACATATTGTGGTTGTTTGGATTTGGACCCCAAGAATGCGAACGGGGCCGCCGAAGCGACCCCGATAGGTTGAGTGTCCACAGATTCGTCCCCAGGGGCTACACCCAGGGGCGTGCCTGACTGGCGTGATCTTCGAATTTATCGATGTGGTGATCTTTCTCCATCGTCAGGCCAATATCGTCCAAACCGTTCAGCAGGCAGTGTTTGCGATGGGGGTCGATATCGAACGCGATCTCGACGCCGTCCGATGTGGTGATCTTCTGATCTTCCAGATGCACGGTCATGCGGGCGTTCTCGCCTTTATGTGCATCTTCCATCAGCACGGCGTGATGTTCCTCTTCTACCACGATGGGCAGGATGCCGTTCTTGAAGCAGTTGTTGAAGAAGATGTCGGCAAAGCTGGTCGAGATCACGACCTTGATGCCGAAATCCTTGATGGCCCAGGGCGCGTGTTCCCGAGACGAGCCGCAGCCGAAATTGTCGCCCGCGACCAGAATCTCGGTCTGGCGATAGGCGGGTTTGTTCAGGACGAACTCTTCGTTTTCCTGCCCGTCATCGTGATAGCGCATCTCGTCGAACAGCACGACGCCAAGTCCGGACCGTTTGATGGTCTTCAGGTGCACTTTCGGGATGATCATATCTGTGTCGATATTGATCAACGGCATTGGGGCGGCCACCCCGTGGACTTTTTCAAACTTTTCCATGTTCACACTCCTGCGGGAGAGGGCCGCGCCCGTGCCCCGCGTTTAAGCTTGTTTCGCTTCAGTTGTTGCGTCGTCGGGTGCGTTCTTGACGAAGAACGCCATGAAGACCAATCCGAACCCGTTGAACAGCATCTCAATGCCCAGGAAGATTCCCAGAATGCTCAGCAGCACCTGAGGTTCGCTTCCTACATAAGTCCAGATGATACCGGCGAGGATGATCGACAAGATGCCCGAGATCATCGTGGGCCAGAAAAACTGCGTTCCACGCATCTGGAACGACAGAATGACCCGCGCGATGCCGCCTGCCAAGAACAGGATCAGCATGACGATCGCCAGAGTGACGGTTCCTTCGAGTGGCTGGGACATGAAGTTCCAGCCCAGAAACAGCATCACCGCACCCATGATGAGTGACAGAATCTTGTTGCCGGTTCCCTCAACGGTGAACCCGCCAACAACTTGCAGTACGCCCGAGATCAGCAGCAACACACCCGTTACCAGTGTCACGGCGATAGAAGCCACTACAGGTGCACCCAGCACGAAGATGCCGAACGCGATGGACAGAAGCCCCAGCAGGAGCCATTTGACCCAGTCACTCATGTTTTCAATCCCTCAAATATCTAGATATGAGGGCACCTTACATCAATTCACGGACGTCTGTCAGCCGTCCTGTGATTGCCGCTGCGGCAGCCATTGCCGGGCTCAGCAGGTGGGTGCGTCCGCCCCGGCCCTGACGGCCTTCAAAGTTGCGGTTCGAGGTTGCGGCACAGCGCTCGCCCGGTTGCAACTGGTCAGGGTTCATCGCCAAACACATCGAGCATCCTGCCAGACGCCATTCAAAACCGGCCTCTTTGAAGATTTCTGCAAGCCCTTCCTCTTCAGCCTGAGCGCGGACAAGACCCGAGCCGGGTACGACCATGGCGCGCATGCCGTCTTTGATCTTTTTGCCTTTTAGAATCTCGGCGGCAGCGCGCAAGTCTTCAATACGACCGTTCGTGCAGGACCCGATAAAGACAGTGTCGATCTCGACATCGCTCAGCTTCTGACCTGCTTCCAGCCCCATGTACTCGATCGAACGACGGGCCGCGTCGACCTTGCCGCCTTCGAAGTCTTCGGGGTTCGGTACAGTTGCAGTGATCGGCAGCACGTCTTCGGGACTGGTGCCCCAGGTGACAACCGGCGCAATGTCTTCGCCGCGCAGGGTGATAACCTTGTCGAAATGCGCGCCCTCATCGGTGAAGAGCGTTTTCCACCAGTCCATCGCGGCTTCCCATTGTGCGCCTTTCGGGGCGTGCGGACGGCCTTTGACATATTCAAAGGTGGTTTCGTCCGGAGCAATCAGACCGGCGCGGGCGCCGCCCTCAATCGCCATGTTGCAGACGGTCATGCGACCTTCCATCGACAGATCGCGGATCGCTTCACCGCAATATTCGATGACGTAGCCAGTACCGCCAGCGGTACCGGTCTCACCGATCACGGCTAGAGTGATGTCCTTGGCAGTCACGCCTGGCTGCAATTTGCCGGTGATCTCCACCTTCATGTTCTTCGACTTCTTCTGGATCAGGGTCTGAGTCGCCAGAACATGCTCGACCTCGGACGTACCAATGCCGTGGGCCAAAGCACCAAACGCGCCGTGGGTGGCGGTGTGGCTGTCGCCGCAAACCACGGTCATGCCGGGCAGGGTCCAGCCCTGCTCCGGGCCGACGATGTGCACGATGCCCTGACGCACGTCATTCACCGGGTAGTAGTGAATGCCGAAATCCTTGGCGTTTTTGTCCAGCGCTTCGACCTGAATGCGCGATTCGGGGTTTTCGATCCCGTTTACGCGGTCCGGCGTGGTTGGAACGTTGTGATCCGGAACGGCGATGGTTTTTTCCGGAGCGCGTACTTTACGGCCGGCCATGCGCAGGCCTTCGAACGCCTGCGGGCTGGTCACTTCGTGTACCAGATGGCGGTCGATATACAGCAGGCAGGTTCCATCATCGGCTTCGTGCGCGACATGGGCATCCCAGATCTTGTCATAGAGTGTTTTGGGGGACATTGGTCCTCTCCCGTATGTAATGAGAAATAGCTGGCGAGTGGCTGGACGCGCCTTATAGGCGGGCCAGAACCGTGCGGGCGGCCCCAAAGAACCGTTCACGCAGGCGCGTGCGGTCTTGCAACTTTGGTGCTGGGGCCAGGTTGAGTCTCATGCGCCTCAGATATATCGGGCTTTGCCGTCAATCAAGGTTCAATCCGGCGTCGGACTTGCATCATAGGTCAACGCTGTTCAAGCTGTGACCATGAACCAAGACCTGATCCCCGGTTCGCTGTCGGACCTCTATGACAACATGGTCGCGGGCTTTTCCGTGCAATTCGAAAACCTTGTCGAACTGGTTGTAACGCCGGGCTGGCGCCAGCATCAGCTGGTCATCATTCTGGTTCTGTGGGCACTGGCATTTGGCCTGAAGCTGGTCACCCAAGGCCGGTGGGAGGCCTGGGCCCGCGCACGCACGGGTTGGCCAAAGTGGCGGCTGCGGATTCTGGTGCAGCTGATGCAGCGCCTGACGCTGGTCTATTTTGTGCTGATGTCCTCGGCGCTGTATCTGCTGATGCAGCAGATCACCTGGCCGTCACGCAGTTACATCATCGGAGTCGTCGCCACATTGGCGCTGGCCTGGCTGGCGATTGCCCTAGTCGCGAGGTTGGTACGCAACCGCACGCTACGGCGGATCTTCAAATGGGCAATGTGGGTCTATGCAACGCTTGTTGCGCTGAATCTGACGGATGATGTGGCCGAGTTTCTGGATGGCGTCGCCATTTCTATTGGCGACTTGCACATCTCGGCGCTGGGGATACTCAAAGCCATTCTGCTGATCGGCATCCTGCTGACGCTGGCCCGTCTGGGCACCCGCGCCGCCGAGCGTGGGTTAATGAACAACGACGACATCACCCCGTCGATGCAGGTGCTGCTGGCTAAGGGGATTCAGGTTCTGCTGTATGGTGCCGTCTTTTTGGTCGCCATTCGCACGCTTGGGTTTGACCTGACAGGCATTGCATTGCTGTCCGGGGCCATTGGTGTCGGCATCGGTTTCGGCCTGCAAAAGGTGGTGTCGAACCTGATCTCGGGGATCATCATCCTGATGGACCGCTCGATCAAACCGGGTGACGTGATCTCGCTGGGCGACACGTTTGGTTGGATTAACGCGCTGGGCGCACGTTATGTCTCGGTCGTGACGCGGGACGGGCGAGAGTACCTAATCCCGAACGAAGACCTGATCACCAACCAGGTGGTGAACTGGTCACATTCGGACAAGTTTGTGCGGCTGGATCTGGATTTTGGCACCAGTTACGATGATGACCCCCATCTGGTGCGCGCAACGGCCATTCGGGCGGTAAAGGCCGTCACGCGGGTCCTCAGCGGCGGGTCGCATGAACCGGTCTGCCATATCACCGGTTTTGGCGACAGCAGCGTGGATTATGTTCTGCGTTTCTGGATCAGCGATCCGACCAAGGGGCTGACCAATATTCGCGGGAATGTCTACCTGGCGCTCTGGGACGCATTTAAGGACGAAGGCATCTCGATCCCCTTCCCGCAGCGCGAGGTTCGGTTGCTGTCGGACGGCGCAGAGCAGCAACAGATCGCCAAAGAGTGAGCGCTTGTGCGGGCGCTTTCGCGGCGTTTCATTGAAATGTTGCAATCTGCTTGTTACCTTATTAGTACCCCGGCGCCGGGGTTTCACGGCGCGCAGCAAAGGAGGACTATGTCCTGTCTCTACATACCCAGGCGGGTTTGCCCGCCGATGACGGGGCCGGTGTAATGGCCCACTCTCAGTCAATCAGCGACAAGCTGCTTGAACGTATCCTTTCCTCACTTTCCGATGACAAGGCCGAAGACGTCGTGCAGATCAACCTGCAAGGTAAGTCTTCTGTTGCGGATCACATGGTGATTGCCTCGGGTCGCTCGACCCGTCAGGTCTCGGCCATGGCGGAAAAACTGACGGATCGCATCAAGCAGGAATTTGGATTCACCTCGAAGGTCGAAGGCAAGGATGCCGGCGACTGGGTGCTGATCGATACGGGCGACGTGATCGTCCATATCTTCCGCCCCGAAGTGCGTGAATTCTATCAGCTGGAAAAGATGTGGCTGCCTCAGGGCGGCAGCGCCTCGGCGAACTGAGGCGCCATCCCGGCCTGCATTAACAGGTCGGCGGCGAGAGAAATATGCGTATAAGCATTTGTGCGGTCGGGCGATTGCGTGCCGGACCGGAGAAGACCCTGCTTGACGACTATCTGACCCGATTTGACCGGACCGGCCGTGCGTTGGGCCTTGGTCCCGCACGTGTGATTGAGGTTGAAGACAAGAAAAACGCAGGGATGGGTGCCGAGGCGGCATTGCTGCGCAAGGCGCTGCCCAAAGGTGCGGTGATCTGCACTTTGGATGAACGGGGGCGGGTGATGTCCTCGCCTGATTTTGCAAAAAAGCTGAGTGGTTGGCGCGATGTCGGGCGGCAGGATCTGGCGCTAATCATCGGCGGCGCCGACGGAATAGACCCTAATCTTCGGGCTGAGGCAGATTTTTCCATCTCATTCGGATCGATGGTCTGGCCCCATATGCTGGTCCGTGTGATGCTGGCCGAGCAACTTTATCGGGCCGCAACCATCCTGTCTGGCGGTCCTTATCACCGGGTCTGACATGGCGCAGCTTTTGATCGTCTACCACTCGCGCACAGGCGGTGCTCGGCAAATGGCCGAGACTGCGGCTGCAGGAGCACGGGATGAGGCGGAAACGGTTCTAAAAACCGCAGATCAGACCACGCCCGAGGATCTGTTGGCCGCCGATGGCTATCTCTTCTGCGCGCCTGAGAATCTGGCCGCGATTTCGGGTCTGATGAAAGAGTTTTTTGATCGTTGCTATTACCCTGTCTTGGGCAAGATCGAAGGACGCCCCTATGCGCAGATGGTCTGTGCCGGGTCAGACGGAGAAAACGCCGCCCGCCAAACCGCGCGGATTGCCACCGGCTGGCGATTAAAACAGGTGCAGCCGCCTCTGATTATCTGCACCCACGCCCAGACACCCGAAGCGATTCTGGCCGAAAAGACCATCCGGGCAGAACAGCTTGATCAGTGTCGTGAAATTGGAACCGCCATGGCTGCAGGTCTGAGCCTGGGCGTGTTTTAAGCCTCAGTTCAGGTCAACCACAGTGGTGCCTTCGCTCCAGCCGCCGACACTGTCACGTGCCTGAATCTGCACCTGAGTCGTGCCGGCGGGAATGGGGACGCCACCAAGCGAGCGGGTAAAGGGCTGTTCATCCACATGCGGGTGATGCAGGACGCGCAATCCCAGCTCATTTCCGTCCATGTCCAGTACGCGCCAACCATCGGCGTAATCATCCCAGCCGGTGTCTGGGTGTCGGATGGTCACGTCAAAGCGCCATGTGTCGCCGCTTTGACTGGCGATCACTTTTTCAATTGTTGGGGGGTCGGCAAGCACCGGACCCGCAAGCAGAAGGCTGAGAATCAAATATCGCATGAGCGAAGATTAGGCTCTGATTTGGGGCAAAGCGATCACGAATCCGTGTCGTGCGGTTGCGACAGCAGGACCAGCCGGGAATGCGACGCAAACTCGCGCCGGTACAGAACGCCAAAGGTGATCGCCGTACCCAGTATCAGGGCCACGGGTCCCAGAATCCAGGCGACAGATGCCAGGGCGAAATAGGTCGCGCGCAGGCCGCGGTTGAAGCTGCGGGCCGCGGTAACGCAGATTTCTGCCGCCTGAGCCGCTCGGGGATAGGCTTGCGCATCCGATGGATCGTTGGGCACCGCGGCCATCAAGACTGCGCAGTAACCAAACAAACGATGTGCCCAGACATATTTCAGGAAGGCATTGGCCAGCAGTAGAATGATGATGAGGATCTTGATCTCCCACACCATGGCGGGGGCGCTGCCGATGGCCAGATCATTGGCGACACCGGCCAGGCGTTCGGTATTGCCCAGCAGGGCCAGCCCACCCCCGATGGCGATCATCGTGGTCGAAGCGAAGAACGTGCTGCCCTGCCGCATCGCGGCTACGACCTGAGCGTCAAACATCCGCGGCTGCCGGGTCACCATCTCGCGCATCCAATCGCGGCGATAATCATCCATCATCATTGTGACCGAGGTTTTCTTGGGCGAGGGGTTCTCGATCCTCCAACCAATCCACAGCCAGGCCACCAGCAGCACTGCGATGGCCGCGTAGTCTAGGGGAGAAAACAACTGTGTCCGATCAAGCCAGGTCATGCCCGCGACCTTAGGGCCAGAGGTGGGAACTTGCCAGATGGGGAAATTGGTAATATTATTTTACCAAACGGAGGATCAGCCATGGAAATGCCGACGCCAAATCCCGATGTCCTGCGCCGCAAGGCCATTGTTTTGCAGCGGTTGTTGCAGGTTTTGCCCGAGGATGCGGTGATTCACGACCCGTCCGAGACGCGCGTCTACGAATGCGATGCGCTGACGGCGTATAAGTGCCCGCCGATGCTGGCGGTGCTGCCATCCACGACCCAAGAGGTCTCGGACGTGTTGCGCATCTGCAATGAAGAAGGTGTGCCGGTGGTCCCGCGTGGCTCGGGCACCTCGCTGGCAGGTGGGGCATTACCTACTGCGGATTGTGTCATTCTGGGCGTTGCCCGAATGAATGACGTGCTCGAGACCGACTATGACAACCGGTTCATTCGCGTGCAGACCGGCCGTACCAACCTGAGCGTGACAGGTGCGGTGGAAGAGGATGATTTCTTCTATGCTCCTGACCCGTCGTCGCAACTGGCCTGTGCCATCGCTGGCAATATCGCGATGAATTCGGGCGGTGCGCATTGTCTGAAATACGGTGTGACCACCAACAACTTGTTGGGCGTGAAGATGGTCCTCATGGATGGTAGCGTGGCCGAAATCGGCGGTGCCCATCTGGATTCAGGTGGCCTGGACCTGCTGGGCGTCATCTGCGGTTCCGAAGGTCAACTAGGCGTCGTGACCGAAGCCACCTTGCGTATTCTTCGCAAGCCCGAAGGCGCGCGGCCCGTGTTGATGGGATTTGACGACAACGAGGTCGCCGGGCAATGCGTCTCGGACATCATCAAGTCCGGCATTCTGCCGGTCGCGATCGAATTCATGGATACGCTGTGCATCAAAGCCTGTGAGAATTTTGCTCATGCGGGCTACCCCGACTGCACAGCCCTTTTGATTGTCGAAGTCGAAGGGTCCGAGGCTGAAATTGACTATCAGCTGAGCAAGATCATCGAGATCGCGAAACGCCATAACCCCGTTGAGCTGCGCGAAAGCCAGTCGGCTGAGGAAAGCGCCAAAATCTGGCTGGGTCGGAAATCTGCCTTTGGTGCGATGGGGCAGTTGAACGATTACATGTGTCTGGATGGGACGATCCCGGTGTCGTCGCTGCCCGAAGTTCTGCGCCGGATCGGTGAGCTGAGCCAAGACTACGGCCTGCCCGTGGGCAATGTGTTCCACGCGGGTGACGGAAACATGCACCCTCTGATCCTGTTTGATGCCAACAAACCCGGCGATCTTGAGAAATGCGAAGCGTTCGGGGCCGAAATCCTGAAACTCTGCGTGGATGTGGGTGGTTGTCTGACGGGCGAGCACGGTGTCGGGATCGAAAAGCGCGATTTGATGTCTCATCAATACACGCCCGCTGATCTTGAGGCGCAAATGGCGGTTAAGGATGTATTCGACCCGAACTGGTTGCTGAACCCGGCGAAGGTGTTCCCGCTGGAAGCCTCTGCAGGGCGTCGTAATGCACAGATCGCGGCTGAATAAACGGCTCTAACAAAGAAGAAATGTCATGAAACCACAGACAGAAGCCGAACTGGCCCAGATGGTAGCCGGGCTGAATGAACCGGTGCATATCCAAGGCGGCGGTACGCGGGGCGTTAAAGGTCCTGGTCGGGCAATCGAAACAAGCGGGCTCAGCGGGATCACGCTGTATGAACCCGGCGCACTGACACTGGTCGCGCAAGCCGGAACGTCGGTCGCCGAAATCGAGGGCGCGCTGGACGCTGAAGGTCAGCAACTGGCCTTTGAACCCATGGATCACAGGGGGCTGCTTGGAAGTAGCGGGACGCCCACCATCGGAGGTGTCGTCGCGGCCAATATCTCGGGGCCACGTCGGGTACAGGCGGGGGCGTGCCGCGATTTCTTGCTGGGTGTGCGTTATGTCGACGGCATGGGGCAGATCGTCAATAATGGCGGCCGTGTTATGAAAAACGTGACCGGTTACGATCTGGTCAAGCTGATGGCAGGATCCTGGGGGGCATTGGGCGTTCTGACTGAGGTGTCTTTGAAGGTGCTTCCCAAACCCGAGGCGTCCGTAACTCTGTCCGTTCAGGTCCCAGACGCGGCGGCCGGAATTCAGGCTTTATCTGAGGCGCTGAAATCCCCGTTTGAAGTCAGCGGTGCGGCCTATGATCCTGACGCGGGTCAGGCTTTGTTGCGTCTTGAGGGGTTTGAGGACTCGGTCGCTTACAGGTCGGATCAACTGAAATCGGTGTTGTCGGGATACGGAGACGTCGCTGAGGTCACGGGCTCGACCAACCTTTGGGCCGGATTGCGCGATGTGACCGCCTTTCACAATCAGGACGGTGATGTGTGGCGGATTTCGGTTAAGCCCACTGATGCGCCTGACATAGCCGCACGCACTGGTGCCGAGCGATTGCTGTTTGATTGGGGCGGTGGGCTGATTTGGGCCTTGGTGCCCGAAGGGACCGATCTGCGCGCCCGTCTGGGGGCCCTTGAAGGTCACGCAACGCTGGTGCGCGCGCAATCCGACACAGTGACCCGGTTGGGGCGGTTCCATCCTGAAAGCGCCGGAGTTGCGGCTCTAACAAAAGGAATTCGACAAAGATTCGACCCCCGCGGCGTCTTTAACTCGGGGCTTGTGGGCTAGAGCAATGCAGACAACATTCACTGAAAAACAACTCCAAGATCCGGCGATCCAGCGCTCGAACGAGATTCTGCGAAATTGTGTCCATTGCGGGTTTTGCACGGCCACTTGCCCCACCTATCAGGTGCTGGGGGACGAATTGGACAGCCCGCGCGGCCGCATCTATCTGATCAAGGATATGCTGGAAAACGAGCGTGTGCCCGATGAGAAAACGGTCAAACACATCGATCGGTGCCTTTCCTGTCTGGCATGCATGTCTACGTGCCCCTCGGGTGTTCATTACATGCATCTGGTCGATCACGCGCGGGAATACATTGAGGAGAATTACAAACGTCCCCTCTCTGACCGTGTTCTGCGCTGGGTATTGGCCCAGATCCTGCCCTATCCCATGCGGTTCCGATGGGCGCTGATCGGAGCAAAACTGGGACGTCCTTTCCGGTTCTTAATGCCAGATGCCCGGTTGCGCGCGATGCTGGACATGGCGCCGAAACATATCCCGCCAGTCAGTCGCAACGACGATCCGCAGACTTTCCCTGCCAAAGACACACGGCGCAAGCGTGTTGCTCTGATGACCGGCTGTGCGCAGAAAGCTTTGAATACGGACATCAATGACGCAACAATTCGCCTGTTGACCCGACTAGGATGCGAGGTCGTTGTAGCCGAAGGGGCAGGATGTTGCGGGGCCTTAACCCATCACATGGGCAAAACCGATGACAGCCATAAGGCCGCAGAAGCCAATATTAGAGCCTGGATTGACGAAATGACCGGGAATGGGCTGGATGCCATCGTCATAAATACCTCGGGCTGCGGCACGACGATCAAAGATTACGGCCATATGTTCCGCAATGGACCGCTGGAAGAAGACGCCGCAAAGGTTTCTGCGATCGCCATGGATATAAGTGAGCTGCTGATGCAACTCGATTTGCCGGAAGGTGAGAGCCAGCAGATGATCGTCGCGTACCACGCAGCCTGCTCTCTGCAACACGGTCAACAGATTAAGACTCACCCCAAAACCCTGTTGAAACGGGCTGGTTTTACTGTGTTAGAGCCTGCGGACAGTCATCTGTGCTGCGGTAGTGCCGGGACATACAACCTGATGCAGCCCGAGATTTCCGGGAAGTTAAAACAGCGCAAGGTTAAAACGCTTGAGGCGAAAAACCCCGATGTAATCGCGGCGGGGAACATCGGCTGCATGATGCAGATCGGCTCGGGAACAGAGGTGCCGGTGGTGCATACGGTGGAGCTCTTGGATTGGGCAACGGGTGGACCGAAGCCCAGAGCCTTTGATGCGCAGCCACAAACGCCTCAAGTTCCGATCCTGAAATAGGCTGATGCAGTCGCGCATCACTTTCCCAGTGAATGCGAATGGGGCGGTCCCGCCCTATTTTTGCCCAACCGGCGGCGTAGCAAGATATGCCAACAGCAAAGCCGGAGAGCCGTTTGCGAAATTGGATCATAGCATTGGCGATGGCTTTGATGCCGATGACCGCCGCAGCACAGGATACCGGACTAAAAAGTCTGGATACAACTGATGCTGGCCGCGCGTGGATGGCCGTGGGACGCCTTGATATCAAAAACGGCGCCGGGTTTTGCACCGGGACACTGATCGCGCCGACGCTGGTTCTGACGGCCGCACATTGCCTGTTTGACAAGGTGACTGGTCAGCGGATCGATCTGGCTGATGTCGAGTTTCTGGCTGCCTGGCGACTGGGGCGCGCGTCAGCTTACCGTGCGGCGCGGCGGGCGGTCATTCACCCGAATTACGAATACAGCGTCGAAGGCACCGCCGAGCGCATCTACAACGACATCGCGCTGATCGAACTGTGGCAGCCTATCCGAAACACAACCGTTATCCCGTTTGAGACAGGAAAACGCCCCGCGCGCGGGGCAGAGGTTGGCGTCGTGTCTTATGCTCAGGACCGGTCCGAGGCCCCGTCGCTGCAAGAGGTATGCTCGGTTATGACCCGCCGTTCGAATGTTCTGATCATGTCTTGCGACGTGGAATTCGGATCGTCCGGTGCGCCGGTGTTTTCATTCGAAGGGGACCAGCCTCGCATCGTGTCTGTGGTTGCGGCCAAGGCCGAGTTCAACGGTCAGCGCGTGTCCGTCGGCACCGCGGTCGAAGACTCGCTTGAGCTGTTGCAGGCCGAACTTTCGGCGGGGCGCGGTTTCAGGGCTTCATCACCGCAAGCGGGCGCAAACCGCAATATTGGTGCAAGGTTCATCAAACCATGATTCAACGCGTTCTGATTTTTTTTCTTATTCTGTCCATTTCAACCACCTCATCATACGCCCAAGCCGCCAAACGCAAACTGACCGACCGTGACGATCTGTACGGCTGGGAGGCGGTCGGACGACTGGACATTGGAACTCAGGGGTTTTGCACCGGTACCTTGATTGCGCAGGATCTGGTTCTGACCGCTGCGCATTGCGCGCTGGACAAGGCCACCGGCAAGCCATACCCGCCGGGCAAGGTCACCTTCCGCGCCGGTCTGAGCGGTAATGATGCCCTCGCCGATCGCAAGGTGGTACAAATCGCGGCGCATCCCGATTTCAAGGCCAACGGGGCGGTGTCTGCCCCCCGCGTGCGCATGGATGTGGCTCTGATGCGGCTGGAATCGCCGATTCCCTATTCGATCGCAGACCCCTTTGCCCTGCATCAGGGGAATGTCGCCGGAAACGAGGTCAGCCTCGCGTCCTATGGGCGCGGGCGGGCCGAGGCAATTACCCGCGAAAGATCTTGCCGCATTCTGAACCGCAGCGACGGTTTGATCACCTTCAACTGCGACATCACCTTTGGCTCGTCCGGCTCAGCCCTGCTGGCACGGAACGGGTCGCGCTGGCAGATTCTTTCGGTCGTGTCCGCGGTGGGGACGAACGGGCGCCAGAAGGTGGGGTTCGGCATGGAGCTGTCGGGAATCGTGGCGGATTTAAAGGCCGATCTGCGACGCGATGCGCCCCGCCCAAAGGCAAACATCCGCCGGTTGCAGGTCGGTTCCGGTAAGTCCAGCTCGGGCGCAAAATTCATCAGCTCTGGCAGGGGTTGAACTCACTCAAATCGCTACCCATGTGAACTGTACCGGGTCGCCAAAGACGGGGCCCGGATCAACCCGATGCCCGTCCGAACGGAGGGCAGAGTACAGATCGCTCTGATATGAGGATATGACACATGCGTAGTTTTGATTTTGCACCCCTGCACCGCGCCACCGTTGGTTTCGACCAGATTGCCGACATGATGGACCGTGTGCTGACCAATGACGTGGCTCAGCCGAGCTACCCGCCCTATAACATCGAAAAAACCGATGCCGACACCTATCGCATCTCGGTTGCAGTCGCCGGTTTTTCTGAAAATGACCTGTCGGTCGAAGTGAAGGAAAACGCTCTGATCGTGGCCGGCAAGAAAGCTGCAGAAGACAAAGAGCGCAGCTATCTGCACCGTGGCATCGCCACCCGCGCGTTCGAACGCCGCTTTGCGCTGGCCGATCACGTGCGTGTCACTGGCGCCAGCCATGAGGACGGCATGCTGAACATCGACCTCAAGCGCGAGGTGCCCGAGGCCCTGAAACCGCGCCGGATTGAGATCACGTCGGCTAAGGCCATCGAAAAGGATGTGGTCGACGCCAAGGCCGTGAACTAAGGCGACCTAATACGCCGCGATAATCGTTCCTCTCTGGATTATCGCACCATACGCCCCGCGTTCCTCCAGACGCGGGGCGTTGTTTTTTGTATCAATGAGGTGTTCGCCGGACGGGCTATTTGGTCATTCGTGAGTTCCAAAAAGTTGACGGGTTACTGCGCATAACCGACACAATACTACCTCTCAGCAACCTCTACTTTCGGTGCTTTCCCAGCGTTGTAGAAGAGGAAAGTAGCCGCTTCCAACGCCCCAACGCTAATCGGCCGAGTACCTTTTTCTTGTAGTTCTCCGGTGACAGTGGTCGCTTCGAATTATGGCGCGTCTGGTTGCAGAACTTGCAAGCGGCAACGATGTTTTCTGGTGAGAGAAGCCCACCTTCAGATGCTGCTATCAAGTGTTCTGCTGTACACTGGAATAATCGCGCATGAGGTTCGGAAATCGAATAGGTCCTTTGGAATATCTTCGATGATCCGGACCACATCGGTTGGTCACAATAGAAGCAAAGACCGCCTTGCTTCGCGCATTTTTGGTCTCTTAAAGTTTTAAGTTTTTTTGTCATTTCACACCAATGGTTTCGACACAAATCGAGAACCGGGCGTGAAGGCTGCTTTGCGATTCACGGGCACTGCCTTAATTGGATCAGCGCCCTAGTTCTTCTCCACGGACAAGGCCAAATTGGCAAGCCCCTAAACCTAGGTGACCTTCCGCACCTTTAGACTGAACATCATCTCGTTGTCTGTCAACTGGGAGTAGGAATGGCTTAGTTTTCACAAAGGCAATCAAAGAAACCATCGCGGATATTCGACTGACTTCCCAAAATGTCCACACAATAGGATTTGCTTCCCGTACGCTCAGGCCTCAGCGTTTGAAAAGCCTTAATTGCTGCCGATCTAAACAATATGACCCCGCACAATTTCGTGCGGGGTCACTAAGTGTTTTGGCAACGAATTAGTTCCCAGCCGTAACCGACCCGATCGACCAGAACATCGTCTCGCCCGAGGCATCGTCGACGCCATCATTGTCGGTCATCACGAACGCTTCGCCCGAGGGCAGGATCGCCAGGCCTTCGATCTTGTCCAGAACGTAACCGCCGGTCGAGGTCAGGTCGGGCAGCAGGTCGCGGACCTCTTCTTTGCTGACGACAGGCAGGTCTCCACCCAGCGGTGCCGGGGTCATGTCGGACAGCGGGATGCGGTAGATCTTTTTGGTCACGGCGCGGTGGTCGTGCTGATTGTCGCGTTCGATGACATACACATGGTCGCCGAAGGCCACGATTTCAGACAGCCCAACCCATCCTTTTTCCGGGTCGGCTTTGGGATAGTGCACGGCACCCCATTCCTTGGTGTCCAGATTGTAGGCGACCAGTTTCACGTGGTTCTCTGGGTCGTCTTTCCATTCGCGCTGAACGGCCATCCACAGAGTGTCACCGACCTTAGTGATGCCTTCGAAACCAAAGCGTTTCTCGACCGCCATCAATTCCGGCGGCAGGCCAATCTCGCCCTTGCGATCCTTGATCTTGCCCTCGGCAGAGACGTGGTAGATCGCGTGCGGGATGACACGATCGGTGCGGCCTTCGGACGCGACGTAGAAGCCGCCCTTGCCGTCCAGCGTGATGCCCTCAAGGTCCAGCTTTTGCGCCGGGTTGCCGTCCTGACGGTGAATGCGGATCACGTCCACGATGCGGGCGGGCTGCTGGCTGGGGTCGATCTTGAAGATCGAAGGCTGGAAACCGTAGAAGCTGTCATTGACCGCATAGATCATGCCGTCCTCGTCCGCGACCAGACCGGACAGGGCACCCCATCCGATCAGCTCATCCGCGCCTGCGGAGGTCAGATGCGGATAGTTGGCAGGGGCGTCCTGATATTCGAAGATCGAGACATGCGCACGCGGGCCGCCATCTTCGATAAGGTCCTTTTCATTGGCCGAGATCAGCAGGTTGCGCTCGGGGATCGCCACATAGCCTTCCGGCCCAACGCCCGACGGTAGAAGCTGCTTCAGTACCGGGTTTGCCGGGTCGGTGGCGTCATAGACACCCACGACCGAGGCGCGCTCGGCCCCAACAAAGATCATCGGCGTGCCGCCAAAGGTGGCAGCGGTTACGCTTTCTGGCTCAACGCCTTTGGCGTCCGAGCGTTTGTCGGGGTAGTGGCCGATCTGTATGATGGCTTTCTCGAAATCGGTGCCGTTTTCGTAAACAACGGTGCCGTCCTTGTGGAAGATCGTCCAGCCGCGCGAACCGCCCTCGTAATCGCCTTCGTTGGCGGTGGCGAAGTGGTTGTCGTCGATCCATTTCACCGCATCCGGCTCACGCAGACGGCCCTTTTGGCTTTCGGTGAATATCAGCGCGCCGCGTTCATCTGTGGCGTCGATGCCTTCCAGATCCACGCTACCCGCTGAGAAATGGCTGACCACGTTGCCGTCCTTGTCGACCACCGCGATGTAGTTGTTCTCCTGCAGAGTGACGACGGTTTCGCCCAGAGTGTTGATGTCCACAAACTCAGGCTCGGGGTCGGTTGGGGCAACCTCGGCCAGACCAGTCAGAGACGCCATTTTCATGGCCGCGCAATCCAGCGCGCCATCTTTCAGCGGCACCAGAGCCAGCGACCCGGCGGGCAGCTGCGGGATAATGCCGTCGTTCAGGTCTTCGTCGCGCTCGTTCTCGATCGCTACGGCGACAAAGCTACCATCCGGCGCAATGGCGACGCTGTCAGGCTGACCGCCCAGATCACAAGCGCCGGTTTCGGCCTTGCCAGCGATATCGACCGAGATCAGCTTTCCCGAAGGGGCTGTATAACTTTCCGACGTGTTCACGCCGACAAAGGCTGTCGTGCCCACAATGCCTACGGATGTCGGTTCGCCACCCACTTCCATTGCGCCGAGTGGGGCCGGGTTTGCGGGGTTGGTGATGTCGACCATGCCGATCACGCCCAGCGGGCTGTCGGTGTAGACCAGCGTCATGCCGTCCGCCGTCGCCGCGATGATCTCGGGCGAGGTTTCACGGGTGGTATCTGCCCCCTCGGCCATGTTCTTGACGACGGGGAAAGACGCAATTCGGTTGAAGTTCATTTCTGCCACGGCCTGACCGGCGGTCAGGGCAAGGGCAGACGTCAGGCAGACAAAGCGCAATGACATCGGTTGGTATCCTCTCTTGCTTGGCTGCAAGGGGGATGGACGCGGGTCATTGCAGGGATGTGACGGTTTGTTTGCAGTTTTGTGACAAACTGGATGGCCCCGGCGCGCTTGCGCCGGGGCCTTGTTTGATCAGACCGACAGGCAGACGTATTTCATCTCAAGATAGTCTTCCATCCCGTGGTGGCTGCCTTCGCGGCCCAGACCGGACTGTTTGACGCCGCCGAACGGGCCAAGCTCGGTCGAGATGATGCCGGTGTTCACGCCGACGATACCGTATTCCAGCGCTTCGGCCACTTTGTAGACGCGGCTCAGATCCTTGGCGTAGAAATACGACGCCAGACCAAAAATCGTGTCGTTGGCCATCGCGATCACATCGTCCTCGTCTTCGAACTTGAACAGCGGGGCCAGTGGGCCAAAGGTTTCGTCCTGCGCAACCATCATGTCCTGCGTGACGCCGGTTACGATGGTCGGCTGGAAGAAGGTACCGCCCAGATCATGGGGCAGGCCACCAGTCAGAACCGCACCGCCCTTGTCGGTCACGTCCTTGATGTGTTCTTCAACCTTGGCGACGGCTTCTTCGTTGATCAGCGGTCCGGTCGTGACGCCCTCGGCCAGTCCATCACCAACTTTCAGCGCCTCGACGGCGGCTTTCAGCTTGGCGGCGAACTCGTCATACACACCGGCCTGCACATAGATGCGGTTGGCGCAGACGCAGGTCTGACCGTTGTTGCGGAACTTGCACATCATCGCGCCTTCGACGGCGGCGTCCAGATCGGCATCGTCAAACACGATGAACGGCGCATTGCCGCCCAGTTCCATCGAGCACTTCATCACCTGATCGGCGGCTTGCTTCAGAAGGATGCGGCCCACTTCGGTCGAGCCGGTGAAGGTCAGCTTGCGGACGCCCGGGTTTTCGCAGAACTCCTTGCCGATTTCGCTCGCGCTGGAGGATGGAAGGACGTTGAATACACCAGCCGGGATACCGGCCTGTTCCGCCAGAACGCCCATAACCAGAGCCGAAAGCGGCGTTTCCTTGGCAGGGCGCGCAACAAAGGCACAGCCCGCGGCCAGCGCCGGAGCCGCCTTGCGGGTGATCATCGCATTGGGGAAGTTCCAGGGTGTGATCGAGGCCGCAACGCCGATCGGCTGTTTCAGCACCATGATCCGCTTGTCGCGCTGGTGGCCGGGGATCGTCTCGCCGTAAACGCGCTTTGCTTCTTCACCGAAGAATTCGATGAACGACGCGCCATAACCGATCTCTCCGACCGCTTCGGCAAGAGGCTTGCCTTGCTCGGCCGTCAGGATTTTGCCCAGATCTTCGGCGTTTTCCATCATCAGGTCATACCAGCGACGCAGGATTACAGCCCGCTCCTTGCCGGTCAGCTTGGCCCATTCTTTTTGCGCCGCTTCGGCCTGCGCGATTGCACCTGCGACCTGAGCGCGGCTGAGGTCCGCGACTTCGGCGACAACGTCACCACGCGCCGGGTTGGTTACGGCAAAAGTGCCATTGTCCCCGTCAACCCACTGACCGCCGATATAGGCTTTGGTCACCAGCAGATCGGGGTTTTTCAGGATTGATTTCAGGTCGGTTGTCGCGTCCAGCATGGGTCAGCCTCCGGCAGTAATAATTTGTTAGCACTCAAACAGGTGCCCTCCGGATTGTCTATGTCCACCCGTGCGGTCAAATCAATCCAGTTTTCGTATGGTAAACGTGACGTTTTTTTGCCTACCGCGCGCATTCACGCGATCTGCCGCGTAAGTGTCAAGCCGCCTATCTTTTTTGGGCGGAGTTTGCCAAAGTCTTTCTGTATTTGATGCCCAAGGGGATGTAAATCATCGTAACATTCCCTATCTTATTGGGTGCATAAGTAAAAAAGGGATAGGACAGATGTCGAACCAGCAGTTTGACGCGTTGATTCAGGAAACCCAAGCAAAAGTGCGCGAAAGCCAGTCGCAGATCGAAGGGCTGACATCCCGGATCGAGGCCGCGCGCGCCAAGATTGGAACCGCCGAGGCGGATATCGACATCGAAAACGCCACGCTTGAGGATGTGCACGCCCACACTGAGGTGATGAATGCCAATATCGCCGAGCTGATCATGGGTTTGGACGACGTCACCAACGCGTTTTCCAAGGATTTCGACGAGATGCGCTCGAAAACCGGGTGGGAGTCGTTTGTGGGCATCTTCGCCAAGGCCAAATCCGAGTCGATGCGGCAAGAGCGGATGCGCACGGCCAATATCGACGACAAACTGCAGGACCTGATCGCCAAGTCTGACGTGATCGTGAAGCTGCTGGAAGGGCAGTTGTCTGTTCTGGAAGAACAGCGCGTGAAGGTCGAGGACAACCTGACTGGTACGCTGGACGACCGCGAGGCGACCGTGGCTGAACTGGAAGCCTTACGTGCCGAGATCCAGGGCATGGACCCGACGATCATCACCTTGGAGAACAAGATCAGCGTCGAACAGGACGCCGCTGCGCGCACCCAGCTGGAAACCGAACTGGCTGAGCTGAACAAGCAATACAACGCCAAGGTTCAGGAGGAGCAGGTCAAGCTGGCCAAATCTCAAACGCTCGAGCGCTATATCGAAAAGGGTAAGACTTGGGTCGATTCACTGCAGAACCAGGCGGCGACTCAGATGGTGCTGATCAACAAGTTACAGACAGACACGCAACAGCGCGTGGTGCTGTATGACGCCCTGACCAAATCGCTGAAAACCGCGCAGCAGCAGGACGTGGCCCACCGCATCAACGAGATCGGTGTGCAGACCGACCAAGAGGCCCAAACCGCTATGGCCGCAATCGGCACCGCGACCAATCAGAAAATGGCCGACATGCTCGAGGCGCATGAGGACCACATGGTCTTTGCCCGCGACGTGCTTGAAAAAAAGGCCAAGGCAGACGAACGCTTTGCCCGCAGGTTCGCCTCGATTGTCGAGAAGCATGATAAGAATATGTACGGGGGTTCTTGAGGGTCACAATTGTGACTAAACAGACCAATAACCGTTATTCATCGGGTCTCACGCGCAGGGACATTCAGCTTCCCGCTTGGGTCGAGAATGCGATGATCCTGCGCTGGTTCGCTATTGGTCTTGGCGTAATTTTCTATTGGATCACAGAGTCCCTTTGGGCTCCGGCTATTGGGATAGCAGTGTTCGCTGGGGTCGGGCACTTGGTTTATTTTGTTTACAAAAAGGAAGACCCGGTTTCGGCCGAAATCGCGTTCCACAACGACACTGATGGGTATCACTCGGGAGACGCGGATGGGGACGGAGATGGTGGAGACTAATGGAGACTAACCCAACCCAAGACCATGTTGGCCTGACCGACACCTTCGCCTCGCGCCGCTATTTCCGCAAGTTTGAGGTGATCACTGTTCACCTCCTCCGCGTGGCTGCGACGATGGAGGCCGAGGGTGCGATCAGCAAACAAGAAGTGCGGATCGTGTCGCGTTACCTCTCGGGGCTGCTCTACACCTTCCGCGCGCTCAGCATGAAGTACCTGCTAGTCGGGCACGACACAGGGCGGTTCTTTGGCAGCCTCGCCATGGACAAACGTGACAGCGGGTTCCCGGTGGCGGCCGAGTTGCTGACCATGGCCAATGACGCGCAGCAGGCGCAGGTGCATCTGGCGAACATGCCCTCGGAGGATGATCTGAAAACCGACATGGTGCGGGCAATCATTGGCGATCAGGAAATCCCCACCAAACTGCAATTCGCACTGTCCCAAAGGCTCTATTACGAGGAATTGCTGAAAGGTCAGCTGTTCTGGGCCCGCAACGATCCCGAATGCCACTGGATCGGAAATGAGGGGGAACGGCGCAATTTCATGATCCACTGGGCGGTTTATGACAGCCAGATCAACCTGCCGGTCATCTATCTGATACAGTTGGAGGACGGCGGCAAGACGGCCCTGCCCAAGGACCAGCGCCGCTGGCCCGAGGTGCAGGCCCATCTGATGGCGCAGTCTTTGGGCGGGCTGAAACTGGTGACCATCGCCAAAGGCTTCGATCAGGATTTCGACGACCTGCACCCCAAACACCTGCGCCGCATTCATGTGGGGCCGATGTATTCCTCGGCTTATACCGAGCAATCTGGACCGCTGCGACAAGTGCTGGAGGACGCGCAGTCTCCGCAAGGCCAGGACTGGGCTTTGGCCTGGACCACGGAAGAACTGGAAAGCGAACAGGTAATCGAAGAACGCGCAGGATGGTTTTCCACCGTCGAGCGTGAGGTATTCGCCCTCGATCCTTTCGGTGGGCAGGGGGCCGAGACCGGCGCGACACGGACGCAGCGGTCGATCATCCTGCCACAGAGACCCTTTCAGGTGCTTGCCGAACGCAACCCACCCGGATTTGCAGACGTGCGCAAGTTCGTGGTCAGCAAGGCCGGACAGGTCTTGAGATATTGAATACAGCAAAGGCGATTTTGAGATGAGTTTGACGTCAGATCAGATGGAATTGCGCGAAGACGATATTCGCAAGCACTATCCGGCGGCGACCGCCTTGCTGACTGGATTTGAACACGCGCCGCGGATTGCGAAAGCCGTTGAGACCCCAGTTGAACGGTCCTCGGGTGTGTCCACAGGGCGCAGGTTTCGGTCCACGACGCCGGGGTTGGTGACACGGCGCACCGTGCGCGCGGATGGGGTGCATCTGGTTGAGCGAATCGAAGCGTCGGATGATGGTGATGCGCTGGTCTCACCGCCGCAGGCCACCACACAGCAAGCCATTCGGCGGGCCATCACAGTTTCTCTGGCTGTGGCCGAAACCTATGCGGAACAAACGCCATTGGCCGATCTGAAACGCGCGAATTTGGCGGGTGACCTACCGGTTGCTCGTAAGACCGAGTTCTCGGAGTTGCTGACCGCCGAGGCGCTCATCACGCTGCACACATTCGGCAATGCGCTGGCTTACCTGATGTCTTCGCATCTGGGCGAAACCACCGTCGATCTGGGTGAAATCGAGGAGGTTCTGACCGACAATGGCCAACTTGCCCTGCATGGCGCATTGTGGGAGCTGGACCAGACCCTGGCAAAACACGCCCCCGACGATGCCCACCTGATTGCGGCCACCAGCGCCTATGCCGAGCAGTTGATGGAGAAAGCCGTCTTGCGCGCGCAGTCCGCAGGTCACCTCGCGCCATTCCAAAACACCGCTTGGCATATCGAGGCGGATGACCTGACGATCCGCGGCTTCGAGCCTGCGACCAAGGCCAAATCCACCACCCTGACCATGACGTTCAAGAAGCCGAACGAGGTGGTCGGCAACCATATCGCCAAGTATCAGGCGATGAAGTTGGCCAAGATGCTGATGGCCTATGATTTCGACCGCCGCCTGAACCCCTTTGCGGAACTCGGCGGGTTCATCTTCACCTTCATGAGTGACGGCAAACCGGGTACCGGCAAGACCACCCTGATCCAGATGATGGCCGGGCTGATCAACGAATATTGCCAGAACGCGGGCTATCCGTTCCGCTATCAGAACCTGAGCACCGACAATATCGACAGCTATCAGGGCAAATCCGGCCAGAACGCCAAGGCGTTTATCAACACGATCATCGACCCCTCGGTCATCGGGTTCGGCACCATCGACGACATCGACCAGCTGGCGGGCAAACGCGGTGACCGGCAGTCCTCGGCCGGGCAGTTGGAAATCACCGCCGTGCTGATGGAGAGCTTTGCGGGAGCCAACACCGTTGTGCGCGGCAACTGCACCTTTGGCATGTTCTCGAACTACCCCGAGAACGTGGACGACGCCCTGCGCCAGCGGGCGGGCGCGCGGTTCCTGGTGGACGGGCCGCAGACGCGCGAGGACTACATCGACATCCTGCACCTGCTGATGGGCCGCAACCACGACATCCCGCTGGGCGAGCACGACGCCTATGCCGCGCAAGAAATCAAAAAGGCCGTCGCCGCCAGCTTCGAAAGCCACTCCCGCCCGCATGAGGATGCCTTGCTGCAGGTCTATGACCGGGTGTCCGGCGATATCGGCCAGATGGACACGATCGCTAAGCTAGGCACCTACCTCAAGGCGATCCAAGCCGCCGATGAGCGATTCACCGGCCGCGCGATCAAGAACATCACCGACGCGGTCAAAGTCCGCGCGATGGATTTCGAACTGCCCGACGAATGGATGGAAAACCCCGACCTGTTCCTGTTCCGCGACTACGACACCAAGAAGGCCATGATCGAAGACCTGCGCCAGCCGATCACGGTCGAGATGGTGATGCAAGAGATCAATCGCTACGCCGACAGCGAATTCCGCTATGCCGACAAGAGCGACGAGGTCGCCATCGAGAACGCGGTGCGCGAAATGGGCCGGATGGAAGAGGCCAAGCGGCGGTATCTGGAGGGGAAGGGGTGACGCTGGTTGTAGCAATTGCAGGACTTGCTCTTGTTTTGGGTTTCACAATGCCTTTGCGATGGGGCGTGATCGGCTTTCTGGGGGTAGCGGTGCTATTGTTTATCTGCCAGTTCGGGATCAATGCGGGCAGCGGGTTCGAAGGCACCTCGTGGGAAGAATCTCTGATCCTGTTTGAAGGCAGCGTGATGTCTTACTTCGGGTTCAATCTGCAGATCACGGCGCGGTCTTTTGCGTTGCCGTTGTTCGCGTTGGCTGTCGTGGTTGTTGGTAGGTTCGGCAGGAGATTAAATTGAGTTCAACACACTCGATTAGTTTGTAGGGAGTACTTGGGTGCTTGATATCGTCTTTCTGATAACCTGTGCTCTTCTGGCCTATGCTGGAATCAAGTTTGTCCTCTGGGCGTTCCGGTTCAGCTTGCCGGTTCCTTTGGGTAGCTTCATGTGGCTGCGGTTCTTCTTCTGGTGGACTCTCACTCTTTTTGCTGCAGTAGCTGCTTACTTCGGTGTAGCCGTGGCGGCGTGTTGCCGCCATTTCGAGATTTTGAATTTGGACCAAAGGTTGGATTCTTCAGTACTGTTGTTAGGAGGGCTGGTTTTGTCCGCGCCCTATTGGGCAGGTTTGATAAATGGCATCAATTTGCAGGCATCGCATAGGTGGTCCGAATGATCCGCCTCATCGAAAAAGGCCTGATGTTCGGCAACCTCGTCCACATCTCCAGCCCGGCTCTGGTCGAGCGGTATAACCGCGCGTTGCAGCATCTGGCGGGCAAGAGCACGGCGCTGATGGATTTCCATGTCGATATCTCGGGCTATTCGCCGGAGGTGGGGATTGAGCTGGACGACCCGCTCTACCTCAACCCCAACGGGGTCAACCGGCAGTTCATTCTGCTAACGACCGAACAGAAACGCGCGCCGTTGCTGAACGTCAAATTCTCGACCTCGCGCGATATCCTGCGCGAATTCATCGAGATGAACGAGGCGCAACTGTTTGCCCTGACCGCCACCGACGCGGTGGCCGGAGAGCTGGTGAACTCAGTCTTCAAACTCACCACCCCGCGCGATCTGCTGAACCTGCGCAAGATCGAGATTGAGGCTGATACCGCTGGCGGAACCCTACGCAAGGCCGAGCAACTCGCGGGCATGGTCGAACAGTTCAAAACCGAAGAAGACGCCTGGTTCGACGATGTGCTGATCGCCAAGATGATCGAAACGGCCAGGGAAACCGGTGACGTCACCCGTAACCCTGTCCGCTTGCGCCATACCGCGTTCGAGCAGCGCAACTTTTGGACCGCGCATTTCGGTGGGCTCTATCTGTTCCCGGATCTGGATCACCCGGCCGCCATTTGTATGGAAGACGTGCCAGACGATCTTCCGCTGAAACACGTCTTTCAAAAGGCACAGCGCAATCAGATCGCCAAGTTTCTTGGGCTGAACAACCTTGTCGAAACGATCATCGAAGCGCGGGGCGTGGACTCGAGCGCGATCCTGCAACAGAAGATGGATTTTCTGACGGTTTCCGCTGCTGCGGATGCGGGCGTGGATATGGCGGGGCTGGATCGCAGCGATATGCGCCGGTTGGCGCGCAACCATGCCGACCGCCTGCCCGAGGCCTATCACGGCCTTACGCAATTGCTGCGCTGGGCAAAGGATGGCGGACCATGGCCGCGCATCACCTCGGATCATCCGGCTTACTTCTACACCTTGCGGGCGACCGACACACCGAACAGAGATCTGGTTAACATGCTGCTGGCCGAAATGGCGCCGCTGGACCCACGCCAGATGTTCATTTGCCACAAGGAACTGTTCTACCGGACCTACGCAACCTGGCCGGAAGCTAAAAAAGCTTATGTTGCCGACTATCTTGCGCGCGAGTATCAGGTGGACAAAGCGGGTGCTCGGGCCGCGCTGTTCGGCCATGAACCGGACATGAGCGGCAGCGACCGGGTCAGCAATGAGGTCATCGTAAGGGTCGGTCCCTGGGGTGCCGTTGGGAGAAGTTGAATGTTTGTCGCGCTGCGCTTTTTGATCCCTTTGCTGATTTTCCTTACGATCCTGTATGTGGGCGTGTCGATTTATTCCCGCTGGGTGAGGCGGGGTAAGCTGATCGCGCATTGGGAGAAAAAGGGTCTTACCGGCGATCGGGACGCGTTTGTCCAGCGCGGTCTGCAGAAATACGATGGATCGTTTCGCCGAAAACTGATCCTTGGGATCTACGTCGTACCGCTGGGTCTGATCGCGATCCTGATTTACGTTTCGAATTTCATGTGAGGGTTTCGCAGATGCGTTACATCAAATGGGGCTTTATCATTCTGTTCTGGGGCACGATTGCGGCGGTGTTGAACTACACCTTGCCGCAGCACGATGTGGTGCGGATCTCGGATACCTATGAAAAACGGATCGACCCCGGGGAAAATAGCATCTTCTGGTCGGTTCATGATGTCGGCAGTGATGCGACAACACCAAACCGCGACGTGTTTTTTATCCAGACACGTAAAACCAATGGCAAAGTCATGGTCTATCGCAATGAAGACACCGGCTGGGGCTGGCCGCCCTATTTCAAACTTAACTCCTCGAATTTGCAGGCCGAAGCAGCGGATTTAAAATCAACGACCGAAGCACCTCGTTGGGTGGTTGTGCGCCACTATGGTTGGCGCAGTGAGTTCCTGTCGATTTTCCCAAATGCGGTGAAAATCTGGGCGGTCGACAACCCGGATGTGCGGATCATCCCGTGGTTCAACATTATCTTCCTGACCGTTTTCTTCGCGATCGTTTGGGCCCTATGGGTCCGCTGGCGTCGGTTTCGTGAAGCACGGGTCGACCCCGTGATCGAGAATATGGAAGATGGCCTGTACGCTGCCGGGGATGCCATTGAAGAACAAGGCGGCAAGTTCAAGAGATGGCTGAACAGCTGGAAGTCGAAGTAATCAAATCTGGGGCCGCTTGGCCCCAGATTTTCTTAGCGAACGACAAATTCGGCGTGTAGGGCACCTGCAGCTTTGATCGTTTTGAGAATATCGATCATATCACGCGGCGACACTCCCAATGCGTTCAGACCGGCGACGACTTCGGACAGGGTTGTTGCTTCGGGTATTTCGGCCAGTCCGGTGCCTTCCTCTTCCTCTATTCCGGCGATGGTCCTTGGCACGACAACGGTCTCGCCACGTGCAAACGGGTTAGGTTGCACAGCAATCGGAGCCCCTTCGACCGTAAGTGACAGATTGCCTTGCGACACTGCCACGCGGGAAATCCGAACCTCTTGCCCCATGACAATGGTGCCCGAGCGCTGATCGACCACAACACAGGCCTTGGCCTCTGCCCTTTGTTTGCGCTGAACCGAACAAGCGGCATACCCCAGCACACCCGCCCCAAGGATAAAGGGCAAATAAGGCAGACGGCACCAAGGCAAACAGCACCACCAACACAGCAACCGTACCCAGCGCCGCCGGGTGCCGTCCCAACTGCGAGAAAATCGCACTGTCGGTCGCGCCCTGCGTGCCGCCCCTGGCCAGCAGCAGCGCAGAGGCGATTGAGATGATCACGGCGGGAATCTGTGAGACCAGCCCGTCGCCCACGGTCAGAATGGCATAGGTCTCAAACGCGGAAGAGACAGGCATTCCGTGCACGATCACGCCCATAATAAGGCCCATCACAAGGTTCAGCAGAGTGATCAGCAACCCTGCAACCGCGTCGCCTTTGACGAATTTCGACGCCCCGTCGAGCGAGCCGAAAAACGTGGTCTCTTGCTGCTCGCGTTCGCGGCGTTCCTTGGCCTGCTGGTGGTCGATGGCCCCGGCGGACATGTCGCTGTCGATGGCCAGCTGCTTGCCGGGCATCCCGTCTAGCGCAAAGCGCGCGCCAACTTCGGCCATGCGTGCGGCACCTTTGGTGATGACCATGAAGTTCACGATCAGCAACACGCCAAAGACCACGAACCCCAGGAAGATACTGCCGCCCATAACGAAATTCGCAAAGCCTTCGATGACGTCCCCAGCGGCGTTGGGCCGGTATGTCCCTGTCCGATGATTAGTTTAGTCGAGGAGACATTCAATGATAGCCGCAGCATCAGCGAGGCCAGCAGGATCGTCGGAAAGGACGAAAAATCCAGCGGCCGTTCGATGAACAGCGTCAGGGTAAAAATCAGGATCGCCAGCGCGAATGAGGCGGACAAGCCCACATCCAGAACCCAGGCGGGCATCGGCAGGATCATCATCACGATGACCATCATCAGCGCCAGCGCCAGCAGAACGGTAGGAGAGAACAGGGAACGAGCGTCGATCTTGGGCACTCGGGGGCTCCTAGTTGAACTGGATGAAAGCGGTGGCGGCTCCGGCCACCGGCACCAAAGAGCCCATCGCGCCATGGTCGGTTGGGGCCTGAAGCGGGATCAGCGGGCTGGCGGCACCGGTAAAGGGATCGCGCGCGGCAAGCTCGGTCGCGGTCGACCCGTCCAACTGTGCCAGAATGGTCTGAAAGCGCCCAATATAGGCGTTGGCCAATTCAGGTGTGCGTGAATGATAGGCCCCGGCAGCTGCGGACCACGAGCCCAGCTCGGCATGAAGATCTTTCAGGAAACGCGCCGCATAGGTGGCATTTTCATCAGGGTCAAACATGGCGTCGATCGACCGGAACGCTTTGCCATGCCAGCGATAGTTGATCTGGAAACATCCGACGTCAAAGCTGCGCTTGCCTGCTTTGAAGATGTTGAACAGATAGGACTTTGCCTCCGACTCGGACGGGAACCAAAAGCCTTTTCCTTCGACATTGATCGTCCAGGGCCACGGGTGCAGCGTGCCGTCCAGCGCGCGACCGGTTTCCAGGCGTGTTATCGCACGCATAATGTCCAGCGGCACGCCTTCGGACCGGGCTGCGCGCTGGGCGGCGGCGTCGCAGATTTGGGCGACGCGGGTGTCGGACATGGCGAAACCCTGTGGCGCGTCAAACAGCGCCACCAGGGCCAGTCCTAAGATCGTTCGATTGGGCATTCTGCCGGTCCGGGATTCTGATCAGTCCGGGCCAAGCTAGCCGCGCCAAGGTTTACAGAGGGTTATTGGGCATTCAGATTCGGTCAATCCGACGACCGAAGACGACGCTGGTATTGGTGCGCAAAACACCGGGTATCTTAGCCAGTTCGTCGACCAGAATATCCAGATCCTCGATCCGGGGGGCCTCGGCGGACAGCAGCAGATCGAACTCGCCGTTGATCGACAGGCAGAGTTTAACCTCCGGGTAGGCCTCAAGCCGCTTGATGATCCGCGTGGTCTCTTTTTGCTGAACTTCCAGCAATACGACGACCTGAACGCGTGGGGCATCTTCGGGGGCGGTCAGCACCACCGAGTATCCGGCGATCACCCCACGCTCTTCCATCCGCTGGATACGCTCATGCACGGTGGTCCGGGCCACACCCAGCTTCGCCGCGATCTTGGTGGTGGATTCACGTGCGTTGTGCTGTAAAGCCGAGATAATGCTGCGGTCGAGTTGATCCATGAGGCCAAGGTTTAGTGCAAAGCCACCGGGATACTCAAGCTTTGTCAATACGTTCGCCAGGTGCGGTTTCGTGCTTGCCGCGCGGCCAGATTAATGGCGCGGCACACAAACCCAAAAGCGCAGCAAGAGACATCCACAACAACGCCTGTTCGGTTCCCTTGGTGGTCATAAGCCATCCCGCCAGCGGATACAGCACCAGCCAGCAGGCATGAGACAGCGTGAATTGTGCCGCAAAAACGGCCGGTCTGTCCTCTGGTTTGGCCGTACGCGTCAGCAACCGGCCCGAAGGGGTCAAGGTAGACGAGTATCCAAAGCCGACGACGGCCCACAGCGCGGTCAGCCCCCATAGCGGCATCGCAAGCGCAGCAAACAGCGCTGCCGAAATCGCCATCGTGACCGTCCCGATTGCCGCTCCGGCCAGCATGACGCTGCGGTCCCCGAACCTGTCAAGAAGGGAAGGCAGGGCAAAGGCCGCCAGCATGGACCCGCCACCGAATCCTGCCAACGCGATGCCCACCGCACTGTCAGGCAGGCCAAGGTTGGCGCGGACGATGACGACGGTGTTCACAATGACCATCGCGCTGAGCGCCGCGGCGCTCCAGGTCAGGGTCAGCAACCCACGCAGACGTGCTGTGTTCAGATATATCCGAATGCCCCGAGTTGTACGGTCATAGATCCCTCGGCGTTTCGTTGGTTTGGGTGAGGGCAGGGCGACTGACACCACCAAAAGCGCCGAGGCCAAGAACCCAAAGCTTGTGCCCCAAAACAGGCTGTCAAAGCTCATGACCAACAAGAGCGCCGCAGCCAAAGCAGGGCTGAGCAGGCTTTCCAGGTCATAGGCCAGCCGAGACAGCGACAGGGCCTTGGTATAGTCTTGCTCATCGGTCAGTACGTCCGGGATTGTGGCCTGAAACGCTGGAGTGAAACCGGCCGAGGCTGATTGCAGTACAAAGATCAGAACGTAGATCTGCCAAATCTCGGTTACAAACGGCAGACAGACCGCCACGGCTGCGCGTACAGTGTCCAGAACAACCAGCATTTTGCGTCGATCCAACCGTTCGGCAAAGGCCGCGGCCAGTGGGGCGACGGTCACATAGGCGGCCATCTTGATGGTCAGGGCGGTTCCCAAAACCATGCCCGCGGCCTCTCCTGCGAGGTCAAAGGCAAGCAGACCCAATGCAACCGTCGCCAGACCGGTCCCGGCAAGCGCAACAACTTGTGCGGCAAGCAAATGGCGATAGACGCGGTTTCCAAGGACGCTCAGCATCTTTCAAAGATACTTTGTTATGGCCTTGAAGTCGTCGACGTCTGTTTCTTTGGCCCCATTGGCAGGGGACAGGCAGTGGTCGATGTGATCGTGGATCAAGGCGCGTTTTGCGTTGGTGATCGCTTTTTCCACCGCAAAAAGCTGCTGCGCGATATCTGTACAAGGGGCCTGATCGTTAAGCATGTCTATGACTTTGGCCAAGTGGCCATGTGCGCGTTTGAGGCGAGCGTAGATCTGAGGGTGGGATTCGTGTGTGTGTTGGGTCATTGAATAACCCTATCCCCCCCATATGGATACAGTCAATGCGGCCTGCAGGTCACTGCCGCATAGATATGGATGGCGTTGAGTTTAGGGCCCAAACCTCCTATCTCGGGGACAATACCGGACAAAGGACAAGCCTCGTGGCAAACCATCTCTACAAAAACGACCTGCCGGACGGGTTGGATATGGGCCCCGTTGTGGCCATCGACTGTGAAACCATGGGTCTGAACCCGCATCGGGATCGGCTGTGTGTGATCCAAATGTCGGGCGGCGACGGGCACAGCCATATCGTTCAGGTCGAAAAAGGCCAGACCGAGGCACCGAACCTGTGTGCGATGCTGGAAAACCCCGATGTGCTAAAGCTGTTCCACTTTGGCCGTTTCGACATTGCCGCAATGTACCACACGTTTGGGGCGCTGGCCGCACCGGTCTATTGCACTAAGATCGCCAGCCGTCTGGTCCGCACCTATACCGACCGCCATGGCCTGAAGAACCTGTGTCAGGAACTGATCGGCGTCGATATCTCAAAACAGCAGCAGATGAGCGATTGGGGCGCTGAGACCCTCACAGACGCGCAGCTGGACTATGCGGCCTCGGATGTTCTGTACCTGCACCAGCTGCGCGACGCGCTGGACGGGCGTTTGGCCCGCGAAGGCCGCACCGAAATGGCGCAGGCCTGTTTTGACTTCTTGCCGATGCGTGCGAAACTCGACCTCGCAGGCTGGCCCGAAACGGATATCTTTGCGCACTCATGACCGATACCGAAGCATTCCTGAGAACCGCGCGACAGGTCGTCACCGACGAAGCCCGCGCGCTGGACGTTCTGGCCGACAGCCTGGATGAGCGTTTCGCCGAAGCCGTGCAGCTGATCCTGCAGGCTCCGGGTCGCATCATTGTCAGTGGTATCGGCAAGTCGGGCCATATTGGCCACAAGATTGCTGCCACGCTGGCCAGCACCGGAACGCCCGCCTATTTCGTACACCCGGCCGAGGCCAGCCATGGCGATCTGGGCATGGTGTCCAAAGGCGATGTTGTATTGGCTATTTCAAACTCGGGCGAGGCTCCGGAATTGGTCAATCTGCTGGCCTTTACGCGCCGGTTCGGAATTCCGCTGATCGGCCTGTCCAGCAAGCCGGAAAGCACGCTGATGAAACAGGCAGACGTGCATTTGCTGATTCCATCCATGGGTGAGGCTTGTGGTTTTGGTATGGTGCCGTCGATTTCGACCACGCTGACCCTGGCGATGGGTGATGCGCTGGCGATTGCGCTGATGAAGTATCGCGATTTCAAACCCGAGGATTTCCGCGCTTACCACCCTGGTGGCAAGCTGGGTGCGCAGCTGTCTACGGTGCGCGATCTGATGCATTCCGATCTGCCGCTGGTGCCAGCAGGAACCCCGATGGGCGAGGCGCTGTTGGTCATGAGCCAAAAGAGCTTTGGCGTTGTCGGGGTCACCGACACAGAAGGTCGCCTGGTCGGAATCGTGACCGATGGCGACCTGCGTCGCAACATGGACGGGCTGCTGGACAAGACCACCGAAGAAGTGATGACCACCAACCCGATGACCATTGCGCCCAACGCGATGGCGGAGGAGGCCGTGGCGATCATGAATGACCGCAAGATCACCTCGTTGTTTGTTGTCGATCCGGACACGCAAGGACCCGCCGAAGGGTTGTTGCACATCCACGACTGCCTGCGCGTCGGGCTGGGTTAAGCGGAGGGCGGCCCGGTGGACGGACACTCTCGCATGGTCCAATTCCTCAAGGTGGCGCTGCCGTTGGTGGCCATCGGAATGCTGTCGACTGTCTTCCTGCTGTCGCGCAGTATCCAGACCAACGTGAGCGTGCCTTTCTCGCAACAGGATATCGACGAACGCTTGGCCGAGCAGGTCGTGACCCAGCCCGATTATCGCGGCACAACCCGTAAAGGCGAAGACGTTCAGATCGAAGCCACCCGAGCCACTCAGGGGACCGAAGGCGAAGCGCCCACGGCCGCAGAATTCCGCGGTCGTTTGGGTTTGTTGAGTGGCGGTGTGATCACGCTGGATTCAAACTCTGGCATGATCCGCCCGGATAAGAACACAGCGACGTTTGTGGGCGACGTCGTGATCACAACAACGGACGGAATCGTTGTTACGACCGATCTGTTGAACACTGCGCTGGACGAAATTCGTGGGGACACGCCCGGTCAGGTCGATGGAACTGGAATTATCGGCGATTTCACCGCTGGCCGCATGACATTTGGAACGGAAAAAAAAGACGGGCCGGTCCATATTATTTTTACAGACGGCGTGAAGTTGGTGTATGAGCCTCAAAAAGCAGAAAGATAACCTGTGTTCTATTTTCGTTTAGCCCTTGTAAGCTGTGCTCTGGTA
Organism: Ruegeria arenilitoris; assembly: GCF_013035315.1. Classification (GTDB taxonomy): domain Bacteria; phylum Pseudomonadota; class Alphaproteobacteria; order Rhodobacterales; family Rhodobacteraceae; genus Ruegeria; species Ruegeria arenilitoris_D. The sequence goes on along the minus strand of NZ_WQHP01000012.1, from coordinate 40,886 downwards.
ACCGGTGCGATCTCTGCGGCAGCGCAGGAAGCGCAAGTTGCATTTGGTTCGCCCCAGGCCGACCCCAGCCTGCCGGTCGAGGTGACGTCGGAAAGGTTGAACGTAAATCAGGAAGACGGCTCGGCCGAGTTTCTGGGCAATGTGATCGTCATTCAGGGCGAAATGCGCCTGACGGCTGAGCGCGTGCTTGTGATCTACAACGAAGAGCGTTCGGGTATCGAACGGATGGAAGCGACCGAAGACGTCGTCTTGGTCAGCCCGCCGGATGCAGCCGAAGGCGACTGGGCGGAATACACAATCGATTCTGGTCAGATCGTCATGAAGGGCAATGTCCTGCTGCTGCAGGGTCCCAGCACAATCAGCGGTGATCAGATGAACGCGAACCTGAACACCGGGCTGGCGACGATGACCGGGAACGTAAAGACCATCCTGCAGCAGGGGGCCAACTGATGGCCAAGCCTGAATTGACGGTGGCTGAAGGTGCTTCCGGTCTGAAAATCGAAAAACTACGCAAATCGTACCGCAAAAAGACGGTGATCCGTGACGTGTCGATGACGCTGGACCGATCCGAGGTGGTGGCGTTGCTGGGTCCAAACGGCTCGGGCAAAACCACGACCTTCTACTCGGTTGCAGGTCTGGTGTTCCCCGAGGCCGGCATCGTTACAATTGATGGGCAGAACGTAACGACGTTGCCCATGTATCGTCGCGCACGTTTGGGAATTGGCTATCTGCCCCAGGAGATGTCGATTTTTCGGGGTATGAGCGTCGAGGACAATATCGCCGCCGTTCTGGACATAACCGTCAAACACGCCCATCGTCGTAAAGAGCGGTTGGAAGAACTGTTGTCTGACTTCTCGATTGAACATTTGCGCCGGGCACCGGCTTTGGCCCTGTCAGGCGGGGAGCGTCGGCGGGTCGAGATTGCGCGCTGTCTGGCGGCTGACCCGAAATATCTGCTTTTGGATGAACCCTTTGCAGGCGTTGACCCGATCAGCGTCGGCGATATCCGCCACTTGGTCGCGGACCTCAAGAAACGTGGCATCGGCGTGCTGATCACCGACCACAACGTGCGTGAAACGCTGGAAATCGTTGACCGGGCTTACATCCTGCATGATGGTCAGGTTCTGATGTCCGGCACGCCCGACGAAGTCGTCGAAAACGAAAACGTTCGCCGCGTCTATCTGGGCGAAAACTTCCGTATTTCATAAGGATAAGCGGAATTGCGCCCTGCGCATGGCGGAAATCACGTATATACACGCCTGTTTTGATTGACTCTTCCGCCGTCTCTTGCCTCAATTGGGACATGGCAGTTCTTCGGTTTCCGTCTGGATCACGACGCCCCTTCCTTGAAGGGGAACCGGTGCGGTTACCGCGGGAATTGTCGATGTCCCCCACCCGATAAAAACAAGTGCGTCGCGTTACGTGACGTCAGAAATGGGTGTGAATTGTGAAGGAGATCACATGCGTTACCAAATCAGCGGAAAACAGATCGACATCGGTGCGGCCCTGCAGACCCACGTGCAGACCGAACTGGGCGAGGTCGTGGGGAAATATGCCCAACGTCCTACGGACGCCAACGTCGTCTTTTCCCGTTCAGCGCATGAATATGTATGCGAAACCACAGTACATCTTTCCACTGGCCTGACGGCTCAGGCCAAGGCACACGCGACCGAAATTTATGCGGCGTTTGAGGGATGCTGCGACAAGATGGAAACACAACTGCGCCGCTACAAGCGCCGCCTGAAGGACCACCACAAGGATCGTTCTGAGCCTGTTGAACTCTTCGGGGCGTCGTCATATATCCTCGCCTCTGACGAATCGGAGACGGCTGACGAACCCGAATCTCTGCAGCCCATGATCGTGGCTGAGATGGAAACCAAGATCCCATCGCTGAGTGTTGGTGAAGCCGTCATGCAGATGGAACTTGCTGGTGCCCCGGTGCTGGTGTTCCGAAATGAGAACAAGGACGGATTGAATGTCGTGTACCGTCGGGATGACGGAAATATCGGCTGGATCGATCCGTAACAGGCAAGATTAGCAAGGCGGGCCCCTACGATTGGCAGGGGGTTCGCCGTGGAGCATGATCATGGAGCTTTCGAGCATTCTAAAGCCCGAAGCAGTACGTGTATTGTCAGCCGCTTCCAGCAAGAAGCGGCTGTTTCAGGAAATTGGCGATGTCGCTGCCGGTACTCTGGGTCTGGACGCGCAAACTATCGTCGATTCCCTTTTGGAACGTGAAAGCTTGGGTCCGACTGGCGTTGGCCATGGCGTTGCACTGCCGCACGCCCGGCTCGAAGATCTGGAAGCCGTCGCGGGCGTGTTTGTCATGCTCGAGAAACCGATTGATTTTGGTTCGGTGGACCGGCAGCCCGTTGATATCGCCTTTGCGCTGTTTGCACCGGAAGAGGCCGGTGTCGATCACCTTAAGGCCTTGGCATTGGTGTCCCGTACGCTGCGCGATACTTCTGTTTGCACCAAGCTGCGGGCCAATCCTGATCCGGTCAAGCTTTACGCGATTTTGACCGAAGCGCAGTCCATGCAGGCTGCGTAACAACCTTAGTCAAAAAAAAGCCCCCGAATTTCGGGGGCTTTTTTCGTTTTAGGGAGCGGGTTATCCGCCAGACCCCATTTCAAGCGTCCACCAGATCTTGCCACCGTTTTCCTGATGCCAGGCAAATCCCATCTGGGTGGCTTTCGGGTCCATGATCACGGCACGGGGACCTGGCTCTTGCATCCAGGCCGCCAGTGTTTCGGTTTCGGTTTCGTAGGTTTCGGAAATCGCCTCACCCAGGAAGGTTCCATAATAGCCTACACGACGTGCGCGATCGATCGGAGACGATCCGTCCGAGCCAAAGTGCCAGGGTCTGTTTTGCCGCGCCATGTCCTTGGAGTGCGTGGCCGCAGCGGCATTCAGTTGAGAATTCAGTTGAACAGATTGAAGTCCCTGCGCCTGGCGCAGCGCATTCACCGAATCCAGCATACGGAATTGCAGCTTTTCCGGGTTGCCTCGGATCTTGTAGACCGTCGGCAGCGGGCGGCCATCCGACCCATATGTCGGGGTGCTGCTCGGGGTACATGCAGCCAGCGCAACAAAGCAAAGGAACAGTAGAGTAAGAATACGCGTCATGATCGACCTGATTATTGTGTCGACATACGGCATAGCGCGCCATGCGGCCTTGGGCAAACCTGCAATGGCCGATTCTCGCATGATTCTGCCGGTTTGATTTGCGATTGACGCATTCTGGCAATAAAATACGTGAAATTTTCACGACAGCTTTAGCAAAGGACCGTTTGCGATGGTCAAAAAACCTGTTCTTTCTTCCAGTCGTCGCGGATTTCTGGCCGGTGCCTCTGCGTTGTTGGCATCGCCGGCGATTGCGCAGTACATACCCGGAGACCCGTTGCGCCCCGCACCCGAGCCAGAACCTGAGGTGCGTCGTAACATCTCGGGCTTCCGTGCCCTGGATTGGCAGCCCTATTTCTCAAACACCAGAAACGGTGCCATTCTGGTCGATACAGTCTCGCGGGCGCTGCATTATTGGTCAGATGATCAATCTGTATACAAACTGTACCCGTCATCGGTGCCATTGACCGAGGAATTGACCCGGCGCGGCCGGACCAGTGTTATCCGCAAAGTCGAAGGCCCAAGCTGGTCGCCGACGCCTTCGATGAAAAAACGGAATCCGGAATGGCCGGACTATATCCCGCCTGGCCCGGATAACCCATTGGGAACGCATGCATTATATCTGAGCTGGAAGTACTACCGCATCCACGGTACCCATGATACGCGCAAAATCGGGCGTCGGTCGTCGAACGGGTGCATTGGCTTGTTCAACGAGGATATCGCGGAACTGTTCTCAATGGCGAAGGTCGGCACGCAAGTGTTGCTTATTTGACGACATTTTCGCGCGCGAACCCGCTTGCGGCGCAAGTTCCAATTGCATTCCAGCCGGATAGCTGATTAGAAAAAAACACGAGGTAAGTCTTGAGTGTGCGGTTTCGCTATATGGAACCGTGCAAATTCTGGAGGTTAATATGAAGAAACTCGTTCTCGCCGCTGCACTGACTGCTGCTGCTTCGACCGCTTATGCTGGCAACCTGGAAGAGCCGGTTGTTGAAGCACCGGTTGTTGTTGAAGAAACACAGGGTTCGTCGCAGGGCATCATCCTGCCGCTGGTCCTGCTGGTCGTTGTTGCCGCAGCTGTTGCAGCAAGCTAATTTGACGAGCGTTATCTAGAGAAAAGGCGGTGGAGCAATCCACCGCCTTTTTTCACGTCTGCTGTATCGGGTCCGACTGACGGGGCCGATCAGCCCAGCCAGCCCTTCAGGTTGTCTTCGATCACCTTGCCCAATGCCGCAATATGCGAATCATCGTCGTTGAGGCAGGGGATGTAGGTAAAGGTCTCGCCACCGGCCTCTTCAAAGCTTTCCTTGATCTCTTCGTTGATCTCTTCCAGCGTCTCGATGCAGTCGGCGGAAAACGCCGGAGCGATCACGGCGATGTTCTTCTTTCCCTGCCGGGCCAGTTCCGCCACGTGGTCCACTGTATAGGGTTTCAGCCATTCCTCAGGCCCGAAACGCGACTGGAAGGTCGAAACAAGCTGGTCATCTGCCCAGCCAAGCCGCTCTTTCAGTAGACGGGTCGTCTTTGCACATTGGCAGTGATACGGGTCGCCCTGCTGCAAATAGCGGTCCGGCATGCCGTGATAGGAACAGACCAGAATATCCGGTTTGGTTTCCATCGCCGCATATGCCTGTTCCACCGACCCAGCCAGGGCGTCGATATAGGCGGGTTCATCGAAATAGGCCGGAACGGTGCGCGCGGCGGGTTGCCACGCCTCCTCCATCAGCGCCCGGAAGAACTGATCGTTCGCAGTGGCGGTCGTTGCGCCTGCGTATTGCGGATATAGCGGGAAGAACAGGATGCGATTGCACCCTGCGGCTACCATTTCGTGCACTTTGGATTTGGTCGACGGGTTGCCGTAGCGCATACAGAAATCGACCATCACTTTGTCGCCATAGCGTGCGTGCATCGCATCGCGCATCTTGGCGGTTTGATCCTTGGTTATCGTCATCAGCGGGCTTTCGCCCTTTTCGTGGTTCCAGATCGACTTGTACGCCTCACCCGAGCTGAACGGGCGTTTGGTCAGGATGATCCCTTGCAGGATCGGCTGCCATTTCCATTTCGGGTAGTCGATCACCCGCTGATCTGACAGAAATTCGTTCAGATAGCGCCGCATCGGCCAATACGAATAGTCGTCCGGCGTCCCCAGATTAGCCAACAGGATGCCGACACGGCCCATTTTGACCTTCGGGTGGTCGGCGGGTGCATGCGATGGGCGGGTGGCGTCAAACATTTCGAACTTCCTGCGGTTATTCTGTACCGGCCTGAGATAACCGGATTTGTTCAGTCGTCAATCGGGCAGTTTGCCTTCTTTTGTCCCCAACGCGTCGGCAAGACGCGTCTTGGCCGAGCCGGGGCGCAATGGTTTTTGCTGGCTTTCGTCCGGCGACCAGCCCGTCAGGCAAATCAGCTCGAAGGTCGCTGCGAGGCGGTGGCTATCTGTTGCGAAACTCTCGGCGTAAATTTGCTGCGCGCGAGCAAAGACCTGCCGCCGTGTCACATGTGCGACGCGACCGGTCAGGCAGTTGGACTCGCCCATGGCGCGCAGATCGTGCATCAGATGCGGCAGGTCGCGGTATTCGGCCGTCAGACGCGCTGAGTCTGCCACAGGCAGCGCCAGCCCCGTACGTTGAAGGAGGCCGCCCAGATCGCGCAGTTCCGCCATCGGGGCAACGCGGGGGCTAAGTCCTCCGGTCACTTCGATCTCGGCCTGTCCCAAGGCGGCACGCAGTTCGTGCAGGGTTTCGCCGCCCAAGCATACAACCAACAACAATCCATCCGGGCGCAGCGCGCGATGGCATTGGATGAGCTGCCCGACCGGGTCGTTAGCCCAATGCAGGGACATGGCGTGGATCACCAGATCCTGCGCGCCTGGGGTCAGGTCCAAGACGTCCTCATCCGGGATCAGTCGTGCCTCGGGCAACACATCCTGCCAGATATGCGCAAAGGGCGTGACGATCGCTGGGGCCGTAAAGCTTTTGTTAACCATCGACAGCCGATCCTGCACCTCGTCCACGGCAGCACGGTGCAGAAACAGCGCCTCGTCCTGTGCGCGGGCGCGATGCAGGGCCAGAATGCGGCGATCAAACAAAGAGGGTGCGGTGGAGTCAGGCAGCTTCATAGGGCGCAATTATCGCATGTGGCAGCGAATTCAAACCGCTGTCGCGCTGATCTATCCCCCCCGTTGCATGGGATGCGGTGAACTGACCGAGACGGATTTCGGCCTGTGTGGCACCTGCTGGCGCGAAACGCCGTTCATCGGCGGAACGGTATGCGAAAGCTGCGGGGTGCCCTTGCCGGGTATTGCAGACGGGCACCGGATTGAGTGCGATGACTGTATGAAAACCGCTCGCCCGTGGCATGATGGACGTGCGGCGCTGATGTACCAAGGCAAGGCGCGGGCACTTGTGCTGGCTCTGAAACACGGTGATCGCCCCGAACTGGCGCGTCCTGCCGCGCGGTGGATGGCGCAGGCCGGGCGAGAGCTGTTTCACCCAGACATGCTGGTTGCACCTGTACCGCTGCATTGGACCCGGCTGTTGAAACGCCGATACAATCAATCCGCTTTGTTGGCGCAGTACCTCGGCAAAGAGGCTGGGCTGGAAGTGTGCCCGGACCTTCTGTTGCGGCGGGTACGGACCCCGGTATTGGATGGCAAAACTGCGGCTCAACGGGCCGAAACGCTTGAAAACGCGATCTCCGCCCATCCAAAGCGGGTGAACCGTATGCAGGGCCGCGACGTCTTGTTGGTGGATGACGTCATGACTTCGGGTGCAACGCTGGCGGCCTGTGCGCGTGTCTGCCTTGCATCCGGGGCAAATCATATTTTCGTGTTGGTACTGGCGCGCGTTGCCAAGGATGCCTAATTCGCCCAAGATTATGCGAAACGCGAAGGTACGGAATATGAAACCGGTAGAAATCTACACCTCACCGCTCTGCGGCTTTTGTCACGCGGCGAAAAGACTGCTGAAGCAGAAAGGCGTCGAGTTCAAAGAAGTCGACGTGCTGATGCATCCCAAGCGCAAACCCGAGATGATCAAACGCGCCGGCGGCAAACGAACCGTCCCGCAAATCTTTATCGGCACGCAGCATGTAGGCGGCTGTGACGACCTGTATGAGCTGGAGCGTCAGGGCAAGCTGGACGGTCTGCTCGCGGCCTGATGAAAACCGCGCTGCTGCAGATCACCTCGTCGGACGACCCGGCCGAAAATCTGGACATGGTCCGCGCCATGATGTCCGAGGCTGGGGGGCAGGGCGCGCAGTTCGTTCTGACGCCCGAGGTGACGAATTGCGTGTCCACCAGCACTACACGCCAGCGAGACGTTCTGCAGCATGAAGAAGACGACCAGACGCTGGCTGGCCTGTGCGATCAGGCCGCCGCTCTGGGTGTCTGGCTGCTGATCGGGTCTTTGGCGATCAAAACCCATGACGCGGATGGTCGTTTTGCGAACCGCTCCTACATGATCGACCCGCATGGGCAGATAGTGAGGCGGTACGACAAGATCCACATGTTCGACGTGCAGGTGACCGAGACCGAAACCTTCCGCGAATCTAAGAATTACCGCCCTGGTGACAGGGCTGTTATTGCAGACACCGACTTCGGCAAGGTCGGCATGACCGTCTGCTACGATATCCGCTTTCCGCATCTCTATGCGGCGCTGGCGCAGGCGGGTGCGCGCATCCTGACGGTTCCAGCCGCGTTTTCGCCGGTGACGGGGGCCGCCCATTGGGAATCGCTGCTGCGCGCCCGCGCGATTGAGACCGGCTGCTGGGTCGTCGCCCCGGCCCAAACCGGCGAGCACCCCAAAACCCGCGGCAAGACGCGCCATACCCACGGCCACAGCATGGTGATCGCCCCGTGGGGAGAGGTCGTCATCGACGCAAGGACCGATCCGGGCATTCACTTTTTCGATTTGGATGATAGTTCTGTGACAGAGGCGCGCCGCCGCGTGCCTTCCCTGACCCACGTGAGGCCTTTCCGAGGGCCCTGACCCAGAACCGGACACATGACGGACGAACACAATGCCCTTGCGGTCACGCTGTTCAGCGAGATCCTGACCGCCGATCAACTATTGCGCAACCGGCTCAGCCGGGTGTTGCCCAAGGGCATGGAGATTTCTCATTTCTCGGTTCTGAACCATCTGGTTTTTGTCGGGGGCGAGCGTTCCCCGGCACAGCTTGCCAGCACCTTCCACGTGACCCGAGGCGCGATGACGAACACCTTGGCCAAGTTGGAATGGGCCGGATACATCCACATCCGCCCCGACTGGGACGACGCCCGCCGCAAGATGATCGCCATCAGCCCTGCCGGTCGCCGCGCGCGCGATCAGGCGATTTCCTCGATTGAGCCGCTGATTAACCGTGTCGTCGGTGAGTTGGGACTGGAGCGGGTGCGGAGTACGCTGCCAGTGCTGCGGGATTTGCGGTTGCAGCTTGAGGGAGAATAAAGAGCGCGACTATTTGGAAGTCGAGACGAGCGACTCCCAAAGACCCACAGCGCTGTTATCTTCAAGCGTGCTCATTCTTTCTACAAGCCTTCGCTCCCAATTCTGTGGGACTGCACGCGAATACTGAAGGGCCCGTTCGAAAGCTGTTCGCGCTTGTTCGTCGCGGCCCAATTGTGAAAGTGCGATACCGCGTTCAAGGTGCATCAATGACCCTCGAGCTTGGCCCACAGGCGTTAGACGAAACCCGATGCTGCTTATCAGAGCGGCGTTACAAAAACCCAGCTTAGTCTTTCCTTCAAGGCGATCAGAGCGACACGCTAGAACCGGTGCTGCAACTAGCATCCCAAACAGCCAAAACATCACAAAAGCAAAGGCCAGAATCGAACCGAGACTCTCGCGTGGCTTCGGCGTGCTTTTGGGTGGGTCAAACTTCATCAAAGGAACTTATTTGGACGAAAAATTTATCGATCGCTGTAAAGGTACCTGATTCAATCTCTAGGCCAGGTTGACGGGTAAGACTACCCATCCTACCCCGGTTTCACACTCGCCGTCACATAGTTCACGCTCAAATCACGGTCCGAGATCGACCAGCTCCATAGGATCGGGTTGAACACGAAACCCTTGCGGTCCACCGGCTCCAGCCCGGCCTGGCGCAGCAGCTCGAACAGTTCGTCAGGCGTGATGAACTTGTTCCATTCATGCGTGCCGCGCGGTAGCCAGCGCATGACGACCTCGGCCCCGAAAATCGCCATCGCATAAGATTTCGGGTTGCGGTTGATGGTTGAACAAATCTCCAGCCCGCCGGGTTTCAGCAGTTGCTGCGTGGCGGTCAGGTAGGAGAGCGGATCGGCTACGTGTTCGACCACCTCCATGTTCAGCACCACATCGAATTGTTCGCCCGCGGCGGCCATGTCCTCGGCGGTGGTGTGGCGATAGTCGATCTCAAGCCCCGATTGCTCGGCATGGATGCGGGCGACGGGCAGGTTGCCTGCGGCGGCGTCCGCGCCCACGACCTCGGCCCCCAAACGGGCCATCGGTTCGCTCAGCAGCCCGCCGCCGCAGCCGATATCCAGCAGGCGCAGGCCCTCGAACGGTTTCCCCGACGTCATATCACGGTCAAATTCACCCGCGATCTGCTGTGTGATATAGTCCAGCCGACAGGGGTTGAGCATGTGCAGCGGTTTGAATTTTCCATGCGGGTCCCACCATTCTGCGGCCATCGCTTCGAATTTTGCGATCTCGGAAGGGTCAACCGTGTTCGGATGCGCTTGCATTCCTGTCTCCGTATGCTCTTTTACGCTTAAGGACTATATAGGGCCATAATGGACAAGTACCCGGACCAAAAGCGCGCAGTTCAATATCTGTACCCGCCGATCGACCCGTTCGATCAGCGCATGGTGGATGTGGGCGAAGGCCATCGCATCTATATGGAGCAATGCGGCAATCCGAACGGTGTGCCTGTGGTGGTCCTGCATGGCGGCCCGGGAGGCGGCTGCAGCCCCGCGATGCGGCGCTATTTTGATCCGAACGTCTATCGGGTGATTCTGTTTGATCAGCGTGGGTGCGGGCGATCGCGGCCTCATGCCTCGGTCACGGATAACACCACATGGCATCTGGTGGCCGATATCGAACGGCTGAGGACCTTGCTGGATATCGACGACTGGATTGTCTTTGGCGGCAGCTGGGGGGCGACGCTTGCGCTGGTCTATGCGCAGTCCCATCCCGACCGGGTAAACCGGTTGGTGCTGCGCGGCGTGTTTCTTGCCACGCAGTCCGAGCTGGATTGGTTCTATGGCGGTGGTGCCGGCAAGTTCTGGCCCGAGCAATGGGCCAAGTTCACGGCACTGCTTTCGGAAAGCGAACTGAAGGATACCATCAGCGCTTACAACAAACGTCTGTTCTCGGGTGATCGCGCGACCGAGATTCTGTATGCCCGGGCCTGGTCCAGTTGGGAAAACGCGCTGGCCTCAATCCACTCGCAGGGGACCACAGGGGAAAGCCCCGGAGAATATGCGAGAGCATTTGCGCGGCTAGAGAATCACTATTTCATCAACAACGCGTTTCTAGAGCGGGACGGCCAGATTTTGGATCAGATGGACCGGATTGCGCATATACCCGGCCATATCGTGCAGGGGCGGTATGACATGATCTGCCCGCCTCAGGCCGCTTGGAACCTTGCACAGCTTTGGCCCAATGCTGAGCTGAAGATGGTACGGCAGGCCGGGCACGCCCTGTCAGAGCCCGGTATCAGCGCCGAGCTTGTGCGCATCATGGACCGCGTGGCGGAGGGGGCATCATGACCCGGATTGACCGCCGCGCCCTGTTCGCCTCTGGTGCCGCTGCTGCTTTGCTTGCGGCGACGGGCGCATCATTGGCCGACACGCCAAAGGTTGGGGGAACGCTGCGTCTGGCGGTGCCTCGCGATGACAGCCTTGAACAAGTCGCCCGTGGTGCCGTGTTTGACACGCTGACCGAGATCGCGCCCGACGGCACCCTGCGCGGAGAGCTGGCAACTGCCTGGCAGACAGACGCGCAAGCCAAGGTATGGAGTTTTGATCTGCGTGAGGCGGTTCAGTTTCACGATGGGTCCGCACTGGATGTGCAAGACGTGGTGGCCGTTTTGGCAGAGGTCGGGCAAGTCGAAGCCCTGTCTGATGCGCAGGTTCGTCTTGAACTGGCCGAGGCCAACCCGGGCCTTCCTTTTTTGCTGGCCGACAGCAGGTTTGTCATCACGCGCGATGGGCAAGGCGTGACGCCTCTGCACGCGGCGAATGGAACCGGATGCTATCGCGTGGAGCGGGCTGAAGATGACCGGCATTTTCTGGGGCGTCGCGTTGCGGGGCATTACAAGAACGGATTGGCAGGATGGGCTGACACGCTCGAGATCATCGTGATCCCTGACGCTCAGGTCCGGGCCGAGGCATTGCGCGATGGCTATGTGGATATAGCGGCACTGCCGCAGGCCGAGGGGCTGAGTGCTCAACGCGGGTTGCGCTTTTTCCCAAGTGAAAATGACATGGCGCTGGCCGTTGCCGGGCATGTTGGCATGCCGCGCCAGGTCGGAACCAATCGTCCTTTAGATGACGGCAGGCTCGCCGAACGGTGGTGGTTGATCTAACCCCTTCAAACTCGCCTGACTTCTACTTTATGCAAAATTTTGCTATTGTATGCGCTGCATTAGCTTGATTGTTTCGCAAATGGGAGAAGTCCCATGAAGGTCGAAGGTCTAAAGAGTATAACAATAATCGTTTTGTCCGCCGTTCTGGGCTATGTCGCTGTGTCCGCCCTGAAGACAGGAAAGGACGTGACGGTAAAAGTCAGCAAAAACGGGACCATAGAGCTGGACGCCCGAGAGGGGCAGTCGCTGACACAGTTGCTGGACAACGGGTTTGAGGCGGTGAAGCCGTCTGACGATGACAGCCCCGAAACAAAGGCGCGGAAAATCTCGGATATGCGGGCTTTGACGCGGACCCTGCAGTCTCATGGGTACTACGCACTGAACGATTCGGCGCTGGCGGATAGGATTCGGGGGCTGGAAAAGGATCATAGCCTGTCGGTCCAACTGCGCGATGTGCTTTACGATTTGGAAGGTCCGTTTTCGTTGCCGGGAACTTTGCGCGGTGCAGACTCGCGTATGTGGCAGGCCATCGCGGATCTTTACGAGGGGATAAAGTCCGAACCGCTGGGCGACAGTCAGCTTTTTGCGACGCTGTATACAAACTTCATTGATCAAGAGACCGTGTTCAGCCCGTTCAAGCATGAGATAAAAGCCGAAGGTGAGTTGCTGCATGACACCAACGAAACCAACACGCCTATGGTGTTCACCTGCCCGGACAGCTTTCTGAAACAGGGGATTACAGTACTGATCAAGCCCGTTGGCGGTTCGTCCAACATCATGCGCCAGTTCACGGTGCAGCAGAACGCGATGTTCCATTCCTGCGCCGCGCGCACGCCGTTTGAGACCTTGTCGGGCTCGCAGATGAAGCTGGGGCTGAACCGTGCAGCCTTTGATCAGCTTTTTCCGCCGCGACTGGCTGATGCCGAACAGTTTCAGGGCCGAGGCACCTTGTCGGTGATTATCTACCCGCGCAACACACAGCCTGCCCTTTTTGCGTCATCGGCGGATTAGGAGATTTGAATGAAGATGTTTCTTGTTTTGCTTGCTGTTGTATCATTGCTGAACCTTACCCTGTTCAGCGCCGCCATGGCCCAAGGCAGGCAATGCCTGTTTGATGGTCAGGTCTATGAGGATGGTGATCGCGTCGGCCCCTATATCTGTGCGGACGGTGAGTGGATTCTCTCGGATTGAAACTCAGATCGGCTGTTCGGGCTCTGTGGGCTTGCATTCTTGTATGTGCACGGCTATATCGCCCCTAACAGCGGCGTGTCGGGCTTAGGTCCGGGGCACCACCGGAAAAGATCGACGGGCCGCGCGCCCGTTTTTTTGTGCCCGATTGAAGGGTAGAGACCCGAATGACAAACGACCTGATAGCCAAAGCTGCCATCGACCGGCGACTGGCCGAGATCATCACCCCCGTGATCGAAGATCTGGGGTATGAGCTTGTCCGCATCCGTTTGATGAGCGGCAAGCAGACCACGCTGCAGATCATGGCTGACAAGCCTGATGGCGGCATCGAAGTGGACGACTGCGCCGAGATTTCCAACGCCGTCAGCGCCACGCTGGACGTTGAGGATCCGATCCTCGATGCCTACACGCTTGAGGTATCCAGCCCCGGTATCGACCGCCCTCTGACCCGTCTCAAGGATTTTGAGACGTTCGAAGGGTATGAGGCCAAGATCGAAACCGCCGAGCTGATCGATGGTCGCCGCCGCTTTAAGGGCGAGTTGGCCGGGATCGAGGGGGACGAGGTTCTGATCAACATCCCCGAGGGGGGTGAGACCATTACCATCGGTCTGCAATTCGATTGGCTGAGCGACGCCAAGCTGGTCCTGACTGATGACTTGATCAAGGAAATGCTGCGCCAGCGCAAAGACGCCGGTGCTCTGAACGAAAACGCTTTCGACGAGATTGAGACCGAAGGGTCCGAAGAGGAGACTAACTGATGGCAATCACCTCAGCCAACCAGCTGGAGCTGCTGCAGACCGCCGAGGCCGTGGCCCGCGAAAAGATGATCGACCCCGGTCTGGTTGTCGAAGCGATGGAGGAATCGCTCGCCCGCGCCGCCAAGAGCCGTTACGGCGCGGAAATGGACATTCGTGTCAGCATCGACCGAAAGACCGGCAAGGCGACCTTTACCCGCGTGCGCACCGTTGTCGAGGATGACGAGCTTGAGAACTATCAGGCCGAGTTCACCGTCGAGCAGGCCAAACAGTATATGGAAAACCCCGAGGTCGGTGATGTCTTCGTGGAAGAAGTCCCGCCGGTTGAAATGGGCCGTATTGCCGCTCAGTCCGCCAAGCAGGTGATCCTTCAGAAGGTGCGCGAAGCGGAACGTGACCGTCAGTACGAAGAGTTCAAGGATCGCGCAGGCACCATCATCAACGGTGCGGTCAAACGCGAAGAGTTTGGCAATGTCATCGTCGATCTGGGCGGTGCCGAGGCTGTTCTGCGCCGCAACGACAAGATCGGCCGCGAAAGCTATCGCCCGAATGACCGTGTGCGGGCCTATATCAAGGAAGTCCGCCGTGAAGTGCGTGGCCACCAGATCTTCCTGTCGCGCACCGCGCCGGAATTCATGGCTGAGCTGTTCAAGATGGAAGTGCCGGAAATTTATGACGGCATCATCGAGGTCAAGGCCGTGGCCCGTGACCCCGGTTCGCGCGCCAAGATCGCCGTGATTTCCTATGACGGTTCGATTGATCCCGTCGGTGCCTGCGTTGGTATGCGCGGCAGCCGCGTGCAGGCGGTTGTGAACGAACTTCAGGGTGAAAAGATCGACATCATCCCATGGAACGAAGATCAGCCGACTTTCCTGGTGAACGCTCTGCAGCCTGCCGAGGTTTCCAAGGTGGTTCTGGACGAAGAGGCCGGCAAGATCGAAGTTGTGGTGCCGGAGGAGCAGCTCTCGTTGGCAATCGGTCGCCGCGGCCAGAACGTGCGTCTGGCCAGCCAGCTGACCAACCTGGACATCGACATCATGACCGAAGCCGAAGAATCGGCGCGTCGTCAGAAAGAATTCGAAGCCCGCACCCAGCTGTTCATGGACAGCCTGGATCTGGACGAGTTCTTTGCGCAACTGCTGGTCTCCGAAGGCTTCACCAACCTCGAAGAGGTTGCCTATGTCGAGATCGACGAACTGCTGGTCATCGACGGTGTCGACGAAGGCACCGCGCAGGAACTGCAGACCCGCGCCCGCGAATTCCTGGAAGCACAGGCCAAAGCCGCGCTGGACAGCGCCCGCGCACTGGGTGCCGAGGACAGCCTTATTGAATTCGAAGGCCTGACACCCCAGATGGTTGAGGCACTGGCCAAGGATGACGTGAAAACACTGGAAGACTTCGCCACCTGCGCGGACTGGGAACTGGCCGGTGGCTGGACCACGGTCGACGGCCAGCGAATCAAGGATGACGGCGTTCTGGAACCCTTTGGTGTCTCGCTGGAAGAAGCGCAGGATCTGGTCATGACAGCCCGCATCATGCTGGGCTGGGTTGATCCGGCCGAGCTGGAACAGGCCGAAGAAGATGTAGACGGCGAAACTGCCGACGAGGAGGCCGAGGCCTGATCGCGGGCCTCGGGGTACGCGCATGAGTCGCGGTGGCGTCCATAAGGATCGGTCCGAGGGACCTGAGCGTAAGTGCATCGCCACGGGTGAGGTGCAGCCGAAGTTTGGGCTGATCCGCTTTGTGACGGGGCCGGACGGTCAGGTCTATCCGGATGTCGCGGCAAAATTGCCGGGGCGGGGCGTCTACGTGGCGGCGGATCGTGCTGCTTTGGACAAGGCCGTGGGCAAAAAGCTGTTTGCGCGTGGCTTCAAGGCGCAGGTGAGTGTGCCCGAGGACCTGACGGACGAAGTGGAACGTCAGGTCACCCGTCGTGTGATCGAGTTGCTGAGCCTTGCGCGCAAGTCCGGCGACGCGGTTGCCGGATATGAAAAGGTCAAGACGTGGTTGGACCGGGAAGAGGCCCAGGTGCTGATTCAGGCCGTTGATGGATCGGGGCGCGGCAAGTCGAAACTGAGCACGCCGCACTTCGGAAAATACATCGGTTGGCTCACTGCGGACGAGTTAGGGCAGGCATTTGGGCGCCAAACGGTGATTCATGCGGCGCTCGCCTCTGGCGGACTCGCCAAACGTGTTGTAGAGGAAGCGCAGCGCCTGCGTGGCTTGCGCGAAAAGGATGACGGCGGCAGGGGCCGCTCGGAAGGGTAAGAAGCTTTATGAGCGATAATGACGGCAAAAAGACATTGGGTCTTCGTGGCGGGGCACGCCCCGGAAATGTGAAACAGAGTTTCAGCCACGGACGCACCAAGAATGTCGTGGTGGAAACCAAACGCAAACGCGTGGTGGTCCCCAAGCCGGGTGCCGGTAAACCGGGTGGCGGAGCAACGCCATCGGGTGATCCGTCGCGTCGTCCTGCGGGTATCTCTGACGCGGAAATGGCACGTCGGATGAAGGCGCTGCAGGCCGCCAAGGCCCGCGAGGTCGAAGAGGCCGCCGCCCGCGAAGCCGCTGAAAAGGCGCGTGAAGAAGAGCGCGCCCGCCGCCGTGCGGAGCAAGAGGCCAAGGAACGTGAACAGCGTGAGGCCGAAGAGCGCGCCCGCGCCAAGGCCGAAGAGGAAGAGCGCAAGCGCAAAGAGGCGGAAGAAGCCGCCAAACGCGCTGCCGCCGCCCCGGCCCCCGAAGAACCCAAAGCTGCCCGCAGCCCGGCCAGCAAGCCTGCGCCTGCGGCAAGCCCGCGCAAGCAGGATCGCGAACGCGAACAGCGTGGCCGTGGCAAAGGACGCGACGACAACCGCCGCTCGGGCAAGCTGACTCTGGGTCAGGCGACCGGTGGCGAAGGCAACCGCCAGCGTTCCATGGCCGCGATGAAGCGTAAGCAGGAGCGTGCGCGTCAGAAAGCTATGGGCGGTACCGTTGAGCGGGAAAAGGTGATCCGCGACGTTCAGTTGCCCGAGGCGATCATGGTTTCGGAGCTGGCCAACCGTATGGCCGAGCGTGTGGCTGACGTTGTCAAATCGCTGATGCAGATGGGCATGATGGTTACGCAGAACCAGACCATCGACGCTGACACTGCCGAACTGATCATCGAAGAGTTTGGCCACAAGGTCACCCGTGTGTCTGATTCGGACGTGGAAGACGTCATCAAAGAGGTCGAAGACAAGGACGAGGACCTTCAGCCGCGTCCGCCGGTCATTACCATCATGGGTCACGTTGACCACGGTAAAACCTCGTTGCTGGATGCGATCCGCGACGCGCGCGTTGTGGCAGGTGAGGCCGGTGGCATCACCCAGCATATCGGCGCCTATCAGGTGAAAACCGACGGCGGCACGACGCTGACCTTCCTGGATACACCGGGTCACGCGGCCTTTACCTCGATGCGTTCGCGCGGCGCTCAGGTGACGGATATCGTTGTTTTGGTTGTTGCGGCGGATGACGCAGTGATGCCGCAGACGATCGAGGCGATCAATCACGCGAAAGCGGCCGAAGTGCCGATGATCGTGGCGATCAACAAGGTCGACAAGCCCGATGCAAACCCGGACAAGGTCCGCACCGATCTGCTGCAGCATGAAGTCATCGTCGAGAAAATGTCGGGTGAGGTTCAGGACGTCGAAGTGTCCGCTATCACCGGTCAGGGTCTGGACGAGTTGCTGGAAGCCATCGCGCTGCAGGCCGAGATTCTGGAACTGAAAGCCAACCCGAACCGCGCCGCCCAAGGTGCCGTGATCGAGGCACAGTTGGATGTGGGTCGTGGTCCTGTGGCAACCGTTCTGGTTCAGAACGGTACTCTGCACCAAGGCGACATCTTTGTTGTGGGTGAGCAGTACGGTAAGGTCCGTGCGCTGATCAACGACAAGGGTGAACGCGTCAAGGAAGCTGGCCCCTCGGTTCCGGTCGAGGTTCTGGGTCTCAACGGCACGCCCGAGGCCGGTGACGTTCTGAACGTGACCGAGACCGAAGCGCAGGCGCGCGAGATTGCTGAATACCGAGAGCAAGCCGCCAAGGACAAACGCGCCGCCGCTGGTGCCGCGACCACCCTTGAGCAACTTATGCAGAAGGCCAAGGAAGACGAGAACGTGGCCGAGCTGCCGATCCTCGTCAAAGCCGACGTACAGGGTTCTGCCGAAGCTATCGTTCAAGCGATGGAAAAAATCGGTAACGACGAAGTGCGCGTGCGCGTTCTGCATTCGGGCGTGGGTGCGATTACCGAAACGGATATCGGTCTGGCCGAGGCGTCTGGCGCGCCGGTCATGGGCTTTAACGTCCGTGCAAACGCATCGGCACGGAACACTGCGAACCAGAAGGGCGTCGAGATCCGGTATTACTCGGTGATCTATGACCTCGTGGATGACGTGAAGGCTGCCGCATCCGGCCTGCTGAGCGCCGAGATCCGCGAGAAGTTCATCGGTTACGCCGAGATCCGCGAAGTGTTTAAGGTCACAGGCGTCGGCAAGGTTGCTGGCTGTCTGGTCACCGAAGGCGTGGCCCGTCGTTCGGCTGGCGTGCGCCTGCTGCGCGACAACGTTGTGATCCACGAAGGCACACTGAAGACGCTGAAGCGCTTCAAGGACGAAGTCGCCGAAGTTCAGTCGGGTCAGGAATGCGGTATGGCGTTCGAAAACTACGACGACATCCGCGCAGGCGACGTGATCGAAATCTTCGAGCGCGAAGAGGTTACGCGTACCTTGGACTGATGTGGTATAGCATTGAAACAGAAAAAAGCGGCTCTTCGGGGCCGCTTTTTTGTTGGATGCCTGCATGTCCTGTCGGTCCGAATCCTTGAAACAATCAAGTTGTCGAACCGAAGGGCGGCGCCTTGTTCGCTAGGGGCACGAATGGCCGGGAAATGTGGTAAGCTTGCAAATGGTCCCGGAAAGGACAGCGGATGGCGGATGCCAACACTTTCGCGGCGCTTGAAAAGCGCGAGTGGTCGGATGAGCAAGTTGCGCAATCCTACGCTCGGGCGTTCGCCCGGGCCGCCAACATGGTGGTTCCCCATCTTATCGAGGCAGTCGCACCCGGACCGGGCACCAATGCGCTCGACCTCTGCTGTGGTCATGGCAATGTGACAGCTGGACTGGTCCATGCCGGGGCGAACGTGACCGGTGTCGATTTCTCGCCAGCGATGCTTGAAATGGCGCGGGATGCAGTGCCCAAGGCGCGATTCGTCGAAGGCGACGTGATGGATCTGGATTTCGATGACGAAAAGTTTGACACCGTGACCATCGGATTCGGAATTCCGCACGTTCCGAACCCGCCGGCGGTGTTCAAAGAGGCCCGTCGCGTTTTGCGCCCCGGGGGAAAACTGGCTTTCTCAGTCTGGTGTGGACCCGAGGTAGAAACGGCGCTCGGGTACGTCTTTGGTTCAATTGAAGCACATGGCCACCCTGACATCACGTTGCCGCCCGGACCTGGGGCTAACGACTACGCAGACCCTGCGTTGTCCTTTCCGGTCCTGTCCTCTGCCGGGTTTCAGGATTGCTCTTGCGTCACGGTCGCCTCAATGTGGCGCGTGGAAGATCCGGGTGCGCCCTATGATTTTTTCCGCGAAGGCACCGCGCGCGGAGGTGCTCTGTTGCGCCCGCAACCAGAAGAAAATGCCTCTGCAATCCGAAAATCTGTGGTGGATCAGGTGCTTAAAAAACACGGATCTGGGCCGATTTGGGAAGTTCCAATCCCGTCCGTCGTGACAAGGGCCGTGGCCGTTTAGGTCATCATTTAACCTAGAGCGAAGGAGCTGGGTCGGCGATCACTGCGACGTGGGCAGAAAAGTGCCCCGATGCATAATGATGTCGAAATGGTGCACGCCCTTTTGTAGATCAAAGCTCACAGAATGCCCGCCCTTGCGCAGCAACTCCGCATAGTCCCGGCTTTGGCGGATGAATTCGGGTGTGTCCCGTTCAGCCACTGTCACGTGATAGCGCGGGCCAGGGGTGGGTAAGTGCAGGATCGGGGACAGGTCGTGAACCTCCACTGGCGTCAGTTGCAATGGGTCGTTGACCGAGGTCAGGCTGATCGGTTCCAGATCATAGACGCCGCTGATCAGAATCACATCGCGGACGCGTAAGCCAGAGCGGGCCAATGCATCGGCCGAGGTCGCCATGACCATTGCCGCCAGATGTGCTCCGGCGCTGTGCCCCGACAGGGTGACTCGGGACGGATCAAATCCCAGATCAGGCGCGTTGGCGGCCAACCACAGCAAAGCGTCGCGACATTCCGCGATCATGTCGCCAATCCGTGCATCGGGAGCCAGCGTGTAATTGAGGGTCGCAAAGGACTGCTCGGCCTGAACCAACGCCGGGGCCATCATTGCTGATTCCCGCTGACTTAGAGCCTGCCAATAGCCGCCGTGAATAAAAACATGCAGCGGTGCGCCGGTGCCTTTTGCAGGAAAGAAATCCAATACCTGCGCCGTTGGCTCGCCGTACGAGACGTTCCCGATAACCTCCATCTGCGATCGATGCTGCGCGCTGAGCGCGGCGTAGCTGTCCAGGTATGGCGTCAGGTCGCCCCCGATCATCGAGCTGGGAGAATACTCCCGCTCTAACTCTTCCTGAGTGAATCCCCGGTACAGCATCGTCTACTCCTGCTCGGTATACATCAACTCGGTGCGCACATCGTAGAGATCATGGAAGAACCTCAAATCCAAGGCCTTGCGCAGGAAGGACACTCCGCTGGATCCTCCGGTGCCGGGTTGGTTCCCAATCACCCGTTCAACAGCGGTGACATGATCGAACCGCCAACGCTGGAACAGTGACTCCACATCCATCAGCTTTTCCGCCAGCGCGTAGAGGTCCCAGTATCGCCCCGTATCGCGGAACACCTGCACCCAGATTTTGACAATGCGCGGATCACCTGAATAGGGCTGCGCATAGTCCCGGTTCAGCAGGTCCTCCGGCACATCGAAGCCCTGGCGGGCCAGCATATGCAGGACCTCGTCATAGAGCGAGGGTTTGGTGAGCGCGGCGTTCAGCATCTCTGTTACTTCGGGATCGTGGGCGTGTACCTTGAGGGTCGAAGCGTCCTTGTTGCCAAGAATGAACTCGATCCGGCGGTAACCGTAGCTTTGGAATCCCGACGAACTGCCAAGCGCCTGCCGGAACGTCATGTAGTCGGCGGGGGTCATGGTCAGCAGCGTCTCCCAAGCGGTGATCAACTGCCGTTGGATCGCCTTGACCCGGTCGAGGTTCTTCATCGCCGGACCAAAATCATCCTGCTGCAAGAAACGCCGCACCTCGACAAGCTGGTGATGCATCAGTTTCAGCCACAGCTCGCTGACCTGATGGATGATGATGAAAAGCATCTCATCGGGTTGCGCGGGTTCCTGAAAGGTTTTTTGCAGGTTCAGCAATGTCTTGAGCTGCAGAAAGTCGCCATAGCTTTTGCGATGGGTTTCCGCGAAATCGGTGACCAGAGTGTCCTCGATTCCGCGCTCAAGATAGCGGTGATCCTTGTCGCCCATTTGCTCCTCCAAACGCCTGAGTCACCCCTGTTTAGGGTCTAACTCTGCGCAGTTCCAGAGCGTTAAGTCCAGTCGAGGACCACCTTCCCCGATTGGCCGGATTTCATGGCCTCAAACCCTTGGGCAAAGTCGTCGACGTTGAACCGATGCGTGATCACGCGGCTGACGTCCAGACCATTCTGCAACATGGCGATCATCTTGTACCAGGTCTCGAACATCTCGCGCCCGTAGACCCCCTTAATGGTAACGGCCTTGAAGACGATGCGGGACCAGTCGACCGGAGACTTTCCGGGCGGGATACCCAGCAGGGCGATCTTGCCGCCCATCACCAGCGCCTCGACCATCTGATCCAGCGCGGTTTGGGAGCCTGACATTTCCAGCCCAACGTCAAAGCCCTGCTGCATGCCAAGTTCGGTAATGACGTCCTGCAAGTCTTCCTTGCTGACATCCACAGCGCGCACAGTTGGCACGACATGCTCGGCCAGTTTCAAGCGGTCGGGATTGATATCGGTGATCACTACATGCCGCGCCCCCGCATGGCGGGCCACGGCGGCTGCCATGATCCCGATGGGGCCCGCGCCGGTGATCAGAACATCTTCGCCCAGCAAGTCGAAACTCAGCGCGGTGTGAACTGCGTTGCCCAGGGGATCGAGGATGGCGCCGATTTCATCGGGTACATCATCCGGCAGGGGAACGACATTGAATGCGGGCAGTTTCAGGTATTGTGCAAACGCCCCTTGCTCATTCACCCCGATCCCCCGTGTGCCGGGGTCCAGATGGAACTTGCCTGCGCGGCTTTGGCGGCTGTCGTTTGTGATCAGATGCCCTTCGCCCGAGCAGCGCTGACCGATCTCAAGACCAGTAACGTTGCGCCCGATTTCAACGATCTCACCAGCGAATTCGTGGCCGGTAATCATTGGCACCGGGACCGTGTGTGCGGCCCATTCATCCCAGTTCCAGATATGGATGTCGGTTCCACAGATGCCGGTCTTGTTGATACGGATCAGAACCTCTTCCGGGCCGATCTCTGGTACGGGGGCCTGAACCATCCACAGACCTTCTTCGGGCTTGGATTTCTCAAGCGCTTTCATGGTGTTGGGTCGCATTTGATCACTCCCACAAATCGGTCGACAGGTACTTCAGCCCACTGTCACACATCACAATCGCTACGCAGCCGCCCTTTTCCGGGCCGCGCAACAGTTCTATCGCCCCCGCAAGGTTTGCGCCTGCCGAGTAGCCTGCGAAAATGCCTTCGGTTCGGGCCAGCATCCGCGCCCCTTCCCGCGCCGCGTCTCCCGAAACCGCCAGGTGCCCGGCCAGAGATGTGCCGTTCAGATGAACCAGATCGCCCATCGCATAACCCCCGCCCTGAATCGGGTGATCGGGATTGGTGATGGCTTCGCCAGCGATGGCCCGCGCGCCTTCGGGTTCCACGGCATAACAGCGCACACCGTGCGGGGTGAGAAAGGCAGCGGCCCCGGCCAGGGTGCCGCCGGAACCTGCAAAATCGCAAAAAGCGGTGATTGTGCCACCGGATTGCTCCCAGAATTCCGGACCAGTGCCCGTGGCATGGGATTGGGGGTTGCCGGAATGGCCGAATTGATCGGCCCGAAAAGCTTTTCGGTCGGTTGTAATGCGTTGAGCGGCCTCGTCCACCAAAGCCAGATCCGGGCCCGAAACCTCACCGCGTTTGCTGCCTTCGGCCTGTGGGACAATGACGACTTCGGCCCCAAGTGCACGCATCATCCGCGCCCGTTCGACCGAGTTTCCGGCGCTCATCACTGCCACAAAAGGATGCCCCATAATACCGCAAACAATCGCCAGTCCAGTGCCCATATTGCCCGAGGTCAGTTCGACAACCGTCTGTCCCGGCAACAGGGTGCCTTCTGCGCGCGCCAGTTCGACAATCGACCTTGCGGCGCGGTCCTTTTTCGAGAACCCCGGCAGCAGGTAATCCAGCTTGGCCAGAATGCGGCCATCCAGATCCAGTCGCTGGCAAATGCGCGACAGGTCGACAAGAGGTGTATTTCCAATCGCGTGGACCACCGAGGGTAGGATCATGAAATCACTCCCAACTCTTTGCCGACCTTACCAAAGGCAGCCAGGGCACGGTCCAATTCATCCTTTGTCAGAGCCGTATTCATCTGCGTTCTGATCCGTGCTTGGCCGCGCGGGACGACCGGAAAGAAGAAGCCCGAGACATAGACGCCTTCGTCAAACAGGCGCGCGGCCATGTCCTGCGCCAACTGCGCTTCTTCCAGCATCACGGGGATGATCGGGTGCTCGCCGGGCAGCAGGTCAAAACCCAGCTTTTCCAGCCCAGCGCGCCAGTATTTCGCGTTGCCAAACAGTTGGGCGCGCAGAATGTCGCCTTCTTCGACAAGACGGATCGCTTCCAAACCGGCGGCGACGATGGAGGGCGGCAGCGAGTTTGAGAACAGATAGGGCCGCGCCCGCTGCCGTAGCAGGTCGATCACTGGCTGCGGCCCGGCGATGTAACCGCCGATTGCCCCCCCAAGTGCCTTGCCCAAAGTTCCCGTCAGAATATCCACGTCGACGCCGAAGTGATCCGGCGTGCCCGCACCGTTCGGCCCCATAAAGCCAGTGGCATGGCAATCATCGACCATGACGATGGCATCGTATTTGTCAGCCAATTCGCGAATCTTCGGCAGGTTGGCCAGATAGCCGTCCATCGAGAACACGCCATCGGTGGCGATCATGATATGCCGCGCCCCGTCCTCGCGCGCCTGTTTCAGCCAGGCTTCAAGGTCGTTCATGTCATTGTTCAGATAGCGATAGCGCTTGGCCTTGCACAGACGGACGCCATCGATGATCGAAGCGTGGTTCAGACTGTCCGAGATAATGGCGTCTTCAGGCCCTAACAAAGGCTCAAACAGCCCACCATTGGCATCGAAACAGGCGGCGAACAGGATTGCGTCGTCCTTGTTCAGGAACTTTGCCAGACGCTGTTCAAGCTCACGATGGATGTCCTGCGTCCCGCAGATGAACCGGACCGAGGCCATGCCGAACCCTTTGGGCTCCATTGCACCCTTGGCAGCGTCGATCAGCGCAGGGTGGTCGGCCAGACCGAGATAGTTGTTGGCGCACAGGTTGATGACCTTTTTGTCGCCCACCATGATCTCACCGCCCTGAGGCGAGGTGATCATTCGTTCGCGTTTATAAAGCCCTTCAGCTTCGATCTGCGCGAGGGTGTCCGAAATGTGGGACAGGAATGCATCTGCCATGGCGATCTCCTTCATCTGAGTCGCGTGTCTAACATAACGGACGCATTTCCCAAATAGGGGAATGACATAATTGCGGAAAAAAATCCGTGAAGGCGGAAATCCGCCAGATTCAGGCGTTCTTAACGATAAGAAAGACACGCGCAGGTCCGTCCGCGGCAATCGAATGGGCAATATCTGCCGCATAGCGCGCGGTATCGCCTTGTTTCAGATTGCTGACAGCAGATCCCGACGTGACACGCACAGCGCCCTCAAGGACGGTCAGTTGCTCGCGCGCGCCACGCGCATGGGGTTGGCTGTTCAGGGCGCCACCTTTGTCGAACTGAATGTCATAGACCTCATGCCCGCCCGCCTCTTCGGGCGGAGACAGAATGCGTATTCGGCAGTTTTGGCCCATGTTGTCGATGCTGGGCACTTCGGAGTTTCGGAGGACCTCAATCTGATCTGCGCTGTTTGCATCCTCCAGCAGGCCAGCGAAATCCACCTGCAGCGCGCGGGTCAGGTTCCAAAGGGTCGAGATCGTTGGGCTGCTTTCGCCGCGTTCGATCTGGCTGACCATGGATCGTGAAACGCCGCTTAGGTTCGCTACGGCTTCCAGCGACAGGCCTTTGGCCCGGCGCGCCTCTTTCAGGCGGGCGGGCAGGCGTGTCAGGATATCGTCTGAATTGTCCGTCATGACGGAATCTCATGCGCGTTTGGGCTTAGGATGTCAATTCTGCTTGTGACGGTACGTTCCATGGGACAGCTTGATGCCGCAGATGCATAGTTCCGCCAAATCCCAGAGGAGTAGAGACATGAAAGACATCGTGATTCTTGATGGTGCCCGCACCGCGATTGGTACTTTTGGCGGGGCGCTGGCCTCAACTGCACCGATTGATCTTGCAACTGTCGTGACCGAAGCGGCGATGGAGAGGTCCGGTGTTGAGGCCGCTCAGATCGGCAATGTGGTTTTCGGCCACGTCATCAATACCGAACCACGCGACATGTACCTGTCGCGTGCTGCCGCGAAACAGGCGGGCATTCCGAACGAAACACCGGCAATGAACGTGAACCGTCTGTGTGGGTCCGGCGCGCAGGCGATTGTGTCGGCGGTTCAGTCTCTGATGCTGGGTGATGCAGAATTTGCCGTCGCTGGGGGTGCCGAAAGCATGTCGCGCAGCCCGTACATAGTTCCTCAGGCGCGCTGGGGGGCGAAAATGGGGGACGTAAAGTCGCTCGATATGATGTTGGGCGCGCTCAACTGCCCCTTCGGCACCGGCCATATGGGGGTGACGGCTGAAAACGTTGCGGACGAGCATCAGATCACGCGTGAGCAGATGGATGACTTTGCATTGACCAGCCAGAACCGTGCTGCTGCGGCCATCGGGGCGGGCTATTTCGAAAGCCAGATCGCGCCCGTGCAGGTGAAAGTCAAACGCGACATGGTTGACTTCATGGTCGATGAGCACCCCAAGCAGACATCGGCCGAGGCGCTGGCAGGGTTGCGCCCGGCGTTCCAGAAAGAGGGTCGTGTGACCGCGGGCAATGCGTCGGGTATCAATGATGGTGCGGCTGCGATGGTTTTGGCTACGGCGGACGCTGCTGAAAAGGCCGGTCTGAAGCCCAAGGCACGGATTCTGGGATATGGCCATGCGGGCGTACGCCCCGAGGTGATGGGGATCGGGCCGGTTCCGGCTGTGCAGAACCTGATGGCCCGCACCGGCTTGTCCGTTGACGACTTTGACGTGATTGAAAGCAACGAGGCCTTTGCGTCTCAGGCTTTGGCGGTGAACAAGGAATTGGGTCTGGATGCGGCTAAGGTGAACCCGAATGGAGGCGCTATCGCTCTGGGGCATCCGGTGGGTGCAACCGGCGCGATCATTACCCTGAAGGCGCTTTATGAGCTTGAGCGCACTGGCGGGTCAAAAGCACTGGTCACAATGTGCATTGGCGGCGGGCAGGGTATCGCCATTGCCTTCGAGCGGCTTTGATCTGATAGGTCGCAGGGGGGCTGTCTGCCCCCCATCGCGCCAAGGCGCGACTCCCCCCGAAGGTATTCTTGGCCAGATGAAGCAGGCGGGTTGATTCTAGCTGAAAGAGGTAAGGATCAGGACGATCGCCGCACCGGCGGCGGCTCCGATCGTTGCGGGAAGGATGGCTGAAGAAAGGCCTTTGTTCTGCGAGACGCCTTTTTGCGTTTGTGCGATCAGAGCGTTTTCGACCAAGTTGGGAAGACGCGGACCAAAGCGCGCCAGAACCATCGCGGTCTTGCCAAAATCTCGTAGGGCGGCGCGGGGACCGATGGATTGCTTGATGTAGTCCTCGACGACAGGTCGGGCGACCTCCCAAATATTCATGTGCGGGTCGAGTGAGCGTGCCACGCCTTCCACCACAACCATTGTGCGTTGCAGAAGGATCAGTTCCGTACGGGTTTCCATGCCGAACCGTTCGGTCACTTCGAACAGGTAATTCAGCAGGCGGCCCATCGAAATGTGGGTGGCGTCCATGCCGAAAATGGGCTCGCCAACTGCACGCAGGGCGCGGGCGAATTCGTCGACGTCCTGATTGGCGGGGACGTATCCGGCCTCGAAATGCACCTCGGCCACGCGTTTATAATCACGGCGGATGAAGCCGAAAAGAATTTCGGCGTAAACGCGACGGGTGTATTCGTCGATATGGCCCATGATACCGTAGTCATAGGCGATGATGTCACCGTTTGCGGCGACCTTCAGGTTGCCCTGGTGCATATCGGCATGGAAATAGCCATCGCGCAGAGCGTGCAGCAGGAACAAGCGCAAGACGCGTTCCGCCAGATCGCGGCGATTGTGCCCTGCTGCGTCCAGCGCCGCATTGTCGCCCAAAGGAATGCCATCCGCCCAGCTGAGCGTCATAACGCGGCGGGCCGACAGGGACCAAACCACGGGTGGCAACCAGAAACCGGAGTCGTTTTTCGTGTTGGCTGCGTATTCAGATGCAGCGGCGCTTTCCAGGCGAAGGTCGAGTTCGCCGCGTACGACGCCATCGAAATGTTCGATCACTTCCATAGGGCGCAAGCGGCGCGCGCCCGGGGCGCAGAGCTGAACGATCCGGGCAGCGAAATAGAATGCATCAACATCCTTGCGGAATGCGCGTTCAATTCCGGGGCGCAGCACTTTGACTGCAACATCTTCGCCCGTGCTGACCAGCTTGGCCTTGTGGACCTGCGCAATTGACGCTGCGGCGATGGGTTCGCTGAATTCGCTGAAGATCTCGGAAACCGGCTGGCCAAGTTCTTTCTCGACCTCCGCCATGGCTTCGGCTTTGGGAAACGGTGGCAGCTTGTCCTGCAATACGCGCAGTTGAGCGGCCAGCTCGTTTCCGACCACATCGGGGCGGGTCGACAATACCTGACCGAACTTGATGTATGCCGGGCCCAGAGCCGTCAGGGCTCGGGTTGCAGGCGGCATGGCGGGGTCGCCTTTGTAGCCCAGCCATTGGAACGGTTTGCCCAAAGCATGGGCGACAATGCGCAGGGCACGCGGAGCTTCGAACGCGTCCAGCACAACGTTCATCGCGCCCGTGCGTTCGAGCGTGGCGCCTGTCCGGATCAGGCGAATGATGTTGTGTGGACCGCGCATCAGATCTTCCAGCCGGAATGCAGCGCGGCGATGCCCATGCTCAGGTTTCGGTATTTCGCGTTTTCAAAACCGGCGGCGCGGACCATATCCAGAAAGGTGTCCTGATCGGGAAATTTGCGGATCGATTCCACAAGGTACTGATAGCTGTCGTAATCATTGGCGATCAGCTTACCCATGCGCGGGATGACGTTGAAGCTGTAGAGGTCATAGAGTTTCTGCAGCCCCTCATTGGGTAGCTGACTGAATTCCAGCACCATCAGGCGGCCGCCGGGTTTCAGCACACGGAATGCCTCATTCAAGGCCTCTTGCGGGCGTGTTACGTTCCGGATGCCGAATGAAATGGTGTAGACATCAAAACTGTTGTCGTCGAAAGGCAGCGACATCGCATCGCCCACAACCCAGTTCAGGCTGTCCGACATTTGATCTGCTTCGGCGCGCTGGCGACCCTCGATCAGCATCGGCTCGGTCAGGTCCAGTACTGTGGCATGGCCATAGCCCGCGCGTTTGAGGAACCGGAACGAGATGTCTCCGGTACCACCTGCCACATCCAGCAAGCCCTGACCGGGGCGCGGTGCCAGCCAGTCCATCATCGCATCTTTCCAGACCCGGTGGATGCCCATCGACATGACATCATTCATCACGTCGTATTTCGAGGCGACCGAGTTGAATACGCCTTGAACGCGCCCGGCCTTTTCAGCCTCGGGGACGGTTTCAAACCCGAAATGTGTGGTCTTGTCGCTGTTGTCGGACATTTGCCTTGCCGTTTGTCGAATTTCGCCTCTGTTATAGGGCTCTGGAACCGGGGCACAATGCGGCCCTTTGAATTAGGAGCCCTGTAATGCCCGAATTGCCAGAGGTCGAGACAGTAAGACGCGGCTTGTCCCCGGCGATGGAAGGTGTGGTGATCGAGCGTGCCGACGTGAACCGCCCCGATCTGCGATGGCCTTTTCCCGACCGAATGGCCGAACGGCTGACCGGGCAGCGCGTTGATCGGTTGCGGCGGCGGTCAAAATACATCTTGGCGGATCTCAGTAGTGGTGAGACCTTGCTGATTCATCTTGGTATGTCAGGCCGGATGACGGTGTCCGGTGACCCGTTGGGGCAATTTGTGCATGACCATCCCATGCCTGAAAAACACGACCATGTGGTCTTTCACATGGCCAACGGTGCGCGCGTAACCTTCAATGATCCGCGTCGTTTTGGTGCGATGGACCTTTTGCAAACGGCCGCTGCGGACGCCCATAAACTGCTTTCGGTTTTGGGACCGGAACCATTGGGCAATGACTTTCACGAACAACATCTGATTGATGCGTTTCGCGGCAAGAACACTCCGGTCAAATCCGCATTACTGGATCAGGGAATCGTTGCCGGATTGGGCAACATTTACGTCTGCGAGGCGCTTTATCGCGCGGGCGTGTCGCCACGTCGCAAAGCCGGGCAGATTTCTGCGTCGCGGGTTGCGGCGTTGGTTCCGATCATCCGTCAGGTGCTGCAAGACGCCATCGAAGCTGGCGGTTCCTCGCTGCGCGATTTCCGCCAAGCCGATGGAGAACTTGGATATTTTCAGCACAGTTTTGATGTATACGGGCGTGAGGGCGAACCGTGCCGGACGGAAGGATGCGGCGCGCAGATCAAAAGAATCACCCAGTCCGGTCGTTCATCCTTCTATTGCGCGCAATGCCAAAGATAACTTGATCCAGCGAATGCGCGTGATAAGGAATCGTACCTGAACGGAACAACCGGAAGCTTACACCTCATGGCTTTTGAGACGATCATCGTCGAAATCGAAGACCACGTCGCACTTATCAAGCTCGACAGACCCGACGCGCTGAATGCGCTGAATTCACAGCTGGCCCAGGAATTGTGCACCGCGTTGGAAGACGCGGATACCAATGACAAGGTGCGCTGCATCGTCATCACAGGATCGGAAAAGGCCTTTGCGGCTGGTGCGGACATCAAGGAGATGTCCGAGATGAGCTTTGTTGATGTGTACAGCTCAAACCTCTTTGGTGCCTTGAACGACCGTGTCTGCGCGATCCGCAAACCGATCATCGCGGCCGTTGCGGGCTATGCGCTGGGCGGTGGATGCGAGTTGGCGATGCTGTGCGACTTCATCATCGCCGCCGATACCGCCAAGTTCGGACAGCCCGAGATCAACCTTGGTGTGATTGCGGGATTGGGCGGCAGCCAGCGTCTGACGCGGTTTGTCGGTAAGTCCAAATCCATGGACATGAACCTGACGGGTCGTTTCATGGACGCTGAAGAAGCCGAGCGCTCGGGCCTTGTCAGCCGCGTTGTTCCCGCCAAGAAACTGATGGAAGAGACGATGGGCGCGGCCCAGAAGATCGCTGAAAAATCTCAGTTGAGCACGATGGCGGCAAAAGAGGCCGTGAACCGCAGCTATGAGTTGCCGTTGAGCGAGGGGATGTTGTTTGAACGTCGCGTCTTCCACTCGATGTTCGCGACCGAAGATCAAAAAGAGGGTATGGCTGCGTTCCTCGAAAAGCGCGCCGCACAGTTCCGCGACAAGTAAGCGGTACCTTAACCGGGTTGAACAGGCGGGTCTTGGCCCGCCTTTTTCATACCTGCCATGCGCATTGAAAGAATCGGCTTGGCAAACCGGGACAACTTGGATAGTAAGCGCCGCTATACATGCGCGTGCGGCCCGCTTGGCCCGACTCACACTCGTGATTTCTGATCCGGTGCGGTTAATCCGTGGCGCGCAACCCTTGATAACGTACCGAACCAAAGGTCAGAGACACAGATGGCAAATTCGCCCCAAGCAAAAAAACGCGCTCGTCAGAACGAGAAGCGTTTCGCAATCAACAAAGCACGTCGTTCGCGCATCCGCACCTACCTGCGTAAAGTGGAAGAAGCGATCGCATCCGGTGACAAAGACGCTGCAACCGCAGCTCTGCGCGCAGCTCAGCCTGAACTGATGCGCGGCGTAACCAAAGGCGTGTTCCACAAGAACACCGCATCGCGTAAAATGTCGCGCCTGTCGGCGCGCGTCAAAGCGCTGGGCTAAGCCCTAAGGTTGACCCCGGGTCAACTATTGCGCTTCTGATTGTTTAAAAAGCGTCACAAATAGTGGCGCTTTTTTTTTGCTGTTGCCGGAATGCCGCGCCTTCACAAATCTGAGAGATTCTTTCGGCCAAAGACCCGAGTCAACATCAGAGTTTCGTTGCCGGACGCCTTGGCCTCTTGTTACCACTAAGTCAGCGATTCACTCGCTTGGGGGGACAGGCTGTTCCAGCGACCTAACTGACGGGCATCAGGATGGTCCGGAACGAATGTTGGCAACTTGTTTGCTGATCTGCTGTGGGCCTTGGGGGACCAAGGAACAAAGCCCTGTCGAAAATGAGATTGCGATGCGCAACCCTGTTTCAGGGCGTTTCTGTGGTGGAACGCTGGCGAACTGGGTAGTGCGGACTTTCTGAACAACACCCGCCAAACTTTTGGGGTTTGGCGATGGGTATCCCTATGCGTGCGATTGCTCAAACCGGGCGACCGGAACTTAGTAATAAGGCCGACAGGCCAATAAAGAATGGGATGCGTGAGGCGCTTAATGACACAAGAGAAATGGGGACTACTACGTAACAAGTTGCTCAAGGCGATCGGAAAGAACAACTACACCACCTGGATTGAGCCTCTTGAATTCCAAGAGTTGCAGGACGGCGTAGCAGTGTTCTCCGTTCCCACCAATTTCATGGGCAACTATGTAAGCCAGAACTTTGCGGATCTCATCTTGTATGAGATGAACACCGCAGGGGAATCTGTTCAGCGGCTGGCTTTTCGCGTGGCTGCAAACTCACCGGCCCGCCCAACAGTCGAGGCGCAGGCCGAACCGGCTGTTGTAACGGAAACACCCGCTGCGCCACAGGTTGAGGCTGGGAATGATGCTCTGGAATCGCTGCAGGCCGCGCCGCTGGATTCCCGTTTCACCTTTGACAGCTTTGTTGTCGGCAAACCAAACGAACTGGCCCATGCCGCCGCGCGCCGGGTTTCGGAAGGCGGTCCGGTGACGTTCAATCCGTTGGTCCTGTATGGTGGTGTGGGTCTTGGTAAAACACACCTGATGCATGCCATCGCCTGGGAACTGAAAACCAAGCGTCCCGAGCTGAACGTGCTGTACCTTTCGGCGGAGCAGTTCATGTACCGTTTCGTACAGGCCCTGCGCGAACGTCGGATGATGGACTTTAAACATCTGTTCCGTTCGGTCGACGTGCTGATGGTGGATGACGTGCAGTTCATCGCAGGCAAAGATTCAACCCAGGAAGAGTTCTTCCACACGTTCAATGCTCTGGTAGATCAGAACAAGCAGATCATCATTTCCGCCGACCGCGCGCCCGGTGAGATCAAGGATCTGGAAGATCGGGTAAAGTCGCGCCTGCAATGTGGTCTGGTCGTCGACCTGCACCCGACCGACTATGAACTGCGTCTGGGCATCCTGCAGAACAAGGTTCAGCAATATAGCTCGACCTATCCTGACCTGACCATCGCCGATGGCGTTCTGGAATTTCTCGCCCATCGTATCTCGACCAACGTCCGTGTGCTGGAAGGCGCTCTGACTCGTTTGTTCGCTTTTGCCTCTCTGGTTGGTCGCGAGATCGACATGGAGCTGACGCAGGATTGTCTGGCCGACGTGCTGCGCGCATCCGAGCGCAAGATCACCGTCGAAGAAATTCAGCGCAAGGTCTCGGACTATTACAACATCCGCCTCAGCGACATCATTGGCCCCAAGCGTCTGCGGTCTTATGCCCGCCCGCGTCAGGTGGCGATGTATCTGTGCAAGCAACTGACCAGTCGGTCCCTGCCCGAGATTGGCCGCCGGTTTGGCGGACGTGACCACACCACGGTCATGCATGGCGTCAAGCGCATCGAAGAGCTGAAAACGACAGACGGCCAGATCGCCGAAGACGTCGAAATGCTGCGCCGCGCCTTGGAAGCCTGAGGTCTGTTACCATAACTCAGGAAACGCCCCGGACCCTCACGCCCGGGGCGTTTTCTTGTGCGCTATAATCCACGGTTGAACAGGAACTGTGCCCGCCGGGCCACGCGCCCCTTGACGCATTGGGCAATCCAACCGAGAAATCCGTAAAAAATCCTTGTGCCTCAGGGCGGAACCGCTAACGTGCCAGTCCCGCCCATTTCGGCACGCAAGTCAGAGGAATTGAGGGTATGAAGATCAGCATCGAACGCGGCACCCTTCTCAAGGCCGTTTCCCAGGCCCAATCTGTTGTCGAACGTCGCAACACCATTCCCATACTTGCCAATGTCTTGATCGAGGCCGAAGGCGACCAGGCCATGTTCCGGGCAACCGATCTGGATATCGAGGTTGTCGACAAAGCGCCCGCGCAGGTTGAAAAGGCCGGTGCGACGACGGTTGCGGCGACCACCCTGCATGAAATTGTGCGCAAACTGCCCGATGGCGCGTTGGTCACCTTGACCGCTGACAGCGCCGCGGGCCGTCTGACGGTCGAGGCCGGCCGGTCGAATTTCTCGCTGGCGACGCTGCCGAAAGAAGATTTCCCGGTGATGGCGTCCTCGGAATACCAATCGAACTTTACGGCGTCTGCTGCGTTGCTGCGTCGGTTGTTTGATAAATCGAAATTTGCGATCTCGACCGAAGAGACGCGGTACTACCTGAACGGTGTTTATATGCATGTGGCTGACGGGGCCGAGGGCGGCAAGGTGTTGCGCTGCGTGGCAACTGATGGTCACCGACTGGCGCGGATCGACGCGGATCTGCCGGATGGGGCAGCCGACATGCCGGGCGTGATCGTACCGCGCAAAACCGTGGGCGAGCTGCGCAAGCTGCTGGACGATGACGAGATGGATATCGCCGTTTCGGTCAGCGAAACCAAGGTTCGCTTTGCGACGCCTGACATTACTCTGACCTCAAAAGTGATCGACGGAACCTTCCCGGACTACACCCGCGTGATTCCGCAGGGCAACACGCGCCAGCTAGAAGTGGACGCGGCCGAGTTTGCGCAGGCTGTCGACCGTGTGGCGACCGTATCCTCGGAGCGTTCGCGTGCGGTTAAACTGCAACTGGATGCAGACAAACTGG
This sequence comes from Ruegeria arenilitoris, assembly GCF_013035315.1. Lineage (GTDB taxonomy): Bacteria > Pseudomonadota > Alphaproteobacteria > Rhodobacterales > Rhodobacteraceae > Ruegeria > Ruegeria arenilitoris_D. Next base: position 6,824 of record NZ_WQHP01000012.1, on the reverse strand, counting down.
TTCTTTCGGTGAACGCGCCCGACAGCGGTGCCGCCGAAGAAGAGCTGGCTGTGGCCTACGGGGACGAGCGGCTTGAAATCGGGTTCAACGCAAAATACCTGCTTGAGATCGCCAGCCAAGTAGATCGTGAGAACGCTGTGTTCCTGTTCAACTCGGCAGGCGATCCGACCCTGATGCGCGAAGGCAATGACCAAAGCGCGGTCTATGTTGTCATGCCGATGCGCGTCTGATCGACCCTGCGGGGTGATCCTTAACAAAACGGAGGGGTCATGACCTTGGCCCTGACCGAGCTTACGGTCTCGCATTTTCGGTCTCACAAGTTGGCGCGGCTGTCTCTGGACGGTCGGCCGGTTGCGATTCATGGGCCGAACGGGGCGGGCAAGACCAACATCCTGGAAGCGGTGTCATTGTTTTCCCCTGGTCGTGGGATGCGCCGCGCCAGTGCGGCCGAGATGACGCGGCGGCCAGAGGCGCTGGGCTGGAAGCTGTCCGGTCTGCTACAGGTGCAGGGCCAAAACTACGAGATCGAAACCTGGTCCGAAGGCGGCGCTGCGCGGCAAGTGCGGATTGACGGCAAAGCCTCTAGCCAGATCGATCTGGGCAAGCTGGCCCGCGTAGTTTGGCTGATCCCCTCGATGGATCGTCTGTGGATCGAAGGGGCAGAAGGGCGGCGGCGGTTTCTGGACCGGATCGCGCTGAGTTTTGACCCGACCCACGCCGAGGCGTCCCTGACTTACGAAAAATCCATGCGCGAGCGGAATCGTCTGTTGAAGGAACAGGTGCGCGATGCCCATTGGTATGCCGCGCTCGAGGGGCAGATGGCTGAGACCGGGTATCGTATCCATGCGGCGCGGCTTGCGGCGCTAGACCATCTCCGTGCGGCGCAAGATCAGGCAGAAACCGCGTTCCCTTCCGCTGAGTTAGAGTTGATTCAAACCGAAGGCGCGATGCCTGCAAGTGCGGAGGATCTGCGCGAGGCTTTGAATGAAAGCCGCTTCCGCGATCTGGCGGCGGGACGCACATTGGTGGGGCCGCATCGGTCAGATCTGTACGGTGTTTTTGCGGCCAAAGGCGTTCCGGCCAAGGACTGTTCGACAGGTGAGCAGAAAGCCCTGTTGGTTTCTCTGATTCTGTCGAATGCACGGGCGCTGGCAGGGATGGTCGGTGCGCCGCCGATCGTTTTGTTGGATGAGGTGGCCGCGCATCTGGACGCGGGTCGGCGCGCTGCGCTCTATGACGAAATCTGCGCGCTGGGCGCTCAGGCCTGGATGACGGGCACCGGGCCTGAGCTGTTTGCGGAATTGGGGGACCGTGCCCAAACGCTGATCGTGACAGAAGGCGATGAGGGCTCGGTGGTCGTTTAGGCAGGTTCGTTGACCTTACGCTCCCAAAGGAAGCCGCGCATCACTTCGTCGACCGGCGTTTTGGCCATGTGGTTGACGTAGTTCGACATGGTCTTCTGGGCCAGACCCAACACCACATCCAGAACTGCGCGGTGCGAATAGCCAGCGTCAAAGAAGGCTTGCAGTTGTTCTTCGGTCGGGTTGCCGCGGGTTTCCATCACTTGCAGGGTAAAGGTGCGCAGGGCCTCAAGCTTGGCCGACGGCAGCGGGGTTTCGTTGCGCAGTGCCTCGGTAATCTCGTCCGAGACCTTCATCATCTTGGCGATGCCGGTGTGTGCGGGAACGCAGTAGTGGCATTCGTTTTCGACGTTGATGGTCTGCCAGACAACGGTTTTCTCGTCATTGTCGAAATCGGTCTGCATGAACAGGCCGTGCAATACCTGATACCCTTCCAGATGCTGGGGGCTTTCGGCCATTACCTTGTGCAGGCCGGGCAGGCGGCCAAAAGCGGCTTGCGACTTTTCCAGCAGCGGTTTGGACCCTTCGGGCGCGGAATCGAGGTCATGAGACGGGAAGTTGGCCATGTGAAAACTCCTTTTCTGGCGCGATAGGGCAGAAATAGTCTTTCTTGAGCGGTCGCTCAAGTATATATTTGAGCAATCGTTCAAGAATTGGTGAAGATGATGCCACGCAGACCTGAATATGACCGTGACGCCCTGATCGCCCGGGCTAGGGATATCTTCTGGCGCCAAGGCTGGGCGGGGACGTCGTTGAAAGACCTGGAACGCGAGCTGAAGCTGAAGCCCGGCAGTTTCTACGCCGCGTTTGGATCCAAGGATGCACTGTATGGCTTGGCGCTAGAGCGTTACGCGCAAGAAGGCGTTGCGCGGCTGCGCGCCTTGGCGGATCGACTGGGTCCGCTGGAGGCCTTGAAGACACAGCCGCGATTGGTGATTGAGGCCAGCGGAGCACCGGCCAAATCCTGCATGCTGGCCAAAACCTATGCCGAATTGCAGGCCAAGGACCACGACTTGGCTGAACAGGCAGGTGGGCATATGGCCGAGATGAAGGCGTGTTTTGCGGATCTTTTCCGTCAAGCCCAGGAGGCAGGGGATATCGGTCCGGACCACGATCCGAACAGGCTGGCGACACGGTACCAATCCGACCTTTTGGGGCTGCGTTTGTCGGCAGAACGCAGCGATGTCGACGCCCACGAGATAGCTGCAGATATCGCCGCAGATATCGACCGTTTGTAAGGTTTCGGCAGCCCGCTGCCGAAAGGACCAAAAACATGCCTCTCTGACACAAAATGTTGGGGCAGCGCGTGACATTCCCCCCCAGAAAACGTATAAGTTACCAAAATAATATAGGTACTCACGGCATGTCCGAAGACGCACAGGCACCCCAGGAATATGGTGCAGATTCCATCAAAGTTCTCAAAGGGTTAGAGGCAGTTCGCAAGCGCCCCGGTATGTATATCGGGGATACAGACGATGGCTCGGGCCTGCACCACATGGTGTATGAGGTCGTGGACAACGGAATTGATGAGGCTCTGGCCGGACATGCGGACCATGTGACCGTCAAAATTCACGCCGATTCCAGCGTCTCGGTCAGTGACAACGGACGCGGGATTCCGGTGGATATCCACCCCGAAGAGGGGGTCTCGGCGGCCGAGGTCATCATGACTCAGCTGCACGCCGGCGGTAAGTTTGACAGCAACTCGTACAAAGTGTCCGGTGGTCTACACGGCGTGGGCGTGTCCGTGGTGAACGCGCTGTCGGATTGGCTGGAACTGCGCATCTGGCGTTCGGGTAAAGAACATGTGGCGCGCTTTGAAGGCGGTGAGACGGCGGAGCATCTGAAAGTCGTAGGCGACTGCGGTGATCGCACCGGGACCGAAGTCAGGTTCCTTGCGTCGACCGACACGTTTTCGAACCTCGAATACTCGTTCGAGACGCTGGAAAAGCGTCTGCGTGAGCTGGCTTTCCTGAATTCGGGTGTGCGGATCATCCTGATCGACGAACGCCCCGCTGAACGACTTGAGACCGAGCTGTTCTATGAAGGCGGCGTCAAGGAGTTCGTGAAATACCTCGACCGGTCCAAGTCTCCGGCGATGCCCGAACCAATCTATATTAAGGGCGAGCGGGACGACATCGGTGTCGAAATCGCGATGTGGTGGAATGACAGCTATCACGAGACGGTTCTGCCCTTCACCAACAACATCCCGCAGCGGGATGGTGGTACACACGTGGCCGGTTTCCGGGGTGCATTGACCCGGACCATCAACAACTATGCGCAATCCAGCGGGATCGCGAAGAAGGAAAAGGTCAGCTTTACCGGCGATGACGCGCGTGAAGGTCTGACTTGCGTTCTGTCGGTCAAAGTGCCGGACCCGAAATTTTCATCCCAGACCAAGGACAAGCTGGTCTCGTCCGAAGTCCGCCCTGCAGTCGAAGGTCTGATGAACGAAAAGCTGGCCGAGTGGTTCGAGGAAAACCCGAATGAGGCCAAAGGCATCGTAGGCAAGATCATCGAGGCCGCGCTGGCCCGTGAGGCCGCTCGCAAGGCGCGTGAGCTGACCCGCCGCAAGACGGCGATGGATGTAAACTATTTGGCCGGTAAGCTGAAAGACTGTTCCGAGAAAGACCCGTCCAAGACCGAAGTCTTCCTCGTCGAGGGTGACTCGGCCGGTGGTTCCGCCCAGACGGGTCGGGACCGGCTGACTCAGGCCGTACTACCCCTGCGTGGTAAGATCCTGAACGTCGAACGGGCGCGATTTGACCGGATGCTGTCGAGCCAGGAAATCGGTAACTTGGTGATGGCGCTGGGCACCGGCATTGGCCGCGATGAGTTCAACATCGAGAAACTGCGCTACCACAAGATCGTCATCATGACCGATGCCGACGTGGACGGCGCGCATATCCGAACTCTATTGCTGACTTTCTTCTACCGGCAGATGCCGGAACTGATCGAAGGTGGATACCTCTATATCGCACAGCCGCCACTCTATAAGGTTTCGCGCGGTAAATCAGAGGTTTACCTCAAAGACCAAGCCGCGCTGGATGACTACCTGATCAATCAGGGCGTCGAAGGGGCCGTGCTGAAACTGGGCTCGGGCGAGGAAATCATCGGTCAGGACCTGACCCGCGTCGTCGACGAAGCGCGTCAACTGAAACGTGTTCTGGACGCCTTCCCAACCCACTACCCACGCCACATTCTGGAGCAGGCCGCCGTTGCAGGTGCCTTTGTTCCAGGCGCGGTGGATGCCGATCTGCAAGGCGTAGCCGACAAGGTTGCCGCCCGTCTCGACCTGATCGCGCTGGAATACGAGCGCGGTTGGCAAGGACGGATTACGCAGGACCACGGCATCCGACTGGCCCGTATCCTGCGCGGTGTTGAAGAGGTTCGTACGCTGGACGGCCCGATGCTGCGCTCGGGCGAGGCGCGCAAAACCGGCAGCTTCACGCAGAGCCTGCAAGAGATCTACAACACCCCTGCAACATTGGTTCGCCGCGACCGCATGCAGTCCATACACGGCCCGCTTGATCTGCTGCGCGCCATTCTGGAAGAGGGTGAAAAGGGTCTGTCACTGCAACGCTACAAGGGGCTAGGAGAAATGAACCCAGATCAGCTGTGGGAGACCACACTCGACCCGGATGCGCGGACCCTGTTGCAAGTGCGCGTGGATGATATGGTCGAAGCGGATGACCTGTTCACCAAGCTGATGGGAGACGTGGTTGAACCGCGACGCGAGTTCATCCAGCAAAATGCGCTGAGCGTGGAAAATTTGGACTTCTAGACGGTTGTAGGTTTGCGCATAACACTTCGCGCACCCCATAAGTTTACGTAGTTCGCCCATAGTTTTGCGCTGCGCGTTTGTCTGCATTAGCGACGAATTCAATCAGTTTATGGCTTAGTCGTCGCGGTTATGGCCCTTTGCATTGCTCAATGCCGCAAAGGGCCTCCCTAAGGAACCTTGGATTCTCGCGAAGGTCTGCGATGCGCAGAAAGCGGCCTTTGCAAAGTCTAACGAACGGCCCAAAGCGTGGTAGGCCTGTTGCGTTGAGAACCGCTGAAATCAACCCAAAGCGGACGACGAAAAGATGGCCAATCGGCAAAAGTTTTTTGCGTTTTCCTAACAGCGGCTACTCAATTGCCTTGCGAAATGTCTCGGTCAGCCGTTTGTTCAATCCGTGATGAGGTTCGGCTGAAGAACCGTAGTGCAACTCCGCCAAGGCAGCGATGTCATTGAAAATCACTACGGAGCCGCCCTCTTCATTCGCATAAACCAGTAGTTTTTGGCAAAAGGCATCCAAACCAATTGCTGGAAAGCCCGCCATTGCCACGCCACCGGGTGCTGGTCCGCCGAACAGCAAGAGAACCGTATCCGGTAGCGCCACCCCCAGTTGGGAAGCTTCGGTCGCAAAATCGATTTCTCCAAACCAGACAGTATCGTCCTGCCCCATCACGGCTGTCCTGAGACGTTCGACTGCCTCTGGTACGCTGAGCTGAGATCGCAGCTCGATGATCCCGTAGTCGGCAAACAACCCGTTGGTCGGCGCTGGTGTTGCTTCCAAGTCGTTTAGAACTTCGAGCATCTTGCTCTGAAACGCACGCAACGAAGAAGCGTCCGTGAGTCCATGCCGGACTTTGAGAAATTGCGAGTCTGTGTAAGAGATCTGTGGGCCACCATCCTGAGCGAAGGAAAGTACGCGAAAAGGAAGGTCCAGTCCTGCTCGCACGTTCCCTTTCAGAATGGGCGTGTTTATCTCTGGAACAGAGAAAATGAGTACGCGAGATGCTGGCATTTCTACGCCTTCGGCTTTGGCCAGGCGCGCGTGATCTATCGATGCGATTGGAGTAGCTCCCGCTTCGGCAACGGCAGTCTCAATCCCTAAGAAGTTTTCGTCCACCGCAGTCTGGGCAGATGAAGATTGTGCAAAAGCGGATGTCGAAACTGATAGAGTTGCAATCATCGAGAAAACAAAGCCAAACCTCACCATTTTACTACTTCCTATTTCACCGTACTTTTTTAAGAGAAACCGCCGCCAGAGCTGCAAAAGCTATCTCGGCTGCAAGATAAAAGAGAAGTATCCCGTTCGGAACTCCATCGATAAGGATGCTTAGTATGCGTCCAACGGCCAGTCCTGACATAAACAAAAAAAGAACCCACAGCGCGGGGCGTTGTAATTCTGGTTTTGAAGCGGCTGCCAACCAAAACAAAGCGTTTGCCAGATAAAGACCCATAATCGCTCGGAAGACATGCGTCTGATTCGTTCCTTCTACCGGGAAGCCCAGCAAAACTGGGATCGAACTGCCTGGCATCAGACCATACGATAACGCAATTGGCACGAGACCAACGGCAGCAAGCAGAAGGACCAATCTAGCACTCATGGAGGACTCCTTCTCGTAGAGGTTTCGCTTTTTTGTCCCTTTGGATAGTTTTGCCCGTAAAGATAAGTAAGGCCAACGACACTCGCG
>NZ_WQHP01000011.1 GCF_013035315.1 Ruegeria arenilitoris | reverse complement strand
AATGGAAGACCGTTGCGGCGGCTGAAGCGTATTTTTCAGAAAACCCGGCTGGCACAAAACTAACCGTTCAAGAGCTGTGCCGCGAACTCGGGGTATCGAGGCGGTCACTCTTTTTGGCTTTTGAAAATCAACTTGGTGTTGGCCCAAGCAAGTTCCAGTCGATTGTCCAGCTACACCGGCTAAGGTTGCTTCTGCTGGGATGCACCTATGAGAAAGGTGTTGTTTCGAAACTCATCGGCGAAGCCGGTTTTAGTCATCTAGGCCGGACATCAGTTGCTTACCGCTAATTCTTCGGTGAGACGCCGATGGAAACGGCGAGTCGAACAAAAAACGGCTCAGCTACAGGGGTTTCTTAAGACGAGAGTCCGCTTGGGCTCGGAGCGGTCATTCGATCCGATCTTACGAACGGCAGCCATGCGGACTAAGCTGCCCTTAGCTGCGCTGCGGCACGTTTGCTTTGCTTGAACGACTGCTCAGCGGATAACGCGGACACGCAGCGTAAGGAAATATTCGATCGAACAGAGCGCATCGCCGCTTATATGACAGTTCGGACATATCGCACAATTTTGTGTATGATGCCGCCGAGCCATACGCCCAAACAATTTCGGACAATATTTAATATGGAGACGATAGATGCAGCATTTGCATACCAAAGCCCGCAATACTTTTGTCGCCTGTATTGGCTCGTTTTTTGTTTTCGCGCCCGCAGTCTCAGCGGAGGCTAATTTCCAGACGACATGCAACCCAAAAGCGGACCAAGCTTTCAACGAAGGTCTGAATCTCATTCACAACATGATGTACATTCAAGCCGAAGAAGCGTTCGACAAAGCAGCGTCTGCGGATCCAACTTGTGCCATTGCACAGTGGGGCATCGCGATGTCGAACTTTCACCCTCTTTGGCCGGGCACTCCCAGTGAAGCCGAAACAGAGAGAGGGTCTGCTGCAGCGGAAAGACTCGCGTCAATGTCCTCCGAAAGCGCCGTTGAACAAGCATTGATCGACGCCGCTGTTGCTTTCTACGCCTCAAGCCAGGAAGGCTACCGCGCTCAGCTTAAATCGTGGGCGGAGAAACAGGTGGCAGCTGCGGACCAACATGCAGACGACTTGGACGCCGCGGCGTTTGCGGCGCTGGCGCGCCTTGCAACGGCGCCGCGAGGAGCAGACGGAACCAAAGTAAAGTCGCAGGTGGGTGATACGCTCGACGCGCTTCATCAAAAGGCACCAGAACATCCTGGCGTCATTCACTACGCGATCCACGCCTATGACAATCCGCCACTCAAGGAGCGAGGCAGGCCGTACGCCGAGATTTACGATAAAACGGCTCCAAGCGCTCCACATGCGCTGCATATGCCCGCTCATATCTTTACACGAACAGGAGAATGGGAAAAATCAATTGATCTGAACAGCCGGTCCGCTGAAGCAGCTCTTGAGCAATCAAAAGACGTGGTACAAAGCCATTATGCGCATGCGATCGACTACATGGTTTACGGCCACCTACAACTTGGGAATACAGACGAAGCTGCAGGGCTGGTCGACGAAATGCTCGCAATTCAAAATCATCAGGCCAGTTTCGGAAGCGCTTATGCGTTAGCGGCTGCACCCGTTCGGCTGCCTCTTGAGCAGGGTCAATGGGACGTCGCGGCGGCACTGTCGCCTGAGATGCATCCGGTCATTCCATGGGAAAAATTTCCACAAACTGTAGCCATGCGGTGGTTCGCGATCGGTATCGGCGCGGCCCGTAGCGGTGATGTCGATACAGCGCAGAGCGCGCTTGCCGAGCTCAAGTCTTTGCACGCTGTGATGGAGGAGCGTGGGCAGGGCTATTGGGCGCAGTTGACTGAAGCACAGATCATGTCGGTGGAAGCCTGGATTGAACTGGCGGGTGGGGCCTCTGAGGCCGCAGTTGCTAAGCAGGCAGCCGCGGCTGATCTCGAGGATAAGATTGGCAAAAGCCCGGTCACACCCGGCCATGTCCTTCCGGCACGAGAACTTCTCGGGGACATGCTGATGGAGCTTGGAAAACCCAATGAAGCTGCGGTCGCTTATCAGGCGACGCTGGATCTTTCGCCAAACAGAGCAAGAAGCCTCGCCGCACTTCAATAAGTGGCAACAACACACTTGGTCGGTGCTTTGTAGTTTTTGCAGCAGCATCGACCGATTTGGGCAAAAGCAGCCGCATAGCGACCATGGCCCGAACGACTGCCATGCGGACATAGCTGCCATTCGCCCTGTCTCAAAACTCTCTTTGCTTAACAGTCTAGCGCGTGACGGTCGCTTGACGGCACGCCCCCTATCAATCGATCATCACCGAACTGTATAGTGCTACTTCGAGGAAAATCCCATGGAAGCATTCGGAAGCGAAGACCAGCGACGCATGTCGACCATGGGTGAGCATCTTATCCAGCTATTGGGTGATGACCCTCGATTTTGTAGCCATGGGCGCGGCATTCAAATTGCCAACGAGTACAGCGGGGCTTTGGATGATGCCGTTGCAATGGCCCGAATACTTGGCATCACGGCGATAGAAAGCATACCGCGTCAAGAGGTGGCGAAGACGCGAGAAGTCATTGAAAGTCAGGGATTAAAAACCGACACAATAGCTTGTTATCTTGGCGGACTGAACTGTGTTGATATTGCTCGGAAAATAATCGCCACATGGGCGTTGCCCGAGGATTTGACCGTACGTGTGATTGATCGAGACTCTCCGGCAGAATGGCTTGAAGCTTTCGCAGAAGTCGCGATGAGCCACGGTGTTTTGCCGCCAATAGGGCCGGTTATGCGCGGATTGTCTCGCCCCGGATTTGCGATGGTCGCCTTTGACAACTCAGGTGCTCCCGTTGCAACCGCGGGCTCAGTTCTGTGCCATCCGCCCAGCAGTCGGCTGCATCGTCGCGCTCAATGGGGGCAACTATCGACCAAGCCTGAACGCATGGGTGAAGGTGTAGCAAAAGTCTTGGGGGCCAAAGCTATGATACACTCTCATGAGAAGCTTGGCGCAACTGGGTTCAAGACAGGCATTGCTCCGGGCAACGTTCCTTCTGCACGGCTCTGCGAAAAACTTGGTTTGGAGGACAGTGGAAGCGACATAGTCGCAATCATAGATCCTCACGTATACTCAGAAGATCGGTTAACCAAGTGACCTATCCGGCAGTCTGTGGTCGCATTGTGTAAGCAGAACTCCCGGGAGCCTGAGCAAGTCATTTGAAGAAGCTGAAACGGGATGAGTTCTAGTCTGCATTGGACAAGATGCTGCCGTTCCGCAAAACTCGGTGTACCGGGTATCTGTCGGACGAACCTGCAGTTCTCTGCCGAGCTGCTCAACCATTGCCAAGGGCCCTTGAGCATATACTCAGGGCCCCAAAAACAATAAAACTTACAAGCCGTTACGGGGTAAGATCCATTGCCACCACTACCTTTTCGTAAGGAAGTCCGGCGGTATCGTTCAATCGACGAACTTGATCGGCGCTTTCACCATCAAACAAGCACATGCAGCGCCCGTCTTCGGGAGCAAATGTTGAACGAACATAGCTGATCTTGTCGCCATCTGCCGTCATTTTCTGCGCAGTTGCTATCGCGGCTTTTTGAGCAGCGCCCAAGTCATCCATGCTGATACCCTTAAGGTTTCTTTCGACCATAAAAACAGACATTTTGCTCCCTTTCCGAACAGTCACAACTAGTGCATCCATTGCATCACAGATGCGGTGGCTCGGGGAACTATCAATACCTTATGACTTAATAACTCCAGGTTTGGATAAAACGGTGTATCCTGCGTTATGATTGTTTTTCGCTATCAGTGACGAGGTGCCCCAACATGGAGATGTCTCAGATTAGATATGTCTTATCTGCCGCAAAGCATCTAAATTTCACTAGAGCTGCTGCAGAATGCAATGTGAGCCAGCCAGCGCTTACCAAAGGCGTCAAGTCACTAGAGACCGAACTGGGCGCACAGGTTTTTCATCGGGAAGGTCGGAAAATACTGGTCAGCGACTTTGGGAAGTCAATGCTGCCGCATCTACAGCACATCGTCGACGAAGCAGCAGCTACGCAAGCGCTGGCTCAGAATTTTCGTTTGCTCGAAAAGGTTCCGCTGCGTTTAGGTGTCCTATCAACAATCGGGCACGTTCGCCTTGCTCGTTTTTTGGCTCAATTCGAGAAAAACCACAGCGGGTTGGAGTTGTCTGTCAACGAAGCAAGCGCGTCGGACCTAAAGACAAAACTTGCCGATGGCGATATCGATGTTGCTTTAATGACGCTAACTGAAGAGTTGGAAGAGCAGTTTAGGGCTAGACCACTCTACGTCGAAAGATATGTGGTTGTTTTCCCGCCGGAACACCGCCTTGGACAATTCAACTCAGTTTCGCTCCAAGACTTAGCACAAGAAAACTACGTTGACCGCTTGGCCTGTGAGTTGCGCGAGATGGTAATGTCGGTTTGTCAGTCAAAAGGCGTTGAACTGTACGCGCGCTTCAGGTCTGAGCGAGAAGATTGGGTACAAGCAATGGTTGCTGCGGGCATTGGTTTTGCCTTCATGCCTGAGTACTCTGTTACTCTGCCAGGCTTGTTACAGCGCCCACTTGTGGACCCAGAAGTTTCAAGAACTATCGCGGCCTTTACAGTCCCCGGCCGAAAACATTCGCCTGCACTTGATGCACTGATGAGGTCATCGCAGACTTTTGCATGGCCGGGGTAAGTAACGTCAGCTTTGGGCTCTAAGCAGCCATTCGTTTGCGGTCCACCGAGCGACTGCTTAGAGCCCAAGGCCGAAATTTGTCTGCGGGCGGCGGATGGCCTCACTCTGCAGCTGTGACGTCAGGAATGGTCGCTGAAATTACTTCTGAAGCATCAATCCAGTAGATTGAAGGAGCGAGTTCACTCTGAGTTTGTCGGAAATTTAATTCACCTGTAACCCAAACGGGATCCGCTGTTAGGTCGACGCCCTCCGGATACTCTACCGCAATAACTTGATCAGGAAGTGGGGCGGTTGGATGTCGGCAGTTCTGAGACAGTGGAGGTATCAATAGAAATCTTTTTACGTTTTTGAACTCAAATTCAATAGGGTGAGCGTAGCCAGCAATCCGAACAAGTTCTCCCTCCAGTTTTGAATTCCCGGGTATGCACTCAGCAATCTGCATTGACAGCATGCGATCACTCAAATCTCTCAGCAGGCAACCCGGATTTGATAGGTAATCATTCAAGAAATCAAAGCACTCAACCAGGCGCTCTTCCCGAAGATCAGACCACGAAATCTCCTGTGGTTCGGAGTGAGCAGCCAAAGCGGTCAGGACAACTAGGGAGATCGAGCAACCCGAAAGTCTAATTGTCATTCCGACCGTGCGAAACAGTGAGTGGGCTCTTGTAATCCGGTTCGGTCAATCCTTGTTTGCGCATCGCAATACCGGTCAAACACTCCCTGATGGTTCGGTTGGCATTTAATGCGGAAACGTAGGTCGGGTCCATTAACGGAGCGAGCTCAACGATTTCAAACCCAATCACGTTTGACTCGGCGCAGAGGCGACGAATAATTGGGAAAACCTCTCGCGGCATCAGGCCGCCAGGCTCGGGCGTCCCCGTTCCAGGTACGAACGCCGGGTCAAAGGTGTCGATGTCGAAAGAAATATAGATATACTCCGGCCCGTCATTTGCCTCGGCGATGACGTCTTCCATAACCGCATCCCAGCCGCGTTGTTCGATCTCCGCCATTGTATGGAAGCGGAACCCATTCAAACGCATCCACTCAAATGCTTTTTCGTCTGGATAGTATCCGCGCAATGCGACTTGAATAAAGTTTTTGCCCTCGACCAAGTCTTCTTCGATCAACCTGAAAACAGGCATGCCATGGTTGATCAGGTGTCCAAAGCCATACTTGCCGGCATCGTAATGTGCATCGAAATGAACGACGCCCACATTGCCTTTTCCATAAACGTCCGTCATCGCAGCGACGTTTGGGTACATCAATGAATGATCACCACCAACAATAAAAGGTATCACATGGCTGCCGTCAGCGTGCTGCACTGCCGCTGCCTGACCAACAAAAGAACGGACCGCATGAATTGTGCGCTCAGTGCTCATGATGTCGTTCGGGGCGTTTCCGTAGTCAACGACTGTCATTTCCTGCAGCGGGTCGACCATGACGTGCATATGCGGCTGCCGCGCCCCATATCCCAGATACATTGAGGAGTTACGAACCGCATTCGGACCGCGCGACGCCCCGCGTGCGCCGGTCCCCATGTCGGTAAAGGCACCCATGATAGCAACGTCAACTTCAGCAGCGGCTAGATCGCCGGGCGTGAAAGCTAACGGTTGGTGCAAAAACGTAGGGAGTTGCATAAAACCCTGGCCATAGAAACGCTGAGGGTTAACAATTCCGGGTTCTCGTCCTTCACGCTCTCCTTCAAAACTTGGCAAAGGAGTGCGCCACGCATTGTAAGTTGGATCTTCAGTGTCCAAAGGAATAACGGGTTGTTCCCCCTCACGGATCGGTGCTTGGGTACCTTCGAATTCATGACCATAAATTTGAGCGTTTGCGGAACTTGCAAGAACAACCGTCAAAACAGCCAGTCCCGAATGGAGCCTATGAAACACCAGTAGTCCCTCCTCAAATTTTTTGCTGTACCAACACTATTGTCGAAATCGTGGTTTGAAGCAAATTTTGACGCGATGGTGTCTTTATGCCCAATAGTAGGACGTTTTGTTGGGCTAAAACTATTCAAGCGTATCCAGAGGTCTTTTGCTGACCTGATTTTTTTCGGCGAAGCAGTTACTTACACCGCCAGGAGCGAATGACTGCATCAAGCCCAATGCGCGCTAACGAACCGTAGCGTCTGAAAGGCGTCTTCGCCGCAACCTGCGCAGCGTCATGTTACAAAAGATGGCGACTAGAAAAAAACGGCGTTAAGAAAGTGCATATAGTCATACAATAAAAGAGAATTGAGCATTTATCCTCGATTAAGCGGAGGAAAATAGTCGTGGTCGAAAAAGTCGATATTCTTGAGCAAGTTGAACGCATCACGACGTCAAAGGACTTTCAGTGCAGTGCGCGGACAAAGTCGCTCCTAAAGCATCTTGTCCGACTAGAGCTTGAGGGTCGAAGTGATGAGTTACACGGGACTGCATTGGCAATGGATGTGTTTGGAAGGGGCGCTGACTTTGATCCAAACAATGATCCGGTTGTCAGAACTGAAGCCGCCAAACTGCGAAAAGCACTACGTCACTATTATTTGGCTGAAGGGAATAGTGATCCGGTTGCGATATCTATCCCCAAAGGGCAGTACCGCCCGCTTTTTGAAGAAAACAGCAAAAATGATGAACCTAAGGACTCACCACTATCGCGGAGTAAAGATTGGCCTGTTCTTGGGATCGGAACTTTCACCGGTTCAGATACGATACGCGCGAAACGGTTCCGTGAGGGTTTTCCCGAAGAGTTGGCGCTGGAATTGGCGCGTTTCGCTCATATCCGCGTTTTGACCGGGTTCTTTGACCAGGGCACAAGTGGGTACAGTGAGAAGCCCATGGTTAGTTGCGACTATGTTCTTGACGGCTCAGTCCGGGACGATCAAACCAGCCTGCGCCTGATCGTTCAACTTAGAAGGATCGATGATGCTTCGGTACTGTGGGCCGATCGGCGCGATATCAATCCAGATGCGACCGATAGCTTCAAAGTCCAGGAAGAGATTGCAAAACAGTGTGCAACAAAGCTGGTCGATGCCTACGGGGTTGTCGCAACAGATACCGCAGGTCGCTTAGCAGGTCGGACGTCTGCTGAGAGTTGCGTCTATCAAGCCCTGCTAGCGTTTCATGCCCATCTTCGCACCTCGAGAACAGGCAGCTTGAAACAAATGATGGATCTAGCGCGTTCAGCAACTCAGAACGATCATTCCAGTGGACTTGCACATGCGCTGGTGGCGTTGGGTTATGTTGAGGAAGTGGCGCTGGGCAAAAAACGCCTGAGAGAAGTTTTAGAGCCGGGACAAACTCACGCTGAAAAGGCAGTGTCTTTGGAGCCTCAAAACCAGGAAGCTCTTTTTGCAGCGGCGATTTATGCGCAGCTGGCCGGGGACAACCAACGGTTTAATCGTTTAATAGACGCAGCAATTGAAGCCAATCCCAACAGTGCTCTATTGCTTGCATTGGCGGGTGGATGGTTTGCACTGGTGAGTGATGTCAAGCTGGGTGCGGAGATGGTGCGACGGGCCTTAGAAATCAACCCATTTTTGCCGATCTGGACAAACATCACACTATGTTTGGAAGACGTAGAGAACGGAGACTATTCAACGGCCTCAGAAAAGGTGCGACGGATTGATGCTCGTGAGTATGCAGCGGATTGGTTGTTGATTGCTGCCATTCATGATCTGGCTGGCGAGACGGAGCTTGCACGCGATGCGCTTTCGAACTTACCCACAAAACAGTTTTCGCTCGACGAGTATCTCGGCGATCTCCCCTATTCATCCAGCGTTGTGGATATGCTGCGGGAAAGTATTGGAAACTTGGGTTCCGTTGAGATGTAAAACCCAACCAGCAACTTCGAACCCTAAATTTTTGGCAAAGAATGCAACAGCCACGTTATTTTATGCCAAGATAGTCCGAAAATGAGCGGGAAAATCGATGGTTCCTATCCAACTGATGAGTGTTACGCGCACCTCTAGTCTAAATCGAGTTGCAACACTGTCCGCCTTGTATCTTTTCTCGCTGTTTTTTGGCATTGCCAATGCGCAGCAACCTGCTCAATCGGATCCATATCAAAACTCAATTTCTGTTGCGAGTGAGGCAAACGTGGACGAAGACGTCCTCTCTCGGCATGTCGTTGCGTTAGGCGCGGAAGATCTGACGAAAATAGCAGACGTCTGGCAGCAAAGAGTTCAGGCCAACCTTGCGAGAATTGCCGAAGGCGTAACCCAGTTGGAGATTGTGCCGGATAATCAAGTTCCTCAGATCGTTGATCAAATTAAAGCTGTAAACCGCCAAAACATCGCTGACTTTCAGAACTACTTAGTCGTAGTCAACGCTCTGGAGCGCAAAGGCGGTTCTGAAGAGGAATTGAAAAAGCACCAAGGGTTTATCAAAGGTTTCATAGCGGAGCTTTTGCTTTCATACCAATGGTCGGCGATTGTTCACCTTTCAAAGGACTGGGTTTTGTCAGGCAGGGGTGGGCTAAGAGCGCTAAACGGGGTTGTCCAAGCCTTAATAGTTATGGCCGCTGCTTTCCTTGTCGGAGGGTTTCTAAAAAGAGTGTCCGGCAGATGGTTGCGCGGCCGAAATGTTGAAAACGAAATCGCAGCTGTGGTTTTTCCGAACGTTCTGCACTGGAGCATTCTTGTATTAGGTTTGTTTGTCGCCTTGTTGGGGCTTGGGGTGAACCTTGGCGTCACAACAGCAATCATTGGTGGACTTGGGTTCCTATTGGCATTCATGCTGCAGAACTTGTTTCAAAGTGTGATTGGCGGACTTCTGCTACAAGCAACAAACCCTTACTCAAAAGGCGATATTGTATCTATCAATCAAATGATTGGTACCGTCGTCGACATAAACATGATTTCAACAAAGCTCAGAACTTTCGACAACCGTCTGGTGCAGATCCCTAACCAATCTATCTGGCAAGGGGCCATGGAGAACCTTTCTAAGTACCGAGTGAGGCGCGTCGATCTCGTTTTCGGAATCGGATATTCAGACGATATTGAGCGCGCCAAGGCGACGCTTGCCAAGATAGTTGAAGCTGACAAGCGTTGCCTGAAAAGCCCGGAAACGCGTATTTTTGTCGGCGAATTGGGCCCCTCATCTGTGAACGTTTGTTGCAGGCCGTGGGTACGTACGGATGATTACTGGGATGTGATGTGGGACTTGACGGAGATTGGAAAGACCCGTTTGCAGAATGAAGGCATCTCTATCGCGTTCCCGCAAATGGATGTGCATATACACGCCAATGATAAGGCTACTTCTGACAGTTAAAGTGCGATGCGATTAATTCTTGCTGAACGTCGGCGGAATAAGATCAGTCACTTCCTCAAGTTCGGAAGCCGCCAGTAAGTCGACGGTTTTTTGGCAGTTTATTGAACATGAGCAGTATCTATTGGATTGGCTCGAAATCGCCCGACGAAACAAGGCTTCACTTTGAGAGAGTTTCAGCCGGGCGATGAATTGACTGGAATTGTCTTTGTTTGGTTACCCAAGGTTTTTGGGATTAAGTCCCGAGTGTTTTTCCAGCGCTGGCCTGCCTAGGCCTCTGATTACTAATTGCTCGCCCTTAACCTGAGCAACAGCGTCAACTAGCAAGGACTTGTCTCGGCCGCCTGCATCGAACAAGTAGTCCGCAACTTCCGGCAATGCACTGCTCCACCTGGGGTTTGTACTGGCCCTGATCGTCTTTTTTGCGGTGTTCTACTACTATCCCAAATCCTACACCGGCCTTGTTCCGTTCCGGACTGTACCGGTCGTGGCAGAAAATGGTGGGACCGTCACGGACGTCTTCGTAAAGGGCGGGGACCATGTCGAGCCTGGTGATCCGCTGTTCGCTGTCGAGAACGCGTCTGAACAGGCCGCGGTTGATTTCGCGCAGCGCAAAGTCGAGGAAATCGAAAGCGCGAAACTGGCGGCCGAGTTGCAAGTCGAAACGGCACAGGCTGTTCTGGACGCGGCGCTCACCGCCAGAGAGCAGGCAAAACTTGTTCTGTTGGATCACCGCGCTTTGCAGGCCAAAAGATCTGCCGCGTTTCAGGTAAGCCAGTTGGAACGCGCCCAGGCGACTTTGGATACGCGTGAGGCAGAGGTTGAAGCCGCTGAGACACAACTGGGTGTCGCGCAAGTTCAGGCGAACGCCGTTTTGCCAGCCCAGCTTGCGTCGGCGCGTGCGTCGCTGAAACAGGCCCAGGTGGAACTGTCCAAGACATTGACGCTCAGCTCGGTAGACGGTGTGGTCGAGCAGGTCACACTCAACGTTGGATCCCGTGCCGCGCAGGCGGCCATGAGTCCAGCCATGCTGATCGTCCCTGACCGCAAAGAGGCCGAGCGTGGACGTATCGTGGCCGGGTTCTCGCAGGTGTCCCGTACTGAGTTGTACGAAGGCATGGCGGCGGAAGTGGCGTGTGAAAGCAACTTCAACATCTCGATGCGCAATACGGTTCTTCCAGCAAGGATCGTACGCATTCAAGAGTCGATCTCTTCCGGCCAGCTTGCGCCCAGCGGTCGACTGATCGAGCCCAGCGAAAAGGCAAAACGGGGCCAGATCGTTGTCCATCTTGATCTTGTACACCCCGAACACCGTGAGCTTTTGGTGCCTGGCAGCGGCTGCATCGTTCAGTCCTACACCACCAATTTCGAAGGAGACATGGAGGGCACAATTGTCGCGCACGGCATCCAGGCCATGGGTATTATCAAGGCGGTCGGTCTAAGGGTCAAAGCTTGGTTCGGCCTGACCTCGGGCATTGGCCTAATCGGCGGCGGACACGCCTAATTTTCTAGAGTACCACTATTGCAATACTGCGGCTCCCGGCAAAAGCTGGGAGCCTTGTCGACATGTTGTAATCAGAAAGACTGCCGAAAATTATTAGATTTATTCTGTGTTTGTCGGCTTCGTGGCTTCAGGCGGCTACGTCCGTTACGATGGTCGTTTGCGTTGGTCGAAAAAGCACCGTAGCTCGAATTATCAGTTTCATTTCAGGCACAGTTCGCAGTGCCTTACTGCCGTTGCGCCCACTCGAGTAGGTATCGTGTCGCTTTGTACACTTCGACGCTATGCTAGAGTAACAGTCGCCTTAGCCCATGTGGGACGCACGAATTGCCGACGAGTTCTTCGTCAAATCATTGATTGAATATGGAGATTTGGTGGAGCCTAGGGGAGTCGAACCCCTGACCTCTTGCATGCCATGCAAGCGCTCTCCCAACTGAGCTAAGGCCCCATCATGGTACCGCTGTTGCGGTGGACGGACGTTTATGAGACGGCGGCGTTGAGTGCAAGTCCAAAAATGGATTTTGCAGAAAAGTTTCTGCCGTGCATCCGAGGGTGGTTTGAGGCGGCGAAAGGGCCGCCCCGGACCGGTTTTAGTTCTCGTCTTCCGACGACATATCAGTGATATCGTCCAACGAAACGTCGTCGTTGCTGTCGTCGTCGTCATCCAGCAGATCATCGTCCAGTTCGACGTCGACATTATCGTCATCGTCCAGCACCAAATCCTCATCCGACGCGTTTTCGCGTGCCTTGGCCGATGCGGCGTCTTCCGCGTCTGCGGCGATCATCCGGCTTTTGCCGGTCTCAAGCTCCACGATCTCGCCGGTATAGGGGCTGATGATCGGGTCCTTGTTCAGGTCGTAGAACCGCTTACCGGTGGTCGGGCAAACGCGTTTTACGCCCCATTCTTCCTTGGGCATGTCAAATCCCCTTGATATCAGGTGAGTCGTAATAATGATTCAGGTCACGTGCCACATGCAGCGGGCACTGTCAAAGCCTTTGAGCAGGAGAAACAGGCATATGGGGGACCACGCATTGCCCGGAAAACCGCCGGTGCCGCTGACACTGCGCAAATCGGCGCGGGCGCGGCGTATCAGCCTGCGGATTTCTCAATTGGATGGGCGGGTTACGCTCACCTATCCAAAGGGCGTGGCCGAAGCCGAGGCGCTTGATTTCGCCAGACTTAAAGAGGACTGGATCCGTCAGCATCTTCAGGACCGGCCGGCTCCGGCGGCTGTTGCATTCGGCCACACGATCCCCGTTGAGGGCAATAACAGGCGAATCGTCGCCGCCGAGGGTCGGCGCGTTCTGCTGCGCGATACCGAGATTGCAGTGCCGCAAGGGGCCGAGGCTCGCCGGTTGGCCCGTTTCCTGAAGGAATTGGCGCGGGATCGACTGACCGAGGCCTGTGACGACTACGCGGCGATGTTGGGTCTGCCCTATTCCAGCCTGACCTTGCGCGATACGCGGTCTCGCTGGGGGTCCTGCAGTTCGACCGGCGGGTTGATGTTCTCTTGGCGCCTGATTTTGGCGCCCTCGGACATCCTGCACTATGTCGCGGCTCATGAAGTCGCACATCTTGCCGAGATGAACCATTCGCCCGCCTTCTGGGCGCAGGTCGAACGTTTGTTTGGCCCCTGTAAAGACCAAAGGCGGTGGTTGCGCGACAACGGGGCGCAGCTGCACCAGTACAGATTTGATGCGCCGGTGAGTTGACCCAACGGCGGTTTGTGATCACATGGGGGTATGTTAAGCGCCCGTCCATCTGACTCTCAGCCCGCAGCCCATGATCTTGTCTATCGGGCGCTCCGCTCTCGTATCATGCATGGCGAGATAGCGCCGGGGCAGGCCCTGACTCTGCGCGGGATTGGCAAAGAGTTCGATGTATCGATGACCCCCGCCCGCGAGGCGGTGCGGCGCTTGGTTGCCGAGGGTGCCCTGTTCCTGTCTTCGTCCGGCCGTGTGTCGACGCCCGAACTGACCAATGACCGGATCGAAGAGCTGGCGGCCCTGCGCGCGCTGCTTGAGGTCGAGCTGTCCAGCCGGGCATTGCCCCGTGCACATATGGCTCTGATCGACCGGCTGCAGAGCATCAATATGACCGTTGCGGAAATGGTCACCAAGCGGGACGCCGTCGGCTACATCCGCTCGAACCTTGAATTCCACCGCACACTTTACCTGCGTGCTCAGGCGCCAGCGATGTTGGCGATTGTTGAAACCGTGTGGCTACAGTTGGGGCCCACGATGCGCGCGCTGTATGGGCGGCTGCGGCGGACAGAACCGCCCCATTACCACAAGTTGATCATCGCCGCCCTGAAGGCCGGGGATGAGCCCGGTTTGCGGTTGGCGGTGCGCTCAGACGTGACCCAGGGGTTGCGGATGCTGGTCAGTTAAGCGGCTTGTTGCCGAGGCGGCCAGGTTGCCGGTAAGCAACATCACCATGCTGGCTTGAGCGCCCGCTCTGCGGTACTCTGAGGCAAATCACAACAAGAGCAGATTTCAGCCATGATCAATCGACGCCTTTTTTCTATTGGACTTGGGGCAACTATGCTGGCCGCCTGTTCCGGCGGTACGCCATCCAGCGCCCCGGCAACGCGAATGCGCGCGGTGCCCAACGCGGGCTGGGACGCCTGGGTTGCCGGTTTCAAGTCACGGGCCGCTGCGCAGGGTATTTCGCAGACCACTGTCAATCGCGCGTTTCAAGGGGCCGGGTATCTGCCCGACGTGATCGAGCGCGATCGCAATCAAGTCGAATTCAAACGCTCGCTCGAGGACTATCTGGCGATTGCCGCCTCGGACGAACGGATCGCGACGGGCAAGCAGATGCTGGTGCGCCATGCCGGAACGCTTTCCGCGATCGAGGCGCAGTATGGCGTCGACAAAGAGGTGATCGTGGCCGTCTGGGGCTTGGAAAGCCGCTACGGCGCGCGCCGGGGGGATGTGCCGGTTATCTCAGCGACCTCAACGCTGGCCTATGACGGACGGCGCGGGGCGTTTTTCGAGAAGCAATTGGTTGCCGCGCTGAAGATCATTCAGGAAGGTGACACAACACCCGCGAATATGACCGGCAGTTGGGCCGGGGCGATGGGGCATACTCAGTTCATCCCGACCTCTTACCTGGCCTACGCGGTAGATTTCACGGGCGATGGACGTCGGGACATCTGGTCCGAAGACCCCACAGACTCGCTGGCCTCGACCGCGGCCTATCTGGCGCGTGCCGGTTGGGTGCGTGGGCAGCCTTGGGGTGGTGAAGTCGGCACGGTTTCCGGAACGCCGGTCGCTGTACTGCAGCCGCAGACACCCGGGCCGCGCATCGCGGTGTTCCGCAATTTCCAAGTGATCAAGCGTTACAACAACTCGGACAGCTATGCGATCGGCGTCGGGCATTTGTCCGACCGGATTGCGGGCGGCGCGCCGTTCCAGGCCTCGTTCGGCCCGGATGCCACCGGTTTGACGCTGGAGGATCGTAAAGAACTGCAGCGCCGCCTGACCTCGGCAGGGTATGATACGCAAGGCGCGGACGGGGTGGTCGGAAACAACACCAAATCCGCCATCAGCGCCTATCAGCGCGCCAATGGCCTTACTGTGACCGGTGAGCCTTCGGCAGCGTTGTTGCGCCAGCTTGGGGGCTGACGGCTTAGGCCGCCAACCCTTTTGAGCCGATATCCAGGAATTTCTGACGGCGGTCTTTGATCAGGGCCGCCGCATCCTTGTCATCCAACTCTTTCAGCATGGCGGCAATGGCTGCACGCACCGACTCGACCGTAGCAGTACGGTCGCGATGGGCGCCGCCCTTGGGTTCGGTAATGATGCGGTCACAGACACCCAGCTTGTAGAGGTCTTGCGCGGTCAGGCGCAGGGCTTCGGCGGCCTCGCGCATCTTTTCTGAGTCTTTCCACAAGATCGACGCGCAGCCCTCGGGTGAGATCACCGAATAGACCGAATGTTCCAGCATCGCGACGCGGTTTGCCGTGGCAAAGGCCACAGCTCCGCCGGAACCGCCTTCGCCGATGATGACGGACACCAGCGGCACACCAATCTTCAGGCACATCTCGGTCGAGCGCGCGATCGCCTCCGATTGGCCGCGTTCTTCGGCCCCTTTGCCCGGATAAGCACCAGCCGTGTCGATCAGGGTGATCACCGGCAGGCCAAAGCGGCCCGCCATTTCCATCAGGCGCACGGCTTTGCGGTAACCTTCGGGGCGCGCCATGCCAAAATTCCGTTCGATCCGGGATTTGGTGTCCGAACCCTTTTCATGGCCAATCACCATGACTGGCTGGTCGTTGAACCGCGCCAGGCCGCCGATCACCGCCAGATCGTCGGCAAAGTTACGATCCCCGGCCAAAGGCGTGAATTCGGTGAACAACTCTTTGACATAGTCCTGGCAATGCGGCCGCTCGGGGTGGCGGGCCACCTGGCATTTCCGCCATGGGGTCAAATCACCGTATAGCTCGTCCAGCAGCTTGGCGGCCTTGGCGTCCAGCGCAGCGGCCTCTTCGGCCACATCCATCTCTTCGTTGGCGCGGGCCAGAGCGCGCAATTCCTCGGCCTTGCCTTCAATCTCGGCCAGGGGTTTTTCGAAATCCAGATACTGGGTCATGACGCCTCTCAACGCGGAAGTTCATTGCTATATGACCTGACGTCGCTTGGGATGCAACTCGGCAAGGCTTGCCAGAGCGGATTATGCGGCTGAGCAGGCGGTGCGGATGCGCTGCGGGGCGATCTCAGTTCGGCCAAAGAACCGGGTAGAGCGATGCGACAAGCAAAGTGGCCATCGTCCAGTTGAACACGACCAACCTGCGTGGGTTTGTCAAAAAGCGGGCCATCTGCTGGCCCAAAACGGTCCAGGTGCTGACCGAGGGCAGGTTGACCGCGCCGAACACCAAGGCCACGACCGCAATGGCCTGAAGGGTTTGGTCCGGCGTGTAGGCCGTGGTTGCGGTCAGGGCCATGGCCCATGCTTTGGGGTTAACCCACTGAAATGCCGCCGCCTGCAGAAATGTCATGGGCGTGCCTGTCTCACTGTGCTCTTTGGCCGGTGCGGCATTGGCGATCTTCCACGCCAAAAACAGCAGATATGCGACTGAGGCGATTTTCAGCACCGTATAGCTGACGGGGTAGGTGTCGAACAGCTGCACCAGCCCGGTACCAACCAGCAGCACCATGAAGGTGAAGCCCAGCCCAATACCAAGCATATGCGGAATGCTTCTGCGGAACCCGAAATTCGCACCAGACGCCATCAGCATCAGGTTGTTCGGTCCCGGCGTTATGGACGAGACAAAAGCAAAGGCGATCAGGGCCAGAAGGATATCATAGGTCATGTTGCGGATAATTGCTGCAAACTCGGCAAATGAAATTGCGTTTTAATGCGACACTGGTCTAGTGTCGCAATCAATGGCGAAAATTGATCACATTAACCAACAAATATTGCGAGAGCTGTCACAGGACGGCCGCATCAGCAATCTGGATCTGGCCGACCGGGTGGGCCTGTCACCTTCGGCTTGTCTGCGCCGTGTTCAGGAGTTGGAGCGGTCGGGCGTGATCTCGGGCTATCGGGCGGTTCTGAACCCGTCTGCGCTGGGCGTGGGGTTTGTGGCCTATATCGGTGTTGGGTTGGGTGAGCATACCAAAGCTGCACAAGAAGGATTCGAACGCGCCCTGCAACTCGCCCCGGAAGTGGTCGAGTGCCACAATATCACGGGCACCATCGAATACCTGTTGCGCGTCGAATGCGCAGACTTGCCGTCGTACAAGACATTCCACACCGAGGTACTTGGGACTTTGCCGCATGTCACCTCTATTACGTCTTATGTGGTGATGGATTCGCCCAAGGACATGCGCGCCTGACGCTGGAAATGTGATCTCTTACCGACTTGCAGGGTGAATTTTCACGGCCTACTGTCTTTTCAAAGGTCAAATTGGGGGAAACACCCAAGGGCCGCACACAGGGAGAAGACAATGAAACTCTTTCGGATCGGAGCGCTGGCCACTGCTGTGGCGTTGTTTGCTAGCGCGGCATTTTCTGCACCGCTCAAGCTGCAACCGGCCAATCCTCAACCCAGTCCGCAGGCGGGTTTAAATGTGAAATATGCGTGGGAGGGAAACCCACCGCGCAAAATTCAAAACTTGAACAAAGTGGGCTTTCTTCTGAAGAAAGCAAAGCCCGGTGCGCCGCTGCGGGGGTTGGACTATCGGGACACGAACGAAGGCGATCCTGTTCTGACCTTCAATCAAGCGTATAACGTTGCCGCCGAGGTCACGGGCTATATTCGGTTTGATTCACCGGGGGTTTATGAGCTTGAAACCTGGTCGAATGACGGCATCGACGCTTGGGTCGGGGGGCAGCAGATCGGCTATTTCAATGGCAGACAAGGCTGCGAAGCCAATCAACGCACCGCCGTAGAGGTGCCGCAAGCGGGGTGGTATCCGCTTAAGATCACCTATTTTCAGAAATACGGAACGTCATGCCTAATGATGAAATGGGGCAAGCAGGGTGAGCGGTTCACCTGGACACCAAACAACGTGTTCGGTCGTTAAAGCTAAGGCGCCCGGCGGGGCGCCTTTTTCGTTTGGATCAGTTGGCCGCGATCAGTTCCGCCTGAGCAACGATCACCTCGGCCTGTTTAATCGAGGCGATGTCGACCAAGCGGCCTTTGTAGACAGTGGCACCTTCGCCATTGGCTTTGGCCTGCTCCATCGCGGCAAGGATTTCACGGGCTTCGGAAACAGCTTCGTCCGACGGGGTAAATACTTGATTGGCCAGTGCGATCTGTTTCGGATGGATCGCCCATTTGCCGACCATACCCAGCGTGGCCGAACGTTTCGCCTGCGCGATATAGCCCTCGTCATCCGAGAAATCGCCAAACGGGCCGTCTACGGGCAGAACGCCATGCGTGCGGCAGGCGGCCACGATTGCGGCTTGTGCCCAGTGCCACGGATCGGACCAGTGCTTTTCGCCTTCGCGCAGCATGTAATAGTTTTCTTGCGTTCCGCCTATGCCGGTGGTCTGCATCCCCATCGAGGCCGCAAAATCCGCAGCACCCAGGCTCATCGCCTGCATGCGTGGGGAAGAGGCCGCGATCTCTTCGACATGGGCGATACCGGCGGCAGATTCGATGATAACCTCAAAGCTGACGGGTTTGGTACGTCCCTTGGCGCGCTCGATCGCGGTGACAAGTGCGTCGACAGCATAAACGTCCCCAGCACAGCCGACCTTTGGGATCATGATCTGATCCAGCCGATCACCTGCCTGTTCCAACAGATCAACGACATCGCGGTACCAGTAGGGTGTGTCCAGACCGTTGATGCGGACAGACATGTATTTGTTGCCCCAGTCGATGGTGTTTAGCGCTTCGATCACGTTCGCACGCGCAACGTCTTTGTCCGAAGGCGCAACCGAGTCTTCAAGGTCCAGGTTGATCACGTCCGCCGCCGATGCAGCCATTTTGGGGAAGAGTTTGGTGTTTGAGCCCGGCCCGAACAATTGGCAACGGTTGGGGCGCGCAGGGGCGGCGGGTTGAATGCGAAAGCTCATCTGGACCTCGTTCGAGAAAGGAAATTACGATTTTCTTGCTTCATGGGGTATTAAATTGCGCAAGCCATAGCAAGCGTCTTTGTGCAGATGCGGCAATGCAATCGCAGCAATTGCCGGTTTTCGGTGACTGGACAGTGATTAAAGTTTAGTCGCTTTAAAAACTTGGAAGAATAGTGCGCCAATAGAATTAAATGCGCAAAAATTTCCCGCGCGACGGGGCGTTGCCAGACGAAAACGCGAAACACTCGTTGAAATCGTCCCCTAGGCTGCGTCGGAATCAAAGGAGTGAACCGCAATGATCGAGACACCGTACCTGCTGTTTTTGGGCGATGCGCCCGACCAATTGGCGGCCAAAGTTGCAATCGGCATCAGAGATTGGCGCCCCGAAAACGCCGTAGGCCAGTACCGTATGGATGGCTGCAAGGCTGATCTGGGACTGACCGATATGACACTGGCCGAGGCCAAAGAGGCCGGCGCAAAGACGCTGGTAATCGGCGTGGCCAATCGCGGCGGTGTTATCAGTGAAGCCTGGAAAGAGGTACTGATTGCGGCTCTGGATATGGGATATGATCTGGCCTCGGGCCTGCACAACCTGCTGCGCGACGAAGGTGATCTGGTGGCTGCGGCGCAGACACATGGTGGCACTCTGCATGACGTGCGCGTGCCTACAGTTGGCTATCCAATTGCCAATGGCAAAAAGCGCAGCGGTAAGCGCTGTCTCGCGGTTGGTACAGATTGCTCGGCTGGCAAGATGTACACGGCCATGTCCATGGATGCCGAGATGCGCAAGCGTGGTATGAAATCGACGTTCCGCGCCACTGGTCAAACCGGCATCCTGATAACTGGTCAGGGTGTGCCTCTTGATGCGGTGGTTGCGGATTTCATGGCAGGCTCGGTGGAGTACCTGACGCCGGAAAACGATGCGGATCACTGGGATCACATCGAAGGACAGGGCTCGTTGTTCCACGTCTCGTATTCCGGCGTTACCATGGCCTTGATCCACGGCGGTCAACCCGACGCGCTGATCCTGTGTCACGAACCGACCCGCACTCACATGCGCGGTTTGCCCGAATACTCGCTGCCGACGCTGGCGCAACTGCGCGACACGGCATTGCCACTTGCGCGTGTTGCCAATCCCGATTGTCAGGTCGCGGGTGTATCAATCAACACCCAGCATCTGAGCGAAGACGACGCGCGGGCCTATATCGAGCAGGTCGAGGCCGAGATGGGCTTGCCCGCAACCGACCCTTATCGCTTTGGGGCCGGTAAACTGGTCGACGCGCTGGACGCGATGTGATCAAGAGAATCCGCCGGGGGCACCTCCGGCGGATGTATTTTGAGTAAGATAAAGGAGCTGGCGCGTGCAGGTAGAAGTTTCTCGTGATGTGTTTCGACTGGCGCAGGTTTTTACAATCTCGCGCGGGTCCCGGACCGAAGCAAAAGTGCTAACGGTTCGAATTTCGGACGGAACGCATCAAGGCTGGGGCGAATGTGTGCCCTATGCCCGTTATGACGAAACGCTGGAATCAGTCGAGGCCGAGATTGCAGCACTGCCTGCCGAGTTCACCCGCGACAGCCTGATGGACCTGCTGCCTGCAGGCGCCGCGCGGAATGCGGTGGACTGTGCCCTTTGGGATATTGAGGCTAAGCGCGCCGGGAAACGGGCTTGGGACCTGGCGGGGCTGCCGGTGCCTGGACCCGAGATTACCGCATATACGCTGTCGCTGGACACGCCCGAGAAAATGCAAGCGCAGGCGGCCGCGAATGCGCATCGCCCTCTGTTGAAGATCAAGCTGGGCACACCGGACGACATGCCCCGGCTTGAGGCGGTTCGCGCGGGCGCGCCGGATGCCAAGATCATCGTGGATGCCAACGAAGGCTGGTCCGCCGCTGTGTACGCAGACCTGGCACCGCATCTGGTCCGTCTGGGCGTGGCGCTGGTCGAGCAGCCCCTGCCTGCCGGTGAGGATGATGCCCTGATTGGAATGGACCGCCCTGTACCGGTGTGCGCCGATGAATCCTGCCACGACCGCAGCAGTCTGCCAAAGCTGAAAGGCAAGTATGATGTGGTCAACATCAAGCTGGACAAAACAGGTGGCCTGACCGAGGCGCTGGCCCTGCGCGAAGCGGCGCTGGCCGAGGGCTATAAGATCATGGTTGGATGCATGGTTGGCAGCTCGCTTGCCATGGCACCTGCGACACTTGTGGCACAGGGTGCGGTGATAACAGACCTTGACGGTCCGCTGCTGCTGGCCGAAGACCGTGACAACCCGCTGATTTTTGATAACGCCGGAGTGCACCCGCCCGTGGCTGCGCTTTGGGGTTGAGGAGACAAGACATGACCCGCACCGTTTACGTAAATGGCGAATACCTGCCCGAGACCGAGGCAAAGGTGTCCATCTTTGACCGTGGTTTTCTGTTTGCAGACGCGGTTTACGAGGTCACCAGTGTCTTGGACGGCAAGCTGATCGATTTCGAAGGTCACGCCGTGCGCCTCAAGCGATCGCTGGACGAGCTGGAGATGGCCGAGCCCTGCACCAAGGATGAGCTGCTGGAAATTCACCGCAAGCTGGTTGAGCTAAACGGCATCGAAGAGGGGCTAGTTTATCTTCAGGTGAGCCGCGGATCAGATGGCGACCGGGATTTCGTATTCCCGCCCGCAGACACCAAGCCCAGCCTCGTTCTTTTCACGCAGAACAAACCCGGTCTGGCGAACAGCCCGGCTGCTCAGAAGGGCGCGAAGATCATCTCGATCGAGGACATCCGCTGGGGCCGCCGCGACATCAAGACCGTTCAGTTGCTCTACCCCTCGATGGGTAAGATGATGGCCAAGAAAGCGGGCTGCGATGACGCGTGGATGATCGAAGACGGTTACGTGACCGAAGGCACCAGCAACAACGCCTACTTCGTCAAAGACGGTAAGATCGTTACGCGCCCGCTGTCGAACGACATTCTTCACGGTATCACCCGTAAGGCCGTGCTGCGGATGGCGGCGGAAGCTCAGATGGAAGTCGTAGAGCGCCTGTTCACAATTGATGAGGCGAAAGCTGCAGACGAGGCGTTTACCACCTCGGCCAGTGCTTTTGTCATGCCTGTGGTTGAAATCGACGGCGTCGCGCTGGGCGACGGTACACCGGGGCCAATCGCCAAACGCCTGCGCGAAATATACTTGGACGAAAGCCGTAAGGCAGCAATCTAAAGAAAAGGCCCGCCGATCTGGCGGGCCTTCTACGTTTCGGGGCTAGCCCTTTTTTGTGACGTTTTCTTCGAACGCGACCTTGAAGGCGGCCTGCTTTTCCGGGCTCGCGTCGGTCTGATAGTTGGCTTTCCACTCATCCATGGTCATGCCATAGAACACCTCGCGGGCTTCGTCCTTGCCCATTTCGATGCCCTTTTCATTGGCGGCTTCCTGATACCAGCGCGACAGGCAGTTGCGGCAGAACCCGGCCAGATTCATCATGTCGATGTTTTGAACATCAGTGCGATCTTCCATCAGGTGCTTTTGCAGCCGACGGAAGGCGGCGGCCTGAAGTTCGATTTCGGTTTGCTTGTCCATGGTCTGGCTCCGAGTGACTGTATTGCGTGCTAAACCTGACCTAGCGGCCCGGGGGCGATGTTTCAATAAACACCGCGTCAGGCCAGTTTCAAAGCCAGCCAAGGGGTAATGCAAAAGATCAGAGTCAGTATCTTGTAGTTGGCCAGATACCGGAAATACGCCCGTTTTACTGCAGGGCGCTCCATCTGGAACATTTTGCCGTGGATGCCAGCGATCCAGTCCTGCAGCAGCAAGATCATCAGCGTTGTGAACAAGAGTACCGCGATGTTCAATACGGCCATCCAACCAAAGACGGCCGTCAGGAGTTCCTGGGTCATGGTCGCCTCCTTTCCCCTATAATATGGGGATTTAGGCAAGCTCTCACAATGCCATGAGGGGTTTTGTCACAAGCCGCTTTCGGCCAGCGCATCCTGCAGGATCGGGGCGAGGCGCTCGGCCCAGGCCCGCTGTCCGACGTGATCGGCGATCAGGTCATTGCGCAGTTCGATCAGGACGTTTGGGCGGCTAAAGCTGGTGCAGTGCTTGTCGATCGCGTCCCCGGGTAAAACACCTGTGTAAGGCTCGTTGACCCCAATGCACAGATCCTCTTCGGCCTCCAGCCGGTCGATCAATGGGCGCGAGAACCGATCGTCCGGGGTGTGCAGAACGCCAACATGCCACGGGCGCGGGTCACGACCTCGCAGTTGCCGGGTAAACGAGTGCATGGAGACGATAACGGCATGGGGCAGGGCAACCATTTGTGCCAGAGCATCATGATACGGGCGATAACACATGTTCAGGCGGCGCTCGCGCTCGGCCGCGTCGGCGTGGCGGTTGCCGGGAATGATGGACCCGTCATAAAGCTTCATCAACAAGGTCGGATCATCCTCGCCCCGGTTCGGGTCAATCACCAGGCGTGAGAAATTGGCTGCAATGACTGGTGCATTCAGCAGTTCGCCCAGATGCTTGGACACCTCATACGCGCCGACGTCATAGGCGATGTGGCGTTCCATATCTTCGCGCGGCAGACCCAGATCGCCCCCATTAATGTCCGGGGGCACCATGTTGGTCGCGTGGTCACATGTGATCAGCCATCGCGAAGGGCGATCGGCACCGTGGATAAAAAACGGGGAATACGTCATAAGCCTGTCATCTAGTTTGTCGCAGGTGTACGGGAGTTGCTTTGAAAAGGGAATTGCGCAATAAGCAGCCTGAGCAATGTTTGCGGTAACATTTTCGCGGAAACAAGAGAAGACGTTAAGGGGGCAAGACCAATGCGACGCCTGAGAAATGTGAAAATCGTGGCGACGCTGGGACCGGCGTCGAATGACTATGACACCATCCGTGCCCTGCACGAAGCAGGCGCGGATGTCTTTCGCCTGAACATGAGCCACGGTAGCCACGATGAAATCCGCGAACGTCACCGGATCATCCGGCAGGTGGAGAAGGATCTGGACAGCCCCATTGCCATTCTGGCCGACCTGCAGGGCCCCAAACTGCGGGTGGGCGTCTTTGCCAATGATGCTGAAGAACTAGAAGAAGGTGCTGCGTTCCGTCTGGACCTTGATCCAGAACCCGGCGACGTCAATCGCGTTTGCCTGCCGCATCCCGAGATTTTTGCCGCGCTGGAACCAGGCGCGCGTCTGTTGGTCAACGACGGGAAAATCCGTCTGATCGTGAAAGACTGCGGCCAGGACTTCGCCAATTGCACGGTCGAGGTCGGCGGTGCGATTTCCAACCGCAAAGGCGTGAACGTTCCTGACGTGGTGCTGCCTCTGGCCGCCCTGTCCGCCAAGGACCGCGATGATCTGGAGTTCGTCTGCCAGTTGGGCGTCGACTGGCTGGCGCTGAGCTTTGTGCAGCGCGCCAAGGACGTGTTTGAGGCACGTTCGCTGGCCGATGGTCGCGCCTCGATCTTGTCCAAAATCGAAAAGCCTGCAGCGGTTGAGGCGTTTGACGACATTCTGGATGCCTCGGACGGGATCATGGTCGCACGCGGCGATCTGGGGGTCGAGCTGCCTGTCTCGGCAGTTCCACCGATTCAGAAACGACTGGTGCGCAAATGCCGGGGCGCGGCAAAGCCGGTGATCGTGGCGACGCAGATGCTGGAAAGCATGATTGAAAGCCCAATGCCGACAAGGGCCGAGGTCTCGGACGTGGCGACGGCAATTTATGAAGGCACCGATGCCATCATGCTCAGCGCTGAATCGGCCGCCGGTTCCTATCCGATCGAAGCCGTTCAAACCATGAACAAGGTCGCCATCGAAGTCGAAGCTGATCCGACCTATACGCAGATCATCGCGGCCTCCCGCACCGCCAAGGGAACGTCCGTTGCTGACGGCATCGTAGCCGCCGCGCGCGAGATCGCAGAAAAGACTGACATCAAAGCGATTTGCTGCTTCACCCAGAGCGGAACGACAGCGCTGCTAACCGCGCGCGAACGTCCCGGTGTTCCGATTATTGCGATGACCCCTGCCACCGGGACCGCGCGGCGTTTGTGCCTGAGCTGGGGATGTCATTGCGTGATGACGCCCGAGCTTGAGCGGTTCAAGGGCGCGGTCGTAAACGCCGCCCGCGCGGCCCGTGCCGGAGGGTTCGCCTCGGAGAAGGATCAGATCGTCGTGACCGCCGGCGTGCCCTTTAACGTGCCGGGAACAACCAATATTCTGCGCATCGCACCCTGTGACGAACGTCTGATTTATAACACCGACCCGGGTTGATCCGGGTCGCGCCGGGTGCCCGAAAGTCATGGATTTTCGGGATTCTGCCTATTTTTTAGACGAAAAATATACAGTCTTTTCAATGCTTAATCGCGTAATTGGTTGAGTGGAAAAGATATCCCTCTCTTTTTGGGGGATTTTCCGGGATACTGACCCCTAAGGGCAGTCTACTCAGAAAGTTCCAGGTTCCGGCTGCCCTGCCGGGGGCACGGGCCCGGCATAACCAAAAATATTGGAGGAACATCATGACAACGAAAATTGTCATTGGGCTGGACGGGACAGAAACCGGAGAACGGGCCATCGCCTTTGCCAAAGATCTGGCCAAGCTGATCGGCGCGTGTGAATTGCTGGTGGTTTATGTCATCGAATGGTCCCCATTCACTTTTCAAACCCCCGAGGAAAATGCGTTGCGGCACAAACGTCGCGAGGAAGAGGTCACTTTGGCGACCAACCGCATTGTCACTCCTGCCGTTGATGCACTGACGGCCGAAGGCTTCACGGCGCAGGGTATCGTGCGCCACGGAGATGTGGCCGAAACGCTGAACGCAATCACGGTTGAAAACGGCGGAACGCAGATCATTGTCGGGCGCGCCTCGGCCGATGGGTTCAAGAAACGCCTGTTCGGCAGCTCGACCCAGAATCTGGTCATGCACGCCGACGTGCCGGTCACCGTCGTGAACTGAGGGGAGCAAGAGGAATGAACACGCTGAAACGTTTTGCTTTGGCCGCATTGGCCACCTTGTTCACCGGCCCGGCTTTTGCGCAAGACGCACCGGGTCTGGACGATCGGATCAACCAGGCCTTTGCCGACTTTACGGGGCCTTTCGTCAGTTTCATCTTTGCGCCGTTTCCCGGCACCGGGTTTCCATGGATCGTCGGTTGGCTCGTGATCGCGGCGACTGTTTTCACGCTTTATTTTGCTTTCGTGCAGCTAAGGTTCTTTGGCCACGCGATCAGTCTTGTAAAGGGTGACTATTCCGATCCCAACGATGCGGGTGAGGTCAGCCACTTTCAGGCCTTGGCTACGGCGCTTTCGGGTACGGTCGGCCTGGGCAACATCGCTGGTGTAGCTGTGGCCGTGGGCATCGGTGGGCCCGGCGCGACCTTCTGGATGATCGTCGCGGGCCTGCTGGGTATGGCGTCGAAATTCACCGAATGTACGCTGGGTGTGAAATACCGGAATGAGTACGAAGACGGCACCGTTTCGGGCGGTCCGATGTACTATATGTCCAAGGGCTTTGATGAGCTTGGCCTGCCGGGTGGTAAAATTCTGGCCGTTCTGTTCTCGATCTTCTGTATCCTCGGTGCGCTGGGCGGGGGCAATATGTTCCAGGCCAATCAGGCGCACCAACAGATCGCGGGCATCACGGGTGACTATCCGGGCTGGATCACTGGTCTGGTCTTTGCGGGTATCGTATTTGCAGTGATCGTAGGTGGCCTGAAATCCATCGCGCGCGTAACCGAGAAGGTCGTGCCGTTCATGGGTGTCATGTATGTTCTGGCCGCATTGGTCATCATCATCATGCATGCCGATCAAATCGGCTGGGCTTTTGGTCAAATCTTTGCGGGTGCCTTCACGGGGCTGGGTGTCGCTGGCGGCATGGTCGGTGCGCTGATCCAGGGCTTCCGCCGTGCGGCATTCTCCAACGAAGCGGGCGTGGGTTCTGCGGCGATTGCACACTCGGCGGTGCGGACCAAGGAACCGATCACCGAGGGCTTTGTGTCCCTGCTTGAGCCGTTCATCGATACGGTCGTGATCTGTACCATGACCGCGCTGGTGATCATCATCACCCAGCAGCTGATCGTTGATCCGGCAACCGGCAACTACATGCTGAACGAAGCGGGCAATGCGATTGCCACGGTTGATGGCAACACCGGTGTCAGCCTGACCTCGGCGGCCTTTGCAAGCGCCTTTGGCTGGTTCCCCTATGTGCTGGCCATCGCGGTGGTTCTGTTCGCTTTCTCGACCATGATCAGCTGGTCGTACTATGGCCTCAAGGCCTGGACCTACCTGTTCGGTGAAGGCCAAACCAAAGAACTGGTGTTCAAGGTCATCTTCTGCATCTTCGTCGTTATCGGCGCTGCGGCCAACCTTGGCCCGGTCATCGATTTCTCGGATGCGGCGATCTTTGCGATGGCGGTGGTCAATGTCTTTGCGCTCTACTTCCTGATGAAGGTCGTGCGCCAGGAACTGGCCAGCTATGCCGAGCGGCTGAGAACTGGCGAAATCCGCAAGTTCGAACACTAAGACCTTTCACCGGGGCGGCTCAGGTTGCCCCGGTGCCTGACCACCCTGCGAAAAGCGCAGATTCTGGTCGAAACCCCCTTGCCACTATGACGGAACTTGCGTAAACGGCGCTTCTGATCGCGTGACCGGCCGAGATGGCATGCCGAGTCGCGTTTAGTACCGAACCCTGAAAGGAGACGGAAATGCCTAAGATGAAGACCAAGTCGAGCGCCAAGAAGCGCTTTAAGGTGACTGCGACCGGTAAGGTCCTTGCTGGCCAGGCCGGCAAACGGCACGGCATGATCAAGCGGACCAAAAAGTTCATCCGCGACGCCCGTGGCAACACCACCCTGTCCGCCCCCGACGCCAAGATCGTCAAGGGCTACATGCCCTACGACCGCTAAGAGGAGATTAAGAGATGTCCCGCGTTAAAGGTGGAACCGTAACTCACGCCCGTCACAAGAAGGTCATCAAGGCCGCCAAAGGTTACTATGGCCGCCGCAAGAGCACCTTCAAGGTTGCCCGTCAGGCCGTCGACAAGGCCAACCAGTACGCAACCCGCGACCGTAAGAACCGCAAGCGCAATTTCCGCGCGCTGTGGATCCAGCGCATCAACGCTGCTGTCCGTTCGCATGACGAAGCACTGACATATTCCCGCTTCATCAACGGCCTGAACCTGGCCGGTATTGAAGTGGACCGCAAAGTTCTGGCCGACCTGGCCGTGCACGAACCGGAAGCGTTCGGCGCGATCGTCGCCAAAGCTCAGGCTGCTCTGGCTGCCTGATCCTCTTTCGAGAGACAGTGAATGAAAGGCCGTCCCAATCGGGGCGGCCTTTTTTTCTGAGTGGCTGGCTTAGGCGGCGGGGGTAAGAGCCGTCTGCGCGGTTGCAGCCACCGCGTTTGAGAACTGCTTTTCTACCTCGGGCGACATACGCAGATGCACATCGCCGCCACCAACGCAGTATTCGGGTTTCGACAATCCCGGTTTGTCGCCCCGTCCGGTCGTATCACGCAGATCGAAATAGGCCAGCCCCTGCGCCATTGTTTTTTGCTGCAATCCCGAAGAAAGCGCGGCGTTGATTTGCCAATGGCGGTCGACTGAGATGCTCAGCTCTTCCATCCTTTGCGAAAACTGCCCGCGCGGTATGTCCAGACGCGGGCGAATCCGGCGGTGCAGCAGTTTCCGCAGGGCTTTCGGTTCATCAATCGTTGCGGTGTTCAGGCCCTTGATTGCGACCCCCCGGCTGCCCGCGAGGCCGCGGCAGGCCTCAAGATACCGATCTTGCAGATGCAGCCGGGTGTCGATGGCCTCTTCGAGGCTGATATTGTCCCGGAAGGCAACGTAATAGCAGCTCAGCTCGGCATCGACCTGGCCAAACCCGAAACAGATGACATCCGGGTCAAGGCGGCGGATCGCCCGGGACGCGCGAAAGAAGGATGAGCCTTTGTCATCTTTTGGATAAAACCCCGCCGCCGTCGCGCCCTTGATGCTGACGACATGGGCAGCGTCAAAGCCGTCGATTGTCGTGGCACTGATCCGCCCATACCGAAAGCCAGACCCGTCCGGTTTTGTGCCAATCAGTCGGGAATGCGAATCCCCGATACACAGAAGTGTTTTCATTTGCTGTCCCGTTGCGTTTGTGGTGCCAAGCTCGACCTTCCTCGCTGCGGCGTCAAGACGGCTCGTGCCGGCCTTTGTTTGAAAGCAACAGCGGCTGGACCAGTTCACCAACAGGGCTGGAATGCCGGGGGTTTCTTGCTAATAGTCGCCCCGTAACGGATGTAGCTGGCACGCGCGTCTGATCAATTGGATGCTCTGGTCAATCAGGCTGATACAAGACATCCGGAACAGTTTGAGCAGGTGAGACCATGGTTGCCATCAGCAACAAGTACAAGTTCATTTTCCTGAAGTCTCGCAAGACGGCCGGAACCAGTATCGAGCGGGCCTTGTTCCCGTTTTGCACCACGCTTGAAGACGATTTGCCGCTGGAGTTGTCGGATGCCCGGTATGCCGAGGGCGTCGCGCGTGGCCCCGCGCCCGAAGGATGGCGGCCGCATATCCCGGCGGCGCGCGTGCGTCGGCGTTTGGGGCGCGAAAAATGGGACGCGTATTTCCGCTTTACCGCGGTGCGCAACCCTTTTGATCGGGTTGTGTCCCACTTCTTCTGGCTGCGCCGCGAGGACGCAATCATACAATCCGACAATTTTGACGAGGTGCGCGCCGCATTCCGTCAGTTCTGTGTCCGCCCTCGGTATGCCACGGACCGCGACATTGTCACTATTGACGATAAGTTTGTTGCTCAGGACGCGATCCGTTTTGAATGTCTGGGTGATGACCTGTCGCGCATGGCCAAGAAACTGGGTTTTGAAAAGCCGTTGGATCCGCTGCCTGAATTCAACAAGGGTATTCGCAAATGGGGCGATGTGCCGGTTGCTGATTTCTATGACGCGGCCTCGACCGACGCGGTCAAGCGCACGATGGGCTGGGTCTTTGACAATTTCGACTATTCCGAAGACCCGCGCGATGCGCGCATTCCTGAAATCGCGTCCTAAGCCATAACAAAAAAACCGGCGCGTTTGGCGCCGGTTTTCTGTTTCGATAGAACGCGTCTTAGCCGAATACACGCCCCAGCGCGCCGTCGACCGCATCCGTGATCTGGTCG
This sequence comes from Ruegeria arenilitoris, assembly GCF_013035315.1. Lineage (GTDB taxonomy): Bacteria > Pseudomonadota > Alphaproteobacteria > Rhodobacterales > Rhodobacteraceae > Ruegeria > Ruegeria arenilitoris_D. The sequence goes on along the minus strand of NZ_WQHP01000011.1, from coordinate 89,757 downwards.
ATATCGTCGGCTGTCGCGATCAAGGCCGGTGAGAAGCACAACGTGTTGTTGCGGCTGGGGATCGAACGGTTGGTCGCCCCGATGATCACGCCCTGCGCCATACAGTCCGCGACAACGGCCTGAACCTTTTTCTCGTCCATCGGTTCTTTGGTCGCGCGGTCTGCAACCAGTTCGGCACCAAGGAAAAGACCCTTGCCGCGGACGTCGCCGATCACCTTGTGCTTTTCCATCAGCGCCTGCAGGTTATCCTTCATGCGGAAGCCCATGTCGGTACAGTTCTGCAGCAGGTTCTCGTCCTCGATGATGCGCATGTTTTCGATCGCGGCCGCCGGGCCAGCGGTACAGCCGCCAAAGGTCGAGATGTCACGGAAGTAGTTCAGCGGATCCGAGGCATCGTCCTTAAACATGTCAAAGACTTCTTCGGTGGTAACCATTACGGCAATTGCCGCGTAACCCGAGGCAACACCTTTGGCCATGGTCACGAAGTCCGGCTTGATGCCGTATTGCTGATAGCCGAACCAAGTGCCCGTACGGCCCACGCCGCAGACAACCTCGTCGATGTGCAGCAGAATGTCGTACTTTTTGCAGATTTCCTGCACACGTTCCCAATAACCCTCGGGGGCTTCGATCACGCCGCCACCTGCGGTCACAGGCTCGAGGCACAGCGCGCCAACGGTTTCAGGACCTTCGCGCAGGATAACCTCTTCGATGGCATCAGCTGAGGCTTTGCCGAAGGCTTCGCCAGACAGGTTTTCCATGTCCAGCTCGTGCTTGCGGTATTCCATGCAGTGCGGAACGCGGATGAAGTCAGGGGCGAACGGGCCGTACTGGGCCGTACGCTCGTCTTGACCGCCTGCCGACATGGTTGCCAGGGTCGAGCCGTGGTAGTCGCGGTCGCGATACAGGATCTTGGTCTTCTTGCCGCCATAACGCTTGTGCGCAATCTGACGAACCATTTTGAACACCTTCTCGTTCGCTTCCGAACCAGAGTTGGTGTAATAAACACGGCTCATGCCAGGCATTTTGTCGATCAGCTTTTCAGCAAATATCGAACCGGGGATCGAGCCAGCAGTGTTCGCGAAGTAGCATAGCTTCATCAGCTGGTCATACACGGCCTTGCAGATCGATTCGCGGCCATAGCCTACGTTGACGGTCCATACGCCGCCGGACACAGCGTCCAGATGCTCTTTGCCATTCTGGTCCCAGACACGCATGCCTTTGCCTTCGACAATGATACGCGGATCATTGGTTTCAAAGGGTTTATGCTGCAGCAGGTGGTGCCAGATATGGGCGCGGTCGGCTTCGACCACGTGGGAAAGATCGTTTTCGTTGAACGTGCCGTCCATGACATGTCCTTTCAGAATGGCTGGTGCGCGGGTTGCCTAAATTGGACTATCCCGGCCTTGTGTTTTCGATGGCTCAGATCACCGCGAAAGCTGTTTCGGAGATAGGGCCAGATTGCATCATCCCGTAATTCCAGTCCATGGCCGCGCCGTATTTTTACGGATTTGTCAGATGAACAAGTTTGTGCTCAATTCGCCCGAAGTGAAGAGGGAGGATCAGCAAATGACAAATGCCAATATCTATGAGCGTCATTTGGACAAAAGCCGCGCGAATTATACGCCGCTGTCACCGCTGAGTTTTATCGAGCGGACAGCGCTGATTTACCCAGATTATCCGTCGGTGGTCTACGGCGCGCGCCGCTATACTTGGGCCGAAACCTATTCAAGCTGTCGGCAATTGGCCGGAGCTTTGTCCGCGCGCGGCCTTGGGGTAGGGGATACGGTATCAATCATCGCCGCCAATATCCCCGAGATGTACGAGGCACATTTCGGCGTTCCAATGGCGGGTGCTGTGCTGAACGCCATCAACACCCGGCTGGATGCTCCGATCATTGCCTTCATCCTGAACCATGCTGAGTCAAAGGCTCTGCTGGTCGATCCTGAATTCTCGGGCGTCGTGAAAGAGGCGCTAAAACAGGTCGATCACGACATTCTGGTCATTGATATCGAAGATCCCAGCTTTGAGGGTGGCGAAAAGCTGGGCAGCCTGACCTATGACGCCCTGCTGGCCGAAGGTGACCCTGAATATGACTGGTCCTTGCCCAATGATGAGTGGGACGCGATTACGCTGAACTATACTTCTGGGACGACCGGTAACCCGAAAGGGGTTGTGTATCATCACAGAGGCGCCGCGTTGAACGCGCAGTCGGACCTGCTGGATTGGAACATGCCCAAGCACTCGGTCTATCTGTGGACCCTGCCGATGTTCCATTGCAACGGGTGGTGCTTTCCGTGGGCGATGGCGGCGAATGCCGGAGTGTCGGTCTGTTTGCGCGCCGTGCGGGACGAGCCGATCTATGCAGCATTCCGGGATGAGAAGGTCACCCATTTCTGTGGCGCGCCGATCGTCCTGAACATGCTGGCCAACGCCCCCGATCACCTCAAGGATTTTGACCATGAGATTAAGGTGATGACTGCAGGAGCCCCGCCGCCTGCCGCTGTGATTGAGAGCATGGAGAACATGGGCATAGAGGTGACTCATGTTTATGGCCTGACCGAGACCTACGGTCCCTCTGTCGTGTGCGCATGGAAAGACGAGTGGAACGACAAGCCAGCCGAAGAGCGCGCGGCGCTCAAGGTGCGTCAGGGCGTGCGATATACGGCATTGTCGGGCTTGATGGTGGCCGACCCGGATACACTGGAACCAGTGCCCGCCGATGGCGAGACGATGGGTGAGATTTTTATGCAGGGCAATGTCGTCATGAAAGGCTACCTGAAGAATGCCGAGGCTACGGACAATGCGTTTCGAGGCGGCTGGTTTGCCTCGGGTGACCTCGGCGTAATGCACCCGGACGGTTATATTGCGCTTAAAGACCGGTCCAAGGACATCATCATTTCGGGTGGCGAGAATATCTCGTCGGTTGAGGTCGAGGATATCCTCTATAAACATCCTGCCGTGATGGAGGCTGCTGTGGTGGCGCGCCCCGATGACAAATGGGGCGAAACACCCTGTGCCTTCATCGAGCTGAAGCCGGATGCGCAAGCGACCGAAGCCGAGGTCATCGGGTTCTGCCGCGATAATATGGCCCATTTCAAGGCACCGAAGACAGTGGTGTTCGGGCCTTTGCCCAAGACTTCGACCGGTAAGATCCAGAAGTTCAAGCTGCGGGATCAGGCGCGGGCGTTGGATTAACCCTAGTCGAAAATCGACAGGTCAAGCTCCAGGAGTTCGCCCATCCAAACCGCCCGGTCCCGGTGGTCCGCCAGATGGTCGCCGGTTTCCGGGTGGGTGAAGATGGTCAGACCTTGTCGGTTCAGCATCAGCCATGGGATCACCTGATCAAACGCGTCAGGCGCAAAGCCCAGCTGACAGCTCCACCTTGGGTGCGGGCCGACATTTTTCGCATGCATCCGCCCCATTTGTACGGGAAACAGACGGGTAGCTTCTTCGCAGACCTGTCGGGCCGTATCCTGTGTGTCGGCGTCGAAATAGACATGGGCGTGATAGCCGGTGATTTCAGGCATTTGGACCTCCTGCAACGAATACAAAAAAGGTAAGCGCAGCTGGGCCGTATAACCACTTGCGCCTGCACACAGCCTGTGTGCGCGGGGTCATGCAGGCGCGTTGGCGTCAGGGTGGGCCTCAGCAAAGCTTGGGTGGGCGGCACAGGCAGCTTCGACGCTCAGGATACGGGGCAAACCTGACAGATCCACATCCCACCGACGCGCGTTGTAGAGTTGCGGAACAAGGCACAGGTCGGCCAATCCGGGTTTGGCACCTGTACAATAAGGCGCTTGATCGAAGCTTGCCAAAAGTGTCTCAAATGCCAGCAGACCCGGACGTATGAAATGGCGCATCCACTCACCCGGCATATCATCGGCATTTTCGCTGAGCGCAGCTGCATATTGGGCGACTGACAGATTGCAGACCGGATGCACATCGACCGCGATGGACTGTGCAAGGGCCAGAGATTTTGCGCGCTCTGCCGGTTCTGTTGGCAGCAGCACAAGACCCCGGGTTTGGTCAAGGTAGTCGATTATTGCCAAAGACTGAGTCAGCCGCAGCCCATCGATTTCCAGGACTGGAACCAAACCTTGCGGATTTCGGACCAAATGGCTGGTCGACTTCTGTTCGCCCTCCTTCAGGTCAACAGAGACGGTACTGTAATTGATCCCGGCAAGGTTCAGCGCAATCCGCACGCGGTAGCTGGCTGAAGACCACCTGTAGTCATAAAGCACTACACCGCTCATCCTGGCCTCCTTAGGATGTCAGGTTTCCTTCAACGCCGCAGCCTTCAGCGCGTCTGACAATACGGCCGTATCTCCGATGTGGTTGGCCAGTATCAGCAGAAGCCGCGCGTTCAGAGCATCGCTGTCATGCCGGTTCAGCCCGTCATGAGCGGCTACCAAGTCGGCATAAAAACCGTCGGCATTGTCCAGATTGGGGGTGAGGATCAGATCGGTCATATCGCTTACTCCTTACCGGTGGCCCGACGGATTGCTTGCCGGAATGCGTTCTCTTCAAATGTATCGCGGCGGGCAGCTACGTGTTGATCGGGGCGGATCAGATACGCTGCGCTGGGCGCATCCCCCAGATACCTGCGCTTGAGCTCTAAGGTCAGGTCGTCCTTGACGGACAGGGCCAACCGCGTGGCTGTAACTCCGCCTTCCTCGAGACTGTCGGGCGCATCCGCATCAATTGTCAGCAAGGTGAACTGACCCGCGAGTTTAGGCAGCAGAAACTCATCACCCAGTGGCGCATCGGGGCAAGCCGCACCTGGCCGCGTCACCTCAGGTCCGTTCAGTGCATCGGCTGAACTGAGGGGCGAACCAGAATAGGCGCAGGGCGTGCTAAGACGACCGGAATTCACCAGCGGGCGGGCGAATTCGAAATGTTCGCTCAGGTCCAGAACGGCGTCCCGCAACAAGCGCGACATATCGGATTTCGGCGTAATGAACTCGGTCGAGAGTGTGGACATTCGGATATTTTCATCCGCGGCTTCGACCCTCTCGCGGCTATAGCTGTCCAGAAACAGCTCGGGTGCTTTGCCGTCGATGACCAGTTTCAGCTTCCAGCACAGATTGTCTGCATCCTGCAGACCGGAATTGGCCCCGCGCGCACCGAATGGACTGACCTGATGCGCACTGTCGCCCGCAAACAGCACGCGGCCATGCCGGAACCGATCCATGCGGCGGCACTGGAACGTGTAGATCGAGACCCATTCGAGTTCAAAGTCGACATCGTCACCCAACATCGCCCTGAGCCGCGGGGTCACGTTTTCTGGCTTTCTTTCCTGCTCTGGATCGATGTCTTTGCCCAGTTGCAGATCAATTCGCCAGACATTGTCCGGTTGTTTGTGCAGCAGGGCAGACTGGCCGCGATTGAAGGGCGGGTCGAACCAGAACCAGCGCTCGGTCGGGTAGTCGGCCTGCATCACCACGTCGGCGATCAGAAAGTTATCCTCGAACACACGCCCGTCGAAATCCAGACCCAGCATCCGGCGGGTCGGTGAATAAGCCCCGTCGCAGGCAATCAGCCAATCGGCTTCGACGTTGTAAGGCCCTTCTGGCGTTTCGACCTCAAGCGTGACGTGATCGTCATGGGTGCCGATCGCCTCGACCTTGTTCTGCCCACGGATTTCGATAGGTGCGCCGTCGGCCTGCAGTTCCCGCACCCGTTCGACAAGGGCTTTCTCCATGTAGTACTGCTGGAGATTGATGAAGGCCGGGTTTCCGTAGCCCTTGTCTGGTTGAAGGTGGAATTCATAAACTTGGCGGTTGTCGAAATAGACTTTACCCGCGTCCCACAGCACTCCTTTTTCAACCAGTTTGTGTCCTGCGCCCAACCGGTCAGCGATTTCGAGTGAGCGTTGCGAGAAACAGATCGCGCGACTGCCAAAGCTGACCTTGTCATTGTCGTCCAGCACCACGGTTTCGACCCCTTGCTGGGCCAGATCAATCGCGACCGCCAGCCCGACAGGCCCGGCCCCGACCACAATAACCTTGTGACGCACCGAGGTTGCAGAGTCCTGATCAGGGCTGCGTTCGTAGGGATAAAGTGGAACTTCGAAGATCTTGTTCATGGGTTCTCCCCCAATACTCTGGCGCCCATGGCGCAAGGTCTGGGCCTTCGACCAGTCGTGCCAAAGGCTATGTGTTCATGATTCCACCTAATCCGCTGGCAAAAAACGATCTGGATCAAGTTGACCAGACTTCCTCGCCCCCGATGGGTCCAACACCTTTCCAGGGTGCCTCGTGCTGCTGCCTGCGCCGAGACATCCATGCCAAGCCCTGCGAGACCTAAGCTTTGGCGATCTGGGTCAGTCTTTGATGCTGTAGTCGATCTGCAAGATGCCGCCGGGTTGTCGTGCGATGTCCGTCAGTTCCAGATAATGCTGCTGCCCCGGTGCAAAGCAGGGCAATCCTCGTCCCAAAAGCGTAGGCATAATGAACACACGCAGGGTGTCGAACATGCCCGCATCCAGTGCCGCGCGCTGCGTTTCGCCCCCGCCCATAACCCAGACGCGCCGGTGCCCCGCGTCTTCGATCGCACCGCGCAGCGTATTGATGTCACCCGCAGAGGCCACATGCTCGCCCGAGTAACCCGTTTTCCGCGTCAGCACGTATCCGACGCGGCCCTCGTAGGGCCAGCCCCAGCCAAGCACTTGCTCGTAGGTGGTTCTTCCCATGATCAGGGCGTCGATCTCGCTGATAAACTCACCATAGCCGCCGTCGCCCCCGTCGGAGGCGAGGCTGTCGTTAAAGGTGTTGAGCCAATCGACGCTGCCCGCTTTATCGGCAATGAACCCGTCCAGGCTCATTGCGATGTAGCCAACATATGTTGTGCGCTGGCTCAGTTTCTTCACCGCTTGAACGGGTCTTTGAGTGCGGCCAGAACGGTGCCGGTGCAATCACCAAAGCCGATCGTGTACCCATCGCCGCGGGCGCGGCCCTTCAGGGTCAGGGTGTCGCCGTCCTCGATAAAGTTTCGGGTCTCGCCCGTATCCAGTGTGAGCGGTTCCTTCCCACCCCAGCTGAGCTCCAGCAGCGAACCGCGCTCGGGTTTGGTTGGGCCCGAGATGGTGCCAGACCCCAGCAAATCGCCGGTATTCATCGGGCATCCCGAAGTCGCATGATGGGCCAGCTGTTGCGCCGCGGAATAGTACATCTCTTTGTAGTTGGTCCGAGCGATCGTCGTGGCGTCCTCGCCGTCCGGGGCCATCGTGACTTCCAGATCGATGTCATACAGCATCGGTCCGCAATCCTTTAGGTGATCCAGCAGCTCGAATTCACGTGCGGGAGTGTCACAGCGGAATGGCTCCAGCGCGGCCTTGGTCACGATCCACGGGCTGATCGAGGTGGCGGTGGCCTTGGCCTGAAACGGTCCCAGAGGCTGGTATTCCCAGGCTTGAATGTCGCGTGCGGACCAGTCGTTTAGCAGCACATAACCAAAGATGTGGTCATCGGCCTCTTGCACGGTGATCGGACCATCCGACGGTGTGCCGACGATTGCGCCCATTTCCAGCTCGATGTCGAAACGACGGCTGGGCAGGAAGGCGGGAAGGTCCTGATCGGGGGATTTGAGCTGGCCCCACGGGCGGCGAATATCCGTGCCCGAGACGACAACGGACGAGGCACGCCCGTTGTACCCGATGGGGATGTGCAGCCAGTTCGGAGGCAGAGCGTTTTCCGGCCCGCGGAACATGGTGCCCACGTTCTGGGCGTGATGTCGGCCTGCATAGAAATCGGTGTATTCGCTGACAGCAAATGGCATGTGCATTTCCGCATCGCTCTGCGCGACCAGCAAAGGCGCGACCTGAGCTTGCTCTTCTGACCCTTCGGCCAGCAGAGCGGTCAGCCGGTTGCGCAAAGCGGCCCAAACGGCAGGGCCTTCTTCCATCAGCGGGTTCCAGAAGGGCAGGTCGAACAGCGGTTCATCCGCCAGCGTGATCAGGCCCTCGGCTTCGGCTGCTGTGACGTCCAGGATCATGTCGCCGATCGCGACACCGCATCGTGGGTCTTCGCCTTCGGTCGAAAAGACGCCGTAGGGAAGGTTGTTCAGGGGGAACGGGTGGTCGGCATCATTGGCCGAGGCCACCCAGGATTTCATCAGAGACATCTGTGATCCTTATACTTTTGAGTTATTGGGCATCCCGCAGGGACTTCAGCCCCAGCAAGACTGCGGCCAGAATCATGAACCCGCCGCCAGCGCGGTCCAGCCACAAACGGGCAGCGCCTTTCAGCCGCTTGGCCAGCCAACTGGCGCTGCCGCCATAGGCTGTCAGGAACAACCCGTCGAGCGTCAGGTAGGTGACCGAGAGGATAGCGAATTGCGGCCAGAACGGCAGCGCGCCATCAATGAACAACGGGAACAGGGCGGCAAAGAATACCACCGCCTTGGGATTGGCGGCAGAGGTGATGAAACCCTGCATCCAAAGCGACTTGCGGCTGGCGAGTGGGGCGGTGTGCGCCTCTTTCCGGTCGGCTTTGACGATCATCTTCACCCCAAGATACACCAGATAGGCTACGCCCAGCCACTTGATCACGGCCAGCGCCGTACCCGATGCTGCGATGATCGCGGCCAACCCAAGCCCTGCCGCCAGCATTTGCAGCAGGTTCGCCGTAAGGTCTCCGGCAGCCGTGAATATCCCGCGCTGCAGCCCGTTGGTCGCCGAGTTGGACAGCATCAGCAACTGGCTCGGCCCGGGTGTGCTCATCAGCAGCAGGACCGTGGCCACATAGGTTAACCAGATATCAAAGCTCATCTAGTCCTCACTTTTTGCCGGGCGTTCCGTCGAACTTTTTCTCAAGAGACGTCCAGCAGTCAATGTAATCGTCCTGCAAAGGCGCTTCGTTGGCTGCAAACGCGGTCAGATGCTGCGGAAACCGGGTTTCGAACATGAAGGACATGGTGTTGTCCAGCTTGTCCGGTCCGAGGTTCGCATTCGAGGCCTTGTCGAACGCCTCGCGATCGGGTCCATGAGGCAGCATCATGTTGTGCAAGCTCATCCCACCGGGAACAAAGCCCTGCGGTTTGGCATCATACTGGCCGTAGATGTTGCCCATCAGCTCGGACATGATGTTCTTGTGATACCAGGGGGGGCGGAATGTATCCTCGGCCACCATCCAACGCTCGCGGAACAGGACAAAGTCAATATTGGCGGTGCCCGGTTGGCCTGAGGGGGCCGTCAGCACGGTAAAGATCGACGGGTCCGGGTGGTCGAACAGGATCGCACCGACCGGGCAGTAGGTGCGCAGGTCGTATTTGTAGGGCGCGTAGTTGCCGTGCCACGCCACCACGTCCAGCGGGCTTTGGTCGATCTTCGTCGTGTGGAACTGCCCGCACCATTTGACGGTAACGTTCGAGGGCACCTCACGGTCCTCGAACGCTGCCACCGGCGCTTTGAAATCGCGCGGATTGGCCATGCAATTGGCTCCGATCGGGCCACGGCCCGGCAGTTCAAATTTCTGACCGTAGTTTTCGCAGACGAAACCGCGGGCGGGACCTTCAAGAACTTCGACCCGGTAGACCAGACCACGCGGGATAATGGCGATTTCCTTGGGTTCGAGATCAATGATGCCCAACTCGGTCGCAAACCGCAGACGGCCTTCCTGCGGCACCACCAGCATCTCGGAGTCGGCCGAGAAGAAATAATCATCCACCATCGACTCGGTGACCAGATAGATATGGCTTGCCATTCCCACCTGTGTATTTACGTCGCCAGCCGTTGTCATCGTGTGCATACCGGTCAACCAGGTCAGTCCCTCATCAGAATGAGGCACGGCGTCCCAGCGGTATTGGCCCAAACTGATTACGTCGGGATCAACGCAGGGGGCGGATTTCCAATAGGGCAGGTCAATTTTTTCGTAACGATGCGAATGCTTTACCGAAGGGCGGATGCGATAGCACCAAGTGCGTTCGGGCGGGTTGGCGGTAAAGGCCGTGCCGCTAAGCTGTTCACCATATAGGCCATAGTTGCAGCGCTGCGGGCTGTTCATGCCCTGAGGCAACGCGCCGGGCAGGGCCTCGGTCTCAAAATCATTTCCAAATCCGGGCATATAGCCCGCGTGAGTGCCGACAGGCGTGCTGGCCTGGGTCAATTTATGCGGATCGGTCTGACGATTCATTCCGTATTCCTCCGTTTGCTGCTTGTCGGATAATAGTTGATTTTGTAACTAACAAGGATGACACAAGACGTTTCCGACAAAAAAGATGAGTTTGATCCGCAAGATTTTCTGCCCTACTTGCTGAACCGTGCTGCCGAAGAAAGCTCGTTGGAGTTTCAGCAGGTCTATAAGGATCGTTATGGGATGCTGCGGACCGAGTGGCGGGTGCTGTTCCACTTGGGCAACTACGGCGAGATGACCGCAAAAGAGATTGGTCTGCGCGCCCGGATCCACAAAACCAAGATAAGCCGTTCGGTCTCAAAACTGGAAGAGCGCAGATTTCTGGTTCGTTCGCGCGACGACGCAGACCGCCGGGTCGAGCGGCTGGCATTGACATCAGCCGGTCAGGCGGCATATCGCGATCTACGCAAGGTCGCACAGGCTTATGACGCAAAGCTTGCGGGCTTGTTTTCTGAAGAGGAAACGGACCTGTTGCGCAAAATGCTTCGGCGGCTGGCGCATATGGATTAGGCACTGGTAATTCTCTGCCCGCGTTCCCAGATGAACAGCAGAACAAAAACGGGACACCTTATGACGACCTCGGACAACGTGGCGGAAAAATCAAGCGACCTTATCAACTGGCTGGTCGCGCGCGGGCTTGAAGGATTACAAAAAGAAGAACTGCTGGACGGGTATTGCAACCGGCTGGTGGATTTGGGCGTTCCGCTCATGCGGTTTCACGCGGCGCAGTCGACGCTGCATCCGGTGTATGGCGGAACTGGCTACAGCTGGTACCACGGCAAGGGCGGTGAGCATCAGAAGTTCGAATACTCCGAAGTGCCCAGCGACCACTGGCGCGCAAGCCCCTTGTATGCTGTCCTAAACGAAGGGCTCAGCGTTGTGCACGAACGGTTGGTCGATCAGAACGAACCCAGCAAGTATCCCCTGCTGAATGAACTGCGGGAACACGGTGCGACCGAGTATTATGCGACCGGTGTTTCGTTCAACAGCCCGACCCATATCGGTGCTGCCTCGACGGACAAAGTGGTGAACGGAGTGCTGTTGTCCTGGGCGTCAAATGCGCCCGAAGGGTTTCACGAAGACGATCTGGCATTGATCAACGCGGCGATGCCCCATCTTGGGCTGGCACTCAAGGCGGCCTCGGACGCGCGTATTTCGAAAGACCTGATGCGGGTCTATCTGGGCCGTGATGCGGGCCGCAGGGTTCTGTCCGGTGAAATCCGGCGCGGTTCTTTGCAGCAGATTGATGCGGTCATCCTGAATTTTGACCTTGAGGACTTCACCAGCCTGTCCGAGGAATTGCCGGGCAATGCGCTGATCGACATGCTGAACGATTACCTAGCTGTGGCGGTTCATTCTGTTCACCAAAACGATGGTAACATCCTCAAGTTCATGGGGGACGGGTTGATCGCCATGTTCGATGTTGGAGAGATCGACGCAGATGCGCGTGCGGCTTTGGCCGCAGTTGCCGACCTGCAAGACGGCATGGCCAAGCTGAATGCCAAGCGCGAGGCCGAGGGCCTGCCAGTGTCGAATTTCACATTGGCGCTGCATGCGGGCGAGATTTTGTATGGCAATATCGGGTCTGAAAGCCGCTTGGACTTTACGGTTATTGGACCGACTGTGAACCAGACCGCTCGGATAGCCGGAATGCATAGGTCGCTGGGGCAGCGTATCCTGATCTCGGATGATGTTGCGAAGGCTGCGCAGCCCTGCGCGTCTGCCAGTCTGATCTCGGTCGGGCGCTATATGCTGCGCGGAGTAGCTGAGCCAAAAGAGCTGTTCACGGTGTACCAACCGGCTGAGTGACAGTTATCCGGCGCTGGTGCCTCAGAAGTCGATTTCGACGCCGGGCAGGTTCAGCTCTTTCATCATGTCGCGCAGCTCTTGCCGGGCAGCGATGTTCGAGATGTTGAGCTGTTTGACACCGATGTCCTTGAGGTCCAGCAGGGTCAGTCCGCGGGGGAACAGTTCGCGAAAGATAACACGTTCGGAAAAGCCCGAAGCGATGCGGAAACCGATCCGTTGCGACAGCATTTCGATTGCGCGCTGCATCTTTTCCTTGTTGACCATGCGCTGAGTACCGACGCGGTTGCGGACCACGACCCAGTCGATGGGTTTTAACCCGGCCTGCGCGCGCAACTGCCGCGCGTTCCAGACCATTTCGGAATAGACCGACGGCCCCAGGATTTTTTCTCCTTTGGAGTCGATGCGCGCCAACAGGTCAAAATCGATGAAGCTGTCGTTCAGTGGCGTGATCAGCGTATCGGCCAGGGAATGCGCCACCTGGCTGAGGCGGGTGTGCGAGCCGGGACAGTCGATCAGGATAAAGTCGCTGTCACTTTCCAGTTCGGACACGGCGGCGGACAGGCGGTGGTCATAAATGTTCTCGCCCGGCTTCAGCTTGGTCGCGTCAATCTCGGGCAGGTCATGGTGGCGCGGACTGGGCAGGGTAAGGTCCGAGTTCTTCAGGAAGTTCATACGGTTTTCGAAGTACCGACCAAGGCTGCGCTGCCGCAAGTCCAGGTCCAGTGTGCTGACTTTGTGACCCAAACGCGCCAGTGCCGTGGCTACATGCATCGACACGGTCGATTTGCCTGCGCCGCCCTTCTCGTTCCCCACTACGATGATATGTGCCATGCCTGTATTCCCGTGTCCCGCCGTGCTTAACCACACGTTGTTACGCACCACTATATGTTGTGGAGGCCGGGAAGGGAAGAACCCCAAGCGCCATGACAGGGCAATATCAGGCTCTAAACTGGAAAACTCAATCGGGTGCGTTGGTTAGGCCGTGTGCTTGCCAAAGCTGCCGGCCTGTTTCACTGTCCAAATCAGGGTTTTGCTACAGGGGAACCGGTTGGACCATTTGTTTCTGAACGTTTTGAACGTGGTTCTGCCGGTGCTGATTTGTGCCGGGATCGGCTATGCCCTGGCCGTTATCAAAGCGCCGTTTGACAACAAGGTTATAGGGGGCATTGTCTCGCGCGTCGGGTACCCCACGCTGATCATCTCGCACCTGTCCACCACCAAAATTGCGGTAAGCACCTTTTTGGACGTTATGGCGGCTGCGGCATTGGCCATTACGGGGTTCGGCGTATTGGGTTTTGTTGTGCTGAAGGCAATGCGCCTGCCTATTCGTGCTTTTCTGACACCGCTGATGCACGGGAATGTCGGCAATATCGGCTTACCGATCACGTTGCTTGCGCTGGGCGACGCGGGCATGGCCTACACGATGGGTTTTGTCGTTGTGGTGCTGATTAGCATCTTTACGGTGGGTATGTGGATTCCAGCGGGTGAGTTCTCGCCCCGGAAACTGGCCACGTCTCCGATCATTTATGCAGTGGTCATCTCGCTGGTCTTGATGGCAACGGGGTATAGCTTGCCGAAACCAGTGGCAAAATCCTTCGACATCCTGGGCGGTTTGTCAATCCCGCTGATGCTGCTGACGCTGGGCCATACGCTGGCGACTTTGCAGATCAAAAGCCTTGGTCGGGCGGTGCTGCTGACAGTTCTTCATCTGGTCATGGCAGTTACCATCGCCAGTGCGCTGGTGTGGTCGTTCGGGTTCACTGGGGCGGAACGTGGCGCGGTGATACTGTGTTGCCTGATGCCGTCTTCGGTGGCGACGTATTTGTTCATCGACCAGCATGTGCCTGAATACGGACCGGATGTTGCGGGCTTTATCCTTGTATCGACGTTGGCCACGATCCTCGTTCTGCCATTCGCGTTGTCCTATTGGATCTGAGCCGCACCCTATGCGCAGCGAAAAAAATCGCTAAACTGCTGAATAATTGCATTAAAGATCAACAGTTTTAGGGTGGTGTTATGACCGAAAAGCCGTCTGCTGATCCGGTTCACCAAGGCGGTGCCCGCGTCGTATTGGCGATGACGGCCATCTGCATGATGGTGGTCGGCTTCAATACCACCGCCGTGGCGACCATTCTGCCCAATCTGAAATCCGAGTTCGATTTGACCCCATCCGGCCTGCAATGGGTGATGGCGTCTTATACCGTGGCCAGCGCTTCGTTGGTGACCATTGTTAGCCGGCTGGGCGACATCACCGGCAAGATGGGTGTGTTTTTCTTCGGCATGATCGTCTTTGCCATCGGCTCCACTTCGGTCCTGTTTGCGCAAGACGGCGCGATGCTGTTGTTCGGTCGCGGTGCGCAGGGGGCAGGGGCCGCTGCCCTGTTCGGGACGTCGCTATCTTTGTTGACCGCAGCCACGCCCGAGGAACAACGCGCAAGCGTCACAGGGGCATGGGGTGCAATCGTCGGGCTTGCCATCGGGGTCGGACCCATCGTCGGAGGTGCCTTTGCGCATTACATCAGCTGGCGGGCCGTCTTTGCGACAGACCTTGTTCTGCTCGTTGCTGCTTTTGTTATCGGTCTGACCGTCAGCAAACGGGGCTATGTGCCGGACACACGCCTGGCCGGAGCAAAGTTCGACTATCCGGGGGCCTTTGCCGTGCTGTTTTTTCTGGGGCCGTTGTCCTTTGCCCTTAGCAACGGTGAAAGTAGCGGATGGGCGACTCCTCTGACCCTGGTGCCGCTGGCCGTTGCTGCGATGGCAACGATCATCCTTGTCATCGTCTCCCGGCGCAGCGACGATCCATTGATCGAGCTGCGCTACTTCAAGCACCCGCGCTATTTCATGGCGGGCGCTGGCATGTTCTTCACCGGCTTCACGCTGTTTTGCTTCTTTGTCTATTTCAATACTTTCGTCCAATCACCGGATGCCTTTGGGTATTCGCCAATCGGCGCAGGGCTCGCGATCATGCCGCTTAGCCTCAGCATGTTCGTCGTGTCGGTCACTGCGCCACGTTTCCTGGCACCCTACAGCTTTCAGTGGCCCATCGCGATTGGGCTGGGGGCAATGGCCTGTGGGTTCCTGTTGCTGATGACAACAACGAATACGACGCAATATGCCGAAATCTGGTGGAAACTGGTGATCGTCGGCATCGGGTTGGGGATCTGCTTCTCGCTGCTGCCCCGTCTGGGCCTGCGCCTGCTGCCGGAAGAGCATGTAGGGCAGGGGTCCGGTGTGATCAACGCTTGTCTCTATTTTGGCGCTACGTTGGGTGCCGTGGTGGGTGGGCTGGCCGAGTCGATTACCACCCGCCGGGGGCTGTCCGAGGTGATCGCGGCTCTGCCCGCAGGCTCAACCCAGCGTGAGGATTTGGCCCACGCACTGACCCACGGAACGCCCAGCCAGATTCAGCAATTGATCGCCGCTATGGACCCTGAGACCAGCAACACCCTGGCCAAGGCTCTGCGTGACGTGCAGGACAATGCCTTTGACAGCGCAATGCTGATGGCCGCTATTGCGGCACTGGCTGGTATGGGGCTGGCTCTGATGTTGCTACGGGGGCCAGTGCCACCCGTTCACAGCGCGGTCGACCTGACACGCGGGCCGCAAAGCTGAAGGCCGTTAGCCTCCCAGGTACACCTTGTCTTTGGGGCGATAGAAGACCTTTTGATCGTGAAGCTTGCCCAAAAGATCGTGAATTCGCCGCAGTGTGTCCTCGCGTTCGGCCTTGCCGGCATCGCCTTCTTGCAGCGCGGCTTGCGACAGGTTTGCAACCGACCCCCGCAGCGCTGTTTCGATCAGGTCCATATCCTCGACCGACAGCTCGATCATGTCATTGTACTGGGGCATGTTCCGGGGCCTCCGACGGCTGAGTTGGACATTCGCTGCTCAGTTTAGCATCTTTCGCCGTCACTCGAAATCATCCCTGACGCCGGGCCAAATTTCGCAGGTTCGCTGTTGGTGTCGACGGTCCAAAAACGTAAAAGGCCGCCCCAAGGGCGGCCTTTCGCAATTCAACCCGGTTAGGCTTAGAAGCCCAGACCTTCGTATTTCTTCTTGAACTTCGACACGCGGCCGCCGGCGTCCATCAGGCGCGACGAACCACCGGTCCACGCGGGGTGCGAGGAGGGGTCGATTTCCAGAGCCAGCTGGTCGCCCTCGGCGCCCCAGGTGGATTTCATCTGAACTACGGTGCCATCGGTCATTTTGACGTTGATGACGTGATAATCGGGATGGATGTCTTTTTTCATCTTTCCGCTCCTTACGCCTCGGCGCCGGCCTTGGGCTTGTAGTTGGTAACCTCTGCGATACGCGCGGATTTACCACGACGCGAGCGCAGGTAGTACAGTTTGGCGCGACGAACGCGGCCACGGCGGACAACAGTGATGCTGTCGATGTTGGTCGAATGCAGCGGGAACACACGCTCCACGCCTTCGCCAAACGAAATCTTGCGGACGGTGAACGAACCGGCGATGCCGCTGCCACCTTTGCGCGCGATGCAGACGCCTTCGTAGTTCTGCACACGGGTACGCGACCCTTCGGTCACTTTAAAGCCGACACGGATGGTGTCACCGGCTTTGAAATCGGGGATGTCTTTCCCCAGGGCGGCAATCTGTTCCGCCTCAAGCTGTGCGATCAGGTCCATCGCAGTTACTCCTATCTGCTCGTGGTTGGTCCACGAAGTTAAGCACGGGCTGAGAGCTCTTGGTCTTCACCGGGTCCTGCGTACAGCCCGCCAGAGGTCAGATCGAATGTTCCTTATGTCTGGTCTGCACTGCCGCGCCGGGGCCGAAGAAAGCCGGGCGTCACGACATATTTCAAACCAAAACACCGGAGTCGCATGTCGCGGCACCGGATTGCGCTGCTTTACGGGCTTTGTGCGCAGGGATCAAGCCTGAATCGCCATAAAATTCAGGGTTTCGACGGTGGGATTTCGCCACCCAAGGACAACACCGTTGCCTTGTGGCGCGGATCAGGCATTCTGGAGGGAATTACAAGAGCAGAGATTTAGAACAGGACCTTACCATGCGTACAGCTTTGATGCTGGCTGTTATGGCCTTTGCGACCCTGTCTTGCGGTCGAAGCAGCCCTCCACCACAGCAGGTTGAGGCGAAGGCATTCCTCAGCACTACGTCGCCCTCAGTTATCTTCCCCAAGTTCGGCGATGCGGACCCGCATCCGTGGGAGGGGAGGCATCCCGGTCACTACCCGGTGCATGGGCTGGACGTTTCACGCTGGCAGGGGCCGATCGACTGGCGCAGGGCCAAGGCGTCTGGGGTCAGCTTCGTCTTTATCAAAGCAACCGAAGGCGGGGATGTCGCCGACCCGATGTTCGATGACCACCGCACCGGCGCGCAGGCAGCGGGAGTGCCCTGGGGTGCTTATCACTACTACTATTTCTGTCGCCCAGCACATGAACAGGCCAAATGGTTCATCGAGAACGTGCCGAAAGGCGCGGACCTGCCGCACGTGCTGGACATGGAGTGGACGCCGCATTCCAAGACATGCACCATACGACCTGATGGCGCGACGGTTCGCGCCGAGGCTCAGCGTTTCCTGAACATTCTTGAGCGTCATTATGGCCGCCGTCCAATAGTCTACACGACCGTGGATTTCTACGGTGACACTGATATCGGCCGCCTACCCAAGACAGAGTTCTGGCTGCGCTCGGTCGCCGGGCACCCTCGCAATGTCTACCCGAAGGCTGTTTGGCGATTCTGGCAATACACGGGCACCGGCCTGGTACCGGGCGTTCAGGGCAAAGTGGACATCAACACGTTTAACGGCCCGCCCGAGATTTGGGCACGTTGGAAGGCGGGGGGTTAGTCGCTGTCGGTTTTTTTCCGGTAGCTGTCCCAAAGGTCCGGACGCCGTTCACGGGTGATCTGCTCGGACATTTGATGGCGCCAGTCGGCTATACGGCCATGGTGGCCGGACATCAGGATATCTGGGATCGGGCGGCCTTTCCATTCCGCTGGTCGAGTGTACTGCGGGTGTTCCAACAGGCCCGACGAAAAGCTCTCTTCTTCCGCCGAGGTCTGGTTGCCCAGGACGCCGGGGATCAACCTTACGGTCGCGTCGATCAGGGCCTGCGCCGCGATTTCGCCGCCGGTCATTACAAAGTCGCCCAAGCTGACTTCCTGAACGCCATAATGCTCCAGCACACGCTCGTCGACACCTTCGAAGCGGCCGCAGAGCAGCGTCATCCCATCGCAGCGCGCGAGGTTCTGCATCATGCGTTGGTCCATCCGTCGACCGCGCGGGCTTAGGTAGATCAGCGGCCAATTACCCTGAATGCCGGCCATTGTGTGTTCGATGGCTTCGCCCAACACATCGGCGCGCAGCACCATGCCTGCGCCGCCGCCTGCAGGCGTATCGTCGACATTGCGATGCTTGCCCACGCCGAACTGGCGCAGGTCCACGGTTTCCAGCTGCCACAGGCCCTCTTGCAAGGCTTTACCGGTCAGGCTTTCGCCCAGAACCCCGGGAAAGGCCGAGGGAAACAGGGTGATGATCTTGGCCTTCCAGACCCCGTGCAAATCTGGGGTCGGGGTCAGCAATTCGCGCGGCTTGAGCGTGGGCCGGATTGCTTTGCGTCCGTGGGATTTACCTGGCTTGTCTGTCATGTCGTGCTGACCATCGCGTTTTTTGCCTGTTCAATTATGCCGGCCTTTTGCCGGGTCAGAGCGGCCTCGTCCAGTCGGGATCGGTTCAGATTCAGCAACTCGGCCAGCACTTCTTCGGGCAGGCGCGTGTTGATCTTGGCGGGCGGCACCAGCTGCCCGGCTTTTTCCCGTGGCAAATTCAGGAAGTCGGCAAAGGGCGTGCCAGAGCCAAAGCGGCGCAACTGCATCTCTTCCAGCCAGTCTTCGGTGACACTGACCGAGGGCAGCTTTTTGCGGATGTCTTCAACGGTGTCCTCAAGCGAAGGCAGGTGATCCATGTTCGCGCGGAACGCCTCAAAATCCTGGACCTCGCGCGTTCTTTCAAGGTCATGCGCCCAAAGGCTGCGCAGCCAGGAACCGCGCTGGCGCAGGGACAGGTAGATCGTGATGTCGACCTCCTGACCTGCGAACCGGTCCCGAATGGCGTCAACGACACAGGCGGCCAGATCCGGCGCTGCTGCATAGCCCTGGTCGATGTTTCGGCTGGGACGCAGGCCACTGAAATTCTCTTCGCTCAGGATCAGACCGCGCCGCGTGCCAAAATTTCGCGTGGCCAGATAATCCCGCAGTTGCGTGCTGAAATCGGACAGCGTGCCAAGCGTGCCGTAGATGGAGTGCCGTGTAGCGGCATTCGACAAGCCAAGCTTGCGCGTCTTGTAGGGCAACATCAGGGCAAAATGCGGCCAGATCAGCTCGCGGTTTTCATATAGAAACGACTGTGCCGCAGTGGTCCCGGTCTTGTGAAATCCCAAATGCAGCAGAACGCGCCGCATCAGATGAGCCCTTCGGGCGGGTCCGCGATAATGCGGCCTTTGTCCAGGTCGACCGTTGGAACAGCCTCCAGCGTAAAGGGCAGCAATACGGTGGCTTTCAAACCCGGTCCATGCAGTTCCAGCAGGTCCGTGGCGCCGTGGTTCTGCACCGACTTAACCCGGCCCAGCAATGCGCCGCCTGTGTCGTAAACCTCAAGTCCGATCAGATCGGTGTGGTAGAATTCATCATCCGGCAAAGATGGCAGCTGGTCACGCCGGGCAAACAGGCGCAGGCCCTTCAACTCGTCGGCCTGTTCCTTGGTCTCAACACCGCCCAGACGGGCGGCAAAACCGTTCTTGATCGCCTTGGTCAGGACCAGCGGATAGCGCTCCTTGCCGTGCTCATCAGTCAGCGGCGAATAGGCTTCGATGTCTTCGGGGATGGCGCAATAGCTTTTTAACCGCACTTCCCCACGCACGCCGTATGACCCGGCAAGGGTGCCCACGCAGATCAGATCAGTCATTTGGCCCTTCCGTCGTCACACATAGCCCGTCCTGCCAATCGCCGCGCGCGGCGCACGCCTCGCGCTGGTTCGAGCGTTCGAAAAATACTCCGACAATAAATGCGATCAGCAAAAGGATGGGAAGCCGTATCAGTCCAAACATCTGATTTTATCGTGTTTCCAGATGCAAACGCGCGTTGCGCTTTTCCCAGCCTGCGCGCTCAAGCTCGGGTCGTTCCGACATCTCTTCGGGCCAGCCCACGCAGTAGTAACCGACTAGAGACCAATCGTCCGGTACATCCAAGTCGCGTTTCATCTGTTCGGGATCCAGGATCGAAACCCAACCCAGGCCAAGCCCTTCGGCCCTCAGGGCCAGCCAGAACAAGGTGATCGCGGCGACGACCGAATAGCGACGCATTTCAGGCATCGTGCCCGCACCCAGGCCAAGGCCTTTGTTTGTGCTCTCGTCCGAGAACACAGCCAGTTGGACGGGCGCTTCCTGCATGCCGGACAGTTTCAGGCGGCTGTATTTCAGCGCCTTGTCGCCGGAATAGCCTGCCAGGGCCTGTTCATTGGCGTTTTGGAAATTCTTCAGCGCCGCAGCGCGTGCCGCTTCGCTTTCGACGCGAACAACGCGCCAGGGTTCGCTGAGCCCCACAGAGGGGGCCAGTCGAAACGTGTCGAGGCAGCGCATCAGCACCGCCTCGTCCACTGGGTCTGTTCGGAACCGGCGCACATCGCGCCGGAGCCGCATCAGCAGTTCGAACTGCGTGCGAAAATCGTCGGTGAAAGTCTGATCCTGCACGCGACCGCCTGCTTATTCTTCTGCCGCAGCTTCTTCAGCCGGTGCAGCTGCAGCTTCGGCCGCTTCAGCAACTTTTGCAGCTTTCTCTTCAGCGCGTTCCTGAGCTTTCTTGCCCGGGGTACCCTTGTTGGGGTTGTTGCGCTCGGCTTTTTCGCGGGTGCCTGCTGCTTCCAGCATGCGTGCGATACGGTCGGTGGGCTGAGCGCCCTGGTCCAGCCAGTACTGAACGCGTTCCATGTTCATTTTCACGCGCTCTTCGCTGTCTTTCGGCAGCAGCGGGTTGTAGGTGCCCAGTTTCTCGATGAAACGGCCGTCGCGCGGCATGCGGCTGTCAGCAGCCACGATGCGGTAGAAGGGACGCTTTTTCGAGCCGCCGCGGGCGAGACGAATTTTCATTGCCATGGTGGTATCTCCTTTGAATGGCGTATCCGGTAGTTCACCGGTTTAGTTCTGGTGTTTCTTGTGGTGTCGGATGACTTCCTGAATGATGAAATTCAGGAAAGCCTTGGCGAAATCGGGGTCCAGATCGGCCTTTTCCGCCAGGTCTTCAAGCCGTGCGATCTGCGCTGCCTCGCGCGAGGGATCGGACGGGGGAAGGTCGTGTTCGGCCTTGAGCTTGCCAACGGCCTGTGTGTGCTTGAACCGTTCGCCCAGGGTATAGACGAGGATCGCGTCCAGCCGGTCGATGCTTTCACGATGCTCTTTCAGCAACGTCGCAGCCCGTGTGACGGGGTTGTTCATTGGCCGGTCCTTTCGGTGGTCAAAGCAGGATCAGTGAGTTCAAGTTTCGGATGCCGCCAGACCTGACAGCTTGTGCCCACGACTTCGCCTTCGCGCTCATAGGTTGCACCAAGCCGTTCGGCCAGCGCGCGCGAGCGGTCGTTGTTGTGGGCGATGTATGAGATCGGGGCATTGATACCCTGATGCCGGGCGGCATAGGCGCGGGCGGCGGTTGCCGCTTCGAAGGCGATGCCTTTGCCTTCAAACCCTTCGAACACAACCCATCCCAATTCGGGTTCGTCCCAGCCCGGCGCGTTAATGATCCCCGTCCAGCCTGCGAAAGCTCCGCTGGCCTTTTCGACGACGTGCCACCCGCCATAGCCCATGATGGCCCAATGCCCGAACCGGCCCAGCAGAGACCGCCAAGCTTCGAGCGGGGTTTTTGGGCCGCCGACCATTTGGCTGCGCTCGGACGCAAAGAAAGCCGTCATCGCAGGCAGGTCGTCTTCATGCGGAGCGCGCAGGATCAGGTTTTCGGTTTCAACGGTAGGAATGGTGTACGAGGTCATGCGTATGCCTCCATCCCGCCGTCGCCGTCGGCTGAGAGGTGGCGATAGACCAGAGTAACGCCGTCCTCTTCTACAATTTCACGTTCAACAAAAGCGCCAAGCCGTTCCGCCAACCGCGCAGAGCGTTCGTTGCCTTTGACAACAAAACTGGCCAGCGTATCCCAACCGAGTTGGTCGAATGCAAAATCCCGCGCGGCAGAGGCGGCTTCAAACGCGTAGCCATGTCCTTCACCGGCTTCGGTGAAAATGAAGCCGAGTTCTGGCTCAGGGTCTTCGGGCTCGAACCCGAGAACGACAAAACCCAGCAACTGTGCATTGCCCTTGGCGCAGACCGACCACATGCCGTGGCCGCGCAGCGACCAGATGGCGACCATCTGTGCGAAATCATACCACGCATCCTCGCGCGTCATAACCGTCAGATACCGCGCGCGCGGGCTGGCAACGATCCGGGCATAGGTGTCGAAATCCGACAATTGCGGCGCGCGCAGAACGAGACGCTCGGTTTCCAGCGTCGGGACGGCACTTGCCACCCGAGCGGCCAGTTCCGCCCCCTGAGCATTCGGCGCAGCTTCGAACCGGAAGGTCATTGCAGAACCTCCGGTTTGGCGCATGCGCGCAGGGATATGCAGGGGACGAAAGCCACGTTACTTCTTCTTGCCAAACCCGCTGAGGCCCGGAGGCAAAGCCATGCCGCCGCCCATACCGGGCATGCCGGGCATCTTGCCGCCCATCGCCTTTGCCGCCTGTTCCAGCGCCTTGGGGTCCATGCCTGCCGCCATTTCCTCGGGCGAGGGGCCGCCTTTGCCAAACATGCCTTTCATGGCCTGTTTCAGCATCTTGCCTTTGCCCATCTTGCCCATCTTCTTCATCATGTCCGACATCTGCCGGTGCATCTTGAGCAGCTTGTTGAGGTCGCTGACCTCCATCCCCGAACCTGCCGCAATCCGTTTCTTACGGCTGGCCTGCAGCAGCTGCGGGTTGGCGCGTTCGCGTTTGGTCATCGACTGGATCATAGCGATCTGCTGGCGCAGGATCTTGTCGTCCAGACCGGCCTGATCCATCTGCTTGGCCATCTTGCCCATGCCCGGCATCATGCCCATCATGCCCTGCATGCCGCCCATCTGGATCATCTGCTCCAGCTGCATTTTCAGGTCGTTCATGTTGAACTGACCTTTGACCATGCGCTTCATCATGCGCTCGGTCTGTTCCATCTCCATCGTTTCCTGGGCTTTTTCAACCAGGGCAACGATGTCGCCCATGCCCAGAATACGTCCCGCAATCCGGTCCGGCTCGAAGGTCTCAAGCGCGTCCATCTTCTCGCCCAGACCGACAAAGCGGATCGGCTTGCCGGTGACCGCGCGCATCGACAGCGCCGCACCGCCGCGGCCGTCGCCGTCCATCCGGGTCAGGACCACGCCCGAGATGCCGACTTTGGCGTCGAACTCTTCGGCCACTTCAACGGCGACCTGACCGGTCAGGCCGTCGACAACCAGAAGGGTCTCGCGCGGATCGACCGCGTTGCGGACCTGCTCAACCTCGTCCATCAGGACTTCGTCGATGTGCAGACGGCCCGCGGTGTCGAGCATGTAGACGTCATATCCGCCCAGCGTCGCTTGTTGCTTGGCACGCTTGGCGATATCGACGGGTTTCTGACCGGGCACGATCGGCAGGGTGTCGACGCCGACCTGAGTACCCAGAACGGCCAGCTGATCCATCGCCGCCGGGCGATAGACGTCGAGCGAGGCCATCAGGACCTTTTTGCCCTCTTTCTCTTTCAGACGTTTGGCGAGCTTACCGGTGGTCGTCGTCTTGCCCGAGCCCTGTAGACCAACCATCAGGATCGGGGCAGGTGGGTTGTCGATCTTCAGTGCACCGGGGTCTTCTTCACCGCGTAGCACGTCGACCAGTGCGTCATGCACGATCTTGACGACCTGCTGACCGGGCGTGACCGATTTGGTCACGGCCTGACCGGTGGCCTGATCCTGCACCTTCTTAACGAATTCGCGGGCAACCGGCAGCGAGACGTCAGCCTCAAGCAGCGCAACCCGAACCTCTCGCAGGGCGGTTTTGACGTCTTCTTCGGACAGAGCACCCTGTTTGGTCAGCCGATCAAAGACGCCAGAGAGGCGTTCGGATAGATTTTCAAACATGCCTTCGGCCTCCTTAGCCGGTTATCTGGTGGCGTCTCCTAGATAGGATGCGCCGGTCAAATGCACAAACGCCCCCACGGGCGAAACTCGCTGGTGGGGGGCGATCCCTGAACGACTCAAGGGACCGGAAGATCATACGCTTCCGGATGTTTGAACGGGGCTTTAGGCCGATTGGCTGTCAGAGTCAACCGCTCGGGCCGGAAGCCACTCATTGACAGCATCCACCAGCCGTTGCGCCCCGCGTCCGCTGACATAGGCTTCGACAATCGGGTGGCGGCCTGTACTCATGCCCTTTTCCAGGATCAGAACGGGACGGTGCATCTTGGAGGTGGTCCTGTCGCGGCGCGAGGTGGTGGTCTCAACCTCGGCATGGGACAGGTTTGAAAGCAGATGTTCTACTGTGTCATAGCCAAAGACGGATTGGCGGCGGATCAGAATGCTGTTGCCGGGTCGATCCAATATGACCTGAACGCGCCGCACAAAGGCGCAAAAAGCGCCGATCCCCATACCGCCGCCGAACACGGCAAAGAAAAGGCCGAACAGAATGCCTTCGCCGCCTTCGCTGGCCATGAAAAGACCAGCGCCAACAAAACACAGGATGAAGAAGACCAGGGAGATGCCGATAAACCAGGGCGTGTTGGACAGGATCAACTGGTCCGGGGTGTTGCGCGTGACTTTCATGGCGGCACGCTAGCACTGAATTCCGGGTCTGTCCGGCTTGAAATTGCCCGAACATTGCGCGATGAGCGCGGCAATACAGGAGGTTCCCATGGACGCATCATCCGCCTTTCAGGACACGCTGCCGCTCAGCTCTGACGCGCTGTTGGCGCAGCTGGACGATTGGGGGCTGTCCTATCGGCTGCATACTCACATTCCATTGCGTACGGTGGAGGAGTCAAAGGCGGTTGAAGATCAGTTCATGGTGCCCGGCGAAAATGCCCTGCGGCTGAAGAACCTGTATCTGCGCGACAAGAAAAAGCGAAACTATCTTGTGACGCTGGAACAAAGCCGCGAGATCGACCTCAAGGCGTTAGGGGCCGAGCTGGGCGTAGGCAATCTGTCCTTCGGGTCCGCAGACCGGTTGTTGCAGAACCTGGGCATTCGTCCCGGTGCGGTCAGCCCTTTGGCGATGATCAACGGCGTGCAGAACAACGTGCGGTTCTTCATGGACGCTTCTGCTCAGACGACGGACGTCATCTATATGCACCCGCTGGTCAACGACCGAACCGTCGCTGTCGCTCGCGACGATCTGATGGCCTTCTTTGACCGGATCGGGTGCGAGGTCACCTGGCTTCCGTGATTATTCCTGCAACGCTTCTTTCAGTGCGGCCGAAACATGGGCGGCGGAGGGATTGACGAACAGGTGGCCGTTCGCTTCGAACACGGGGTCGTCCAGATGATCGGGGAAGGCCAGCGGAAGTTCAGTGCAGGCCAACAGAATTGCTGTCCCGGGGCTGGCGTGCTTGTCACAAAAAGCCAGCAGCCTTTTTCGCGCATTGTCTGAGGCTCCACCATAGAAATCGCTATCGATCATGGCCTGCATTTCGGCGATTTCAGCTTCAGGAAGGCGGTCACTTGCGGCAATTCCATCAGTGGCCAAGCGATCAGCATAGTTGGTGGCCTGCATGGTCACGGTCGTTCCCAAAACCAGCGCTGTCGAGGCACCCGTGGATGCGGTCGCCTCAGCAGTGGCATCGAAAATGTTGAGAATGGGCATGGTGACGCCCTGCCGGATTGCGTGCAGGCGCGCGTGCGGGGTGTTGGAGGCGATGATGCCAAAGTCGCAACCGGCGTTTTCCAGCGTCAGCAGCGCCTGACGGAAGACCGCGTCAAACCCGGCCCAACTCGCCTCGTCCCCGGCGGTGCCACGCAAAGCCCGTGTCTTGGCCTGCGTCACGGATTCGATTGTCATGGGTGGGATAGGTAAGGGCGAGCTGTGACCGCGCTCGGCGAAGTGTCGGCTGGCTCCTTCCGCAATGGCCCGGTAGTAGTCCACGGTGGAGGCCCAGCCTACGCCGCCCAGAATACCGATTTTCTTCATAGTACACGCCCAGTCTGCCAAGTTCGGTTCGGATGCAGACTGGACGTTTCAAAAGGTAAAGGCCAGAGCCGGATCAGGCGGCCAGTTCCAATACCGCCTTTTGCGCGTTGGCCAGCGCGGCCTCTGCATCCAGCGCCATTCGGTCAGCAGCCACTACGTCTACATTGTGGATGCCGATGAAACCCAACACATGCTTGGCATAGTTGGTGGCAAAGTCGATTTCGGACCCGACTTCGGTGCCACCTGATGCGATGGCGAGGATTGCGCGTTTGCCTTCCAGCAAACCTTTGGGGCCGTTTTCCGAATAGGCAAAGGTCAGGCCGGCGCGGGCAACGAGGTCAATCCAGGCTTTGAAGGCGGCAGGCACCGAAAAGTTGTAGATCGGCAACCCGATCACCAGCGTATCCGCCTTTTGCAGTTCGCCCACCAGCTCATCGGACAGGGCCAGCAGGTCGCGCTGGACCTCATCCCGCTGATCTGCAGGGGTGAAGTTGGCGTTGATCCAGTCTTCGGTCAGCAGCGGCAGGGGGCTCGCCAGATCGCGACGGATGATGCGCTCTGCGCCCAAATGCCCGACAATCTGGTTGGACAGGTCACGAGTGGCCGATCCGGTGCGGCGGGCCGAAGCGTCGATATGCAGGATGGTCTTGGTCATGTCAGCGGTTCCTATTTTTGCAGGGATTCTGTTTCTGGAACCAATATGAGTGTTGTGTCTGCGAACGAAACGCAGATATACCAACAGGTATTGTTGGATTTTGCACAATGGGTTTGGGTGATGGACAATTGGGACGAAGTCAAAACGGCCTATCAAGTGGCCCGGATGGGCACTGTCAGCGGTGCGGCCGAGATTCTAGGTGTGCATCATGCCACTGTGATCCGCCATATCGACGCGATTGAAGCGCGGCTGGGTGTCAAACTGTTCCAACGCCATGCGCGCGGGTACACTCCAACTGACGCTGGCGAAGACTTGTTGCGTGTCGCTCAGGCTACCGAGGATCAGTTCAATCAGTTGGTCGGTCGCATGAAAGGGCGCGGCGATGATGTCTCGGGCGAGCTGGTGGTGACTTCGCTTGCTTCGCTGGCGCCTCTGGTCGTGCCTGCCCTGTCCGAATTCCAGACGATGCATCCCGGCCTGATCGTGCGCTACCTGACCGGCGACCGCCTGTTCCGCCTTGAATATGGCGAGGCGCATGTGGCCATTCGCGCCGGTGCCGCCCCGGATCAGCCCGACAATGTTGTGCAGCCATTTATCCCTCAGGAAGTCGGGTTGTTCGCCAGCAGGTCCTACATCGCGCGCCGCGGCAAGCCGTCGAGCCTGGAAGAATTCCCCAATCATCTGTTCGTCAGCACGGACGATGAAAACAGCCGTGCCCCGTTTGCCAAATGGCTGCGCGAAACTGTACCCGCTGAGGCCATTGCCTTTCGTTGCACGAACAACTTCTGCATGCGAGAGGCGGTGCTGGCCGGGGCCGGGATCGGCTTTATGGCCCGGTGGGAAGCGTCGCGCGACCCTGAACTGGTCGAAGTTATGGAGCCACTGCCCGAATGGTCCGGCAAGCTGTGGCTGGTAACCCATGTGGACCTTCACCGAACGACAAAGGTTCAGGCCTTCCTGTCCTTCCTCAAGGAACAGTCCAAGGGCTGGCTTTCGTGACACCGCAGGCGCGTGGCCATCTGGCCATGATCACATTCTCGATTTTGGTGGCGGGCAGTTTCTCGCTCGGGTCCATCGTAGCCAACCAGATCGCGCCTTTGGCGATAACTGCCGGTCGGTTTTTGATCGCGGCGGTCATCATCGGTGTCGCGGCGCTGATGACCACCGGCTTGCCGCGCAGCGCGGTGCAGGCCCCATGGCGGTATGCAGTGTTAGGTGGATTGTTCGCCACCTATTTTGTCCTGATGTTCTACGGCCTGAAGACCGCTGATCCGGTTAGCACTTCTGCGGTGTTCACGCTGACGCCGGTCATGTCCGCCATTGCTGGCTGGGTTTTGCTGCGGCAAGTCACCACTCCGCGTATGGCGCTGGCCCTGACAGTCGGGGCGACCGGAGCCATGTGGGTAATCTTTCGGGCCGACTGGCAGGCCTTTCGCGCCTTTCAGATCGGGATCGGAGAGATCATCTTTTTCTGGGGCTGCATGGCCCATGCGATCTACACCCCAATGGTGCGCAAGCTGAACAGGGGTGAACCAGCCGTCGTATTCACTTTCGGCACCCTGGTTGCGGGCTGTGTGATCCTGACGATTATCGGTTGGTCAGACATTCGTGCCACCGATTGGGCGAACCTTCCGCTGATCGTCTGGGTCAGCCTGCTGTACCTGTCGTTCTTTGCCACGGCGGCCAGCTTTGTTTTGGTGCAGTTTGCAGCGCTGCGCCTGCCGTCTGCCAAGGTCATGGCATACACTTATATCATCCCGACTTGGGTGATCTTGTGGGAAATCGCATTGGGGCGGCCTGCGCCAACAAGTCTTGTGCTGGTGGGCGTGCTTTTGACCGTGATTGCACTGGTCCTGCTGCTCAAAAGCGAAGACCGGCCCGTTGTTGGCGCTGCGCATCAATCCGAATGATGCTTGCTATTTCGCTATAAACCTTCACCCTGCCGATCAGAACAACCGGGAGGATAGAATGAGGTCAGCCATTTTCTGTGTCGCCGCTGCGACCTTGTCAGCCTGCGCACAGGGCGCGTCTGAAACGCCGCTTCAGGCCTCTTGCGAAGCGTTGGTTTCAGCCGAGACGGGCGTCCAGGCGGCAGATGTCAAAGCCACTTCGACCGAGTCTGTTCCGACCGGGACCATCACAACGGTCGAGGTTGCAGGCGCTCAGGCCCCATGGCTGTGTCTGGCAGATGCCACCGGCGTGGTGATCGGCGTCGAGTACAGTCAGGAAGGGTAATCCTTACGGTCGAAATTGTGAGGCAGATCAAGGTACCTGCTCCTGAAAACGCTAGAATCGCGGCCAGGAGAAGGAGGAAACCATGTTCAGTCACATCATGATTCCGGTGGATATTCACCTGCCGCCGGAAATTCGCAAAGCGTTGGATGTCGCGGCCCAGATGGCGAAATGGCAAAAGGCCAAGATCACCCTCGTCAGCGTGACCGGGACACAGCCCGGCGACGTCACGCAGTCGGATGCAGCCATCAGCGCCGAATTGCAAACCATCGTAGATCAATTGGCAGAACAGAGCGGGGCCGAGGTTGAAGCCCGCAATATTCACTCGGTTGACGTGGCGGCTGAGGTGGATGGAGATCTGACCCGTGCGGCCGAAGAGGTTGGGGCTGACCTGATCGTCGTCGGAACGCATGCCCCGCGGATCACGGATCACATCTTTTCCAGCCATGCCGGTTATCTGGCCAAACACGCCAAAGTTTCGGTGTTCGTGGTCAGATAGGTTCAGGCGTCGTCCGCTGTAGGAAGTTCGGTCTCAAGAAATCTCTCGAACGCGTCAAGGTTGACCGGCTCGAATTGACCGAACCCTTGCATCCACACCGACGCCGCCCGCAGCGCGTCGGGTTCCAGTTTGCACCATTTCACCCGTCCACGCTTTTCTTGCGAGATCAGCCCGGCCTTGGTCAGGATGACCAGGTGTTTCGAGATAGCGGCCAGCGACATCTCGAACGGTTCGGCCACATCGGTGACGGCCATGTCATCCTCAAGCAGCATCGCAAGGATGGTGCGGCGGGTAGGGTCGGCGAGGGCGGCGAACACGGTGTCGAGATCGTTGGACATGCTCTCGCTCAATCATAGCGTCCGGGTTTGGTCAACCATTTGGTTGAATATGCGGATTCAGCGGTTTTGGCGGCTGATGCTATAAGCGAGCCGCAATCATGAGTCCCAATGACTCCATTAAAACATTAAAAAACAATAATTTAACCTGCGTCATTTCGGGCGTTCAACAGCGTTGACTCTGAACGCCTTCACCCTTAGCACCCTACCCAAGACTGTACGAGGGAAACGCCCGTGACCGATGATGACCAAAAGCAGCGTATGGCGCAGCTGGAGGCCAAGATCGAGGCGGCAAAAAAGGCCCAAAAGCCCGAGACCCGCGCAGACAGTGACATATCCGGAGGCGAACTTGCCTGGAGGATGGTCATCGAAATGGTATCCGGTCTGGGGATCGGATTTGGCATCGGATACGGGCTGGACAGCCTGCTCGGGACGATCCCGATCTTTCTGGTGCTGTTCACATTGCTGGGCCTTGTCGCGGGCGTGAAGGTTATGCTCCGCAGCGCGAAAGAGGTTCAAGAGAAACAAGCGGCGGCGACGGCTGCCGAGAAGGACGAGAGGGACTGAACGTGGCAACTGAGACCACCGCAGCAGAAGGCAGCAGCCTGGTTTTCCACCCGATGGATCAGTTCATCGTTAAACCGTTGTTCGGTGACGGTGCAGTTGGCATGTTCACGATCACAAACGTGACCCTGTGGCTGTTCCTGGCGATCGTCGCTGTCTTTGGTCTGCTGGTGCTTAGCACGTCCAAGCGTGCCATTGTCCCGACCCGTATGCAGTCGGTCGCTGAACTGACCTACGGCTTTATCTACAAGATGCTGGAAGACATCTGCGGCAAGGAAGGCGTCAAGTACTTCCCCTATGTCATGACCCTGTTCATGTTCATTGTCTGCGCGAACTTCCTGGGCATGATCCCCATGTCCTTCACCACGACATCGCATTTCGCGGTAACCATTCCGCTGGCGCTGGCTGTGTTCCTGACCGTGACGGTTCTGGGCTTTGTCAAGAACGGCGCTGGTTTCCTGAGCCTGTTCTGGGTCTCGAGCGCCCCGCTGGCGCTGCGCCCGATCCTGGCGATCATCGAGCTGATCTCGTATTTCGTGCGTCCGGTCAGCCACTCCATTCGTCTTGCCGGTAACGTCATGGCAGGCCACGCAGTTATCAAAGTTTTCGCAGGCTTTGCCGCGATCGCCGCGATCTCGCCCGTGTCCGTTCTGGCGATCACCGCAATGTACGGCCTTGAGGTCCTCGTGTCCTTCATTCAGGCCTACGTCTTCACCATTCTGACCTGTGTTTACCTGAAGGACGCTCTGCATCCGCATCACTGATCAGGGCGCTGCCCTGAGCACAGGAACGATAACCCAACATCGAAACTTCCAATTCGTAAGGAGATACATCATGGAAGGCGATCTCGCACACATCGGCGCAGGCCTGGCAGCAATCGGTTCCGGCGCAGCCGCAATCGGGGTGGGCAACGTTGCAGGCAACTTCCTGGCCGGCGCCCTGCGCAACCCTTCGGCGGCTGCTTCGCAGACCGCAACCCTGTTCATCGGTATCGCGTTCGCAGAAGCCCTGGGGATCTTCGCATTCCTGGTCTCGCTGCTGCTGATGTTCGCCGTATAATCTGCGGAACCTGATCCTTACGCGCAGGTGGGTCCAAGCCATAGCGGCCCACCTGTTGTAAAGACAAGTTTCCGACGGAGGATATCATGGCGACTGAACCCATTACAGAAGAAGTAGCCGGCTCGTGCGTCGACTCCTATGGCTCAGCCATCGGGATGCCGCAGCTCTGCTTCGATTGGTTCCCCAACCAGATTTTCTGGCTGGTCATCACGCTGGTCGTCATCTTTCTGGTCCTGTCTCGCGTGGCTCTGCCCCGTATCGCGGCAATACTGGCTGAACGTCAGGGGACCATTACAAATGACCTGGCTGCGGCCGAAGATCTGAAGGCCAAGGCGGTCGAGGCCGAAGAGGCCTATAACAAGGCGCTGGCCGATGCCCGTGCCGAAGCGCAGCGTATCGCTGCCGAAGCACGTGCGGAAATCCAGGCTGGTCTGGATGACGCGATTGCCAAGGCGGATGCAGAAATCGCTGCAAAGGCGGCTGAATCGGAAAAGGCAATTGCCGATATCCGTGCCGGTGCGCTGGAAAGCATTCAAGTGGTTGCCAAGGATACGGCGGCTGAACTGGTCACCGCACTGGGCGGCGAGGCAGATGCCAAAGCCATCGACGGTGCCGTTGACGCGCAGATGAAAGGATAAGTGACATGCGGAACACTCTTGCCCTTATCCTGACCTTCGGTGCAGCCAGCCCGGCATTTGCGGCCAAAGGTCCGTTCTTCTCGCTGGCCAACACCGACTTTGTGGTCTTCCTGGGCTTCATCGTTTTCATCGCGGTCCTGTTCTATTTCAAGGTTCCGGGCATGATCGGTGGCGCGCTGGACAACCGTGCCGAAGGCATCAAGTCCGAGCTGGACGAAGCCCGAGCCCTGCACGAAGAAGCGCGCAGCCTGCTGGCCTCGTACGAGCGCAAACAGCGCGAAGTACAGACCCAGGCAGATGCGATTGTAGCCGCTGCCAAGGACGATGCCGCTCTGGCGGCGGAGCAGGCAAAGGCTGATCTGGAGAAATCCATCGCCCGCCGTCTGGCAGCCGCGCAGGACCAGATCGCTTCGGCCGAGGCTTCGGCGGTCAAGGAAGTCCGTGATCAGGCCATCACCGTGGCGGTTTCAGCTGCCAACGCGGTTCTGGCCAAGCAGATGACTGCGACACAGGCCAACAAGCTGATCGACGCGGCCATCGCAGACGTTGGTGACAAGCTGCACTGATAGCGTCTGACGCCGTGTAGACAAAGAGTGACCCGAAAGCCGATCGCTTTCGGGTTACTTTTTTCTCGCACTTGGGGAAGTTTTAGCGTCAAATATCCTGCGCGAAACCTGAGGGAGAGTTGCTATGATTGACACAGCACCAGCGATTGCCGATCCAGCACCGGTCTGTCTGTTCGCCTTCAACCGACCCGATCACACCACGCGGACCTTACAGGCGCTTGCGGCGTCGCCCCTGGCGGCGCAAACCTATTTGATAGCTTATCTCGATGGGCCGCGTTGCAAAGAAGAAGGACCCCTGGTCGCAGAAACGCGAAAGGTGATCGAAGCGCAGACAGGCTTTGCTTCGGTCACATTGCACGCGCGTGACGCAAATGCTGGGTTGGCGCGGTCGATTCAAGACGGCGTCACCGCGACGATGCAGGCTTATGGAAAGGCGATTGTGGTCGAAGACGACATCGTGACTTCGCCCGCCTTCTTGACCTACATGAACCGCGCGCTGGACCGTTACCAAGATGACCCTCGCGTCTGGCACATCGCCGGTTTCAACGAAGACCTTCCGGCGTTGTTGGATCGGCGTGGCGCAATCTTCTGGCGCTTCATGAACTGTTGGGGATGGGCTAGTTGGGCTGACCGCTGGCAGCATTTTGAACGCGATCCAGATAAGCTAGTACAGCAGTTTTCCGACAATGACATTCTTCGTTTAAATCTGAACGGTGCGGAGGATTTGTGGGGTCAGGTGCTGGGAAATTTGCGGGGTGACATTCGTACCTGGGCGATTTTCTGGTACGCGACAATTTTCAAGCAGGATGGCCTTTGCCTTTCCCCCTGCCGGTCTTTTGTGGAGAATATCGGTCTGGACGGGTCAGGAACCCATTGTGGTCCAATAGACGAGCAAAGGCCAAAAGAACTCTGCCAAGATTTTGACCTGCCATTGCCCAATGATGTCGCTGAGGATATCGGCGCGCTCGAGGCGTTGCGTGCGCATTTCAGCTATAGACCGGACCGTTTGACCCGTTTAAGACGCAAGTTTAGAAGGCTGAAAAAAAGGTTCTGGGGTGATAGGGGCCATTTGAAACCGGGAGATGTCGCTTAGAGGCGACAATCCAAAGACTCCGGCATTCGAACCTCTGACATTCTTACGAAATCCGTTCCTATGCTTGTAAACCACATTAGCCATAGCTACTCCGGTGGAGGAGCCGCAATTGCGGCCCGTCGGCTGCATCAGGCCTTGCTGACCACAGGGGCGGACTCGCGCATGACCATCGTCAAGGGCCCCGACGATGACCGGATCACTAAATTTGCGCCACAAAAAACGCTGACGCGGTTTTGTCAACGTGAATGCGCCCGGTATCTGCGAAAGAAATATGCACGCAAACAGGTCAAAGGGTTGGCTTCGCTGGGTCTGGCAAGGTCTGGCCTGAGCGCGTATTTGAACAGCCAGCCCACGCAAATCATAAATTTGCACTGGGTGAATTCCGACATGATTTCGATTGCCGAGATCGGAGCGCTGAAACACCCTGTGGTTTGGACGTTTCATGATATGTGGCCGTTCTCCGGGGCCGAGCATGTGAGTGAGTTAGACAGGTGGCGCGACGGTTATGCGTCGTCCGACCATAATGGCTTCGACGTGAACCGCTGGGTCTGGAAGAGAAAAGCCTCCAATTGGAAGAAGCCGTTTCAGATCGTCTGCCCCAGCAACTGGTTGGCTGACTGTGTACGGCACAGTGCGCTGATGCGAGACTGGCCAGTAACCGTGATCCCCAACGCTATTGACACCGAATTCTGGGCACCTGTCGCTAAGGCCGAGGCGCGTGCCTATCTGTCACTGCCTCAGGACGCTCCATTGGTATTGTTTGGCGCGGTTCAAGCGACTGCGGATTCCAACAAAGGGTTCACCCACCTCGTCGAGGCAATGCGACGAGTGCATGTCGACATTCCTGATGTTCAGGCGGTTGTATTTGGCAGTGACAAGATCGACGTTGAGTTTCCCTATCCCGTGCATTTCATGGGACGGATCAGGGACAATCGCTTGCTGAAACGTATATATTCGGCCGCAGATGTCTTTGTGTTGCCGTCCCGTCGCGAGGTGCTGGGTTACACCGGTGTTGAAGCCATGTGTTGTGGCGTTCCGGTCGTGGGGTTCAGGACCAGCGGGCTTTCGGATCTGGTTCCCAACCAAAGCCTGGGATATCTTGCGCAGCCCTTCGAGGCAGAAGACCTTGCGCAAGGCATCGCCTCGATCTTGCGGAACCGCGAGACAGGTGCCGGGAGAAACATGTCGTACACCGCACGGCAACATGCGGCGAACAGGTTTGCTGAAGTGGCGGTCGCAGACCAATATCAAATACTCTATGAAAAGATCGCTGTAGAGGCTGACGCGGATTCCAGCACAAAACCTGCCCAATAGTCATCAAGATTGACTGGTCTCGTGATCCAGGCGCTGCTGAGCAATGGCTTCGTTGCGCCGCGCCTTCTGGTGGTCTTCCATGCACTGTTGCACATAGCTCAGATGTTTGTGCACGGCCTCGCGTGCGCCTTCGGGGTCGCGGGCCTGAAGGGCAGTGTTTATGGCACGGTGCTGATCCAGGATGGCGTCCCGCGTGGTTCGTTGCTGAAACATCATCTGCCGATTGTAAAACACGCCCTGCCGAAGCAGATCGTACATCGACCGCATCATGTGCAGCATCACCACGTTATGGCTGGCCTCGATGATCGCCATGTGGAACTGGGCGTCTAGTTGCGCCTCATCTTCGGCGGCATTGCGGGCATGAGCAGCTTCCATCTTGTCGAATATCGTCTGAACGACTTCCAGATCGCTCGCTGACCCCAGACGTGCAGCCCGCTCGGCCGCCAGCCCTTCAAGGTCGCGCCGGAACGAGAGGTAGTCGAACACCGCTTCCTCATGGCTGCTGAACAGCCGGATCAGAGCAGGGGAGAAGGCGGATCCCAGAACCTCGGCCACATAGATGCCTGACCCTGCTTTGGCCGTCAGCAATCCCTGATCCTGCAATTCCGCGATGGCTTCGCGCAGGGACGGGCGGGACACGCCAAGACGTTCAGCCAGTTCTCGCTCGGCTGGCAGCCGTTCGCCGGGTCGCAAAATGCCGCGCAGAATCAACAACTCGATCTGGCGGACCACGGCAATCGACAGCTTTTCGGTCTGAACTTTTTGAAAGGGCATGCAGGGCGTCATTTTTGCAAATTGGTCAAATCATATGACCACGGATCGCCGGGTGGTTCAAGCAGGCCGGTCACATGAGTGAAACAATAGGTCAGCATTATTGACTTTAATAAATGCCGCAATACGCTGACGTCACATCAATGCGGAGGAGGCGCATGTCTACGCACGAATTGTTCGCCACTCGGGCGTCCCGGATGAAAGCGTCCGAGATACGCGAGTTGCTTAAACTGCTGGATCAACCCGGCATTATCTCATTCGCCGGGGGAATCCCTGATCCCGCGCTTTTTCCCGCCGAAGGGTTCGCGACAGCGTTTCAGGCTGCATTAAGCCCTCAAATGCAGGCACAAGCGCTGCAGTATTCTGTCAGCGAGGGGTACGTGCCGCTGCGCGAGTGGCTGGTGGACCATATGCACGAGATCGGAGTGGAGTGTGGAAATGACAATATCCTGATCACATCGGGCTCACAGCAGGCTCTGGACTATCTGGGCAAGCTCTACCTGTCTCCCGGAGATACCGCGCTGGTTGGTTGGCCCACCTATCTGGGCGCGCTGGCTGCATTCAACGCCTATGAGCCGCGTTTTGATCAGCTGAGTATCAATGGCAACCGCGGCGCTGCGGAATACGTGAAAGCAGCGGGCGAAGGGGCGGTCAAATTCGCGTATCTCTCGCCCGATTTTGCGAACCCTACGGGTGAAACCGTGGACCTTCGTGGCCGAAAGGCTCTGCTGGACTTGGCGGACGAGTTGAATTGCGCCGTGATCGAAGACGGGGCCTATCTGGCTCTGCGCTATGATGGCGCGGCTATCCCGGCGGTTCTGGCACTGGAACTGGCGCGCAAAGGCTCGATTGAGGAGTGTCGGACGATCTATTGCGGCAGCTTCTCAAAAACCCTGTCGCCGGGACTGCGGGTTGGTTGGGTTGTGGCGGCAAAGCCGGTGATTTCCCAGTTGGTGTTGATGAAACAGGCAGCTGATTTGCATTCCGCGACCATCAATCAGATGGCCATCGATCAGGTCGCACGAGCCTGTTTCGACACCCACATACCAATGTTGCGCCGCGTCTACGGTGCGCGCCGGGATGCGATGTTGCAGGCTTTGCAGGATCATATGCCCGATGGAGTTCAATGGACAAAACCCGAAGGGGGCATGTTCATCTGGTTGACCCTGCCGGTTGGAACAAATGGGGCGGATCTGTTGGCCCGGGCTTTGGAGACGGTCAAGGTGGCCTTTGTTCCGGGCGGGGCCTTTTTCCCCGATGGCAGCGGGACCAACACGATCCGGCTGAGCTTTTCGAACTCGGATGAAGACACGATCCGCGAAGGCATCCGCCGTTTGGGCGAGGTTCTGCGCGCCTGAGAGATGGAAAGGTTTTGTTAACCTCGCTGGTGCAAAGCTGTGGGCATGATCCGGTATCTGTCCCTCCTAGTGCTGGCCGCATGTTCGGCCGGCACGCCCCATTTTCGGGACGCGTCCGCAACCCGGGTGGCGGTGAATGGCAGCGTGTTTGACGTGCGGGTGCGGGGCGAATTGGCCGAGGCTGTACGGATCAACGCCCAATATGCCCCACGCCTTGGTCCCATCCGGGACCGAGCGGCCTTGGCCATGGCACAGGTGTCGGGCTGCCCCATACTGGACGTCCTTGGCGATGCGGCGGTGACCGTTGGCGTTCTGGGGTGTGATAGAGATGCGGGTGAGCGATTGTTACTGACCTCAATCTCTACCCCGAACTACGAATGCATTGATTTCGGCACGTTCGAGGGTGTTGGAGACGGGATCGGTTATCAGGTTTTTGAATGCACGCCGTACTGAAATACGCGCATTTCCGCGTATTTTGGCAAGATATTGTGGATAACTCGTCGTGAAATCCCATATCCTGCGTTCCTCCGTTGACTCGACCCCAACAGCTTGCGCAGACTTCCAGATATAGGAATCACGGGACCAATTGCCTTTGCGCTTCAGCAAACTCAAACTGACCGGCTTCAAAAGCTTTGTTGATCCAACCGATCTGATCATCGCGGATGGGTTGACCGGTGTGGTGGGTCCGAATGGCTGCGGCAAGTCCAATCTTCTGGAAGCTTTGCGTTGGGTGATGGGCGAGAACCGCCCCAAATCCATGCGCGGCGGTGCGATGGAGGATGTGATCTTTGCGGGGGCTGCAACCCGCCCCGCACGCAACTTTGCCGAGGTTGTCCTGACCATGGACAATTCCGAACGTCTTGCACCTTCGGGGTTCAATGACTCGGACCAGTTGGAGATTGTGCGTCGTATCACACGCGATGTCGGCAGTGCCTACAAGACCAATGGCAAGGATGTTCGCGCGCGCGATGTTCAGATGCTGTTTGCGGATGCCTCGACCGGGGCGCATTCGCCCGCGCTGGTCGGGCAGAACCGCATTGCCGAGTTGATCAACGCCAAGCCCCGCGCCCGTCGTCGAATTCTGGAAGAGGCGGCTGGGATTTCGGGTCTGTATCAGCGCCGTCATGAAGCAGAGCTGAAACTGAAAGGCACCGAGTCCAACCTGACCCGCGTGGATGACGTATTGGAACAGTTGGGCGGGCAGCTTGCCCAGCTTGCTCGTCAAGCCCGTCAGGCGGCGCGTTATCGCGAGATCGGAGAGCAGCTGCGCCAGGCCGAAGGTATGCTGCTATACCGTCGCTGGAAAGAAGCGGATATGGCGCGCCAGCAGGCCGAGGACGTTCTCCGTGAGCGGATCACCGAAGCCTCGCGCGCCGAGGCCGAAGCCCGCGCCGCAAGTGCCAAGCGTGCCGAGATTGAAGAAACTCTGCCACCGATGCGCGAGGAAGAGGCCATCGCGGCCGCCGTTCTGCAGCGCCAGCAGGTCCAGCGCGATCAGCTGACGGACCAGGAAACGCGCGCGCGCCAGACGATCGAGACACTCACCAACCGCATCCAGCAGTTGGGCAATGATATCGAGCGGGAAACCGGCCTGAACCGGGATGCCGGCCAGATGATTGAACGTCTGGAATGGGAAGCGCGTGAATTGGCCAAAGCGGCCGATGGGTATGATGATAAGGTGGCAGAAGCCGCCGAGATCGCCCGCGAGGCTGCGGCGGTGTTGCAGGAGCGTGAAGACCACCTCTCGCAAGAAACCGAGGACATGGCGCGTTTGGTTGCGCGGCATCAGTCGGCGCAGCGTTTGGTGGAAGACAGTCGCAAGACGCTGGCCCGCTCTGAGGGCGAAGAGGAAAAAGCCCGCGCCGCCGTGAATGAGGCCCGCGATGCGTTAACCCGCGCCAGCGAGGCATTCGAGGCCGCGCAAGAAGGTGAGGAAGAGGCCCGCGAGGCCGCTGAAGCTGCAGAAGAAGCATTGGCCGCCGCGGATGAACTGCGCAGTGAAACTCAGGCCCGCGAAGCTGAAGCGCGCGCACAGCGGTCCGAGGCCGAGGGTGAGCTGGGTGCGATCCGTGCCGAGACTTCGGCGTTGGCCAAGTTGGTGGAACGGGATACTGCCGAAGGTGGGCAGGTCATGGACTTGCTGCGTGTCGATCCTGGCTATGAAAAGGCTTTGGGCGCTGCGTTGGCCGATGATCTGCGCGCACCGTTGGTCGAAGGCGATGGCCCGTCCGGTTGGGTGCAGGTGGCAGGTTATGATGCGGACCAGCCGCTGCCCGACGGGGTTGAGCCCCTGGCGCTGCATGTGTCCGGTCCGGATCGACTGAGCCGTCGGATTGCTCAGATTGGTTTGGTTGATGCGGATCAGGGCGCGCGTTTGCAGGCGTCGTTGAAGCCGGGGCAACGGTTGGTATCGCGGTCCGGTGACCTGTGGCGCTGGGACGGGTTCCGAGCCTGGGCCGAGGATGCACCAAGCGCTGCTGCGCTACGGTTGGAACAGCTCAATAAGTTGGAAGCTCTGAAGCAGGAATTGACGCGTACCGAGGCGCAGGCCGACGGTGCTCGGGCGGCGCATGAGGCGCTGTCGCAGCAGTTGGCTGACGTTACCGAAGCGGACCGTCGCGCCCGTGAGGCCCGCCGCGCCGCAGATCAGCGCATGGCGGAAACCGCGCGCCAACTCAGCCGGGCCGAAGCCGATCGCAATCTGGCGCAGGGCAAGCTGGAGACACTGACTCTGGCTGTCGACCGGCACAAAGAAGATGCGATGTCCGCCCGCGCCCAGTTGCGCGAGGCCGATGGCGCCTTGACCAGCCTTGGTGACCTCGACAGTGCACGTGCGCAGGTCGAGGACATTAAGCAGACAGTCGAAGCTGCACGGATCACGATGCTGACTCATCGTTCAACCCATGACGAGCTGCGCCGCGAAGGCGAGGCGCGGACCCGACGGACGCAAGAGGTCACCAAGGACTTGAGCGGATGGCGGCACCGGTTGGAAACGGCAGAAAAGCGGATTTCAGAACTAGCCGAACGCAAAGAAAGCTCGGAAGAGGAACTGACCGAGGCCATGGCCGCCCCGGGTGAAATTGCCGAAGCCCGCGAAGAACTGAACGAACTGATCGAAACCGCCGAGGCGCGGCGCGCCGAGGCCGCCGACAAGCTGGCCAAGGCCGAAACCCAGCAGCGCGAGGTTGTGCTGGCGGAACGCGAAGCGGAACGTCTGGCCTCGGAGGCGCGCGAAGCCCGCGCCGCGGCTGAGGCGCGCTGTGACGCGGCCAAGGAAAGCGTGGTCGCAGCGGCTGAACGGATCGCCGAGGATCAGCAACTGACCCCGAACCAGTTGCTGAACCAGCTGGATACCAACCCGGACCAGATGCCGGCCGCCGATGCGCTGGAGGCCGAGGTTAATCGCCATAAGCGCCAGCGCGATGCGATGGGTGCCGTGAACTTGCGTGCCGAGGAGGACAGCCAGGAAGTTCAGGAAGAGTTCGACACACTGAATAGTGAAAAAGCCGATCTGGAAGAAGCCATCAAGGCTCTGCGCAGCGGTATCGCCAGCCTGAACCGAGAAGGCCGGGAACGTCTGCTGACCGCGTTTGAGCAGGTGAATTCGAACTTTGCCATGCTGTTCAAGCACCTGTTTGGTGGTGGCGAGGCAAACCTGGTCATGGTCGAAAGCGACGACCCGCTGGATGCTGGGCTTGAGATCATGTGTCAGCCGCCGGGTAAGAAACTCTCGACCCTCAGCCTGCTGTCGGGCGGCGAACAAACCCTGACCGCGACGGCGCTGATCTTTGGCGTGTTCCTCGCCAACCCGGCACCGATCTGTGTG
This sequence comes from Ruegeria arenilitoris, assembly GCF_013035315.1. Classification (GTDB taxonomy): domain Bacteria; phylum Pseudomonadota; class Alphaproteobacteria; order Rhodobacterales; family Rhodobacteraceae; genus Ruegeria; species Ruegeria arenilitoris_D. Next base: position 48,703 of record NZ_WQHP01000011.1, on the reverse strand, counting down.
CTGGACGAGGTTGACGCGCCGCTGGACGACGCCAACGTCACCCGGTTCTGCGATCTGTTGGACGAGATGTGCCGCCAGACGGATACGCGGTTCCTGATCATCACCCACCACGCGGTGACCATGGCGCGGATGGACCGTCTGTTCGGTGTGACAATGCAGGAACAAGGCGTCAGCCAGTTGGTCTCGGTCGATCTGAAGAAGGCCGAGCAAATGGTCGCCTGACCGCTCACTGCAACGTTATGCCTCAAACGCAGCGCTGCGGGGTAAGGTGGCCTCATGACCCGTTTTTTGATCTTTGCCTTGCTTGCGGCCAGCCCTGTTTCAGCGGCCGAATGGCCCACAAAACCCGGAGATACCCGGCTAACCCCCGACGAGCTAGACGCGTTGGCGGGCCGAACTTTGACATTCTACGATGATGGGCAGGCCAAGTTCTCAGCCGGAGGGGCCTATTCCTATACTTATGCCAGCGGAGACGCGGCCTTTGGGACGTATTCCATTGCCGAGGATGGCAGCGTCTGCATCGCCTATCGCAACGGGTTCAGCCGGTGTGATCTGTATGTCCGCAGCGGCGAGCGTTTAATCCTGATTGACGAAAAGGGCGACCGGTACCCCGTTAGGCCGGACTAATTTAAGCCCTTCGGTGGTATTCGGTTCGCCTGTTTCAGAGCCGGTTTTGCGGTCATGCAATCCCGCGTTGCTCTTTGCATACAGTCATTTACGCTGTTCGGCATGATTGCTGCAGGTGAGGTGCTGGTATGCTGGGCTTGGACGTCTTGGTCAATTCAGCCAACATTTTCTATCTTTTGTCCTATTCCGCAAAAGATATCTTCTGGCTGAGGGTGCTGTCGGTGATCGGCGCCTGCCTGTTGCTGCCCTATTACTACCTGCAGGATTCTCCCTTGTGGGCCCCGATCGGTTGGAACCTGTTCTTTTCGGGGATCAACGCCTATTGGATCGTCCGCATCATGTTGGAGCGCCGCCCCGTACCATTCACCGACGAAGAGAGGCGTCTTTACGAAATCGCGCTTCGAAACTTCAGCGAGCAGGACGCGTTTGCTCTGCTCAGAATGGGCGTTCATGAGACCGTTCCGGCTGGAACCGATTTGCTGGTTCAGGGCACAGCGGTCGATCGGCTTACACTGATTGTGGACGGTGAGGTCCGCGTCGACGCGAACGGTGAACAAGTGGATACGCTAGGAGAAGGTCGGTTTTTGGGCGGCACCGCCTTTCTGAGCGATCACACGACCTTCAAAGCGCCCGTTTCTGTGACGACGCTGAAACCCACTCGTGTGGTGTATTGGCCATTTTCGGTTTTGGAAGCCGGGTTTCAGGGCAACACGAACCTGCAGATTTCAATCGAGGCCAGCCTGGGCTTGGAAATCTCACGGTTTTTGGCGTCGGCCAGAACGCAAATGCACCGACCGACACCCTAGAGACGTACCGCAATGCGCAACCTGTGCGGACTACAGACGGTTTAGCAAGTCCACGGTCGGCCATGCATCCGCAGGAAGGCCCAGCCGCGCTTGCTCCGACTGCACAGCAGCCCGCGTACCAGCGCCCAAGATGCCGTCGATCTTGCCGACATCATGCCCACGCGCTTGCAGCTTGGTTTGCAACTGTTTCATCTGCGCGGCATTCAACCCTTGCGGCGGATTGCCTGCGTCATAGATCTGCGCGCCCTCAAGCCGTGTGCCGAAATAGGCGGCGGTCAGGACGTAAACAAAGCTCTGGTTCCACTCGAAATAGACGTCGAAATTGGGATAAGCCAGAAATGCTGGGCCTTTGTGCCCCTGTGGCAGGATCAGAGAGGCGGAAAGGTTGGCTAGCGAACCGTTGCGGGCTTGAACACCCATTGCCTGCCATTCGGACACCTGGCGCGGTTTGCCGGGGCCAGACAGGGACCAGTCCATCTTTGCAGGTACGATCACCTCTTGCAGCCAAGGCTCACCCGGCCGCCATCCCAGATGCGACAGCATCTTGCCGCCGGACATCAGCGCATCCGGTGCCGAGGTCTTCAAGGAGACCTTGCCATCGCCATCTCCGTCCACACCGTTTTCAAGAATGTCACGAGGCAGCATCTGCACCATGCCAATCTCTCCGGCCCAGGCACCCGTTGTGCGTGCGGGGTCGAAGTTGCCTTGGCTATAGAGTTCGATGGCGGCGAAGATCTGCGGTCGGAACAATTCGGGTCGACGGCAGTCATGGGCCAGCGTGACCAAAGCATTGCGAGTGTTGAAATCGCCCTGAACCGCACCGTAGTCGGTCTCGAACGCCCAGAAGGCCAGAAGGACACCGCGCGAGACGCCATATTCCCGCTCGATCCGGTCGAATACGGCGTCGTATTTGCGGGACATGGATTTGCCGCGATCAATCCGGTTTTGCGAGATCAGACGGCGTGAGAAATCAATGAACGGTTTCTGGAACACGCCCTGCGCCCGGTCGGCGCGCAGAACGGCTCCGTCTTGCTGAACGCTTTGGAAGAAGCCATCCACTGTGGACTTGTCGAACCCTTTCTGCACGGCCTCTGATTTCAAACCATTCACGAAGGAATTGAAGCCACCGCCGCATTGGGCCGATGCGGGTGAGGCGAAAAGGGCGGCGGCAAGGATGCCCGAGAGAAAACGCATTCGTAAGGTCCGTCAGAAAATGAAACTTGCCCCAACCCACACCGACACGAGCCCCAGCGCAAGCCCCCAAACCCGCCAGAGCATGTCGCATGCGCGGAAAACCTCCGGTGCACCGATATCACGGGGTGCGTCGCCATTGACCCAGGCCAGATCGCGCAGCTTACCGTCGTAGCTGCGCGGCCCGGCCAGGGCGACGTTTAGTGCACGCGCCATGGCAGCCTCGGGCCAGCCAGCGTTGGGAGAGATATGGCGGCAGGCGTCGGCGACCATCTCGGGCCAGCGCGCCCATTGGCCGGACAGGGCCACGATCATCACACAGGTCAGGCGGGCAGGGATCAGGTTCAGAACATCGTCCAATCGTGCGGCCGCCCAGCCAAAGTCACGATGTTTTTCGGTGCGATAGCCGATCATGCTGTCGGCCGTGTTGATCGCCTTGTAGATCAGAATTCCGGGCAGGCCCCCGATCAGGAACCAAAAGGCCGGTGCGATCACCCCATCGCTGAGGTTTTCGGCGGCACTTTCGATGGCGGACCGCGCAACCTGAGCCTCGGTCATATCCCGTGTGTCGCGTGATACGATCATTGCAACCTTGGCACGGCCTTCGGACAGAGAGGCGCGCAGCCCGTCGGCCACGGCGCGAACATGGGAGACCAGCGATTTCTGTGCCAGTAGAATTGCCGCAAGGATGATTTCAACCACTGGCCCCAACAGAGCCAAGGCGCGGCCCAGGAACCACGCGCCAAAGACAAGCAACAACACAACAGCGATCCCCTTTAGCCGCCTCCCTGTCCCTTGGTTCAGGCGTTCATCCAGCCAACCGATGATGTTCCCGATCATCACTGCCGGATGGCGGATGCGGGACCACAGCCAGTCGGGCTCTCCCAGTGCCGCGTCCAGACACATGGCGCATACAAGCAGGAAAGCCGTGCTCACAACGCGGCCTCCAGCCGGTCCCAGGCGTCAGCGGGTGGCAGGCCCAGCCGCAGGTAGGTACCGGAGTAGGGGAAAACCCGGCTCCAGATATGGGCGCGGGCCAGTTTGGCTTGCCAGGCGGCTGCATCGTCAACGTCATAGAGGCGGAACAGCGTGGTGCCTCCGATCAGTGTTGCGCCGCTGCCAGTGACCATCTGGTCCAGCCGGTCAGCGGCGTCGGCCAGATGCTGGCGGGTTGAGTTAGCCCATTCGGTATCCCGCAACGCCCGTTCGCCGATCCTGAGGGCCGGGCCAGAGACTGCCCAAGGGCCGGTCAGGTCATTCAGCTTAGCAATCAGGTCCGACCGACCGATTGCAAACCCCAACCGCAACCCGGCCAGTCCCCAGAACTTTCCGAAACTCTTGAGCACGATCACGCCAGGATTTTCGGCCAGATGGATCAGAGACTTCTCAGGACAGATGTCACAGAAGCTTTCATCAATCACGGTCAGTGAGGCATCGGCGTCCGCTGCGCTCCAGATGCGTCCATCGGGGTTGTTTGGGTGGACGATAACACGCGCCTCGGCAGGACCTGCTGACTCAACAGTCCAGCCTTGTGCAGCAAATGCTGCGGCATGTTCGTTGTAGGTGGGAGTTGTGATCTGAACCCTACCCCTCGGGGCGAGCGCAGGCATGCGGGCGATGAGCGCAGACGCGCCGGGCGCAGGCAGGATTGCGGCCCCGTCGGGCACCGACCAGAACTGGCGCGCGGCAGCCGACAAACGCTCAAATGCGCCGTGATCGGGTAGCGCCGTCCAATCCGATTGGGTCAGGTTCGAAACCGGATAGGGGTGCGGGTTGATGCCCGTGGACAGGTCCAGCCAGTCCTCGCGCGCGCCTCCGAACTGCGCCATGGCGCCATCCAGCCCGCCGCCATGGTCACGGGCTGCGCGGGGGTTCAGTGTGTCGTCGGGGCTTGCCATCGGGGTTCTCGCCGGAATCGTCAGTTTAAGCCCGCTTCAAGCGGATTTTCGCCGTTTTTACAAGCAAATCCGCGTGATCGGACCCGTTGGGTGACGCCATTAACACTTTGTTAAGGAATAAGCGTGATCACAAACAACGGGGTTCGGCACCACACACTCTACCAAGTGCCGAGGTTGTTGCAAATGAAAGTACTGATTGTTGAGAGTAACCCCGACCTTGGTCGGGTCTGGAAAAGGCATCTGGAACGGCAAGGCGCCGAAGTGACGCTTGTTGCCGGTCAAGAGGCTGCGATCCTTGCGCTTTATGGCACGGATTTCGATATTATCGTGTTGGATCTGATTCTGGAAACCGGCAGCGCCTTGGCTGTGGCCGATTTCGCCAGTTATCGGCGGCCCGAGGCGCGGGTGATTTTTGTCACCAACACCACATTCTTTTCGGACGGGTCGATCTTTGCCCACAGCCCGAACGCATGCGCCTATGTTCAAAGCGGGACGCCGCCAGAGGATCTGGCGGCGATGGTAGAACACTACGCGGCGGGTCGCTGACAGCGCCCGTGCGGTTCCATATAGTCCAGGACCGGGTTCGTGGGGATGATCCGGTGCGGATTGATGCTGTCATGGCTAAAGTGATAGTGGCGCACGATGTGGTGCATGTTCACCGTCTGAGCGACGCCTGGCCATTGATATAGCTCGCGGGTGTAGGCCCACAGGTTCGGATAATCGACCAGACGCCGCCGGTTGCATTTGAAATGCAGGTGATAAACCGGGTCGAACCGGATCAGCGTCGTGAACAGCCTCCAGTCGGCTTCGGTTACGCGATCGCCCATCAGGTAGCGGTTGTGGGCCAGACGATCTTCCAGCCAGTCCAGTGTTTCAAACAGGGGGGCAACGGCGGCATCGTAAGCCTGTTGCGTTGTTGCAAAGCCCGATTTGTAGACGCCGTTGTTTACGTTGGAATAGATCCGCGCGTTCACCTCTTCGATGTCATTGCGCATCGCCTCGGGCCAGTAATCGTCCGTGTTGCCAGTGATCCCGTCAAAGGCCGAGTTGAACATGCGGATGATTTCAGAGCTTTCGTTCGACACGATCGTCTGCTGGGCCTTATCCCACAGGATCGGCACCGTGACACGGCCCGAGTAGTTTGGGTCGGCTTTGGTATAAATCTGATGCGCAAAGCCAAGACCATAGAGGGTGTCACCGGTTGCGCCGTGATCGTCCGTTTCAAACGTCCAACCGTGATCCAACATATCGGGGTGCACGACAGAGACCGAGATGTGATCGCTCAGGTCTTTGAGTTCGCGAAAGATCAGGGTGCGGTGCGCCCAAGGGCAGGCGAGACTGACATAGAGGTGATAGCGTCCGGCTTCGGCGTTGAACCCGCCCTTGCCCGTAGCCCCGGCGCTGCCATCGGCGGTCAGCCAGTTGCGAAACTGCGCGGCGCTTCGTTTAAAAGCCCCACCGGTGGATTTGGTATCGTACCAGGTGTCGTGCCATTTGCCGTCGACCAAAAGGCCCATGCTCAGTCCTCCGAAAAGCGGTTTAGCCAAATATAGTTCGGTGGATTTGGTGATCCTATGTCGGACGGCGCGCAGCATGCCTGCGTTCATGCACATCTCGGTTGAGATTTCTGTGCAACAGATTGAAATCAGGGCAACCTCTGTGTCCGGGTTCACTGGATTTTTACGATTTGGCCTTCACAATAATAGCCTCTGCCGAGGGGAACATTTTATGAGTACCTATGTATCAAAGGAAATTTCAGCCGAATTGGATGCGGCGCGAATCGCTGGTTTGAAAAAAACCAGCCGCCTTCGTGTCGAAATTGGCGACAATACCTATAAAATTTTAAGACTGTGGAAAGACGGCTTTACGGTCGAAGCCGAAACCACGCCGCAATTGCGCGGGCTTGTCGATATCTACGATGGCGCAAATCACCTGTACCAGTGCCTGATCATTGCGGATCAGGATGAGGCGGGCGAAATGCGCTATGAGTTCAAGCGCAGTACAGCTTCGGCTGACAGGGCACCGCTTGATTTCTATCGTGCCCCGGACGCGCCGATTGCGCTGTTGGGGCACGAAGAATAGGGCTCAACCGGCTTCCGGCAGTTATTGCAAATCGGCAAACGCGCGTTTCAGCCGCGCGCATGCCTCTTCGACGCGCCCGCGTTGCGTCGCCAGATTGAACCGCTCGAAGGTCTCTCCACCTGCTCCGAAACCGGGGCCGGACGAGGTTGCGATTTTGGCATCCGCGCGCAGACGGCGGATGAATTCGTCGTGGTTCATTCCGGTGCCCGAGAAATCGACCCAAGCAAGATAGGTCGCCTGCAGTGGCATGGACCACAGACCAGGGATGTCGGCGATGGCCGCGTCAAAGACTGCGCGATTGCCAGCAAGATGCGCAATCTGTTCGTCCACCCAGGCAGCGCCTTCAGGCGAATAGGCCGCGGTGATCATCGCAACCCCAAGCGCGCCGGGATCATAATCCAGTGTCTGGATGCGGTGCCGCATGGCCGCGCGCAGCTTTGGATCGGGAATGATCATATTCCCCGTGCGCTGCCCTGCAATGTTGAAGGTCTTTGAAGCCGCCGTCAGCGTGACTGTCCAGGGCCGGGCATCAGGCGCTGCTACATCCATCGGTACGAAGGTGTTTCCGGGATAGACCAGATCGTGATGAATCTCGTCCGACACAAGGATCAGTCCGTTGCGTTCTGCAAAGGCCGCGACGGTGCGCAGTTCGTCCGGCGTCCAGACCCGGCCTGAAGGGTTCTGAGGCGAGCACCACAGCAACATCTTTTCCGACCCATCCAGCCGCGACTGCGCGTCTTCCAGATCGAGAACGTAGGTGTCGTTCTGCCGGACCAACGGGCATTCAACAACGCGGCGGCCGGATTTGTTCACCTTGTGTGCAAACTCATGGTAGACGGGTGTGAAAATCACCACACCGTCGTCGGGTTCCGTCCAGACGTCCAAGCACAGGGCGATTGCATTGCCCAAGCCTTGCGAGGTCAGAACCCAATCTGTGTCAATGTCCCAGTTGTGGCGGTTTCTCATCCACCACTGGACCGAGCCCAGGTAATCCGGGTGCATCCAGGAATAGCCGAACACACCGTGATCGGCGGCTTTGCGCACGGCGTCGATGACGCAAGGCGCGGTTGGATAGTCAGAATCTGCCGTCCACATGGCCAGCCCGTCTTTTGGCGAAACGCCGTAGAGCTGCTCCATCTTGTCCCATTTTGAACTATTGGTTCCCCGGCGGTCGATCAGGTCGTTGAAAGTCATGTCTGCTCCATCTGTCGGATCGAAAGCTAGCCACTATTGCGGCAGGCGCAAGGGGGGCGTTGCGGCGCGGGACGGGATGCCCTAAATCAACCTCATGAAACGCAATATCCTGATCCATCCCGATCCCCGCCTGAAAAAGGTCTGTGCGCCTGTGGCCGACATCAGTGACGAGCTGCGCAAGCTGGCCGACGACATGCTGGAGACGATGTATGACGCGCCGGGTATAGGCTTGGCCGCGCCGCAAATCGGTGTGCTGGACCGGCTGATCGTGATGGATTGCGTCAAGGAAGAGGACGAGGCGCCTCGTCCGCTGATCATGTTCAACCCCGAGATAGTCGCCTCGTCCGATGAGACGAATGTCTACGAGGAAGGCTGTCTTTCGATCCCCGAGCAATTCGCCGAGGTGACGCGCCCGAAAGTGGTCGACGTGACTTGGATCGACCGGGATGGGAATTTGCAGCAAGAGACATTTGACGGCCTCTGGGCGACCTGCGTTCAGCATGAGATTGACCACCTGAACGGCAAGCTGTTCATCGATTATCTCAAGCCTCTGAAACGCCAGATGATCACGCGCAAGATGCAGAAACTGAAACGCGAACAGGCCCGCGCATGACCGTCCGCACTTGCCTGCCGTGGCCCGACAAGCGTCTGCGGACCAAGGCCGAGGATGTTGCCGAGATCAGCGATGAAATCCGCGCCATCTGGGACGATATGATCGACACGATGGAGGCGATGCCTGGCGTTGGCCTTGCTGCGACGCAGATCGGTGTGATGCTGCGCCTTGCCGTCGTCGATGGTTCGACCGAGCGGGGCAGGGCCGTGCGGCTGGCGAACCCGGAGATCCTGCACAGCTCGATCGAACTGCGCGAACATGATGAGGCCAGCCCGAACCTGCCCGGTGTTTCGGCCAAGGTGAAACGTCCGCGCGCGGTGACGGTCAAGTTCCTGAACGAACAGGGGATGGTGGACCGCCGCGATTTTGTCGGAATCGAGGCCACCAGCGTGCAGCACCAGATCGATCACCTGAACGGGCGCATGTATTTCGACCGGCTGAGTAAGGTCAAACGGGATATGCTTCTGCGAAAAGCCAAGAAACAGGGGTAGAGATGCGCGTCATTTTCATGGGAACGCCCGATTTCTCGGTTCCGGTGCTGAATGCATTGGTTGAGGCGGGGCATGAGATCGCAGCTGTCTATTGCCAGCCCCCGCGCCCGGCGGGGCGGGGCAAAAAGGACCGTCCCACGCCTGTCCATGCCCGCGCCGAGGCGCTGGGCCTGACCGTGCGCCATCCGGTGTCTCTGAAATCGACCGAAGAACAGGATGCCTTTGCTGCTCTGAGCGCGGATGTGGCCGTTGTCGTCGCCTATGGTCTGATCCTGCCACAACCCATTCTGGATGCGCCTGCGCAGGGCTGCCTGAATATCCACGCCAGCTTGTTGCCGCGCTGGCGCGGGGCCGCGCCGATCCATCGCGCGATCATGTCCGGTGACGCGCAGACCGGCATCTGCATCATGCAGATGGAGGCCGGGCTGGACACTGGGCCTGTTCTGCTGCGCGAGGCGACGGATATTGGCAACGAAGAGACCACCGACCAGTTGCACGACCGTCTCTCGGTGATGGGTGCGGGCCTGATTGTTGAGGCTCTGCGCAAATTGCCCAACCTGACGCCGGAGCCGCAGTCCGAGATCGGCGTCACCTACGCCGCCAAGATCGACAAGGCCGAAGCCCAGATCGATTGGTCCCGCCCCGCGGTCGAGGTCGACCGGCAAATCCGGGGCCTGTCCCCGTTCCCCGGTGCATGGACCGAATTCGACGGCGCGCGCATCAAACTGCTGGCCTCGCGGATTGCCAAGGGGCAGGGCGTGCCCGGTCAGGTGCTGGATGGCGCCCTGACTGTGGCTTGTGGCGAAGGCGCGGTGGACTTGCTGCGCTTGCAACGGGCAGGGAAAGGCGCGCAGGATAAAGAAACCTTTTTGCGGGGCTGGCCCATTCCGGCTGGCAGCCGCCTGACAGCGGAGTAGTCGATGTTCATGGTGCTTATGGGCACAGTCGTCATTGCCGGGATCGTCGGCTACCTGTCCGAGAAAACGGGCTTCACCCATAACGGGTACCTGCCGTCGATCATTATCTGCGTCGGCGGTGCCTTTTTTGTTTTACTTTGTGCGTATCATGTTCGGTATCAGTTTTGGTCCCCCCGGTCTGGACGCCGTGCTGTCATCCATCGGCGCGCTGATCATCGTGCCGACCCATTGGAGGAAGTGATATGCCGGTCATCGCGCTGATCATCATCGGAGCCGCCGCCGGGTTTCTGGCCACCCGTCTGATGCGGATTGAGGCGAACATCCCGACCACCATGTTGATTGGTATCATCGGCGCATTGGTCGGTGGGTTCCTTCTGCGTGCTTTGATCGCCGTCGCCGGATGGTTGTCTGGTTTTGTCGGGGCCGTGCTTGGCGCGCTGCTGGTAATTTGGATCTGGCAGGCTTACTTTCGGCGCTGACGGCCCGGCGGTTTTGGCCGCCAATTGCATCAATTACGCGGTGGTCGCGCCTTATAGACCGGAAGCCGCCAGCCAAACACCAGTGATCCCGCCCGCAGCGCCCAGCAGATCAGCGCGCAGGCCGCGAGCGTTGTCAACTCGTCAAAGCCCAGTCGGTTTGCAAGAACGGCGACCACCGCCCCGGAAAAAGCGCAGGACACGTACAGCTCGCCTTGCTTCAGGACCAGCGGCACCTCGTTGCAGACCACGTCGCGCATCAGCCCGCCCAGGCATCCGGTCGTAACTCCCATCAGCACAACGATGACGCCGGACTGGTTCAAAGACAGGGCTGCTCCTGCTCCAGCCGCTGCGGCGATGGCAAGCGCGAAACTGTCCAACCAGACCAGCCAGTTGTATCGGCTTTCGACCCGATGAGCGGTGAAGAACACCAACACGGCCGCGGCTGTGGCGATCAGGATGTAATCCGGTTGTCCAACCCAGAACACTGGATGCCGATCCAGCAGAAGGTCTCGGATCGTGCCGCCCCCGACCGCGGTAAGGCAGGCCATGAAAGCAAAACCCACCAAATCCAATTGGGCACGGCTGGCCACAAGGGCGCCTGTCAGGGCAAACACAAAGACCGAGGCATAGTCGAGCAGCGCAAGACCGCTCACGCTTGTGCCTTTTTGGGTTTGAACGGGGCCATACCAGCCCTGGCCAGCTCATCCGCCTTTTCGTTTTCAGGGTGGCCCGCGTGGCCCTTGACCCACTCCCAGGTCACATCGTGGCGCATCTGCGCCTCATCCAGGCGCTGCCACAGATCAACGTTTTTGACGGGTTTCTTGTTCGAGGTCTTCCAGCCGTTCTTCTTCCAGCCAAAAATCCACCCCGTCACGCCATTTTTCACATAGGCGCTATCGGTGACCACCGTGATCTTCGAGGCCCGTTCCAGTGTTTCCAGTGCGCTGATCGCAGCCAGCAACTCCATACGATTGTTAGTGGTTTCGGCCTCGCCGCCGCTCAATTCACGCTCTTTCAGGACCGTGTCGCCGTCCATCGCGCGCAGTAGTACACCCCAGCCTCCGGGGCCGGGATTGCCGGAGCAAGCACCATCGGTATAGGCAAACAGATCAGGCATGGGCGAGCACCAGAATAAAACCGTCATACGACCCGGCCAGACCTGTGCCCATGCCGGTTGTGATCTGGTCAATGGTAAACCCGGCCTGCGCCAGCGCGTCTTCGATCTCGGTTTGCGAGAAATAGGTATAATAGCGGTCGATCTCGTCGCGGTGTTCACCGGTGCCCAGCTTTAGCCCAAGAAAGAAGATGCCGCCGGGTTTCAAAGCTCGCTGAATGGCTGCCAAGTGGCGCGGGAATTCCGCACGCGGTGCATGCAACAGCGAAAAGCTCGCATAGATACCATCATAGACGGCGTCCTCGGTCACGTCATCGAACGTACCCAAATGCGCATCCACGCCGTTTTCACGGGCGTAGTCTACGAAGGCGGGTGTCGCATCCAGCGCCCGAACCCGCAGGCCCTGACGTTGAAAAAACGCGCTGTCCGCACCGGGCCCTGACCCCAAGTCCAGCACAAAGCCTTCGGGTGCGACCGCCTCGGCAAAGGCCATGCGCGCCTCGATCTGTTCAGCGGGCAGGGGGACGCTCAGGTATTCGGCGACACGGGTGGTATAGGCGTCGATGGTCTTGCGGTCAGTCACAGGTACACTCCTACAGCAAGACATATCAGGACGACGCTCGTCAGCAAAATCCGCAGCCGCAACCACCATGTCGGGGTCAGCCGCCAGTAAGCGAAAATCGCATCCAGAATGAGCAAGCCGGCGAAGCCGTACATCAGGTTAATACCGGCCTCGACCGGGCCACCGCCTGTCATGAAAAACGCCCAAAGTGCGGGAAGGACGGACAACAGATAGCATGTCGCGGCCTTACTGCCCGAAGTCTTGGTGGCAAAACCCCAAAGGACGCCGGACATAAAGCTGAGGATCACTGAGCCGTAGAACAATTGAACATAAGGCCCGACAAATCGCGACCCCAGTGCTTGGCGACCCCAATCCTGCAGGTCGCCGTTCAGATAGGTCAATGCACCCCATACGAACGGGATCAGCCCGGCCAGCCCCAAAACCAGCGGGGCGTTTGGGATGCCTCTCATGCGGGTTGCCTCAGAACGCGGGGCACTTTGAACTCGACGTTTTCGACGGCGGTCTCCACCAGTTCGACCGTGACGTCATAGTGATCCTTGAACGCGTCGATGACCTCATTCACCAGCACCTCGGGCGCGGATGCCCCTGCGGTGATGGCGATGGATGAGATCCCTTCCAGCGCCCGCCAGTCGATATCAGAGGCACGTTGAACCAGTTGCGCATAGTTGCACCCGGCGCGCGAGGCGACCTCGACCAAACGTTTGGAGTTCGATGAGTTCGGTGCGCCGACGACCAGCAGAGCATCCGCCTTCGGAGCCACAGCCTTGACCGCCTCTTGCCGGTTGGTGGTGGCGTAGCAGATGTCTTCCTTGTGCGGGCCAACGATCGCGGGAAACCGGGCCTCAAGCGCGGCGATAATGTCTTTGGTGTCGTCCACCGACAGTGTCGTCTGCGTTACAAACGCCAGTTTGTCTGGGTTGCGCACCTGAACCGTGGTCACGTCCTCGACCGTTTCGACCAGCAATACTTCGCCCTCGGGCAGCTGACCCATGGTACCGACGGTTTCTGGGTGGCCTTTGTGGCCGATCATGATCATCTGCAGACCTGCATCCGCGTGGCGCTGCGCCTCGACATGGACCTTGGAAACCAGCGGGCAGGTGGCGTCGACATAAATCATCTCACGCTGAGCCGCGGCTGCCGGAACGGATTTTGGCACGCCGTGGGCCGAAAAGATCACTGGTCGATCATCGGGGCATTCATCCAGCTCTTCGACAAAGATCGCCCCTTTAGAACGCAACCCATCGACCACGAATTTGTTATGCACAATCTCATGGCGCACATAGACGGGTGCCCCCCATTTCTGCAGGGCCATTTCCACGATCTTGATGGCGCGATCAACGCCGGCGCAGAACCCGCGCGGTGCGGCAAGATATAAGGTTAGCGGTGGCTTGGTCATGTCTCGGTCTCCATAAGGCACAGGTAAGTCTTTTCCTGGCCTTGGTCCAGACAGGACATCGTCATTGAACTGACATGAATCGATGTTAGCCAACAGGTGTTTCAGCACCTGTACTTAGTTAAAGAAACGCGGCCAGGTTGGAAAACCTGACCGCGTCTATTTCTTCCCCCCGGGTTTGTGAGTGGCCCGGTCTTATTGTCCGCCTGCGGCAACGCTGCGCGGTTCCATAGGCATTTCACGCGGAGGCCGCCCGATCACGTCGCGCAGGTCTTCCAGTTCGATAAAGTTGTCTGCCTGACGGCGCAGTTCGTCCGAGATCATAGGGGGCTGGCTGCGGATGGTCGAAACGACCGACACGCGCACGCCTTGGCGCTGTAGGCTGGCGATCAGCGGGCGGAAATCCCCATCGCCCGAAAAAAGCACGATATGATCGACGCGTGGTGCCAGTTCCATGGCGTCCACGGTTAGTTCGATATCCATGTTTCCTTTGACTTTCCGACGCCCCATGCTGTCGGTGTATTCCTTGGCCGGTTTCGTTACCATGGTGAAGCCGTTGTAGTGCAGCCAGTCAACCAGTGGACGGATCGGCGAATACTCGTCATTCTCCAGAAGCGCTGTGTAGTAGAAAGCCCGAAGCATTTTGCCGCGACGCATGAATTCCTGGCGCAGCAATTTGTAGTCTATGTCAAACCCCAGTGCTTTTGCGGCTGCATAAAGATTCGAGCCGTCGATGAACAGCGCTAGCCGTTCGTCTTTGTAGAACATAAATAGGTCCTTCCGGTACAATACAGAGCGCCGTGGTGTTACGTGAGTGGATATTGGAAATAGGCGGCGCGCTGGTATCCCTATAATTAGGCTATTTCGGCCGTATCGCAAGTATGCAATTCGCCGAATATAGCGAGTAGAAGGCACAAATTCATGTCAAACGCGGTTATCGCGCTCGGGGCCAATCTCAAATTGAGAGGTAATGAGCCCAAGGTGACACTTCGTGACGCACTTGACGCGATTTCGCGTCACGGCGTGGTGATTCGGGCCGTTAGTCGGTTCTACGAGACCCCTTGTTTTCCTGCCGGGGCAGGCCCGGATTATGTGAATGCAGCGGCCTTGATCGAAACGGAAAAGTCGTCAGCGGATCTGCTGGCGGTGCTGCACCAGATCGAGCACGAGTTTGGTCGCGAAAGGGTTCAGCGCTGGGGCATGCGAACACTGGATCTGGACCTTGTTTGTTATGATGATCAGATCTTGCCTGATAACGCCGAATTCGACCGTTGGTTGACCCTGTCGCCGGAAGAGCAGAGGCAGAGTGCGCCCGAGCAGTTGATCCTGCCTCATCCACGATTGCAAGATCGTGCGTTTGTGCTGGTGCCAATGGCAGATGTGGCTCCGGATTGGCGGCATCCGGTGCTTGGTCGCACGGTCCGCGAAATGCTTGCCGACCTGCCTGTCGAGGATATTGCGGCGGTCACAGCCGCGTGAAGGGTGCATTTGCAGCATTTCTTGCTTGTCAAGGCAGGGATTCGCGCTTAGATAAACCTCTTCCTGACATGGATTCAGTAACGGAGAGCGCCCAATGGCCCGCGTGACGGTTGAAGATTGCGTAGACAAGGTTCCAAACCGGTTCGAACTGGTGATGCTTGCCGCCCATCGTGCGCGCGAGATTTCCGCTGGTGCGGCAATCACTGTTGACCGTGACAACGACAAGAACCCCGTCGTGTCGCTGCGCGAGATTGCCGACGAAACTCAAAGCGCGGATGAGCTGCGCGAGCGCCTGATCGAGGCCAACCAGACTCAGATCGAGGTGGACGAGCCGGAAGAAGATCAGATGGCTCTGCTGATGGGCGCGGAATCGGACAAGCCTGCAGACGACGACATGTCCGAAGAGAAGCTGCTGCGCGCTCTGATGGAGGCTCAAGGCCAGGGGTAAGCCCCAAAGATGAAGGTGCGGACCGGATGATTTCTGCAGACGATCTGATTGCGCTGGTCCGCAACTACAACCCCAAGACAAATGCTGACCGCATCGCCCGGGCCTATGAGTTCGGTAAGCAGATGCATGATGGTCAGTTCCGCCATTCCGGCGAACCCTATTTCACGCATCCTGTTGCGGTTGCCGCCATCCTGACCGAACAGCGTCTGGATGATGCGACCATCATCACCGCCCTGCTGCACGACACCATCGAAGACACCAAGGCCAACTATGGCAAAGTCTCCGAGCTGTTCGGCGAAGAAGTCGCCAAGCTGGTCGACGGGGTGACCAAGCTGACCAACCTGCAGCTTTCCAGCCGCGAGACCAAACAGGCCGAGAACTTCCGTAAGCTGTTCATGGCCATGTCAAAGGACCTGCGGGTCATCCTGGTCAAGCTTGCAGACCGTTTGCACAATATGCGCACGATCAAGGCGATGCGCCCCGAAAAGCAGATCGTCAAAGCGCGTGAGACGATGGACATCTACGCGCCGCTTGCGGGCCGCATGGGTATGCAGTGGATGCGTGAAGAGCTGGAAGACCTCGCCTTCCGCGTTCTCAATCCCGAAGGCCGGCAGTCGATCATCCGTCGCTTTATCACTCTGCAACGCGAAACCGGCGATGTGATCCACCGGATCACCGGCGACATGCGGCACGAGTTGGAAAAAGCCGGGATCGAGGCCGAGGTGTTCGGCCGCGCCAAGAAGCCCTATTCGATCTGGCGCAAGATGCAGGAAAAGGATCAGGGCTTTTCGCGCCTGTCGGATATCTACGGTTTCCGCATCATCACCCAGACCGAGGAAGACTGCTATCGCACCCTCGGTGCGATCCACCAACGCTGGCGCGCAGTGCCGGGGCGGTTCAAGGATTACATCAGTCAGCCCAAGTCGAACGGGTATCGCTCGATCCACACCACGGTGTCAGGCCGTGACGGCAAACGGGTCGAGGTACAGATTCGCACCCGACAGATGCACGATGTGGCTGAAACCGGCGTTGCCGCGCACTGGTCCTATCGCGACGGTGTGCGTTCGGAAAACCCGTTCGCTGTCGACCCGGCCAAGTGGATAGCCAATCTGACCGAACAGTTCGACAGCGAAGAGGATCACGAAGACTTTCTCGAAGCCGTCAAGCTTGAGATGTATTCGGACCAGGTGTTCTGCTTCACGCCAAAGGGGGACGTGGTCAAACTACCGCGCGGGGCGACGCCAATCGATTTTGCTTATGCGATCCACACTCGCATCGGCCATGCCTGCGTGGGGGCCAAGGTGGACGGCATCCGCGTGCCGCTCTGGACCCGGATCAAGAACGGGCAGTCGGTGGATATCATCACCGCTGACGGCCAAACGCCACAGGTCACCTGGCTTGAGATCGCGGTTACCGGTAAGGCGCGGACCGCGATTCGACGCGCGCTGCGCGAGGTGGACCGTGAACGCTTTATCAAGCTGGGCAAGGAACTGGCGCGTTCGGGCTTTGAACACGTTGGCCGCAAGGCCACCGACAAGGCGCTGGACACGGCGGCGAAACACCTGCGTCTGAAGGATCGCCACGAATTGCTTGCGCGACTGGGAAGTGCTGAACTGACCGCCCATGATGTGGTCAGCGCGGTCTACCCCGAACTGACACAGGATGAAGGCGATGCCATTTCACCGCGCCGCGCGGTGATCGGTCTGGAGCCGGGGCAGAAATTCGACCGCGCGCCCTGCTGTCAGCCTTTGCCGGGCGAACGCATTGTCGGCATCACCTATCGCGGCAAAGGCGTTGTGGTGCATGCCATCGACTGTGACCGTTTGTCGGAATTCGAAAGCGAACCCGATCGCTGGGTCGACCTGCACTGGCATTCCGGCACCCACCCGGCTGTCTATGGTGCCACTTTGGACGTTACCATTGGAAATGACGCTGGGGTACTGGGGCGCATTTGCACATTGATCGGCGAGAAAAAGGCCAATATCTCGAACCTGGAATTTGTGGACCGCAAACCGGATTTTTACCGCCTTCTGGTCAGTGTCGAACTGCGCGACCTGGAACAGCTGCATTCGCTGATGCTGATGCTTGAGGCGGAAAGCGACGTTGCCGCGGTGGAACGCTACAGAGACAGGACCAAAACCGCAGTTGCGGCTGGCTGAGAAAGGGTGATCAGGAGTGGTATTCAAGCGCCGAGACCGACGCTCGCCCGTCCAGATCGCGTCTGAATTCGTCTATCCCAAAGGGGGATGGACGCGGGCCTTTCACTACGTGAAGCACCGTGTTCGCAGGTTGCCGGATTCGCCCGAGCGTATCGCGCGGGGCGTGGGTGCAGGCGTATTCACCGCATTTACTCCGTTCTATGGTCTGCACTTTGTTGTGGCAGCCCTGATCGGCCGATTGATCAACGGGAATATCCTGGCCTCTCTCAGCGGTACGTTCTTTGGGAACCCGCTGACATATGTCCCCATCGGGGTGATCTGCCTGCAGACCGGGCATTTCATTCTGGGCGGTAATTTCGAGAAAGAAGAAACCAAAGGGTTGATGAAGAATTTCGTCGACGCCCTTGGGGATCTCAAGAACAACTTTCTGGCGTTGTTTACCGACCGGGTCGCTGATTGGCGCGGCCTTGCCGTTTTCTATGATGAGGTGTTTTTCCCTTACCTCGTCGGTGGCATCCTGCCGGGCCTGCTGGCGGGCGCGATCTGCTATTATCTCAGCTTGCCGCTGATCCGAACCTATCAGCAGCGCCGCCGCGATAAGATCAAGGCAAAGTTTGACGAAATCAAACGCTTGGCAGAAACAAAGCCTGCCGTTCCCCAGCCGAATGCCCTAGGTTCGGACCTAGGGTTCAAGAAGGATTCGAGCGATGTCTGACAACCACCTGCGTCTTGGCGTAAATATCGACCACGTAGCCACTGTGCGCAACGCCCGCGGCGGGGCCTATCCCGACCCGTTGCGCGCCGCAAAACTGGCCGAAGAGGCCGGAGCCGATGGCATCACCGCACACCTGCGTGAGGATCGTCGCCATATCTCGGACGCCGATATCGACGGTTTGATGGAGGTTCTGTCCGTTCCGTTGAACTTTGAAATGGCGGCGACCGAAGAGATGCAGAAAATCGCCCTGCGCCACAAGCCGCATGCAGTCTGTATCGTTCCCGAAAAGCGCGAGGAACGAACGACCGAAGGCGGGCTGGAAGTCGCACGCGAAGAAAACAAGCTGGCCCATTTCATCGCGCCACTGCGCGACGTGGGGTGCCGGGTGTCGATCTTCATCGCCGCTGACCAGCGCCAGATCGAAGCTGCCCACCGCATCGGTGCCGAGGTGATCGAGCTGCACACCGGTGCCTATTGCGATGCAATGGCCGAAGGACACACCGAGGTTGCCGAGCGTGAGCTGGACGCCCTCCGCCAGATGTCCAGCTTCGCCCATTCGCTGGGTCTTGAGGTCCACGCGGGCCACGGCCTGACATATGATACTGTTCAACCCATCGCCGCGTTCCCCGAAGTACGTGAGCTGAACATCGGCCACTTCCTGATCGGTGAGGCCATCTTCCGCGGTCTTACCCCAGCCATTGCCGAGATGCGTCGCCTGATGGACGAGGCGCGGGGATGATAACTCCGGGGTTTATTGCGATCTGGTTTGCTTGGCTGATGGCAGGGGGTTCTCCCGGGCCTGCGACAATGGGGATTGCCGGCACCGCAATGAACGAAGGCCGTCGGGCCGGCTTGGTGTTTGCCTTGGGCATTTGCGCAGGTTCAGCCGCTTGGGGTATCGCCGCCGCATTAGGCCTGTCGGCGATAATGCTGGCCAATGTCTGGGTGTTCGAGTTGATCCGTTACGTAGGGGTGGCCTATTTAAGTTGGCTTGCGCTCAAGGCGCTGCGCCGGGCATTGACATTGGATGAGGTGGCTTTGGGTAAACCGGTTACAGGTTCGCTGCGCGCGATTTTTGCCAAAGGCGCGGCCATTCACCTGACCAACCCCAAGGCGATTCTGAGTTGGGGCTCGATCTATGCCATCGTCGCGCCGAGTAACGCCAGTCTGGCGATGCTGCTGGGCTATTTCGCGATGCTGTACGCGGGATCGTTGCTGATCTTCATCGGGTATGCCTTCCTCTTTTCCTCAGACCGAATGGTCAACGTTTATCGCCGCGCACGCCGATGGTTTGACTTTGCCTTTGCCGGTTTCTTCGGAGTGGCAAGCTACAAAATACTGACGGTTCGGTTGCAATGATCCTCGGCATCGGCACAGACCTCGCGAATATCGAACGTATTCAGGGCACACTCGACCGGTTTGGCGACCGGTTTCGCAACCGCGTTTTCACAGAGACCGAGCAGCTCAAAGCCGAGCGCCGTCATGATGTCGCCGGAACCTATGCCAAGCGCTGGGCCGCGAAAGAGGCCTGTTCCAAAGCTTTGGGCACCGGATTGCGGATGGGGATCGCCTGGAAGGATATGTCGGTGACCAATCTGCGCACCGGTCAGCCCGTGATGCATGTCACCGGATGGGCCGCGGAGCGTCTGCGCGAGATGACGCCCGAAGGGCACGAGGCGATTATCCACGTCACCCTGACCGATGATCACCCCTGGGCGCAGGCATTCGTGGTGATCGAGGCGCGCCCGCTTCACGAAGCGCCCGCTCAGCCTTGACTTGCCCTGAACCGACCCGCATGTAGCACCCCAACAACCTAACGACCGGAGAGCAGCATGGCCGAGGAAGCCAAAACAGGTAACGCCGTTTGGGAGACGATCAAAACCGTCGTCTATGCTCTGCTGATCGCGGGCGTTTTCCGCACCATCCTGTTTCAACCGTTCTGGATTCCGTCAGGGTCGATGAAGCCGACCTTGCTGATCGGGGACTTCCTGTTCGTGAACAAGATGTCTTACGGCTATTCCTATGCCTCCTGTCCCAGTCTGATCATTCCCAGCGTCGGGCTGAACGTGGATGCGCAAGATATCTGCGGTTGGATGCAAAGCGGCGAAAACACGCGTATCTGGGGCGGTGAGCCTGAGCGCGGCGATGTCATCGTATTCCGCCACCCTGTCACCGGGCGCGACTATATCAAGCGCCTGATCGGCCTGCCCGGCGACCGCATTCAGGTACGCGACGGGCAGATCATTTTGAACGGCACCCCTGTGCCGCAACAACCCGATGGGGTGTTTACAGAGGTTGCCGAGCCGCAGGGCTCGCAAGGTTTGCGTCCGCGCTGTGAAAACGGACCTGTTGGTTTTGGCGGCGTCTGTAAAAAATCCCGGATGATTGAAACCCTGCCGAACGGAGTGTCCTACGAAGTACTCAACATCGGTAATCAGGGCGCCGATAACACGGGCATCTATACGGTTCCCGAGGGGCACTATTTCTTCATGGGTGACAACCGCGACAACTCCAGTGACAGCCGCCTTCCGCAATCTGCGGGCGGGGTTGGCTATGTGCCATACGAAGACCTGATCGGACGGGCGGATCGCATCCTGTTTTCATCCGCTGGCCGCTCGATGCTGTTCTTCTGGACATGGCGTGGTGACCGTTTCTTCAAGGCGGTCAATTGAAGCTCTCGGCTGAAATAAAGGCGTTCCAGCAGCGGCTTGGCTATGAATTCAAAACGCCCGAACTGCTGGTGCGTGCGCTGACCCACGGGTCGGTATCCTCGGCAACACGTCCCGACAACCAGCGGCTCGAGTTTCTGGGCGACCGCGTTCTGGGGTTGGTTATGGCGACAGCGCTTTTGGAGGCCGACAAGAAGGCCTCGGAAGGGCAATTGGCTCCACGTTTCAACGCTCTGGTGCGAAAAGAGGCCTGCGCCGACGTCGCGCGGCAGATTGAT
Source organism: Ruegeria arenilitoris (assembly GCF_013035315.1). Lineage (GTDB taxonomy): Bacteria > Pseudomonadota > Alphaproteobacteria > Rhodobacterales > Rhodobacteraceae > Ruegeria > Ruegeria arenilitoris_D. The sequence continues at coordinate 27,567 of NZ_WQHP01000011.1, read as the reverse complement.
CTGGGCGCCGTCCTGAAACTGGGCCGGTCTGAGATGCTGTCGGGCGGCCGCCGCAAAGAGGCCTTGCTTGGGGACGCGATGGAAGCTGTGATCGCAGCGATTTACCGCGACGCCGGTTTCGAGGACGCGCGCGACGTGATCCTGCGCCTGTGGGGAGATCGTATCCACAACGTCGAAGCGGACGCGCGTGACGCCAAAACTTCGCTTCAGGAATGGGCGCAGGCGCGGGGGCAAAAGCCGCCCTCGTACATAGAGGTGAAACGCAGTGGCCCAGACCACGCGCCTGTCTTCACCATTGCCGCCCGGTTGCAAGACGGGACTGAAGCTCAGGCGACCGCGGGCTCCAAACGACAGGCCGAACAGGCCGCCGCCAAGGCCCTCTTGGACTCTCTGCCAAAATAGCGATCTTCGTGGTCTGGGCACCGGGTCCGCTTTTCATCTGGCCAAAAATACCTCGGGGGTGAGGGGGCTGGCCCCCTCTTGGTCGGATTGGCGCAGCCAATTCGATCTTTAAACGACGCGAATAAATCCAGTCAGCCCGGTTTTCTGGTGTTCAATCACATGGCAGTGGAAGGCCCAATCGCCCGGGTTGTCGGCGACCAGCGCGATCTCGACCACCTCGTCTTTTAACAACAGCATTGTGTCGGTCATCAACGAAGGCAGCTTTCGCAAGTTCGACCGCAGCGGCACAAATGCGAGCCCGTGCAGATGGATCGGGTGCAGGTTTGGCGACTCATTGCGCAGTCGCAGTACATAGCTTTTCCCCAGCTCTAGCGTTGCCAAGGGACCAACCCCTTCTGCCGCGTCGCCGGGCCAGGGGGTTCGATTGATCGACCAAAAGTTATAGCCCAGCGAGCCACAGAACCCGTTGTTTGGCTCACCGCCTTCTGGGGTCCAGCCAAAGACGAACTCGTGCAACTCGGCATTGTCGAGATCGGGTCTTGCCACCGGATTCAAGGGGAGCGGGCGTAAGTCTTGCAGGTCGCGTCTTGCCGATGACCCGATCGCGCGCAGGCTCGCCATGGCTTTTAGGGGTTGGCCGGGTAGCTTTGCCATCAGGGCGACGCTTCGCCCTTCACTGCCCGGCATGACGACCGCAATATCTACCCGTTGGCCGGGGCCGACCAAAAGCGGCTCATCCGCGCTGGGCATTGGGATGTCGATCTCAACCGGGTGGCCATCCCACGCAATGATCCGCGCGGCACCGCCGTCCAGATGCAGTTTGTAGATCCGCGTCGTGTCCGTGTTCACCACACGCAGCCGAACCAGACTACCGGCCGCGTGGTCATAGACCGGGCCCTGCTTCCAGTTGGCCGTCTGAACGTTGCCAAAGGTACCAGCCCGCGCCGCACCACGTTGGGTGTAAGCGGGCAAGAAGGCTCCGTCCTCGTCCAGCCGGAAATCACGCAAGTTGACGACCTGTTCGCTGTCGAATCCAATATCTTCAGGTTCGGTGATCACCATGACGCCGGTCAGACCATGAGCCATCTGTTCCATCGTCATGCAATGCGGGTGGTACCAGTAGGTGCCTGCATCCGGCGGAGTGAATTCATAGGTGAACAACTCGCCTTGGCCCATAGGCATCTGGGTCAGGTAAGGCACACCATCCATTTTGTTGGCGATCCGCATCCCGTGCCAGTGCATCGCGGTATAGTCGGGCAAGGTATTGCGGACCGGCAACCGCATCACCTCTCCCTGTTTGCCATACAAAACCGGCGGCGGCGCGTCCGGCGACAGGCTGACCATCCCGGTCGTTACCTGATCGCGCAGGGCGAAGCTTGCCGGTTGGATCGTCAATTCCTGCGCACCCTGCGCAAATCCAAATCCTCCCAGACCCAACGCACCGGCTGCGGCCCCGCTGGTCAAAAGAAACTCGCGACGTTTCATCTTCTGCCTCGTATTCCGAAAGGGTGCCTGGCTGGGTTTGGCGTGGCTATGGCAGGGGTGCCACCGTTTTTGCATGGCTGCAATGCGACAAATCCCTCTGGCCCGCGGGGGCTTTCTGCTATAGGGGTGCGCACTTGCAAACAGGATCGCCAGAGACATGACCACACGCGCCGGATTTATCGCCCTGATCGGAGAGCCCAACGCGGGCAAATCCACCCTGCTGAACCGCATGGTGGGGGCCAAGGTTTCGATCGTGACGCACAAGGTGCAGACCACCCGTGCGCGTATTCGCGGTGTAGCGATGGAAGGTGATGCGCAACTGGTGTTTGTCGATACCCCCGGCCTGTTCAAACCACGCCGCCGTCTGGACCGTGCCATGGTCGCGGCTGCATGGGGCGGTGCTGCGGATGCGGATGTGGTCGTACTGATGGTCGAAGCGCACCGTGGCATCACCGAAGGCGTCGAGCGCATTCTGGAAGGTCTGGAAGAGATCGGTCAGGGCCGCACCATCGCGCTGGCGATCAACAAGATCGACAAGGTGCCGTCTGAGAAGCTGCTGGCTCTGACCAGCGACCTGAACGCGCGCTATCCTTTTGCCGAGACCTTCATGATCTCGGCCGAGAAAGGCCACGGCGTTGACGATCTGCGCAAATGGCTGGCCTCGGAACTGTCCGAAGGCCCCTGGCTATACCCCGAGGATCAGATCGCCGATCTGCCCTTGCGCATGATCGCCGCTGAGATGACGCGCGAAAAACTGACCCTGCGTCTGCATCAGGAACTGCCCTATCAGCTAACCGTTGAGACGGAAAACTGGGAAGAACGCAAGGACGGGTCGGCCAAGATTGATCAGGTCATCTATGTTATGCGCGACGGCCACAAGGGCATCGTTTTGGGCAAGCGTGGCGAGACGATCAAAGCAGTCAGCCAGGCCGCGCGGGCGGAATTGGAAGAATTCCTCGACCGCAAAATTCACCTGTTCCTGCAGGTCAAAGTCCGACCGAACTGGTTGGAGGAATCAGAGCGGTACTCGGAAATGGGGCTGGATTTCAAAGACGGCAACGCATGACGCGTCTGACCGCCGAATTCTGGGTTCACGCCTATCTGGCGCGGTTGCGGTTTCAGGAAATCCCCGCATTTGTCGTGGCCCATGGTGACGACACGGCAGGTGCGGTTCTGGTCAAGCTCAACACTTTGGATGGTCAAGCCGTTGCGTTTCAGCGCAGTTTTGACCTGATGAGCGGTGAGCGTAAGTGGATTGAACTCTCATCCGGCACCGAGGGTGACGTGGATGAGGCAATCACCCGTCAACGCGGGTTTGATCCTGACCTTTGGGTGATCGAGGTCGAAGACCGGCAAGGTCGGCATCTTCTGGGCGAAGACGGGTTGGAGTAATCGTGTAACTTTGAACGGACCAATCGGGCAGACCAAATTTGTTCACCCTGTCAGTTCAACGCCGTTTTTTCGAAGAACCTCGGCCAGTTTTGCACCGTCCTGAACCGGTCCGGGCACCTCATGATCCAGTGCGGTAAACATCTCAACCGCTTGCGAACCGCGGCCGCTGATTTCAAGCAGATGCGCTCCGCCGGGGCCGAATTTGAAACTGTGCACCGTGCCGGCCGGAAAATGGACCAAGGTGCCTTCGGTCGCGATCCGCTGCTCTCCGTCCATAACGAAATCGACCTCGCCTTTGACGACAAAGAAAGTCTCGTCCCAAGGGTGCGAATGGGGTGGCGGACCGTTGCCTTCGTGGCCGTAGTTGAGCGTGACGGCATAGTCGCCGATCTGCTCAAGCCGCGCCAGAACGGTGATCCGGTCGCCCAGGACATTCAAAGGCTCAGGATAGTTGGAGGGAGAGGTGAAAAAGGACTTCTTCATGCGAAACTCCAAATGGTGCAGGGCGCTCGCCAAGCAGTTTAGCACACTGCGGGGAGGGCTCCGGTTTCGGCTTGGCTGACACATATCGAAATTCAATTTCTTACCCACGTTTGATCGCATCAGGCGGCATGCTATCTCAGAAGGTGAGCGTCCCCTATCGAGTTGAAAACCATGAAAAGCTTTGCATCTGCGTGTAGTTTGGCGGCCCTTGTTCTGAGCCTGAGTGCTGTGCCCTCAGTCGCGCAAGAGCGGTCGGGTTGGGTCTATCAGATCGATGGGCTGGCGGCTTATCAGGGAAACACGGACCTGAGCGACGGCGGAGAATTCTCGGCCAATCGTGCGTTTCTGCGCGCGACAGCGCTAAACAATTTGGGTGGCGGAACCTCAGTCGGGTTGTCCGCCAGCGTCGGCAGGTTCGACTATGATTTCAGTCAGGCGGATAACCAGCCGTGGCGTGATATTCGCGATATTCGCGTTTCGGTGCCTGTGCGGTTTCGCGTGGGCAACACGGCCAGTGTGTTCGTGTCGCCTCAGGTCAGGTGGGATTATCAAAGCGGTGCCAAAGCGTCAGATGGCAGAACCTACGGCGTGTTTGCGGGCATCGCATGGCAGGTCAGCGAGAGCCTGACCATCGGCCCGGCCTTTGGCGCGTTCTCGCAACTTGAAGACGACAGCACTGATTTCTTCCCGGCGCTGCTGGTCGATTGGGATATCAATGATCGGTGGAACCTGAACACAGGCTCGGGAGTAGGGGCCACGCAGGGGCCGGGGCTGACGCTGAGCTATGCGCTGAGCGAAACCATGACACTTGGCCTGTCGGCCCGGTCTGAACGCATTCGGTTCCGGCTGGATGGCGACGGGCTGGCCCCCAACGGCGTGGGTGAGGACAAGAGCGTCCCTGTAGTTCTGTCCTTCGGGTATAATCCCAACCCCGGTGTTTCGCTGAACGTGTTTGCAGGGGCCGAGTTCGACGGTCGCCTGACGCTGGATGATGCGAACGGGGCTGAACTGAGCCGTCAGAGCTATGAAACTGCGCCTCTTATCGGTGTGGCGTTCCGGGCCCGGTTCTAGGTCATCACACCACTTGCGGATATGGTCGCCTTACGGTCTGTTACGGGCACGTAGCGGCCCGCAGAGTTAAAGGAGCCTGATTTGGACTGGCGCGATCACGGCATCCTTCTGACCACCCGACGACATGGTGAAACTGCAGCGATCATCGAAGTGTTCACCGAAGAACATGGACGACATGCTGGTGTCGTGCGCGGTGGCACCAGTCGCAAGATTGCGCCAATCCTGCAACCCGGCGCGCAGTTGGACGTTCTGTGGCGCGCGCGTCTTGAGGAACATCTGGGCACGTTTCAGGTCGAGCCTTTGCGTTCGCGCGCAGCGGCGGCCTTTTCGGGACGGCTGGCTTTGGCAGGGCTGAACGCGACGGTGGCCCTGTTGTCCTTTTGCCTGCCCGAGCGAGAGCCGCATCCGGCGATTTACCGGCAAACTGAACAGTTGATGGATTTGTTGGGGCAAGACGAGATCTGGCCGTTGGCCTATCTGCGATGGGAGCTCGCGCTGCTGGAAGAGTTGGGGTTTGGTCTGGACCTGTCGGCCTGCGCAGTGACCGGGGCGACCGAAGGGTTGGTTTATGTCTCGCCCAAAACCGGCCGCGCCGTCAGCGCTGAAGGGGCCGGAGAATGGGCGGACAAGCTGCTGCCGCTGCCACTTTGCCTGCGCGGCGAAGGGACTGCACCGGATGCCGAAATCGCCGCCGGACTTAAAACCACCGGATACTTTCTGGAACACCACCTCGCGCCGTCTTTGGGGCACAACCCCGTGCCCGAGGCGCGGGCGCGGTTCGTGGATCAGTTTACTCGGCGGCTTTGAACACCATCTCGTGGCCGTCATCATTGCGCAGGACCAGCACGTCGCCCGAGACTTCGGACTGCGTCATTGCGATCAGGGCCGCGAAGAAAAAACCCTCGTCTTCAAGCCCTGCGCACGCCGCCCGTGTGGCGGTCAGGTCCATGACCTCGAACCACGGGTAAGGCGCGTTCAATGTGCCGCTGTAGCTGTTGCAGGGGGCGTTGCCTGCAATCTTGCCCTCTTCCGGGAAGCGTAGCGTCGCGCTGGCCTCGAACGGCTGGCCGTCAACCTCCTGCAGTTCCCAGGTTCGATCTCCTGCCCCGTATGCGGCAACGGTCTCGTCCTTGTCGCATTGAAACAAAGTCATCAGAGGCAGGGCGAGGATCAGGCGCATCATGGGGTGTCACCTTTCTAGGTCAAAAGGGGTTTTCGCCGCTCATAAGTTCGGCGCGGACGTCTAGTCGAGGCCGCCAGTTGTACCTGGTGTCTTCGCGGACTGGCGCCCAAAACAACGCCCCGCTATTGCGCCACGGATCCAGGATGATGCCATCGTACATGGAATCTCCCTTTGCGCTGATCAGGGCCGAATGATGGATGATCCGAAACGCGGTCGGGGGCGAGGTGGCCCAGTGCAGGTCCAGCGTGCGGAAGTTTTCCTGCTGCAGGCGCTGGGTCATGGCCTGCGCCCAGTCGTTGCACAGGCCTTTCTCGCGAAAACCGTTGATGACCTTGGCGTTGTGGATGATGGCCGGGTCCGTGACGTTCCAGTCCTGTTTCAGCTGCTTGGAATACGCATAGGCGATAGAGGCGGCCCTTTGCGCCTCGGCAGGGTCGACCTGTGGTCCAAGATCGCTGATCGCCTCGGCCAGCGCGTCAACTTCGGTTTTCCCAACGAAGGGTTGAGAGGGCGCGCAACCGCCAAGGATAAGAGCCGCAAGTGTGGCCCAAAGCGCAAAAACCAGTCGGGTCATTCTGTGCAGCGTCCCTTGTACCTCGTTCGTCTAGCAACCTGCCCTAAAAGGGTTCGGACTTAAAGCAAAGGGGAAGTTCTTTTGTGTGCGGATCATTGGAGGAATGTCGCCGCAAAAAGAAAAAGACCCGACGCGAAGGCCGGGTCTAGTTGGGGAAACGGGATGCCTAGTTCTGGTTAGCCTAGCAAACGCCGTGCAATAACCTGTGCCTGAATTTCGGCAGCCCCCTCAAAAATGTTTAGAATGCGCGCGTCACACAGAACGCGGCTGATCTTGTATTCCAGTGCAAAGCCGTTGCCGCCGTGGATCTGCAGACCGTTATCTGCCGCGGCCCAGGCAACCCGGGCACCTAGTAGTTTAGCCATGCCGGCCTCAAGGTCGCAGCGCTGGCCGTGGTCCTTTTCCCAGGCTGAGAAATAGGTCAGCTGACGCGCGATCATGATTTCGACAGCCATCATCGCCAGTTTGCCGGACACACGAGGGAAGTTGATCAGAGATTTGCCGAATTGCTTGCGGTCCTGCGCGTATTGCATCGCGATATCCAGCGCGCTTTGTGCCACGCCGATGGCGCGTGCTGCGGTCTGGATGCGGGCGGACTCAAAGGTTTCCATCAGCTGCTTGAAGCCTTTGCCTTCTTCGCCGCCCAGCAGGTTATCACCTTTGACTTTGAAGCCGTCAAATCCCAGCTCGTACTCTTTCATGCCGCGATAGCCCAGAACCTCGATCTCGCCGCCGGTCATGCCGGGGGTGGGGAAGGGGGTCTCGTCCGTGCCGGGCGTTTTCTCGGCCAGGAACATGGACAGGCCACGGTGGTCTGTGGTGTCCGGGTTGGTGCGGGCCAGCAGGGTCATAACGTGGGTCCGCGCAGCGTGGGTGATCCAGGTCTTGTTGCCGGTGATCTCATAGTCGCCGTCTGCATTCTTGACCGCGCGTGTGCGCAGGCTGCCAAGGTCCGATCCGGTATTTGGCTCGGTGAAGACAGCGGTTGGCAGAATTTCGGCGCTGGCCAGTTTCGGCAGCCAGTTGGCTTTTTGTTCGTCGGTGCCGCCCGCGATGATCAGCTCGGCCGCGATCTCGGACCGGGTGCCCAGCGAACCAACGCCGATATAACCGCGCGAGAGTTCCTCGGAGACGACGCACATCGAAGCTTTGGACAGGCCGAAACCGCCGAATTCTTCGGGGATGGTCAGTCCAAAGACGCCCATCTCGGCCAGTTCCTCGATGACTTCCATCGGGATCAGTTCATCCTTGAGGTGCCATTCATGTGCAAAAGGCTCGACCTTCTCGACCGCATAACGGCGGAACTGGTCGCGGATCATCTCAAGCTCTTCATCCAGACCCGACGCGCCGAACATGGTGGCGCCAGCCTGATCTTCCATTAGCGCGACCAGACGGCTGCGCGCGGCTTGCGAATTGGCCTGGGCCATCAGCGTCTGCACTTCAGAAGCTTGGAAGCCAGACAGGGCGTCCCAACCCAAACCCATATCCTGAAGGCGCACGACTTCGCCTTGGTTCATCGGGATACCACCTGCAACCTGGTGCAGATACTCGCCAAAGGCGATCTGGTGCAGCAACTGTTCGATTTCGCCGAAGTTACCGTCTGCATCGAGGGCTTCGGCCCAGCGCTGCATCTGTTGCAGAGACTGCGCATAGGTCGCCAGCCATGCCAGACCATGGGCAGCGGTTTGATTGGCTTCGATCAATGCGCCCGAGACGCGGCCATCTGCGGTGACCATACCGCGAACCGACCCACGCGCGCGCTCGAACACTTCGGTGACGGCGGGAACTGCCACGCGTGTCAGTGTCAGAAGATCGGGCAAAATCGCGGGTGTCGTCATCTGGGTCATATCCTGTCCGTCATGAGCCATGAATCGTGTCCTTTTCTGGTATCGTCTGGTCATATCATGCTGCACGTGCAGCGCAACAAAAATACGTATTACGTTACGAAAAAGTTCAATTATTTCTTGAACGTTTTTGCGGTGCAGCGCGCGTCAGGAATGCTATCAGGGTTGCATGACATTGTTTTCCTTACTGACTCCGCAGGACCTGCTGCTGGCTTTAGGTGTGGCGTTTCTGGCCGGTTGCATCAAAGGCATGGTCGGGTTTGCCATGCCCATGGTGTTGGTTTCGGGATTAAGTGTCTTTTTGCCGCCCGAACTCGCCATCGCAGGCCTTATCCTTCCGACACTGGTAACTAATGTTCTCCAGGCGTTTGGACAGGGCGTGCAGGCGGCCGTGTCGTCGATGCGGCAATTCCGCGTGTTTCTGATCGTCGGGCTGGTGTTTCTGCTGGCAGGGGCCCAGCTTGTCACTTTGGTGCCGCCATCGACATTTTTGCTGATGATCGGTGCACCAGTCACGTTCTTTGCCTTGATCCAAGTGCTGGGTGTGAAGCTTGTTCTTTCAAAACCGTCGGTGCGGATCGAAGCACTGATCGGCTCAGTCGCAGGCTTTATCGGTGGGATGTCCGGGATATGGGGGCCGCCGACTGTCGCGTACCTGACGGCTTTGAATACGCCCAAGGCTGTGCAGATGCGGGTTCAGGGTGTCATCTACGGGCTGGGTGCAGTTGCCCTGACGCTGGCGCATCTCGGCTCGGGTATCCTGCGGGCAGAGACTGCTCCGTTTTCGGCGATTCTGGTCGTTCCCGCAGTGGTTGGAATGTGGCTTGGGCTGCAATTGCAGACACGGATCGATCAGGCGTTGTTTCGTAAGGTGACGTTGGTTGTTCTGTTGGTGGCCGGTTTGAACCTGCTGCGTCGAGGGTTGGTGGGTTAAGCCCTGCGGTCCATAAAGCGAAACGCGAAGTATAAACCCAACATCAGGAAGAACAGCCCCGAGATGTCGCCGATCAAAAAGGCAATATACTCGACCCTGGCGCTGCCAAACGCCCAGTTTGTCAGGGCGGACACCAGGAAAGAGGTGATGACGCCGACGCCCATGACGCATAGCCAGCAGGGTTTGCGATCCGGGCTAGGGAACAGATCCCACCCAATCCACTTGAGGATGTAGAACACGGCCGGAACGGTGGTGACTGCGATGGCCATTGCCCAAAGGCGGTTTGGCAGAAAAACGTCCGCCCCGCCAAGAGCGGCGAACACCACAAAGACGCCCGGCAGCAGCGCGAATATCGCGCGCCAACCCAAAAGCCACGCGGCAAGTACACGCACGCCATGCGGCAAAAACAGCAGGCTGGCCCGGCTTGGGTATTCCGGAAAAAACATGTTTTGCAGCGGCATCAGCACCTCAAACGTGAGGTACGACGCAACTACATAAGCCAGCGAGGCAAAGAATGTGTCAGAAGCCCATCTGCGCACGGTGTTCAGCCATCGACGCGCAGGTTGGAGACATCATCTGGGTGCATGTACGATATACCGCCCCCGGTTGGAACTGCCGCTCTGGGACAGATAGCCTTTTTGCACCAGCGATTTCAGCGCGCGGAAAAAGGTCGGACGCGAAACGCTTTTGACCAGAGTGTGTTCGATCAGACCAAAAGTCCGCACTTCCTGATCCTGTTTGGAAAGTTCTTCGGCGGCGTAATAAATGTCACGCTCAACCGGAGAGAGTTGCTCGAGCCCAAGGGTCTGTTCCATACTTTGCATCAATTTGCGAAGTTCGGTCAGTTTCGAGATTTCTGTCATTTCTTTACCTGTAGTTTTCCGTGCCATCCTTCACTCAATGCAAAGGTGAGATCTGCATTCGTTTTCAGTGGTGATTTGCAAGTCTCATATTGACACCCATCCCCGATGGATTACACTAGATATCTGATTAGGTTGCTCAAATCGCGAATGTGAGTGCGCGCTCATTGAGTCTCCCCAAGGTCTTTACTTTCCGCCCGGTGCGCAAGCGCCGGGCATTTTCGTCACAATGACACCGTTGAGTACTCTAAACTGGCGAAACGGGCAATAAATTTGTATGTTCTTTGCGCATATTACAACTATTGCGCGACTTTGGTTTTTCGGGTCGCCTCAAAAGAAAAGGGGGCGAAGCCGCCCCCTGATTTCTTTACCCGATTGCGACGGCTTTGATGTCGTCGTCAATGAAGGGCAGATACTGTTCAAAGTTTTCCGCAAACATCTGCACCAGTTTCTCGGCCTGCTTGTCAAAGGCCGCCTGATCATCCCAGGTGCGGCGCGGGTCCAGCAGAACTTCGGCCACACCAGGGACCGAGACCGGGACATCAAATCCGAAGTTGGCATCCTTGCGGAACTCGGCGTCGCGCAGCGATCCTTCCAGCGCGGCTGTCAGCAGGGCGCGGGTCGCACGGATCGGCATGCGGCTGCCAACGCCATATGCACCGCCGGTCCAGCCGGTGTTCACCAGCCAGCAGGTTGCGCCGTGCTGGGCAATCTTGTCGCGCAGCAGGTTGCCGTACTCTTCCGGGCGACGCGGCATGAACGGCGCGCCAAAGCAGGTGGAGAATGTGGGCTGAGGCTCGGTGATGCCACGCTCAGTTCCTGCAACCTTCGAGGTGAAGCCCGACAGGAAGTGGTACATAGCCTGAGCCGGTGTCAGCCGCGCGATCGGAGGCAGAACGCCAAACGCATCACAGGTCAGCATGATGATGTTTTTCGGATGCCCGCCCAAAGCGCTGCTTGACGCGTTCGAGATGTACTCGAGCGGGTAAGCGCAGCGCATGTTGGCAGTCAGCGAGTCGTCCTCAAAATCCAACTCTTTGGTTTCCGGATCGAAGACCATATTCTCGATCACGGTGCCAAATTTGCTGGTGGTCGCGTAGATTTCCGGCTCAGCCTCGGCGTTCAGGTTGATGGTCTTGGCATAGCAGCCACCTTCAAAGTTGAAGGTTCCGCGGTCCGACCAGCCATGCTCGTCATCCCCGATCAGTGTGCGCGACGGATCAGCCGACAAAGTGGTCTTGCCGGTGCCGGACAGGCCAAAGAAGACGGCAGTGTCGACCGGGTTGCCAACAGCGTGGTTGGCCGAGCAGTGCATCGGCATCACGCCTTTTTCCGGCAGCATGTAGTTCAGCAGGGTAAAGACCGACTTCTTGTTCTCACCCGCATACTCGGTGCCGCCGATCAGGATCAGCTTGCGGTCGAAGTTCAGCGCGATCACGGTTTCACTGTTGCAGCCATGCTTGGCCGGATCGGCCTGGAAGCTGGGGCAGTTGATGACGGTAAAGTCCGCGATGAACTCTTCCAGATCTTCGCGATCCGGGCGGCGCAACAGGTGGCGGATGAACAGGTTGTGCCAGGCCAGCTCGGTGACCATGCGCACGTTGATCGAATAGGCGGGATCGGCACCGCCGACCAGGTCCTGCACGAAATAGTCGCGACCCTTCATATGGGCCAGCATGTCTTCGTACAGCGCGTCGAAACCTTCGGGGGTCATCGCAGCGTTGTTTTCCCACCAGATGGTGTCAACGACGCTGTCGGTCTTTACGACGTGTTTGTCCTTGGGCGAACGACCGGTGAATTTGCCGGTGGTGACCAGAAAGGCGCCGCCATTGCCAAGGGTGCCTTCGCCACGCTTCAGCGCCTCTTCAATCAGCGCTGGTTCCATGAAGTTATAATAGACATTGCCCAGACCCTCGATGCCCTGATCTTCGAGGCGGAATTGCGGGTTAACCCGTCCAGATGTCATGTTTGTCTTCTCCTGTGGCGGCGCGTCGGCGGTTGGGCCGGGGGGCGCTCTTGGGGCAGTATGCCGGGAAAAACCGGCGGATGGGCGGGTCTTATCATGGTCGTTCGGGGCATGAACAGGACGGTTTGGCGCAGTTAGCGCAACCAAGTCAAAGTTTAGCGCCACCAGTAATTTCCTGTCGGAAAACAAGGCGCTTTTGCGCGCATGTTAACGGCTTTTTTGCCGCATCTGTGTGACAACAATCGCACGATTCGCAGATACGGATTGATTCGGGGCCATAAAAACGACAAAGATGCCTTACTAATAAGCGAATTATTGCGTGAGTGAGCAGGAATAGGGGTTAACCCGATGTCAAAGATTGCACTGGTGGACGACGACAGAAACATTCTGACGTCAGTTTCCATGACGCTCGAAGCCGAAGGGTTCGAGGTTGAGACGTATAACGATGGACAGGCAGCGCTGGACGCTTTCAACAAGAAACTGCCGGACATGGCTGTTCTGGACATAAAGATGCCGCGGATGGACGGGATGGACCTGTTGCAGCGGCTGCGGCAGAAAACCCAGATGCCGGTGATTTTCCTCACCTCCAAAGATGATGAGATTGACGAGGTTCTTGGCCTGCGTATGGGCGCAGATGACTATGTCAAAAAGCCGTTTTCGCAGCGTCTTCTGGTCGAACGCATTCGGGCGCTGCTGCGCCGGCAGGAGGCAACCACGGGTGATGCGACCACGGCCAGCACCGGCGACGCCAAAGTCATGGAGCGCGGCGATCTGCGGATGGACCCGCTGCGTCACGCGGTCAGCTGGAAAGGGTCGGACGTGTCCCTGACGGTGACCGAGTTCCTTTTGCTTCAGGCGCTGGCCCAGCGACCGGGCTTTGTCAAAAGCCGGGATCAACTGATGGACGTGGCCTATGATGATCAGGTCTATGTGGACGACCGCACCATCGACAGCCACATCAAGCGCCTGCGCAAGAAAATGCGCGCCGCAGACCCCGAGTTTTCGGCGATCGAAACCCTGTACGGCATTGGGTACAGGTATAACGAAGAATAAGCGTGGCCATTAATCAGGGGTAACCGGGTCTCGTGCGCGATACGGAACAAGCCAGCGAATTGCGGGACGGTGATGTCGTTCTAGGGGATGATTGGGTCATCCCGCAAGACCCCGACTCTGCCGAGCTTCGGGCATCCCGTCGACGTCGCAACCTGTTTTCTATGCGCGGCTCTCCTCTGGCGCGCAAGATCATCACGTTTAACCTGATTGCTTTGGTCATCCTGGTGACTGGCCTGTTGTATCTTGACGACTCTCGGGATGAACAACTGCGGCAGACCGCGCGCAACCTGGTTGGTGACGCACAATTGGTCAGCAACGTGTTCGAGGCTCAGCTGCGCCAGACGGCATCTGGTTTGGCGCAGGATTCCAGCGCGCTGGACGTGAAAGACACTCTGGCCGGGCTTAGCCTGCCCGAAGGCGGCGAAGTCTTTGTGTATGATGCGCGGGGTACGCTGATTGGATGGGCGCGGGGCGCAGCGTCGCAATCGCCAGCTTTGTTGTCCTCCGAGGCAGAGCTTCAGACGGGTAGCACTGTAATCAGCGACGCGCTTAATGCGGTCTGGACCGGCTTGTCACGCGTGTTTGCCAGCGGCGAACCCAACGAAGCACCAACGTTGGCGCAAAGGGTTCAGGCCATCGTGCCAAATGCGCTACAAGGCCAAGTGCAAGTACAGGCAGTCAAAGATGATTTTGGTGAAACGGTTATTGTGGCCGCAGCACCCATTCTGCTGGACAGCGCTGCAGTCGGTGCGGTGGCTATGGCCGGTCCGTCGGGGGAAATCGACGCTTTGGCCCGTCGCGAGCAAGAGCGTATCTTGCAAATGTTTGTCGTCGCGCTGCTGGTTTCAATCGGGTTGAGCCTGGTTCTGGCCTCGACAATCGCAAACCCGCTTGCCGATCTGGCCGCGGCGGCTGAGTTGGGCAAGGACCGAGGTGCAGGTGTGAATCCTGGCCGTATCCGCATCCCGGACCTGACCGCGCGCCCGGATGAGATTGGCCTGCTCAGTCGCGCACTGCGGGGCATGGTGACGGCGCTTTACAATCGGATCGATGCGAATGAACAGTTCGCCGCCGATGTCGCCCATGAGATCAAGAACCCGCTGGCAAGTCTTCAATCTGCCGTTGGAACCTTGCGGATGGTCACGCGTGAAGATCAGCGCGAGAAACTGATGGGCGTGATTGAACACGACGTGCGCCGCCTGGACCGTCTGGTCAGCGATATCTCAAACGCGTCCCGATTGGATGCTGAACTGGTGAAGGAAGAAGAGCAGCCCTTTGACCTGCTGAAACTGGTGGGCAATATCAGCCAGTATCTGGGCGAAGATGCGCGCGCCAAGGGGATCGACTACATCACCGACCTGCCCGAAGGCCCGATCATCATCAACGGGCTTGAAGCGCGTCTGGCTCAGGTCTTTGTGAACCTAATCACCAACGCGATTTCGTTCTGTGAAGAAAAAGATGCGATCCGCGTTTGGGTGCGTCGACGCGAAAACCGCGTTCTGGTTGTGGTGGAAGACACCGGTCCCGGTATCCCCGAACAGGCGCTGACCAAAGTTTTCAAACGCTTCTACTCGCAACGACCGGCTGAACACTTCGGAAATAATTCGGGCCTCGGGTTGGCGATCTCAAAGCAGATTGTCGAAGCTCACGGTGGCGTCATCTGGGCCGAAAATATCCGCCCGACCGAGGCGGACGTCACCTCGGACCCGTTGGGCGCGCGTTTTGTTGTCGGGCTGCCCGTTTAACCCATGCGCGGCCCGTCCGTCTATGATCTGGCTGAACAGGACAGCGCCATCATTCACGCGAGTTGCGTGGCGTTTGCAGGGAAGGCCTTGTTAATTGTGGGTGCCTCAGGCACTGGCAAGTCAGCTCTGGCGCTTCAGATGATGGCGTTTGGGG
This sequence comes from Ruegeria arenilitoris, assembly GCF_013035315.1. Lineage (GTDB taxonomy): Bacteria > Pseudomonadota > Alphaproteobacteria > Rhodobacterales > Rhodobacteraceae > Ruegeria > Ruegeria arenilitoris_D. The sequence goes on along the minus strand of NZ_WQHP01000011.1, from coordinate 12,421 downwards.
CGGAGCTGGTTGCGGATGACCGGGTCGAGCTGCGTGCCACCGGTGATCAAGTCTTGGCTCAGGCGGCCCCGAACATTCGTGGAATGATCGAAGCGCGGGGCTTGGGTATCTTGCGGGCCTCTGCTGTCGGACCTGTGCCACTGACCTATGTTGTGGATCTGGATGAACAAGAATCGGAGAGAGTCCCTGAGCCAATTGCGATCCGCACCCTGAGGCAAACTGTTCCCTTGTTTCGGGGCCTTGGCGTTCCCAATTTGGCCGCAGCACTGATGCAATTGATGAAAATGGGGCGCGTGGACCCGGAATGGCCCAGCACATGAAGCAACAACGACGTATTGTTCTGGTCACCGGGCCCTCTGGGGCCGGACGGACGACAGCCATTCATGTGCTTGAGGATCTGGGATTTGAAGCGATAGACAACCTGCCTATGGGTCTGCTGACACGCCTGTTGGACGGCCCGGACAGCGACCAGCCAATGGCGCTGGGGATTGACGCGCGAAACCGTGATTTCTCGACCATTGGTTTCATTGAGCTGGCCGCGTGCCTACGGGGTATGGACCAGGCGGATCTGACGATACTCTACCTCGATTGTAGCGATGACATCCTGCTGCGCCGTTTCTCGGAAACCCGTAGACGTCACCCGGTCGCGGTCAATTCGAGCCCAGAAACCGGCGTCCGGCAGGAAAAAGAGCTGCTGGCTCCGATCCGCGAAATCGCCGACACGCTGATCGACACCAGTGCCCTGAATGTTCACCAACTGCGAGAAGAGGTCGAGCGTTGGTTCGCCCCGCAAAGCGGGCGGCATCTGGCCGTCTCGATCGAGTCGTTCTCTTATAAACGCGGATTGCCTCGTGGGCTGGATATGGTTTTCGATTGCCGATTTCTGGCCAACCCCTATTGGCGGCCAGAGTTGCGGGCCGAAGACGGTCGAAACCCGGATGTGGCGCGCTATGTACAGTCAGACGCAAACTACGCACCGTTCTTCGACCGCGTTGTCGATCTGTTGAAACTGTTGCTGCCGGCCTACCGCGCCGAAGGCAAAGCGCATCTCTCGGTTGCGTTCGGGTGCACCGGAGGGCAACACAGGTCGGTGGCTATGGCAGAAGCGGTTGCAAAGGCCCTTGCAGAGGAGGGGCAGCAAGTGGCAATTAGGCACCGCGAAATGGAACGTCGATCGTTGAATGTGAGGCCGGATTGATCGGGATCGTACTCGTAGCACATGGCGGGCTGGCCCAGGAATACTTGGCGGCCATGCAGCATGTGGTCGGAAAACAACCTGGGCTGGTCGCAATCTCGATCGAGGCGGATCATGATCGCGAAGCGAAACAGGCAGAGATTTGTGCTGCTGCAGACAACGTCGATGCCGGGGATGGTGTTGTCGTTGTAACGGACCTGTACGGTGGCAGCCCTTCGAATCTAAGCCTCAAGGCCTGCACGCCGCAGGATCGCCGTATTCTTTACGGTGCAAATCTGCCTATGCTCATTAAACTGGCCAAAAGTCGCCAACTGCCGATCGGGGATGCGGTGCGGCGAGCGATGGAGGCTGGACGAAAATACATTAACGCGCAGAATGTGACGTTGGACTAAGACCGGATTGATTAAGAATGACCAACCGAAGCTTGAAAATAATCAATGAAAAGGGCTTGCACGCCCGCGCCTCGGCCAAGCTGGTTGAGGTGGTCGAAGGCTTTGATGCGCAGGCAGAGGTGTCCAAAGACGGACTTTCTGCATCAGGGGACAGTATCATGGGTCTTTTGATGTTGGCAGCCTCGCGCGGAACGACTATTGACGTCGAGACGTCCGGACCGGATGCTGAGGCGTTGGCTGATGCATTGGAAACCCTGGTGAACGACAAGTTCGGGGAAGGGTTCTGATCCGCTCAGTCGCGACATGAAGAACGGGAAGACCAGGAATTGGCGGAAACGACGCACGAGACCAAGACAGGCCCGGTTGTGGATGGGACAGACGATCAGGGTGAGATCTACGATCGTAGAACGCTGACCTATGCGAACTCGTTCGACGACGCTTGGACCTCCACGGCTATTCGGGCCATCGAATGGTGTACAGGAAAACTGACCATTCTGCGCATGGTCAACAAGTTCGAGAAGAAGAACGAATACTATCGTGGCCAGCGGTTCTGGGGCGGCGCGCTTGAGGTGATGGGGATCAACCTCACCACCCCACAGGAACAAATCGCGCGTATTCCAAAGAAAGGACCTGTTGTCGTCGTTGCAAACCATCCTCATGGGATGGTCGATGGCATGATCCTTGCCGAACTGATCGGACAGGTGCGTAGTGACTACAGGATCCTGACGCGCTCGGTCCTTACGGGACTGGACGAGGCCGCGACCTCATTCATGATTCCGGTGCCATTCCCGCATGACCCGGAGGCGCAGACTAAAATGCTGGAAATGCGCGGCAAGGCGATGGACCACCTAAAAGACGGCGGTGTTGTCGCACTGTTCCCCTCGGGCGTGGTAATGTCCTCAGACGACTGGTTTGGCCCTGCGCAGGAGCGTGAATGGAATGTGTTCACCGCCAAAATGATCCGCCGGTCCGGCGCTCAGGTGGTGCCAATTTTCTTCCCCGGAAGAAACTCGCGTGCCTATCAGATTGCGAACAAGTTGTCGCCGATCCTACGGCAAGGCCTGCTGCTGCATGAAATCGTTCGCTCCTGCAACAAGCCGCAGTCGCCGTTTATTGGCGAGCCGATCTCGGACGAAGACATGAAATTGCTGGAGCGCGACCCGCGCGGCTTTATGGCCTGGCTCAGAAAACACACAATGGCGCTGGGCGAAACGCTCAAACGCTGATCCGCACTTCATCTGGCTAAAAGTACCTCTGGGGTGAGTCCGGATGATATCCGGGCGAGGGGGCTCGCCCCCTTCTAGCGCGTCGGAACTGGTGTTTCGCCCCGGTAGTCATAGAATCCGCGCTCTGTCTTGCGCCCCAGCCACCCGGCCTCAACATATTTCGTCAACAGCGGGCAAGGTCGGTACTTGGTGTCCGCCAGACCGTCATGTAGCACGTTCATGATCGCCAGACATGTGTCCAGTCCGATAAAATCCGCCAACTCCAACGGCCCCATCGGATGGTTCGCGCCCAGGCGCAACGATTGATCAATCGATTGAACGCTCCCCACGCCTTCATACAGCGTATAGACGGCTTCGTTGATCATCGGCATGAGGATGCGATTCACGATAAAGGCAGGGAAATCCTCTGCGCTGGCCGCCGTTTTGCCCAGCCGATCAACAACAGCCTTGCAGGATTTGAACGTCTCTTCATCGGTTGCGATGCCGCGGATCAATTCGACCAGCTGCATCACCGGCACCGGGTTCATGAAGTGGAACCCCATAAAGCGTTCTGGCCTGTCCGTCCGGCTGGCCAGCCGGGTGATCGATATTGAGGAGGTGTTGGATGTCAGAATTGTGTGCGGCAGCAGATGGGGCTGCAGATCCTCGAAGATGGCCTGTTTGATGGCTTCACGTTCGGTTGCGGCTTCGATCACCAGGTCGGTCTGACCAAGCTGGGGCAACTCCAACGTCGTTTTGATCCGGCTCAGCGCTGCCTGCATCTCGTCGTCCGAGATTTTCCCACGTGACGCTTGCCGCGCAAGATTGCCTTCAATCGTCGCCAAGGCTTTGCTGAGTGCGTCTTCTGAAACGTCGTTCAGTAGGACGTCATACTCTGCCAATGCCAGAACATGGGCAATCCCATTGCCCATTTGACCTGCGCCAATCACTCCGACCGATTTTACATCCATGTTCAGGTGCCTTTGTGTCCCGCGATACGGCGACAGTATCGACAGAACGGGGCGGGCGGCAAGGGGATCAGACCGCTCGAATTTGCTTCAAATGCGCACATTAGGAATTTCTCAAGATTTGCGGCTGCAAAATGGCAACCGGGTGAAAATTGGGTGAGTGTTATGAGCTATCATCAATCGGGCTCGGGGGAACCCGGGCATGAAGTCTGTCAATATGACGGTTCGCGGCTGTGGTTTTGGGGCGCACGACGCGTTTTGGATCAACCCTATATGGTTTGCGCCGGCGGGGACGAGGCATTTGGGCGTTTCGTGGAACGCCCCTTTGCGACCCTTTTGGAGGAGCGCACCGACAGGCGGGTTCTGAACCTTGGCTGCCTGTTCAGCGGGGTAGATGCCTTGTGTTTGGACAGCGGGCTGTTCGATCTGCTGAAACGATCCGAGCTATGCGTCCTGCAGGTGCCCGGATTGCTGGGACAGACCAATCATTTCTATCGCGTGCATCCCCGGCGCAATGATCGCTTTCTTGAGCCAACTGCGGATCTGGCAGGCCTCTATCCAGAAATCGACTTCACCGAAGTGCATTTTGTACGCCACCTCATGACTTGCCTTCAGAGGTTTCCGGATGCGCGAGTCGAGGTTGTTCTGGATGAACTCCGCCGCAACTGGATCCGTCAGGTCAGCGCGCTTCTTCAGCGTTTGGACGTACCGGTGATCCTCCTAAGGCTGCAGGTGTTGCGCGATCCCGGTGGTGCGGATCATCCTGAACCTGATGTGACGGATGCGATGATCGAGGAGGTCCTCCCGTTTTGTGCCCAATGCGTTGACGTCACAACACAGGTTTGTGGCCAGCCGGATGAGATTGAGGATATGCTGTTTGGCACACTGCACCAGCCGATGGCCGAACATATGATCGGTCCGGCGGCGCATCGGGCCATTGCTGCTGCTTTGGTTGGTCCGATACAGAACCTGAACTGAAAAGGCCCGCCGATTGGCGGGCCCTTTCGTTTTCCTCAATTGAAACTGTCAGGTTAGCCGAGTTTTTCGGTCAGCTCAGGTACGGCTGCAAACAGGTCGGCGACCAGTCCGAAGTCTGCGACCTGGAAGATCGGCGCTTCTTCGTCCTTGTTGATCGCAACGATGACTTTCGAGTCCTTCATACCAGCCAAGTGCTGGATCGCGCCCGAGATGCCCACTGCGATGTACAGGTCAGGTGCAACAACCTTACCGGTCTGACCAACCTGCCAGTCGTTCGGGGCATAGCCCGAGTCAACAGCAGCGCGCGACGCGCCGACAGCGGCGCCCAGCTTGTCGGCCAGGGTTTCGATCAGTTTGAAGTCCTCTTCCGAGCCGACGCCACGGCCGCCCGAGACAACAACGCCAGCCGAGGTCAGTTCCGGACGATCGCTTTCGGCAACCTTGTCCTCGACCCACGACGACAGACCTGGGTTGTCACCAACCGAGATGGTCTCGACTGCGGCCGAGCCGCCTTCGCCCGCTGCGTCGAAAGACGCGGTGCGGAAGGTCACGACTTTCTTGGCGTCGTTCGATTTCACGGTCTGGATCGCGTTGCCCGCATAGATCGGACGCTCGAACGTCGAACCGTCGACCACGCCGGAGGCATCCGAGATCACCATGGCGTCCAGCAGGGCTGCAACGCGGGGCATTACGTTCTTTGCGTCGGTGGTCGCTGGGGCAACGATGTGCTCGTAGCCATCAGCCAGACCCACGATCAGGGCTGCGGTCGATTCCGCCAGGCGGTGACCCAGCGAGTCGTCTTCGGCAACCAGAACCTTGGACACACCGTCGATCTTGGCGGCGGCCTCACCAGCAGCAGCGGCAGAACCACCCGCGGCCAGAACGGTCACGTCACCCAGTGCCTTAGCGGCGGTGACAGCCTTGGCGGTGGCGTCCAGCGCCAGTTCGCCGTTGTTGACTTCTGCGAGAAGAAGAACAGCCATTACACAGCCCCCGCTTCTTTGAGTTTCTCGACCAGCTCGTCAACCGAGCCAACGACGATACCAGCGGCACGTGCCGGCGGCTCTTCGGTCTTGACGATTTCCAGACGCGGCGTGACGTCGACGCCGTAATCGGCGGCGGTTTTCTCGTCCAGCGGCTTTTTCTTCGCCTTCATGATGTTTGGCAGCGACGCATAGCGCGGCTCGTTCAGGCGCAGGTCAACCGTCACGATGGTCGGCATCTTGACGGAGATGGTCTGCAGTCCGCCATCCACCTCACGGGTGATCTTGGCGCTGTCGCCTTCGATGTCGACTTCGGACGCAAAGGTGCCCTGCGACCAGCCCAGCAGGGCCGACAGCATTTGACCGGTGGCGTTCATGTCGTTGTCGATTGCCTGCTTACCGGCCAGAACCAGACCGGGCTGCTCTTCCTCGACCACTTTGGCCAGGATCTTGGCAACGGCCAGAGGCTCGATATCGGTGTGCACGTCATCGGCGGCAACAACCAGAATGGCGCGGTCGGCGCCCATGGCCAGCGCGGTACGCAGGGTTTCCTGCGCCTGCTTCACGCCGATCGAAACCGCAACGACTTCATCAGCCTTGCCCGCTTCTTTCAGACGAATCGCCTCTTCGACGGCAATCTCGTCGAACGGGTTCATCGACATTTTGACATTGGCGAGATCGACACCGCTACCGTCCGCTTTCACGCGGACCTTCACATTATAGTCAATCACGCGTTTGACAGGCACGAGTACCTTCATTTTGCGCTTGCTCCTCACAAATAACGGTAAGCCGCGTTGCGACTCCACCAATGCTCTCGGACGACTGAATAGCGTCTCAATTCATGCTGCAACAGGGCAAAATCGTCACGTCATGAACTTGAGACGTCGCGTTTCGTATATTTTGACGCAACGGCGCGAAACTTAATTGCTTTGGCAAGGCTCAGCGGTTGGCACCGGGAACCCACAAAACGTCCGCAGTACCGTTGTCGTTGGCGCATCGCGCAGCGACAAAGAACCAGTCGCTCAGGCGGTTGAGATACTTCACCGCGACCTCGTTCACGGGTTCCATATTGGTCAGCTCAACAGCCAGGCGTTCGGCCCGACGCGACACGGTGCGGCAGACATGAAGATGGGCAGCCAGTCGCGATCCACCGGGCAGGATAAAGCTGCGCAGAGGTTCCAGCGTCTCATTCATCACGTCGATCTCGGCTTCCAGCCGGTCGATCTGTGCCGCAACGATCCGCAGCGGCGGATAGTCGGCCTCAGCGTCCTTTTCCATATCCGGGCGGCAGAAGTCTGCGCCCAAATCAAACAGGTCGTTCTGAATACGAGCCAGAGCTGCATCAACCTCGCCCTCGGCCTCGGTTCGGGCTACACCGACAAAAGCGTTCAACTCGTCAACCGTCCCATAGGCCGTCACCCGGCCCGAATACTTGGCGACACGCTCGCCGTTGCCCAAAGCAGTTTTCCCGTCATCGCCGGTGCGTGTGTAGATCTTGTTGAGTACGACCATTTATTGAACTCCTTGTCCACGCAGCCAGACGTAGAGCACGATCAGCACCACGGCAATGAACTGGAACAGAATTCGTAGTTGCATCATCTTGTTGCTTTTCAGCGCGGCACTTTTACCGGCTTTGCCGAAGTTCGAGATGCCAATCACCAGCACGACGACAACTGCCGCCATGGCCAACAACAAAACGACCATCAAAAGGTCCATAGGTACACCGTCCGCTTCTCTTGTTTCCTGAGGGTACCATCTAGACCCCCACATGTGAAAAGCGAACGGGTAATTTCGCCTCAGACGTCGGACAAGATACGGTCGATGGTCCGGGTCGGCAAAAGGCGCCGCAGGTAACCGGCGATATAGGTCGGCGTGGTCACGTAGTAGCGCGGGCGCGGTCGTTTGGATTCGACCGCGTGGGCAAGTTTGTCGGTCACGGCGGATGCGGGCAGCTCGAACCGGTCGGGACCGGAGGATTCGTACAGTCTTTTCAACAGCGAAGCCTCGTATCTGTCGCGCAAGGCCGAGGTTTCCCAGTTGATGAAGCGTTCGAAGAAGGGGATCGAGTTTTCGCGGATTTTCGAGGTAATCGGGCCAGGTTCGATCAGGATGGCCTTGATATCGGTTCCAGCCAGCTCAAGGCGCAGCGTGTCGGTCAAACCTTCGATGGCATATTTGGTCGCAACGTAGGCACCGCGCCAGGGGAAGGCGACAAACCCCAAAACAGACGAATTCTGGACGATTCGTCCGTGCCCCTGTGCTCGCATGACCGGAATCACCTGCCGGGTCAGTTCGTGCCAGCCAAAGAAGTTGGCTTCGAATATCGCGCGCAGGCCATCTGTCGGCAGGTCTTCGACCGCACCCGGCAGGCCGTGCGCCCCATTATTGAACAGCGCGTCCAGAGTGCCGCCCGTGGCCTCAAGCACTTCGGCCAAGCCCGAGGTGATACTGTCGGTGTCGGTATAGTCGATACGCGGGCTTTCAAAACCCTGGGCCCTTAGACGATCGCAATCGCGCTGCTGTCGGCATGACGCAAAAACACGCCAGCCGCGTGCACGCATACCGTGTGCTGCATCAAGGCCTATGCCGGACGAGCACCCGGTGATAAGAATGGTTTTCTGCATGATCTTCCTGACCGTTAACCCACGCCAAAGCTATTGCGCGGATACGGTCAGGACAATGATGGCACCACGTCAGTTTTCGATTTTTCGAACCAGCGAGGCGGAAATCCAGCCGACCTGTTGCGCGGGCAACACGCGCAGGCGCAACCAGCCGGTGCCGGATTCGCTCAGCACCTCGACCTGCTGTCCGATGGTCGCCTTGCCGATGATCGGATAGATCGTGCCCGGCCCATCGCGCATGTTGACCCGTGTACCGGTTATCTCGCGGATATCCCGCGCCGGCTCGGGAGTCGCTTCGACCTCCACCGGCTCTTCAGTGACCTGACGCAAACCTGCTACGCCGTCTTCCAGCGAAGCCAGTGTGATTGTGGCGCTCTGGTCATCAAAGACCGTCACCCCGGACAAGCTGGGAAGGCTGGCTGTTTCGGCCACGATCTGAACAACCTCTTCGGTCTTGATGGATGTTTGGACACGCTCTGACGGAGTGCGCACAGCGACATTGGTCACCAGCTCTTCGACGCGCGCCGGTGCAACAGGCGCAGGTTTTGGCACCGAGGCAACGCGCTCCGGTTGTTCGGTTCGCAGGCCACGCGGTTCAAAATTTGGCCCGCCGCTCATCACGTAAAAGCACCAGCCCAGTGCAGCGAAAGTCAAAACAATAAGGCGCGTCATGGCGCATCCCCCGGCAATCATAAGGTACAAGAAAAAGGCAGCAGTCTAATGAAGACAGCCTAGCATAATTTGGGGTCCGAGTCGAAAAACGGGGGAAATCCGTGACTTGCCTCCCCCTGTTGCAAAAAGCGCGACTTGTCCCCAGCAAAATACCTGCTGGTTGCTTTACCAGCGCGCTCTTGCGGCGTATCACATCATATATGAACGATACGATCGACGACCCCAACATGGAGGCCCCCGAAGGTGGGGGCGAGGTAGCTGAACCGCTGCGCCGCGCGATTGGCGAACGCTATCTGACCTACGCTTTGTCCACCATTATGCACCGGGCATTGCCGGATGCGCGCGACGGGTTGAAGCCGGTTCACCGGCGAATCCTTTATGCGATGCGCGAACTGCGACTCAGTGCGACGGGTGGGTTCCGGAAGTCAGCAAAGATTTCTGGCGACGTGATGGGCAACTATCACCCACACGGCGACGCCGCGATTTACGACGCGATGGCGCGTCTGGCGCAGGATTTCAACGTCCGCTATCCGCTGGTCGACGGGCAGGGGAACTTCGGCAATATCGACGGCGATAACCCGGCGGCCTCTCGATACACCGAGGCGCGGATGACCATCGTGGCCGAGGCGCTGCTTGAGGGTCTGAACGAAGACGCCGTCGATTTCCGCGACAATTATGACGGCACGCTGACCGAACCGGTTGTACTGCCCGCGCAGTTCCCGAACCTGTTGGCCAACGGTGCCAGTGGGATCGCGGTGGGGATGGCGACGAATATCCCTCCGCACAACATCTCGGAGCTGTGTGACGCCTGCCTGCATCTAATCAAAACGCCGGATGCGCGCGACGACACGCTGTTGAACTATGTGCCCGGTCCGGACTTCCCGACCGGTGGTGTCATAGTTGAGCCGCCCGAGAATATCGCGCAGGCCTATCGCACCGGACGCGGGTCCTTCCGTCTGCGCTGTAAGTTCGAGGTCGAGGATTTGGGCCGCGGTCAGTGGCAGATCGTTGTCACCGAGATCCCGTATCAGGTTCAGAAATCCAAGCTGATCGAAAAGATCGCGGAACTGATTCAGACCAAGAAAATCCCGATCCTGGCCGATGTGCGCGATGAATCCGCAGACGACATCCGCCTGATCCTGGAGCCACGGTCCAAGAACGTGGACCCCGAGGTGCTGATGGGCATGCTCTATCGCAACTCGGACCTTGAGGTGCGGTTCAGCCTGAACATGAACGTGCTGATCGACGGTGTGACGCCCAAGGTCTGCTCGATGAAGGAAGTGCTGCGCGCCTTCCTCGACCACCGGCAAGAGGTGCTGATCCGCCGTTCACGTCACCGTTTGGGCAAAATCGACCATCGTTTGGAAGTGTTGGAAGGCTTTATTGTCGCCTTCCTCAACCTCGACCGCGTGATCGACATCATCCGTTACGACGACGATCCAAAAGCCGCGTTGATGCGTGAGGACTGGGGGATTGATCACGTTCGCGCCACCGACGAATCCGACTATGTCTCGCCGAAACCGGGTGAGGGCGAACTGTCTGAGGTTCAGGTTGACGCCATTCTGAACATGCGGTTGCGCAGCCTGCGCCGTCTGGAAGAGATGGAACTGGTGCGCGAGCGCGATGAGCTGATGCTGGAACGCGCCAATCTGGAAGACCTTCTGGCCGATCCTGCTCTGCAATGGGCCAAGATCGCGGAGCAGCTGAAAGAGACTAAGAAGACCTTCGGCAAAGACTACGAAGGCGGCGCGCGTCGCACGCAGTTCGCCGAGGCCGGACAGGTCGAGGAAGTCCCGCTTGAGGCGATGATCGACAAAGAGCCGATCACGGTCGTCTGCTCTCAGATGGGTTGGATTCGCGCCATGACTGGTCACATCGACCTGAAGCGCGAGTTGAAGTTCAAAGACGGCGACGGCCCGCGTTTCATTTTCCACGCCGAAACGACCGACCGGCTGCTGGTGTTTGCCTCGAACGGGCGTTTCTACACCGTCAGTGCCGCCAACCTTCCCGGCGGGCGGGGCATGGGCGAACCGCTGCGTTTGATGGTCGATCTTCCGAACGAGGCGCAGATCATCGACATTCTGATACATAAGCCCGGGCGCAAGCTGCTGGTCGCCTCGGATGCGGGCAACGGGTTCATGGTGCCCGAAGATGACGTGCTGGCGCAGACCCGAAACGGGAAACAGGTGCTGAACGTCAAGGGTGATGAGACGGCCATGATCTGTAAGCCTGTGGAAGGCGATCACGTGGCTGTGGTGTCCCAAAACGGCAAATTCCTGGTCTTTCCGACGGAAGAACTGCCAGAGATGGGGCGCGGCAAGGGCGTGCGTTTGCAGAAATACAATATGGCGCGGGGTCGTCAGGGCACGCTTGAACTGGATGGCGGCCTGTCCGACATCACCACCTTCAATTGGGAAGATGGGCTCAAATGGTCCATGGGCGGCGACAAGACGCGACACGAAGCGGATATGTCCCAATGGCTGGCCAAGCGGGCCAGTGTGGGCAAAAAGCCGCCCTACGGCTTCCCACGAGACTATAAGTTTTCGTGATCAGGCGGCCACAGCAGTGAAATTCCGCCGATACGGCTTGGCACAAGCCGTACCGGTGCGCTAGATCAAAGAAAACAGGCCTATCGAGACGAGAAAATGCTACGAGCTTTGACCCTGATAACCGGACTAGCCCTTATGGGCGCGTGTACACAGACGCAGGTTTATGAAGCCCCTGAGTCGCTGGGCGAGTTCAAGCTGCGCGTTAACTACGCCTTTGCGGAAAAGGCCCGGCAAGGTCCGGTGTCGCGGGATGCGACGCCCAAAGAGTGGGAAGATGCGATTCAGAACGCCGTGAACATTCGTCTCGGTCGATATGAGGGCGCGCAGGAGTATGATATTGGGATCAGCCTGGAAGGTTACATGCTCGCGCCTCCCGGCGTGCCTGTGATCTACAATCCAAAGAGTACGGCTATCGTCCTGGTAAATGTCTACGACGTCCGTAAGAAAGAGTTTCTGGCCAAGGGCAAGCAGTTTCAGGTTCTGGAAGATACCACTGGTGAAAGTGCTTTAGCTGGCTCGGGTCACACCCGCACCAGAGAAGAGCAAATGGACGGTCTTGCACTGAAAGTTGCCGACCGTGTCGAAGAGTGGTTGGCCGAAGAACACAAGGACAATGGCTGGTTCGACAAGCGGCCTGACCTGATCCAGCCGCTGGAATCCGTCGAAGTCACGCAAAATCCGGCGTCTTAAACCGAATTTAACGCAGGATGTGCTTGATTTTCCCCTTTGAACCAAATATCTCGCGCGCGCAGATGTAACCACGGGACCAAGGGTCCCCCAAATCGCAAAAGGGCGCCTGAGGAATGGCAAAGGAAAAGTTTGAGCGTACAAAACCGCACGTCAACATCGGCACGATTG
>NZ_WQHP01000010.1 GCF_013035315.1 Ruegeria arenilitoris | reverse complement strand
TCAGCCATCGCCCTCGCAGCCCTCGTTATTTACTGGCTATGAGTCCTGACCCTAAGTTTGGAGGATCAAAGAAACTGCATGTTTAGGGCGAAATAGACCTGCATCTTTGGTTGGCCAGCGCCCTTGTCGCGAACCGACCATTGCGGTTCTACAAACAGGTTGAAGACGGTCTTGTCACGCTTGACGACTTTGCCCAAGCGAATGCCCAGGGGAACAGAGTAGTTGTTGTTGCGGAAGTTGTATGTCCAGATAGGCGCACCGCCCGTGTACCAGCCGTTGCCCAACTGGTAGAAGGCAAAAGGCTGGAAGGCGCCCAAGCTGACACGGGGCCCGCCTTTTGTATCGCCAACCCCTCCACGCCAGGTCAGCAGGTATCCGTACTGGAACTTGGGCGATGTGGCATTGAAATAGACATTGGCGATGCCCAGCTGCCATTGATCCGATCCCAGCCGATTGTCGGTCGCCGTTGGCGCGACAACCTGCGGTCCTACCGCAAAACTGATTGCCGGGTTGCCGGTATCTATCTGGTAGGCGGCAAAAATGTCAAAATCACCGATCCCATTGACGGTCGATCCCCCGGTGCCGACCGGGAAGCTGTTGTACGGCAGCGAGGCGCGGATCAGCCATTTGGAATTCCCCCATTGCACGGGTTTGGCATAGCGCAATACAAACTGGTTTCCCGATTGGTTTCCCGGCCCGGTGAACTCGTCGATGTAGTAGTTCTGAATGTTGAACGCCGTTATGTCGGCCAGCGGGTTGTTTGCCTGTGCTTCTGCGTTCTGCGCAGCGGCTTCTTCCGAGTGCAGAGCTAATGCAGTCAGAGTGGCAAGAACCAACACCCTGAAAATTGAAAAATACCTAGAAGAAGTCATATACCAATTCCTTTCCAACAGGGTACAAACGCCGCCGTTTTAGTGCTGTGGGTTTGATTTACCTAAAGTCCGTCATATTCGGCGGCGACGGATTGGGGTGATCCTTCAGCGTGGCGAGATAGGTGTTGATGATTTGCAGATAAGGCGCCATCGCCCAGCCTGCGCCGGCATGAGCTAAGTTCACTCGTTCCTTTGGGTCCGCTTCGATGTTAAAAATCTGCGGGAAGCCGGCGGTATCGGTGATCGCACCCATGTAGCCGCCTACAGCCGGGTTGGTTTCGGTAACCCCGACTTCGAACGGATAAAAACGGAATTGCCTCCAGCGAACGGCGGCGATGCGGTCGCCGATGAAGGTGATAAGACTTTCGCGGGCCGATGTGTCCGAGTTACCAAGCAAGAAATCAGATTGGTCCACTCCGTCAATGGGGCGGTCGGTTGGGATATCTGCGCCAATCAAGTTGGCAAGTGTCGGGAAAAAGTCGTGAATGGCAAACATCTCGTTGCTGACCCTTGGTTCGACTGCTCCCGGCCACCGGATCATGCCCGCCGTGCGGATTGAGCCTTCGTAGGCGTCCCCCAATTCCCCTCTGAATGGCCCGTTGTCGCCCTGATGCACTTCGTCCAAAGACGTTGCGGTCACCGTCGCACCATTGTCCGAAATCCAGATTACCATTGTGTTGTCGCGGATGCCCGCCTGATCGATAGCAGCCAGAACCTCGCCGGTGCGAATGTCCAATTCCATAACCGAGTCGCCGTATTTGCCAGCGCCAGACATGCCCATGAATTCGTCGGTTGTGTCATTAGGGAAGTGTGGCCGGGTCCACCCGATCATCAGGAAGAATGGGGCCTCCGCCTTGGCTTGCTCCGTGATGTAGGCGGCAGCCGTAGTGGCAATGTCACCTTCGATCTGTTTGCGGTATTCGAAATCATAGGGCCGCACAAAGGAGGTTTCGCCCGGCCCCCTGGCCTCGATGATCTTCGCACCGTATGCCTCTGCTTCGGCATCCGACATACCAAGCGCCTTGATATTTGTGCTGTAGGCGGAACTGTCGCTCGTGCCGGAAAATCCCACCAGCCATTGATCAAAACCCTGGTTCTGTGGCTGGCTGACAGCCTGCGGACCCAAGTGCCATTTGCCGACATAGGTCGTGTCATAGCCGACTGATTTGAACAACTCACCCAAGGTGACGTCATCTTCCTGCAACCCGCCACCGGCCCCGGGCGCGATCACCAGGGACATGCCGTTGCGGATGGAATACTGCCCGGTCTGCAATGCCGCCCGCGACGGAGTACAGCCCGGTTCCACCATGAATTGCGTCAGTCGCAGGCCCTCGGAGGCAAGCTGGTCGATATGTGGGGTGCGCATCCCGCCCCGGGTGCCACCGTTGTAAACACTGAGATCACCGAACCCGAGATTGTCGGCCAGCATCAACACAACATTGAGACGTTGCTGAGCGATGGCAGCAGTCGAGGCAAATGCAAAGAAAATCCCGACAAATATAGCCGCATAGCGCAGTTTCATAGTGTTCCCCTTTTGAGGTTTGAAAAGTTGATGCCGCTGGCTCGACAGAGTTGTCATCACTATCCTGGCGGAAACGCGGGTCCTGTCCCACGCTTCCATTTGCGCTCAACCTTCAGGGGTGTACCAGATCGGCGAGGTGTAGGCCCTGTCCTGCAAGATCATAGGAACCTCTGGCGCCATTTCGATGCCATAATACTTCGCGTCATGAGCTTGCCAGGTCGGCTTGGGGATCTCCAAAACGCGAACATAGTAAAAGGCGCGCTGGGAAGGATCGAAGTCCGGATCGGTCCAAACCACAGCCAGCATCGGATCACCAACGGTATTGGTATAGCTGGCGTTGGCGATATCCACCGTGTTGCCAACATCGCTGTCGCAGGCATGATTGCTAATCGTACGACCGTCAGAACAGGCCATGTCGTAAACCTTTTCCGAGGTTGTCCCATCTGCATTAAGCCAGCCTTTGACCATCTGTAGCCGGTCTAGGTTCGCATTATCTGGATCACGCAGGGCGCGTACCATGAAGGTTGGTGCCTCGTCGGCTGGCGCATTTGTCAGGTCTCCCCCCATCGGCACACCTGCGGCATAGCCACGCTCAGCGAAATCGGGCCGTTCCACCTCGTCTACTTTGAAGTCCCAACCACCGAAGACCCGCACGGTTATGCGCGACCCTGTAGTGGCGTAAACTTCTTTGCGGTTGATCGCGTCAAACAGCGCTTCCCGGGTATTCTCGCGAGCCCAGACACCGGTCAGGCCGGAAGCCAGAGTTTCCCAGTTGTAGTAATCGGTTCCCTCCAGTTCGCCCTTCATGAAGACATGGCTCCAGCGACCCGGATCCGGTTCAGCCGGAGGGTTTTTGCCAAAGAAGTTGTCCTCGCGGGTAGTGACCAAAGAGGTATGCGCATCAGTCGAACCAATCATGCCGAACTTAAACGGGTTGGTGCCTAAGGTTGCCTCATGTCTCAGACCAAGTCGTAAGGCAGATCGTGCGTATTGATGCGGCAACATCTCTTCCGTGATCCGATTGCGCCCACCAAGGTCCCCTTTGTCCCAAGTGCCAAAATCGGCCCAGCGATCATCTGGCGAGAGGGCCGGATGAGTTTCACCATCCCCCTTGATCTGCGTCATCTCGTAGATCGGTTCAAAGCGCATCCGCTTCCTAGCATAGGATTCATCTAGCGGTTCGCCATTGTTGCGGTTGTCAGAAAACATCAACCCGGTGCCCCAATTGCCATTGTGCGCGGCCGCAAGAGTACGCCCTCCTGTGTTGTTCTCGTAGGCTTCCATCCAATCCCAAAGGTCTTCAGGATCGTCCGAATCAAAGGTTGCAAAGGGAATAATCTGGCCAGCGCGATCCGCACCATCGCGGAACATAACCACTCGGTGCAGATTGTTGCCGTTAGAGGAGGACGACCACTCAAACCCAATGATCGACGTAAACACACCGGGGTCATAATACTGTTCAGCGTAGGCTGTTGATTTATCCCAAGCCGTACGCTGAATCGAAGGGTTTTCGACCAGATTTTCTAGTCGGGCAGCGGAGTCCACAACCTCATAGAAAGCTTGCATTCCCTGATCCGGATCGCCGCTTTGGCGCATCTTGTACCAGCGCGCGGTTACCGGATCTTCTTGAATGACCGGATCGCCTTTGGCCAGCATGTCCGCCAGCCCGAAATACTCGGCATGGTCAGCCACAACCAACCAATCCAGAGGCCGATGAAGCCTAACGCGGCTACCAGTGCTAGATACCATTTCTTCACCACGGGCAAATCGATAGGCATCGCCTGGATCCAAAGTATTTCCAAAAAAACCGCCATCAATAGAATACGACGTGTGGAGGTGGGTGTCTCCCCAGAACACCTGATTAGGCATGTGCTGGTCGACAAAAGGTGAATAGTCTGGGGTGTTCACACCGACGTCAGCGGGATCAAGTGTACCGTAGCCAAGACCTTCTTCCCGGTCCTGTGCGGCAGTTGCGGTTCCTAAACCTGCTACAAGGCCTAAGGAAACTAGGCTCGAAGTCAGTCTGTTCATAGCATTCTCCTCGGACTTCTTAGTGACATTTCTCCTGTGGCGTCTCTTGCTCAAGTACGCGAGTTTCGGTGCCACGACGGGCGGATGCCTTATCGCAGGCGGCAGTTTTGTATCACTTCGTGTATTCGTCGAAATTCTCGACCCGGTGGATGTTTGGCAATTGGTAGGTGCCGTCAAAGAACTCGGCATGTGCCCCGTACGCCCGGATATACGGGAACCAGCCCCGGCCTGGTAGTGTACGGACATAGTTGGTTTCCCACCCCTTCGGAGCGGCGTCCGGCCCCAACATCACGGCAAAGGACCCGTCCTCGTTCTTTCTCGGTTTGTGCTCGAGACTGTCGATGGTCACATCATCTCCAGACTCAAGCCCGCGATTGTCCAAAAGAACACGTGTGTCAGGATCATAGATCGTTAGCGACCAGAACAAGTCTGTCTTTGGTTCTCGGTCAAACAGCATAACATATCGCTGTTCGCCCTTGAGCCGCTCTCCATTCGAGTCTTCGAACTTGGCGACATATCCCTGCGCTTTCCCGGGCCGGGGTACGGTCATCGAAGGTGAGGTCAATTGCGCCTCGTAGGTATACCGGGCCCGGGGATCAAAAATGTCAAAGTTCTGAGTGCTTTGATCGTACTTGATTCCGTCACCCCATTCCCCGCCGAGCACGTAGCGCCAGTCGAACTCTCGCAAAACGCCATCCAGACGTTCGCTGAACACGAAGGACTTGGCCATCATCTCGCCCACCTTGGCCCCGTCCAGCAGCGCCGCTGTTTGACGTTCGTTCGGTTCGAACGGCTTCCCTCTCTCGATGCCAAGAGACCGCAGCCAATACATGAACAGGCGGTCTCGTTCGGCAAGATGCTCATTGTTGATAGCGGCGTGCAGGACTTTCCAGAATGCCATGCCACGAGGCTGAATCGTCGGAAGGAACTTGTCCCCGCCGGGGTGAACCGTCGTGGCCGGTTCGGAACCGTAGCGATACATCTGAATCTGGTTCCAGGTTTTCTGCACTGTATCCACATCCGCTCCGGCCACTCTAGCCAGAACGACGGCCCGGTCTGTTCCGATCTCGTGAACCTGGAAGTCATCGCCAAGCTTTTTCTGGTCGGGTCGCATGTGTTGTGGCGTGTTCGGGCCTACAATGACGTGCTTGCCGCCTTTGCCTTCAAACGGTCCGAAGATGCCAATATCCGTCGGAGATTCCTGCCACATGTCGATGACCATGCCGATGACGATCCCCGGCGGGACATCCAGCACAGTCGCGGCACCCTTAGTGTTGAGCAGACCCAAGGCGTAGTTTGTAGTTTCGTTCGCAGTCAGGTATCCGCGACGCTCGTTAAACGACTCGATCCGTACGAAATCACCGTAGTCAAAGTCGAAGTTGTTGAAGTAATTCTGGGCAAGCCGTTCCTGCGCTACGATTGGCAAGGCCCACAGATACAGCTGTGCGGCTCGTTGGTGGTCGATCAACTCATAAATCCGAGCAGCAGATTCTTCCGTTGGAAAACTGTGTTCGAGATCAAAATCACCAAAGAAGGTTTCGACAGATCCCGTGACCGGCATCGCTGCGGAGAACTCGTCATCGCTTTGAATGTCAGACAGCCGCATCTCTTCGGCTACTGCATGTGTGCCCAAAAAGGCAAAGCTCGTGAGAGCCGACACCAGCAATAAGATTTTAGCTTTCATAATCTAAACCTCCAACAAAGGGGCAACTGGCCAGTTTGACTGGCCAAGGAATAAGATCCCGCCCAAGAGATGCATTTCTTTCGGGCGGGTGCCTGATCAATCAGCCGCCCAAATCAAGGTTGACCACAACCTTTTCGATCCCACCCGGGAAGTCGAACGGCACATGGTAACTTTCGCTCACAGGCTCACCCGCGTCCGAGCCAACATCAAAGGTCTCGTCCAGCGAAATGCGGAAACCCATGGTGCGGTCGATCCGGCCTTCACCAACGAGAGTGTCATTTACGAACAACTTGCCGGTGCCACCCTTGCCAGGCCCGCCGCCGTCGTATTCGAAATCGTAGCGAATGACATGTTTGCCCGGTGCCAGCACATCGCCTTCGATGTTGTACCGCTCGAGATTGGCAACGTTGTATGTGTAGACCGGCTTGCCGTCGAGCACATAGAGCGCCCATCCACCAAAACGACCGCCTTGAGTCACCAGCATGCCGTCAGTGTCCCCTTCGCCAATCTCGACATGCGCCGTGATCGTGTGCGACTTGTTTTTGAAATCAGGCGCGGTGCCTTCAGGTATACGCTTCATGTTGTCGTAGTACGTGAACGTATCGCGACCCAAAGTCAGGCTGGGGCGAAGGGCCACGTCTAGTCGCGGCTTGCGTTGGCTATCAATCGGGAAGGCATCATATTTTCGCGCCTCGCCGTAGAACAGGATCTGTAGTTCTTTCAGCTTTTCCGGGTACTGATCCACCACGTTGTTGGACTGGGAAAAGTCCTCGGCCACGTGGTAGAGTTCCCACTCCCAGTCATTAATTACATCGCTAGGTCTGTTCAGACTGGCCCAAGGAACGTCGAACGGTGTAGTCGCCGCGACCCAACCATCATTGTATATGGCACGGTTGCCGAACATCTCGAAGTACTGCGTGCGACGGGTCGATGGGGCTTCGGCATCGTTGAATGCATACATCATGCTGGTGCCTTCGATGGGAGATTGCGCCACACCATTGATCGAATGCGGTGCCGGCAGGCCAGCGGCCTCCAGAATGGTCGGCATGATATCGATCACGTGGTGGAACTGGTCACGCACTTCTCTTTTGCCTTCGATCTTGGCAGGCCAGCGAATGATCATGCTATTGCGTGTGCCGCCAAAGTGGCTGGCGATCTGCTTGGTCCACTGGAACGGCGTATCCATAGCGTGCGCCCATCCGACCGGGAAGTGACCAAAGGTATTCGGCCCACCCAGCTCGTCCATCCGTGCATAGGTGTCCTCGAAAGGCACTTCGATGGCGTTGAACATGGTCATCTCGTTCAACAGACCGTCTGGGCTGCCCTCGGCGCTCGCTCCATTGTCGCCCATTAGGTAGATGACCAGCGTGTTGTCCAATTCGCCTGTATCCTCGACCGCATCCAGGATCCGGTTGATCTGGTGATCCATATGCGCCAGCGCGGCTGCGTAGACTTCCATCATACGGGCGTAGAGCTCTTGCTGCTGGGTCGTCAGTGAATCCCAGGCGCGAATATCCGCTGGGCGTTCAGTCAGTTTTGTGCCTGGGGGAATGATCCCCATTTCCAGCATGTTGGCATGGGTCTGCTCGCGGACGGAATCCCAGCCCATGTCAAACTGACCTTTGAACTTGTCGATCCATGCTTTCGGCGCATGGTGCGGCGCGTGGCTCGTTCCCGGAGCATAATAGACAAAGAAGGGTTTGTCGGGCGCCAGCGCGTGTTGTTCGCGGATATAGTTGATCGCACGGTCGGCCATATCCTCGTCGAGGTGATAGTCCTCGGTGTTCGGTGGTTCGACCGGTTTGGTGCCCTCAAAGATTGCCGGCGTGAACTGGCTGGTGTCGCCGCCGATGAAGCCGAAGAATTGTTCAAAGCCCAGCCCTGTTGGCCACAGATCGAACGGACCGGCCTGGCTGGATTGCCAATCCGGCACATTATGGTTCTTACCGTACCAAGCCGTATTGTAGCCGTTGCCTTTTAGGATTTCGGCAACGGAGCCGTTCTCCTTCGGCATCAGCGAGTTGTAACCCGGGAATCCGGTTCCCAGTTCCATGATCACACCGGTGGCGTTGGAATGGTGGTTGCGACCGGTGATCAGCGCAGAACGAGTTGGGGAACACAGTGCCGTGGTGTGCATCTGCGTGAACAGCAGCCCATCCTGTGCCAGACGCTCATACGCCTCCGTCGGAACCGGCCCGCCGAATGGCACACTGGCCCCAAAGCCCACATCATCCGGCATGATCAGGAGAATGTTCGGAGCGCCTTTGGGGGCCGTAACCTGTCTTGGAAAATCCAACGTCGACTCGTTGGTTCGCAACCCGGCATGACCACGGAACTCGGTCATGGGTATCGGTAAAACGGAACGGTCCCAATGGTCTTTGTCGTCTGCTTGCACAGCAGCAGGCAGACCACCCAACGTGAGTAACCCAGCTAACAAACAAATGAACCCAGCTTTCATTAGATTGCCTCCTAATTTCTTGATCTGTCGGTTCTGGTCGCCGAGGCCATCTGGGTCGGAAAAATTGACTCCTTCAGGGAACATCAGCGGATCCGTAGTCCCCCTATGATGCACAGACCGAACCGGGCACGCAGCAGCTTTTACTATCCCAAAAGTGCAATCGGGCTTCAGAAATTCACCCTTTCGAGTATTCTCTTATGCAAATTTATTTCGGTTTCGAAATAGTTGAGAAAAGGAGCGAGACCATTGAAGACTCTGCCTTTCATGCAGCACTCGACCTACGAAACGACCGATTTCGAGGACCTGCAAGTGGCTGCATCGGCGTGGGACCAGGAGTACACTCAGCTATCACCGGGACAGTTTTTCGGGAGCATGGAACTGACGGAAGTTGGCACCACTCAGGTGATGCGCGAGAAGTGGGGGCGCAAAATGAGGTACAGAGGTGTTGGCATTCCGGGTGGGTATGGCTTTGCACTGCCGCTGGGGTCTACGAACTCTGTGAATTGGCTCGGCAGCAGTGTTGAGCAAACCTCAGTTGTAATGCAGTCGCCTTATCTAGAGGCTCAACTCGTTTCCGACGACACTTGGGACAGCTTAGTATTATCATTCCCCATGGAAGAGGTTCAGGCGATTTTGATCGCGCTTTCCGGGGGAATTGACTTATCTCACCGACTCCATGGAAACCTTGTATTGAATCAGGCGAAGGCCGATAGGATCAAACGCGGGGGCCTAAGCCTTCTGCAAAAAACTAAATCCTGTTCCCCAAAAGACCATGCCGTGTATGCTGCTCAAGTAGACCAATTCAAAAAACAG
This sequence comes from Ruegeria arenilitoris, assembly GCF_013035315.1. Lineage (GTDB taxonomy): Bacteria > Pseudomonadota > Alphaproteobacteria > Rhodobacterales > Rhodobacteraceae > Ruegeria > Ruegeria arenilitoris_D. The sequence continues at coordinate 135,040 of NZ_WQHP01000010.1, read as the reverse complement.
TTCTTGTGGACATTGTTAGAATCCTTCAACGAATTCTTGGTTCCTTCTCCGCCGTCGAAACAGGGCATTATCGTTCAAAAAGCAACAGACCTTGCCCTAGCTGATTTTCCAGAGGTCCTCGGGCTGATTGACATTTGTACAAATTTGGGGATCAGCCTTCGCTCGTTACACTACGCTTTCCAGGATGTAGCCGGGATTTCGCCCGCAACTTGGCTGCGTCGCGTTCGGCTGAACCAAGTCTACAGAGTCCTCAAAAACTCAGACCCGATGGAAACCAAGATCAAGCGTGTCGCCGCCGAACATGGATTCCTGCATCTCGGACATTTCAGCAATCAATACAAACAACTTTTCGGACACTTGCCCTCGCACACCCATCGGGTGAACTAAGGCTGTTGTCTATGCTCAAGCGGCTTTGAGATTATGCACTTTGTATTGAGTTTGGCAGTAATGGCGTTTGAAGTTATGAACCTAACCGTCTCTGTTTTCGAACTCGGCCCGCAACTGCTTAGCCTCTTCCTCTAGCTTTTGTTTCGTTGAGAGAGGCGACCGACGGACACTCGCGTATTCGGTCTGTTCGTCTAGTTCGACGGACTCTTTTCCATCTTGCAATTGACCGTCGCTGGACAACAGAACAGCGATCCAACGGGTGGCCGGGATTTCCGAACAGATGACCATGGTCACAACCATCATCGGTATTGCCAGAAATGCTCCCACACCGCCCCAAATCGTTGCCCAGAACGTCAGCGAAACCATTACCATGAATGTGCTGAGGTTGAGGGACTTGCCCTGCATCGTAGGTTGTATCACGTTGGCAATGAATTGATCAGCAGCGCCGTATCCAAATAGTACGATCAGGAAAGGCGTAAGGCTATCGAACTGTATCAAGGCTACAAGAGATGGAAGCGCGATCCCAATAAATGCGCCGATATTAGGGATGAACCCCGCAACGAATACGGTCAGTGCCAGAAGCGGTGCGAAATCAAGGCCGACCCATGAAAAAATGACAAAGGCAACTCCGCCGCTCATGGCGCTGGTGACAGCATTGACCCACATGTACTGTTTCACGCCAACTGAAATTTTGTGCAGGACTTTCCGGGCGCGACGGGTTCCTTCTTCAGTCGCAACCAGCCTCGGCAATTTGTCGACCCAAGCCAGACGTTCGCCGATCAGAAAAGCAAGGTACAGCGCGACGAGACCGATTGTCGACATTGCGCCTCCAAACTGCCCCACAGCCGTTCCTAACCAAGACCCTATCTCGATGTCTTCAGCTGCCTGGCGACCAGCTTCAACGAATTTGGGACCCAGAAACCCTTCTAGTTTCTCCGTCAGGCTCATCAACCGTTCCTGATACCTGGGCAGTGCGTCTTGTACGTCGTCCACCGAGGAGGAGACGATCAGCCCAAGGACCAGCAGCGCCCCCACTATCACGATGATGCTGAGGAGTTGGGCCAGCCAGCCTGGAGGAGACCACCCAAGCAGGTTTGTGCGCTGGATCCTGTCCACGAGCGCAGAAGAAAGAATGAACAGAAGCCCTGTGATCGCCAACGGAATCAGAAAATCGCGCCCAAACCACAAGAAACAGATCAAAAAAGCCATGGTCCCCAGAGCAAAGAACCAATTCGAGATGAGAGTCCTGTTCAAGTTGTCAGAGGTCATGTAACGCCGCACGTTGATCTGGTGTTCCGCCGCAGTAGAAACGCCATAAACATTCGGTGCAAGTTTTAGCTGGTGAAACTATCTTTCCGAGAAGCCAAGTTCCATGAAAACGAACCTCCAGCTCATAGGATTCGCGCAAGAGATACCGACAACAACGTCGGCTATTCACAGATTTCGAATTTGGCCAAATTCCTAGCGAAGGTTTTTTGCCGGTCAAAGCGCCTTCGGGCAATGACGGCTTTGGGCTGGACCTGCCGAACGCAAGTGCAGCATGCCTTCGACTTTTGGTGGCAGGTCTGGGCTCGAACCCAACTTTCGGCAGTGCTGAGTTGCCTCGGACTTTTGCACATTTTGGATGTCTGCTTAAGATGAGAAACCCGTACCACCTCGCAGACGCAGCTAATGACCGGAATCCGCCCAATCTACCGAAATAGCCCCCCAACTTGCCCATTGCATCTGCTCGCACACTTACCTGTGCAAGGGGGCGCCAAATGCCTGGAAAAATTAGCTTCAGATTGTACAGAGACATCATTCTCAGCGAGCCCGGCCAACCGGTTTGGAGCGCCGTCGGCAAGATTTCTGAAGGCCGATTTCTTCTTCTAGGACAAATCGAGACGTACTCGAAATCCGAAGGTGCGCTATGGCTGGAAATCAGCCAAATAGGTGCAGAGATCGGCAAGAGCAACCGTGGCAAACTGGATGTCCTCCGGCATCGAAGAAAGGACACTGATCCCCACTTATTTGGCTATCTGAAGGTTCTCGAGGAAATGTATGCGGCGGCGGCCTGGATGTGCCGAGATGACGAGAACGCCAAGTATCTTCATCTGACACTGCTGAAAACAAAAAAGCCGCCCATTCTGAAGGCGGCGCTTTCAAGAGCTGCAATGTGAGCCGCAACGCAGGCTCATGATACCGGCGCTCAGAACAGGGCTCTTTCACTTATCTGATAGACCAAAAATTCCATGATTTGCTCCTGGTCACGCGTGTGGGATCAAATCATAGACTTCGCCGATAACCAGCGAAACATGAATGATGACAGCTGCAATGTGCAACTGGTGGTAAGCCTCTTTGATGAAATGGAACATGTTGTTCCCTCCCGTTTTGAATGCGCATTTTCTATCGCGTAAGTGCGACCGAGTCAACATATAAATATTTGATAAAAAACAATAAAGTCAATAATTCCACCAATTCCACGCCGCTCAAAATCGGTTTCCTAATCTTTTGGAAAAATAAGAGGTCAGCACCAAAAATAAGAGGGGGCCACGGGAAAAATAAGAGACCCAGAAAACGGCACGACTCCCCACATAACGAAGGCAGGGAGCCGGGCTTTTTAGGGCTGGTCTTACAGATCGAACGTTTGTCCGTGCTTTTCCAAATACGCGATCAGAGACAGCTCGACGGCTCGCACAACCGCTTGCTCTTTGTCCTCTCGGATTGCGTTCCAAGCAGCATAGAGATCTGGATTTACACTTACGGAAAGCTTTTGCGTACGCGCGGCCGCCCTGCGCTTTGAAGGGCTCATCTCTGGTTGGAGTGCGAGGCTCGGCTTACTGGTCGATCCGAGTGGGAAGCCCATGTCACCTTGCTCGACTTTGTTAATGTCGCCGAGACTGGGCATATGATTGTGTTTTGTTTTATCCATCATTGTTTTTCCTTATGCAGCTTGGAGAATTTCTGAGAGGGTCGTTGAGATTTCCTGCGCCAAAGCGGCAACGTTTGCGTGCGCTGATTTTGGGGAGGATCCTTGGAACGCTTTTGGTAAGTCCAGATAATCCCCACCGAAGCTCACCATCGCTTGAAAAATAGGGCGATTTGCAAGCTGAGTTGCAAAAACGGGCGCGTTTGCTTGCTGTAAGACTGCTTTGATTTCTGCGGTGATCCGATATTCGACCGCCCCTGGTTCTGTCTTGGTCAGCAAGACACGAGCCGCAATATCGCGCCTCAATACGAGGCTTTTCTGGCGCACCTGTTTTAGAACTTGGACCACCGCCAGCGCATCCAAACGAGATGTCTGGGTGGCAAGGCGATCCTGACAGGAGCCGCAAAGAAAGACCCCCAGCGGTACAGAGGACGGAACAAACCGGAAGGTCTAGGCGAACTCGGGGGCCCACCGGACTATCTCAACGAGACTGAAAAGACTGTCTGGCGCGCCTTTGCAGAGGAATTGCCTTGGTTGGTTCAAAGCGACCGTGCCTTGCTGGAATCGGCGTGTATCCTGAGGGCTCGAGTACAGGTCCATGAGAATCTCAATGCGGCTCTTTTGCGAGAACTTCGTTTGCACGTGAGCGCATTGGGCGGGTGCCCAACAAACCGCAGCAATATTCAAGTTCCCGAAAGAGAGGAGGAACACAATCCATTTGATCGGTTCGTGTAGAGCAAAAGCGTTATGTATATGCACGATTGGAGGCTGCTTTCTCATGGAAAGCGGCCTTTGATCAAAGAACAGCACCATAAGTTAGTCAGATTTTTCCAAGTCAGTAGGTATGGAAGTCAAAGAAGGTAGCCAGGCATTGTCGGCAACGTGCAAAACAGGCGGCGGCAAAATGAGAAAAAGCAACGACAAACTCATGGACCCTACGAAACGGTTCAGGAATGCGCCCAGATGCGCAGCCAGGGGTAATGGCCTCGTAACGGCCGCCCTTATTCGAGCTTTGGTGCGTATCGCGGAGGCAGCTCCAGAAGAAGATTTGCGGGCTGTTGCAGATGAACTGTCTGCGATCAGAGATGAGATCCGAGAAAGCGATATGCTTGAGCGCGATATTGATAAGTTTTGCGGCCAGGTCGAAACCGCAATTGAAGGGTTTTAGTCACCCGTCCTAGACAATTGCAGTCCAGTGCGGCTGGGGGGTGGTTTGTGAGTGGGCCATCCCCCAACTTATTGAAAAGTGCTCTTCCATAGGTCTTAGTTACATTTCATCGAAAGGTAGTCAGTGAGTGGCGAAACCAAACGGCTACTTTGGCCTGACTGCACTTATCGAAACTCTGTGTTCCATTGTTCTGGCGAGGTACTCTTGTAGCATTTGTTTTGAGAGATATAGCGCCAAACCCGAAGGCACTTGGAGCAATAGTTCAGCTGTGTTCAGCCAAGAAAGCCAGGGCATCCCTCTCAAAACGTGGCCATTCCGGGTCGTTGTCCGGGATGGTATGGTTCGAGCTTTCGTAGGCGATGAATTTCGCGTTGGGTAATCCCCTTGCAAACAACCGTCCTTGTTCGACCGGCTGCATCCTGTCACTGGTCCCATGACAAACAAGGCATGGCACCTCGACCTTGGACAAGATCGGTGTGATATCGATATTATCAATCACGCCGCGATACCGCCCCATGTTTTCGGGTGAAATCATCTTGCGCATATCTTCGGCATATTGCCGCCGTTCTTCTTGGCTCGCGCCCGGCACGATGATTTGCGCCATTAAATCACGCAGAGACGGATAATCATCGTCCCACCCGGCAGTCATCATTTGCTTAATTGCGTTGGCGCGTTCCACATCTTTTTGCGATGTTCTTTTTGCCCGACCAACGGGGAACCCACCTATCATTACGATCGCAGACACGCGGTCAGGTCGGCGCGCTGCGAAGGCGGCTGCCACTGCGGACCCCTGCGATATCGCAAGGATCGGCGCGCGCCTTATATCCGCTGCGTCGAAAACAGTTTCCAAGTCATCAACGAACCGTTCGAACGTACAAGTTTCGGCGTCCCAGTCGGATAGACCGTTGAGCCTGGCGTCAAAACGGACCAAGCGATGTCTTTGAGCGATGGAAGTGTAAATTGGAGCTTTCCCGGGATTGCGCCAGTCAAGCTCCAAGTGTCCAATCCAACTTGGCGCCTTTACGACCGGAGGACCGTCTCCAACTGAGCTCCAGGCCAGACTAATGTTGTCGTCAGTTTTGCAGAAACGAATTTCCTGTGTTTTGGCGAAGTTAGCGCGCGATTTGGACACATGTTCATCGGTGAAGTTGAACGACAGCACTTCGATCGGCTGTTCAATGCCTTTGAACGTATGCAGCCCTTCTCGGCGCAATCGTTTGGCGTAGTCCGCTCCGGCAAGATCACAAAGTACCTTTGAGGCCAGAATGCCCCCGGGTTCAGCTGCCGATTGGAGCCGCGCAGCGATGTTAACGCCGTCTCCGAAGATATCTTCGCCATCGACGGTAACGTCGCCGACATGCAAACCCGCTCTAAGCTGAATACGTTCCGGAACCAGATAGTGATGGTCTGGATCTCTTAGTTCGGTTTGAATCGCAATTGCCGCTTCTAAAGCGTTCCCTGCTGACGGAAATTCAATCAATGCTCCATCGCCCAACAGCTTGACCACCCTGCCAGATTTTTGTTCAACGATCGGCGTAACCAAATCGCGGTACAAGGTGTTCAGTGTTTTGAGAAGTAGCTTGGAGCCGCCCTGCATCATCCGACTGAAGCCGACGACATCCAGAGACATGATTGCAGCAAGGCGACGTTGGCTCATAGTTACTTCTCGTAAGTTGGCTCGAAGACACTACCACTTTCATAGATTGTTAGAACCGGCAACTTGCCTAATACCTGTGAACGTGCGGTGGAAAGATCAGTAAATAAGATATCGAATTGTCGGAAGACCGCGGAGGCGATCATTCAAAAAGGTGAGCCTATCCGTCTTCGTGGAGAACGGCGGGTTTGTCCCGTAAGTCAGACTTTGAGCGATTTTTTCCAAATGACCGATATGCGGACAATGCCGCCATTGGCTCAAAAGTAGGCAATAGCAGCGGTTCGCCAAATGCGGACATGTCCGCTCCACACGTTAGCCGGGACAACGGTCGTGGCTTTGCTCAATCGCGGTGTAACCTCTGCACGCTTACCTTTTGACGCAGCTACACTAACTCGAAAACCAGCCTTCTGTGCTGCCGATAAGACAAACAGCAGCATCGAGGCGACGTCGTACTGCGAAGTTGTCTTGTCAGTTTGACAAGAGTTACTCGGGTTTCTCTCCACCACACCTAAACAAATTCGGATTTTTGACTTTGATTGGTAAGCGCGTACAATTGTAGCAGCTTTAGGCGCAAAATCCGCAAGTTAGGCCACCTTCAAAGAGACGAAGATGGGAACGCGTGCGGCACGGGAGGGGGATATGAAGAGATTATCGGTTTGGCTTTTAGCCTTCGTGTTGCTTGCCGGCTGCTGGGAGAAAGAAGAAGAAGCGACCCAATCACTAATACGGCCTGTCAGAGCCACCGAGATCTCGGACCTATCCAGTTTGCATGACCGATATTTTGTCGGAACGGCGAGAGCCGCACGCGAAGTGTCGTTGGCGTTTCGCGTGCCGGGCAGTGTTGTCGGTGTCAACGTTCAAGTTGGCGACCTTGTGACGAAAGGTGCTGTCATCGCGGCCTTGGACCCAGCCCCGTACCAGGCCGAAGTCGATCGGCTTACTGCTGAACTTGAGAGCGCACAGGCGACGTTTGAAAACGCCAAGTTGCAAACAGATAGGCAACGATCACTGGTCGAAAAAGATGTTGCTGCTCAGGCTACACTCGACCGGTTTGTCGCGGGCGAAACATCTGCTCAGGCAGCAATCAATTCCGTCCAAGGCGCTCTGGATAGAGCCACTCTGGATTTAACTTATACAAGTTTGTCAGCGCCGTTCGATGGCCGTGTGGTCGCCAAATACATTGAAGATTTTGAAGAAGTTGCGGCACAGACTCCGGTGCTGCGCATACTCGATGCTGAGCACATCGAAGTGGTAATCGATATCCCGGAACGATACATTGCCCTGATCCCGCATATTGAAGACATAACCGTAACTTTTGACGCTCTGGGGGATGTAGTTTTACCGGCGGAAATCAGCGAGATTGGATCGGAGGCTTCAGCAACGACCCGAACCTTCCCTGTCACGTTGATTATGGAGCAACCGGAAGACGCACTTGTTCTTCCGGGTATGGCAGGGCGCGTCCGTGGCCAGCCAAAGGAGGGGTACGAACCATTCGATGCGATCATGGTTCCAGCTAGCGCGGTTTTCGTGCCTGAAGGGGAAACAGATCCGCATGTCTGGGTGTTCGATGCCGGCTCAGAAACCGTAACGGCAAGGAAGGTTTCGCTTGGCACGCCACGGTCGCAAGGGGTGGCCGTTAGTGAAGGTCTGGAATTTGGTGACGTCGTAGTCACTGCCGGAGCGAACTCTTTGCGAGAGGGTCAGAAAGTTTCGTTACTTTCTGAGGATACAGAGTAATGGGTCTCGCGGCGTTCTCAATCCGCAACGCCAAATTCGTTTGGTTCACGGTTGTCATGCTCACGTTGGGCGGCATTTCGGCTTTCTTCAGTCTGGGGCAGCTAGAAGACCCCGAGTTCACTATCAAAACTGCGGTTGTGACTACCCTCTATCCTGGCGCCAGCCCCGAAGAAGTTGAGCAGGAGGTCACAGAACGGATTGAGCTAAAGCTCCAAGAGATTAAAGAGATTGATTACATCTCGAGCGAAAGCAGGGCGGGTGTGTCGACCATTAAAGTCGAAATCCGCCCAAACTATTGGTCCGACCAACTGCCACAAATCTGGGACACGCTGCGCCGCAAAGTAAGAGACGTGGAAACAGACCTGCCCCCGGGCGCAGGTCGTCCTGCTATCAACGATGATTTCGGTGATGTCTTTGGTCTGCTTCTGGCTATGACGTCTGATGGGTTCTCCGCTCAGGAGCTTGATAGCTTCGCCGAAGACTTCAAGCGAGAGCTCTCGTTGATCGACGGTGTCGGCCGCGTTGATCTGTGGGGAGAAAGCGACAGGGTCATTTACCTGGAAACGCGGGAAGAAGCCTTGGCCGCGTTGGGCGTTTCAGCTCAGACGATTCTCAATACCTTGCAAACTCAGAATGCGGTTGTGGATGCAGGGCGGGTGAATATTGGTGACTACCGCATGCGTATTGCGCCAAGCGGTACTTTCACCAGCCCGTCGGACATTGCGGATCTGGTCGTAAGGCCAAGCGGTCTGGATCAGGCCCAAAGCGGTCAAGAACGCGGCCCCGAGCTGTTGCGGCTGGGTGAAATCGTTGACGTAAAGGAAGGCTACGCTGATCCACCGGTGACGATGATGCGCTATAACAGTCTTCCGTCCATAGGTTTGGCGATATCCTTTCAGTCCGGTGTCAATGTCGTCAGCGTTGGCGAGGCCGTAGACGCGAGAGTATCTGAGCTGATCGCAGCCCTGCCGGTGGGCATCGAGGTCGAACGGGTGCATTGGCAGTCCGATGACGTAAACCTAGCGGTCAGCAGTTTCCTGATCAGCCTTGGCCAAGCTGTCGCCATCGTTCTGGTCGTTTTGACTCTGGCGATGGGTGTTCGCATGGGGATCATCATCGGCAGCGGGTTGATCCTGACGATCCTTACCACCTTCATCCCATTGGCGGCACTGGGCATAGACCTGCAGCGCATGTCCTTGGGGGCGTTGATCATCGCGCTTGGCATGATGGTCGACAACTCAATCGTCGTTGCCGATGGCGCGATGGTCCGGATGTCGCAGGGAATGGATCGCGCGAAAGCTGCGATTGATGCCGCTACGCGTCCGGCCATGTCACTGCTCGGGGCCACCTTCGTTGCGGTCATGGCCTTCTATCCAATCTTTGCCTCCGTTGAGAGCGCCGGAGAGTATTGCCGGTCGCTCTTCTCGGTTGTTGGGATTGCGCTGCTGGTCAGTTGGTTGTTGTCGATGACGGTCACGCCGCTGCAATGCGTTGCCATGCTGCCAGAGCCAAAGGGAGGGGCCGCCGAGACTTTTGACACAGGCCTCTACGCTGTTTATCGCCGCTTTCTGGCCGCCGCGATCCGCGTTCGCTACCTGACCATTGGAGTAGCTATGGGTGCTCTGGTCATTGCTGGGGTTGGTTTTGGTTCTGTAACGCAGCTTTTCTTCCCGACGTCGTCCATGACCAAATATATGATCGACTACTACGCGCCCGAGGGAACCCGCATCGAAGCCGTTGCCGAAGCGATCACGCGGATTGAAGCACAGGTGGAATTGGATGATCGGGTGACTGGTATTGCCAGTTTTATCGGAGCTGGCCCGCCGCGTTTCTACCTGCCGGTCGACCCCGAAGGAACAAACCCTTCCTACGCGCAAGTCATTGTGAACGTCGAAGATTACCGCGATATTCCCGAGATGACCAAAGAGATATCGCTTTGGATATCAGCCAATATGCCCGAGGCGACTTCTTTCACACGCCAATTCGGTGTCGGGCCTAGCAATACATGGGCGTTCGAGAACCGCATAGTCGGCCCAGCAAATGCCGATCCCGAGACTTTGCGCGAAATTGGAGACAGAGCAGTTGCGATACTGGATCAGCATCAATGGACGAAAGTGGCCCGCACCGATTGGCGCAATCGTGTCCTGAAAACTGTCCCAGACTATGACCAGGACCGAGCACGGTGGACCGGTATCACCTATGAAGATCTTGGTAACACGACAAAACGTGCATTTGACGGGCGTTCGGTCGGCCTCTACCGCGAGGGTGACGAGTTGCTGCCAATCATCGTCCGGCCTGGCGCGGAAGACGTTGCTGCCGTTGATAACTTTGAACTGCTGCAACTGCAGTCACCGTTTTCTGTTGAGCCAGTCCCATTGGCGCAGGTCGTACGCGGCGTGAATATCCAGCCCGAAGACCCGACGATCAATCGTCGCGACCGGCGTCGTGTTCTGACGGTGCAAGCCAATCCAATCGATAGCGTAACTCTGCCAAGCTATCGCGCCGCGGTTCTTGCCGATTTTGAAGCTTTGGAGGCTGAATTACCGCCGGGCTACAGCATGGAATGGGGTGGAGAGTACGAGGACACAGTGTCTGCGCAAGCGTCTTTGATTCCGGGTATGATCCCTGCGTTTTCGATCATGGCATTGATTGTAGTTGGGCTGTTTAACTCATACCGCAGACCGCTGGTCATTTTCCTGACTGTACCTTTTGTGCTGATAGGTATTGTTCCGAGCCTGCTCCTCACAAACACACCGTTTGGGTTCGTTGCATTGCTCGGGGGCATGAGCCTGGCGGGCATGATGATCAAAAATGCAATCGTTCTGATCGATCAGATCAACGATAACTTGGCCGAAGGTCAGCCGGGCTACGACGCCGTTTTGAATGCCGGAGCCTCAAGACTTCGCCCTGTCGTACTGGCCGCCGCCACTACAGTCTTGGGCGTGATACCGCTACTTCCAGACGTGTTTTGGGTGGGTCTTGCTGTCACGATCATGGGCGGTTTGACGGTGGGCACGATGCTCACAATGATCCTGGTCCCGGTATTGTTCGCCACGCTGAGTGGCATTCGACAGTCACCGAAAGCCGTTTGACGTCACCTTCATTGGTGGTCTTTGGATCGTTTTTTTTGGAGCATGTAGTTGTTGAGTGTAGACAGCTTATTCGGGGGTAAAGATGGACAATACAGTACTCTACTTTCTGGTCGGCATCTTCGTGGTTGGCCTAGTCTCATTGGGATATTTTGCCAAAGGTAGCGGAGCACTGCTTGTGATCGTGATATTGGTTGGCGTGTTGTTGGCAATGATCGCATTTTTTGGAGGTTACTTTGGCGAAACACCGAAGTGAGCTTGTAATGGCATTATTGAAGACGCGTCGCTAGTTACAGAAAACGTCAGTTGATCCGAGAATGAGGCTCATTGTATTCGCTTTGTTTTTGTTGCTCCGAGAAAAAGTGGATTACCCGTTCTAGTGGCCGACTTTCACCAGCGAATCCTGAGAACGTTGCCGCTGCGAAACTCCCGCTGCTGAACCGTTGTTGCGTGGCTCGCTGTAAAGCCCACTCTGGAGAATGTCGGCTTTGGGCTCAACGCAGACGTTCGTCGAAAATTCGTGAAGGACCGCATCGCGGACAAAGCGGTCTGTGGTTCTCCAATCAAATCGGCCGACCTTGGGTTTACAGTACACGGTTGTGGAGAGTGAGAAGGATTAGTTGTCTTCACTTCCGGAAGTATAGTGTCTCAATTGGCACCCTTTATTGCATGCTGAGCAGGACGTTATGGCTCACGAGCGTCCAGATACCCTCCGGTTAAGCCCTTTTGAGTGTCAGATGGTATCGTCCCAAAATTAGGTTGTTGGTTGTTCGGGTGCGTCACCTAGAGCCAGCAGCAAAAGAATAGCCAAAAGGGGTGATCCAACCAGACCGATCAGGAACCAGATCAAACCGGATCGGTTGCGCCGCCCTGCCATCGTGATCGGCAGGATATAAAGCCAGATCACGACAACCAGCAAGATGAGCATAAAAATCAACTGGATAACTGGTGCATCCATGAAATTTTGCCTTTCGTATCTTGACGCCATTTTTAAAACGGCTGATCCGGTTAGATAGACAATGGCCCGAAAGCGTTTTCGGGTATTAATTTAGCCCAACATGGGTCCCGGGCGTCCCAACCCTCTCCCTTTGGGTTCCTTGGCTATCAGACAGTGCCGTCCAAATGTTTGGTGCTTTCTGGGTCACAAGGTAGCAAGGTCGGCAAAACGGATAAAGTGGGTGTTCAAGGAACCTTTTAAAGCGCCTTTTCAATGAACTTTGAAAAAAGCTCACCCTGCGAGTTGATCCTAAGTTTCGCGTAAATGTTGCGTCTGTGGATGCGGACTGTGCCTGGAGAGATGCCGAGAATTGTGCCAACAGCTTCTGCCGAATGGCCCTTCAATGTGAACTCAACGACTTCTCGTTCTCGTGGCGTCAGAACGCCATCGCCAAATGCCTGGAATGCTAGATCAACGCGACGACTAACGCCATTCGCTGCGGCGCCTCGGGCCATCGTTGGAAAGTCACTCCAATGTTTGCAACAGGCTGCCCGAACGAGCGGCCATAGAGCGTGCAAATGACGAATTTCCTTGGCGGAAAAAGGCTTCTCTGCTCGCATGAGCGAGACCACAACCATCCCAGCGCCTGGGATATCGATAAAGTAGCCAATCTCCTCTGCTAACCCAGTCCTTTTGTAATAGCTGCGATAGTATTCGCCCTGATAGAACCTGTCCGGTGCGATATCGCGCATGCGGTACAGACCCGGTGTTATTGGCTTTGTCGCGGCCAAAAAAAATGGATCAAGTACGTAGGGCCCGGCTTGGTAGTCCTCAACAAAAATACGCCGTTTGCTTTTGGGGAAATCGTCGTGAAGGTCTATTGGTGCTTCGGTTCCGACATGGCCAAACACCACCGTAAAATCAAATGGTGCGACCTGCCGTATGCCATCTGCCAAAGCACATGGAAATTCTGGGGTTCCGATCTTCTCCACGACCCTGCCGGCCTCTTCCATCCAATCGTACACGCGCCGCTCCAGATTTTCGAAAAGCACCTCTATACCCCAATTGTGGTATATACAGCTATTCCGAGTTATTGTTACTTTTTCCTTGTTTGAGTGGTATGCCAACAAATGCCAAAAAATCAAGCAAAAGGAAAACGGCAGTATATGAGCTTTGACATGAGCGTCACCATGCAGACGATTGCGGAACTCCGAGGAGTGACCAAGACCTTCGGGAATGTGGTCGCCGCCAAAGACCTGAATCTTTCCATTGGGAAAGGAGAGTTCCTGTCGTTCTTAGGCCCATCTGGTTGTGGCAAAACCACTGCGCTTAGAATGTTGGCAGGTTTCGAGAAGCCAACCGAAGGTCAGGTGTTGCTCGATGGAGAAGTCGTCAACGACTTGGATGCGCACCATCGCCCAGTCAACATGGTGTTTCAGCACTATGCTCTTTTTCCTCACCTAAGCGTGTTCGACAACATCGCGTACGGCCTGCGCCAACAACGACCACGCGTAGACAAACAAACAATCGCGACAAAGGTTGAGCAAGCGCTGGAAACTGTCCGTCTTGGTGGGTTTGGCCCACGTCGCATCTGGGAGATGTCTGGTGGTCAGCAGCAACGCGTCGCTTTGGCGCGTGCGATCGTAAACGAGCCCAAGCTTTTGCTGCTTGATGAACCAATGGCTGCTCTGGATCGAAAGCTTCGAAAAGAAATGCAGTTTGAACTGCAGAACCTGCAACGACAACTGGGAATAACTTTTGTCCTCGTCACGCACGACCAAGAAGAAGCGCTTTCAATGTCCGACCGAATTTGTGTGATGGAAGGCGGCAGTATTGTGCAGGTTGGCAGCCCACGCGAACTCTATGACATGCCCCGCAGCCGCTACGTGGCTGGATTTGTAGGCACCTCAAATTTCTTTGATGCAACTGTGACTGACTCAGCAGCCGACCAAATCACTGTGCGTTTAGCGAGTGGCCAAAAGGTGCACGGAACTCCGGAGATTCCAATAGATGCAGGGCAGGAAGTGTGCGTTAGTATCCGTCCTGAACAGATCACGCTGACCCGCGCGCTACCCACAGCTGAAATCGCTCTGCCAGTTACCATTCAAAATCGGATCTTCCTTGGGGAGCACACAGAATACCTTGCGCGCAACGAAGCACTGGGTGATTTCCACGTACTTGTGCCAAGGCAAGCGGAATTGAACGAGGGGACGTTCAATGCAGGAGAGCAGGCCGTTGTTTCATGGGGCGAAGGCGCACTGCTGATCCTGGAAAAATAACAAATCCCGCAATCCAACAACAGAGAGGTTCACAATGACCAAGGATAATGGGACTATTTCCAAGCAAAAGTTCATGGAAGAGCTTCGCCGGTACCAAAAGGGTTCGGTTACACGGCGACATTTCTTAGGCGTGACAGGTCTTGGGATGGCAACGGCCGTTCTGGGCACGGCCATTCCTGGGTTGCGTCCACGCCCGGCATTTGCTGCCGGGGACATTGGCGACCGAGTGATCCTCGCCACATGGCCGAACTACCATGACGAGATGAACTTCGAAGCCTTCACGGAAGCCACTGGCGCCCATGTTCAGGTCAATGTTTTTGGCTCGAACGAAGAGATGTTGGCAAAACTACAGGCTGGAGGGTCTGGCTGGGACGTTTTCGTTCCAACCAACTACACGATCACTACGTATGTGGGTGAAGATCTGATCATCCCGCTCGATACGTCCAAACTGCCAAACTACGACGCAGGTTCATTCGAACAGCGCTTTTCCGATGCCGGTTCTGTCGATGGCCAGCTTTACGCGGTGCCAAAAAACTGGGGCACGACTGGCTTTGCAGTGAACACCAGCAAGCTTGACGGCGCTCCGACTCCAACCACATGGAAAGAGTTCTGGGACCTTACTATGGAAGGTTACTCAGGCCGGACAATGGTGCATGATTACCAACTCACCACCATCGGTAATGCCCTGAAATACTTCGGCTACTCCTTCAACTCGGTCGATGAGAAGGAACTGGCGGATGCCGAGAAATTGTTGCTGGATGCCAAACCGCATCTGTTTGCAATCTCGTCGGATTATCAGCCACCGATGCGTAACGGTGACGCCTGGATGACGATGTGCTGGACAGGTGACGGCAAGCAGATGAATGTCGACATGCCTGAAATCGCCTACGTTCTGGGAACTGAGGGCGGTGAACTCTGGTCCGACTACTACGCTATTCCTAAGGGCGCACCCCATATGGATGCCGCTTATGCCTTGATCGACTTCCTGCTGAACCCGGAAGTTAATGCGAAAGAAGTTCTCGCTCACGGCTATCCATCGGCTGATGCTCGCACCAATGCGTTGCTGCCGAAGGAACTACTGGAAGATCCGATCCTTTATCCGGCAGCTGACCTTCTGAATGCACTCGAGTTCGGCGCGGCGGCTACACTAACCGATCCAAACCGTGCCGAGTTGCTCGCCCGCTTCAAGTCGGCCTAAGCAGCAAGGCCGCCAATATCGGAAAAGACGAGGACAAAATGACCGAACGAGGCAGAAAAGCACTGTTGCTGGCTCCAGCAGGAATATGGCTTTTGGTAATGCTAGCCCTTCCTCTGCTGGTCGTCTTCGTCTTTTCCTTTGGCGAACGGGGTGCCGCCGGAGGCTACGTTCCAGCGTTCACGTTGGAACAATATGCCAACCTTCCTGCGCGATGGACGGCGTTTAAGAACACTTTGATCCTTGCACCTCTGGGGACTATCGCTGCGTTGGTAATTGCCTACCCGCTCGCCTACTTTCTTGCAGTGCGTTGTTCACCAAAGTGGAGAACTTCGCTGTTGATCCTAGTGATCGTGCCGTTCTGGACATCGATCCTGATCCGGTCATACGCTTGGATTTTCATCCTTGGGGGGCGTGGCTTGCCCGCTTTACTGGAGTCGATCGGCATCGATGATATCCGCCTGATAAATACGCCGTTCGCTGTGCTTGTCGGGATTGTCTATGGGTATCTACCTCTGATGGTTTTCCCGATTTTTGTAAGCTTAGACAAACTGGATAAACGCCTACTGGAAGCATCGGCTGATCTCGGCTCTACCCCATGGCGTACGTTCCGTCAGGTGACACTTCCTTTGTCGGTGCCTGGTATCGCAACTGGCTGCATGCTGGTCTTCATCTTGCTGATGGGCGAGTTTCTGATCCCAGCGATCTTGGGCGGCGGAAAGGTCTTTTTCGTCGGAAATGCGCTGGTGGACCTGTTCCTGCAGTCTCGGAACTGGGCGTACGGATCGGCGGTCGCAATGACTCTGGTTGTCGTAATGCTTGTCACTGTCTCAATTTACATGAAATTCATCTCGCGCCTGGGTGGCCAGCGCGAAGATGTCTCGCTGATGTGAGGGTCCGATGCGCTTATACGCGATTTGCGTCTACCTTTTTCTCTATATTCCAATCGGCATCATCGCGCTTTTCAGCTTTAATGCCGGACGACACGCAAGCCAGTTCATGGGGTTCTCGACCCAATGGTATGGTAAAGCGCTGAACAACCCATTTGTAATGGACGCGCTCGAGACCAGTCTGCTTGCGGCATTCATAACTGCTTGCCTCGCATCCACTCTCGGAACCATGGCAGCCATCGCTTTACAAGGGGTTAAGGGATGGCTCCGAACTTTGTTTGATGCGATGATTTATATTGCGATAATGATACCCGGTATCGTCATCGGCATCGCGACGCTCATTGCCCTGGTCACCGTATTCGGCTGGCTAAACCCGCTTCTTGCAAGCCTATGGCCCGATGGAGCAAATCCCCCGCAACTTTCCATGGGGATGCCCACGCTTGTCGCCGCACACACCATGTTCACAATGGCGCTGGTCATAATCATCGTACGTGCAAGGCTATCGGGTATGGACCGCGCGCTCATGGAAGCTTCGGCTGACCTCTTTGCGACGCCCTGGGGCACCTTTCGACAGGTGACCCTGCCGTTGATAGCACCGGCAATTTTGGCAGGCTTCCTGCTCAGCTTCACTTTCTCATTTGATGATTTCATCATCGCGTTCTTCGTAGCTGGCTCAGAAACAACGCTGCCAATCTACATATTCTCATCCATCCGGCGCGGCGTAACACCCGAGATCAATGCCATCGGCACTATGGTTATGGGCGCGTCGCTCTTGTTGCTCGTAGCAGCGCAGCTGCTTTTGCGCCGAGGCGCCTCAAAATCGAATAATTAAATAAAGGAGCCAAGTGACATGCGGCTTGCAGGTAAGGTCGCGCTCGTGACGGGCGCGGGATCAGGAATTGGTCGGGCGGGTTCAATGGCAATGGCACAAGAGGGTGCGCATGTTGTGGTAACCGATCGCGATGCAACACTTGCTGAAGCCACTTTGGCCGCGATCGTTGCGCAGGGAAATCAAGCATCTGCCATACAGCTTGATGTGACCGATGACGATGCCCTTACCAGAACCATAGACGAAGCAGTTAAAAACTTCGGTCGGCTTGACGTGTTGCACTCTCACGCTGGGTTGCAGATCGAAGGAACGCTGGAAGAAGTGGAACCAGATGGAATGGATGCTTCTTGGGCATTGAATGTCCGCGCTCACTTCATTGCCGCGCGTGCAGCCGTCCCCCATATGAAATCACTAGGTGGAGGCAGCGTGATCGTCACGGCCTCCAATTCTGGGGTTCAATATGACCGGGGTATGATCGCCTATGCGACTACAAAGCACGCTGCTGTTGCGATGGTCCGGCAGATGGCAGCCGACTACGCTGTCCATGCAATCCGTTTCAATGCCCTATGTCCAGGATTTGTAGACACCCCTTTCAATGCAGGCTTCGAAAAGCAGATGGGAGGCCGTGCCAAACTGGAAAGCTACATCGAGCAGGCGATCCCCATGAGTCGATGGGCGACAGTTGAAGAGATTGGCCATGGGATCGTCTATTTAGCTTCAGATGAATCCGCTTTTATGACGGGGCAAGCCCTGGTTATCGATGGCGGTGAATGCATTTAGTGGTGGGTTAGACCGCTCAAGAGAATGTCTATCGCCGCAATTCATTTTGCGAGCACATTTCAGTCCGCTTTGGGCTCGATGCGGTCATACGCTGCGCTGCTAACGAACGTCGCGTACTCTGATGAAACCTGTCTTTAGCTCCCTGATAGATTCAGTTGGTCGACACGGTGTCGGTGCCTGGAGAGGGAGGGAAGGATGGAGGACAAACGATGTCCATTATTCAACTTCCTGCCATCACACCGAAGCGCCCGCCGTGGAACAAAGGTCGCCATATAGGCCAGAAACGCCCGCTTCTCGCGAAGCAGGTCTGGGCCATCCGCGCCCGGCTTGAACTCTCGGACAATCTCAGGGACTTGGCACTCTTCAATCTTGCGATCGATAGCAAGCTGCGAGGCTGCGATCTCGTTCGTTTGAACGTAGCCGATCTTGTTGCTGGTGATCGGGTCCGCGAACGCGTGACAGTTGTCCAGAGCAAAACAAATCGGCCAGTCAAATTCGAGGTTTCGGAAAATACCCGCCAGTCCATCTGGACCTGGGTATGTCGCCCGGAGATGCTTGGACGCAATTTCCTTTTCCCAAGCCGCTTCCACGAAAGGCCGCATATATCGACGCGACAGTACGCGCGTTTGGTCCGCGATTGGGTGTCGGCGATTGGTTTGGAGCCAAACGGTTACGGCACGCATTCGCTGAGACGCACAAAAGCGGCACTGATCTACCGGAAAACGGGCAATCTACGCGCGGTGCAGCTCTTGCTTGGCCACACCAAGGTTGACAGCACAGTTCGATATCTTGGCGTTGAATTGGAAGACGCGCTGAGTATCGCAGAAAAGATCGACGTGTGAAGATTAAGCGGGCGGCAAGAGTCGCCCGCTTTTCGTGACTGGCAATTGTCGCATGAGTGTCGACCATCCACCGGGCTTCTGAGCCGAAACGAGCGTCACCATCGTCGTCGATTGAGTTGAATCTCCCGCCCGGATCGCTGGGCTCAGGTCAGTAGCTGGGGCGTCATCACACCCAAGTGACTGCTTGTGCGAAGTAAGCAGTCACTCATGAAAAGTGCGGCGAACATCCTCTTCGAGCCCAAAGTGCAGTTTTCTGCGCGATGCCCCAACGACTGCAATACGCAGAAAGCGGACTTTGCAAAGTCTCGCCAAGGCACCAAAACGGACGCTTATCGCTGTCTCGTATGCAGCAGGATAATTTCCCAAAAATGATCGTTAGTCTTCTGTGCCGCTGACCCAAGCCACCTTCAAGTTTGGATCGAAGAGCAACGGTTTCACCTCTACTTGCCTAGTTCTAAGCCAGACAGGCTCAAATTCTCTGTTGTCCGCCAAAGCATCAAGGCTTGTATCGTGCGTAGTCGAAGTCCATATACACGAGGCTTACGTTTTTCTTTTTCGACCTGCTGTCTCCCCAATTCGGCGTTCAGTCTTTCGATTCAGACCGACCACGCCGAGTCGCCGCAATGATGCGGGCGGCACGTATTAGGAGACTTCCACCATGGCAAATGGCACAGTAAAATGGTTCAACTCAACCAAAGGTTTTGGCTTTATCGAGCCTGAAGATGGCAAGCGCGACGTGTTCGTGCATATCTCAGCAGTTGAACGTTCCGGCCTTAGCGAATTGAAAGACGGTCAGAAAGTTACTTTCGACGTCGAAGCTGGCCGTGACGGACGCGAAAGCGCCGCCAATCTGGCACTCGCCTGACCTTTCACGGGCACCCATAAGGGTGCCCGTTTGAACAATGGGCGACTATAAGCCGTCGGAGACCAAGTAAGTTGCAACCTAAAGACTGGACGCGGGTGCTCGCGCAGTACCGTGTGCCCGATGCGAAGCGCAGTGTTTTTGAACTTGCGATCACTGTTTTCCCCTTATTCGCGCTATGGGCCCTAGCGTGGTTTGCGTTGTCATTCAGCGTCTGGATCGCAATATTTCTGGCCATCCTGAATGCCGCATTTCTGGTCCGTATCTTCATCATCATGCATGATTGTGGTCATGGATCTTTCTTTAGAAGTCGCCGCGCATGCAATTGGATCGGCCGGGTTCTGGGTGTTCTTACCGTTACTCCCTATGACGTTTGGCGGCAAAGCCATGCGATTCACCATGCCTCAACCGGTAACCTTGATCGGCGTGGTATGGGTGACATCCCTACATTGACCATTGAGGAATACCTGAAACGGAATTGGTTCGGGCGTGCCGCGTATCGTCTGACCCGGAACCCCGTCTTCCTGTTCGGTGTTGCGCCGATCTATACGTTCTTTATTCAATACCGCTTACCTGTTGGCTTCATGCGGTCGGGCTGGCTGTATTGGGCAAGTGCGATGGGAACAAACGCCGCAATTGCAGGGTTATTGGCTCTGATTTTATGGGCCGGAGGCTTTGAGGTGTTGGCGTGTGTTTTCCTGCCAACCGTGATTGTCGCATCATCCATTGGTATTTGGCTTTTCTACATTCAACACCAGTTCGAACACACGACTTGGGATCGGGAAGAGGGCTGGAACCTTCAGAACGCCGCGTTCTATGGCAGTTCTCACTATGCCCTGCCAGGCATCCTGCGGTGGTTCTCTGGCAACATTGGTGTGCACCATGTTCACCATCTCGCCAGCCGCATACCGTTTTATCGGCTAAACGAGGTTTTGTGTGACCATTCTGAGTTGGAAGATTGCCAGCGTATTACTTTATTTGAGAGCCTTCATTGCGCACGGTTGCATCTTTGGGATGAAAAAAGTCAACGTCTGCTGACATTTTCCGAGGCTTTGTCGAACGCCAATTCCAATAGGTATTTAGTGTAGTCTGGCGCGGACCAGATAGGCTTCGACGGTATCACCTCCTAGGGCGCGAATGGCCTCTAATCGGTGAAGGCCTTCAATCAGTACGAACCTCTTGTTGTCCGAGCGTATCTGGATCGGGGTCTTCTGGCCGTTCTTCAGAATATCTTCGGCCAGCGTCAGCACTTTTTGCTGATCAAGTGTTTTTGCACGTTTCACAGGTACATAGATCAATTCAAGCGGATATGGTCTTTTCTCCAACATAAGCTACGTGAGCAACCTTTCGTGCACTTGTTCCGTTTCGGGTTTCGCTTCAAAAGCAGGCGCTGGAACGCACGTCATAGAACCGAACGAACAGCGTCGCGCAGTTCCTGATGCATGATCCAAGTTGCTGGCTCATCGTCACTTTCGATGTGAGAAAAGGCCAGGACCTGGGCGGCGCCATCATTCTGTGCCGATCCGGCTTCGGGAAGTTCGAGTTCCAGATATTCAGCAATTAATAGTCCGATTTTCTTGAAGACCTTGATGCAGGCCTCGCGCGATTTGTAACAGGCTGCCTGAGACAAGTGACCAATAGTCAGACCTTCCTTGCCTGCGATTGTAAGTGCTTTGAGCATTGTTACCTGCGCAGGGGTGAGCCTGATCTGGCGTAATGCCTCTGCATATTCTCTTTCACTGGGAACGAAGGTGCCGGAGTTTCCCTCCAAACGGCGTTGACCGCTTCGCTTCCTGTCTCGTTCTTCGAGAATTTCTTTTAAGGCTTCAATGGCCAATGCTGGTGTTTCGCCAACTGCATCGGCAATCATTGCCTGCGTTTTAGCCGGTGGCTTAGGAAATGCCCGTGCAACACTATTGCCGCTCAGAACGCCAGCCTTAATCAAGTACTTTCCAAATTCTTCTTCAATCACTCCTGATACGTCAGCGTTCCGCGACTTACGAACACTGCGGTCCTGAAATGCTCTTTGTTCCAGACCATGAGCTGACATCTTTGAACCGGGAAGAGTTACTTGAGGGGCATTTTTACGCATCAGAGAAACACCACGGTAATTATCGCCACAACACACACCGCTGACGCAATAGATATCTTAATCCTGTAGGACCGGCGACGCGCCTTTTCGGCTTTGAGACTTTTACCCAGGTTTTCGTCAATCGAGTTATAGTTCACGGCTTAGTCCTTCCGGATTTGTCAGGCGACTTTGGTTTCCACTAACTTATTGTCGCGGCACATTTTCGGTGCACTGGTCGTTCTGTCTCGTGAACGGCCGGTTACATTCCCAACCATCACCTCTTCGATTCAAATGAGCGTTTGAAGGGACAAGGATCGCAACGCACTTGTCCCGGTTTGCGCGAAAACCACGTTCGCATTTCCATCCGGAATAAGTTTCAGGCGCGAGGTATGCATGCTGTGGAACTGCCACAGGCTCACAACCGCTCTCCGCTGCCCTGTAACCTCTGAGGCACACCCAACCATCCGCGCTGTTTTTGTCAGTCAGGCGGCCGTTGCTCGGGACATTAATCGCAACACAATCCTGATCCTCCTTACGAAATCCCCAGTTGCAGTGTATTTCCTGCACGCCAAACCGGGTTTCGACGTACCCATTTTGAGGTGCCATCACTTCTTCACAGAGTTCCCCGACACGCTGGAACAGCCGATTGCACTCCCACTGATCTCCGGTTGATGCAAGATAGGCATTTTCAGGAACTCTTATTTCCTCACAGAGTTCTCCGACATTCTGGAAACCGTGATTGCATTCCCAGCCGCTACCATAGGAGCTACCCGTCAAATATGCGTTTTCTGGTACGTCTGTTCTTTGGCACGATCCGTTCTTGTTTTCGAAACCTTCGTCACAAACCGATCCATCGGCATTGCCTGCGACTTGGGCAGGAAGCTGCGTTCCTGAGAGCAACACCAAGAGTGTCGGGATCAGACAAAGAATGCAGCGCGTAAACACGATGAACGACTGATTGAAACTGAGCCTGAGACCTGATCTATCGGGCATCAAGCACGCAATTTAAGAGCCATGTGCTGTTCATACGGCGCCTTCTTTCATGGGTCACGCGATGACTGGAGCACGTCAGGTGACAGTTGCAAATGCTTGCGAGGAACGAGCTCATAGCGAAGACCCCAGCGGAACCCGTTCCTATGCTGAGGCACATGCTACAATTAGTCTGAAGGCCATTGGATTATCGTAACCGGCAGCATCGCGGCAGCGAGTAATTTTTTACCAATACACACTTGTCGTTCCTAGTCTGTGAAGAGTCAAGGACGCACGCTCGTCAAGAAGCGTGTGCTGCGGAATGGTCAATTTTTGAGACCGGCGAGTTATTAGGTGGTTAAGAGAGTAACTGAGAGGCAAAATTCACTTTGGGGCAATTTAGGTTGACAATTCATCTGTGAAATCGCCGGATTTCTTGGGCAACAATCTTGGAGGTGGTGAACGCTCGCCGCTCCAGCCTATTGCCGACACCGAACTAGGAGATTCGCAATTTCTATCGACAGTTTTGCGGACACTGAGATTGGAAGACACCTGGCCGACGCTGCACGTCGTTGCCGCATGGTTTTCTTCACTGGATTACCAGCATCAGGAAAGTCATTCCTGTTGCGTCAGCAGATATCCATTTCGGTCTCCTTGGGACGTCGCGTGCATATTATGCGTTGGGATACAGGTCTCGCGGCGTTTCAGACCGAAGACATACTCGCAAAGTATCCAGATGTTTCGGATGGAACTCATCCGTTGATCCGAAAGGCAGCCGGGCTGTGGGGGCGGAAAGCCCTGGCGCGATGGCTGGCGAAGCATGCCGACCCCACAGACATGATTGTCGGTGAAGTCCCTATCATCGGAAACAGGTTTTCAGAGTTCATCCAGACGCAGCCGGATCAGATTGAGCCTGCCTTAGCTTCAGAGGAAACCAAATTCATTTATCCGGTTCCCACAAAGGGCTTGCGTGCCAATCTCGAAGCTATTCGAAGGTCTACGTTTGCGAACCCTAAACATCCTGATGAGGCCAGGGACGCGCCACCATCCACAATGGAACTGGCTTGGCGTTTGACGTGTGCCAAGGTCGCAGAATTGGGTTTGATCTCTGAAGCGGACAGTCATTCTCCGTACGAGGAGATGATTTATGTGCGGTTTTTTGAGCACCTACTGCAACACCGAAACGCTATCAGAATTGGGGTTGATACAATTTATTCAAATGCCGGTTCAGCCCATGACCTAGATGCGAACGTCTTAGAAATCAGTGCTAGCTCAGGCGAAGTAAAGTACGCAATCGCAGAGGTAGAGACTACTTTTACAGCCGAAGAAGCCGCCCGAGAAGTTGAAAACTGGTATCGGGTGTAGCCCTCGTGCGAAAGTTCGCTCTTTGGCGTTTTGGAAACTGCAAAGTCTAACTGTGAACGTCCGGTTTGGGCTGCCTCCAGTCACTAGTGCGAACAGTGGTGAACGCGGCTTCGAGCCTAGCGCCGGTAACTCGCTGGAGCGGTAAACCCTCCATTCCGAAGTTTTATTGGGCCGCAGCTAGCGGTGATGCCGCCACGGCCCACGTGGTAAAACGTCAATTCGTTGGGGTCACATCGATTAACGTTGGTTCGCGATCACCGCTGGTTTCAAAGACGATCATCTCGCCTCCCATAGCTCCGAAGTCAATCTGCTTCATATCAACCATGTGCACCGTTCGGTCGTACATCGTGTGATAGTAGTAAACGAGGTTCAGGGAGTCCGCAGCGGTTGTGATCTGTGTTGCGCTGTAAAGTAGGTCATCCGACTGCACATCGTCTTAAGCGCCCTCAGCGGCATCGGCAGGAATGTTGAAGTTGTCCAGTATTCGGAATGCCTCGCGTACGGTGTCATAGCCACCTTGCGTCTCCCGCGCTGTCTGGGAAAAGGCGACTGCGCGGACAAACCGGGATGGGGGTGTGAAGTCGCCTGGCAGTCCTATCATACCGCTCCCAGCGCCCAGGGGCGCGAAAGTAACGCCGCTTGCCTCAACTTCGGGAAGCCCAAGAGCCGACAGGTTTACATAGTTGTTTAGGTTCGTCATGTGCCAATCGTAGTTTGGCGAATTGGTGATCACGCCAAGCGGGGCATCGAAAACCGTCAGGTCACCATCAATGTACTCGACGACGATCCTTCCGCCGAACCGGTCAGCAACCAACATATGAAACGGGAATGGAAATCCTAAGGTCTCATCCACGACCCCGACGACACGGACATTCGCCAACCCTGTGGCAGCCTCTTCAACTGTCTCAAATTGGGAAAGGACATAGCTGGCGAGCAAATCGCCGGGAATCGTGTTGCCGGAAAGGTCAGGGTCGTACTCCTGATACTCGGTGAAGCCGGGCAGATAAAACAACCCGGCGGTCAACCCAGCTTCGTTGATCCCATCTGCGGGAGCCCCATGATCCAACATGCTGATACCGACCATTCCAAATCGGCCGGTCCAGTTTGCTCCGTCTTGCCCATCTGGCATTTCGCCTGCGGTATAAGTGAAACCTCGCGGAATAATGTTGATCTTTGTCTCAAGATCGAACGGCCCCCATTCGGCGGTCCTTGCGCGAACGATGCTTCCATCCTGCCCTGTCAACATGATGCCAGTGCATCCCCAGGCCATCGATACTGAAGCCACAAAGGCTATGGTCGCTTTTGGTAATATCCGAAATAACTCGATATGACGCATGGTCGTTCTCCAATTGGACTGATCTGATCTCATGAACTCACTCGACCAAGCTACCACACCGGTTCTCAAGTTGAATGAAGTTTGCATGATCTTCAAATAGGCAAGAAAGTCCGCCTATTCCGTCCGCCGGACTTTGCAAAGTCCGACTCTGAATGTCTGGTTTGGGCTGACTGCGGTCCTTTGGAGTAAATATGCGGATGGCTGCAAAGTCCGCAAAGCGGACACTGGAGCATGCTTCATCGAACGTCTACTCTGCGGACAAAGCCGATGTTCCTCTTCTCCCTTGGACTGCGCTAGTTTTCAGTCCAAGGGGACAATATATGTGCCCAACTTCGACAGACGGTTGTCTTTGAATTCAAGCTGGCGAACCAAGCTTGTTGGGTTCCGATAGAGCTATTGATTGCCAGCGCGGCTAGTGAGTTCTTCCATAACGTTGTCGAGGTTGAAGCTTCCAGGTTTTTGCCTTGGCGGAAACTCCTCGAAGCTTTGCAACCATTGCCCAACATAGGCGGCAGCAGGAGCTATTGCGAACATATGCTCAAGGAACCAACGCTGGTAACCCATAGCGTTCTCTTCTTCGGCTCTCTCGAACGGATCGCTGCGTAAGTTTGAAAGCATGGGTGCGCGCAAAACCTCGAAAGGCGAGAGCCAAACATCAAGTCCATGTGCGTTCTGTTTTAAGAATGTCACCTTGTATTGTTCATAGCGCAAGGCGGCGACGCTACCATCGTCAGTCCAATAGATGAATTCACTGCGTGGCCAATCATCGCTTTCACCTGAGAACGACGGAAGAAGATTGTAGCCGTCCAGATGTGCCTTGTATTGGCGGCCGATGGCTTCAACGCCACCATCGAGTAGCCTTTCTTTGATGTCTGGCTCACCAACAGAAGCCATAATGGTTGGCAACATGTCCGCGTGCGATGCTACGCCATTGATCTTCGACCCTGGCTCGATGACGCCTGGCCACTTGATTACCGTTGGAACACGATAGCCACCTTCCCATTGCGTGTTTTTCTCGCCTCGGAAGGGCGTTGTTCCGCCATCCGGCCATGTAAACGTCTCCGCTCCGTTGTCGGTTGAGTACATAACGACAGTATTCTCGGCGATCCCAAGCTCATCAAGTTTATCAAGTAAAACACCGACGTGCCCATCATGCTCGACCATGCCGTCAGGATAAATTCCAAGTCCTGTCACCCCGTCGGACTCTTCTTTCAGGTGCGTAAAAATGTGCATGCGAGTGGAATTCCACCAAAGGAAGAAAGGCTTGTCCTGTTCAACAGCTCTATCCATGAAGTCCAACGCACTTGCCGTGACTTCTTCGTCAACGGTTTCCATGCGTTTTTTTGTAAGCGGCCCGGTGTCCTCAATCGAACCGTCTGCGGTTGACTTGATTACCCCACGCGGGCCGAAATTCTCTCTAAAGGTTTCATCCTTGGGATAATCAGGATTTTCAGGCTCTTCTTCGGCGTTGAGGTGGTAGAGGTTCCCGAAAAATTCATCGAAACCGTGATTGGTGGGGAGGTGCTCGTCACGATCACCCAAATGGTTTTTGCCAAACTGGCCTGTCATATATCCGTGGTTTTTGAGTAATCCGGCGATGGTGGGATCTTCCACGGGCATGCCCTCAGGTGCGCCGGGAAGGCCGACCTTAGTTAGACCCGTACGAATGGGAGATTGCCCAGTTATGAAAGCCGCTCGACCTGCCGTACAGGACTGCTCTCCGTACCAATCGGTAAAAAGGGCGCCTTCTTTGGCTATACGGTCGATGTTGGGAGTCTGATAGCCCATCATGCCATGGTTGTAGGCACTAATATTCCAAAACCCGATGTCATCTCCCCAAATAATCAGGAAGTTCATAGGAGGTTCATCTTGTGCGCAAACGGCTGTAGCAGTTGCAGCAAATAAGGCCGCGAGTATTGTAGATTTTGTTCTGTATTTCATATTTTTCCTCCCTAAATTTCTTGTCAATGCTGAATAACCTACCACAAATCCGGGACTTTTATCGGAAGCACTAAAGGCTTCAAATATTTCCGGCAGAAACCCGCAAAAGCGTTTGCGGGACCCTTCTTCTGCCGCATTCGGCTCGGTGGGGGCATTCAGTGAAATTTGCTCAAAGTCCGCGTAGCGAACGAAACGGTTATTGATATTGCGTCTTAGATATTTGCAACAAGCATAGTATTCTCTCTGCGAAATATGAGGTTACTAAATGCTCCGTTTAGCGTCTATTTTGACTGTTGCGTATACTGCTGCCGCGTATGCCGAGGACGTCCCAAGCACTCAACCCGGCGACAGAGAATATTCTCCCTACCCACAACAAGACTTTCCCAATCAGGTCTTTTTCGGCGACACTCACTTGCATACCTCTTACTCCACCGATGCTGGTATGATCGGCAATATACTTGACCCTGATGCAGCGTATCGTTTCGCCAAAGGCGAGGTGGTGACATCTAGCACTGGCGTCGAAGCTAGGTTGCGCAGACCATTGGATTTTCTGGTTGTTGCCGATCACGCCGAGAACCTTGGTCTTGCGCCGCTGCTCTCAGCCAAAGATGCCACGCTGCTTTCCACGGAGTTTGGCCAGCAACTGAACGCGGCCGTCGAAGCCGGTGATCCCGTCGGCGCATGGTCCATTTGGAGCCAAGCCAAGTCCACTGGCACAGACCCATTGGCAGATTATCAGGAGATTTACCAAACTGCGTGGAGCAACATTACCTCTGCCGCTGAGGCACACAATCAACCGGGTTTGTTTACTGCGCTTATCGGGTTCGAGTGGACCTCGAACCCACAGCGGAACAACCTACACAGGAATGTCATATTCAACGGTGGCAAAGAGGGCGCTGACAAGATCATCCCGTTCTCGAACTTTGATAGCTTCGACCCCGAAGACCTTTGGGCATGGATGGAACAAGCCGAAGAGAAAACAGGCCAAAAGTTGCTTGCGATCCCGCACAATGGCAATTTGTCAAACGGGTTGATGTTTGACGAAGTGCGCTTGTCGGGCGAACCGTTCGACGTTGAGTATTTCAAACAGCGTGCCAAGTGGGAACCGATCTACGAAATCACGCAAATGAAAGGTGACGGCGAAGCACATCCCATGCTGTCACCAGACGATGAATTTGCCGACTTCGAAACTTGGGACAAAGGACAACTTGGACCAGAGCCCAAAACACCGGAGATGCTTCCGCGCGAGTATGCACGGGCCGCGTTGCGCCGCGGACTTGGATACGAGGCGGCAACTGGGATAAATCCGTTCAAGTTTGGCGTGATCGGCTCAACGGACGCTCATACATCGCTGTCCACGGTTGGCGAGGACAATTTCTTCGGGAAAGTCGCGGCTGTTGAACCTACTGCTGACCCGATCCGTTTTGAAGAGGTCGTCGGCGGTATTGGTGGTGACGAGAGTGTTGCCCAATATGCATGGCAGACTTCGGCGTCGGGTTTGGCGGCCGTTTGGGCAAGGGAAAACACCCGCGAGGCCATTTGGGATGCTTTTGCTCGAAAAGAAGTCTATGCCACCACTGGGCCGCACATGCGTGTTCGCGTTTTTGCAGGATATGAATTCGACGAAACCGACCTGCCACGTGCGGATTTTGCCGCGTATGGATATGAAAATGGCGTCCCGATGGGGGCGGATTTGCCAGTGGACAGTAACGGTCGCTCTCCGCGCTTTCTGGTCCGTGCGCTTCGTGATCCCGATGGGGCGAACCTCGACCGCATTCAGATTGTCAAAGGCTGGCTGAACAGTGACGGTACAACGTCGGAACGTGTTTATGATGTAGCTTGCGGTGGGCGTGAACTTATTAACGCGGCGTGTGACGGCCCTGT
Source organism: Ruegeria arenilitoris (assembly GCF_013035315.1). Taxonomy (GTDB): domain Bacteria; phylum Pseudomonadota; class Alphaproteobacteria; order Rhodobacterales; family Rhodobacteraceae; genus Ruegeria; species Ruegeria arenilitoris_D. Next base: position 105,917 of record NZ_WQHP01000010.1, on the reverse strand, counting down.
TGGCAATACGGTAGACGTAGAAACCGCTTCTTGGACAAACGACATCGGCCAGGCAATTCTCGCCGGATATTGGGAAGACCCGGACTACGACCCAACGCAAAGCGCGTTCTACTACGTGAGAGTGTTGGCAATACCGACACCACGGTGGACGACATATGATGCAAAGGTGTTCGGAACGCAGATCCCTAACGAAGCCCCGCTTTCGCTACAGGAGCGAGCCTACACATCACCAATTTGGTACACACCTCGCAGATGATTTTTTGACAACCCAATACTGCCATTCACATAATTTGCTTCGGGCTCAATGCGGCTGTTTGCTGCAATCCGCGTGAGGGTTTGCTATAGTATATGACCAACGTCCTATCACTTGACATCGAGTTTTGTGTGGTAGGTATCGTGGTATTTCTCCCTCAATTTCCAGTTTATTTCATACTTAACAGGATCTTATGGGCTTAGTTATGCTGACTTCGTCTCCGCCACCTACTATCTGTAGTCGTTCGCGCCGGGTGCCATTCAATCGCTCGCAAGGTTGAGATTTGGCCAGAAAGACCAAAGGCTGTTTCGAGTGCCTGACGTTGCTTGGAGTTTATGCGCCGAAAGGCCGGTATGTCAGTCAACGCGTGATCGACCAGCCATGTGAAAAGGCACTATATGTCGGCCTTCTCTGTACGAAACCTGCGATTCTGAGCAGCGTGTTCCTCTTATGCCTATGGGTGTTAAAGTCACCAGAAATCACGCTAAAATTGCGGATGTCGGAGTTTTGCGGGACACTGTGGCAATTGAAACGTCAGATAACTTGAAAAACAGCCCTTCATATCATGATTTGTGCAGACATTAGGCCCAGAAACATGGAAATCTTAGGCTTATTTGTGTAAACTCACCCCAATTCTGCCGCGTATTTCGGCGGGGGTTACACATGCCACACGACCGCAACATTGGCCAATTCGGGCTTCGATTTGTTGCACTCAGCGTCGCAAGGATCGCTTTATCGGTTCGGGCCAAGCTGCTTGCCGCTTTTCTTGGGATTACCGGGCTGCTTGTCATCCTGGTGTTGTTTGGTTTGTTCGCTTTGCATCAGGCCAATCTGCGGACCGAAGCCATGATGCGCGATCAGGAGAGGATCGCGTTTTTTAACGACACCTACACAACAATTTCCAACCTGAACGCATACATACTGGCCTTGTTCGTTCCACAAAATCTGCAAGACGAAACCAGCCATAATGGGGTGTCTGGTGCCTCGACGAGGTCGATCCAGCACGTCACTGCGGGGTTGGAACGGAATTTGGCGCTGGGTTTTCGCCGGTTCGGGCAACCGGGCATGCCCGATGAAAAGGCTATCGCAAGCCTGCGGGCGGATCTTCAGGAGCTTTTGCCTGCCATCTCAGAGCTTCGGCGCCTGAGCCAAGCAGGGGATTTGACGGCAGCAGCGCGCCATGGTCTGGACCAGTTGTTCGGCCCGCTTCAGGCCATGCAGCGAGAGGCATACACTGTTGCGCAGGACGTTGAGCAAGAGGTGCGCGACCTCGCGGACCTCACATCTCAGGCTTATTTGACCTCGCGCCTGAACATCATGGCAGCGGCGGTTGCCGCCATTGGGATTGCGCTGTTGCTGGGGTATTCGATCTCGTCCTCTCTGCTCTGGCCGATTGAACGCATCCATGCCGCGCTCAGCAAGCTATCCCGTGGCGGGTTTGACAGCCGTATCACGGTGCCCAACCGGGACGAGCTTGGCGAATTGGCCAGCCACGTGAACCAGACCAGCGAAAAACTGGGCGCGCTTTATGGACAGGTCGAGGTGCAAAAGGCGCAATTGGCCGATTGGAACGCCGCATTGGAGTCTCGCGTGGCCAAACAGATCGAAGAGATTGAGCGTACCAACCGTCTTAAACGGTTCCTGCCGGCGCAGGTCGCTGCAATGATTGTCGGAGCCACTGATGAGGCGGATGTGCTGCGCACGCGCAAAGCCGAGATCACGGTCCTTTTTGCTGATCTGCGCGGGTTCACAGCCTTTGCTGCTGCTGCCAGCCCGGATCAGGTTATCGCTGCCCTTAATGCATTCCACGGCACCTGCGGACCGCTGGTCGAGGCGTGTGGCGGCACGCTCGAGCGGTTCTTGGGCGATGGGTTGATGGTCCTGTTCGGCGCACCTGTGCCGCTGGACGACGCGGCACAACGCGCGGTTGATCTGGCCCAAAAAATGCAGGTGGATGTCCGCAGAGTCATGGCCCCGTACCGTGCCGGTCATGGTCTTGGCTTGGGCATCGGCATTGCCACCGGCCCTGCAACGTTGGGCCGGATCGGATTCGAGGGCCGCTTTGACTATTCTGCGATCGGGCCAGCGCCCAATCTGGCGGCGCGCCTATGTGAGATCGCCAGCGATGGTCAGGTTCTGATTTCAAATGCCACGGCGCGGCAGGTTCGGATCAATATGGATCCCGCGGGACCGTTCGATTTGAAAGGCATCGGAAGTCAGGTGGCGGCCTATGAGCTGACAAGCCTGATCAAACCCCGGGCCGCGCTGCCGATGTGACGACAAGCGGCAGCGCGATCAGCCGCCATATCACGCCAAGTCGAGAACCTTGCGGGCGACGCGGAAGCACTCCAGCGCTTGCGGTACGCCGCAATAGATTCCGATCACATGGATGATGGCGCGGATTTCTTCGGGCGAGACGCCGTTGTTGATCGCGCCTTTGCAGTGGATTTCCCATTCATGCATTTTCCCCAGCGCACCGATCATTGACAGATTCATCATCGATCGTGTCTTGGGGTCGATCACATCATCGCCCCAGCCAAATCCCCAGCACCATGCGGTCATGGCCTCTTGGAAGGGGCGGGTAAAGTCATCTGCCGCCGCCAGGTTCTTTTCCACGTATTCCGCGCCCAGCGTGTTCTTGCGCTGCTCAAGCCCTTTTAGGAAAAGGTCTTCGTCAAAAATGTCTGCCATATCGTGTCTCCGGTGTATCAGGCCGTCAGGCGGTGTTTGTAGAGGTGGTCATAGTGGGGTTTCATGCGGCGATACACATGTTTCACCCGGTCCGGCGCGTCCGTGATCGAGATGTGTTTACGAGGCTGTGGTGCCAAACCGGTTGAGTTGGCCAGATTGGCGTGAAATGACCCGCCATCCCACCAACTATGGGCCGAGGGATTGCCACCAGCCTCCCAGGTCAGGGCGTCCGGCAGGAACGGAATACCAACGGCCTGACAGAACCGATCGGTCATATTATGCGGGTTCTCCAACAGGTCGTCGCTGTCAATGACCGGCGGCGGTGTGCCGTTCAGCGCGGTCAGCAAGTCGAACAAGGCGCGTTGTTCGGGAAATCCGACCTCGCCTTCGGCAAAGTCGGGCCATTTATTGTACATTGAAGTGATCGTCTTTGCCGGATCGCGGATCAGGAAGGCATGGTTGAAATTCGCCAGAAAGTCCGCGTCCCACATATGATTGATGTAGTGCGGGAAGTCCTTGATGAACACAGGCCCCTTTTGCGCGCGATCCTGAATGTCGGCCCAGACCGAGTCCAACGTCAGGCCGGGCGTCGTTACATCGCCGGGTTTGAACCTGTGCCAAAGTGGGTCTTCGCCTTGATACCAAGCCTCGCCAAAAGGCTCGTGTAAACAATCCAGATCCCCGCGCTGTCGCATCATCCATTCAAAAGCGGTCGACGTGGACCGGGGCACTGCCCAAAGCGCGAGGATCTTGTGCATGTCGATTGTCCTTTTCGTCAGTTCTGAAGTCGCCTCAGAAGCTGCCCGTAGGGTTTTTCGGGCGCCAGGTTGAGGGACTTGAAAATGCGCCAGTACAGCGCGATGTCGTGACCAATCACCGGCTTTCCCAGGGCAGCCTCAAGCGTGTCGGCCAGATGCAACGGGCGCTGGGGCAGGCCATTTGGCCCGGTGCGGAAATTACACATGCCGTTGATCAGGATTGCATCAGCCTGCGGGGCCTTGTCCGCCACGTATTCAAAGCTTTTTTGGGCAAGGTCACCGTCGAATATCCAGCGATACGAATTGACTTGTTCCTGCGAGTCGAACCACCCTTGATCGTGGAAATTCCCGGCCCAAAGGACGTCAAACCCGGCTTCTTTCAGAAAACCGACCGTACCCTGCCACCATTCGGGCCAGTGATAGGTGGCGTTCAACGCGACCTTTTCGATGTTCATCTCACGCAGAGCTTCGACCATGGCGTAGCCGGCCATGTGGAACTGGATACCGTGCTTGTCTGACAGGTCCGCGCAGTGTTGGCGCACGCCCTCAACCCCCAGACCGCAGGCGTGTACCCAATTCGATCCGACCTGACCGCAGACATCGACCCCGTTTCGGGACATGCAGTGGACAAAATCCTCGAGCATGCCAAAGTTCTGCTTCCGTTGATCCAGCCCATGTACGTAATCCGGGACGTGCAGCATCCAGCCATGAACGCCAACAGTCTCGGGGCACATGCGCAGGAAATCCGACGGTGCCGCGTCAAAGTCGAAGGGCGGGCTGGTGAAGCCGACCTGATAGGGAAACAGCTTATGTTCGGGACGCCAGTCTTCGGGCATTAGCATGAGATTAAGGGTCCTTTCACGGGTCTACCGCTTCGCGCATCCATTGCTGAAGGCGGGCGATCGAGTGTTCCGACATCACCCCACATCCTGGGTCCAGAACCAGAGGGCCGGGCCGGTACCCGCGCGATTTGAGGCCGCGGTGGACGGATTCGACCAACCGAATGTCCTCTTCAACGGTGGTTTCGCGGTCCTGTACCGCCAGTTGCCGGATGACGGCGCTTTCTGATCCGCCCTCGGTGTACCAACCGCGCCAGACGGTGCAGTGATCGGGGTCCTCAGCGCGCCAGTGATAGGTGTTCAGAACGTTGCCCGGGTAGCACTGGAACGAGAACATCGGCCACAAGAACCATGACTGATAGTCGCCCGCATGTGGCACCGTCAGGTCGATGGGATAGGTCATCTTGTCCAGGCTCTGACACTCGGTCGTATGGCGCAGGACATAGCCGCCGCCTGCATCGGGTTGGATGTCATAGGTCTCGGGCTTGACGACGCCCTCGGCAAAGGTGGGGTGGTTGGTCGGGCAATGGTAGCATTCCGAGTAATTCTCGATGCTGACCTTCCAGTTACAGTTCTCGGGGATCTCGACCCATTCCAACGGTTCAAGCTCGTCGATATGCGGAACGAAAGCGCGGATTTCTTCGCGTACGCCGGGGTACCATTCATCCATCGGGGCGGCGTCGTCATCGAGGTTCACAAAGATGAAGCCATTGAAGACCTCGGTGCGGACCGAGGTCAGACAGATTGCGCTGCGGTCGAACCCCGGAACGGATTTGATGTTCGGTCCGGCACGCAACTGGCCGGACAGTTCATAGGTCCACGCATGATAGGGGCACACAACGACGCGCGTATTGCCTGCGCCGGTCACCATCTCGTGGGCGCGGTGCTGACAGACGTTGTAGAAGGTGCGGATTTCACCGTCGCGCCCTCGGACGCAGAACAGGCTCTGCCCGGCGATTTCAAAGGCGAAATAGTCCCCCGCTTCCCGAACCTGAGCTACATGGCCTGCGAATTGCCATGTCCGGGCCAGAAGTCCCTGCATTTCCTGCTCGAAAATCGCCGGGTCTGTGTAATAGCGCGCGTCCAGTGAGTGCGTTAGGGGTGCGTTCATTCGGGCTCCTCCGCGTAGAGGCCAAGTTGGTGTCTGCGTTGGTGAAACCGTTCCACCCGCTCGACGATCTCATCGCTGGAAACCGCGATCACGAAGGACAGCAGCGTTTCCAACAAGGCGATGGTCGAGACGGAGGACGGGAAGAATTGCGGGGTATCTGCGGCGACGACAAAGCCGTGCTGCGCGTTCAGGATGACGGGGCTCGCCGGGCTGTCCGAGATGCCAATGACTGTAAGCCCCTGCAGGCGCGCCAGCTTGATCGCGTCGATCACCTCGGTGCGGTATGGATGGCAGGTGATGGCGATCAGCACGTCCTGCTCATCGGCCCAGGCCAGATCGTCCACCGGGGTCGAGCCGGGACGGGGGATGGCATGGAACTGCTTCATCCCCGTTGAGGCAAGATAGGTGAAATTGCGCGCGTTCGAGTTGTTGACGCCCACACCCAACGTGAAAATCTGGCGGCAGTTCCAGATGTCTTCGGCTGCACTCTTGAGGCTGGCGGCGTCGATTCCGGCGAAGGTCTCTTCGATATTGCGGATCGCGGCCCCGACCATATCCGCATAAAGCCCACCCAGTTCGCCAGACTTTCCAATATCCTGCAACCAACGGGCGCGGTCTGGAAACGACACGCCGCCTTGCCGAATCGCATCGCGGAACGGTGCGCGGAAATCCTCGTACCCTTCAAACCCCACCTGCCGTGCCATGCGGACAAATGTATTGGGTTTGACCTTTGCCGCTTCGGCAATCTCGCGCACGGTCGAAACCCCAACGTCTGTTGGGTTTTCCAGTACGTAACGCGCAGCCTTCTGCGCCTCGGGCGTGAGGGCATCCCACTCTTGGCTGAGGCGGTCGAGAACGATTGATGATACATTTGTGTCATTCATGATTGACGATGGTACAAATGTGGAATTAGCCTGTCGAGCAGAAACGCGACTCGGGAAGAGGAAAAATCATGTCCGAGAAGAATTTGCCGTCACATGCACGTGTGGTCATCGTCGGAGGCGGCGTCATGGGGGTCGGTCTGGCCTATCATCTGGCGCACGAAGGCTGGGGCCACGATACCGTCTTGCTGGAAAAGGCCGAGCTGACCAGCGGCAGCACTTGGCACGCGGCCGGCCAGATCACGCATTCGACCTCGAGCTTTGGGCTGGGCAAATGCGTGGACTACAACATCGGTCTATATTCCGGTCAGTTAGAGGCCGAAACCGGTCAGCCGGTGACGTGGCATGGCTGCGGCTCTTTCCGTCTGGCCTATACCGAGGATGAAATGGACTGGCTGCGCCACACCCTGTCTGTAGGCCGGTCTCTGGGATTCAACATCGAGCTGGTCGGGCCTGAAAAGGTGGCCGAACTGCATCCGTTCTATAACCTCGAAGGTGTTTTGGGTGCTTTGCACACGCCGGATGACGGCCATGTGGACCCGACCAACGTGACCATGGCGATGGCAACGGGCGCGCGTCAGAAGGGCGTCCGTATCTTCCGCAACTGCCGCGCGACCAACATTACACAGGCCGACAATGGCGAGTGGGTGGTTGAGACCGAACAGGGCACCATCACGTGTGAGCATGTGGTGAATGCGGGCGGAACCTATGCCCGTCAGATGGGTGAGTGGTCGGGGCTGCAGTTGCCGATGACCTCGATGACCCACCACTATTTCGTGACCGAGCCGGTGCCCGAGTTCCAGAACCTAGACAAAGAACTGCCGGTGATCCGCGATGACCGCAAAGTCTCGGGCTACATCCGGATGGAGCAGCAGCGAGGGCTGATCGGGATTTACGAGAAGGAAAACCCGAACTCGGTCTGGCATGATCACTGCCCGTGGGAATACGAGAACTGGCTGTTCGACGCAGATTACGACCGGGTGATGCCGTGGCTTGAGGAAAGCCTGAACCGCATGCCGATCTTTGCCGAACTGGGCATTCAGCGCGACGTGCACGGCGCGATCTCACATCCGCCAGATGGCAACCCGTTGATCGGACCTGCACCGGGTGTTCGGAATTACTGGTGCTGCTGCGGAACGCAGATCGGGATCGGTTGGGGGCCGGGTCTGACCCGCGAACTGGCGCGCTGGATGGTGCATGGCGCGGCCGATATCTCGATGCGCGAATACGATCCGCGCCGGTTCGGCAGCTATGCGACCAAGGATTGGCAGGTGATCAAGGCCGAGGAAGACTACTGTCTGCGCCACGAAATTCCATTCCCGCATTTCAACCGTCTTGAGGGGCGTCCGATCAAGCCGTCGCCGCTGTATGAGCTGCTGAAATCCAAGGGCGCGGTGCATGAAGAGGTGTATGGCTTTGAACGCCCCCGCTGGTTTGCACGGGACGGTGTGGAGCAGCGCGATCACTATTCCTTCCGCCGGACCCCTGCCGACGACATGGTCGCGGCTGAGGTCAAGGCGGTGCGCGAAAGCGTTGGCATAATGGATGTCACCGCCTTTACCAAGGTCGAGGTCTCCGGTCCGGACGCTTACGCTCTGCTGGACCGGCTGACCGCGAACCGGATGCCGCAAAAGGTCGGCTCGATCACATTGACCCACATGCTGAACCGTCGCGGGCGGATCGAGTTGGAGACGACGATTGTCCGCATGGCCGAAGATCGCTTCTACCTGGTTTGCGCGGCCTTTTTCGAACAACGCCTGCTAGATCATCTGGCGCAGCAGCGTGCGAATGAGGATGTGCAGATCACCGCTCTGTCCGCCGACTGGTCCGCCCTGTCGTTGAACGGCCCCCGCTCGCGGGACGTGCTGGCGCGATGCACTGACGCCGATCTGACCAATGCCGGGTACCGTTGGCTGTCCGCGCAGGAAATCACCGTCGCGGGTCACAAAGTCTGGGCCTTCCGCATGTCCTATGCGGGTGAATTGGGCTGGGAATTGCACATGCCGAACGCCGCGTGCCTTGACGTTTACAACGCGCTTTGGGCCGCGGGTGAGGCGCATGGCATCACCGATTATGGCAGCTTTGCCATGAACGTGATGCGGATGGAGAAAGGCTTCAAAGGCGCGGGCGAATTGACCAATGAGGTCACTTTGGCCGAAGCCGACGTGTTGCGCTTTGCGCGTACTGATAAGGAATATCTGGGCAAGGACAAGACCCACAATACCGACCTGCCTTGGGTTTGCGCATACCTTGAGATCGAGCCGGATGGCGAGATTGACGGTCACGGCGGTGAGGCGGTCATGTTGAATGGGACTGTTGTGGGCTCGACGGCTTCTGTTGCTTACGGGCACACCGTCGGCAAGATCCTTGCCTTTGCCTACATCAAGCCCGAAGCGGCCGACGCCGGAACCGCGTTGGAGGTCGTGATCCACGGCAAACCCCGCGCAGCCCGCGTGCTGGGCGAACCGGCCTATGATCCGCAAAGTCTGCTGCCACGCACCGACGCCATTCTGGAGACTGCATAATGAGCTTGCCCGACACAATGAAAGCCATGGTCACAATGGGCCATGGCGGTCTGGAACAGATGGTGTTGCATGAAGACTGGCCGCGTCCAGAACCCGCCGCCGGAGAGGTACTGATCAAGGTCGCAGCCTGCGGTCTGAACAACACTGACGTCAACACGCGGTCGGGCTGGTACTCCAAGACGGTCACTGACGCGACGACCGGAGGCGCTTTCGAAGAAGTAGGGCAGGACGACCCGACTTGGGGCGGCGCGCCGATCACCTTCCCGCGTATTCAGGGGGCCGATATCTGCGGGCACATCGTGGCCGTCGGCGACGGCGTCGATCCTGCGCGGATCGGCGAGCGCGTCATCACCGACGGCTGGCTGCGCGACCCTGCTGACCCGGAAAACATGGACAAGACCGGATATTTCGGGTCCGAGCGGGACGGAGGCTTTGCCGTATACGCCACGACGCTTGCGGTGAACGCGGTCCCGATCTCATCGGACCTGTCGGACGCGGAACTGGCAACGTTCTCGTGCTCTTACTCAACGGCCGAGGGCATGCTGGCCCGCGCCAATGTATCCGACAAAGACACTGTGCTTGTGCCGGGTGCCTCGGGCGGTGTCGGCGGGGCCCTTGTGCAATTGGCCAAACGTCGCGGTGCCCGGGTGATCGCCATGGCGTCCGAAGCAAAGCACGCCGATGTGGCCGCGCTGGGCCCGGACAAGATCCTGCCCCGCGCGCCGGAAAACCTGCGTGCCTCTCTGGGCGATGAAAAGATCACCGTCGTTGCGGATGTGGTGGGCGGTCCGTATTGGCCGCACCTGATCGACATCCTCGAGCGTGGCGGTCGTTATACTTGTTCGGGCGCGATTGCCGGACCAATGGTCGAGTTTGATCTGCGCACTTTCTATCTGCGTGATCTGACCTTCACCGGATCAACCGTGATTGACCCGCAAGTCATGCTGAACCTCGTGAAGTACATCGAAGCTGGCGAAATCAAGCCTGCACTCGCCGCAACCTATCCTTTGGAAGAGCTGCGAGACGCTCAGGCTGCCTTTATCGCGAAGAAGCACACCGGCAACATTGTGGTGACCCCATGACACTGGACGCCGTTCTTCAGGCCGCCCGGCATGTGCATCAGTCGCACCCCGCGCTGTCCGCGTTTGGCGCATGGCCAGACGATCTGGAGCCAACAGATTTGGCCGCGAACGCGGTCCCTGCAATGGAATTGGTGCGGCGAACCGATTTTTCACCGGACGCGGCAACTCAGGCGCTGTCGGATGCGATCCGGGCCAGTGCCCATCTGGCCCACTGGAAGCAAACCTATACCGAAGAAGAAGTTGGTGCCGATTTCCTAAGCCGCTATGGGTATTACGAGTTGTTTGGTCCCACTGGCCATTTCCACTCGAACCAGTTGCGCGGCTACGTGGCCTATTGGGGTGCGGGCCTGAACTATGGCTGGCACAGTCATCAGGCGGAAGAGTTGTATCTGACCCTGGCCGGTGGCGCGATCTTTCGCACCGAAGGCGATGAACGGTTCGTTGGCCCAAACGAGACCCGCCAGCACGACAGCTGGCAAAGCCACGCCATGACCACGACAGATCAGCCGATCCTGACCTTTGTCCTCTGGCGGGGCGAAGGGTTGGGCGATCTGCCACGGATGGATGCGGCATGAAGATCACTCGTATTCGCGTATACCAGACGGGCCTGCCCTATGTCGGCGGTGCCTATGTCTGGGGCGCGGGCAACGCGATTGAGACGGCCACCGCTTCGGTTGTCGTAATCGACACGGACGCTGGTCTTCAGGGATGCGGAGAGTTCACGCCCTGCGGCGAGAACTATATGGTCGCCCATTCCGAAGGTGTGGTCGCACTCGCCCGGTTGGTGGCCCTAAAACTTCTGGGCGAGGACCCGCGGCAGGTAGGCCGGATCGAGCAATTGTTGGACCATTTAGTCCAAGGCCACGGCTATGCAAAAGCCCCCTTTGACGCCGCATGCTGGGACATATTGGGCAAGTCATGCGATCAACCTGTCTGGATGCTACTGGGCGGTAAGTTGACGGATGGTGCCCCGATGTACCGCGTCGCGCCCCAGAAGGCGGTGGATGAGACCGTTGCCGAGATGAATGCCTACAGGGATCAGGGTTACCGGCAGTTTCAGATCAAGGTGGGCGGCGACTGGGCAACGGATATTGAGCGTATTCGCACCACGGTGCCTCTGTTGCAACCCGGCGAAAAGGCGATGGCGGATGCCAATCAGGGTTGGCGCGTCGACAACGCGATCCGGGTCGCCCGAGCCACGCGCGATCTGGATTTCATTCTGGAACAACCCTGCCGCACCTATGAGGAATGCCAGCAGGTTCGTCGCGTGGCTGAACAGCCGATGAAACTGGACGAGTGCGTCACCGGCATGCATATGGCCCAGAGGATCGTCGCGGATCGCGGGGCCGAGATATGCTGTCTGAAAATCTCGAACCTTGGGGGGCTCAGCAAGGCGCGGCGTGTGCGGGACTATCTGGTCGAAAACCGGATTCCCGTTGTCAGCGAAGACACTTGGGGCGGCGAAATCACCTCGTCGGTCGTGGCCCATTTCGCGGCGTCGACCCCGGCTGAGTATCTGCAGAACACGACGGATTTGATGAACTATAACACGCGGTCGACTGGAAACGGCGGGCCGATGTCGCGGGATGGCAAGCTTTTCGCCTCTGATACGCCTGGACTGGGCGTAACACCCGATTTCGAAAGCCTCGGCGCGCCGGTGGCGGAGTACACTTTATGAAGATCAAGACGATCACCGTCTACCACGTCGACCTGCCGTTAGAGCATCCCTATTGGCTGTCCGGCGGACGGCTCAAGTTTGAAACACTTGACGCGACAATCGTTAAGGTCGAAACAGACACCGGGCTGATCGGATGGGGCGAAGGAACCCCATGGGGTCACACCTATGTCCCGGCGCACGGTCCGGGTATCCGCGCCGGGATCGAAACGATGGCCCCGTTCATTCTGGGCCTCGACCCACGCCGCGTTCTGGATGTCGAGCGCGCCATGGACATTGCCCTTCCCGGCCACCTGTACGCCAAAAGCCCGATCGACATGGCTTGCTGGGATATTGCGGGTCGGGCGGCGGGTTTGCCGATTGCAGACCTCATGGGCGGCGGATCGCGCACGCCGCGCCCGATTGCCTCATCCGTCGGAGCCAAAACCGCCGAAGAAACCCGCGAGGTGATGGAGCGTTACCGCAGCCGTGGCTACGTCGCGCATTCAGTCAAGATCGGCGGCGACGTAGAACGCGACATTGCCCGCGTCCGCGATGTGGAAAGCATCCGGCGACCCGGTGAGATCGTTTTGTATGACGTGAACCGCGGTTGGACGCGGCAGCAAGCCTTACGGGTAATGAGCGCCTGCGAGGACCTGAACGTCATGTTCGAACAGCCGGGCGAGACACTGGATGACATCGCCGCCATCGCTGGCCGCCATTCCTCGCCCGTCTCGGTGGACGAAAGCCTCGTGACTCTGCAAGACGCGGCCCGCATCGCGCGTGACGGGCTGGCCGATGTTTTTGGGATCAAATTGAACCGCGTCGGCGGCCTGACCAAGGCGGCTCGGATGCGAGATATTGCTCTGGCGCATGGGATCGACATGTTTGTCATGGCGACCGGCGGCACAGTTCTGGCCGATACCGAGGCGCTGCATCTCGCGGCCACCATTCCGGATGACAATTGCCACGCGGTCTGGGCATGTCAGGACATGATCACCATTGATATCGCTGGCGGACGTGGCCCGCGTAACATCGACGGTCACCTGCACCTACCGGAAACGCCCGGCCTAGGCGTTCACCCGGACGAAGACATGTTGGGGGCTCCGGTCGCGACATTCGAGGCCCCGCGATGATCCGCTGCTTCATCTGGCCCAAAATACCTCGGGGGGTGAATTGGCCGCAGGCCAAGAGGGGGGCTGGCCCCCTTTCGAGCCCGCCATCGGTTTTCAAAGGACGTTCTGAATGAAGGTGACTCGGATAACGCTCTGGTCCGTCGATCTGACCAGCCATGAGACCTATCACATGGCCGAGGGCAAGACCTGCGCGACCGTGACCTCTCATATCCTGTGCCTTGAGACAGATACTGGTCTGAAAGGGTGGGGAGAGGTCTGCCCGATCCCGCATTACCTGCCCGCCTATGCCGGTGGCGTGCCAAGCGCCGTGACCGAGATGGCCTCTGAAATCCTCGGCATGTCCCCATTTGGTGTGGACGCCCCGATGCGTAAGCTGGACGGGTTTCTGCAGGGCCATCGCTATGCCAAGTCCGCGATCGACATCGCCCTGTGGGATTTGTTCGGGCAGGCCACGGGCCAGCCGATCTATGCGCTGCTGGGCGGGCGCACGCGCAAGGATATGCCACTCTATCACTCGATCACCTGCATCGCGCCGGACGACATGGCACGGATTGCCAAAACTGCTTACCAGACCGGCATCCGTCAGTTTCAGGTCAAGTTGGGGGTTGAGGGCGATTGGCAGGCCGATGCCGAGCGTCTGATCAAAGTGCGTGAGGCTGTCGGACCCGGGCCGCTTGTCTATGGTGACTGGAACTGCGGCGCTTCGCGCTTGCAAGCGACGCGGACGGGCCGGGCGGTCGCGCATCTGGATGTGATGCTGGAACAGCCCTGTAAATCACTGGAGGACTGTGCCGCCGTCCGGCAAGCGACCGGGTTGCCTATGAAAATCGACGAAAACGCCCATGATCTGGCGTCGCTGCACCGCGCGCATGACCTAGGCTGCATGGATGCCGTCGCACTGAAACTGTCGAAGTTCGGTGGCCTGTCCGCCATGCGCCGCGCCCGTGATCTGACCGTGCATTTCGGGGCCGAGATCTGCGCCGAATGTACGTGGGGTTCAGATATCGTCACCGCCGCCTCGCTGCATTTTGCGGCCTCGACCCCGCACGGGTCATTGATGAATACCTGTGACCTGTCATCCTATGTGTCACCGCGCATCTGTCCGGAGGCACCAAACCGTGAAAATGGACGGATTGCTCCGCCCGAAGGTCCGGGGTTAGGTGTTGTACCAGACCCGGATGTTCTTGGCTCATCCCTACTGGAGATCGTTTGAGATGCTGAAAATCAACACCCAATCTGAATGGATCGATCGCGCAAACACGGTTTTGCCCGCCGGTGGTTTCGGTAACTTCGATCCGGGCATCATTATCGCGCGCGGCGAAGGGAGCCGCGTCTGGGACGAGGATGGCAATGAATATGTGGATTATCTGATCGGCTCCGGCCCGATGCTTTTGGGCCATGGTCACCCCGAGGTGATGGAGGCCGTTCTGGAACAATTGCCCAAGGGCATGACCTTTTTCGCCAACAACGCGCGCGGAATTGAACTGGCCGAAGCTATCGTGGACGCAGTGCCATGCTGCGAACAGGTGCGCTTTGTTGCCTCGGGCGGTGAGGCCGATATGTACGCCATTCGCCTGGCGCGCGCCTATACCGGCCGCGACAAGATTTTGAAGTTCGAAGGCGGGTATCACGGCATGAGCGCAGAGGCGCAGATGAGCCTAGCCCCCAGTCGCCGCGTGAATTTCCCACAGGCCGTACCCGACAGTGCGGGCATCCCCGAAAGTGTGGCCGAGCAAATGCTGGTCGCGCCGTATAATGATCTGGAGGCGGTCGAAAACCTGCTGAATGAGCATGACGACATCGCCGCCATCATGGTCGAGCCCTTGCAACGGATCATCCCGGCGCTGCCTGGATATCTTCAGGGATTGCGCGATCTTTGTGACAAACACAATGTCCTGCTGATTTTTGATGAAATCGTCACCGGGTTCCGTCTGGCCTTTGGCGGTGCGCAGGAACGATATGGGGTGACACCTGATATCTGTACGCTTGGCAAAATCATCGGCGGAGGCTTCCCTCTGGCCGCGCTGGGCGCAAGCGCCGAGATCATGAAGCATTTCGACAAGGCCCAGGTCGGCGAGGAAGGCTGGCTGATGCAGCTGGGGACGCTGTCAGGCAATCCTGTCGCCTCGGTCGCGGGGTTGAAAACGATGGAGGTTCTGGGGCGCGAGGGTATGTATGACCGCCTGCGCGAAATCGGGGCCGAGTTGCAGAAAATGCAGGTGGATGCGCTGACCCAAGCGGGGATCCCGCATCGGATCTGTGGCGACGAAACTCTGTTTGATATCTATTTCACCGATGCAGATTGCCGCGACTATCGCAGCGCGCAACATGACGATCCGCAGCGCGGCGCGCTCTACAACGCGACCCTGCGCGCAAATGGTGTGTTTAAGGCACCGGGCAAGGTATATCCCTCGTTGGCTGTCACCGCAGCCGATCTGGAGCATACGCGACTGGCCGTCGAAAAAGCGGTTCAGGCGATAAGTGCAGCCTAAGAAACTAAGCGGGCCGCTGTCTTCTCAGACAACGGCCCTTACTGATCGGAGTTCGGGATGAGGCCTCGCCCCCTCGAATACCACTTACAAAAAAGAACGGACTAAAAAAACTTTCGACTTTTTCGAGACCGTCCCGACTTCTCAATCGGTATGACACAGTTGTGCCTTATTCGAACGGTCGCCTCAGTGAAGTAGTTCACTTTTCTTAAACTTTTTTAGTTTCTCCAGTCGAAAAATCCCGGACCGGCCTGCTTTAGCAGGGAGTCCGCCAAGGCGCGGCCCATGTCTGACCCGTCTGCGATGGCACCTGTAACGTCTTCAGAGATTGCCTCGGACCCGTCGGGGCGCAGCACCTCTCCGCGCAGGCGCAGTTGGCCTTCTTGTATCTCGGCCAGACCCGCGATGGGGGTTTCACATGAGCCATCCAGCGCCGCCAGCAAGGCGCGTTCAGCGGCCAGGCGCTGACCGGTTTCCGCATGGTGGATTGCTTCGAGCATTTCAGCCGCGCGGGTGTCGTCGCTACGCCGTTCGATGCCGATTGTGCCCTGCGCGATAGCGGGCAGCATATCCTCGGTTGAAATGGCGGTGGCGGGAACCTCGTCCATTTTCAGGCGCCGGATACCGGCCATGGCCAGAAAGGTGCAGTCCGCCACACCGTCGGACAGCTTTTTCAGGCGCGTCTGCACATTGCCCCTGAATTCAACCACGTTCAGATCGGGACGGCGGTTCAGCAATTGCGCCCGTCGCCGCAGTGATGACGTGCCCACCACAGCCCCTTGGGCAAGCTCGTGGATCGAACTTAGGCTGGGAGAGATAAACGCATCCCGCACGTCTTCGCGTGGCAGGAACGTGTCCAGTACCAGCCCGTGGGGTTGAGCGACCGGCATATCCTTGGTGGAATGCACCGCGATGTCGATATCGCCGCTTAGCAGTGCCTCTTCGATTTCTTTGGTGAACAGACCCTTGTTGCCAATCTCTTTCAACGGCCGATCCGCATCGATCATTGCCCGGTTATCGCCGGTGGTTTTGATCACAACGATTTCGAACGCCTCATCGGGCAGATCAAAGGCTTTGCCCAGGCGTTCGCGGGTTTCATGGGCTTGTGCCAGCGCCAGCGGTGAGCCACGAGTGCCGATCTTGAGCGGTGATGCGGGGGTTGGCAGGGTCAGTGTCATACGCACAGCTTTAGTCGCGTCACATTGCCCTGACAATGGGGGCAGAGCTTGACAAATTGCCACTGAGGCACGACCCGTTGCGACAAACCAGACGATTGGGGAAAAAGATGGCCGAGACAAAGAAACTGCTGCGGGCGCTGGCGGGCGAGGTGCAGGATGTGCCGCCGATCTGGATGATGCGGCAGGCCGGGCGTTATCTGCCCGAGTATCGCGCAACCCGTGCGCAGGCCGGCGATTTCCTGTCTTTGTGTTACAACCCCGAACTGGCGGCCGAAGTGACGCTGCAACCGATCCGCCGATACGGGTTCGACGCGGCGATCCTGTTTGCCGATATCCTGCTGGTGCCACAGGCGCTGGGCGCTGATCTGTGGTTTGTCACGGGCGAGGGGCCGCGTTTGTCGACGATCACGCAGCAATCAGAATTTGATGCGTTGAAACCCGTCGCCGACATCCATGAAACCCTGTCGCCAGTCTATGAGACGGTTCGCATCCTGTCGCGCGAATTGCCATCCGAAACGACTCTGATCGGGTTCGCTGGCGCGCCCTGGACCGTGGCCACCTATATGATCGCCGGACGCGGCACGCCGGATCAGGGACCCGCCCATGCGCTGCGCGAAGGCAACACGGCGCTGTTTGAAGCGCTGCTGGAGCGGATTACGCAGGCGACGATCGAATACCTTTCGGCCCAGATCGAGGCCGGGGCCGAGGTGGTCAAAATCTTTGACAGCTGGGCCGGGTCGCTGAAAGGCGAAGCGTTTCAAAAATACGCTGTTGAGCCGTGCAGAGTGATTACTCAGGCGATCAAGGAGCGCCATCCCGGAATCCCGGTGATCGGGTTCCCGCGTGAAGCGGGCGACGCCTATGTCGGTTTTGCCAAGGCCACTGGCGTTGATTGCGTTGCACTGGACAACTCTGTTTCGCCGGACTGGGCGGCAGAGCATGTGCAGGTGGATGGCTGCGTTCAGGGCAATCTGGCTTCGTCCCACATGGTGACGGGTGGGCAGGCGCTGGTGGATGAGACGAGACGCATCGTGCAGGCGTTCTCGAAGGGGCCGCATATCTTCAACCTGGGCCACGGGATCACGCCCGATGCCGATCCTGAAAATGTTCAGTTGATGATCGACACTGTGCGGTCGTGGCGGGACGGGTAGAGGGGCCAGCCCCTCTTGGCCTGCGGCCAATTCACCCCGAGGTATTTTTAGCCAGGAGAAGAGGCGGGGGCTGTATTTGTGGCCAACTCCTCCAGAATGTCCTGTCGGTGTTCGCCGCGGCTTGGGATGGGTTTGGGCTGCCATTCGTGGTTCGCAAAACGCGGGGCGGCGGCGGCCTGAAACACGCCGTCTTGTTCTATCCAGGTTTGGCGTGCGGTGTTCATGGGGTGGGCTTGGGCCTCTTGCGGGCTGAGAACTGGCGCAACGCAGGCATCGGTGCCCTTGAACAGGTCCGCCCAGT
Source organism: Ruegeria arenilitoris (assembly GCF_013035315.1). Taxonomy (GTDB): domain Bacteria; phylum Pseudomonadota; class Alphaproteobacteria; order Rhodobacterales; family Rhodobacteraceae; genus Ruegeria; species Ruegeria arenilitoris_D. Next base: position 87,868 of record NZ_WQHP01000010.1, on the reverse strand, counting down.
GGTCACGGGGTTGCTGCGCGAAAATCTCTGCGAGTCGCTGCGCAAGCGCGGGCCAGAGCGCGGGCACATACTGTTTTTGAAATTCGGGATCGTCGGTGAGGTCCAGTCTCTGCAGGAACTCGGCATAAAATTTCGGCTCGAGGCATTGCACCGAAACAAATCCCTGATCTGCGCATGCGTAGGTGCGGCTCCAATGGGGGCCGTCCAGCAGGCTTGCGCCGCGCGCGTCGGATAGGTTGCCGGTTTGGCGCAGGCTCATCAACAGGTTCATCATATGTGCCGATCCGTCATAAATGGCAGCGTCAACGACCGTGCCTTGTCCGGTTCGTTGAGCGTTCAAAATCCCGGCTAATATCCCGGCGACCAGATACATTGCGCCGCCGCCAATGTCACCGACCAGCGTGGCAGGGGTTTGTGGGGGGTGGCCGGGGGCGGAGGCATACCACAGGGCGCCCGACAAAGAGATATAGTTCAGATCGTGGCCAGCCGTGTCGGAAAGCGGGCTGTCCTGTCCCCAACCGGTCATGCGACCATATACAAGCCCAGGATTGTTATCCCTGAAGGCCTCGGGGCCTAAACCCAGCTTTTCCATCACCCCCGGGCGGAACCCCTCGATCAGGGCATCGGCTGCGGCAATCAGGCGACGGGCGATTTCCAGATCGGCGGGGTCCTTGAGGTCCAGATCGATTGAACGTTTGCCACGATCCAGGACGGATTGTTCCGGCATGCCCGGCGCGGCGTGTTGCCCTTTGCGGTGGATCGTGACGACATCTGCGCCCAGATCCGCCAGTAGCATCGCCGCGAATGGGCCTGGTCCCAAGCCCTCGACCTCTATGATCCGAATTCCGTTGAGCATTGGGTTCCTCCTTTCGGCGCAGGTTTTCGGGGATGGCTTGGAAATGCAAGGCTGGATTCTGCTGTCTTGTCAGATGGTCACGCAATCCTTAGCGTCTAACGCGGGATGGAGAGCGAGGCTCGGATGCGGTTGTGGATCCTTTTCGGGGGCGCCGTTGCGCTGGCTGTGGTTGTGGGTGTGCTTGCGCGCTTGCATCCGCCGGGCAGTTTGCTGTTGGCGGCTGGACCAGTGGGTGGGGCCTATGAAACGGACGCTCAGGACTATGCGGCGATTCTGGCGCGCGACGATCTGCAGTTGGATATCGTGGATACCGCAGGGTCGGTTGAGAATGCCGAGTTGCTGAATACGGGACAGGTGGATGCGGCTTTTCTGCAGGGTGGTATTCGGGTTGATCCGGGAAAGGCCGAAGCTGTTGGGGCCGTGTTTTTTGAACCCATCATTTTTCTAGTGAACGCTGATGCAGATATTCCGCGCAACCCGGCGCTTTGGACTGGTTTACGGATAAACAGCGGCGCGCCGGGGTCCGGTACCGCAGCGGCGTTTCGTGATTTCGAAAAAGCGGTGGGGTTGAGTGAGGCACAGAATACGCATGCTTCAATCCCTTATGCCGATGCAGCAGCGGCTTTGCTGGCCGGAGAGTTGGATATCGCCGTTTTTGTCGCGCCGATTGAGGCACCGTACCTGAAAGCGGCCTATGACGAGCCGGGGCTGCGGGTGCTGGCGCTGGATCATGTTCAGGCGATCTCGCGCAGGTTGGAATACGCGACGGTGGTGACTGTTCCTGCCGGGGGGATGTCCCTTGATCCGGTTTTGCCGCCGCGGCCGGTGGATCTGATCGCACTTGAGGCCCGTCTGGTCGTGCGGCCAGATCTGCATCCTGCGCTGATCAACAGGCTGACCATGGCCGCGATCGAGCTGCACAGCACGCGCGGTATTCTCGCCGATCCTGGCGCGTTTCCGAACCTTGAAGGTGCCGGAATGGTCGTCAGCAATACGGCGCGGCAACTGATCCTCGACGGTCCGTCGACCTGGCACAACTGGCTGCCCTATTGGATCGCGGCACAGATCAATCGGGTGTTGTTGCTGTTACTGCCGTTCTTTTTCATCGTTGTTCCTTTGATGCGGCTGTTGCCGTTGGCCTATGCCTACGCGATGCGGTGGCGGGTCTGGCAGCACTACCCCGAGATCCGAGATATTGAACAGGAACTGGCCAATGATCCTGACGCCGATGCCTTGCAAGACATGCAGTCGCATCTGAGCGCTTTGGACGAACGGCTGGCGACGCTACGGCTGCCTGCGGCCTATCGGCAAGGGCAATACGATGCCCGCCTGCATGTGGAGCTTGTGCAAAAGCGGATCGCCGAGATGCAGCAGCACGCCCGCACCTGACGCAACATATCACCTACAAAAAAGCGCAGAACTCTGTGCGGAATTGACCTGTTCTGCGCCGATCTGCCGGGGTAGTGTGCCCGCCAGAACAGGGAACGTGCATGACAACCATTCTGTCCATCAAGGAATTACGCAAGTCCTACGCCGACGGATTCGAAGCGCTGAAAGGCGTGACGCTGGATATCGAGCAGGGCGAGATTCTGGCGCTGCTTGGGCCGAACGGGGCCGGCAAGACCACGTTGATCTCGACCATTTGCGGTATCACGACGCCGACCTCGGGTTCTGTGACCGTCGGAGGGCACAACATCCAGACCGAGTATCGCGCCGCGCGTCGAATGATCGGGCTGGTGCCGCAGGAAATCGCTCTGGAGCCGTTCGAGAAGGTTTGGAACACCGTGCGGTTCTCGCGCGGGCTGTTCGGATATGGCAGTGACAATGCACGGATCGAAGAGATATTGCGCAAGCTGTCGCTTTGGGAAAAACGGAAAAACGCGATCAAAGAGCTGTCCGGGGGCATGAAGCGCCGGGTGCTGATCGCCAAAGCTCTGGCGCATGAGCCGCGGGTGCTGTTTCTGGACGAGCCAACCGCAGGGGTGGATGTCGAACTGCGCAAGGATATGTGGGAGATTGTGGCCGAGCTGAAACGGGCCGGGGTCACCATTATCTTGACCACGCACTACATCGAAGAGGCTGAGGCGATCGCCGACCGGATCGGTGTGATCGACAAGGGTGAGCTGCTGCTTGTGCAGGATAAAGACACCTTGATGGCTCAGATGGGCAAGAAACAGATCGAGGTCATGCTGACCGAGCCCATTCAGGCCATTCCCGATAGTCTGGCGGCGCACAATCTGACACTGAACGGCAACGGTGATGCGCTGGTCTATACCTATGACACACACGCGGATCGCACCGGGATCACCACATTGTTGAACGATGTTGCGCAGGCCGGGCTGGTGTTGCGCGACGTGCAAACCCGGCAGTCGAGTCTGGAAGAGATATTCGTGAATCTGGTATCGGGAGAACCCGCATGAACTGGTCCGCCGTTGCCGCAATATATCGGTTCGAGATGGCCCGGTTCTTCCGAACCCTGGCGCAGAGCTTTCTGTCGCCGGTCCTGTCGACCTCGTTGTATTTCGTGGTCTTCGGCACCGCGATTGGCAGCCGCATCCAAGAGGTCGAGGGCGTGTCCTATGGCGCGTTTATCGTGCCCGGCCTGATCATGCTGTCAGTCGTGATGCTGGCGATTTCCAACGCGTCGTTCGGAATCTACTTCCCCAAGTTTCTGGGTACGATTTTCGAGTTGCTGTCCGCGCCCGTGAATTTCATCGAGATCGTCATCGGTTACGTCGGGGCCGCTGCAACGAAGTCCCTGTTCGTCGGGCTGGTGATCCTTGTAACGGCCACATTCTTTGTGGACATAAGGATCGAACACCCATTTGCGATGGCTGCTTTCCTGATCCTCTCTTGCCTCAGCTTTTCTTTGTTGGGATTCATCATCGGAATCTGGGCCAGTAACTTTGAACAGATGTCCCTGGTTCCTCAACTAGTCGTCACGCCACTGATCTTTCTTGGAGGCACGTTCTACTCGATCTCGATGTTGCCGCCGGTGTGGCAAACGATTTCGCTGTTCAATCCGGTCGTCTATCTGATTTCCGGGTTTCGCTGGTCGTTTTATGGCTTGGCGGATGTTCCGATCGGTCTGAGCCTGCTGGCGATTTTGGCCTTCACCGGTTTGTGTCTGGCTGTGATTGGCTGGATCTTCAAAACAGGTTGGCGCATTCGCAGCTAGAGCGCGGGCCGCATGGTGCGTTGCATTTTTGCCCTCCATGTGTGGGAATTTAGTTCACGTCGCGTATTAGGCCGGAACGGTCCCTTGTTTCGCGCAGACCCGCACTCTACATCGGCACCCATGAAACTCAGCCTGCCGTTTGTCAAAAAACAGCCCCTTGTGGCCGTGGTCCGTCTGTCGGGCGCCATCGGAATGGCGGGGCGTGGGTCGTTGAACGACACCGCGCTGGCCCCCGTTCTGGAAAAGGCGTTTCGCAAAGGCAAACCCGCCGCCGTGGCGCTTGAGATCAATTCGCCCGGCGGTTCGCCGGTCCAAAGCTCTTTGATCGGGGCGCGCATCCGGCGGCTGTCAGAAGAACTTGATGTGCCGGTCATCGCCTTTGTCGAGGATGTCGCGGCATCTGGCGGGTACTGGCTGGCTGCGGCCGCCGATGAAATCTGGGCCGACGACAGCTCGGTTCTGGGGTCGATCGGCGTAATCTCGGCTGGGTTTGGTGCGCATGTGTTTCTGGCGCGTCAGGGGATCGAACGGCGCGTACACACAGCGGGCAAATCGAAGTCCATGCTCGACCCGTTCTCGCCCGAGAAAGAAGAAGATGTCGCGCGGTTGCAGGGTCTGCTTGGCGATATCCATGAAAACTTTATCAACCACGTCAAAACCCGCCGCGGGGACAAGCTGGACCAAAGTGCGGACTTGTTCACGGGCGAGGTCTGGCTGGCCAAACGCGCGCAGGAACTAGGCCTGATTGAGGGCGTCGCACATCTGAAGCCGAAACTGCAGGAACGTTTTGGCGACAAGGTCAAGTTCCGCCGCTATGGCCTGCGCAAACCGATCTGGTCGCGCTTCGGGGCCTCGCTGGCCCAGGACGCTATCACCGGCATTGAGGAGCGCGCAGCCTTCGCGCGCTTTGGTTTGTGACGTGATTATCAAGATTGTCACCCTTTTCCTGATTGCCATAGGTGTCCTGGCGATGTTCGGCAAGCTGCGCTTTCCGGGACAGAAAAGGCTGCAGTCTGCAAGATGTCCGCGCTGCGGACGGTTCAGGATCGGTAAAGGCCCCTGTGCCTGCGAAAAAGGAGGCCGTACATGACGGCATGGCTGTTATCCGGCCTTGGATTGTTGATCCTGCTGCTGGCAGGGGATGCATTGGTGCGCGGCGCAGTAAACCTGAGCCTGCGTCTGGGCGTACCGGCCCTTATCGTCAGCCTGACCATCGTGGCCTTTGGCACCTCGGCCCCAGAGCTGCTGATCGCGATCAGCGCGATCAAGGAAAACGCGCCGGGGATCGCTTTGGGGAACGTCGTGGGTTCGAACACAGCAAACATTCTGTTGGTTCTGGGCGTGCCCGCGTTGCTTGCCACGCTGCACACAAGCGAGTGCGACAGTCGTAAGAACTACGTCTTCATGCTGCTGGCCACCGTTTTGTTCATCGGATTGGCCTTCTGTGGTGTGTTCAATCTGACCAGTGGTGCAATTCTTTTGGCAGCTTTGGCGTTGGTTCTGTTCAACGCATTCCGCGAGGCCCATGCGCATCGCAAAGCTTGTGGCGACGCCTGTGCCGAGGATGACGAACTGGAAGGTCTGGAAGAGGCTGATCCAGACATGCCGTATTGGAAGCTGTCGATCTATCTGGTCCTTGGCCTGATCGGCCTGCCCATGGGCGCGCATTTGCTGGTCGACAACGCAACTGTCATCGCGCGCACCTATGGTGTCAGCGAAACCGTGATCGGCCTGACTCTGGTCGCGGTCGGAACGTCGCTACCGGAACTGGCCACAACAGTCATGGCGGCTTTACGCAGGCAGGCCGATGTTGCGCTGGGCAATGTGATCGGGTCGAATATGTTCAACCTGCTGGCCATTGTCGGCATTGCAACGCTGTTCGGCCGCATTCCCGTGGATCCAGAGTTCCTGCATTTCGATCTTTGGGTCATGCTTGGCGCGTCGCTGCTGTTGATCCCGTTCGTGTTTTTCAAAAAAGATATCACGCGTGGTTGGGGTCTGGTGTTGACCCTGCTGTACGGGGTCTACATCGTCTCACTGCTGGCGTAATCTTGGAGTAAGGGGATAGGCATGGCCCGTGCATTGGTAACCGGTGCTGGAATTCGTCTGGGCCGGGCAATGGCCCTGTATCTGGCGCAGCGGGGATATGATGTCGCTGTGCATTATGCGACCTCTGAACAACCCGCGTCAGAGACCGTGGCTGAGGTGCAGGCGTTGGGGGGCAAAGCGGTTGCCTTGCAAGCTGACCTGTTGGACGAGGCACAGGTTCAGGCTCTGCTACCCCGCGCGGCCGAGGCGTTGGGTGGACCGATCACTTGTCTGGTGAACAACGCATCCATCTTTGAATACGACAACATCCACACTGCGACGCGCCAAAGCTGGGACCGCCACCTGGACAGCAACTTGCGCGCACCTTTTGTCTTGACGCAGGCCATGGCTGAGCAGGGGTTGAAACCAGATACCGACGAGGCAGGCGAACCCGTAGCTACGGGTTTGATCGTCAACCTGGTCGACATGCGGGTGCGCAAGCTGACGCCGGAATTCATAACCTACACGATTGCCAAGATGGGCTTGTGGGCGCTGACCCGCACTGCCGCACAGGCTCTGACACCAGCGATCCGGGTCAATGCCATCGGGCCGGGACCGACGATGCAGGGCCACAGGCAAAGCGAAGAACACTTCAAAACACAGCGCGCCAACACTGTGCTTGAGCGCGGCTCCAACCCGTCGGATATCACGGCTGCCCTGGGCTATTTTCTGGATGCGCACGCGGTCACCGGGCAGCTTTTGTGCGTCGATGGAGGCCAGCATCTTGGGTGGAAAACCCCGGATGTTCTGGGGGTTGAATAAGCATAACTGCTGCAAGTTTTGCACCGCTCTCGTTTCCGTTACGTGCGCGTTACAAAATTGTCTTTTTTTTCATACACTTGCCATGTGTACGAAAAAATTTTGTTCAAAATCAAAAGGTTATTTATGCGCCTATTTTTTGTGCAACTCAAGGAATGCCTATGTATACAAGGGAAAATCGACACCCTGAGAAACTTATCTTCACACTTATCCACAGAAACCGTGGATTTGTTTTCTCTTGAACTGAGACCGACAAGATTGCAGCCATAGTCAGAGAATCATATTTCAGGCAAATGACCACAGACAGCGACCCGACCTCTGAGACACAACTGACCGGCTATGCCTGCATCCAGCGCTATGTGAAAACGCTGGACAGTTCGCCGGGTGTGTACCGGATGTTAGATGCGGACAGCCGGGTTCTGTACGTGGGCAAGGCGCGCAACCTCAAGGCACGAGTGTCGAACTACGCGCGGCCTGGCCATTCGGGGCGGATCGAACGGATGATCGCCGCGACAGCGTCGATGATGTTCCTGACCACCCGGACCGAGACCGAGGCGCTTCTGCTGGAACAGAACCTGATCAAGCAGCTCAAGCCCAAGTACAACGTGCTGCTGCGCGACGACAAAAGCTTTCCGAATATTCTGGTCGCCAAGGATCATGCCTTTCCGCAGATCAAGAAACATCGCGGTGCGAAGAAAGAAAAGGGGGCGTATTTCGGCCCCTTCGCCAGCGCAGGAGCGGTGAACCGGACGCTGAACCAGCTGCAGAAAGCGTTCCTGCTGCGGAACTGTTCGGACTCGATGTTCGACAGCCGTACGCGGCCTTGCCTGCTCTATCAAATCAAGCGGTGTTCGGGGCCGTGTGTTGGGCTGATTTCCGAGGCGGATTATCTTGAAAGCGTCAAGGATGCGGAACGGTTCCTGTCCGGCCGTTCGACCAAAGTGCAGGAAGAACTGGCCGACCAGATGATGGCCGCATCCGAGGCGATGGAGTTCGAGCGCGCCGCCGGGCTGCGCGACCGAATTCGCGCGCTGACGCAAGTCCAGACCTCTCAGGGTATCAACCCGCGCGGCGTGGCCGAGGCGGATGTGATCGGCCTTTATATGGACAGCGGGCAGGCCTGTGTGCAGGTGTTTTTCATCCGTGCGAACCAGAACTGGGGCAACAAGGACTTCTATCCTCGGGTCGGCGCGGATGTGTCTCCGGCGGAAGCAATGGAGGCGTTCCTCGGTCAGTTTTACGACAACAAGGAACCTCCGCGGCAGTTGATCCTCTCGGACGCAATTGAAAACGCAGATCTGATGCAAGAAGCGCTGAGCGAGAAGGCAGGGCGCAAGGTTGAAATTCTTGTCCCGCAACGTGGCGAGAAACAGGAACTGATCGCCGGGGCGCTGCGCAACGCACGGGAGTCTCTGGCGCGACGTATGTCGGAAAGCGCGACACAGGCCAAATTGCTGCGCGGCGTGGCCGAGGCGTTTGATCTGGATAGCCCGCCGAACCGGATAGAGGTTTACGACAACTCGCACATTCAAGGGACTAATGCCGTTGGTGGGATGATCGTGGCAGGCCCCGATGGCTTTGTGAAGAACGCCTATCGCAAGTTCAACATTCGCGGCGACGACCTGACCCCGGGTGATGACTTCGGCATGATGAAAGAGGTTCTGACCCGGCGGTTCACTCGTCTGCAAAAGGAAGACCCCGACCGCGACAAGGGCCATTGGCCCGACCTGTTGCTGATTGACGGCGGCGCGGGGCAGGTGAGCGCTGTGCATGAGATCATGGTCGAATATGGCGTCGAAGACATCCCCATGGTCGGTGTCGCCAAAGGGGTCGACCGTGATCACGGCAAGGAAGAGTTTCACCGAACCGGGCAGCGTCCTTTTGCGCTCAAGCGCAATGATCCGGTGCTCTACTTCATTCAACGTCTGCGAGACGAGGCGCACCGCTTTGCCATCGGCACGCACCGCGCGAAGCGGGCCAAGGCTGTGGGCGCGACACCTTTGGATGAAATTCCCGGTGTTGGGGCCGCACGCAAGCGTGCCTTGCTGGCGCATTTCGGTAGCGCCAAAGCCGTCAGCCGGGCGAATCTGGCGGATCTGAAAGCAGTCGAAGGGATTTCAGCGGGGCTGGCGCAAAAGGTTTACGACTTCTTTCACGACAAGGGCTAGGCCTTGCGTCCGCGCCAAAGGATGTACAGCCCCGAGGCGACGATCAGCGCGCTGCCAATCCACATGGTCTGGTCTAGGTCTTCGCCGAAAAAGAACACACCCAAGGCCACGCCGAATAGCAGCCGGGAATAGCGGAATGGGGTGACGGCGGATACCTCGCCGGTCCGCATGGCCTTCATCAAAGACGCATAGGCGATCGAACCCAGAACCACAGCACCGGTCACATGCAGGCCGGTATTCAGGTTGATCGGCGCGACCGGGGCTTGCTCCCATAACCCATAGGCAACACCCGCGACGATCACGCTGACAAACCCGTAAAAACCCAACACCTCGGTGCTCAGACTCGCTGGGGCGACCCGACTGGCCAGATCACGTCCGGCAAATCCAAGCATCCCAAGCACGGCGAGCAGCGACAGAATGGTGAAACTGTCCCCGGTCGGCTGGATGATGATCACAACGCCGAGGAGGCCAACAAGAACGGCGCTCCATCGTCGCCATCCGACGGTTTCGCCAAACAGCAGGGCTGCACAGGCGACGACTACCAGTGGTGTAGCCTGAAGGATCACGGTTGCCGAAGACAAAGGTGTCAGTGTGAAGGCAAGGATGTAGAACAGTCGACCGAGGATTTCGAAAACGGCCCGAATTTTCATTGCTGGCGATAGAACATCCGGTTGCAGCAGGCGAGTGCCCCTGGCCAGTGCGACACAGGCGAAAATCACCGATCCACCCGCGCCGAATAGCACCAGTATCTGCCAGATGGGCAAGGTGATGGCTGACGCCTTAAGTAACGCGTCTTCCAGCGCAAAACACGCCATAGCGCCAATCATCCATGCGCTTCCAATCAGGTTCGAGCGTGCGTCGGTTTGAATGTTCGGGGTCATCTGGGTCATTTCGCGGTGGGCCTGATTGCGCCCACTGTGACGGCAATCGGAACAAAGGCCAAGGTGAATAACCGGGACACGGGACACTGCGGCGCTTTGACCAAGCCCCTGTGATCGGTGCAGTTTTTTTCCGGCCCGTCTTTTCTGTCCTTGCCCGGCAATGTAGGGTCCGAGCATGAAGTGGAACCTGCCGAATATCCTGACCGTCCTGCGCTTGTTGGCTGCGCCCGGTCTGGCCGTTATGTTTCTGTATTTCACCCGGCCCTATGCAGATTGGTTTGCGCTGATCCTGTTCCTGTCGGCAGCTATCACCGACTGGTTCGACGGCTATTTGGCGCGTGCGTGGAAGCAAGAAACCAAGATTGGTGCGATGCTGGACCCGATCGCGGACAAGGCGATGGTGGTGATCGCGCTAATGATCCTGGTGGGTTATTCGACCGAACACTGGACGCCGTGGCTGGTGCTGCCAGCGACGGTCATCCTGTTCCGCGAGGTCTTCGTTTCGGGCCTGCGTGAATATCTGGGCGATACGGCCGGGACGCTCAAAGTCACGAAACTGGCCAAGTGGAAAACGACAGCGCAGATGGTGGCGATTGCCGTCCTGTTTTCGCAGGGGATTTTCGAGCACTATTTTGTGATGTCTACCTTCGGCATGGATGCTGCCACAATGGATTTGGTGCTGACCGGCCAGCTGGAAGATATCAACCACATGCGCTGGCATCTGGAGGGGATGTTCTGGGCAGGCCGGATTGGGCTGTGGTTGCTGTGGATTGCTGCGGCGCTGACATTGATCACCGGCTATGACTACCTACGTAAAGCTATGCCCCACCTGAAGGAGAGCTAAAGGATGGATGTGCTGTATTTCGCCTGGGTGCGTGAACGCATCGGTCTGCCGAAAGAGCGGATCGAGACCGAGGCCGCAACCGTATCCGACCTTGTCGCTGAGCTGAGCGCGCGCGAAGACCGCTATGCAGCCGCCTTTGAAGACCTGTCGGCCTTGCGCGTGGCACTGGATCAGGAGCTTTCCGATTTCGACGCGCCACTGGCTGGTGTGCGCGAAGTGGCCTTTTTCCCGCCAATGACCGGCGGCTGACGCATGCGCATCGTGGTTCAGGAACAACCGTTCGATCTGGGGGCTGAGGCCAATGCCTTTGCCGCCGGAGACGATGCGAACGGTGCCATCGTGACCTTTACGGGCGTCGTGCGCGATCTGGCATCCGGCGATCTGGATGTGATGGAAATCGAGCATTACCCCGGAATGACTGAGAGGGCGCTAACTAAGATCGCACAAGAGGCGCAGGAGCGCTGGTCTCTGGGAGATGTCCTGGTGATCCACCGCCACGGGCGGCTGGCTCCCGGCGATCGGATCATGATGGTTGCGACGGCTGCGCGACACCGCAAGGACGCATTTGAGGCGGCCGAATACCTGATGGATTACCTGAAATCCCGCGCCCCGTTCTGGAAGAAAGAGATTACTTCATCCGGCGCGGAATGGGTGGATGCCAAGGACGAAGACGAAGACGCGCTGACCCGCTGGTAGGCGCGGTACCCGGCACCGGGTCAACAGGTGCCGGGTTTTCCCAATGTCGATTAGGCGTTTTGTTCTGTGTTGCACTGCCGTGCCGCTTCGATGGCTTTCTTAGTGCCATCGAGGCTTACGGTGAACGCGAACTCTTTTTCCGGGAACACAGTCATTTCGTATTTGTTCATGACGTCGTCCACAAACTGCGCGTTGTTCGCAAGGATGTAGCCACCGGTATACCCTTCGGCCAGATGCTTGGTCTTCTTGTGCGCTTCGGCTTCATAGACATTGCCGTCAAGCGACAGGAAAATCTTTTCCTTCTTTCCCTTCAGGCCGATGTCATTCTGGGTGAATACGCCGAGATAGCCCATTTCCTGATCTTTGGTCAGGCCCATTTGAACAACGTTTCCATTTGCGTCAACACGCTCGATCAGGCAGGAGCCACGTGTGTCATCCACAAAAATGGTCCATCCGGACTCTTCACCCCAGTTGGTGAATGTGTCGTTCTCTGAGGGGATCACGTCACTCGACGCCAGTGCGGCAGATGCAGTGAAAGCGCTAAGTGTTGCGGCGGTCAGTATTGATAGTTTGAAATTCATAGTACACTCCAAGTCTCTTGATAGTGGACAGTGATGTGTGCAGGCAAAAATGCACCAATTCAGAATATTGAATTTATTGAGGTAAATGAAGGCATGTGTATGCGATCGGCCAATTCGTGCCGACAGCAAACGTGTGTCAGAGATTTTGTATCCTTGAAACTGGGCGGTCAGCGTCAGTCGGCGTTGTTGATGCGCCCGCGCAACTCTTCGGCCTCTTGCCGGGCCGCGCGCAACCCATCCATGGCGGCGGCCAGTTCTGCCTCGGTCTGGGTCAGCTGGTTGGTCAGCTCGGCCTCACGCTGCTGCAGATAGGTGATCGCCTGATCGCGGGTTTCTTCCGCCTCGTGCAGTTCCTGGCTCATGCGGTCAAGGTCGGCCACATCGCTTTGACGAACTCGAGACAGGCGATGCGCCAGCCAGTTGGCGAACCATCCCAGGCAGAAGGCTGCGAACAGGATGACGGCGGTGGCGATGATGAATTCGATTCTGTTCAACTTACTGGTCCCCTGCGTCCGCGTCTTCGTCCGTGGCTTCGCCCTCGGCCGGCGCGTCTTGTGACGTCTCTGATTCCGTTTCGACCGCCTCAAGCGTTGTCTCGATTTCTGTGATGGCTTCCGGTCGGATCAAACTGAATACGATGCGTCGGTTTTCCTCGCGACCCTCTTCGGTGTCGTTGTCGGCGATGGGTTGCGTTTCCCCGTAGCCCATGGCGGTATAGCTGGCGGTTGGTACCCGTCGCGCGCGCAATTCGTTCAGGATGGACTGCGCGCGCGCCTGGCTAAGCTGCTGGTTCATCTCTTCACGGCCCTGGCTATCCGTGTGGCCCTGAATCTCCAGCCGGATCGGTCCGCATTCCCGCAAGATTTCAGCGATTTGATTGACCGTATCGCGCGAGTCCGCTGCAACCGTGGCCGAGCCCGGCTCAAACGCGATCTTCGAGCCTGCCTGAACCTCGACGATCCGCTCCTCGCATACTTCTGGATCAGGCAGTTTGTCTTCGGGCTCTGGCGGTTCCTGATAGGTGATTGAAAGGGTGAAATCCTGTGCGTCGCCCAGCTTTTCCGACAAAAGCCCTGCAACGTAGGCCCGGGTTTTCGGGTCATGACTGACACCGCTGAGCACCACATCATCCGGTGTCACCGTCAGCGCGCCGTTGTGCAGTTGCGACAGGGCCTCCAATCCGCTGAGGACGCGAATGGGCCAGTCCGCGGGCAGGTCCGGGGCGATGCGGGTTGCGGTGTGGACCTGTTCATAGCCAAAAGCAGCGCGGGCATAGCTGTCGACCATGTCGCGCAAAGTCTCGTCCCCCAGTCGTCCGCGCATTTGCACAAGGCCTTCAGGGCTCCGTGTGGCCGAGAATTCGGGCGGGCCAGATTGGTCCTCGGTCTCCGGTTCGGGCAGAACGGCGTGAAGGACAAAAACCTCGGGCAGGGCGTTTTCCAACTCGCCAATGACCCGATCGAACAGCGCGGTCTGCGTGCCTTCAACCGCAACCAGAGTAATATCGGCATCTGACAGCGTGACCGAGCCCTGGCCGATTTCCGACAGCGCACGAATACTTAGCACAGCGGCGTCAGGCCAGCGAGGTGAGGGTTCGCCCAGACCGATGGTGCAGGAGTAAGGACCGGATAGTCCCGCGTCCTCTGCTGCCGCGATGATCCGGTCGCGGGCTTTTTCGTCCTGTGCCGAACAGGCGTCGAACCGGCCGCCGTTTTCGTCGATCAGATAGCGCACGGTGAAGGGCGTGATGACGGGGCGCGGGGCCGAGATCGACAGGCCAATGCGCAGGCTGGGCGGTGCAGCACGGGTTAGTTCTTGTTCCAGCCGTTCTTTTTCTTGCTGGCTGTCGGCGATTGCGGTGATCTTCACAAGGCCGGGGCTGGCCGAGATTTTCGCACGTGGCAAACGGGCCAGGGCCTCGACCGCATAGTCAATCGCATCTTCCCAGCCTTTGGGCTTGGGGTAGTCCGCAGTTTCCATCAGGTCTGAAACCGGCCCGCCATCCAGATCGCGCAACCTGTCGGTCAGCGCGTCACGATCTTCGCTGACCGGTATCAAGCCGATGACCGAAATCCCGCTGTCGTTACGCAGGATTTCCGCCGAAAAACGTGGAGCTGCCAACTGCGTCGTGGGCGCGACCTCCATTTCGTCGATGACGCGCGAGGTATCGACTTCGGTTCCCGCTGCGGTCAGGGCGTTGAACCGTGTGGCTTCGTCCTTGGCGGTGCCGGTGAGAACCACCCGCAACCCGTCCGATTGGACCTCGGCCCAGTCGTGGCCCTTCAGGTCCAGCGCGCGTCGCACCGCAAATTCCGAGGCTTCCTCGACCTTTGTCACCGAAAAGCTGGCCGCCAGCAGACACAGCCCGGCAGACACGAGAAAGACTAGTGTAACGACTAAGAAATAAGGCAGGCGCATGTGCGGGCAATCGACTCCTCGAGTGAGTGTGCAGGACTCTTACAGAGGCCTTGGCCGAGGTGCAATCAGAGCAACAAGGCGACGCAGAGGAAGATCAGCGGAATAAGGCCGGTATCGCGATTTGCACGGAACAATTGCAGCAGTTTGGCGTTGTCCTCGGTGTCCAATCCGCGCAACTGCCATGCCATATGCCACCCCATCGCCCAAGGCCCGGCAAGAGCGACCACCAAAGCCATGACCGATGCCTGCGGTGTCGCCGCGTCGATGATGGCCATTCCCATCAACGCAACTGTCGCCACCAGGAAATACTTCAACCACCTTGCGGTATCCGTGCCAAATAGCCGCGCGGTAGATTTAACCCCGATCAGTTCATCATCTTCAGCGTCTTGGTGTGCATAGATCGTGTCATAGAACAACGTCCACGCGATGCCCGCCAGATACAGGATAATCGCCGGTATTCCGACCGTCCCGGTATGCGCCGCCCAGGCCAACAGGATACCCCAGTTAAAGGCCAGACCCAGAAACGCCTGCGGCCACCAGGTGAACCGTTTGGCGAAAGGATAAATTGTTACCGGCAGCAGCGACAAAACACCCATCGCAATCGCCGCTTGATTGAAGGTCAGAAGAATCATCAGGCCCAGCAGGCATTGCAGCCCCATCCAGATCACCGCCTGCTTTACGCTGACCTGCCCCGAGGGGATCGGGCGCGACCTTGTGCGTTCGACCTGACCGTCGAACTCTCGGTCGGTGATGTCATTCCATGTGCAGCCCGCACCGCGCATCAGGAAAGCACCAATCGCGCAACCGATGGCAATCCACAGATCCTCCCACCTTGGATTGCCGTCGCTGAGGATGGCCAGAGCCAAGCCCCACCAGCACGGAATCAGCAGCAGCCATGTCCCAATGGGCCGGTCCGCACGGCTGAGCCGCAGATAGGGGCGGGTGAACGCAGGCGCATAGGTGTCGACCCAGTTGCCGCTGACTGCATCGGCGACTTGTCCGTCTGGTGTTGGCGCATTGCCTTGCATATGTAAGGTCTCATGAGTGCAAAGATCAGACTGTATGTAGAGCACCCTCTGGGGCAGGGGCAATCGGTTCCTTTGACGCGCGATCAGGCCCACTACCTGTTTGGCGTCATGCGTCTGGCCGTTGGCGGGCAGGTCGCCCTGTTCAACGGGCAGGACGGAGAGTGGCTGGCCGAGGTGGCCGAGGCGGGCAAACGCGGTGGTGTTCTGACGTGCGTTGCACAGACCAAACCGTTGCAATTGCCGCCCGATCTGTGGTTCCTGTTCGCGCCGATCAAGAAGGCGCGGACTGACTTTATCGTTGAAAAAGCGGCAGAAATGGGCGCGGCGCGGATCATGCCTGTGCAGACCGAATTCACCAACTCCGAGCGTATTCGGCAGGACCGCCTGCAGGCCCACGCCGTTGAGGCGGCCGAGCAGTGTGGGGGCACCTATGTGCCCGAAGTTGCCGATCTTCAGCGGCTCGACCGGGTGCTGGACGGCTGGCCGGAAGGTCGCCAATTGATGTTCTGCGACGAGGCTGAGGTTGGCTCGGCCCTGTGTTTGGCGGCTAACGAAAAGGGCCAATCTTGGGCCATTCTGATCGGACCCGAGGGCGGATTCTCAGATCGTGAACGCGCGCGCTTGTCGGCGTTGCCCTATGCCCATGTGGTCAGCCTTGGCCCTCGCATCCTGCGCGCGGACACAGCAGCCGTTGCGGCGCTGACCATGTGGCAGCAGGCGCTGGGGGATTGGGCGTGAACTGGCAAGAAGCGCGGGAGGTGGACGTTCCCAAGATCGATAGGTTTCTGTTCGACCATATCCAGACCTCGATGTTCCCTTTGGCCAATCTGAGGGATTTTGGCTTGCGGGGACCAGATCCGCGCGCTGTTAACCTGTGGACACTTGGCGACGGTCCGCGTGCTGTTTTTGGGATCACCAACGAAGGCATGGTCCTGCCGCAGTGCCCCGAATGTTCAGACGAAGAACTCAGAGCGGCGATTCGGCTGATCCGGGGCCGAAAACTGTTCGGTATGGCGGCGGAAGCGTCTCAGGCGTGCCGCATCATGCGCCTTGCCGGGTGGCAGGACAGACCCGCCACGCTGAACAGTGATGAGCCCGGATTTACATTGGATCTGCAACAGATGGTCGTACCGAATACGACCGGGGCTGATCTTTTACCGCTTTGTGATCAAGACCGCACCATTACTGAAGGTTGGCGGCAGAGCTATCTGGTCGAGGCGATGGATTTCGATGCCGACCGTGCGAAAGGGCAGGCCAAGAAGGATATCGCGGCCTATATTGAACGCAACTCGCACCGGGTACTTTTGATGAATGGCCAACCGGTTGCGATGACCGGGTTCAATGCCCGCTTGCCCGAGGTGGTTCAGATCGGGGGCGTTTACACGCCGCCGGACCTGCGGGGTCGCGGCTATGCGCGACTGGCCGTGGCGCTGCACCTTCGCGAGGCGCAAAGCAAAGGCGCCACACGCGCGATCCTGTTCGCCGCTAGCGATGCTGCTGCGCGTGCCTATATTGGAATTGGGTTTCAGCCTGCGGGCCATTACTCACTGATTCTGTTCAAGAACCCCGAGGACACGGCATGAGCTTTATCCGACCCGAAGCCAAACTGGCCCTGTGGCGCTGGCGCGAAGTGTTGATCGCGGGCGCTGTTCTTTTGGTTGGTTTCAGCTGGATCAGCGGACCCGGTGGGTTGCTGGGTTGGCTGGGATGGGTGCTGATCGCAGCGTCTGCCGCCCTGGCAGTCATTGGCGTACAGCGTGCCCGGTTCCGCACCGGTGCAGGCGGCCCCGGTCTGGTGACAATCGACGAAGGTCAGATCACTTATCTCGGCCCACTGACAGGGGGCATTGTCGCGACCCGAGAAATTGAGCGTCTAGCTCTGGACCCGACATCGTCTCCGGCACATTGGGTTCTGGATCAACCGGGACAACCAACGCTTCACATTCCTGTGAATGCGGAAGGTGCCGAGGCTCTGTTTGATGTGTTCTCGGCCCTGCCGGGGCTGAAAACCGAACAAATGCTGTCTGAACTGAACGGTGGCGGGGCGCATCCGGTCGTAATCTGGGAGCGGACGCCTTCGCGGCCTGCGCATCTTCGGTTGCATTGACACCGGCGCGGTTTGCGCTCAGGACTGACCCAACGACAGACACATCAGGATCGGAGCACGGGTCTTATGTCCATCCCTCAGTCAGGCGGCGGTCCTATCGAGCGCCACGAGCAACTGGCCGAATATCTGGAATCGGGCTGCAAGCCCAAGCAGGATTGGCGCATCGGAACCGAGCATGAAAAGTTCGGCTATTGCAAAGACACGCTGAAGCCGCTGCCCTTTGAGGGTGAGCGCTCGATTCTGGCCGTACTGCAGGGGTTGCGCGATCTGCATGGCTGGGCGCCGGTGGAAGAGGCCGGCAAGTTGATCGGTCTGGAAAAAGACGGCGCCAATGTCTCGTTGGAGCCCGGTGGGCAGTTGGAACTGTCCGGCGCGCCGCTCGAGACCATTCACGAAACCTGCGACGAGGTGAACGCGCATCTGCGCGACGTGAAAGACATCGCCGACAAGATTGGTGTTGGGTTCATCGGCCTTGGCGCTGCTCCGATCTGGACGCATGAGGAAATGCCGCTGATGCCCAAAGGGCGGTATCGGCTGATGAACGACTACATGGAAAAGGTCGGCACGATGGGCCGGTCGATGATGCGCCGGACCTGTACGGTTCAAGTGAATATCGACTTTGGGTCCGAGGCCGACATGGTGCAGAAACTGCGCGTCGCACTGGCCTTGCAGCCTGTGGCAACCGCACTGTTCGCCAATTCTCCGTTCTTCGAAGGCAAGCCCAACGGTCAGAAAAGTTGGCGCAGCTATATCTGGCGGCATCTGGATGATGCCCGCACCGGTATGTTGCCTTTTGTGTTTGAGGATGGGTTCGGGTTTGAACGCTGGGTCGAGTACGCTTTGGATGTGCCGATGTATTTCGTCTATCGCGATGGCAAGTATATCGACGCGTTGGGTCAATCCTTCCGAGATTTTCTGGAAGGCGAGCTGCCCGCCCTTCCGGGCGAAACGCCAACGCTGTCCGACTGGGCCGATCACTTGACCACCGCCTTCCCCGAAGCGCGGATCAAGAAGTTCATGGAGATGCGCGGGGCCGATGGTGGCCCGTGGCGGCGGCTGTGTGCTTTGCCCGCGTTCTGGGTCGGCCTGACCTATGATCAGGGCGCGCTGGATGCGGCATGGGATCTGGTCAAAGACTGGGACGCCGAGACGCGCGAAGCGCTGCGGGTCGAGGCCGCCAAGGACGGTCTGCAGGCTAAAGTTGGTAACATCAACATGCACGATCTGGCGGGTGAAGTCGTTGCGATCGCAGAGGCGGGGCTGAAAGCGCGAGCGCGCCCTGGTGCAGGTGGAATGGTGCCGGATGAAACGCATTTCCTGAATGCTCTCAAAGACAGTATCGAAACCGGCAAGGTTCCGGCGGATGAGTTGCTGGACCACTACAACGGTGACTGGAACGGCGATCTGACGCGGATTTACCCCGAATTCAGTTACTGAACTGTCTCGGCGCTGTGTTGCCTTTAGGAGAGCATTTGCCAATTCATTCGATGTGACCTTGCCAGCAAGCGGGGTGTATCGGGTATCCTTGGCAGGAAACTCCTGAGCTTGATGACATCATGGCCCGTATCAGTGAACTGCACTATTCCAATGCCTATGCTGCGCAGACGGGTGTCTCGGAGTTCCTCGAAGTTGCGCTCAGGTCTGATGAGGATCCGGCGAATTTCACGGTTTCTTTCTATCAGGCCAACGGTCAGGTCGGGATCGAAATTCCGCTGAACCATCCTTTGGTTCAGGTTTCGACCGACCCCGACAATAACGAACAGGTCTTTGTGATCTCAGCGGATTTCTTTCCGATCCTGCTGACAGACCCCAATGGGGGCGGTTCAACTAACTATGAGGCCTACGCGCTGACCGACACCTCTACGGGAGAGGTCATCGATTTCTACGATATCGGTGGCGGGACCACCAACATCGTTGCGCAAAACGGGCTGGCCGCGGGCGAAACATCTGTGAACCTGCCGGTTTTAGTCGGGCCGAACCAAACGACGACGACTCTGCAGTTCAATCAGCCCAATCCCGATACGCTGGTCTATGGAACATTGTCCCCCGGCGATACCGGCCCACCTTGCTTTACGGCTGGTACGCTGGTGGATACAGCGGACGGCTCGCGCCGGGTTGAAAGCCTGAAGCCGGGCGATCTTGTGCTGACGCAAGATGACGGGCCCTGTCCGATCCGCTGGGTTGGTGGGCGCACCGTTGCCGGGCGCGGTCGTTTCGCACCGGTGCGTATCCACGCCGGAGCGTTTGGGGCGGAACGGGACATTTTTGTCTCGCCTCAGCATCGTCTGTTGGTAAGCGGCTGGCAGGCGGAATTGCTGTTTGGTGAGGCTGAGATTCTCGTCGCGGCCAAATCGCTGATCAATGACGCGACTATCACGTCCGCCCCGTGCGACATTGTCCACTACGTGCACCTATTCTTTGACCGTCATCAGTTGGTCTCGACCTCGGGCCTGATCTCGGAGAGTTTCTTTCCCGGTGATCAGGCACTGTCGAGCCTGGACCACGCGGCTGCGGATGAACTGTTCTCGCTGTTCCCCGAACTGCGCAACTACCCGCAAAGCTATGGTCCGACCAGCCGCCCGGTACAGTGCGGCCCGCAAGCGGCAATGGTGCAGGCGATCTGATCGCCCCTCTTGCTTTCGCGGACTGCTGTGATAGCAGAGCCTCAACAGCATTCAGGAAACCGTCATGGACGATCTTAAGGCAAAATATCTGGGTCAGATCGCCGATGCAGGCGACGAAAACGCGCTCGAAGCGATCCGTGTCGCGGCCGTCGGCAAAAAGGGCGAGGTCGCGTTGAAGATGCGCGAGCTGGGCAAGATGACGCCCGAGGAACGCCAGGTCGCAGGCCCTGCGCTGAACGCCCTGAAGGACGAGATCAACTCGGCGCTGGCAGCGAAGAAGGCAGCCCTGGCCGATGCCGCGCTGGATGAGCGTCTGCGCACCGAATGGCTGGATGTGACCCTGCCGACCCGCGCGCGTCGTCAGGGTTCGATCCACCCCGTCAGCCAAGCGACCGAGGAGCTGACCGCGATCTTTGCCGAACTGGGGTTCTCGGTGGCCGAAGGGCCGCGGATCGAAACCGATTGGCACAATTTCGACGCGCTGAACATCCCCGGCCACCACCCTGCGCGGGCCGAGATGGACACGTTCTACATGCACCGCGCCGAGGGCGATAACCGCCCGCCGCATGTGTTGCGAACCCATACCTCGCCGGTGCAAATCCGCTCGATGGAGCTGCAGGGCGCGCCGATCCGCGTGATCTGCCCGGGCGGCGTGTATCGCGCCGACTATGACCAGACCCACACGCCGATGTTCCATCAGGTCGAGGGGCTGGCCATCGACAAGGACATCTCGATGGCGAACCTTAAATGGGTTCTGGAAGAGTTCGTGAAGGCGTTCTTCGAGGTTGACGACGTCGAACTGCGCTTCCGCGCCTCGCATTTCCCCTTCACCGAACCGTCGGCCGAGGTCGATATCCGCTGTTCCTGGGACAACGGTCAGCTGAAGATCGGCGAGGGCGACGATTGGATGGAGATTCTGGGGTCCGGCATGGTGCACCCCAAGGTGATTGCTGCCGGTGGGATCGACCCCGAGGTCTATCAGGGCTTTGCCTTCGGCATCGGTATCGACCGTTTGGCGATGCTGAAATACGGTATTCCGGATTTGCGGGCCTTCTTTGATTCCGACCTGCGCTGGCTGCGTCACTATGGGTTTGCAGCGCTGGATATGCCGAACCTGCATGGTGGTTTGTCGCGTTGAATGGGCAATGGGTGACCTCTGCCGCTTTGGTGGCTTTACTTGTAGCCGTAGTGGTTTTTCCGTGGCAGCGAAGTCTCGAGCATAAATACCAGATAAAAAAAGAAAAAAGAGAGCTATTTCGAAAATTGATTGCCAAGTTCTCCGAAGTGGGACAAGCGGTGACATTGCAGGACTACAAATCTGCAACGCGGTCACTCGCGGAATTTGAAGGACTATCCTACGAGGTTGAACTGTTGACTTCCATGGGAGTGTCAAACGCGCTGCGTGAAATTTCTGGTCATTGTAAAAGGCAAATCAAACCATTGCCTCAGTTGTACGAAGATTTCTGTTATCAACATAAGAAAGAACCTGAAAAAGCAGGCGCTACACTTAAGAAGCTTGA
Source organism: Ruegeria arenilitoris (assembly GCF_013035315.1). Classification (GTDB taxonomy): domain Bacteria; phylum Pseudomonadota; class Alphaproteobacteria; order Rhodobacterales; family Rhodobacteraceae; genus Ruegeria; species Ruegeria arenilitoris_D. The sequence continues at coordinate 66,120 of NZ_WQHP01000010.1, read as the reverse complement.
AGAGGCTTCGTTCAAAATAGGTTCTGCAAGTGGGTATCTTTCAACATTGTTGAAGGAAGATATTGTACAAACAGCGGTGGATTTTGATTGGCGGAAGAAAAAGCGAGTCCCAAGGCTCGTAGGGGCTATCAAAGAAAAATTCGGAGAAACATCCGGTTCTTAGCAACGCGGAACAAAGGCCGATAGGCCGCCGCGCTATCGCCAGACCGCCCGGGCGGGCTGGCGATTTGCCTCCACTAGCGCAACGCTCGTACGTCACACGGATTTGGCCAGAATAAATCACCGACTACAGCCCGAGGATCGCCATCCCGCGGTCTGGCGATAGCGCGGCTTGTTGCATTGCCCCACGGGGTTGTGACGTGACATGGGCCGCAAGGCGGTTAGGGTCGGTCGCATGATCTATCGACTGCTTGTCCTCTTTTTCATGTCCGCTTCTGTTGCCTATGCCATGGGGCCTTGGCGCGATGACTGTCATGGCGATACGGCCTGTCAAGTCGGGGACCGCTCGTACCATGTGCTGGAGCCGGACGGATGGGACGGCGAGACGCCTCTGCCGGTGTTGATGCATTTCCACGGCTGGGCGCGGCAGGGGACCGTGGTGGTCAATCACGAACGCATTGCGGGGGCCACGAAACTGCGCGGCGTGCTGCTGGTGGCCCCTAATGGGCTGGGCAAAAGCTGGGATTTCTGGACCTCGAACACCGGCGATGTGCCTTTTGCGGACCGGGTGCTGGAGGATGTGGCCAAGCGTTACCCGATTGACGCGGACCGTATCTATGTCTCGGGCTATTCCTACGGCGGCGCGATGGCGTGGCGCTATGTCTGCCAGTCGGGCAATGACACGGCGGCTTTGCTGGGCATCGCAGGCAGCATCCGGCAGACCGAGGATTGCCCTCAGGCCCCGGCAGAGGTGCGCCATGTGCACGGCACCAGCGATACGGTGATGGATTTCCCCTTAGGGCCGGGCGGGGATACGACCTATCCGGTGGCGCTGTGGCGTCAGAAATTCGGCTGTGACACGGCCACGCCGCGCGGCGATTGGAGCGTGGTTCCGATCCTGACGCTCAACCGCGTGGAATGGACCGACTGCGCGCAGGGACGGGTTGCGCTGGATACCCATCCGGGCGGGCACTTTATCCCTCATGGCTGGGTCGGGCGGCAGTTGGATGAGCTGTTGGGGCGCGAACCGACATATCCCTGAACTGGAAACGACCCGGCCTTGTCGCGAACAGGTTTGCTGGAGCGCGTTCCACCCGTTTATCCATGTGGAAACGGGGATGTCATGACCACAATTCTGATCGTTGAAGGCAATACACCGGACATGGTTGCCAAGGGCCATGCAGGAGCGAACGGGTTCATCCGGACTTTCTCGGGCTTGGCTCCGGAGGTCCGTATTCGTCTGGCCAATCCTTATGCCGCAGCATTGCACCCCGATGAATTGCAGGGCGTGGACGCCGTAGTGCTGACCGGATCGGGTGTCAGCTGGTCTGTGGACGCGCCCGAGGCGGTCCCCCAGCGCGCCGCGGCCGAAGTCGTGCTGACCGCCGGTCGACCGATATGGGGGTCGTGCAACGGGCTGCAACTTGCGATGTTGATGCTGGGCGGTTCTGTTGGTGCGTCTCCGGTTGGCATGGAAGTCGGCATGGCGCAGAATAACGTGCTGACCCAAGAAGGTGGCCAGCATTCCATGATGGAGGGGCGCAGTGCCGGCTTTGGCGTTCCGTGCATCCACCGGGATGAGGTTCAGAAGCTGCCTGACGGAGCAATTCTGTTGGCAGGCAACGCCCATTCCCCGGTTCAGGCAGCAGTTTATGAGCAGGGCGATCTGCGTTTTTGGGGCACGCAGTATCATCCTGAATTGAGTCCACGGGATATCGGAATCTATGTTCGTGCACGGGGCATCTTTTCCGACCACGCCAATTTGGCTGATGATCTTGAGCAGGCCGAAACGGATATCTCGGCTGCGGCGCGTCTGGGAACCCACCCGGACGCCTTGGTGTTGCCCCAGCGCAGCCGTGAGCTGGCCAATTGGCTGCAATTCGTCTCTGGCCACTAAGCGGCCCTTCCACCTGCGGGGAATATCCGCTACATGCGATCCGACCCGAAAATTCTGGCGGATAGCGACCGATGAAATTCACTCTTTCCTGGCTGAAAGACCACCTCGACACCGATGCGTCGGTTGATGAGATTGCTGAGACGTTGACCGATCTTGGACTTGAAGTCGAAGAGATCGTGAACCCTGGGGACCGGCTGGCGGGCTTTACGCTGGGCTATGTGAAGCATGCCGAGAAACATCCCGACGCCGATAAGCTGCGCGTCTGCACGGTTGCGACGGATGAGGGCGATCTGCAGATCATCTGCGGCGCGCCCAATGCGCGCGAAGGGATCACTGTCGTCGTCTGCAAACCGGGCATGTACATCCCCGGTCTGGACCTGACCATCAGCGTCGGCAAGATCCGCGGTGTCGAAAGCTTTGGCATGATGGCATCCGAGCGCGAGCTGGAGCTGTCGGACGAGCATGACGGCATCATCGAGCTGCCTTCGGGCGAAGTGGGCGACAAGTTCGTCGACTGGCTGGCCGAGAATGAGCCGTCCAAAGTCGATCCGATGATCGAGATTGCGATCACGCCGAACCGCCCCGATGCGCTGGGTGTCGCGGGTATCGCGCGTGATCTGGCGGCACGTGGGGTCGGCACGCTGAAAGAGCGTGACTACGTGCCGGTGCCGGGTGATTTCGAAAGCCCGATCAAGGTGACGATTGATGAGGATACGCTGGACGGAGCACCGCATTTCACCGGTCGTCTGATCAAGGGTGTTAAGAACGGCCCCAGCCCGCAATGGCTGCAGGATCAGTTGAAAGCGATTGGTCTGCGCCCGATCTCGGCTTTGGTCGATATCACCAACTACATGACCTTCGACCAGAACCGCCCGCTGCACGTATTCGATGCGGATAAGGTTCAAGGCAACCTGCGCGTTCACCGCGCCAAGGGCGGTGAAAAGCTGGTTGCGCTGGATGAAAAGGAATACACCCTGCAGCCCGGCATGATGGTGATTTCGGATGACAAAGGTCCCGAGTCCATTGCTGGCATCATGGGCGGTGAGGAAACCGGTTGTACCGAAGAGACCGTGAACGTCTTCCTCGAAAGCGCGTTCTGGGATCACGTGCAGATTGCTCTGACCGGGCGCGCGCTAAAGATCAACTCGGACGCGCGCTACCGCTTTGAGCGGGGTGTGGATCCTGAATACACGCTGGAAGGTCTGGAACAGGCGACGCAGATGATCCTGGATATCTGCGGCGGTGAGGTTTCGAAAGTGGTCGAAGCAGGGAAGGCTCCGAACCACGCGCGGGCCTACAAGCTGGATGCAGAGCGGGTGCAATCGCTGGTCGGCATGGATATTCCCGAGGCTGAACAACGCCAGACCCTGACCCGCCTTGGCTTCCGACTGGAAGGCGAGATGGCGCATGTGCCCAGCTGGCGTCCTGATATCATGGGTGAGGCCGATTTGGTGGAAGAGGTCGCGCGGATTGCGTCGCTGACCAAGCTGCAGGGCAAGCCTCTGCCGCGCGTGACTGCTGGTATCCCGAAACCGGTGATGACCCCGACACAACGCCGTCAGTCGATGGCGCGCCGCACCTGTGCAGCTCTGGGGTACAATGAATGCGTTTCCTATACCTTCATTGATCAGGCCTCGGCCGCGTTGTTCGGGGGCGGCGATGAAGCGACACAGCTTGAAAACCCGATCTCGTCCGAGATGAGCCATATGCGCCCCGATCTGCTGCCCGGTCTGCTGCAGGCCGCTGCCCGCAATCAGGCGCGCGGCTACGCAGATGTGGCCTTGTTCGAGGTTGGCCCGGTGTTCCATGACGGCGAACCCGGCGATCAGAAAACCCAGATCACCGGTCTGCTGGTCGGTCGCAATGGTCCCAAGGACGTGCACGGAGCCTCGCGTTCGGTTGACGTGTTCGATGCAAAAGCGGATGCCGAGGCTGTTCTGGCCGCCATCGGTGCACCGGCCAAAGTTCAGATCCTGCGCGATGGTGATGCTTGGTGGCATCCGGGCCGTCACGGCAAGATTTGCCTGGGCCCGAAAAAGGTACTGGGCGTGTTTGGTGAGTTGCACCCGCGTATCTTGCAGGCGATGGATATCAAAGGCCCTGCGATGGCCTTCACCATCTGGCCGGACGAGGTGCCATTGCCCCGTAAATCCGGTGCCACCCGCGCCGCACTTGAGTTGCGTGACCTGCAGGCGGTCGAGCGGGACTTTGCCTTTGTCGTGGATGAGGGCGTCGAGGCGCTGACGTTGGTGAATGCTGCGGCGGGTGCCGACAAGGCGCTGATCGAAGACGTCCGCGTCTTTGACGAGTTCATCGGCGGCAGCCTGGGTGAGGGTAAGAAATCTCTGGCCATCACCGTGCGTTTGCAGCCGACGGATGCGACGCTGAAGGAAAAAGACATCGAAGCGGTGGCTGAGAAGATCATCGCCAAGGTCACCAAGGCAACCGGCGGCGTTCTGCGCGGGTGACGCCGGATCGTAAACGGCGCGAATAGAATGGAAAAATGAAAGGGCGGGTGCGCCCTTTCGTTGTTTAAGGAGGAGCAAAAGATGCTGAACGTTTACCTCTCTGGCGAAATCCACACCGACTGGCGCGAACAGATCATCGACGGCGCGCAAGGCTTGGACGTCACCTTCAACAGCCCCGTCACCGATCACGCAGCCAGTGATGATTGTGGGGTCGCCATTCTGGGCGAAGAGCCGAACAAGTACTGGCATGACCACAAAGGTGCGATGGTGAACGCGATCCGTACCCGCAAGGGCATCGCGGATGCTGATGTTGTGGTCGTTCGGTTTGGTGAGAAATACAAACAGTGGAACGCGGCCTTTGACGCAGGGTATGCCGCGGCGTTGGGTAAATCGCTGATCGTATTGCACGGCCCCGACCACCAGCATGCGCTGAAAGAGGTTGATGCCGCAGCATTGGCCGTGGCCGAACATCCCGCGCAGGTCGTGGAGGTTTTGCGCTATGTCCTGACCGGTCAGCTGCCGCAGTAAATACGTTACGTTTTTCTTGCCCGAAATCAGGCTGCTTTCTACCGTTTGAGGAAACGAAACGGGAGAGGCAGCCATGGAATTCGATTATGTCGTCGTCGGAGGGGGATCCGCTGGCTGCGTGATGGCCGCGCGCCTCAGCGAAGATCCAGAAACATCTGTGTGCCTGATTGAAGCGGGCGGTGCGGGCGAGGATCTTGTGATCCGCGCGCCAGCATTGGTGGCTGCCATGATTTCGGGGCGGCCCAAGCTGAATAACTGGGCTTTTGAAACGGTGCCGCAACCTGGCCTGAACGGGCGCAAAGGGTTTCAGCCCCGAGGTAAGACATTGGGGGGATCGTCAGCGATCAACGCGATGCTTTATGTGCGTGGACACGCCAGCGACTACGACGAATGGGCCGAGTTGGGGTGCGAGGGATGGGATTGGCAAAGTGTGCTGCCCTACTTCCGCAAGGCAGAGGGCAACGCGCGCGGTGCGGATGACCTCCACGGCGCGGATGGGCCCTTGCAGGTTTCGGATCAGTCCGAGCCGAGGGCGATCTCTCATGCCTTTGTCGAGGCGTGCGGCCAGCATCAGATTCGCGAAACACAAGATTTCAACGGACCCGACCAGGAAGGGGCGGGCCTGTATCAGGTGACACAGTTCTATGACGGCGATCACAAGGGCGAACGGTGTTCTGCGGCGGCTGCCTATTTACGAGACGTCAAATTGCGGTCGAACCTGACCATACTGACCAGCGCTGAAGCTCAGAAGGTTCTGTTCGACAAAAAGCGCGCCACCGGAGTGCAACTGCGTCAGAAAGGCAAAGTGATCGAGGCCCGCGCGCGTCGCGAAGTGATCCTGTCTGGCGGTGCATTTGGGTCGCCTCAACTGCTGATGCTGTCAGGGGTCGGACCAGAGGCGGAACTGAGCCAGCATGGTATTCCGGTCGTACATGATCTGCCCGGCGTTGGTCAGAATCTGCAGGATCACCTGGACTATGTGCTCAGCTATAAATCCAAGCGAAAGGATGTCATCGGCCTGACACCGGGTGGATTGTGGGATCTGGCCAAGGCCGGATTGGACTGGCGGCGAACCGGCACGGGGTTGTTTTCGACGCCTTTTGCCGAAGGTGGCGCGTTCTTCAAATCCGACCCTTCTGTGTCCAAGCCTGACCTTCAACTGCATTTTGTCGTCGGAATTGTCGACGACCACATGCGGAAAATCCACCTTCAGCACGGGTTCTCTTGCCATGTCTGCGTGCTGCGTCCGTTCAGTAAGGGAAGCGTGGGGCTAAGCTCGGATAAAGCCGGCGCGCCGCCGCGGATAGATCCCGCCTATCTGAGCGATGACCGTGACCTTGACCTGTTGAAAAGCGGCGCGCGGATCATGGAATCAATCCTCGAGGCACCGCCGCTGGCGCCGTGGCGTGCGAAGCGCCTTTACCCGAATGATGGCAGCGATCAGGCGCTGGAAGCCGATATTCGCAACCGCGCCGACACGATCTATCACCCGGTGGGCACCTGCAAGATGGGCATCGACGATATGGCAGTCGTCGATACCGAAGGCCGAGTGCATGGGGTCGACGGGTTGCGGGTTGTGGACGCCTCGGTCATGCCGACGCTGGTGGGCGGCAACACTAACGCGCCCACCATCATGATCGCAGAAAAGATCGCAGACGGGATCAATCCCGCGGCGGCGTAACCAATCCCTTCTGCACAGCAGGGCGGTCCAGGAACCGATCAAGATACGATACGACGTTTGTGTAGTCTTCCCAGCCCACAAGCTCGCGAGCCTGGTAGAACTCTAGCCCGCGCAGCCAGGGGGCGATGGCGATGTCCGCGATCGAATAGTCACCAACAATCCAATCCAGCCCTTCAAGCTGTTGGTTCAGGACGTTCAACAAGCGTTTTGCTTCGGCGACATAGCGTTCGCGGGGGCGGGGGTCTGGGATTTCGCTTCCGGCGAATTTGTGGAAATAGCCCAATTGCCCAAACATCGGGCCGATTCCGCCCATCTGGAACATCACCCATTGGATGACACGGTACTTGTCGGACTGGGTCTGGCCCAGAAACATGCCGCTTTTTTCGGCCAGGTACACAAGGATGGCACCGCTTTCGAACAGGCCCAGAGGCTGCCCGTCTGGGCCGTTCGGATCGATAATCGCCGGGATCTTGTTGTTGGGATTCAAGGACAGGAAGGCGGGGCTTTTGACATCCGTGTCCGACAGCGTGACCTTGTGGGCCTCATAGGGCAGGCCGGTCTCTTCCAGCATGATCGACGCTTTGACACCGTTGGGCGTCGGGAAGGAATACAGCTGGATACGGTCCGGAAACTTGGCAGGCCAACGGGCCGTGATCGGGTGAGAGGCGGTGTCCAGCATGATTTGCTCCTGTCTGTGGGCTGCATTCAAAAGGTAGGCAGAGCACCCTCGTGTTACCAGTCTTTGGGTTGTGCGCAGCCGGTCAGAGCCTGTTTACACGGGAACAACGGGGAAATCCTGCGAAACTGCCACCTAGACCGATGCGGGCGAATAGATCAATATTCCGGAATTCCTGCGCTGTTGACGCGGGTTTGTCGTGAATCGAAAGGAGAAGCGCGTGGATGACGTCGTAACACAGGTGGGTGCGTTCGCCCCGCTTATCATGAACGCGGTCAAGGCGTTGGTCGTTCTGATCCTTGGTTGGATCGTAGCCGGGGCCATTGGTGGCATGGTGCGCCGTCGGATCAATGCGACGCCGCATATTGACCAGACGCTTGGGAACTTTGTCGCCAGTCTGGTGAAATGGGTGATCCTGGCCATGGTGCTGGTTGCCGTGCTGGGCATCTTTGGCATTCAGGCGACAAGCATCGTTGCCATTTTGGGCGCGGCTTCTCTGGCCATCGGTCTGGCTTTGCAGGGCACGCTGAGTGACCTTGCTGCGGGCGTTATGCTGGTCGTTTTTCGCCCCTATAAACTGGGTCAATATGTCGATATCGGTGGCACAGCGGGAACGGTCAAGGACCTGAACCTGTTCACGACTGAACTGGTCACTCCGGACAACGTTCAGATCATCGTGCCCAACGGGCAATCCTGGGGTTCGATCATCACCAACTACTCGGCCCATGACACGCGCCGTGTCGATCTGGTGTTTGGTATCGACTACGGGGACAGCGCAGACGAGGCGATGAAGATCATTCTTGATGTCGCGCGGGCGGATGAGCGTATTCACTCGGACCCGGAACCCTGGGTGCGTGTGACCAACCTTGGCGACAGTTCGGTCGATCTGACCGCGCGCCTGTGGTGCAACGCTGCGGATTATTGGGACGTGAAGTTCGAAGTCACCAAGGCGGTCAAAGAAGCGTTCGACGCCAAGGGCGTTTCGATCCCGTACCCGCACTCGGTCGAGATTCAAAAGCAGGGCTAAGCCCTCCCGCCCGTCGATCGGGCATAAAATGCCCTCCTCCGGTTGGGCCCGGCGCCGCGCTGATCGCGCGGCGCTGTTTCATTTCTTGCAACCGTTGCCCCCCAAAACAAACGCGCCGCGTCCAGGGACGCGGCGCTTGGTCCAACGCTGTAACGCACCCCCGATGGGGGTGCTTTCAGGGACGGGAGAGGTCAGGCCTTGATCACAACGTTGGGGGATACGACGTCGATACCCAGTGCCTTGCCAACCGCGTAGTAGGTCAGCTGACCTGCGTGCACGTTCAGACCGTTCAGCAAGTGCGGATCGTCCTGGCAGGCTTGTTTCCAACCTTTGTCGGCCAGCGCCAGCATGAAGGGCATCGTCGCGTTGCCCAATGCAATGGTCGAAGTGCGCGCAACGGCACCCGGCATGTTGGCTACGCAGTAGTGCATGATGCCGTCGACGTCGTAGATCGGATCGGCATGGGTCGTTGCCTTCGAGGTTTCGAAGCAGCCGCCCTGGTCGATCGCCACGTCAACCAGAACCGCGCCTGGTTTCATGGTCGACAATTGGTCGCGGCTGATCAGCTTAGGCGCGGCGGCACCCGGGATCAGAACCGCACCGATAACCATGTCGGCGTCTTGGATCAACTCCGCAGTGGCACCAGCTGTCGAGTACTGGCTTTTGAAGGTGCCGCCAAAGACGTCATCGAGGTAACGCAGGCGCGGCAATGAGCGGTCCAGTACGGTGACATCCGCACCCATGCCTGCCGCGATCTTGGCCGCGTGTGTACCCACGACGCCGCCACCGATCACGATGACCTTTGCGGGGCCAACGCCGGGCACGCCGCCCATCAGAACGCCGCGGCCACCATTGGCCTTCTGCAACGTCCAGGACCCGACCTGCGGTGCAAGGCGACCAGCAACTTCGGACATGGGTGCCAGCAGAGGCAGGCCGCCATTGGCGTCGGTCACGGTTTCATATGCGATAGCAGTACAGCCGGATTCGATCAGGTCATGGGTTTGATCCGGATCGGGTGCCAAGTGCAGGTAGGTGAACAGCAACTGGCCTTCGCGCAGCATTTTGCGCTCGATGGCTTGGGGTTCTTTGACCTTTACGATCATGTCTGCGGTGGCAAACACTTCTTCGGCGGTGTCGACAATGCGCGCACCGGCCGCAATGTAGGACTCGTTATCAAAGCCGGAACCCATGCCGGCATTGGTTTCGATGATGACTTCGTGACCACGAGCAACCGCTTCCTGCGCGGCGTTCGGGGTCATGCCAACGCGGAATTCCTGGGGTTTGATTTCCTTGGGGCAACCGATCTTCATTTTTGCTCCTCCATTCATAAACTGCTCAAATTATGTGCAAGTTGGGATGCAATTTCTGTGAAACTCTGCCCGCGTTTCGGTTTTTCTTTGCGAGAAAATTCGGTACATTGATGCATCTGTGCAAAGGAATTGCGTGAATGAGCCTTGATACGACCGATAGAAAGATTCTGGCCGCCTTGCAGCGAAACGGCAGGATGTCGAACGCAGAACTGTCCGATCAGGTGAATCTGTCTCCGTCCGCCTGCCACCGGCGCGTTCAACGGCTTGAAGCGGAAGGCTACATTCGCAACTACGTGGCGCTGCTGGATGCGCGCAAGATGAACGTTCCAACAACCGTCTTTGTCGAAATTACACTGCAAGGTCAGGCAGAAGAACTGTTGGATGCCTTTGAAAAAGCGGTAGCGCGCATCCCGGATGTGCTTGAGTGTCACCTGATGGCAGGCACTGCAGATTATATCCTGAAGGTTGTTGCGGAAAACACCGAGGATTTCGCCCGTATCCACCGCCAGTACCTGTCGCGCTTGCCTGGGGTGGCGCAGATGCAAAGCTCGTTCGCACTGCGCACCGTGTTCAAGACCACGGCTTTGCCAGTGTGATAACTGCGTCGCCTCAATAAGCCTTTGAATTAGTTACCGTTTTTGACCAATGGTCGCGCCAGTTACTTACCCTTGCGGCAATTCTGACGCTTGTATCCCGGCGCAGCTGGGTCCACAAACGTATAAAGACCGTACAATCGCCTGTTTTCTCAGATCCCGTCGCGCCCGGAATTGAACCCGCGCGGGGCGTCATCAATTCTTCGGATGACATCAGGCGGTTACACTCTCCCGGTACGGTCGCAACCCGTTGACTATAAGGAGCAGATCTTGGCTTACGAAAACAATGGTGCCCCAAAGGATTGGCTGGAAGCCGAGTTGGAAGACACGCTGGACGAAGATTTTGAGATTGAGTTTAGCGAGCCGATGCTCTCGATGGAGATCCGCAAGATCTATAAGGATCAGCATCCCGACATGCTGGATCGCAAGGTCTATTTCCGCAATCTGCTGCGCTTGCAAGCCGAACTGATCAAGGTACAGGATTGGGTTCAGCACACGGGTGCCAAGGTCTGTATCCTGTTCGAAGGACGCGACAGTGCCGGGAAGGGGGGCGTGATCAAGCGTATCACTCAGCGTCTGAACCCGCGGGTCGCGCGCGTGGTGGCCCTGCCTGCCCCCAGCCGCCGCGAGCAAAGCCAATGGTATTTTCAGCGTTACGTGCCGCACCTGCCAGCGGCGGGTGAGATCGTTCTGTTCGACCGGTCTTGGTACAACCGCGCGGGCGTTGAACGCGTGATGGGTTTTGCCACTGAAGACCAGGTTGAACAGTTCTTTCAGGACGTTCCGGAATTCGAACGGATGTTGGTGCGCTCGGGTATTATCCTGCTGAAGTACTGGTTCTCGATTACAGACGAGGAACAGCAGTTGCGTTTCCTGATGCGCATTCACGATCCGATGAAACAGTGGAAACTGTCGCCGATGGACCTGGAATCCCGCATTCGGTGGGAATCCTACACCAAGGCCAAGGAGGAAATGTTCTTCCGTACCAATATCCCCGAGGCGCCGTGGTATATTGTTGAAGGCAACGACAAGAAGCGCGAGCGTCTGAATTGCATCGAACACTTGCTGACCAAGATCCCCTATTCGGATGTGGCGCAGGAAAAGGTCAATCTGCCGGATCGTAAGTATAACCCGGAATATGAACGCCGGACGCTGCCGGACGAGTTGTACGTGCCCAAAATCTACTAAAAAAGGAAGAGGCCGGTGGGGAACCGGCCTCTTTTCGTTTTCTTTGTTAGGCGATTTCGAATGAGCAATTGACGTCGTACTCGCTGAACCAGTCATAGTCCCAGAACGTGTTCGTTTCCGCCGCTGGCTCGGTCGTTTCGACATCTGTATCGGGGGTTCTGACCGAAACGAAATCGACGGTGTCCGAGTTGGACGCAGGGGCTGTTCCTGCAGATGGGGCCCAGTAAAAATCGTCAAACTGTGCCTGCAGTGATTCGAAGATCATCTCGAGCTGCGCCAGTAGAGCGGCGGAATCAAAGTCGTCTTCGCCCATGTCCACCGGCTCGGGGGCTGGCATTGGAGGTTCGGGTGTTTCGGTTTCGACGACTTCTGGTTCCGGCGCCTCGGCAGCCGGTGCCTCGGGTACGACGACCTCCGGCTCGGGGTCTGCGACAACTGTCTCGGGGGCCTCAGGCTCTGACGGGGTGGGCTCGTCCGCCACAGGGGTAGGTTCCGGTGTTTGCGGCGGAGTAACTGGCGCTTCGGCTTCCGGCTCGGCGGGTTGTTCTTCAACCACCGGGACTTCGACTTCTTCGGGATCGTCAACCACAACAACCGGCGGGGTCGGGGCCGGAGCTGCAGGTGCATTGCCAGTATCCAGCACGACATCTGCATCGGTGGTCGCAAAGTTCTGCGTGACCACAACAGCGTCATAGCCCTGCATATCGCCGCGCTCGATCCCGATCCCGATGTATTTGAAATCCGGGTTGAGGATATTTGCCCGGTGGCCGGGGCTGTCCATCAGGCTTTGATGCAGCTGGGCCACATCATCGCTGATACCCGGCGCGCCGCGCTCGGATTGCCAGGCGATGTTTTCGCCCGAGCGCCAGCTGCCGGAAAAATCAAAGCCGGCATCGCGCATACGCTGAGTTGCCGAGGATCCGCCAGCTCCGGTGTGGCTGAAGGTATCGGTGTTCAGCATCCAGGCGCTGTGGTCTTCGGAAGACTCGTTCAGGCGGGTTTCAAGTTGTAGCGGTTGCAAACCGCGGGATGTGCGCTCTTCGTTGATGAGCGCCAGCATTTCTAGCTCGAATGAACTTGCAGTCGACATATTGCCTCCGTGGGGGTGTCTCGGTTCGGACGGCGTCAGTTAATGAAGGGACTGGAAGCTACGACAGGGGGCTTTGGATTTCGGGCCGGATTCGGCGTCAGAGTGCTTTTGAAGGATGATTCGTGCGCTGTATTATGCTGGGCAAAGTTCTGCTGGCCCTCAAATGGCAGCTTGTTGCACATGCCGCTTGGCCGATCGGCGGATTCGCACAGGTCCAGAAACGACAAACCCCCGGGCGGGGCCTCGGGGGTCGTCAAATAGTGTCATCCAAAGCTGGACGAGCGTCAGGTGCTTAGAGCAAACCTTCGCGCTGGGCTTTCTTGCGTGCCAGTTTACGGGCACGGCGGATCGCTTCAGCTTTCTCGCGCGCTTTTTTCTCGGACGGTTTCTCGAAATGTTGCTTCAGCTTCATTTCACGGAACACGCCTTCGCGCTGCAGCTTTTTCTTCAGGGCACGAAGCGCCTGATCGACGTTATTGTCGCGAACACTAACCTGCATGTGGTTGTCACCACCTTTCTAGATAGAGTTGCAAGGAAATTGCAGGAGTTGGCCGTATAGCAAAGCGGCTCTATCTTGTCTAGTACTGGCCCCGAGAACCGGAGAACCGCCATGACCGTGACCTATGAAGACGCCAAGCAACAGTTGCTGGATGCGATTGTGATCCATGTTCCGTTTGACGGCTGGTCCGAGGCCAGCTTTCGCGCTGCGGTTTCGGATTGCGATATGGATGACACTCTGGCCCGCGCGATCTGTCCGCGGGGCGCGGTTGATCTGGCGCTGGCATTCCATGCCCGTGGCGATGCGGTAATGGTCGAAAAGCTGAACGCGACGGATCTGAGCGCGCTGAAATTCCGTGATCGCATCGCCGCTGCGGTTCGGTTCCGGCTTGAGGCGGTTTCCGACAAGGAGCTGGTTCGACGCGGAATGACTTTGTTCTCGCTACCCAGTAACGCGGCGGACGGGGCCAAGGCGCTTTGGCAGACCTGCGACCTGATTTGGGACACGCTGGGCGATACCTCGGACGATGTGAATTGGTATACCAAACGCGCGACGCTGTCGGGCGTCTATTCCTCGACCCTGCTGTATTGGCTTGGCGACGATTCCCCTGACCACCAGAAAACGTGGGAATTTCTGGACCGCCGTATCTCGGACGTGATGCAGATCGAAAAGATCAAGGCGCAGGTGAATGGCAACCCATTGTTCAAGCCGTTCCTTGCGGTTCCGAACTGGCTGGCCGGTCAAGTGAAGCCGCCGTTGAAAATGCGGGCTGACCTGCCAGGTATGCTGAACCCGCGCAAGTAAGCGTCTGGGCCTTCCAGAAATTGCCTGCTAGGCATTGGGCAAAGGAGATTTGCCCATGACCCAGATGATGCGCGCTGTCGAGATCACCAAGCCGGGTGGTCCGGATGTTCTGCAGGTGACGGAACGACCGGTCCCGGAACCACAAAACGGCCAGGTGATCCTGAAGGTGGCCTATGCGGGCGTGAACCGTCCCGATGCGTTGCAGCGCGCCGGGGCGTACGATCCGCCTCCGGGTGCAAGCGACCTGCCGGGACTTGAGGCCTCGGGCGAGGTCGTTGCAATCGGTGCCGGAGTTGAGGGGCTTTCGATTGGCGATATGGTATGCGCTTTGCTACCGGGTGGGGGTTATGCGGAGTACGTCGCAACACCTGCCGCGCATTGCCTGCCCCTGCCAAAAGGCATGGGAATGAAAGAGGCTGCGTGCCTGCCCGAGACCTTTTTTACCGTCTGGTCCAATGTCTTCACGCGCGGTGGGCTGAAAGCGGGCGAGCGGTTTCTGGTCCACGGCGGTTCCAGCGGAATCGGCACCACCGCGATCCAACTGGCCAACGCATTTGGTGCCCGGGTTTTTGCGACCGCCGGATCTGCCGAAAAATGCGAGGCCTGTGTAAAACTGGGGGCCGAAAAAGCGATCAACTATCGCGATGAGGATTTCGTTGGCGTCATGCGGGCCGAAGGCGGGGCGAACCTGATCCTCGACATGGTTGGCGGGGATTACATCCCGCGCAACGTCAAGGCGTTGGCCGAAGACGGGCGACTGGTTCAGATCGCGTTCTTGCAGGGGCCGAAGGTCGAGTTGAACTTTGCAATGATGATGGTGAAACGCCTGACCCTGACCGGCAGTACTTTGCGTCCGCAATCCGATCTTGCAAAAGCAAAGATTGCCCAGGATCTACACGAGGCGGTCTGGCCGTTGTTGGATGCCGGGAAGGTCGCCCCTGTCATGGACAGCGAGTTTGATCTGACCGAAGCCGCGGCTGCACACGCGCGGATGGAAAGCTCGGGCCACATCGGCAAGATCGTCCTGAAAGTCGCCGGTTAAACGTCTGGGGCTGGTGCCGCGTGGTCGCTCAGGCCACCGCGCGGCGATACAGGTGCCACGTCGCGTGACCAAGTACCGGTATGACGACGATCAGCCCCAGCAGCATCGGGATCGCCCCGATGATCAGCAAAGCTGCCACGATAAACCCCCATGCGAGAATGACGCCAGGGTTTTGCCGCAGCACGCGGACCGATGTCACCACGGCCACGGGCAGACCGACTGGGCGGTCCAGCAACAGTGGAAAGCTGACCACACTGATTGCCAGCGCGATCAGTGCAAACAAGAACCCGACCGCGTTTCCGAACAGGATCATGGTCCAGCCCGCGCTTGTGGTGAAGACTTCGCCTAGGAAAGCGCCAAAGGACGTGGGCAGATCAGGCCCGATCGTATGCGCAAAAATGCTCTGCGCCGCCATCAGCCAGATCAATAGCAGCATCACAAGGTAGAACCCCAGCGCCAGAATCGCGCCGAAGGACGGGGATCGGAACACACCGAAAGCATCCAACCAGTGGGTCTCTTTCCCCATTTCACGTTTGCGACTGATTTCATAAAGGCCAACGGCTGCAACCGGGCCAATCAGCGCAAATCCCATGATCAGCGGTGCCAGCAGTGGCACCATGTTGCGGTTCAGGCCGAACCCGAACATCAACAGGCCGGCGATCGGGTAGATCAGCACGACAAATATCGCATCCGCCCGCGTTTCCAGAAAATCGTTGTACCCCGCGCGCAGGCAGTCTTTCAGGTCCTGCATCGTCAGGGTTTGAACCTTTGGCAGGTGCCGGGTGTCAGCACTGCCGATGCGGTTGACGCTTTCCGCAATATGATCTCCGGTCGCCCCGATGTTGCGGGCGGCCCAACTTACCGGATTCCCAATTGTTTTGGCCATCGTGATCCCCTCCCTTAGCCAGCGGCGTAGCGGGGTGAATCCGGTGCAGGTTGCCCTTGGCCGGACCAGCCGGCAACGCTCGGCCCCCATTATAGCACAGTTTTTCGCCTTGCGGTTGCGCTGCGGCGGAATCCTACCAATTGCCCTTATTTTCAGCCGTGTTAGCTTGGCGTCAGGCAACAGGAGGTCAGCATGCAGCAAACGGCAAGAACCGTCGTCATCCATGAACACGGCGGCCCCGAAGTTCTACAGATCGAAGACCGCCCCTTGGGTGATCCCGGCCCGGGCGAGGTTCGCATCCGTCACAAGGCCTGCGGACTGAACTTCATAGACGTCTATCAGCGCACCGGTCTGTACCCTCTGGATCTGCCGCACGCGCTGGGCATGGAAGCCGGTGGCGTAATCGAGGCGGTCGGAGAAGGTGTCACGCATCTGGAGCCGGGCCAACGTGCGGCCTATGCGTCGGCCCCGTCGGGAGCATATTGCGAGGCGCGCGTGATGCCTGCAGCGCAGGTCTGCCCACTGCCTGACGGGATTTCCTATGACGCGGCTGCAGCCATGATGCTCAAGGGCATGACGGTCGAGTATCTGTTCCACCGCACAACGCCCCTGAAACGGGGCGACACGGTTCTGTTCCACGCAGCGGCCGGTGGCGTTGGTCTGATTGCCTGCCAATGGGCCAAGTCCGAGGGGATAACTCTGATCGGAACAGCAGGAACCGATGAGAAATGCAGCCTGGCGCAGTTCAACGGTGCCGCCCATTGCATCAACTACAGGACCGAGAATTTTGCGGAACGCGTGGCCGAGATCACGGGCGGCAAAGGTGTGGATGTGGTGATGGATTCGATCGGGGCGGATACGTTCAACGGATCGCTGGATTGTCTGAAACCCTTGGGGATGATGATCTCCTTCGGGAATGCCTCGGGACCCGTGCCGCTGATGGACATCGGCATTCTGGGCAAGAAGGGGTCTCTTAAGATCACCCGGCCGACCCTGTTCACGCATATTGCTGATCACGCCGTCTGTCAGGCGATGGCGCGGCGGCTGTTCGGCAAGGTCGAAGGGGGAGAGGTCAAGATCCACATCGATCAACGTTTCCCGCTGGATCAGGTGGCCGAAGCGCACCGGGCGCTCGAGGCGCGCCAGACCACTGGCAGCACGGTGCTAGAGCTTCAGGACTAACCATCAGATCCCGAAACGCAAAACGGCGGCAGGATTTTCTGCCGCCGTTCTGTTTTTTGCTGAGAGAAATTACTGCTGCAGCTCAGCTGGTGTCTTGTCAGCAATGGTTTCCCAGTTTGCGCTGGCCTGGTCGATAAAGCCCGGGATGTCGCCTTCCCAGCGTTGCTGGATGTCTTGCGACAGGTTCAGGTACAGCTTGTTGTCGACGATCTTCCAGTAGTTCGGATCACCGTCAAACTTGAAGCCCATCGCCGCACCAAATGCGCAGTAGCCACCGTATGCGGGCAGGTATGCCTCGGGGTTTTCTTCGAACGCGGCTTTGTTCTCTTCATTGGCAAAGCGGTACAGCGCGTCGTTGTGCAGCGCGGTGATGCGGTAGTCGCCTTTGGTGGGCTCACCCTCGGTGAAGTAGGCAACCGGGTCATAGCCCTGCAAGGCCAGACCGGTCGAGCTTGCGTTCAGTTCGACGCCCGCGGCCAGAGCCGAGCTTGCGATCGCGACAGACAGCGCAACGCCGCCGATGAGGGATTTGAACTTGTTCATGGTTTTCACCTTTCGTGAACAGGGCCATCCGATGACGAAGAAAATTGCGCCCAGACAACCCGTTGTTTTTGTCCGTGCAGCCGGCAATTGGCTTTCACGAAACCCAAGTGGGCAGGCGACTCATCACGTTCAAAGCAATCAATTGTGAATGTGCAGAGGTGAAGAGCTGATGTTCAGAAATGCAGGGCTGGGCCTAGGGATCGGCAACGAAATCCAAGACAAAATCCATGACTTTTTCTGCGGGCATCTCGCAGGGACGCAGCAAGTCGCCGCTGTGTGTCTGGTACAGGTTGAGGCTGATGTAATCCCCGCCGCCCAACTGTTGGGCGACCAGCTTATGGGATTTTCCGCCGGCCAGTTCCGTCCGGCTGACGATGTAGCGCCTGTCATGCGCGCGCCCGGTCGATGATCCCTTGGGGATGCGGAAAAAAGCGTTCAGAAAGGCGGCAGGGGCGCTCAAGATCGTCCAATTTTGGGCTCGGTGCCTGCCCTGATACGGCCAATGTTGGCACCGTGACGCCAAAACACTAGCCCGGTCAGCAGGAAGCCCAACAGCAGCGCGTTTGCATCCGTCAGGACCAGAACCCAGACGACCGACATCGCGGCGGCCGCAAGGGCGGCAAGCGATGAGATCCGCCAAATCGCGGCGGCCACCAGCCAGGTCAGGCAGCAGGCGACGCCGATGCGCCAGTCCAGTGCCAGCCAGATCCCCAGAAAGGTGGCCACGCCCTTACCGCCCTTAAAGCCCAGCCAAACCGGAAAGCAGTGGCCCAGAAACGCGGCAAGCGCGGCGATCTGGGCGGCGTCTTCTCCGGCGATGGTGCGGGCCAGCAACACCGCGACCGCACCTTTGGCGGCATCGAAAATCAGGGTCAGGGCCGCTGCGGCCTTGTTGCCGGTGCGCAGCACGTTCGTTGCACCGATATTGCCCGATCCAATGTTGCGCAGGTTGCCCAAGCCCATGACCTTGGCGATCACCATGCCAAACGGGACAGACCCCATCAGATACCCAAGCACGGCCCACAGGATCAGCTGGGTCATTGTACTGTCGATGATCGGCATCAGGGTCTCCGGTAAACTTCTTGTCCTGCAACGAAAGTTGCGGTGACCTTACCCTGCATACGCTGACCGTCAAACGGCGTGTTCTGAGATTTCGACTTCAGCGAAAACCGGTCCAGGACAAAGGGCACATCCGGGTCGAACAGCACCAGATCCGCCGGTGCTCCTTCGGACAGGCGTCCGCTGTCCAGGCCCAGCCGCTTTGCCGGGTTCAGAGACATTGCGCGGAACAGGGTCGGCAGGTCCAGCTGGCCCGCGTGATACAGACGCAGCGCGGCGGGCAACAGCGTCTCCAGCGCCACCGCGCCCGAGGCCGCCTCTTCAAAGGGCAGCCGCTTGCTTTCCTCGTCTTGCGGCGTATGCATCGAACTGATCGTGTCGATCAGGCCAGTCCGTACCGCTTCGATCACCGCTTGCCGGTCGTCTTCGGACCGTAGCGGCGGCTTGACCTTGAAGAAGGTGCGATAGTCGGCCACGTCCAACTCGTTTAGCGTCAGATGGTGGATCGAGGTGCCTGCCGTGATGTCCAACCCATTGCGTTTGGCGCGCTCCAGAGCAGGCAAAGCGCGGGCAGTGGTGATTTGGTCGGCGTGGTACTTGGCCCCGGTCATTTCCAGCAGGGCAATGTCACGGTCCAGCCCCATGCGTTCCGCCATGGGTGAGACAGCGGGCAGTCCGCGCAGCACGGCGAACTTGCCGCTGCTGGCCGCAGCTCCGTTGCTGAGCACAGGCTCTTGTGGGTGCGCAATAACCAGTGCACCGCAAGAGCGGGCGTAAGTGAGCGCACGTGAAAACACCTTGGTATTGGCAACGACATGGTCGCAATCAGTAAAAGCGACCGCCCCAGCATCCTGCAGAAACCCGATCTCGGTCATCTCGCGGCCTTCGCGGCCCTTGGTTAGTGCCGCCATGGGCAGAACGTTGACCGGTGTATCCGCCTGGGCGCGGCGGGTAACGAACTCCAGGCTTTCGGGCGTGTCGATAGCAGGGTTGGTGTCTGGACGAGTAACCATGGTCGTTACCCCGCCTGCGGCTGCTGCCAGCCCTGCGGATTTATAGCTTTCCTTGTGACGCTCACCCGGCTCACAGACTTTTACACCGATGTCGACAATGCCTGGGGCAAGGCACTGACCGCCGCAATCAATGACCTGTGCGCCCGAGGCTGGGGCATCGCCTGTGCCAAGGGCGGCGATCCGACCATCCGAGACTTGCAACCATCCGATGCTGTCCGTTCCCTGTTCCGGGTCGATCAGACGGGCGTTGGTGAAGGTGATGTTGCTCATGCCATTGCCCTTTCGATAGCGGCTTTGGTTGCAGCTGGATTGGCCTGGTACTTGATGAGATGTTTGTCGCCGCCCTTGGTGACGATTTGGACAAAGCTGCCCAGGATGTTCACGGCGGCAATCTGGTTCAGGGCGACTTTGCGCGGGCCAGGGCCGGTCAGGGTGGTTTCAGTCATTTCCCAGTTGGCGACCAGCTCTTCCGAGGCCAGATACCACGCGCGAACAACCACGGCGGCCAGCCCGGCCGGAGCGCCGGTCCAGACATAGGGATTGCCGATCAGCCAAAGTACGATCATCGCGCCGGCCATTGCCCCGGCAGCAAGCCATGCGTTGGTACGTATATAAGTGCCCCTGTCGGGGGTGAAAATCACAGGATCAGCCACAGAAGTCCTCCGATGGCCAGAAGGATGATCACCGCCAGAACGGCCGACCCGACGCGACGCGGGGTTTCATCCGAAGCTGGCGTCTGGGCGGCCGAATACGGTTTGGCGCTTTCGGTTTCGATGGTCCCGCCAGCCCAGTTCGTGGCCTCTTCGGTGTACAGGCCGATCAGTCGCAGCCGCGGATCGGGTTTCAGGGTAGCCGCGCGGTCGTGGAATGCCGCACTGCGCAGGACCATGACCCAGCCGTCGATACCGGCCAGCATATTGTGATCCAATTGATCCTTGGACACGCCGCAGCCTTCGTTCAGGTAGCCATAAAGGCCCAGATCCTCGAGGTCAGAGACAGGGAAAATGTCGATCTGATCGGGGTCCAGCCCTTCGACGCCCAAGATCTGATCTGCGGCTCCGGGCTCGCGCAGAAACTTCGCTTCCTCCGGGCGCATATCCAGCGCGAACAGGCGGATTACACCGCGTTCATGGGGGGCGACGGTCAGACTATTCATGCGGCCTCGCTCAGGTTACGGGCCAGCAATTCCATTGCGGCCATGCGAACGGCGACGCCCATCTCAACCTGTTCCTGAATGACAGAACGATTGATGTCGTCGGCCAGCGTGCCGTCAATCTCGACCCCGCGGTTCATAGGGCCGGGGTGCATGACTATGGCGTCGGGCTTGGCCTGCGCCAATTTGGCGGCGTCAAGGCCGTAGCGATGGTAGTACTCACGTTCCGAAGGGATAAAGCCGCCGTCCATCCGCTCTTTCTGTAGGCGCAGCATCATCACAACGTCGACGTCTTTCAGACCTTCGTTCATGTCGTCGTAAATCTCGGCTCCGAATTCGGCGAACTGGCCGGGCACCAGCGTTGGGGGGCCAATCAGACGAATGCGGTTTTCCATCTTGCCCAGCAGGATCAGGTTCGATCGGGCCACACGGGAATGCGCGACATCTCCACAGATCGCGATATTCAATCGGTGCAGGCGACCTTTGGCCCGGCGTATGGTCAATGCATCTAACAGGGCCTGCGTCGGATGTTCGTGCTTGCCATCACCCGCGTTCAGCACGGCGCAATTCACTTTCTGCGCCAGCAGGTCGACCGCGCCGGAATGGGGATGCCGCACAACCAACAGATCGGGATGCATCGCGTTCAGCGTCATCGCGGTGTCGATCAGAGTCTCGCCCTTTTTGATCGAACTGGCCTGCATTGCCATGTTCATCACATCCGCGCCCAAACGCTTGCCTGCGATTTCGAAACTGGCCTGCGTGCGGGTAGAGTTCTCAAAGAACATATTGATCTGCGTCAGCCCCGACAGCACGTCGGAATGCTTGGTCGACTGGCGGTTCATGTCGACATATTTTTCGGCCAGATCAAGAATGGCGGTGATATCGGACTGCGACAGATGCTCGATGCCAAGAAGGTGACGATGGGCGAAACGCATGGGCGGGCTCCTATCTGACAATCGAGCCGCTTATAAGAAGCCGCGCTGCGCAAGGCAACCTAAGGATCAGACCCTTCCGGCAGTTTCTCGCATCCCCCCTCGGGCAGGCACTGTTCTCCGGGCTTGCACCATTTGCCATAGCCGCAATCGACGGCCTTGACCGGTACGCATCCCTGATTTCGCGAACATTTGAACCCTTGGCGGCATTGCGAGCCGGTTTTCTCACAAAAATACCAGCCCGGGCGTGAACATCCTCCACCCGGCAGGCATGACGTGCCCGAGGCACAGGTCCGGCCGTCGTCACAAGTGCGCGGCGGCAGGGTCAGGATGTCGGGGGTGTTTTTCTCACACTCGCCTCTCGCATTGCAAAAGCTACCGCCGGGGCAATCCAACCGAGATCGGCACTTGTTCAACCCGGCCGGTGCACAACGCGTACCGCCGGCAACGCAACGCTCGAATGGTCCGCAGGTTCTGCCGCCCCCGCAATAGGTGCCGCCCAGGGGGATACAGCGGCCGTCAAAGCTGCACCTTTGGCCGCCAGAACAGCAACTGCTGCCGCATTTGAATTGCCCGGCGCGGCATTGGCCATATCTGTCCGGAAACTGCGCAGAGGCCGGGCCGCTGAGCACGGTCAGCAGCAAACTGAATAAAAGGAATCGCAAAACACACAACATGAACAGGCCAATGGTCGGCGCGACGGACCGTCCGATCAAGGCCTATCTGCTTTCCCTCGGTCAAAAGGTGGTTAGATTGAGGGTTATGGAATCGGCTTTGGACTATCATACCGCGCGGGCGCTGCTGGAATGGCAGAGCGAACTGGGCGCAACGGATGCGATCGGGGATGTGCCGGTGGACCGCTATGCGCTGCCTGATACCGCACCGAAAGCCAAAAAGCCCACGCAGGCTCAGGCTGTGCCGGAAAAGCCGAAAAAGGTGGATCCCGTCGCAGTAGCCAAATCCACGGCTGCGGCCGTGGGATCGCTGGATCAATTGCAAGCTGCCATGGGTGCGTTTGACCATTGCGAGCTCAAGCGCGGCGCGCGGCAGTTGGTTTTTGCCGACGGCACGCCGGGTGCCCGCGTGATGATTATCGGAGAAGCACCGGGCCGCGATGAGGATCGCGAGGGTAAGCCTTTTGTGGGACGCGCCGGTCAATTGCTGGACCGAATGCTGGCAGCGATTGACCTGAACCGGGCCGAGAACGTGTATATCACCAATGTCCTGCCATGGCGGCCGCCCCAGAATCGCGATCCCAAGCCCGAAGAGATAGGCATGATGAAGCCGTTTCTTGAACGGCATATAGCGCTTGCCAAACCCGAGGTCCTGGTGGTGATGGGCAACATCAGCTGTCAGGCGGTCCTGGGCAAACGCGGCATCACGCGGCTGCGCGGTCAGTGGGATCAGGCGATGGACCTGCCTGTTATCCCGATGTTCCACCCGGCCTACCTGCTGCGCCAGCCACAGATGAAACGGCAGGCCTGGGCTGATTTGCTAGAGCTGAAAGCCAGGCTGGAGGGGAAGGCGTGAAAATCTTGGCGTTCTCGGACCTGCACATGGCGCGCAACCGCGCGGCCGATGTGGTGGCGGCCAGCGACAAGGCGGATCTGGTCATCGGAGCCGGGGACTATTGCAACATGCGGCAGGGTTTGGATGAGGCGATGGCGATGCTGTCGGGCATCAACGCTCCGCTGGTTCTGGTTCCGGGCAATGCCGAAAGCGCCGGTGAACTGACGGACGCCGCACCCGAAGGTGTGCACGTTTTGCATGGGACTGGCATGACGGTGGACGGACTGCGTTTGTTCGGCCTTGGCTACGGTGTTCCGGTGACGCCATTCGGCGACTGGTCCTGCGACCTGACCGAGCCCGAAGCGGCCGAGCTTTTGGACAGATGCGAAGGTGCGGATATCCTGATCGCCCATTCTCCGCCAAAGGGTTACGGCGATACGACATCAATGGGCGACGCGGTCGGTTCAGTTGCCGTACGGGATGCGATCGAGCGGTTGCAGCCGCAATACGCCCTGTGCGGCCACATTCATGACAGCTGGGGGTTTCGCGGCACGATTGGCGTAACACAGGTCGCCAACCTGGGCCCCAAAGTAAATTGGTTCGAGGTCACCACATGATTGACACGGTTACGCTGCTGGCCTTCATCCCGGCAGCCTTGGCGCTGAATTTCACGCCCGGCGCTGACATGATGTTCTGCTTTGGTCAGGGTCTGAAGTCAGGCCCCAGACCGGCGCTCGTGGCCAGCGCGGGTGTTGCGACCGGGTTGTTGGTGCATGTTCTACTGGCCGGTCTTGGCTTGGGCGCTGCGGTGAACAGCCTGCCGTGGCTGTTCGATGTTATCCGTTGGGTAGGCGTCGGGTATCTGCTGTACCTGGCGTGGGGAGCCATACGAAATGGTGCCGTCTCGGCGGATGCACCACCTAGACCCACGCGGTTCGCGTTTCGGGATGGGTTGATCGTGAATCTGACCAACCCCAAGGTGATACTGTTCGTACTGGCCTTTATCCCACAATTCGTGAATCCGGCCGCGGGCTCGATCCTTGTGCAGTTCCTGACGTTTGGCGCGATTATTGCGGTCGGCGGTTTTGTGGTGAACGGGCTGGTTGGCATTTTTGCCGGTGGCGCAGGCAAAGTGCTGATCTCGAACCCGCGTGCCTCACGCATCATGGGTTGGGTGACCGGAGGGATTTTTACAGCCCTCGCCATCCGCCTAGCGATTATGGAAAGGGCCTGACGCAAAATGTCACGCATTGACGAAAGCCTAGAGTTCATTCCGGTCCGGATCGCTGTTCTGACTGTTTCGGACACGCGGTCTATCGAAGATGATCGCTCGGGGCAGACACTGGTCGAACGGATCGAGCGCGCGGGCCATGTCTTGGTTGACCGAAAGATCATCCAAGACGAACGCGGTGAAATCGCGGCGCAACTGCGCCTGTGGGTCGGCGATCCCGAAATTGACGTCGTGATCTCGACCGGCGGCACCGGTCTGACAGGCCGCGACGTGACGGTCGAGGCGCATCGGGATGTGTATGAGAAGGAAATCGACGCCTTCGGCACCGTTTTCACGATCGTTTCGATGCAAAAGATCGGCACTTCGGCGGTCCAATCCCGCGCGACAGGTGGTGTCGCGGGTGGTACGTATCTGTTCGCGCTGCCCGGAAGTCCGGGGGCCTGCAAGGATGCATGGGACGAGATTCTGGAGAAACAACTCGACTATCGCCACCGCCCCTGCAACTTTGTGGAAATAATGCCCCGATTGGACGAACATTTGCGACGGAAGTAGACTGGTCGCACGTTTAAACGTTCGTAACCGCTTTGTGGCTTGGCATTTTCTGCTGTCCGGCTACCTTTTGTGTATGGCAGCCTGATGCAACCGGGGTGAATTTTACATGCGATTTCTGAGGCAAAGCCTTGTTGGGGTCTTTCTGACGTCGCTGACGTTGGCGCTGTTGTTTGTGGCCGCGCAGATGATCTCGGGCGCGGTGCAGGACGTTCTGACGCGCGAAGACTCTGCCCCACAGGCCCGCGAGCGTGTCTTTGCCGTGACCGTTCGGCCAGCGGAATTTGAAACAGTTACCCCAAACCTTGAAGCCTTCGGCGAGGTGCAAAGCCGCCGCAGGTTGGAGCTACGGGCCGCTTTAGGTGGGCGTGTTGTTGGTCTGTCCGAGGATTTCGAAGATGGCGGCGCAGTCACCGCGGGCGAGGTTTTGGTCGAGCTTGACCCTGCCGATGCCCAATCTGCCTTGGATCGCGCCAAGTCGGACTTGCTGGATGCGCAATTCGAAGAGCGGGACGCAGAACGGTCTTTGCTGTTGGCGCAGGACGAGTTGAACGCGGCCGAGGCGCAGGCGGAACTGCGTGGGCGTGCGTTGCAGCGCCAGCAAGACTTGCAAACCCGTGGTGTTGGGGCTGCAGCCGCAGTGGAAGAGGCTGAACTGGCCAAGGCCGCTGCGCAGCAGGCAGTTCTGGCGCGTCGGATTGCGTTGGCTCAGGCCGAGTCCCGCGTGGATCAGGCGACCACGTTGCTGGCCCGGGCCCGCATCGCACTGGAAGCCGCGGAACGTGATCTTGACGACATGACCATTCGCGCCCGATTTGGCGGGACGCTGACCGATGTGACACTGGTCGAAGGGCGGCTGGTGTCCGCAAATGAAAAGCTGGCCGAGCTTGTTGACCCTACCGCGCTTGAGGTCGCTTTTCGTGTCTCGACCGCACAATACGTTCGGTTGCTGGATGCCAATGGCGATCTGATCGACGCACCGGTCACCGTTTCGCTCGAGGTTACGGGAACCGATCTGACGGCACAGGGCCGTATCAGCCGTGACAGCGGCTCGGCGGGTGAAGGCCAGACCGGACGCTTGATCTATGCTCGAATGGACGACGCCTCGGGGTTCAAGCCGGGCGATTTCGTAACCGTTACGGTACAGGAACAACCGCTGGATAACGTGGTGCGGCTGCCGTCGTCCGTTCTGGACGCTGTTGGAACGGTTCTGGTGTTGGACGAAAATGATCGGCTCGAGGCACTGCCAGTGCAGTTGATCCGCCGCCAGGGGGATGAGGTTCTGCTACGCGGCGATGGGCTGGCCGGGCGCGAGGTGGTGATCGGTCGTACGCCTCTGTTGGGCGCAGGTGTTCGTGTACGACCCTTGCGCGTTGATGAAAACGCAGGGGCCGCGCCTGATATGGTCGAGTTGTCTGAGGAACAACGTGCCCGGTTGGTGGCTCAGGTCGAGGCCAGCACTCGCATGCCGCAGTCGGTTAAGGACCGTGTGTTGGGGCAGTTGAGCGAGGCCAAGGTACCCGCCTCGCTGGTGCAGCGGCTTGAAAACCGGGCAGGGGGTTAAGCGCCATGATGCGCGAGATCCCCGACGCGGCGGGCGGCATCCTCAGCTACTTCACGCGGCACCGGACGGTCGCCAACCTGCTGCTTCTTGTGATGTTGGTTCTAGGTGCGGCGGCGATTCCGAACATGCGGGCTCAGTTCTTTCCCGATGTTATCCTAGAACGCGTAGACGTGAATGTGGATTGGGACGGGGCCGGTCCTGAAGATGTCGACAACGGCATCGTTCAGGTCCTGGAGCCTGCTTTGCTGGCCGTTGAGGGGGTTGCCAGTACCGAGGCGACCTCACGAGAGGGCCGGGCCAGTATCCGGCTGGAGTTCGAACCCAATTGGGACATGTCGCGCGCCGTCGAAGAAGTGCGTACTGCGGTCGACAGTGTCACAAGTCTTCCAGACGACTCGGAAGAGCCTACAATCCGCCGCGGGGCATGGCGGGATCGTGTGACTGATGTGGTGGTCACAGGGCCTGTCGACCCGGATCAATTGGCCAAATTCACGGATGAACTGATCAACCGTCTGTTCGCCGTCGGGGTGACGCGGACAACGATCCGGGGCCTTGCTGCGCCGCGTGTCGTGGTCGAAGTCCCCACCGCCCAGCTGATTGCCAATGACATCACACTGTCCGAAGTCGCATCAGCTGTCGCGGCCGAGGTGAACGCCAACCCGGCGGGCGATGTGACCGGGGCGAATGCTCGCATTCGCACGGGCACGGAAAAGCGCACCCCCGAGGAAATTGAGGGCATCGCCCTGCGCAACTTTACTGACGGTTCCAAACTGCTGGTCGGCGATGTGGCGCAGATCCGGGTCGAAGGGGTCAACCGCGACCGCAGCTATTTTGTCGGTGAAAACCCTGCGATGTCGGTGCGGATTGATCGCTCGAACCTTGGCGATGCGATTGAAATTCAACACACGGTCGAAGACGTCGTGCGCGAGATGCAGGCCAGCCTGCCCGAAGGCGTCACGGTCGAGCTGATCCGCACCCGCGCACAAGCCATTACAGACCGTCTGGATATTCTGGTCGATAATGGCTTGGTCGGGCTGGGCCTTGTGGTCTGCTTGCTGTTTTTGTTCCTGAACGCGCGCATCGCCTTCTGGGTTGCCGCGGGGATTCCGGTCGCCATGTCGGCGGCGATTGCCTTCATGTATATCGGCGGGCTGTCGATAAACATGGTTTCGCTGTTCGGGCTGATCATCACGCTCGGCATTGTCGTAGATGACGCCATCGTTGTGGGCGAACATGCCGACTTTCGCGCGCGCCGTCTGGGTGAGGCTCCGGTGGTAGCCGCCGAGCGCGCCGCGCGGCGCATGGCGATGCCGGTTTTTGCCGCGACCCTGACAACGGTGATTGCCTTTTTTGGTCTGACCGCCATCGGGGGCCGCTTTGGAGAGCTGATCCGTGACATCCCTTTCACCGTGATCGCGGTTCTGATCGCCTCCCTGATCGAGGTGTTTCTGATCCTGCCCAACCACATGGCTCATGCCATCGCGCATTCGGCCAAGGAACACTGGTATGATATGCCCAACCGCGTGGTCAATCGCGGGTTCCGTTGGGTGCGCGATCATCTGTTCCGCCCGCTGATCGCCTGGGTCGTCTGGGCGCGCTACGTGGTCGTGGCGCTGATGGTGGTGATCCTGGCCAGTCAGTTGGCATTGTTCATCCGAGGCGACGTGAATTGGCGGTTCTTTAACGCTCCGGAACGTGGCTCGGTCACCGGCAATTTCATCATGGTCGAAGGGGCCACGCGGGCCGATACGCTAGCTATGATGCACGAACTGCAGCGTGCGACCGAAGAGCTGGGTCAAATCTACGAAGAGCGCCATGGCCGGAACCCAATCGACTATGTTCTGGCCGAAGTTGGTGGAAGCGCGGGTTTTGGGCTGTCCGCTGCGGATGGTAAGGACAATGACCTTCTGGGCGGAATTTCGATTGAGCTGATCGATGCCGACCTGCGACCCTATTCCAGTTTCGAGTTTGTGGGTGAATTGCAGGATTTCGTCCCGCGTCATCCCAAGGTCGAGCTGCTCAGTTTCCGCGGTTGGCGGTCCGGTCCGGGCGGCGATGCCATCGACGTCCAGTTCTACGGCGCGGATGTGAATACGCTCAAGTCAGCATCCGAAGACTTGCAGACCGAATTGTCAAAATACCCCGAGGTTTCGGCGCTGGAAGACAATCTGGCCTATGACAAGGAAGAGTACATCCTCGACCTGACAGCGCAGGGAGAGGCTCTGGGCTTCCGCATCGAAACGCTGGGCCGGGTGTTGCGTGATCGGTTGAACGGGATCGAGGCGGCGACCTTCCCCGACGGTCCGCGCAGCGCCGAGATCAGGGTTGAGCTGCCCGAGGGCGAGCTGACAGCCGACTTCCTGGAGCGCACGCTGATGCGCACGCCAGACGGTGTTTATGTGCCTCTGGCGGATATCGTGTCGGTCGAGCGGAAATCCGGTTTCTCGACTGTCCGGCGCGAAAACGGTCTGCGGGTGATTTCCGTGAATGGCGATATTTCGGAAGACGACCCGGCACGCGCGGCAGAGATCGCGCGGGCCATGGGCGAGGAAATCCTGCCCAAGATCGCCTCGGAACGGCAGGTCGAATGGCGCATGGCCGGCCTGAGCGAGCAAGAGGACGAATTCCTGTCAGAGGCGCGTACGGGCCTGATATTGTGCCTGACCGGTATCTATCTCGTGTTGGCCTGGGTCTTTGCCAGTTGGTCGCGGCCTTTGGTGGTGATGGCGATTATTCCGTTTGGTTTGGTGGGCGCGATTTGGGGGCATTACCTATGGGATGTGCCGCTCAGCATGTTCACGGTTGTCGGCCTGCTGGGGATGACGGGGATCATCATCAACGACTCGATCGTTCTGGTGACGACCATCGACGAATACCAAAGGGAACGAGGTCTTTTGCCGTCCATCGTCGAAGGTACGGCGGATCGATTGCGGCCTGTTATGCTGACGACTCTAACTACGGTGCTGGGATTGACCCCATTGCTGTATGAGGGATCACAGCAAGCTCAGTTCCTCAAACCCACGGTGATTACCCTGGTCTATGGGCTGGGCTTCGGGATGCTGCTGGTTCTGCTTCTGGTACCTGCGCTTCTGGCCATTCTGAACGATCTGTCCCGCCCAATGACAGCGATGCGCCGTGCTGCCCGCGCGCCGGATCGCGTGGTGCAGGGGGCCTTGGCCTGCACGGGGCTTGCCATGTTTGTCTGGTTCGCGCTGACAATGGTCTGGCCTGCGGTCTATGACGCGCCTATCGGGGCGCTGTCTGGCCTGTACGCCGCCGCGGACGGTCCGGCCATTTTGCAGATGGGCCTCGGTGCATTTCTTGCCGGGGCTGCCGTGATACTGGTGCTCAGCGTCACGGTTTCGGGGCTTGTCTACACTCGGCTCAGAGGGTCATTGACTTAGCCGCGACGCAGGGCGGTTTCCAGCAAGTCAATGACGCGGTTGCTCATCGGCAGATTGCCTTGACGGATCTGATCTAACGGGAACCAACGCGCGTCTAACGCATCATCTCCCGCGACCGGCGTGCCGGATTGGTATCGGCAAGCGACGCCAACCAGCAGATAGTGCACCAGAGTTTCGCCACTTTCATCCCGGCGCAGCAGGTCGAGGTTGTCCAGATAGTGGAGCGGCTCGGCGATGACCGCAGTTTCCTCCAGCAGCTCCCGCTGTGCGGCCTGCAGGACGGTTTCGCCCCATTCTACGTGACCGCCGGGGAACCCCCACAGGCCTGCGTCCGGTTGCTTGCTGCGTTGCACAAGCAATACCTGATCCTGGTGCAGGACAACCGCCAAGGCGCCGATTTTCGGAGATTGGGTCATGATCTCATCGGGCTCAGCCTGCGCTGCACCCTTTGATGTCCACCGCGTGATTGGCCCCCAGAACGGTGATCCGAATCTCGGACCGGTCCAGCGCAAAGGGCCCGCCCGCAGCGTTGATCACCTCAGACGTCGCAACCAATGTGTTGCCCGTCCGCGTGGTCTGAGTTTGCGAGGCCCAAAGGGCAGGATTTCCTGGCTCGATCACGGCGACCTCACGCCCACCGGCCGAGGGCATGGTGACCCGCGCTTCGATCTTCATTCCATCTGAAGTGGGCGATAGGCGACAGCTGGCCTGCGACACGCTCGCCTCTTGTGCCGAGAAGGGCCGCTGGGCCAGCGCTGCGGCAATAGCCGGATTGCGCCCGGCCTCGGCATCCAGTGTGTGATTGAAATCCAGCTGTTCGGGGATGCAGACATCCTTGCAGACACCCAGATCCATGGTTCCCTTCAGCTTTACGGGCTTGGAAGGGTTCTTCGGCGTGATTTCGACTGGCAGAACCAGTTGGTTTTCATATCCGATCGATTGCAGCCCATTCTGGTCAAATACATCCGGGGCGGGCCAGGTAATCGACACGTTGCCGACATTGTTTGACTGGTTCCAGTCGAATTCCGGCGGAATGCCCGCGTCGCCCGGTGCGCGCCAATAGGTCTTCCACCCGTCCTGCAGCGTCACGCGTACGGCGCCCAGATAGGTCCCTTGCGCGGTCCGTCCGCCGTCCAGAATATCCAGCTCGGCCACGGGTCCATTGACCTGCGCCGTTGCGGGCAGGGACAAGCCAAAAGCCAGAGCGATAGCCGAAACTGTGATTTTCACATTCATAACCTATAAATGCGCGGTCATCGCAAGGATTCCAAGTCACGTTCCGGTCATGGGGATGAAATCTGCGGAAATATGCGCTGATCCCTTGCTATTCCGGGTGACCAAGGGTCATTGTTGCCACAGACCTACCAAGAGATGTCGGCCTATGGATCTGACCGGAAAACTGTTGATTGCGATGCCTGGCATGGGCGATCCGCGCTTTGATCATTCGGTGGTGTACCTTTGCAGCCATGGCGAAGAAGGCGCGATGGGCCTGATCATCAACAAACCGTCGGATCTGCGGCTCAAAACCCTGTTGGGGCAGCTCAATATCCCGTGCCGAATCCCTGTTGTCGGGGAACGGTTGGTTCATTTTGGCGGTCCGGTTGAGATGTCGCGCGGATTTGTCCTGCATAGTTCGGATTATGAGGCCAACCTGCATTCCATGCATATCGACGAAGATTTCAGCATGACCGCGACGCTGGATATTCTCGAAGATCTGGCCTCGGGTCGCGGGCCTTTGAACTCAACTCTGGTGCTGGGCTATTCGGGCTGGGGTCCGGGGCAGCTTGAGGATGAGATCGGCATGAATGGCTGGCTGACGACCGAGGCGTCCTCGAATCTGGTGTTCGATGTGCCCGATGACGAAAAGTGGGAGGGTGCGCTGGCCACCCTTGGCGTTGACCCTCTGATCCTATCGGCCGAATCCGGGCGCGCTTAACTAGCGTGGGGCAGCGGCCCGGCGCAGGCGGTCATTGATCGCTGCACCCAACCCGTGATCCGGAATCGGCGTGACGGCGATGGGCCTGCCGGTTTCGTTCAGCTTGTGCAGCGCAGCGAACAAGGTCGCTGCCGCCTCAGTCAGATCACCCGAAGCTGACAAGTTCAGGTCGCAGTCCACCGGTCCAAACCCCAACAAGATCTCGTCCCCCTGAGCGCTGCTGGCATTCAGGCGAACGGGGGCATCCGGTGCGTAGTGGGATTGTAGCTGGCCCGGCGCATTCAGCGCGTCGCCGGGCTGATGGAGATGTAGTTGCGTGTTCAGAACGGCTTCGATTTGCTCCAGCGCAATGCCGCCGGGGCGCAACAAGGCAGGTTCATCGGCAAGGCCCACAATCGTGCTTTCCAGACCGACCCCGCAGGGCCCATCGTCCAATACCGCTGCGATGCGCCCGTTCAGGCCTGCCAGCACATGAGCAGCCGTCGTGGGGCTGATTTGCCCCGACGGATTGGCCGAAGGCGCAGCGACCGGCCCGTCAAACGCAGTCAGCACCGCGCGCGCGGCGGGATGGGCGGGAACGCGCACCGCCAGGGTTTCAAGCCCTGCAGTGACCAGTGAGGAAATGCCGTGACCGTGCCGCAAGGGCAGAACAAGGGTCAATGGACCGGGCCAGAACGCATCGGCCAACGCCTGTGCCTGATCGGACCATGTGACAAACCGTTGCGCCGCTTCGACCGAGGCCACATGCGCGATCAGAGGGTTGAAGCTGGGCCGCCCCTTGGCGGCATAGATGCTGGCGACGGCCTCGCCATTGCGGGCATCGCCGCCAAGGCCGTAGACTGTCTCGGTCGGGATGGCCACCAACAGCCCTTGCCGCAACAGGTCTGCGGCCTGAGCGATTCCGGCCGGATCTGCGGATAAATTCATTGTGCCGTTGGGGATCATGGGTGGTGACGCCGCGTTCTGATTGCGTATAGCATGTGGCCCGATACGTAATCGGTTGAACCCAGATGCATAAAGGTGGGCTTCAGAAATTCCAAGCCCGTCGCAAAACGCAATCAGACAGCCCCGAGGGAAGATATGCCATATCGCGCGCCAATCTCTGATTATGAATTCCTGTTCCGTCACGCGGTCGGCTTTGACGAAATCGCGGCAACCGAGAAGTTTTCTTCCGCCAGCGAAGATGTGGTTGGGGCAATCCTGACCGAAGCTGGCAAGCTCTGCGAAGAGGTCCTGGCCCCGCTGCAACGTCCCGGCGATCTTGAACCTGCGCGGTTGGAAAACGGCGTGATGCGGACCTCGCCCGGATTCGCGGACGGTTGGAAGGCAATCGCCGATGGCGGCTGGATCGGTATGAGCGGCGACCCTGAGTTTGGTGGTATGGGTCTGCCGATGACCCTGACCACGGCCGTTAACGAGATGATGTCGGCGGCCTGCCTGTCGCTACAGGTTGCCCCCCTGATGACACAGGGCCAGGTCGAAGCGCTGGAACACCACGCCAGCGACGAGATCAAAGCGCTCTATCTGCCCAAGATGATGGCGGGGGAATGGTCGGGGACCATGAACCTGACCGAACCGCAGGCCGGATCGGATGTTGGCGCGTTGACGTCCAAAGCCGTGCCCAACGGGGATGGTACCTACGCGATCACGGGGCAGAAGATTTATATCTCGTGGGGCGACAATGATTTTGCAGAGAATATCTGCCATCTGGTTCTGGCGCGCTTGCCCGACAGTGTTCCCGGAACCAAAGGGATATCCCTGTTCCTGGTTCCGAAGTTCCTGCCGGATGAGGCGGGAAACCCCGGTATTGCCAATGATCTGAAAGTCGTTTCGATCGAGCATAAGATGGGCCTGCACGGCTCTCCCACCTGTGTCATGCAGTATGACGGTGCCAAGGGGTGGCTGATTGGTCGGGAGCACGGAGGAATGGCCGCGATGTTCACCATGATGAACAACGCGCGTCTGGGTGTCGGCGGTCAGGGCGTTGGCTGTGCCGAAGGTGCATATCAGCACGCGCTGGCCTATGCGCTGGAACGCAAGCAGGGCAAGACGCCGTCGGGTACGATCATTGACCATGCGGACGTGCGCCGGATGCTGATGAGCATGCGCGCTGATACATTCGCCGCGCGCGCTATCATGCTGGCCAACGCCGCGGCAATCGACATGGGCAACGCCACCGGCGACCCCGAGTGGATCGCCCGTGCCGCTCTGCTGACACCGATCAGCAAAGCTTTTGGAACCGAGACTGGCATGCGCGTATCTGAAACCGGTGTGCAGGTGCATGGGGGCATGGGCTTCATCGAAGAGACCGGTGCGGCGCAATACTATCGCGATGTCCGCGTCACCGCGATTTACGAGGGTACAAACGGCATTCAGGCCATGGACCTCGTCGCGCGCAAGATGATGGATGGTGGCGATGCGGCCTCACGCCTGCTGGACGAGATCGAGGATCATGCCGAGCAGGCCCGTGCGACCATGCCCGAACTGGCCGGTCCCGTTTGGGAGGCGACAGAAAGCCTGCGTGAAACGACTGAATGGATGGTCGCACAGTCAGACCTGAATGCCCGCTTTGCTGGCGCTGTGCCATATCTGCGTGCTTTTGCGCGTGTTCTTGGCGCACACTACCATCTGAAAGCTGCTTTGGCGCAGCCTGACGGCCCACAGTTCAAACTGGCGCGGTTTTATATCAACGCGCTGTTGCCCGAGTTTTCAGGCTTGCTGGGTCAGGCCCAAACCGGGGCGGATGATGTGTTTGCTCTGAGTGCTGAGGAGTTTTTGACGTAATGGACGGCGATACTCCTTTGGCGATCAGATATCCTTGGCCCGAACCTCCGGCGGAAGGCGAGGCGATCGAAGTCGCCGACGGCGTTCTGTGGATGCGGCTGCCGCTGCCCATGGCACTGGACCACGTCAATATCTATGCGCTGGATGATGGTGACGGCTGGACCGTCATCGATACGGGCATGTCGTCGAACAAAACCCGGCGTATTTGGGAAGCGCTGATGGCGGGTCCGCTGTCGGGTAAGCCGATCAAGCGCGTGGTGGTGACGCACCATCACCCCGACCATGTGGGCAACGCGGGCTGGTTCCAGTCGGAACATGGCGCCGAGCTGATAACCTCGCGCACGTCATGGCTGTTTTCGCGCATGCTTCAGCTGGATGTTCAGGAAAGCTGGCCGCAGGAAACGCTGGATTATTACCGCAGTGCGGGTATGGCACCCGACATTCTGGCCAAGCGGATGGCCGAGCGGCCGTTCAATTATTGCGATACGGTTTACCCGATGCCACTGGGCTTTACCCGGATCAAGCAAGGCAGCGTGATCCGCATGGGCGGGCGCGACTGGGACGTCCACATGGGTAACGGTCACGCCCCCGAACACGCCACATTCTGGAGCCGCGACGACAACCTCGTGATCACTGGCGACCAGATTCTCAGCTCGATCAGCCCCAATCTGGGGGTCTATGTCACCGAACCACTGGCGGACCCGGTTGCAGAATGGCTTGAGGCCTGTGAAAGGCTGATGGGCCTGGCACAACCCGATCATCTGGCGCTGGGCGGGCACAAGTTGCCGTTCAAAGGACTACCCATTCGGATGAAACAGCTGATCGACAATCACCATGGCGCGCTGAATCGGTTGCAGGACTATCTGGACACGCCCAAAACGGCCGCAGAATGCTTTGTCCCCTTGTTCAAGCGTCAGATCGGCTCGGGTGAGTATGGCCTGGCCCTGGTCGAAGCGGTTGCACATCTGAACCATCTTTACCACATTGGAACCGTCACCCGGACGAGCCGCGCGGACGGGGCGTGGGAGTTTCAGCGCAAAGGGTAAAGCCATGCAGGATCAGATCGAAACATCGGCCGAAGCCGCCGAAGCTGCGGCACTGCCCCGCTGTTACGAAGTGCATGCCAACCCCGAGGCCGAGTCGGGCAACAAGGATTTGCCCGGCCAGCTGCAGAAACCGGTTGAGACCAAAAGCCCGGCGCAATGGGCCTATGAGCGGCTGATCCTGTACATCCAGAACTTCGAAAAGACGCTGACCGGCGACCAAGAGGTCGCGATGGGCTTCACTGGTGGGGACGCAGGCGTCATGCGGATCGAGGGAATGGGGTATTTTGATCCCGACATCATCACCTTCTACGGGTCCGACGCGACTGGGGCGCGGACCCAATTGGTGCAGCATATCAGTCAGCTGAACGTCATGTTGCGGGCCCTGCCCAAATCGGTCGAGGACAAGCCCGCCAACCGCATCGGCTTCCGATTGGCCGCGGATCTGGAAGAAAGCTGACCGCCTGACTTGCAATTCACGTCTGCGCAGCCTTGAATGAGTTCATCTTCAAGGGGGCGTTCGCGCGTGACTCATTTCTCAGCTGTTTCAACTGCGTACAAAGGCGCATGGGCGCGCCGACGCGTGTTTGTTCCCATCTATTTCGTGGTGCGCTTGCTGCTGGTCGCACTGATCGCGCCCGGGGTGGCCATCATTGTGAACCTGGCGGTGCGGTTGTCCAACCAAACCGCGCTGACAGATCAGGCCATCGCTGCGTTCATTCTGTCACCGGCAGGTTTCATCGCCGCCGTCGCCGTGCTCAGCCTGTTTTTGCTGGCCGAGGTCTTTGTTTTCTCGGTCATGGCGGGTTCCTTGCGGATGGGAGAGTCCGACCCGTGGCGCGCCGGCAGTTCAGCCATTGGTCTTATCTTGTCGCGCCTGCCTGCGCTGTTCGGCTTTGCCGTTCGGTTTGTGCTGCGGGTTCTCGTGCTGATCGTGCCATTTGCAGCCGTGTCCGCGCTGATCGCGTGGTGGACGCTGACGGAATTTGACATCAACTATTACCTGACCTTCCAACCGCCATCGTTTTGGCTGGCTGTGGTAATGATCGGCGCGGTTGTGCTGGTCATGGCTTGGGTTTTGATCCGCCGTCTTTCGGCCTGGGCCCTGTCACTGCATTTGGTGCTGTTTGAAGGCGTCCATCCGGGACATGCGTTCAACGTCAGCGCCAACCGGATGGAGGGCAAGCGCGGGCGCCTCAAGATAGAACTGGCTGTATGGCTGGGGATGCGCCTAGTCATTGCGGCGCTGATCGCTTGGGTGTCCGGGCTTCTGTTCGCGCTGGTCCCCCTGCAAGGGGCCGCGAACCTGCGCCTGGCGCTAATCTACAGCTTGGGTGTCGCCGGTATCTGGTCACTGGCCGGTTTGGTTCTGGCGGCAACGGCACTTGGCGCGCTTGCCGTTTTGCTGGACGGGTTCTTCGAGATCGAGACATCTGAGCCGCCCCATCCTGAACCCGGCAGCCTGCGCGTGCCGTTGTTGGCGGCAGTTGGCGCGGCAGCCGTCGCCGTGTTTATCGGGCTGTGGTTTGGACAGTACCTGTTGGAACGCGTCCAAGCCCCAGACCGGGCCGAGGTAATAGGCCATCGCGGTGCAGCTGCGCTGCGGCCCGAAAACACCATGGCGTCGGTTATGAAGGCGATCGAGGACGGGGCCGACTGGGTTGAAATCGATGTTCAGGAATCCGCGGACGATGTGGTGATCGTCGCCCATGACAGCGACTTCATGAAATTGGCTGGCGTTGACCTAAAGGTCTGGGATGCAACGATGGAGGATATCGCCCAGATCGATATCGGCAGTTGGTTCGGCCCAGAATACGCAGAAGAACGCACGCCAACGCTGCGCGAGGTTCTGGAGGCCGCAAAAGGCAAGGCCAAGGTCATCATTGAACTGAAGTACTACGGTCACGATGTCGATCTGGAAAACCGCGTCGCCGCCATTGTCGAAGAACTTGGTATGCAAGACGATATCGCCACGATGTCGCTGAAGTACCCGGCCGTACAAAAGATGAAATCCATCCGGCCCGAGTGGCGGGCGGGGGTCCTGGCGGCGACCGCCGTGGGCGATCTGTCGGGACTAGAGGGTGATTTTGTTGCCGTGAATGCAGCGATTGCAACACCCGGATTGGTGAATTCAGTGCATGCGGCGGGCAAGGATATCTATGTTTGGACGGTTAATGATCCGCTGCAGATGTCAGCCATGGCGTCGATGGGGGTGGACGGCTTGATCACCGACCGGCCCGCGATGGCAAACGAAGTGCTGCGCGTGCGGGCAGAAATGGGCCCGGGCGAACGTTTGATGCTGTGGCTGGCCACAACCTTCGGCATGTCCGTTGATACTCAGGCGATGCGCGATGAAAGCCCTTAGTCTGGCGGCGGTCCTTGCTCTGACTGCTGCATCGGCGATGGCGCAGGATGTCATGCGCACGTTTGAATTGCCCGCTCATCGTGCGCTTATGGCGCAAAGGGGCGGTGCCGAATTGTCGCCGTTTGAGACCGATGGATGCTCGGGCGGGTTGTCGACCAGCTGGCGTTTTGTGGCTGATACGTTTCCCAGTTTTCGTGCACTTTATGAGGCGCATCCACCGTGGGAGTATTGCTGTGTCGCCCATGACCGCGCCTATCACCACGCGGGTGGTGCCCTTCGGGCCGAAGACAGCTATACGGCGCGTCTGTCTGCCGATGACACCTTGCGCGCCTGCGTCAGCCAGCACGGCGCAGACCATGCCGATGAATACGCCGAACGGTACGACATGACGCCCGAGCAGATTCGCACCGCTCATTCCGTCACGGCAGAGGCGATGTTCGCAGCCGTTCGTTTTGGCGGCGGGCCTTGTTCGGGGCTGCCGTGGCGATGGGGGTTTGGGTATCCCGGATGCTCGGTGTTCGCACCTTTGACGCCTGCGCGCGAATGACGTGGTGACAGGCCTCGGATTTTCGATTATCCAACATCTCAAACACGCGAATTGGGAATCTGAGACACATGGCTGAACACAAGCACGGCGAAATGGACATCACTGTTCAAACCAAAACCTTTGATGGCTTCATCAAAGCGACCACCTGGTGTGTGGTTGCCATCGCCTTCCTTTGCCTGTTCCTGGCGGTTTTCGCCTCTTAATCCAAGAAACGGGGTCGACCGTGATCAGGATTTTGTGTGCCTGCCTTCTGGCAGCAACCGTTGCGGGCTGCGCTGGGTCGCAGCGACCACAGGCGGACTTGGCTGAAGTAGCGGCGCGGTCCTACCGGGATCCGGGGCCGTCGACCCTGACTCTTTACACGATGATCAGCACACGGACAGGGTCGGGTGCGCACACGTCGCTGATGATCAGCGGCAGTGAGCGGGTGATCTTTGATCCTGCGGGCTCGTTCCGGGCGGATGTGGTGCCGATCAAGGATGATGTGCTGTACGGTATCACTCCGAATGTCGAGCGCGCCTATCGCAGCAGCCACGCACGTGAGACACACTACGCACGTATCCAGACGATCGAGGTGTCGCCCCAACAGGCCGAGATCGCGTTGCAGTTGGCAAAACAATCAGGCCCGGTGGCCGGTGCATTCTGCGCCAATTCGACTGCGCAACTGTTGCAGCAGGTGCCGGGTTTCGAGCAGATCAAGACAACGTTTTACCCTGTCAAATTGTCCGAACAGTTTGGCGAGTTGCCGGGTGTGCAAACGGCTGAATATCGTGAAAACGACGATGCGGACCTGCAAAAGGGTCTGGCTTTCAACAACGAACGTCTGAACCAGCTGGAAACGACCTCAGCCCAGTAGATACAGAAGACTGTACAATGTACCCGCGCCCGAAAAGATCGCGGCAATTACGTTTTTGGTGAACAAGCCAACGGTAACCGCGACGGCTGCCGCTGCCATGCGCGGGATATCGGGTTGGCCGCCCGTCGCCGTCGGCCAGACGACCAACGGGGCGATCAGGGCGGGAATGATGGCCACGGCGGTATAGCGCAGATGGCGCAGCAGCCACGGCGGCATCGGGCGGTCGCCAACCAAACCGATGAAGACGAACCGCAAGGCGTAGCTGCCGATTGCAAGCCCGACGATGATCGTCCAGATAGTGACGGGATCCGGCTGGGTCACGCGTTGACCTTTCTGCGTTCAGCAATCACTTCGGCCTGCGCCCCTGCAATCATGCCAGCGCAACCTGCGATCAGCAGACCCAGATTGAATGGAATTCCTACTGTCAGCAGCGAGACGATAATGGCCACCAGCGCAGCCACAACATGTGGGAAGGTGCGCATCATCGGTCCGATCATGGCCAGAAACGTGATCGGCAAGGCAAAATCCAATGCCCAGCTTTCCGGGATTCGCGTACCCAATACCGCCCCGAGGTAAGTTGCCAGTATCCAAAGCG
Organism: Ruegeria arenilitoris; assembly: GCF_013035315.1. Classification (GTDB taxonomy): domain Bacteria; phylum Pseudomonadota; class Alphaproteobacteria; order Rhodobacterales; family Rhodobacteraceae; genus Ruegeria; species Ruegeria arenilitoris_D. The sequence goes on along the minus strand of NZ_WQHP01000010.1, from coordinate 26,007 downwards.
GTGTAATGGGCGTGACCGAACCCACAAAATACGCCATGCGCTGGGGAACGGTCATGTTCGGCTCTTTCTCAAACTGATCGATCGAGCTTGCGTAAGACTGGTCAACAGTCAGATAAGCTGCGCAGGCCCTTTGCCACATCGGCGCAGCACCCAGATAAGGCGTCAACGAGGCGGAATACATCGCCATCCGCAGGTTCACCGCCAGGGCAGAAATCAGGATAATCGCAGTCGGGGTCTGGTCCTGCAGCAATTGCAATGCGGCGAACTGGGCTGCCCCCGCAAACACGGTCGACGTGAAGGCCATCGTCTGGACGATGTTCAGGCCAGCCTCGGTCGCAAACACGCCGAACAGGGTACCAAAGGGAATCGCCACAAAGATAAACGGAGTTCCGTCTCGAAAACCCTTCCAGAAGTATGACTTGGATGTGGTGTCTGCCATGGCTAAATCCTATGGTGTTGACCGCAGCAGTAGCGGTCTTGGGAAAGGGTTGCAATTGGCCACGGAACAGAACCTGTCAGACTACATCATCGCCCCCGATCCCGGCGCGCCGCGATTGACCCGCGCCGTTGAGGGCGTGGACCAGAATGGCGAGGCCAGCCAGATCTCGGTGGTCGAAGAGCGCCCTCTGACCATTTTCCTCAATTCGCAGGAAATCGTGACCGCAATGACGATTGGCGATTATCCGGAATATCTGGCATTGGGCTTCCTGCGCAATCAGGGGATGCTGCTGGCTGACGACCAGATCACACGCGTCGAATACGATGATGATCTGGAAACCGTGGTCGTGCGCACCGCACGCGAGACCTCGTACGAGGACAAGCTGAAGAAAAAGACCCGCACCAGCGGTTGTGCCGTAGGTACGGTGTTTGGCGACATGATGGAGGGGCTGGAGGATGTCCGCCTGCCACAAGTTCAGGTGCGAACCTCTTGGCTGTATGAGCTAGCCGCCAAGATCAACCGGACCCCGTCCCTGTACCTAGAGGCCGGAGCGATCCACGGCACGGTTCTGTGCCGCGAAAACCGCCCTCTGGTCTATATGGAGGATGTGGGCCGCCACAATGCGGTCGACAAAATCGCAGGCTGGATGCTGTCCGAGGGCGAGGTTGCCGAGGATAAGATCCTCTACACCACCGGTCGATTGACCTCGGAGATGGTGATCAAAACGGCAATGATGGGCATTCCCGTGCTTGCGTCTCGGTCAGGTTTCACCGCCTGGGGCGTTGAGATCGCGCGCGAAGTTGGCCTGACCCTGATCGGACGCATGCGGGGGCAGCGGTTCGTGTGTCTGTCGGGCGAGGATCGGCTGGTTCGGGATGTGGACCCGTCAACAGTTCCGGTCGAAGACAAAAAGCACAAAAGGAAAAGCTCGCAGGCCTGATTTCCTGCCGCCTGTAGTCGATCCGAAAAAGTTCTGCGAATTCCGATGGATATGCTCTAAGCTGGGCCGATAAGGGTTTTGGCCTTCCGAGTACGCTATGGAGCTGATCAATCTCATTGCGCCGGTCTTTGCGGTGATCCTGACCGGGTATGCGTTTTCCTGGACGAGCTTGCTGAGCAAGGAGACATCCGACGCACTGGTGCAGTTTGCCGTCTATGTCCTGATTCCGGCCATCATGTTCTACCTGATCGGGCAGGAAGAGTTCGCGAACCTTCTGAACTATGGCTTCTACATCTCTTACGGTGGAACCTTGCTGGCGCTGTTTGCCGTTTTGTTTCTGGGGCTCAAGACAGTAGTTGGGTTCCAAGTGGGCTCGGCAACCGTGGCTGCTTTTGCAGGTGTGGCGTCGAACACGGCGTTGGTTGCCCTGCCGATCCTGCACGCGATCTTTGGGTCCAAGGGGGCGTTGCCAGCCGTTCTGGCAAACCTTGTCGTCGCGATCTTGTTGTTGGTGATGACAACCGTTCTGCAAAGCTCGGCGGGGCACAAAGCAAATACCAAAACGCCAATCTACAAGATCCTGTTGAACGTCCTGAAGAACCCCATCATTGCCGCAACCCTTGTGGGGGTGGTGTATTCCTTTACTGGTATCGGTTTTTCGGACGCCGTTTCCGACTATTTGGAACTTCTCAGTCAGGCCTTGGCCGCGGTGGCGCTGTTTGCAATCGGGTTCACGACCAGCGTTCGGACCATTGTTCAGACGGGGCCGCTGATCCTGTCTCTGACGGTCGTCAAACTGATCGTGGCACCGGGTCTTGTCCTGTTGGCGGCGCATCTTGTTGGTCTTGATCCGCTCTGGACCATCGCGGCGACCATTTCCGCAGCTGTGCCCACGGCCAAAAACATCTTTCTCTTGGCCAAGCACTACGATCAGGAACCGCAACTTGCCGCGCATATCGTGTCAGCGACATCCTTTCTGGCGGTTGGCACATTGATCATGTGGCTGTTTGTCTTGCACCATATGTATCCAACGGCGTTCCAATTGAACTGAGTTCAATCTACAACGTGTCCAATAACGGATCACTTCGGTGAAAGCAGTAAGGTGCGGCAATGAACACCCCTTTGGGCGTAATCCTCGCAGGCGGTCTGGCCACTCGGATGGGGGGTGGTGACAAGGGCTTGCTGACCATCGGCGGGCAAAGCCTGTTGTCTCATGTGATCGCCCGTTTGACACCGCAAGTGGGCGGTCTAGCGCTGAACGCAAATGGTGATCCCGAACGATTTGCCGATCTGAACCTGCCCGTCCTGCCCGATACGATCGAAGGGTTTGCTGGCCCCCTGGCCGGAGTTCTGGCGGGCCTAGACTGGGCCGCAGAGCAGGGGGCTGACAGTATCGTCACCGCTGCAGCCGATACACCGTTCTTTCCGCGCGATCTGGTCGAAAGGCTGGTCGCAGCGTCAGACGGCCAAACGCATCCACTTGTCCTGGCAACTACGCGGCGAACCGGGGACGAAGCTTTGAAATCGGGCGGCGGCAAGCGAGTGAACCGGCATCCGACTTTTGGACTGTGGCCCGTGGCTTTGCGCGATGATCTGCGCGAGGCTCTCAACGGTGGGTTGCGCAAGGTTGTGTTGTGGACCGACAAGCATGACGGGCGCGAGGCCCTGTTCCCCGCTGAACCGTTTGATCCCTTCTTTAACGTCAACACGCCTGACGATTTGACGCGGGCACAACAGCTGCTGGAGCATGTATGAGGGTCTACGGCGTCACCGGTTGGAAAAACGCCGGAAAGACTGGGTTGATGGAGCGGTTGGTGACTGAGATCACGGCGCGCGGATTCACCGTTTCGACGGTAAAACATGCCCATCATGCGGTGGATGTGGATCAGCCGGGCACGGACAGTTATCGCCATCGCGAAGCAGGCGCGTCCGAGGTGTTGTTGGCCTCTGGTAAACGTGTCGCGGTGATGCAGGAGCTGCGCGGCGCGCCCGAACCGCCTTTGGCCGATTTGCTGACCCGCTTGTCCCCGGTTGATCTGGTGTTGATCGAAGGGTTCAAACGGGAAAACCATCCCAAAGTCGAGGCCTTTCGCGCCGAAGCAGGTAATCCGTTGATGGCGCAAGAGAACAGCACGATACGCGCCGTTGCCAGCGACACACCGCTGAAATTGGACGTCCCCGTTATTGATCTGAACGACACTGCTGCGGTTGCTGCGTTCATCTTGCAGGAGGTCGGGTTATGACGCCGCCGAACATCTCTCCGCCACCGCTGCGAAACGACTGTTTTGCCTTGCCAGCCGGGGTGAACTGGACGCCTGTGGACGACGCGCTGGGCCTGTTGCAGGACCGGCTTTCTGTAGTGACGGCGGTTGAAACTCTGCCTGTGGAACAAGCCTCGGGGCGTATCCTTGCGCAAGATATTCGCGCGAAACGGTCAAATCCGCCTCAACCGAATACGGCCGTGGATGGTTACGGGTTCTCAGGTGCAGCCCCGGATGGCCCGCAGGTCATGCCCCTGCATCAGGGGCGCGCGGCGGCGGGGATACCGTTTGATGGTGCCGTGCCAAACGGGATGGCATTGCGCGTCTTGACCGGTGCGGCCCTTCCTGCCGGTGTGGACACGGTGATACTGGAAGAAGATGTGACTGTTCAGGATGGTCACATCGCCTTTCACGGCCCGCTGAAACAGGGGGCGAACACTCGCAAAGCCGGTGAGGACGTGGCCGCAGGGGAACTGGTGCTGCCCGCCGGGCGCAGGTTGACACCTGCCGATCTGGCGCTGCTGTCGGCGACCGGGATATCCGATGTGCCATTGCGCAAGGTTCTGCGGGTTGCGGTCCTGTCGACTGGGGATGAGTTGGTCGAGCCCGGGCACACAGCCGGGCCGGGTCAGATTTTCGATGCCAACCGTCCGATGTTGTTGTCGTTGGTCGACCGTCTTGGTTTTCAGCCGGTTGATATGGGGCGGGTGTCAGACAGCCGGGACGATTTGCGCAACCGCTTGGATCAGGCAGCGGAACAGGCAGACGTCATCCTGACCAGCGGTGGCGCATCTGCGGGGGACGAAGACCACGTCTCGGCCCTGTTGCGCGAAGCCGGAGCGATGCAGGAATGGCGCATCGCCTTGAAACCAGGTCGTCCGCTGGCGTTGGGGATGTGGAACAAGACGCCAGTCTTTGGCCTGCCGGGCAACCCTGTTGCTGCCATGGTCTGCACGTTGATCTTTGCCCGCCCGGCGCTTGGCCTGATGGCGGGTGAAGGCTGGTCCGCTCCACAGGGCTTTGACCTGCCTGCGGATTTTGAGAAACGCAAGAAGCCGGGGCGTCGTGAATACCTGCGCGCCCGTGTCCGAGACGGCCGGGTCGAGGTGTTTGCATCGGAAGGGTCGGGCAGGATAAGTGGCCTCAGCTGGGCTGAAGGGCTGGTTGAGATTGGGGATGGCGAACGCCACATCACGCCGGGTGATCTGGTGCGCTTTATTCCCTATGGCAGCTTTGGAATTTGATCAGTCAAAGGTTCCTGCAACACGCCCCAGCAGCATGAATGCCCGTGCAGTGCGTGTGTCGCCCAAGGCGGTCAGGTCCGCATCGCTGGCATCCGGCTCGAACTCGACAATCATGTGATCGAAGCGGCGCAGGAAGTGGTGCGCGGCGTCCCGGAAAATCGGGTCCTGCTTCATCCGGGCCGCTGTCAGCGCCAGCGAGGACCGGTCGCGAATGCCACCCAATGCGGCCACGGCGCGACCACGTGCGCCCTGTGCGAACTGCCGCCAGATTTCTGGCCGGGCCATATCGGGGCGCAGGTCGTCCATGTAGATGCCTTCCTGGCTCAACAAAGTCAGCACATCCTGCGATGCCTGCACCAGTTGTGCGACCTTGCGATCCTGCAGCGCCAGACGAAGGGCATCGAACCCGGCGGCGTCATCCTGTGTTTCAGGGAAGTTCAGAGCGCGGATGAAAATATCCGTTGTCAGAGGCGGCGCAATCTCTTCCGCCGGAGTGCCCAACTCCAACGAGGTTTGGTCGCCGCTTTGGGCCGGTTTGTCACCCCTTGCCGGCTCGGTTCGTTTTGACGAAAACGTCGCCAATGCGGTTTCCGCTTTTTTGGTGGCTTCGGCGATTTCGTCCAGCTTTTTGCTGACGCCCGGTTCTTGAAGGCTGGCGGCACGCTGTTGTTGGATCACATACGCCTGACGGATTGCGTCGATCGCTGTTTGCAGCCGGGCGCTTTCTTCGCGCATGACGCGGCTGGCACGCATCGCGGTGGCCGCGACCCAAATCATCGCGACCGGCATGAACACCGCCAGCAGAGTCACAACGAACCCGCCGCCATCGACCTTGCCGGGCAGGACCAGAAACACGACCGATACGATCAGCCAGACCACGCTCAGGGCAATGGCGACTATCTCGATCTCGGTCACCGAAGGATGCGAAGGCTTGTCGTAGATCCCCAGCGGGGTTGGCCGTTCGGCATCCTGTTCTGGATTGGGCTCTGACATGGTCAAGGCTCCGGTCAGGCGTACTCGATATTCAGAACTTCATATGACCGCACGCCACCGGGCGTGCGCACTTCGACACTGTCGCCTTCTTCTTTGCCGATCAATGCCCGTGCAATGGGCGATTTGATGTTCAGCAGGCCGTTTTCGATGTTGGCTTCGTATTCGCCAACGATCTGCCAGGTCTTTTCCTCGTCGGTGTCTTCGTCCACCAGCGTCACCTTGGCGCCAAACTTGATTGCGCCGGTCAGCTTGGTGGGGTCGATCACATCGGCCAGCGACAGGATGCCTTCCAGCTCTTTTATGCGGCCTTCGATAAAGCCCTGCTTTTCGCGGGCCGAGTGATACTCGGCGTTTTCTTTAAGGTCGCCCAGTTCGCGCGCCGAGGCGATGGCTTCGATGATGGCCGGGCGCTCGACGGACTTGAGGTTCTTAAGCTCCGCCTCGAGCGCGGCATTGCCCGCAGGCGTCATTGGAATTTTTTCCATGTTCTTGTCGTCCACGCATAAATTGTTTCGCCCCGCCGCATGAGACAAGCGTCGGGGCGAAGTGATGGGTCGTCAGATACCTGACCCAAATGAGGCGTGAATTGCAAGAGGGTACGGTCGCGCAACGCGCGGATTACAGCCTAGTCGTAGCTAATCACTTCGAACTCGATGTCATTGTCATCGTTGAAGTAGAAGCGCCGCCCTGGTTCGTAATCCGCATGAGATTTGGGGGTGAACCCGGCATCAATCACTTTCTGCTCGGTGGCATCAATGTCCTCGACCAAAACACCTACGTGGTTCAGCCCGCCGACGATGTCATAGCTGCTTTCGCTTGACGCTTTGGGATCACTGGGTGCGTAAAGCGCCAGGTAAGTGTGCTGGCTGCCGACGTGAACCGTGTAACCACCCGCAATGGCGGGGCCTTCCCATCGTGTTTTCCATCCGAACACCTTTTCCATCCACGCAGCCGAAGCTTGTGGGTCGCGGACGGTGAAATTGGTGTGTTCAAGCGTCGCCATCATGGGATCTCCTTTTCAGTCTTGAGGCTTGTCCCGACTCACCGTAATTTCTAAACCTAACTTTAGGTCAAGGTATTTTGTGAGGGTGAAATGGCTGTGTCCGAAGAGTTGGCAATTGGCGCGTTGGCGCGGCGCACGGGATTGGCCGTATCGGCAATCCGGTACTATGAGGCGCAGGGGCTGATCTCGCCCTGGCGCAATGCTGGCGGACAAAGGCGCTATCAGCGGGCAGATATCCGGCGATTAAGCTTTGTCATGATCGCCCAGCAATTCGGCCTGACCCTGCCCGAAATTCGCGAGGTTCTGTCCGAACTGCCCGGCAACCGCACGCCAACACCGCAGGATTGGAAAGCCATAAGCGTTGGGTTGCGGGCGCATTTGGACCGCCGAATCGATACGCTGACGCGGTTGCGCGACAGTTTGGACGGCTGTATCGGCTGCGGATGCCTCAGCTTGCCAAAATGCGCCCTTTACAACCCGGATGACCGCGCCAAATCCAATGGTAGCGGTCCCAGGTACCTGATGGGGGACTCTCCCGAGGCATAACTGCCGCATTGCAGCAATGTTACGCCGTGTTTCGATTGACCAACGTCTTTCAGACCATGTAATCAGCCGAGAAACAAAATTGCGCAGACCACGCAGTGAAAGCGCCAATTCGGAAAGTTAGCTAAGGAGCCCGCGATGGCCGAGATTGAACGCGAAGCGATGGAATACGATGTGGTGATCGTGGGTGCAGGCCCCGCGGGCCTGTCGGCGGCCATCCGTCTGAAACAGCTGGATGCCGACCTGAACGTTGTCGTTCTGGAAAAGGGTTCGGAAGTGGGTGCGCATATCCTGTCAGGCGCAGTCCTGGACCCGTGCGGGCTGGACGCTCTGATCCCGGATTGGAAGGAAAAAGGCGCGCCGCTGAACGTGCCGGTGCACGAGGACAACTTCTACATGCTGGGTGAGGCGGGCAAGATCCGGATCCCCAACTTCCCGATGCCGCCACTGATGAACAACCACGGCAACTACATCGTCTCGATGGGCAACGTTTGCCGCTGGATGGCCGAGCAAGCCGAAGAGCTGGGCGTTGAAATCTTCCCTGGCATGGCCTGTTCCGAGCTGGTTTACGGCGACAATGGCGAAGTCAAAGGCGTTGTTGCCGGTGTCTTTGGCCTGGAGCCCGATGGATCCTATGGTCCAGGCACCGAGCCGGGCATGGAGCTGCACGGCAAATATGTCTTCCTGTCGGAAGGTGTTCGCGGTTCGCTCTCCAAGGAAGTCATCGCCAAGTACGACCTGTCTGCTGGCAAAGAGCCGCAGAAATACGGCGTCGGCATGAAGGAAATCTGGGAGATTGACCCGGCCAAGCACAAGGAAGGCAGCGTCACGCACACCATGGGCTGGCCACTGGGCAGCAACGCGGGTGGCGGGTCATTCATCTATCACCTTGAAAACAATCAGGTCTATGTCGGTTTCGTGGTTCACCTGAACTACAAGAACCCGCACCTGTACCCCTACATGGAATTCCAGCGCTTCAAGCACCACCCGATGGTGGCCGAGCTGCTGAAAGGCGGCAAGCGCGTCGCTTATGGTGCGCGTGCGATCACCGAGGGCGGTTATCAGTCGATGCCAAAACTGGTTGCGCCGGGCGTTGCGCTGCTGGGTTGTTCGGCGGGTATGGTCAATGTGCCGCGCATCAAGGGCAACCACAACGCGATGCTGTCCGGCAAAGCGGCAGCCGAAGCGGCATTCGACGCGATCAAAGCGGACCGTTCGGGCGACGAACTGACCGCGTATGAAACCGATGTCCGTGAAGGCGCGATTGGCAGCGACCTGAAGAAGGTCCGCAACGTCAAGCCGCTGTGGTCGAAATACGGCCTGACGGCCAGCCTGATGCTGGGCGGTATGGATATGTGGACCAACACGCTTGGCTTCTCACTGCTGGGCACTCTGGGTCATGGCAAGAATGACGCGGAAGCGACCGAGGATGCCAGCAAGCACCAGCCGATCGACTATCCCAAGCCTGATGGCACGCTGTCGTTTGACCGTCTGACCAACGTATCGTTTGCGATGACCAACCACGAGGAAAGCCAGCCTTGCCATCTGAAGCTGGCTGATCCGTCGATCCCGGTCAAAGTCAACCTGCCCAAGTTCGACGAGCCGGCGCAGCGTTACTGCCCCGCAGGCGTATACGAGATGGTCGAGGATGAAGACGGCCCACGATTCGTCATCAACTTCCAGAACTGCGTCCACTGCAAAACCTGCGACATCAAGGATCCCAGCCAGAACATCACCTGGACCACGCCGCAGGGCGGGGACGGACCGAACTATCCCAACATGTAAGCGAAAACATGGGCAATGGCGGGGTCGTGAAGGCCTTGCCATTGCCTCTTTCCTGCCAAAGCCCTAGCTTGTTGGCCAGTCAACGATAGCAAGGCAGGATTTTGGTGGCTTCCCTCGTTCGTCGCGCAGCATTGGTCGCGCTGTTAACCTCGTCATTTGCACTTCCGGCTCTGTCGGATACAGGCTCAGGGGCGTATCTGGCCGGGCGTCAGGCGATTTACCAAAGCGACTATACTTCAGCCGAGAAGTATTATGCGCAGGCACTGCGCGCCGATCCCGAAAATGGCAAACTTCTGGAAAACGTAGTGGTAGCCCGCCTCGCCTTGGGCGAAGTTGCTCGCGCCTTGCCTGTCGCACGGTCCATCGAAGAGCTTGGGCTGCCCAGCCAGGCGGCCAAGATGGTCATAATGGCGAACCTGATCGCCGACGACAATCTTGAAGAGCTTCTTGCGCGCGATCCCGAGACGCAAGGCGTCGGGCCACTGGTCGACGGCTTGATCTTGGCTTGGGCCCATGTGGCGCAGGGCTCGATGACCAGCGCTATGGAAAAGTTCGACGAAGTTGGCACGCAGGAGGGCTTGCGGGATTTCGCAATGTTCCACAAAGCCCTGGCGTTGGCGTCGATCGGTGACTTCGAAGGGGCGGAAGAGATCTTTTCGGCCAATAACGGGGCCGTTTCGCGTTTCTCACGCCGAGCGGCCCTGGCCCGGACCGAGATTCTGTCGCAACTGGATCGCAACGAGGATGCGATACAGTATTTGGATGAGGTTTTTGCCGCTGGCAGCGACCCCTCCATAGAAGGCTATGTGGCGCGGTTGGAAACTGGTGAAACACTGCCCTTCACTCATGTCCAGTCTGCCAAAGATGGCATGGCCGAGGTGTTCTTTTCCGTGGGTGCGGCGCTCAGCAGCGAGGCATCGCAGGACTATGTGCTGCTGTACGCACGGATCGCTGCATTCCTGCGCCAGGATCATGTAGATGCAATCCTTCTGAGCGCCGAGCTTCTGGACGCGTTGGAGCAATATGATCTGGCGGTTGAGGCCTATCGCATGGTGCCCACCACCAGCAGCGATTATCACGCGGCCGAACTGGGCCGGGCCGAAGTTCTTGGCCGGTCCGGCAAAACCGATGCAGCGGCAGAGGTTTTGCAAAACCTTGCTGCCCAAAGCCCCGATCTGCCCAGTGTTCACGTGGCCCTTGCCGATCTGCAACGACGGCAGGAAGACTATGCAGACGCGGTGCGTACGTACGACACGGCGATTGAACTGACCGAGCAGGGCATCAGCGGAAACTGGTTCCTATACTACGCCCGGGGTATTTCACATGAGCGGCTCAAGAATTGGGACTCGGCCGAGGCGGATTTCCGCAAGGCATTGGAACTGAACCCCGATCAGCCGCAGGTGCTGAACTATCTGGGCTATTCGCTGGTCGAGCGGAAAGAAAAACTGGACGAGGCGCTGGACATGATTGAGCGCGCCGTGGCAGCGCGTCCTGACAGCGGATACATCGTTGATAGCCTGGGTTGGGTTCTGTTCCGTTTGGGCAGGTATGACGAGGCGGTAGGGCATATGGAGCGCGCGGTAGAGCTTATGCCCGTCGATCCGGTGGTAAACGACCATCTGGGCGACGTGTACTGGGCCGTGGGCCGTGCCCGCGAGGCCGAGTTCCAGTGGAAGCGCGCGCTGTCATTCATTGATCCCGAAGACACCGATGGTGAGGCCGACCCGGATCGAATCCGCCGCAAGCTTGAGATCGGACTGGATGCGGTTCTGGCCGAAGAAGGGGCCGAACCGCTGAAGGTCGCCAATGGCAACTAAGGCCTTCGCGCCCGCCAAGATCAATCTGACCCTGCATGTGACCGGCCGCCGCGACGACGGGTATCATCTGTTGGATTCGTTGGTGGTCTTTGCGGATGTCGGCGACACGCTGGAGTTCACTCCGGGGCCTGAATTGTCGATTTCAGTGACGGGCGAACATGCGGTGGGCGTGCCCACTGACAACCGTAACTTAGTGTGGAAGGCGGCCGCAGCTACGGGCTGGACGGGGCACATAGCGTTGAACAAAGTGCTTCCGCACGGTGGCGGGATCGGAGGTGGGTCTTCTGATGCGGCCGCGACACTTCGAATGATCGCCGAGCAAGGCACTGAAATCCCGGATGGCACAGCTTTGTCCCTTGGTGCGGATGTGCCAGTGTGCATAGCGGCCAAGGCCACGCGGATGCGCGGCATTGGTGAGCGGCTGGAACCGGTGACCTTGCCGCAGTTACCTGCCCTATTGGTCAATCCTGGTGTCGAGGTGCCGACAGGTGCGGTGTTCTCGGCCCTGCAAAGCCGCGATAACCCTGCGATGCAAGACCACATCCCGACCTTTGAAACGCCCGATGCCTGCGCCGTTTGGCTGCAAAACCAACGAAACGATCTTGAGCCCCCCACCAAAGGCCTCGCGCCCGAAGTGGCTCGTGTACTGGACGAGCTGGCGGATACCAAAGAAGCGCTGCTGGCCCGCATGTCGGGCTCAGGTTCGACCTGTTTCGCACTTTACCCCACGATGAAAGCAGCGCATTTCGCCGCCTACGAGATCGGCGCGGCCCATCCCAATTGGTGGTGCCGCGCAACGCAGCTTAGTTGAGGCGTGAAACTACGTAATCTGCGAGGTCGCGCAGCAATGTGCGGATTTCGTGATCCGGCAACGTGTCCAGCGCGGCTTTTGCCTTAGCGGCCCAACCAAAGGCGTCCGCGCGCGTAGCCTCAAGTGTGCTGTATTTGTTCATCAGGCTCAGCGCGTGGTCCAGATCGCCGTCTTCCTGGCGTCCCCGACCAATTGTGCGCTCCCAGAATGCGTGCTCGTCCGGCGTGGCCTGAGCAATAGCTTTGATCACCGGCAGCGTCAGCTTGCGCTCGCGGAAGTCGTCGCCGACGTTTTTGCCAGTCGCCTTACTGTCACCCTGATAATCCAGCAGATCATCGGCTATTTGGAACGCGATTCCCAAGGCATCGCCATAGTCGTACAGCGCCCTTACCTGAGCCTCTGAGGCTCCGGCAATCACACCGCCAACCTCGGTCGCGGCAGAAAACAGCGCGGCGGTCTTGCCGCGTACGACCTGCAGATAAATTGCTTCGGTGGTACCCAGATCGGTGGCTGCCGTCATCTGCAGCACTTCGCCCTCGGCAATTGTTGCCGAGGCGTTGGCCAGTATGTCCAGAACGCGCAGAGATCCGGTTTCAACCATCAGCTGGAAGCTGCGGGAAAACAGATAGTCTCCGACCAACACGCTGGATTTGTTGTCCCACAACAGGTTCGCAGTGGGTCGGCCCCGCCGCTGGGCGCTTTTGTCGACGACATCGTCATGCAGCAGAGTTGCGGTGTGAATGAACTCGACCGTTGCGGCCAGACGTACGTGGTGGTCGCCCGCGTATTCGAACATGCGGGCCGCTGCCAGCGTCAGCATGGGGCGCAGACGTTTGCCGCCGGCTTCGACCAGATGTGCGGTGACTTCGGGAATGCGAGGCGCGTGTTCCGATGCCATGCGCGTGCGGATCAGCTGGTTCACCGCATCCATTTCACCTGCCAGAAGCTCAGCAAGTCGTTCGTGCGGTTTCGAGATAGTGCCGATGTTCATCACTCTCCTGATACAAGGCTCGACTTCCGCCTCGCCTTGCCCTTACATCAATCCCCATGAAAGAACTACTGCGCAGCACCGATCCGACGATCCTGGCCTTTGCTTCCGCCCTTCTTGAAGGCGAGGATATAGACTGCTTTCAGATGGACGTAAATATGAGCATCCTCGAAGGAGGTATCGGAATCTTTCCGCGCCGCCTGATGGTGCGCGCGGATGATCTGACCCGCGCGGAACGGGTGATGCGTGACAACGACATCCCACTGGGTCGATGACCCTGTTTTCCGACACTGATTTGACTCGAAACGACTTTCTGGGTGGCCGTGTGCGGCTTTGGCAGCCACGGTCTGGATATCGTGCCGGGGTAGACCCGGTGTTGCTGGCCGCCACGGTACCGGCGACACGTGGTCACACCGTTTTGGAACTGGGCTGCGGGGCAGGGGCGGCGGTCCTTTGTCTGCTCGCCCGCGTGTCGGGCTTGCAGGCTGTCGGGGTCGAGCTGCAAGCCAGTTACGCCGATCTGGCGCGCCGCAATGCGGCCGAGAATGACGCACCGCTTGAAGTGGTCGAGGCGGATCTGAGCGCCTTGCCCGCCGACTTGAAACAACGACAATTTGATTACGTGATTGCGAACCCGCCTTACTACCGGGCTGGGGCACACAGCCCGGCAGAGGATGCGGGGCGCAGCGTCGCGCTGGGCGAACAGACGCCGCTGGAGCTTTGGTTCGATTGCGCGGCCAAACGCCTTGCCCCGCGGGGCTATCTGCACATGATCCAAAAAGCGGACCGGCTGCCCGACATGCTTGCAGCCTGTGCGGGGCGCTTGGGATCGGTCGAAGTGCTGCCCTTGGCCGCGCGGACCGGTCGGGCTGCCGAATTGGTTATTCTACGGGCCAGAAAGGGCGGAAAAGCTGCTTTTCGACTGCATGCGCCGCTGATTTTGCACGCGGGGGATCGCCACGAAAAGGACGGCGAAAGCTATGAACCGCAGGTGTCAGCAGTACTGCGTGATGGGGCTGCGATGACCGGGTTTTTTGGTCAATAGGCATTAACCAGCCGAATTTGTCGGATTTATTACAGATTCTGTGCGTCTGCAGCGTGACAGGGTGGAAACGATGTGGTCAAATTCTTACGTGAACCTGAGACACCAACGAAGGAGTATCGCCATGAGCGTGAGCGCACATCTGACCGAACTGAAGAAAAAGCACGAAACTCTCGGTCTTGAAGTCGAACAAGCCCAACGCTCGCCAGGCATCGATGATCTCCATATCGCTCAACTCAAAAAACAGAAGCTAAGGCTAAAGGAAGAGATCGAGCGCCTGTCAAACTAGCGTTTCAGACTTGCACGCGCGGCAATGATCGCGCCGCCCGTAATCAAAAGTGCCGCGATCGCCAGACCCCAGGACGGGGCGGCGATCCCGGCCAAAACAAGAACCAGCGTAGACAACAAGGGTGCCGCATACGACGCCGTGCCCAAGACCTGAATGTCGCCCTGTTTCACCCCGATATCCCAAACATAGAACGCCAGCCCGACCGGACCCAGCCCGAGTGCTACTACGGAGGCCCAGCCAAGGGCCGTGTCAGGCAAGATCGTATCCTCGACCGCCAGATGCAGCGCGGCCGAGGCGATGGCCGTGGCAATGCAGAATACAGCGACCGAACTGGTGGGGGTGTCGCCTAAACGACGCGACAGCACAGAATAGCCAGACCAGGTCAGTGCGCATAGCAAGGCCAATGCGTATCCCGGCAGATGCTCGGCTTGAAACCCGGCGCTGCCGCCGCCTGCGATGATCACGGCCGCCCCGGCAAAACCCAGGCAGGCCCCGATCAGATGTCCGATCCTAAGATGCTCACCCGGCAGAAGCCCTGAAAGCAAAACGATGAGCAATGGCCAGAGGTAAGCGATCAGGCCCGCCTCGGCCGCAGGTGCCATGCGCAGGGCTGAGAAATAGAGGGCGTGATAGCCAAACAGGCCGATTGTACCAAAAACGTATGTGGTCCAGGTGATGTCCAGCAACTGGCGCAACCCGCCGCTGCGCCACGTCCAGATCAGGCCCAAAGCTCCGCCGATGGAAAAACAGATGGCGTTCAGTAACAGCGGTGGCGTCGGCACCGAGCCCACCGTGAACAGTGCCAGCAGAGACCAAAGGAGGACGGCGATGAACCCAATGGCCGTGGCGCGCGATTTCGTCATGTGGCCGGAACCTCTTCCACCGGAATAATCTCGAACTCATCCGAGATATGGGCTGTCTTTTCAATCTCTGACATGAACCAGTCGCGGAATGCTGCGATCTGCGGTCTGTTTTCCGCCCCCGGCAGGCACAAGAACCGAAAACGGCCCTGTGTTTCAATCGCGGTTTTGAATGGGGCAACAAGGCGACCCTCGGTCAGGTCCTTGATGATCATCGCGCGGCGTCCCAGTACCACGCCAACACCGGCAACAGCGGCATCAATTGCATGGTCCGCGTTCGAGAAATGCGCCCCATGGCTGGGCGCAAAATCCACACCGACCGCCCGAAACCACTTTGGCCAATCGCTGGGTGGCTGCAGGAACGCGATAGAGTCGTCAAAGATCAGCGGGGCGTCTTTCAGGCTTTCCGGGGTTGGAAACTGCTCGGCCAGTTCGGGGGTCATGACCGGCGTCAGCCATTCCTTGCGAACGGGTAGCGAGTATAGCCCCTCATCTCCGCCATAGCCGAACCGGATGGCGACATCCACGTCGTCGCGCTCAAGATCCATGTTGCGCAGGGTGGCCGAGAATTTGAGGTCGATCTCAGGGTGCGCCCGGGCAAAGTCGTAAAGACGCGGGGCAAGCCACTTGGCCGTTAACGCGGGCCCCGCCGTCACTGTCAGCGAGGTATCGTTGCCCTGCCGTCGCGCGGCCTGCCATGCGGTTTGCAAGGCGGCAAACCCCTCGGCCGCACCCGGGGCAAGGGCACGCCCGGCTTCAGTCAGTTCGACCGCGCGGTTCAGGCGGAAAAACAACGGTCTCCCCAGATGCTCTTCAAGCGACTTGATCTGAAACGACAGGGCCGCTGGGGTAACGCGTAATTCCTCGGCGGCCTTGGCAAAAGACATATGGCGTGCGGCGGCGTCAAAGGCGCGCAGGGCGGTCAGAGGGGGAAGATAGTCGCTCATAGATGCACAAGAAAATCTTAACTGAAACCCGAAGAAAGCTCGTTTGTCAGTATGATTGATAAGGCGCATATTGGGTGTAAGTCAAACAAAGCTGAACTGAAAGGAAGACTGCCATGATCGAAATGACAACAAATCCAGCAGCCGCCCGCGCCTTTCAGCGGGCGCATGCCGAGCGCAGTAAAGCGATTGCACGGGCTTTCAGCTGGCTATTCGGTTCCCGCTGAACGCAGCGCGCACGTTCTTACGGGATAATTTTAGGCTCTGGCGTTGTCTAACAACGCTGGGGCCTAATTGCTCTTGGAACCAATACTCTTAAATTCGCTAAGTATTGTTGTTTAAAGTAAAAGCGGATTAAAATCTTCGGTTTCCCCGGCCTTTCCCCGGCGTTTCAGAGCAAACCATCAATCGCGTTCATCGCCTGAGCGCGGTCATCGTCGTCCGGCTTTTGGTAGCTCATCGTTTGTTCCGGCGATGCGTGGCCCAAAATGCCTTGAAGCACACGAATTTCGGTTCCGTTGCGCAGCATCATTGTGGCGAAGAAATTGCGCATCCCGTGCGCCGGACTAAAAGCTTGTGGTAACCCCAAGTTCCGCTTAACCCGGCGACCCGCATCTGAAACCGCACCCATTGACCGTTGACCACCGTTCTTGCCGGGGAACACGAAGTCACTGCTCCCGGCTTTCAGTTTCGCCCTGCGCAGCACCCGGACAGCGTCAGAGACAAGCGGAACGGTACGTTCGCTTGTACGCGTCTTGGGCGGTCCTAACACCCACTCTCCGGCCTTGTCCCGCGTTAGGTTCCGGCGCACATGTAGTTGCTTGCCTTCAAGGTCAACACAGTCCCAGAGCAGACCACCCGCTTCACCCCGGCGCAACCCAGTCAAGGCGCACAACCGATACAGCAACCCGTGTTCAGTGAGGTCGAGGGCGTCCAGAAACAGGCGCACATCCACCAGCGGTGGCACCACTCGTTCGCCGTGTCGTGAGGTCTTTGGCAACCGAGCAGCAGAACAGGGGTTGTAGATGATCTTACGCGCCTTCACAGCGTCATTCAGGGCCGAACTGATGATGGCCTTATAGTTGACAAGCGAACCGGCACTGACACCGCGTTCCCGCATTGCGGCCAACCAGTATTCAATTTCGTCCACCGAAAGCTTGGCAAGTGGGACCGCACCAATATGTGCGTTCGCGTCGTCAATAACCGACCGATATCCGACTGCTGTGCTCGGCCGGACCAAGTTCATGCGTTCCCGGTAATCGACCCAGGAGCTAAGATATGCGGCCAGCGACCCCTTGCCGAAGGTTCCGCCAACCAATTCCCGTTTGGCAGCTTCGGCCTTTGCCTCGGCGTAGGTCTTGAACGTGGCTGAAGGCGCGTGAATCCGTTCGCCGTTCGGGGTCGTGCGTTCAGATTTTACCCGCCAGCGCGGTTCGCCTTTCTTGGTGTAGACCTTATTGATGCTAGCCATCTCGGTTCCTCCTGTACTGGGCGCCAGACTTACAACTGGGGCCGCACCAAGCAGCCGAAGACCGCTTGGGGACGATGCGCCGTTCGCAGTACCCGCAGCGAATGATGCTCTTGCCTTCAATGATTGTGTGAACCCCCGACACCGCGACCGCCGTTAGTGGGTCGCGCGCATTGGGGAAGAAGTTGTGCTTGGCCGTGAAGTCCCAGATCAGGTGTGGGCCGAGTATTTCAGCCACTTTCCCCATCCTGGCTGCGTTTGGGACCGGGCGTAGAGGCGTGTTAGAGGCGTTCTCGTTGCCCTCGCCGGTTACATAGGCCAGCTTTAGTAACTTACACGCCTCTACAACGCTCTCCAGCGGCCCGAGGTCCGTTGCCCCGGTCAATTCGGCCAGTGCTGCGGCCAACGCACCCATCTGCGCTTCGGTCCGGGGCACGTATTCCGCAATCAGGTAATGCACAGCCCTGAACCGCAGTTCGTTGTCCTGTGCGTCCGCCATCTCGCGGAGCAAGGCCTGTTGTCGTTTTTCGATCATCTGTAATCCTGTCTGTACGATAAGTTACTTCTTTTTTAGTATAAGGGTTTACCTGGGAAGTAAAGTTATATAGCTTCAATATACTCCAAATAATGCTTCCAATGGAATACAATATGTCTGATATTGAACCAAACAAGCAGTATACATTGCCCGAGGTGGCGGAGATATTGCAGATCAACATACAAACCATTCAAGCGAAGGTTCGGCACAAAGCCATCCCTCACCAGCAATACGGTCCACGAACCCGGCGCATCCTGGGGTCTGACCTGATTGACTACATCAACCAGTCGAAGGTTGAGGTGGTCGGGAAGGGTGCCGCATGAAGCCAATGACACTGCGAGACGAAGAACTGATCGGTGCGATCAAACACGCTGCGGCAAACGGCTATGGCGTGAAGGTTGAAGACGCGGCGGAACTGCGCACAGCCAGGAGCATCGTGAAAGCCTTAAACGCCGATGTGCGGCTGTTGATCTACAATCCGGCCACCGAAGCTAATGACAACGCCGAACCCAAAACCTAGCCCAGCAAGGTATATCTCGTTAAGGTTGTGATGTCAGAAACTGATCGATCCCCGCATCTGTGACGACCGGGGGTCAATGCAACAAGAGGCAACAAAAAACAGAAAATGCCCCAAGCTTACACGAAATGTACCCCACATAAGCGTCTGTTAAAAGGCGAATATTTGGCGTGTGTTTTGCGCACGAACACAGCTTACTACAGAGCTACAGGATTAAAGAAAAGTACCCACGACCGGATGAGCAGTCGTGGGCCAAATTTTTCCGTAGTTCTGTGGCGGTGTAAAGCCGACCGCAACGGTACCAACCACGGCTTTACAACCCTGAGTTTAGCTACGAGGACCCAGCGAGTAAAGCCCCTAGCCAAAATAGATAGGGGACAAAATGCCTACATTTACGCAAGCCTTGGCACTCGCAGACCAAGGAAAAGAAACCACAATCCGGTGTATTGGTCCTGGCCACACGGACCACAATCCGTCGCTGCTGGTTCGTCCCGGCGACCAACCCGGCACCTACCACCTGTGCTGTCTGGCTCGACGCTGTAGCAAGTCCGACCTAGAGACCGCCGCAAACGAGCTTGTAGAAAACGTTGCTTGGGCTGACAAACCAAGCCAGCGCGACAAACCAAAGCGAATACCAGAAGTCCCCGTGTCGTTCGGCCTACCTAAACAAGCAAATAAAGCAGACAAAATCCACGAAATACGCAACGGCGAAAACGCCCTGCTGGCTGTTGTTCTGCGTTGGGGGTCTGGGCAAGACAAAGTGGTTAAGCCCTATTATTTCGGCAAGGACGAAAACGGCCAGCGGTGGGTGCCCGGTTGGCCTAGCGGCGAACAACGACCGCTGTATGGCCTAGACAGAATAGAGAAACGCACCCCAGACATACCCGTGGCGCTGCACGAAGGCGAAGACGCGGCTGACGCCGGCAATATCGCAACGCAAGACGAAACCCACCCTTGGCACAAACAACTGCGGCGTATGGCCCACGCTTCGGTTATGGCTGGCGCAGGACCACAGCAAACGGACCTTCGGCCTTTGCGCGGTCGCACCGTTTACATATTCCGCGACAAGGACAAGCCTGGATTAGAGAAAGCTGTGCGGCTGGCCGACGCTTTAGAAGGGATTGCTGCTGCGGTTTACATATCGGACCCGTCCTACTTCGACCAGTTACGTAACCCGAAGAAACACGACGGGTCTGGGTGGGATTTAGCAGACGGGACGTTTGGTGCACGGGGTGTGGATTTTATGTCGAAGTTTCGGCTGCGCACGTTTCCGTATGATCGGATTGTAACCACTGGGCCGCAAGGAGGAGAACGAGTGTCGTATTTCTTCCGTCCACACTACGCAGAACTATTCGTCCACTTTAAGAACCGCAAAACCGTGTGCGAACTGCGCAAGCTCGACCCTGACGAAGAAGTAACTTCTGGCACGTTTACCAGCTACTACCACCACCCGTTTGCCCCAAGTAAGAACGCATACGAACAGGTGGTCGCGTCGCCTCACACAGAAATCGTGTACGACTATGGCACCGACCCCAGTCTACCGTTTGGCGCGCTGTTCTACGATGGTGGCCGCAGATACGCCAACCTGTTCCGTGGCCCAGACTTCGACCCGGTAGAAGGCGACATTGCTCCCTTCCTGGCCTTCGCCGAACACCTATTCCCAGACCCACGCGAACGGAATATCGCTCTTGCTTGGTTCGCTGTGGTCGCTGGAAACCGGACGCGAGACCGAGGGTTCCTGTGGGCTATCTGCGCGATATCGCATGAGACCGGGACAGGCAAAACTACCTTCGGCGAACTGCTGTCGGAACTGGTTGGTCGGGACAACGCGGACGAGATAACACCCCAGTTGTTTAGCAGCGACAGGTTTAACGAATGGTATCGAGGCAAGCGAATAATTGTTGTAGAAGAAGCCCGAGAGAGCGGCAAAAGTCCGTGGGGCTTTACCGAAGCCTTGAAGCCGTACATTACCAACGAGTTTGTGTCGATCGCGGAACGTTACCGGGGCAAGGCCACAACCCGCAATATCGGCTATTGGTATCTGTCCTCTAACCACGATAGCGCCATTAACATCGACGACACCGACCGCCGTTACTTTGTGCCGCGCGTTACCGAAACCAAAATGTCCGCGGACCAGATATCGGGGTTGCGCAGCTGGTTCTATAAGAAAGGCGGCAAGCAAGCCGTGCTACATTGGGCGCTGGCCGAAGCACCCCGGATAATGTCCCTGATTGGGACGCCAGAAGGCATTGAAAAAGGCTACACGGTCGAAGCACCGATTACCGACCGCAAACTTGACCTACAAGAAGACAACCTTTCAGAAGCTGCGCAATACGTACAAGAACACCTCGGCACCTTCGCCAAAACCCTTGTGCTGTCGTCGCAGGACGTGCGCGAATTTATCAAGACTGCGGTAAAGGACCGGCAAATAGACAAGCCGAAAGGCCGCCCGGACCTCGTCGCCAAACACGTGCTGACTGCTCTTGGTTTCCGTAAGGTTTGGGACCGCCGACGGTCGCTGTTCCAAGGCTCCGGCGTTCAGACGAAATTGGGATTTTATTCCCAACACGATTTCGGCAAGGAACCAAATTCCGAGTTGGTGCGTAAGAACTTCTTGCCGCTGTCCGCGCACTGGTCGTCTTTACTTGGTATCGCACCCTTCGACCCACGCGGAAGCACAATGGGTATCGCTGCTGATAATGCGGGTCGTATCTACCGGGTCGTATCCGACCTGCAGGATGACGAACCAGTGGACCGCAAGCACCTGCGTGTCGTACAGAAACCAACCGGACAATAGAAAACTCCCTTGCGGGTCGTATCCCGGGTCGTAGATACGACCTTATCAATTCCACGTAGTAACAGCGGGTTACACAGCATCGGGTCGTACGGGTCGTATCTTTTCTCTTATTGCGAAGAAATTAAGAATAAGGAGGGAAGAATGGAGAATAGGGGAAAACCAAAACAATCGCACTCCGTATGACCTGACGACCCGCACCAAACTCCGTTGTGCGGCCTAAACCGTGTTCGGTGCGTCGCCCAGAGCGTACAGTAGCAGGATGGCCAGAAGGGGTGATCCGACGATGCTGATGCCGACCCAGATCCACGGGTTGCGATTTCGGTTCTTGGCCATATTCCACGGCACGACGAAATACAGCCACAGCAGCGCGACCATCGCCAGAACGTACAGCACGAGTATGAATATGTCTTCCATGCGCACAGCGTAACACTGCAGGTATGTTGCTGGCTACTTTCTCTTAAGGTGTAACCGGGCCGACAAACCTAACAATTCTAATCGCTCCACCGCAGATAACTTCGATGTTTTCAGTGTGCCCATCAGACCAATAACTGCGAGCAAGTTCATCCCATTTCGTCGGCCCTGCCTCAAAATCTATCAGTTCATAATTGGTTTTGTGAACCAAAGCACTTTGATCGACTAATTCTACTTCATAGATCAAATTCGTCGCACGACCGTGGATTTCGGCAAACCTGCGAGCATCTGCTTCGCTTTCGCAGCAAAATACACAGTCTTGTCTGCTCGGTTTGCCACTAAACTCTTTTGCCCTCACAGTCTCATAGGCCAATTCCATATCAGCCTTTCTCCGATCAATTTCCAAATTGGACCGAATGCGCCAAAAGTTCCCGGGTAGTATCTCGCTCCCTACGCCTAAAGGTATTGGCGCGATGTGATAGAATGTTGAATGCATTGGATTATTCATCTCGGTATTTGAACTGTTCATTTTGGGAAGTGCAGACAAACACGACTGACAGCAGGTAGCAACGAGATTTGTTGCTGGCTAGGCCTTGCACGACCCCAAGAACAAAAATAGAACACCTGTATGAGACGCTGGCCAATGACTATTCCTTATGACTTGAGGTGTAAGCTTGAATCTGCGCGCCAGATGCGTTGTACGCGCGGTCCACAGGACGATTGGTTGGTCGTCCTGGAGTGGTTGGACGCCCACGGCGTTGCCCCACCAGACCATCCGTTGCCGACTGAGCCGGAGCAAGTTGGAAATATCGGACAATAGCGCGAAGATTTCTTTAGCCACACAACCAAAGATTTTGTCTCAGGTTCTTGCTCGAGCTATTCAGAGGAATTAATGCATCATGTTGAGCGGCTTAGCTGCGCCCTTGGACAACACAAGCAGAACCAAAGGAACACTGTATTGGAAGACCCCGTCAAAAAACTGGAAGAAAAAGTCGAGGCATTGGCCGCGAAAGTCCAGACATACGAAATTTATAGCAAAATCATTGGTGTAGTTGCCATTATCTTCGGCCTGAGTGGTGCATGGGGTTACAAGGTTCTGGACACTACCAAGAAAGAACTGGAAAGGGCTGAGAAGGACCTGGGGGTCGTCATAAGTCAAACAAATATTTTGAAAAAAACGGTCGAAAACGCGGGTGCAGCCTTTGATGAAGCCCTCATTGCAGCCAAAGCAAGCGTAAGAAACGAAGTGGCCCTGGCGGTAGAAAATGTGTCAACTGACTTCGTTACAACCGTTGTGAAATCAACAATAGGCAACGGTGTGGAGATCGTCCGAACGTCCGCCTTGGAAATTGTGGACTCGAACAACGAAAGTGTTGGCGGGTTTGCCGCCGGCAAAGACCCCGCGTTGTCGACCATTTGGCTTGGACCTAGCAGCGGAGAATTTGGGACGTGGATTTATGCAAATCGCGACGGAACTTCATCCATTCAAGCCATTTCCGATAAAATCCCTTTCTATAGGATCGGGTCAGACATAAACGGTAATGGATTTGCCCTCTTTTCCGGCAAGCGAGGCGCATCATCTCTATTTGTCGGTCACAATATCGCTGAAAACGTCGAAGTTTCAGCGAAAGTGAACGACGTTTTTCAGTTCTCTTTAACTTCGGATCGCTTCAACGGTGGGAAATTCCATCTTAGATCCCAAGACAATGATGTCATTGTCGAAGCCGGAAGGTTTACGGACACAAAGAATGGTTTTGTCTCGGTTTATGGACCACCAGAACTGCGTGGTTTGTTAGTGCCAAACCGATGAGACTGACCAACTAATAAAAAACAGAGGTGTGGCGCGGTGCGCCCACCTACTACGAAGTTGAATTTCGCCTTATTTATAGTGCCCTTTACCTCCAGAAGTTGTAACCGCTATCCTTTAGCTCCACCCAAAGTATAAAGGACTTGGTATGACCGAGTATCTCCCGGCTCCTGCCGACTTGCCCGAACGCGAAGCAACGAAATGGGCTGCGGTGGTGCACAGTCGTCCTATTGGGTATTTTACGGTGCTGCACGCCGACCTGATACGCATATACGTCAGCGCCGTGTGCACCCTGCTCGACCTGCGGAAACTGGAGCAACGGAAGATTGATAAACAGGGAGACGACTGGTTCCTAACTGAAGAGGCGGACCTTGTGGGTTTGCGTCGGATTTCCTTGGCCGGGGTGATCGAACAATACACCCATCTGCTTGGCCTAAGCCCTGCGTTGGGTACAAGCCTGCTTGATTACAATAAGCTGAGGCGTGACTTCACCTCAGAGCATACCAGTCCTGAACCTATCAACTAACTGCAGGACGGGAGCCGCAGCAACTGCCCGCAGGGGGCAGACCAAGATTTATACGAGCCGGAGTTTTTAGCGCACTAGGATGCCTCCGGTAAAACTGTCATTACGCAGCTTATTCACAACAGTGGTTTAGCTAAAGGAACCTGTGGGTTGCCCTTTTGCCAAATAAGCCAATTTTCGGGGGTAAGCTGAGTGGAGATTGAAGCAAAATGCCATTTACACCCGAAAAATTGGACGAGATACAACGCTGTATTAACTTGGCGCTCGCATCAACCTTGTTGAATGAGTGGGAGCGAGATTTTCTTAGGGGCATCAAGAGTAAGCTTGATCGCCACGGCACTGGAACAAACCTAACCAAGAAGCAATACAGTCAACTTCTGAAAATTACGACAAAGCAAACGCGCATGAAATCACGCAGCGTCCGTCAGCCAAATTCCCCAGCCAGGCTCAAAACAAGCCGAAGAGCCTTCGCCAAGAACCGCAGACGTCACAAAGCAAAGGGTAACAAACTGCTATCTTTGATCATTGCTTTGGGTGTTGCCATATTTTTGGTTTTCCAGGCTGTTGAACGGTTTCCGGAATATCTGGGTACTGTTGTTGCCTTGACTAGTACCCAAGAGCTCAGGGGTCGCGTGACCCGCGTCCGAGATGGTGACACTATAGAGGTTGCAGGTGTTCCTATTCGCTTCGGCTCGCTTGACTGCTCAGAGCGGGGAACGACGAAGGGCCGCCAGGCAACTGGGCGGATGCAAACCCTAGTCACGGACCAGAATCTGACCTGTTACCTTAATGGGCGAACTAGCTATGACCGTAAGATCGGCAGTTGCCGTTTGGAAGACGGCCGGGACCTGGGCGGGATAATGATAAGCGAAGGCGTTTGCCGAAGGTTTTGGTGACAACCATCAAACGAGCTTTACCAGTTCGTACTGATAGGGAGCACTTCCAACCTTGTTCTTCAACCAGGCGACAAAACAAAAGCGCCGGCAGTTCAATTCGAGTTTAGGTTCTTTTCGGCGTTCAATAGTAGATCCAGTTTCTTTTCAAAATCGCCTTCTCGGGAATTATGGTTCTTTAAAAGCTCACCGAGTTCGCGTTGATATGTTTCCGCATCAAGTGGGGCGTCTGTTTCGCCTTGGCGGTCCAAAAGGCGGTCAAGGAACTCTTTAATGTCCGCGTTAAAGTAGTATTCCACTTCATCAGACCGACTACGAAAATCTTCAATGAGACTTAGTTCACGAATAACCTCCAGCTGGAAAGCCCTCAATCGCTCCACAGAAGTTTTCTCATTAAAATCAGTGCTTTCCGAGGCCAGATCTTCCAAGATCTTCTCGACACTATCATAGCTCAACTGCAAGTCGATGTTCCGGTCCATCCTGCTCCTCAATGCATTCAGGTCGTTTATTGCTTTTCTCGCTTCATTTTCAGCAGCTTCCTTGTCGTTTTCCGCTTGGTTAAGCCTCAGTGTTGCATCTTGAAGATTAAGCTCAAGTTCCTTGTTGCGCTTATTCCAAAGCTCTCTTTCGTTTCCGTATTCTAACTCTATGGATTTACAAGAGAATTTTGCACGCTCGCTTTCGATTATTTGCTTTCTGTTAGCCTGCTCAGCAGTCAGTGTTGCCGCAAGGCTAGCCTTCTCTGTAAGACAGTTGATTTTGGCTTTTTCCGAAAGCTGAAGCATTTCTTTTTCGACTTCCAGCTCCTTGACAAGCTCACTAATTCTTTCATTTTTTGCTTCGGTGATGCTCTCAACATCTGGACCCAAAATCCAAAATATAAACGTAGTTGCGGAAGCAATAACGGCAGCAACAACCGTAGCCCAACCCATGTCAAATGGTTGCTGAAATACTCGCTTCATTACTATTTTCTCCAAATCTGAATTTTCAATGCGCGCACCCCAATTCTGAAGTTTCGGCATTAGAGTGCAAGCCTTAAACCTAGGGTCAGGACCCATTGATTTCCGTCTGGTGGCATGATTCACGGTTCGAAAAAC
>NZ_WQHP01000001.1 GCF_013035315.1 Ruegeria arenilitoris | reverse complement strand
AGAGATGCCGGACCGTTCTGGCCTCCTCTTCATTCACCACCAGCGTTCTTGCCTTCGGATCGGGGTGGCGATCATAGCCCAGAGGCAGGTTGCCACCCATCCAAAGCCCCTTCTTCTTCGACGCTGCAATCTTGTCGCGAATACGTTCGGCGGTGACTTCCCGTTCAAACTGAGCAAAGGACAACAGCACATTCAGCGTTAACCGGCCCATGGAAGATGAGGTATTGAAGGCCTGCGTGACGGACACAAAAGAACAGTTTGCCTGTTCCAGCCGGTCGACCAGCTTAGAGAAGTCGGCAAGCGACCGGGTCAGCCGGTCAATCTTGTAGACCACCACCATGTCAATACGCCCGGCATCGATCTCTTCAAGAAGGCGCTGAAGGGCGGGTCGCTCTAGGGTGCCGCCCGACAGGCCACCGTCATCGTAGCGCCCGGACAACAGGGTCCAGCCTTCATGTCGCTGGCTTGCGACATAGGCCGCGCAGGCCTCATATTGCGCATCCAGCGAATTGAAGTCCTGATCCAGACCATCTTCTGAGGACTTGCGCGTGTAGATGGCGCATCGGATTTTACGGCGCGGGCTCATTTGGCCGCCTTGCCGGTGAGCCCAAAGAAACGCGGCCCTGACCAATGCGCGCCGGTAATCTCTCGGGCGATGGCCGAGAGTGAGCGATAGGACCGACCGTTCCAAGTGAAGCCGTCTTCTGTAACGTCGACTACATGGGTCACACTATTCCACTCGCGTAGCAGGCGCCCGCCGGGTTTTAGGGCAGGGCATGTAGGCCGGGGTTTCTTCCCAGAGCCCTTTTCCAGCGTGGCTTTGACCTGCCGGGGTAGCCCGCCGTGACGGCGGGACTGCATCTCAAAGGCGATAAAGCGGCGCAGAAAGGGTTGGCTGAGCATGGCGGGGGCGGGTTGATCAAACAGTTGCTGCCAAAGCGTGACCAGATCCGATCGTCCCATGACGGCCAGATCGGCAACATCGCTAGTCTTGGTCATGACTCTTCTCCTGTTCCCACCGTCAGGTGATAGGTGGAAGAACCATCTGGTTTGTCGGATGTCCGCCTTTCAATTGTGACGCCTTTTTTCCGCAGGCCGCTTAGAGCCGCTCGGACCGAATGAAGCTGCCACCCCGTTGCTTTGCAGAGCGCCTCAAGGCTGGCGCCGCTCGGGCGGCGCAACAAGTTTTGCACTTTGTCAATTTTGGTTTGCTTCCGCTTGGACATGAACTGTCTCCTCTGATCTTGGGTCAGCGAGATGCCGAACCCCGGTACCGAGGAGCGCCCGAATGGCTCGGGCGTAGGTTCAGTGATGCGTGGTTTACGGCAACAGTCCAGCTCTTTCTGAAACGATTACTGGAGGCGTGTGTTTTGAAGTGCGACGCTGCCGTACCCCCGATTATTCGTCAACAATCTTAATTGGTTACTTTTAGTTTGGGGGGTTGCGTCTCGTATTGATGGCACCTACATTCGACCTAATCGCCCGGACTATCGGGGCGGGAAACTGCTCCCGCAGGCAGCACTCATTGGAAACACAGGTTTCCGCAGAGAGCATTCAAAGGAGCAACGTCTCGGATCGATTGGTCCGGGGAGTTGCGATTTGTGCTCTCTCCGATTTTCCAACGCGATCCCTCCATCTCGACGTCCGCGCGGCGTCACGCAAAAGGAGGCGGTTATGCCTGCTAAAAACACACACAGCGACGTCCAGGCGTCCAATACGCCTATCTGGATGGCCGAAAAAGTTATCCAATCCCAGATCAGCCAGATCAAGCCCTACGCCAACAACAACCGCGTGCACGCGGCCAAGAATGTCGACAAACTGAAGGCATCGGTGGCCCAGTTTGGCTTTGTCACTCCGATCCTGTTGGATGGTTCGGGCACAATCATCGCGGGTCATGGCCGCTATGAAGCCGCCAAGGCCCTGGGGTTGAATTCCGTACCGACTGTTGTCGCGGATCACTTGTCAGAAGCGGAAGTGCGCGCTCTGCGCATTGCGGACAACAAGCTGGCGGAATTGTCCGACTGGAACGAAGCTGCTCTGCAGATTGAGTTTGCCGAGCTGATGGATCTCAGCCTTGATGGCGAGCTGGATTTTGATCTGGAAATCATGGGGTTCGAGGCACCGGAGATCGACATCATCATCGATAGTGCGGGCGAGGCCACGGAGACGGAAGCGGAAAGTGTAGAGGCCCCGGACCCTGCGGCACCCGTAATCACGGAGCCGGGCGACCTCTGGGTTCTCGGAGATCATCGCATCTTCTGCGGGGATGCCCTTCAAGCCCAGAGCTACGACACCTTGCTGGAAGGCGAGCGCCCGCAGATGGTCTTCACCGATCCTCCTTATAACGTGCCGGTCAATGGGCATGTGCGGTCCGGCAATAGCGCCGAACACCGCGAGTTTGCCATGGCGTCGGGGGAAATGTCGGATAGCGAGTTCCGCGGCTTTCTTTCAGGCGTGATCACCCAGTTGTTTGGCCGTCTGCCAGACGGGCGTATTGCAATGATCTGCATGGACTGGCGTCATATCGAAGAACTGATTGCGGCGGGCAAGGCAGGTGGCTTTGATCTCATCAATCTCTGCGTCTGGAACAAGACCAACGGGGGAATGGGCAGCCTTTATCGCTCCAAGCATGAGTTGATTTGCATTTTCAAGAAGCCTGGTGCGCCGCACATCAACAACGTCGAGCTGGGCAAACACGGGCGCAACCGGACCAACGTCTGGGATTACGCCGGTGTGACCAGCTTTGGGGCGGGGCGCGAAGCTGACCTCTCAGATCATCCCACGGTGAAACCGACAGCTTTGGTGGCGGATGGCATCATGGATGTGAGCCATCGCGGCGATGTTGTTTTAGACGCCTTTGGCGGGTCCGGGGCGACCTTGCTGGCAGCAGAGAAAACCGGGCGGCGGGCGCGGCTCATTGAGCTCGACCCGGCCTATGTCGATGTCGCCATCCGCCGTTGGCAGGAGATGACTGGTGAGAACGCCGTGCACGCGGTGACCGGCCAGACGTTCGATGCGCATTCTGCGGCAACCGATGCCACTTCAGAGCTGGAGGCGGATCATGTCTGACGATACGAAAGACTACGAGGTGGGTTTCGGCAAGCCGCCCAAAGCGACCCGGTTCAAGAAAGGCCGCTCTGGCAATCCGAAAGGGCGGCCGAAAGGTGCCAAAGGGGTGAATGCCAGCTTGAAACGCGAATTGGAAACCAAGATTACGGTTCGCGAAGGCAGCCACGAAATCCGGATTTCCAAGGCTGAGGCAATTGCCAAGCGGTTCACAGCAGGCGCGTTGAAGGGCGACACGAAATTGTTGATGGCGCTGCTTAAGCTGGACACAGATCTGTTCAACGCAAGTGAATTGGACGCGCAAGAAAGCGTCCGTGCGGTTGAGCCGGACGCTGTCGACTACGACATCCTCCGGGATTTCTTTTCCAGCCAACTGGACGGTGACGGTGATCTGGAAAACGAGGAGGCGGAAGATGACGACTCCTGATCCAAAAATCGTCGTGCAAGCCGCTCGCGAGGTTTGCCGGGACAATTTCTTTCCCTTCGTGTGGCGTGTGTTTGGCACGCTGCATCAGGGGACAGACCGCAGCTTTGATCCGGCCTGGCATGTGCGTGCTATGTGCCATGAGTTGGACAACGTACGCATCGGCGAGAACAAGCGGTTGATCATCAACATTCCGCCCCGGTGCCTGAAATCGGTCACCGTGGCCGTTGCATATGTCGCTTATCTTCTCGGTCATAACCCCAGCGCCAAGATCATCGTTGCCAGCTATGGGTTGGATCTGGCGCGCAAACATTCCGAAGATTGTCGTCGGATCATGTCTGCGCGCTGGTACCGGGAAATGTTCCCTGAAACGGTCTTGGCTAGAAAGGGCAATACCTCAGAAGAAATCCGCACCACAAAGGGAGGCAGCCGTAAGGCTGTCTCCATTGGAAGTTCTGTCACCGGTCATGGCGCCGACTACATCATCATCGATGACCTGCTGAAAGCCGGAGATGCCGGCTCCGAAGCCGAGCTGATCAAGGCACAGGAGTTCATTGAGGGGACCTTGTTGTCGCGCTTCGACAATCCGGCCGAAGGGCGCGTGGTTATGGTTGCGCAACGGTTGCACGAGATGGATCCGCCGGGCTATCTGCTCGAACGCGGGACCTATCGGCATCTGAATCTGCCTGCCATCGCCGAAGACCATGAAGGGGTTCCTCTTGGGCGTGGAAGGGTCATTCACCGCAAACCGGGTGATCTCCTGTGCCCGTCCCGTTTGGATCAGCAAACGCTGGATACCAAGCGTCGCGAAATGGGCGCGGCCGTGTTCAATTGCCAGTATCAGCAGAACCCCATTGCTCCCGACGGGTCGCCCTTGCGCTGGGAGTGGTTTGGCACCTACGAGACCATCGAAGATCGCCGCTGGTTCCAACTGGTGGTTCAGAGCTGGGATACGGGCATGTCGGCAGACCCCCGGTCTGATTTCTCTGTCTGTACAACCTGGGGGTTCCGCGAAAATGCGTGGTATCTTATCGACGTCTGGCGCGGGCAGGTAGACTACCCAGACCTGAAAGCCAAGGCACTGCAACTGGTCGGCCGTTGGGATCCCGATCGTGTCCTGATCGAAGATGCGGCCTCCGGCAAACCTCTTTTGGACGAATTGTTTCGTGATGACCGTCGGCGCTACGAACGCATTAAACCCGACAAGGACAAGGAAACCCGGTTCCAGTCCGCTTGCGGTCCTGTCGAAGAGGGCAAGGTTTATCTGCCTGCAGATGCATCCTGGCTGCCGGTATTCAAACGGGAGCTTCAGTCCTTTCCACGCGGACGCAACGACGATCAGGTCGACAGCTTTGCCCACTTTCTGAACTGGTCCAAGGGACCGGGCTTCTACCGGGCATTGGGCCGCGACCACCGGATCAACATCGAACGTCGGGAGCGTAATCGAGAGAGGGTCAGGCGACGGTAGGATCTCGGAGTTGAGCTTGAAAACTCGTTGAATAGTACTGGGAGGGCCGATGTCGGACCAATCCTGAGAGCGGCCCCAATGACCGCTCGCAGCCACAAACCGGTCTAATCGCTAATGCCGTCGGATGACGGCTTTGAGCCCAAGGGAGACACCCTGCTTCTGTCAAGTTCGCAACTGCGGCATCCCGCAGTGTCTCTTGGCCAGCCGCAGGGCAGCATTAGAACCGGACGTTCGTTTGGTCCGCAGCGAAGACTGAAGGGGCCGTGTCTGCAACGCGGACGTTTCTGCCGGTCGCTGATGCAGCGAAATCACCTTGATTGCTCAGCAGGATTGCCGGGTCAGTGATCGAAACCGCCAGCATCAAAGCCGCCGTCAAACCCTCCGAAATTGCCGCCACCAAAATCGGGTTCCGGGAGCGGAACCGCAATTGGCGGGCTGGGTTCGATCGGCAAGCCGGGCTCAGGTGGCAAGACATCGGGCGGCAGAACGCCGGGCGGGCGCGGATAGTAACCACCCCAGCGCCACCAGGGGCCACGACCATAGCCGACATGGACGGAAACGCCGGTCCGCACGTTGGGCTGGCCAGTGGTAGGCCCGCAGGCGGTCAGTGCGAAGGTCGCAGCGACAAGAGCCACGGGCAAGGTCAGGCGCAGTATGGGCACCATCATGCCGCACCTCCGATCAGCGACACCCCAACCGCCGCGCCGGTGGGATCGAGCAGCACGGCTGCATCTTCGGCGACGGTCAGCGGGCCTCCGCCCAGTTCCTGAGACCGGGCAATGGCCCGACCGATATCCGAGACACCAACGTAGGGCAGCCATGTCGGTTCCGCTTTGCGTCGGGATATCCGCACCAACCCGCCACGGACGGCGCCACCGCTGGAAAAGACGGTTTGACCATTCTTCTGCGCGGTCTCCCATCCGGCGAGCGCGTGATAGAAAGACCGGGCCCGACTGGGGTTGTCAGTCAGAAGATCGGCCCAGTACCATGTGTTCTCCCGCAGTGAACCGTTCAGCGGGAACCCGCCCGGCCCGTCATACAGCACCAGCAACGCCCCGCTTGCGTCGCGAATGGTAGAGAACGTCCCGGCAGATGTGGCGAAGGGAGACCTGACCTGCTTGCCACCCCTGCCCAGGGCAATCTTCGTTGCCGCGATGGTATCGACGACGGTCAGCACGGGGACCCATTGCGACGGAAACTCGACATCAGAGCCCGCATCGTCAGAAGCAATCACACCGCCTAGCGCCTCTCCACCTCCGCTGACAGGAATATACCCGTCACTGGCCGGGGATCCGAATTGCCAGCCGAACATGCCGCCATAAAAGGACTTCGCCGCATCAGGGTCGCTGGTGATCAGATCAAACCAAGCAAAACTGCCGGGCACGATACTTTGACGCGTAGCGACGCATCCGGCGATTAGCAGTGCCGACGCAGCCAGGGAAGTTCCCAGCATCATTCTGCGGTTCATCATCAAATCAAATCCCAACAATTCACTTTGGTCGAACTCGGTGAGTTAATCAGGCCGGCTCCGCCAAATCAACCGTCACTTGACGGTCAGTCGGTGTTCGGTTTTCAAGGAAATCTACCCGAGCGGCATTTCAGCAAACGGCGATTACGGCCGCATGTGAAACATCCGACGGCCGTGCAGTGAATGGCGGGATTGGTTTTGGACCTTTTACACGATTCGAATGTCCGGTTTTTAGAAATGATGCCGCGCCGCCGCTGACAACACAGTGAATCGGTCGAGCAATCAAGGTGCTTTTCGCTGCGGACGCATCAGGCAGCTCCGTCCGCACAGCGGTCGCTCGCGACATTTCGGCGAATGACCGCACCGAGCCCAATGTGCAAAATTCTGCGCGATGAATGAACGTCTGCAACTCTGTGCTTCACGCCGGTTGTGCGATCCGGGCAATTCGTTGGAACTTCTTACGGTAAGCAGCGGGTGTCATGCCAGTACCGCGCTTGAAGACTCGTCGAAAGGACGCCGGATCGTCATAGCCGATGGCGGCGCCCACTTCGTCATTGCTTATCTGATCCGTCTCCAGCATCTGCTTGGCTTCTTCAACCCGCAGCGCCTGCACGTATTCGATTGGGGCAAAGCCCGTGGCCGTTCGGAACCGGCGTGAAAAGGTACGCGGATTGAGGCCGGATCGCTCAACCATCTTCTCCACCGGGTTGGCGGTGGCATAATGCTCGGCAATCCATTCCTGACTGTCGGTGATCGGGCCGTCGTTAGACTCCATAGGCCGGGTCATAACCGCATAGGGCGACTGGCCCTCAGAATGCCCCCCGATCAGGAACACCTTGGCCGTTTCAATTGCTACCTGATAGCCACAAAAGCGTGCGATCAGATACACGACCAGATCGTGCCAGGCACTGACACCCCCGGCGGTGACGATCCGATCTTCCTCCGCCGCCAGACACAGAACCGAGTCCGTCTGGAAACTGATCTTAGGAAAATTCCGCTGGAACATGTCACGATAGGCCCAATGTGCTGTGGCCTTATTCCCATCCAACAAGCCACCTTCGGCCAAGAGCAACGATCCCGAGCAGACCGATGCCAGCAGCGTGCCATTGGCATGTGTTCGTCGCAGCCAGTCAATTTCTCGTGGGTAGCGTCCGCGCGGTACATCGTAGATCGAAGTGTACATGTCACAAACAACCACCGCATCAGGGTTATCGACATCGCTGATGGCTGCGTGCGGTTCCACCGGGATATTGCCGATACATCGCATCGGCTTGCCATTGGCGGTGACAATCTTCACGTCCAATAACTCATCGCCGGGTTTTCCAATCACCATGTCCAGATAGACAGCCCCCGCTGACATCAACACATCATAAAGTCCATATAGCACCGAGGCCGAGGTCTCGGGCGCGGCCAGCAACAGAATCTGCGGTTTCTTTGCCATTTTTATCTGACCCCTTTACGCATTTTGTCCAAAATCGCCCGGATCTGACCGATCTGCCATTATCACTTGTCCAGTATGCCGCAAAACTGGCAAAATCGCCACTAAGCGACGCCAGCCTCGTGGTTTATCCTTTCTGAATATGAAGGAAAGGATTTGATTATGAGTATCCCAGACACACTTGTTTCCGGCTTTGAAGGCGAGCTTTTTGCAGCGGGTGCAGACGGCTATGACGCGGCCAGAGGCGTCTGGAACGCGATGATCGACAGGCGGCCCGCGCTGATAGCGCGACCCCGGAATGCGCAGGATGTAATGACAGCTGTGCGTTATGCTGCAGCCCATGATCTGGGCATTTCAATCCGCGCGGGCGGCCACAACGTGGCGGGCCATGCGGTCTGCGACGACGGGCTGATGATTGACCTGACCCAAATGCGCGCCGTGACTGTAGATGCCGATCGGCGCATTGCCTCGGTTGAGGGCGGTGCGCTCTGGGGTGACGTGGACAAGGCCACTCAGGCCTATGGGCTGGCCACCCCCGGCGGGCTGGTCTCGGATACTGGTGTGGCAGGATTGACGCTGTCGGGTGGTATCGGCTGGCTTCGCGCCAAACACGGTCTGTCGATTGACAATCTGGTGGCGGCGGATGTGGTGACGGCCAATGGCGAACTGATTCATACCAGCAGTGATGAAAACCCGGATCTTATCTGGGCACTCAGGGGCGGCGGCGGCAACTTCGGTGTGGTGACCCGGTTTGAATTCTCCCTGCATCCGGCTGGGCCCGAAGTGATGTTCGCCGCCCCGATTTACGCAATCGAAGACGGCCCCCGCCCGATCCGTGCCTGGCGGGACTTCATGCTTAAGCATGACGGGTTGATCGGGTCACTGTGCGAATTTTCTACCGCAGGCGGCGAAGACTTCCCCGAAGAAAGTTGGGGGAAACGCGTCTATACTCTGGCCTGCGTATACAACGGAGACGCTGCCGAAGGCGAAGCCTTGATGCAGCCCTTGCGAGAGCTGGGTAACATGGTCACCGATTTCTCGGGTCGGATGAGCTATTGTGAGGTTCAGTCGCTGTTTGACACGCTGATGCCCGCCGGCGACTTCCGTTGCTATTGGAAGGCACGCTACCTATCGGATCTTTCTGACGAGATGATTGACCTTGCTATGGCCAATGCCGTTGCTGCGCCATCGGAAAACTCAATTTCCTCACTCTGGAACTTCGGTGGGGCCACAGCACAAGTGCCTGCCAATGCCACAGCCTTTGGAGACCGTTCCTTCGGGTGGATGTATTCGCTTGATGGCGTCTGGCCGGATGCAGAGGACGATGCTGCAAACATTGCCTGGGCGCGCGATGGTTGGGAAAGTTCTGCGCGCTTCGGGCACGAGGGCCGCGCTTATCTCAATTTTCCCGGCCATGGCGAAGACAATGATGCGCTGACCCGCGCGGCCTTCGGGGCAAACTATCAACGGCTGGTCAACATCAAGACTAAGTACGACCCGCAAAACCGCTTTCGATTTAACCAGAATATTAAGCCGGAGGCATAAGCCATGACCCGCATTAGCCCGACCCCGGCCACTGGCACCGGCGCAATTTTCTTGACCGAAGGTGGCATGGAAACCGAGATTATGTATCGCCACGGGTTCGAATTGCCCGAGTTCGCCATGTTCCCGCTGCTTGAAGATCCCAAGGCCGTGACGGCCATGCGGCAGGTCTTGTCCGATATGCTGGACGTCGCCGCCGAATTTGGCCTGTCATATATGTTGACCGGGTTGGACTACCGGGCCAGTCCAGATTGGGGGGCAAAGCTAGGCTATTCTCCCGATGGTCTGGCAGAAGCCAATATCGCTAGCATTGAATTCCTGCGTGTAACCGCCAAGCCCTACGCTGACCAGATCCCGCAACTTCTGATCGGTGGTTGCATTGGGCCGCGTGGCGATGCCTATGGGCTGAACACAGAGATCACCGCTGAGAGCGCCGAAGATTATCATTCGGTTCAACTGGAAACGCTGAAATCGGCAAACGTGGATTTCGCTTGCGCGGCAACCTTCAACAACATCCCCGAAGCTGTCGGCGTATCCCGTGCCGCAGCGAGGATAGGCGTTCCGCTGGCTGTTTCACTTACGTTGGACAGTTCTCATCGGTTACGCTCCGGGCCGACACTGGCGGAAGCCATCCCTGAAATTGACAGCCTAGCCGGGGACGCCGCGCCGGATTATTACCTGCTCAACTGCTCGCACCCATTGGAATACGAACCGGCATTGAGCGAGGGAAACTGGATAAACCGCCTACGCGGTGTGCGGCCCAATGCGTCCAAGATGGAGAAAATTGCATTGTGCAAGCTGGGCCACATCGAAGATGGCAACCCTGTAGAACTAGGCCAGCAATTGGGCAATCTGCGGGCACGCTATCCGCACATGGATATCTTCGGCGGCTGCTGTGGCACCGGACACGTTCACCTGCGCGAGATTGCCCGCGAGCTGATTTAGACGGGTAAGAATCAGGCAGCGCGCAACAAACCTGCCGTTCGGGCAATAGACACTAATGACCAGATCGTCCGCATAGCAGTCTTTGTAGCCGCCTGCAGAGAACGGCTAGTCTCAGCCCAGAGCAGACGCTTTCGATATATGCTTTCCTATCACAAACGGAAGCGACCCGGCCTTCGATTTTTTGTCTAGTTGCGTCTCGCATAGTACCTGCATTAAACAGCTTTTTGCCAATCCTGTGGGATACGAACTATGCGCCACCTAATCATATTGTTTTTGTTCAAATCCTTGCTTCTTGCTGGCTGCGGCAGGCCACCAGAACTCGTCGGAGTCGATAACCCGGAGACGCCGGTATCTTCGGTTTCAGGAGCATCGCGCCATAAGATTTTCCTGGCGTCTACCCGGCAGGCAAGTGAGACAGTTGGTGCGTTTTTCTCTGCGGAACGTGCACCCGACCTCGGACTGGCATCGGTTGTTGTATCGGTCCCGCCAACGCATGTCACAGGAGAACTGACCCGGCCTAAGCGGCTCCCACCTGACCCAAGGACCGAGTTCGCCATTATCGAACCCACAATTTACAACTCTGAGAATGCCTTTGTGGCGTCCGTGAATGCGGAACTGGCAAAACGAAAACCCGGGGAGCGCGATATTCTGTTTTTTGTACATGGTTACAACAACACAACAAGTGACGCGCTGCTCAGACTTGGTCAGTTTGTTGAAGACACCAACTTTGAAGGTGTAGCCGTTTTGTACGATTGGGCATCGGCGGCTCAACTCAGTCGTTATGTCTATGATCTGAACAGCGCATTGATTGCCAGATCAGGCGTAGCTGACATCGGCAACATATTGGCCAGAACAAATGCAGAAGGCTACGACGTTTTCGCGCATTCGATGGGCGGATTTCTGATCATGGAGGCCCTCAGAGATCAAGCCGCCAGAGGCACGTTCAACACGTCCGGCAGGCTTCAGAATATAATTCTGGCCTCACCCGATATCGACTTGGATTTGTTCACTGTGCAATTGGAAGAAATAGACACCAAACTTGAGAATTTTTTCGTCTTGTTGTCCGAAGACGACAGCGCCTTGCGCACGTCCCGCCGCATTGCAGGAGGCGTGCCACGCGTAGGAGCAGCTAATGCTACGGATCTGGCAGAGCTGGGAGTTGTCGCAATCGACCTAACAGCGATTGACGACTCTTCTTCCGGCAGTCATTCCAAATTTGCGGGCTCTCCAGAAGTGGTTCAACTGCTTGGTAGAGGATTGAACAACGCAGGGACATTCTCAAGGCATGCCCGCGCAACGCAGTTGGACGAGCTGCTAGCCGGTGTTCCGATCAGGATTGAAGTACAGTAGTCAGCAAAGAGCGTCTCAGGGATAGAAGCAGTTATGATACGCGTGCTGAGATTTCTTGTTGTCATGTTGATCGCGATGGTCGCGCTGGGCTTCACTGCTTGGGGTGCTGCCGCACTATGGTTTCGTGCCCCTGGAAGCGACATGGTACAATCGGCGTTAAGCGGATCCTTTGCACTGCTTGGTTCGAGCTCGGTTGTGATTTGGTTGTGGCAAAGGCGTATAGAAACGCAAATTCCATTCGTGATTGCTTCCATCGCCCTGATCATTTGGTGGTCCAGTCTACAGCCGCCTTCCAACGGAAACTGGTCACCAGATGTTGCCCGGCAAGTGACCGGTAGCATCAATGGGGACATCCTGACGCTAGACGGCGTTCGCAATTTCGACTGGCGCAGCGACGGTAGTTTTGACGAAAACTGGGAAACCCGGGCGT
Organism: Ruegeria arenilitoris; assembly: GCF_013035315.1. Taxonomy (GTDB): domain Bacteria; phylum Pseudomonadota; class Alphaproteobacteria; order Rhodobacterales; family Rhodobacteraceae; genus Ruegeria; species Ruegeria arenilitoris_D. The sequence goes on along the minus strand of NZ_WQHP01000001.1, from coordinate 978,488 downwards.
ACGACCTGAGCAAGCTAGAAACCACCGACCTCTTTTTGTCGTATTGGGCCGGTCCGGAGATGGCGCATTTTATTCTGAGTTTCGGCTTTTCTGACGGCCAGTATCTGGCCTGGTCAATTGAAGTACGACGCCAAGCGGATGGTGCATTTTCACCGGTCGCTGATGCGTTCAAGGAAAACCCAATCGTCATAGTGGCGGCAACGGAACTGGATGTCGTCGGTTTGCGCACGAACATACGCAAAGAAGATGTTCAGCTGTTTCGCCTCGGCCCAGATCCGGACGTCGCCAGAGAGTTGTTGGAAGAGTATGTTCGTGATGCAAACATCCTTGCAGCGGAACCACATTGGTACAATTCGATCGCAACCAATTGCACGACCGTTGTCGTCAAAATGATGCACGCAATTGGGAACGGCCCGCCCTTGGACTGGCGTATTGTCGTCAATGGTTATTTGCCGGAGTACGGTTACGACCGCGGTTCCCTGAACACAGATTATTCCATCGAAGAACTGCGTACGCTCGGCAGTATTTCCTCAAAGGGGCAGGCATTTGGGCTCCGAGCAGGTTATTCTAACGCGATCCGACAGGGTGTACCCGCTAAGTAAACCCAACTTAGCCACTTCGGACTTTGCGTTTTAGCAATTGCGGCTTTGTCCGCTTGGCAGACGTTCAGCAGATTTCAGCAAACGTCCGCTACCGTTCAATGCAGACCTTTGGGCGTAATTTCTCGGAATGACCACCAACAATGACCGCTTTCCGTTCCTAAGCAGTCATCTGACTGAACGACTCAGATGACTGCCTTGAGCCCTGAGTGACCGATGCAGCGAGGCAAACGAATGTCCGGACTGCGAGATTGCTTAATTTCCTAGGGCTTTGTCGCAATCTGGCTCACGTAAGACATAAAGCCGAAGAAGGTCTTTTCGGACACGCGACGTCGTGCCTCTGTTTTCAGTGCCTCCGCTGTTTCAGGAAACAATACACGCTCTTCGACCATGCGGTCCGCGCCACGGTCAATAACGGTCAAGAAGTATGTCGCCTCTCCTTCGGCGACGTATCCATGCCCTCTGCGTGTCCCAAGTTGAAAACCAGCCTTGGCAAGCATGCCGGAGATTTGTCGCATAATCCAAAGGTTGGTCACGTTTTGATTAATCATGAAACGGATGAGCTGATCGAGCGGATCAAAATTTGCAATCTGCGCCGTCGCAGTATCGTAGTCGCCGTCACAGATCGCCAACACACCACCCGGCTTCAGGATGCGGAACGCTTCCTGAACAACGTCTTCGGGGCCAGGCACATGGCACAGCAATGTATGCATCAAAACAAGATCGAATGATGCGTCTTCAAAATCGGTTTTCTTGGCGTCGCCGATTTCGAAATTGAGACGCGTATCATCTCCAAAGCTCTTATTTGCCCGTGCCACCATAACCGGCGAGGGCTCGAGCCCGATCGCGGTTTTTGCGCCAGCAAGGTCCAATAGGTCTTTGGTTACATGGCCTGTGCCGGACCCCAGTTCCAACGCGCTTGCATTGCTCGGGAGATTTAAATCACTCAGGTAGGCTTTGCGAATTGCTACCTGTGCAGGCTCAATACAGCGGGCTTCCATCGCTGCTGCAATCCGTTCCTGAAGCGTTGGGTCTTGCGCTCCTAGATTAGAATATGGATCAGACATAGCTTCGCTCCTCGAAACACATCATGCAGCAGTACGGTAATCTTACTCCGTCTCGAAATCAAAAAAGCAGACCTTTAGGCAAGTTGATCAAATGGCGGCTATGTCCGCAAAGCAGATGTTGAGCAGATTTCACGAAATGTCCGCTCCGAGCTCAAACCTACCATTCACGTCATGTTGAGTTATTCAAATACGTAACTTAGCATTTGCAGGAGATTGTTTGAATGAGGAGTTCGTTTTGCCAAAGCGTTTAGCTTACTGTTTTCTCACTATATCGTTGGTTTACTTTTTCACCGCTTTTGCCGTGCAAGCCCACTCTGGCGAGGGGTATGGTGGAGGTTTTGTAGCAGGATTTACGCATCCGATCCTTGGTTGGGATCATGTGGCCGCAATGGTCGCAGTAGGTCTTTGGGGTGCGTTTCTTGGCGCACCCGCAATCTGGATCTTACCGGTTGTATTCCCTTTGGTCATGGCCTTCGGGGCGGTAGCAGGAATAATCGGAATTCCAATCCCTGCTATAGAAACGGGCATCGCTCTTTCCGCTGTTGTACTAGGATTAATGATCGTTTTTGCTGTCAAGCCGCCGATTTGGATATGTGCAGTTATTGTGGGGTCTTTTGCAATTTTTCATGGTTATGCGCACGGCACCGAACTTCCGGCTACGGTGAACGCATTTGCATATGCAGTCGGTTTTGTAATCTCGACAGGGTTGCTTCACCTTGCGGGGATCGCATTCGGTCTACTTGTTCGCTGGCCCGCAGGTAGAGTTGCTGTGCGGGGTGCCGGTGGCTTGATAGCTTTTGCCGGTATCGCGTTCCTTACCGGCGTAGCCTAAGAGAATGAAAAACTGCAGACTGCTCTGCTATCCACTTGCAGTTTTGGTCGCGGGGCCTGCCTCCGCCCATAGTGCCTTTCCCGGCATAGAGGGCTTTTACGTTGGTCTGATCCACCCGTTTTCGACACCGTCGCAGGCGCTTCTAATGTTGGGTCTCGCTTTGCTTGCCGGTGGTTTCAAATCTGAGCAGGCGCAATGGCTGCTCCTTAGTTTTCTTTTGGCGAATATTGCAGGCCTCGTTTCAGCTTTCGGATTTGATGAACTCGACGCAAAAATGTTTGCAATAGCCTTCGCCGCGTGTTCGACAGCCGCGCTTTTCCCCCACAAACTGTTGCCGTTCGTAATCGCTTTGGTCTGTGTCGGCGCATTTCTGATTGGAGACGCGTCTGTCCCGGAGCCGGGGCGGTTAAGAGACAGATTGTTCACAATGTCCGGTTCCTTAGTCGGGGCCAATGTCGGTCTTTTGTATCTATTGGGTGGGTCCCTATGGATCAGAGAACGCTTTAAGAAACCTTGGGTTGGAATTGCTTTCCGCGTTGCCTCAGCTTGGCTTGGTGCAGTGTCATCACTGATGCTGGCACTTGGCTTATCAGGCACAAATCTGCCCACGTGATGGATTAATGCTCTCCCGTCTAGGATCACGCACCGCGGCATCGGAAGGGTTGGCAATTGGCCGCTTGGGGGCAGTTTGCATCACCAAGTAAAGTTCGACTGAATGGCAGCTTTGTCCGCGGAGCAGACATTCATCAAAAACCTGTCAATGACCGCACCGAGCCCAGCAGGGTCTTGTCAGAAGAACTTGTCTTGAGGCAGGCAGGACGGTTGCGTAGCTTTTGCCCATGACCAAACCTGCCTCTTTCAAGTACTTCAAAACCAGTCCCGAGGTCATCCGCCTTGCGGTGATGCTGTAAATCCGTTTCCCGCTCTCGCTTCGGAATGTTGAAGACCTACTGCATGAACGTGGGATCGATGTCAGCCATGAAACTGTCCGATTTTGGTGGAATAGGTTCGGGCCGGTGTTTGCCGCTGAGATCCGACGAAAGCGTGTTCAGCAGCTGCGCGCATTCTCGAATTGGAAGTGGCACGTGGACGAGGTTTTTGTGAAGGTGAATGGCAAGCGACATTATCTGTGGCGTGCAGTAGATCACGAAGGTGAAGTGCTGGAAGCCGTTGTCACCAAGCGCCGAAACAAGGCTGCAGCACTAAAATTCCTCAGGAAATTGATGAAACGGCACGGTTGCGCCAAGGAGGTCGTCACAGATCGCTTCGCTTCCTACAAGGCTGCGCTCAGAGAAATAGGCGCGTTCGAAAAACAACAGACGGGCAGGTGGCTCAACAACCGCGCCGAGAATTCACACCTGCCGTTTCGACGACGCGAACGCGCGATGCAGCGTTTCAGGCGCATGCGAAGTCTACAGAAATTCGCCTCCGTCCATTCCTCCGTCTACAATCACTTCAACCAGGAAAGATCGCTAGCCAGTCGAGACACCTTCAAGCTGACCCGCGCCGCCGCTCTTAGCGAGTGGCGTCAGCTTTGTTCCGGATAGGTTCGCGGTTTCCGCGGCAAACTGAGACTGGTTCGAATTCGTCTGACAGCACCTTCTGAACTGGTCCAAGGGACCGGGCTTCTACCGGGCATTGGGCCGCGACCACCGGATCAACATCGAACGTCGGGAGCGTAATCGAGAGAGGGTCAGGCGACGGTAGGATCTCGGAGTTGAGCTTGAAAACTCGTTGAATAGTACTGGGAGGGCCGATGTCGGACCAATCCTGAGAGCGGCCCCAATGACCGCTCGCAACCACAAACCGGTCTAATCGCTAATGCCGTCGGATGACGGCTTTGAGCCCTTCCCGACCGATGCAGCTTTTGTCACGAACGGGCAGAATGCCGACCTTACGGACCTTCGCTGCGGGCACGAGAAGTCAGAGTTCGCAGAAACCAAGGCGGTCAAGATGGGCGGATTACGGACTTTCTCTGCAGGCGCGAAACGACCAAGGTGCCTCGTTGGAAGCGGACATCCACATTCGCCCGAAACTGGGAAATTCTCTGCAACGCCGCATGACGGCTCCGAGCCCGAACTTGCCATCGGACGGTGGGTTGCGAGCGTCGGCTGTGAGAATGCGAAATGTCAAAAAGGGAGTTCCTATTGCTTTCAGCCTTATAAATTGAACCTCAGCCGCAGACCGAAAATCAAAGGGCCATCGTCAGTGAAGCCGGGGTTGTTCAAATACTGAACATCAGCCGTAAGCGCGAGGTTGTCGGAAATATCCAGACGGTAAAATGCTTCGACCGTGGTCTGTGTATCGAGAGTTGGATCGGTTGGATCGGCGACTGTCACACCAAACCCGAACAAGTCGTCATACAATCCGGGGCGCCACATGACACCGGCATTGACGGCACGTTTCGCAATCGATGCATCGCCATCTGACCAACCAAGACGACCGAACAGCATGAGACTCTCGTCTAGGGTTACATTCCCCGAAAGTATTGCTCCGTGACCGCCGGGGACGCCTGCGTCTTCTCTGTCGTCCACATGGAAAACTCCCAAATGGACGTTTGTGAGGAATCGCTGGTCTCTTGCGGGCGTCCAGCCGATCTCACCGTAAGTGAAAAACTCCGAGCCACCTGGAAACCATTCCACATCAGTGAGCGACCCATTTGCATCGCTGACCACGCCAAGCGCGTAAATCTGGTCGGTAATGTATCCGCCGCCTGCAATTCCAAAACCTGGGTCGGGAATGGGAAGCACAGGACTAAAGAGGATCGAAAAATTCGAAAAGGTCGTGCGGGGATTCACATAGCCAAGGATATCGGAATAGTCGCCGGGATCGATGCGACCTGCAACGAAGCCTCCGTTGATGCCGGACAGCGCCTGCGACCAATAAGCAACCGACAGCGTTGAATCTGTGTCGCTGAAGGTCGTTGCCGTGACACCGAGATATCCGATTTCGCCCGCGAGACTGCCCGGCGCGATATCCGTGCCCAAACGATGACGGTTTTCGAGGATGAAGACAAAACTGCCTGCATTGTCGGTCCCACGATTCAGCAATTCCCAATTGCCAATGATCCGCGCCTGCCCCGAAGCGGCCTCGTCGGTGCCACTCAGGCTGTCTGAAGACTTCTGGTAGAGCGCTTGGTAGTCGAAGGACAAATTCAACCCAGTGCGTTTGGCGAAAGCCTCGCGCGACTGTTCGAAGGGATCGAAAAACCGATCCAGCCCCGGCAATCTGGAATTCTCGAGACGCCGGAGCCTGTCCTGCTCTAATTGCGCCTGAGCCGACGCTGGCCCCCCAAGCGAAGCGGTGGCAGCCGCCTCCAACTGCCGTAACGTGCTGTTTTCTTGGGCTGACGCGTCCGAAGCGATGGCCGCAACCCCAGCGCAGATGCTCATGGCCTGTTTCAACCACGCCATTGCAACTGTCACATAGAGGTTTAAGCGCATGGTGTTGGTCCTGATATGACTGACGCTACTTCAAATCATCCTGCGCCTTGATCTCGGGCACGCGGGACAACGCTTGGGCCATGTCCGCGCTGCTCATCAATTCGATCATCTCGTAGTCATCGAGCAGTCCATCCCCAAGACGGCTGACGTAAAACGCCTGAATGAAGGTGGGATCGTCAGGTAGCGAAACAGTGATGTAGTTTTTTCCGTTTCCGAGGCCCCAGTAGTAGCTCAAAAGCTCCCCGCCAAGCGCTTCGATGCTGCCTTTGACCGAAGCTGCACGATCGCCCGGATTTGCGATCTGCATTTCCCAAGCGGCGCTATTGGATGTGCCAATGAACAGAAACGTACGCATTTTTTGGGTATCTTCCGCAGTGGCCAACGTGCCGTATCCCGCCAGAAGGGCACCTAGGATAAGATGTTTCATTGTACGTCCCTTCAATGCTGAGCCTGCGGCAAGACGATGCAGGCTATTGTTTGGATGCTCGCGCCAAAAAATGGCGCGATCCGGCGCAGGCATAGGCAGAATACAAAAAACCTCTGCTTATCACTCCAGCGTGTTCTTGTAGATCACGCCGTCTTTCATGATCATTCGAATGCTTGGGACATCCTGCCCGCGCGGCGGCGCATCAAACCATGTGTCCACCGCGCCGATGGCCGAGATGTCTTCAAGTGGGTTCCCGTCTACGATCAGAATGTCGGCGTAGGCGCCTTCTTCGATCACACCAAGCTTGCCTTCAGGGTAAGGGTTTCCTCGTCCGGTCAGAGCCGCCAATTCGCCACCATTCGAGGTCATCATCTGCAATGCCCAGAGGTTGCCAAACTCACGCGCGACAAACGCCTTCGTAAAATCCATTGACTGGCGATAAGGGACACCCGTGAGAAGCACGTAATCGGAATCGAACACCATCTTAGGCTTGTATTTTTTCACAAGATCCATGAGCTGCTTGCTGTTTTCCCGCAACCACAGAAACTTCGCCGTCGGCGGGAAAGTCGGGTCCTGATGCATCGGGTGTTCCAGAGCTTCGGGCGCAAGCGCAGTCAGGTTGGGTGAAAAGAACGCCTCTTTTTCGACCAGCTTCTGCATCGTCGGTTCGGTAATAGTCAGGCCGTGGTCTACCACTTTGACACCAAGATCGAGCGCACGAGACAGGTCGCTATCCATAAATACGTGCATAGCGACGTATGAGTCCATATCGCCTGCAACCTCTACTGCAGCAGAAATCTCTTCGTTTGTGAAAGCAGACTGATATATCGGGTCCTTGATCGATGTCACGCCACCGCTGACCATAATCTTGAGATAGTTTGCCCCTAAAGCAAAATTCCTCCTCGCACCCTGAAGCACCTCGGCGGGCCCGTCCACCAATCTGGTGATCTCCAGTCGCTCAAGATTGCTCTCGTTCTTGCGTTGACCAGCGATACCCCAGTCGCCGTGTCCGCCCGTTTGGCTAAGGCATGCGCCGGAGGAATAAATTCTTGGGCCGGGAAGTGATCCTTCATCAATAACCGCTCTCAGCCCACCATGAGCGCCGCACATATCGCGAACAGTTGTAAAGCCCATCGCCAACATTTCCTGCGCGAATGCGGCAGCACGTGCGCCAATTTCTTCCCATGTGGTGTCCTGAAGCCCCGGGATAGTCCCGTTCTTGTACATGTTCACATGCACGTGGCTGTCGATAAGCCCTGGCATGAGCGTACGACCGCCTCCGTCAATGACGGTCACATCCACTTCTTTGGTCTCAATGCCGCGTTCCGTTTGAACGGTGAAGGAGTAGCCGTCGATGCCGCCGACTGGATCGGGCAACCGCTTGGATCCCCCAGTGCGCACATCGACTTCCCACTTCCCGCCCTCAGGAATGTCAGCGTCAATCTTGTGAATTTTGTTTTTGACCACGAGAACGTCGACGTTCTTGAGTCCGTCACTCACTCCATCAAAAACCATCACATTCTTGAAGAGTGTAACAGGAGGGATGTCACCGGTGGCCTCCTGTGCAAAAGCCGCGCTTGTGGTGAGAGCGACTGCGCTCGCCATCATTGTAGATTTGCCGAGGTATTTCATGGGCTTCCCTTCCCTTCCGCTATCGGGGTGCGCGGGGTGCCGAGGTGAATTCGCCCCGTGCGACACTCAATCGAGTGTATTCTTGTAGATCACGCCGTCTTTCATGATGATTTTCAGATTGGCGTCCGGCTCGGCCAACAGAAGGATGTCCTCCAGCGGGTTACCATCGACGAGTAGAAGATCTGCATAGGCACCTTCCTCGACCACGCCGAGGGGGCCGTCTTGATACGGGTTGTTCAAGCCGGTCAGTTGGTTCATGCGGGCGCCGTTCGACGTAGCGATGCGCAGAATGTCATATGCGCTGAAACCCGCTTCGTGCAGATACCCGATTTCGTCGTTCATCTTCTTGTCTTGCTCAAGCGTCTGATCCCAGTTGTTCACAAGGTCTGTGCCCAGTGTGTAGAGATCGATCATGCCCGGCGTCGTCTGGATTACTTCGATCATATTGGCTGCAGCATCGCGCACGCTTTTCCATTTTACAAAGGACGCTGGCGTGTAAAAGGCTTCCGCTTGTTCGGTGGTCACCGAGTAGACCGGGGCCACCGCCGTCGCGAACATGATCTGCTTTTCGACCATAATCTCGGCAGCCTCCTTGGTCAGGAACGGGATGTGTTCAATCGTCTTGGCGCCATTGTCGATGCAGTTGCGGATCGCCTCTTCGGTGAACACATGGCAGGTGACATAGGTGCCCCATTGCGCGGCCGTCTTGACCGCCATCTGGATCTCGTCAGCCTGATACTGAAGTGAGTGCAGCGGATCAAACTCTGACGTAACCCCGCCGCTGACCATGATCTTGATCTGGGTTGCCCCGCGACGCAGGTTTTCACGCACCGCCATTCGGATTTGCTCAGGTCCGTCGGCGATAAAGCTCATGTCCGTCTCGACCCAATGCGAAGGACCCTGTCCGGAGAGTGTCGGATGCCGGTCGTTCAGTTTGCGGAAATCGGCATGACCGGATGTCTGAGTGATAAACGCTTCCGAGGAATAGATACGCGGGCCGGGAAACATTCCGGTGTCAATGATGCGGGCGATGGATTTGGCCGGACCACCAAGGTCGCGCACGGTTGTGAATCCGTTCATCAGGATGCGTTCGGACCGGATCGTGGCGACGCCGCCAAGGTGAAAGGGAGTGATGTTCTGGCGTAACCCGTCGCTGAGCGGATTGAATACCGTAAGATGCACGTGCTGGTCATGCATGCCTGGCATTAGAGTTCGCCCACCGCCGTCGATGATTTGCGCATTGGCCACAGCCAATGGTTCGGTCGAGATCTCGGCAATTAGATTGTCGATCACCAAAACATTGGCATTCTCGATCCGCTCCTCATTGACACCGTCAAAGACATGCACATTGGTGAAGAGGATTGGAAAACTCTCCTCCTGAGCAAACGAATTTGTTGCGACCGCCGAAAGAACAGTGGCGACCATTAAGCTTTTGAACATTCTATATTTTCCTTGAAGATGCGCTGCGCTACGCGATTCTATTTTGGCGTATTGCGCCCAACCTGTCATTGGCTTTATGGTTGATGTTTCAAAAAAATTGATCCAAAGTGCTAATTTGAAGTCCGAAACTTCGACTTGAAAATCTGATCTGCACATGAAGCTCCCCACTGTTGAATGCTCGATGGCGCAACCCTTTGTGTCCGTTGCCCTCAGCCATGGCCTCGAAGTCGAACGCTTTCTTGAGCCATCTGGCCTAAGTTTAAAGGACGTGCAGCGCGGCGAAGCGTTCATGGCAGGGCAGCATTGGTACGATCTTGCCGACAATCTCGCTCATGCATTAAAAAACCAGCATCTGGGGTTTGAGATTGGGGCGAATGCCGCTCTGAAGACATTGCCCAACCTGTCGATCCTTGAAACTGAAAATGCGACGCTGGGTGAACTTTTGATATCGCTTGTAGTGGACGTCGGCCGGATTTCGTCCATGGCGAACTACAATCTCGAGACTGATGGCCGTGTCGGCAGTTTGGTTGCAAAACGGACATTCACGCCATCTTCTCCACCCGGCCAAGCCGACGGCTATTATCTGGGTTTCATGGTCCGATTGGTTCGATCCGTCTGCGATCCCGACTGGGACTCCAAAAAACTACGCTTCTGGGTTTGCCAACCTGATTGCATACCCGATTGGCAGAAAAAGGAGATTTCGGTACGCAGGACCAATCGCTTGGGCGCTCGAATCGAATTCCCGGCGAACTGGTTGCTACTTCGATACGGAGGTGGGCAAAGCCAAAACCTCCCGGAAAACTTCACAGGCGGCGATGATTTTCTTCAGCAAACCCGCGATCTGCTGGAACTGCATCTCGACAAGCAACCTGCCACTCTGAACGGTTTTGCTGAGTTGTTTTCGCAAAACCCCGGGCGTTTGAAACGCACCTTCCGAGCCAATGGTACAAGCTTCAAAGTAGAACTGGAAAAATGTCGGGCGAAGCGAGCCAAGACTTTGCTTGCAAGCAGCCAACTTTCGATAAAGGAAATTGGTGAAAGTGTTGGGCTTCTGGACCAACCGACATTTCACAGGAGCTTTAAACGATGGACCGGGATGACCCCGGGCGAGTTCAGAAATCGCAGTCGAAATGCGACGCCGCCTGATTGATGCCCGGAGGATCACCTCTTTGCAATTCGGAGGAGAAGATGCAATTCGCATTTTGTCGCGGGCGTTAGGTCGATCAGGATATCCGGCGTTTTTCCGTGGGACTTCAACGCCGCGTACAGCGCAAAGACTCTGCCTCAACGCCTCAACGGCCTTCTCATGGGCGATTCTTAGATGGACCGGGATGTCCCCAGCAGCCTTCAAACGATCGGTCCGGTAAGCTTAGCACTCTAAGGAATGCCGCTTCTGGAAAGCGGACGTTCGCCAAATGGCGGCTTCGTCCTTTTTTGTGTGAGTTCGAGCAGCTCCAGCTTTGCGCGTGCAGCGAATGTCCGGTTCGACAGGCCGCGCTGCGGCAACGGGCACTAAAAGAGAATGTCCGCAATGGGCCGTTCACGAGGGTCTGAGATCGTGCTGCGCTTGCGAAGTGCGGTGCTCGACCAACGACCGCAATGCGCAGATAGCGGCCGTATAGGGGCGCAAGGCGAACGGCGGGAAAGTCCGCAATGCAGTCATTGAGCGTAGGTGAGCGAACGTCTGCCTCGAGCCCAAAATACGGAACGCTGCACCGTGTGCCAATGTCGGCATTGCGGTGCCCAAGGCTGACAACCGACGATGAAAAGGAGGAGCATCGAAACTTTGACACAATCTTTTCATGGCCTCTCTGGCGGAATCAGCTTTGGAGATCTCCAAAAGAGATTCTTCCCCCGCAAATTGTCAGCGCAATGCGCGCATGGGCCAACTGGTTTTTATCAATTGAAAACAGATCCTGTTCGAGGATGGCGATGTCGGCCAGGTATCCTGGCTTCAAGCGGCCCTTTCGGTCCTCGTTAAACTCTAGCCAGGCATTGTCATGCGTATAGGCAGACAGCGTAGCCATAAGGCTTTGACGGTTGTCCAGCCAAGGAGGTGGCAGCTCAGTGCAGTTAACGGCCCCGGCAACCGTCATCATTGTGTCGACAGGGACGACTGGCCAATCCGTCGAGAAACAGACTTTGGCGCCGCTCTCACGGATCTTGTTCCATGCAAAAGCAAAAGGGATTTGCTCCGCTGTCAGAATATTTCCGGCGGAATAGGGGGAAAACAATCCTCCTGCGGGTGAGTGCAGGGGTTGAAGAGAGGCAACGACGTCAAGGGCAACCAGCCGGGGCAGGTCCGCGGGGTCTATTACTTCAATATGTTCAATGCGGTGTCGGGAATCTCGGGCGCCGTTGGCGTTGCGCGCTGCCTCGTAACCGTCCAACGTACGCCGAACGGCACCGTCGCCAATGGCATGCGTGCTGAGTTGCAACCCCATTGCATCAGCGCGAATACAGGCTTCGTTGAAGTGTTCCGCACTGAAAACGGCATCACCGAGGCTCTTAGGTTTTCCCGGATAAGGCGCAAGCATCAGCGCCGTGTAGCTGTCCAGCACGCCGTCCATGAACATCTTAACCCGCCCTGACCAAACCATATTGGACGCAAAACGGCGGCGCATTTCATCGGCCTCTTGCAACCGATCCAGAGGGTCGGTGTTCTTCAAATGCATGGGCACCTGAACACGGATCGGAAGGCGCCCCTCGGCCTCAAGTTCGCTGAGCAGTTCAAGTTGATAAAAGTTGCCATCCATGTTGTGCAGCCCCGTAATCCCGTGGGATGCACAGTGATTCAGGCCACGTAGGATGACCTCTTTGTCAAAGGCGCGTTCTTTGGGCGTTGCGGGTGGCTCGGGATCCGCTCCTGTGACGTAGCCCAGCAGATCACGTCCTCCCAGTTGCGACAGGCGCAGAACCGGGCCAAAAGCACCGGTTTCATTCAGCTGACCTTGTGCGGTGCCGTCCCCAGCCATCACGATTTCCGAACCGGGGGGAACAACTGAGCCGTGAAGAATGCCTGCCTTCTCCAAGGCAATTGTGTTCGCCCAGACCGTGTGGTGGTCAGCCGACATCAGCGCAACGGGACGCTCAGACAGAATGCGATCCAAATATTGCCGAGTGGTTTTGACGCCTGGTCCAAGAATTTCGTAATCGGCCGCAACGCCCATCAGCAAAGGTTCTTCTGGGTGCTCAGCCGCAAAAGTTCGCAACGCCTTGGTCAGAGCATCTGCGCCCATCGTTTCGCGCAGGTCCAGCATTCCCAACTCGGCCGCCCCGCCAAAAAGGTGCACGTGGCTGTCAATAAAGCCGGGCATAACTGTGCCACCGGCAGCGTCGATGATTTTGGTTCCGGCCCCAGCCATGGCGCGAATGTCGTCGGTGTCTCCGACAGCCACAATTGTGTCGCCCCGAATGGCCAATGCCGAAGCCTTTGGTGTGGCCTCGTCAAAGGTCAGAAGAGAGCCGTTGAGGATAATCAGATCAGGTGTCGGCGACATGCGGCCTCGTGTGTCTGAGATGGGTTTCGAACTAACCAAGCGCGCGAATGATGGCCTCGCAAGCGAGCACGGCATCGTGGCTAAAGGACTGGATCAGATAGTCGGGCCAGCTGGACAGCTTGACGATAACGACGTCCGCCATCAGATCAATGAAGATCAGTTGACCAAAAACTCCACGCGCCATGAACACGCCCCGACCGGGGTCGTGAACCCACCAGAACCTTCGGTATGCCCCTTGGGGAGACAGCACGTCATAGGGATCACCATGTTTCGAGGGGTCCGCACCCGAACAAATCCCCGAAACCCAGCTTTCCGGCACCACTTGTTGGTCACCAACTTTGCCACCATCGGCCATCATCCGACCGAACCGCGCATAATCGCGCAGCGTTGCGTTGAACCCACCGTCCGCGAGCGCGGTCTTGGCGTCGTCCACTGTGAAAAAGCCGGAATGCACGCAGCCAATTTTTTGCCAGATACGGCTCGACAAGAGCGAAGCAAGGTCTTCTCCGCTGACGCGTTCCAAGGCCCAGGCTACGACATCCGTCTCGATCGAGCGGTAAGAAAACACCTGCCCATGGGGTCTGACTTGAGGCAATGTCAGAATAACGTCCCGAATGGTTGGCTTGATTTCACCCTTGCGAACGGGGCGCCAGCCTGACGCCACATCGACGCGGGTCATGTCGCTGTCCGGAAGGCCGTAATCCTCGGTGAAACGCACCCCTGATTGCATATCAAGCGCCTGATCCACGGTGCATCCGGCATAGCCTGTCGCGGCCAATTCCGGCACGATGTTTTCAAGCGGTTCCGTGAGGTCGAGCTTGCCTTCTCCATGGAGCACACCGGCCAGAGATCCAATCAGGGATTTGGAGACGGATTGGCCCAGATGCGTAGCGTCTGGAGTGAAATCGTTGGCGTAAATCTCGGTAAGTATCTGGTCACCCTTCAGCACCAGGAAACCATCTGTGTAGCTTTCAGAGAGCCAGGCCGCGACGGAAAGGGGGCGGTCGTCAAAAGTTTGAAATTCGATTTCCAACAGGTCGCGGTGGGCCTGTTTCAATTCTCGGGTCTCCGGTCCTGGACGCACATCTACCGTAGGAAACAGGCTTCGCATGTTCTGGAAAGTCCAGCGATTGAACGGAGCAAGGTCCCAGTTCTCGAGCGAAGGACGCTTCTCAGGCGGGGGCGGGAAGCCCTGCATGATGCCGATCTCACGCGCCGTCTTGGGCCTGGTGCCGGATTTGCTGTCGTGCATTTTCCACGCTCCCGCAGGGCGACCAAAAAGGGGTCGCAGTCAGAGTAAGAAACTTCGGAAAGTGACGGCCCGGCCAACGGCGGGCCGTCATTCAGGAGACTTCAAGCCTTATTGCTTCAGGCGGGTCCAAACCTTGTTGTAAAGGTCAACGACATCCTGATCGCAGGGCTTCACAAAGTCCGGAATCGGTGCATCGGCGGGCATGACGATCTCAGGCGCGCTGAGCATCTCGGGGTCCATAAAGGCCTCCGACCCTTTGATACCGTTGGCATAGCGCGCGAAGTTCGAGGTCATCGCGGCGTTCTCCGGGTCCATCATGAAGTTTACAAAGAGCTTTGCGTTTTCCATGTTGGGTGCATCGGCAAGAACGGCAACATTGTCCATCCAGCCAGTGAAACCCTCTTTTGGATAGGCGTATTGCAGCGAGGGGCGATCCGCCCGAGCGCGCATGGCAGCGCCATTCCAGCTTTGCGACAGGTCTACGTCTTTCGATGTCAGCTTCTCGATCACCGCATAATCCATCGTGCGCCAGTCGCCCTTGGCCTTGGCGAGAAGCGCCATCAGCTCTTTCATCTGATCGGGGTTCGAGTTGCAACGCGGGTATCCGAGGTAACGCAGGCCGGCGTTGATCACATCGTTCATGTCATTGAGCATGTTGATGCGACCTTTGAGTTCTTCGGGAGTATCAAAGATCAGACCAAGCGTGTTGATGTCGCCGCTGTAGACTGCGCTGTCGACTGTAAAGCTGGTGGTGCCCCACTGGTAGGGAACTGAATACTTGCGACCCGGATCCCAGTAGACATCGACCCAGTTCGGATCCATGTTCTTGAAGTTCTCCATTTCGGACGCGTTGATCTCGGCCAGCAGGCCTTCGCCAACCATGATCGCAATCATGTAGTCGCCGGGCACAACGACGTCATAGCCGGTGTTGCCTTCCTTGACCTTGGCCAACATGGTTTCATTGCTGTCATAGCCATCCAGCGTGACTTCGACGCCATATTGGGCTTCGAATTTCTCGATCATCTCGGGGTTGGTGTAGTTGCCCCAGTTGTAGATGTTCAGTTTGCCTTCGGCGTGGGCCGAGGCTGCGCTAAGCGCGAGGGCTGAGACAGCGGCGGCTTTGAGTAGTGAGAGTTTCATTTTAGTCCTCCGTTGAGTGGTTAGCGTCCCGCACCGACGCGGGCTTCTTGTTATTTTCGTTTGCGTTGCAGAAAGAAGGTGAGCGTGACCATGGCCACGGTCAGCCCGATCAGGATTGTCGAGACGGCGTTGACCTCTGGCGTCACGCCACGACGGATCTGGCCGAGGATGTAGATAGGCAAAGTGGTCTCGCCCGGGCCGGCCACCAGAAGCGTGATGATCACGTCATCCAGCGATACGACAAAGGCCAGCATGGCGCCCGCCATGACTCCGGGCATCAGGAGCGGCAGCGTCACATGGCGGAATGTTTGCCAGGGTGTTGCGTACAAATCCGCAGCGGCGGCTTCATAGGTCACGGACATATCTGACAAACGTGCGCGGATCGGCATGTAAGCAAAGGGCACGCAGAAAACCGTGTGGGCGAGGATCAGCCAGCCGATCCCGGTTACCCCCGTGAGCTGGCGCAGGATCGAAAAGAAGGCCAGCGTGGCAATCGCCGTGACAATCTCGGGGATCATCAGGGGTTGGTTTATGAGCGCGATGGCCGCAGAGCGACCGCGATAGACGCCCCCGCGCGTTGTTGCCAATGCTGCCATTGTGGCAATGATGGTGGAAAACACGGTCGCCGTGAGCGCAACCTGAATAGAGATCATCGCCGAACGCCGGATGTCGTCGTTTTCCAAGGCTGCCGCGTACCAGCGCAAGCTGAACTCGGTCCACCGCACAACAGAGCGGTTGTCGTTGAAAGAGAACACGACCAGTACGGCAATTGGTGCGTAGAGGAACAACAGAACCAGCCAGGACATGCCAGTAAACAGGGGTTGCCTGCGCAACTCGCGAGACCCGGTCGACGGGCGGAAGATCGACAGCAGTTTATCCATTTCCACCCTCCTTCGAAGCACCTGCCCGCAGGCTGACAAGGAGCGCGATCAACACAACTGCCATCAGGATCAGCGCTGCCGCGGCCCCAAAGGGCCAATTGCGCCCCGACCCGAATTGCAAGGCGATCAGGTTGCCGATCATCAGTTTCTTGCCACCGCCCAACAGTTCCGGCGTGATGTAGGCCCCGAGCGCCGGGATCAGCACCAGCACGCAGCCTGCGACGATGCCCGGGCGGGTAATCGGGATGATGATGTGGCGGAAAACCTGCGTACGCGTCGCATAGAGGTCATGTCCGGCCTCAAGCAGCGAAAAATCGAACTTCTCGAGCGAGGCATAGATCGGGAGGATCATGAATGGCAGGTAGCTGTAGACCAGCCCGGCAAGTACCGCGCCGTCGGTGTACAACATCTCAAGCGGTTCGCTGATCAGGCCGATCTTCATCAGCATCAGGTTCACAAAGCCCTCGTCCCGTACGATCAAAAGCATCGAGTAGGTACGGATCAAGAGGTTGGTCCAGAACGGCAGCGTGATGGCGAAGAGCCAGAAATTGCGTTGCTCCGGAGGGCGGGCCGCAATGAAGTAGGCCACGGGAAACCCGAGGATCAGGGTGCCAATCATGGTGGTGATGGCGAGACCAAAGGAGCGCCCGAAGATTTGCAGATAGGCGCTGTTGAAGCTCAGCGTATCATCAAAGATGTCCCTCTCGAAAAGGAACTGCACGTAGGCGTCGTAGGAGAACACCCATTCAACGCCGCCGTATGTTCCGGGCTCAAGAAACGAGTAAACCAGGGCAATCGAGAGCGGGAACAGACCAAAGATGCCAATGATCCCGAGTGCTGGGGTCAGCAGGAAGAGCCGCGTTCTGCGCCTTTGACGCGCGCGTTCTTCTTGGGCCGCGCGCAATCTCGTTTCGGCGTCGGTGCGCGAGATATGTGCAGCGGCACTCATCAGTCTTCCAGTACGTGCAGCATGGAGGTGTCACATTCGAGGCCAACCCGCGATCCGACGGGGCGTGGGGTGGAAACCTGGACATGAACGCTGACGCCATCTTCCAACAGCACGAGCATCTGTGACCCGGCCCCGAAATAGATGCTGTCTACGACCTCACCTCGCAAGAGCGCCGTCTCTGCACTCTCATCAACCACGCGGATGGTTTCAGGGCGTAGAGCCACATGCACGGGGCCGGGTGTGAGCGAGGTGCTGGCTGTATGAACCGTGAGTGGTGAACCCTCGCCAAATTGGATTTTTGCCGCATCCCCGTCAAAGCCAAGCAACGTCGCATGCACGATATTGGTGTCGCCAATAAAGTCCGCGACGAACCTGCTTTGTGGAGCTGTGTAGATCTCTTCCGGTGTGCCAACTTGGCGTATCGCACCTGCCGACATCACTGCGATCTGGTCCGACATTGCCAGCGCTTCACCTTGGTCATGGGTGACAAAGACAAAGGTAATGCCTGTCTCATGCTGCAGCCGCTTCAACTCGCTCTGCATCCCTTTTCGAAGTTTCAGGTCCAGCGCAGAAAGTGGCTCATCAAGAAGAAGAACCTTGGGACGCGGCGCCAGCGCGCGCGCCAAAGCCACGCGTTGCTGCTGCCCGCCTGACAACTGATCTACACGACGCGTTGCAAACTCTCCGAGCTGGACCAGATCCAGCATCTCGTTGATGGTGCTGTCGATTTCGGCCTTGGGCCTCTTCAGCATCTCAAGGCCAAACCCAACGTTGCGGGCCACGCTCATGTGGGGAAACAGCGCATAGTTCTGGAACACTGTATTCACGGGGCGATTGTTTGGAGCCAAATGGCCGATCGACTCGCCATCCAGTGTAATCTCGCCTTCGGTCGGAAGCTCGAACCCGGCGATCAATCGCAAAAGCGTCGTCTTGCCACAACCCGACGGGCCCAAAAGCGTGAAAAAGCTTCCTTCGGGAATGGTCAGCGACACGTCTCCCAGAGCCGTTACGGCCGCTTGGCCTTCGCCAAAGCGTTTTGTCACATTCTTTACGTCGATCATGGTCTGATCCAGACACCTGCACTTGTTGGTATGCAGAATCAGCCTAGAGCCATGAGACCGAACCTGTGAATACCTCCAAAGGGCGGGGTGACTTGTACCCCCAAAGGGGTAGGCCTAGTCGTTGGTCGAATGCAGGAACATCGAAAACAGGGCAGATTGAGAAGAAATCCCCAGCTTTCGGTAGATGTTCTTGCGATGCACTTTGATCGTCGAAGGGGAAACGTCCAGCAAAAGTGCTATCGACCGCGTCGAGTGCCCGCGCAAAAGGGATTGCACCACCTCGATCTCCCGCTGTGTCAAACCCTTGCAAACCTTGTCGATCACCCCATCGAAATCGACCTCGCTATCTTCGAACTGGCCTGATGAGGGGGTGCGATGAAAGTGCTGCTCGCAAAGCGCCGATATTATTGGATGTAGATCCGTTAGCCTTTCGACATCCCGCCGGGAGAACCGGGTTCTTCCCTCCGAGGGACCGAGGGAAAGAAACAAGGTGCCGTTGGCAATTGTCACGAAAACCCCCATCTCATCTCTTAGAAACAGGGTCTTGTAGTAGATGCGAAAGTAGTCGGAGTTGGCAAACCTGTCTGGCGCCACATCTCTCAGCACCATCACCGGTTCGTGGCGTTCACCGATGAAACGAACAACAAATGGGTCCAGCAACCAAGCGCGATCAAGCCATCGGTCCACAACGACCGAGCGGCGTTCTGCACGTACATTGTCATAGACATGTTCGGGCGCTTTTCCTGGGTTCAGAAGGCTGACAAACGCGCCCTTGAACGAAGCTGCTCCGCGCATGAGGTTCAACAACTCTGGCATAAAGTTGGACGTCCCTACGGCCCGAATAGCCCCAGCTACGTCTTCCGAGTACGTTGGTTGTGCGGACTTACCCAAGTATCCCACCTAGCGATAGGGCGTTTCCAAGCCAATGTGGACAGTCGGAATTAACTTGGCAACCTTTTCACACTGAAATCTGCCTCGAAAAGCTTTTCCGCATCGGCTCGCTGGATCAATTCCGCAATCTGCTCCAGCACAAGTCTTCTAAGATCAAAGAGGCCAGGTAACTTTGAGTTGTCACTTGTATCGCTTCAGCACTTGAACCTGATGATTTGCCAAATCTGGGTAACTTCGTGTCTGTGCAAAGGAACTCTGATCCAAGGAATAGCTGAGTGTTTCGACTGGAAGCGGACATTGCATCAATGGCGATGGATGGCAGCTTTGTCCGCACAGCAGACATAGTCGTTTTACGACACAAAGTCTGGTTCCGTTCTTTAGCGGACATCCAGGAAAACTGCTCAAGACAGAGAGTATCTGGTCCCCATCGAGCCACCCCGCTGAAACATGGTCAGCTTTTGTTCTTCAAAACTTTCAATTTCTTATCATCTTTCTGTGACCGGATAGCTTACCCTGAACTGGTCGCGGAGCATGCGAAAGATGAACTTGGCCTTGTGACTTATAGTCAAAGGTTCATTCGAAATTCTAAGACTGTTCCACTTGCTGGAGCAAGTTGATCGCCAGGTGTTCAGCGTAGCTGCGCCAACACATCTTCCGCGGCCCTTAATCCTTCTAGGTGGGCTCCGCTGACCGAGCATTGTTGGTTAGGATGTGTAGCTTCACCGGCGAAGTGCACCCGCTCAGCATGAGACTGGCGTAAGACAGCGCGTTTGTTGTGGCCTCCCGGCTTGGCTCCAGCGTAAGAACCACGCACATAGGGTTCATTTCGCCAAGCGGTAGCGTGGCCTTTGATGAAGGCTTTTCTGACTGTTGTGCCGAAAAAGCCAACCAATGTTTCGAGCGCGTGCTCTATGGCGCTTTCAGGCCCCGCGTCCTGCAAAAGTCTGGAAAAGCTTCCAGAACTTTCAAAGCTGGTAAGGCCGGTGTTTGCGATGTTGCAAAGAAAACCGCCTCCGCGGGCTACCCCGTTGGCGTCGGGTTCTAAGTGGTACGTCAACCAAGTATCGGGTTGCACTGGCAAAGCTCCGGAGCGGAAAAGGAGGCCAGCGTGATTGTAGTCTCCCATAGTGATGAGCTCGAGCGCTGAGCGTCGGTCGGATTCTAGCGGGGGATCAAAGTGGATGATGTCTTCGGCTAGGACGCCGACGGAAACTGTAACAATTACGGTTCGAGCTTTGATCTTGCCAGTGGCCGTAGTTATCTGCACCCCTTCAGTGAGAGATTTTATTTCTGTGACCGGAGTGGCCAATTTAATTGGCAGCCCCTTTGCAGTGCATGCAATTAGGTGTCCGAAGCCTTCGCGACAAAACCAATCGTCTCCGCCCTCCCAGGCACTGATGTCTCGCAGAGATGTATCCGGCAAATCTCTGGCAATCGACAAGGCAAATGTCATCGCTGCCGTGAACGACCAATGCCCTTTGTTCTGCCAAATGTCTGCCAAGGACCGGTCTGTTGAAATTCCGGTACTTGCTTCAATTTCTGCATCGATGCGCGCCGCTTCAGTGATCGCGCTATGAAGCTCGTCGACTTCGTCCCACAGAACAGCGTCATCCTCCAAGCCATATGTCACCGCGTTGTCTGGGGCTGCATAGAGATCAAGGCCGAGTGCGAGACCTGGAGCTTTCAGAGCGTTTGCATGTTCGGTATGCATCCAGTGCGCACCCATGTCGAACGGGACGCCAAAGATTTCCGTGTCCGTGTGTGTGCGCCCCCCGACGCGGTTGGATGCCTCGATGCAGACTACTGAGAGTCCCGCGGATTTGAGAGCGTGAGTAGCTGCAATTCCTGCTGCTCCGGCGCCAACGACAACGACGTCAAAGTCGTGAACTTTCAATGCTTTCGCTCCAGAAATGAGATTGGCATGAGAGATGGTTTTCGGAGTGGGTTTGCGCTTTCCTTACATTTTGAGAATTTACAAGGATTTGAGTTATCCAAGGATTTTGTCGTTTGCGCGGAAGCAGTCATTGATTGGTTCTTGAGTTTAGATTGCAAACGAATTCTGGAATTGAAACGCCCTCGTATCTAGCCAGATCGAGCGGATCTTCCGTGTCAAGCTTGCTGCATCTTCGGTAGATTTCCAGCATCTCGGCAGAAAGCTCGCCGCTCTTAAAAAAATACATCGCGGCAGCATATCTTGTGGCGCCAGAGCCAGGTTTTCCGATGGCTGTTACCAGGAACTGCGTTTGAGCTTCTGCTTCCTCCACTTTGAATATACCTTTAGTCACGATTTCGGCTCAGCGGACATCGCATCATTCAACGCGGCAACTTCATCTTCTCCAGGCGCTGATTCAGAGTTGTAGATTGGCAGAATGTTCCTGAGATGGTCATGATGAGAGCGCACGCCGTACTCGAGATCAGAAAGATAGAAGCCTTCAAACGCCTCCGAAGCCATGGCTTCGTTGGACCATATCGTGAGCTGAATATCTTCTTCCACTGTCTCTCGATCAATCCGGGCGGCAAGGTAGCGTGCCGCTCTTTGTTGGCGGTCTTCGTTCGGGTTTCGGTATGTCGCGCTCCGTAGAGTGGATTTATCCGTCGTGATCGGAAACTCTTGATAAAAGAGAGTCGTCTCAGGTGTGACGGCTATTACCGCATTTGGAAAAATGCCGTAGTAAAGCCAGGTTTTGTGCAAGTGTTCCGGCAGGTGAGGCTGTGGTCTAGTGAATTTCTTGTAGTTGCGGACGGCCCACCTCCGGCCCTTTGTCGGAGTGAATTTTCCGTCAGAACGTGAGACACCATCGACATATGGTTCGTCTGAATAGGTCGAACCATACAGATCCTGAAGGGCAGGGTGCGCGAGCGGGACATGATACCCTTCGTTGTCGACATCTCTGATCGATTTCCAGTTTACAGGAGTCTCCTCGGTCCAGATTCCATCCGTCGGGACATGTTCGGCCATTTTGTAGGCAGAGACTTCCTGTTCAATCGGGGCTAGCAGTTCGGCTACTGATGGCTGGGGTCCGGGTTTGAATCGGACGAAGACAAAACCCTGCCAGATTTCCATTTCGATCTCTTTCAGGCCAAACTCGTGCTTGTCTAGATCGGGGAACGACTCCGGACGGGCGGCGCCGCGTAGCGTTCCATCAAGATTGTAAACCCAGCCGTGAAATGGGCAGACTAGAGCGTTTGCACATTTTCCTTGCTCTTTCGAGACCAGCCGAGAACCGCGGTGACGACAAACGTTTAGAAACGCGCGGATGTCCGAGTTGCTGTCCTTCAAGATCAGGGCGCGCTCACCGCACATGTCAAAACATAGAAAACTACCGGGCTCCGGAACATCCGAAACATGGCACGCGATTTGCCAATGCGTTTTGAAAAGTTCGCTCTTCTCAAGTTCAAGAAGGGCATTGCTGTGATAGCACCAACCGGGCAACCCGCGACGGTCCCAATTGGTAGGAATTTCTGTGTTTCTTACTTCGTCGCGCATCGGAACAACCCGCATAGTTTTGGTTTGGTCAGTTTGGGTCTCAGATGGGGACAGTATCCAGGAGTGAAAATTTGGCCTTGCTGGATCCGCCACTCTTCGACTGAGTGTAGGTGTCGCTTAAATTGACTTGCTCGTCAACTTTTTCTGACTGAATGATCATTCAGAAATGTGCTGCTAGTCACGCCTGTGAGGTTTCCTTGGTCGATGGTTTTCGATTTACCTGCTCAAATCAGGTGCAAAACCAGTGATATGTAGAGATATGATCAAAATTCATTCAGCCAAGCTTGACAGTGCAGATTTCAGCGGACTACCGTTCTGAATGACCAGTCAGATAAAAACATAGCGACTTGGGGGAATGGGGTGCTTGGTGATCGCGCCCGCAACGCAGGCGCGATCATTCGAGAAGACAGACTAGCAAACAAGGCAAGACAAATTCAGCCACCACTCAGGGAGAGGAAGCGAAGTTATGAACTCAATCAGAAAAATCGCCGGAATTACAGTTTTAGCAGCAACTGCTACTGCAATTTCGGGATCGGCTTACGCGCAAGAGCGCGTGTTGAAGGTTACGAATTGGGGAGAGTACATCGCTGAAGACACAATCGAGAACTTCGAAAAAGAATACGGCATCAAGGTTATCTATGATCCGTATGACTCTGCCGAAGCAATTGATGCCAAGCTACTCGCGGGAAACAGCGGATATGATGTGGTTAGTCATGCCGGCAGTGATACGGCTCGGCTGATTAAGGCGGGAATTGTTGCGCCGTTGGATATGTCGAAGCTGGACAATATCAAGCACATCGACCCGGCGATCATGGAGCAGTTGTCAAGTGAATGGGATCCAGGCAACCAACACTTCATTCCTTATATGTGGGGAACGCACGGCGTCACATACAACGAAGAATTGGTGAAAGAGACGTATCCAGATGCCCCCATAGGCTCGATGGATATGGTTTTCGATCCTGTTCACATGAAAGAGCTGTCCAAGTGTGGAGTTTCATTCCTGGATTCCCCGGGCGACATCATTCCGATGGCTTTAGCGCATATGGGCCTGGATGCGAACTCCACAAACAAGGAAGACTATGAGAAGGTTGGGGAGATGTTGGCGGAAATCAGGCCATACATCAAAACCTTCGATAACTATGCTTATCAACGGATGCCTCAGAAAGAGTTCTGTGTCTCAACCACATGGGGCCCTGACGGTCTCCTTGCCATGTCTGGCGCAGCGGAAGCCGACACTGGTGTCGTGCTAGACTTCTTCCTGCCCGAAGGTGATCGTACAGCGCAGCTGTGGATTGATGGTTGGCTGATCCCGGAAGACGCCGCGAACAAAGAAGACGCTCATCTTTTCCTGAACTATATGATGCGCCCCGAGGTTGCGGCCAATGATAGTAACTTCACCTGGTATGCGACCGCCAACCTGACGGCCAAGCCCATGGTTGATGAGGCTGTAACCTCCAGCCCAGCCGCGTTCCCAACATCGGATCAGGTTGCCAAGATGTACACGACTGCCGTTCTTCCTCCCAAGGTCGAGCGCTTGCAGACACGTACCTGGACTGACTTTAAGGCCGGAAACTAAATCCACTCACACTGGCAAATGAAGTAGCGGACCAGACCGGTTCGCTACTGCATCCCCAGATCCCGACTGGCAGACTAAGAGGCCCAAATTGACTGTTTCCACGGCTGTCAGCCCAGAACCATGGCTCGATCAAAAAGAACAGGAACCTCTGGTCAAAATCAGAGGCGTAACCAAAAAATACGGTGCAGTGACTGCTGTCGATAACGTTGATCTGGATATCTACAAAGGAGAGTTATTCTGCCTTTTAGGCGGATCTGGATGTGGAAAGTCGACACTACTTCGAATGCTTGCTGGGTTTGAGGATTTGAACAGTGGTACAATCACTATCGACGGAGTCGATATGGCCGATGTGCCAGCCTACGAACGTCCGACCAATATGATGTTCCAAAGCTATGCGCTGTTTCCGCATATGACCGTCGAAAAAAACGTGGCTTTCGGGTTGGAGCAAGACCATGTCCCCAAGCTAGACATTGCGGACAGAGTTCACGACATCCTCAAGCTTGTTGAGTTGGAAGACTTCAAAAAGAGAAAACCTAAACAACTGTCCGGTGGGCAACGCCAGCGTGTTGCATTGGCGCGGGCCTTGGTCAAACGTCCCAAGTTGCTGCTCTTGGATGAACCTTTGGCTGCTCTGGACAAAAAACTGCGCAAGCAAACGCAGTTTGAGCTTGCCAACATTCAGGACAAGGTCGGCGTCACGTTCATCGTCGTAACTCACGATCAGGAAGAAGCAATGACCTTGTCTTCGCGAATGGCCGTTATGGACGCAGGTCGCTTCAAACAGATTGGAACTCCGACAGAGATCTACGAGTTTCCAGAGTCCCGCTTTGTGGCTGACTTTATCGGGTCAGCAAATATTTTTGAGGGCAGGGTGACCGAGGATGGGGCCGACCATGTTCGGGTCGAAACCGAGTTCTGCGAAGTTTATATTGATCACGGTCATTCTGTTAAGGCTGGCAGCAAGATTTGGGTTGCGCTGAGGCCCGAGAAAATTCGACTTGAGAAATCTGATACAATTGCTGAGGGCGCGAACCAGACAGCGGCCGTTATCGACGATGTTGGGTATTTGGGAGAGACATCGATCTACAAAGTAAGGCTTCCCAATGGCGAAATCTTCGACGTCACTCAGCCCAACCAGTCACGTCCGACGCATGCTGCGCAGCGATTAACCTGGGAAGACAAGGTGAATATCAGCTGGGATCCGTCTAGCGCCATGTTGCTCCACTCATGACGGATTTTACCGAGGATATGTCCGAACCGCCGCAGGTTGAACGACAACCCATGAACCGTTTAGTGATGCGGTGTATCCAGAGCAGATGGCGTCAGATCGTCACCGTCATACCGTTCTTCTGGTTACTTGTATTCTTTCTGGCACCATTCTTCATTGTCGCAAAGATAAGCTTAGCTGAACTGGCGATTGCGAGCCCGCCATTCACAAGTTTAATTGAGTGGACAGGCGACGGGATCATGACAATCCGCCTAGTCTTCGACAATTTTGTCTACATCTGGGAAGACAGCCTGTACTTTGACACTTACGTAAATTCACTCAAGATTTCAGTAACGTGTACGTTCTTGTGCCTCTTGTTTGGCTACCCTATTGCCTATGCAATTGTACGATCGGGGCCGGTCGCGAAGCCGCTCTTGTTGTTTGCAATCATTCTTCCGTTTTGGACGTCTTTCTTGTTGCGGGTCTATTCGTGGATGGGCCTGCTTGCGGATCAAGGCACGATCAACAACCTTCTGATAGCGCTGGGGGTGATCGATGAGCCGATCCGCATGCTTTACACGGAATTCGCCGTCTATATCGGGATCGTCTACACCTATATGCCGTTCATGATCCTGCCGCTGTACGCGAATATGGAGAAGCTGGACAACAGCCTGAACGAGGCGGCCGCCGACCTTGGTTCCAAACCAACGAACACTTTCTTCAAAATCACATTGCCTCTGACGATACCCGGAATTGTCGCTGGTTCACTGCTGGTCTTTATCCCTGCGACCGGCGAGTACGTTATCCCCGATCTGTTAGGTGGCGGCAACGTGCAGATGATTGGGCGGGTTCTCTACAATGAGTTCTCTAGAAACAGCGATTGGCCAGTGGCCGCTGCAGTTGCGATTGTTCTGCTGTTCATACTGGTGCTGCCAATCATGGTTTTCCAGCACTACCAAGGCAAAGCAGCGGAGGAGCAATAGATGTACGCCAAACGCTCCCGTTTCTTAACCATCATGCTGACCTTGGGACTGGCATTCTTTTACATCCCAATGATCCTTTTGGTCATTTACTCATTCAACTATTCAAAGCTGGTACCGGTTTGGGGTGGATGGTCGTTACGCTGGTACAAGGAGCTTTTTCAATCTGCCGAAGTCTGGAGTGCTGTTTCGCTCAGTCTTCAGATTGCCGTTGTGAACGCTACCTTTGCAACAGCGCTTGGCACCTTGGCAGGTCTGGCGATGGTGCGCTTTGGGCGGTTCAAGGGGCGGACCTTGTTCGGCGGCATGTTGGTCGCGCCATTGGTGATGCCCGAGGTGATAACCGGATTGTCCTTGCTGGTTTTCTTCATCTCGTTGAACCAGCTGATCGGATGGCCTGCTGAGCGCGGTTTTGCGACGATTACGATCGCGCATATCACCTTTTCCATGGCTTATGTGGCGGTGACAATTCAGGCGCGCTTAACCGGCGTGGGGCAAACACTGGAAGAAGCGGCGGCCGATCTTGGCGCAAAACCGTTCAAAGTTCTGACGGCCATCACGATCCCACAGCTGACGCCGGCACTAATTTCCGGATGGTTGCTGGCCTTCACGCTGTCTCTCGATGATTTGGTCATAGCAAGTTTTGTTACCGGCCCAGGCGCAAATACCTTGCCAATTTTGATCTTTTCGCGCATTCGACTGGGTCTCAGGCCGGACATCAACGCGCTAGCAACCATCATGATTCTTGTGATCGCTATCTGTGTCGCTATCGCAGCAATAATTATGTTCCGACAACAGAGGGCGGATTTGTTGGACAGGCAAATGGCTGAACGAGAGGAGAGTTAAATTGGAGACGCATGAGCTTCAGAAAAAACGACGCACCGAACCTCCCGAAGTTCGTCGCTTACAGTTGATCATGGCCGCCATAGACTCGATCTCGAAACGCGGGTTTTCTGACACGACGCTTAAACACGTGACAGAAACAGCCAATCTGTCCCATGGCGTGGTGAATTATCACTTCGACAGCAAAGAAGCTTTGTATGACGCCGCGCTGGGTTTCCTTGCGCAAGAACATTATGAGAATTGGCTCAAATACTATGAGGCTGCGGAACCTACAGCCGCACATCGACTGGCTGCGATTATTCAAGCGGACTTTGACAAGAGCATCTGTACTCACAAGCGCTTAGCTGTCTGGTTTGCCTTTTGGGGGCAAGCAAAATACCGGCCGAATTATCTGAAGATTCACAATAAATACGACAACGAAAGATATGATCGAATTTTGCACCTATGTGGTGAATTGATTGCCGACGGCGGCTACGACGATCTTGATCCAGAAAAAACAGCCCGTGCTGTAGAGGCGATGTCAGACGGGGCCTGGCTAAGTTTGATGCTGTATCCAAAGGTGGCTGATCGTCGGGAATTCAGGGATGTTTGCATGCTTTCGCTGTCGCGGTTCTTCCCAAAACACTTTCCAGTCTGAGCGAAAGCATCGAACAATATGGCTTCAGCACTTTATTTTGTGCATGCCGGGGTCATAGAGCGGCTTTAACGAGGCTGCCGCGTCGTATTTCTCGTCTGCGATTTCGATCTGCCAATGCCCAGTTGCGACTATGTCCGCGGTCAACGGTTCGTCAATCTCGGCGAAACCAATGCCGACGGCAGCGCCGAGCGTGTGCCCATATCCGCCAACTTGAATATATCCGACTTCATTGCCGTTTAGATAAATCATCTCATTGCCGTACATGAGAGGCTCTGGGTCTTTTAGCAGGAACTGCAACATCCTGTTGTTGGGCGTGCCTTTCGCCTTGATCGTGGCGAGTGCTCCCCTACCGATGAAGCCACCGGGTTTGTCCAGTTTGACGGCAAAACCAAGCCCGGCCTCAATTGGGTTGTCCGTGTTGTCCACGTCAATTCCGAAATCACGATAAGCCTTCTCTAGCCGTAGGGAGTTGAGAGTTTGCATTCCAGCATTGCGAACACCCAGATCTCGACCTGCTTCCATAATCAGATCGTAGGTCTGAATGGCCTGAGTGGCCGGTACGTGAAGTTCCCAGCCGAGTTCGCCAATAAACGTCACGCGATAGGCCATAACTACGGCGTACCCGATGTCAATTTCACGCGCCGTCATGAAGGGAAAACCTTCGTCCGACAAATCAGCTCCGGATATTCTGCTCAATAGTTCACGCGACTTTGGGCCGTGAACGTTGATTTGGCAGCGCCCTGCGGTGATGTCTGTTATAACAACGTTCTCGTTGTCCAGGACGTGCCGTCGCATGCGCATCTCGGTATGACCCGCCGAGTTTTCTCCCACGATGACCCAGTATTTCCGATCGGATAGCCGGGTAACCGTAAGGTCTGCCTCAAACCCACCCCGTTCATTTACCCAGGCCGTGTAGACGACGCGACCGGGTTCAACATCAACGTCATTGCAGGAAAGGCGAGAGAGCAGGGCGCAGGCATCCGGTCCTTCGACGCTGAAACACGCCATTGATGTCATGTCCATTACGATGACATCCTCGCGTGCTGCCCGGTGTTCTTCAGCGTGCCATTCAAACCAATTTTGGCGATGCCAACTGTATTTCTCGACTTTGGCCTCTTCGGGCGTCGGAGCAAACCAATCAGGTTGTTCCCAACCATTTCCTTCGCCGAAAAAGGCTCCGGCCGCTTTGAGACGGTCATAGAGCATTGAACGCTTAACGTTTCTGGCCGTTTTGTAGTTCTCATTGTGGTAGTGCTGACCAAAGAGCTTTCCCAGCAACTCAGGTGTTCTGTCGCGTCGAAAGGCCGGTGTCGCCATTTCACGGGAAAAGCGATTGACGTTGATGCCGGTAACATCGATGGGCGGCAAGCCGTCCATCATCCAATGGGCCAAAACCATTCCCGTACCCGCGCCATTCAGGATGCCAAGTGAGTTCATCCCACATGCAACCCAGAGATTGCGCAGTTCAGGCGTCGGGCCAACAA
The DNA here is from genome assembly GCF_013035315.1 of Ruegeria arenilitoris. Taxonomy (GTDB): domain Bacteria; phylum Pseudomonadota; class Alphaproteobacteria; order Rhodobacterales; family Rhodobacteraceae; genus Ruegeria; species Ruegeria arenilitoris_D. Next base: position 949,160 of record NZ_WQHP01000001.1, on the reverse strand, counting down.
GCGGGGCAAGATCAGGCGTAAAGCTCTCAGGGCCGCAGAATAGTTTTTTGACACCGTAGTTCATGGTGTCAGGCACGCGCGAATAGGCTTTCTCTAGGTCGGGCCCAACACGTTCCCAATCTGGTTCAATCTCTCCGAATTGCCATTCATCCGGGATACCATCGAGCTTCCAAGCCGCAGCGCCGGGCTCAAAAAGCCCTAACATCATCCCGCCGACTTCTTCACGGTAATAAGTGTAGGTGGAAGGGTCTTCGAGAACGGGTAGATCGCGAGGTAGGCCCGGGATACTTTCCGTTATCAGGTAGTAGTGTTCAGCCGCCTGGAGCGGTAGATTTACACCGTGTTTTGCACCAAGTTGGCGAGACCACATGCCTCCGCAGATCACAACGTTTTCGGCTGTTATGGTATGACCGTTCGCAGTGCGGACCCCGGTCGCAGTGCCGTTCCTGGCTAAAATCTCTTTAACCCGCACACCTTCAAAGAAACGTGCGCCTCTGTTTTTGGCTCCCTTGGTCAGAGACATTGTCACGTCCACCGGGTTGGCCCGACCGTCCTCCGGAATGAGGAACGCTCCAACGACGTCTGAGAGGTCCCCTATAGGGAACATATCCTGCGCTTCTTTTACTGAGACTTCGTGGTTGTTTATCCCAAAACGCCGCATGAAGGCTGCGACGCGACGCATCTCATGCAGGCGTTCTTCATTGGTTGCAATCTGAAGATATCCAACGTCGCGGAAACCTGTGGATATACCGGTTTCCTTCTCTAGTTTCGCATAAAGGTCTCGACCGTGCGTGTAGATAGCGCACTCAGCTTCGGATTTGAGAAGGCCGGCTACGATCAGGCCGGCGGCATGCCAAGTGGTCCCTGATGTCAGTTGTCCCTGTTCCAGAACGACAACATCGGTATGGCCAAGCTTAGTCAAGTGATAGGTCGTGTTCGCGCCGATCGACCCCCCACCAATAATCACGGTTTGGGCATGCGTCGGTAAGGTTTCAGCCATTGCGAGAAAATCCTTTTAGGCGTTCTTTTCTCCGAATACCAGCCAAATCACTTGCTGTCTACTGACTGAATGATCATTCAATTATAGCTGAATCTATGACCTGCGATTTCGCGATAAAGCTTGTCTGAGATGAGAGAAAAGGTTTCACTGCAGTGACTGACTGACAATCAGATGCGGGGGAATCCAATGTCAGACGAGATCCTATATGACCAACAGGCAATCAGTTTTCTGGAGCAGCTCTGGGGAGAGGGGTTTCTTTCACCGGGAGGCCCTGAAGAAGTTGCGCGTGTTGTTAAAGGGATTGATCTGAAAGATAAGCATATCCTTGATATCGGATGCGGATCTGGGGCCATTGCAGTGTTGATGGCACGGGAGTTCGGCGCCGCTAGAGTTACGGGGATTGATGTAGAGGCCCCGGTTTGCGCGGCTGCGAAAGAGCGAGTTGGGCAGGCGGATCTGGAGAGAAAGGTCGATATCATACAGGTCACTCCAGGTCCAATGCCATTCGAAGATGGTACTTTTGACGTAGTGTTTTCGAAGGACTCGATCATCCATATCCCCGACAAAGTAGCGATGGCTGCGGAAGCTTATCGTGTGCTCAAACCAGGCGGTTATTTCGCTGCTTCTGACTGGCTGACCAATCATGATGGTGAGATGTCACCGGAAATGGCGCACTACGTAAAGATGGAAGCCTTAGAGTTTCAGATGGCGTCGCCCTCAAAGTACCGAGCTGCTATGGAGCTGGCTGGCTTTGAAGACGTAGAGTTAGTCAACCGCAACGCTTGGTATGCTCAGGTATCAGCTGATGAGTTGGAGGAATTGACCGGGCCAAACCGAGCCGACTGGGAAGCTCGTCATGGTGCGGAGTTTATTGAACATCAGGTCGAGATCTGGGACGCTATGCAGCCAGTGTTGAAAACCGGAGAGCATTGCCCGCATCACATCCGTGGTCGGAAACCTGCCTGATCTGACTGGAACTTTAAATGGACGCGATGACCGTTATGCGGCGTAGTCCTTGCTGACCTGCGCCATTCCAGCTTCCATGATGTCGAACATTTCGTCTATCTGCGACGGAGTTATGATCAGAGGGGGCGAGAACACGGCCATGTTTCCAAATGGTCGCAAGAGGAGTCCCATCTCCTCGCACGCATCGTCCAGTTTCTGTCCAAACTTCACATGCGCTTCGTAACTCTCGACGTTCAGTCCAGGGCGACATTCTATGCACCCGAGGAGCCCGTCACCGCGCACATCCCCAACTATCGGAAACTTCTCCTTTATTTGATTTAGGCGGTCCTGGAAATGCGGTGTGACGCGTTGAACGTGTCCTAGAATGTCCTCGCGCTCCATGATTTCAATATTCTTAATGGCAGCCGCGCAGCTCACAGGGTGCCCGGAGTATGTGTAGCCGTTGTAGAAAACATCGTCGCCCGGTGCGTCTGAAATGCGTTTCATTACTGCGTCCGAGATTATGCAGGCACCTAACGGCAGATAGCCCGAGGTTAAACCTTTTGCGCAGGTAATAATGTCAGGGACGATGCCAAAGACGTCTTCTGAGGCGAACCAGTGTCCCAACCTACCAAAGCCGGTTACGACTTCATCCGAAATGTACAGAATGTCGTTTGCCCGGCAAATTTCGAGCGTGCGCTTGTGATAACCCGGAGGTGGAACGATCACGCCACCGGAACACAGGATCGGTTCCGCGATAAAGGCGGCAACACGGTCGGCGCCTACGTCAGCAATCAGGCTCTCAAGGTCAGCAACTTTGGCGTCGCACCATGCATCAACTGTTATGCCTTCTGGCCGGTGGTAGGGGTTCACGTCGGGCAGAAAACGCACCAGATCCTGAGCTTTTTCAAAGCTTGTTTCGAAACGTTCTTTTCCAGTGACAGTCGCGGCGAGAAAGGTTGATCCGTGGTAGCCTTTTTCCCGGCCGATCACGATCCTCTTCTCCGGTCGGCCAAGCCGTTTGTTCATGAAAAGTGCGGTCCTCAGTGCGGTGTCAACGGCGGTAGACCCACCGGTCGTGAAGTGCACCGTGTTCAGATCGCCTGGTGTACGTTCCGCGATCATTCGCGCCAAAACGGCCGCGGGTTCGGTCGTAAACGACCACGGCGACGCATAGGGCATCTTCATAACCTGTTGGGAAATGGTATCGGCCATCTCTTGACGCCCGTATCCGATCTGTGTGCACCACATTCCGCCAGGGCCATCAATATATCGCTTCCCGGCAGCATCCCAGAGGTAGATACCATCCGCTGTATTTACCCGCATGTACTCGTCGGACCCAAAGCCGTCGGTTCCGGCCCAAGGATGTAGGTGATGGTCGCGATCCCAAGCGACAAGGTCGCCGTCGGTTGGTGTATTGCCTAGGGTGTTCACGTCTGCTTCTCCTTTAGGTGCGGGCCGGTGGCGTAGCTCGTGCGCGGGGCGGTGCGAAAAAGGCTTTGGTGACAGGGGTGAGGCGCGCCATCCTGGTGCGCCATTTGCCTTCTTGCAGAGTGTAGATCTCAGCCTTTAAGCCAGATGACCGGCCAGCATCCGGCATACGGACATGTGCCAACGCAATGTTGCGTTTGGCGGTCGGCGACCAAATTCCCGATGTTATGTGCCCAACTTCTTTTTTGCGTCGATTGTAGATCAACGACCCTTCCGAGGGTTTGAATCCTTCCACATCGAAACGTAGGAGGAGGTTTCTTGGACTCTCTCGCTTGGACAGCAGCTCTCGCCGGCCATTGAAATGACCTTTGTTGAAATCGACGAGCCGACCCAGACCAAGTTCGAAGGGTGTTTGGCCTCGGTGCAACCGTTCGGTCGCATGAACCGGTTGAAAATCCACACCTGCGGTCAGAAAACCGGCTTCGATGCGGGCCAAGTTTACAGCTTCGTATCCAATGGCGCGCAGTCCCTGATGTTCGCCACCTTTCCAAATTCTGTCCCAAAGCGCTTCTGCCTTGTCCCAGTCGCACCAGAGCTCGTAACCTAAATCACCGGTAAAACCCGTCCGCGAGATCATGAGACTGTGGTCAATTTGAGCGAGATCGAATGGCTTCAGCTTGCTGACATCTAAACCAGCGGCTTCCAAAACTGCATAAGAGGTCGGCCCTTGCAGCGAAAGTCCAGCAACACTGTGAGTTTCGTCGACTACTGAAACGTCAAAACCCCATGCAGCGTCGAGTAGCCATGTCAGCATTTGTTCCTGACAACAAAGGCGCCAATCGTTGTCGCCAAGATGGAAAAGAGTCCCGTCATCGATGACCATACCCTCTTCATCACACCAGACCGCGTACCCCACGCGACCAACGCTGATTTTTCGGACGTCCCGTGTCACGAGGCGATTGAGCATCGCGGTCGTGTCCGGCCCGGTCAATCGGTACTTGTGCATTGGTGAGATATCAAACAAAGAGGCCTGATTTCGCAGCGCGAAGTACTCGAACTCGACACTGTCCAGCACACCCGGGGCAGCATAACCGGCCCAATCGTACCAATTTTGTGCGCGATTTTGCTCTTCGAGTTTTTTGTGAAATGGCCCGGGTATCAAACCGAGTTTTGGATCGGTAAAGATGCTCATGGCTGAGCCTCCAGCGCCGCCAGGGCCGCATTGCGACCAGCGAGGCCCATGACGTCGCCACCGGGATGCGTTGCTGCACCGCATTGGAACAGCCCTTTCGGCCCCATGGAGTATCTGGACATCCCGTTCGTGGGCCGAAGTGTCAGGAGCTGGTCCAAAGACATTTCTGCATGGTGCCAGTGCCCGCCGGGCGCTCCGGTTGCGCTTTCGATTTTATCCGGTGTTATGACCTGCTTACCTGCAATTTGATCACCCAAGCCGGGCAGGGCGCGGCTAAGAGTTTCGACTGCAATTTCCGCAAGCTGTTCCTTTGCAGTCTCAGTCCAGCCGCCTTCAAGGTCAGATGGCGCATATTGCACTATGGTTGACAGCCAGCTTGCCCCGTCGGCTGTCTGCATTTTGAAAGCTTCAATCACAAGTGCTTTGGACATTTGACCATACTTAGCCGGATTGAACGCAGCTTCGACGTATTCCACAGAAGGAGCATAGATCAGACGTTCGTGTGCCAATTCGTCACTCAGGCTGGGCAGGGCGGAGCTATCCTTGAGCCGTAGATTGACCTTAGCCGTTGTTCCACGCGCCCGTATATTTCGCACTCGCCGCATCGTTTCGATGTCAAAGGCAGAGGGACCGGTCATTCGGCTTGTTAGTTTCGGGGCAAGGCTGCTGAGCACATTAGGCGCGGCAATGGTTCGTCCATCGGTGGTTTCCACTCCGGAGACTGCATCGTTGTCCAACAGAATGCGGGATACTTCAGTGTCCGGCATCAGCAGGCAACCTGCCTTTTGCGCAGCTTCCACCATCAAATCGGTTAGCGCGCACATCCCGCCTGCTGGTTGAGTGATGGTCCCTCCGTGACCCAAACGATAGATCAGATTGAACACAGTGCCCGGAGATCTTGGACCAGTGGCTGTCCCCCAGATTGCATCAGCAGCAAGCATTCCAGCCACCGGTCCTTCCGACAGGTCATCTAGGACAATGTCGTGGACATTGGATAAGACGACCTGCAGGAAACGCCGCATTTCATATTTGCCCAGCTTTTTCAGGCCGATGCCCAGTTTTGCCAGACGCAAAAACTCATTCAGCCCACCTCGGGAGAGGATGGCTTTTTGACCCCCAGGAGGTGGAGCCTCGGCGAGTTGGCGCAAAAGGTCTCCATACGTAATCAATTGGCGTGTCAGATCAGACCAGGCATCTGATTCCGGATGTTTCGTCCCGTCGCTCCAATACACACCGTCGTTCTTGAAGACGATGTGCCGCCCATCCTCAGACAGAGAGACCGTGGAGACGGGTTTGCCGGACAGGACAGGGTGTTGAGTATCTATACCGATATCACCCAAGGCCCGCGGGCTCAGGTTGTAAAGCGAGTGGGCGAGAGTCGGGCCGCCGTCCACAGAATAAGACGCCATGCCGCCGAACCCGTTGGATTTCTCAATGATACAGACATTCTTGCCGCGTCGACCAAGGAGTGTTCCGGCGATCAGGCCGTTTACACCGCCGCCAACGACAATCGCATCAAATTGGCTCATGCGGCGTACCCCTTCATTCGGCCATGCCGTGTTTCTTTCCTGAGAATAGCGCGGGCAGCGTTTGCACCTGGGGCCCCCATAACCCCTCCGCCGGGATGGGCGGACGACCCGCACAAATAAAGCCCCTTGATAGGTAAATTGTACTGCGACCAACCCGGGACGGGCCGATTGAAGAAAAGCTGATCAAAAGTCAGTTCGCCTTGGAAAATGTTGCCCTCTGTCAGACCGACCTCGCGCTCAATTTCCAATGGTGAGCGAACTTCCATATGAACAACGCGCTCGCGAATGTCGGGACACGCCACAGACATCTGGTCGAGTACAGTTTCTGCCATCGCGTTGCGCTGCTTTTCGCCCCAATTCTCGGCCGATTTAACGCCGTCGACTTCCAGGTCATAAGGCGCATATTGGACGAAAACCGTCATCATGTGGGCACCTGTCGGCGCCATAGTCGGATCAATCTGGCTAGGGATGAGCATGTCGATATAAGGCTTTTCCGACCAGCGCCCGACTTTCCAATCATCGTAGGCCTTTTCAAGTTCAAGGAGGCTCTGCGACACATGCAAATCACCCCTGAGGAAGCTGGTGTGCTCGGGTGCTGCGGGGAAATTTGGAAAGCGATCAAGTGCGATGTTGAGTTTCGCCGAAGACCCCCGAATTTTGAAGTTCCGCACCGCCTTGGTGAAGTCATCCGGTAACTCGGCCGCGTCAATATGGTGCAGAACAGTGCGTTTGATATCCATATTGGAGGCAACGACAGAGGCATAGAAAACCTTGCCGTCCTCGAGAGCTACGCCTTCAACGCGTCCATCTTTGCTGAGGATTTTCTCAACCCCTGAACCTGTGTGAATCGTACCTCCGTGCTCTTTGAACGAGGCAGCAATCGCATTCGAAATCGCGCCCATCCCGCCGCGCGCGAAACCCCAAGCACCGATGCCGCCATCAATGTCTCCCATGTAGTGATGAAGAAGTACGTAGGCCGTCCCGGGCGAGTACACTCCGAGGCCGGTTCCGATAATACCTGAACCTGCCAAATGGGCTTTAATCAGGTCGTTTTCGAAGTATTCATCTAGGAAGTCACCAATGGACATTGTCCAGAATTTCAGCGTTTCACCAAGCTCCCGATTACCCAGCCCATGTGCTTTTTTTACGAGGTATGCCAGTTCGCCGAGATCGCGCGGATGGAGAGAAGCGGGGTCCGGTGCGTCCCGAAGTAGAAACGGACGGATAAAACGGCATTGCCTCATGATGGCTTGCGAATAGCGGCGATAGGCGTCGGCATCTTTTTCAGAATGACGTGCCATCTCACGCTTCAGTGCGTTGTGATCGGAATAGTAGGCGAAGTAATCCCCATCGCGCGTGAAGCTCGCGCCGCCTTCATACGGAATAACCTGAAGTCCGTATTTCGGAAGCTCGAGGTCCCTGGAAATCTCGCGCCTCAGAAGAGAGCAAACGTACGAGCAGTTAGAGTATGTCCAACCCTCGTGTAGCGACCGGCTGACTGCCGCGCCACCGATCCAGTCGTTCTTTTCGACCACCAAAACACGCATGCCAGCGCGCGCCAAATAGGCGGCGGCGGTTAATCCGTTGTGACCAGCGCCAGCCACAATCACATCGTATCTGTTCTCAACCTTCAAATTATTCCACCCCTTTCTATTCCATTTACAGATCAGGTGTGTGTTCGTAAAGTTTATTTGAGCGCTCAAATAAATTTCAAGCTATTGACGCATCTTTTTTGCGCGCTGTAGATGGCTGCAATCATAGGAGGATCTGCAATTGGTCGAAGCAGAGCGGAAACGTCCTCGCAAAGAGCGGAAGGAGAACGCAGATCGTCGTCGCCGGCAGCTGCTGGACGCGGCTTGCCGCTCTATATTGACGCATGGATTGGCAAAAACGACGCTTGCAACAGTCGCGTCTGAGGCTGAGCTTTCTCAGGGTGTCGCAGCGTTTTACTTCAAGTCAAAGCTGGGTCTTCTGACCGAAACTTTGCGTGACCTATACCAGCGCTACGAAGAGCACTGGACAGCTTCTTTAGAGCGAGCAGGGGACAAGCCCGCCGAAAAAATAAGGGCGTTAATAAAAGCTGACTTCCACCCTGATGCGTGTGGTCCGGATGTCTTGCCCCTTTGGTATGCATTCTGGGGCGAGCTTCGGTTTCAACTGCAGTATGATGAAGTTGCCGAGCATTTCGAGACACGTCGAAGAGAGACTTTGAGATTGATCTGGAATGAGCTGCTCTCAGCAGACGACGCTATTTCAGCAGATCAAATGGCTGAATGGATGGAGACATTGACGGATGGCTATTGGCAACGATTGCATCTCGCTCCGGAAGGCCTGAGCCGAAAGCAGGCGGAACAGGCTGCCTGGGGATGCCTTGTTCGTTTGGTTCCAGAATTACTTGGAGATGCGGCTTAGTCAATTTCGACTGAAAGGCCCAACACTATGACGCGAGTGCGGATATCGCAGCAGCCTCGGCCATCCTGGGGCGCTATCTTTAACGAGGCGAGTTACCTTGCGCGACTTGCTCTTCCGATAGTCATTTCTCTTGCTGCAGCCGCTTTGATTGGTGTCGTTGATACTGTGATGGTGGCCCCATTGGGAACGCTTCCTCTGGCGGCGGTCTCAGTCACAGCCTCAGTGCTGATCATCTTCTATTCGGCGCTTTACGGATTTGTATCCGCTATTGGTGTGCGGATGGCTGAAGCCTTCGGGAAAACGAGCGAACGAGGGCTGGCAGTAGCAACAAGCGCCGGAATACTTGTTTCCTTGATCGTTGGAGCCGTTGGCGCTGTTGCAATGATCTGCCTTAAGCCCGGCCTTTCTTGGATTGGACAACCGCCTGAGGTGATCAGTCTAATTGGCGGCTACTGGATCGCGATGAGCCTTCTTTTGGTGCCCTTTACGGTTTTCTATACTCTGAAGGCTCTTTTTGACGCCATGAACCGTCCGTGGATTGGGGTTGGTCTTGCGTTTCTTGCGGTCGGTTTCAACATCCCTTCGAACTATGTTTTGATCCACGGAGTTGGTGGCTGGCCAGGTCTGGGTCTTGTTGGCGCCGGGATTGCAAGTCTGTTGTCTCAGATAGTGCCGTTGATCATGGCGCTCGTGATTATACGAGTATGGAAAAGAAAGAGAGGCCTTCTGAGGGCCGCGAGTTTCGACAGGTCCGAGGTCAAAGCGCAGATCAAAGAAGGCTTCATTATATCCGTTGGTTATCTGGGGGAGGGGGCCGCTTACGCAGTTGCCGGCCTTATGCTTGGTTGGTTCAGCGCCGCCGCGCTCGCCGCCCATCAAATCGTTTCGGCAGTCAGCGACGTCATTTACATGGTGCCATTAGGCGTTTCGATTGCGATTTCTATACGCGTAGCTCAAGCAATTGGTGCCGAACAAAGAGAAAGGTTGATGCCGATCGTTTTAGCGTCGCTGTTGGTCGTCGTTGGATGGATGACCGTGGTCGTCACTGGTATTTTGTTTGGCCGTGCCCCTTTGGCAAATAGCCTGTCAGATGACCCAGAGGTCGTTTCTCTCGCGATATCGATGTTCCTTGTGATTGCAGCAATGCAGATTGCAGATGGTGTGCAGGGGACAATGCTAGGCGCATTTCGGGGCATGATGGACAATCATGTTCCTGTCGCCATTACCCTGATTGCCTATTGGGTCTTTGCTTTGCCGCTTGGATATGCGCTGGGCTTTTGGCTTGGGTTCGGTCCCAACGGAGTTTGGATCGGATACGGCTCAGGTCTCTCATTGGCCGCTATCGCGTTGACCTATCGCTTCTTCTCCCAAAACCACTAGGCGGCGCTGTTTGCTGGCCTTCTAAAGGCCCAACTTGTCTAAGAGTTTCAAGCGCAGGATTTCTGCTTCGACCAGAGTCTCCTTCGCAAAGGAGAAAGGCAGTGGTCTGAGGGGGGTGACAGGAAATTCCAGCTCGTCTGATTTGGTTCCAGTCGCCCATTTGGCGAGGACGCGCCCCATTGCCGTTGCGATGGCAACGCCGCGCCCATTGTATCCCAAACCTGTCATAATCCCCGGAGCGAGCTCGTGTAGGTGTGGATAGTGATCTTTTGTCAAAGCAACAAAGCCACCCCATTCGTATTCCCACTGAACTCCGGACAATTGGGGGAAAAGCTCAACAGAGATGCGTTTCAAATGCTCAATTTGTTTGAGAGTGGAATTGTCGTTGTAGGTGCCGCGACCTCCCATCAGAAAGCGACCTTCCGCGTCTTGCCTGAAGTACAGAAGTAGGCGTCGGGCGTCTGACAAAGCGTTGCCTTCTGGCAGAATTGTTTGGCGTTTATTGTCGGACAAAGGTGAGGTAGCAACCTGAACTGACCGAACGGGCAAAACTGACTGAGCCAAGCGCGGATGTAAATCTCCGGAATAGGCGTTAGTGCAAATTAGCACTTTATCTGAGATGACAGTTCCTTTGGGAGTTTCAACACGAAAGCGACCGGCCTCTGACAAAATCTGTTTGGCGGGCGTTCCACCGAAGATTTGCACGCCATTGCGGCGACCAGCTTCGGCCAGCCCAAGTGCATAATTCAGCGGGTGCAAAACACCGCCGCGGCGATCCAGAACGCCGCCAAGGTAAGCTCCGGTCCCGGTCAGTCGCTGCATTTCGTTTTTATCAAGCTGTACCATACTCCCGCCGTGGTTGTCCCAATCCTCGGCTAGTTTGTGTAATTCACTGAGTGTTTTGTGAGTATGCGCTGCACGCAGCCAGCCAGGACGTTTTGCGTCGCACTCAATCCCGTGCCGAGTGATTAAGTCGAAAACAAGATCGGCGGCGTCACCAGCCATTCGGATCATTCTGGTTCCCCAGATGTCACCAAATTTGGTTTTGATGCCCGTCGGCCCGTCCTTTAGGCCTACATTGATTTGACCGCCATTGCGTCCAGAAGCTCCCCAGCCCGGATGTTGGGCATCGATCACAGCAACACTGACGCCTTGCTCGGCCAGATGAAGTGCAGCCGAGAGTCCGGTGAACCCGGCGCCAATCACGGTAACGTCAGAGTGCTGTTCGCCAACGAGTTGCTGACATTCTGACGAATAGCCTGCTGTTGCTGACCACACGCTATTTGCAATGACTGGGTTTTCGTTTCGGATCATCTAGTGGCCTCGCGCTTGCCTTGTGGGGGGAACTGCGTAGGTTTGGCACGTGATACTTGCCGGATAGTATGTGACAAATGCCCAGACTATTGAACCAATTCGAATTGAAACCAACCGTCGAGCTAGACGCGTTCGAGCAGGCGTGGAGCGCGTTTGTCGAACACTTGATCAAGACAGATCTGGCCGTGGAAGGGACGCCTTTGTGCAGACGCATCCCCGCTAGTGGTTACGATACTGACGAGCTGCGCAACCACACGCTTATGGCTGTTATAGAGTTCAGGGATCAATCGCAGGCCGATACGGCCTGGGCGGCCATTGATGATCGAATTGAGCCTTTGGGGGCTTTGCATCGCAGGGTTATTTCTTTGGTGCACGATCCGGTTTTCACTTTTTGGTTTGAACTCTAGTTCTACGATTGCGTGCGTCCGGGTATTTTCAATTCACTTCCCCTTTTTCATTGAATGATTGTTCAATCAATGGCATTTATCTCTTAGATGTCAATTGTCCACGCGCTGAAAAAGAACGGCTGTTGGGTTCAGGCAAGACCTATGAAGTGCTTTAGTAGATGGGATGCATTCGGGTGAAACAATCGCCAATCGAAAAAACAAACCCTGAGGTACGGCGGCGTACCGAGTCCAAGGAAGTGAGGCGTCAACAACTGATCGATGCGACAATCGACGCGATTGCCGAAAACGGAATTGGTGGAACGACCATGTCCACAGTGACCGAGATTGCAGGTTTGTCACTGGGCATCGTCAACTTCCACTTCAAAAGTAAGCAGAACTTGCTGGAAGAGACGTTGCTGTTTCTAGCAAAGGAGCACCACGAACAGTGGTTGGAAGCCTTTGACAATGCAGGATTGTCAGCGCCTGAAAAACTATTGGCGATCGTCGATGCGCACTTTCACCCTCAGATTTGCACGCCAAAAAAGCTAGCCGTTTGGTTTGCGTTTTTCGGAGAAGCAGGACGGCGCAAAGTTTACCGCAGTCTGATCAATGATATCGATCAGGAGCGTTACGACATTGCACTGCGACTGTGTTGCGAGATTGCAGAGCAAGGTGGGTATGAAGACATGCCGCCAAGGCAAGTCGCCAATATTTTGGAAGCGCTTTACGACGGCATCTGGTTGGAACTTTTGACCTATCCCGAGAATTTTCAACGTTTCGTGGCCCGTGATCACATCGCCGCCTTTCTTGCCAAGGTCTACCCGGATCACTTTCAAATGCCCGCGTTCAAAAACGGTGGTTGAAACAGAGCGGCTTTCAACCGGACATTCCAGACAAGATCAACCAGCGCATGGCGCAGCCAACCAAGGATCAAAAATGGATAGGGACCCTCGCTACGATATCCTTTTCGAACCGGTTCAAATCGGTCCAGTTACTGCGCCAAACCGGTTCTATCAGGTGCCACACTGTACGGGCATGGGCTGGCAATACCCTCGTACTCTTGCTGCTATGCGAAAAGTGAAGGCGCAAGGAGGGTGGGGCGTCATATGCACAGAGTATAACTCGATCCACCCGTCGTCTGACGACCTACCGCACCCTTATGCGTCGCTTTGGGATGACAGTGATGTTCGGGCGCACACACTGATGACGGACGCGGTGCACGAATACGGTAGCCTGGCGGGTGCGGAGCTTTGGTACGGAGGCGCCAACTCCAACAACTTGTTTTCCCGGTTGCCTAGCATGGATGTGGACAGCCGTCCCAATACGAAAGGGCACCCTTTTCAGACCCGCGCAATGGACAGGCAGGACATCCGGGACCTACGCCGCTGGCATCGAAAGGCCGCGTTGAGGGCACGAGACGCTGGATTTGACATTGTCTATGTTTACGCAACGCACGGATACCTGATCTCGAATTTTTTGCATCCACGCGTGAACACGCGCGGTGACGAATATGGCGGCAACTTGGAGAACAGGGTGCGTCTCACCCGCGAGTTGATTCAAGAAACCAAAGACGCCGTTGGGGACCGGTGCGCCGTGGCCGTTCGGTTCTCGGCTGACGAAGAGATCGGCGAGGATGGCCAGCCAATCTATGGTGAACGACGAGAGATGTTTGAGATGCTCTCTGATTTACCAGATTTGTGGGATATCAACATCGCAGATTACTCGGTTGAGATGGGTGTTTCCCGTTTTACCAAAGAAGCCGCACTTGAACCCTACATGCATTGGGCCAAGTCTGTGACGGATAAGCCTGTGGTAACCGTTGGTCGCTTTACGTCACCGGATACAATGGTCTCGCAAGTAAGGCGGGGGGTAACTGATTTCGTTGGTGCAGCGCGCCCGTCGATTGCTGATCCTTACCTTCCAAAAAAGATCGAGGAAGGACGCTTGTCTGCGATCCGCGAGTGTATCGGATGCAATGTCTGTTACGCCAGCGACACGATCGGAGTACCTATTCGATGCACTCAGAACCCGACAATGGGGGAGGAGTGGCGCAAAGGCTGGCACCCTGAAAACATTCGAATGAAATCTTCTGACGCGCGGGTTCTGATCGTCGGAGCCGGGGCCGCCGGACTGGAAGCTGCACGGGCGCTTGGTGTGCGTGGGTATGACGTCCTATTGGCAGAAGCTTCTCGTGAATTGGGTGGCAGGGTGTCGCGCGAAGCAGCTCTGCCTGGCATGAGCGAGTACATTCGCGTCAAAAACTATCGCGAGCAGCAATTGATTGAGTTGCCCAACGTCGAAATCTTCCGTGAAAGTCCGCTGACAGTTGACGATATCTTGGCCGTTGAGGCTGACCACGTTGCGATTGCAACCGGCGCGACTTGGCGAAAGGAGTATTTTGACGAAGAACGTTTCGTCCAGGTCGCTGAAGGAGTCGCCCTAAGTCGAGTTTTCACCCCTGATGACATAATGGATGGAAAGCTTCTCGATGGACCGACGCTCGTTTTTGATGGGGATGGCTATTACATGGCCAGCGTCATTGCGGAGAAGATACGAGCGCAGGGACACGCCGTCTCGTTGGTGACACCGTCTGATAGTGTTTCTGATTGGGCGGGGAAAACGTCCGAACGTTGGCGCATCCGAACGCACTTGCTTCGCCTAGGTGTCGAGGTCCTGCCGTCAAAATCGCTTAAACAGTTTGATGGCGAAATCGCGGAGTTAGAGTGCACTTATGGCGGGCCAAGTGTGACCGTACCCGTTGCCAACATTGTTATGGTTACTGCTCGCAAGCCAAATGATAGCCTTTACAGGGGGTTGCTCGGCCGGATGAGCCCTGAGGACTTGCCATTCAGTCTTCGTCGAATAGGAGATTGTGATGCGCCGGCGATTATAGCAGCAGCAGTTTATGCAGGTCATCGATACGCCCAGGAAATGGACGAAGCCGTGGATGAGGACATTCCACTTAAACATGATCGTGTGGACGTCGGGCAGCAGCCCATTTGACCGAACTTCGCGATCTCCGTTGTAGGCAATCAAAGAAACGCTGGAGGAATCACCCATGCCGGAAGGCTTAGTTATCCGCCCCCTCGAATTGAAAGATAACGAAGAGTGGCGCCGCTTATGGACGGCATATTTGGATTTCTACGAGACCTCTGTTTCAGAAGAAGTCTATGAGGTTTCATTCAACAGGTTGTTGTCAACGGATGCAGGTGAATACAATTGCCTCATCGCTGAGTTAGAAGGAAAACCGGTTGGATTAGCGCACTATCTATATCATAGGTTCATGTGGTCGGTAGAGGATACGTGTTACCTTATGGATCTTTTCGCTGATCCGCAGGTTAGGGGAAAAGGTGTTGGACGAGCTCTGATCGAATCTGTTTTTCAGATCGCTAAGCAGCACGGTGTTCCAACCACCTACTGGACAACTCAAGAATTCAACTATCCCGGTCGAGTTCTGTACGACAAAGTGGCCAATAGAACGCCATTTATTGTTTATGAAAAAGATAAATGACTGGTAACTTTTGGCAAAAGAACTTGGGTTGAGGCGGGTTAGTGATTTTCGTAGTCTTCGCGCATGATTGAACAATCGCCATTCAAGTACTTCAAACCAGTCGACAGGTCATTCGTCTGGTAGTGATGCTTTACTTTCGGTTCCCGCTATCGCTTTGAAATATATTAGACCTGTTGCAAGAGCATGGCATCGAAGTCCGCCCAGAGACAGTTCAGTATTGGTTGAACCGTTTCGGCCTGTAATTCGCATTAGAAATCGGGAGGA
The DNA here is from genome assembly GCF_013035315.1 of Ruegeria arenilitoris. Taxonomy (GTDB): domain Bacteria; phylum Pseudomonadota; class Alphaproteobacteria; order Rhodobacterales; family Rhodobacteraceae; genus Ruegeria; species Ruegeria arenilitoris_D. The sequence continues at coordinate 933,796 of NZ_WQHP01000001.1, read as the reverse complement.
AACGAGTCCAGCAATCGCTGGCGTACTCAAAATCGAAGCGGCATGTAGATGAAATCTTCGTAAAGGTGAATGGCAAGCGGCATTAATTGTGGCGCGCTGTAGGTCATGAAAGCGAAGTGCTTGAAGCCGTTGTCGCCAAACGTCCAGACAAGTCGGCGGCAAAAAATTGCACAGGAAACTGATGAAAATGTACGGAGCATCGAACGAGATGATCACGGATCGCTTCATTTCCTATCGGGCGGCATTAAGGAAAATTGATGTAATGGAAAAGCAAAAGATGGGCAGGTGGCTCAACAAACGTGTCGAGAATTCGCAACTGCCACTCCAACGAAGAGAACGCGCCATGCTGCGTTTCTGGCGGATTCGAAGTTCGCAGAAATCCGTCTCCGTCCATTCCTTCATCCACAACTACTTCAACCAGGAAAGATCGCTCGCTAGCAGAGATACCTTCAAGTTGACGCGCACGACTGCTCTCGCCGAATTGCGCGAACTTGGTGCGGCATAAAGGGCAGCTATACTGGCCTAGCGGAGACTGGTTAGAACTGTCTCTGACAGGACCCTTTCCATAGCTTTGCGATTGAGATGAATTTTTTGGGAGTTTACAGCGTTCTTGTCGGATGACTTCGCGGTATATAGCGAAGCGGTTGGCCTACATCGCCTCTAAGGTGTGGGTGAGACCGTTTCGGATGTGATCTTCCAACAGTTTCTTGGCCGTCTCGGCGTCTCTGGCCAGCGCGGCATCGAACATGCCCTTGTGCTCCTTGACAGCCTCTTCGCCGCGATAGGTCAGCACTAACATCTGATACCGCAGATACTTGTCGTAGATGATCGAGTGCAGAGACAGAAGGTTTTTGGAGTTGCAGGCCGCGATCATCGCTTGGTGAAACTCCCAATCATATCGTTTCCAGGTTTCTTTCTCGGACTCGTCGCCCTTGAGAAGCTGCTGTTCCATCAGGTGCAGCTTGTGGTGTGCGGCAACAAGGTTGCCTTCCCAATCCGTGTCGCCATTCGCAATGGACAACTCCAACGCGTGGCATTCCAACAGGACTCGCAGCTCTGATACCTCGGTCAGGTCTTCTCGTGAAACCGGCGTGACCAGGAAACCCCGTTGCTCGGGAGCTTCGACAAATCCGTCGCTGGCGAGCCTGTTCAGCGTTTCACGAAGTGTCGAAAGGCTTGCCGAGTAGCGTTCCTTCAAGGCGTCCAGCTTCAGTTTGGAGCCGGGCTGCAACTCCCCGAAGATGATGTCCCGCTTGATGCGCTGATAGGTGCTTGCACCTATCGTAGACGGCTGTTTTGCCATGCGTTTCACCCGATATTATCAGTTTCCTCGTTCAATTAGCATTTTTAAGAGACATCAGCAATCCAAACTGATGTATGGTAAAAATAAAAATATCATACATTATTGCGGAATCGCGAAAACCCCAATACGGTCGTTGCAAAGTTGGGCAGCAGCCCGATCGCAATCATCGGTTTCGGGATTTTCCGGACCCTCCGGAAGGAAGCAAAGTGTCTAAGAACTTTCGCATTGCCATTGTCGGCATTGGTCTTGTTGGACGCCGCCACGCAGACGCGATCCGAGCGTTGCGCCATGTCGATCTCGTCGCGGTGGCGGACCCCAGCGATGAAGGTCGTGCTTATGCCGTTGAGCACGGGGTCGCATGTTACGAGACCCTTGAGGAAATGTTTGCAAATCAGGCGCCGGACGGAGCTGTTCTTGCGACCCCGACCACGCTTCATGTCGAACAAGGCCTCACGTGTGTTCGACATGGTTGTCCTGTTCTTGTCGAAAAGCCGATCGCCGTGGAAGCCACTGCTGCACTTGAGCTTGTTCAAGCAGCGGAGAAGGCCAATGTGCCACTGATGGTCGGACATCATCGTCGGCACAATCCTCTGATCCGGTCGGCTAAGGAAGCCATTGTCGATGGGAAGATTGGAGATGTGCGCGCTGTCCATGCGAATTGCTGGTTCTATAAGCCAGACGAGTATTTTGATGCTGCGCCCTGGAGAAAGAAACCCGGTGCAGGGCCCATCTCGGTCAATCTTGTCCACGATGTGGATCTGCTGCGGTATTTGGCCGGAGAAGTCGTGACAGTTCAGGCTCAGTCGGCTGCATCGCAGCGGGGTTACGACAACGAAGATGTTGCAGGTGCTCTGTTGACGTTCGAAAGCGGGGCGATAGGGACCATAAGTGTGTCCGATAGCATCGTTGCTCCATGGAGCTGGGAGATGACTTCTCAGGAATATCCAATCTATCCGTCGACCACTGAGAGTAGCTACATGATAGGTGGCTCTCATGGTTCGTTGTCCGTTCCCGATCTTCGATTGTGGAGTTACCAAGGTGAGCAAAGGGACTGGTGGACGCCAATCTCATCAACCGCGCTGAAGAAGGGTGCGTCTGACCCCCTGGTCAATCAGCTTAGGCACTTTGTTGAAGTAGCTCGGCACGAAGCAGAACCGATTGTGTCTGGATGGGAAGGTTTCAGAACACTTCAAGTTATTGAAGCTATTCAGAATTCCTGCAGAACAGGTGATACGGTCAGGATCAAAAACTTACAAAAAACACCAATGGTGGGTATGACGGCAGTCTAAAATATCAGATATTTTGTAAAACATCTTGCAAAATGTCCAAAATAGGTCAAAACTCTGAATCGCAAAAAAGAAGCATCATGATGTCTCAGGGAGGAGCAAAGTGATTACCAAACTTACCCGCCGGGCTGCTGTATCAGCCCTGGTCGCAACCGGTGTTCTGTTTAGCGCAACAAGTGGTGCGCTGGCGGAAGACAAAGTGCAACTTCGCCTCGCAACATCAGGATCGGAGACCGATCAGCGCTCGGTCGCCATGGCCGAGGTTTTCGCGCCCATGGTCGCTGATTTCGCAAGCTACGAGCCTAGCTATAACGGAACCATCTTCGCTCAAGGCACTGAGCTGGACGCTATCAGTCGCGGCAATCTGGAGATGTCGATCACCTCGGCGCAGGAACTGGCACAGTTCTTCCCCGAGTTTTCGATCTTTACAGCAGGCTATGTCCACCAGGACGCCGCGCATCAGGTGGCTGTCTTCAACGATCCCTTGATGGATGCCTTCAAGCAAAAGGCCGAAGAAGAACTAGGCGTCAAACTGCTGTCGGTCATGTATCTGGGCCGTCGTCAGGTGAATCTGCGCCAACCCAAGGATGAGTTGACGGTATCTACGCCAGCCGACTTGGAAGGCGTGAACCTGCGGATGCCCGGCACAGATGCGTGGCAGTTCCTTGGCAAAGCGCTGGGTGCCGCCCCGACACCAATGGCGTTCTCAGAAGTTTACACAGCTCTGTCGACTGGTGCCGTTGACGGTCAGGACAACCCGTTGCCGACCGTGGTTGATGCCAAATTCTACGAAGTGACCAATCAGATCATCCTGACATCGCACTTGGTTGACTTGAACTATATCGCCATCGGCAAAGAAGTTTGGGATGGATTGACACCCGAGCAGCAGGCCAAGGTTCAGGAAGCTGCGGATGCAGCGGCTGAATCCGGTCGCCAGAAACAGCTTCAGAAAGAAGAGGATCTCGTCAGCTTCCTGAAAGAGCAGGGGATGGAGATCTACGAACCCGATCTGGCAGCGTTCCGCGATCAGGTACAGTCTATGTATCTGGACAGCGAGTTCGCTGGCTCATGGCCCGAAGGCGTTCTGGATCAGATCAACGCTCTGGGCAACTGAGCCCAAAAGACAAGGGAGGGAGAACCATAATGAAAGCCTTTATGAAGGGGTTCTCCCGACTGACCGAAGCGATTGCCGGCGGGATGCTGGCGGCAATCTTCCTGATCTTCCTATTGCAAATACTCTTGCGCTACTTCTTTACCCCCGCCGGATGGACGCTTGAACTCATCGGCATTCTGTGGGTCTGGGTGATCTTCTTCAGTTGCGCTTTCATCGTGCGCGAGAGAGATCACGTGAAGTTCGATATCATCTACCTTTCCGTGCCGATGCGCGTGCGGCAGGTCTTTGCGATGCTGGCGGCCGCAGCGATCGTGGTCGGTATGCTCTACAGCTTCCTTCCGACGTGGGACTACATCGACTGGATGAAAATCCGCAAAACCTCGACTGTGCGCAATCCGTTCTCCGGCGAGAAGATCCCGCTGCGCACAGTATTCTCGATTTACGCGGTGTTCATGTTGGTCGTCGCAACGCGCTACGCTTGGCTATTCTTCGACGTCATGCGCAATGGCCCCCCAAAGACAGAGTTGGAACTGGTTGTTGGGTACAACGTGGTTGACGACCATCCACGTGTCGACGTCGAAGAGGACGAGGAAGTTAAGAAATGAGTTTTGAACTTCTTTCCTGCCTGCTCGCTCTCTTTCTTTTGGCAGGCATCGGGACACCTATCGGCTATTCCATCCTCTTGGCCTCATTAGTGTACTTGGGCACGGCCGGACTGGACGTCGCCCTCGCGGGCGAGAAGATTCTGCAAGGCTTCTACAAAAGCACGATCCTGCTTGCCGTGCCGTTGTTCATCGTCGCCGCGAATATCATGAATGCTGGGTCGATCACGGACCGACTGCTGAACTTCTGCGTAGCCGCCGTTGGTCGTTTCAAGGGCGGCCTCGGGCACGTAAACGTGGTAGCGTCTCTGATTTTCTCCGGCATGTCCGGCTCTGCCGTCGCGGATGCTGCCGGGATCGGCAAGATCATCATTGAGATGATGACCAAGGATGGCCGCTACAGCCGAGGTTACGCAGCCGCGATCACGGCGGCGTCGGCGACGATTGGCCCGATCATTCCGCCCTCGATCCCGATGGTTTTGTACGCGCTCGTTTCCAAGGCCTCTATCGGGTCGCTGTTCCTGGCCGGTATTCTTCCGGGCCTGATCATGGGCGTCGTCCTCATGGCGATGAACTATTATCTGGCCGGAAAGCGGAACTTTGCATTGGAAGAACCTGTTCCTCTGCGCGAATTGCCGGCTAAAACCGCCAACGCGTTTCCGGCACTGCTGATGCCCGCAATCCTGCTGTACGGTATATATGGCGGCGTCACCACTCCGACCGAAGCCGCCGCAGTTGCTGCATTCTACGCTCTGCTACTGGCAGCGTTGTTCTACCGCGCGCTAACCTTCCGTGGCCTTTATCAAGTGTTCGTCGACAGCGCGCGCTCCTCCGCCGCCGTCGGGGTGGTCATTGGTGGCGCGTTCATTCTGAACTTCATCGTCATTCAGGAACAGATTCCACAGTCGATCTCGGCACTGCTGGAGGGTTCGGATGTTAGCCCGATTGTATTCCTGATCCTCGTAAACCTGCTGATCCTCGCGCTGGGATGCGTGTTAGACGCAACAACGATCATCCTGGTGATCGTGCCCCTGTTCATTCCAACCTGCGAAGCGCTTGGGATTGACCTGGTGCATTTCGGAGTGCTGGTCGTCGTGAACTCGATGATCGGTCTGATCACACCGCCCTATGGCATTCTACTCTTTGTGATCAACGCCGTGACGGACATTCCGCTGCGCGAAATCATCTCCGAAATCTGGGCCTTCCTCGCGGTTCTCATCTTCGCCTTAGTGATAATGATGCTGATGCCAGATCTGGTCCTGTGGTTGCCGCGTATGTTTGGATATCAGGGATAATGTGCCTGTCGGTTTCGACAACGTCGATCCCCGGTGATCTGGCTGAAAAGCTGAGTGCTATCGCTGACGCGGGATTCGGGGGTGTCGAATTACACGAACCGGACTTGACCGCTTTTGACGGGCCGCCGTCACAAATTCGGAAAATTGCTTCAGATCTCGGCCTGAAGATTTGCCTGCTGCAACCTTTCCATAACCTTGAAGGCCAGTCCGGCAGCGGATGGGAGCGCGCCTTTGATCGGCTGAAGCGTAAACTCGACCTGATGAGCGAGTTGGGAACGGAATTGCTGCTAATCGGGTCCGCTTTCGAGGTTGATGCCGCTGCCACCGAAGAACAGGTAATCGCAGATCTTGGCGAGGCGGCCCAAATCGCTAAAGAAATGGGGATGCGTCTGGCCTATATGGGCTTGCCATGGTCGGATCTTATTCCCTCGGATGAACAGGCGTTAGGCGTCGTTGATGCTGTCGACAGCGCTAATCTGGGGTTGGCTTTGAATTCCTTCTTCTCGCTTGCCGACGGATCCAAACCAGCCCGCCTTCGGGACATTCCCGGAGAGCGGCTGTTCCATGTGCAACTGTCCGATGCACCCCGGCTTGAGATGGATATACGTCGGCTCAAGCGGCACTTTGGGCTTCTGCCGGGGCTTGGGTCGCTGAACCTTGCGGGCTTCGTTCGCGTGTTGTCACGCGCTGGATACAAAGGGCCTTGGTCGGTTGCGCGCGTCAACGAAGCAGCGCCTCAACCCGGTGGTCGGACACTGGCCCGTGACAGCTACAGGTCGCTGGTGAACCTGTTAGATGAGGTTTCCCGGACCGAGCCGGGAACCGATTTCGGCATCCCGGACCTACCGGAACGCGTCTATGCGTCCGGCTTCGAATTCGTCGAATTTACAGCCGACGAAACAAGCGGCGCGCAATTGGCAGATATGCTGTCAGCAATGTGTTTTCGAATGGAGCGAAAGCATGTGAGCAAGTCCGTCGAGCTGTGGCGGCAGGGCGCGATAAACATCGTCGTGAATACCGAAAAGGAAGGATTTGCCCATTCGGCGTTTCTGGGCCACGGCCCCTCCGTTTGTGATATGGGGTTGCGTGTCAAAGATGCGGATCAGACGGTTCGGCGAGCGACCGCGTTAGGCGCGCCGAATTTCTCGCAGCCAGTAGGGACCGGGGAACTGGATATCCCGGCCATTCGGGGCGTTGGTGGCAACGTCGTTCATTTCATCGATGAGAAATCCGATCTCCATCGGGTATGGGACATTGAGTTCGAGCCGGTTGCGAAAACCAAAGCCACCCAACCTGCCGGTCTGCGTCGTATCGACCATCTGGCCCAGACGATGCGTCACGATGAGATGCAAAGTTGGCTACTCTACTACATTTCGACTTTCGAGATGGCAAAATCCCCTATCGTGAACGTCGCCGACCCGTCTGGTGTCGTGCAAAGCCAGGCTATCGAAAGTCCCGAAGGGGAAGTGCGCTTAAACCTGAATGGGGCAGTTGGGCGTCGAACACTGGCGGCGTCATTCCTTGAAGATGGCTTTGGGGCTGGTGTTCAGCACATTGCCTTCCAGTCGGATGATATTTTTGAAACTTCAGCCCAGTTGCTCAAGTCTGGCTTTCCCAGCCTGTCCATCCCGGAGAACTACTACGCTGATCTGCAAGCGACATTCGGATTGGATGACGATCTGGTCGCCCAATTGCGCAGGGGGAACATTCTCTACGATCGGGCGGCGGGTGCTGAGTATTTTCAGATATTCAGCCGCCCCATCTTTAACGGCTTCTTCTTCGAAATTGTTGAACGCCGTATGGGCTATGCCGGTTATGGCGCGCGCAATGCACCCATTCGCCTTGCTGCGCAAAGCAAAACCCAGTCGGTGAAAGAGGTGCAGACGCAATGACCGCGCAGATGACAGACGATGAGCGCGCCGTTCGCCAATGGTGGCGTACCTCCATCATCGACATGAAACCCGGACAGATCTCTTTTCGTGGCAACGCCATAGAGGACCTGATCGGAAACGTATCTTTCCCGCAGATGATCTGGCTTATGGTGCGGGGCGATCTACCCAGCGACGCACAGGCGCGCCTGTTCGAAGCCGCTTTGGTCGCAGGCGTGGATCACGGCCCACAGGCTCCCTCAATCGCGGCTGCGCGTATGGCCGCCACCTGCGGGGTAGGTCTCAATAATGCGATGGCGACCGCGGTGAACATGCTGGGCGACGTGCACGGCGGGGCAGGAGAGCAGTGTGCAGAGCTGTACTATGATATCGCAGTCCGCATGGATGCGGGAGCTTCGCTGAATGACGCTGTTCGGGATGGCTTGGACAGTTGGCGCGAGACCTACGGCAAGATCGTATCGGGCTTTGGTCACAGGTTTCACAGGCCTGTGGACCCACGCGCACCACGATTGATGCAACTTGTTCGTGATGGGGCGGCAGAAGGCACAGTTTCTGGCCGGTTTGCCGATATCGGAGAAGAGGTTCAAGCCGAACTCGGTCGTCAACGCGGCGGTCGGCCAATTGCCATGAATATTGACGGCGCGACAGCTGTGATCTTCTGCGAACTTGGCTTTCCTGCGCCCTTGTCACGAGGGCTGTTCTGCCTGTCCCGCTCGGTCGGAATACTCGCCCACGCTTGGGAGCAGATGAATCAGGGTGGCCGCAACAAAGGGCCGATGCCCCCGAATTACTTACCCTTCTACGAAGACAGGAATGATGACACGTGAGACATCGAAATCCTTCCGGGTCGGCCTTATCGGCTGTGGTCGTATCAGCGATATTTATCTAAAAACACTATCCAAATTCTCAAACGTTGAGGTCGTGGCTTGCGCAAGCCTTGACCCTTTGGAAAGCCGCGCCAAGGCAGATCAATACGGTATCGCCAAGGCCTGCACGCCTGATGAGGTATTTGAAGATCCAACGATTGACTGCGTTTTGAACCTGACAATTCCGGCGGCGCATGCCGAAATCAGTCTGCGCGCGCTGGAGGCGAAGAAACACGTCTATTCCGAAAAGCCACTGGTCATGAACCGAACGGACGGCAAGGCGATTCTGCACATGGCCTCTGAAAAGGGGTTAATGGTCGGTTGCGCGCCCGACACATTTCTTGGCGGTCGCTGGCAGACCGTTCGGCGCTTGATCGACGAGGGTGCCATTGGCAAACCGACAGGGGTTTTTGCCCATGTCGGTACCCACGGAACGGAACGCCACCATCCCAACCCGGATTTCTACTATCAGGCCGGAGGTGGGCCATTGCTGGACCTTGGGCCATATTATCTGACCGCCATGATTTTTTGCCTTGGTCAAATTGACCGGGTCGCCGGAATGGCTCGGCGCACGTTCGACAAAAGGATGATCGAAAATGGCCCTCGCAACGGCGAATGGATGGACGTCGAGGTCGACACGCACTCCCTAAGCCTGCTGCAGTTCTCTTCCGGAGCTATAGGGTCGATGACCATGAGTTTCGACGTCTGGGACAGCGAAACTCCGCGGTTCGAGATCTACGGTGAAAAAGGCACCATCAGCATCCCAGACCCTGACCCGGTACATGGTGCCAACATCTTTCAGGGGGATGTCTGGCTGAAAACGCGGGAGACCTCGCGCTGGTCTCATCAGCCCCGTCCAACTGGTCGTGAGGACTGGCAGGTGGTCGAAAACAAACATGGATTCAACGAAGACAGTCGCGGGCTCGGCCTTTTGGATCTGGCCCTGGCGGCACAAGAAGGACGCCAACCCCGTGCGAGTGGAGCGCTTGCCTACCATGTTTTCGAGGTCATGGACGCAATTGAACGGGCACCGAAATTCGGCGCCTATCAGACTATAGAAAGCCGGTGCGAAGCGCCGATGCCTCTGCCTGTCGATTTCCTGAAAGATGAGAGGAAGGAATTGGTTCATGCCGATTGAGACACTCGACTTTGCTCAGCCATTCTTTCGCGTCCAGCACATAACTGACGAGCGCAGAATTTCTATCGAGGGTCGCGCCATCGTCCTTAACCTTGGGGAGCGAAATCTCTCTGTCGAAGATCAGACCATTGCACCGCTTTCCTCTGTGATCGTGCAAGGCAGCACGCTTAGCGGCGTGGTACGTGCAGTCATTGTCTACGATTTCGACGCCCATGCCGATGACAACGAGTTGTTCGCATGGGTGAAAGATACATGGCCATCTGCTTTTAATGTTCGCCAAGAGGAGCGTTTACGCGGTGTCAGCCACTACATGTCGCCAAAGGTCTTTGTGGGTAACGTTGGGCTGACCATGTACCATTCCGGCTCGGTGCCGCTGAATGTCGGATTGCACAAGGATCATCCGTTCTGCCCGGTACCGGGGTTTCGCGAAGTGCATACACAAATCGTAGGCTTTGGCAAAATGCAGCAATGCCGTGAGCGGGATGTTGAAACCCTTTACCTCGAAGAATTCCTGGCCCCCGGCACGACGCACAAGCCGATGTATGACGCTGAAGGCAACTATCCCTGGCATCAATACGAGACGATTACCCCCAGCATTTTCATGGCGGTGGAAATGCTGCCGGAAGGCGTACGGGTCCCGGAAATGGAGATTCAGAATGGCTGAGAGACTTTTGCTGGACAACCTGAACTTTGACGGACCTTTCCCCCGGTTGTCTCGCCGTTTGCGGCTGGGCGTTGTTGGCGGTGGACGTATCTCTGTCACGCAGGCAACGGCGGCCCGGATGACCGACCGGTGGGAGGTCGCCGCAGGCGCGCTCAGTTCGGATGCCGAGCGTAGCAAGGCGCGCGGGGCCGAGTGGTTCCTGCCAGCGGACAGGTGCTATGCGTCGTACCAGGAGATGGCACAGGCCGAGGCGGCGCGGCCTGATGGCGTGGACGCCGTGATGATCACCACCCCGAACCACGTTCATTTTGAAGCTTCCAAAGCGTTTCTGGAGGCAGGCATTGATGTACTGTGCGACAAGCCCCTGACCAACGAAGTTGCCGAGGCCGAGGGGCTTGAGGAGATCGCCGCGCGCACAGGACAGGTCTTTGCTGTCGGATATGCGATGTCGTGCTTTCCGGTCATCCGTCAGGCCAAACAAATCGTGGCGGAAGGCGGCATCGGTAAAATCAACCAAATCCACGTCGAGTTCATGCAAGACTGGATGACGCCCGATGATGTGGCTGATGCGCCCCATGTCAAATGGCGGCTGGACCCAAAGATTTCTGGTCCGACCAGCTGTGTCGGCGATATCGGCACCCATGCCGCGCATCTCGCCAGCTTTGTCTCGGGCCTACCCTTGACCGATCTACGGGCCGAGTTTCATGTCTGCGGCGCGCCAAAGCCTTTGGAAGACACAGCATTCATGTTCACCCGCTATCAAAACGAGGTTCCGGGAACTCTGATGGCGACACGCCTGGCCCCCGGAAATCGAGGCGGTTTGCGCTTGCGGATATTCGGGAGCGAAGGAGGCCTCGAGTGGGACTTGGAGAATTCGGAACAGCTGAAGTTCAATCGGTTCGGTGAGCCGGATCGTACCATCAGCCGAGGTCACGGGCATGGTATCGGACCCGGCGCAGAACGTCTGATCCGTACCGCGCGGGGCTTTCCCGAAGGGATTATCGAAGCCTGGGCCAACCTCTATACGGAATTTGCCATGGCCGTAGCCGCGCGTCGGGATGGCGTTGCCGTTCCGGTCGATTGGCTTACTTATCCAACTGTCGAACAAGGCGCAGACGGTGTCCGATTCATTGACGCCTCTGTGCGCTCTCACCAGTCCGGAGGGGACTGGGTCACTCTCTAAGGCTCTGCCAACACGAAGGTTAAGCACGCCCGGGTTGTTGCCCGGGCGTTTTCGTTTCCTACTCAGCATTAAAAGTTGATATTTTTAAAAATATCAGATATTTTTATTTACGTGTGATGAAGGTAAGATTCGCAGACGCATGGAGCTGTCGTTCATGGCGAAACCCGAAGAGGCTGGCGCAAGCCCCTCTCTGTATTCCTTGGCGCATCTGACGCTGATTGGCTGTACGCCGCCCGAGCTGGTCTATATCGCCGCGCGGGCCGGTTACGATGCCGTTAGCCCCCGGTTTATTCCGATGCATGTGCCCGGTGAATTCACTCAATCTCCAATCGACAAGGCACAGGTGCATGCCATCAAAACTGCTCTCTCTACCACTGGCTTGAAAGTCCTCGATGTCGAACTTGCGCGCATCACGGAAGATGTCGATCCGCGCAGTTTTGAACCTTCTCTTGAGATCGGTGGGGAATTGGGCGCTAAACGCATGATCATGAGCGCGTGGACCAACACCCGCGATGATCGTGACTTCCTGATCGACGTCTATTCTGAGACCTGCGAACTGGCGGCTCCGTATGGGCTAACAGTGGACCTTGAGTTTCCAAGCTTCTCCCGCTTGCGCACTCTGGATGAGGCGCTTGATATCGTGCGTGCCTCCGATCAGCCCAACGGCGGTATTCTGATCGATACGCTTTACCTGCACCTCAGCCGCGTGGATTTGGGAGAGTTGCTACACGTCCCCTCGGATCTGTTTCATTTCCTGCATATCTCTGATTGCCTGCCTGGCATCGCGGATACGCGTGAGGGCATGATCCAGTTGGCCCGCGATGCGCGGCTCTATCCCGGCGAAGGCTGGATTGACTTCACCGGCATCATCGAACGGATGCCACCCGTCGACTACTCCATTGAATTACCCAACCAAAGCCGCGTTGCCGAGTTGGGATATGAAGAACACGCGCGTCGCTGTCTCAGCCAAGCCAAGCGAACATTCGGCGAGGCGCGGTCACAGCGCCGTATGCCCGATGCTACAATTCCAAAACACCAAGAGGATCATCATGGGCAAAGAGCTCACTGAAAACGACCGCAACATGGCGGCAGATATGCTGGCACGCGCCCGCGCTGCCATGGCCGAGATCGAGGATTGGGATCAGGACAGGCTGGACCGCCTGTCTCAGGCCATTGCGTGGTACGCAGGGAACGAGAAAACCTTCACCCGGCTGGCCCAGCAAGGCGTGGACGAGAGCGGTATCGGAGATCGCGAAGGCCGCCCAGCGAAGCGCTTCAAGATTCACATGGTGCTGCGAGATGTCTTGCGCACACCCTCGACCGGCATCGTCGAGGTTGATGAGGAAAAAGGTCTGGTGAAATATGCCAAACCTGCTGGCGTCATCGCATCCCTGATCCCAATGACCAACCCTGCGATGACGCCACCGGTGACCGGCGTATCCGCCGCCAACGCCCGGAATGCGGTGATCTTCAGCCCGCACCCGCGAACCGCCCACACCACCTTTGAGATGGTCGAGGTCATGCGCGCAGCCTGCCGTGCCGCCGGTGCCCCCGAAGACCTATTTCAGTCGATCCGCAAACCATCGATACCGTTAACACAGCACCTCATGGAGATTTGTGACCTGACTCTGGCAACGGGTGGCAAGCCGATGGTCAAAGCGGCCTACAGTTCTGGACGCCCGGCCTATGGCGTTGGCGCGGGCAATTCATCCATCGTCATCGATGAAACCGCCGATCTGGACATCGCCGCGCAGAACACTCGCATTTCAAAGACCTCCGACTTTGGGTCGGGCTGCTCGGCCGACGGTAACGTCATCATCCAGCGCTCGGTTTATGACGAGATGATCAAGGCGCTGGAGGCCGAAGGCGGGTACCTGTGTTCGGACGAAGAGAAGGCCATGCTCGAAGCGGCCATGTGGGATGAAAAGGGAAACCGTACGTTTCCAACCATCGCCTGTCCGCCGCAGCAAACGGCCAAGGTCGCCGGTTTTAGCATCCCCGAAGATCGCAAGTTTCTGATGGTTGAAAATCAGGGGCAAATCGGGCCGCAGCACAAGTTCTCCAAGGAGAAACTGACCACGCTGATGGCGCTTTACCACTTCGAAAAGTTCGATGATGCGCTGGAAACGGTCAGCCAGATCTACAACACCGGGGGCAAGGGCCATTCCTGCGGCATCTACAGCCACAATGACGATCACATCGACCGGTTGGCGCGTCTGGCTCCGGTCAGCCGTATGATGGTGCGACAGCCTCAGTCCAAGGCCAATGCGGGTGCCTGGACAAATGGCATGCCTATGACCAGCAGCCTTGGTTGCGGCATCTGGGGCGGCAACATCACCAATGAAAACGTCACTATGAAACACATGATGAACTACACATGGGTCAGCCGTCCGATCCCAGAGGATCGCCCCTCGGAGCCGGACTTGTTCGGTGAGTTCTACGGACAGGAGGTCGCGTGATGGACGCAAGCAAACTCGACGGTAAAACCGTCGCCGAACACATCGTTGATTTCCTCGAACGCCGTGACGTCAAGCATGTGTTCGGGCTTTGTGGCCATACAAACATCGCAGTTCTGGCTGCGCTGGCGGAAAGTCCCATTGATTTCGTCACAGTACGACACGAACAAATCGCCAGCCACGCGGCGGATGCATATGCCCGCGTGACGGGCAAGGCCTCGGTGGTGCTGTCTCATCTCTCCCCGGGGCTGACCAATTGCGCCACCGGGGTCGCCAACGCGGCGCTTGACTGTATCCCGATGGTCGTGATCGCCGGTGACATTCCCACGCATTACTACGGTAAACATCCGCATCAGGAGGTGAACCTGCACGCAGACGCCGCCCAGTGGGAGATCTACCGACCCTTCGTGAAACGTGCATGGCGTGTGGATCGCGCCGACCTGATGGCCGAGATTCTGGAAAAGGCATTCCACCTTGCGGAAAGCGGTCAACCCGGCCCCGTGCTGGTCAATGTGCCGATGGACATCTTCTCCGAGGTGATCCCCTCGGACAGCTTCGACCGTATCCGCGATAACACGCGCGCGCTCAAGAAACCGTCGATTGACGACGAGACAGCGCGAGAAATTGTCGAAGCGTTGGCTAAAGCCGAAAACCCTGTCGCCTATGTCGGCGGCGGTATCCTGTTGGCGCAGGCCAGTGAGGAGTTGCGCGAGTTTGTTGAACATATGGGTCTGCCCGTCGCGCATTCCCTGATGGGTAAGGGCGCATTGCGAGACGACCATCCGCTTGTACTGGGAATGACCGGGTTTTGGGGCACCGAATTGGTCAACCAGTCCTGCCTGAATGCGGACTACATCTTTGCCGTGGGCACTCGGTTCAAAGAGGCTGATTGTTCAAGTTGGTACCCTGGCTACACGTTCAACATTCCCGGATCGAAGGTCATTCATATCGACATTGAGCCGCAGGAGATCGGTCGGAACTATCCCACGGAGATCGGAGTCGTTGCTGACGCCAAGGTCGCTTTACGAGTCCTCAACCGGGTCGCCCGCGAGATGTATCCGGACGGCTTCAAGCGCCCCGTGCTGGAGCAGAAGATCGCTGACTTCCGGACAGACTTCAAAGCACGCAACGAGGAAATGGCGACCTCATCGGCCTTTCCAATGATGCCCGAGCGTATTCTGGCAGACACCCGCAAGGCACTGCCCGAGGATGCCATCATCACTACGGACGTTGGGTGGAACAAGAACGGTGTCGGGCAACAGTTCGACATTTTGACGCCGGGTTCAATCCTGACACCGGGCGGGTTCGCGACGATGGGTTTCGGTCCTCCGGGCGCGATCGGTGCGAAACTGGCGGCACCTGATCGCGTCGTCCTCAGTCTGGTCGGTGATGGTGGCTTCGGTCAAAACCCGTCGATGCTGGCAACCGCGGTCGAGCTTGATCTGGGCATCATCTGGCTGGTTATGAACAACAACGCCTTCGGCACTATCGCGGGCCTTCAAAAGGCGCATTACGGATTGACCTATGGAACCACGTTCCCCGGATCAGCCGCCGCACCCGAAAACGGACCGGGCTATGCCGACATAGCGCGAGCCTACGGCGCGGAAGGTCACAGGCTCAGCGCTGCCGACGAGTTGTTGCCCGCACTGGAAGCAGCAATCGCCAGCGGCAAGCCAACGGTTCTTGACGTCCCTATGATCAACAACCCAACGCCGACAACCGGGCACTGGAACATCCTCGACATCTACTCCCCAGACCGGGATGTTTCTCACGTCGCGACCTGACGATGGTCTTGTCAAAAGAACTTGTCTTGAGGCGGGCAGGGCGGTTGCATAGCTTTTGCCCATGAATAATCCTGCCTCTTTCAAGTATTTCAAAACCAGCCTCGAGGTCTTGTCAGATTAACTTTGCTTGAGCGGGACAGGGCGGTTGCGTAGCTTTTGCCCATGACCAGATCTGCCTCTTTTAAGTATTTCAAGACCAGCCCCGAGATCATCCGCTTGGCGGTGATGCTGTACATCCGTTTCCCTCTCTCCCTTCGGAATGTCGAAGATCTGCTGCACGAGCGAGGTATCGACGTGAGCCACGAAACTGTCCGATATTGGTGGAACAGATTTGGCCCGATGTTTGCTGCTGAGATTAGACGGAAGCGCGTTCAGCAGCTGCGTGCGTTCTCTAAATGGAAGTGGCACGTGGACGAGGTTTTTGTTAAGGTGAATGGCAAGCGGCATTATCTTTGGCGGGCTGTTGATCACGAAGGCGAAGTGTTGGAAGCCGTGGTCACCAAACGTCGAAACAAAGCTGTAGTACTGAAATTCCTCAAGAAATTGATGAAGCGTCACGGAAAGGCGGAAAACGTTGTCACAGATCGCTTCGCCTCATACGGAGCCGCGCTCAGAGAGCTTGGCGCGAACGAAAAACAAAGGACGGGCAGGTGGCTCAACAACCGCGTCGAGAACTCGCACCTGCCGTTTCGACGAAGAGAACGGGCCATTTTACGTTTCAGGCGTATGCGAAGTTTGCAGAAATTTGCCTCCGTCCATTCTTCCGTTTACAACCATTTCAACCAGGAAAGATCGTTAGCCAGTCGAGACACCTTCAAGCTGATCCGCGGGGCCGCTCTTAGCGAGTGGCGCCAACTTTGTTCCGGATAGGTTTGCGATTTCCGCGGCAAACTGAGACTGGTTCGAATTCGTCTGACAGCACCGTTTTTTGTATATGCGCGCGAGGCCATGGGATTGGTGATGCAGCATGGTGAGAATGCCCTCACGCGTTTAGATAGGGAGCCCCAATGCGCAAACCAGAAGTGAGCGACATGACACCCTCAGTTAATGGTGGCGAAGGTGAGGTTCGGGCCTTTCTGGAGAGCCTGACAGGTCCATCACGGGGAAACGTGAACTGGCTTGTCGATAAAGCCCTGACTGTTTCTGTTGATGATGGCAGGGTGCTAAGCCTTCGACCTAAAGATGACCTGCCTCCCCATGTTAACGATATTGCCGCGCTACACTGGGCTGACGACGGTTACACGATAACCGCGTCAGCAGGGCGCAATGTATGGGTAAACGGGCAAAGAGCCTCATCGGCGCTTCTGAGGCATGGCGACATGATCGAGTTCGGCGAAAAGGGCCCAATGTCTCGATACAGGTTGTGCGATCACTCATTTCCCGCGCACCACACAGTCGAAGATATCCTCAGTGACGCATATGCTTACACCCGAACGAGCCGTCGACCTTTCGCCAAAAAGATGTCTGGTGCCCTGTGCGATAGTGGGCGGCGGCTTGCGTCTCAGACCACGATACTTTTCAGGATCACAGTACTTGCAACGCTCCTTTTGATCGCGGGGTTTGGGTATCTTCTTTACCAAAACGACCGGCGCTTGGCGGATAGTATCGAACAGGAGTCCCGCAAGATCGAAGCGGTCGCGGTTATGCTCGCCCAGACGCGAGAAGATGCACTTACGCCTGATGACTTGGCTTCTTTGCGCGACGCTTTTGAGAACCAGGTTCTGTCCACCGAGCAGCGTCTTGGAACCTTGGAACAGCGGGCCGGAGCCCCCACGCGGGTAATTGCTGCCTCGACCCGGTCTGTCGCCTTCCTTCAGGGGGCTTATGGATTGCGCCACGTGGAAAGCGGGAAGATATTGCGGCATGTATTGGGACCGAACGGAGAAAACCTGAAAACCCCATTCGGCCAGCCTTGGATCGAACCAGATGGGACCGGCGAACCTGCAGAATTTCAGTTCACCGGAACAGGGTTTTTAATTGCTGGTGTACCTTTGATGGCCACCAATCGCCATGTTGCGTTGCCGTGGACATCAGGGGATCGAGAGAAGGCGCTGAGAGACGCTGGTCTTGAGCCTGAGATGTTGAGTCTGTTGGCCTATTTGCCTGATCAAACGGAACCAATAGAGGCGCGTTTGGTTCGGTTCAGCGAAGCGGCAGACTTGGCGATTTTAGCAGTTGAGCCAAGCCGCGTTCAGGACCTCGGAATTCCGTTGTCAGGTGCCCCGTCGCGCGTCGGTGAAGAGCTTTTTCTGTTGGGATATCCAACGGGTTTGAAAGCTTTGATTGCGCAGGCCGGTCCGGGCTTTTTAGAGGAACTGGAGGCAGAAGGAACGCTGAACTTTTGGTCGATCGCGTCCCGGCTTTCTACTCAAAGCAAGATTCACCCACTCGCAAGCCGGGGGATCGTTGCACGGACAAGTGAGAGCGCCATCGTTTATGATGCCGAGACCACGACCGGTGGGAGCGGGGGGCCAGCATTGAACCGGCGGGGCGAGGTCGTTGCCATCAATGCTGCGATCCTGCCCGAATTTGGTGGCTCAAACATCGGTGTCCCGGTTTCACATCTCAGAGCGCTGCTGGCAGAGTTCGAAAGCCAGTGACTATTCCCTCGTTCGGAACCGTGAGTTTTGGACAAAGAACACTGTAGCCAGTGGAACGATCACCGAGATCACGGCCACGGAGATCAGCAAGTACCCAAGTTGATTGTAGTTCGCGGTTGACGTGACCTCACCGGTCTCAGGGTTGGTGACAGCGCGTGTGACGACGTATGTCTGGTTGAGGTACTTGGTGCTGAGGCTGCTGGCCGACAATGCCATGTTTGTGAACGATGCCATCACCGCAAAGAAGGTCGCTTTCAACTGAACGGGTGCATTGCGGGCAATCCAAGCCAACATCGGGACCATGGCAATCTGCCCAAGCGGCGATTCAACCGCTGTATCAAGTATGGCAATGAACCTTGCATCGACAACTCCGCCGGTACGCGCGGCTGTCCATTCATGCACGCCGTAGTAGAGGGCGAGGTTGGGCAGGGCCAGAACGCCCGCAGCGATTGTCAGCAATACGACCACATGCGCAATGGAACGGTTGGCCATAAATGGTCTGAGGACGATTAAACCGAGCAACGCCAGCAGCGAAGTTAATAAAGCCAGGATTGCCAGGAACTGTTCATCGAACCCCAGTTCATCGATTTCAAACCAAGTCAGGCCTGGTCCCGGTAGAGGAACGGCACGGAAAACAAAAATGATTGTCGCTGTCCCGATCAAGGCTTTGGCTTGGGCTGGTTCCAGCTCTTTCAGCAGACGCGACATGAGGTACAGGATCACAGCAAGGGAGACCGCAAAAACAGTCTCTTGCGCAAATTCGAATTCGGCCGTTCCTAGCACGATGCTAAGCACAACGAATGCGAGACCGCCGAGCAATATGGACCATTTGACTTCGGTGACTTCATCCGGTTTGTAGGGCGGGTGACCTCGCCTGGCAAGTTGACGCTGGATTAAGCTGTGAAGAACGACTCCACTCACGGACAACACCGGGATGGCCAGAGCTATCAGGTACACCTGGCCATAAAGCGCAAGGCGTTCGGACTTTTGCAGATCTTCGGTTCCAGAGAATATCCAGATGTTTACAGCCGCAACCGCCGCAAACCCGGAAATGATCGAGACTCTGCCCAAGGTTTGCATCGTTGTGTGCTGTGCACGGGTTTCTTCAGGCGTGAACGGTAGGCCGTGCTGGTCAACCTTTGGGACCGCCTCAACCGTCATGGCGTCTGCAACTACGTCCTGAATGGCATAGCCCGAAGGCGCCAACAGCAGCGCGACGACATACCAGTCTTCCAGTGGCATGATGGATGCCATTTGCGCAGGCGCGGTCACAAGCCCATACATTGTAAGCAAAGACAACGTAATTAGGGATGCGCCAAACAAGATCAGCAGGGACTTCCAGCGCCAGAACAGGTCCACGACATGGCCAAGCGGCATTTTGAGGATCCAAGGGATACCGGCCCAAAATGCAAGTCCTGCAACAAAAGAGGCGGATAAATCCAGGTAGTCTTTCAGGAAAAAAGCGCCAACGACCGAGGTCAGGCCGGACACGCCGGCCGCAAAATAGACCATCAATGGCGGCAGATAGGACCATTGCAGCTGCTGAACCAGATCCACAAAGGTTCTATGCCACCAAGCCGAGAGTGTTGATCCTATGGAGGTTTGGTCAGTCGTCATATGCCGTGGTAGCTCGTGGAAGCCTTTGGGTCGTCGTGTTTAGTTACAGAAATCCAGATCCGAAAAGCAATGCGCTGGTGATCACCCCAAGGATCGGTACCACAAGAGGAACGCGGAAGTGCTTGGCAGCCTCGTCCGGCTTCATCTTCAGCAAGATCAGAGAAATGTTGACGAGCACAAAGACGCCCAGAACGATCTGAGACGTGCGCTCTGCCAGAGTGCCAATCGGTATAGTTTGCGTCAGCAGAACGATGATCGCCACGACCAGCAATGTAGCGACAACTGGTGTCTGAGTTGCTTTGGGCACTATCGCCAGAACTTTCGGCAAGTGGTCACGATCAGCTAGTCCGTAGATCACCCGCGAGGCCATGATCATCTGGATCAGTACTCCATTGACTGTCGCCACAATCGCTACTGCGGAAAAGCCCTGTTTGATCACCTCGGGCGCGTTTGAAAACACAAGCGCGAGGGGTGCTGCTGACGTCGAAAGAACATCAATCGGAACGACAAGTAGAACCGTCATTGAGGTTCCTAAATACAATACGGTCGCCAGAACGAGCGTTAGCAAAATCGCCTTAGGGATGGTGCGCACAGGGTCTTTAACCTCTTCCGCGACATTGGCCATGTCCTCGAAGCCAACAAATGCAAAGAAAGCGAGTAGTGATGCCGCGAAAATGCCTCTCCACGCGTCGAGTTCCAGCGGAGGAAGCATCGAACTTATCGCGTATCCCTGCGGATCCTGGATCGACATGCCCCAGCCAATCACAAAGAGAAGACCTGCGATCTCGATGATCGTGATGATAGCCGCAACAAGGACCGACTCTGTGATCCCCCAGAGCGCGATAAGACCCATGATCAAAACAACGCTTATGGTCAAAATAGGGATCGCAAAACCGGTCAAAGCGTGCAGGTATGACGCTGCGCCGATTGCAACGGCAGATGCCGAGATAACGCCCGAGGCTGCCACCGCTAGCCCAACGAAAACCGCCATCCAGTTTTTCCGAAATCCCGCCTCGACATAGGCTGCTTCACCTGCGCTGACAGGAAATCGAGTTGCGAGTTCTGCATACGACAGTGCGGTAAGGGATACGACGAGAGCGGCCACAACAAACGATAACGCCGCAAAGGGTCCAGCAATGCCTGCCGTTGCGCCGACTAAGACGTAAATGCCTGCTCCTACTGTTACCCCAAGTCCATAAAGAGTGAGCAACGGAGTGGTCAGGGCTCGTCTGAGTTTCTGTTCTTTTGGATCAACCGTGTTCATTAGCCTTTTCGCCAACTGCTTCGTCCAGGATGAGCAAGCGGTGTTTGCATTTGGTATTACCCGCGACCGACGACGTGGCCGATTCCGATGATCGAACCCGCGCCGCGCCAAAACTGCTCCACCGTCCGGGCAAAGTGTTTGCCTACAAGTTATGAGGGGCTCGCCATCTTTCCTGCCGAGCCCCCGGGTGGAACTTCCACGCCTTCAGAATTCCGTTCACCTTCTTGTTTGCTTGGGGACAAGTCGGTGAACGTTGATCACGCTGAAACATTCGTATTTCACTATGTGAATCTTGCTGGCGCTTTGATCTATGTCAATCAACACCTCACGCCGGGTCTGCGAGGCTAAACATGAGCTGCCGTCGGTTGTTCGCGGCTTTGAAGACCATGCCGGAGTGCCACGCAGCGTCGGACCTGGCGTGGCAAGTTGTTTGTGATGTTTTGGAACCTGTTACCAGCTTTTGGCGGCATCGGCCTCTTCCTTGTTGGAATGCTGTTGATGACGGACGGGCTGAAGGCTTTGGCCGGTGCGCGGCTGCGCGATATTTTGAGCCGCTTTACGAAAACGCCGTTTACAGGGGCGGTAACAGGCGCTGTCACAACGGCTGCGATCCAGTCTTCCAGCGCAACTACCGTTGCAGCTGTCGGGTTCGTCGCGTCTGGTCTGCTCACATTTCCCCAAGCGCTTGGGATCATCTTTGGGGCCAATATCGGAACGACCATGACCGGTTGGCTCGTGGCGCTCTTAGGGTTCAAGCTGGACCTAGGGCAAGTGATGTTACCTGTTGTTTTTATTGGGGCTTTGTTGGCACTTTCGGGAAGAAAGACGGTTTCTGGCCTTGGGCTGGCATTGGCCGGGTTCAGTTTGATTTTCATTGGGATCGAGCAACTCAAGTCCGGGCTTGACGCTTTTCGCGGCGTCGTTACTCCTGCCGATTTTCCGCCAGATACACTGCTCGGCAGGCTGAAGCTTGTACTAATCGGTGTTCTTATCACGATGGTGACGCAGTCTTCGAGCGCTGGCGTCGCGACAGCATTGGCTGCGTTAAGCGCTGGTGCTGTGAACTTCCCTCAAGCGGCGGCGCTTGTCATTGGAATGGACGTGGGGACAACTTTCACCGCTTTCCTGGCCACCTTTGGTGGGGGCACGATGGCTCGTCGCACCGGTTTTGCTCATGTGATCTACAACGTGATGACGGGACTAATTGCATTTTTCCTGCTGGGGCCGTTTACTTCGGTCTTTGAAAGCGGGTCGGGGGCAGGAAATTCTCTGACTGCGCTTGTCGCATTCCATAGTTTCTTCAACGCCATAGGCGTAGCGTTGATTTTGCCTTTCGCCAAACCCTTTGCCAGATTTGTCGAAGCACTCGTACCTGACCGAGGTGCCGAGTTAACGAGATCTCTGGATCCTCTTGTCCTTGGGATACCTGAAATAGCCGTGGATGCGGCAAATGCTGCAGTCGAAAGAATTGTAAGGGCCGAAGTGGCGCACCTTCGGTCATGTATGGGGGCATCTCAACCAAACAGAACCGACTATGGGCGGGACAATATTGAGACCGCTGTCTCCGAAGCGCGCTCGTATTTAGATAAGATAGAACTGTCCAGCAGGTCCGACGCAGAGTTATCCAGTATCAAGGGTATGTACCATATCCTCGATCATCTTGATCGGTTGCTTTACCGGTGTAGCCAAGATGATCGGATTAGCGAGTTGCCGAAGGACCCGCGTTTGAAGCGGCTTGCCTCGGTGGTGATTGCAGCTACTGACGGTTACTTGAAAATCGACGATCCCGAGAAATGTGAAAGCACGCTGAACCGTCTTCGCCGTTTTATGCGACGTCAGAGGAAACTCCGCAGAGATTTGCTCATTTCCGACGCTGCAACTGATAGTCTACCGGACGAAGTTGTTTGGGCTCGGCTGGATGCTCTCAGATGGTTGCATCGCGTGTCTTATCACCTTTGGCGAATTCGCTGGCATTTGAACGCATTGGAAGGAGTGCCTTCTGGGCACAAGGGTAATGAGGTTAGTGACGAGGTGGCGTAGCTGTAAACCGACCGGGACTAGACTTGGTGCGCTTACAAAAGCTTCTCGATCGAAACGCCAATCTTCGTGCTGGAACGTGCAACATGAGCAAGATCAAAGAAGTTTCCTGAAGATACCGTTTGATAAGAACTTCATCCGGGGCAGCGAATTGGAGGAGCATATGCAGATTGTTCGCGGGGTTTTACTGGCACTCTTCACCACGGGACCTGCACTAGCACAGGACATTAGCGTCGATGAGGGGCGTGATTTGTACCGGACGTATTGCTGGCAATGTCACGGTTTCGAAGCGACCGGAGACGGGCCAATGGCCGAAATGCTGGCCATTCGAACACCCGATCTCACCAAGTTGGCGGGCGGAAACGACGGTGTATTTCCGACAGATCGCATAGCTGAACAGATCGATGGTCGTTCACAATTGCTCGCCCATGGTGGCGAAATGCCAATCTTTGGCGCAGTCTTTGAGACTGACCAACAAATCGCGGTGGCTTTGCCCAATGGGCAACCAATGATGGTAGGCTTGCCGTTGGCGAATTTGCTCGCCTTTCTGGAATCGATCCAGGCAGATTAGTCACTGACTAATCTGCTGGTCCGTATCAGCCGTGCGTCTGATTGACATGAGAGTCAGGGGAGGCCCCAACACTTCGAAGGCCACTGTGCTTGCCAACGTAAAGGCCATGATGGACGCGGCCCAGTTTGGAAACTGCTCTCCGGCAACAAGAGCCATACCGACCGCGACACCAGCCTGCGGCAGCAAGGCGGGCCCGTACCAATGGGCCTGACGGCGGGGTAGGCCTCCTAGTCTCGCCCCGCAATAGCCCCCCACAAGACGTGCTATGGTGCGCAGGATCAGGAAAAGGGCACCGGCCCAACCCATCAAGCCAAAGGCCTCAATATCCAACGTTGCACCAGCCAGCAGGAAGAACAGGATCATGAATGGCCACTGGATGTGCTCTATCTCGTGAAACGCGCGTTCGTGATGTCGGGCAAGGTTACCGATCACCGCGCCGACAACCATGCCTGCTACGAGGAATGAAACCTCCAGCCATAGCGCGAGGCCCGCTGTAAGAAAGACGATGCCCACTGCTTCTGCCTGCATTGGCTCCCCTGGTTTCAAACGGCCGGTCAGGTAAGCGGACGGAACGCCCAAGGTGACACCCAAAACAATGGCGCCCCCGAAATCCCACATCGCTGCGGCGGTGACGGTGGCCCAACCGTCTGTATGGCCAGCCAGAACCAAGGCGATGCTGAAAACGATCAGACCCCAAGCGTCATCTATTGCGACTACGCCCTTTAACGTCTCGGTAAAGCTGTTGGAAACTCCGGACTGTTTGATCACATCGGTCATTGCGGCCGGAGCCGTAGCTGTGGCAATTGCCGCCAACACCAATGCCAATCCAAACGGCATACCAATTGCGGTCAATCCAGCAGACACAATAGCAAGGGTTGCAATCACTATTGAAATCGAAATCGTCAGAATGGCTCGGCCATGCCGAACCAGGTTCTCGCGCGTCAAAGATCCTCCAAGAAGGAACGCGACCATCGTCAAGGCCACAATGGATACTTCGTCGAACCACATTGCAACGTCGAGTGGTATCAACCCCATTCCGGCGTTCCCGGCGATCAGACCGAGAAAAAGTAAGGTTGTAACACGAGGAAGATGTGTGGCCCGGCCAAGCTGATCAGCCGCCAATCCGGCAAGAAAGAGGACACCAAGCGTGATCAGAAAGCTGGCAACGTGCATAGAAAACCAAGCGTTAAGTTCTTGTCTGAACTACTCTAACTCCAACCAAGCTTGCTAGGAACCGATGTCGGAGCGAATGCAAGAGCGCTGTCGCAGCTCAAGGCGAGGATCCCAAAAAATAAGTATATTGATCTGTATTAAGGCGAAAGCGCGCTGCAGGTGGCACAATAACTCATTTAGGGAATGAGGAGGAATTTTCGATGCCGACAAAGAAATCTAACTCAAACTACCCGGCTTCGCTTGTGGATGTTTTTAAGCAAATGCAGCCGCCCATGTCTGGCAATCCGGCTTTCGGCGCTCAGATCGAACAGTTTTGGGACGCACAAGAAAAAATGCTCGAAGAAACAGAGGCCTTTGCGCAGCATTGGTTCGAACGGCGTCATGAGGCGGTCCGGACGGCCCTAAAAGCCGCACGCAATGTGTCTTCCGCGAACCCGTCCGATCC
The DNA here is from genome assembly GCF_013035315.1 of Ruegeria arenilitoris. GTDB lineage: Bacteria > Pseudomonadota > Alphaproteobacteria > Rhodobacterales > Rhodobacteraceae > Ruegeria > Ruegeria arenilitoris_D. Next base: position 908,509 of record NZ_WQHP01000001.1, on the reverse strand, counting down.
ATCTAAAGCCCTTCAGAGCATGGCGGATTGGCAGCGCCATTCAGCGGAGCGGTTGGTCGCTGACGCTCAGGAATGGTTCGAAACGGTGGCGCGCTGCGCAGCGTATGTGGCTGAAACCGAAGCCGAAGCCGTTGAGAAAACGGTTGATGACGTCACAGCCGCTACAAAGAGCGCAGTCAAGTCTGCAAAGTCTGAGCCTGTGTAGGTTTTCTTCTGCCGAAAAACAAAACTGAAAACATCGGAGCAGTAGACAGGAGGTCAAATGTACAAGAATATCCTGATCCCGGTTGCTCTGGACCAAGACCACGACACTCAAGCGTCCTTCGAGGCCGCACGCCATTTGGCCGATGCGGACGCTGTTTTTACCGTCATACACGTTCAAGAGCCTATTCCGGCGTATGTAGGGTCTCAGATTCCAAGCGAAGTGCTAGAAAACACGCGGCATGAGATTTTGGAAAACCTGCGTCAGACTGCCTCTGAAATTCCAGGCGCGACGGCGCGACTCATCTCTGGGCACGCTGGCAGGGCCATTGTTGACTTTGCTAATGAGAGCGACGCGGATTGCATCGTCTTGGCTTCGCACAAGCCTGGTTTCGAGGATATATTCCTAGGTTCCACTGCAAACAGAGTTGTGCATCACGCCAGGTGTTCGGTTCACGTAATTCGCTGAACCAAAGCTTGCGATGCGCGACCTTTAGGGGTCTTGTTAGAAGAACCTTGCTCGAGCGGGGTCGGGCGGTTGCGTAGCTTTTGCCCGTGGCCAGATCTGACTCTTTCTAATACTCCACAACTAGCGCCGAGATCATTCGTCTTATGGCGGTGCTGTACATCCGATTCCCGCTCTCGCTTTGGAATGCCGAAGATCTGCTGGACCAGCGAGACATCGACCTGAGCCACGAAACTGTCCGATATTGGTAGAACAGGTTCGGCCCGATGTTTGCTACTGCGATCGGATGGAAGCGTTTTCAGCACCTGCGCGAGTTCTCCAAATGGAAGTGGCACGTAGACGAGGTTTTCGTGAAAGTGAGTGGCTAGCGGAGCAATCTATGGCGGGCCGCTGATCATGAAGGTGAGGTGCTTGAAGCCGCGCTTGCCAAAAGTCGAACCAAGCTGAGATATTGAAATTAATCAGGAAATTCATGAAGAGGTACAGCGCATCGAACGAGTTGGTCACGGATAGAATCGTATCATATCGGGCGGCACACGGAGAACTCGGTGTTACGAAAAAGCGAAAGGCGGGCAGGTGGCTCAACAGACGTATCGAGAATTCGCACCTGTCGTTCCGACGAACAAAACGCGCCATACAGCGTTTCAGGGGTACGCGAATGGGCGGAGGAGATAGAAAGGTTCCAATATTGAAGTTTTCGTTGTTGAAGACCGTTCCGCCATCAGGATCCCCATCACCATTTGTATCCGGGTCCAGACGAGATCTTGCAGTTATCGGATCAACTGAATTGCCGTCGGTGTCAATGGAGATCTCATCAATTGAGAAAGCCAAAATACCGCTTATGCTTGAACCAAATTCCGGGTCGTCCAGCATGATCCTTATCTTCTCTTCCGCGGAATATTTTTGTAGATCTGCTTGGTTCCGGGTTTTTTCTCATCTCCACTCCTTGGCGGTTACGATGAGCCAGAAACCCTTTCTTATCAAATCGACTAAAACTGTCCCATTGGTGCTGACGTCAGACACTATCTGCAGGAAGCAGACTTCACGGTTGCGCTCCGACGACATGTGTCCTGGTGAAGCTTCTTCTGTATCGTTTGATTGATCTTCTTTGATCGGTAGGATGGTTAAATCTTCAAAACTAATCAGGGGTTAAAAATGTACAGGTATGTGCTCACAATACTGGCTTTGTGTTGTGCAAGCTTACTTCATGCCTCCGGTATGGAGCGGTGGGGCGAATCCGGGGACTGGACAATCCTGATTGACCCTGAAAAGGGCAACGGCTGTCTAGCTTGGAGGTCCTTTGAAAATGAAATGACCGTTGAAATTGGCGCGGCGCCCAATCAGGCAGGTGGTTTTTTTGCCGCCTACAATCCGGCCTGGGTACTGATCGAGGATGGGGCGACCGGGGTCGTACAGTTCGATTTTGGTGATGCTAAGTTTGAAGGCGAAGCGGTGGGTGTCTTCAAGAATGGCGTGCCTGGTGGTTACGCCTTTTTCGACAACCCGGCATTTGTAACCGAGTTTGGAAAACGCCAAAGTGTCACGATTATTGGCGAAAGCGGGGCTGAGGTTGAACTAGATCTCAGCGGGTCTGCAAAAGCAATCGAAGCGGTTCTGGCGTGTCAGGCCGAACAGCCGGAACCATTGAAGAACTAGGTGCGTCCGATTGCTGCAATTGATTGATGTCTGGCACGCAGGTTTGCCTGTCGGCAGGCATAGCATCAGCGCCTTCAGGGGCCTTGTTTCTGGACCCGCCCACATCAAGCTTGAACTTTGGCGACGAAAGCTGGCCAGTCACATCAAAGGGCCAGGCGCTTCGGGATAGGGGTTTGCCAACGCGCCGCGGCTCCGCTCTTATTGCTATCGTATCATTCAGCCAATCCACTTGCCCCCTTGCAACCAATTGAACCGATCCTGTTTCTATTACGATGGAATTTGAACTGACTTGTCCGGCCTGGATATCAACCGGGGCAACGACGCAAGTTATGTCGGTGTAGCCTTTTCTGAACTCCTCTGAAAACAGCCACGGGAAAATGCCCAGCCCCGCCAGTTCCAATAAGCTGGTGCTGATATAGCCCTGCGACATCGACAAAGACGCGTTGCCGCGCATTGAGTTGATGAAGGCCTTGCCCGAGGCAGTATTGCCAGAAACGTTGAACTCACCGCTCAAACGGCCATAGGCATCAATTCCAATTCCCAATTCATCAAGGATTTCACCAAATTCCCATCCTGAGGTCGATCCTGACAATGAAAGCCAATCAGGAGAGTCAATCAGGTCCATGACCGCCCGCAGGCTGAAGTTTCCGCCGCCATAAGACATCTGAAGAGGTCCGAAATCCACGGTTCCTTCTTTGGCAGACATTTGGCTGGAAACAGATGTTACGCCTTGTTGGCCTAAAATCTCTTTGAATTCGATTTGTACCTCGACGTCAGCTTCTCTTAGCACGCGTTGCACATCCAGAAGATCGGCAGGTTTCCCTTTTTCCTTTGGCAACACCAGGGGCTGGACATCTGTCTCCTTCGGCAAAACCAAGGGCTGAACTTCGGCGTCAGGTTCTTTTGAGGCCTCGCCTACCAGGCTTTTCAGTTGGTCAAGCACAGCAGTCAGGTTCTTCAGGTCATTGAGATCGAGCTTTTCGCTCGTGATGTTGCCCCGAACGACCGGTGCACCTTCGGGGAACTTTGCATCCAAAGCCGCCAAAAGATGCGAAGACCCGGCCTCGAACTGGATTGCGGCATCAAAATCCTCGCCCCGCCTGGAGGTTTCAACATCGATAGCTAGTGCTCCGATTTCGACAGGTTGCAAGTTGAGCGCGTTCAGAAACTCGGCGCTGTCGTCGACATCCAGTTCTACGTCGAAATCGAGACCGGCCAGCCCTTTTAGCTCGTTGACAGATAGTGCAAGATCGAGCGCCCAGAGATCTGTGCCGTAGGTGGTCGCGTTAAACCTGTTGAGTGAAACCGGGCCGCCCGCATTTGATATGTTGAAGTCGGCTTTAACGCCGCCGAATTGGTCAACATAGTCTTCATCGAGGTTGGGCAAAATCAACTTGGCGGGCCCGTTTAGCTCCCCATCGAAAGTTACGTCCTGAAGCTGAAGCAGATCGAGGATTTCACCTTCGGCCTTCAGGACAGGCTCTTCAATTGGACCGGCTTGCAAAGCAATGCCAAGCATGGCAAGGCGGCTGTCCGGCATGCGGCGAATGCTATCGATTGAGGCTGGCCCTATCACGTCCAGCCCTTGGTCGAATGCATTTGTTTGAAAAAGTAGCTTCTCGAATTCGAAGGAAGCCAGGGATCCAACCATATGCATTTCAAAGCCGGTGAATTTCAGCTCTTGGATACTTTTTGCTGCTGGCGGCGGCTGTCCTTCGGGATGAAGCCGCGCATTGAAAAGCAGATCGACGCCCTGAGCGGTGTAGAGGTCATCTATTGAACCCTCAGCTTCAAGTTTCTGCCCTCCCTCCAAGCTTACGGTGGTTGTAAACGCTTCGATTTTTAGGGCGTCTTGGGACACGAGTTCAGCTTGCAACTGGCCATTGCCTTCCAAAACACGTTCCAATCCAATGACATCCAGAAAATCACCGAATTCTCCGGTGTCCATCTCCAAAACAGCTCGATAGCCACCACCTTCGTCTTCCGTGAAGGGTTCGCCATCATAGCTCACGGTCATTTCTCCAAAACTGGCCCGCGTCGTAAATGGCGCGGCGCGAGGGTAGTCGCCATCGATTTTGAAACCCTGACCGTTGACGGAGCCGGAACCAAAGACCTTTGTTCGTTGCCCATTGTCGACTAGTGCGAGCGCGAGTGACTGGAGGTCAAATACAAACGAGAAGCCCGAGACCTTGTCGTCGATTTTTAACCCGATAGACGTGAAACTGACGTTCTTGTCGCTCAGAAAGTTCAGGATCCCACTGCCTTCAGTGTCGCTTTCATTGATCCTATCAGCACTAGCGACGTCTGATTGATCATCCGCTGATACAGTTTCCTCGGACACCGGCTTGGGTGTTGGCCTGTTTTTTCGCCAGCTTGTTGTGCCGTCTTCGGCCGTCAGAATATTCGCTTGGAGGCCTTCCACTACCAGATTGTCAAAATGCAGACGTCCATTGGTCAACGCGGCAATGTCCAACTCCAGTTCCAGCAGGTTCAATTCTACAAGTGGTGACTCCGGCATTGTCTGGCTCGGGATGACCACCCCGCCGACGTAAATGTGACTAATGCGTCCAAGCGCGACGCTTACATCATCGTTAATCAGTAAAGGTCGGCCGATTTGTTTCGAAAGAACTTGTTCAACAAGATCGCGCCGCATGTCCGAGAACGCTGGAGCAGCAAGCAACAACCAGACAAAAGCGATTGCTGCAAGTGCGAGAAATGCGACGATCCCCACTATCCTAACTAGCCAAACCCTCATGCGCTCCCCTGTCGCCGCTCATACCGTTTTGCTTTTCCACCAATTGGATTCACCAGTCCTCCCGTTTAGCACGCTTGGAATTGCGCATTTCTTTGAAGATGACGTTTTCATCGGTCCAAGGCAGCAAGAATTCGAGCATCTCGTTCGTATGGGTCTTCACGGAAATGAACGACCCCATCTTCGACCCACGCAGTCCAATAGGTCAAAAGGACCGGCATGGGCTCAGGTAGGTTTACGCGCGTTGTCTTCCCGCTATCCAGAATGGATTGCATTTTTTGCCGGCTCCAGTTGGGCTCTCCTTCCATCAGAAGGCTGGCAAATTCGAACGGATATTCAACACGAACGCAGCCGGAACTTAGGTTCCGCTCATTTCTGTCGAAAAGACTGCGGTCGTTGGTATCATGTAAGTAAACTGCGTATTTATTGGGAAACATGAATTTGACCAAACCTAAGGCATTTTCTGGACCCGGCTGCTGTACCAAAGTGACAGCGGGGTTCTCTGCGCCCCAGTTCACAGCGTTGGCGGGAATTGTCTGTCCGTCTTTGTTCCGAACCACGTAATTGTTACGAGCAAGATAGGCTGGATCCTTGCGGATGCGCGAAAGCTTGTCCTTCCGAAAAATCGAGGCGGGAACCGTCCAAGTCGGATTGAATTCCATGTATTCAATTTCATCTAGGAACACTGGGGTTTTTCGGTAGGCTGATCCTGTGATCGACCGAGTGGTCCAAACCGTCCTATCGGACGTGACCAAGTAAGTACGGGCTCCGGCAATGTTTACTAGAACGAATTCTTCGTCGATTTCCCGCATGAGCCAGCGGCCTCGCTCCAGGCTCAGGCGCAACTTATTTATGCGATCTTCGACAGGTTTGTTGAGAGACGCAAAAGTCTTACCACCAACGACGCCATCTGCCTCCAAGCCGTGACGATTTTGGAAAGTTTTGACCAAATCAACCAAGTTGTCGTCGTAAACCCAAGCTGGATTTATGCCCTCTTGGCTAGTTTCTACAAATTCATTTGTTCCATCGTAGCCTTCTGCCGCCAGCCTTTTGCGCAGTTCAGCGACGGCAGGATCCACCATTTCCGGCTTCAGAACCGTTTCTTCGGAGATTTTGTTCCAGCCTCCCGTTGATGCGATAGCTCTGTATTTGCTTAATGCATCGACGAGCATCGCATATTGCGCGTTGTCGATATCGATGCGTTCAATTAAAGCGCTGAAGCCTTCACCTTGAAGAAATTGACTCAATACAATGGAAGGGTCTTGTTTTATTACTGGCTTGGAGAAATTCCAATCGTCGTCCAGCGCATTTGGGTCGACTTTTCCAAACACCAAATGATGTAAGAGTTTTATTGCCGCGTCAGTCGCCAGAATATCGAACAAAGCTCGATTCGAGGCATCGCCAACCAGTGAGGCTTTGAATGCGGACCTAAGCTCTTCTAGCTTGAAATCTCTTGGCGTGAAACCCTGATCAATTGCCCCATCCAACTCCTTAAAAAGCTCATCAACCAATTCAACACTTGTCCAAGCTGGCGAATATTCCCTGACCTCATAGAAACGAGGCGCGAGGTTTTCTGCATCCAAACTATTACTGTTAGACAGTGCATTACGTGCATTCGTTTTGGTTCGTAGCAACGCTTCAATCTGTTCCGAGACTGGGTCTGCTGCGCCTAAGTTGGGGTATATCGTCAGAATTGCAGCCAGCGTAGTTGCAACTGCTGATTTAAGGCCTTTCACCATCCACTCCAACACCTACAATCTATATGTTGGTTCTGCATTAATTTATACCCCATCATTATGTATAATCAAATCGAAATTTATTGCTCTAAAGTTTTGCTCGCGCCGCGTGGGCGACGCGGGTCTCACTAAATGACCGCTCTGAGCCAAAAGCGGCCTTTCGGTTTTTGACAGGACGCCCCGCTTACGGAAGTCACCTCACCTGATGCCCGTTTCAACAATTCCTATTCCATGGGTAAGCACTACCGCCGGCCACAAATCCTAGCCGCTCAAACGTGGCGTATTTCGCTCCAAAGTTTGGTTTGGGCAATCGCCTTGCAAAACTATTCAGCCAATAAACACTGTAGATTGAACCGGGAAATAAGGAGACACGTTTCGCTGTTCAGGCGTTACCCGTCAGTCATCGAAGCGGAAATCATTTCGTTTTAACGCAGTTCACGCAATCCCGGTTACGTACTTGGCCCGAAGATAGACCATCCTGTGGCACGAACTAACTCCTGAAATGCGATGGATGCCAAATGGGAATTGCCCTTTTGGTCGAGCCCGGGGCTCCAGGCGACTACAGATGCGATACCAGGAACAATGCACAAGATTCCGCCACCAACACCGCTTTTCGCTGGAAGGCCAACACGGAAGGCGAACTCACCCGAGGCATCGTAAGAACCGCACATCATCATCAGTGCGGTTACTCTTCTGGCTCGCTGTGCGGACAATACTGTGGCACCGGTGGCCGGATTTTGACCCGCTGCGGCGAGAAAGCGGCCCGCCAATGCTAACTGTTCACAAGACATGGCTATGCTACACTGGCGAAAGTACAGAGACAAAACATCCTCTACCGGTGCGTTAAGATTACCTTCCGCCTGCATAAAATGCGCAAGAGCGCGGTTTCTGGACCCAGTTCGCATCTCAGACTCTGCAACTGACGCATCGACCTCGATCGAGTTGTCGTCCGAAAGTTCTCGGCACAATGCCAAAAGGTCGTTGACTGCTTCATCAGAAGAACGGTCTTCGAGCAAAACATCTGCCACTATGATCGCACCCGGGTTGATAAACGGGTTCCTTGGGATTCCGCGTTCGTGTTCAAGCTGTACGATTGAATTGAATGGATCGCCGGAAGGTTCCCGGCCGACTCTTTGCCACAAAGAGGCACCAACCTGTTGCAGCGCCAATGTGAGCGAGAACACTTTTGAGATGCTCTGAATTGAGAATAGAGTTCCCGCGTCCCCAGCGGAAATTAGTGGGCCGTCGATTGGTGCAATGGCAATACCGAATTGGTTCAGATCAACTGTGGCGAGTTCTGGAATGTATTGCGCCACTTTCCCCCTTTCGGACATGCCGGCAATGCGATCTGCGATATCGTCCAAGACTTCCTGAAGCCTCTCGCTATCGGTGGTTTTGAGTATCGGCATGGATCTCCTCCGTCCAGACAGTGTGATCTACGCCCTTGCTAAGTTCGGGAAATTTGCTGGCGACAAAGCGAGGTTCAAGGTTCTGTCGGCGTTGCGAAAGATAATCCACCGTCAATTTGTATACGGTGCCAGACAGGAGCACTATTGCCACCAAATTGATGGTTGCCATTATTCCCATGGCCGCATCCGCGAAATTGAACACTGTGGCAACAGCTTGCACAGCGCCCCAAACAACCATTGCAAGGCAGCCCAATCGCAAGATGTAAATCGGCAGTTTGCCTTCCAACTTTAGGAACGTCATTGCGTTCTCGGCATATGAGTAATTGCCCAGTATGGATGTGAAGCCAAAAAAGACGATGGCAACCGCTATGAAGTGGCGACCGATTTCGCCGAGATGGACCGCCGCCGCGTCTTGAGTCAGTCGCATACCAGTAGGTCCATCAATTTCGATTGCGCCCGACAAAAGAATTAGCAATGCAGTTGCGGTAGCGACCAAAATCGTATCCACAAAACACCCAAATGCCTGAACGAAACCTTGGCTGGAAGGGTGGTGGGGCTCAGGTGTGGCAACCGCTGCAATGTTCGGTGCCGAGCCCATGCCCGCTTCGTTGGAGAAAAGCCCTCTTTTTATGCCGTTAAGGGCAGCAGCCATGACGCCTCCTGTCACGCCTCCGGCAGCTTCTTGAAGGCCAAATGCCCCTGCAACAATCGACCACAACATAGCGGGTACTTCGGAAATGTTCAGGACTACCACAACACAGGCAAGCAACAGGTAGAGACCCGCCATGAGCGGTACAACAATCTCAGCGAACTTTGCGATGGTTCTAATTCCACCGAATATGACCACCGCTGCGGCTGCGGCCAGCGCTATGCCAACGATCAATTTGTTCAACCCGAACGCGCCCTCGAAAGCTTCGGCGATCGAGTTGGATTGGACCGCGACAAAAACCAAACCAAAGCTGACTATCAGGCAGATCGAAAAAATGACTCCGGCCCAAGGAGCATTCAAGGCGTTGGCCATATAGAACGCTGGGCCTCCTCTGAACCTGCCGTTGGACGATGTGACTTTATAGAGTTGGGCCAAAGTACTTTCAGAATAAGCCGTGGCCATTCCAACCAATGCTACGATCCACATCCAAAAGATGGCACCCGGACCTCCTAGAGTCAGGGCGACAGCTACGCCGGCCAGGTTTCCAGTGCCGACACGTGAAGCCAAACTTACTGTCAGCGCTTGAAACGGAGTAATACCTCTTTTGTCCGTACTCTTCGAAGACGTGAGTACGCGCACCATTTCCCCAAAATGAAGAAACTGAAGTGCGCCAAGTCGAATTGTGAAAAAGATACCGGTTCCGAGAAGTCCGTAGATTAATACGTAGTTCCAAAGGACCGTGTTTATGCCATTAACCAATACTTCCATAGCGAGCCTCTTGATAATTCAAGCACTTCCCGGAGGACAAAAACAGTCTGCCTAGTTTTTCATCATGCACGAAGATGCGAAAATTGTCAGGGATAGATCACCCAAAAGGTTCTTCAATACCGATCCCAAGGTAGCTCTTTTGGAAGTGAATCCTGAACGTCCGGTTCCTTTTGCCGCTCCGAAACGCGTACCACTTTTTACACAGCTAGGGATAGAAGTGAGCAAGGCGGCTGCTTGTCGTTGCTAAATGCGCTTCTTTCCGATGTTCGCGTCAGCGGTCCGACGAAAGCCTGTTCAGAAACCGCGAAGGTCTTGGCTGGCGCATTTGGCTTTTCGTGAGGGGGCCGCACGCAACTCTACACCGTCGGCTAATACGGCTGTTGAAGCTGCGTCTTGCGCGTGTTGTATTGAAACATGGCTGGTGGGTGTCGACGGATGCGCTGCCTTCGAAACCCTATGGTTGCAAGCCGCCGAAAACTCTGGGGCCGGAGCCCTGTTTGAAAGGGACCGGTCTCCACTCGAATGTCATGCCAAACTGACGGATCCACCGCGATATCAGGAGAGCACATGTCTGCTTTTGACCAAACCGCAACCACCTTCACCAAAGCTTCGGATTTGTTAGTCGCAGCGCTGGAGGCTGAAGGTGTCGAGTATGTTTTTGCCGTCCCGGGCGAGGAAAACCTGGATGTGTTGGAATCTTTGAGGACGTCCAGGATTGAGCTTGTTCTGACCCGTCATGAACAAGGCGCAGCTTTCATGGCGGCAACATATGGGAGATTGACGGGCAAGGCGGGGGTCTGCATGGCAACACTTGGCCCCGGTGCCACGAACTTTGCGACCCCTGCAGCTTATGCTCATTTGGGTGGGATGCCGCTGGTTATGATCACGGGTCAAAAGCCCATCAAAAAATCGAAGCAGGGCCAGTTTCAGATCGTTGATGTGGTGGGTCTGTTCGACCCGATTTGCAAAATGTCCAAGCAGATTGTGCACGGCAACACCATTCCCTCGTTAATCCGAGAAGCATTTCGCGTCGCGCAAGAGGAGCGTCCTGGTGCGGTTCTGCTGGAACTTCCCGAGGACATAGCGGCCGAAGACACCACCGAACCGGTCCTGCAACCTCATCCCCGTTACTATGCCGTGGCTGGTGACACGGTTTTGAATGAGGCGGCCGAGATGATCCGCTCGGCCAAAATGCCATTGCTGCTATTGGGGGCTGGTGCCAACCGGAAACACGCCCGCAGCGCGCTTAGTCAGTTTGTAAATGACACGCAGATTCCTTTCTTTGACACGCAGATGGGCAAAGGTGTGGTGGACGAGCGGTCCGATCTGTTTTTGGGAACAGCGGCGCTATCCGATGGGGACTACCTGCACTGCGCGATCGAACGCGCTGATCTGATTATAAATGTGGGTCACGACGTCGTGGAAAAACCGCCCTTCTTCATGAAAGAAGGCGGGACCAAGGTGATCCATGTGAACTACAAGGCCGCGCAAGTTGACCAGGTTTACTTCCCGCAGGTCGAAGTTGTCGGCGATTTGGCGCAATCCATCGAACGGTTGGGCGATAAGCTTGGTGGCCCACTGGATTTTGACCGCAGCTATTTCGAGAGGGTCAAGCAGGAAACCGATATGCACATCTCGGAAGGCGCAGATGATCCGCGCTTCCCGGTGATCCCGCAGCGCTTTGTGGCCGACACGCGCAAAGTCATGAGGGATTGCGATATCATCGCTTTGGACAATGGCATCTATAAAATTTGGTACGCCCGCAATTATCAGGCCTACCAACCAAATACTGTTTTGCTGGATAACGCGCTGGCCACGATGGGAGCTGGCCTGCCCTCAGCCATGATGGCAGCCAAGCTCTATCCTGACCGTCGGGTCATGGCGATATGTGGCGACGGTGGCTTTATGATGAATAGTCAGGAAGTTGAAACAGCTGTTCGCTTGGGCCTCAATCTAGTTGTGACCATTCTGAACGACAGCTCATACGGGATGATCCGCTGGAAGCAGTCTCATGCTGGTTTTGAAGACTGGGGACTGGAGTTCAAAAACCCGGATTTCGTGCAATATGCCAGAAGCTATGGTGCGACCGGCCACCGGGTGGAACGAACTGAGGATCTGGTACCCACCTTTGAGCAGGCGTTTGCAGCAGGTGGCGTACACCTGATCGATCTTCCGGTTGATTACAGCGAAAACCAACGCGTGCTGATTGATGAACTTGCCGAAAAGGTCTGTTTGATCTAATCCGATTTTCGAAGGTTGGTTAGAGCAATCTGGCTTTAGGCGGGCAGGGCGTTATGTCAACGCTCGTTTCCTAATATCGTCGATTACCGAAGCTCAGCTGTAAGTCTCTGGCGCTTTTCGTAAACTGGGCCATTGTTTCGGGCAATGGCCATAAATCACGAACGCGTCTTTCTCTGCTGCCAGTTTCATCAACCGTTCTGCGCTGGCATTTGCCGCAGCCTCGTTCCAAGCCCCGACAAACTTTTCATCAAATTCTTCCGCTCTGGAAATGGCATCGCTGGTCAACATTATCGTTTGTGACGGTAGTTCAACCAACAGCGCAGTCTGCCCCGGCGAATGACCCGACGCTTCCAGCACCGTTAGCCCCGGGCCGACACGCACATCACCCTCCACCTGAAAATAGTAACACTTGGGCCAGTCTATGGCGCGCGCGTCGCCCCAATACAGTGGCTTGGCGAGTTTGCGTTCCTTAGCAGAAACCAAGATCGGCGCTTCTGGAAATGCATGCAACCCGCCCACGTGGTCGATATGGGTATGTGTGCAAACATGAAGCGTGACGTCTTCGGAGGTTAAACCAAGTTTGGCCAACTGTGCTGCAGGCAAGTTGTCGGGCGTGCACTCAAGCACCTCTCCAAACACATCCAATCGATCTTCTTTTGAGGCTGCTTCGGCATCCTGAGCGTATTTTTCCGGGAGGCCAGTGTCGACGAGGATCGTTTCATTTTCATCCGTTTGGATGGCGAAGCCCGAGATGCCGATTATGCGACCGTTGGAATGAACCTTGAACAAGCCGTAGTCCAACACAGCAAGGCTCAAGGGTCGACCTTTGATAAAACCTTCGGCTTGCACTCGGTCTCTCCTCCTTTGTCTACAACAATTTAGCGCATGTTGAGAAAGTCAATGCGCATACGCTTTTGCGATCTCCAAAGAGTGTCATTGCACATCCCTTAGTATTCAATCTCGCCGACGCGCTGTGTGGACCACAGAGAGCTTCAAAACTGTTCGATTGGCCTTGTGCCGTTGTTGTGAATGCGTGCTAGCTTTGCGGTAACGACGGGGCAACGGTATTGACCAACGACAAGAAACACGATCCGCTGGATGAGTTGCTGCGCGCTCGACTGCGCATTCCGATTGGCGCTGACCTTAGGCTAAAGACGCTATGCCAGTTAATGAAGGGCGTTGACTTGATCAGCCGTACCGTGACCGGCCAGGCTTTTTTTGCCTTGAACGAAACAGAACAAATTCTGTTAGAGCTGGGGGAACGTACTGGGCATGACCTGGTGAGAGCGGTTCTAGCTATGAATGGGGGAACTGTTGTCAAAGCCCACGGGCTTGAGAACATTCCTGCCAACGGCTCCGTGATCATTGGATCAACACATCCAATCGGAACTTTCGATTTTTTGGCCCATGCAGGAGCTCTGCTCGACCACCGCTCCGACTTGAAGGTCGTTGCCGGGCGAGAGGCCGAGCGGTTTCTTGGGCGCGATTTGATCGTACCGGTGGACTTGGACCGACAGGACAAGGTGCTGACGGCGCGCCAAACTCGTGCGGGCATGTTGGCGCATCTGAAAGAGGAGGGTGCGCTTTTGGTTTTTGGTTCGGGCCGAGTGCCAGCATTGAGAGACGGACGTCTGGTCGAACCACCGTGGCGAACCGGGGTGACACGTGTTTCCGCAGAAAGCGGGGCACCGATTGTTCCCGCCTCGGCGAACATGCGTAATTCGCGGCACTACTACCGAACCCGCCGATTGGCTGCGCTTCTCAGCGGAGGAAACGATGAGGTCGGGCGTAGGGTGGCGTCCTTAAGGTACGTATCTGAGTTGATCGCTAAACTGGGTGGAACCTACGATGTACACTATGGCCCAATACAGCCTGCGGGGACTGCGCCGGATCTTTTGAAAGAGCTGGCAGAGGGATTGGTGCCCGGGCTTTACAAATCCTAGGACATTTCTGCGAAGCGAAAGAAAAGATCGGTCAACATCGTGGGTTGTTGGTGCCAGTGCGAGTTAGGTCGAGCGTTAGTCTTGGTCCTGGACTAAAACTGAACTGGCATATCAAGCCTAACTTTGAACCTGCCCAATGGGCCTTGCCAATTCCGGATGCATATAAGCTTCTGGGTAAGACATGGGCTCAAAGGGGCCCAAAGGTATGACGCCATTCCAGCTACGCCCGAAATACCCCTGCCGACAGTGGTCCAAAGAACTGCTCTGCGCAACGCCCGGCAAGCTATGAACTCGGCAAAGCCAGCGCCACAAGTGTGGGTAATCAAGGATTTTAGCGCCGTTCAACTTCATGCGCAGGTAATAGACAGGATCGTGACGGTACAGCGTTGGGAACAGGCGCAGGTCAGCTTCGGTGAAGGTGTTTCCAGTTAGAAATGGGCGTTCATCACCGGCAAGACGCGCTTCAAGCTGGGCCAGTGTTTCAAAGTAGTTTTCGAACGCTTTGGCATAGATTGCCTGATCTGAAGAAAAACCTGCTTTGTATGCACCGTTGTTAATATTGACGTAAATCCGCTCGTTCAAATCGTCAATCTCACTCCGAAGCTCCAGCTCGTCGGGGTACAACTTTTGCTGTTCAGAAACGCTGCGCGAACCGCCCAGTGCAGTTGCATGGTGATCCAGCATACGAATTAACTCCGCGCTTTCGTTGTTAACGATGCGGTTCGTCTTTTTATCGTAGAGTATCGGCACCGATCGTTCGTCCGCTACTTCGGCCCGATAGATTTCCCGCACCAGTTCAAAACCCTGACCCGTGCCGGTTTCATCAGTACATTCTGGTAGCGGGCTACCGGTCAGCGATGCCACTTGTTCGGGTGCAAACTGCCAGTGATTTGGGCCGTCAGGATGATCTTCGCCCGTACGGTTTGGAAAGGCCACGTCCATCGAGATGCTGCCCTGCAGTCCCAACAAATTGCGCGCCAAAGTTACACGATGGCACCAAGGACAGTTCAAGGCGACAAACAAGTGATAACGGTTTGGTTCGGCCGGGAAATCCGGATCGCCAATCGAATGCCGAAATCCGCTGACGCCGCGCACGAATTCTCCTCGGGCACGGCGCGTTTCCGCGTTTGACTGATCTTCCTGTTTAGAATGGTCGGTCATTTGGGTGGCCTTACCCTCTCAGGCGGTGATGGAGTACGATTGGAACGGCAAGTTCCTCTTCATCGCTCAGGTGGCGTTGTAGAAAGGCCTCGATGGCCTCAGAGGTATCGCGCAATGTCCCCACTTCCGAACGGGCCTGAACCTCGTCCAGTTGAATGAGCTTTATCACACGATTGGCTGTCCGGGTGTATTGGTCAAGCACCAGATCAAGATCAGCATGGTCCTTTTCCAACACTTCTAACCCGGCATCAAAGCGGGAATCCGCGGCAGAAAGCTCGGGGAAGTAGCTGCGATCTTCCCACCCATGATGTCCATGCAGATTCCCGACGAGGGCATTGCCATAGTAGGACAGGCGCGCTGCGTATTCATCTGGCGACACGTCCTTTTCCAGGTAATCCTCTGCATCTGTCCGAACCAGTTCGGCAAGGCGCCGGAACATCTGGTGCGCACCCAGCCAGTGACGCGTTTTCTCTTTGAAACCAGGATGTGCGTCCCAGCTGTCGCGGGGATATTTGTCGAGCAAGATCTGCATCTCACTCGGCATGTCTGCGGTGCGGATATTGTAAGTATCAAGCATGAGCTTACTCCTTTCCGCAGTTATTTGTGTGCCATGATTTCAATCTGTTAGGCACATGTGTGCACAGGTGTTGTCCATCTCCGCACACTATCTGACTCCCTGCAAATCAGCTCAGTCCAATCGCTTTGTCAGATGAGCTTGGCGCGAATATTGTTAATCCAAGACGGAGTAGGCCCCACGCATGGAGCGTAACTCAGGTCCCAGTTCTAGCACTGCGTTATAGAGGGGTCGCTGACACCCGCGCGGCATTAACTTGTGCCACGAGACAGAGCGAAGTTTTGGCCCAAAAGGACAATATCATCGATCTGTCGGGATCTGGTTTGCATTTTTTTGCCAGCACCATTCTTACTGACGCCCCGATCCCGAGCCGAAATGGATAAGAAGCGGACGTGGCTGGATTTCTGTGCGTGGGTGAGTTTAGTTGCAGATGGGCAATTCCAATGGTGGTTGTTTGGGCAAGGATGCGCGCCAACTGTTTATGATTGGTTGGAGGCTGCTTTTTGGCCAGAACTTTGGTGCGCCTATTGCTTGCAGGCAAGCTGCATTCCAATAGGTACCTGCTCGCGCTAGCGATTTCCCTTTTTTGACCGCCTTGGCGACCGCATTTATGTCTTTGGATTCTGGGTAGATGTAGAGAGTCGTCGGGTTCCCTTCCACAAGCGCTAAGATCTCCTTAGACGCAGACTGGGACCACGTTGTGCACCCATTGCTGCGACCACCAGTATAGTTCACAAGTTTTCCGTACGGGACATAACCTTGGTTGTCCGCATGTGTGCTTTGCGGGTTTTTGAACCGGCATTGCCACTTTAGGAAGACCGCAGGATGCCCGCCGATAGCGCGTTCGCGGGCATTGCTCGTTTCGCCTTCCCCATCAAACAAAAGGAACGTGCGGTAGAACGGCTGTGTTTTGCCTGATTGACTGTAGTAACCTTTGAAAGACGTTCGGGTTTCCGCCGTCACATAGGCACCTCCGGCGGTTAGCTTGGATCCTTCCGCATTGCTGAAATTCTTGGCGCATTGCCGACCGTTAGAGAAATTGGCGCGCTTGAGTTTTCGGCCATTCCCATAGCCGGATGAGACAGCCCGGAAAGACTTTTGTGACTCGCAGATGACGTAAAACCGCTTGCCTGGATTGCCGTTACTTGCTGTGCTGGGACGGGTTGCGTCCTTGGCTAGGTAGCAGGGGTTCCTGACTTCGCCTCGGCGAAGTTTCTCATTGTACAGCGCTCGCGCCCTTTCCAGAACGATCGGCGCGATTTGGCCGTCACCCGTACCGACGTGCTTTTTCAACCACGCAGGGACATCTTGCGATACCGCATCGACGCGGTCGGGCAGGGCACATACAGAGATGGCGATTGTCAGGGCAGTGAGTGTGAGACGGAGTGAATTCGGTAGCAACGGGGAATCTCCTGCTAGAATGTCCTCAGGGCCAGCCTACCACAGTTCTTGCGCACCAGGATGCAAGCCAAACGCACGAACCAAGCTTTCTGTTGCTTCAAATCCCACTTTGCGTTTCTACGGGCTTATCGAGCATCTTGAACAAAAGTGCTGAGATGTTGCGTCGGTGTCTGGACATTTAGAGATTGGCCTCCAAATGAATCCCATGATCACACGTCGAAAGTTTCTGTTGGTAACTGCAACCGCAATGGCTGCTCCGTACGTTGCTCGCGGACAAACGGTGGCGCTGAATGAGGCGATTGCTGGTCTGCCGCAGTTGCATTCCCTTCAAATTCAACGCGGAGACGACGTTATTTTTGCTCAGGCCCAGCAGGGGGCGAGTCTGAACAGACCGGCCAATATTAAGTCCTGTTCGAAGAGTATTGTTGCTCTGTTGCTTGGGACGGCGATCGATCGGCAAGAAATCCCTTCTGTTGATGCCACTTTGCGGGAGGTTGCTCCGCGACTGTTGCCCGCCAATGCGACACCCGGCTCTGAAAGCATTACTATGGAGGATCTGGTGACGCTGCGAGCCGGTCTCGAAAGGACCTCTGGCAGTAATTACGGGGAATGGATCAGCTCTCCCAACTGGGTGGCGGATGTTTTGACGCGGCCGATGATTGCCGAGCCCGGACAACAGATGCTCTATTCCACTGGTTCAACCCATGTCCTTGGTGCGGCATTGACCGTGGCAACCGGTCAAAGTCTTTTGGCCCTCACGCGTGAGAGGTTGGGTGACCCGCTTGAGATCGAGATACCAGCTTGGACGAGGGATCCTCAGGGGTACTACCTCGGAGGAAATGAGATGGCGATAACGCCAAAGTCGATGCTGAAAATCGCGGTATTGCTTCGGGACCGCGGCGCTTTCGGGGATAGGCAGATCATTCCTGAACGCTGGGTATTGGAATCGACCAAGCCATATGGTCGTTCGGCTTTCTCTGGGTTGGATTATGGGTATGGCTGGTTTCTGTCCGCTTCGGGCTATGCTCTGGCGCGGGGCTATGGAGGGCAAATAATAGCGGCCCATCCAGCCCGGGACCTTGCCGTCGCAATTTCGTCCGATCCTACGCGCCCAGCGCGTTCAGCAGGTTACTTCGGAGAATTGGTCAGATTGTTGGATGGTCCGATCTTGAACGCCACCTAGTCCGGCCTTCTCGCGAAACCCGATTGCGTTTGGTAACGTTCGCCTAATCGGCGCCCTTCTGTAGAGCAGCCTTAAACGCTATTGAGGCGGCGAGGCGACCAGAAAACCGGTCAAGCTGAATGTCGGGCGGGTGGAAAAGGTGCCGGCCCGCTTGATCGCGCACCGAAAGCTTCGCTTTGTGGGTTTCTTTGCGTGGTCGAAATCCTTCGGCTGGTACCCGTCTAGTTCAGCAAATCGACGCCGAGTTTGCCTGCCGCGTCAACCACACGGTTATCCCCAGTTTGAATGGACTTCGCTGGAGTGTCTCCTCCAAGTTCAGCCTTAGGAGAGGTCATCCAATATGCAAGTTGCCAGGGTGTCATATCGGCTGGCAGCGCTTTTAACACAGTTTCCATTAACGGGAGTGGCGTTCCGTCTTCTGCGAATTGGAAGGATGGGTAGGCATCAATGCCTTCGTAAGGAACAGAAAAAACCTTCCCGGTCCTTTTCCAGATCTCGCCTATCCGCGTGATCTGCCACGAACCTTTCTTCCACTGAGCATGCACAGATCTATCGTCCAGCAATGGAAATTTGCGGGCAAACTCATCCTTGCGGATGTCTTTGACGGCGCAAAACTGCTTTTCGAACTTTGTAACATACATCTTGCAACCAACAGCCTCGCTAAAACACACTGAACCATACTGCCAAGTGTTAAGATTCTTGGAAGTGTTTTAGTTCACAGTTTGGAATGTGTTACTTGGTTGCATTACTGGTTTTGGTTTAAATTATTGAATTTAAATTATTTTTTTTGTTCTTGCTGCAGGGGTAAATCGGCATTTTCTCCGGATCATCGAATTTTTTGCCACAGTTCGGAGCCACAATCGTTGCAACAGGAGTGTATTGATCACCCCTCAAGTATGAACCGAGCCAAAGGAAGGCGAATAGGCTCAGAAAGGCCTTTGCTGTTTTAAACAAATAGGCCTCTGATCCGGTCATCTACCGGTCATCAATCGATGGCAACCAAAAACCCTTTCGGCACGTCTCATCGACGTGGTCATTTCATCCGTCTGAAATCACTGGGTTTTGTACCCCGCTGCCACTGAAACGAAATCGCCCGAAAGCGCTTCTGCCTTTTCTAAACAGAAATTGTACCGCTCTGCACCCAGGTATCGAACTGTGCCAAGACAGCATCGCTAAAGTCCTGATCGTTGATATGGGCGCCCAGTTCGGTTGTTGGCACTCGGTCCGACAGGACTTTTCGAACTTCGTCAACCATATCAGCCAATGCGTCCGGGTCGTGGGCTTCTTCCCCTTCTTTATCCCAGGCTTCGACGCCCAGTACCGGCAAGAAAAAGTGAACCGGCCCGGTCGCGGCCTCCAGGCGATTGGCGAGTTCCCGAACCCAGGCGCGGCGTTCTTCGCCGGTAAAGACCGAGCTCTTTATCAGGCGGTTATGCTCGTGAAAGGGACGATCAGCGTATTGATCCGGAATGTCCTGCCAGCCTGCAAAATCCAGCAGATCCAGCGCGCCCGGTGCGACCATTTGAGGAGTGCCCGCGCGCCCGGCATTCGTCACGCGGTCTTCACCGCTGGACACGACCGACCCAGCCATCAGATTCCCAAATTCCTGCATGCAGAAATCCATGACGCAGACAAAAGCGCCTTCGCCGGCGAGTTTCTCAAACGCCATGCCGCCCATTCCTGTTGAATGGAACACGGCGACCTCAAAACCACGCTCTTCCAATGCAGGCTTCAGGGTTTTCATGTAACGCAGACAGGAAGAGCCAAGGCTGGTCATTCCGATCAAGGGTTTGCTGCGATCCAGCTCAATGGCTGCTTTGGTCGCTCCGACAACAGCGCCCGCAGCCTGACTCAGAGAAGACCGGCAGATTGAATTCATTCCATATAGGCCACCGGCCCAAAGGATCATTTGAATGTCCGGGGCCAGGCGATGCGGAGGGATCAAAGGCGAGAAACTAACGGTCGAAACGATGTATTTCGGCACACCCATTGGAAGCGCTTGGGCACAGTCTAACGCCAGATCAGTGCCCATCGTTCCGCCGATTGCCAGCATGCCTTGAAAGCGTCCCTCTGCGTAAGCCTGCGCCACGACCTTGGCTGCGCCTGCGGACATGACGCGGAAAGCCTTGTTTTCATCGCCTTGCGCGATCACCTCGTCAATTGTCATTCCGCCCGCAGCAGCCACGTCGTGTTTGCTGATGTCCGTCGCGCTTTCCGGATCTCCAAGAACCGAGACGTCCATTGTCAGAACATTGGCACCTTGCGCTTTGACCACCTCCTCGATGAAGCGCATCTCAGGTTCTTTGGTGTCGTAGGTGCCAATCAGCAGAACTGTTTTTTGGGTCATGTGTTCCTCTCCTGCGTGCGCATTAATCCAGATATTCAGTCAGCAACTCTCGGGCCGTCTCAAGAAATCGGGTGTTGCGGTCTGATGAGCCTTCTTCGTCCAATCGGGATGAGATCCATCCAACGTACGATGTGGCGCGCAAGGTCATGAATAGATCAAGCTGGTCTGTGTTGATGGGACGTTCGGACCGATATCCTTCGAGCAAGGCATCGCGCAGCTGCGCGAAATCCGGCTCCTCCCGGTTCTTGATCAGCGTTGTGGCCACGTCGAACAGTCGGAAACCATAGCCAGAGTCATCGAAATCAATCAGCCGTATTTTGTCGCCGTCCACTATCACGTTTTCACGCACGAGGTCGGCATGTATCAGGCCATAATCCAGGCTGCTCTCAAGCCGCAGCAATTCGTGGTCTGCTTTGTCTCGAAAGCGGAGCAGAAGGGCTCGGTCTTCACCGTTTATCGTAGGGTTTTCCCAAAAACGGCCCCACAGTGGCTCATCTCCCAGCAGTCCGGCGCAGTCCCAGGACCAGCGCGTGAAGTTTTTCGGAGGTGTCCAGGCGTCGCTGATTTTGTGCAACCGGGCCATTTCGCGGCCAATCGCCTTGAATGTTGCCGTTTGGTTTTCAGTTTCAAGCCTCGCCCCGGTCGCGCCCAACGGGCGGCCCGGCAACCAATCCAACAGATCGACATGTATCCCGTCGACCTCAATCAGAAACTCACCATTCTTGGTCGCGACAGGGGAGGGCACACTGACGCCGTCCGCCGCAGCCGCTGACATCCATTGGAGTTCCGACCAAAGTTCGGCGGCCGAGTGCAGGCCCTCGCGATGCAGGCGCAGTGCGTAAGACGCCGTTCCGTTCCGCACGCGGTAGACGTGGTTTTCGCGCGCAGCTACCAACGACCATTCGGCATCTTCCATGCCCCATTGGACGAGGGCCTGCTCTACGATCTCTTTCATCGCGTCAGGGGCGTTTCAGCCAGAACTTCGTCCAGCGTATCGAAAAGGAGGTCCGCATTTTCGATTGAAAATGGCATCGGGGGGCGGATTTTCAGGGTGTTCTTATGCCTGCCTAATTTGGAATGGATGACGCCGCGACGGCGCATGGCATTGATAACGCGATCGGTGAAGGCGCTGGCGGGTTCCTTGCATTGACGGTCCAAAACCATCTCGGCACCGAATATCAGGCCTGATCCTCTGACATCACCAATGAACTCGTATTTCTGCTTCAAAAGGGTCAGGCGCGAACGCGCATGTTCACCGACGGTTTTCGCATTTGCCATCAGGTCGTGATCTTCCATTTCCTGCAGGACGGCCATCGCCGCGGCACAAGAGACCGGGTTGCCACCGAACGTATTGAAGTAGCGATACCCTTTACGAAAGGTGGAAAGGATTTCGCCGCGCGTCACAACGCCACCTACCGGGTGCCCATTGGCCATCGGTTTGCCCATCGTAACGATGTCCGGCACGATGCCCATTTTTTGGTGCGCCCACATATGCGTGCCCGTGCGCCCAAAGCCCGACTGAACTTCGTCACAGATCAATAGACCGCCAGCCTTTCGAGCAACTTCGGCCACGGGCTTCAACCACCCGTCAGGATGATCTGGAAACCCTTCGTTGAGGAAATAGGGGCAGATGACCAAGGCTGCGAATCCAACGCCGGACTTTTCATGTTCGGCGATCTGTTCGGCCACGGCGTCAGCGAACCCCGCACCATCCGGGTCCGGGTTGCGATAACTGTCCGGGGCGTCGACGAACCTGAAATACTGATCCAGCCCGAACCCGACCGTGGGCACATTGGATTTGCCCAACTGGCTGACCAGCGCAGTATTGCCGTGGTATGTTGCGTCGGTGGCAATGATGCCCCGTTTGCCGGTCATTCCTTCGGCCATGCGCAGCGCAATGTCATTGGCCTCGGACCCGGTGCAGGTCAGGATCGCGGTGTCGAGCGAGGCATCCATGGTACCCGTCAGTTTTTCGACGTAATCCAGAATACCGTCGTGCAGGTATCGCGTGTGGGTGTTCAGGGTCGACGCCTGACGACAGATCGCCTCGACCACGCGCGGATTGCAGTGCCCGACATGGGGGACATTGTTGTAGCAATCCAGATATTTGCGCCCATCAGCGTCCCAAAGCCAAACGCCTTCGCCTTTCACGAAATGCACGGGCTCGTCATAGAACGTCGAAACGTTGGGGCCCAATAGTCTGGCCCGGCGTTCCATAAGCTCGACTGACTTAGAAGGAAGGGTCACGCAAAATCCTCGGCTCAGAGTTTTATCCAGGCGGTTTTCAAGTCCAGATATTTATCGAACGCATGCAAGGACTTGTCATGCCCGTTTCCGGATTGCTTTACCCCGCCCAGAGGCACGGTGATATCCGCGCCGCCATAGGTGTTGACGTGCACCACACCCGCCTGAATTTTAGCGATCATACGGTGGGCGCGCGATAGGTCAGCTGTCCACAGGCCGGCAGCCAGGCCGAACTTTGACGCGTTGGCCAGCGCGATTGCTTCTTCTTCGGTGTCGAAGGGTTGCACCGTCAGAACCGGGCCGAACACCTCTTCGCAGACGACGCGGTCATCGGGTTGTACGCCCGTGATAATCGTTGGTGCCATATAGGTGCCGCCTGTTTCTTGCAGGATGCGCGTACCGCCCGTGGCAATGGTGCGACCTGCGGCGCGGGCCTCGTCAACGAACGCGAGGTTCTGCGCCAGTTGGTGTTCCGAGTTCACAGCACCCGCTTGAGTATTTGGGTCCAGCGGATCTCCAACCCGCATGGCCTCAGCATGCTGAACCAACATTTCAACGAACTTGTCGTGAATTTCGCGCTGCACTAGCAGCCGCGATCCGGCGACGCAGACCTGGCCGGAATTGCGAAAGATACCGGCGGCTGACACTTTCGCGGCCTCAGTCAAATCAGGCGCGTCGGCAAAAACGATATTTGGAGATTTGCCGCCAAGTTCCAGGTAAACGCGTTTGAGGTTGGACTTTGCAGAGGCCTCCATCAACCGCCGCCCGGTCGCGCCCGATCCGGTGAAAACCAGAACATCGACGTCATGAGATTCAGCGATCTCGGCACCAACGACCGCGCCCTCTCCGGTCACGACATTGAAAACGCCGGGCGGCAGTCCGGCGTCGATAGCAAGCTGTGCCAGGCGGATCAGAGTCAACGAGGCCGTTTCTGCGGGTTTCAGCACCACTGTACAGCCCGCGGCAAGGGCTGGGCCCAGCTTCCAACTGCCGATCATCAAAGGAAAGTTCCACGGCACGATCGCGCCAACAACTCCGACTGGCTGTTTATGCACAAGCCCAAGCGCGTTCGGTGCAGTTGGGGCAATCTCTCCGTAAATCTTGTCGACCGCTTCTGCAAAATAACGGATCGTTCCCGCGGCGCTGAGGGGTTCGGCCTTGTAGGCCATTCCGATTTCCGTGCCATTATCGCGCACACCCAAAACGGCCAGTTCTTCCGCGTTTGCTTCGATCAGGTCCGCCCACTTGAGCAAAACTTTCTTGCGAGAAGAGGGGGCTAGCCCGGACCATCTTCCATCG
Organism: Ruegeria arenilitoris; assembly: GCF_013035315.1. Lineage (GTDB taxonomy): Bacteria > Pseudomonadota > Alphaproteobacteria > Rhodobacterales > Rhodobacteraceae > Ruegeria > Ruegeria arenilitoris_D. The sequence continues at coordinate 884,479 of NZ_WQHP01000001.1, read as the reverse complement.
TCAAAAGCACGTCGCGCAGACCGGATTGCCAACCTTGCGTCGTCTCGCGTGCCCTTGGGCATGGTGGTCAGGATCGAGCCGTCGATGGGCGATACAACGTTCAGTGTACCGCCGTCTGATGACTGATGAGGGGTGCCTTCAATCAGATGACTTGCCGGTGGAACGGCTCGGGACCGAAGTTCCTCAATTCTCGAAGTGTCCAAGTCAAGCCTCATGGTTTAAATAATGAACCTATGGTGTCAAAAAAAGTGTCAAACTTTAAACGTGCATTTGTCAATGATGATTTTTTTGTTGACAGGTGAAGAATCCAATTCAGAATAAATGATACTAAAGGTTCAAATAATAAACCAACGTAGCGACGCGTCGCAGGGAGATGATATGTCCAACAAAGCCAAGGCCGCACTGGCCGCACTTGCTATTGGTCTGGCCGGTCCGGCCCTGGCCGAGTACCCCGAAAAACCCGTAAGCTTCATTGTCCCGTGGCCTCCGGGCGATTTGGAAGACGTGCTGACCCGGATGATCGCCGAAGACTTTCAGGCGGAATATGGCGTGCCAGCGGCTGTGGTGAACAAGCCCGGCGGTGGCGGCGGCCCGTTCCCCGGCGCTGTAGAGGTCGCCACGGCCCCGGCGGATGGCTACACCATCGGCTCTTTCGTTCCGGCTGTTTCCTTGATTGGTCATGAGATCGACATTCCTGAGCTGACGCCCGAGAAGTTCGACCCGATCGGTATCTTCCTTACTTATCCGTTTGTCATCGCGACTTCCGGCAACGCGCCCTATTCGTCGATGCAGGAACTGGCTGATTACGCTAAAGAGAACGAGGTTTTCTTGGGACATTTTGGCGACGTGCTGACACCAACCCAAGTCACCAAGGCCCTGTCTTCGACAATGGGATTTGAATGGGGCGGGGACGCTGCGTTTGACGCTTTGGATTGCAACACGCTGGCTTCGGGCGATGCGGATGTGATCAACACCACGTTGCAACTTATCCTGCCGTGCATTGACGACGTTAAAGTGCTGGTCTCGATCACGGGTGAGCGGATCAGCAAGGTTCCTGACACGCCCGCGATTGGCGAAGTCGAACCGAGCCTCGACATTTCCCTTTGGAACGGTCTGTTCGTGACCAAGGACACCCCGGCAGATGTGCGCGACAAGATTGCCGCCGTTGCCGAGAAGACGGTCAAAAGCGAGCGAGCACAACAATTGGCCGAAGAAACTGGTGCGCTGGTCTACTGGCTGAACGCCGATGAAAGCGCTGCTGTTATCGCAGAAGACAAAGCAACTCTGGGCACCATCTCAGAAGCGCTGGGCCAGTAATTGCGATCTTGCGAGAGGGCGCGACCGCGCCCTCTCAACTCTGCTAGGGGCCACTTCGAATGGACAATTCCGAGCTTTTACAGGTCAAGACAAAGACATCCGGTCAGGTTGTGTTTGTTGTTGCAGGTCTGATCGTAACTCTGGTCCTGCTTTCGCAGATCGGCAATCAGACTGAATGGACCGAAAAGGCGCGTAATATCGGCAGCCAGCCTCGTTTGTGGCCGGCAATCGCGCTGATCACGATGCTTGCGGGCTTTGCGGTCCATTATCGCTTGATGCGACGCAGAAAGCCCAATGCGCTGGATTGGGTCGAAGCGCGTCGCTGGGCAGAGCCTTTGGAATACCTCGTTTGGTTCCTGGTCTATGTCGCGGCCGTTCCACGCCTTGGTTTTATGCCCATGAGCATCATCTTCGCCTGCGCGCTGACGTACCGCTTGGGCTATCGAACCCGTTTTGCATTGGGAATTGCCGCGCTGTTCGCGATTGCGATGGTGGTCCTGTTCAAGGGGTTTCTGGGCGTCAGTATTCCGGGCGCGCAACTCTATGAGTTCCTGCCGGATTCGGTCCGAACATTCTTCTTGGTGTATCTCTGATGGATCTGATCTTTTCGGCCATTGACGTTCTGGCGCGCTGGGACGTGATGCTTGCTCTGCTGGTGGGGGCCGTTGGCGGCGTGGCCATCGGTGCAATTCCCGGGGTAGGACCGGCTGTTGCCATTGCCATCCTGTTGCCCGCGACATTCTCGATGGATCCGATCGTAGGCCTGACGCTGCTGTTGGGTATCTACGGCTCGTCTATGTATGGCGGGTCCATACCCGCAATCCTGATCAACACGCCCGGTACGGCCGTGAATGCGTTGACCACCTATGACGGGTTCCCGATGACATTGAGGGGCGAGGGGCGGCGAGCGCTGTCCTTGGCCTATTCAGCCAGCTTTCTGGGCGGCTTGTTTTCGGTGATCTGCCTGATCTTTCTGTCGCCTGTACTTGCGAAGATCGCGCCAATGTTCGGCTCGCGTGAGATCTTCCTGGCTGCGTTGCTTGGCCTTGTATTGGTCGTCGTTGCCCACAAGGGTCAGATGGCGATTGCGGCCGCGCTTGCGGGGTTCGGCATCCTGATCGGCACTGTTGGTCTGGAACCGGCTGCCTATACGCGCCGCTTCACCTTCGGGCAGAGCTGGTTGGCTGGTGGTCTTGATCTGATCGTGGTTGTTCTGGGCCTTTTCGCGCTGTCGCAGGCCTTTTTGCTGCTGACGATGGATGATGAGAAAATCCGGCTGCCCCGGTCGCGCGGTTCGTTGTTTCAGGGTTTTCGGGAATTGGCCCGTCATCCGCGCGTTGCGGCCATCTCGGCCAGTTTCGGCGTGGTCATGGGTATGATCCCGGGGGTCGGTGAATTCACGGCTCAGTTCATGTCCTACACTTCGGCGCGGAAACTTTCGAAGAATCCCAAAGCGTTCGGGCATGGCTCGTCAGAGGGGCTGATCGCGTCGGAAACCGCGAACAACGCTGTCCCTGCAGCGGCCATGATCCCGCTGTTGGCGTTGGGCATTCCGGGTGAGGCTCTGACGGCGATGATGCTGTCGGTGTTCTATGTGCACAACGTCGTGCCGGGGCCGGGGCTGTTCCAGAATGACATGGACTTTGTCGTCGCGCTGTACATCGCGCTACTGGTTCTGAATGTCATAGTGGTTGGCTTCCTCTTGGTCTCTACAGGCTGGCTTGTTCACCTGACGCGTATTCCAAACCGCTTTCTGGGGATGTGCATCCTGTTGCTCAGCTTTGTGGGCGTCTATTCGATTCGTAACTCTGCAATGGACTGCATCATCGCAGCAGTGTTCGGTTTGCTTGGGTTTGTCCTAAAGCGCCTGAATATGCCCATCGTTCCGATCATCCTGGGGATGGTCTTGGGCGGGATCATGGAGGTCAAGCTGCGGGCGTCTCTGGCGCGGGTCAAAACCCCGCTTGACTTCATTGATCGCCCGATCGCGTTCCTGCTGTTCTGCATCATTCTGATCATCCTCGGGTCGACCATCTGGCGGGTTTGGCGGGAATGGCGGCCAGTTGATCGCCGCTCGATGCAGAAAAAGGCATCCAACACGTTTGCCAAACGGATTTCGGGCCGTTCGCATCGACACTTTGAAAATCGCAAGAAACAACAAAGACGGAGGCGTTTCTATGACCATGTGGGTTCCTGAAGACGACGGGTTCGCAGACCTCGGCTCGCATGACAGTTTCGCCAACGGCGCGCCCTACAACACATTCGCACGGCTGAGACGAGAAGCGCCCTGCCACTGGTCCGAGTTTGAAGGCGGCAAGGGGTACTGGTCCATTACCCGTCACGCGGATATCGACAAGATGGTGCGGGACGTCGAAACTTTTTCGTCGGCGCGTGGCATTCGTATGGAGGACCAGACATACGAGGAATACATGGCTCGTCGTACCTTTCAGGAAACCGATGGGACAGAGCACCGTAAGGTCCGCATGAAAGTGGCAAAGGCGTTCTCGCCCAAGGTTGTGGCCGGATTCGAGGATCAGATCCGTGATCTCTGCGGCCCGATTTTGGACAAGGCATTAGAAAAGGGAAGTTTCGACGCGACGCGCGATATCGCGCGGGAGTTGCCCATGCGGATGCTGGGCCAAATTCTGGGGGTCCCGGATGAAGACCTTCCGTGGCTGGTCGATAAGGGCGACGCTCTGATGGCCAACTCCGATCCGGATTTTACCGAACACGTGGTCGATAAGATGGAGACGGACGCCTATCGCCTGATGCCGTTCAACTCGCCTGCTGGTGCCGAGCTGTACGAGTATTCCCGCACGCTGATGGACAAGAAAAACGCGACCGGTGACACCAGCGGCATCCTTCACCTCATTCTGCAGCCCGATGAAAATGGTGAAACGATCTCGGAAACCGAGTTCCGTAATTTCTTCTGCCTGTTGGTTGCTGCGGGCAATGACACAACCCGGTACTCCATCGCGGCGGGCATCCAGGCGATCGCGCGGCAGGAGGGTCTGCTGGAAGAGATGCGCTCGGGCGAGGTTTGGGGGACAGCCGCAGATGAGATTGTGCGCTGGGCATCGCCTGCAACCTATTTTCGCCGTACGGCGATGAAGGATGTCGAAGTCCACGGCCAGCAGATCAAGGAAGGCGACAAGGTTCTTTACTGGTTCATTTCGGCCAACCGGGATGAGACGATGTTCGAAGACCCGTATCGCCTGAACCTGTCACGCAAGCCCAATCGTCAGCTGGGATGGGGGCAGGGCGGGCCGCATGTTTGCCTTGGAATGCATCTTGCCCGGCTCGAGGTGCGGGTGCTGTTCGAGGAATTGGTCAAACGGATCAAAACCATCGAACCCGAAGGGCCCGAGGCCTTTGTCCGATCCAATTTTGTAAACGGCATCAAGCGGATGCCTGTTCGCGTCACTCTGCAATAGGTTTCAAATGTCCAACCGTTTACGAGCTTTGTTCATCGATCATCTGTCGATCCCGCGCGGGAAGTATATGCCCGCCAGCAAGATCGGTGATGCCTCGACCCGTTTTGCGCGTGCAACCTTCGGCGTGCATTACGACCGTGATCTTCTGCTGGATGCGCCGCATGCGAAAGTGCGCGAAGGCGCGCCGGATATGGAATTGCGCTGGCGCGGCGACGACGTTCGCAAGGGTTGGGAACCCAATACGTCGATTGTCTTGGGTGATCTGTATGACGCCGATGGCTCTCCGTTGTCTTTATGTCCGCGCGGTGCCTTGAAGCGCGCAGTGGCTGATTGGGAAAAGCACGGCTTGAAACCGATGCTAGGGATCGAGCTGGAGGCTTACGCTTTGCAAGGCGGTGAAGATGGCCGGTTGCGCCCCTACGATGCACCCGGTGGCGGTGTGTACGGTACGGGGCCTTTTGCGGACCCTATGCGGATCAACGACGTGATCTGGAACAAGGCACTGGAAATGGGGTTCAGACTGGATCTGATCACGGCCGAATATGATAGCCCGCAGTTCGAATACACTCTGACATTCGATGACGCGCTGACCGCCGTGGATGACATCGTCCTTTTCCGCCAGATGGCGCGCGAGATTGCCCTGGACCACGGGATTGTCCTGACATTTCTGCCTAAGCCGCTGTCAGAGCTTGGTGGATCCGGCATGCACATCAATTTCTCGTTTCAGGACGCCGAGGGCAAAAATGCGCTGGCAACCGGAGAGGTCGGCGGCCCGGATCATCTGAATGATCTGTCGCGCGGTTGCCTTGCGGGCCTTGTTCACCATCACGAGGGGTTGGCCGGCCTGATCGCGCCTACCGCCGGATCGTATCGCCGCCTGCAGCCTGCATCTCTTTCCGGATATTGGAAAAACTGGGGCGGCGACCATCGCGGTGTCACGACGCGCGTGTCCGGAGAGGGTGGCGCAAAAGCCCGTCTTGAGCATCGTATGGCGGACGCCAGCGCAAACCCTTACACCGCAGCCGCAGCGGTTTTGCAGGCGGCCCGGCTTGGGTATGAGGCCAAGATGAACTTACCGCCCATCGAGACCGGAGATGGGTTTGACAAAGTGGACGCCCGAACCGGTACTGCACCGAACTTGCGCAAGGCGATTCAAGACCTTCAGGCCGACACGGCGTTGGTCGATGCCGTCGGGCGCGAGTTGGTTGAAAATCATGCCTTCATGAAAGAGCGGGAATTCCGTAAGACGCGCGAACTGGAGCCTGACGCTCTGCTCGACTTTTACGTGTGGTTTATCTGATATGCGACTTGCGACCCTTGTCACCAACACCGACTTTAGCGCTTTTGCAAAGGCGCGCCCGTTGGATGACGAAAAATTCGCCACTTTGATTGCAGAAGTCCGCCCCGATTGGGAGGTCGAGGCTTATTGGGTTTGCAAGGGCGAATTCCCCGACGATCTTTCTCAATTTGACGGGGTGATGATTTCTGGAAGCCCCGCGTCGGTCACCGAGAATGCACCGTGGATGCAGCAGCTTGAAGGGTTTATCAAAGACCTTATCGACCGTAAAATCCCGGTTTTTGGCGCATGCTTCGGCCACCAGATCATCGCAAAAACCCTGGGCGCACCGATCGTTCGAAATCCGGAAGGCTGGGCGCATGGCCGGATTGAAACCAATTGCATAGCACCAGCGCCTTGGTCGAACCCTCAGAATGGCTGGCACCTGTATGGCTCGCATATCGAACAAGTGGGCGCATTGCCCGAAGGTGCCCAGCTGCTGTTCGAAAGCCCGGGTTGCCCGATCGCGGGCTATGCCATCGGGAACCATGTTTTTACCGTCCAGCATCATCCCGAAATGACCCAAGAGTTCATCGCCGATCTTGTTGAAGAATATGCCGACTATGTTGGCGAAGAGGTCACCCGCGCTGCGCGTGCATCGATTGAGCAAGGCCCTGCAGATCGGGTGGCGTTTGCGAATGAAATTGCCGCGTTTTTCGAGTACGGGGGGCGATAGGATGGGAACGATCACAAAGGCACTCGACCTTCTGTCGCTTTTCGCCCGGGACCGGGCAGAAATCGGTTTGGGCGAGTTTGTACGCCTGACCGGCCGCGACAAAGCGACAGTGCATCGCCATCTGACCGAGCTTGCAGAAAACGGGTTCCTTGAACAACACCCGGACACACGCGCGTATCGGCTTGGACCGGCCCTTCTAAGGCTTTCGGCCTTGCGTGAGACGCTTTTCCCGGTGCGAAAGCTGTTGCAACCGATCGTGTTTGAACTGTCCGAAGCCGTTGGCGAACTGGCCCACGCCAGTTTGCTGCAGGGCGACGCGTTGTCCCCGGTGGTTCACTTCGATCCCAGTCTTCACGGCATCCAGGTGAACTTCGACATAGCCGAGATGTTGCCGCTGCATGCAACCTCGTCCGGTCTTGCGGCCTTGGCCTTTTGTCCCGACGACTGGCAGACACGCATCATGAGCAGGCCCCTGTCAAAGTACACAGACCAGACAATTTCTGACCCCACTGCTCTCAAGAGTAAAATCGACAGTGTGCGCCGGTTCGGCGTTGCCACGGTAACTGGCGGATTTGACGAGGGCGTAACGTCGGTTGGCGTACCCTTGTTTGGAGAGGGCGGGCGTGTTCTTGGGTCATTGGCGGTTGCCGTTCCAAGTGTGCGCGCCAAGCCGGAAAAACTGCGCGATATTGCTCTGATGCTTTTGAAAGAGGCCAAACGCGCCTCGACCGCTCTGGGCGGCACGTTTCCCCGCGACTTCGATGACTTGCCGCTGCAATGGGGCGACGAAACCACAACACAACAGGTGATCTCATGAAGGACAGCAATTTCCTCAAAGAAAACAATGCACGCCACCTGTGGCATCCGATGGCTCATCCTGCCGACAGCCTTGCGAACCCGCCCGAGATTATCGTCGGTGGCGAAGGTGTCACGATCACGGACGTGGATGGCCGCACAGTTGTGGACGGGGTAGGTGGTCTGTGGAATGTAAATCTGGGCTATTCGTGCCAGCCGGTGAAGGATGCCATTTCGGAACAGCTGGACCGGCTGCCTTATTACTCAATTTTCCGCGGAACGACCAACGATCTGGTGATCGAACTCAGCTGGATGCTACGTGAGTTTTTTGAGCCCGATGGGCTGTCGCGCGCGTTTTTTACGTCTGGTGGGTCGGACGGGGTGGAGATCGCTCTGCGCCTTGCGCGGCAATATCACAAAGTCCGCGGTGAAGCTGGCCGGGTGAAATTTCTGAGCCTTAAGAAAGGCTACCACGGAACGCATACGCTGGGTGCATCGGTAAACGGAAACTCGAACTTCCGCACACAATATGAGCCGCTGATGCCTGGCTGCCATCACATTCCTTCGCCCTACACCTATCGCAACCCGTTTGGGGAAACCGACCCGAAAAAGCTGGCGCAGCTATGCCTTGCGGCGCTCGAGGACGAGATCAAGTTCCAGGATCCCTCGACCATTGCTGCAATGATCATGGAGCCTGTCCTTGGTGCAGGTGGGGTGATCCCCCCGCACGAGAGCTTCATGCCCGGAGTTCGTGAGATTTGTTCCAAGCACGGAATTCTGCTGATCGCGGATGAGGTGATTACAGCCTATGGCCGGACCGGGGCGTGGAGCGGGTCGCGCCGCTTTGGGGTTAAGCCGGATATGGCCGTGACAGCCAAGGCGATCACAAACGGGTACTTCCCTTTTGGCGCAGTGATGATCAGCGATGCCGTCTCGGAGGTGTTCGAAAATGACACCTCTGGAAGGGCTGCGATTGGGTCGGGCTATACCTATTCCGGACATCCGGTTGGCGCGGCTGCCGCGATTGCCTGTTTGAAGGAAACGGAACGCCTGAACGTTAAGGACAATGCTGCAGCGCGGGGTGAGCAACTGCATGCTGGCCTAAAGAGACTTGGCGAGAAGTACGATCTGATCGGTGATGTGCGCGGCGGATATGGTCTGATGTGTGCGTTAGAGCTTGTGTCCGACCGGGATACCAAAGCCCCGATCGACAAAGCGACCATCAGCAAGGTGCAGAAAACGGCCTATGACGCCGGTGCGATGGTGCGCGTGTCCGGTAACAACATCATTCTCTCTCCGCCTCTGGTTCTGAGCGAAGACGACGTGAACACACTTCTCACGTCTCTGGACAAAGGCTTGGGGTCGGTGTGATCCGTCAAGTGTCCTGGTTTTGGTCGTCCAGACCTAGCGCAAGTTTTTGCAGCAACGCGACAAGGGTGTCGTGGTCGTCGTCCCCGAGGATATCGCGGTAATACGCCGCGATGTCCGATGCCTCGGCCAAATGGCTGTCGATGATTGCCTGGCCCGAGGCCGTGATCGCGATATGCTGGCGGCGGCGGTCATTCGGGTCGGCCTCGCGAGAGACGAGCCCGGAATTCTCCATCGACTGAATAATCCGGCTCAGGCTGGGCGACATCAGCGCCGCGCGATTGGCCAACATACCCGCGTCTGTCTTCCCATTCTCACTCAGGACACGCAAAACGCGCCACTGCTGCTCTGTTATTCCAGCTTTTTGCAGCATCTTGCGGATGGGTGCCATGACGGCCTCACGCGCGCGGATAAGCGACACCGGAAGCGATTGCGTCGTTGTGGGCAGCGTTTTGGCTTTTCGGTTTTGCGGTGCGTCTGGCAAAGGTCCAACCTCAAGATACATCACATGTTAAATAAATTGATTGACTCGATGCCGCAACATCCGATAGCAGTATTATTAGTTAACATCGCAAGTAATGATGGGTAGAGCCATGCCGCACATCCACATCGAGTATTCGGGAAACCTTGAGCACGTGGTGGATATGGCCGGGCTGTGCGATGCGCTCAGGCAATCTGCAGCCGGGCTGGACGCGCTGCCCATGCCGGGGTTGCGTGTGCGCGCAACACGCGTTGATCACTATTCGATTGCGGATGGCGATGCCAAACACGGGTTTGTCGATGTTTCGGTTCGCCTGCGCGAGGGTCGGAGTGACGCGGTCAAGCAGGTAGTCATCGAGCACCTGTTTGAAACTGCGCGCACTTTTTTGGCGCCCGCAATGAAAACGCACTCGATTGCGTTGTCGTTCGAACTGCGTGAGATCGACGCAAAGCTTTCCCCGAAATGCGGCACAATCCGCGACCATCTGGAGGAACCGAAATGAGTACTTTGGAGCAGAACATTGAAAAGCTGCACGAGTTGCTGGCGCGTTTTCAGAAGGATGGCATAAAAAACCGTATTGCGGGTGAAGACCGTGAAGGGGCCGCGGGCAAGTTTTTGAACACGTCTCCTGTCGACAAGAGCGTGATCTGCGAGGTGGCCCAAGGTAACTCGGACGATATCGACGCCGCAGCCAATGCTGCAGCTGATGCCTTTGCTGACTGGCGTGACATGCCGGCAACCGAACGGCGCAAGATCTTGATCCGCGTGGCCGAGGCAATCGAGGCGCGGGCCGAAGAAATCGCCCTTTGCGAATGTTGGGATACTGGCCAGGCGTTGAAGTTTATGTCCAAGGCAGCGCTGCGCGGGGCCGAGAACTTTCGGTACTTTGCGGATCAGGTCGTGCAAGCGCGGGACGGTCAGCATTTGAAATCGCCGACGCTGATGAACATCACAACACGCGTGCCGATTGGTCCAGTTGGCGTAATCACCCCCTGGAACACGCCGTTCATGCTGTCCACGTGGAAAATCGCGCCCGCGCTGGCGGCTGGGTGCACGGTGATTCACAAGCCAGCCGAAGCCAGCCCCCTTACAGCCCGGTTGCTGGTAGAAATCGCCGAAGAAGCGGGTCTGCCCAAAGGTGTTTTGAACACGGTGAACGGTTTTGGTGAAGAAGCCGGTAAAGCGCTGTGCGAGCATCCAAAAATCCGCGCGATTGCCTTTGTCGGCGAAAGCCGCACAGGCAGCCTGATCACCAAGCAAGGGGCAGATACGCTCAAGCGCAACCATCTTGAACTTGGCGGCAAGAACCCGGTCATTGTATTCAATGACGCCGATTTGGACCGCGCCCTGGATGCCGTGATTTTCATGATCTACTCGATCAACGGCGAGCGTTGTACATCCTCTTCGCGCCTGCTGGTTCAGGACACAATCAAGGAAGCCTTCGAGGCCAAGCTGGTCGAGCGGGTGAACAAGATCAGGGTCGGCCATCCCCTGGACCCGGCGACCGTGATCGGCCCCTTGGTGACCGAGGAGCACTTTAACAAGGTCACCAGCTATTTCGACATCGCGAAAGAAGATGGCGCAACCATAGCCGCAGGTGGAACGACGGTTGGAGACGAGGGCTACTTCGTTCGTCCAACGCTGTTCACCAATGCCAACAACCAGATGCGCATCGCGCGCGAAGAGATTTTTGGCCCGGTTTTGACTGCAATTCCGTTCTCGACAGAAGAAGAGGCGCTGCAAATAGCAAACGACACGCCCTATGGTCTGACCGGGTATGTGTGGACGAACGACCTGACGCGCGCCCTGCGCTTTACGGATCGGCTGGAGGCGGGAATGATCTGGGTGAACTCGGAAAACGTCCGCCACCTGCCAACACCTTTCGGTGGCGTCAAAGCATCCGGCATCGGGCGGGACGGCGGCGATTGGTCGTTCGAGTTCTATATGGAGCAAAAGCACATCGGTTTTGCCACCGGTCAGCACAAGATCACGCAGTTGGGCAAATGATTTGGGGGTACCGGTGCCGCAATCGGGCCGGGTATCCTATACTCAGCCCGTGAAATCCGGGCTATCCCCATCGCAACAAGGAGGAACTGTCATGGGAAAGATCGTACAGGCTGCGAAAATCACGCATGTGCCTAGCATCTGGATGTCCCATACGATGCCAAAGTACAAAGGCATCCGGCAACCCGCCATCGATGGGTATGCGCGCCTGCGTCAGGATGCGATTGATCGCAAGGTCGATACGTTTGTCATCTTCGACACCCATTGGATCACCAATCAGGGTTTTCACTTGAACACGAAAGCGCACCACAAGGGGCGTTTCATCAGTCATGAGCTGCCGCACATGCTGGCGGATATGGAATTCGACTATCAAGGCGATCACGAACTGGGCGAAACCATTCTCGACGTTCTGCGCGAGCGCGGGGAACGGGCCTTGGGCCATTCGCATCCCGACATGGGCATGGAGTACGGCACGCTGCTGCCGATGCATTTCATCAATGACGGGGTCAACGCGCGGGTGCTGCCTGTTGCAGTCAATCAGTTCTCATCGATTCAGGAGAACCGTGTTTGGGGCGAGGCAATCGCCGAAGGCATCCGGCGCTCGGATCGGAATGTCTCGATCCTGGCATCTGGCTCGCTGAGCCATGATTTCACGCCAAACGAACGCTCGGTCGACGGCCTGAACGCTGTAAACGGTGAGTTCAATCGTCAGATGGACCTGAGAGTCATCGAACTATGGCAGCAGGGGCGGTTTGAAGAATTCCTGGAGCTTCTTCCGGATTACGCCAAAAAATGCACGGGAGAGTGCGCGATGAACGACACGGCGCTGTTGTTCGGCGCGCTTGGCTGGGGCAGCTACAAGGGAGAGATCGATATCTACACACCCTACTTTGGCAGCTCGGGAACGGGTCAGGCAAACATCAGCTTTTCGGTCTGAAGCCTGCGCAACTCAAAACACACTCAATCGGACACAACCCGCGACGATCAATGCTGATCGACGATTGCGGTAAAGGAAAGCGAACGTATGGACTGGGACGAATTTGCACAGTGGGGGCAGCAGATTTCCAGATGGGCTGCCGACTATCATCAAACGCTGTCAGAACGCCCGGTTCGGGCACAGACTGCACCAGGGGACATTTCCAGTCAGCTTGAACCATCGCCGCCCGAAACAGGTCAGCCGATGGAAGCCATCATGGCCGACTTTGAGCGGATCGTGATGCCCGGGATGACGCATTGGCAGCATCCCCGCTTTTTTGCGTATTTTCCGGCCAACGCCGCGCCGCCGTCTATGCTGGCGGAGATGCTGGTCACCACAATCGCGGCGCAATGCATGTTGTGGCAGACCTCTCCTGCCGCAACCGAAGTTGAAGGCGTTATGGTCGATTGGCTGCGCCAGGCGCTTGGTTTGCCAAAGGGGATGACCGGGGTCATTCAGGACAGCGCGTCCTCGGCCACGTTGTCGGCGGTCCTGACAATGCGCGAGCGTGCGACGGGCTTTACCGGCAATCGACAGGGGCTGAATGCCAAGGGGGCCTTGCGCATCTATTGCTCGGACCAGGTGCACTCATCCATTGATCGCGCCTGCTGGGTTGCCGGTATCGGACAGGACAATCTGGTAAAGCTGCCCACGCACGGGCCGACATTCGCCATTGACCCCGATATGCTGGAGGCCGCAATCCAGCGCGATATCGCGGACGGACATGTCCCCGCGGGGATCATCGCAATCACCGGGGGCACAGGTGTTGGCGCCTGTGATGATCTGGAGGCCGTAGCGGATAGCGCTGCGCGGCATGACCTCTACACCCATCTGGACGCCGCCTGGGCCGGGTCCGCCATGGTTTGTCCCGAGTTCCGCGAAGCCCTGTGGGCGGGGGCCGAGCGCTATGACAGCATCGTGTTCAACCCGCATAAATGGCTGGGGGCACAGTTTGACTGCGCGATCCAGTTTTTGAAAGACGCGACACCGCAGCTTAACACCCTGAAAATCGAGCCCGAATACCTGAAGACCACAGGCGCAGAAGTCACAAACTATTCCGAGTGGACGATCCCTCTGGGCCGCCGCTTCCGCGCGTTGAAAATCTGGTTCCTGTTGCGGTCCTATGGGCTCGAAGGGCTGCGCGCGCGTATCCGAAATCACGTGACCTGGGCCAATGAAGTAGCTCAGAAAATAGAGGCGATGGAGGGGTTCGAGATCACGACCGCCCCGATCCTCAGCCTGTTTTCCTTCCGCTGCCCCGGCGATGATGAAATGCAGCAACGGTTGGTGGACGCGCTGAACGACGACGGCAGGATTTACCTGACGCAGGGCATGTTCGACGGTCGCAAAATCATCCGCTTTCAGGTCGGGCAATTCGATACAACGCGGGATGACGTGCTGATGGCCGCAGATGTCATTCAAGAGGTTTGGGAGACACTTGCATGAAGTTCGCAACCTTTAACGCCGATGGAGCCACCTATTTCGGGGCAATCACTGATAGCGGTGCCATTGCGCTGAATGAGGCCTTCCCCGAATACGCCAGCCTATATGAGGTGATCGCCGCCGGAGCCTTTGATCAACTGATCAGCGCGGCACAGGGAAAGCCTGTCACACATACCGATTTTACCTATGAAATGGTGATGCCGGACGCGCGCCGTATCCTTTGTGTCGGTGTGAACTTTCCCGACCGGAATGCGGAATACAAAGATGGCAGCGCGCAACCGAAATACATGTCTCTGTTCCCGCGCTTTGCCAGCGGTTTCACAGGGCATGACCGCCCGTTGATCCGGCCTCCGGAAAACCACACGCTGGACTATGAGGGTGAGGTGGCCATTGTGATCGGCAAGCCCGGTCGCAGGATTTCGCAACAGGACGCCTATGCCCATATCGCGGCGCTGACCCTGTGCAATGAGGGTACGATCCGTGATTGGGTTCGGCATGCGAAGTTCAACGTAACTCAAGGTAAGAACTGGGATAAATCCGGTGCGATCGGGCCGTGGCTGGTGCCGTTCACCGACGCGGCCCAGTTGGATGACGCTCGCATTCAGACCCATGTGAACGGTGAGCTGCGACAGGACGATACCCTGAACCGCATGATGTTCCCGATCCGGCGCGAGATCGAATACATCTCGACCTTCATGACCTTGCAGCCGGGGGATATCATCGTCACCGGAACACCCACCGGGGCAGGAGCGCGATTTGATCCGCCGAAATACCTTGCCCCCGGTGACGTTGTTGAGGTGTCAGTCGACGGCATTGGGACGCTGCGAAATACTGTCGAGGATGAGCAGCCATGACACCCGAAGATCACGCCCGCGCCGCGGCCGATCTGCTGCAGGCGGAACGCACCGGACAGCAGATCGGTCTGCTGAGCCTGCGCCACCCCGAGATCGGGATGGATGATGCGTACGCGGTGCAAAATGCGATTTACCGGCAGAAGCTGGCGGAAGGGCGCAAGGTCATAGGTTGGAAAATCGGCCTGACCTCGAAGGCGATGCAATACGCGCTTAACATTGACATTCCCGATAGTGGCATCCTGTTCGATGACATGGCTTTTGCCAATAGCGGTACGGTCCCTGCCGGTCGCTTCATTCAGCCACGGATCGAGGCCGAGATTGCCTTTGTTATGAAATCCTCTGTCGGCGGGCAAAACGTCACGCGCGAAGACGTTGTCGCCGCCACGGACTATGTCGCGCCCTCAATCGAAATTCTGGACACCCGCATTCAGCGTGTAGACCCCGAAAGTGGTAATGCGCGCACCGTCTACGATACAATCAGCGACAATGCTGCCAATGCAGGCATTGTGCTGGGCGCGGAACGCCACGCGGTCGACGCCCTTGATCTGCGCTGGGTCGGCGCGCTGACCTTCCGCAATGGTGAGATCGAAGAGACCGGTCTGGGGGCGGGTGTATTGAACGACCCGATCGAAAGCGTTGTCTGGCTTGCGCGCCGAATGGCGCAATATGGTCAGAGCATCGAACCGGGACAGATCATCTTGTCCGGCAGTTTTATCCGCCCCATCGAATGCCCGCCGGGCACGGCAATCCACGCAGATTTTGGGCCTTTCGGCTCGGTCGATATTAATTTTGCCTGAAAGGAGCGTCGCGTATGCCTGCGCCAAAGAACTCATTTAAAGCAGCGCTTACGGCCGGGCATCCGCAGATCGGTTGCTGGATCGGAATGGCCAATGCGTATGCCGCCGAAATCGCCGCGACCGCGGATTTTGACTGGCTGTTGGTCGATGGCGAACATGCACCAAACGATCTGCGTTCGATCCTTGAACAAGTGCGGGTGATCGAGGGATCGGGCAGCGCTGCAGTCGCCCGCTTGCCGATTGGCGAGACCTGGATGATCAAACAGTACCTCGATGCCGGGGTTCAAAGCATTCTCGTTCCAATGGTGGAAAGCGGTGATCAGGCGCGGGAATTGGTGCGGGCTGTTCGGTATCCACCTCACGGGGTCCGGGGTGTGGGCTCCTCCTTGGCGCGTGCTTCCCGGTTTGCTGCTATTCCGGATTACTTGAAAACGGCAGACGAGCAGATTTGCCTTTTGGTTCAGGTGGAAAACCGCCTTGGTCTGGCGGCTCTGGATGACATTTTGACCACGGATGTGGATGGCGTTTTCGTCGGACCGGCGGACTTGGCGGCGGACATGGGGCATATCGGGAATGCCGGCCACCCCGAAGTCGTCGAGGCGGTGTTGGACGCGCTGCAACGCATCATTGCGTCGGGAAAGGCGGCGGGCATTCTGACGCTCGATCCGGAAATGCAGCGCAAGTGTCTGGATCTGGGGGTGACATTCTTGGCGACCGATATTGATGTCACGCTGTTCGCGAAGGCGATGCGGCAAGCCGCCCAAACCGGGTTGAGCTTGCTTGCGGAACAGGTCGAATCCGGCGCTGCCGAGACCTCTGGGTGACTTAACAAAGCGGCAAGAAGTAATCGAAACCCACCTGACCCGCTTCGCCTTTAGGGAAGACTTTGAGATCGAGTGGACCCAATAACCGGCCCAGTGCGCGATGCGACGCGAGGAGATAATGCCAGAACCAATCTACGCCATCGGCGATATTCACGGCCAGTTGGAGATGCTGCAAGATGCGCTGACGCGGATTGAACGCGACGGTGGCCCAGACGCCAAGGTGGTGTTTATTGGCGACTACACTGATCGAGGTGGCCATAGCCGAGACGTTCTTGACCTTCTGATCCATGGGCAGGCCGAGGGCAAAAACTGGACCTTTCTCCGCGGGAACCACGACCAGATGTACGCGATGTTCCTAGAGGACTATCCGCGCAACGACGCTCGTCTGCTTGTCGGCTATCACTGGCTTCATCCCCGGATTGGCGGCGTTGAGACGTTGAAGTCCTACGGGGTAGGGGTCGAGGACGGGGACCGGATCTATCAGGTTCACGCGCAAGCCAAACAGGTCGTGCCACAGGCACATCTGGACTTTATGAGCAACCTACAACCATTCCACCTGACCGAGGACGTGCTGTTCGTTCACGCTGGTATTCGACCGGGCATACCATTGGACCAACAAGACCGCGACGACCTGATCTGGATACGCAATGAGTTTTTGGATCACACAGGGGAATACCCTTGGTTGATCGTACACGGGCACAGCCACGTGCCCGCGCCGGAACATCGTGGCAATCGCGTCAATATTGATACCGGAGCGGGGTACGAGCACGCGCTGACCGCAGTGGTGCTGGAAGGAACTCAGTGTTGGACGCTGGAGGCACAAGGTCGCAAACTGCTCGCGCCCTGATTTGTTTCGATAGTTTTGTTTGGAGGCTTGATCCAGCGATGAATCGAGGGGCCATTGTTTCTGGGCATGATCGACGCCAGTTCATTCTGATAGTGCCTATCAAATTGGATCAAAGCTTTGCGTAGGGCGCGCGAAAAAAACAAATCGTTGCAGATGAAACCATGCTGAATTATCTTTGGCAGAGTATGCAGCTAGATTCATTTTTCCCATACCGATTGGCTGTGGCGTCCGAAGCTTTCTCGAGAAATCTGACGGACGTCTATGAGCGTGAATTGGGTCTGTCGCGAGAGGAATGGCGATTGTTGTTCCTGCTGGCAAATGCCAAGAGCATGACGTCACTGGACCTCGCCCATCGATCAACACTGGACAAAGTACAAGTCAGCCGGGCTGCAAAGCGCCTTGATGAAAAGGGGCTTATCGTTCGTGAGATTTCAGACGAAGACCGTAGGATCCGTGTCTATCGCTGCACGCCAGAAGGGGTGCGCCAATTTCAGCATTTGGAGCCAAAGGTTCAGGAACGTGCCAACCGCATGCTTGATGCGATGTCTCCCGAAGATCGTGAAGCGTTGGAGAAAGGTATTTCAGCGCTGATGAAAGTGGCGAAAACCAACTGACTGGTCGGGTTGCGCCGACCTAAGTTTCTGTTGTTTTTGCAGGTCTTTCCCTGCACGCAGAGTGCTGGTGCAATCGCCAAATCCCATACGTCAGTTGTCGCCTTGGGCCTTGCTGCGAAAGGGTTCGGGTATAATTGCCTTTCAGAAGGCTCGGGCAGGATTGGTCGCGATAGACATCGCGCCTCCGCCCCACAAAGGAAGAACTACATGCCTGGATCTTTAGGTCGCGTCGGGCTGGTTTTCCGGACGTGCGCCGTCGAACGCCGAAAGGGAAAGGGCGCGTTCTTCGATTTCAAGAAGGCGAGGGAAGGGAGACATATCAACGCCCCAGCGATGCGCGTTATAAAGCTGAGCAACAAGGCATACATCGGCGAGGTCGGGGTTGTCCCCAAAGCTGAAGGTCGTGCCCTCTGGCAACAAGGCCTCGTAGGCGGCAAACCCCTCGGTCATCCAATGGTGGAACCATTCAAGCTGGCCGTCCGTGGTCAGCCCTTCATTAGCCTTGAGGTATGACATGACCCTGAGGTTGTTCACCGGGTGGATGTCCATCGCAATGGTCTGAGCCGCAGCCTGCACGCGAGCACGCTGCAGCGGGTCTGTCGGCAACAGCCGAGGTTCGGGCACCACGGCGTCCAGGTATTCGATGATCGCCAGAGACTGGGTCAAAAGCGTGCCATCCCCGAGGTCAAGCGTTGGAACACCTTTGCCGGGGTTGAGGGCGGTGTAGTCGGGTGCTTTCTGCTCTCCGGCGACCAGGTTGATGGGGCAGATCTCATAGCTGAGACCTTTGAGGTTCAGGGCAATCCGAACCCGGTATGAGGTCGTAGAACGCCAATAAGAGTAGAGTTTCATGACCTTCCCCAGTCGCTTCTGGTGTGTTGCGGAGGCGCCTTTGCAATCTGTTCCCGCGCCGGATCGGATATCCGCCGCGGGCAGTGCATCAGGCGTTTTTGTTAAGCTCTTTGGCGTGCAGCCAATCTGCATGCTTGGGTGCTTTCTTGGTTTTTGACCAGTCTTCCAGCATCAACCACTTCACTTCGTCCATCCGTGCCAGCATGGCTTCTTCGTCTGGATCAGGGCAGGCCAGCTCGATCCGGTGGCCCGATGGATCGAAGAAATAGATCGAGTGAAAGATCGAGTGGTCGGTAACACCAAGAACTTCGACGCCGTTGGCTTCAAGATGCTCCTTGAATTCAATCAGGGTGGCGCGGTCTTTGACCTTGAAAGCGATGTGCTGCACCCAGATTGGCGTATTCGGATCGCGGCCCATCTCTGGTTTCGTTGGCAGTTCAAAAAAAGCCAGCACGTTACCGTCACCTGCATCCAGGAACAGATGCATGTAAGGGTCCGGCTCGTGGGTCGAGGGCACATGGTCTTCGGCAATGGCCAGAATGAAATCCATGTTCAGCATCTTTCCATACCACTCAACGGTTTCCTTGGCGTCTTTGCAGCGATAGGCGACGTGGTGGATTTTCTCGATTTTCATCGTGTCCTCCTTTCTTGAGAGGCAAGATTGAATGGGGTCGCGCGGTTCACATCAGCCCCACTAACCAAAGCGATAGTGAGGGAACGAGGATCAGAAGCGTCAGCCGCACGATGTCAGCAATCCAGAAGGGCAGGACGCCTTTGAAGATAGTGGCCAGAGAAACGTCTTGAAGAACGCCTTTGAGCACGAAGACATTCATGCCGACCGGAGGTGTGATCAGGCTGATCTCGGTCGCGACAACGACGACGATGGCGAACCAGATCAGAGCGTTCTCGGGGTCAAGCAGCAACTCGTTTGCAAATTCCAGCTCGAACATCAGCGGGTAGAAGACCGGCACCGTCAGTAGGATCATCGACAGGCTTTCAAGCACACAGCCGAGCACCATGTAGACCACAATGATGAACACGATTACGGCCCAGACCGGCATTTCGTTGTCGATCACAAAACTGGACAGAGCATCGGGCAGTCCGGCGAAGTTGATGAAATTAGTGAAGAGTTCCGCGCCAATGATGACCGCAAAGATCATCGCGGTCGCGCGGATGGAATCCATAGTTGCCGTGAAGAATGCGCTCCATGTCATGGTCCGCAAGGCCACCGCGATCAGCACCGATGCACCTGCGCCCATACCTGCCGCCTCGGTTGGGGTGAAAAATCCGCCGTAGATCCCAGTCATGATGAACAGAAACAGACCCAGCACGCAGAAGACACCAACCAGATCGGTTCGGCTCATCGGTTCGGTGTTTTCTTCTTCGGGTGCGAGGGCAGGGTTCACGCGAACTGCAACCATCACTGCGCCGAGATACAGCAGAACACCGATGATACCCGGAATGATACCGGCGATGAACAATTTGGCGATGTTTGTTTCGGTCAACAGCCCATAGATGATCAGGATCACCGAGGGTGGGATCAGAATGCCCAGCGTGCCTCCGGCAGCGATGGAGCCGGTCGCGAGCCGGTCATCATAGCCAAACTTGCGCATCGAGGGCATGGCGACCTTGGACATGGTTGCCGCTGTTGCCAACGAGGACCCGCACACTGCGGAAAACCCACCGCAAGAGAACACCGACGCCATGGCAAGCCCACCGCGCAGCCTGCCGAACAGGCGATCAGCGCCCGCAAAAAGGCCATGCGCGACACCAGATCCGGCCAGGACATTGCCCATGAAAATAAAGAGCGGAATGACCGACAGACTGTAGGATAGCGCGGTGTCGAAGGCCACTTGGCCTGTCATTGCCCAGGCCGGTTCCCAGCCGCGCATATAGGCAAAGCCAAAGCCTCCGACGGCTGCCATGGCAAAGGCAATCGGAACCCGCAACAGGATCAGCCCAAGAAGGACGGCAAAACCAATCAGGGATTCAATCATGGCAGAGCCTCCGGCGTGGACTTATCGGTGTTGCGTTCTTTTGGCGGCTGCAGACCGCGCAGAAAGGCAATGAAGGCGGAAACCATGCAGGACACGCCAGCGAGATAGCCGAATGGAGCCAGCGGAATTTCCAGCGCGTTACTGACCGCGCCGTCGTGGGCCGCCTTGGCCGCATGGGTGAAAAGCCGCCACGAGAAAGTGGCCAGCAATGCCGCCGAAAACAGCCCGGCAAACGCCGAGAGCAGGCGCTGAGCATGTTTGCCGAGGGCCATATTCAGCAGGTCGACCTCGACATGCTCCCGTCGCTCAGTCGTCAATGGCAGAGCAAGGAACACCAGGGCCGCCAATAGAATTTCAGTCAGTTCGAATGCACCTGTCAGAGGTGCATTCAGAAAGTAACGCCCGATCACGTCCACACAGGTGATGAGGATAAGGCAAAACAGGATCAGAGCGGCACCGGCACCAAGTGATCTGTCGAGTAGCAGCCCAATATCCAGCCCCTCTTCCGGGGGCTGGTCGGGGAAACGATGGCGAAGCCGCTCCATGGATCAGAAGTCCACGCCTGCCTGCTTGCGCAGTTCTTCCAAGGCCGCCGCTCCGTCGTAGCCGTCCGCCGAGATCGCTTCGGACCAAGCGGTTTCGGCATCTGCAGCCTGGGATTTGATCGTGTCCAAAACAGCAGCCGGGGCTTCATAGACTTCGATCCCGGCCTTTTCTGCGGCTGCACTGCCTTTCTCGTCTGCGCCGATCCAGGCTTCGCCAACAAGTGCGGCAAACGCTTCACCAGAAATCGCCTCGATGGCGGCCTGGTCCTCTGCCGAGATTTCGTTCCACTTGTCCTCGTTCATCACCATGAACCACGTGGTGTTGTATAGACCACCGGGCACAGTCATTGTGTATTTGACGTCTTCAGTCAGTTTGAAGGCGGCAAGGGCGTCGTAGGGGAAGGTCACCCCGTCAATCACGCCGCGCGACAGCTTCTCATAGACCTCGCCCGAGGACATGAACAGCGTTGTGGAGCCCATGCCTGACATCAGATCAGAGATGTATCCACCCGGAACACGAATTTTCAGTCCAGCAAAATCATCAGCGGTTTCGATCTTGCGCACGTTGTTGTGCAACATACCTGGGCCGTGCACGAAAAGCCCCAAAAGCTTGGTGCCCTCATGCTCTTTCTGCGCTTCCAACGGGCCGGAATACACGTTCCAGAACGCCTTGGAGCCGGCCGCGGCATCGTCGCCAATAAACGAGAACTGGCCGATGCGCGAACGGGTGAAACGGTCATCCGTGGTGAAGGAATGCAGGCCGTAGGTGATGTCGGCAATACCGTCAGCGGCCATGTCATAGTGCGCAGGTGGCGGGCCGAGTGGCTTGGCCAGAACGCGGACAGTCACGCGACCGTCTGTGGCTTCTTCAACCTGTTTCGCCCAGGGCTTGATCGCGCCTGTCACGATTGGGTGGCGCGGCGGCAGCCAGCTGGACAGGGCAAGCGTTGTCTCGGCCATCGCGGTCGATGCGAACGAGAGGGCGATGGTCGTTGCGCCAACGCATGCGAGCGCACGGGCTTTAAAGTTCAGTTTCATGATATCCTCCCTAAATGGATTAATTCGCGGCAGTTTTGATCGCCTCGCTCAGAACCGAGCGGTTGCCGATATGGTTGGCCAGAACCAGGACCAGGCGGGCGTTCAATGCATCGCTGTCGTCTTTCTCCAACCCCTCATGAGCGGCCAGAAGCTCAGCGTAGAAATCGTCGACGCCGTCGATGTTCGGGGTCAAGATCAAGTCAGTCATGGGTGTTACTCCTTACCGACAGCGCGTCGGATGGATGCGCGGATTGAGTTCTCGTCAAAGCTGGGGCGGCGGGCAGCTACGTGCTGATCCGGACGGATCAGGTAAACCGCGCTTTCAGCCTCACCCAGATACCGTTTTTTCAGGGCACCGGTTTTGTCATCCTTGACCGACAGGGCCAGACGCGTGACTTGAATACCGTCTTCTTCGATCAAGTCGGGCGCTTCTGCGTCGATGGTCATCAAGACGAATTTGTCGCCCAGTTTGGACAGAAGGAAGTCGTCGCCCAGCGGAGCATCCGGGCAGACCGCGCCGGGACGAGATCGCGACGGACCGTTCAAGGCATCCGCCGAATTGAGCGGCGATCCATCATAGGTACAGGGGACCGATAAGCGCCCTGAATTCACCATTGGGCGCGCAAACTCATACTTTTGCGACAGAGACAGAACCGCATCGCGCAACGTACGGCTCGCGTCGGTTTTCGGAGTGATAAAGTCGGTGGACCGGGTCGAATTCAGAATGTTCTCGTCCGCTCCGTGGATACGTTCGGCGTCGTATGTCTCCAACAGGCTTTCGGGGGCTTCACCACGTATGACCATGCCCAGTTTCCAGCCGAGGTTATCGACATCCTGCATGCCCGAATTTGCACCGCGCGCGCCGAATGGGGACACCTGATGCGCCGCGTCGCCCGCAAAGAAAACGCGGCCATGACGGAAGCTGTCCATACGTTTGCACTGGAACGTGTAGATGGATGACCAGACCATGTCATATTCAACACCGTCCCCCAAGAACGCGTCGAGACGACGACGGATGTTCTCTTCCTTCATCTCTTCGGCACGGTCGACATCCCATCCGATCTGGAAATCCACGCGCCAAACGTCATCTGGCTGCTTGTGCAGCAGGGTCGAGGCGCCCGACCCATGGGACGGTTCGAACCAGAACCAGCGTTCGGTCGGAAAGCTGTCGTTCTTCATCTTGATGTCGGCAATCAGGAAACTGTCCTGAAAGACTTTGCCTGTGAAATTCAGGTCCAACATCGTCCGCAGAGGTGAGGACGCTCCATCACACCCGATCAGCCAGTCTGCTTCCAGCGTGTAAGGGCCGTCCGGCGTCATGATTGAGAGGGTGACGTGGTCGTCGTGAACTTTGACCGCATCCACACGGTTCTTGCCGCGAATTTCGATCGGCGCGCCTTGTTTCTGCAGGTCTTCGAAGCGATCGAGTTGATAGCTTTCAAAATAGGGCTGCTGCATGTTGATGAAGGCGGGGTATTCATGCCCTTCTTCGGGCAAAAGGTTGAATTCGAATACCTGGTCATCCTTGTGAAAAACCTTGCCAAGGTTCCAGACGACGCCTTTGTCGACCATCGGTTTTCCGCACCCATAGCGGTCTGCAATCTCAAGGCAGCGCTTGGCGAAACAAATGGCACGCGACCCCATGCCCACACCTTCGTGGTCATCCAGTACCAGCGTCGGAATGCCCTGACGCCCAAGGTCCAGCGCTGTGGCGACACCGACTGGGCCACCGCCCATCACAACGACCGGGTGGCGTACCGGAGTCGCGGTATCCTGATCGGTCGACTTCTTGTAGGGATAACGCTTGTAGGCAAGCGTGTATCGATCATCGAACATCTGTTTTGTCCTCTGGCTGCGCGCGTTTCGCTTTGGTTGGAAACCCGGCCAAGCAGCCGGGCCGACGCTTTTTAGCCCTGTAAGGCCTCCCACATTTCCAGATCACGCTGAGCGGTCCAGATGCGGGGGGTGTCGATGCCGCGCGCCTCGTCATAGGCGCGGGCGACGTTGAAGGGCAGGCAGTGTTCGTAGATCGCGTAGCTGGCGAATTTGGGATCACACTCGGCCCGTACGGCGTCCCACGCTTCTTTCAGGGACCCGCCGCGTGCCGCGACTTTGGCCGCGGGTCGGTAGGTGCTTTCGACAAAGTCACGGGTGTTTTCGATGGCGGCGTTAACCATGTCTTTGCCGACCAATGCATCGCCGCGACCTGGCGCGATTGCGTCGACGTCAAACCACTTGATCTGATCCAGCGTGTCGCCCCAGTCGCCAAAATGCCCGTCGCCGCAATAGCAGGCGGAATGGTATTCCACGATATCGCCAGTAAACATGACGTTCTGATCAGGCACATGGATGACGATATCGCCGGCCGTATGAGCGCGCCCCAGGTGCATCAGATCGACCCGGCGATTGCCCAAGTAAACTGTAATCGTGTCGCTGAAGGTGGTCGTGGGCCAAGTCAGGCCCGGAATGCTCTCATGGCCTTCGAACAAGCGGGGGAAGCGCTGGAACTCACTATCCCAGTCCTCTTTACCCCGTTCAACGACCATAGCGCGGGCCATGTCCGACATCAGGATCTGTTGCGCGCCAAAGGCGCTGGCGCCCAGAACGCGAACGGCGTGGTAGTGGGTCAGGGCAACATGGGTGATCGGTTTGTCGGTGACGGACCTTACACATTCGATCACCTTGTTGGCCAGGCGCGGGGTCGCTTGCGCCTCGACAATCATTACGCTGTCATCGCCAATGATCACGCCCGAGTTCGGATCACCCTCGGCCGTAAAGGCATAAAGGCCATCGCCGACCTCGGTGAACGAGATTTTCTTTTCCGACATGTCCCCCTGGGACGCGAATGCCTTGGCCATGAGTGCCCTCCAAAGATGCGATGCAGTCGGAGCTATGTCGTTGGCAGAGTCGACTGTTTCGTTACATTTGCAACAATATCGTTACATTTGCAACGAAAGTCAACGGAAAGGTTTGGGCGGATGAGCATTGTCGAAATGGGCGCTAGGAGCTGAGCGGTCGCCCTGTAAGCAACAGAGAGGCCTGCCTTGGATGCGAAACCTGCAAAGCTGACGCTTTGTGCGAGTCGAGACTGCCGCCAGGAAAATTCTACTTGCCAAATTTGGAACGTTCCACTAAACGTTTGGAACGTTCCAAAATCTGGGTGGGAAGAATGAACTGGGTCTTTGTCGGGGCGAGCACGATAGCTTCGCAATATATGTTGGATGCTGTGCGTCAGCAGGTCGGCAATGACGTCACCTGGGTGGTCAGCAATTCGCCGGATCGGGTGAAGGTTTGGGCCAGCGAACACGGCATCCCCAATGCCACCACCGACTTGAGTGCGGCGCTTTCGGATCCGAGCGTGCAGGCGGTGTACATCTCTTCGACCAACGAAAAACACCATGGCCAGGCCATGGCGGCCATCGCAGCGGGTAAGCATGTGCTTTGTGAAAAGCCGCTTGGGATGACGCAAGCAGAAGCGGTCGAAATGGTTCGCGCTGCCGAGGCCGCAGGGGTTGCATTTGGCACAAATCACCATCTGCGGTGTTCGGGAAGTCATCGTGCTATTCGCGACCTTATCGCGGATGGGCGTGTCGGCGATGTTCTGTCCTTGCGTATTCACCATGCGGTGCATTTGCCCGGAAACTTGCAGGGCTGGCGCATCAATTCAGCTGACGCGGGCGGTGGTGTGATCCCGGACATTGTTGTTCACGATGCGGACGTCACGCGGTTCCTGCTGAAAGAGGACCCGGTTTCCGTAGTGGCACAAATGGCAAGCTCAGGTATGGGGCAGGGGGTCGAGGACTCGTGCATGTCCGTCTGGACGATGCCCTCGGGCGCGATGGTCATGACGCACGAAAGCTTTACGCACCCCTTTGCCGGTTCTAGCCTGCAGGTGCATGGAACCAAGGGGTCGATCTTTGCCGAAGGTGTGATGACACAGCGCCCGGTCGGGCAGATCGCATTGGTCACCGAGGAAGGACGCGAAGAAATCCCGTTCTCGGACCACTCGCTATACGTTCAAGGTGTATCCGAGTTTGTCGCCGCAGCCGCAGGCCAAGGTCGCCCGGCCGCGGATGGACCGGACGGTGTGAAATCCTTGTCCGTCGCTCTGAGCGTGCGCGAGGCCGCAGCCTCGGGCCAGCGCATCAACGTAGATTACGGTGGCTTCTGATGACCAAGCTTGTTTCCGTTTCCGAGGCCGTTTCTCGCATCCCGGACAACGCGGTTGTTACCGTTTCGTCCTCCTCGGCGCTGGGCTGTCCTGACCTGGTTCTCAAGGCATTGGGTGAGCGGTTTCGCAAAGAGGGCCATCCGCGCAACATCACCGCGCTGCACCCGATTGCCGCCGGCGATATGTACGGTGTGAAGGGTATGGACCACTTGGCGCAGGATGGGCTGCTCAGCCGTGTTTTGGCCGGGTCATACCCGTCGGGCCCCTCCAGCCTAGAGATGCCGGAAATCTGGAAGATGATCGTCGAGGATCGGGTCGCCGCCTACAACGTGCCGTCGGGCATTCTGTTCGACATGCACCGCGAAGCCGCAGCGCATCGCCCCGGTGTTCTGACGCAAGTGGGTCTTGAGACCTTCGTGGATCCGGTGCGCGAGGGGTGTGCGATGAACGAACGCGGGTCAGCCGCGCCCATCGTCGCAAGGAAAGAGTTTGACGGTCAGACCTGGCTGCACTTCCCGAATATCAACCCGAATGTCTGCGTGTTGCGCGCGACCACGGCGGATGAGTTCGGCAACCTGACCTATGAACATGAAGGTGCCTATCTGGGCGGGCTGGAGCAAGCGATATGCGTCCGAAACCACGGCGGAATCGTGATCGCGCAGGTTCAACGCGTCACCGCCGAGGGCAGCTTGCGCCCTCATGATGTGCGCGTACCTGGGCATCTGGTCGATTTGATCGTCGAAGACCCAGAACAGATGCAGACGACGGAAACGTCTTACGACCCTGCGATCTCTGGCCAGATTATGCGCCCGTGGGACAGTTTTTCGCTGGCCGAACATGGAGTCGAAAAGGTCATCGCCCGCCGCGCCGCGCAAGAGCTGCGCAGCGGTATGAGCGCTAATTTGGGCTTTGGTATCAGCGCCATGGTCCCGCGTGTTTTGTTGGAAGAGGGGTATCCGCAGGCTGTAACCTGGGCGATTGAGCAGGGGGCCGTTGGCGGCGTCCCATTGACCGGCTTTGCCTTTGGCTGCGCGTCCAATGCACATGCTTTTGTGCCGTCCCCACAACAATTCATCTATTTTCAGGGCGGCGGGTTCGACATGTCATTCCTCTCGTTCCTTGAGGTCGATGTCGAAGGCAACGTGAACGTTTCCAAGCTGGGTAAGAAACCTTACCTGACCGCAGGATGCGGTGGGTTCGTCGACATAACTGCCCGCGCCAAAAAGATCGTGTTCTCGGGCTGGTTCGAAGCCGGTGCCAAGATCGATCTGACGGACGACGGTATCCGGGTGGATGCCCCCGGCAAATTCACCAAGATGGTGGATCAGGTCGAACACGTCACATTCTCGGGCCGCCGCGCCCGCGAAACGGGTCAGGATGTACTTTATGTGACCGAGCGCTGCGTCATTCGTCTGACGGATCAGGGTCTGGTTGCGACGGAAATCATGCCCGGCATCGAGGCGCAGCGCGACATTGTCGAAGCGTCGGGTGGTCGCGTCAAAGTCGCGGAAAATGCAGTTCAGATGCCCAAATCCCTGTTCGCAGTCGGGCCGATGGGGATGGCGCTGTGAGCAAGCTCGGGTTTCATATCGAGGGTCCAACCGCCGTCCTGACACTGGACAACGTGTCCAAGCTGAATGCTCTGACCGTGGACATGCTGGACGCGCTGGAGGCTGGCCTGCAAGCGGTCGAGCGTGACGGGGCCATTCGTGCGCTTGTTCTAACCGGCGCAGGGGAAAAAGCGTTTTGTTGCGGGGCCGATATTGGCGCTTGGGGTGCTCTGAGCCCCGCCGAGTTCGCCCGCCATTGGGTCCGTGACGGGCATCGTATCTTTGACCGGCTGGCACGGATCGGCAAACCAACGATCGCCGCGATCAACGGTCACGCCTTTGGCGGCGGGCTGGAGCTGGCTAGCTGCTGCGACCTGCGCCTGATGACCCCGCGTGCCACGCTGGCTTTGCCCGAAGCACGGGTCGGCATCGTGCCGGGCTGGTCCGGTACGCAGCGGTTGACCCGGCTTATCCCCGAGGCTGCGGTGAAAGAGATGGCTCTTTTTGGACGCCGAATTGGTGCCGACCGTGCACTTGCCTTGGGCTATGCGACCGAGGTGAACGACGACGTTCTGGCGCGCGCCCTTGAGATCACAGCTGATCTTGACGACCTGTCACCCCGCGCCACCGAAATCTCCAAAAACATGATCCATGCTGCGGTCGGTGAAGACACCCATGCCGCGGTCGAGGCTCTGGGCAGTGCCGCAATTGCCGCCTCGGCCGACCGCGAAGAAGGCGTCGCGGCGTTCATGGAAAAACGAAACCCCACATTTTCGGGCCACTGACGATATGAAAGACATCACCATCAACCCTGCCATCCCGTTCGAGCTGCCGCCACTGTTTGAAGGTCGGCACCTCATCAATGGCACTTGGCAGGACAGCGCGTCGGGCGAGACGTTCGAGCGCCGCTCACCCTCGCACGGCCACATCGTTAGCCGTTCGGCCATGGGTGGCGAAGTTGAGACTGAGGCCGCAATCCAAGCCGCACGAAAAGCATTCGACAGCGGTGTCTGGAGCCGGGCATCGGGAAAGGAACGCGCCACCCTTCTACTGAAAGTCGCTGACCTGATCGAACAGAATGTGGACCGCATCGCCCTGATCGAAACGCTGGAGAGCGGCAAGCCGATCAGTCAATCCAAGGGCGAGGTTGGCGGTGCCGCGGATCTGTGGCGCTATGCGGCCTCATTGGCGCGCAGTACCCATGGCGACAGCCACAACACGCTGGGTGCGGACATGATGGGTGTCGTGCTGAAGGAACCCATCGGTGTCGTGTCGATCATCACTCCGTGGAACTTCCCGTTCTGGATTCTTAGCCAGAAATTGCCCTTTGCACTGGCCGCAGGCTGCACCGTCGTGGTGAAACCCTCCGAGATGACGCCTTCGACGACCTTGATGCTGGGCGAGCTGCTGGTCGAGGCGGGATTGCCCGCAGGTGTCTGCAACATGGTGCTGGGCTACGGCGTTCCGGTTGGCAGTTTGATGTCCACCCACGACGGCGTGGACATGGTCAGCTTTACCGGCTCGACCGCCGTGGGCAAGACGATCAGCGCTGTTGCGTCGGACACGCTCAAGAAAGTTGCGCTGGAGCTTGGGGGCAAGAACCCGCAGGTCATCTTTCCGGACGCCGATTTGGACGCAGCCGCCGATGCTGTTGTGTTCGGCGTCTATTTCAACGTCGGCCAGTGCTGCAACTCCAGCAGTCGTATCATCGTGCACGAAGACATTGCCGATGACTTCCGCGAGCGTGTCGTTGCCCTGTCGCGCAAGGTCAAGTTCGGTGACCCGTTGGACCCAACGACGCAGGTTGGCGCGATTGTCACGCCCGAGCATAACGCGAAAATCGACGCATACGTCAAACAGGCGCAGGCATCGGGTGCCACCATCGCCTTGGGCGGTGCGCCGCTGCAGGTCGAAGGGCTGGGCGATCAGTTCTATCAGCCTACCATCGTTACGAACGTTCAGCCCGAGATGCCGATTGCGCGGGACGAAGTGTTTGGCCCCGTCCTATCCGTTCTGACGTTCAAAACACTGGACGAAGCCGTCGCGCTGACCAATGATAGCGCTTACGGTCTGTCGGCAGGGGTCTGGAGCGAAAACGTCCACACCTGCCTGGAATTCGCCCGTCGTGCAGAAACGGGAACGGTCTGGACCAACACCTGGATGGACGGATTCCCCGAGGTTGCCTTCGGTGGGTTCAAGCAATCCGGGCAGGGGCGGGAAATCGGACGCTACGGGTTCGAGGAATTTTTCGAAGTGAAATCAGTGGTCATGCGTATCGGTAACAGCCGCACGCCATGGGTTCCACAAGACTAAGACCGGGCACCGGATCGGTCCCGAATAAGAAGAACGCATTAAGGGAGGAAACAAGAATGCGTAAACTGCTTAAGACAAAATCGCTGATTGTGGCGGGTCTGCTGTGCACGACCAGCCTGGCGCAAGCTGAAGAGGTTGAGGTTCTGCACTGGTGGACCTCGGGTGGCGAAGCTGCTGCGCTGAATGTTCTCAAGGACGACCTGTCAGGTCAGGGTATTGGCTGGACCGACATGCCGGTTGCAGGTGGTGGTGGCGAGCAAGCCATGACCGTTCTGCGTGCGCGTGTCACCGCTGGCAACGCTCCTACAGCTGTTCAGGCGCTGGGCTTTGACATCATCGACTGGGCCAATCAGGGCGCGCTGGCCGACCTGAATGAAGTGGCCGCCAAAGAAGGTTGGGATGACGTCGTGCCGGACGCGCTGAAAGCCTTCGCTAAGCATGACGGTAAATGGGTCTCGGCACCCGTGAACGTGCACTCGACCAACTGGGTCTGGGCGAACAAGGCGGTTCTGGATGCGAACGGCATCGCTCAGCCGACGAACTGGGATGAGTTCGTCGCCGCCGTTGAGGCGCTGAAAGCGGCTGGTGTCACCCCGATCGCTCATGGTGGTCAGGCGTGGCAGGATGCGACCATATTCGACGCGGTAGCGATGTCCACGCTGGGTCCAGATGGCTACAAGGCTGCCTTCATTGATCTGGACGAGGAAACGCTTGGTGGCGATGCCATGAAAGAAGCGTTCGACCGCATGGCCTTTATCCGCGACAACGTCGATGAGAACTTCTCGGGTCGCGACTGGAACCTGGCGACGGCAATGGTCATCAATGGTGAGGCCGGTTTCCAGATGATGGGTGACTGGGCAAAAGGTGAGTTCCTGAACGCGGGCAAAGTACCGGGCGAGGACTTCCTGTGCTTCCGCTTCCCGGGCACGCAGGATCAGGTCACGTTCAACGCGGACCAGTTCATGATGTTCGATCAGGGTGGCGCGGTGTCGGCTGAACAGGCCGCACTGGCCAGCGCGATCCTGTCGCCAAGCTTCCAGATTGCCTTCAACAAGGTGAAAGGTTCGGTCCCGGCGCGTACCGACGTGGATGGCAGCGATCTGGATGCGTGCGGTCAGCAGGGCATGAAGGATCTGGCTGCAGCCGCTTCGTCCGGCAATCTGTTCGGTTCGATGGCCCACGGCCACGCTGCACCGGCATCGGTGAAGAACGCGGTCTATGACGTCGTCACCGCGCACTTTAACGGTGAGTATGACAGCGAAACCGCAGTGACCGAGCTGGTCGACGCGGTCTCGATCGCCAAGTGATCCGAAAGTGATCCTCCCGATGGGGCGGCGCGTCTGCCGCCCTGTCACCAAGAGGGCGCAAACGCTCCAACATACCACCACTCGAACGAGGAGGGCGCGCCATGGCTGGATCAGCCGACGCGGATTTCAAGACACGCCTTCAGAACTGGATACCCAAACTGGTCCTGTCGCCATCACTGGCGATGATGCTGGTCTTTGTTTACGGGTTCATTTTGTTCTCGGTCTACCTGTCCTTTACCGACAGCCGCATCCTGCCGACCTATGGCTGGGTTGGCTGGGAGAATTACGATAAACTTTGGCGGTTAAGTCATTGGGAAACCTCGCTGATCAATATGGGGATCTTTGCGAGCCTCTATATCGTGATCTGCACCTGCATCGGTCTTGGCCTGGCGATCTTCCTTGATCAGAAAATCCGCGGCGAAGGTCTGCTTCGCCCGATCTACCTGTACCCGATGGCGCTGAGCTTCATCGTCACCGGCACCGCCTGGAAGTGGTTCCTCGACCCCGGCATTGGCCTGGAAAACGTGATGCACACCTGGGGCTGGACCAGCTTCGAGTTCGACTGGATCAAGAACCGGGATTACGCCATCTATACGGTGGTTCTGGCGGCCGTCTGGCAGACCAGCGGTTTCGTGATGGCGATGTTTCTGGCCGGTCTTCGTGGGATCGACAACGAAATCCTGCGGGCCGCGCAAATGGATGGGGCCTCGAACTGGAACCTCTATCGCCGGATCATCATCCCGCAGCTGCGTCCGGCGTTCCTGTCTGCCTTCGTGATCCTCAGCCACCTTGCGATCAAGACCTTTGACCTTGTGATCGCTCTGACCGGAGGCGGGCCAGGCCGTGCGACCGAGCTGCCCGCGACCTTCATGTATTCCTACACGTTCACGCGGAACCAGATGGGGATTGGCGCGGCCTCGGCCACGATCATGCTGATGACCATTGCGGCGATCATGATCCCCTACCTCTACGCCGAATTGCGGGAGAAACGCTGATGTCCCAAGCAACTCAGGATACCGCAATTCGTACCGGCCGCGTCACCCGCACGCTGATCTATCTGGTGCTGCTGCTGTTTGGTCTGTTCTACCTGCTGCCACTTTACGTGATGCTGGTGAACTCGGTGAAACCGCTGGAAGAGATCACCGGCGGTGGCATGATGAACTTGCCTCAGGTCTTCACGCTAGAGCCATGGCTCAAGGCGTGGTCCTCGGCGCAGATCGGTGTCGATCCGACGGGGTTGAAGCCGTACTTCTGGAACTCGATCAAAATGGTGGTTCCGGCGGTGATCGTCTCGACCATCCTTGGCGCGCTGAACGGCTACGTGCTGACCAAATGGCGCTTCAAATATGATACCATCCTGTTCGGCCTGATGCTGTTCGCCTGCTTCATCCCGTTCCAGATCGTGTTGATCCCAATGGCGCGTATGTTGGGCATCATCGGGCTGGCGGGCACGACTTGGGGCCTTGCACTGGTGCATGTGGTCTACGGGATCGGCTTCACGACGCTGTATTTCCGCAACTACTACGCCGTGTTCCCGACCGAGCTGATCCGGGCCGCCCAGATCGATGGAGCGGGGTTCTTCCAAATCTTTTGGCGCATCCTTCTGCCCAGTTCCGGGCCGATCGCCGTGGTGTCGATCATCTGGCAGTTCACCAACATCTGGAATGACTTCCTGTTCGGTGCGTCCTTTGCCGATGCCAACAGCCAGCCGATGACAGTCGCACTCAACAATCTGGTGCAGTCGTCAACCGGTGTGAAGGAATACAACGTTCATTTCGCAGGCGCCATTCTGGCCGCCATGCCAACTCTGCTCGTCTACATCGTGGCCGGACGGTACTTCGTCCGCGGCCTGATGGCGGGTTCCGTGAAAGGATAAGGCCTGATGGGTTTTCTGGACATAGACAACGCGACCAAGTCCTACGGGGCGGTCGAGGTTCTGCACAAGGTCGATATCTCGGTGCAGGAAGGCGAATTCCTGGTTCTTGTTGGCCCGTCGGGCTGTGGTAAGTCGACCTTGCTGAACATGATCGCGGGGTTGGAAGAAATTACCAGCGGCGAAATCCGCATCAAAGAGCAGGTGATGAACGGGGTGCACCCGTCCAATCGCAACATCGCGATGGTGTTCCAAAGCTATGCTTTGTACCCCAACATGACTGTGGGCCAGAACATCACCTTTGGTCTTGAGATGCATGGCGTCCCAAAGCCCGAGCGTGACAAGGCCATGGCCGAGGTCGCCAAGCTGTTGCAGATCGAGCAGTTGCTGGATCGAAAGCCCGGCCAGCTCTCGGGGGGTCAACGTCAGCGGGTTGCAATGGGCCGCGCGCTGGTGCGGAACCCGGATGTTTTCTTGTTCGACGAACCGCTGTCGAACCTCGACGCCAAACTGCGCGTGGACATGCGGACCGAGATCAAGAAGCTACACCAGAACCTTGGCACCACCATTGTCTACGTGACCCACGACCAGATTGAGGCGATGACGCTGTCCAGCCGCATCGCTGTGATGAACGGCGGGTACGTTCAGCAATTGGGCACACCGCAGGAAATCTATGACACTCCGGCCAATATCTTTGTGGCAACCTTCATGGGATCCCCAGCAATGAACGTGGTGCCCGCCAAGGTCGTCGTTCTGGATGGCCGTCCGCATGCCGAGGTTGCAGTCCATGATGGGTCGATGGCGCAACTGCCGTTCAGTCAGGACAATCTGGCCGCTTGGGACGGTCGCGATATCCTGCTGGGCATCCGGCCTGAGACGATCACAGATATGGACGGGGCAGACCGCAAATCCTCGAACATCGCGCAGATGACCAACCGGATCGTTGTGACAGAACCGGCCGGATCGGACACGTTCGTGTCGATGCAGTTGGGGGGCCGCGATGTGATCGCGCGGATGCGCTCGGATGCCGAGGTCGCACCGGGTCAGGATTTCGCCTTTGCCGTGAACATGGAAAAGGCCGTGGCCTTTGACCCGGAAAGCGAGATGCGGATCGTTCCGTGACACAGGCCGACGTCATAATCATCGGATCAGGAATGGGGGGCGCGACTTTGGCGGCGGCATTGGCACCGTCCGGTCGTCGCATTCTAATCCTGGAACGAGGAGAGCATTTGCGGCCCTCGGCGAAAGACCGCGACCCGCAGGCGATCTTTGCCGACGGGCATTTTCGCCCCGATGAAACTTGGCTGGACGGGGAAGGTCAGGCCTTCAATCCCGGAAACTACTATTGCGTCGGCGGCAACTCGAAATTCTATGGGGCCGCGCTGATCCGCTACCGCAAAGAGGACTTTGAGGCGCGCCAGCACATGGGCGGCCACTCGCCCGGCTGGCCCATCCCTTACGACGCGCTTGAGGCGGACTATACAGCCGCCGAGGAGCTCTATGATGTGCATGGCCGTACCGACGAAGACCCGACCGAGCCGCCGCACAGCAAGGGCTATCCGCACCCTCCGGTCTCGGATGAGGCAGACATTGCCGACCTTCGCACCCGTTTGCAGCGCGCCGGCCTTACGCCATCCTCGGTGCCTTTGGGCGTCGATATCGACCAGTGGCTTGCCGAGGGACAGACCACCTGGGATGCGTTCCCGAATACGCGCGGGGGAAAAATGGACGCTGAAACCTGCGCTTTGGCTAAGGCTCTGCAGCACGGGAATGTTGAACTATTGACCGGAGCGCTGGTCCGTCGGCTTGTCGCCGACCACGATGGGCGGGTTACAGGTGTTGAGGTTGACGGCCACGGGGTCTTACACGCGCCGGTCATCGCGCTGGCTGCGGGTGCGGTGCAGTCTTCGGCTCTATTGTTGCAATCCGCAAATGACAATTGCCCAACGGGCCTTGCGAACCGATCTGATCAGGTTGGTCGGAATTTCATGAACCACAATTGCTCGGCTGTGTTGGCAATGCACCCGCTGCGTCGAAATCGAGCGGTGTACCAGAAGACGTTGATGTTTAACGACTATTACAACGATGATGGAGAGGGCGGTCTGCCCCTGGGCAACATTCAGATGTTGGGTAAAATCACCGGCCCGATCTTGGCGTCGCAAACGCCACTGCCGGGTCCGGTTGCGGCACTGATCGCCGATCGCAGCTTTGATTTCTATGCCATGTCCGAGGATTTGCCGAATCCGGACAGCCGGGTAACGGTCAAAGGCGGGCAAATCCGACTGGACTGGAAACGCTCGAACTGGGCCGCGCATGAGGCGCTGGTTGCGAAGCTGAAACAGCATCTGCGGCAGGCCGGGTTTCCGATTGTCCTGTCGCGGCCTTTTGATCGGCGTACGCCGTCGCATCAATGCGGCACAGCGCGGATGGGCCATGATCCGGCCAGCAGCGTGGTGGACACCTATTGCCGCAGCCATGATCACAAAAACCTGTTCATCGTCGACGCTTCGGTTTTGCCGACTTCGGCGGCGGTGAACCCGGCCCTGACCATTGCAGCCCTCGCGTTGCGGGCGGGGCGACACATTATCGAAATGGAGTTCGCGGCATGACCGGAATTGCTTTGGTGACAGGCGGCCAGCAGGGCATTGGCCTTGGTGTCTCGCGCGCGCTGATTGCAGCGGGGTACAAAGTGGCACTGGCCTCACGTTCGGGTCCCGAAAAATCGGCTGTGCAGGCAGCGCTGGACGAGCTTGGTCCGAATGCAATCTATGTCCAGCATGATGTCTCGGACATCGATCACGTACCAGCGCTGTTGCATCAGGTTGAGGCCAATTTGGGGCCGATCACAACCCTAGTCAACAATGCCGGTGTCGGTGCGCCAGTGCGGGGAGACATGCTGGAATTGAAGCCCGAGAATTGGGATTTCGTGCAAAACATCAACCTGCGCGGTGCGTTCTTTCTGGCGCAAGAAGTGGCGCGACGCATGCTGGAACAGCCAGATGATGCGTACCGGTCGATCATCTTTGTCACCTCGGTTAGTGCGACCATGGTGTCCATTGAGAGGGCCGAATACTGCGTGTCCAAAGCAGCGGCTGCAATGATGACGCAACTTTTCTCGGTGCGCATGGCCCCCCACGGCATCGGCGTGTTTGAGCTGCGACCGGGTATCATTGCGACAGAGATGACCGCGGGCGTACGCGACAAATACACCGACCGTATCGAGGGCGGCCTTGTCCCCGCCGCCCGCTGGGGTGAGCCCGAAGATATCGGGTCCGTCGTTGTCCCGCTGGTGCAGGGACACATGCATTTTGCGACCGGAGCCGCGATCCCCGTGGATGGCGGTCTGTCGATCTCACGTCTTTAACGCAGGACACATCAGAATGTCTGAAGGATTTGATTTCATTGTTGTCGGAGGCGGCTCGGCAGGCTCGGTCATTGCCGCGCGCCTGTCCGAAGAACCATCGGCAAAAGTGCTGTTGTTAGAGGCCGGCTCAACCGACCGCCACCCGTTCTTTCACCTGCCCGCAGGGTTCGCAAAGATGACCAAGGGCATCGGCAGCTGGGGTTGGTCTACGGTTCCGCAAAAACACATGCAGAACAAGGTCTTCAACTACACGCAGGCCAAGGTGATCGGCGGAGGTTCGGCGATCAACGCGCAGATCTATACCCGTGGCGCGGCCCAGGATTACGACGACTGGCGGCAGATGGGCTGCGAGGGGTGGAGCTATGCCGACGTGCTGCCCTATTTCAAAAAGTCCGAAGACAACGACACTTATGAAGACGAGTTCCACGGCAAGGGCGGACCGTTGGGCGTCTCCATGCCCGCCGCGCCTCTGCCAATCTGCGATGCCTATATCAAGGCCGCGGGGCAGTTGGGCATTCCAGAAACACGCGATGTGAACGGCGCGAAGCAGGACGGCGCGGGGTATTATCAATTGACCCAACGCAACGCGCGGCGCTCATCCGCCGCGATGGCGTTCATTGCGCCGAACCGTAGTCGGCCGAACCTGACGGTGCGCACCGGCGCACAGGTCCGCCGCATCATGGTGGACAAGGGTAGGGCGATCGGCATTGAGATGATGAATGGTGACAAGATCACCGCCGCGAAAGAGGTCATTCTGTCCTCGGGCGCCATCGGTTCGCCGCGTCTGTTGCAACTGTCGGGTATTGGCCCAGCGGATCATTTGGATGGGCTCGGAATCGATGCGGTCTATCACCAGCCTCAGGTGGGCGCGAACCTGCAAGACCATCTGGATTTGTACTCGATCTGCGAAGTGACCGGGCCGCACACTTATGACCGTTTCGCCAAGCTGCACCTCTCGGCTCTGGCCGCGCTGCAATACGTGTTCACCCGCAAAGGGCCGGTTGCGTCCAGCCTGTTTGAAACAGGTGGGTTCTGGTACGCCGACCCTGATGCGCGCTCGCCGGACATTCAGATGCATCTGGGGCTGGGTACGGGCATCGAGGCGGGCGTCGAGGCGATGCCCAACGGTGGTGTCACCCTGAACGCCTGCTTTCTGCGGCCAAGGTCGCGCGGAACGGTTCGGTTGCAAAGCGCCGATCCCGCGGCGATGCCACTGATCGACCCCAACTATCTCGCCGACGCTTATGATCGCGAGATGTCCATTCGTGGGCTGAAACTGGTACAGAACATCCTCGCTCAGGATGCGCTGAAGCCCTACGTCTTGGCCGAACGCTTGCCGGGGCCGAACGTACAGACCGAGCAGGAGTATTTCGACTTTATCTGCGTCCATTCCAAGACATCGCACCACTGCGCGGGCACCTGCCGGATGGGTAGCGATGCTGAGGCTGTGCTGGACCCGCGTTTGCGGTTCAATGGGATCGAAGGGCTGCGCGTCGCGGATGCGTCGATCATGCCAACGGTCAATTCCTCGAACACCAATGCTCCGACAATCATGATCGGCGAAAAGGCTGCTGACATGATCAAACAAGATCAGGGATTCTGAACATGATCCGCCATATCGTACTGACCAAGTTCCGTTCCGACGTGACAGAAGAGACAATCGGGGCCATCTATAAAGGCCTTGCAGACGTGTCCCATGCCCTGCCGGGGGCCAGTGGGTTCACCGGTGGCCGCAGTGAAAGCCCCGAGCAGATCGAACGCGGATACATGCATGGGTTTGTGATCGACTTCGATGATTGGGCCGCGCTGGAGACCTATCAAAACAACGAAACGCACAAGGCGCTGGGCGCGCAACTGGTCGAGAACGCCGTGGGCGGCATCGACGGCATTCTGGTTCTGGATTTGGAGGTCTGAGACAATGAAACTGATTTTGCCAAATCCTGAGGGGCAGCTTGAACCCTATAAGCTGACCGGCACGCCTTTGGTGCCACGAGCACCGAAGGTGCCTCTGACACGCACGGCGTTTGCTGCGGCACATGTGGTCTCGGACCCGTTGGCGGAACGTGACCCTTGGGATGGCCGTCCCGCGGTGGATTGGGATGCAACGCTGCGTTTCCGACAAGGGCTCTGGGATCAGGGTTTGGGTCTGGCCGAGGCGATGGACACCGCGCAACGCGGGATGGGCGTCGATTGGGCGACTGCGTTGGAGTTGATCCAGCGCACCATGACGGCCGCAAAGGCACACCCAATGTCACCCCGCGTGGCCTGTGGAGCAGGGACCGATCACCTGCCGCTGAGCGCATTGAACACCGCTGGCGAAATCTTGTCGGCCTACGAACATCAGGCCGAAGCGATTGAGGCTGCGGGTGGCCAACTGATCCTCATGGCCTCGCGGGCCTTCCCGGCGATCAACGCGGGCCCAGATACCTATCACGACGTCTATCGCGCGTTGATCGATGGGGCGGCGGAACCGGTGATCTTGCATTGGCTGGGCGACATGTTCGATCCTGCGTTGACCGGCTATTGGGGCAGTGCGGATGTCGATACCGCCAGCGATTTCGTTCTGTCTTTGATCAATGAGAACCCGGCCAAAGTGGACGGGATCAAAATTTCCTTGCTGGACCAAGCGCACGAAGAAGCCTTCCGCGCGCGGCTGCCGGAAGGCGTGCGCCTCTACACCGGTGATGACTTTAACTATGCGGATCTAATTGCCGGGGATGGAACACATTTTTCGCATGCTCTGCTGGGTATTTTTGCCGCCATTGCCCCTGCCGCCAGTCAAGCGCTTGAGGCGTTGGCAATGGGTGACATGGACCGCTACAACGCGCTGTTCACACCGACCGTTCCCCTTAGCCGAGAGATTTTCAAGGCCCCGACGCGGTTCTATAAAGCCGGGATCGCCTATCTGGCGTGGCTGAACGGGTCACAGTCCCATTTCATCATGCCGGGCGGGTTCCAATCCAGCCGCGATATCTGCCACTACGCGCAGGTCTTCAGGCTCGCGGATCAGGCCGGTTTGCTCTCAGACCCGGAACTGGCTAAAGCACGGATGACCACGCTTCTCAGCCTGCATGGAGTTGAACAATAGCCTGAATGCGCAGACCCACGATCATAGATGTTGCCAACTCGGCAGGCGTTTCAAAATCCACGGTCAGCCTGGTTCTGCAAGGCAGCCCGCAGGTGAAACCGGAAACGCGCAAGCTGGTTCACGCCGCTATGAAAGAGATCGGGTATGTGTACAACCGGTCGGCCGCCAACCTGCGGTCGACGGGTACTGCGCTGATCGGGCTTGTCATAAACGATCTGACCAACCCGTTTTTTACCGAGTTCGCGACCTCGTTACAGATGGCCTTGGGCTCGCGTGGGTACGCGGTTGTTATGGCAAACACAAACGAAGACGCCGCGCTGCAGGATCAGGTGGTCGCCGCGATGCTGGAACACGGGGTATCGGCCCTGATCCTGTCGCCCGCATATGGCGACGTGTCCAATACGCTGGCCGCGGTTGAAAGGGCAGGCATCCCGATGATGCAGGTCTTGCGAAAAGTCGACGACGCTGACGCCAAGGTCCCGTTTGTTGCGCCGGACTACGCAGCAGGCGGGCGAGAGGCCACACAGTACCTGATCCAAACCGGAGCCCGCCGGATTGCGTTTATAGGCGGCTTGGCCGGGGCTGAGGTCACGCAAGAAAGGCTGTGCGGCTACATTGGGACGATGCAGGAACATGGGCTGCAGCCAATCATAAAAACCGGGCAATCCAGCCGCTCGTTCGGGTACGACGCGGCAGTTGATTTGTTCAAAGAACATCCCGATTGCGATGCGGCCCTCTGTTTCAATGACCTTGTTGCGTTTGGGATGATCAATGCCTGCCATGCCGCGCAGGTCAGGATCGGGGCCGATTTTCAGATCATCGGGTTCGATGACATTAAAGAAGCGTCGGAATGCTGGCCGGCCCTGTCTACTGTCCACTGTGGTGTGCCGGAGTTCGGCGAACGTGTGGCAGACACCGTCTTGTCCTGGTTGCAGGATGCGGAAACCCCAGCCCAGCTTACGCGAACACCAACGCGATTGGTGCTGCGGCAAACCACAAAAAGCGTCTGAGCGATCAGACCGGGGGCCTTGCCTATTCAGCGGCCGTTGAGGGTTTCGTTTTCTTAAGAGGATCCTCCAGAACATCCTCGGTGACGGGCTTC
This sequence comes from Ruegeria arenilitoris, assembly GCF_013035315.1. Classification (GTDB taxonomy): domain Bacteria; phylum Pseudomonadota; class Alphaproteobacteria; order Rhodobacterales; family Rhodobacteraceae; genus Ruegeria; species Ruegeria arenilitoris_D. Next base: position 843,513 of record NZ_WQHP01000001.1, on the reverse strand, counting down.
AACCCCAGAACCTTATGGAATTGCTGTAGTAACTCCAGCGTGTCAGGGGCCATTTCTTCGATCTTACCGGGGATGAACTGCACAACCTTCACCGCCTGTTCGCGGTCTTTTTTGTTGGGCAGCAGATCGGGCAGAGTAGCGATGGCCTTGTCACGCTCGAATGTGACGATCAAGGTCTGCTCGTGAATGATCCGCGTGCGTTCGTCCATGGTCAGGGATTTGAAGGGCTCATCCTGCGTCATCACTGTGGCCGAACGTTCAAGACGGTCGCGCCGCACATTGCCGCGACTATCCGCCATCAGAACAAGCATACGGACCACTGCCTCGACAAACCCACCTGATGACATATGCGCCAAAGCCATTTCGACCTCGGGCAGGGCGCGCAGTTCGGTTTCGCTCTTGAGCGTCCGGCCGATGGCCTGCGGTTTGCCAAAATCAACCGCCAGCGGGTTGGTCCAAAGCGAAAGAAACGTCATTTCGTACAGCGCATCACGCGCATCGCGAACGAAATCCATTTGCTGTTCGACCATCCGTGCCCACAGTCTTTCTGCCTGCACAAACGGATTACTGTCCGAGACAGGCGCGCGCGGATCCATCTGCTGGGCCGCGTTTTCGAGCATCGCAAAGAACGGATTTACACTGGAAACAAGCGAGCGTTGCAGGCGCAGCGGATGCAGCTTCCGCATGGTTTCACTGAGCGCGGGATTGACCATGGACTTCACAACCGGGCGGACCGCGATGTCATAAATTTCGGACTGGATTTCCGACATCCGAGCAACGGCGGCAAATCCTGCCTCTTCTTCGCGCCCGTCATCGATCTTGCGCAGGTCATCGATCGTGCGTTCGGCAAAGCTGACGGTAAAGCTTTTGTCTTGGCCATGCCCTTCGACACTATCGATTTTCATCTCATAAAGACCAGGTGGCAGTGCTTCGATCGTTTTCATGGTGGAGGTGACTTCGGTATGTTCCTTCTTCGCGACCTTGGACGAGACGAAAATACCCAGATGCCCCACCTGCTCGTGGATCATGTAAATGATGCGCTGCCCGCGGATGCGAATTTCGTCGACATCCGTAAAGCTGTCCACGATCCAGTTGAGCGCTTGTTGAGGCGGGGTGATGTTGTCGCCATAGCTGGTAAACACGATGATCGGCGCTTTGACGTGCTTAATATCGACCGTCTGACCGGGCTCTAGCTGTGCCTGGTTCTTGACCAGCTTGTTGCCAACAAACAGTTGCTCGACGATCCATTTGATCTCGGCCTCGTTGAGGATGAAGAAACCGCCCCACCAGCGTTCGAATTCCAGGAACCGATCCTTGCCACCATCCGGGTTGGCGAAAAGGTCGTAGTATTTTGCAAAAAAGTTTCGGCCGGGGTTCAGCATCTCAAAGTTCGACACCAGATTGGCACCGTCAAACTGCCCACCGCCAAGATCGGACCAGAGCATCGGTTGCCAAGTTCCGCCCAGGATGCCTCCGTTATAGCGCATTGGATATTTACCGACCTCGCCAGACCAAGGTTGCACCGGCGCACCGTTCAGAACGATAGGCCCGGTCAGATCAGGGTTGGTTGCCGCCAAAAGCAGCGTTGCCCAACCGCCCTGACAATTTCCGGTGACGACCGGCTTGGCGCTGTCAGGGTGGCGGCGCTGGACCTCACGGACAAACTCGGCCTCGGCGTTGGTGACATCGGCCAAGGTCTGACCGGGAACCGGATCACGGGTGAAATTTACGAAATAGACCGGGTGCCCGTCATGCAGGGCCACGCCGACCTGACTGTCGGTTTTGAATCCGCCAATACCCCCGCCATGTCCGGCCCGGGGGTCGATAATGATATAGGGACGCTTCCAGTCATGCACTTCGGTGCCTTGGGGCGGTACGATGCGCAACAGCTGGTAGTTGCAGGGCCGATCGAGGTTCCGACCATCGACGACGACCTCATAATCGTAAATTAAAACCGGAGGGCAGCCGGCAGCCTCGTGTTCGACGAAATTGTCACCGCGCTGACGCAGCACATCCAGCGTCAACAGCCAGCGCTTGGCCGCGTCTTGCACGTAGGTCGCGTAATGTTCTGCCAGACCATTGCCAGTTTTCGCCATGGCGCCCGCGATCCTGGACAAGTCTTCCATCTGGTTGCGGACACGCTGCGTATGCTCTTCGGAAATCGATTTGCCCTGACGTGTGGCCGAACGCATCAGCAATTCCGCAGTTGTCGCGGCTTCGCCAAATAGCTCGGCCAGTTCTTTCATTTCAGTGGCAGGCTGGGCGTTCAGGTTTTCGGTCATGGCTTGGGTCGCCTCGGTGCCGAACAGCCATTTGACGTTGTTTTCGTCGATAAAATTCGGTGTCATCGCTGACTCCTTTTGCGTTAGGCGACGATGCTATAGCCGCCATCTATCTGGTGTACGCCACCGGTCACGTTCGTAGCTTCGCTGCTGGCCAGAAAAGCGGCATAGGCCCCCACATCTTCGGTTGTGGCAAGCTGGTGCGTTGGTGCATGCTGTGCGGCTGCGTCCAATAATTCGTCAAATTCGTCTATTCCGCTGGCAGCCCGCGTCATCAGCGGACCCGGCGACAGCGCATGGACCGAGATTCCCTTGGGGCCCAGCTCAGCAGCGGCATAGCGAACGGCACATTCCAGCGCGGCCTTGACCGGACCCATCATGTTGTAATGCTCGACAACACGGGTAGAACCCTGAAACGAAACTGTCATGCAGGTTCCGCCCTTTGGCATCAGCGGCTCGGCCCGGTGGATCATGCGCAGAAAGGAATGCACCGAAACGTCCATGGCCAACCCGAACCCATCGGCCGAGCAATCAACGACGCGCCCATGCAAATCGTCCCGCGGTGCAAAGGCTATGGAGTGCAAAAGCGTATCCAGCTGTCCCCATCTTTGCGTGATTTCTTGAAATAGGGCGTCCATTTGATCAGTGTTGCGGACATCCAGCGGCAGGACGATCTCAGCCTCCAGCTCTTGGGCCAGTGGGCGCACAGCCTGTTCTGCCTTGTCGTTCAAATAGGTTATTGCCAGATCAGCCCCCAAAGCCCTGAAAGCCTTGGCGCACCCCCAGGCAATCGAGTTTTCATTGGCTACGCCAACAACCAGAACTTTTTTGCCGTGCATTTGAAACATGGACGCGACTCAATCCGCAGAACAAACAGAATTGCTGCAAGTGCAGCATGTCCGGTTGTCAGACATGTGACAAGGTAAGGTTTATGTGCCTGTTTTCGTCGTCGCGCAGGGCAATGCCGCCTGTCGTTTGGAATTTTTCCCTAACATCAAAGGACTGTCCGCACGCGCGAATTCTTTGGCCCAAGCCTTGCCCTGCGGCAAAAAATCACCGGTGCGCGGTAGGGTCGGACCCATCCAATGCTGCAAGCGGCCGGTTTCTGGCCCAAAAAATGATCCAAACGCCCGACGACCGCGTATCGTAGTCAAATTGGGATCAGGGCTAGTGCGTCAAGAAGTTCTGTTAGGCATAGTCTTCGCCTTGGGCGTGGGCACAATCGCAGGTCTTGTGTTTCTGTCATCGGGCGAACAAGCGCGCGTTTCCGAGACGCAGGCTTATTCGGTCCCGAGCAAACCGGGCATGACGATCCCCGTAGCCGAGCAATTGTCAGGAGAACTGACATCTGCGCTGTTGCTTGTCGTCTACGACGCCTTCGGAAAAACGCAGGAAGATGAGATATACGACACGCTGGCCGGTGTGACCCATGGGGATGCGTTGGAGTATCTTTATCTTGAACGGGTCGGCGCGATGGCTGGGGGCGGTCTGGATGAAGCGGACCAAACCATCCACGAAATCAATCTTTTGGACAGCACGGTATCGCGCGATGGTGCCGAACTGGTTATCGACGCCACTTGGCAAGTGATAGGTACCGTCGGCCATGCAGAACACCTGCATGTTCGCGGCAACACCTACAGCGCGGACCTGTCGGTGTCGCCTGTCGAGGGAGCCTGGCGTATCACCGATTTTACCCTGCGCGACGTCAACCGGGATACGGCAGGTGAGACATTCGAGATTTCGCAAGAGGATCACCAATGATTGGGGTCAACGCAGTCTCGTTCGGATACAGCTCGGGTGGCTTTCGGTTGAACGTCCCAGAATTGACGCTGCAACAGGGCGAGCGGCTGGCAATTGTTGGGCCAAGCGGCAGTGGCAAGACAACGCTTCTGAACCTGATCGCGGGTATCCTATTGCCCGATAGCGGGCGGATTGAGGTTGACGGTACCGAGGTGTCGGGTCTGTCCGATGCCGAACGCCGCGAATTCCGTGCCAGTCACATCGGGTTTGTGTTTCAGGACTTTGCCCTGCTGGATTATTTATCTGCACGTCAAAACATCCTGTACCCCTATCGGATCACTCCGGCGCTGAAACTGGATACCGCAGCCCGGGACCGCGCGCAGGCGCTGGCCGAGGCCTGCGGTATCGGGGGCAAATTGGACCGGCATCCCACCGCTCTGAGCCAGGGTGAACAGCAACGCGTCGCGATTTGCCGCGCTTTGGTCACGCAGCCCAAGCTGATCCTTTCGGATGAGGCGACAGGCAATTTGGACCCTGAGAGCAAGGGCCGCATACTGGATCTACTTTTTGAACAAGCGTCCGAAGCCGGTGCGACCGTTCTCGCCGTAACCCACGATCACGAGCTTTTGCCGCGATTCGAAAGGGTGATCGACTTTGCGCAATATCGCGAAGGGGCGGCGGCATGAATGCGTTGTACCTTGCCTTTGCCTATCTGCGGTTTCACTGGGCACGCAGTCTGGTGCTTGTGGTCGTCGCAGCTCTGATCTTGTTCGTGCCCGCGGCCACTCAGATACTTCTGTCCACCAGCCAGACGGCGCTTGTGGCCCGTGGTGAAGCGACGCCGCTGCTGCTGGGCAGTCGAGGATCACAGTTGGATCTGACAATGGCCGCGCTTTACTTTTCGGACGAGCGCCCGGATCCGATCTTGATGGGCGAGGTCGAGGCGGTTTGGGACAGTGGCATGGCTATACCGATCCCCGTGCATACCGCGTTTTCGTCTGGCGGGTTCAGGATCGTCGGTACAACCCTGGACTATTTCGACTTTCGCGATCTGATGTTTTCCGAAGGGCGGGGCTTGTCCGTGCTTGGTGACGCAGTGATCGGCGCGGATGTGGCGCAGGCCTTGGGTAAGGGAGTGGGCGATACTCTGGTTTCGTCGCCGGAAAACCTGTTCGATCTTGACGGAGTCTATCCGTTGGAAATGCCAATCGTCGGCGTTCTGGCACCGACCAACACACCAGACGATCAGGCGATTTTTGCTGATATTAAAACGGCTTGGGTGATTCAGGGGATCGGTCACGGCCACGAAGACGTTGTCACAGCCGCTGACATCGCGTCCGGGGCCGAGACGCTGTCCAATGCGTCTGTGGTGCAGTTTCAGCGTATCACCCCCGAAAACATCGACAGCTTTCACTTCCACGGCGCGCAGGATGATTTTCCGGCCACCGCAGTCATCGTCGTCCCTACGGATACGCGCGCGGCGACCATCCTGAAAGGTCGCTATCTGGATGGAGAGAACCCCAGTCAGTTGATCGAGCCCGCCGGGGTGATCCAAGGGCTGGTGGATCGCATCTTTCGGATCAAGTCGCTGCTGGACGTCGTGACAGCGATCATCGCGGTGGCGGCTCTGGCTGCCGTTGGGTTAGCGGTGTTTCTCAGTTACCGGCTGCGGGCGCGCGAGATCGCGACTGCCGTGAAACTGGGCGCGCGGCGAGGTATGGTGCTGCGCTTGTTGGCGGCCGAGACGGTGACTTTGCTTTTAATTTCAGGGTGTATTGCGGCCTTTGGCGCCGCGTTGGTTTCGCGAAATGCCGAGACTTGGGTGGGCTGGCTGCTCTCGCTGGGCGCATGAGAAAGGGAGAATTATGAAACGGCGTATTCTATCGGCGGCTTTGGCGGGCAGCGTTGCGGCAACTCCGGCGCTGGCGCATTATGGGATGATCATTCCAAACGATCCGATGATCAGCCAGGAAGACGGGCGCACCGTCTCGCTGACCATGTCGTTTTCGCACCCGTTCGAAATGGATGGCATGATGCTGGACCGGCCCGAGGCGTTCACCGTCACGCATGACGGCAGCACCACGGATTTGCTGGGTGATCTGCAGGACGCCACCGTTATGGATGATCAGGGCTATACGCTCGACTTCGCGCTGGAACGTCCCGGAACTTACGTCTTTGCCATGGAACCCAAACCCTATTGGGAGCCAGCCGAAGACGCGTTTATCATCCACTACACCAAGACATATGTAACCGCTTATGGTGATGATGAGGGGTGGGATGCCGAGCTGGGCCTCAAGACCGAAATCGTGCCCCTGTCCAAACCTTTCGGCCTGTGGGAGCGTAACGTTTTCCAAGGCATCGTGAAGATGGATGGCGAAGCCGTGCCGTATGCCGAGGTCGAAGTCGAGTTTCTGAACGATGGCACCAACGCCACTGTGCCGGATGAGCTGATGATCACGCAGACGGTCAAGGCTGACGCGAACGGTGTGTTCACCTATGCCGCGCCCTCGTATGGTTGGTGGGGGTTCGCCGCGCTGAACACGGCGGACTACACACTGCCGCAGGATGGTGAAGACAAGGCTGTCGAACTGGGCGCGGTGATCTGGGTCCATTTCGAAGAATGGACGGGCCAGTGATCCGGGCCGTGGGCCTGACCGCACTGCTGGCCGTTGCCCCTGTGGCAGCGGCTGCGCATCAGTTGGTCGTTTTTGCCTCGGTTGATTGCCAGGCAGTCACGGTCGAGGCAAAGTTCTCGAATGGGAAACCGGCTCAGCAGGGTGAAGTACGTGTGTTGGACGGTGAGAACGCTTTGCAGACGACGTTGCAGCTGAGCAGTGACGGTACTGCGCTGGTGCCGTTAGCCAGCGTGGATTACGCGACGGGTCTGGTGATCGAGGTCGATACCGGGGGCCATGACAACTATTGGATCGTGACCCCCGAAGATATCGCGCGCAAATGCGGGAGATGATGATGCTACGGTTCTTCAATCGCGTTACAGCCTTGATCCTGGCACTGATGGTGGCGACGGCTGCAGGGGCGCAGGATCGACCCAAGGTGGTGACGGTGAACTATCCACTGCAGTATTTCACCGAACGCCTAGTCGGCGACGCAGCAGATGTTGTATTCCCAGTGCCAACTGATGTGGACCCGTCTTTCTGGCGCCCGTCCATTTCGGATATTAGCGATGTTCAATCGGCGGACCTGATCCTTTTGAACGGTGCAGAATTCGCCACCTGGATCGACCGGGTGTCGCTGCCTCGGTCCCGCGTCTTCAACAGCTCGGCCGCCATCGAAGATCAGTTTATCGTCACCGAGAGCATCACCCATAGCCACGGCGACGGGGGTGAGCATTCGCACGAAGGGCTTGCGTCCTACGTCTGGCTCGACCCAGTGCTGGCCACCGCTCAGGCCGAGGCCATTGCGGCGGCGATCACGACCCGCGACATTGCCCCCGTAGGAGAGGTTGAGGATCGGCTTGAACAGCTCCGTACTGACATTGCCGCGTTGGATCAGACGGCTGCGGACGTCTTTGCTGACCTTGAAGCCGTGCCGATGATCGCCACACATCCACGGTATCAGTACCTTGCGCGGCGCTACGGGCTTACGATTGCCTCGATGGATTGGGAGGCGGGCGAAGCCCCCAACCCGGATCAGCTTGCTGAGCTGAGTGCTTTGCAAAACCAGTTGGGTGCAGAGATCCTGATTTGGGAAGCAGCACCGCCCGCAGCGGCGCTGGAAGCCGTGGAACAGCTTGGATTGCAGAACGTTATCTTCCCTACGTTGGCGCACGAGCCGACCGAAGGAACCTTTGTTGAAGCGTACCAAAAAGCACTCTCAGATGTCTCTGACGCCTCTCAGAGCTTGCAAAACTGACGGATACGATTGGATTTAGGCGTATCCGCCGTTGGCCTCATGATTTGCACACTCGGAGATAACCGAGGCGATGGTTGAAAACACGTCGGGCCGGTTCATCAGTTCGACGTGTTCCATATCCAGGCTGTAGCACCGCTTGTCCCGCAAATGCGTATCCAGAACATCGCCCGGTGTGAGGGATGGGTTGCCCCGTGACAAAAACACGTGCGAAGGCCGGTCAAATCGCGGCACTCGAAAGTCGCTGACTGCCAGTTCATGGGCGATCTCAACACCTCTAATCCGCGTTTCTTCGGCGTCAGCTTGCTCTGCCAATATGCGTTTGATATCCGGCAGCGTGCGCCGCGCCCTGTAGTGGCGTTTCCAACCTTTGATTATATATCTCAACCGTTTGTAGCTGCGGAAATACAAAGGTTGCAGCGCAGGTTCGGCCCCTACCATCTTGAACGGCGGGTCCAGAAGGATCATGCCCTTGACGGCCTCATCACCCAGTTGCCGAGCCATCTCCATCACCATCGGACACCCGGCGGAATAGCCACACAACACGAACGGTCCCGTGTTTCCAGTCTGCTTCAGGCGCACGATGGCCTCATCGGCTAGCTGCTCAAACGATTTTCCGAAGGGGACAGGAGTGCTTTCGGTGCGATGGCTGGGGATGTGAACAACGGAATGATCCTCGCCCAGACTGCGTGCCATGTATTTGCTGAACTTGACCGAGCAATGCGCGATCACAACCGTTGTTTTGCCCGATCCCGGGTTCGAGATTTGAACGGTGCTTTCGGTTTTCGAAAACGCGGCTCCCGCGCGCCGATCAGCCACGCGTTTGGCCAGTTCTGCCACGGTGGGACAGCTGAACAAGTCAATGGGTTCAAAGTGGACGCCTTGTTCCTGGCCTTTGGTGTAAGCGGTGATCGTGGCAAGGCTGGTCCCACCCAGATCAAAGAAATTCGCGTCGCGCGTCTGACACTCGGTCTTCAGCGTTTCCGTAAAAATTGCTGCGACTTGAGACTCCAGACCATCTTTGGGGGCTGCTCCGCTCTGAGATCGGGTTTGGTCTGTGATCAAGGCTCGCAGCGCTTTCTGGTCCAACTTGCCGTTGGGAAGGGTCGGAAAGACCTGAACCCCGAGGACCGCGCTTGGGTGAAACGGATCCGGAAGGCTGGCTTGGATGTGCCGGGCGGCGGCCTCGCACATAGGGTCGTCCGGTGGGCATTCGACAGCCAGAACGACCGTGTTCGAACCCGCGCGATCCACGGCAAGTGCTGCGACCCGCCGGTCGGCTGTCACCACCTGCGCAGCGGCTTCGATCTCGGTCAATTCAACGCGGTGGCCGCGAATTTTGACCTGCTTGTCTTTGCGGCCCAGAAATGTGATGCAGCCTGCCTCATCCGCAACGCCAAGATCGCCGGTCCTGTAAGCTCTGACCGAGCCAATCTGGAAAAAGCGGTCTTTGGTTTGCGCGTCATCGTTCAGATACCCATTCGCGACTGTTTGACCGGCGACAATGATCTCACCAGCAATGCCCGGCGCGGCCGGGCAATCGTCGCTGTCGAAGATACCAACCCAAGTACCGGGAATGGCGGTTCCGATCGGCACGATCGATCCATCATCGAACCCGGTCGCGTCGAAACCGGTACACCACACGGTGCCCTCGGTCGGGCCGTATTCGTTCATCAACTGGCAATCCGGCAGTACTCGTCGCAAGTCGCGGGGCAGGGTCGGGTATAGTGCCTCTCCGGCAGCGATCAGAACCTTGAGTGATTGCAAATCTTGCGGCGGCACCGAGGCCAGCAGCGCGCCTGCAAGGCTGGGCAGGCAGAGCGTGTGGGTGACACCGTGCTGCGCTATCAACTGCCCCAACGCGGCTGGGCGCTGTTCAGCTTGCTTTTCGGCGATGACAAGGTGCCCGCCGGTGCACAGAGTCCAGTAGACACCCGCGACTGAACTATCGAACGCCAGCGACGAGAGCAGCAGGTAAACCTCTGGTGCTGTGCCATAAACCTGATCCCGTGCCGCCGTGGAGATTGCCAGCCCTTCGTGAGAGATTTCAACGCCCTTGGGTCGGTTCTCGGACCCTGAGGTAAACATGACATAGGCCCGAGAGCCGGTTGCAACCTCGGACGGTTCCAGTGCCTGTTCCAAAGCGTCGAGGAAGACCGGTTCAGCCTCTGTCTCGGGCAGGTTTGAAAACGCGTCTTGCGTGGTCACCACGAAACGCGGTTGGGTTGCCTGGAGAATTTGTTCAAGGCGGGTTTCAGGGTAATCCAGATCCAGCGGAACATAAGATGCCCCTGCCATCATAGCGCCGAGAAATCCCACAATCGCATCGGCACCGCGTGGAAGGGCAACTGGGACAATATCAGTTTCCCGAACACCAGACTGACGTAGCGCAAACGCAATCTGACGCGCGCGTCGGGATGTTTCAGCATAGGAAAGCGTCCGGTGACCGTCGGTCAGTGCCGCGGCGTTTGGCGATAGTTCGGCCTGTTGCAAGAAACGTTGTACGACATTCTGGGTCTCCGGCGCGAGAGCGACAGAAATCGCCGGCGCCTGATCCTTCATCACATCGCCTATCAGCGTATCCGGCTTGGCTGCGATCACGGTCAGAACCTGTTTGTAGCTGGAAAGGCACGAGCGCACCGCATCCAGTGTGATGCGCGCCGGGTCGAAATAAACCTCGACACCCAGATCGTTTTGCGGCGTCACCAGTATCGACAGCGGGTAGTTGCTGAATTGGGTCGTCTTCAAGCCCGCAACCTGTATCTCGCCAAAGTCGTAGCCGGTTTTCTGGACACCTTCGTTCACAAAAACAGTGTCGAAAACAGGGGTTCCCTTGGGAAACGGTGCGCAGGTTTGCACCTCGGCCAAGGAAGCATATTCGTGTTTCAGTCGCTCAACCTCGGCCATCGCGTGATCTTGGAGAAACGCGCCGACGGGTTTTTCCGGGTCAATTCTGAACCTGACCGGCAAGGTGCTGATATACGCACCAACCGCCTGTGAGATATTGGGAATTTCCGGTGGTCGGCCTGCCGTTGTGGTGCCGAAAACCACATCGTCCTGTTGCAGATAACGCCGTATTACCAAGGCCCAGGCACCCGACAGAACCGTATTGGTGGTCACCTTCAGCCCGGCTGCTGCGCGGTCGATCCGGTCCATCAGGTCTTGGCCCAAAAGTTCGGAATGGGACAGCTGTATCGACGCCTCGGATTGATTGTCCAATTCAGGCAGCATGCTGGGTGCATCAAGACCAGCAAGGTAGCTGGTCCAGAACCCCTTGTCCGTCAGAGGGCCCTGTTTCTTGAGCCAGGTCAGGTAGGTCTTGAAACTTGGTGACGCGCCGTCTTGGGGATCGCCATTGTAACGGCGAAAGAGATCCCGAAAGGCGACGCCGGTCGACCAACCATCACTGATCAGATGGTGCATCGTCCAGACAAAGTGCCAGCGGTCCTTGGCAAGTTTGATCAACGTGACTGCCATCAGTGGCGGTTTCTTCAGCTCGAATTGGCGCAGTTGTTCCAATTTCAATAAATCTTCAAGCCCGCGTCCTGGTTCTGGTCGATCGGCCCAGTCTAGTTCAGTCCAGGGTAGCTTTACGTGTTCCTGAATGACCTGAACCGGTTGCTTCACGCCTTTCCAGACGAACCCAGCGCGTAAGGCGTCGTGCGACTCGACCAATTTCTCCATAGCGTCCTTCAGGCGTTCCGCGTCCAACGGACCATTCAGGGCGCAACTGATGACCGCCACATATTGCCCGCGCAATTGAGCCTGGCCTTCAACATGGAATAGCATCCCGCGCTGGGCCGAGGACAGGGGAAGAATATCAGCGACGCCTTGCGGGTATCCCATGTCAGCTCAATGCCTCCGTGATGCTTGAAAGGTCATCGTCGTCCAGATCGATCAGCGCCTCATTTTCACCTTCGGCAGATGTGGTGGCGGGCAGGTGATCGGCATGCTCTGCCAAGGCGCGAATGGTCCGGTATTCAAACAGGGACGTGGCCGGCAGGGGCAGTCCGTTTTCATTGGCTTTAACCGCGATCTCGATGGCTGTCAGGCTGTCGACGCCAAGATCGAAAAAGTCCTGGGTCACGCTGACGCGAGATGCGCCGAGCGCTGTCGCCAGAATGCTGGCCAGGCGCTGTTCCATTTCATTTCTGGGGGCAACGAAATCCGCATCGTCTCGCCCGCGGCTTCGCCCTTTGGGAAGTCGGGAAGGATCGACCTTACCGTTGGTATTCAGCGGCATATCCGGAAGAACAAACACCGAGTCCGGCAACATCGCGCGTGGGAAATGCGCCTGCAATGCCTCCCAGACATCCTGTTCTGTAAAGCCTTGACCCGCCACATACACGCTGAGGTTTTGTGGTGTGACAGGTTCGTCAAAACCAATCTCCTCAAGGATCGCTTCGACCCTCTGGGTATCGATTTCGTCATTCAACTCGTCCAGAGCCTGCGCGCGCGTTTTGTGGCCCATGCGTACGTCCCAGGAATAGGGCAGGGCATAGTTGTGATACCCCTCGCGGGACTTGTGCAAGTAGATGCCGGCATCGTTGATCAGACAATTGGTCGAACGTCCTGTATCAGCCGGTCGCTGCCACGCAGTGCGGGTATCGAGAAAGTCGTAAATCTCGGACACGGGGACATCAATATAGCGGTAGATGTCCAACACTTCGACCCGGTTCAGGAAGTCGCCGTCCTTCAGGTCTTCGGTTTCCAAAAGCCTGGACAGCTCATCATCTTCTGCGTGATAGGCTTTGCGCGCCTTGGTGACCATGTCATCCAGCTGCTCACAAGTGGGGGCTGCGTTTCGGAACAAGTCCGGGGTCAGGCGCGTTTCAAAGAACTGTCCTCGGGACAGACCTGTGACAACCAAGGGCGCACCTTCGGACAGGGCCGTGCGAAAAGCCAGAGTGTAGAGCGCCTTGAAGCACCCCTGGCACACGTTGGAATGCGCTTTCAGACTGTCGACAAAAATCTGGTTCATCTTGTCCGTGCTGAGATAGCGATGATCCCAGCCCAGGTCTTTGACAACCCTTTGAATATTGGTCTTCGACTGTTCTGAGATATAGCCGTTGTCCAGTGTCACGGCCAAAACGCGAGAGGTGTAGTCGGCCAGCCGGTAAGCCGCATAGGTGCTGTCTTTGCCGCCGCTTAGCATCATCACGGCGTCGTAGCCTCCGCGACGTGTCTCGGCTGCACGCGTGATCTGGCTTTGCAGAGCGGGTTCGTCGCGGAAATAGGCCTGGGCGCGATCCTTGTAGCTTTCGAACTCTGCGCATACTCCGCATAAGTCATCATCTGCAAATTCAACACCGGGTACGGCATCGGTCAGACCGCAGGTTCGGCACTGTTGGGTGCTACCCAAATCTGAGGTCGGGTGCCCAAATGACACATGAACGGCATTCACACCGGGGATTTGGCGTAGCACGCGATCAAACTCGGCAGTTTCGAACCGGATACCACCAATCTTGATCTGCTGATCCGCGCGGCCAAGGTAGTCAAAGCTGCCGTCGCGGTTGATCCGACCGATGTCACCGCTGCGATAAACTTTCCCTTGGATCGCTTTCGGATCGTCCAGGAACTTTGCTGCGGTTTTGGATAGATCACCCAAATAGCCTTCGGCCAACCGACCACCGATCACGATTTCGCCGGTTACACCGATGGGGCATAGGTTCATGCCCGCGTCTCGAACACTGATTGAGACTCCATCTGCGGGGATTCCAATCTGAACCGAGGCTTTGGTGTCTGCGGCGGGATCAAAGGCGTGGTGCATTGCGCCGACCACTGCTTCGGTCGGGCCGTATTCGTTGATAAGCTTCAGGGACGGGGACAGGACCTTAGCCGCCATAAGGCAGAGTTGCGACGTCAGGTTTTCGCCACCCAGCACAAGCGTTTGAATACGCTCAACCGGACGGCCCTGCTTGCAGGCCAGCGCCAAGTGCGACGGGGTTAGCTTTACCACATCCACCGCGTCCTCGGCGAACACATCCAGCACGGCAAGATCGGGGTCTGCACGCTCGGGGTATACGTGGATCGTGCCGCCGCTGATCAACGGCGCGAACAGAGAGGTTAGCGTTAGATCGAACGAGATCGACGAAAAGAACGCGTAGGACGGGGCGGGGGTGTCGCCGAACGTATCGGCGGCCCAGTGGATGTATCGCGACAGCTCGGCATGGCTGACCTCAACCCCCTTAGGCACACCGGTAGAGCCAGAGGTGAACAGGACGTAAGCCCGTTCGCTCCCTTGCGGTGGCGAGACATCCAGTGGGTCTTCCGACGTTGCCGTTGCTGCGGTCAAAATCTGGCAAGGGAATGTGCGGTCATCCTGTGGGGCGACAAATACCGCTGCGGCCTCGGCGCTTCTGATGATCTGATCGACCCGCGCAAAAGGCGTGTTAGCGGCAATTGGGACAAAGTTGCACCCGGCCTTAAGGATACCCAGTACGACCTGCACAAATGCAGTCGAACGGGGCATGTGGACGGCGATTGATGATCCCCGTGCGATGCCCAAGGCTGCAAGATAGGATGCGACCCGGTCACTCTGCGCATTGAGTTGCGCGTAGGTAATCTGCTGGTCGGCCTGACACATCGCAAAGGTATCTGGTGTCTTGGCGACCTGAGCGGCAAAAGCCTCAAGCACCGTGGAAGGCAAATCTTCAGGCTCTGATGGCCCAAAAACGATGGCCTGATCCTGCGCGCACGCAGCCATATCCACTGCATCTAGGGGCGTTTCCGGGGCCTCAAGGGTGGCCGCCAAAACTCGCGCAAAGTGGTGTTGGACATGCTCGGGGTCAACTGCTTCCAAGATTTCATCGTGGACATCCAGATACAGTTGCGGCTTGCCGTCGCCTCTGAAATCCGTAATGTGCAATCGCATGGCATGGGCGGCGTCGTGCGCACCGCTGTGCAGCCACTGAACATCAGCTGGATGCCCGGCAATGTCCGGGAATTCAGCTTGAATGTAGTTGCACACGGCGCTGATGGCCGACGTGTCCATGGCCGCGACGGCACCGGGCTTTGCCTGCCGAAGAAACGCTCCGAGCGCAGTCTTTACCTTTGCATGTAGGTCCAAAATCGGTTCATCAGGGCTGATTTCCACGATAAAAGGCAAAACTTCGACAAATGGCCCCATGGTCTTTTTGTCTTGACCTGTCAGCCGGTTATGAGAGGGCAGGCCGATGGTGATCTGATCATCCCCCGTGACCCTGTGCAGATACCCAAGATAGGCGGTCAGGTAGATCGCCAGTTTCGACAGGTCAGAGGTGAACAGACGGAACTCGGGTCGTTCGGTTGCATTGTCGAGTTTCTGAGCAGTGTCGGCATCCAGCGGCACGGGAAGGCGTTGGGAATATCCTCTGCGCTTGGCTGCACTTCCGTAAGGAGCGGTTGGGGGATGCGGAGTTGCGACCGGGATCGGGTCCGACTTTGGGGTCGGCAGGCGGTCAAAAAAGCGTGGAAGAGGATCGGCCCGGTATATCTCGTCCTGCATCAAGGCCGAATACCGGCGAGAGACATGATCAAACAAAAGCGCGCCGGATTGCGCGTCGCACAGGATGTGATGCTGGCAGAGAGCCCAGACCCAGTGCGTATCGGATAGCTTGATCAGTTGGCTGCGCAGTGGCTCGCGTTCCAGATCAAACGCGGCTTGTGTCCATGATTTAAGGTGCTCGTGCAGCGATGCCGCTGGTTCTGCAGATTGGCTGAGGTCGATGTGCTCCAACAGATCATCCGGCATCGCCTGCGCGACCTGATAAGGCCCGTCCGGCCCTTCGCGAAACACAGCGCGCAGGATCTCATTGTCCTGCACCGCCCCTTGGAATGCCTTTTTAAACAGGTCGGGATCCAAGTCGAGCTGTAGTTCAAACCGCCAAGCCATGTTGTAGATCGGCATATCCGGTTGCAGGCGATGACCCTTCCAGAACCTGAGCTGACTTTCGGATAGATGATACGACTGACCAGACATGTCAGGCACGACCATCGGCATATCTGGAAATTGCTGTGATCGAGCAGAGATTTTCTAGGGTCACATCTTCGAAGGGAATCTCAATCCCGTAGGTTTGTTCGATGAACGAAACCAGCGACATGACACCCAGCGAGTCGACCATGCCACTCAGCAACAGCTCTTCATCATCCGAAACCGTTTGGCCGCCCAGCAAAGTACCGTGCACGTAACTGCGGACAGCCTGGCGTTGTGTTTCATGCTGCGTGTTGTTCATCGTCTTTCCCTGTAAGCTTTGCCCGATCTATCTTGCCCGTCGACGTGCGCGGCATATCTGCTAGCCACGTGATGTGATGCGGCACGGCATAGCGGGGCAGGATGCCTTGGATGTGGGACCGCACATCTACAACGTCCTCGGGCGTGCCACCTGTTACAAAGGCGCGGATTTCGTCACTGACCACGACTGCAACTGCTTCGGTAACCGTGGGCGCGTTAACCAGTGCCAGTTCGACTTCGTCCAACTCGATCCGAAAACCTCGGAGCTTGATCTGACGATCCTTGCGGCCGATCAAAATCAGTCCCTTGTCGGGCACACGGCGCACGATGTCACCGGTCCGGTAGAATCTGCGGGTAACGCCGTGCGTGTCGGGCAAAGTACAGAACGATGCGTCGGTCAGGTTTGGCGCGTTCCAGTATTCCAGCATGACCTGATCTGCGGCGATCAATAACTCTCCTGTTTCGGCATCCTCTGCTTCAGTACCAATACGCGCGGTCACGCCAGTGTCTGGGTGGCCGATTGGAATTGGGCTTGTCCCGTCCAGATCTGCATGCGTCAGCTTGGCCGTGGTGCAGTGATTGGTTTCGGTCGGGCCATAGGCATTCAGGAAGATAGCGTTTGGGGTGTACTGGGAAAACGCCTTCAACGCGGCAGGGGGCATTTTCTCACCGGCGAACATAACGACCCGCAAGCCCCCGAGATCGCGGCTGTCCAGCGCGCCGCGTTCGACCATTTGGATCAGGGCATGGGGGACCGAATACCAAACGGTGATCTTCTCGTGTTCTGTAAGCTCGGAAAGGGTTGCGGGCAGTTTTGCGTGCATTTCAGGGATGATCACCGCGCAAGCACCAGCTTGGGCCGTGCTAAAAATGTCGAAAATCGACATATCGAAATGCACAGGCGTGTGGTGGCTGACCCGGTCCGAGGCGCGCAACCCGCATAAATCGGCAGCCATCTTCGCGTAAACCAGGCCACTCTTGTGCGTATGGACAATGCCTTTTGGCGTTCCGGTAGTGCCAGACGTCATCAGGATGTAAGCCGGGTCCTGTTCGTCTCTTTGCGGGATCGGCAATATCCGCGGGTCGGCTGGCAAAGGTTCAGAGATGTCCAGTAGTTGAACTTCGGGTACTGCGTCAGAAAACTTTGGCAGTCGGACCGTATCAGTCAGGACCATCTTGGGCGAAGCTGCGGACAGTTGGGCCAAGGCGCGCTCGGCCGGGGCTGCAGGGTCAATCGGTACGTAAGTCCCTCCGACGCGAAGGATCGCATAGATCGAGGCGATGGTTTCCACGCTTTTGATCGAACAGATGACCACTCGGTCTCCTCGACCGATGCCCCGATCCAGCAGGGCGTGTGCGATCTTGTCTACATGGCCGTCGAGTTCTGCGTAGGTCGTAGCACGACCCAGCATCCGGACCGCGGCAGCGTCGGGTGTCGTTTGCGCATTGTGCCTGAGCGCGTCATCCAGAAACACCGCCTTCTCCATCACTGGATCACCGAGGAAGCAGTGGCTGCGACTTGTGGGAACCAGCCAATGGTCCGATCAAGGAACCAAAGGACCGATACTGCGATCAGGGCAATCGAACCAAATTGCAGAAAGACGACTCGATAGGCGGTCAGGCGACGCAAGATGAAGAAGATTGGGAACAACACCATAACTACGGCGAGCTGCCCGATCTCGATCCCGATGTTGAACGTGGCCAATCCCGTCGCTTTGCGAGAGGCGTCCAACCCAAGTGGTTCCAGCACATTAGCAAAGCCGAACCCGTGGAAAATGCCGAACAGAATGGCCAGTTTCCAGACGCTTGCGTGAAAGCGAGGGATAAGGTTGCCCAACGCCACTGCGGCGATAGACAGGGCGATAACAGCTTCGACCAGGGTCACGGGAAGGGTGATGATTCCGAAGGTCGCAAGGCTCAGCGCGATGGTATTGGCGATGGTAAAGAGCGTTACGACCTTGACGGCTTGCCACAGGCTGTCACGGATACTGTCCGAGGGCACCCAATGGTCGTTGTCAATCCGCATAACTGCGGCCAGCAGAAGCGTCACCAAAAACAGCAGGTGGTCAAACCCCAGCCAGATGTGCCAGACACCATATTCAAAGAAAGAGCGCGCAATATCCTTGATCGGTTCGTCGTTCAGATAAAGGTCTTTCGTGCCGTCCCCGGGCGCGAAAACCAGCGAGATATAGGCCTCGTTCTCATCCATCCCGTTTCGGCTGTTACTGCCGATCAACGCAAAGCCGCGATGGCCGGGATCGACATCCAGCAAGCCGTCATAGGATATCTGGATCGTGGTCGGAGTTCTGTCGACGTCAAGCACGTTGAAATGAAACTGTGCGAAGGTGTCGATGGACGAGCCAAAGAAGGTGATGTCGTCGAAGTCTATCTGGTAGGGTTGGTCGTTGGCGGACAACTGCAACCGATCTTTGAAATAGTCGAAGAACGCGGTTTGCGTCGCGCGCACTTCATCCTCTGTCAGCGCGTTTTCGACCTGAGGCAGACCTTGCTGAATTCGGGCGAGGTCGGTCAGTGTGACTTCGATGCGGCCGCTCAACGTGTTTTCTGTCACGTCGAAATAGACATAGGTCTCATTGACCCTGTGGGCGTATGCCGGAGTGGCGAGGGCCGTCAAAAAGAAGGTACAAAGCCAGAGAAACAGCGCTGCCAGACCCATTGTCATGGGGGTTCTGCGAGGCGCTGGGCAGGCCATGATCTTGCATTCAGTTACTGCCATTGGTCCCGTCTCCAACTTTTTGGGGTTGGGGTCTTTGCCCAAGCTCCATCTTTGCAATGATCTCGCGCTGAATGTCCGAGGTGCCGGAATAGATGACGCCGCCCAGGGCATCGGTCACGTCAGCGCTGGAATTCGATCCCTTAAGGTATCCGCGCCCGCCAAAGGTACGCATCGCGTCGATGCTAGAACTCAGGCAGGCCTCGGAAATGTGCAGGTTCGCCATGGCTGCAAACTGGCTGAGCGGCTGGCTTGAGTCATAAAGCTGGGCTGCGCGCGCCAGCATCAGTTCGCAGGTTTCTAGGCGAACACGCATATCTGCAAGGCGGTTTGAAACCGACTGAAACGCAGAGATGGGTTTGCCGAACTGATGCCGCGACGCGGCGAACTCAACGCATTCCGCCAATTGACGGCGCATCGCCCCGACCTGAGCGGTCAGGATAAAACAACGCTCCCAGTCGAGCGTTGTTTGAATGATGTTGGCCCCTGCGCCCTCTGGTCCGATCCGGCGTGTTTCGGGTATCCAGCAGTCGCGGAATTCCAACTGGCCGATTGGGGATGTGTTCAGCCCCAGCTTTTCCTTCCGATCGCCCCGCAGGAACCCCGGATCGTTGGCGGTCACAACGAAGGCCGATAGGCCCCACCGCCCTTTGTCCGGGTCGGTTTGGGCGAAGACGATCGCGAAATCGCAAATCGGTCCCATCCCGACAAACGACTTGTGCCCGTTCAGCACATACCCGCCGTCTTTAGGGGCGGCTGTAGTGGTCAGGGACAGCGCATCAGACCCCGAGGCGGGCTCGGTCAGGGCAAAGGCTCCGATCAGGTCGCCGGCTAATAGGCGCGGGATGTAGTGCTGGCGGATTTCAGGGCTTGCAAACCCAAGTAGTGGTTTTTGGATGGTCAGGACGTGGGAAAGAACGGCCATCGCGAACCCGCCATCCGAACAGTGCTCGCCAAAATCAAGCATGTCTTCGACAAGTTCGCTGGCATTATCCCCTGATCCTCCGTCTGAGGAGGGCACCAGATAACTGAACAGGCCACTTTGACCCGCGGTATGCCATAAATCGCGTAGGTTCTCAGGTTGGGGATCACGGATTGTGTTCGCAAAGGTTCGGACGGCCCGGCTGCGGTCGCGATCAGTATGTCTTGTCGTCTGGTCCACTGTCGTTCGTATTCAGTTGCGCATGTAATCGTTACGCAAACAGAACCGCAGCGGATCACAATATTCAGTGTTACCGATGCGTTGTGCGTGTCGTGTGTGGCCGCAAGGACAAACAGATCGTCGCAAATAGGCAAGCTGAACTGATCTGAGTTACATTAGTTTTTTTGCTTAATATTTTGATTTTAAATAAATTTATGAATTTATTTATCGATGAAGTTCCGCAAGATATTGGCCAAGCTCGCCGCACCTGTCTCTGCAACGCATGCGGCCTGCAGTGCTTTGCAGTTTTCCTTGTAGCCTGGATCACTTAGCAGAGACTGGATGTCAGATTCGATCTGATCCGGTG
This sequence comes from Ruegeria arenilitoris, assembly GCF_013035315.1. GTDB lineage: Bacteria > Pseudomonadota > Alphaproteobacteria > Rhodobacterales > Rhodobacteraceae > Ruegeria > Ruegeria arenilitoris_D. The sequence goes on along the minus strand of NZ_WQHP01000001.1, from coordinate 823,167 downwards.
TATCCGTTTGTCGACCTGCGCGGCCGATCCCGTGGAAAATGGCCCTGGCAGCACTGCCTTGCTGGTCGTTGACATGTGGGTAAAGCAAAACTGGGGTTGCAGCCTCAACCGCCTCAGCAAAACCACCCGTGCCACCATGCATGATGGCCAGATCAGCATGGTGCATCAGCTCTTGCTGAGGAACCCAAGCCACCACTTCGACATTGGGTGGCAGGCCTGTCAGGGAATCGTCTTCCCATTTGCGTCCAGCCGCGAAAAGGAACTGCCATTCCGGGTGCTTGCGGGCGACGGCCCATAGACTGGATAGAAGGCCGCTTTTGGGGTGCATCATCGTGCCGAACCCAACAAAGATGCGTTTTTTGCCATCCGGGGCGGAACAAAACCTTGCAACCGCATCGTGGTCGTGGGGTTTTTCTGGTCGATCCTGCAGGATCATCGATCCCAGATATGCGAAACCCGGATACAAGCGCGTGGGCAGGTCGAGGGCCTTGGGCAGCAACAGCGCGGTGGGAATTCGGTAAGTCCAGGGCATTTGCCAGCAGAGTAGTCTGCGCTTTTGTGCGAGGGGGACGCCAAGGCGTCTGGCCAGCTCACGCAGGGCGGCGCTGTATTCCGCCTCTCCGTACCTGTATCTGTTGCACAGGCGTTTCCTGAGCTTCCATAGAAGGAAACTGGTCCAAATCAGCAAGACACCGATGCGACTGCCGCGCAGGCCAACGCCCGGATGGGCGCGCTTATTCAGCGGTGGGGCGCGAAGGCCAGGGGGAGACAGAAACATATTGCTGAACTGAGCCGTAGGAAGGCCCTGGGACAGCCCGACCAGAATTTGGGCATGAAGCTCGCAGTCGACAAAAAGGGCGTCGGGTTGAAAACCGGTCAACGCATCGGCGAAAGCCTCTGCACCCAGCGCGTCAACAGCTGCATCCTTCCGCTGTTTTGCGGTCAGGCCCTTCATCTCTTCCCGCGTCAGGAGCGGAGCAAAGGCGTCGACGCGCGGTTCGGGAGTTTCGATATGTTGCAGGTCGCAATGCAAAATCAACCCGCGCGCGGCGCAAGGTGCGAACACTCCGACCTCGTACCCAAGCGACTGGGCGCGCTTGGCAAATTCCAATGCGCTGCTGAGCGGGCTGGCCACTCCACTTGAGACTATCGCTAAACGTTTCGCCATCGTTCGCATCACGTGGCCTAGATAGCGCTCAGGTCAAGGCGGAGTTTTTAGGAACCTCTCTAGTCTGCTTGCGGCAACTGCAGGTCATAAAACCGCGCTGCCGTGTCTTGGAACACAGCCTGGTGCGCCTTGACCGGGACCAGATCGCGATACGCGTCTGCCAGAGTGGCGTAATCGCTATACAACTTATCGACCGGGAAATTTGATCCGAACATGACCCGGTCTGGGCCAAACTGATCAAGGCAGGTTTCGATGATCGGACGGATACTGTCTGGTGTCCATGTGTGGTCGAACATACCCAACCCTGACAGTTTGCACGTCACATGGGGCAGGGCGGATAGTGCACGCAGGTGCTGCGCCCAGTCTCGTAGCCTTTCGGGGCTGTGGTCATGTGGTGATCCCGCATGGCATAAGGCGATCTGGGTCTCTGGCGCCTGTGCAAGAACCCGAGCGGTTTTCTCCATCAGTTCCGGGATGATTTGCAAATCAAAGCTGAGGCCGCGACGGCCGGCCTCTTGCAGGCCTGTCACAAACGCCGCGCTGTCCAGCAGGGTATTTGTCCCCGTCTGCGCGTCCTCGCCGGGCGCGCGCCCGACAATCTGGCGCAGGCCTCGCACGGTGGTGAGGCTCTGAAACGTATCCAGTTGCGCGGAAAGGTTCGCTGAGGTCAGATCGCAGAACACAACCTGTGCCATCGGCCAATCACGATTGGCATCGGCGACAGACTGCACCCAGCGGGCTTCGTCCAGTCCGCTTTCGGCCCCAACCTGAATATGCACCGAGGCGCGCACGCCGCAGGGTTCAGCCTCGGACCGGAACTCATCCAGCAGATAGTTTCGCTGGATTGGAGTGGGATCCCCAAAAAATCGCTCGACCCCGCGCGCCATCAGCCAAGGATAGCTTACGGCGTTCAGGTCCCAAAGGTGGTGATGCGCGTCGATCCATTGGGTCATGTCCTAGGTACCTCGGCCATGCGGGCCAGAATATCGACGCCTTGCTGTTTCCAGAAATGCAGCAGGTCGATGAAGATCCAGTTTTCGGCCAGTTTGTCGCCGTCGCGGCGGTAAATGTCGATCACACGGAACTCACCGGGTTTGTCGGTTGCAGGCATGCCCATGAAGCCGCCGGTGGGGCGGGCAGTGAAGTTGGGCCAACCAAAGAAGCCGCCATAGTGCCCCTCGGCCATACGGCAGATATGTCCCGTTTTCGACCGATCGGTGAACGAGGCACGGAACGGGCCAGCATGTTGTTTGGCATAGCGTTCGATTGTGTAGGTCGCGCCGATTCCAGTCGGTCCCCACCAGAGCATGTCTTCGTGCCAGGTGCGCCGCAGCTCATCCTCAAGGCTCAGGCCGCTGTTCCACTGACCCAGATCTGAAATCATCGCGTTGATTGCGGCCAATGTTCGATCGGCCTCCTCAGCGGGCTGAGACGTGAACATCAACCCGTCATGGGTCATGGGCCCCGGCTGAACCAGCTGTGCAGCGGTTTGCGGAGGGAACGGCTGCAGACCGGCCTGCATCATGAGATGCGGAATATCGAAATACATCGCGGTTTCAGTGATCTTGCCGTTCTCGACCTTGTGGAACTCGCAATACCGAAGAAAGGCCAGTTTGCCCGTTGGTGCGATCCCCAGCCAGGGAGTGTCGAACAGGCCCATCAAGTGACCCATCGACGCCACCCACACCGAATCGAACCCGTCCATCTCATTGGTTCCGGCCATGAACACGTCCATGCGGCGTTGCAGGCGGGTCAGGCTTTTCCTAAGCGGGGTCCAGAAATTCTGCGCTACGGCCTCTGCGCCGCGCTGTTCGTCAAAGGGATGAAAACCGCGCCACAAATAGTCTGGCGCGCAATGATCCGCGATTGCACTGGCGATGGACGATTCTTGTGCCTTGTCGAGTGCGTCATAGAAATCCAGGACGACCTTCTTTTCGGCTTCATAGGACATTTTGTTTTTCTTTCAGGGCATTAACCGATTGTGCGCATTGCTTTGCAAGATGAATGTAGGCGATTTGCATGCGCATGCAAAAAATTCTTGCCAGATGTTCCTTATGATGTCTATGCTTTTGCAAACGTATGCATTGTGCGTGCGGCAGGGAGGACAGAATGGCCGAGATTCAACTTCGCAATGTTGGAAAGCGTTGGGGCTCGTTTGTTGGGGTCGACAATTTCGACCTTACAATTTCTGACAAAGAGTTTCTGGTGCTTCTTGGCCCGTCCGGCTGTGGAAAAACCACCACGATGCGCATGATCGCGGGGCTCGAGGATGCCAGCGAAGGCGACATTCTGATTGACGGTCAACGCGTTAACGACATGGAACCCAAAGACCGCGATGTGGCGATGGTGTTCCAGTCTTACGCCCTGTACCCGAACATGAACGTCTATGAAAACATCCGGTTCCCGCTGAAAGTTCGGGGCATTGACCCCTCGACGCATGACGAAAAAGTACGTCGCGCTTCGGCCATGGTTGAACTGGATGACTTTCTGCACCGTAAACCGGCTGAACTGTCGGGCGGTCAGCGGCAGCGGGTTGCACTGGCGCGTGCTATCGTGCGCGAACCGAACGTCTTTTTGATGGACGAACCGCTGTCGAACCTTGACGCCAAGCTGCGCGTTTCGACACGCGCCCAGATCAAGAACCTCAGCCACGAACTGGCCGTCACCACGATCTATGTGACCCACGACCAGATCGAAGCGATGACTCTAGCCGACCGCGTGGTCGTGATGAAAAGCGGTGTTGTTCAGCAGGTTGGCAGCCCGACCGAGATTTATGACACGCCCGCCAACACCTTTGTCGCCAGCTTCATTGGCAACCCGGCGATGAACCTGATGGAAGGCGAAGTGCAGGGCGGCACCTTCACCGCGAAGAACGTCGAGATTTCCGGCGTGAACGCACCCGACGGTCCCATGACACTGGGCTTCCGGGCCGAGGATGCCACATTGGCCGCCGAAGGACAGGGCCAGATCAACGCGCCGATCTACACCCAGGAATTGCTGGGCGACGCGACCATGATTTCCGTCCGCGTGGGCGGAGCACTGGTGTCCGTGAAAGCCGACAAAAACTACCGTGCCGAAATTGACGACATGGTGTCGATCTCGGTTCCCAGCGAGATTTGTCATCTGTTTGACGGTCAGACCGGACAACGGATCTGACATTTCCCCCGCTCAATCACCGGGGAAAAGCCCCGGGATCAAACCCACTGCGTGTAAGGGGCGCGCAACCAAAACTCAAAGAAACAGGGAGACTGAGATGTTTCTGAGAAAGCTAGCAACCGTAACGACCTTTGTGGGTCTGATGGGATCGGCCGCTTATGCCGCCAATTGTGGTCCGGAAGGTCAATCCATCCGCATTCTGGCCAGCGACTTCCCGGCGATCCACGCCGTCGCGGGCGCGGCAGAAGCCAACTGTGCAGGCGGCGCGTCGGACTTTGCAACCAACCACACGACCGAGGCACGTTCGATTATGAACGCAGCTCTGACGCCGAACCCGTCCGAGTATTCCTCGGTCATTCTGGCAAACGCGACCCTGACCCAGCTGATGAATGACGGTCTGGTCCGCCCGCTGAATGATCTGGTTGAGAAATACGGCGAAAACATCTCGCCGAACCTGCTGATCACCATCGACGGCAATGTTATGGCTGTGGCGTTCATGGCGAACTCTCAGCACCTCTTCTCGCGCAAGGACATCCTTGAGCAAGCCGGTTTCGAGGGTATCCCGGCGACTTATGAGGAAGTGATCGAGGCTGCGAAAATGATCCGCGAGGCGGGTATCATGGAGCATCCGATCGTTATCAACATGCAGACCGGTTGGAACCTCGCCGAAGTCTTCAACATGATCTACCTCGGTCATGGCGGCGAGTTTTTCGAGCCCGGTTCGGCGGAACCTTCGATCAACAATGAAAAAGGTCTGGCCGCGCTGGAAACCATGAAGGCGATTGCCGAATACGCGCATCCCGACCATCTGACACACGCATCGAATGAAACGCAGGGCCTGTGGGAATCCGGCCAGGCCGCTTTGGGTGTCATGTGGGGGTCACGCGGCGCGCCGATCCTTGATGACGAAGGATCGACCGAAGAGGTGACATCGAACACCGTTCTGTCCGGTGCGCCGACCGTAGGTGGCGGTTCGATCCCATCGGCTACTCTATGGTGGGATGGCATCTCCATTGCCTCCAACGTTTCGGACGAAGAAGCCGAGGCGACTTTTGCGGCCCTCGTCAGCGCTCTGACACCTGAAATGGTTTCGGCGAACAACGATGATGCCGTTTGGCTACTGGATGGCTTTACCCCCGGACCGGCTGCGGCAGGTGTTGCCCAGACCGCGCAAGGTGGGGCCAAGCCTTATCCGATGATCCCGCAAATGGGCTTGCTGCACGCGGCACTTGGCACCGAACTGTCGGATTTCATCAAAGGTGACGAGAGTGCCGAACAGGCACTGGCGGATGTTGAATCTGCGTACAGAACGTCGGCCAAAGAAGCCGGGTTCCTTCAGTAAATCTCCCCGACTGAGGGGGCTGCACTTGGCCCCCTCTCTTTTCGGATATTAGATCGGGACATCCGCTATGAAGCACCGTACCTTTTTCTGGTTCATTCTGCCGACGCTCTCCGCGATGATCCTGTTTATCGCGCTGCCCATTGTCTCGGTCTTTGTCCAATCGCTTTTTGTCGAGCACGAGCAGGTTTTGGTTGTGACCGAAAACTGCGGCCCTTTCGGATGTACCGAGTCGACTGCGGTTGATGTTGAAGCAACCGAAAAACTGCGCGCTGATCAGCCGCTTGGCCAATTCAACGGGCTTGGGACATATGCCAACCGTTCGCATCTGGCCTTCTCTGAGGTGGGTGAGGCATGGTCCAGCTCCGCGTCGTTCGGTGAGTTCTGGGGCAAGGTCTACAATCTGCCGTTCTATAGCGCGCTGGCGTTCACGCTGGCCTACACCGCGGTTGTCACCCCGCTGGTTCTGATCCTTGGTATGGCCATCGCTGTTGGCGTCAATAACTTGCCCGGTATGCTCAAGGGGTTGGCGATCTTCATTTCGCTTCTGCCCTTTCTTGTCACACCGCTTGTCGGCTCGCTGATCCTGTTTTGGATGGTCGACAGCGATGGCGTGATTGGGGCCACCATTCAACGCATATTCAATGATCCATCCCTCAGCCTTAAGGCTTCGACCGCGCTGACCTGGACGATGTTGATGGTTTATGGCGTCTGGCACACCCTGCCGTTCAGTTTCATCACCTTCTACGCAGGTCTTCAGACCGTGCCCGAAGACACGATGGAGGCAGCCCAGATCGACGGTGCCAGCAAATGGCAGCGCATGATCCACGTGGTAGTTCCGCACCTGATGCCCTTGGTATCGTTCGTGACGCTGATGCTGATCATGGACAACTTCCGAGTGTTCGAGCCGATCGTAAGCTTCAAGGCCGAGGCGCATGCTCAGTCGCTCAGCTGGATCATCTACAATGACCTGCGCGAAAGCGGCAATCCGCTCTATGCATCTGCGGGTGCAACCTCGCTGATCACCATTATCCTTGTGATCATCCTGATGATGCCCGTGCTGATACGCACATGGCGCGACTTCACCCGCAAATCTCACTGAGGACACGACATGGCGACCAACGCACAATCCCGCATGACCCCGCTCAAGCTGTTCTCTTATGGCTTTGTTGCAGTTTGGCTCATTATCGCAGCATTCCCATTCTTCTGGACGTTCTGGGGCAGCTTCAAAGTGCAGGCTGACTTTTTGTCCAAGGCCGATTGGATGAACGCGCTGCGGGGCACAAACACAATCGAACAAACCGGCAGCGCCTTCACCGGTGCGGGTTACTACGGCGCCTGGGTGCTTGAGGATTTTTGGTTCAATTTCAGAAACACCGGGATTGTGGTGTTCTGTACCGTTGTCATCTCGCTGACCTTTGGGACGCTCGGTGGTTATGCGCTCGCCAGATCCGGCTTCCGCTATGCCTTCTGGATTTTGATGGCTGCTCTGGTGTTCCGCGCCATGCCGCATATCACACTGGTCTCCGGCTACCTGCTGCCGTTCTTCGAGTGGAACGTCTGGGGCATTCTGCCGACCACGATCATCGTGTTGGTTGCGATCAACCAACCGTTCACGCTGTGGATGCTGCATTCGTTCTTCAAGAATATCCCGAAAGACATGGATGAAAGCGCAATGGTCGATGGCTGCACCCGGTTCCAGGCGTTCTGGCATGTGATCGTTCCGGTCATGTGGCCGGGCGTGATTACCACCGGCCTGTTCAGCTTTTTGCTGGCCTATAACGACTTTGCCGTTACGGCGATGCTGCTGAGTGCAGACAACGAAACCATCATTCCGGCCATCAACAGCTTTATGGGCACCACCCAGGTCGAAGGCAAAGTGATGTACGCGGTTGCCGCCGTGGTCTCGACCACCGCGCCGCTGTTCGTGCTGATCCTGTTCTTCCAGCGCCAGATTGTCAGCGGTCTGACTGCAGGGGCGGTGAAAGGCTGATGAGCGCTTCTGCCCGACATAATGCCATTGGGCGCCACCCGGCGCTCAACCGGATGCCGAGGGATTTTCTGTCTGAGACTTAAGCCGCTCTGAAAAACAGAAAATTCCTCAAGCATCAGAACAAGGACGAAAATCATGAAGGGTTCACGCCCCGAACAGGCCGTGCTGACCAAAGACACGGATATGAGCAAAACCGAAGAAACCCGAGCGGTTATCGAGGGGATGGTCGATGGATTGAACGACCACCGCATCGACGACATTGGCGAGTTCTTCTCGCAGGGGTTCCGCTGGCTGGGTAACCAGGGCTGTGGAACAAAGACCGGGTTGGAAGAGTTTCAGAACAACTGGCAACGCCCGTTTCAGGCCGCGTTTTCCGACAAGACCTGCATCGACGAAGCGCGCCTGTACATGGGCGAATGGGCCGCGGCGTTTGGCCGGCAAGAGGCCACTCATTCGGGCGAGTTTCTGGGTATTGCGCCCACCGGTAAACGGGTCGAGATCCGATACATGGACTTCTGGAAAGTCGTCGACGGCAAGATCGTCGACAACTGGGTGAACGTCGACTTCGCCCACGTCGCAGCGCAGCTGGGCGTGGACGTATTCAACGGCGAAGGCTGGGAAGCATTTGACCGGGGCGAAAAAACACCGCCCCGGCCCGACAACTGAGGAATAGGACAATGGCAATCGACTATCTCAAACGCGGCAAACCCGAGGCCGACCGGGCCGAGGATGATGCCAAAACCCGCGCCGTCGTCGAGGCGACGCTGAAGGATATCGAGGCTCGCGGTGATGCGGCCGTGCGTGAGTTGTCGGAGAAGTTCGACAACTATTCGCCCGACAGCTTCCGCCTGAGCCAGCAGGAAATTGATGATCTGATCGCCTCGCTCAGCGACCGCGAGCTGGCGGACATCAAGTTCGCACAAGAGCAGGTGATGAACTTCGCCCAGGCTCAGCGTGACTCGATGCTGGATATCGAAATCGAAACGCAGCCTGGCGTGATCCTTGGCCACAAGAACATCCCGGTGCAGTCCGTCGGCTGCTATGTTCCGGGCGGTAAGTTCCCGATGGTAGCCTCGGCTCATATGTCCGTTGCCACGGCCAAAGTGGCGGGTGTTCCGCGCATCATTGCGTGTACACCTCCGTTTCAAGGTAAGCCCAATGCGGCTGTGATTGCCGCGATGCATCTGGGCGGCGCGCATGAGATTTACGTCATGGGTGGCATTCAGGCCGTCGGCGCAATGGCGATTGGCACGGAAACGATCAAGCCGGTCCATATGCTTGTCGGACCCGGCAACGCCTTTGTCGCCGAGGCCAAGCGTCAATTGTTCGGACGCGTGGGCATTGACCTGTTCGCTGGCCCGACCGAAACCATGGTGATCGCTGATGAAACCGCCGCCGACGCTGAGCTGTGTGCGACGGATCTGCTGGGGCAGGCCGAGCACGGGTATAACAGCCCCTGCGTGCTGCTGACCAACTCGCGCAAACTGGCCGAGGCCACTCTGGGCGAGATCGACCGCATTCTGGGTATTCTGCCGACTGCTGACACCGCAAAGGTCAGCTGGGAAGAGTACGGCGAGGTGATCGTCTGCGACACCTATGACGAAATGCTTGAGGTGGCTGATGACATCGCCTCAGAGCATGTGCAGGTGATGACAGACCGCGACGACTGGTTCCTAGAAAACATGACCTGCTATGGCGCGTTGTTCCTTGGTCCGCGTACCAATGTCGCGAATGGCGACAAGGTGATCGGAACAAACCACACGCTGCCGACCAAAAAGGCCGGTCGCTACACAGGTGGTCTCTGGGTAGGTAAGTTCCTGAAAACACACAGCTACCAGAAAGTTCTGACCGACGAGGCGGCGACCATTATCGGCGAATACGGCTCACGCCTGTGTATGCTCGAAGGGTTTGTTGGGCACGCCGAGCAATGCAACGTCCGCGTCCGTCGCTATGGTGGAATCAACGTGCCCTACGGCGAAGCCGCACCATATCGCGAGGCCGCAGAATGAGCGACGTCCATACGGCCAACAAGGCGCTGATCGCGCCGCTTCGGGCCGCAATGTATGACTTTGATGCGGTCCGTGTGCAGGCTGCGTTGAAGGGGGCCATCGCCTCGGATGCCGTGGTGCATATGCCGCATCCGTTTGGCGATCTGACCGGTCCGCAGGAATTGTACGATACGTGTTATGCTCCGCTGTTGAAGGCTATGCCTGATCTCGAGCGTCGTGACTGGATCGTCATGGGCGGACGCACCGAGCATGGCGGCGACTGGATCGGATGTGGTGGGCACTACATCGGTACATTTGTAGCGCCATGGCTGGATATTCCGCCGACCGGGCATCTGACCCACATGCGGTTCCACGAGTTCTATCGTATCGAGGACGGCCAGGTCGTCGAGATTCAGACGCTTTGGGATATCCCCGAAGTCATGATGCAGGCGAATGCCTGGCCGATGGCCCCGTCTTTGGGGCTGGAGTTCTGCATTCCCGGGCCCGCGACGCTGGACGGCATCGTGCCCGGTCCATGGGACGAGGCCAAATCTCAGGCCTCATGCGACCACATTGTCGAGATGCTCAATCACCTCAAAAAGCACCCCAGCCAGGGTGGGCCAGAGGTGATGGAGATGGACAAGTTCTGGCATCCGCGCATGAACTGGTACGGGCCCGCGGGCATCGGAACCGGCCGAGGTATTGCGGGTTTCCGCAATTGGCACCAGATTCCGTTCCTCAATGGCATGCCCGACCGCGGCAAATACGTGGACGACATCACCTATCATTTCTTTGGTGATGCCGAATACGCGGCGGTAACCGGCTGGCCCAACATGATCCAGACCGTCACCCATGACGGCTGGATGGGGATTGCGCCCTCGGGGCAGCGGATCACTATGCGGTCGCTGGATTTCTGGCGGTTGGAGAACGGATTGATCCGCGAAAACTGGGTGATGGTTGACCTGCTGGACGCGTACCGGCAACTGGGCGTAGATGTCTTCGCCCGTCTGCGCGAGTTCAACAAAGCTCGTGTAATGGGTGAAATTCCATTCCCGGTCGGCGAGGTCTGATATGCCCCAATTCCCCAGCACCCCAAGTTTCCAACTGAGCGGCAAGCGCGCGTTGATAGCCGGAGCATCCTCCGGCATCGGTATGGCCTGTGCTGTCGCTTTGGCCGAACACGGTGCTGAGGTGACTTTGGCAGCGCGCCGCACTGGCGCGCTGCAAGATATCGCGGACGAGATGAAGGCGCGGGGGTGGGCGGCCAATACGCTTGAGCTCGACGTCTCGGACGTCGACAAAACGGCTGCAGCTGTCGCAGAGAACGGGCCGTTCGACATCTTGCTGAACTCCGCAGGTCTGGCGCGACATGGCAAGGCGATCGAAACGGCGACAGAAGATTTTGACGCCGTGATGGATGTCAACGTCCGTGGTGCGTACTTTCTGACCCAAGCGGTGGCCAAAGGCTTGTTGCAGACAGGTCGGGCCGGATCGCTGATCAACATCTCCAGCCAGATGGGGCATGTCGGCGGGCGGGAAAGGGCGGTGTACTGCGCCTCGAAATTCGCGGTCGAAGGGTTCACCAAGGCGATGGCGCTAGAGTTCGGTCCGGCAAAGATCCGGGTCAACACGATCTGCCCGACCTTTATCCTGACGGACCTGACGCGCGCGACCTTCGATGACCCGGACAAACGCGCCTGGATTCTGGACAAGATCAAACTGGGCCGCCCCGGTGAAATCGAAGACATCATGGGGGCGGTAGTCTATCTCGCTTCGGACGCCTCGGCGCTTGTTACCGGGACAGCGATGATGATTGACGGGGGTTGGACAGCAGACTGATGCCTGGGCAAAAGATCACATCCTTGGACGTTGCCCGTCTGGCCGGGGTCAGTCAATCTGCGGTCAGCCGGGTGTTTACGCCCGGCGCATCCGCTTCCAAGAAAACAGCTGAGAAGGTGCGCAAGGCGGCGGATGAGCTGGGGTACCGACCCAACGTTCTGGCCCGCGCAGTTGTTTCCGGCAAAAGCCGGATCATCGGGTTGGTCGTGGCGTATCTGAACAACCAGTTCTACCCCGAAGCGCTGGAAAAGCTGACAAACGCGCTGCAGGAACGTGGCTATCACGTTCTGGTCTTTATGGCATCGAACTCGGCGCAGAACATCGACAAGGTGGTCGAGGAAATCCTTGATTTCCAAGTGGATGGGATCATTGCAGCGTCGGTGGCGTTGTCCTCGGACCTGTCTGATCGGTGTCAGGCAGCGGGTATTCCGGTGGTGCTGTTCAACCGGGCGCAGGACGATCCGGGGATGTCAGCGGTTTCGTCCGACAATATTGCCGGAGGCCGTAAGGTGGCTGAGTTTCTTCTGGCAGGCGGCCACAAGAAAATCGGGTACATCGCGGGCTGGGAAGGCGCCTCGACCCAGCGGGACCGCGAAGCAGGATTTTTAGCTGCGCTGAACAAAGCGGGCGTCGCGTTGCACGCGCGCGGGGTTGGTGACTTTTCCAGCGAAAAGTCGCGCGAAGCGACCCTCGAGATGTTTGCCTCTGGTCGGCCGGACGCCGTGTTTGTCGCCAACGATCATATGGCGATTGCGGTGATGGATACCCTGAGGTTCGAGTTGGGGCTGAACGTGCCCAATGATGTTTCTGTCGTCGGATATGATGACGTGGCCGTGGCTGCATGGCCCACCTATGACCTGACCACCGTGAGGCAACCTGCCAACCGTATGGTTGCCGAAACTGTGGACATTCTACTGAGCAAAATCGAAGGCCCGGACGTTGGTCCGCGCCGGTTAGAGATCGACGGGCCGCTGATCGTTCGCGGCTCGGCCCGCATACCTGAAGGATGGAAGACATGAAGGGATTTGATCCCAAATTCAAAGACTTTCCCGACTACATTATCGGGATCACCAAAGAGATCTGGGAAGATCGCGGTATCTCGACACTGCATCATTACTACTCGCCCGATATTGTCGTGCGTTCGCCCGCATCGGTGGTGTTGGGCAACCAGAACGTTATTGGCGCAACCATGGCGACGCTGGCCGAGTTTCCAGACCGGCAATTGCTAGGCGAGGATGTGATCTGGTCCGGTACGCCAGAAGAGGGCATGCTGAGCTCGCACCGCATCATCTCGACCGCGACGCATCTGTCGGATGGCGTTTATGGCAAGGCGACGGGGACCGAGCTGCGCTATCGCATTCTCGCCGACTGTCATGCCATCGACAATCAGATCAACGATGAATGGTTGATCCGCGATCAGGGTGCGATTGTCCGCCAGATGGGGTGGGACCCCAAAGACTATGCGGCTGATCTGATCGCGCGTGAGGGCGGGCCGGACAAGTGCGTCAAACCGCTGACGCCAAACACGGACCAGCCCGGCCCCTACAAGGGCAAGGGCAACGACAATGAATGGGGTCAACGCTATGCCGATATCCTAACCCGGATCATGAGCGCGGATATGGCCGCTATCGAAACCGAGTATGACCGTGCGGTTCAATCTGAATACGTCGGTGGCGTGACGGGTCATGGCTGGGATGCCGTCGACCGGTTCTGGATGGGACTGCGCGCAAGTTTCCCGAATGCCGAGTTCAAGATCGAGCACCAGATCGGCCGTGACGACCCGAACATGGCCCCGCGTGCAGCTGTACGCTGGAGCCTGTGGGGCAAGCACGAAGGCTGGGGCGCTTTCGGCGTTCCGACCGGCGCTCAGGTCTATGTGCTGGGCATCAGCCATGGTGAATTCGGTGAGTTGATCGGTGGTCAGCCGCAGCTGCGCCGCGAATACACGCTGTTCGACGAAACATCGGTCTGGAAGCAGATCCTGCTGAAAACCGGCGATCTGTAGAATGCCGCGCCGGGTCTCAAATCTGGATGCGGGGCAGAGGGCGCGGCGGTTTCACACGCATCGCGCCAGCCTGCGCGCCCGGCGGCTGAACAATCGTCCTCCGGGGCTTGGGGTTTGAACCAATCAAACCCCAATCAGAAGGAAAACAGATATGAGCACAATCCAAAGCCGCATCGTCCGCTATGGCGAATTGCAACCCTGCAAAACCGCGTTCATCGACGCGCACACGCCGGGCTCGGATCAGAAAGAGAACTTTACCATTGTCGGTGGAGGCGTTTCGGAAAGCCCCGATCAGCACGTCCACATCACCGACAAGATCGGTTTCAACATCGGCGCAGCCGGACAGCCGCCGAAATGCCGCAACTCGCTGCACAGCCACACAACGGCCGAGGTGTTTTTTGTGGCCAAGGGCCGGTGGCGGTTTTTCTGGGGGCGCTATGGCACGGCGGGAGAGTTCATTGCTGAAGAGGGCGATATTTTCAACATCCCGACGGGCATCTTCCGTGGCTTCGAAAACGTAGGCCAGGACTACGGCATGATCATGTCGATCCTTGGCGGCGACGACGCAGGCGGCGGGGTCACCTGGGCACCGCAAGTCATCGAGGACGCGCAGGCGCATGGCTTGATGCTGGGCAACAACGGCGTGCTCTATGACAGCAAGAAGGGCCAGGAACTGCCACACAACGTGCAGCCGATGCCTCTGCTGACCGAAGAAGAACTGAAGGCTTATCCGGAAGTTCCGGTCGAAAGTGTCATTGGCAAATACGTGGCCCGCTATTGGGACTTGATGGCGCTGTCGTCGAACAAGCCTGCGGTGGTGATCGGTGAAAACGGCCTGATCAAGGATAAACCCGGGTTCGAGGTCGATTTCCTTGGGCGCGGCTCCAGCGTGCCTGATCCGGTGATGGCCGATAAGCCTGTGGTGCTTATGCCCGCCAGCGGCCATTGGCGTATCACGATTGATGACGTGGAAGTCACGCTATCAAATGGGGACACGGCTCTGGTCCTGCCGGGCGAAAGCTACAGCGCCGCGCCGTCCATGACCGGTGATGCGGGGCTGTACCGGATCACCGCAACCGACGATCCCGCCGGGCCGACCTGGACAGGCAGCTAAAACACTTGCGCCGCCTTTCCAGGCGGCGCTTCCAACAACTTGGTAAGAGACACGATATGACCCGCATTTCGACCACGCATGTAGGAAGCCTTCCGCGCACGCAGGAGGTTGTCGATTTCATCTTCGCGCGCGAGCGGGAAGAGCCGTTTGATCAAGCTGCGTTTGATGCCTGCATGACCTCGGCGGTTTCCGAGACCGTTCGCAAGCAGGCTGAGGCCGGGGTCGATATCGTGTCGGATGGCGAGACGTCGAAAATTTCCTACGCGACCTACGTCAAAGACCGCTACACCGGTTTTGACGGGGACAGCCCGCGCAACGCTCCGGCGGATCTGAAGATGTTTCCGGGCTTTCTGAAACGCCTGGCCGATGACGGTGGTACACCGCAATACGCGCGCCCGATGTGCGTAGGTGAAGTCCGTTCAAAGGGGCAAGGGGAGCTGCAGAAAGACATCGACAATCTTAAGGCTGCGATGGCTGCGCACGGTGTCGAACGTGGGTTTATGAATGCCGCGAGCCCGGGTGTTATTTCACTGTTCCTTCAGAACGATTTCTATGCGACGCGCGAGGCGTATCTGGAAGCACTCGCTGAGGCAATGAAGCAGGAATACGAGACTATCGTGGGTGCAGGGCTGGAATTGCAGCTGGACTGCCCGGATCTGGCGTTGTCGCGCCACATGCTGTTCACCGACCTGTCGGACGAAGAATTCGTGAAGGTCGCCGACATGCATGTTGAGGCGCTGAACCACGCATTGGAAAACGTGCCTTCGGACAAGGTCCGTGTTCATATCTGCTGGGGCAACTACGAAGGGCCGCATTGCTGCGATATCGGCATGGACAAGGTGTTTTCTACCCTAATGTCGACCAAGGCGCGCTACGTACTGTTTGAGACCTCGAACCCCCGTCACGCGCATGAATGGACTGTGTTCCGCGACCGCAAGGCCGAAATCCCGGATGATAAGGTTCTGGTGCCGGGCGTGGTGGATACCACCACCAACTTTGTCGAACACCCCGAACTGATTGCGCAGCGGATTGAGCGGTTTGCGGATATTGTCGGCCCGGACCGGGTTATTGCCGGATCAGACTGCGGGTTCGGAACCTTCGCGGGTTTCGGCGCGGTTGATCCCGATATCGCGTACGCCAAGCTGAGCGCGCTGGCCGAAGGGGCTGCTCTGGTCAAATGACGCCGCTTATTCTTCTGCCCGGCATGATGTGCGATGCGCGGCTGTTCAGCCCTCAGATCGCAGCGCTGTCGGGCAGCTATCCGATACTGTGCGCACCGATTGGAGGGCATGATACTACGGCCGCTCTGGCGGCCGAGGTATTGGCCTATGCGCCGCCTCGATTTGCTTTGGCGGGTCTATCCATGGGCGGGATCGTGGCGATGGAAATCCTGCGCCAAGCGCCCGAGCGTGTCTCGGGGTTGGCCCTGCTGGATACGAACCCTTTGGCCGAACTGGATGAGGTTAAAGCCCGCCGCACCCCGCAGATTGAGGCCGCGAAACAAGGTGGTTTGCGGACGGTGATGGCGGAAGAAATGAAGCCGAACTACCTGACGGACGGGCCCAATCGCGCGGCCATTCTGGACTTGTGCATGGAAATGGCGATGGGTCTGGGGGCTGACGTTTTTGTCAACCAATCCATCGCGTTACGCGACCGTCCTGATCAAAGCGAAACACTGCGCAACTATACCCGCGAGACGCTGATCCTGTGCGGTCGCGATGATGTACTGTGCCCCGTCTCGCGGCACGAATTGATGCATGAACTGGTGCTTGATAGCCGACTTGAGATTATCGAACAGGCCGGACACCTGCCCACTCTGGAACAACCTGAAAAGACAACAGCGGCTCTGCGCCGCTGGTTGGAGGCGATATGAAACAATCCCTGCTGGACCTTCTGAAATCCGTTGATACCCCGACAGTGTGCAATGCGATTGAGGTCGCCCAAGGCAAGCGCGGGTTCAATGCGTTCACGCGGGGCACGATGCTGTGTTCGAACCCTGACGCGGGCGCAATGGTCGGCTATGCCCGAACGGCCAAGATCGCCGCTGTGAACCCGCCTGAAGAGCCTCCCGGAATCATCCGAAAACGTCGGATGGACTACTATCGTCACATGGCGACGGGCACAGGCCCGGCTGTCACCGTTGTCGAGGACGTGGATTACCCGCATTGCATTGGGGCCTATTGGGGAGAGATCAACACAACGGTCCATAAAGGGTTTGGTGTCAGCGGTGCGCTGACCAACGGTGTCATGCGCGATCTGGGCGATTTGCCGGATGGGTTTCCGGTTGTGGCCGGGTCCGTTGGCTCAAGCCATGGATTCGTGCACGTAAAGGAAATCGGGACGTCCGTGAATATCTTTGGTCTGACGATCCAGGATGGTGATCTGGTGCACGCAGATCGGCACGGCGCTTTGGTGATCCCGCCTGAGGTTGTTGATGTGTTAGAGCAAGCCATCAATAAGCTCCTGGAAACCGAGAAGCTAATCCTCGCGCCAGCTCGTGAGCCAGGTTTTGATTTCGAAGCCTTTGAGGCGGCCTGGGCCGCATTTGAGGCGTCGCGGACATAAGCCCCCCAGCCTTGAACCCGTTTGGAGTCAGGGCTGTCGTTTTTCGGTTGGTTGACCACAAGTTGGGCAGCGTCCCTTACCCGGGTCCGTCTCGGCATGTACGCGAACGCGGATATGGTCGGCGGCGCGGCGCGACAGGCCCAGCTGCTTGCGCAGGGCCTCGATGTCAGCCTCATCCGCCTCGCAAATGTTGCCGTCCTCCAGCGCCTTTCTGAACTCGCGTTCAAGGCTTGCGCGTCGGCGGTGCAACTGATCGTTCAACCCGCTGGCGATGATACCGGCTGGCAGCGCGGCCATACCGATGCCAATCACGGTGATTGCGGCTCCGAATATCTTACCGGCCACCGTAATTGGGGTCACGTCGCCATAGCCGACAGTTGTCAGCGTCGCCATCGCCCACCACATCGCCGCAGGGATTGAGCCGAATGCGTCAGGCTGCGCCTCGTGCTCAGCCAGCCACGCGCCGCTGGCTGCAAAGATCAGCATGACCATCAGGATGAAGAACCCGGCAAAGAAGGCTCCGGCCTCTTCCTCGAACACGGCCAGCAACATGCCAAGCGCGGGTGAATAGCGCGTGAGTTTGAGCAACCGCAACATGCGGAAAGTCCGCAACAATCGCAGATCAACCGGAAAGATCAGGTAAAGCAGCGCTGGCAATATCGCCAGCAAGTCGATCAGAGCGATCGGTGAGGTCGCCCATTTTGCGCGGGACTCATAGTCGGGGTTTTCTGGTGCAACCCACAGCCGGGCTGCGTATTCGACCACGAAAACAAGCAGGGATAGCCCTTCGAAAATAAGCAGCGCTGTACCCCAGCGATCATAGATGGAATCGACGGTTTCCAAAATGACAGCGGTAACGTTCAGCGTGATCAGCAGGATCAGAGCAATTTCCAGCAACCAGGGTCCTGTTGCGGCTCGGTCCGGACGCTCGAGCCACCAATAGACTTTTCTGCGCATTTCGTTTTCGTCGGCCATTGTTTCACTCATGCCGGAATTTCGACCACGCACGGGCTAGGGGAACCGCGATTTGCGAAAGCAGCGCGGTACCCCAGATCATGTTGCCGACCAATGAGGGGACATGGGGGACGATGAAGAAGCAGGCAAGTGCCAGCGCGATCCCAAACACGCGCACGTCCCAACGACCAAAGTCCGTTGCCAACCGGTGTTCGATCACGTTCTGCAAGACCCAAAGCATGGCGATGTAGCCTGCAAGGCCAAAGCAGCCGATGGCCGCGTATTCGGTGGGGTAGGGCTCCCAAAAGCCGACCTTGACCTCGGCGGCCAGCGCGACGCCTACCATGACGCCGCACAGCATCAAAACCAGATGCGCAAGCCACCACGTGACCAGTGTGGATACCTTTTTGTCCTTGGGTTTCGCATTGCCGACAAAGTCGAAATAGATCCAACACATGACGAACATCGATACGCCGCCGATGACGAAGTTGACCAGCACGTCGGGCGACACTTTGTAGATGCCCTTTTCCGACAGGGTGACGACCAACTTGAAGAACCCTTCGCCCAGAACGATCAGGGTCAGCAAAGCGAACCTCTCGGCCATATGACCTAGGCGCGGGACGAACCGTTCAAAGCGCAGAACCGTTACGCCGGGGATCATGTAAAGTGCCTGCGTGGCTACCATTGCAGCGGCAAACACCCAGTAGGCTAGTGGCGTTGGCAGGAAAGCCGTAAACGCAAAGATCACCGCAAAGATCGAGAAGTTGCGGATTTGCGCGGACGACATCGACTGTCCGGATGAGTTGACCCGCCGTGCGCGATAGTACAGCGCGGCAATCATCGCCCGGTTCGCTGCAAATCCCAGTGCAAAGAAAACCCACCCTTTGCCGTCAATGGCCGGGATCGCTGCAGCCATGAACATCACCGTGCAAATCATCACAGCCATGATGAGGCGGTGCCAGAAGTCTGTACTGACATAGATCGAGTTGAAAATGCTCAACTCGCCCCACGCATACCAGAGCGTGATAAAGACCCCCGCGAACACAAGAAACCCATGGAAATCAAGGTGGTGCGACAGGTAGTTGCCCAGCAGGAAGATTGTCACAACGTGGATCAGGTCATAGAACAACTCGGCCCAGTGGACGTGGTCATGCGCGTGGTCAAGATCTTGATGGTGCTGGGGCTTTCGCCACATGGGGTGTTCGTGAAGGGCCATAAAGAAGGAACTCTTGAAGGTGATAGAATGAAGTGGCCGACAGGCGGCCACCCTGTGTTTGGTTTGGGTGTTAATCCAAGGTTGTCGCGCAGACCCACACCATGCAACCCCCATGACGATTGTTCGGCACGGGAATGCCGGGCATTAGCTTATCCGACATGGGGCGATTGAGCCCGCGCGCTCTGCCAACCTTACGCGGCCTGATCGTCTTGCAGGTGTTGCAGGATTCGCGCGTAGTTGTCTTCGCCCTGCGCGCCGGTCACTAGATGACGTCGGTTGAACACCATGGCGGGAACACCTTGAATACCTTGGCGAATCCAGAACTGCTGTTTCTGGCGCACGATATCGGACCGCTCACCGCTCTGCAGCATGGCCAACGCATCGGCACGGTCCAACCCGGTACTGGCGGCTGTATCGGCCAGAACCTCAATGTCCGAAACGTCCTCGCGCCGGGTAAAGAACGCCGCAAAAAGAGCTTGTTTCATGTCGTGCCCTTTGCCCTGCTCAGAAGCCCAGTCGATCAACTGATGCGCACGAAACGTGTTATACATCCGCATGTCGTCAGCGTAGTTGAAGGTAAACCCAAGCGCGGCCCCCATTTCAGTGAGGCGCGCCCGCGCCTTGATCGACCCTGCCAAAGTCGTTCCATATTTGGCCGCCAGATGTTCGCGCAGGTTTTCTCCGCCCGCCGCCATCTGCGGGTTGAGCTCAAACGGATGCCAATGAACATCAAGTTCGATACCGGTGTTCTGCGCCGCTTTGGCCAGTTGCCGGTAGCCAATGACGCACCACGGGCAGACAACGTCTGATACGATATCGACGCGGATAGGGAGAGCTTCGGGCACGGTCAGCTTCCTTTCACGTCACTGGAAAAGCGCGCTGCGTTTTCCTTTGCGAAAGCGCTGGCATCCGCATCGGCATCCCAGAACTGCGGGTTGGCCTTGGGGATGGTCAGCGCCCGCTGCACGGCGGGTCGGGCGTCAATTCGGTCGAACCAGGCGTTCAGATGCGGCAGGTCCGATACATCAACGCGCGCCCAGACATAGGCGCGTGCCCACGGGTACAGCATCATGTCGGCGATGGTGTATTCGTCCGCAGCGACCCATTCGCGCCCCTCAAGACGTGCGTTCATCACCTCCATCAGACGACGGCTTTCGTCGACGTAGCGGCGGATCGAGAACGGTTCATCATGACCGTTGGGTGCGGCGATGTGTTGGAAATACATGGCCTGTCCCATCATCGGACCAACGTGGCCGACTTGAAACAACATCCACTGCATCACCTCGGATCGCTTAACCGGATCGGATGGCAGAAACTGCCCGTATTTCTCGGCCAGATGCCACAGGATCGCACCGGATTCAAAGATCGCGCGCCCTTCGGCGCGGTCTTCAATGGTTGGGATTTTGCCGTTGGGATTCAGCGCCAGATAGTCCGGCGCTTTCTGCTCTTGTTTGGAAAAGTTGATGTGAGTCAGGTCGTACGGCACGCCTGCCTCTTCCAAAAAGATGACCGGCTTGTAACCGTTCATCGTTCCGGCGGTGTAAAGATGGATATCAGGCTGGGACATGTTCGACCTCGGCAAATGTGGCCTTCAGATGGGCATCAAAACGGGCAAAGTCCGCTTCGATCTCGGGGTTCTTCATAACATCAAATGCTGCAAAAGTCGGCAGGGGCTGCAGGGCAAAGAACTTTGCGTTCAGGTGCATCGGGCGCAACAAGTCATCGACGCTGCCGCCGGCAAAGAACGGTTCGGACGCGTCATCAAATGCCTCTTTGGGCGCATTGAACGTGACCGATAGCATGTAGTTTTTGCCGTTCAGCGTGCCGCCTGTGCCGTAGTTGGCTTTCGGCGCGTCCGTCGTGCGGCCATCCCCTGCGCACAGGCGGCCATCCATACCGGCTGTGTAAACCTCATCCATATACTTCTTAAAAACCCAAGGCACGCCCATCCAGTTCACCGGAAACTGCATGATGACTGTGTCGGCCCACAAATGCGCCTCGACCTCGGTATTGGCGTCATAGCCGTCGGCGACGGTGGTCACGCGCACCTCATGCCCCATTGCGGTCAGGGTGTCTCGTGCGTGGTCGGTCAGGCTGGCGTTCAATTGGCCGGGGGCAAACTCGTAGGGCTGGGTGCCGTTCACGATCAGGATTTTGCTCATGTCCATATCCTATATGTGCAATCTCTGAACCCTTGACTTGCGGCGGGTTCATGGTGAATTTGAGTCTGCAGGTTGAGAAATGCAACTAGTATACTTTTGGTAACCTACTTGCCTGAGCGAAAGGACGACAATGCGCGCGCGAATAAACGAGGACGCCAAGGGACGCCGACGGGTCACCGAGGCCTGTCTGGAGCCTTGTGCGATTGAACGCGGCATGCGGATCATCGGCGGCAAATGGACCGGCTCCATCTTGTGGCACCTGAAGGACGGTCCTGTGCGCTTCAACGATCTGTCCCGCATGATAGGCGGGGCCAGCAAAAAGATGATCACCGAACGGCTGCGCCAGCTCGAGGATCAGGGGCTGGTGCATCGTCAGGTGATGGATACCGCCCCTGTATCGGTTCAGTACTCGGTCACTGAGCTGGGGCAGACGGCCCTTGGCTTTCTTGATGAGCTGCGCAAGTGGACTGAAAAGCTGCCAAAAGGGTTGCACAAGGAGCCGTAAGGGCCCTGCGCGTGTTGAGTGAAATTTCTTCAACAACTGCGCCGAATTATTGATTTCTCTGCGCTCTGGAATCCCGGTCTAATATCCGCGTTGGAGAGCGCGAATGACCAGACGCACGCAAAATCGACGGGCTCGGGTGGAAACGCAACGGGTTGCCACAACTGGGCCGCTTCACGTCGGAGGGGCCTTGAAGCCTTTGTCGACTGCAGAGGCAGACCGGATCGTGGACCATGCCTTTGATATTCTTGCGAATGTGGGGATGGCAGGCCTGCCGGACGCGGCCACCGAACGCGCTTTGTCTGATGGGGCAGCCAAGCGCAGCGATGGTCGGTTGTGCTTTCCCAAGGACATGATCCTGCGCGCCTTGGACAGGGCGCCTTCACAAGTGAACCTGCCGGGGTTTCTTTCCGCGCGCGACCTGCGGGTCGGGGGCGGGACCGTGCATGTCGGCACCGGCGGCGCAGCGGTGCAAGTGCTGGATGCGGCGAATGGGGTCTATCGCGACAGCCATTTGGTCGATCTCTACGATCTGATGCGGGTACTAGAGGCCTCTCCCAACATCCACTACGGGCTGCGACCGGTCGTTGCCCGCGATCTGATCGATCCGTTCGAGTTGGACGTGAACTCGGCCTTTGCCTGCATGAAGGCCACCTCGAAACCAATCGGCATCAGCTTTTGCGAGGCCGATCATATCGCCCCGATTGTCGAGATGTTCGATATGGCCCTCGGCGCGCCCGGAGCGTTTCGCGACCGGCCGTTTTGCATGGCGGTGATCGTGCATGTGGTTCCGCCGCTGACCTTCGCGGCCGAAGGTATCCAGATGTTGGAGCAGGCGGTCCAGGCGGGCATGATCCCACAAATCTGCTCGGCCGGGCAGGCGGGTGCGACCAGCCCGGTTACCCTGGCCGGAGCGCTGGCGCAGGGGATGGCGGAATGTCTGGCCGGGTTGGCCGTGGTCGACGGCCTCCAACGCGGTGCGCCATGTATCTATGCGCTGATGCCGTTCATCTCGGACCTGCGCACAGGCGCGATGAGCGGCGGTGGGGGCGAAGCGGCCATCGCAAACGCAGCAGCGGCTCAGCTGCTGGCTCATGTCGGGCTGCCTTCAACCGTGTCCGCCGGTATGACGGATTCAAAACTGGTGGATGCACAGGCCGGATATGAAAAGGGCTATACCGTGGCTTTGGCAGGTCACGCCGGGGCAGACATGATCAACCTGTCCGTCGGAATGCTGGGGTCGATCATGGTCGCCAGCCCCGAGGCAATGGTCATCGACGACGATATGTGCGGAGCGATCCTGCGGTCGATCAGAGGGATTGAAGTGTCCGATGCCACGCTTGATCTGGCGGCAGTGGAACGCGTGGTCACGCAAGACGGACACTATTTGGGCGAGGCCGAAACCCTCAACCGGATGAAGACGGACTACTATTATCCGACGCTTGCCGACCGGCAGAGCGTAGATGATTGGATCGACGCAGGCAGGCCATCGGTCTGGGATCGTGCGCAGCACCGCGTGGCGGACATTCTGGCCAGCCCGCCCGCAACGCACCTAAGCTCGGAAGCAGAGGCGCACATTCGTGACCGCTTTCCAATCCGGCTTGAGAGATGAAAGGAACTCTGATGCACGTCTTTCGCAGTATGATCATCGACGCGGATATCGACAGGGTCTGGTCCGCTGTGCGCGCCTTTGACGGTGTCGTGGCCTGGAACCCGGGCGTGGATCGGGCCGAACTTGAAAACGGTGCGCCAACCGCGATTGGGACAGTGCGAAACCTGAGTATTCCCGATGGCACCACCTTTCGTGAAACCCTGCTGGCGCATTCCGATGCCGATCACTTCTATACCTACGACATTCTCGAATGCCCGTTGCCAGTGACAGATTATGTCTCGACACATCGGTTCATCCCGATCACGCACAGTGGTCAGACGCTGGGCATATGGGAAAGTCGATTTGATTGTGCGCCTCAGGATCGCGCCGAGATGGAGCGTATCGTTGGCGATGCCATCTATATCGGCGGCATGACCGGATTGAACGCTTACCTGAAAGGAGAGTGAAAGTGGCCGATACGCTTGCCCCACGCGCCGTGATTGGCGTTATGACCCCGGCGATGAACACAGTTGTTCAGCCGGAGCTTGAGCTTTTGCGCCCCGAAGGTGTGACCAACCAGATGCAACGATTTCGGCTGGGTGGCGACAACTTCTCGGATGATCTGCCGGATGAAGCTGCCAAGCTGATGGATTGCAAGCCAGCGGCTATAGCCATTGGGCTGACCACGGATGCAGGCCCCGGCGGGCCGGACAAGCTGAAAGCGCGATGTGATGAGATTGCGGAACAACTCGGTGTGCCCGTTCTGGGGGCGTCCGGCGCGGATTATGCTGCCTTGTGTGCGCTTGGTGCGCAGCGCGTGGGGATCGTGACCCCATTCAATGCCGAGGTCGACGCGGTCGTGCGCGCAAATACCGAGGCCGCCGGTTTCGAGGTTGTCGCGATCCATGGTACCCAAGCGCCATCCTTGCCCGAAATTTGCGAAACGCCATTGGAAGATATTCGCGCGGTGTTCGCCCGGGTGGCTGCCTCGGACTGTGACGTGATCCTGCAGGTTGGAACTGCATTGCCCGTAGTGGCCCTGATTGCCGAGCTTGAGGGCGCGCACGGCAAACCCATCGTCGCCTGCAATGCAGCGGTCTATTGGCAGACCCTGCGCAGCATCGGGATCACTGATCCGATTTCCGGATTTGGAAAACTGTTGGAGCAGCACTGAATGCGAACACATGCCGAGGTTGTCGTAATTGGCGGCGGAGCCGTCGGGGCGGCCATTCTGTATCACCTTGCTCAGGCCGGTATCACCGAAACAGTCCTAATCGAGAAAAACGAATTGACAGCAGGGTCCACCTGGCATGCGGCGGGAAACATCCCGACCTATGCGAATTCATGGCTGGGGATGCGGGCCGGGAACTATGCGTGGTCTCTGTACAAAGAGCTTGAAAAAGACCCCGAAGCGCCGGTCACCTACCGCCATACTCAGGCGATCTGGCCCGCGCATACTCCGGAACGTATGCAACTGTTCCAGCACCTGTGCGGTGTTTCGCGTTCGGCAGGGTTCGAATTGGCGATGCTCAGTCCGGATGAGATCGAGGCGCGGCACCCTTATTGGCAGGCTGACGACACCGTGTTGGGCGGCATTCTGGATCCTTACGAAGGTGACATCGACCCCAGTCAATTGACGCAGGCGCTGGCCAAGCATGCGCGTGCTTTGGGGGCCGAAGTGCGCCGGTTTACCCGCGTGACCGGCTTGACCCAACGACCAAACGGCGAGTGGGAGGTCGAGACCCCGGATGGCACAGTGGTGGCCGGAACGGTGATTAATGCGGCGGGGTCCAGCGGCGCGATGATTGCGGCCATGGCCGGGCTGCAGCTGCCGGTGGTGACGCTGGAACATCAATACATGGTGACCACAGCGTTGCCTCAGCTTGAAGAAGACACCGATTTGTTCCCGCTGATCCGGGATCCTGACATCCGGTTCTACCTGCGGCGGGAACGTAATGCGCTGTTGCTGGGATCCTATGCGCACGAAGGGCGTCCGGTCTGGCAAGACGGTGTACCCGCCGATTTTGACCACCAGCTTTTCGCCGATGATGTGGACGGGATGATGGCGGTGTTCGAGGCCGCTGCGGCCCATGTCCCGATCCTGGCCGAGGCGGGCGCGCAGCGCTTTGTGAACGGCCCGATCCCCTATGCGCCCGACGCCTTACCGCTGGTCGGCCCCGCGAGTGGGGTGCGCAACTTTTACCACGCGACCGGTGTGCAAATTGGCATCACGCATTCCGCAGCGATCGGTAAAGCCATGGTTGAATGGCTCGCGGGCGGAGAGACCGAGTGGGACTTGTCCGCCTGGGATCCGCGCCGATTTGGCGACTGGGCCACTCAGGACTATGCGGCGGCCCGGGCGT
Source organism: Ruegeria arenilitoris (assembly GCF_013035315.1). GTDB lineage: Bacteria > Pseudomonadota > Alphaproteobacteria > Rhodobacterales > Rhodobacteraceae > Ruegeria > Ruegeria arenilitoris_D. The sequence goes on along the minus strand of NZ_WQHP01000001.1, from coordinate 797,212 downwards.
CCGAGCATTATGATCTGCAATACGCCATTCCCTATCCGCACCGGATCATGCCGTCCGGTCGTCCGGTGAACAGAACGCCGCTGTACGATCACCTAAAGGGGCAGGGGGCCGTGATGGGCCAGATCGGCGGATGGGAGCGCGCTTTCTGGTTCCAGCGCGAAGGCATTTCAGACACTGGCGCGCTGAGCTTTGGGCACGAGCCCTGGCAAGATGCCGTTCGTTTGGAATGCAAAACTGTACGCGATGCGGTCGGCATCATGGATCACGGCGGTTTCACCAAGTACGTTGTTGAAGGGCCGGATGCGTTCGACGCTCTGAACGCTTTGGTTTGCGGTACGCTGCCGCCAGTTGGGCGGGTCCGTCTGTCTTACATGCTGACGCCCCAGGGCCGCATCTGGTCCGAGGCGACGATTGCCCGTCTGGCCGAGGATCGGTTTCTGCTCTGCGGTCCAACGCTGGCCGTGGATCGGGATTTTGACTGGATTTCTCACAGCTTTGGCACTGCTAACGTCACGCTCAGCAAAGGCTATGACCATGACAGCGTCTTGCTTGTGATGGGCCCCCGCGCGCGCGATGTGTTGCAGACGCTTACATCCGCTGATCTGCACGCACCGTGGATGAGCGTTGCGGAAATTGATGTCGCCGGAGTGTCGGTCACTGCGCTGCGTGTCAGCTATGTGGGTGAGCTAGGCTGGGAATTGCACGTTTCCTCTGAGGACCTGGAACAGCTCTACGCGGCGATCTGGCGGGCCGGGCAGGATTACGGCATCTGCAATTTCGGCTCTTACGCGCTGAACGCCATGCGGGTCGAGAAAGGCTATCACGGATGGGGCGCGGACTTTGGCACAGAATACACATTGTTCGATGCAGGCCTGTCCAAGTTCGCCAATCTGTCCAAAGGCACGTTTTGCGGCCGAGAAGCCGTGGTCCAGCAACAGCAAACTGACCCCGAATGGAGCTTTATTGGGTTGGAAATCACCGATCCGAGCCCCGAGCCCCTGCCATCGGACCCCATCGTCAAAGATGGAGAGCTGATCGGCTATCTGACCTCGGTATCGATGGGGTATCGCACAGGCAAGCTGTTGGCGCTGGGGTATGTCCAGCATGGCAGTTTGGCGATGGGTGAGGCGTGCCATGTTCAGGCGTTCGGAGAGATGCGTGGCGCGACCCGGCACAGCCATCATGTGTATGACCCCGACAACACCCGGCTGCGCGCTTAACCGAACCCGTCGTTGCGGGCCGCCCACTGGGCCAGTGTCTGGCTGACATCCCAAATCGGGCCACTTTCCTTGTCTTCGGATCGGATAAGGGCCCGCCAACAGATGTCGATGCCATCCTGACCCACCCGCAACCCGACGATGCGTCCCGCGTTTATCGCGGGGCGCACGGCCCAACCAGCCAAAACGCTGCTTCCCTGTCCGGCGGCGACAAGCTCGACTATTGCCTCTGGCAGCTCAACGGTTGTCGCCCAGCGGGGATAGCGTCCCGACGGGCGAAACAGACGGGCGAATTCCCGGTCGGGTTCCGGGGTCAGGGCATAGGTGATGAAGTCTTCGTTCTCGATATCCGACCCATTGACATAGGGTTTCCCTGCCAAACGGTGATGTGGTGGGACGATGAACTGCAGCTCGTCCCGGAACAAGAGCACCTGATGCGTCCCAATGGGGCGGGTTTCACCCGAGGTGATGACGATATCGACATGCCGATTGGTCAGGGCAAGAACAGGATCACGCGTTACGTTGGCCATGACCTGCAGTTCGATGCCCGGCAAATGCCTGCGTAGCTCAGTCGTGAACGCAGGTAGCCAGTGATAGGTGCTGTACGCCTCGATACCGATGCGCACAACATGCTCCACCCCGCGATCCATGCGGCGGACATCCCGCTCGGCCTTGTCCATTTCGCTGAGGACGCGGTCGGCCATATCGGCCAGATACTCTGCCGCCGGAGTCATGCGCAGCCGTTTGTGCATACGGGTGAACAAAACCATGTCCAAACGCCGCTCGGCTTCGCGGATGCGATGGGACAACGCAGAGGGCGTCACACCCAGCGCATCGGCCGCGTCCGTGACGCGCCCATGTTTCGCTATGGCCTGGACCATCTTGAGATGCCGGAAATCCAGAAGCGGCCCGTCAGCCATTGTGTCACCTGAGAGAAATTCATGTTTTTGCGTAATTGTTTGAGGCTGATTGCTTAACCGGTCAAGGCAGAATTGCTTGGGCATTGGCAACAATTGCACGTCTTCGGCGACGTTGCCCCAGCGACCTGATTGATCCCTTTGCAACGGGCAAGCCCTTTCTCAAAGGGTCCCGATTTGCGTGTAAGCGCTTACTGGCATAGAGTGCGCAAATTGAAATTGATTAATCCGATGTTTGAGTTGTGACCTGTGTGAGTTGTTCTGGCCTGAATTGTCGAGGTGCCCGCGTTGCTATCGGATATAGCAAACGTCACCCTGTGGAGACGATGACGGAGATCAGAGACCGGATAGAGGAAACGGACAACCGCGCCGCAGTTCGCTCGATGTATTCTCCAACCAGCCTGAGCAGGTACGCTTCTGATGCAGTTTAGACATAACACGGAATGGGCAGATGACCCGCTGACAGAGATGCATCCGCGGCCTCTGGAATGGATTGAACACGCAGACGACATCCACAAGAAAGTTGTTCTGGTGGACTGGATGCTGGGCAACCGCTGCAACTACGCCTGCAGCTATTGCCCCGCCGCGTTGCATGACGGAACGATAGGGTGGCAAAGCCTCGAAGACGTCGTGGGCATGATTGAGGCGCTGCAAGAACACTATCAGGAAGGTCTGGGCAGTCAGGTGTGGCTGCAACTAACGGGGGGCGAACCAACGCTGCACCCAAAGATCAAGGACATCCTGAGCGCCGCCCGCGCGCATGAAATGAAAGTCAGCTTGATCTCCAATGGATCGCGAACCGAGCGGTTCTGGCAGGTCATTCGCGACAAGCTGGACTCGTTGATCCTGACCTACCATCTGGAAGAGGCCGACTTTGAGCATGTCCGCCGTGTTATCGCAATTTTGTCCGAGGTGATCCACGTTCAGGTCAACATCACCATGAACCCGGACCGCTTTGACGAAAGCTATGACGTTGCGCGTAAGCTGGGGCAGGAATTCCCGCGTATTGGGATTGTTATGAAGCCCCTGCGGCTTGAATTTCGAAATGAGCTTTATCCCTATAGCGACGAACAGCTTGCCAAGATGCGCGAGCGGGTGTCCAACCCCGGTGGATCGGGCGGCAAGCTGCGCCACCCTCGTGGGATCATGGTTCGAAACAACGCTGACGGCTCGCGCGAGACGTTCCGGCCCAATGAGTTCATTATGCGTGGCGAAAACCGCTGGAAAGGCTGGACCTGTGACGCGGGGATCGAGTCTTTGCGCATTGCCGGAGATGGCGGCGTGTTCCGCGCCGTATGCGGTGTCGGAGGACGCATTGGAAAAATCGGCGGTGACATCGCTCTGCCCGAGGGGGCGGTCATTTGCACCAAAGAGTCGTGCTCCTGCGTCGCCGACATTCTGATCTCAAAATTCAAGTGGGATTAACCTCGCCCTACCGCTGACATCAACAGGATTCAACGCCGCTGAAAACCGCAAGCGGATGACGCCCGTCACCGCTTTACTTGTTTTCGAGCGGTCAATTTTTTATACTGTTTTACACATTTATTTTGGATTTTTTGATGTTCACGAGTGTATTTGGTTTGCCCGAGTTGCGACAGCGTAGAGCGTGTTCCGGCGGCCAGTTCGGGGGTATTGATGACAAAGGCCAGCGACCCAAAAGCTCGACCTGAAGTTGCGAAAAAAGGCACTCAGAAAGTGTCTGACCTTTATGATTTCGTACAGTCTCCTGAATGGCAGGAGGTGCTTGAAAATGCAGGGAAACAGCAGGGCGTAGCCCAGGCTGCGAAGGCAAAGAACGCCAATCAGAGTGCGCAGGCGGGCGCAGGCCACAAAGCAACAAACAACTCAACTTCTGGTAACGCGGCCCGAAAAGGGGCTGAAGCAACAGCGCCGCAACCTCAAACAGTTCGGAAACAGACAAAACCCGCCTCTGCTGTTCCGCAAGGTGAGTCGGCAACAATCCCGCCCAAAAAGAAAGAAAGCGGCCAAAACGTCAAAACGGACGGGGGCGTTCCCGGAAATGCTGCCGCATCGTTTGGTGCCCAGAACGAGAACAAAAAACCAAATCAGGATGCGGTGCAGGACGACAGCCCTCCGGTCGATACGGGCTCTGGATACAGCGAAGCAGATGCTTTGGCCGCGGAACCCAGTCTCCGGTTGTCCGAGGGTGAGGTTGCCGATCGTCTGCGCAAAACCCTTTTGGAGCGGATGGAGGATCAAAAGCGCAGTCGTCGCAAGCTGAAGGTTGGATTTGTGGCCATCGGATGCGTCATCGGAGTTGCGGCTTCTTCCTCGGTGTTTCTTGCGATGTCTGATCGTGGCACCTCAGCACCTGTTGAAAGCGCCGGGCTTGCCAGTGAAGAAACCGAATTGGCCAGTCGAGAGCTGTTTCAGGATACCGAAACAGGTGCGTCTGACCCGACGGATGAGCAGGCTGGTTTAACGGCCAGTGTCTTTGATGCACCTACCGGTTCGCTGCCGTCGGATGAGGCCATAGCCGAGCCGGAAGACGTGGCGGCGTTGACCGATCCCGTGTCAAACCCTGAACGGTCTGGCGAGGTGGAGCCAAAGTTGCTCAGGTTGGCCCCAAGCGTCCGGCCTTTCGTCCCGTCCCTGACTCAGCCGCCGCTGCCGTTGACGTTGCTCAGTTATCGACCGAGGGAAGAGATGAATCTTGGCTTTGTGCGGTTTCAGTCCACACCAGAGATTTTCAGCACTTCCGTCGCGCTGCTAGAAGAGGCTGTGACCGGAACACGGCCCGAAGACTTCTTGGCCGGGGCAATGACCACTGCAGTGCGTGCGCCTATTGCTGTGGAGCCAACGGAAACGCCGTTGGCCCGCCAGAGCGCTCCTACCGTTCCGGTACAGCCCGAGGCTTTGGTTTTTGTGCCACCGCAGGTGCCCGTTGGTCAGGCGACACTGTCCGATCAGGCGTTGGTGTATCAGCCGCAAATTCGTGGTCTGGATGTCGGTACACCCCGCACACCCCGCGCGGGTCTCGCTCCACCCGAGGCACTGGCGTCCTTGGACATCGAACAAGCCCCAATCGCGCCCCCGCCAGTCGCGCTTCCGCCAATGGTGCCTGAGGCAGGTGGTTTGCAGGCCGTTTCACTCGATCCGTCAATCCAATCAGAAGATACTGTTATTTCTTATCAGAGGGTTGATGCCCTCGAGCCGGAGCTGTTCGACACTACTGCGCTGTCAACAGAGCAAGAATTCCTCCCACCAGAACCGCCCGCATCGTCAGAGACACCCATCCCACCCGAAGCGATCGACCGCTCGACGGTCTTAGAAGTTGAGGTCACGCCGGAAGACACACCCCCACCAGCCGCGCGGGTGGCCTTCAGGCTATATGCGCCCAGCAATCTGCCGCAGGGTGTCGTGGACTCGGTTGTAAGCGGCCTGACGACCACGGGTCATGAGCTAAGCGGGCAGGCGCGGGTCGGGTTTGGGATCAGCCAGTCCAACGTTCGATTTTACCACCGTCAGGACGAGGCCCGGGCTGCAACCCTTGCCAAAGACGCAGGCGCCTTGTTGCGCGACTTTACGGACGCCGGCACAAAAACACCCACCGGGATCATCGAGCTATGGCTGGCCGGAGAAGGGTCGGGCGTCGCTGCTGTCAAACGGACCACACGCCAAACCAGGGCCCGAGCGCCAGCGCCAACAAGCCAAGTTAATCGGCTGAGAAGTCAGGTTCTAAGCAAACTTAAAAGAGCGACGACCCAATGAGGGTGGTCTTGAGTTACAATGCAAAGGATTCGACCAATTTTGTGTAGTGTTAATTATTTCCCACGGGGTTTCTAACGATGACGGATAGAAGACTGATCGGCATAGTTACCGCGCTGTTATTTCTGACTACGTCGCAAGGCGCGCGGGCCGAAATCACGCTTGAGCAGCTGCTTGTGATTGATGAGATGCTTTCGACCAACGACATTCAGGCGTTGTATGCATATCTTGAAAGAAACCCGGAATTGCTGACGGGTGAGGATGAGCTGTCGCTTGAGCTCAGAAGCTTTCATGAGGCCGCGTCCGTTGGTGACGTCAATCTTGGGTATGCGACCGCAGCGTCCGCGCCAGCAGATAGCAGCCTGTCTGACAACACATTCACAACCCAGCAGCACTGAACCGGATGTCCGAAATGCAAGCCGTTGGGCGATCGAACACACCTAAGATCGCCTATGTGATCGAACCGCGTTTTTCGGGCGGAACGTCGGCCGCTGTAGCCGCTGAACTGCCGGTTGCCGCCCAATTCGGGCAAGTGGTCGTACATGCGATCACGTCCCGGACTTTTGGTGACAATCAACATGTCTCGCCGGTTTTGCGGCGGATGCTGGACGAGCTGAATATTCCGCTGATCTGGGATGCGCCACGGATCAGCGCGGATTTCGTGTTTCTGCACAACCCGTCCTTTCTCAAACATCAGGACACGCTGAACACCAGGATCATTGCCCGGGATCTACACGTGATCACGCATGAGAATTTCCTGCGACCGGGCGGGGCCGAAGGGTTCGATGTTGCGGCCTGCCTCAACCAGATTGAGGCCTCGACGATTTCGCTGAGAAAAACCCTGGCGCCCATCTCACCTTATAACCGACGCACTGTCACAGAATGGCTGGACACATCCCGCGTGGCGCGGCTGTGGGATGTTCTGGACACGGACTGGTTCAACATCTGTCAGTCCGACATGCGCGGCCCTTGCGAAAACCCACAGGATCGCCGCGGACGCCATTCACGTCCGGGGTTCGAGAAATTTCCGGCAATTGCCGATCTGGAAAACTGTTTTCCGCCACATTCTCAGTGCAATGTCATCCTTGGGGCGGATGCTTTGTTGAATGCCCGTGTTCTGCGCGCGCATTGGAAGTTGCTTCCCTTCGACGCCATAAGTGTGGAAGAGTTCTTTGGAATGATTGACTTTTTCGTATATTTCACAGCGCCGACCTGGCAGGAAAGCTTTGGCCGGGTCGTGGCCGAGGCGATTGCCGCGGGCAAGGTGGTTCTGACCAACCCCGACACCGGGGCCACTTTTGGAGATGCGGTTCTGACCTGTGAACCGGCCGGAGTGAACAAAATCATCGCGGATCTGGTCGCCCATCCGAACAAGTACCATGACCAGGTGGCCAAGTCGCAGGCGGCGCTCAAGGCTTATTCTGCAGAGAATTTCAAGACGATGCTGTCCGGCATTCTGTCTGCCGACAGCGGGGTGCATGCATGATTTACGTCGAAGCTGGCACGCGTTCTCTACGGTCCTTTGATGCGCAGCTGATCTTTGCTGAACAGCTCGCGGCGCGTGGCTTCAATGTCTGTATTGATTCCGAGTATTTTCCCGAAGACCCGGGCCGCGGCAGGTTCTATGAGGCGTCCAAGTTTCTGGCCGATCCCGAAGAGCATAAAGCGCAGACAGTGTTCGTTCTGGGCGCGGAAGAGATCGACGATCAGCTTCTTGCGTCGTTGCGAAAGAAAGAACTGGATCCAAGCGTTCCGGTGATCGCGACTGGACGGTTTCCGACCCAGCAAAGCTATGTCGCTGCCAAGGCACGTCTGGCTTATGCGTTGGGGCGCGAAGTTCGGGTGATGGACCTGACCGATTTTCAGCCGCGTCCGATGCTGGCAGCGACGGCAAGCCCTCTGGTCTCAGATATACGGTCACCCTCCCGACGTCCTGGCAGGGCCTTGCCAAATGTAACCGTTGTTTTGGGTTCGATGGAGCTGGACAACCCCGAGACGCTGTCATGCTTTTCAAGGATGAGCAGCCAGGGTGGCTATAACCTCAAGCTGATTGTCAGCGGGGCTCAGAACGAAGCCATCAAAGCCTCGCCGTTTCACGATCTGTCCACCTATATGTATACCGGGCTCTCTCCGCTGAGCCTGGCCAAATCCACAGATATTCTGGCGTTGTTCGGCAAAGGTATTGCTGGTGTGCGCATGGCTGCCTTTGCGGTTGAGCTGATCGCCACGGGGGGCGTGGTAATTGACTGCACCGAGGACGAAGCACTGATGGCGTCAGGTGCGCCTGCGCTTCTGGGGCCAAAGACACCCTTTGCTTTAGACGGGTATCTGACGGGCCAGGTCATCGGCAATGTCGCGCACATCGCCGAACAGGCCGCCAAGTCGCAGTGGATGCATACGGTAGATATCTCTCGTTTGGAAACGGCTGCTGGCCTAAGACCCAAACAGCGCAAACCTGCGCGAGCCGAGGCAAAAACACTGTTCTTTCCAACAAACGGGGTCGGGTTGGGGCATGCCCAGCGGTGCGCGGTCATGGCGCGCGAGATGCCCGAGGCCGCACCGAAAATGTTTGCGGCCTTTCCAAGCTGTGTGCCGCTGGTGCGCCGTGAAGGCATTGATTGCATTCCGCTGGTTCAGCGCATCGACACAAAGACCAGTGCCGACGGCAATGACGTGCTGACCTATCGTCGACTGAGCGCCGCTTTGCGAGACAACGACACACTGGTTTTTGATGGGGGCTATGTCTTCGACTCCGTTTATCGCGTGATCCGCGAGCGCAGTCTGTCGGCGGCTTGGATCCGGCGCGGGTTGTGGCCCGAAGGCCGCTCGCGACAAACCATGCTGCGCCGCGAAGGGGTGTTTGACCGCGTAATCGTACCGTCCGAGGCGTTTGAGGAACTGAACGACGCCTACAGTTTTGGTGATCACGTGCATTATGTCGGTCCGATCGTGCGTCAGGTGGAGCAGTCCTCGGACGACAAAGAAAAGCTCAGGGCCCGGTTGGCTGAACGGTTCGGCCGGAGTTTCAAGCAACTGGTGGTCAGTATGCTGGGCGGTGGCGTCGCTTCGGACCGCTCGGCGCAGTTGCAGGCGATATCAAGCATGATCGAGGCGCGAAGTGATTGCCTGCATCTGGTCGTGACCTGGCCCGGAAGTACGGTTCAACCGGCGGCGTTCGGCTGGAAGAATACCCATGTGGTTCAGACGCTTGAGGCGACCAAGCTGTGCCTTGTTGCTGATCTGGTTATTTCTGCGGCGGGGTATAACTCGGTCCTCGAGATGCTTTACCACCGGATTCCTGCGATCTTTATCCCGCAATCGGCGCCGTATCTGGATGATCAGGAACGCCGCTCGAGGGCAATGGCCGACCGCGATCTGTGTGCCGTGATTACCGAGCGGGAATTCATGAAGCTTGAGCGTACAGTGACAGACTGTTTGGATCATGACGGAACTGCGTTCTACCGAAACGCGTTGAACGCGTTCAAGCTGCCTAAAACAGGGGCGTCAAAGGCGGCTGCCCTGCTGACCGGATTGGGGGCCAAAAATGAAGGATAGCATTTGGTTCGAAATCCTCAGTCGCGCGTCGCCAAACAAACCCGTGTCGTTGGACGATCTTATGAATGACGATCAGAGCCCGCAGCCTTTGGGCAAGGTCGTATTCCCGCAGATGCGGTTTGCGCCTGCTGTAAACCTCTGGCCAAGAGAGCAGGGCGGACCGGTCTACATCGGCGTCCGGATTCTAGAGCCGCCAGAGACGCCGTACACAGTCGCAAGACTGTTAGCTGCAGCTGCGCTGGAGCGGGACGTATGTCCGATCATCCTCAGCCGGGTCGACTATTGCGGGCTTGAACGGTTCGGATTTCGGGTCGAACGGATTCCCGAAGACCCCAGCGCCGCGCAGGCCGCCGAGGAAGAAATCGGGAAGTACTGGGATCTGGCGATTATCATAAACGGGCATGAAATCGGGATGCTGCGCTAAGCTCCACTGACTATGGAGGGTTCGGTGAAGATTGTGACCGGTGGCCAAACGGGTGTCGATCTGGCGGCATGGCAGTACGCGCTGGATAACGGCATCTCCTATGGTGGGTGGGTTCCGAAAGGACGTTTGAATGAGGCGGGCCGCATTCCGGAACGCTTTAAGGGGCTGACCGAAACCCAGTCCGAAGATGTTGCTGTGCGCACAAAGCGAAACGCGCAGTCTTGCGACGCACTGTTGGTATTTGTTGACGGTGCAACCAGTCCGGGAACTCAACTAACCATTGATTTTGCGAAAGAAATCGGAAAGCCCTGTCTGGTGGTCGACTTGCGGCGGGGGGGCGGGGTATGTGCGGACCAGATCAATTCGTGGATCATGTCACACCCGGCGACCATAGTGAACATAGCGGGCCCAAGAGAAAGCGAAGCACCGGGCATCGGTGCACAGGTGACTGCAGTGTTGCAGCAGGTTCGTTTTCCAATAGACACCAACAGCTGATTGGGGACCGTGAAGATATACGACGTTTCGCCAGTAGGCGCAGCGTCATTCGGTTGATAGGGTCGGGACACGTGATTGCGAAGGCCAGAATTCATGCGTGCAAATACCGCCGGAGAGATCGATTTCGACAAGGTCCTGATCGTTGATGACCACCCGTTGTTCTGCGACGCCCTGTCGATGACACTGCAAAGCGTTGCGCAAATTGGCGAAATCCACACTGCCGACAGGTTGGGCCGGGCAATCGATCTGATGGTCGACGGGTTGCGACCAGACGCTGTTATGCTGGACCTGAACCTTCCCGATGTTGACGGGCTTGAGGGGTTGGCACGCGTAAAGGCCGCAACAGACGCGCCGGTTATTGTGGTGTCGTCCATCTCGGACAATCGCGTCATCAGTCAGGTCATTCAGGCCGGAGCCTCTGGCTATGTGCCCAAACACAGCCAACGCGACGTGTTCCGTACAGCCTTCGAGGCCGTCCACGCAGGAACTGTCTTTGTGCCTGAGGGCTACGTGTTGACCGAAGGTGATGCAGACACAGAACAAAGCGATGCCGTGAACCGTTTGGCGACCCTGACAACCCAGCAATCGCGCATCCTGCAGCTTATCTGCGAAGGCAAGTTGAACAAGCAGATCGCCTATGACCTTTCGATCGCAGAAACCACGGTCAAGGCGCACGTCACCGCAATCATGCGCAAACTCGGCGTACAAAGCCGTACGCAAGCGGTGCTTCTGGCGAACAAAGCCTCGCTGAACAGTGTCTTGCAAGACTGAGCGTAAGCGCCATATCTTAAGGGAACGTCGCGCTTTAGGGAGGAGGGCACGATGAACCAAGCAGTCGGGTGGGCGACAGCCGCAGCCCGTGCGCCAGGTATCGTCAAAACAGGTTTTGTTCATCGAGATACGGATCAGGCAATTGCAAAGCTTGCCGGGTCGCTTGGTGATGATGCCTTGGCATTGGTCATCCTGTTCGTCAGCCCCGGCGCAGATGCTGCCGAGGTTATTGCCGATGCTGCCGACGCCTTTGCTCCAACCCCAGTGATCGGATGCACCACGGCCGGAGAGCTTGCGGATTGCGGCTATAGCGAAGACCAGATCGTTGCCATTGGCTTGCCGTCGTCGCATTTCGAGGCACGGACGCTTCTAGTGCCCGACCTTGACGCGTTTTCGGCGCAAGAGATCATCGACCAGATGATCCGCAACCGCAACGACATGGCCACTTCGGCGGCGGATTGGCGGTATGAATTTTCTTTTCTGATGATCGACGGTCTTTCCACGAAAGAGGATCTGCTGACCTCGGAATTGGCCGTTGGATTAGGGCCGGTGCCATTGTTTGGCGGGTCGGCAGGGGACGGAACGCGTTTTGGCAATACCTATGTTCTGACCGACGGGCAGGCTTTGCAGAACGCCGCCATTTTGACACAGGTCCGAACGCGGTGCCCGATCAAAGTGTTCAAGACGGATCATCTGATGCCGACCGGGCGGCGTATGGTTGTGACCAAAGCCGACCCCGCAAACCGTGTGGTGCAAGAGATCAATGCCGAACCCGCGGCGCGCGAATATGCGCGTCTGCTTGGGAAAGACCCGGAACAACTCACGACCTTTACATTTGCCGCCCATCCGCTGGTCGTTCAAATCGGTGGTCAACATCACGTGCGGGCCATTCAGCAAGTCGCGGGTAATGGTGATCTGGTATTTTTCTCGGCAATTGACGAAGGGTTGGTTCTGACGCTGGCGGAACCTCGGGATATGGTCTCGCATCTGCAGGGAGAGATAGCCGCGCTGACGCAGGATGCACGTCCCGACACGATCCTAGGCTGCGATTGCATCCTCCGCCGCCTTGAAGCGCAGGAAAAGCAAAAGACGGGTGAGCTGTCCCGCCTGCTGTCCGAGAACCACGTCGTCGGGTTTTCGACATATGGCGAGCAATACAATTCGATCCATGTTAACCAGACGCTGACGGGCGTGGCGATCTATCCTCCGGAAGATGGGTAGACGATGATTGAATCCCTGACCGACCCCAATGACCCGCTGGACCGACAAAACGAGAAGCTGCTGAAGATCGTCGCGGCCCTGATGCGGCGGGTTGAGGAATCCACCGATGCCTCGGGCGCGGCCTATGCGCAGTTTCAGCGAGCCGCCATGTTGGAGCAAGAGGTTCGTGCGCGGACCGATGAACTTGAGCGCGCTCTTGAACTGCTGAACGACTCCAATGCACGTCTGGCGCTTGCAAATCAGGAAACCGAGGCCGCACGAGCAGACCTGGCAAACGCGATTGAGGCCGTGCAAGAAGGTTTTGCGCTGTTCAACCGGGATGATGAACTGGTGTTGTGCAACAGTCGGTTTGGTTTGCATATGCCTGACATCAAGACCCGATTGGTTCCCGGATTGCGGTTCTCGCACTATGCAGAACTGGTGAGCCGGTCGAAGTTTCTGTCTCTGCCCAAAGCGGTCGCGCCCGAGGATTGGGTCGAACGTCGCTTGGCCCGTCATGCGGACGATCACGTGGTCTTTAACGTCCGTCTCAGCGGCAATCGCTGGATGCAGGTGTCCGAGCATCGCACCCCGGATGGCGGCACCGTAATCCTGCAGACAGACGTGTCTGACATCATGCGTGTCGAGCGGCGAGAGAGGGATCGTATCCTTGACGACAAGGCCCGGTTGATCCGGGCAACGCTGGAACATATCGATCAGGGCGTCTGTATTTTTGACAGCGCTCTGCGCCTGGTGGGGTGGAACAACCGCGCCAGCGCATTGCTTGCCATTCCCAATGCACAATTTCAGATGGGCGCGCGGTTTCAGACGGTGTTCAATCGGCTGAGCGCCACGATCCGTTTCGAAGGCGGCGTCAGCGACGCGGACTTGCTGGCCTGGGTCAACCGCTCAACGGAACGTCCCCCGCTGCAATTCCAGATGCACAGCGGAGGGGTCAAGATCCTGTCGGTCTTTGCGCAGGAGATGCCCGATCGTGGTTTCGTGATTTCCTTTACGGATGTCACAGACGAAAGAAAGGCCGCGCAGGCTTTGGTCGAGGCTAAGGAATCGCTGGAACAACGCGTCGCGTCCCGCACCATGGAGCTGGCTGACGCGCTGAGCGATGCTGAGCGTGCCAATGCATCGAAATCCAGGTTCGTGGCGGCTGCCAGCCACGATCTGCTACAACCGCTTTCGGCGGCGAAACTCTATGTCTCGACCTTGGGAAGCGGGTTGGACGCAGCCGAGGCACATGCGGTTGCGGCCAAGGCAGAAAGCGCGCTCAACAGCGTTGAACATATTCTTGAAGCGCTTCTGGATATCTCGAAACTGGACTCGGGGCGTGCGTCGGTGCACCTGTCTGCAATCCCGGTCGCAGAGTTGTTTTCCCAGATGGAGGATGCCTTTGGACCAGTGGCTCAGGCCAAGGGACTTGGTTTGCGGTTCGTAAGCACCAGCGCGGTGGTCAAAAGTGACGCCAGCTATCTGCGGCGCATCCTGCAAAACCTGTTGTCGAATGCGATCCGCTACACAGACCACGGCAAGGTTCTGGTCGGTGTCCGGCGCAAGGGGCAGAAACTTGCGATTCAGGTTTGGGACACAGGCGTCGGTATTGCGCCAGAGCAGAGAGATGTTGTTTTTCAGGAGTTTAAGCGGCTGCACTCTGACGCCAGCGCGGCCGAAGGGATGGGGCTGGGCCTTGCAATCGTGGAACGCGCCTGTGGTTTGCTGAACCATCCGATCCATTTGCACTCGGAACCAGGGCGCGGGACCGGATTCTCGGTCGAGGTTCCCACGGTGCGCCCGAAGTTGACTGCGCCGACTGAGGGGGCAGTGGCAGCACTTTCGTGTCCCGATGTGCTGCAAAGAACGGTCGCGCTTTTGATCGAAAGCGATGACAGTCTGCGCAGTGCGCTTTGCATGACGATGGAGACGTGGGGCGTTCAGGTTCTTGAAACGGCCAGCAGGGAAGAGGCCTCAAGTCTGCTGAAAGAGATAGGTATCTTGCCCGATGTCATCGTTGCTGATGAACAGTTGGCCGAGGGCCAAACGGGGACACAGGCCATTGCCCAACTGGCCCAAGAGTTCGGGCGCTTGCCGGGTTGCATAATCTCAGCCGACCGCTCGACCGCGTTAGAGCAGTTTTGCAAGGATGCAGGCTTTCCCTTGCTGCACAAGCCACTTGATGTGCAGCGGCTTAAATCTGTACTTGAGGCCTTGGTTCATTGACGCTTAGCGCCTGAGCGTTGCTCAGGATGGGCGCTGTTTGCCAACTGTCCGCATCATCTGCCGGACATAAAACCGTGGTGCCACGCGGTTCAAAAGGTTGGCAATCCGCGCCACGCGTCCAACCGGAATGTATTCCTTGCCTTGCTGAAAGCCGTGCAAGATCACCTGCGCCGCCGCCTCTGGTTCCATGTAATCGATCCCGTCCGTGGCCGAGCCGGGCCGGACAAAACCGTCGCCTGCCGCCTCGGGTCGCCCGATATTGGTCGCCACGAAAGATGGTGCCGCGATCGAGACCCGCACTCCGTGCGCAGCCTCCTCGGCACGAAGGGACTTAAAAAAGCCTTCCATCGCATGTTTGCTGGCAGCATAGGCAGTGCGGTGAATAAGCGGCGCAAAACCTGCGACGGATGAGATCGCCAGATGCGTGCCCTTGGCTGCTCTAACGGCTTTCAAAAAGTGCTGCGCGCAGGTCACGGCAGCAAAGTAGTTGATTTCAAACAGGTTCCGGTGCGCGCTCATCTCACATTCGGAAAAGGCTGATATCTGCGAGACGCCCGCGTTGTAGATGACAAGATCAATCGAACCCGAGGCGTTTAGAATCCGGTCACACGTGTCTGCGCATTGGTCAGGATCTGTCAGGTCACAGGCGTAGGTGCTGACATCCTCCAGATCGGCAAGCGCGTCCAGTTCGGGGCCGGGCAGGTCGATCAGGACCGTGTGCCAGCCGGTTTCCCGCAAAGCGGCCGACAGTGCGCGACCCAATCCGCCTGCGCCTCCGGTAATCACCGCGGTTGGTTTCATTGGGCTGTCTCCCACCAGTGTTTGAACGCCTCAGCACTTGTGAATCTGGGGCGATATCCGAAATCGCTTTTGAGCGCGGTGTTGTTCAAAACGGGGCGGTACAAAAGAAACCGCACCTGTTCCGGTCCATAGCGTGACAGACGCAAGGGGCGGGCAATGGCCAATGCGGCCTTGACCAAACCGGGCGACAGCCAGCGAACCGTTTTGCCCATCTCTGAGGCGATCTGAGACACGCTCAGCGCGCCGTCGCCTGCAACATTGAAAACACCGGCTGGGCCGTCCGTCGCAGCACGCATGAGAATATCTGCCAGATCTTCGTCCCAGATGAATACGAAAGGACTGTCTGATCCTTTCAACCCCAAAAGACGCGGCTTTTTAAAAAGGGCGGTTATCTGGTTTTCGACCTTCCGGCCCAACACCGTACCCACGCGCAATACGACCTGTTCCAGATCGGGTGCGGATCCTCTGGCATCTGCCAGCATCTCTTCTACCAGGCGCTTGTGCCAGGAATAGGCGAACTCTTGATTGCCGCGTATCGCGTCCGTTTCTCGCAGCGGGACAGGGTTATCGGCATGGTATCCGTAAGCTGCTCCGGAAGAGGTTACCACCAGGCGGCGCACCCCTGCGGCGATCGCGGCGTTCAGAACGTTTCGTGTGCCTTCGACATCGACCTGATACTCCAGCTCTCTGGTCGAATTCGGCCCAGGGGTCACGATCGATGCAAGATGCACGATGGTATCGGGTGTTAGGTCAAGAATGACATTCAGAGGCGCGTTACCAGTGACGTCCATCTTTATGAAGCGAGCATTCGCAGGCAGGGTTGCCGGTTCGCAAATGTCAGTGGCGGTGATGGTGATGTCGGTACGTTCACCCAGGCGACGCAGCAGGGCGGACCCCACCGCACCCGATGCTCCCGTGATCAGGATGTGGCGCATTCGGGGACCTCTCGTCTTGCGAAGAAGGCGGCCAGCGCCAGCCCCGAGATTGCGTGCCAGATGCCCCACAATGCTGCCGCAACGGCCATGCCGCCGAGCCCGCCGAAAAAGGCAAAGATCAGAATCAAGCCAAGGCCCGAATTCTGTATCCCGGTCTCAATGGTGACCGAGCGGCGGTCGCGTTCGGACAGGTTTGCGGCAGTAGCGGTCAGGTATCCCCCCATAAATGCCAGCGCGTTATGCAGGATCACGATCCCTATGATCCCGGTGGCAAACAGTTGGAAGTTCTCCCAATTTGCCGCCAGAGCGACGACAATAAAGGCTATGAAAATCGCCATGGACAGCCATTGCATCGGGCGGCGAATTTTATCGGCAAAAGCGGTAAAGCGCGCATTGACCAACATTCCCAGGATTAACGGCAAGATCAGCATGAAGCCGACCGTAATGGCCACTGCAACTGGGTCGATCTCGGTCCGTTGTAAGATTTCGCGTGTCGGTCCATAGAGGTTGCCCCACAGCGCAATATTGGCGGGCGTGATCAGGATCGCGCCCACGGTGGCAAAGGCGGTCATGGATACTGAAAGCGCCACATTCCCACCCGCGCGGTGGGTCATAAAGTTCGAGATGTTCCCGCCGGGGCAGGCCGCAACAAGGATCAACCCCATCGCAACCGAGGGCATCGGATTGACAACCAGAAGCATCAGGAACGTGATCGCAGGCAGAACCAAAAACTGTGAGGCCAACCCGACCAGCAGCGGTTTAGGGCCACGCACGATGCGCCGGAAATCATCCATCCGGAGATCCAGTGCGATCGAGAACATGACGATCGCTAGGATTGCGTTCAGAAGCTTCAGGTTTCCGGCATCGAAGTTCAGCGCGACGTCGTCGATCCCGCTCATGACTGGGCCGCTTTCAGGGCGGCGATCTGGCCGGTGACTTCCCCTCGATAGGTCGCCTTGTCGACGTAATAGGCCATGCGGGGCAGGTCGATATAGTTCATACCGCCAGTTGCGCGTTCAAACCTATCGGATTTGGTCGCCTGGATAGCCTTGGCCGCCGTGTTGCCTGTTTTCAGTCCCGCGATGTAGCGCGCGACCATCTCGGCCTGTTCATGGCGACCCTGCCAGCCGAGGCCCGAGGCCTCGATCATGCCCAAAACGAACAGATCGTCGCGATTTGGGTGCATGCAGTTCAGATACAGATGCGGGGCGTCGCCTTGCCAGTTCAGATGGGCCTTGTCGATGAACGGATAATGCAGCTTATAGCCGGTTGCTGCCAGAACCATGTCATAGTCTGCACTGTTGCCATCGCGGAAATGCACGGTCTTGCCTTCGAACCGTTCCACATCGGCGCGGACCTTCAGATCGCCATGCCCGGCGTGGAACAGGATCAGCGAGTTCACCACGGGGTGGGATTCGTAAAGGGCGTAGTCTGGCTTGGGGAAACCATATTTCTGCGGGTCACCAACGAACCATTTCAGGATTGCTCCGTCGACCTTGCGCTTGAGCCACATGGGCAGCTTGATTTTCCCGCCCATCGTGTCGGCCGGAACACCGAAAACGTATTTGGGTACAAAGTAATACCCGCGGCGCATCGAGATATCGCAAGACTGCCCGTGGTGAATGGCGTCAACCGCGATATCACAGCCCGAGTTTCCGGCTCCGATGACCAACACACGCTTGCCCGTGAACTGCGTTGGATAGCGGTAGTCCGATGCGTGAATGAACTCGCCTGTGAATTCACCTTCGAACTGCGGCATGTTCGGCTCGGACAGTGTGCCATTGGCGATCAGAACGCCGGCAAAGGTTTGGCTATGCTCGGCGCCATCCTTGTCACGCCATTTCACGTCCCAGCCGCCTGCGTCCAGCGGCGTGGTGCTCAGAACCTCCGCACCGAAGTGAAAGTGTTCATACAGGTCGAACGCCTTTGCGAAGTCGCGGAAATACGTCTTCAATTCGCGATGCGACGGGTACTCTGCCGTTTCTTCCAGCATGGGGAAGTCGGTGAATTCCGTCATCTTCTTCGAGGAAATGAGGTGGGCGGTCTCGTACATCGTGGACCGTGGTGCATCGATGTTCCACAGACCACCCACATCATCTGCCAGTTCAAATCCCTGAAATGGCACTCCCTGCTCGACAAGCGTCTTTGCCATCGCCAGACCCATCGGTCCGGCTCCGATCAGAGCATAACACTCCTCCGGGCGAGCCTTCGCCGTGACCGGCTGGCCCGCTCCTACTTGCACCTGTTCCATGCGTCTCTCCTCCCGCAATGCTTTTATCTTGAACGATCGTTCGAAATAAGGCAAACTGGTTTTTGAAATGCCACAACACGCTGTAAAAGAAAGAAAAAGGGCACCTTCGCAGCGATCCGTCGCGGCGCGAGAGCGTATTCTTGACGCAGCGGAACTCGTCTTTGCCGAGCAGGGATTCGAAGGTGCATCGATTCGCGACATTGCCGAACGGGCGCGGGTTCAGAAGGCTAATGTGAACTTTCACGGTGGCCCCAAGGATGAACTGTTCGAGCGCATCGTCGCGCGTCGCGCCAGCGAATTGTCTCAGGAACGACGTCAGGCCATTGCGCAATTGGACGCGCAGGGCGAATGGGATGCGGCGGACCTAATTTCGGCCTTCATGCGACCGCTTCTGACCCGCGCGTTTGGCAAGGATCGCCAATGGCTGGCCTATGCACGTATCGTCGCGATCGTATCCGCGGATGCGCGTTGGCATGCGCTTGCGAAAACCCATTTCGATCCAGTCGCGTCGCTGGTCGTTCAGAAGTTATGCGCGCGCTACCCCCAAGCCGATCCTGCACGCGCTGCTGGAGCCCTGGTGTTTTCGGTGTCGTCGATGCTGGCGCTGTGTACGTCTGAGTGGCGGATCACCGCGCTGTCCGGACCTGATGGTCAACCGGACCCCGAGGACGCAATCCAGAACCTGCTGCAATTCTGTCAGGCCGGACTTGCAGGTGTTCTTGAGCCTGCCAAGTGAGAGCCTTGGGTTAGCTACCTGGCTGCCAATCTGCCTCCTCAACTTGAAGTTACGGGCCCAGCCATATCAATTACACCTATGCGTTATTATCTTGTTGTTAATGATTTGGAGCGTGGGGTGACATGACAGACAAAAAGGACCGCCTGACCGCGGAGGAGGCGAGGGGCCTGCGCACGGCCAAAGAGCTTGAAGCCCATCTGGCCTGGCTGGACACGTTCACGCCCGCAGCCTTGGGCGTTCTGTCCATTGCATCGGGGATCTACACCTATCTCGGCGTTTCGTCCCTGTTGGAGGACAATGGCGCGGTGACCTTTTTCGCCGCCGTCGCGTACTCCATCGCGGTTTCTGTCGGTATCTTTGTGTTCTGGAGCTACATGCTGCGCCTTTTGCCGTCGATGCGCACGGCCAGCGGGTTCATTGGCTTGACGATCTCCACGATTGTAGGTTCGGTCGCGATCATTGCGATGTCCAGTTGGCTGAACGCCGCTGCACTGGCCGGGGCGGCAGCAGTTGAGCAGCACCTTGAAAACACCGTGCGCGACTATCAGGCGGCACTTGAGCAAGCCCATGACATTGCGCTCAGTGGTCAGGCCTTGGGGCGCGAGGTCGAACGCGCGCGCCAGAGCTTTGAAGAGCTGGCCGAGCTTGAGCAATCCGGAGATTTGTCGGGCACGGCCGGAAGGGGCGCGGTGTTTCGAGTTCTGACCCAAAAGGCCGAGGAACTACGCAATCTGGAAGAGCAGATCGCCAATCAGCAACCCTTGATCGAAGACGCGTTCCAGCAAGGCAATGAGATCCTTGCCACTATGCGCGAGCTGACCGTGGCCCCTGGTCCGGTCGACCGCCGCTCGGTTCAGTTTTCCGAGGAAAGCGTCAAACTGGCCGGGGTGATTTCCCGCCTGAACCAGTACAATGTCGCGCCGCTTGTGGCGCGGGCAGCGCAGGATTTGCCCTCGTCGGTCGTTTTGCCCGAGCTTGACGGGCGTAGTTCCGAGGTCCGAGACGCGCAGTCCTCGACCATCAATTCGGTTCTGAATGCATTGGATCAGCGGGGCAAAACCCTGCAGAACGCGGCGGAAGAGGTGCTGGAAATCGAACCTCCGATTGAGACGGCGTACAATCCAATCTCCAGTGCCGACGCTGTGATCAAATACGCCCACAACTTTGTGCCGTCCTGGGCTGGGGCCATCGCGATTGATCTGCTGCCCGCCGTGCTGGTATTCGTTCTGGCGATCACGCAGGCCGCTATTCGCAGCGGAAAGGATGGTATGAGTATCGAGGACACTCTGACCCTTTCCGACCTGCGTGCCGCAATGAACGCGATGAAAGATGTCGAGGCGACGATGGGCGTTGCCGATGCGGCGATCCTTGATCGCGCAGCGCCGAAAAAAGGCGAAACATGATGGGGTTGCTGTCCAAAGTTGATCTGCGCACGGGGCTGCGATACGTGCTGGTTCTTCAGTTAGGTATTGCGGGCGTCCTGATCCTGTCGGACGTGGTTGATGTCGTGCAAAACCCATTCAGGCCCGCAGTTGAACTGCCGACGGGGCCGATCTCACCAGGGGACCAACGTCGCGAGTACCGCACCGACCGCACCGATCCTGCTCTATTCCCGCAGGACCGCCCGCTAGACGTGCCGGTGCCTCAGAATTTTCCAGCGCGACTGGAGTTCAGAGAACAAGCGGTCGATGATCTTGGGCGGGTCCTGCTCGTGAGTGGTCAGATCGAAACCGGGGATGCCGAGCGGTTCAGTTCATACTTGTCCGGCATGCAAGACCAACCCGATCTGGTGGCGCTGCACAGCCCGGGTGGCAAGGTGTCCGAGGCGTTGTTGATTGGCGGCCATATCCGTGAAGCCGACCTGTCCTCGGCGGTGCTGGAGGGTGCGGTTTGCATGTCTGCTTGCCCGTACATTCTGGCAGGCGGGGTCGAGCGTCTGGTATCGCTACAGGGCATTGTGGGGTTGCATCAGCACTACTATGACCAGCCGCGCCTGATCCCGGTCGTCTTTGCCGTTGAGGGCATCCAGAAAGGGCAGGGTGAAACCATGCAGCATCTGATCGACATGGGCGTTGATCCGGCGTTGATGCTTTACTCACTGAACACACCGCCGGATCAAATCTACGCTCTGGTCGAAGAAGAACTGACAGAGACCCGTATCGCAACGCAAATTCTGGAGTGAATAAAGGCCCTGAAGGTGGGCCTTTCACATCAGTTCTGGAACGCCGCAATCAATTCCTCAGCCAGCGGCAGCGAGGAATACCCCTGCCGGGACGGGGTCAGACCCAGTCGGACCACGACCATGTTTTCCGAGGGGAAGACGCCGATAAACTGCCCGTCATGGCCCTGCAACCAGACGGCATCCTCGTAAGGCGGCAAGTCACCCGGAGATTCCAGCCACAGGTGCCCTTGAGCATACGCTCCATCCGACACGGCGACAGGTTCAAACATCCAATCCGTAAAGCCTTCGGGCAGGATTTGCTGCCCGTTCCATTCGCCTTGCTGCAGCAGCATTTGCCCAAACCGAGCCCAGTCCCGTGCGGTGGCGTACATATAGCTGGACCCGACAAAGCTGTCCTTCGCGTCGGTTTCAAGCACGACCGATGTCATGCCCAGCGGCTCGAACAGAGCTTGTTGCGGATAGGCCAGACTGCCATCGCCCAGCTTGTCCTGCCAGACTCGCGACAGAGCGGTCGTCGTTCCGGATGAATAGTTGAAATCCGTTCCAATTTCGCTGGCTGCCGGTTGGTCGGCGGCGAACGTTGCCATGTCGTCGGTGAGAAACAGCATTCTGGTCACGTCCGAAACGTCGCCATAGCCTTCGTTCCACTGCAGGCCGCTGGCCATGGCCAGCATGTCTGCGATCGTTATGTCCGAGCGCTGGTCACCTGCCCAATTGGGGTAGCTGGTCGTCAGCGGATCATCCAGCGACACTTGGCCGGATTTGATCAACGTGCCAATCAGACCGGCAGTCACGGTTTTGGTCATCGACCACCCCAGCAGCGGGGTGTTTTCATCGAACCCTTCGGCATATGTTTCGCCAACGATGCGCCCGTCCTTCACGACGACAACGGCGCGGTAACCTTCGCCAACAAGCGTCTGGTCTGACAGAATACGGGCTGCCTCTGGGTTCTGGGAAACAGCGACGTTGTTTCCTGCGGGCCAGAGTGCGTCGGACAATGGCGGCAGCGCCGCAATGGATGCATCACTAAGCGTCGCGTCATGGACATTTGCACAGCCCAAGCCTTCGCGGAATTGCGAGGTGGCCGGCGCGAAGAACCGGAAGATGCGCGCCGTTACCACCTGCTGATCCCGGTCCACGTCGATGGAAATCTGGCGGAGCAGGGGGTGACCCGGTGCCTGCACGTCGACCTTCAGAACCTCGTCCGGGTCACGGCCAGCGATGAAGACGTTGGAACAGACCATCTTGGCCGAATAGTTCGTTCCAACCTTCAGCAGGTCGGGTGGGGCGATCAGCAGATAGCCCACGATTGCAACGACACCCACAATCAATGTGCCTGCGACGATCTTTAATGCTTTGACGATCACTCAGTTACCCGAACCGGCCAGACCGGTCTCCTCCTCAGGTTTCACTTGGGGTTGATTAAAAGGAGTTCGGTTGCGGGTTACCACCGTTCCGTTGCGTACAGATCCGATCTTGGGCCGTTTAGAAACCGCTGACCCGTTCCACCAGCCAGTACATCGACACGCAGCCGATGGCGTATCCGGTCATTGGGATCACAATCGGAGTGATTGCCTTTGAAACGGTGGGCAGGACAAAGCGCCAGGTCAGGATCACGGCCGACAATGCGCCGATGAACAGCAGCTGTCCGGCTTCCACGCCCACATTGAAGGCTAGCAGCGCGGCAAACAGGTCATCCGAAGGCACGCCGATCTCGGCCAGCGCGCCAGCAAATCCCAAGCCGTGCAATAGCCCGAAGCAAAAGCAGACAATCCACGGGTATTGCTCGGACAGGCGTAGGGTGCCGTCTTTGTGTTTGAGTATCTCGAGCGCAAGAAACACGATCGACAGGGCGATGACGGCTTCGACTGGCGGGCCGGGCACGTGCAGCACGCCCAGCGTTGCCAGAGCCAGCGTGATGGAATGCGCGACGGTAAACGCCGTCACTGCGCCGACCAGCCGCCATGGGTCGCGTACCAGAATGAAAAGCGCAAAGACGAACAGAAGGTGATCCCAGCCTTCTAGGATGTGTTCAAAGCCAAGTTGGAAATAGCTGCCAAGAACCGACCAGGTCGTAGGCCGTTCGGGAACGGTCAAAGCGGGGTTGCCTGGAGTGAACCTAAAGGTCGCAGGTGAGGCCGAGAGCGGTTGAATGCGCAGCAACACGTCATTGCGTTGCCGTTCCAACCCCTCAATTGCGATGATTTGTCCAGCAATACCTCCGCTGCATTCGGTGACCCATGTCGCAATCCACGCTGAACCATCGGATTGCGGGTCTGGTCCACGGGACTGGGTGCACTGGCTGGGCAGTACGGCGTCGATATCCATCGGTTGCCCGTTCACGTCCGGTTTTCGCCACAGAACCTGCCACGTATTGGCGGCCAGCTGCCTCAAGTCCAAATAGCCGGGGTCAAGCGCGTGGCCGTGGCTTGCCTGTGCCGCGAAAAGCAACCAGAGGGCCAGCGGCAGGCACAGAAAAAGCCTCATTCCGGCGTCACCTCGGCCTGAGGTGTTTCGATCCGATAGCCCGACGCCAGACTTTCATATTGCGCTTGTGCCAACTCATCTGACGTTGCGCGACGCCATTCCAGCAGGACAGTTTCACGGATGTCGTCCAATTCAGGAAGTTCGGGCGGGCGTCTATCGGTCACGCGCACGATATGGGTGCCATAAGCAGAGCGGATCGGGCCGGTCCAATTGCCCGGTTCCACGTCGTTCAGGGCTGAGGCGAAGCCCACGCCAAACCCGGCATCGACCACGCGCAACGTGGTCAGAGGCATGGATTTGGGCAACAAGGTTGTCCAGCCGATATCGCTCCAGTTCTGGGTGGCGTTTGCAGCCTCGATTGCGCTTTCGACGGCGTCCGGCCCGGCACTTTCGCCCAGATACACCTGGTCGAAGGCGATCTTTGGCGAAGTGGTGAAACGGTCTGGGTTATCCTCCAGAAAAGCTTGCAGAACTTCGGGTTCAGGTTCGACCGACGCTGCGATTGCTTCGGTCAGAAAGTCCATCTTTTGCGATAGCCGTGCGCGAATGACCTGATCGCCCTGATCCAGACCCAGCTTGCGGGCTTCGCGCACGAGGACTTCCTCTCTTACCGTTGCGGCGATGAGGGATTGCAGCTCACTGTCCGTGGGCGGGCGATTCCAGCTGGCTTCAAAGCGCGTCTTCAACAAGGCCACGTCATTGTCGTCGATAGCGATCGTGTCAGGCTCTTCGGCCAGGTCTTCGGCGGGCGAGACCCAAGCAAACCAACAGAAGATTGCAATGCCCATCAGAATGAAATGGAACAGAGGTTCTTTCAAAAATCGCATACGCGGTCCGAACTTCCAGTATTTGCCGTTCGATTAATTCTCAGGAGTGTACCAGATGGGCGAGGAATAGGCGCGTTCCTGATGTACCAACTGCGCCTCTGGCGGCAGCTCAAGTCCATAGCGCAACTTGTCGTACAGAACCCAGCGTGGCGTTGGGATTTCCAGCACCCGCACATAGTAGAACGCCCTTTGGCTGGCATCAAACTCGGGGTCGGTCCAGACCGTCAACAGCTCGGACGCGCCAATCGTGTTGCTCCAGCTGGCGGTTTCCAGATCAACGGTGTTGCCGACCTCGGGCAGGTTGCCATCTGCGTCCAGCGCACGGTCGTCGGACCATGCAACGTTGAACACTTTCTCCTGCAGCGCGCCATCGGCATCCAGCCAGCCTTTGACCACCTGAACGCGGTCCAGATTGGCACCGATCGGGTCACGCAAGGCACCGATCAGGAAAGTCGGAGCACCGTCGCCTTCGCGCGGACGCATGTCGCTGCCCATGGGCACGCCTTTGGTATAGCCCACATCTGCAACAAGTCGCGTCAGCAGGTCATCGTCCTGAAAATCCCAACCGCCAAAGAAACGCAGCCCAATCCGTGGGCCGGTGGTGGCATAGGTTTCGCGCCGTTTGAACGCATCGAAGATGGCCGAGCGGGTGTTCTCGGTGGCCCAAACCGCCGTATAGCCCGAAGCCACCAGTGTGTGGCCTTCGAACGCGCCCAGATCGCTTTCGACAAAGGGGTGCAGGACTCGGGTGGGTGACGGCTCGGCGCTGACGGATTTACCAAAATAGTTCTCTTCTTCGGCAGTGGCCAGCGAGGTATGGCTGTCGGTCGCTCCGCCCATCCCGAACTTATAAGGGTTCACGCCGAACTTTTCTTCCAACGCCAGACCGCGTTTCAGCGCCTCACGCGCGTATTCACCGGCCAGCATGTCGTCGGTTTTCAATTCGGTGATATCAAGGTTGCCGACATCCCAGTTCTCATAGTCGGCGAACGGATCATCGGGGCTGAGAAAGGGGTGCGCCTCGCCGTCGCCCTTAATCTGAGTGACTTCGTAGTGAGGTTCCCACTTGTTGCGAGTCTGAACGTATTCCTCATCCACCTGACCGCCGTGATAGGTGTCTTCGGTCGGGAACATCCAGCCGTTGGACAGGTTGCCGTTATGGGCAAAGGCGACTGCGCGTCCGCCGGTCTTGTTCTCGTATTCTTCAAGCCAAGCGTACAGCGCCTTGGGGTCGGTGTCGCCATAAGGCGGTTGGGTCACTGGCGGAACGACTTGCAAGGCACGGATCGGTCCGTCGCGCAGCATCACGTTGCGGTGCAGGTTGAAACCCTTGGGGACCGAGGTCCATTCGAACCCGATGAAAGCAGTAAAGTTGCCGGGGTCATTGTGACGCTCGGCGGCCAGAACGATCTGCTCCCACGTAAAGGCAAACGCATCGGCACCGGGGCTGTAGGATTCAAGCAAAACCTCGGGCAGGGTCATTTGCGAGAAGTTGGTGATAATGTCAAACGCTGCCTTGGCCGCATTCTCACCACCCGCTTTGTAGCCTTCGTACCATTCCAGGCCTTTGGGATCGGCCAGCACGCCGGGTTTCCCGGCCTGCAGATCGGGGGCAAAGCCCATGAGGTCGGTATGGTCCGTCAGCACCATCCAGTCCAGGGGCCGCGCCAACCGAACGGGCTGACCAGTGGATGAGATCACCTGCTCTCCCTTGGCAAATCGCCAGGCATCATCGGGAAGCAACGTGTTGCCGAAGGCCCCCGCATCCAGCGAGAGGCCAGTGTGCAAATGAGTGTCACCCCATAGCGGGCGTTCAGGAAAGGATCGGTTCGCATAAGGCGAAAACGGGCGGTCGGCAAAGGTGCCTTCGGCTGCCTTTTGGCTGGGAACGGCATCTGCCCAACTCAACGTCGGCAGCACCATTAATGTAATCAAGCAGGTTGAAATTCGGCGCATTGAACCCTCCCCAGATGTTCGGTCGCAAGTATATATCAACTTTAGTATATTCATTTCTTATAATGTATAAGCGTGGGATTTTGTACAGATTATTTGTCGGCTCGGCCTTTGCCCCGCGCAGCTTCGCTAGGCGACAGAATAGGCAAGCGCGCCCAATTGGTTCTGACAGCTGTTTTCGTAGGGGGAGAACAGGGCCACAAACTCAAGCGGGACGTTTCGTTCGGTGGCAAGGATCACATTGGTCGACGTCGCGAATTTATCTATCACGCTGTCATTGATCCGGCTAAGTTTGTCGCTGACATAGGGAAGGGTCTGAAGACCGGCCCAATAGCCCATATCCAGCATCCGACCCTGCACGCCTTTTTCCAGGACAAATGCCTCATAGGCCTGCGAAAATTCAAACGCGGCAGGATCGGCTGCAATGTCCGGCCCATAGACGTCGCGGATGACATCCAGCGCGTGCCCGGCTATGCCTTGTCCTTTCAGCCCACGATAAGCGAGACCGGCACCAACCGCACCGACTCCCAAGGCCATAACTTTGCGGCGTGTCAGCTTCATCCGACGACCTCCGATGCGCGCAATGCGAGTGCTGAAAGCGTAAGTGATGGATTGGCCGGAGAGCAGGTCGGAAATGCACCCGACCCAAGCACAAACACATTGGGTGCGGAGTGCAAACGCAGCCTGTCGTCCACAACCGAGTCTCGGGCGGAAAGGCCCATCCGGTGGGTGCCTTGAATATGGGCGTCAGAAGGAAGAATACCCGTTGATTCAAGGTTTTCAATTCTGTCGGGTATGATGTCCGGCAGGCCTGCAATTGCGCGCTCGACCCCACGCTTGGCATAGCTTGTGTATCCGGTCCATTCGATTACTGGTTCGTAGTTTTCCAAAACAACCCGGTTACCGGCAATCGGAAGGTCTTCGACCGCAACACGCAGATGAATGCGGTTTGCCCATTTTCCGGGTTCCTGTCGGACAGAGACCGGCGCGTTTACAGTTTCAAACAAGGCTGCTGCTGCCGTGCTGCGGTCTATGTCATGGTAGAAATGATAACCAAGGCCGGTTTCCGAGGTTCCTCCGAAAAAGGCCTTTATGTTGGCGGTGTCCACCAAGACTTTCACGACAGCTTGCTCGTGTAGGTAATTTCCCAGGGCATCATTGCGAACATCTGAGCGTTGCAAAATCGCTGCGTTGAATATGGCGTTGGTACCCAACGCAATTGTGCTGGCCCGCAGGCGTGCTTCTTTGCCATCCGAGCCTTTGACGCGAACGCTGCGCGCGTGCCCGCCTTCGATATCAACGGTCCTCACTTCGGAGCCAAGGAGGTAATGTGATCCAGGGTGATTGAGTTTGTCAAAGCCGTTCAAAACGGTGAATTTGGAGTCGATAGGGCAGGTTCTGCATACCCCGTTTACACAACAGGTCGGGCGCGACCCTCCGTTCGACGTAGCATTTGAAGCGGGCACCCAAAGAGGGGATGATTCTTGTAGGGCTAAATCAGCTCTGGAAGGCGTGTGTGCGGGATAGGGAAATGGCCTTCTGCGTGGAAGAATATCCAGTGACTGACCGCCGGCAACTTCGATGATGTCTTCCACCCGTTCCCAATAAGGTTCGAGATCTTGGTAAGTAATGGGCCAATCCAAACCGACCCCAAACTTGCTGTTCAGAACAAAATCATCCGGGTGAAACCTGGGTACATTGCCCCACCAGTAATTCGAATTGCCGCCCAGCAGAGTGAAAGCGAGCCAGTTTTTTTTCAGCCCGGAAGTATTTCGCTGGGTAATCGTTTCTTGGACCGCCGGCCCGTTTTTGACTTGGTCTGAATGAGTGTATTTAAGGCCTTTTTCCACAATTAGTACGTTTAGGTCCCTAGGTAGCCCATGACCAAAGAACATCGCAGAGAAACTTGATCCTGCAATTATGACGTCCCATTCGCGAGAACTGGCTTCGTCTAAGGATACGCGTCGCATGGCAACTAGTTCACCTTTTTACTCATAAAACAAAACAGCGGAGGACAGCGATCGAAAAATTCTTGACGGAGTATGGCATGAAAATGACTGCACGCAAATCAACTACTTAAAGTCACCCGTATAGTCGAATGAATTTGCCTATCGTGTTGACGGTAGAAATTGGCATTTGGTGCATACATTGTCTTCAGTTCCAGTTTCATGTTGCTGACATGTGCCAATCACCGGCAGATTGTCGCTAGATACAATGGGGCAGACCAGCCGATGGCAAAACAACCAGCGGGTACAGCCGTCTTTCTGACCGGTAGCCTGATGCGGCATGTGACCCGCATGTCGCTGACCACCAGCATCGGCCTGATGGCGATTTTTGCGGTCGACTTTGTGGATATGGTCTTCATCTCGATGCTGGGCAATGACGCGTTGGCGGCGGCAGTTGGTTATGCTGGAACACTGCTGTTCTTCACCAACTCGATCAACGTGGGCCTGTCCATCGCAGCAGGGGCGTTGGTCGCGCGCGAGTTGGGGGCAGGGCGGCCGGAAAAAGCGCGGCAATTCGGGACCAGCGTAGCCCTTCTGGGCATTCTCACCGGTCTGGTCATATCCGCCCTCGTCATGATCAACCTCAAGTTTTGCCTGTCGCTTCTGGGGGCGCAGGGTGAGGTTCTGGAACTGGCGGTGCGATACGTGACCATCATTCTGCCAACCATGTGGGTCATGGCTGTGGCGATGACCGGCATGGCCGTTCTGCGTGCATACGGCGATGCGCGCAGGTCCATGCAGGCGACAATTTACGGAGGGTTAGCGAATGCGATTCTGGACCCGATCCTCATCTTTGGCGTGGGTCTTGGACTGGACGGTGCGGCAATTGCGTCTGTGATCGCCCGGATCTGTATGCTGATCGCAGCGGTCCGACCGGCCATACGTGTCCACCGCGGATTTGCAAAACCCTCGCTCGCGCAATTGAGAGATGATCTCGCGCCGGTCCGCGCGATTGCTATCCCAGCGGTATTGACCAATGTCGCTACGCCAGTCGGCAATGCCATTGTTATCAGAGAGGTCGCCCAATTCGGCACCGATGCAGTGGCAGGGATGGCCGTGATCGGGCGGCTTATGCCCGTTGCGTTTTCCGTCGTTTTTGCTCTGTCCGGTGCCATTGGCCCAATCGTTGGCCAGAACTTTGGGGCCGGACAATATGATCGCGTCAGGGGCGCTTTTTTGGCCGGAGTGAAGTTCACCGCCGTCTACGTGGTTTTGATGGCAGCCGTTCTGTTTGTTTTGCGCGCACCCATCGCGGATCTGTTTCAGGCACAAGGCGAGACACGGACACTTATCTATCTGTTTTGCGGGCCATTGGCGCTGGCGTCGTTCTTCAACGGCGTGATCTTTGTGGCAAATGCCAGCTTCAATAACCTTGGCTATCCCATTTATTCTACGTGGGTTAACTGGGGCCGCCATACGCTTGGGACCTGGCCCTTTGCGGTTGCGGGCGCTTATCTGGCCGGCGCGCCAGGGGTGCTGCTGGGGCAGGCGCTGGGCGGCGTCATCTTCGCTGTGATCTGCTGGGGTCTGGTGCGTCGCGTCGTATCGGGTCTGACCGCGCCCAAGGAGGTCGACCCATTTGCCGGTCAAAGCCGTTTGCAGTCCTTGTTCGGGCGCAGAGGCTGGTGAGTTGGGTTGGCCCGCAATGGTGGCACCCTTTCGCGCCAACTGTATGGGCAATAATTTGACACGTTTTGGGCGCGGCCTTTCGTCCGTCGCATCCTCATTTGCCAATTCATGAATTCGTTGTAAGCTGACCCTATGATTGCAGAAAACGGTTGCTGATTTTCCTGCGACGATTTGAAAAATTCTTAAATGACCGAGGATGAGCAATGTCCCGTAGTCTTTTAAAGTATACGCGTGTTCTTGAAATTGTCGGGGATACGATCAAGGTCAGGGTGCCGCTGGACGGCTCAACCGACGCGGCGGTGCGGTTCAACGATCTGGCTGTGATCGAGACTGTGGACGGTCACAAAACGCTGGCTCAGGCGATCTTCATCGACAGGGATGTAGTCACGCTGCAGGTGTTTTCGGGCACCAAGGGTGTTTCGACTGAGGCGACGGCCACGTTTCTGGGCCACCCAATGCAGACGCCGTATTCGCAGAACATTCTGGGGCGCGTGTTTGACGGCGCGGGCGTTTCCATTGATGGCGGGCCTGACCTGTCGTCCGAGCCGCGTGTGGATATCGGTGGGCCGACTGTGAACCCGGCAGAACGGGCCGTGCCCAACAAGATGATCCGCACCGATGTGCCGATGATCGACGTGTTCAACACTCTGGTTGAAAGCCAGAAAATCCCGATCTTTTCGGTCTCTGGCGAACCGTTTAATGCCTTCCTCAGCCGGATCGGCATTCAGGCGGATGCCGATATCGTGGTGTTTGGCGGACTGGGACTGATCTTTGATGACTATCACACGTTCCGCACCTCATTCGAGGATGCGGGCGTGTTCTCGCGCACCGTGATGTTCGTCAATCAGGCGATGGACCCTTTGGTTGAACGGCTGCTGGTGCCCGACATGGCACTGGCCGTGGCCGAGAAGTTTGCGGTGGAAGAAGGCAAGCGCGTGCTGGTCCTGCTGACCGACATGACCGCCTATGCCGATGCGATGAAAGAAGTCGGCATCAGCCAGGAACGCGTGCCCTCGCAGCGTGGCTATATGGGGGATCTCTACTCGCAGCTGGCGCGGCGGTACGAAAAAGCCTGTGACTATGCCAAGGGCGGATCGGTCACGGTGCTGACGGTGACCACGATGCCGGGCAATGACGTGACCCATCCGGTGCCGGACAACACAGGGTATATCACCGAGGGGCAGTTCTATCTGCATTCCGGAGTGATCGATCCGTTCGGCAGCCTCTCGCGCCTCAAGCAGAACGTGATTGGCAAGACCACGCGCGAGGACCACAGTCAGATCATGAACACCATGATCCGGTTTTATTCCGAAAGCCGCGACGCCGCGCAAAAGCAGGCGATGGCGTTTGATCTGTCGGATTACGACCATCAGTTGTTGAAGTTCGGTGACCTTTTCAAAACGCGGTTCATGGACATCAACGTCTCGATCCCGCTGGAAGAAGCGCTGGATCTGGGCTGGAAAACTCTGGCCGAGTGTTTTGCTCCAGAACAGCTGCTGATGAAGCAGGCTTTGATCGACAAGTATTTCCCAAAGGATGCCGATGGCGCGGTTGCAGCTGAATAAATCGTCGCTGGCCCGCCAGCAGACCCAGCTGAAAAGCTATGAGAGGTTCTTGCCGTCGCTTGACCTCAAGCGTCAGCAATTGATGGCGGAACGCGCCAAGGCGCGAGAGGATGTGAAGCGCCTTGAAGAGGAGGTGCAGGAACTGGCGCAGAAGGTGGGGGAAAAGCTGCCCATGCTGGCGCAGCAGGGCATCGATCTGGACGGGTTGGTCGAGCTGAAAGATTATCAGGTCAAAGAGGTCAACGTGGTGGGCGTCAAGATGCCGGCGTTGGACCGGATCGAGGTCGCGGTGCGTCCGTACTCCTATCTGGCAAAGCCCCATTGGGTCGATGCGGCGGCAAACCTGCTGCATGATATGATTGAGGCGCGCCTGCGCGTCAAAGTGGCCGAAGAGCGGGTGAAGATATTCGACAAGGCTGTCGCGACGATTACGCAGCGGGTCAACCTGTTCGAAAAGGTTCTGATCCCGCGTGCGAAAGCCAACATAAAGAAAATCCGCATTTATCTGAGTGATGAACAGATGCAGGCCGTGGTCCGGTCGAAAATTTCAAAGCGCAAACATGCGCAGGAGGCGGTGTCATGAGTGTCGCGCGCCTCAAGAAATTATCGCTGGTCGGGCGGGCCGCCCAAAAAACCGAGACGCTTGAGGCGCTGCAGGATTTGGGCTGTATGCATGTCCTGCCGCTTGCTCCGCCGCCCAGCGAGCCCGAGAAAATCAGCGAACGCGGCGCGCGGGATGCTTATAAGGCGCTTCGGTTTCTGAATGACGCCGCCGAACAGCGTCGGCAGATTCAGCGCGACCCGGGGTTTGACATGGACCAGTTCGTCAAAGACGTGCTGGACCTGATGCAGCGCACTCGGGATATGGCGGATCGCAGGGACTTCTTGGCCAACCGGATCGCGCAGGTGCGCCCTTGGGGGGATCTGGATTTTCCACCTGATGATGTGCTCGCGGGCAATCGCCTATGGTTTTATCAACTGCCGCTCAAGCACCGGGATGCGCTTGAAGCGCCGGAAATACCTTGGGCTATTTTGGAACA
The DNA here is from genome assembly GCF_013035315.1 of Ruegeria arenilitoris. Classification (GTDB taxonomy): domain Bacteria; phylum Pseudomonadota; class Alphaproteobacteria; order Rhodobacterales; family Rhodobacteraceae; genus Ruegeria; species Ruegeria arenilitoris_D. The sequence goes on along the minus strand of NZ_WQHP01000001.1, from coordinate 764,263 downwards.
GGACCACCGGTTCATCTATGCGGTTCTGATCGCGCCGGACGAGCCGGATGATGACATCCTGCCGGTCCCGCGCACGCATACCGGATCGCTGCCCATTCACGAGCTGGAGGCGCAGCTGGAAGAGGCGGAGATCGCGATTGAGTCTCTGGAAGCTGAACGGATAGCACAGACCCGCTATCTGACCTTGATGCGACGGAACCTGTCCGTTGCCGAAAGCGCGGCCGAGTTGGCGCATGCGACGCAAAAGGTGCGTGACGAAGACGCGATGTTTGCCCTGCAGGGGTGGGTCCCCGAGGATCGTGTGGATGCGGTACTGGAGATGGCAGGCGCCAAAGACGCCGCCGTTCTGATCGAAGAACCCGGCCCCGAAGACAGCCCGCCGACACTGTTGGAACAGCCGGAAAAACGCAGCGCTGCCGTGGATTTGGCGCTGTTTTATCAAGTGCCGGGGTACAAGGATTGGGATCCCAGCGTGATCGTCGCTGCATCCTTTGCGATATTCTTCGCGATGATCGTGGCCGATGCGGGGTATGGCGCGGTTATCCTGCTGGGTCTTTTGCTGTTCTGGAAACGGTTGGATGCCACGCCAGGCGAAAGGTCGTGGCGACGTTTCGGTGTGATCATATCGGGTGCCACGATCCTCTACGGCATTCTGGTGGGCAGTTACTTTGGCGTATCGCCGCCGGATGGGTCGTTTTGGGCGCGCCTCAAGATTTTGGATTTGAACAATTTTGGCGCGATGATGATGGTCTCGATCGTCGTGGGTGTTTTGCATCTGGTTCTGGCCAACGCGCTGGCCGCACGGGCGGCATGGGGGCACCGGAAGGCCATCGCCAACCTGGGCTGGATCGCAGCGCTGATTGGCGGCTTTGTCCTGTGGCTCAGCTACATGAAAGGCAATTCGGCAGTGCCGGGCGGGGTACTGATGGCGGTTGGAGTTCTGGCAATTGTCTGGTTCTCAAGCGAGCGCGTCATCAAGAAGCCGACCGACTGGCTATGGCGTCTGATCGAAGGGCTACAAAGCCTCGCCGGTGCCATGGGCGCGTTTGGGGATGTGCTCAGCTATATGCGCCTGTTCGCGCTGGGTCTGGCGTCGGCCTCGCTGGCGATCACGTTCAATGATCTGGCAGTCTCGGTCATGCAGGCGCTGAAGGGGCCGGGGATACTGTTTGGCCTTCTGATCCTGATCATCGGCCATGTTCTCAACTTCGCCCTCGCCATGATGAGCGGCGTCGTCCACGGGTTACGTCTCAATTACATCGAATTTTTTAAATGGGGTCTGCCGGACGAAGGCATCGTCTTTCGTCCGTTCGCCCGTAAGGAGGTTCAGGAATGAATGAGCTTGTACTGACATTGGGTTGGCTGGGTATCTACGCGCCAATGGCGCTGGGCGCAGCAGCAAGCGCCATCGGCTGTGCCATCGCCGGGCAGGCCAGTATCGGTGCCATGACCGAGACCGAAGGTGGCTACGGTCGTTTCGTCGGCGTTTCGGCCTTTCCTTCGACCATGGTGATTTACGGCATTGTTATCATGTTTACCTTGAACCGGGACGTAACACCTGAAAACGCGGGTGGATTGTTCGGGATCGGCATCCTGTCGGGCATCGCACTGATGTATTGCGGGATCTGGCAGGGCCGGGCCTGTGCGGCAGCGATCAATGCCACCAAGGAAAAGCCTGAGATCTTCGGATTGGCGCTTGCCCCGGCGGCGATCATTGAAGGGTTCGGCGTCTTTGCCTTCGTTTTCGCTCTCGTCATCAGTGCGGGGATTAGCTGATGGCACAGGATGGCATGATTTCTCATGGTGTGGATGCCCTGATCGACAAGCTGCGCAATGATGGCGTGGCCGCAGGTCAGGCGGATGCGGAAAAGCTGCGTGCCGACGCCAAGGCCGAAGCGGCCAAGATATTGGCCGACGCCAAGCGCGAAGCGGATGACTACCAGAAAAAGGCCCGCACGGATTCCGACAACTACCGCGCGGCCGGGGAAGAGGCACTGAACACTGCGATGCGGGATGCGGTGCTGACGATGAAAGGCGGGCTGACCGACCGGTTTCGCGAAGATGTTGAACGCCTGGTGACCAAGGAAATGGCTGACCCGGACCTGTTGAAGCAGATGATCCTTGAGGTCGTCGGACGCGAGGCTGAAGGCGTTAATCTGGATGGGAAGGTTCAGGTCATTCTGCCTGCCAAAGTGGCCACGCAGGAAGACATCAAGCAGAACGCAGACGATATTCAATCGGGAAAGCTGACCAAATACGTTCTGGGCCTGACCGCCAAGATGCTGCGCGAGCAGGTCGAGCTGCATGCCTCCGACGACGCACAAAGCGGTATCCGGGTTCGGGCCGAAGATCAGGGCGTGGTTTTGGATCTGACGGACAAGGCCGTCGCGTCCCTGTTGATGGAACATCTGCAGCCACGGTTCCGTGCCGTGCTGGAAGGGGTGATCCGCTGAGATGTCGGACCCTGACGCCTATATCGCCCTGATCAGCAGCCTACCGGGCTCTGAGCGGCTGTTTGTGGCCAAGCAGCCTCCGCTGTCACGGCTGCGTCTGGATCGTCGCCTCAAGGCACTGACACCCGAAGACGCGCAGGTTCTTAAAGTGATGGAACACGCGCTGAGCTGGAACGAATACGACATGGACGTCACTGACGCTCAGGCCGTAGAGCGGTGCAAAAAAGCGCTTGCCGACATCCCGCAACCTTCCTTGCGCAGTGTATTTCAAGAACGGATGGACTTGCGTACTGCCGTTGCCGCATTGCGTCTGCGCGGGCATGGGGGCTCTCCGCCTGCGGGTGCATTTGGCTTTGGCCGTTGGAGCCGCCATATCCCCGCCAACTGGGGCGATCCCGATTTTCGCCTGTCGGTGCCAATGCCCTGGATCAAAGAAGCGCGACAGCTGTTGGAAGCCGAAGATCCGTTGGGCCTCGAACGTCTGTTGCTGTCTGTCAGTCACAAGCAACTGAAACGGCACGCTGGCCGCCACCTGTTCGATTTCGAAGCCGTGGCGATTTACGTTCTGATCTGGAACATTTTTGACCGCTGGGCGCAAAGCAACGCTCAGGATGCGGCCATACGATTTGAGAAGCTGGCCCAACAGGCCATGGCCAATGTCGCAGATTTCGATTTTGAGAGAGTAAGCGCATGACTGCCCAATCCCCTTCGGTTCAAACCGCAACCGCACGTGTCGTCTCGGTCCAGGAAGGGCTGGTTCAAATTCAGGCAAACCATGATGCCGCGGGCGTTCCCGGGCAATTGGTCAAGAACGAAGTGGTGTTCATTCTGCCGACGCGGCCCGGCCCCGGTGGCCGTCAGGAGCGTCTTAAGGCCGAGGTGTTGCGCGTACGCGGCGACACGGCGGACGTTCAGGTCTATGAAAGCACGGATGGCGTCGCCGTTGGGGACCCTGTGGAACAGTCGGGCCAATTGCTGTCAGTCGAACTTGGGCCCGGACTTTTGGGGCAGGTTTTTGATGGGTTGCAATCGCCCCTGCCAAAAGTCGCCGCCGAGTTCGGGACGTTCCTGCCGCGCGGCGCAGATGTTGCTCCGCTGGACGATCAGGCAAAGTGGTCGTTCTCGCCCTCGGTCAAAGTCGGAGATACCGTCACGGCGGGTGACAGCATCGGCACGGTGCCCGAGGGACGGTTTACCCATAAGATTATGCTGCCGTTTAACTGGGTGGGCGATTACAAGGTCGTCTGGGTCCAGAAAGGAGCAGCCTCGATCCATGAGATTGTTGCGCGTCTTGAGGATGAGCAGGGCGGTGAACACACTCTGACCCTGTGCCAGAAATGGCCCGTTCGTCGGCCCTTGCCTGAAAGCATCCTGAAACGTACCCTGTCGGAACGCCTGTACCCGACCGAACCCGTTCTGACCTCGCAACGGCTGATTGACACGTTCTTTCCCATCGCGCGCGGTGGCACAGCCTGTATTCCTGGACCGTTTGGAGCGGGCAAAACCGTGCTGCAGAACCTGATCGCGCGGAATTCCAAAGTGGATATCGTGATCGTCGTAGCCTGCGGAGAACGCGCGGGCGAGGTGGTGGAAACGATCCACGAATTCCCCAAGATGACCGATCCGACCTCGGGCGGCAGCCTGATGGATCGGACGATTATCATTTGTAACACGTCCTCAATGCCCGTCGCGGCCCGTGAGGCGTCAATATTCACGGGCATCACTCTGGGCGAGTATTACCGGCAGATGGGATATGACGTGCTGCTGATCGCGGACAGTACAAGCCGCTGGGCGCAGGCTATGCGCGAGACCTCTGGCAAGCTTGAGGAAATTCCCGGTGAGGAGGGGTTTCCGGCCTACCTGGAGAGCTCGATCAAGGGGCTGTACGAGCGCGCTGGGGCGTTGAAGACCAACGATGGTGATCTCGGCAGTCTGACTTTGATTGGCACGGTCTCACCTGCAGGTGGCAACTTTGACGAGCCGGTAACCCAGTCGACACTGTCCACGGTGAAGTGCTTCCTCGGCCTGTCATCCGAGCGCGCTTACAAGCGGTTCTACCCGGCGGTCGATCCGATGCTCAGTTGGTCGCGTTACACTGATCAGCTTTCGGACTGGTACGACAAAAACGCCGAGCCCGGCTGGACCGGTAAGGTGCGCGATCTGTTGGCGTTGATCGAAAAGGGCGAGCAGGTGGACCAGATGATGCAGGTCACCGGCGAAGAAGGCGTTACAATCGAGGACTTTGTGACCCAGCAAAAGGCGCTGTTTGTCGACATGGTCTATTTGCAGCAAGACGCATTTGACAAAGTGGACGCCACCGTCCCGCTGGAGCGTCAGAAGATGACCTTCAAGCTGGTCTATGATGTCACGCAATCAACGGCGAGCTTTGCTGATAAGGCCGAAGTGCGTCAGGTGTTCACTCAGCTGACGGGGCTGATGAAGAACTTCCACTATGCTGCGGAAAACACGCCGGAATTCAAGTCGATCTGGGGTCAGATCACGGACCTGTGCCACGAAAAGTTCGGAGTGTAGATCAGGAGAAATGGTAGCCCGTAGGGGAATCGAACCCCTCTTTCCAGGTTGAAAACCTGGCGTCCTAACCGATAGACGAACGGGCCATCTGCCAATGGCGCAAGCACAAGTGGTAGCCCGTAGGGGAATCGAACCCCTCTTTCCAGGTTGAAAACCTGGCGTCCTAACCGATAGACGAACGGGCCACGCTGGCTTGTGGAGGGCCTTTTACGGTTTACCTCTGACCCCCGCAAGCCGAAAAATGCAGGGATACGAAACTTTTTTGGCCGGGCTGGAATCTGGCTTAGTTTGCCTCCGCCGCGTCCTCCAGTCTTAGCTGCACGCTTTGGCGGCCACCCCAGGTGTTCACCTCAAGCCGCCCGGCGAAATGGAACCGGGCACCGCCGTGATTGGACAGCCGTTCACCCATCGGCCCGTCAAAGGCACCAAAGGCGATGGCGTCCAGCCCAGCACCCATTCCGTCGGACAGAGACAGCTTTAGATGCGATTCCCCGACGCGCTTTGCAAAGCGAACCTGCAGGTCCGGCAGGGCGTAGCGCGGGGCAGGGGCGCTGGCCCCGAAGGGACCGGCCTTTTCGATTTGCTCGATCAATTCGACCGAGGCTGCGCCAGGCATCAAGGCTCCATCCAGTTTTAGGTCAGCCGGTCCGCCTTGACCTGCGCCTTGTTTGGCAAGCAGTTCGCTTAATCGCGCCATGGCGGGCTCCAACTGTTCGCGCATGACGGTCAGTCCGGCAGCCATCTTGTGACCGCCGCCTTTGACGAGAAGCCCCTCTGCTGCCAGCCGCTGGATCGATGCGCCCAGATCAACGCCCGAGACCGACCGTCCCGAACCCTTGCCCTCATCCCCGTCAAATCCGATGACGATGGCTGGACGGTTGGCGTTTTCCTTGAGGCGCGAGGCGACGATACCGACGACGCCGGGGTGCCATCCTTCGCCTGCCGCCCAGACCAGCGGCGCGTCGAGCCCCCGTTCCTCGGCCTGTTCCAAAGCTGCCGCACGCACAGCATTTTCAATATCGCGCCGCTCGGTGTTCAACTCGTCCAGTTTTTGCGATAGCGCCTCCGCTTCGGTCACCGAGTCGGTGCTCAGCAGTCGGGCCCCAAGATCAGCCTTGCCAATCCGCCCACCTGCATTGACGCGCGGGCCCAGCAAAAAACCCAGGTGATAGCTGTTGGGGGACGAATCCATGCGCGACACATCCGACAACGCCACAAGGCCCGGTCGCTGGCGCTGCGCCATGACTTTCAGACCTTGCCGCACCAACGCTCGGTTGGCCTCGATCAGCGGCGCGACATCGGCCACGGTGGCAAGAGCCACGAGATCCAGCAGGCTGATCAGGTCGGGACCCTTGACCCTAGCTTCGCGTAATTGCCGACCGGCCTCGACCAGCATCAGGAACACCACGCCAGCCGCGCAGAGATAGCCGAGATCGCCGCTTTCGTCCTGCCGGTTCGGGTTCACCACGGCCACGCAATCAGGCAGGGTCTCACCACCAAGGTGATGGTCCAGAACGATGACATCCGCGCCTTTTGCAGCTGCAATCGGCTCGTGGCTGAGTGTGCCGCAATCCACGCAGATGATCAGGTCGTGCGACGCGGCCAAATCCTGCATCGCAGGCACGTTGGGGCCATAGCCTTCGTCGATACGGTCAGGCACATAAAGTGTCGCCTGCAGACCCATCTGACGCAACCAGACCAGCAGAAGGGCGGCAGAACTGCCCCCATCCACGTCGTAATCGGCAAAGACCGCAATCCGCTGCTTTTCCCGTACGGCGGTCAGAAAGCGCGTCGCCGCGGCTTCCATATCTTTCATCGCGCGGGGGTCAGGCAGCAGTTCTTTCAGTTTGGGGTCCAGAAACCCTTTGGCCTCCATCGGCGGAACGCCGCGGCGTGCCAGAACCTGACAGACGGCTCGGGGCAGCCCGGCTTGCTGCACCAGCATTTCTGTCGCGCGCTCCACCTCGGCCTCGGGTCCGATCCAACGCCGCCCGGTCAGTGACTGCTCAACCCCTAAAAAGCTCATGTCCTGCCTTTCATATGCCAAGGCCGGACCCTCTCGGACCCGGCCTTATTACCTGTATGAATATCCTTGCGCGCGGTTCTGGCGCAAGCGGTTACGCGTTGTCGTGCGACCACATCGGCGTGCGGTAGGACATGCGACGGACGGATCCTGTCTTCGAGCGCATCAATAGGGTGGTGGTTTCCACCCAGCCCGGTTCACGCTTGATACGCGGCAGCAGCGATCCGCCGGTTACGCCAGTGGCGGCAAAGATCACGTCGGCGGTGACCATCTCATCCCGCGCATAGACACGGTCCAGATCGGTAATGCCGGCCTTTGCGGCGCGGCCACGTTCGTCGTCATTGCGGAACAGCAGGCGGCCAAAGATCTGACCACCCATGCATTTCAGCGCTGCAGCGGCCAGAACACCCTCGGGCGCGCCGCCTTGACCCATGTACATATCGATGCCGGTCTCTTCGCTTTCGGCACAGTGCATCACGCCCGCCACGTCGCCGTCGGTGATCAGGCGGATCGAGGCGCCGGTTTCGCGCACTTCGGCGATCATCGCCTCATGACGGGGGCGTTCCAAAATGCAGACGGTGATGTCGGCAGGCTCGCACCCTTTGGCCTTTGCCAGCGCCTCAACGCGTTCGCGCGGGCTCATGTCCAGGTTCACGACGCCTTCGGGGAAGCCCGGACCGATGGCCAGCTTGTCCATGTAGACATCTGGCGCATGCAGCATCGAGCCGCGCGGACCCATTGCGATAACGGTCAGCGCGTTTGGCATATCCTTGGCGGTCAGCGTGGTGCCTTCCAGCGGATCCAGCGCGATGTCTACGCCGGGGCCGTTACCGGTGCCAACCTCTTCGCCGATATACAGCATCGGTGCCTCGTCGCGTTCGCCTTCGCCGATGACAACGACACCGGCGATGTCCAGAAGGTTCAGCTGTTCGCGCATCGCGTTCACAGCCGCCTGGTCCGCAGCCTTTTCGTCGCCACGCCCGACCAGCGAGGCCGAGGCCAATGCGGCCTGTTCCGCGACCCGCGCAAGGCCCAAAGACAATAGGCGGTCGTTGAAGTCGATTTTGGCAGCGGTCATTTTAGGTATCCTCAGGTCAGTAAAGGCGTTTTATCGGGGATAGCCTGCGTTTACGGCAGGCCGCAAGGGTCAAACCTCTTCAATCCGCAATGCGACGGGCTCGCCCGCAACGACGTCAGTTGCGCGTAGGCCCTCCAGCGCGACGTCCAGCGTGGCGCGGGTTGTCTTGTGGGTCACGATCAGAACAGGCGCGGTGCTATCGGTGTGGCCGTACTGGCGCATCCGGTCGATGGATACACCCGCATCGCCAAGAATTGCGGCGACTTTGGCCAGTGCGCCGGGTTTGTCGAACAGGGCAAGGCGCAGGTAATAGGGTGCGGGCAGGCCGGTGATGGCGGGTTTGGCGTCTTCCAAGGTGGTGGCGGGTCGGCCAAAGGTCGGGATCTGCAGACCACGCGCCAGATCGCAGACGTCGCCCATCACGGCGCTGGCCGTGGGGCCTTCGCCCGCGCCGGGCCCACGCAGAACAACCTGATCGACGGCGTCGCCTTCGATCACGACCATATTGGTGCCGCCTTCCAACTGACCCAAGGGCGAGCCGCTGGGCACAAGGCAGGGCTGCATCCGCTGTTCCAGACCACGGGCCGAGCGTTGGGCGACGCCCAGCAGCTTGATGCGATATCCCATGTCGTCGGCTTGGTGGATGTCATCCAGGCTGATCTGCTGGATGCCTTCGATCTGAATGCCGTCGAAATTCGGTTTGGTGCCAAACGCGATTGAGGACAAAAGCGCCAGCTTATGCGCCGCGTCGATGCCGCCTACGTCGAGGTTCGGGTCAGCTTCGAGGTATCCCAGTTCGGCGCATTCCTCGAACAGGGCGTTATAGCCCAGTTCTTGCGATTGCATCCGCGTCAGAATGTAGTTGCAGGTGCCGTTCATCACACCCATGACGCGGGTAATCTGGTTCCCGGCCAGTCCTTCGGTCAGGGACTTGATGACCGGGATGCCACCGGCAACGGCGGCCTCGAACCGGATCACGCGGCCAGCGGCCTCGGCCTGTTCGGCCAGCGCCTGACCGTGGATGGCCAACAGCGCTTTGTTGGCGGTGACGACATCCTTGCCTGCTGCCAGAGCCGCCTCGACCGAGGCTTTGGCCGGGCCATTCTCGCCACCCATCAGCTCGACAAACACGTCAATATCATCGCGTTGGGCCAGAGCCACCGGGTCCGTTTCCCACGCGTAGTCCGACAGGTTCACACCGCGATCTTTGTTCGCATCGCGCGCGGATACTGCGGTGATCTCGATCGCGCGGCCTGTACGCGCCTGTAGCAGGTCGGCATGGCGGCGGACGATCCGCACGACACCCACGCCAACTGTTCCCAAGCCCGCAATTCCCAGCCGCAGCGCCTGTGTCATCCCGTGGGTTCCTTTCCGCTCGAATGTCCTTGGTATCAGGCTGTACGCCCGTTCAACGGTGCCTTAGCGGGTTCAGCGACGGGGCGCAATCCGAGACAGCGGTAACAGGTGTTTGAATCGCGATAGATCAGTTGGTTTGTGCGTTTTGCAGCGCCTCGGCCTTTTGGGCCAGCGCTTCGCCGCGTGCGGTCAAATCCTCTTCGACCTCGGCGGCTTCGTTCACAGGATCAATAGGCGGGCCCAGAATGTCCGGAACTGGGATCAGCTTGGGATACTTGGCCGAGCGCACGTTCGGCTGCTCTCGCCCCTCCAGTTCCGGGAAATCCGCGCAGGCCGCGCAGGTCAGAAGCAGAACCAACAATGGCAGAGGCTTCATGCTGAACCCTTTTTGTTTGCACCTGACCCTGTGATGCACCTTTTGCGACAGACGTTCAAGCGGGGTTCTATATGAACGCTTGTTCATATACGGTGTGGGTATGGCTCGTACTCAAGGATCACATTCCGACATCACCGGTCCACGCATCCGCAAAGCGGCGCTGGGTCTGTTCGCCCGGCATGGCTATGCCGCTGTGTCCATGCGCCAGATTGCAAAGGAAGTGGGCGTGCAGGCGGGAGCTTTGTACAACTACACCCCAGACAAGCAGAGCTTGCTGTACCGACTGATGCAGGACCATCTGCAGGACCTTCTGGCCGCCTATGCGGCGTTGGACAAACCAACTGATCCGGAGGACGCGTTGCGCCGCTTTGTCGGCTTTCACATTCGGTTCCACATGGAGCGCCCGGATGAGGTGTTCATCGCCTACATGGAACTGCGCAACCTTACGCTCGAGAACTTCTCGGAAATCGAAGTCTTGCGCCGCACCTACGAAGACTCACTCGAAGGAATATTGCAGGACGGCCAGAATGCCGGGCTGTTCTCGGTCGCAGATACCAAGATTGCAACATTGGCGGTGATTGCCATGTTGAACGGGGTGATGACCTGGTATCGCGCAGGCGGACGTTTGTCGCTGGACGAGGTCGAGCAGATCTACTGGGATATGGTCAGGCGCGCCGTAACCGCCTGACCACGATTGTTTATCAGTGCGCCGCGCGGATGAACGTACCGTTGCGCAGTTCACGAAACGCCTGTTCCAATTCTGCCCGCGTGTTCATCACGATCGGGCCATGCCACGCAACTGGTTCGTCAATCGGCGCACCCGAGATCAACAGAAACCTTACGCCTTCAGGCCCGGCCTGAACGGTTACTTCATCGCCGGTTCCGAACCGTACCAGAGTACGGTCCCCGGATAGATCTCGGATGTTGACCTCTTGCCCGGCGATTTCTTTCTCCAGCAGCACGCCGGTGGGTTGCGATGCGTCGGCAAAGGCCGCCTGTCCTTGGAACACATAGGCAAAGGCGCGGCGATAAGTGTCGATCCGAAAGGTCTTTTTTACCCCGGCAGGGATTTGAACGTCCAAATACTGTGGATCGGCTGCTATGCCATCAACAGGACCCGTCTTGCCCCAGAATTCACCCACGATAACGCGCACGGTTGTTCCGTCATCGTCGATGATTTCGGGAATATCCTTGCTTTGGACATCCTGATAGCGGGGCGTGGTCATTTTCTGATCTGACGGCAAATTGCCCCACAGTTGGAACCCATGCATTTGGCCAGCAGTGTTTCCCTTGGGCATTTCCTGATGCAAAATCCCGGATCCGGCGGTCATCCACTGAACATCACCTGCACCCAAGGTCCCTGTGTTCCCAAGCGAATCCGCATGTTCAACAGTGCCGGAAAGCACATAGCTTATGGTCTCGATCCCGCGGTGCGGGTGCCACGGAAAGCCCGCTTGGTAATCCTCTGGGCGCTCGTTCCTGAAATCGTCGAACAACAGGAACGGATCAAGCTCGGACGGGTCCTGAAACCCAAAAGCCCGGTGCAATTTGACGCCTGCGCCTTCCATGGTCGGCATGGCTTTGCGAGTTTCCAGTGTTGGTCTAAGGGACATGGTGGCCTCCTGAAGTTGTGAGGATCATGTATGCTGTGCGCCATCTGCGTCAATTTGCGTGCAAACACGGGGACTGTGCGCAAATTCGCAGGGCGCTGCCCTCTGTTTTTTGTCGCGCAAAGCGGCTAAACCCATCCGAAACAGAGCAGGGAACGCCAATGCAACAGGAAATTCTGGCCACGGTCCGCCCATCATCACCAAGACGATGGTTGGGTGTGGGAATGCTGTCTACCGTGGGCGTTCTGGTCATCTATGTCGCCCTTGCCACGCCGCCAGAGCCGGTCTGGCAGGTGTTTCTGCTGGTTGTTGGTGGGGCGTCGTTCTGGTTGGCCTATCAGATGTGGCATGCCACAAGCGACTGGATTGAACTGACGGAAACTGAGCTCAGAACAGGGACAGGGCGTCTGATCGCACGGATCGAAGATATCGAAGCCATCGATCAAGGCGTGTTTGCGTTCAAGCCTTCAAATGGGTTCTTGCTAAAAACCAAAGAAAAGGCGGGCAACAGCTGGGCACCTGGGTTGTGGTGGCGGTTAGGGCGCCGGGTTGGCGTGGGCGGCCTGACCACGGCCGCCGAAACCAAATTCATGCTCCAGGGGCTGTCTGAGCTAGCGCAGAAGCATCAGCACAAAACTGAGTAGACGGCGTCCCTTTGACAATAGGTACAAAGCGCGGTCGCGAGAAAACGAAGTTATCGAATACGTAGTCTTTGGTCAGCCAGCTTGTGTTCAAACGCGGCACATACTCTTTGGACGTTTCAACGATGATCAACGTGTCCAAGTTCGCCATCGCCGGCAGCCTGTCGGCCAGGGGTTTGACGTTGTCGTCGGTCCAGATTCCTTGATAACCGCAATGCGTCGACCAATTGACGATAAAGTCCTCTTCAGTACCAGTATCTTCATCAGGTGCAATATAAGTTATCACAGTCAGACGCATCTGTAAGGGTGAATTGCTGCCCACCATTCGGTTGAACAACAAATACATGGACGTCGCGTAGGTGTCGGTTACTTCTCTTTCACCTTCACGCGAGATCAAGTCGCTTATTGTGAATGCTGCTTTGAGGTTGGCGGTGCTTTCGCGAAATCCGTCAAAGTAGGTGTATGTAAGCGTTATTGCCCATACCAGAACCGGAAAAATCAATGCCGTTTCCAAGGACAGGCTACCATTTTCCCGAACTGCAAAGATACCTAAGGAGCGTCGGAAGCGTGAGAAAAAACGCGTCATGTCATGGCTCCTGAACAAAGGTTGTTGTCGACGTAAGTGAGATTAGGTCATCATCGCCTGACATCGTCCGGCCTATTTCGGTTGTCGGGAACAAGGGATCAACCTGTGCACATGCGCGTAAAATCATGAGCGCATTCGATCCACCGTTTTGAAATTCGGTTACAGGTTGGGCCTCTTCCTGTCGGTCTATACAGGTCGCTTCGAGAGGAAAGTTAATTCCGCTGTAAGGGTCCTGAACAATCATCTCTAAAAGTAGGTTGTTCGAACAATTCCGCATTACAACCATATTGCCGCAAATGGCTTCTTTGATCGTGTCATGTTCTGTATCGGGCAAGTTGATCCCGAGCCGGATATCTCGGACGACCAGATCCATCGACCGTTCGAGCATGGCTTGTTGAATTGTGACCAGTGCATATTCGATCACGGCCAAAATGATGAACATGTAAAGAGGGAACAGTATGGCGAACTCAACGGTCACACCTCCGTGTTCGTCCCGTTTGAAACGAGTCACTCTTGCCAGTGCTTTCTGGATCATAGCGTCAGCCTCAGGCGTTTTATCGATACTGCAATGGTCTGAAACACCTGCTTCAACGTCAGTTGTTGAGCGCCCAACGACCCGCCGTCGTTTACAGGGAAAAAGAAACCTTCGCCGCTCGAGCAGTTTTTGATCGCGGTAACGCCGACGTCCGGAGCCTCAAAAGCGATTCCATAGATGTCAACATTCTTTGCTTTGAGCTTGGAGCAGATGTTGTTTAGCCGCGTGTCTTTGGTCGTTCTTTGGGTCGTGGAAAACGCTCGCGAGTACCAGTTCCTGTTATTGTTGTCCTGCCACGCATAGTTATACCGAGCGTTCCAGTCCAAGTTTACGCGGTTCCACAATTGGGGATAGGTCAAGCGTGTATTTTTGTCTGCACCTCCGTAGGGTTCAGTCTGATCTTCCAACTCCTGCCGGGTCCAGTAATAGAGATCCGGATCTGTGGAAGTGCGAACGCTGTATTCATTGTCGTGGATAATTTCATCACGGCAATATGTTCCATAGCCTGAGTAATATCTGCAAACTTCTCCAATAACTGGATCAGAGTTGAACCAAACATCAGAGGCCCCATCACGCAAATCTTCGTCTAGCACCCAGTTTTCTGTGTTTTCACCGTCGGTCATAACAACCATGATCTTTTTGACGTTAGTGTCGTACGCTACCGGCCGGTTATTAAACACCGGAGGCACGACCTTTTTGGGCTCTTCATTGGTCCCAACGACGAGACCGGTATCTGGATCAATGTTTAAATTCGGGTCTACGTTCTGATTTGCAAGTCGCCCGATCACAGGTTGAAACGCGGGGTCCAACAGCGCGGCCCCCCATTTTACCCCGATATCAATCGATGTGTTTCCGCCAGGTGTCATTGCATTGATCTGTTTGTGCAGGTCAGCAATAACATTAGTCATTGGTGTTATAGCGCTGCCTGCTCGAGTGGTGCAGACCGACGAACTGTGGAATTCGCTATTGTAATTGTCCCGATAGTTTCTTCGGTCGAAATGCGCTGTTCGGTTAAGTGGTTTGGTTGGGTCTAGGAAAACTTCCCCAAACTGCGACTCTTTGAAGTCCACGCAATTGGAATAGGTATGCTCGCGCGTCACTCCGGACATTTTGTCCAGAATATTTGCACTGGCATTCACCTGATTGTTGTAAGGAATAATTGAGATTGAAATTTTATCAGGATCTTCTTCTGCATAAATCGTATCTACGAACTCCACGGCGGCTTCTCGCAAGGCAGCAATTTTTGATTTGTTCGCCGTTGCCGAATCCCAACTCATAGAGCCCGAGATATCAAGTACCAGTGCAATTTCGATTGAGCCGATAGCCTCTTCCGCGACGCTTGCAGCCGCGGCTGTCAGTTCTGGATAACCAAAGAAATGCAAGAAATGCATTTTGACGTCGACTTCTGCCTTGGCCGTGACCTTTCTAGATCCTATACCCTCTTCAACTATTGGCTCTTCTGAAAGTTTCCCGCGCACGTCAGATTTTTCAATATAGGACTTTACCACCTCTTTAGGCGGGAGCTTCTGCTTGACGTTAGCTGCAGCAAGAACTGCGCGGTCCAGAGTGCCTTGCAGGCTCGCTCGGTCGCGTTCAAAGTTCATGATGTCTACGCCGATGCCTGCAGTTGCAAAGATGAGCAGAAATCCTAGAGCCACGAAAATGGTGAATACTCCGCCCTCTTCGTCTCTCGCGAAACGCCGAGTTGAAGAGCTCGCATTTTTCAAGTTTTTAGTCCCGCACTCAAATACGCGCATTGCCATATTGCCGACCTCGCTGAGCAGACACTCAAACTGCTAAGGAAAAGTTAACGTTGGAAAATTAACGGTGAAACGTGGCGTGAATTGGGCAAAACTGCCAGGGAATTGGCTAGTTTCCGGGCGGACTGGGGATAATTTCATGACTTTGTGGGGTTCTGTTTTCTCTGCGGCGACAATTTTGGCGGTTTGGAGGGAAGTTGCGACTCAGCCGGAACTGCGGGTCTTTCGCAGGATTCCGCGTTTTATCTTTGCTTAAATATTGATCGTTTAGACAATGGGTGCGACAAAACGTCAGAACGCTTTGCGTTCACTGGCACGGAGGATCACATGACGCCCAACAACGAACCCAGCTTTCGCCAAAGTGTAGACTTGATGTTTAACAGGGCGGCGTCCCTGATGGATTTGCCTCCGGGGTTGGAGGAAAAGATTCGGGTCTGCAACGCCACCTACACGGTGCGGTTTGGTGTTCGGCTTCGCGGCGATATCCACACGTTCACCGGTTACCGCTCGGTTCATTCCGAACATATGGAACCCGTGAAGGGCGGCATTCGCTATGCCACCGCCGTGAATCAGGACGAGGTTGAGGCGCTGGCAGCGCTGATGACATACAAATGCGCTTTGGTTGAAACGCCGTTTGGCGGGTCCAAGGGCGGGCTTTGCATCGACCCCAGAAAATATGAGGAGCATGAACTAGAGCAGATCACACGACGCTTTGCCTATGAATTGGCCAAGCGGGATCTGATCAACCCGTCTCAGAACGTACCGGCCCCTGACATGGGAACGGGGGAACGTGAGATGGCTTGGATGGCTGATCAGTACGCGCGGATGAACACTACGGACATTAACTCGCGGGCCTGTGTGACAGGTAAACCGTTGAATGCCGGTGGCATCGCGGGTCGTGTCGAAGCGACTGGCCGTGGTATCCAATACGCCCTGCGTGAGTTCTTCCGCCATCCGGAAGACATTCAAAAGGCCGGACTTTCCGGCAAGTTGGATGGCAAACGTGTCATCGTTCAGGGCCTCGGGAATGTGGGTTACCACGCCGCAAAGTTCCTGAGCGAGGAGGATGGCTCGAAAATCGTCGGCATCATCGAATGGGACGGAGCGCTATACAATCCCGAAGGAATCGACGTCGAGTCGGTGCGTCAATGGATCATCAAACATGGTGGTGTCAGCGACTATCCGGATGCGACCCATTCGGCCGAGGGTACTGCCGTTCTGGAAGAAGACTGCGACATTCTGATCCCGGCAGCCTTGGAGGGGGTTATCAACCTGTCCAACGCCGAACGCATCAAGGCGCCTTTGATTATCGAGGCGGCAAATGGTCCGGTCACTGCCGGTGCGGATGAGATTTTGCGCAAGAAGGGTACAGTCATCATTCCGGACATGTACGCCAATGCCGGCGGTGTAACGGTGTCTTACTTTGAGTGGGTCAAAAACCTCAGCCATATCCGCTTTGGACGAATGCAGCGCCGTCAGGAAGAGGCGCGACACGAGCTGATCGTCAGTGAACTGGAGCGGCTAGATCGTTATCTGGGTGATGCCTGGTCGATGTCGCCGGACTTCAAGTCCAAGTATCTCAGAGGCGCGGATGAGCTCGAGCTGGTGCGTTCGGGGCTCGATGACACCATGCGCATTGCTTATCAGTCCATGCGTGAGGTCTGGCACAGCCGCGACGATGTCGAGGATCTGCGGACTGCAGCTTATATCGTGGCCATTGATCGTGTCGCGAAAAGCTATCGCGCCAAGGGGCTATAAATGCCTCGCGCAATCCGCTTTTGACCGGGTTGCGCGAAACACTTGCGGGTGTACATCCCGATGCGATGAAAACGCCAATGGCAGCTTACGCCCGCGGCAGGTAAGCTGCGGTGACAGAATCGATTTTCGGAGTACCCCATGTTGCGTATCGCCCTTGCTGCAGCTTTGCTGGCCACACCTTTGGCAGCCGCCGAGACCAAGGAACAAAGCTGCCAGTACCAGGCTGATGTTGTTAAGGCGATTCAGCAGGCCCGACTGGACCGGGTCAAAGAACGTGACGTGCCGCAGGCGGTTGCAGAAACAAGCCCGTCCTGGCCCGAGAACTATAACGCGGCGATCCCGCTGATCACCCCGTGGGTTTATGAGCAAAAGATGCGCGATGTGCGCAAGAAAGATCTGGGTGCGGCGTGGCTAGAGCTGTGCCTGCAGCAATAATCCACAGCGCAATCATTTCCTTGTGGACAAACGCTCGCCAGTCCCTTGGCGAGCGTTTCCATTTCTGGCAGGTTTAGGCCATGTCTTTGCCCCCCGGTTTTCTCGATGAACTTCGCACCCGGCTCAGCCTGTCTCAGGTAGTCGGTCGAAAAGTCACGTGGGATCAGCGCAAGTCCAATCAGGGCAAGGGGGATATGTGGGCACCATGCCCGTTTCACCATGAAAAGACCGCATCCTTTCATGTCGATGACCAAAAGGGCTTCTATTACTGCTTTGGCTGCCACGCCAAAGGTGACGCGATCAGTTTTGTGAAGGAGACTGAGAATGTCTCGTTCATCGAAGCGGTCGAGATTCTGGCGCGTGAGGCGGGGATGCCGATGCCTGCGCGTGATCCCAAAGCGCAGGAAAAACAGGACCGCCGCTCGCAACTGGCCGAGGTCATGGAGCAGGCAGTGCAGTTCTTTCGCCTGCAGCTTAAGACCGGGGCAGGGGGCGCGGCTCGAGACTACCTGACTCGTCGTGGTCTGGACGCGCAGGCTTTGGATCGATGGGAAATTGGTTTTGCCCCGGACGGGTGGCAAGGCCTGTGGGATCATTTGCGCGGCAAGAACGTAGCCGAGGATCTGATCCTTGGGGCGGGTCTGGCCAAGCCCTCGAACAAGGGCAAAAAGCCTTATGATACGTTTCGCAACCGGATCATGTACCCGATCCGCGACCCCCGAGGGCGCTGTATTGCGTTTGGCGGTCGGGCGATGGACCCTAATGATAACGCGAAATACCTGAACTCTCCTGAGACTGAGTTGTTCGACAAAGGGCGCAGCCTGTACAACCACGGACCCGCCCGTCAGGCGGCGGGCAAAGGGCAGCCTTTGATCGTGGCCGAAGGTTATATGGATGTGATCGCGCTGGCCGAAGCCGGATTTGGTGCCTCGGTCGCACCGCTGGGAACGGCAATCACCGAACATCAGTTACAATTGCTTTGGCGTATCTCTGACGAGCCGATCATCGCGCTGGATGGCGACACCGCCGGTCTCCGCGCTGCGATGCGCGCTGTTGATCTGGCCTTGCCGCTGCTCGAGGCTGGAAAGTCCCTTCGGTTTGCGCTGATGCCCGAAGGCAAGGACCCTGATGATCTGTTGCGCGCCGATGGGCCGGGGGCCGTGCAGGAAGTCTTGGAAAACGCAATCCCGATGGTCAAACTGCTGTGGCAGCGCGAGACCGAGGGTAAGGTGTTCGATAGCCCGGAACGAAAAGCAGCGCTGGATAAATCCCTGCGCGATAAGATTAAATTGATCCGCGACCCCTCGATCCGGTCGCATTACGGGCAAGAGATCAAAGACCTGCGCTGGCAGTTGTTCCGCCCGCAACGGCAGCCGCAAAACCGTCAATGGCAGCCGCGCGGCAAGTGGCAACCAAAACCTGCCGCTACACCCGGCGCGCGCGCCTCATTCCTGGCGTCGTCTGACAACGCAGATATTAGGATGCGCGAGGCAGCTATTCTCGCCATCGCCATCCTCAACCCCAGCGTCGTGATCCAGTTCGAAGCTGAGCTGGAAGAGATGGAGTGCCATGATCCCGACCACGCAGCTTTGCGCGCGGCCATTCTGCGGCATGCGATTGATGATCCGGATCACCTGAAAGACCACATAATTGGAACTTTAGGCGGCGAAGTCCTTGAAAACCTGCTGGCCCTTCGCCATGTCGCAGTAATCCCCTGTGTGTTCAAACCAGGCGACGTCGAAAAGGCCGAGATGACACTGGCCGAGGAACTCGCAAAGATAAAAGCGCTCCGGGGGTTGGATGCCGAGATTGCCGAAGCTGCCGAGGAACTTTCTGAACTGGCTTATGAGGCGCTGACATATCGGCTGGCGCAAGCCGCCGAAGAGCGCAACCGTACCAGTCGCAGCCAGAATGAGGACAGGGCGGTGTTCGACATCGCCGACAACGGTGCGCGAATCAACCGCGACGAGAAGGACGCGTTCAAGGCGATCATGTCCGGCATCAATTTCGAACGGAAACGTCGCTAAAGTGATGTTTTCGTAAGGCACTGGAAAAGAAAAACAGGTAAACGGGTAGCCGAATCACTTCTACGCGCTAATGATTCGGTTCTAACGAATCACCCATCCCTGCAGGAGCATTGAATGGCCGCCAAAGACACGACCGAAGATCGCAAATCCGAAGAGCAGGAACAGGAAATCTCGCTGGACATGAGCCAGGCCCAGGTCAAGAAGATGATCGCCGAGGCTCGCGAGAGAGGTTACATCACCTACGACCAGCTCAATCAGGTTCTGCCGCCTGATCAGGTCAGTTCGGAACAGATCGAAGACGTTATGTCGATGCTGTCCGAAATGGGCATCAACATCATCGAAGATGAAGAGGCCGAAGAGGAAGAGAACAAAGGCTCGACCGAACTTACCACGACAGAAAGCAACCGTGAGGTTGCGTTGGCCGGGGCGGCGACCGAAAAGCTTGATCGCACCGACGACCCCGTCCGCATGTATCTGCGCGAAATGGGCTCGGTGGAATTGCTGAGCCGTGAAGGCGAAATTGCCATCGCCAAGCGGATAGAGGCCGGCCGCAACACTATGATTGCCGGTCTGTGCGAAAGCCCGCTGACCTTCCAGGCGATCACGATCTGGCATGACGAACTTCTGTCCGAAGACATTCTGTTGCGCGACGTCATCGATCTGGAGGCCACTTTCGGCAACCAGATGGACGAAGACGGCGACGTGGAAGAACCGGTTGTCGATACCTCGGCCGTTCAAGCCGCCAAGCCGGCCAAGGACACAGGCCCTGAGCTGGACGCCGATGGCAATCCGCTGAACAACGACGACGATGACGACGACGACGATCAGGCCAACATGTCGCTGGCTGCGATGGAAGCCGCGCTCAAGGATCAAGTTCTGACCACGCTGGAACGCATCTCGACTGACTTCGCCATGTTGTCGGAAATGCAGGACAGCAGGATTTCGGCGACGCTGAACGAGGATGACACCTTCTCGGACAAGGACGAAGCGACCTATCAGAAGCTGCGTTCCGAGATTGTTGAGTTGGTGAATGGTCTTCACCTGCACAACAACCGGATCGAAGCGCTGATCGACCAGCTCTACGGCATTAACCGCCGCGTCATGTCGCTGGACAGTGCAATGGTGAAACTGGCCGACCAGGCACGGATCAACCGTCGTGAGTTCATCGATGCCTATCGTGGCCGCGAACTGGACCCGAACTGGCTGTCCGAGATGGCTGAAAAGCCGGGCCGGGGCTGGCAGATGTTCATTGAACGCTCGACCGCAAAGGTCGAGGAGCTGCGCAACGATATGGCTCAAGTCGGCCAGTATGTCGGTCTGGATATCCCTGAATTCCGCCGCATCGTGCAGCAGGTTCAGAAGGGCGAGAAAGAGGCGCGACAGGCCAAGAAGGAAATGGTCGAAGCCAACCTGCGTCTGGTGATTTCGATCGCCAAAAAGTACACGAACCGTGGTCTGCAATTCCTTGATCTTATTCAGGAAGGTAACATCGGTCTGATGAAGGCGGTGGACAAGTTCGAATACCGCCGCGGCTATAAATTCTCGACCTATGCGACATGGTGGATCCGTCAGGCGATCACGCGCTCGATTGCGGATCAGGCGCGGACCATCCGTATTCCAGTGCACATGATCGAAACGATCAACAAGCTGGTACGGACCGGTCGTCAGATGCTGCACGAAATCGGTCGCGAGCCGACACCGGAAGAACTGGCCGAAAAGCTGCAGATGCCGCTTGAGAAGGTTCGCAAGGTGATGAAGATCGCCAAAGAGCCGATCTCTCTGGAAACGCCGATTGGCGACGAGGAAGACAGCCAGCTGGGCGATTTCATCGAGGACAAGAATGCCGTACTGCCGCTGGACAGCGCCATTCAGGAAAACCTCAAGGAAACGACCACACGGGTTCTGGCCTCTCTCACGCCGCGTGAGGAACGGGTTCTGCGGATGCGCTTTGGCATTGGCATGAACACCGACCACACGCTGGAAGAGGTTGGTCAGCAGTTTAGCGTGACGCGCGAACGTATCCGTCAGATCGAAGCGAAAGCGCTGCGGAAGCTGAAGCATCCCAGCCGGTCACGGAAACTTCGGTCCTTCCTGGATCAGTAAACAGAAGGGCGCCTCGGTTAAGGCGCCTTTTTTGTATCACGCGGCCCTCACGGTGACTGGTTAACAC
Organism: Ruegeria arenilitoris; assembly: GCF_013035315.1. Lineage (GTDB taxonomy): Bacteria > Pseudomonadota > Alphaproteobacteria > Rhodobacterales > Rhodobacteraceae > Ruegeria > Ruegeria arenilitoris_D. Next base: position 742,923 of record NZ_WQHP01000001.1, on the reverse strand, counting down.
TTCAATTTGGCGAGAACTCACAAGGCATTTTCGCTATGTGACCTTATCTCAGCGCTGTCCACTCATGGGACAGGCCGGGGCGAGGCTGTGCCGCTGACGACCCCCGGCCACCCGCCTCTTCAGATTACAGATCCAGACGGCCGCGAAACGTGCTGGGGGCTTGGCCTGTCCAGCGCTTGAACGCGGTCGAAAAGGCTGGTTGATCGGCGTAACCCAGCGAGTAGGCAATTTCCGACAAAGGCATCCCATTGGTGATAAAAGTCTGCGCCAGATCGGAACGTAGGTCTTCGACGATTTCGCGATAGCTCGTGCCTTCTTCACTCAGCCGCCGGGCAAAGGTGCGCGGGCTCATCCCAAGGTTCGATGCCGCGTCCTCGGCCTGTATGATTGCCCCCGGCAGAGAGCGTGTTATCAGCCCTTCGACCTGTGCTCTTAGCTTTTGCTTGGGTTCTTGGTGCTCGGCGAGTATGCGGTCGCCATAGGCCAGCAGATGCTCCCGTAGGCTCGGATCGTAGGTCGGCACGGGCAAGTCCAATGAGGACAGTGTCAGAACAATTTCCAATCGCTCGGCCCCGAAACTCACCGGAAAGCCTGCAAGTAGCCGATAGTTTTTTTCGATGTCGCCCACCTCGTGCTGAAACCGGATTTCGATGGGGAAAAAAACGGTTCGCGTCAGCGAACGCATCCGGGCGAGGGCGGCGAAAATCAGAAACTCGGTCCGGCGGTGGTATCGAGCGAAACTGGCATCCTTCCACTCGGCTTCAATTGAAGCAAAGTTTCCGGCAACTCGCAGGCTCAGCTGCAGCGCCGGATCAATCAGGCCGTGAAACCGCGATGAGTTTTCGACTACCTGCTTCAGATCACGGGAGTATTTACTGATGTAAGCCATAAGGCTTGAGGACGCGTTGAACGCCAAACCAGCCTGTGCGGCAAAGGTGGTATCGTGCAGCGCATCGCAGGCAAACCGAGCGAACAGGGCCTCTTTGTGCGCACTATAGGCCGTCGCAGGCGGTTCGATGTCTGCGCGCCTCAGGCCGGACTTGGCCAGCACGCGGTCGACGATCGAGGGATCCGTCGCCCTCTGATCCAGAGTTCTGGACAAGACTTGAATGCGGGCAATGTCGACGTCCATACTCACAACCCATGATGTCTATCGGCTGCACCTGAGTATAGGGGAAAGCCAAACACTTGGCATCTATTCAAATAATTTTGGCCGTGTTTCGCAAGACTGCAGTAGTAGGCATACCTATTTTGCGCGTGCTGTCGGGTTGCGATCTTTGAGGGGATGAGGTCAGAGCCCGGGTCACCGCCGTAGGCTCCCCGGCAGCGATGAGGCTTCCGTGTCGCATTGTCTGTTGCACTTCCTGGTGCCACGTTCTGTTGCACAAGTTCGAGCGGGCATATTCAGCGTGACCAAACACTTAGCAAACCTAACCGAAGGGCAATATCTCATCGTATTCGACGGCGAATGCGTTCTGTGTTCGCGGTTTTTTCGGTTCATGGTTGTGCGGGACAAAGCTCAACGGTTCAAATTCGCAACCGCGCAATCGCCCTTGGGGCAAAGGCTTTATTCCGACCTCGGTTTGCCGACTAAGGATTTTGAAACAAACCTTGTGGTCACGGACGGCGTCGTCCACCAGCGTTTGGATGCATTCGCGGCTGCAATGCGCTGCTTACCCGGTTTTTGGCCTATTTTGTCGGTCTGCAGATGGCTGCCGAGGTTCATCAAGGATCCGCTCTACCACGCCATCGCACGCAATCGATATGCGATTTTTGGCCGGTCTGCGACATGCATCGTGCCCGACGCAGAACTTCGGTCTCGATTCCTACCCGAGGGGTTCTGAGTGCGCCCTGATCCTTTCCTACAAGCATTGCCCGCCGGAACGGAACTGAGTGATGCGGTGCGGGCGTTGCACAGCACCTGCGCCCAATACTCTGGACGTTGCACGGTCACAGCTGGGGGCGGAAAGCTGGTGGCTTTGGCCTTGCGCTGCGCGCGAATGCCGCCGGATGGGCAGGATGTCGAGGTGAAGGTTTCGATTGTAAGGGATCAGGCAGGGTGGATTTGGACACGCAACTTCGGCGGGCATATCACACAATCGCGGCTCAACTTTGATCACCGTTTTGACTGCGTGCGTGAGCAATTCGGCCCGGTGTCGATTTGGCTGAAGCCAGTTTTTTCGAAGGATCGCTTGTCGGTGCAGATTCTCAGGCTCAAGTTTTTGGGGGTTCCGTGTCCCAAGCTGCTTTTGCCGCGCTCAACGACCGTTGAATGGCAGGATGAAAGAGGCCGCTTCAGGTTCGATGTGTCAGCCGAGATGCCGGTTCTGGGCCCTTTGATCCGCTACCAGGGTTGGTTAACGTCTGATCACGGGCAAAAGGGGGCAGGCTGAATTGATTGTGATCCGGCTTTGTCCTGCAGGGATGTACACTATTTCAGCAATTACCTCGAAACAGGAAAGAGTATGATTATGAAACAGGTTATGACTTTGGCGGCGGCTGCCGCGATCTTACTTAGCGTACCCGCCACGGCCTCTGCGGCGCGAAACGGGTTTCAGACCGTCGCCCTGAACAACACCGAGTTCGAAGTGATCCCGCGCGCGCGGCGGGACGTCGATGGTTACTGGTGTGCGGCCGCGGATTTCGCCCGCAGAACGTTGGGCGCAGGCTGGCAGGATCGAATTTACGTTGTGCGTGGCTATGGCCCTAGCGAGGCAACAGGTCGTCGGACATCAGTTAAGTTCTCGATCAGCCCACCTGCCGGAGGTACGCCACAGCAGGGCAGTTTCGTTTCTTCCGGTTTTAATCCCGGTGAAAGCATGTCTGTTCAAGGGGCCAATGGGCGCTGTAACGTTCGTCCGTTCCTCAACTGATCCATAGTGACCAACAAGATGCAGACCGAGTTCATTATTTCGACGGATGGTCCGGGGTTGTACGAATTCACCTCGGACGTGCGCAACTGGCTCAACTCGGTCTCAGGGAATGGGTTGCTGACGCTATTCGTGCGCCACACTTCGTGCTCGCTGGCTATTCAGGAAAACGCAGACCCCGAGGTGCAGACAGATCTGCAGGCATTTTTTGACCGGTTGGTTCCGCCGTCCGATCACCCGGCGATGGCTTATCTGCGCCACACCTACGAAGGGCCCGACGATATGCCGGCCCATATCAAGGCGGCTTTGTTGCCCGTTTCGTTGTCTGTTCCCGTGTCTGGCGGCCAGCCCGCTTTGGGAACATGGCAAGGTATCTACTTGTTCGAGCACCGTACTGCAGCGCATCAAAGGCGGGTTGCGGCGCATTTCGCCTGACCCCTTTATCTTGCGGTGAAAAATTCCGACTACCCAAACCCTAGCGGCTGCCCTATAGTTGTGGATAAGTAAGCCGTAGTGCTTACAAATGGAGGCGGAACAACGGACGAGGAGACGGCGGATGCGCTGCCCGTTTTGCGGAAATATCGACACTCAGGTCAAAGATTCTCGCCCGGCAGAGGATCATGTAGCCATTCGCAGGCGCCGGTTCTGCCCTGCCTGCGGCGGTCGTTTCACGACCTATGAACGTGTGCAACTGCGCGATCTGGTTGTGATCAAGACCAACGGAAAGCGAGAAGATTTCGACCGGGACAAACTGGAACGCTCGATCCGTATCTCGATGCAGAAACGCCCGATTGAGCCTGATCGTATCGACCAGATGATCTCGGGCATCGTGCGCCGTCTGGAAAGCATGGGCGAGACCGATATCCCATCCAGCAAAATCGGCGAGATCGTTATGGAAGCTCTGGCGCGGATTGACACCGTCGCATATGTTCGCTTTGCGAGCGTATACAAGAATTTCCAGGCGGCCGATGACTTCGAGGAGTTTGTCCACGAACTGCGCCCGCCGCAGCCTTCGACGGACGAGTGAGCGAAACAGATAAGCGATACATGGCGTTGGCCTTGTCCTTGGGGCGACGCGGTCAAGGGATGTGCTGGCCAAACCCTGCCGTCGGGTGCGTTATTGTGCGAGACGAACGCATTGTGGGGCGGGGCTGGACCCAGCCGGGTGGCCGTCCGCATGCCGAGCCCGTAGCGCTAGCGCAAGCCGGAGAGGCCGCGCGTGGCGCAACGGCTTACGTGTCCTTGGAACCCTGTTCCCACCACGGAAAGACACCGCCTTGCGCCGAGGCTTTGATTGCCGCGGGCGTCGCTCGGGTCGTATGCGCAATCGAAGACAGCGATCCACGCGTGGCCGGTCAGGGATTTGCCATGTTGGCCGAGGCCGGGATCGAAGTAACAACGGGCGTGCTGGCCGAAGAGGCCGCGCGCGATCTGGCTGGCTTCTTTCTGAAGACCGAACAAAGCCGTCCTTTCGTCACCCTCAAGCTTGCCAGCAGTTTCGACGGTCGGATCGCCACGGCCACGGGTCACAGCCAATGGATCACGGGGCCAAAGGCCCGTCGTGCCGTACATGCGATGCGGGCGCGCCATGATGCGGTGATGGTTGGGGCGGGTACGGCTCGCGCCGATGATCCCTCGCTGACCGTTCGGGATATTGGGGTCGAGGCGCAGCCGGTTCGGATTGTGGTCTCGCGCCATATGGACATTCCCTTGATGGGGCAACTGGCGCGCACGGCCAAAGACGTACCCGTTTGGCTGTGCCATGGTCCCGGGCCGGACACCGAACGCTCCCGCGCGTGGGAAGGGTTGGGGGCCAAGCTGTTGCCCTGTGCGCTGGACGATCACCAGATCGACGCCGCAGATCTGCTGCATCAGTTGGGGCAAGCGGGTCTGACCCGCGTATTCTGCGAAGGTGGGGCTGCCTTGGGGGCCTCGTTACTGGCCGCTGATCTGGTGGACGAGCTGGTCGGCTTCACAGCCGGTCTGGCTATCGGGGCCGAGGGGTTGTCGGCCATTGGGACACTCGGGCTGGACAAACTGGACGCAGCACCCCGGTTTGAATTAATCGAGACGCAGGTGATTGGTCCGGACGTCATGCATCGTTGGGCGCGAGCACTTCGCTAACGTCGCCAGACATGAGCATGGGTCGCGAACGCACCCTGTAGTTTTGACAGTAGGCGAACCATCGGACCGCCCGCGGGTATATTGTTTTGCGCCAGACGCTCGACTGCGACCTCGACGGGGCAGGGCTCACCAGTGGTCGGGTCCATGTATCGGGGATAGTCGATCAGGGCGGCGTGAACCAAGCCCAACAGGCTGGGCCGTGCGCCGCGCCGCGCCGGAACGTTGCCCAAATCATTCGTCAGACCCCAGCCGGCATAGAAAGGCGCGCCCAACGTGGTCACGCGAATCCCGCGCATCAACGCTTCGAACCCCAGCAATGAGGTCATCGTCCAGACCTCCTGAATCTCGGGCAAAAGGGCTGCTGGATCACTCTGTGTGGCGACGACATCTGCGAGGTCGGTGTCGTGCAGCTCGCCATCGCGCAAGTGGGCCTCAACATCAGGGTGTGGTTTATAGATCAGTATTGCGTTCGGATTGGCCTCGCGTGCTGCGCGCAAAAGATCGGCATTGGTCCGGACGGTGCTGGTGCCCAGCAGGACCGAGGCGTCGTCTTGGACCTGTCCGGGAACAAGGATGCGATACCCGTTCGGTAGCTCCGGCGTGCCGCCGCCCAAATTGTATTTGGTGATCCGAGCCGCCACGATCTTTGCGATCAGGTTTTCAGCGCGCAGCGCCTGATCGGGCCTCAGGGTTTCTCTGGCCGCGATCAATTCTTCCAACTGGCTGGGATGCGTAGGGTCGTAGTAGATGCCCCTATCATCCGTCGTTAACGAAAGCGGTGGTACCAGTCTAGCTCCCAGCCCACGCGACCGCAGGAAACCGTCCTCAACCCGGACTGCATTTTCAGCACCACGAACCTTGCTGGCCCAGGTCATATGAGGGCGGTCAGGTTGCGCAGGTTGCTCCTCAGTAAACCGGATCTTTTTCTCGCGTCCGAACATCTGCTGCAGGTGCTTGCGTTTCCACAAGCGCATACCCGAAGCGGTCCACCCTTTATGATCCTGCCGCCAGGCGCGTGTCTTTGCCTCAAGCGTATCCAGTACTGTTTCCAACTCGCAAAGCTGGTCCCGATATGGGTCGTACCATGTGGGGTAGAGGATCATCGCGGCTGCAAACAACTGCGCGCGCGTCAGGCTGCGCTGGCGGCGCGCCAGTGGGTCTTCGTCCTGTGTCAGCCCCCAACCGGCATAGAAAGGCTGACCAAAAACCCGTGGTTTGTGTCCTGCCAGGATCGCCTCGAACCCCATCTGAGACGACAGGGTATAAACGCCGACGGCACCCTCCAGCAGCGCCCATGGGCTAATGGATGAGCTTAGGATGGATACGCGGTCGGATTGGTCCGCCTCGGACAAATAGCCGGAACGATGCCCGGCAATCGTGTCGGGATGTGTCTTGATCAGAACGCGGGCACCTGGGTTTTCCTCTTGCGCCATTACAAGCATTTCGCGGAACCGCGCCACATCGCCTTTGCTGGCTGTGACTGCCGCATCGTCGCTGCCCTGATCCACCACGAGCACATAGCCGGGGTTGGGTGGTGGAACACTCAGATCATAGGCCGAGTACTTGCTGAGATGCAGCTCGCGCATCCTCGCGATTCCGCCGCGCGCTCGGTTCAGAAGGGCGGTGTCGTCCAGCGGGTGAGTGGCAAGCAACTTTTCCAGATCAGAGGTTCGCGCAGGGTCGAAATGCAGGCCAGACCGGTCAAGCAGCAAGCCCAAGGGGGCTTCTCCGCTGCGTCCGGGATGCAGGGACCGCAGAAAAGCGTCCTCGACCCGTAGAACCGGCGCATTGTGCCGTTCGGCCATGCGCAGGCCGCGATGCGACGTTGGGCTGTTGCCCCAAACCCCCACGATGTCCCCGTCTTTGGGGCGCCCCAGGCGGATGTCGTAACCGGACAGGGACAATATGCGCCGAATACGGCGCGATGTCAGAAAGCCACCATTGTAAACAAGCAGCCGGGTGCTTTCTGACCCGGCTGTTGTTTCAAAAGACATCAGTTGCCCGTCAGCGTGGCGACATTGGCCAGCGGTGTAAGGCCACCTGCAATCAGAGAGATGGACTTGGTCCACTGCGCATAGGGGGCTTCGGTCACATAGATCGTGTCACCGTCGCGGATCACAAAGTCCCGCGCCACGAACAGCCCGTTAGGAGCTGTCAGGTTCAACAGGTAGATCATGCGCTGATCGCCTTGAAGGCTGGGACGGCCCATAACTTTACGCGCGATGTCTTGACGTTCTTCGCGCAAAACAAAGATTCCGGTTGGGTCCGAAGACAGTGACAGCAGGCCGCCAACCTGCGCCAAGGCTTCAAGGGCCGAAAGGTCCTGAGTATCAAATGCAACGCGGGACTGCCCGCCGGTCGCGCCCAAGGCGATGTAGGACCGGCTGTCAGCTTCAACCAGGATGCGGTCGCCACCGCGCAGAGCGACATCGAGCTTAGGATTTCTGAACAGATCTTCGTACCAGACTGTTCCTTTTTGATTGCCTCGGATCAGCGTCACAAGTGCGATGTCCGAGCCAACTGATACGCCACCAGCCTCTGACAGCATGCCTGAAAGGGTGCGGGTTGGAAGTTCAATCGGATATAGGCCGGGCGCCCCAATGTTGCCGGTCAACGAAACAGTTGCGCCGCTTCCGGCAGAGCGACGAACTTCGATCTGTGGGTCAGGTGTCTGGTCTTGCAGTTTTTGCGTGATCAACTGACGCAATTGTTCGGGCGTGTTGCCCGCTGCGCGGACACGTCCGGCATAGGGAACAAAAATAAACCCGTCATTGTCCACTTGCACTTCATTGAGCGTGGTCGCGGAGCCGACTTCGCCGGACAACAGCCCGTCATCGACGTTTTCCCAGACCGTTAAACCCAGAACATCCCCGGGACGCACAACATCTGCGGTCAGGCTGGGCGCACTGGTGAAAGAGGATGAAAAACCGAATTGCGGCACCGCAGAAGTGGCCTGGGCTACCCTGTCATCGACCTCGACAACAAAGGCGTTGCCGCCGTTTTCCACGGCTCCTGCCAGGATCTCGTTCTTGTTGGGACCCGATTTGGGAAGCTGACAAGCTGCCAGAAGGCCGAACACGGCCACAAGGGATGCCCCTCGTACCCAACGAAATGGAACGCATTGCACTGCCGTTAATCCTCGGTCGTCTTTTGTTTGCGACAAGTTAGCCTGTTCGATCTACAACATCCAGCACCAACCCACCCGTGTCAGTTGACAAGCTTCAACTGTGGCGGTGGTGCCGCGTTGTGGGACAACACCGACTGATAGGGGTCATGGTCCTGAAGCATCATGTCAGCGGCACGGCGCAGCAGTTGTTTGCGTCCGCGTAGCGAATAAAAACCTCCGGGTAACTGGCTGGTTTTTAAGAGAAATTTTCGATATATTCTATACGAATCGTGGTCAGGTGTATCCGCGTTCGCAAAAAAGTCAGCGATGGATTGTCGGGACACAAATTCCGGTTTGTCATAGACCGATCTGCCAAAACTGCGCAGAGGGATGCCGCGCCACAGAACCTGCTGACCGGCAGTCGAGTTGATGGTCACGGCTGAGTTCGCGTCGTCCAGCAATCGCGCGAGTTTGCCGCCCGGCACGTAATGCACTCGATCCGCCACCTGGTGCGCGCGGGCGATATCGCGGGCCTTGCGACGCAAAGGTTCACGATGGTTTTCCAGCGGATGTTCCTTCAGCACCAACCGGTGGTGGCGCGGGGCGCCTTTGGCGAAACCTGAGATCACATGCTCAAGAAAATCCGCCATGCATGTATAGTCCGAATGCGCCTGAACCGAACTGTCATGCCCCAATTGCAATAGGGCCAGGTGGTATGGCGCACCGCTGTGCCGCACGCGAGCAGTGGCCCAAGCCCGCCGAATTCTGTGGAACGGCATCAGTGCAAGGCGTATGAAATACAAGCGAAACTCTTTGGACACCGGCAGTTCCCGATGCGGTTTGAAATTGGGATAGCGCCGATTAAGAAACAGGACGAACCAATGATACAACGCGCCGTAAAAAATGTGCTGCCTCATGTCCCCCCAATGCGACGGAGGCGGTGGGGTCTGCGCGTCCGACTGGTCCAGCGCGCATTGCATCTGCGCGACATCCAGTTCCATCAGGCGCGAATTTCCGTTTGATCCGGCACGTTCATAGGTCACCCACCAGGGGCGCAGGTAGCCTTCTTCGAACACATGGACCGTTACGCCCATGGCGTGGGCGACTTCAATTGCCCGAGCGTGATTTGGGCGGGTATCCCCGTACAACACGATGTCCGTCACGCCGCGCGACCGGATCAACTCTTGCAGCGTGTTCGGCCATGTCTCGGGATCTTTTAAAAACGGGATAAAGCTGCGCCGATCGAACCAAAAAGCCTGATCACCCGCATTGAAGCCCACACGCAAAACGTCAGCTCCGGCCGCGCGCAATGCGCGCGCCAACGCACTGAAGAAAGGGCCGTGCGGTCCTTGCAGAAACAGGAACAAGCGGCGATGCGGGCCTGCGGTGAGTGATGGCATCCGTGCTGCTCTTTTTTTGTTTGGTTCTGAAATTATGCCCTTTTGCGCCAATCCCGGCAAGGCAGGGCTTGCCCGCAGGGCTGCATGGGCTTACCTCGATGTGGAAAACTAGGCACAGGTTAAAGACAAAGGGTAAAGGCAATGTTCACAGGGATCATCACCGATGTCGGAACGGTCACCGAGTTGGACCAGCAGGGCGATTTGCGGGCTCGGATCAAAACGGATTATGACACTGCGGGTATCGACATTGGCGCATCCATTGCCAGCGACGGTGTATGCCTGACCGTGATCGCCCTGGGCGATGATTGGTATGACGTGCAGATCAGCGCCGAGACGGTTTCGAAAACCAATCTGGACAGCTGGGCGGTCGGCAAACGTGTCAATCTTGAGCGTGCCCTGAAGGTCGGGGATGAGTTGGGTGGCCATATTGTGTCGGGCCATGTCGACGGCGTGGCCGATGTGGTCGCGGTTAAGGATGAAGGCGACAGCACTCGCGTGACCCTGAAGGCACCCGAAGACCTCGCGCGGTTCATCGCCCCCAAGGGGTCCGTTGCACTGAACGGCACGTCTTTGACCGTCAACGACGTCGACGGCCGCGATTTCGGCATCAACTTCATTCCACACACCAAAGAAGTGACGACCTGGGGCGATGTCTCGGTCGGTGATCGGGTGAACCTCGAGATTGATACTCTGGCCCGCTATGTCGCGCGCCTGAACGAGATGGCCTGACCGCAAGTTTCGACGCCGCGTTTTGGCAATCCGCCCCACCAAGTGCTCTGGCTTTTGAGCGCTTGGTGGTCTATCAGCCCTTCAAACATGCTCTTTCGAAAGGCTGCTCTATGAGCTTTGAAACACCCGGCCCGGTCGAGGCCCAGCTGCGCGATGCGATCAGCCCGATTGAAGATATCATTGAAGAGGCGCGCCAGGGCCGGATGTATATTCTGGTCGACCACGAAGACCGTGAGAACGAAGGCGATCTGGTTATCGCCGCCGAGTTCGCGGATGCGGCTGCGATCAACTTCATGGCCACCTACGGGCGCGGCTTGATCTGCCTGCCGATGACCGCAGAACGCGTCGAAGCGCTTGGCCTGCCGATGATGGCCGTCAACAACTCTTCACGTCACGAAACCGCGTTCACCGTGTCGATCGAGGCACGCGAAGGTGTGTCGACCGGGATCTCTGCCGAAGACCGTGCGCTGACCGTGGCCACTGCGATCAACGAACAGAACACCATGGCTCAAATCGCGACGCCGGGCCATGTTTTCCCCCTTCGCGCAAAACGGGGCGGGGTGCTGGTACGCGCCGGTCATACCGAGGCAGCCGTGGATATCTCTCGTTTGGCTGGGCTGAATCCGGCGGGTGTGATCTGCGAGATCATGAAGCCTGACGGAACCATGGCCCGCCTGCCTGATCTGGTCGAGTTCGCCAAAGAGCACGACATGAAAATCGGCACGATCAGCGACTTAATCGCCTACCGGTCGCGAAATGACAATCTGGTCGTCGAAACCTCGCGCCAGACAGTGACTTCAGAATATGGTGGCGTGTGGGAGATGCGCCTGTTCACCGATCAGACCCATGGGATCGAGCATGTCGTTCTGGTGAAGGGAGACATCACCACGCCCGAGCCGGTCCTGACCCGCACCCATGCATTGCACGAAGCCCCTGACATTCTGGGACTCGGCCCGAAATCACCGATGGAATTGCCGTGGGCGATGAAAAAGATCGCTGCGGAAGGGCGCGGGGTCGTCTGCCTGTTCCGCGAACCGCGCAATGCGCTGTATGCGGCCGAGGACGAAGGTCCCCGGACCATCAAGCAAACTGGTCTGGGCGCGCAGATCTTGTCCAAGATGGGCATTCAGGAACTGGTTTTGCTGACCAATACACCGGAAACGAAATACCTGGGGCTGGACGCATATGGTCTGTCCATCGTCGGTACCCGTTCGATACTTGAGGACAAATAATCGTGGCTGAACAAGACAAACACGGCGTATTGCCGACCCCGACCTTCGACAAGCCGGTTAAACTGCTGATCGTGGTGGCTCCGTTCTATCGCGCGATCGCGGATAACCTTGTCGCGGGGGCCAAGGCCGAGATCGAGGGCGCAGGTGGAACCTGTGAGGTCGTCGAGGTCCCGGGCGCGCTTGAGGTTCCCACGGCCATCGCAATGGCAGATCGTCAGTGCAACTTTGATGGCTATGTCGCGCTGGGTTGCGTTATCCGGGGTGAGACCACGCATTACGAAACGGTGTGCAACGATTCCAGCCGGGCCATCCAGTTGATGGGCCTGCAGGGCCTTTGCATCGGAAATGGCATCCTGACTGTCGAAAACGACGATCAGGCAGAAGTTCGCGCAAATCCCGAAAAGATGAATAAAGGTGGCGGAGCGGCCGCTGCGGCCTTGCATCTGATCGCGCTCAGCCGTAAGTGGGGCTCTTCCAAAAAGGGCGTCGGATTCAAGCCGCCGTCCGAGTCCATCCTTGTGGCGGGCGACAGCAACGGACCCACGACAGCATGACCCAGACCGACGCGCCGAAACCGGCCAACCAGAAACGCCTGATGAAATCCGCCGCCCGGCTTTATGCCGTGCAGGCGCTGTTCCAGATGGAGCAATCGGGCCAGACGACCGAACAGGTTGTGAACGAGTTTCTGGATCACCGGTTCGGCGCTGTCTATGAGGGCGAGGAAATGCTGGACGGCGACATTCTCCTGTTCCGCAAGCTGGTCGAAGATGCGGTGAACTATCAGGCCCCCATCGACCAGATGACCGACCGCGCGCTGGTGGCCAAATGGCCCATCGCACGGATCGACCCGACCTTGCGTGCTGTATTCCGTGCTGCCGGGGCTGAACTGACCCAAAGCGACACGCCGCCCAAGGTCGTGATCAACGAATTCGTCGACGTGGCCCGCGCATTTTTCCCGGAAGGCAAAGAGCCGAAATTCGTCAACGCTGTTCTGGATCACATGGCGCGTGAGGCCCAGCCAGAGGCGTTCTGATCAATTCAGTCAGGCGAGTTGAATAAGGCTCAGTCTCAAATTGAGCTGCGCCTGAACTTTAGCAATAAACGTTTACAAACAAGCCTTCGGCCTCCACTACTCACAGTTTTATCCCAAGACACCAGAAGTCTAACGAAACGCCAAGCGGGTGCCAGCTATCGATTCCGATAACCCGGCGGGTTGATCAGCCCAAGTTGCATGGCACGCACAAGTGCCGACTCGCGGGTTGGGGCCCGCAGTTTGTCGCGTGCGTTCTTCAAATGCGTACGCACGGTAATTTCAGACAGGTTCAACAATTCGGCAATCTTGTCATTGCGGTGCCCAAGTGCCAGCAGGTTCATGACCTGTAATTCCCGCGGAGTCAGGTCCGGTGCGGCGGGCGCGATACTGGCGATGTCGTAAACCCGGCCATGGTTGCTGGGAATATCCGCCCCCAGAATTGTCGCCAACACGGTGGCTAAAACGCGCATCTCGCGTTGCCGGTCTGTCATCTGGACCTGTGCGTCCGGTTAGTTCGATGACAACACAACCAGCTTGGCTTCGTTGTTGGGGCAGTGCACCACCAACGAGTAGAGGTGAATGTACCCGGCTTTCTCAAGGTCATAGTTCAGACCCAGCGCCTTGTCCGAATGGCCATCTGCCGGGTTCAGGCTGGCGGCCTGCACGTACAAGCTTTCCTTCCCATTCTGAACCTGCGCAAGCATTGGGTCCGCTTCGGCGTAACCTTCGGAGTCGTACCGGTTCAGCCACCCCTTGGACATCGAGCTGCGTACCCAATGGATCGTTCCGGTGTCAGGCGTAAAGCACAGCATGTTCAGGGCGTTAAATCCGATCTCTGCCAACCGGTCTAACGTGAACTCCCACCGTTCCTGATCATCGTGGCGTAGCGAAAGCTGTTCGAGAAGATCAAGTGTGAACAGGCTGAGGGCATTCATAAAACTCCGAAAAAAATGTCGCACCCGGGGGGCTGCGGTTTACTCTGAAAGACCATGCGCTATCATGATCGTATCAGACAAGGAGCTTTGTCATGCCCAAACTGATCCGTCTCTACATTACGCAAGTTGCCTGGGGCTTTGTGATCTCAGCCGTGTTCGTCGGTGTGCTGCTAGGTCTGAATGTGGCCAACCTGCGCGGTCTGATTCTGGGATCGGAAATCGGCTTAATTGCACTTGTTATGATCTGGTTCATGAACGGGATTGTCTTTGCGGGTGTACAATTTGCCTATGCGATCATGAGCATGGCTGAGAAACCCAAGGGCCCACGTGGTGGAACACCGATTGCGCATGGTTTCCAGGCAGCGTTGGTTCAGCAGGAAGTCAAAAAGAAAAGCCGTGCGGTTTGACCCCAGCAAAGCGTCTTCAGAACACGGATCTGAACCGCTCAGGGATTACAAATGTGTTCTGACCGCTGAATTTTGCGTGTCTCCAGATTTGGCGTCTCTCTTCCAATCTCCATTTCCGCCTCATTAGCTTGCGCAAACGATCAAACGAAAAACCATCTTGTTCCGGTGGGCCAAATTTCGCGAAGCCTTGAAGTTCCGCGTCTACCTGCTCGACAGGCTGCATCCAGCCTGCACCCGCCACCCCTCTGACAATGTCTGAGTCCGTGTTGGTAACGTGCAGATAGCGTTGTTTTTGGCGCTCTAGGAGGGTGTCGCGATCAAAGAACCGCAAGTGAAACAAAAAGAGGTCCGAGGATAAATTCAGACGGGGATAGTCTGAGTAGTGTTGACCAAGGCTCCAACGTAAGGGCCTTCGGGTGATGCACGGTTTACAATAGACTGCATTGGCCCGCCCGTGAATGCGTTGTTCCAAAACAGGGCGACTAGGGTCTAGCGCGGGTTCCAGATCGACGCGGTGTATGACTTCTATAGCGAATGGGGTAATCACCTCTTCGCTGGTACGCTGTTGGATGTATTCCACCGGATTGTCACCAACCAGCGGGTCCAGAACGACTAATTCATCGACGTCCCCGCCCATGACCACATCAAAGCGGTAGGTCAGAGAGCTGACGAAGTGAGAAAGAAAACTCCAGCGCCTTTTGTCCCATCCTCGACCGGGCTGGCTTTTGGGTAACGTGACCACCTGACAGCCTTGTAGACAATCGGGCAATGAACTGTCCGCGCCGTCGACCAAAATAAACAGGTTTTCACGCGGTACGAACCGCTCATAATAGGCGACCCAAAGTGCGAGAAAGAACTCTTCATTTCGGACCATCGTCCAGATCGCTACGTTTTGGGGCACGATTTTCCGTTCGAATTCAAACCACTTCCTATGGGGTTTTAAGTACATGACAGGGATATTTTGGTCCACCCAAGTCTGCATTTAGGGTGGTTTGGTCCGTGTGGGAAATGTGGCGGGACCACCAGTCAACCGTGCGGTGTGATTCCCGAGGACCTGTATGTACAGGTGGGCGCCAGGTAATCAGGCCAGGACCTGAACAGAGCCAGCCCCCTCGGAATTGCTTAAGGCCACCAGAATGCTACCAATCACAAGAAGGGCAGAACCCGCCAAGGGCTTAACTAGGGTGCGTCGGGGCTTTGCGCAAGGGGGCTGGCCCTACAGTTTCCATTCAATCCGGCGACGATGTTGTATTGCGCGCTAGTTGAACCTTGGATTTTGTGGAACTCTTGTTCCGCTTGCTTTTTGTTCATGAATTGTTCACATTTCCCATATGACACTGGATCTGCAACCCGGACAGAGGCTCGCGCGCGGGGTCTCGCGCCACCTATTAACGCATGGCTTTGTATCTGTTGAGGAATTTGTCCCGGCACGCGGTTTGCGCGTGGATGTGATGGGCCTGGGGCCAAAGGGCGAGCTTTGGGTGATCGAGTGTAAATCAAGCCGGGCCGATTATCTGTCGGATTCCAAGTGGCAGGGCTATTTGGAGTGGTGTGACCGTTTTTTTTGGGCGGTCGATACCGAGTTCCCGACCGAGCTGCTGCCGACGGAAACCGGCCTTATCATTGCCGATGCATATGACGCGGAAATTGTCCGCATGGCGCCCGAGGACAAGGTTGCTCCGGCGCGGCGGAAGAAGATGATCCAGAAGTTCGCAATAGACACCGCTCGCAGGCTGCAGGCGTTGCGCGATCCCAGACTGTAAGGGTCAGCTTTTGACGGCCCGAGCAGCTTGCGCGGCAGCGCGGATTTCGTCCGCAATCTCTTCGGCTTCTTCGGGGTCGAAATCCATCGGTATCTCGATATTTTCGGCCTCGATGAACAGGCGCACCATTCCATGATCGGTCGGGCCGATCTGCAGGTTTGCCTGAATGTCACGTTCGGTGTTGATGCCCATGTTCGCCTCCGGGACTGAGCGTTCGTGCTAGCGCGCAAAAGGTTGAGAATCAAGCCGCCTTTGCGGTCTGCTATGGCATGGAAGAGATTCGGATCAGAGCTTTCCGCGCGACAGATGCACCTTGGCTGGTTGAACAGCATGGCCGCCTGTACCAAAGGGACGAGGGGTTTGATGACACCTTTGCGCCTCTGGTGGAGCGGATCCTGGCCGAGTTCGTAGCCTCGCATGACCCACAGCGTGAACGCGGATGGATTGCCGAACAGGCAGGTGCGCGGCTGGGCAGTATATTCTGCGTTGCGCTGGACGATCACACCGCGAAACTGAGGTTGTTTCTGCTGCTGCCCGAGGCGCGAGGGCAGGGGCTGGGCAAATGGTTGTTGCAGACCTGCATGGCGTTTGCGCGCAGCGTGGGATACCAGGAAATGGCGCTCTGGACCCATGAAAGCCACCGGGCGGCGTGTGGGTTGTACAGGGCGTCTGGCTGGCAGCTAACGGGCAGCAAAAAGGTTCACTCGTTCGGGGTCGATCTTGTCGAACAAAGCTGGAAAATTCGTCTTTAATCCTCTTGCATTCCCCTGGCGCGTTCGGTACATCGCCCCTCACGAGTGCCGCCTTAGCTCAGTTGGTTAGAGCGCTGGATTGTGGATCCAGAGGTCCCCTGTTCAAGCCAGGGAGGCGGTACCATCTCCCTCAAATCGTCAGCGTGTTTCGGACTTTGACCAAGCCGATTTTTGCGCAAAAAAACCGGACCCAAAGGCCCGGTTTAGAAAAGACGTGAGTGCCGTTCTTAACGTGCCAGGTTCAGACGGAACCGCATCTTGGCTTTTCTGGCTGTGGGTAGGTGCCGGTTCAGCCGTTTGTTGATCAGCCCAAACACACCAACGATCACCAGCGTCAACAGGATGAAGTAGAAGGCGAGAATCGGGTAAGGGATGAACGGATTGAAGGTCTTGTCCGCGAAATAGCTGGCATAGTACAGCGCGTCACCACGCTGTTGCCAAGCCGGGAACGCCGAGAAGAACACCAGCGTGGTGGCGTGGAACAGGAAGATTGCCTCGTTCGTGTAGGCAGGCCACGCAAGGCGCAGCATCGTGGGCCAGATGATCCGGCGGAACCGCGACCAACCGGACATGCCATAGGCATCAGCGGCCTCGATATCGCCTTTGGGGATCGATCGTAGTGCGCCATAGAAGATCTCGCCCGAATAGGCCGCGGTGTTCAGGAACAGAACGATCAGCGCCCCCAGCCAGGCCGACGTCAGCGCGTCGAACATGGGGTAGGACTTCTTCAGCGACAGGAAGAAGAAGTAGGCAAAGAAGAACTGGATGAACAGCGGCGAGCCGCGGAAGATAAAGATGAACCACTCGGACGGCTTGCGTAGCCATTTGTTGGTGGATGCTTTGCCCAAGGCCACGGCGGTGGCCAGAAAGAACCCGGTCGCCAGCGCCATGATGCCGAAATAGATATTCCAGATCATGCCTGACCCGATCAGGGTGAACTGCTCACACAGAGTGAAATCATTGCGCGGTAGCAGACGTTCGCCGAGGCCGATGGAGCGCAGCCCATAGTCCTGGATGGTTTGGATGCAGCTCATGCGGTTGTCTCCTTACGCAGAAGCTCTCCACCCGATGTGGCCTGACCGTGAGACAAGCGACGCATCAGCTTTTCAAGTCCGATTTCCGAGACACGGGTCATACCAAGATAGAAGATCAACAGCGCCAGGAAGTACCACATGCGCCAGTCGCCATGGGGGTATTGCGTGAATTTCGAGGTCTTTGTGCCGCCCAATTCCCGGGCCCAATAGACGATGTCTTCGATACCCAGTAGGAACAACAAGGGCGTGGCTTTGATCAGCACCATCCACAGGTTCGACAGGCCGGGCAGGGCATAGACCCACATCTGCGGCACAAGAATGCGCCAGAAAGTCTGGCGCGGGGACAAGCCATAGGCGGCGGCCGTTTCCAACTGTGCATGCGGTACTGCCCGCATACCGCCAAATAGCACATTGGCCGCAAAGGCTCCGAACACGATCGAGAATGTGATTACCGCCAGGAAAAACCCATAGGTTTCATGCACCCATTCCGGTGCTGTGCTCAGCGGCAGTTTTGCCGATTGGCAGACGATAAAGTCATTGCCCTGACGGATCGGGTCCGTCCAGTCGGGGCAAAGAACCTTGTGACGCATCCATTCAAAGGCCTGATCCAGGGCGATCACAAAGAACATGAAGAAGGCGATGTCTGGCACGCCGCGCACGATGGCGATGTAACCTTTACCCAGCCAACTGACAGGCGGGATATGTGATCGGGCGGCCATCGCACCCACGAACCCGAACCCCAGCGCAACAGGCGCCGTGACGGCCAGCAACAGCAAGACCTTCAGGAACGAAAGGTAAAACGACCAGTGGACGCCGTTGGTCAGATAGCAGGAAAACCAACGTAACGTTCCCAGCGTATCGGGATCAGTGCAGAACGAGAAAATGGCGGGCCTCTTGAGGTGCTAAGGCTCAGGGGCGGCGCGCCCCGATATTGGGGGCGCGCAACCTGGTTCAAATCAGAAGGTCGAGGACACTTCCCACTTGGTGATCAGCTCGTTCAGGCTGCCGTCGTCCTTCATGGACTGGATAGCCGTGTTGAACTTTTCTTTCAGCTCGCCATCCGACTCGCGGACACCAATGCCGACACCACCGCCCAGCGGAACGTCTTCGGCAACAAAGCGCAGGTCTGCGTCTTCATCGGCGATCGGAGCCAGGAACGACTTGTCGGCCAGTACAGCGTCGGCTTCGCCATTGCGAACAGCCGCGATGGTTTCCTCGGGGCTTGCGAACTCGACCAGAGTTGCACCCGATTCCGCGATGTATGCGGCCTGAATGGTGCCGGTCTGCGCAGCGACAACGCCGTTGGCGACGTCAACATCGTCCGAAACGGCGACGTAAGCGGACGGATCCGGCGGCGTGTAGTTCTGGGTGAAGTCGATCACCTCGTCGCGCTCGTCGGTGATAGACATGCCCGCGATGATGACGTCATAGTTGCCCGAGACCAGGTTCGGAATGATCGAATCCCAGTCATTCTTGACCCATTCGCATTCCAGGTTGGCGCGCTTGCACAGCTCATCGCCCAGCTCACGCTCGAAACCGTCGATCTCGCCGGCGTCATTGATGAAGTTCCACGGAGGGTAGGCGCCCTCGGTGCCCATGCGGACGGTATCGGCCATCGCCATACCAGCGCTCAGCGCCAGTGCAGCTGTGGTCAGAACTAGTTTTTTCATTGGATACTCCCCTAGTTAATTCTGTCCTGATTTTATGCCGCCTTGGTGGCGGATAGGAAGCCCTGAAGTCGCGCAGATTCAGGGGTCGTGAAGATGTCTTCCGGCAGGCCTTCCTCTTCGATCAGGCCCTGGTGCAGGAACACCACGTGGCTTGAAATATCGGCGGCCATTTTCATGTCATGCGTCACGATGATCATGGTGCGGCCTTCGGCAGCCAGATCCTTGATCACCTTGATAACTTCCTGTTCCAGCTCAGGGTCCAGCGCCGAGGTCGGTTCGTCGAACAAAAGCGCCTCAGGCTCCATGCACAGGCCGCGCGCAATCGCGGCTCGCTGCTGCTGACCGCCAGAAAGTTGCGCCGGGTAGACGTCGCATTTGTCACCGATGCCGACCTTTTCCAGATACCTGCGCGCGCTGTCCTCAACCTCGGCCTTGTCGCGGCCCATGACGGTCACCGGGGCCTCCATCACGTTCTGAAGGATGGTCATGTGGGCCCACAGGTTGAACTGCTGAAACACCATCGACAGGTTGGTGCGGATGCGCAGAACTTGTTTCGGATCGGCTGGGCGACGGTTGTGCGCGTTTCCGGTCCAGCGGACCGGTTCGCCCTTAAACAGGATCTCGCCCTGTTGGCTGTCTTCCAGCAGGTTGCAGCATCGCAGCAACGTCGATTTACCCGACCCCGACGAGCCGATCAACGATACGACATCGCCGCGTCTGGCGGTGATATCCACACCTTTGAGCACCTCAAGATTGCCAAAGCTCTTGTGTAGGTTCTTGATCTCGATGACCGGAGTGGAATCTGTCACGGGTGGTCCAGCTGTTGTTGGTGTTGGTGCGGTACTAGGGCTTAAAAATCAGCGCAATGCAATGCGCAAATGACAGAGAACGGGCTATTAACTGTCAAATTGACCAGACGTTCTGATCAAATTGGCTAGGGATCAAGCAATCTGTCTGCGTCGGGTGCAGGATTGGGAACCGCAAGGTAGCGTTCAGCTGGAATTTCGATCAGGTCACGCACACGCAGCAGGCCTTGATCTGCGGGGGAAAGATCTTGAATGGCGGCCCGAACCGCCCTTGCGATTTCTGCTGCGTCCTGGCCCTTGGCGGTGATATAGGGCAGGGTCGGGGTCGGTTCGGTGGCTGCGACCTCTCTCAGCGTCTCGCCAAGCTTCGAATGGTCTTTCAGAAGTTCCCAGGTCAGCGCATCCAGCGCTGCATAGTCTGCCGGTCCGTCCGCGACGGCGGCGGCCGAAGCCGCATGGCCGCCGGTTTCCAGCACTTCCTTTGGCAGGCGGCTGTGGCGTGACAAATGAACTATCGGAGCAGCCCAACCGGACTGAGACAGGCGCTCATTGTATGCAAAGGTGCCCTCGGCCAACTGATTCAGGTCGCGGGAATCATCTTTTCTGGCCACGAATATGGATCGATAAAAGCCCGGCGGGCACCCGGCCAAGCCGTAATCCGGCGTGCCCACAAGATGAACTTTGCCGTGCAAACAGGTGCGATAGGGCATGCCGCAGGTTTGCGAAAAGACAAGATCGGGGCTGTTCCAAACTTCCCAGACATCCGCCCCTCGGGTGAGGTGCGAAGGGCCAAAGCCCAGATGAGCCCGAATCAATGACCAAAATCGGTCATTGGCGGGCTGCAGCGCGGGCATGTCATACATGCCCAGCGTTGCGATCACGATTTGGCCGCCTTTTGGCGTGCCAGTGCCGAATCCACGTCGCTGACCCCCAGAAGGCTAACCACCAGACGCAGCAGCGAATCTTCTTCGCCCGTGCGGTGTCCATCGGCGAGGGCAACCGACCACATCGCCTGAACGACCGCCAAGCGATCATCATAGGGGACGGCCTCTTTGATCGCGCGGGTAAAGCGAACGGTATCAGGGGCCTCGGCCTCAAGGTCTTCGGCGCGGGCGCGCAGGCCTGCTGCTTCGAAAGGGGATAGACCATAACGTTCGCCAGAAATCCGGTCGATTCGTGCCATCTCGCTGTCGGCATAGTCATTGTCGGATCGGGCGATGCGCACAAGAAGGGCCGTCAGGGCCAAGCGAGCGTCATCATCGGCAAGTGGATCGGGCTGAGGCTGCGTGAGCCGGGACAGAAAATCGCTAAACATGAGCTAGATATAGAAGCGGATTAGGTCTGTTCCAAGCGCGATTGCACCCGCTCGCGCGCTTGCTGGCTGTCGTTAAAACTCAGCCCCATCGCGATGCGGGCTTCCTCTACGATCTTCATCTCACCCTCGTCCGAGTTGCCATCCGCCAGGACGACCTCCCACAGCGCATCCAGCGCGGCCAGACGCTCTTGCAAGTCGGTGGTCTCGCGGATCAGCTTGCCGAATGTGTCGGTCTCGGGCGCGGCGGCATGCAGTTTTTCGCAGGTTGCGCGAACCTTTGCGGCTTCGATCGCGTTATGCTGATAAAGCCGCGCAAGAATGCGGTCGATCAGGCTGATTTCCTCTAGCTTATAGTCCCGATCTGCCTGCGCGACGCGCACCATCAGGGCACCCAATGCCAATTCGGCATCCGGATCGGGCAATTGGTTGTGTTGGGGCGGGCGGAAAGCCTGAAGAAATTTTTTTAACATGGCACGAGGTTATTCCATATTTTGTAGTCCGCCAAGCGCTGACTACCCGTCATAGCCTTGAATGGTCGCTTCCTTGCCGTTAACCGCGCAGATCACGAGCCCTGTTGCAGGGCCAGTTTGGCCTGTTCTTGCAGCCATGCCAGCATATGGCGATAGGGAACAGGCCCGTAGCTGATCCGGGCTACGCCCAATGACGCAAGGGTTGCGGTATCCGGTGTTCCGGGCAGGGCGATGATATTCACGGGCAAATCGGTCGAATCGCATAGCTTTGCGATCATGCCTTCATCCTTTAGCCCCGGCGCAAAGAACCCGCTGGCACCTGCATCTGCGTAGGCTTCGGCGCGGGCCATGGCATCATCCAGCATCGCCGTATCATGCGTTTCGGGAGCAGCCTTCAGGAAAATGTCAGTGCGCGCATTGATGAACGCCGGGATGCCTGCCACATCGCACCCTTCGCGCAGGGCAGCAACGCGAGCGGCCTGCGTCTCGATGTCATACAAATCTTTGCTGCCAACAATCTGATCTTCGAAGTTAAAGCCGACCACGCCGGTCTGCAGCGCGGCTTGGGCGTTGGCGATTATGCCCATGGGGCTTTCGGCATAGCCCCCTTCGAAATCCAGCGAAACGGGCAGGTCAACGGCACCAACGATCCTGCCGGCATTGTCCAGGGCGACCTCCATCGGGATGTTCTGACCGTCTGCAAAGCCCTGCGCCATTGCAACAGGGGCACTGCCGGTTGCCAAGGCCTTGGCGCCTGCGTCCCGCACGGCCCCGGCGCTGCCTGCGTCCCATATATTGTAAAGGATGACCGGATCGCCTTTCTTGTGAAGGCTGGCAAAGGTTTCCACGCGCTGGATTTGATCGGTCATTTGTGAGGCTCCTGTCGTGATCTGCCCAACATTAACCACCACGGGGCAAACCCGCGTAGCGTTTTTTGACCTAGCAACGTCACTTTGAGGTGACGAACGGAAAAGGGCCAGCGGTTGCTGGCCCTGCTATAGCGACTTTTCCATGTTGGCTGAATACTCAGCCCTCGTTGGCCGTGCCAGAAACATACCGGGCACTGAATGCTGACTCGCCCAACCGCTTGAGCAGCGACAGCTCGGTCTCCAACCACGCCTTGTGGCCTTCTTCCTCAAGCAAGATGCGCTCGAAAAGAGTGCGGGAGCCAACATCACCGACCTCGGCCGCTTGTGCCGCAGCTTTGGTATAGAAGTCGATTGCTTCCATCTCGTCTTTCAGGTCGGTGGAAAACATCTCTTCCAGATTGTCCGCAGCTTTGGGACTTTTCTGTAGCTCAAGCTCGGGCGTGCCGCTGAGAAACAGGATGCGTTCGATAAAGGCATCCGAATGGCCCAGCTCTTCCTGCATCTCGCCGCGCATCTTTTCGGCCAGAATATCCAAACCCCAGTCGTTCAGCACATGCGCGTGCAACTGGTACTGATGCGCCGCAGTCATTTCCATATGAAGCGCTTGTTGAAGGTTCGTGATCGTTGTCGCGTTGCTCATCGGAAAAACTCCTGAATCTTTGAACTGCATTCAATCTGCATGGCAGGTGGCCTGCCTGTTCAAATAGTTAGGAGGTTACACCCCGCAACACAATGCGGGGTGACAGTCCGACACAGACAACCTCAGACGAGGCGCGAGGTGTCTTTCGCCGCGCGCACAAAGTCGCGGAACAGGGGGTGCGGATCAAACGGTTTGGATTTCAGTTCCGGGTGATACTGAACGCCGATGAACCACGGATGATCCGACCATTCAACGATTTCCGGCAAGCGGCCATCGGGCGACATGCCCGAGAAGTTGAGACCGGCTTTTTCAAGCTGCTCGCGGTATTTGATATCCACCTCATAGCGGTGACGGTGACGTTCTTCGATATTGGTGCCGCCATAGACTTCGGCCACTTTCGACCCTTCGGCCAGCACCGCATCATAGGCACCCAAACGCATGGTGCCGCCTTTGTCGTCGCCGACTTTACGTTCGACCTTGTGGTTGCCCTGTACCCATTCCTTCAGGTGATAAACAACGGGCTCGAAGCGTTTTTTACCGGCTTCGTGATCGAATTCTTCAGACCCGGCCTCTTTGATTCCAGCCGCATTTCGAGCCGCTTCGATCACGGCCATCTGCATGCCGAGACAAATACCCAGATATGGCACCTTATGCTCGCGCGCATATTGCGCGGCCTTGATCTTGCCTTCGGTGCCACGTTCGCCAAAGCCGCCGGGAACGAGGATCGCATGGAACCCTTCCAGATGCGGGGCCGCGTCTTCGGTGTCGAATACTTCGGCATCAACCCATTCGACTTTGACCTTGACCCGGTTGGCCATGCCGCCATGGGTCAGGGCCTCGGCAATCGACTTATAGGCGTCTTCCAACTGGGTGTATTTGCCGACAATGGCGACTTTGACTTCGCCTTCGGCGTTGTGAATCCGGTCGCTGACATCTTCCCACTTGGCCAGATCGGGTTTGGGGGCAGGGCTGATCTGGAACGCATCCAGAACCGCCTGATCCAGACCTTCGCGGTGATAGGCCAGAGGGGCGTCGTAGATTGTAGACAGGTCCTGAGCCGCGATCACGCTGTCGGGGCGCACGTTGCAGAATAGTGCCAGTTTTTCACGTTCTTTAGCCGGGATCGGACCTTCGGACCGACAGACCAGAATGTCGGGGGCCAAACCAATCGAACGAAGTTCCTTCACAGAGTGCTGGGTCGGCTTGGTTTTCAGTTCGCCCGAGGCCTTAATGTAGGGCAGCAGCGTCAGGTGCATGAAAATACACTGACCGCGTGGCTTGTCCTGGCTGAATTGGCGAATAGCCTCAAAGAAGGGCAGGCCTTCGATATCGCCTACGGTGCCGCCGATCTCACACAGCATGAAATCAACCTCATCCTCGCCGATGGAGATGAAGTCTTTAATTTCGTTGGTGACGTGCGGGATCACCTGAATGGTCTTGCCGAGGTAATCCCCACGGCGTTCCTTCTCGAGCACGTTGGAATAAATCCGGCCCGAGCTGACCGAGTCGGTCTTGCGTGCAGCCACTCCGGTGAAGCGCTCATAATGGCCGAGGTCCAGATCAGTTTCAGCCCCGTCATCGGTCACGAACACTTCGCCATGTTCAAACGGCGACATCGTACCCGGATCGACGTTCAGATAGGGGTCCAGCTTACGCAGACGCACCGAATATCCCCGAGCCTGCAACAGCGCGCCCAACGCCGCCGAAGCCAGTCCTTTGCCCAAGGATGAAACCACACCACCAGTGATGAAAATAAAACGCGCCATGTTTTCGGCTGCTCCCGTGAGACGTCAAAATCAGCTGCCCGACGGTTCCGAAAAACCGCTGCATCACGGGACTTCACGTATAAAGGATTCGCGCCAATAGCGCAAGAGAACCGCAAGATGCTGTTGCAGTCCTCTTTCAGGTTTCTAGGTTTTGTGGATCAGTTGGCCTGCGGGATCAGCGGCGCGTTGTCGCCCTGTGCCGGAGGCAACAGATCATCAGCCGACGGAACCGCCGGTGTGCTTTCTTCGGTCGGAGCCGGGGCCGGAACGCCCAAACGGTCAATCACGGAGCTGCCCGAAGATTTCTGAGCGGCCAGAATGGTCAGCGTGATCGAGGTCACGATAAAACAAGCGGCCAGAATCCACGTTACCTTGCCCAAAGCGGTCGCTGCAGCGCGTCCGGTCATGGCACCGCCGCCACCGCCGCCCATGCCAAGGCCACCGCCTTCGGACCGCTGCATCAGAACAACGGCAATCAGGCCAAGGGCCAAGAGGAGGTGGATGATGAGAACGACGTTTTCCATGGTCTTCCTGTGCGGCGTGACGTGTATCGCGTGGTACTTATGCAAGTTTGGTTCCGGGGGCAAGGGAGGAGTTGGCATCAAGATTGGTGATGCGTCAGATCACGTCAAAGGGACTGGACAGAAAGGCCGCGCCTCGCGCAGGCTGCGGCCATGCCACATGACGATCACGACCACCCGCACGCCCTTTTGCCGCCTGAACCCGCCTTGCGCGTCAAAGCCCTGGAAACGATTCTGACCCGCAAAGGGCTGATCGATCCGGCTGCTTTGGATGAGATCATTGATACCTATCAGAACAAGATCGGTCCGCAGAACGGCGCGCGGGTCGTTGCCAAGGCCTGGCGCGACCCTGATTTCAAATCTGCGCTGCTCAAAGACGCGACATCGGTTGTAGCCGATCTGTGTTATTACGGTCGGCAGGGCGAGCATATGGTTGTTGTCGAGAATACACCCGAGCAACACAACATGGTCGTCTGCACACTGTGCAGCTGTTACCCGTGGCCCCTGCTGGGCATCCCGCCCGGTTGGTACAAGTCCGACGCCTATCGCGCCCGAGCCGTTCGGGAACCGCGCAAGGTTCTGGCCGAGTTTGGGGTCAGTTTGCCTGCAACGAGCTCTGTTCGCGTGTGGGATTCGACGGCCGAGATTCGGTACCTCGTTCTGCCTATGCGTCCGGACGGAACAGATGGTCTGTCGGAAGATGAACTGGCAGCGTTGGTGACCCGGGACAGCATGATTGGCACCGGACTGCCAAAGGTGCCATCATGACCCGCGTACACGACATGGGGGGGCGGTTCGGTGATGGGCCCGTGCACCCTGACCCCGACGACGCCCCGGTTTTCGCCGAAGAGTGGCACGGTCGGGCACTGGCGGTGACTCTGGCCGCTGGATCGCTTGGTCAGTGGAACATTGACATATCCCGCCATGCACGCGAGCGCCTGTCTCCAAAGGATTATTCTCGGTTTTCCTATTATGAGAAATGGATTTCGGCTTTGGCCGACCTGTTGGTCGAAACCGGGGTGCTCTCCGAAGAGGACTTGCGCGGCCAAACGAGTGACGAAGCGCACCCATTGGCAAACCGAGCGCTGAAGGCCGAGGCTGTTGCAGGCGTTTTGGCCAATGGCGGGCCAGCGGATCGCCCGTCGAACGTCCCTGTCAAATTTGAGATCGGGCAAGAGGTGGTGACCGCCCGCCCCGCTGCAAACCGCCTTGTTGATGGCGGGCATACACGGTTGCCAATCTACGCTGCAGGGGCCAAAGGGCGCATCCTCATGGTGCATGGTACACACGTGCTGCCCGATTCAAGCGCACATCAACTGGGCGAAGCCCCGGAACCGCTTTATGCCGTAGTCTTTCCCGCGTCCCAGCTTTGGGCGAACCCGGAGCATCCGGAAGATGAGGTGGTTCTGGACCTCTGGCAAAGTTACCTGGAGCCGCTATGAGCGAATGCCTATCGTACGATGCCCCGGAACCAGTCTTTGCCGAGCCCTGGCACGCTCAGGTATTTGCTGTGACAGTCGCTTTGAACGAAGCTGGGCGATTTGCCTGGTCAGATTGGGCCGCGCGCTTCTCCGCCACTCTGAAACGCAACGGACTGCACCGTGAATTGAATGGCGGCGATGACTACTTTGGCGCATGGCTCGAAACGCTCGAGGCGCTTTTGGTCGAGCAGGGATCCGCAGCCCTTGGTGACGTGAGCCAATTGCGCGACAAGTGGGAAGAGGCTTACCTGACCACGCCCCACGGGCAGCCGGTGCGGTTGGCAGGCGAGTAGGGGGCTCTGCCCCCGCCGCCCTTCGGGCGACTCCCCCGAGGTATTTTCAGCCAAATGAACAAGGGATCCGAGGCTTCATCTGGCTAAAAATACCTCCGCCGGAGGCATCGTGCAGAGCACGATTGCTGCATGCGTCGAATTACCGGTTTCCCTACAGCTTGCGCGCCGCTATATGAGCCGAGTTTGATAACTCAGCGCAAAAGGACCGGATATGGCCAACGTGGTTGTTGTCGGCGCCCAATGGGGTGACGAAGGAAAAGGCAAGATCGTCGACTGGCTCAGCGAGCGGGCAGACGTGATTGCACGTTTTCAGGGCGGACATAACGCCGGCCATACACTGGTCATCGATGGCGAGGTCTACAAGCTGCACGCGTTGCCTTCGGGCGTGGTGCGCGGCGGCAAGCTGAGCGTTATTGGCAACGGTGTAGTTCTGGACCCTTGGCACCTGATCAAAGAGATCGCAACGATCCGGGCGCAGGGCGTCGATATCTCGCCTGAGACGCTGATGATTGCGGAAAACACACCCCTGATCCTGCCGATTCATGGCGAGCTTGACCGTGCGCGTGAAGAAGCCGCAAGCAAAGGCACCAAGATCGGAACCACTGGTCGTGGCATCGGCCCGGCTTATGAAGACAAGGTTGGTCGCCGTTCGGTCCGCGTTGCCGATCTGGCGGACGAAGCGACGCTGGAGGCGCGCGTCGATCGGGCGCTGCAGCACCACGACCCGCTGCGTAAGGGCCTGGGGATCGAGCCGGTCGACCGGGATGCGCTGATCGCTCAGCTGAAAGAAATCGCCGGGGAAATCCTGCCGTTTGCCGCCCCTGTATGGAAGGTCCTGAACGAAAAGCGCAAGGCCGGTAAGCGCATCCTTTTCGAGGGTGCTCAGGGTGCGCTGCTGGACATCGACTTTGGCACCTATCCCTTTGTGACGTCATCGAACGTGATCGCGGGCCAAGCGGCCACTGGGGTTGGTATCGGTCCGGGGTCGATCGACTTCGTTCTGGGCATTGTGAAGGCTTACACAACCCGCGTGGGTGAGGGGCCGTTCCCGACTGAACTTGACGATGACGACGGTCAGCGTCTGGGTGAGCGCGGTCATGAGTTCGGTACGACCACGGGCCGCAAGCGCCGCTGTGGTTGGTTTGACGCCTGCCTGGTGCGCCAGACCTGCGCGACCAGCGGTGTGAACGGTATTTCCTTGACCAAGTTGGACGTACTGGACGGGTTCGAGACCCTGAAGATTTGCGTAGGTTACGAACTGGATGGCGAACGTCTGGACTATCTGCCCACAGCTGCGGATCAGCAGGCACGTTGCGCGCCGATCTACGAAGAAATGCCGGGTTGGAGCGAATCCACCGAGGGCGCGCGCAGCTGGGCGGATCTGCCTGCCAATGCGATCAAATATGTGCGCCGGGTGGAAGAGCTGATCGAATGCCCTGTCGCCCTTCTGTCCACCAGCCCGGAGCGGGACGACACCATTCTGGTGACCGACCCGTTTGCTGACTGATGGCTGAAGAGCAAAAAAAGGGCCTGAGCTACAAGGCGCGCCGCCGCTGGTCTCTGGTGCTGTTGCTGGTTGGGCTGCCGCTTTACATCGTGGCGGTTGTGACGGTTGTAAACTGGTTGGACCGGCCGCCAATCTGGCTTGAGCTGCTGGTCTATATCGGCCTCGGTATCGTTTGGGCCTTGCCCTTTAAGTTCGTGTTCAAGGGCGTTGGGCAAGCCGACCCGGACCAGTCGCAGGACTGACCCAGTTTATCCGGCGTCTCGTTCCTGATCGAGGGGCCAACTGAGTATCGCGCGCGCGATCGCGTGATACTCGCCAGATATCTCCTCGGCCAGGCTGAACGGAGTTGGCCAAGGCGCGGCCAAGGTGGCCTCGACCTGTCCGGTGATCAGGTTCAAATCCGCTTTGTGTTTCATCGCCAGACGGCGCATTTTTTGGTTCGTCGCGAGACACAGCATGTGTACCTCGCGAATGCCACGGTTGCGGGCGGCGGTGATGATCCGGGACAACAGAGCATCCCCTACACCCAAGTCCTGCCAGGCTGGTTCAACTGTAAAAGCAGCTTCCGCCACATAGTTCTGGCTTTCCGGGACGATGTGCAGCTCTGCAACGCCGCGTAGCTGGGAATCCGGAAAGGCACCAAAGACCAGGGCGGCGGTATCAAACAGTTCGGCCAGATAGCGCTCGATGAATTCTGCACTGACCGGGGCACTGAACCGCGATCTGAGAGTGTCGCTGTCCAGGCTGTTGAAATGACTGACAACCTTGGCTTTGTCGTAAATTCGTAGACGTCGGATCGGTAGTTCATACATGGCGCAGCCTCTGTTTGAACAAGTGACGGGCAAGATCGTCCCCTTGTGATCCTAGCATCTTTCTGCGCTGCAGCATAGCTGCGGTTTGAACCGATCTAATGTCGCGTCTGTTATTCGTGCGCTACGCACAAAAAAGGGGCCGAAGACTACCTTCGGCCCCTTTAACTTAGAGTGACGTGTGCGTTTATCCTGCGGCGCGCTCGTCATCGGGGCGGAACCCGATCTGGTTCGATGCCGCGAAACGTCCACCACCTGCTTTTTCGATTTTTCCGTCGCGCAGCAACTGACCGAACGACCGCAGGCTTTCTTCGCGGTTGAATTCATCCTGCTTGAGCGAGCGGATCTTGTTCATCAACTGCGGACGCGAGAACTGCTCCTGGCCTTCGATGAACGAGAGGTAGGCTGCGGCGGCTTCCAGCAAGTCGGGCAGCGACTGCGCGCCTTGCTCTTGCGCGAACAGGGCAAAGCCGCCTTCTTCGTTGTTCTCGTCCTCAGATTGCGCGGTCACGCGGCGAGGGGTAACCGGTCCGGCTTCCTGATCCAGCGTGTCGATACGCTGTTCCGCGACCAGCTTGAGCGGTGCCGAAGTGTCCGACTGCGGGCGCATGCTGGTGACCTGAATCTCGGGGCGGCGTGGGCTAACGACCGAAGTCAGGTCGCCGCGGTAACCGCTTTCTTCGGATTCTTCGTCCTTGGACTGACTCGCGCGTTCCGCTTCGGTTGCCGCAACGGCTGTGCGCAAATGCGAATAGGTCTCGCGCTGCGTGCTGGTTGCCGGATCGTCCATCTGGCTGTCCGCCTTGTCCATCAGGCGCGACATGTCCTGATCCAGCGCAGTCTCATCCGGCGCGTCGCCCGACATAATGGCTTCGACTTTCGAGATCTCGCTCAGCACGTTCGCTTCGTCTGCTGCGGTCAGATAGCCTTCTTTGGCTTCATCGGCCTGATCTTCTTCGGCCTCTTCACCCAGGATATTGACCGGTTCGTCCGCTTCGGCAGTGTCCTCAAGATCAGTAAACAGGGCCGATGGCGCAGGCGCTTCTTCCTCGTCTTCGTACTCTTGATCCAGCGAGAGGGGCTGGGCCTGTTCTTCAGCTTCCTCTGCGTCTGTCTCTGCGACGGCGGTTTCTTCCGAGCTATCCTCGGTGAACTCTGCAGGGGTCTCCTCGACCTTTTCTGCGTCGGTTTCAACAGGCGCGGCTTCTTCTGCGGTTTCCGGTTCGACCTTCTCGGCCAGATCCGTCTCGTTCAACGAACCTGCTTCGAACGCAGCCGCTACCGCATCCATAGGGCCAGCTGACTGGTTCATCAGGCTGGTGTCTTCATCCTCGGCATACACAACCGAGTTCTCTTCGGAATGAGAAACAACGGCGCGAATGCGCTGCAGCTTGGCCGCGATGCTGTCTGCCGCCGGGGCGGGGGTCTCGTCGACCGGTTCGGCATCAGCGAAGAACGCTTCAGAGCTTTGGGCAGGAGGCGTGGTATTCAGCGGCGATTGCGCAGGTTCAGCTGCGGACGGTGTCGATGCGGCGACGGCAGCAGGTGCCGGTGCTTCGGCTTGCTGGGTTGCGCGCAGCAGCAGGCCGGATTCGTTCTGGCTGGCCTCTACATGTCTGGAAGCGTCGCGTTTGGCGATCCGCGCCAACATCTCAGCGTCAGGTTGTGGTGGTTCAGAACCGAAGTACCGATCATCGGCAGCAAGATCGCGGAAGTATTCTGCGATTGCTTTCATCGTTTCGAATGAATCGTCAAACCCTTCCAAAGTGCAGGAGAAGGTTCCATAAGAAACGGTCAATACCTTGTTGTTCTGTACCATCAGACGCACGTCCTCTACAAACTACGAGAGCCAACCAGAAATGTGCAGGCACACCCATTGGCTCGGAACTCTCTGCATGAACCTATCATTTTGTGGTCTCAATGTGTCCAAATCCGGGAAAAATGATCAATCTTCGAAAAAACCGCCCAATTGTACGGTCATTTGAGCCAATTGCGTTGGTCGGAGGGGGGCAAATTGGCCCGGACGACCTGAATCTGATGTTGATTCGCGCCAAAACGGTTGTGGCGGCCGACGGTGGCGCTGCGCCCTTGCTGGAATCAGGTCGTATCCCGGACGCGGTGATCGGCGATTTTGATTCGTTGCACAGCCGGTACAAAGACATGATCCCTGAAGATCGTTTGTATCCCATACGAGAACAAAACAGTACGGATTTTGACAAAGCGCTGCGCAGTATCGATGCACCCTTGGTTTTGGGTGCCGGATTTTTGGGGGGACGGCTGGACCATCAGCTTGCTGTGCTTAACGCTTTGGTTCAGCGGCAGGATCGCCCCTGTATTCTGATCGGAGAAACGGAGGTCGTCTTTCATGCGCCCCCCCGGATATCGTTCAGCCTGACTGCTGGCGATGTGGTTTCATTGTTTCCCTTTCAGCACGTCACGGGCACCAGCAAGGGGTTGGAATGGCCCATCGATGACCTTGTTCTGGAACCGGGCGCGCAGGTGGGTACGTCAAACCGCGCGCTTGCGGATCTGGAGCTTTCGGTGGACGGGCCGGGTCTGCTGGTGATGGTGCCCCGTTATGCGCTGGATCAGGTCATGCAGGCGTTTCTGTCGGAGCAGACCGGGCGCTGGCCCGCTCGCGTAGAATGACGTAAAGTCCCGCTGCGACGGTGATGGCGATGCCCGCTGCGGCGACGCCGTTTGGCAGGTCGTGAAATATCAGCCAGCCGAACAAGGTCGCCACCGGGATTTCAAGATATTGCATAGGCGCCAATGTGGCCGACGGCGCATAGCGCAGGGACCATGTCATGAAAAGGTGCGCGACGGTCCCCAGAACGCCGATCCCGATCAGCAACAGGTGGCTTTCGCTTGGCGGGACAATGAAGGACAGCGCCCAGACCTCACCCAGAGTTCCCAGTGCCAAAACAGGTAACAGCAGGACGGTGGCCATAACTCCGGACACTGCCTGCAGTGCGATCGGGTCGGTCTCCTTGGCGATTTGCCGGGTCACCAGCATGAACAGAGAAAAGACCACGGCCACAACCAGTGGCAATAGCGCCGCTGCGCCGACTTGAACAAAGCTCGGTTGGATGACCAGCAGGGTTCCGATGAAACCAACAAGGCAGGCTGTCAGGCGGCGCAGTCCGACCTCTTCGCCCAGTACGTACCGGCCAAGCAAC
Source organism: Ruegeria arenilitoris (assembly GCF_013035315.1). Classification (GTDB taxonomy): domain Bacteria; phylum Pseudomonadota; class Alphaproteobacteria; order Rhodobacterales; family Rhodobacteraceae; genus Ruegeria; species Ruegeria arenilitoris_D. The sequence goes on along the minus strand of NZ_WQHP01000001.1, from coordinate 710,212 downwards.
AGCATGATGAAGGGCATCACAAAGGCGATCGCGACTGCGTCGGCCAGTGGCAGGAATTGCAGTGCGCTGAACATTGCAGCAATGCCAATGATGTGGAGGACGGTTCGGATGAATGCCAGCCGCAGGATACGCCCGCGCATGCGCCACGGCCGCCCGGTCAGGGTCACCAGTGGGATTAGGATCAGCGCCTGAACGGCAAAGCGGATGAAAACCAGAACGCCCACCGGCATCGTCTCGCCCAGCAGCTTGGCGATGGAGTCGCCCAGCGGAGCAAGCACACAGAAACCAAGCATCAAGATGATGCCAAAGACGGGACGATCCTGAGTCATACTGCGACGCTAGGGCTTTTGACGCCCGGTTGAAAGCACCTAAGGCAGCGGTTGTACCTTTGTGTAATCTGGTCCGATGCACACGGGCAGGTCATCGTCCAGTTTCAGCCAATCCAGCCTCTCTTCGTGTGCGACGTGCAGTGTGGGCTGCAACTGGTTGGGATCGTCCAGTGTGGCGACATACAGGTGCAGTACATCAGACATGGATTGCGACCGGAACGAAATCGGAGTGCCGCAATGTGGGCAAAAGCTGCGTTCGACACCGGGGGAAGAGTTGAAGACCTTTGGGGCTTCGCCAGTCCAGCGCCATTGTCCGTCGCGCACACCGAAATAGGTGGTCATCGGCGCGGCGCATTGCCTGCGGCAACTGTCGCAGTGACAGCTCACGCAGGACAGGACCGGAGGATCAACTTCGTACCTGATGGTACCGCACAGGCAGTGTCCTTGCATCGCTGTCCTCCGTTTTGCTGTCTGTCAGCAGTTTGGCACGTTCACAGCCAATCCGCCCAGCGAAGTTTCTTTATACTTCTCGTGCATATCGTGGCCGGTCTGGCGCATGGTCTCGATAACGGCGTCAAGAGGCACAAAATGCTGCCCGTCACCGCGCAGCGCCAGCGACGCTGCCGAGACCGCCTTGATTGCCGCCAACCCGTTACGTTCGATACAAGGTACCTGCACCAACCCTTTGACCGGATCGCAGGTCATGCCCAGGTGATGTTCAAGCGCGATCTCGGCGGCATTTTCCACCTGCTCGGGCGTGCCGCCCATCACCGCGCACAGTCCAGCCGCCGCCATGGCAGAGGCGCTTCCGACCTCAGCTTGGCAGCCCGCTTCAGCCCCCGAGATCGAGGCGTTGTACTTGACCAGTCCACCGATGGCGGCAGCGGTCAGCAGGAAATCCTCGATATGGCTTTCCGATGCGCCCGGCACGTGGTCGAGGTAATAGCGCAGAACCGCTGGCAGCGTGCCTGCAGCCCCATTGGTTGGTGCGGTGACAACCTGACCGCCCGCCGCGTTTTCCTCATTCACGGCCATGGCGTAAACGCTCATCCAATCGTTGATGGTGTGCGGCGCGTTCAGGTTCATGCCGCGCTCGGCCAGCAATGCGTCATAGATACCCTTGGCACGGCGGCGGACGTTCAGACCGCCCGGAAGTATTCCGTCCGTTTTCAGTCCGCGTTCGATGCAGTTGTTCATGACTTCCCAAAGGCGGGCGGAGCCCTTGGCGAAACTGTCAGCACAGCCGCGCGCGATCTCGTTCTCGCGCTTCATCTGGGCGACGCTTTTACCGCTGGCCTTTGACATCTCCAGCATCTCTGCGGCCGAATGGAAGGGGAAGGGCACCGGCGGTCCGTCATTGGTGGCTTTGCCCTCGGCCAGTTCTTCTTCTGTCAACACAAAGCCGCCGCCGACGGAATAGTAGACCTGCCGCAGGATCACGTCGCCTTGCGCGTCGGTGGCCATCAGGATCATCCCGTTGGCGTGGCCGGGCAGATTGTGATCGTAGTCAAAGATCATATCGGCCTTGGGATCGAAATGCAGTGTCGGCAGACCCTCAGGCGAGACCGAATGCGTTTCAGCAATGGCGGCCAGCGCAGCCTCGGCCTTGTCATTGTCATAGGTGTCCGGCACGAAACCGGCCAGCCCAAGGATCGTGGCGCGGTCGGTCGCATGGCCCACACCGGTAAACGCCAATGAGCCGTGCAGGGAAGCACGCAGTCCTGCAAATTCGAATGGCGAGACACGCATCAGGTCCAGGAATCGCGCAGCGGCCACCATCGGCCCCATTGTGTGTGACGAAGACGGGCCGATGCCCACTTTGAACATATCGAAGACAGACAGAAACATATCAGGTAGCAGAGCCTTCTGAGGGGTTAGCGTAAGTCGGGCTGGTGAAGGGAGTGGTCCCCAAACCCTCGGCTGTCATGGCAGCACGAGTTGCGGGACGGTTTTCGAGGTGCGTCAGAATTGATTGCAGATGGGGCGTGTCCGCCAACTTGAACCAACTGCGATCAGCCCGGGCGGGGTAAAGGGCCATCCATCGCATCTGACATGCCAGGTAGTAGCTTAGGACCGAGGGGCGATCGCCGCTCAGCCATTCAGGCGCAGTCGCCGCCAGATCATCCAGATTCTTAAGGTGCTGACACAGGCGCGGGCGGATGCCTTGCCGCAACGTGTCACCCTGCGCCTTATCGATGTATTTTTCGGCATAGAACAGGATGCGCATGTCCGCGTGAAGGGTGTTCGACGCAAAGAACAGCCATTTCAGAAATGCCGCCCGGTCCGGGCTGTCTGGGGCTGGGGCAAGTTGCCCGTGTGTGTCGGCCAGCCACAACAGGATCGCCGCGGTCTCAAAGATCGGCCCATTCGGCGTTTCCAGAACCGGGATCAAACCGTTGGGGTTCAGCGCCCGATAAGCTTCACCGTCCTGTTCGTTCCGGCGACGGTCCACCAGGCGCGTTTCATACGGCAGGCCCATCTCTTCCAACGCCAGTCTGATCACCAGCGAGGCGTTGTCGGGGGCATAGTGGAGTGTATAGGGCGCGTTCATGCGCCGTATGTATACACCAGCGGCAGTTTCGTAAGCTTCGATTGCGACGTTTCCAATAGGAAACGCGTAGTTTTGCGACAGGCCTGCCGTCGGGGTTGGCGAATTGGCGCTCGCAGTCTGTCCGGACATTCCGTATAAATTCCGTAATACCAAGGGGGAATGCTGCAATGACCGGAGATATGTCGCCTATCGACAAGGCGAAGTTCGCCGCTGCGTGCCGGGCCGCGGATATGGTCGAAAACGGGATGCGCGTGGGGCTTGGCACCGGGTCGACCGCCGCTTGGATGGTCCGTCGATTGGGCGAGCGGGTCAAGCAGGAAGGGTTGCGGATTAAGGCGGTGCCGACCTCGACCCGTACTGCGCAGCTGGCCCGGGAACTGGGGATCGAGGTCGTTTCGCTGGATCAGGCCGGATGGCTGGACTTGACCATTGACGGCGCGGATGAGTTTGACGGCGAGCTGAACCTGATCAAAGGCGGCGGCGGTGCGCATCTGCAGGAAAAGATCGTTGCCACCGCCAGTGACCAGATGATCGTCATAGCCGACGCCGGGAAAGAGGTGGAAACGCTGGGCGCTTTCCCTCTGCCGGTCGAGGTGATCCCTTTTGGCTGGCAAACAACGCGCACGCTGATCCAGGAGGCGCTGGATACGATGGACGTTTTGGGTAACTCTGCTGCGCTGCGCATGAACGGTGAGGCACCGTTCGTGACGGATGAGGGAAACCATATTCTGGACCTGAATCTTCAGCGTATCGGGAATCCAAGACAACTCGCGCTGGTACTGAACCAAGTGCCGGGTGTTGTCGAAAACGGATTGTTCATCGACATCTGTGACAAAGTTGTGATCGGCCACGGCGACGGTCGGGTCGAACTGCGGGACATTAACGACGGAACAATCGAACTGGACCAATTGGTCGAAGGTGGCGAAAACCTGTTTTCGGACTTGGCGGATTGAGCGGCGCTGACGCCGAAGTTGGAACCACCGGCGATTTCCATCTGCTTTGTTTCCGAACCGATAAGGTAGGTCAAAGACCGCCCGGCTGCCGTTGAATTTGCTGGAACCTACCATATCTGGGCGTTTGAATTCGGCGCTGCTGCTATTTCCGGTGCGAGTTCGCGAGATCCAAGATGTTTAGGACTTTGTGATCACTCTGGACAGCGGCGCGAGATCGGGTACACCCCTAGCAACGCCGGTATGGCGAGTGCGGAAGTTTGGAAAAGGCAGGACAAATGAGCTTTGACTATGATCTGTTCGTTATCGGTGGAGGCTCGGGCGGGGTTCGTGCCGCGCGTGTAGCCGCTGGCGAGAACGGCGCCAAGGTGGCACTGGCGGAAGAGGATCGCTATGGCGGAACCTGCGTTATCCGGGGCTGTGTGCCTAAAAAGCTGATGGTTTTTGCCAGTGAGTTCTCAGGAATGGTCGGCGATGCGCAAGCCTACGGCTGGGACATTCAGCCCGGCGCGCTGAACTGGAAGACCTTCCATGGCAAGCTGGTGACCGAACTGGACCGGCTGGAAGGCATCTACCGCAATATCCTGAAGAACAACGGTGTCGAAAGCTTTGACCAACGCGCTACCGTGGTCGATCCCCATACGGTCGAACTGGCCGACGGGACGCGCAAGACGGCCAAGCACATCCTCGTGGCCACCGGGGGTCGTCCGGTCGTGCCCCAATTCCCGGGGTCTGAGCTGGCGATCACTTCCAATGAGATTTTCCATCTGGACCAACTGCCGGAAAGCATTCTGATCGTCGGCGGCGGTTACATCGCCAGCGAGTTTGCCGGGATCATGAACGGCATGGGTGTGAAGACCACTCAATTCTACCGCGGAGCGCAGATTCTCCGTGGTTTCGACGAAGAGGCGCGCGGTCTGATCTGCGAAGAAATGCGCCAAAATGGCATTGATGTTCGTTTGGGTACGAACGTGCTTGAGATGACAAAAGAGGGCGACAAGATCCGCGTTAAAGCCACCGATGGCACCGAGGATCAGTTCGACGTGGTCATGTTTGCAACGGGCCGGGTGCCCAATGCGGACAATCTGGGCCTTGAGGCGCTGGGCGTGGAACGTGGTCGCAAAGGCGAGATCGTTGTCGATGAATACAGCCAGACAGCCGTTCCTTCGATCTATGCCATCGGCGACGTGACCGACCGTGTGAACCTGACACCTGTCGCGATCCGCGAAGGCATGGCCTTTGTCGAAACCGTATTCAAAGGCAACCCGACACCCGTGGATCACGAATTGATCCCGACCGCCATTTTCACCCAGCCCGAATTCGGCACGGTGGGCCTCAGCGAAGAAGAGGCAGCGGCGCAGGAACCGATCGAGGTCTATGCAACCTCGTTCAAGCCTATGCAAAAGGCCTTTGCCGGAGGAACGCAGCGCGTCCTGATGAAACTGATCGTCAGCCAGGCCACCCGCAAGGTGCTGGGCTGTCACATCGTCGCGCCGGGTGCTGGAGAGATGATCCAGCTGGCCGGTATTGCTGTAAAGATGGGCGCAACCAAGGAAGATTTTGACCGCACGGTTGCTGTTCACCCGGTTATGGCCGAAGAACTGGTGACAATGCGGCAACCTGTGCGCACTGCTTGATTTGCAAGCAGGCGCACACAAGTTACAAGGGAACCCGTGATCACACGGTCCAACACAAGGGAATAGATACATATGGCGGGCAACAGCGGTGGCCCCTGGGGGGGCGGAGGCTCATCCGGTGGCGGAGGAAACAGGGGCAATAACGGTAACGGGCAACGCCCGCCCGAAGGCGATGGCCCGCAGATCCCCGAGATCGATGAGCTGATGAAGAAAGGTCAAGAGCAACTGCGCGTCCTGATGGGCGGTCGTGGCGGCTCGGGCCGTGGTGGCAGCGGCGGCGGTCAAGGTGGCGGTGGCCCTCTGTTCACCAAAGGTACGGTCCTGATTGGTGTCGTCGTAGCGGCGGTACTGTGGGGCGCGGCCAGCTTCTACACGGTCAAGCCCGAAGAACAGTCGGTTGAGCTGTTTTTGGGTGAGTTCTCGGCCGTCGGAAATCCGGGTCTGAACTTTGCGCCGTGGCCTTTCGTGACCGCTGAGGTTATCCCGGTAACCCGCGAACAGAACGAAGACATGGGCGGCGCGCGTGGCAGCGACGATGGACTGATGCTGACCGGCGATGAAAACGTCGTCGATATCGACTATCAAGTTGTTTGGAACATCAACGACCCGGCCAAGTACCTGTTTAACCTGCGCGATCCGCGCCAGACGATCCGAGCAGTGTCGGAATCAGCGATGCGCGAAATCATTGCGCAAAGCGAGCTTGCACCAATTCTGAACCGGGATCGTGGCATCATCGCGGACCGTCTTCAGGAACTTATTCAGGCGACAATGGACAGCTACGACTCAGGTGTGAACATTGTCCGCGTGAACTTTGACAAGGCCGACCCGCCGCAGGACGTGATTGCGGCGTTCCGCGATGTTCAGGCTGCCGCTCAGGAACGTGACCGTTTGCAGAACGTTGCTGACGCCTATGCCAACCGTGTGTTGGCGGAAGCCCGCGGTGAAGCGGCTCAGGTTCTGGAAGAAGCCGAAGCCTATCGCGCCCAGCAGATCAATGGCGCTCAAGGTGAGGCCAGCCGTTTTAGCGCGGTTCTGGAAGAATACTCCAAAGCGCCTGACGTGACCCGCAAACGCCTCTATCTGGAACGGATGGAACAGGTTCTGGGTGATGTCGACAAGATCATTCTGGACGAAAACTCGACCGGTTCGGGGCAAGGCGTCGTGCCGTATCTGCCGCTGAACGAATTGCGCCGCAATCAGGCCGAGGAGAGCAACTGATGCGTAAATCACCGATTATTCTCATTCTGGTCGTGATCCTTGGTGTTGTTGGCCTGTCTTCGATCTTTATCGTGGACGAGCGTGAACGCGCGCTGGTGCTGCAGTTTGGTCGTGTCGTCGCGGTCAAGGAAGAGCCAGGTCTGGCGTTCAAGATTCCTTTGATTCAGGAAGTCGTGCGCTACGACGACCGTATCCTGTCCATTGACGTGCAGCCGCTGGAGGTTACGCCTTTGGATGACCGTCGTCTGGTTGTCGACGCCTTTGCACGCTACCGGATCTCCGATCTGAATCAGTTCCGTCAGGCTGTTGGTGTCGGCGGTATCCCCGTTGCCGAGGATCGTCTTGACCGTATCCTGCGCGCTGAAACGCGTGAGGTTCTGGGTTCGGTTTCGTCCCGCGATATCCTCAGCTCGGACCGTGCGGCTTTGATGCTGCGTATCCGGAACAGCGCGATTGCCGAAGCACAAGCGCTGGGCGTGAACGTGATCGACGTGCGTCTGAAGGCAACTGACCTCCCGCAAGCAAACCTTGAGGCGACATTTGACCGGATGAAAGCCGAGCGGGAACGTGAAGCGACCGACGAACGCGCCCGTGGTAACGAAGCCGCGCAGCGTGTCCGCGCGCAGGCCGACCGTACTGTGGTCGAGTTGGTGTCGGACGCCAACCGCGAGGCTGAGATCATCCGCGGTGAAGCCGACGCCGAGCGTAACGCGATCTTCGCCGAGGCTTTTGGCAAGGACCCCGAGTTCTTCGAGTTCTACCGTTCACTCTCGGCTTACGAGCGCGCGCTGCAAGGTGGTAACAGCTCGATGGTGCTCAGCCCGGATTCTGATTTCTTCAACTATCTGAAGTCGCCCACCGGGCAATCGGCCCAGTAATGGGTATGATCCTTCTGGCCTTCGGGCTGGTACTGATTGTCGAGGGGCTGGCCTACGCGCTGGCCCCTTCGCTTATTGAACGTATGCTCGAGGCGCTGCGATCCATCCCCGAACAGGCGCGGCGGTTGGCAGGATTGCTGTGCGTCGTTAGCGGTCTGGTGCTGCTTTGGGGCGCATATCAGGTCGGATTTTAGGATTGTGACCTCAATTGCCGGTGAATTCCCCGCGATCCCGAGTTGCGGGCTTGGACAAACCGACTACATTGGTTCGTGAGAACGGCCACCCGCAGGTGGTAAGACAAGACTTGTTGACAAGGAGTTCCCAAGTGCAGGCACAAGCACGCAGTATTTCGGTCCGGCAGGACGAGGGGGTTGGTTTTATGCGGCTGATGTGGCTGGTGTTCGCGGGGATGATGCTGGTTCTGGCACAAACCGTTGCGGCGCATGCACGGGGCGAGAGCCTGGCACCGCTGGCCGAAAAGATCAGCCCGGCGGTGGTCAACATCACCACTTCTACCTTAATCGAAGGTCAGACCGGTCCGCAGGGCATTGTCCCCGAAGGATCGCCGTTCGAAGACTTCTTTCGCGAATTTCAGGATCGCAACAACGGCGATGACGGCAACCGTCCGCGTCGCAGCAACGCCCTGGGGTCGGGCTTTGTGATCTCTGAGGACGGCTATATCGTTACCAACAACCACGTCATCGCCGAAGCTGATGAAATTCTGGTCGAATTCTTCCCGGGTGACGGACAGCCCGTGAAAGAGCTGCCCGCAAAGGTGATCGGTACTGACGACAAGACGGACATTGCGTTGCTCAAGGTCGAGGCCTCGGGCCCGTTGCAATATGTCACCTTCGGCGACAGCGACATCGCGCGTGTTGGTGACTGGGTGATCGCGATGGGCAACCCACTGGGGCAGGGGTTCTCTGTTTCGGCCGGGATTGTATCCGCCCGTAACCGCGCGCTGAGCGGATCATATGACGACTACATTCAGACCGACGCGGCGATTAACCGAGGCAACTCTGGTGGGCCGCTGTTCAACATGGATGGCGAAGTGATCGGTGTGAACACCGCGATCCTGTCCCCAAACGGCGGCTCGATCGGGATTGGCTTCTCGATGGCGTCGAACGTTGTGGTCAAAGTGGTCGACCAGCTGCGTGAATTCGGTGAAACCCGCCGCGGCTGGCTGGGCGTGCGCATCCAGGACGTCACCGAGGACATGGCCGAGGCGATGGGTCTGGACAAACCGGGTGGTGCGTTGATCAGTGACGTGCCGGACGGACCGGCCAAGGACGCCGGTCTGCTGGCCGGGGACGTGATCCTCAGCTTTGATGGTGTCGAAGTCGAAGATACACGTGGTCTCGTCCGTCAGGTGGGCGAAACTACCGTTGGTAAATCCGTCCGTGTCGTTGTGCATCGCGACGGTGGCACTCAGACTGTACTGGTGACGCTGGGACGCCGTGAGGATGCCGAGCGCACCGATGACGGGGGCGAGGAAACCTCGGAAGCGCCAACGGAAGAGAACGCAGATATTCTGGGTCTGTCGATCTCTCCGCTGACGGACACTCTGCGCACAGACCTTGGTCTGGAAGAGGACGCCGAGGGTCTGTTCGTGACCGAGGTTGATGAAGCGTCCGAGGCATTTTCGAAAGGGCTGCGTGCGGGTGATCTGATCACCGAGGCAGGTCAGCAGAAGGTTACCTCGATTGCCGACCTTGAGGCGCGCATGGAAGAGGCCCGCGAGGCGGGACGCAAGTCCTTGCTGCTGCTTGTGCGTCGGGGTGGCGATCCTCGTTTTGTGGCGCTGAGCCTGGGCGAGTAACAAACCATAGCAAATCAACGGAAAAGGCCGGGGCATGTGCTCCGGCCTTTTTCTGTTTTCTGCCCCCAAAAAGGAGGTGAGCCACACGCCGGGGAGGCGCATGGCTCTGGTACAGGGAGAGACCAGTGGACAGATATCGGGGATGATTCTCTGGCCTCTTACGGTAACACTTAGGACGATAGCTTTTTCAGCGCGGCTCGTATGTGAAGGAGATCACAAGGTCAGATCAGATCTGACTCGGCCAGCTCTTTCAGCGCGTTGAAGTCCTGGATCATCAATCCGCCCCGAGAGGCTTCGACGACCTTGTCGCGTTTCCACGTGGAAATGGTCTTGGAGACCGCCTCGCGCGTGGCACCGACGAACTCGGCCAGTTCGCTCTGAGACAGCGTAATGCGCGTCGCCGGATCGTCCTGAAGGGCAGAGAGGTGCAGCAGTTTCCGCGCCAGACGTATGGGCATCGGCAAGAACACCTGCTCGTTCAATTGCGAGCCCATCCAACGCATGCGCAAGCCTGCCAGACGGATCATGTCGACGGCGAGGTCGGGATGCTGGCGAATCTGGTCCATCACATCGCTGCGCCTTACACGCAGAACCCGCGATGGCTCGGCAGCCGCAATCGTTGCTGTGCGGGGGCCGCTGTCGAACAATGCGATCTCGCCAAACACTTCGCCCGGCTTCATCAGGGTCAACGACAGCTTGCGTCCGCTCATCGCAAGGAACGACACCTCAAGCGTGCCCTCGGTGATTGCATAAAGCGCGTCGCCCTCATCCCCTTGTTCGAACAGAACCTGACCCTGGTCCAGCGAAATCTCGGTCGCCAAGGCGGACAGCATCGCCCTAAGACGATCCGATGCCTCGGACAGAAATCCGCTGTTGGGTAGAGCCGTCATGAGAGTGGCGGTACTCCGGCGTCAGGTGTTGAGTGGTGACTCAATGTTCCATAGCCGGGCGATTATGCCAAGTTTTTTATCAACTTGCCTGATCCGGGCACCAAATAACGACCAATTTCATAGCAATCGTATGAGATGAGTACGTTTGGCGGGTTTCGCCTAGTTTTGGTCCGGGTCGTCCATATAGCGTTGCAGCATGCTGAACTGAATCATCAGAAAGGCCATTAGTGCGATCGGGAACGCGAAGGTTTCGATCTTGACCCAAAGATCCGTGGACATGGTGCGCCATACGAATTCATTGGCAATTGCCAGAACCGCAAAGCAGCCGCACAAACGGCGTGTCAGGATCATCCAGCCTTCGTGGCGCATGGGCAGCATCTCTTCGAGGACATAGGCGAGATAGGATTTGCCCTGTAACAGGCCAATTCCCAGGACCACCGAGAAAAAGCCGTACACAAGCGTGGTTTTCATCTTGAAGAACCGCTCGTCATTGAACCAGGCGGTCAGGCCACCAAAGAAGATCACCATGAATGCGGTGAAAATCTGCATTCGGCTCAGCTTACCGGTCAGATACCAAAGGATGCCCATCGCGGCCAGCATCAGGGGTACGAAGATGATCGTGGCGATGATGAACCCTGAATATTCAATGCCGCCGATCAGGAAGCTGTCATCGCGCAGGCGCAGGTAGATGAAAAAGAAGGCCAGCGGGGGGCCAAGCTCGAGCGCCTGTTTGATAAAGGGGTTGATGTCTTTTTTCTCTGCCATGATTCCGACCTGCTGCTTACCCGCCCATTTCAACTATTACTGCGCCCAATGCAATCAATGCCATCAGCGCGATCCGCCGTGGCCCCACGGTTTCTTTTAGGACCAGCCACCCGATCAGAGCGGCAAACACCGTGGACGTCTCGCGCAGGACCGCTGCTTCGCCGACCTTGTCCAGACGTGTGGCGAGCATAATGGCTCCGAAAGACATAGGGGCGATGATGCCTCCGACCAACCCCCGCACCATGAGGGGGCCGATTGCAGGGCGGTCGATCATCGCGCGCCATCTGAGGAAGGCATAGAAAGGCATTGCGGCCCCATCGATCATGAAGAACCAGGCCAGAAAGGTGAAAGGGTCCGTGGTGGCGCGGATGCCGTAGGCGTCATAGGTGGTGTAGAGCGCAACGAAGAGGCCCGTTGCAACAGCCAGTATCAAAGCGATGCCCAGCGTTTCCCGGTTGGTTTCGAGAAACCGGAAGTTATAGGCGGCCAGTCCGAAGATACCTGCCAGCAGGACGAGGACTCCGAACCATTGCATGCCGGTAAAGGTCTCACCGAACAGAAGGTAGGCTCCAATGACTGTGAACAGCGGGCCGGTACCGCGCACAACCGGGTAGACGACGGTGTAGGAACCCTTGGTATAGGCCATGGCCTGCAGGGTCTTGTAGGCGATGTGGATCAGCCAGACGACCGCAAAGATCGGCCACATATAGGGCTCGGGCCAGGGAACGACGAAAAAGGCGAAAGGGGCGGCCATCAGGCAATAGCTGGCGTCGATTGCCCCACGTGACAGCCACGGATCGTGGCGGCCTTTTTGCAGGGCGCCGAAGACCGCGTGCAAAAAGGCGGCCATCAAGGCCAGCCCAAGGGCCAGTTGGTGTCCAGCTTCGGTGCCTTCGAGTGAGATCAGCCAGTCGCTCAAATGTCAGTCTTTTTGTTGGGTTGAGAGGCTGGGGGTTTTCCACCCCCAGATCCCCGGAAGGTATTTTTGGCCAGATGAAGGGGCGGATCAGCCTTGGTCGAGGCCGGTGAGGGCAGCGGCGAACTCTTCTGGGTCGAAGGGGGCCAGATCGTCGATTTGCTCTCCGACACCGATGGCATGGATCGGCAGGCCGAACTTGTCGGCAAGCGCAACCAGCACGCCGCCTTTGGCGGTGCCGTCCAGCTTAGTCATGACAAGACCCGAGACGTCGGCCAGTTTGCGGAAGGTTTCGACCTGGCTCAGCGCGTTCTGTCCGGTGGTGGCATCCAGCACAAGCAAGGTGTTGTGCGGGGCGGTGTCGTCGACCTTGCGGATGACACGGACGATTTTGGCCAGCTCTTCCATCAGGTCGGCCCGGTTCTGCAAGCGGCCTGCGGTGTCGATCATCAGCAGGTCTGCACCGTCTCGCTGCGCGCGCGTCAGTGCGTCGAAGGCCAGAGAGGCCGGGTCGGACCCTTCGGGTGCGGTCAGCACGGGCACACCGGCGCGATCGCCCCAGACCTGCAACTGTTCGACGGCGGCGGCGCGGAATGTGTCACCGGCGGCGATCACCACCTTTTTGCCAGCGGCTTTGAACTGGCTGGCCAGTTTGCCGATGGTCGTTGTCTTACCAGACCCATTCACGCCGACGACCAGAACCACCTGCGGGCGCTTGGCGTAGATTGGCAGCGGTTTGGCGACGGGCTCCATGACGCGGGCAACTTCTTGCGCCAGCAATTGCTTGATCTCTTGGGTCGATAGTTTTCGGCCCAGCCGACCTTCGGCCATGTTGGAAGTAACGCGCAGTGCAGTGTCGACGCCCATATCGGAGGCGATCAGCAACTCTTCCAACTGTTCGAGCATGTCGTCGTCCAGAGTGCGGCGCACGACGGCCTTGGCTTCGCTACGACCAAACAGGCGGCCCAGCATGCCCTTTTGCGGTGCGGCCTCGGGCGGGGGCGGGGCGGGCGTTGGATCAACCGGCATAGGCTCGGGTGTCTCAGCCGGCTGGGGCGCCGGTGCCGGCGTTTCCGGCGCGGGCTGGGGAACTTCGGGGACCGGTTCGGGCTGCGGATCCGGCTCGGGGATGATGGGATCAGGAGCCGAAGTTTCCTCGCCCCCGTCTTCGACAATGGCGTCAAGCCCCTGTTCGAGGCGGGACGAGGATTTGAACAGCTTGTCCTTGAGCTTTGAGAAAAACGCCATTTTTGGTCTCCGCAGGTGTTCCCCTCACCTAATGCGGATTTGCGGCAGTTGCAAAGGGTCAGAGGAACGCAATCAGCAACCCGGCTTGCGCGCCCCAGTAGAGGATCCAGATCATGTAGGGTGTGAAGCGCAACGCAGGATGATCTTGGGGCAGCAGAAACTTTTCCGTGGCCAGGATCAGGTCTGAGGCGATGAAGGCCAAGGCCGCGGGCAGCGCCCATCGCAACGCGCCAGTCTCGGGCAGGGCGAGGACTGTGACACCCATCCCAAGAATGATGGGGATATAGGCCAGTACAGGCCCTTTCAAATCACCGGCGCGCGGGGCCAGCATGGTCGCGGCCACGATGCCCAGAATAATCAACGACCAGAAGTAGCCGGGTTTGTCGAGGATCAACGCGGCGTCGCTGTACGGGTGGGTCAGGAATAATGCGATGTAGGCCAGGTGGCCCGCTGCGAATGCGCCAATCCCTGCCATGAAGGTCGAGTCTGTCTCATGCGAGAGCAGGGCGTCACCCACGGCGCACAAGGCGAGCGCCAAGGTCAGGAGAAGGGGGCCTCCGCTGAGTAACGCGACGAATGCCAGCAGCGCGACCGAGGCTGTTTTGAACACGGATCTTACAGCGCTTGCGGGGCGCGGTGACAGCGGCAGATAGGCCACGGCACTTGCGGCAGCGATCCAGAACAAGGCGGTTGTCATAAAATGTCTCCCGTGCTTTTTCCAACGACTTCACCGGGATCACAGGAATAACTCAACCGGTGACGTTAAGGCATCCCTGTGATGGTGGCGCGGTTCAGGCGCATCTGACAGAATGAAGCCATGCTGATGAGAATTGCGATTCCCTTAACACTGGCTGCGAACATGGCCGCGGCTCAACCGGTGCTGTCCGGGTCAGAATTCGACAGCTACACGCAAGGAAAGACGCTGTTCTATGGATTTCAGGGGCAGGTCTATGGGGTCGAGCGGTATCTGCCCAATCGACGCGTAATCTGGTCGTTTATGGATGGCAATTGCAAAGAGGGCCTCTGGTACGAGCAGGGCGAACAAATCTGTTTCATCTACGAAGATCGGCTTGATCCGCAGTGTTGGGTTTTCACCCAGTCCGATCGGGGCCTGATTGCCCAGTTTGAGGGCAACCCGGACACGACAGAGTTATATGAGGCCGAGGATATCAACGAAGAAATGGTCTGCCTTGGCCCCGAGGTCGGCGTCTGAATCCGAAATTGGCTAGAACAAAGACCCCTGATCGGGTGCGTCAGGCTTGGCCTGTTTCTTCGCGGCAGGTCGAGCGGGCGAGGATTGGCCCGTGGTGATCTGACCATCTGCGAACTCGATCTCGAACGCGTTGTGTTTTGAGGCCTGTTCTTTTGTGGTTAGAACCTGACCCTCAGCCCGCACCACGGCGTATCCGCGCTGCAGCGTGGCTTTGTAACTCAGCGTTTCCCTAAGCCGGTCAGCCGCGTCCAGCTGTTGCCGCATGCGATCCAGGCGTGTGGTCTGCGCCGCGTTCGTTCGGTCGGCCAACCTGTTGATATTCTGCCGCTGTTGCTCGATCTCGCGCTGGATCGGGCGCAACGAAAGGCGGGACGACATATTCCGCAGTGCCTCATTTCTGGACGATACGAGATTGCGTAAAGTAGACGGGCGCAGATGGGCCGACAACTCGACCACCTGAATACGCCTGTTCTGCACACCGCGACTGAGGGCGGGGGCAAGCCGATCTGCAATCAAATCAAGCCGTTGTCGGGGGGTGTTCAACAAGCTGTCCGGGCGCGGCAGCGCGCGGGACAGGTCGCGCAACCGTTGAGCACGCCGTTGAACCGCGTCTGTTGCCGCTCGGGACAGACGCGCGCCTTGCTCACCGGTCCAAGCCAACAGCTCCATGCGAACGGGTACTGCCAGTTCGGCGGCAGCGGTCGGTGTTGGCGCGCGGCGGTCCGAGACAAAGTCGATCAGGGTCGTATCGGTCTCGTGCCCTACGGCGGAGATCAGCGGGATGTCCGACGCGGCGGTGGCCCGCGCCACGATTTCTTCGTTGAACCCCCAGAGGTCTTCAATCGAGCCGCCACCGCGCGCGACGATAATCAGATCGGGACGGGGTAGCGCTCCGCCCGGGGTCAGCTTGTTGAAGCCCTCAATTGCCCGCGCAACCTCGGGGGCGCAGTTCGCACCTTGGACGGCGACGGGCCAGATCAGAACTTTTCGCGGGAATCGGTCCCGCAAGCGGTGCAGGATATCGCGGATCACCGCACCAGAGGGCGAGGTTACAACGCCAATAATCTGCGGCAGATAGGGGAGGGGCTTTTTGCGCTCGGGCGCAAACAGGCCTTCGGCCTCCAGCTGCTTCTTGCGCTTTTCCAACAGCGCCATCAGCGCGCCTTGGCCCGCAACGGCGACCTCATCGACGTTCAGGTTGTATTTGGACTGCGCGCCAAAAGCGGTCAGACGACCGGTGACGACAACCTCCAGCCCTTCTTCGGGCACCACGGAAAGGCCCGAGATCTGGCCTTTCCAGGTGGTGCAGGCCAACACGTTCCGATCATCCTTGATGTCGTAGTATAGATGGCCGGACCGTGCTTTGAACACCCTGCCAACTTCACCGCGGACACGGATTCGCCCGAACGCGCCCTCGAGTGTGCGTTTCACCTCGCCCGAGATGTCCGAAACGGTGTATTCAGGGGTATTTTGACCGGGAATGGGGTCGTCTAGCAGGTCGGACATTTCAGCGCCTTGTGTCAAATGCCTGCCCAGCTTAGAACGCCCGGAAGGCGAGGCCAAGCAGATCGGAGACCTTCATGAACATCCTCATTCTCGGCAGCGGCGGGCGCGAACACAGCCTCGCCTGGGCGGTGATGCAGAACCCCAAATGTGACCGCCTGATCGTGGCGCCGGGAAATGCCGGGATTGCGCAGATCGCGGACTGCGCAACGCTGGATATCGAGAACGGTGGCGCGGTTGTCAGCTTTGCCGAAGAGAACGCGATTGATTTCGTGATCGTCGGTCCCGAGGCCCCTCTGGCCGCCGGTGTCGCGGATCGGCTGCGTGAGGCGGGCGTGCTGGTCTTTGGTCCGTCCGCAGATGCGGCGCAGTTGGAAGCCTCGAAAAGCTTTACCAAAGAGATCTGTGACGCTTCGAACGCGCCCACAGCGGCTTATGCCCGGTTCACCGAGGCCGAGGCCGCCAAGGCCTATATCCGCGAGCAGGGCGCGCCGATCGTCGTTAAGGCCGATGGTCTGGCCGCCGGCAAAGGCGTGATCGTCGCTATGGACGATCAGACTGCGCTGGACGCCATTGACGACATGTTCGGAGGTGCATTTGGTGGTGCTGGGGCCGAGGTTGTTATCGAAGAGTTCATGGAAGGCGAAGAGGCCTCTTTGTTCGTGCTCTGCGACGGTGAGGACATTCTGTCCATCGGCACCGCGCAGGATCACAAGCGCGTCGGAGAAGGCGATACGGGTTTGAACACCGGCGGAATGGGAGCCTATTCCCCTGCGCCGGTTTTGAGCGCCGAAATCGAAGCGCGTGCTATGGAAGAGATCGTGCGACCGACCATGGCCGAAATGAAACGTCGTGGGATGCCGTTTCAGGGCGTGCTGTATGCGGGTTTGATGATCAAGGACGGCCAGCCAAGGTTGGTGGAATACAACGTCCGCTTTGGCGATCCGGAATGCCAGGTTCTGATGATGCGTCTAGGCGCTCAGGTGCTGGACCTTTTGCACGCGGCCGCGCAGGGCCGGTTGAGCGAGACACAGGTGAATTGGGCGGACGACCATGCAATGACCGTTGTGATGGCCGCCCAGGGTTATCCTGGGTCCTATGAAAAAGGGACTGTGATCAAGGGACTGGATGCGCTTCCTGAAGATAGCAGCAACATGGTCTTTCACGCTGGCACCAAAGCTGTCGACGGGCAGGTGCAGGCTGCAGGTGGGCGTGTGCTAAATGTGACTGCGCGCGGGAAGAGTTTGCAAGAGGCGCGTGATCGGGCTTATGCGATGGTCAACGGTGTTGACTGGCCGGCGGGTTTTTATCGACGCGACATTGGCTGGCGGGCTCTTTGAACGGATAGGGGGCAGGGGGCTTTGCCCCCTCGGCCTTTGGCCTCACCCCCAAGGTCTTATTAGCCAGATGAAGGGGCGGATCAGCATTCTAAGGCGCGGGTCAGGCTTTTGGGGCCTTTGAACGGGCCGAGATCAGTGGTGGTCCAATCGGTTTGGGGTGAAACGCTGATGATGCGCGTCCAGTTGCCGTTGACGAGGATCAATTCCGGAGTGTTGCCACACTCGCGCAGGCCGCCTGATATGAAATCCTCACCTATGCGATGATTTGTGAGGTTCGGCAGCGAGGCGATTTCAGTTAGCTCGCCGTTATCGAAGCGCCAGATGCGCAAGGTTTTGGCCAGATGTGGGCGGTCGACATAGGCGATTTCGACATTCCCATCGCCATCCAGGTCGGCGGCACCGACCGGAGCAAGCCAGCGGAAACGGGTGCCGATATGGGGCGTTGCGGCGATTTTTTCGCCGCGTGAGTCGTAAATTGCCAGTTGCGCGCCTTCGTGGACGCTGGATTCGACGACGATGACTTCGTTTGTGCCGTCCAAATCGACATCGACAATGCGTGGTTCAAGGTCTTCGAAAACGCGGTTCGGTGGCAGTTTGATCGTTACTGTTGAACACTTGTTCGTTGGCTGGACCGATAATGTTCCAGTTGTGGCGTGGGACGTTTTGATTTCCAGCGCACCATATTCGATGTTGTCGCCCAAAACGCCATGAGCGTACCGAGTTGTTGGTTCGGTAAAACGTGCGCTTACGGCAGTTTCTGCAATCGCCGGAGCCACTCCGGCCAGCCACGTGCACACGGCCAACAGCGCGCCGCGTGCCCGGTGGTGCCAAAGGCGGGCGGGCAGGCGCGGCGCTTTGGTTGGCATCAGATCTGTTTTTCCGGCATCTGAACGACCAGACCGTCCAGCTCATCGGTGACCTTGATCTGGCAGGTCAGGCGCGAGCGGGCCGGATCGGGCTCAAAGGCGAAGTCCAGCATGTCCTCTTCCATGTCGTCCTTGGCCGGGATTTTTTCGACCCAGTCGGGGTGGATATAGACATGGCAGGTCGAACAGGCGCAGGCGCCGCCGCAGTCGGCTTCGATGCCGGGGATATTGTTGTCACGGGCCCCTTCCATGACGGTCAGGCCGTTGGCGACGTCGACTGTATGTTCGGTACCGCCGTGCTCGACATAGGTGATCTTTGCCATTGCGTGCGTCTTCCTCTTTCGCTTGTCGATTTCTTCCTTAGTGAAGGCATTTAAGTCTTTCCAGTATCATTTGCGACTTGTCGCGCCGCCTCTGGACTTTCCTTACGTATGTTCTATCTTTGTTCTCATGATTGTGTTGCCTGCTCACCCTGCGGCCTCAAGCCGAGACTGGCCGCGCCCGCCCGCCTGTCTGCCTGCCAACCGGCTGAACGAGCCGCTTGAGGGGCACAGGGTGGCTGTTGCGGGGCTGGTGATCCTACGGCAGAGGCCGGGTACGGCCAAGGGCGTGATCTTTATCACGCTTGAGGATGAGACCGGCATCGTGAACGTGGTGGTCTGGCGCAAGATCTACGAACAATTCCGCCGGGCGGTGATTTCAGGCCGGTTGCTGCGGGTGACCGGGCGAATGCAACGGGCGCATTCGGTAACCCATGTGATCGCGGAAGAGATCGAGGATATCTCGGGGATGTTGGATGTGCTGGTGCGGGGCGGAGGGGTAGGCTGCTAAGCGGACGAAGCCGTCAAACAAGGCAAGCACACTAATGGCCGCTGTCAGCTCGGCCGGAAATTAGCAATAAATTCGGCGGACTTTAGATGGCCCAGATTGCGAGCTTCTTCCTCTGCGGTTGTGTCGTCATCGATCAGGGTCGTGACCGAACGATCTGCGCCTGCCGTGAGTAGCATATGCATCGATCTTTCATCTTCTCTTATCGCAGCCATGTGTAAAGGGGTCCAACCATTGATACCTCGCTGATTGATGTCAACGCCAGCTGCGATCAATGCTTCGAGCATTTGATACTTTTCCTTGCCCTCATGTTCAATACAGGCAAGCACCGGAGGATATCCGTCAGCCGTACAAGGTTGCAAGTTAATCCCTTGTTCGATCATCCAGTTAACTGACTTCAAGCAACCACATTCGACGGCATGCACGATCCAAGGAGAGCCGAAGCACCCATCATTCTCGCGCGGGAAACTGTCCACCAACTGCGTAGCGAATTCAAGTTGATCTAGGTCGCCATTAGCGAGCCATTCCTGAATTTCACATAGCTCTTTATAGGCAGGATTCTCGGACAACTTGTACCCGTGATCGATCCAGTCATTTCTAGCCATACTCTTGGATCCGCTAGATTTGTTCAGAAACGCCAACTACCACTTAAGCAATAGCAGACCTTTAGCAGAAGCGCAGCATCCGTAGCCATGGGCCCAAAGAAGTCATTCGTACGAGGTGAATTACCGCCGAAACAAAATCCCCTGCGCCTGCTTGTCTCGATGATCACCGCGCAAATCTGCGTGTAACGCACGCCCTGCCTGAACGCCGGGGCGGGCGCTGACGGTTTCAAGCCAGCGGGTGAAATGCGGTTTGTCGTCCAAAACCTGCTGCTGACCTTCCCATAAGCTCGCCCACCCCCAGATCGACATATCTGCGATAGAGTAGAAATCGCCTGCCACGTACTCATTCTCGGCCAGTCGTCGATCCAGAACGCTGTACAGGCGCCCGACCTCGGCGCGGTAGCGATCCTTGGCATAGGGTAGGTCCTGCGGTGGTTCGAGGTTGGGGGCGTATTTCAGGAAATGGTGCGCCTGACCGGCCATCGGGCCGACGCCGCCCATCTGCCACATCAGCCATTCCTCGACTGCGATCCGGTCCCGCTCGGTTTTCCCATAGAAGCGCCCGGTTTTGCGAGCCAGATACATCAGGATCGCGCCGCTTTCGAACACCGAGATCGGTTTGCCGTCCGGGCCGTCGGGGTCGACGATGGCGGGCATGCGGTTGTTAGGGGCGATCTTCAGGAACTCGGGGTCGAACTGATCACCTTTGCCGATGTTGATCAGGTGAGTGGTGTAAGGCAGCTCCATCTCTTCCAAAGCGATGGATACCTTCCAGCCGTTTGGCGTGGGCCAGAAATACAGGTCGATCATGGCGTCTCCTCAGGTTGAGGAGATCATGAGGCTTTCTGCGCAAACGGCAAGAGGTCGTTCGGACGGGGCAGAGCAAAAAGCCGTGACCAGCGGCGGGCAGGCTGGTCCGGGACGCCATTGCGCAGGATCGGCAGACTTAGCCGGTCATGTTGGCGCAGCAGGGCGTTATAGGCGCGCAGAACACCCGGTCGGGTATAGCTGGACCAATGGCAAATCCGGCGTTGCGGATCGCCGATCGGGAACACAACGCGGGACAGATGTTCCAGCGTGTCGTTGCAATCAAGCTGCAGTGTCACCGCATTCGGCGCGACAAGGCCGAGGCTGATGCTGCGATCGCCCGGTTTGGGTGGTTGGATCAGCCATTCAAACATGAAGTCGAACAGGTCGTTCTCGCGGCTCGTCACGTTGATGAACTCGGCCTGACGTCCGGCCGGGGTTTCCAACGCGCTGAGGGCGCGGCTTTGATAGGCGGCTCCGGTCATCGAGATGATGCGGTTCAACGATCCTGGCTGAATGTGGTGCAGCGCTTCCAGTGCCAGTTCCGTGCCCATCGAATGGCCGATGAAATGGATCGGTCGGGCAGGGTTAAGCCGGCGCAGATACCGAATAAGGTCCGCAAGCGCACGGCCAGCTTCAATTGCTCTGCGGCGCGCGGCCCATAACGGCCCCTGCGCATCCCAGCCAAAGGCAATGCCCAGACCTTCATCCTTGAAGCCAGAGCCAAAGCCCAACTGCTGTGGCCAGCTGGGACAGTGCCAAGGCATGGCTGTTGGATGCAGCGACAGGATGTGCCGATGCGGGCAGGTCTTGTCGTCTTCGGGGCGGTACTTGTAGCCGTGTGTCATGATGATGACAGGTCCTTGCGTGTCGCGGGTTTGCCGCAAAACGCTGCGTGGCGACCGCGGGCTGCGGTGCAGGGCGACGGTGTCACCTATGGCGTTGATCCTGACGACTGGCATGGGGTGCCTCACACAAGATATTGTGGTGTCGATTTCGCACAACGCTATGACGCTTTGGTGAAAGGGCGGTTACAGATCCGTGACGTTGCCTCTGTCAGGGTTGACGAGTTCGCAACTGCGGCGTAAACGCCACATCACCACGTGGCGATTTGTTACCGGATTGCGGGCCACGCTAAACAAAACCGCTAAAAGGTCAGGATGAAAGGCCCCTTTCGCTTGACCGCGTCTGGGGTTTTTTTGATGCCCTTGCCAGGCAAGGGTCGAGAGGAATGAGATGAGCGAGAGCTGGAACAAACGCACCCAAGCCGTACATGGCGGCACCCGTCGCAGCCAGTATAATGAGGTCAGCGAAGCGATCTTTCTGACCCAGGGTTTTGTCTACGAAAATGCCGAGCAGGCCGAGGCGCGGTTCATTGAAACCGGCCCGGACGAGTTCATCTATGCCCGTTATGGCAACCCAACCGTGTCGATGTTTGAACAGCGCATTGCTGCGTTGGAAGGTGGCGAAGATGCGTTTGCAACCGCCTCTGGCATGGCGGCGGTCAACGCCGCGCTGACCTCGATGTTGAAAGCGGGCGACCATGTGGTTTCGGCCAAGGCGTTGTTCGGCTCGTGCCTTTATATCCTCGAAAATATCCTGACGCGCTTTGGTGTCGAGGTGACGTTTGTCGATGGAACCGATCTGGACGCATGGCAGGCGGCGATCCGTCCTGACACCAAGGCTGTGTTCTTCGAATCCATGTCGAACCCAACGCTTGAGGTCATCGACATCTCGGCAGTCGCACAACTGGCCCACGCGGTCGGAGCGCTGGTGATCGTGGACAATGTGTTCTCGACCCCTGTCTTCTCGCGCGCGATCGAGCAGGGTGCGGACGTAGTCGTCTACTCGGCCACCAAACATATCGACGGGCAGGGGCGTGCTCTGGGCGGCGTGATCATCGGAACCAAGGATTTCATCCGCGGGACCGTTGAGCCGTATCTCAAGCACACCGGTGGCGCGCTGAGCCCGTTCAACGCATGGGTGATGCTGAAGGGATTGGAGACAATGTCGCTGCGGGTCAATGCGCAGGCCGAGACAGCACAGTCCATTGCCGAGGCGCTTGAGGGGCACCCGGCGCTGGAGCGGACATTGTACCCGGGTCTGAAAACCCACGCCCAGAACGCATTGGTACAAACCCAGCTGGGCGGCAAAGGTGGAACGGTTCTGTCGCTGGACATCAAGGGTGGCAAGGACGGGGCGTTCGCGTTCCTGAACGCGCTGACGATCCCGGTGATCTCGAACAACCTGGGAGATGCCAAGTCCATCGCGACGCATCCGGCCACAACCACGCATCAGCGTCTGAGCGACGACCAGAAAGACGAACTGGGTATCACGCCCGGCCTGATCCGGTTTTCCGTCGGGTTGGAAGATGCAGGCGATCTGCTGAAAGACATCGAGAACGCGCTGACGATCTCTCAGAAGTAATCAAAAGCGCCCCGCAGCTCAGGTCTGCGGGGGTCTGATTTCAAGCCCGGCCGTAGAACCCTAATCTCTCTTCGCTGGTGAAAGAGACGCCCGGCTGTTCGTAATATGAAAACACGGCAATCACCCGCGCCTCTTCTCCGACAATCGGTGTGACGCGGTGGGCGGTGTTCTTGCCCTTGAAAACATTCAGCGTTCCGGGGCTGAGCGTGATCGTCTTGCTCTGGTCATCTTCACTGTTCAGCAACCGCGCGACGCCGTCATAGTTCGGGTCGGTATCGCTGCGCAGATTGGTGCGATACTCAAACTGACCGCCTTGTGCCGGGGCCTGCAGCAGCAGCGTCGTCGTGAATTCCGAGCGGTCGAAATGCCAATTGAGGGCTTGCCCCTCTTGATAGGACATGACGTTCACGGACGCCATTGGATCGTCCATCACGTGCAGGGCCGGTTTGTCCATAGTTGCGGCAAGAAACTGAGCGAATTCAGGCCATTCATACAAACGCAGAAGGGCAGAACCCGCGATCTGATCCGCGCATAGCGTACGGTTGGATGTGTCGAATTCCTGCAGGGCTGGGTGATCGTCTGGCAGGTCTGCAATCTTCTTGAAGTAGATATTGTGGCGGCGTTGATGCAGGAACGCTTCGGTATCAAATCGTGGCCTCATATCCGCAACGGCCCGGCGGGCGACATCCCGGTGCAGCAAACCTTCGAGGTTGAACATCCCTTCCTGCGCAAGGTCACGACGGCAGGTTTCTACAAGGTCTTTCCATGCCTCGCTGCCGGGTTGGTCCAGAGGAAACCGCTCAAGATCAAGTATGTCGCGCATGTCAGGTCCACCTCACTGATAAGCCTCAGGGAATTTCACTAGCATCCTGTGATCCCGCAGCTGCGAATGCTATTCTGTTTGCGACAGCGCGGGCCCAGGCCGGACCCCAGGCCGCGTTCCGCTGGAAAATGACGGTTTCACGCAGATTTATTCAATCCGATCCGGTATCTTGTGCGTATCCGGGAGGACTGGAAAAGAACCTGAACCTGCTATATCTCTGCGTCGACAAAAGGAACCCTTGCGTATGAACGTATATCCCCGTGACCTTGACAACAGTCCTGACCGTGATGAAGCCGAGGCAGCGCTGAACGTCCTGCGGCGATGGGCGTCATCCGCGACTGAAGCAGAGATCAGCCAGATTGACCCGGCGGTTGCACGTCTGATCCCGGGCATGGTGCCGGTGAACTATCCGTCGCTGTCGCGTACATTCCCCGAGGACTTCAAAGTTGATGAGGCGTACAAAGCCTCGCTGCCGGATTTGCAGAATGGTCCGTCCAGCCTGATCCGGGGGGCCAAGCAGCAAATCCAGCATGTCGGGATCTCGAATTTCCGCCTGCCGATCCGTTTCCACCGCAAACACGGTGAAGACGTGATGCTGGAAACGTCGGTCACCGGAACGGTCAGCCTCGAAGCCGAGAAGAAGGGCATCAACATGTCCCGGATAATGCGGTCCTTCTACAAGCACGCCGAACGCACCTTCAGCTTTGAGGTGATGGAGGCCGCGCTGGATGACTATATGTCCGACCTCGACAGCTTTGATGCACGGATTCAGATGCGCTTTGCCTACCCGGACAAGGTCCAAAGTTTGCGTTCTGGTTTGGAGGGGTACCAATATTACGACATCGCGCTGGAACTGGTGGAACAGAACGGCGTGCGTCAGAAGATTATGCACCTGGACTACGTCTATTCGTCGACATGCCCCTGTTCGCTGGAGCTGAGCGAACATGCTCGGGCGACCCGTGGGCAACTGGCGACGCCGCATTCGCAGCGCTCGGTGGCGCGAATTTCGGTCGTGGTCGATTGCGACGCCGATTGCCTGTGGTTCGAGGATTTGATCGCCATCTGCCGTCGTGCGGTTCCGACCGAGACGCAGGTTATGGTCAAGCGCGAAGACGAGCAGGCCTTTGCCGAACTGAATGCCGCGAACCCGATTTTCGTCGAAGACGCGGCCCGCTCGTTCTGCGCCGAGCTTTTGGCCGATCATCACGTGGGCGACTTCCGTGTTGTCGCAAGCCATCAGGAAAGCCTTCACAGTCACGATGCGGTCTCCGTTCTGACCGAAGGCCCAACCTTTGTGTCGTCCAGCCTGGACCCTCGACTGTTTACCACTCTGTTCCACGTCGGCTGATTGTTTAAATCAGGGGTGGATAAGTCTCAAAATTAGACAAAAGGCGATTTTCCGCCGCAGCGCAGCAGAAAATGCTGCGCTAGCATACTCGTTCGCGCTACACTGTGACGGAATGCAGCCGTGGCAGGCGGACTTCTGTTCGTGCGTCTGTCGCCCTTAAAGGAAGCTGAGACGTGCAACGCTCAGGACTGCGTGACTGCTTGAACCGCCCGAGATTTCGGGACGGGCAGGGCCCTTCACTCTTTTGCAGGCTGCATCGCTTTCAGAGGAGAACTAACGAATGAATCCGATTTCCCAACCGCTGGAATTTCAGGCTGCGGCCATTCGAATGGCCGGCTATGCGGTTAGCAACCAAATGAAAATTATGCAGATTTTGACCCGATCGGCGATGGAGCTGCCGTTTGTGTCCGTCAGTGCCCTGCACGCGTCTGCGTCGGCTCCGGCCCCGGTTGCACCATCGGCAAAACCGGCACCCAAGGCCAAGCCGGTCGCAAAGGCGAAGCCCGCAGTCGTCGCCAAGCCCAAGCCCGCTGCCCGACGGAAAACGGCGACAAAGCCAAAGGTCGAATCACCTAAACCTGCGGCACCAAAATCCGTGCCAGTAGCAGCCAAAACAGCGGTGGTTGCCGAGAAACCCACCGCAAAGCCCGCTGTGGCCAAGAAACAACCCGTGGCAAAGCCCGCAACGGCGGTAAAACCGAAACCCGCTGCCAGAAAAGCTTCGACACCAAAGCCAGCGGCAGTGGCCAAGCCTAAACCAGTGACTGTAACACCTGCAGCACCTAAGGCGGCAGTTGCGCAAACGCCAAAACCGCAGGCTGCGACCAAGACCACGGCTCCGAAGGCCGCTGCAAAACCTACCGTCAAGCCTGCCGCGCCTAAGCCTGTCGCGGCAAAGACAGCGGCACCCAAGCCCGTTGCAGCGAAACCTGCCCCGGCCAAGCCCGCGGCTGAGAAACCCGCCACGGTCAAGCCTGCAGCCGCGAAACCGGCGGCACAACCAGCCCCGGCGCGACGGACACGTGCTCCGTCCAAGCCGCCCGCGATGCCAACGCCCGGGGTCAAAACCGAAGGGTAAAACACGACACCGGCTTGACACGGTCATGCAGGCGCGCCAACGCTGCGCCTCATGACGGATATGCGCCCGGTTGGATATGTGATTGGCCTGTTGGTCGCCATTCTTGGGGCGACCATGATGCTGCCAATGGCTGCGGACTTCATCGAAGGCCGGGGAGAATGGCACGTTTTCCTCGAAAGCGGCATTATCACGATCCTGACCGGTGTTATTCTTGCGATGAGCTGCTCGAACGGGGTTGGCGAAGGCCTGACGATCCGTCAGACCTTTTTGCTGACCACCGGAGTTTGGGTCGCTTTGCCGTTTTTCGGCGCGATCCCATTTCTGTTTGGTGAGACCGAACTGCGTTTTGTCGATGCGTATTTCGAGGCGATGTCGGGTTTGACAACGACCGGCTCAACCGTGATCTCGGGGCTTGATGACCTGCCGCAGGGCCTGTTGCTTTGGCGCGGCCTGCTGCAATGGTTGGGCGGCATTGGGATCATCGTTGTAGCGATGGTGTTTCTGCCCGAACTGCGGGTTGGCGGGATGCAAATTTTCCGTTCGGAAGGCTTTGAAACCATGGGTAAAATCCTGCCTCGTGCGCAGGAGATCGCGGGCCAGATATCCCTGATCTACGTCTTCCTGACAGTTGTATGTGCGCTGGTCTATGCTGCTCTGGGGATGGGCTTTTTCGATGCTGTGGTACACGCGCTCACAACCATCTCAACCGGAGGGTTCTCCAACTACGACGCCTCGTTCGGCACGTTTTCTGGACCCGCGGAATATGCAGCCGCGGTCTTCATGATCCTCGCGGCTTTGCCGTTTGTACGCTACGTGCAATTCGCGAATGGCAACACCAGTTCGATCTGGAAGGACAGCCAGATCCAGGCATTTCTGGGGACGATAGCCGTATTGGTGATCATCATGGCCGTGTACCTGACGTCGGTTTTCCCGCACCACTGGGAACAGGCAGTCCGGGAGTCCCTGTTCAACATCACCTCGATCATTTCGGGCACCGGCTATGCCAGCGTCGATTACATGGGGTGGGGCAGTTTCCCGATCATGATGTTCTTCCTGATCGGTCTGATCGGAGGCTGCGCGGGCTCGACGGCCTGCTCGATCAAGATTTTCCGGTACCAGCTTCTGTTTGCGTCGATCAAAACTCAGATCCGCCGTATCCGATCACCCCACGGGGTCTTTACGCCGCAATATGATGGTCGCTCGATCGGTCCGGACGTTCTGACGTCGGTCATGAGCTTTTTCATGTTCTTCGTTGTTTCGTTGGGCGTGCTGGCTTGGGCATTGGCTCTGACCGGGTTGGACTTCATCACGGCAGTCTCGGGGGCCGCAACAGCTTTGGCCAACGTGGGGCCGGGTCTGGGGGATCAGATCGGACCGGCCGGAAACTTTGCCGGGCTCAGCGATACTGCGAAATGGCTGCTGTCGATTGGCATGTTGGTTGGCAGGCTTGAGTTGCTGGCCGTTTACGCTCTGTTCACTGTCCAATTCTGGAGAAACTAATGAAAAGACCCCTTGGTGCGCAGATCTCGCACATGCTCCGGGATCGCGGAGTCGATGTGATCTTTGGTATTCCCGGCGTGCACAATCAAGAAATGTACCGTGGGATCGAAGAGGCGGGGATCACCCACGTACTGGCCCGGCACGAGCAGGGGGCCGGTTTTATGGCTGACGGCTATGCCCGTGCAACCGGCAAGCCGGGCGTTGCCTATGTCATCACCGGGCCCGGGCTGTGCAACATCATGACGCCGATGGGGCAGGCTTATACGGATTCCGTTCCGATGTTGGTGATGTCTTCGTGCCTGGACGAAACCCAGGGCGTGCACGGCCAATTGCACCAAATGAAGGATCAAAGGGCCGCGGCTGAAACCGTGACCGACTGGTCGCATCAGGCGAACACAGCACAGGCAGCATACAATCTGGTGGAACGCGCGTTTGAAGAATTCGAGCTTAGCCGCCCGCGTCCAAAACACATTCAGGTGCCCATTGCCCAGCTTGAGGCTGATGCAGACCCTGCACCGTTTCCGAACCAACCGGGCTTGCGCACAAAAGTGCTGCCGCCGGACGTAGCGCCAGTAATGTCTATGCTGAACATCGCGAAACGGCCCTTGTTCATTCTGGGCGGGGGCGCGCGTTCGAACCTGTGGCGACAGATTCTGACCCAACTGGGGGCAGCTTGTTTCACCACCTATGCAGGGCGCGGAATGGCCGGGCTGGGTTATGCTTTGGATTTCGGTGCTATGTTGCCGCGACCGGGCAGTGCCGACGTGATCGCTTCGGCGGACCTTGTGGTCGTCGTCGGCGCGGAGCTGGGCGAGGTGGATCTGTGGCGCGAAGCTCTGGGTCATTCCGCAAATCTGGTGCGAGTCGATCTGGACCCGAAGGTTCTATCCGATCATCACCGGGCGGCTATCAAGCTGCAGGCCGATGGTGAGAGCTTTGCGCATGCCTTGTGGGCGGCGGCCGAGCAGATAAAACCGGCAACGGGATGGTCGGCAGATGAAGTCGCCGATGCGCGCACCCGTTGGCGCGCTGAGGTGGATGCGGAACGCCCCGGGATTGTTCCGGTGATCGACGCTCTGCGCGAGTTGATGCCCGGTGACACGATGATCTATTCGGACATGACCCAGTTCGCCTATGTTGCGAAAGAGGTCTGGGATATGGCCTATCCCTATCACTGGCACCACCCGACCGGGTTCGGCACTTTGGGCTATGCCTTGCCCGCCGGGATTGGCGGGGCCGTGGCGCGCCGGGGTAAGCCAACGGCGGTGATAGCCGGGGATTACGGGTTTCACTACACGATGCAAGAGCTTGGCGTTGCAGTCGAATTGGGACTGTCGCTGCCAATCATCCTTTGGGACAACGGAAAACTGAAAGAGATCGAAGACAGCATGGTCCGCGGGCAAATCGCCCCGAACGCTGTCGTCGCACGTAACCCGGATTTCTGCAAATTGGCCGAGGCCTTTGGTGCCTTGTCAGCTGCGCCGTCAAGTTTGGCCGAGATGCAAGAGGCCGTTCGATCGGCGTTCTCTGCCCCGGTCCCGACGCTGATCAGAGTCACGCCAGACATCCTCTAGGCAAAGAAAAACGCCGCCCGAATTGGGCGGCGTTTTCGTCAATGTGGTGTGCTTAATCCCAGCAATGGACCAGAACGGTCATCCCGGTTGCGCGACGGTTCAATTCATTGGGTGAGATTTGCGCCGTAGGCGTGCCCGACTGCCCCGAGATACCCGCCTTGGCCAGAACCTCGTTCAGACTGTTCGCAGTTGCTGCAAGGCTGACAGAAGCGGGCAGGGTGCGCCCTTCGGTCGGGGTCGGCAACAGCATCCCCACGACCTGACCATTATCGTCAAAGATCGGACCGCCCGCGTCACCCGGCTGCGCCGCCAGTGCCAGGCGTTTCACGCCGTCCTCTCCGTTC
Organism: Ruegeria arenilitoris; assembly: GCF_013035315.1. Lineage (GTDB taxonomy): Bacteria > Pseudomonadota > Alphaproteobacteria > Rhodobacterales > Rhodobacteraceae > Ruegeria > Ruegeria arenilitoris_D. The sequence continues at coordinate 680,755 of NZ_WQHP01000001.1, read as the reverse complement.
AGGCCGCGCAGATCAGCGATCTGACCGTAAGTCAGCGTCGGAGCGCCCAGAGCGCCCTGATAGGAGAACCCGGACACCGCGACCTCGGATTGAAGGCGTGGAGTGTTCGCGCTGAACTCGGCCACGCTGACCGGCACCAGATTTTGGCTGGGGCGCAGAACCGCGACACCCAGATCCGCATCGGATGCGGCAACCTGAAGCTCTTGATCGCCGTCTAGAGTGATGCGTGTGCAGCTGTCAGCAGCCTCGGCCACGGTCAGGACCGTACCGCTGGCATCGGCAAAGAAACCCGAGCGCGACAGGCGAGGGGTGCGGATCTGGAGCCCCGAAACCAGATTAATTCGCTGGTCGGCGTTTGCACCGGCAGCTGCATCCAGCACCGCACCAGTCGCATTATAGCTGGCCTGCATCGCCGCCAACACGCGGGCGCGACGGGCGTCGTCACCTTCGGGCCAGACCAGCATGAAGCCTTTGATCTGACCGTTTTCCAGACGCGCTTCGCCATAGGTCACAATTCCTTTGCCACGCCCTTCAAGCGTAAAGCGATCACCACGCAGTTGACGGGGACCATCCAACGGAACGATTTCAAGAGACTGCAGAACTTCGTACAGCGCGCGCAGCGTGGCCTGATCGCCTTTCTGACTGATCAACAGTGCCTTGGCATCCAGATCGGTTGTGCTGTTGAAGTGAACAAATGGGGCTTCGTACCGGTCGAAGGCCATGACACCCAATGGCAGGTCCATGTTGATACCCGCTTGAGGGTCCGCGTAACGCTCCATCCCGACGCTCAGCAGAGGGGCGTTGAAGTCGTCCATCAACGCCTTTCGTTGCGCAGTCGTCAGAACGCCGGTCGCCTCAAAGCCGTTGAACCGCTGCCAGTCGCCCATCGACCGGCGTGTGCCTTGACCAAACGCGCCGTCGATTGTGGAATTGTAGAAACCCGCGGCCTGCAGGGCGGTCTGCAGATCCAAACGGTCCTGCGTGCTCAGCAAGCGTTCGCTTTGCAGGGCTTGGGACCGGGTTTCGTCCGATGCTTGCGGCGTCAGTCCGACAACCGGTTGCTCGGGCTGAGGCTCAACCGGCGGTGTGACAACGCCGCGGTCCAGAATGTTCGCACCAACTGGCCAGAATTGCTGCCCCAGCGCGCTGGTGAACGTGATGTAACTGTCGGCAGGAATTTGTCCCTCGGCCCGGTAGACGCGCAAGACCTGCTCGGCATCGCCGCGCAAATAGGGCCCGATAACAATAGCATACCAGCCAGAGTTCAGGCGGAAACCGTTCACGTCAGGTAAGTTGTTGGCATAGTCCTGCGCGCGCTCCTGCGCCTCGCGCAGCGATGGCTGCGCCTCGACCTGCACCCAGACGCCTGCGTCCTGCTGTGCAAAAACAGCGCGCGCGCTGATGAGAAAAAGAAACAAAATTGCCGTAAATATGCGAGTCATTGTCTGCCCGTGTCCGCAGTGTTTTATCTTTGCCGGACAGTATGCGAATTCATGTGTCGAAAGCTATGCCCGGAATACGGGGAATTTCCAGTGTGGCTGCGCAGTGACAGCGTAAGGCCAACGGCCCGTTGACGCCCGTTGGCCCCTTGCATAGGAAGGACGAAACCCAACGGAACCGGGCGCAGAGGCGTCCAAAGGGAATGTCATGACCGAACAGTCCAGCGCACCACGTTCATTTCAGGAGATTATCCTGCGACTTCAGACCTATTGGGCGTCGAAGGGCTGCGCCATTCTGCAGCCCTATGACATGGAGGTCGGTGCGGGGACGTTCCACCCGGCGACAACTCTGCGCGCGCTGGGATCAAAAGCTTGGGCCGCCGCCTATGTGCAACCGTCACGCCGTCCGACCGATGGCCGCTATGGTGAAAACCCTAACCGGTTGCAGCACTACTATCAATATCAAGTGCTGATCAAACCCAGCCCGCCGGATCTGCAGGAGCTGTATCTGGGGTCGCTCGAAGCCATCGGCATCGACATGGACCTGCATGACATCCGGTTTGTCGAGGACGACTGGGAAAGCCCAACGCTGGGCGCCTGGGGTTTGGGTTGGGAGGTCTGGTGTGACGGGATGGAAGTCAGCCAGTTTACCTATTTCCAACAGGTTGGTGGCCACGACTGCGCGCCGGTTTCCGGCGAGTTGACCTATGGTCTGGAGCGTCTGGCCATGTACGTGCTGGGTATCGACCACGTGATGGACATGCCGTTCAACGACCCGCAATCCCCCAGCCCGCTGACCTATGGTGACATCTTTAAGCAGACCGAAGAGGAATATGCCCGTTGGAACTTTGACGTGGCCAACACCGAGGTTTTGCTGCGCCATTTCGAAGAGGCTGAGGCAGAGTGCGCCGCGATTCTGGCGCAGGAACACGACGACCCGAAAACAGGCAAGCGCATTGTTATGGCGCACCCAGCTTACGATCAGTGCATCAAGGCCAGCCATGTGTTCAACCTGCTGGATGCGCGTGGTGTGATTTCGGTGACTGAACGACAGGCCTATATCGGCCGTGTACGGGCACTGGCCAAACAATGCGCGGATGCGTTCCTTCTGACCGAGGCCGCCGGGTTCGAGGCCTGATGGCCTACTCAGGCCAGTCCGGGCAACAAAACCTTGAGGCCAGCCGCGATCATGCCGATTGCGATGGCCGACAGGATCATGCCCATGAACCGGCTCATGATCACGCGCGCATTGTCGGACAGGCGTTTGGCAATCGCGGATGCATTCCAGAACGTGACGAACAGCGACAGCAGAACGGCCAGAAAAACAGCTGCATAAACAGTAGCATCGAAGGCGCTTTTGATATGGCTGGCGTACAGGATCAGCGTCGTGATCGTACCGGGGCCGACCAGAATCGGGAAAGCCAGCGGATAGAACGCGACGGTGTCGGGCTCGGGGTAAGACTCACGCTCTCCTTCGGTGCCATGGTGCGAGCTGCTCGGCTTGCCGTTCAGCATGTTCAGGCCGATCATCAGGACGACCAGACCGCCCGCAACGCGCAGATCGTCGACGCTGATGCCAAACAGGCCAAGCGTTTGGTTGCCGACGGCCGCAAAAGCTGCGCCGAGGATCAGGCAGTACAGCGCCGTTTTGGTTGCAACCTTGCGCTGTTCCGCCGGGGGCAGGCCGTCGGTAACGCTCAGAAAAACCGGCAGGTTGGTAATCGGATTCATAATCGCAAAAAGCGCTCCGAAGAATCCTACGGCAAGGGTGCTGTCCATCTAAAACGTCTCATTTCGGCCTGTAAACAATTGGAACTTGTCCTATTTTTACCGTTCGTGAAAGAGGCATCGTGAGCAGAAGGGAATTACGATGACAGGAAAGTTGCTTGCGATCATCTTGCTGGTCTCCGCCGTCGTGGCCGGTGCGGGCATGTATTACTTGCAGATCTACGGCTTCTACTACGATGTCGAGCCCACGCCCGGGCAAGACATCGTCTTGCTTGTTGAAGGTGCACAGCAGCCAACGCCTATCGAGTATACCAGCTTTCAGGCGATCGATGCCGACAGTTCTCCCATCCGGTATCGCGCTTGTTTCGAAACAAATCTGACGCCGGACGAGATTGCGCAAACCCATGTCGCGGTCGATCAGGCTGAGCCGCTCACCGCGCCGGGCTGGTTCGACTGCTATGACGCAGTAGCCCTGGCCGACGCTTTGAAATCCGGTCAGGCCCGCGCCTTTATGGGGGTCAAGAATGTCCACTACGGCGTGGATCGGATTGTGGCGATCACACAGGATGGCAAGGGCTATGTCTGGCATGCACTGAACAATTGCGGTGAAAAGGCCTATGACGGTACGGTGGTGGGCGAAGAATGCCCGCCGCGACCCCAGAACTGAGTGACCCGCCATGACTGAGAGCCTGCTCATCCCGGATTTCATTACGGCAACTCTGGGATTTGCGGTCTATCTGTTCGGCGCACTAATAAACGCCAAAGTTCCGCTCTTGCGGCAGTTCAATATTCCTGAACCGGTGACGGGCGGGCTTTTGGCCTCGCTCTTTGTTCTGTTCCTGTACCTTGCCTTCGATATCGAGCTTTCGTTCGAGTTGGAAACCCGGGACGCATTGCTGGTGTTGTTCTTTGCCGGGATCGGTTTGAATGCCAGATTCTCGGATTTAATAGCTGGCGGTAAGCCGTTGTTGATCCTTCTGGTTTTGACGCTGGTTACAATAATAGCGCAGAACGTGATTGGTGCGGCAGGGGCGTCAATTTTTGGCTATCCGGCGCAGGCTGGCGTGTTGTTCGGCTCGGCGGCTCTGATCGGCGGGCATGGAACAGCAATCGCCTGGGCGCCCGAGGTAGCAAATGCGACGGGGCTGGATGGCGCAACGGAATTGGGCGTCGCGGTCGCAACTTTGGGATTGGTTCTGGCTGCGTTGGTCGGCGGTCCCATAGCGCGGTTGCTTGTCGAATCCCGCGGCCTCACACCGGACCGCCCGGACGAAGAGCACACGGTGGGATTGCCCGAAGAAGAATCCGCCATGACAGCGATTGACCACATGACGATCATGCGCGTCCTGCTGCATCTGAACCTCGCAATCATATTGGGTTACGCTCTGGGTGAGGCGATCACGGCGGCGGGCCTGAAACTGCCGCTTTTTGTGCCCTGTCTCATCATGGGGATCGTGATTTCCAACATCCGTTCCCTTGTGGCCCCGTCTGCGCCGCCGGTGGCCCGAACGCCATCGCTTGCGTTGATCTCAGAATTTGCGCTGGGTGCGTTTCTGGCGATGTCCCTGATGAGCCTTCAACTGTGGACCATTGCCGAGCTTGGTATGGCGATTGCGGTTATCATGTCGGCCCAAACGCTGTTCACGGTGGCCTTTGTGATCTGGGTTTTGTTCCCAATGATGGGTTCGAATTACCGCGCCGCCGTTCTGGCTGCGGGTTTCGGAGGGTTCGCTTTGGGTGCGACTCCGACCGCAATTGCAAATATGACAGCCGTCACCAAGAGATATGGCCCATCACCTATTGCCTTTATCGTGTTGCCCCTTGTATCCGCATTCTTTGTGGATATCGCTAATGCCATCGTCATTCAGACGATCGTCAATTTCTAAGGACCGAATATGCCCGACCTGCTGATCGAATTGTTTTCCGAGGAAATCCCCGCGCGCATGCAAACCCGTGCCGGCGAAGACCTGAAAAAGCGGATTACCGATGGTTTGGTCGAGGGTGGTCTGACCTATTCCTCTGCCGCCGCGCTGACGACGCCGCGCCGCCTGACGCTGGCCATCGAAGGGCTTTTGGCCGAAAGCCCGACAACCCGCGAGGAACGTAAAGGTCCCAAAGTCGGCGCGCCCGACAAGGCAATCGAAGGGTTCCTGCGCGGTGCTGGCCTGACACGAGATCAGTTGGAAGAGCGCGACACGCCCAAAGGTGCGGTTTATTTCGCCACCATTGAAAAGGCCGGTCGCCCCGCCGCCGAGATTATTGCCGAAGTGCTTGAGGCGACGATCCGCAATTTTCCCTGGCCGAAATCCATGCGCTGGGGCAGTGGGGGGCTGCGCTGGGTGCGCCCGCTGCACTCGATCCTGTGCATCCTGACCGATGAGACCGGCGCGCAGGTCGTGCCGATGGAGGTCGACGGCATCAAGACCGGCGACACCACCGAAGGCCACCGCTTCATGGCGCCGGGTCGCTTTGCCGTGTCGTCCTTCGAGGATTATGCCACCAAGTTGAAACGCGCCTTTGTAGTGCTGTCGCCCGAAGAGCGTGCCGAGCATATCTGGAACGATGCCCAGAACCTTGCCTTTGCGGCCGGGTTGGAAGTGGTCGATGACAAGGGACTGCTGGCCGAGGTCGCCGGTCTGGTTGAATGGCCCGTCGCGCTGATGGGGCAGATCGACGACGAATTCCTCGGCCTTCCGCCCGAGGTGCTGCAAACCTCGATGAAGGAACACCAGAAATTCTTCTCGGTCCGTAACCCCAAAACGGGCCGGATCGAACGGTTCATCACAGTGGCCAACCGCGAAACCGCTGACAATGGCGCGACCATTCTGGCGGGGAACCAAAAGGTGCTGTCTGCCCGTCTGGCCGATGCGAAATTCTTCTGGGAAAACGACCTACGCGTCGCCAAATCGGACATCGCTCAATGGACCCGCGCGCTGGAGAATGTGACCTTCCATAACAAGCTTGGCACGCAGGCCGAGCGGATCGACCGTATTGCCGCGTTGGCCCGAGAGTTGGCCTCGGTAACGGGCGCAGATGCCGATCAGGCCGAGAAAGCCGCACTTCTGGCCAAGGCCGATCTGAGTTCAGAGATGGTTTATGAATTCCCCGAACTTCAGGGGCTTATGGGGCGGTACTACGTTGAAGCCGCAGGCGAGGACGCCGCCGTGGCCGCTGTGGCGCAAGAGCATTACTCGCCGCTTGGCCCCTCAGATGACGTGCCGACTGCTCCGCTGTCGGTGACCGTCGCATTGGCTGACAAGTTGGATACGCTAACCGGTTTCTGGGCGATAGATGAGAAGCCGACCGGGTCGAAAGACCCGTTTGCACTGCGTCGCGCGGCATTGGGTGTTACGCGTTTGATCCTTGAAAACGACTTGCGACTGTCTCTGGATCGGTTCTTTGACAGCCAGCTTGTACGGGCAGAAAGTGCGATCAATGACTCATTGCCGAAATCAAGCGTTGAGGATTTGTTGGAAGAGATCGCTGATCACGGTGTGTTCGGTGCAGCCTTTCAGACAGTAAAAGAAAAGCTGGGTGATGGTCCAACCGCTGACTTTTTGAAGCTGGAAAACAAGGTGCCGGACGCGTCCGACGATCTGCTGTCCTTCTTCCACGACCGCCTGAAAGTCTTCCTCCGCGATGAGGGCATCCGCCATGACATCATCGACGCCTGTATCGCGATGGACGGCAATGACGACCTCAACCTGCTGGTCAAACGTGCCCGCGCGCTGAACGCGGTGATCGCGACTGAAGATGGCGAGAACCTCGTGCAGGGCTTCAAGCGTGCCAACAATATTCTCACCCAAGCCGAGGAAAAGGACGGGGTCGAGTACTCTTATGGCGCGGATATCAAGTTTGCTGAGACCGACAGCGAAAAGGCTCTGTTCGGGGCGCTGGAGGTCGCGCAGGCCAAGATCGATCCGGCGCTGAAGGCCGAGGATTTCCCTGCCGCCATGTCCGCCATGGCTGATCTGCGCGGCCCGGTGGATGCGTTTTTCGAGGATGTTCAGGTCAATACCGACAATGACATCCTGCGCCGCAACCGTCTGAACCTGCTGAGCCAGATCCGTCAGGTCTGCTCCAGTGTTGCTGATCTGAGCCGTATCGAAGGCTGATCCAGAACGCCCTTGCGCCGTTGGTGCAGGGGCTTATGCTGCGTGCAAACCAAAAGGTGCCGCAGTGCAGAATAATCCGAATACCACACTGATCACGTCCGAAGCCCCGGTTGCCGCCAACACCCATGGCGGCCGGGCGAAGTGCTTGCAACGTCTGGTCCGGCTGGACCTGCCGGTACCGCGAACGGTTGCGTTGTCGTTCGATGCTGTTCAGCAGATTTCCAACGGACAGGTGCCGGATATCGGCGCCATTCTGGAACAGTTCGATCCAGCCGCTCTGCTGTGCGTGCGGCCCAGTTCGGAAGACCCGGATTGGGGTGGGCCCGGAGCCATTCTGAACATCGGCATGAATGACTCGCGATATGTGGATCTTTCGGATTCCATGGGGGCCGAGGCCGCCGCCGCGCTGTATCTGCGATTTGTGCAAAGCTATGCCGTCCATGTGGCGCGTCTGGACCCTGACGTTTTTGACGAGATCGAAGCGGATGGGCGCGAAGGTCTGCAGGAGTCACTGCGGGCATATGAGGACGAAACCGACGAGGTGTTCCCGCAGGATCGGGGTGAACAACTGGTCGCCGTTCTGCGCTCGATGGCCCGGGCATGGGATGGCACCTCGGCGCGGCTGTTGCGTCAGGCGAAAGGGGCCCCGGCGGATGCTGGTCTGGGGCTGGTGATCCAAGAGATGATCCCGGGCGTCGGGCAGGGGGAATGCGGATCGGGTGTTCTGCAGCTCATCGATCCGGCGACCGGTCTGCCCCAAATCACCGGCCGGTATCTGAGCCAAAGCCAGGGGCGTGATGCGTTGGGCGAGGGCGTTGCCGCGCTTTATCTGGAAAAAGACCCGCGTGGGCCTTCGTTGGAAGATGTTGCGCCCGAAGCTTTTGCCGCGCTCAAGGCGCACGCAGCACTGATGCGGGTCAAGCTGCGCGAAGAAATGCAGGTCGAATTCGTGATTGAAAACGGCCATGTCCACATTCTGGACGGTGTGCGCGTGCAGCGCAGCGCCCGGGCCGCGATGCGGATTGCGGTACGACTGGCCGAGGACGGTATCATCCCTCCGCAAGAGGCCGTGATGCGTGTCGATCCGCACTCGTTGAACGAATTGCTGCACCGACAGGTTCATCCCGATGCGCGCAGGGACACTCTGACCACCGGTATCGCCGCCAGTCCCGGCGCTGCGACCGGCAAGATCGTATTTACATCGGCAGAAGCGCAGGCAAGCGCCGCGCGCGGAGAGCCCTGTATTTTGGTGCGCCGCGAAACCTCGCCCGAAGATGTTCGGGGCATGCATGCCGCGGTTGCGGTTCTGACCGAAAAAGGCGGTATGACAAGCCACGCCGCCGTAATTGGTCGCGGATTGGGTTTGCCCTGTATTGTCGGCGCATCCGAAATGCGATTCCAGACCAAGAAAAAGCAGCTGACCGCTCCGGACGGGCGTGTGTTCAAAACGGGCGACACGCTGACAATTGATGGCACGTCGGGACAGGTGCTGGCCGGGCAACCCACCATGCTGGAAGCGGCGCTGGACGACTGTTTCCAAACGCTGATGGGTTGGGCCGACCAAGAACGTGACATCGCGATCCGAGCAAACGCGGATACGCCGGCTGACGCGCAAACGGCGCGGAACTTCATGGCCCAGGGAATTGGGTTGTGCCGGACCGAACATATGTTCTTTGATCCAGGCCGATTGATCGTGATGCGCGAGATGATCTTTGCGCAGACCTCCTCGGGCCGTGCGGCTGTGTTGGAACGTCTGTTGCCGATGCAGCGCGATGATTTCGTTCAGCTGTTCCGGATCATGGAAGGACAGCCGGTTTGCATCCGTCTGTTCGACCCGCCGCTTCACGAGTTCCTGCCGACAACCCGCAGCGGTCAGCGTGAATTGGCCGAGGCGCTGGATCTTCCGGTGTCCGATGTTGAGCGTCGTGTCGCTGCGATGACCGAGTACAACCCGATGCTGGGCCTGCGCGGCGTGCGTTTGGGTGTGACGGTTCCCGAGATCTATGACATGCAGGCCCGCGCGATTTTCGAAGCGACGCTTGAGGCCAGCAAAGACGGCGCTCCGGTCGTGCCTGAGGTGATGATCCCCTTGGTCTCGGCCAAGCGTGAGGTTGAGTTGGTCAAGGCCCGCATCGACTCGGTTGCTGCGTCGGTCGCAGCCGAGCGCGGGCAAGAGTTCGAATACCGCCTTGGCGTGATGGTTGAGACACCGCGCGCCTGTCTGCGTGCCGACGAGATCGCACCGCAGACCGCGTTTCTGAGTTTTGGTACCAACGACCTGACGCAGATGACCTATGGCCTGTCTCGTGACGATGCAGGCAGGTTCATGTCGGCTTATGTAAGACAAGGCGTTTTTGTCGAGGACCCATTTCACGTGCTGGACCCCGATGGCGTTGGCGAATTGCTTAAACTCGGGGCTGAACGGGGACGCCAAGCGCAACCGGATGTAACCCTGTCGGTCTGCGGTGAGCACGGCGGTAACCCCGAATCAATCGCCATTTGTCGCGATCTGGGGTTCGACTACGTGTCCTGCTCACCCTTCCGGGTGCCGGTCGCTCGGCTGGCTGCCGCTCAACTGGCGATTTCGTCCAGACTTGGGGGTTGACAGAAGGCGGTCACTCAAGAATTAGTAGGTAACAGAAAGCGCCGTCGTCAGATATTGTTGACGAAACGGCGATTTTCCACTTGCTTTTTCGTCAGAACTGGACGTCGCCGTTTGAATTCGGTATGAGCCTCGTCGCGCCCGCCGGGGGAGGGTATGGCGCAGAATGTGCCTGTGCGAGGTTATCTGATGCTACGATACATACTGGCTGTTGCCACGTTGGCAGCAACCATGCTGCCGAGTGTTTCCGTCGCTGAGAGGGAAGCCACCGAATCTGCCAAACGCGAACTTGTCACCCGAAGCGAACTGCCCGGGCAAAAGTTCCGCGACTATCTGGGTTTGTTCAAGCCGCGTAAATCGCCCGTTTTGGAAAAGGTCTCTTATTCCAAGGCTTGGTTGGACAAACTGCCGACCGCAAAAGGGGACGAGCATTTCAAATGCCTGGCCGAAGCGCTGTACTTTGAAGCGCGCGGCGAAAGTGTTCGCGGTCAATTCGCTGTTGCCGAAGTGATCCTGAACCGCGTCGAAAGCAGCCGTTTCCCGAATTCGCTCTGCGGCGTGATCAAGCAGGGAACCGGTAAGAAGTACCAGTGCCAGTTCACTTACACCTGTGACGGTCAGAAGGAAGTGATCCGCGAGAAAAAGGCCTATGAGCGTGTGTCCAAGGTTGCCCGTGCGGCAATCGACGGAATCGGCGTGGGCCTGACCGAAGGGGCGACCCACTATCACACCAAGGCTGTGCGCCCTTCGTGGTCGCGCGTCTACAAAGAAACGGCCCGGATCGGCGTTCACATTTTCTATCGCCACAACTATCGGACCGCGAGCAACTGATTGACGCACCCGCGCTGGAACCTTGATGGCGCGGGTCGTTTTCTGTCCTATGTAGCGGACCAGGAGGTCCGCCATGATGCTATCCCGCAGACGGTTTCTGCAAACGTCGACTGCAATGCTGCTTGTTCCGGTCGGGGTGCGCGCAGCAAGTTCTGATCTGGTTGCACAAGAAGCCGTGCAGCAGATTGCGCCCGATGGCTATCCGAAAACCCCTGTTTGGACCTATGGCGGCAGCGTTCCCGGATTTGATATTCGGGTCCGGCAGGGCGAGCGCGTCCAACGTAAGCTGGTCAACAACTTGCCTCAGCCAACTGCTGTTCATTGGCATGGAATTCGGATTGCCAATCCCATGGATGGCGTGCCGGGGCTGACCCAGGATGCGGTCGAGGCGGGCGCCAGTTTTGACTACGATTTCGTGGCGCCAGATGCCGGAACATACTGGTACCATTCGCACAATCGCTCGATGGAGCAAGTCGCACGCGGATTGTATGGCCCGTTGATTGTTGAGGAGGCCAGCCCACCGGATGTCGATCGCGATCTGACGTTGATGCTGGACGACTGGCGGCTTGACCCCGACACTGCGCATATCGTCAACGATTTCGACAATGGCCACGACCTGAGCCATGCAGGAAGGCTTGGTAACCTTGTGACTGTCAATGGTCGGTTTGACCCGGACTATCCTGTCGGAACCGCAGAGCGCCTGCGGCTTCGGCTGCTCAATGCTTCTAACGCGCGGATCTATGACCTGAGTTTGGACGGGCTGTCTGGCTGGATCGTAGCGCTGGACGGTATGCCGCTCGAGCAGCCTTTGCCCGTTGAGGAAACATTCCCGCTTGCTCCGGCGCAGAGGGTTGATCTGATCGTTGACGTGACCGCTAAGGCGCAAGGGATCGCAAGCCTTGTGAGCGTCGAAAGGGACGGTGGGTTCGGTCTTGTGCGGTTCCCGGTTTCTGAGGGAGCAGCAGCGACACCCCGGCAGGGGATTGATCCGTTGCCACCCAATGGCATGCCCGAAGTTCAGTATGATGATGCACCGCTGCACCGGATGGTTTTGCAAGGCGGCGCCATGCGGTGGCTTGAGGCAGCGAAGATTGGCGATACCGAACTGACCGGGCGGGAACTGGCGCAGCTTGGCAGATTCTGGGCACTGAACGGATATGCCGAACGCCCCAAAGACCCATTTCTGGATGCCCGTCTGGGGCAGACGCATCGGATCGAGTTTGTGAACGAAACGGCCTTTCCGCATGCGATGCACCTGCATGGTCATCATTTCCGGATTATCCTTTCGGATGGCAGCCTTGGTCCGTGGCGCGATACGGTGTTGGTCGAACGCGGCCAGACCCGGCAAATCGCGCTTATGGCGGATAATCCGGGCGATTGGCTGTTGCATTGCCATATGCTTGGGCACGCCGCATCGGGCATGATGAGCTGGTTTCGCGTCAGCTGACGCCGTTTTCTGTGGCTGGAAAGACGCATGTCGCGGTGTTATACGCCCCGGCATCGTTTAATTTGGGCAACACGTCCAAGACAGTCCGAAAAGGTCCGCCCTTATGAGCTCTGAAATCCGCCTTGCCTTTGCGCACCCGTCCGAGCGGTCCGAGGCGACTGCCGCAAGGGGGCCGCTGGACCGTATCTCGCTGCGAGACCATATCGTCGAAGTTGAAATCGGCGCGTTTCAGGCGGAACGGGGGACGACTCAGCGCATCTGCTTCAACATCGTGGTGGAAGTGCGCCCGCTGACCGATCCAATCGACGACGACGTGGATCGTATCCTGTCCTATGACCGAGTGACCGAGGCGATTGCCTATGAGCTGGCTGCGGAGCGCCTGAACCTGCTGGAGACTCTGGCAGATCGAGTGGCTGAGCGTATTTTGCTTGAGCCTCAGGCCGTAAGGGCTTTTGTAAGAATAGAAAAACTGGATCGAGGCCCCGGTGCCCTTGGGGTTGAGATCGTGCGTGGCAAGGACGCCATTCAGCACGATGTAGTCGAGGAAGAACGCCCGCATCCGCGGTTGGTTTTCCTATCAAACGAAGCTATCACGTCATCCAACCTGACCGGTTGGATCGACCAGTTGGAAAACCGCCAACGCCCGCTGATCCTGTGTGTTGGTGCGGCTGATATGCCCGTCTCGCAAACTGGTCACGCGATGACGCAACGCCGGATTGACCTGCTTGCGATCGAACAAAACGCGTGGGTGCTGGCCTCCCGCGATCACCGCTGTGTGGTCGTTTCAACGCGGACAGAGCTGGATTGGGCCATGAAGAACGGCCAGATCTGCGTCTGGGCCCCGTCGAAAATCGTTCTGGATGCCGTTGACGGGCCATCTGCTGCACCTTCCGATGCCGTCGCATTGGCGGCGTGGTTTGCAGCAACCTTCGAGGCGAGCGAGATGATGGTGATCGGTGGCGCGCTGCCCGACGCCCCTAAAACGCCGCTGCGCGCGATCCCGGTGGATCAGGCACAACTGTGACCGCCTATTTTCGTCCACTTGTTCAGCATGGACCTAACCGTCCAGCTGGTGCAGTTCCGCTTGCGGGGCAGTCCTTGTGGTTCACGCATGTCGAACGGCTAAGTCGTGAAGAGCAGGCCAGCGTGATTACGGCATCAGAGGTGCCTGACGAAGCATTGGACCGACTGACACGCCCGCGCGCCGAAATCTCGGGCCTTGCAATGGATCGCCCCCATATCATGGGCATTCTGAACGCTACACCGGACAGTTTTTCGGACGGTGGGGTACATAACTCGGTTCACACTGCGCAGACAGCTGCCGAGAGGATGGCGGCTGAGGATGCCACCATTCTGGATATTGGCGGCGAATCGACCCGGCCCGGAGCCTCTTTCGTACCGGAAGACGAGGAAATCGCGCGCACGCAGCCCTTGATCGAGGCGATCCGTGCACGAACGGATGCACTAATTTCCATTGATACGCGCAAATCCGCTGTCGCGAAGGCGGCTTGGGAGGTCGGAGCGGGGCTGATCAACGATGTCTCTGGCTTTACCTTCGATCCGCAACTGGCACCTTTTTGCGCCGAATTCGGCGTTCCGGTCTGTGTGATGCATATGCAGGGTGATCCGGCAACGATGCAGGACGACCCCAGTTATGATGATGTTCTGCTGGACGTCTACGATTTCCTAGTCGGGCAGGTGACCTATCTGGAAAAGCTCGGGCTAAAACGGGATCATATTATTGTTGATCCGGGCATCGGGTTCGGCAAGACCGAGGCTCATAATCTGGCCCTGCTGCAGGGCCTCAGCTTGTTCCACGGGCTGGGCTGCCCGATTCTGCTAGGCGTGTCCCGCAAAGGCATTATCGGCCAGATTGGCAAAGAGCCGCGTAAAGACGCTCGCGCTCCGGGATCAATTGCTGTTGGGCTGGCTGGATTGTCACAAGGCGTGCAAATTCTGCGGGTGCATGACGTGGCCGAGACGGCTCAGGCCTTGCGTCTTTGGGCTGCCGTCCGGTAATCCCAACGCAGGCAAGAAATGACGGAGTAATACCATGCGCAAGCTGTTCGGGACCGACGGGGTGCGGGGCACCGCGAACACCCATCCGATCACGGCCGAGATGGCCCTGCGTATAGGTGCTGCGGCTGGCCGTTACTTCCGTCGCGATCAATCTGATGTGCACCGCGTTGTGATCGGCAAAGACACCCGTCTGTCTGGTTACATGCTGGAAAACGCTCTGACAGCCGGACTGACCTCGACCGGGATGAATGTGCTGTTGCTGGGGCCGGTGCCGACGCCTGCAGTTGGGCTGATGACCCGATCAATGCGTGCGGATGTGGGGATCATGATCTCGGCCAGTCACAATCCGGCCGAAGATAACGGTATCAAGTTCTTTGGCCCCGACGGTTATAAACTGTCGGACCAGGCCGAGATCGAGATTGAGCGCTTAATTGAAGAAGGTGTAAACCCAGCGCAGGCAAAGAACATCGGTCGCGCTCGCCGGGTCGACGATGCGCGTTTTCGATATGGCGAGCGGGTGAAGTCCTCGCTGCCGCGCGACCTGCGCCTTGACGGGTTGAAAGTGGTTGTCGATTGCGCCAATGGCGCCGCGCACCGCACAGCGCCCGAGGTTCTGTGGGAACTGGGTGCCGATGTGATCCCCGTGGGCATCGCGCCGAACGGCAAGAATATCAACCTCAATTGCGGATCGACCAAACCGGAACTGGCAGCAGAAACCGTTGTCGCGCATGGCGCCGACGTTGGGATCTGTTTGGACGGGGACGCCGATCGCGCCGTTGTCGTCGATGAGCATGGCCAGGTCGCAGATGGCGATCAGTTGATGGCCTTGCTGGCAACCAGTTGGGCCAAGGCAGAGCGCCTGAAGGGCGGTGCTCTGGTCGCAACGGTGATGTCCAACCTCGGTCTGGAGCGTCATCTGGAAAGCCGGGGACTGCGTCTGGAACGTACCGGCGTAGGCGATCGTTATGTCGTCGAGCGGATGCGAGAAGGTGGGTTCAATCTGGGCGGCGAACAGTCCGGGCATATCGTCATGAGCGATTTCGCAACCACCGGCGATGGTCTTATGGCGGGCCTCCATTTCCTGGCTGAGATGGTACTTTCGGGCCGCAAAGCCTCGGAGCTGTCTGTGCAGTTTGAAACCGTACCGCAATTGTTGAAGAACGTGCGTTACGGCGAGGGGCAAACCCCGCTTGAGGTGGCCAGCGTCCAGGCAGCGATTGCGGATGCTGAAACGCGGCTGAACGGGCAGGGGCGCTTGCTGATCCGCAAATCGGGAACGGAACCTCTAATCCGCGTCATGGCGGAATGTGAGGATGACGCGTTGTTGACCCAGGTCGTCGACGGGATCGTCGCCGAGGTCGAGGCCGTCGCGGGTTAACGCCCTAGCAGCATTTTTCGCAGGCTGAACCACTGGCTGATGGCAAGTCCCGTCAGGATCAGGGTCAGTGCTGCGTAAAACCGAAGGGGCAGGGACTCAGACAGAACCCAGGCCCCGAACACCATCGACCAAATCGGCACTTGATAGTTGACGAGGGTCATGAACACAGATCCCGCGCTGCGGATGACGGACACGCGTAGCAGGGTTGCCAGCGCTGTGGGCACCAGTCCAAGCACGATGATGGCGATGCTGGGACGCGTACCCTGCCAAGTGGGCAGCCCTTCTGTGGCCAGCATGATCGGGACCAGGATCACCGCGCCGACAACGAGGGTGAGGGCCGCCAACACGACCGGATCAATAGGTGGGCATTGACGGGTGAAAATCGAGGCAAAGGAATAGCATAAGGCAGCCCCGATGCAGGCCAGCTGAGCCAGCGGTTCGGCCCCTTGACCAAGGTTCGCAAGACCGGGGCCAATCAAAACCAATGCGCCGCAGAACCCAAGAGATACGCCCACAAATCGCCGCAGGTTCAACGGCTCGTCCGAGAAGAAATGCGCCAATGGCAATACCATGAGCGGAATTGCGGCCATGGACAGCCCAGCAAAGGCCGAGGGCACATATTGCTGGCCCCAGCTCAGCAGCACAAAGGGCAGGGCTGACGATAAGATGCCGATCACGACGACCGAGGTCCAAAGCGCAGTAGACCCGGTCGGCATTTTCCGGTTCGTGACCGCCATCAAACCCAGCAACATCACCGCGCCCAGCGTTGTGCGCGCAGTCGCAACGGTGATCGGCCCGTACCCCTCTAGCGCCATGGCGACGACCATGAAGGTGCCGCCCCAGATCAGGCCCAGGGCAATAACGCCGCTCCAGTCACGCGATGTGGGTTGCTGGACCATATTCGTCTCGACTTTGGCTAGTGACAAAAAAGGGCGGCCTTGGGGCCGCCCTTTCGCATTCGCTTGGTGGGATCAGTTCTTTTCCTGATCGACCAGCTTGCCGGCGGAAATCCACGGCATCATGTCGCGCAGTTTCTTACCAACCTGCTCGATCTGATGCTCGTCGTTGTGACGGCGTGCTGCTTTGATGGTCGGCTGACCAACAGCGTTTTCCAGCATGAAGTCACGTACGAACTTGCCAGTCTGGATGTCGGCCAGCGTCTCTTTCATCGCCTTCTTGGTCTGCTCATACGGCAGGATCCGCGGGCCGGTGACGTACTGGCCATACTCGGCTGTGTTCGAGATCGAGTAATCCATGTTCGCGATGCCGCCTTCATAGATCAGGTCGACGATCAGCTTGGTCTCGTGCAGACACTCGAAGTAAGCCATTTCAGGCGCGTAGCCTGCTTCGACCAGCGTCTCAAAACCGCAACGGATCAGTTCGACGATGCCGCCGCACAGAACCGCCTGCTCACCGAACAGGTCGGTTTCGCATTCCTCGCGGAAGTTGGTTTCGATGATGCCCGAGCGGCCGCCACCGATGGCCGAGCAGTAGGACAGACCGATTTCCAGCGCTTTGCCGGTTGCGTCGCTGTCTACTGCGACCAGGCAAGGAACGCCGCCGCCTTTGACATATTCGCCACGCACGGTGTGGCCGGGGCCCTTGGGGGCCATCATGATGACGTCGACGCCTTCTTTCGGCTCGATCAGGCCAAAGTGGACATTCAGGCCGTGAGCGAAGGCAATGGCCGAGCCCGGCTTGATGTTGTCATGTACGTATTTCTTGTAGGTTTCGGCCTGTAGTTCGTCGGGCATGGTGAACATGATAACGTCGCACCAGGCCGCTGCTTCGGCGATGCCCATGACTTGCAGACCTTCGGCTTCGGCTTTCTTGGCCGATGCGGAGCCCTCGCGCAGAGCGACGACAAGGTTCTTCGCGCCCGAGTCGCGCAGGTTCAGTGCGTGAGCGTGGCCTTGGCTACCATAGCCCAGGATCGCTACTTTCTTGTCTTTGATCAGGTTGATGTCGCAATCGCGATCGTAATAAACGCGCATGTCGCCGGTCCTTTTTGGTTAGATTGCCGAGGGTTCTACCCGCCTTTCGTGGCATTGGCGATAGCGCCCTGCTTGCGAATTTGCAATAAAGGTGAAGAATAATTCGCCTAGTGACCAAAAGACGGAAAAATCATGCTTGATGATATCGACCGCCGAATCCTGCGCCACTTTCAGGCCGATCCAAGTCTGTCGGCGGCTGAACTGGCCGAACGGTGCCGGATCAGTCAGGGCGTTTGTTGGCGCCGGGTTGAAAAGATGCAGGCCGCAGGGATCATCCAGGGGCAGGAGGCCGTGATCGATTGGGCCGCCTTGGGATATGCGGTCGAAGTTTCGTTACGCGTGACGCTGGACAAAACACAATCGCGCGCCTTTGACGAATTCACTGCTGCCGCCCGGCAAGTGCCCGAGGTGATCGAATTGCAGACTTTTCTGGGCCGTGTTGATGTGCGCTTATCGGTTCTTGCACGGGACATGTCTCATTACCAGCAGCTGTATCGCGACCGTATCCTGACCTTGCCGCATATCGCGGATATCGAGGCCCTGATGCATATCGCCCGGGTCAAAAGCGAAGAGGTCTTGCCAGTATGACTGACTTGGATGATCTGGATCGCAAAATTCTGTGTGCCTTGGCGCAGGATGCGTCGCAAAGTGCGGGGGCACTGGGTCGCAAACTGGGTTTGTCGCAACCGGCGACATGGCGGCGCATTCGCCGCCTAGAGACTTCGGGCATCATCAAGGGTCGTCGGCTGCGCCTGAATGCCGAGGCTTTGGGTTTCGGGGTAACGGTGTTCCTAGGCGTGAAACTGGCGCGCAAAGGGCAAGTCAGTCTGGAAGACTTTGAGCGCGCCGTCAGCGCCATTCCTGAAGTTCAGACGGTTGAGCACGTATTGGGCCTTTACGACTATCGTCTGCGGGTTGTGGCGCGTGACCTGTCCGATTTCGAGCGCGTCTTGCGCCGAAGAATTATGACCCTGCCCGGAGCAGGGGATGTCGAAGCCAACGTACTTTTGAGCGAAGAGCGACTGCCCGGCCCAATCGGATAGGCGGTTTTAGTACCGTGTGCGAATGCAATAGCCGGGGTGGTGCGTCATTCGCGCGAAGGTCAGCGGCTTACTGTCTTTCCAGGTGGTCCGCTCCAACTGAATCATCGAGGTACCAGCGGTCGTCCCCATGAATTCGGCCAGGCGCCCATCGGCAGAGATCGCGCAAAAGGCGACTTCGGCTTCGGTAAACGGGGCGGCGTTCAATAGCCACTCATGTGGTCCGTGGCTGCTGAGGTCCGCATGTTCGACCTCGGGCACGGCGTCAATATTGATCCAGCGTTCTTCCAATTGGAAAGGCCGGTTATTCGCATAGTGCATGCAGATCACATGCAGGACACGAATATCGGGGTTCACTCCGATCTGCGAGGCCAACCAGCTGGGGCTTGCGACCACATTGCGCTCGACCAGCGCATACCGGTAGGTTGCGTTTTGGTTCTCAACGGTTTGGCGCGCAAGCGAAAATTCAAGTTTCGCATGCTTGCTAGGTTCTTTCTTGACCCGCGTCCCGCTTTTTCGCTTTCGCTCGACAAAGCCTTGTTCGGCCAATTCGCGCAGCGCTCGATTCACCGTCGCACGGGCGCAATTGAACTCTTCTGCGAGCTGCGTTTCCGTCGGCAGCAAAGACCCTTGGGGCCAAACTCGACTTTCGATTCGGCGTTTGACTTCGTCTCTTACAACTTGAAAGCTGATCCGCTTATGCGCATTCACGTGCTGAAATACCTTTTCTTCCGCAAAGTGAACTCATCTGGTCAGAAACACGTCAGAGTGTAAAGGGTGCTGACACTAATTGGCGTCATTTGTTGTCAAAAGCGAGCATAAAAATGACTCTTCAGTGCAAATTTTCAGGGTTCCTTTAGGTCAATTTTTGACGTTCAGTACGAAGCTCGACACAGTGATCCCGGTCGTTTAGCCCTTTGTGAAAATTTGAAAGGACATAAGAATGCCTGCGCTTTTGGATACCGTTGATCCCTCAGGGCTCGAAGAGTTCTCGGTCGTTTTCACGGATCGGTCGCTGAACCATATGTCAGTGCAATTTCAGCAAGTGATGCGCGACATCTCAGAGTTGCTGAGGGACGTGTACAATGCCGTCGGCGTGGCGGTCATCCCGGGCGGCGGCACTTATGGGATGGAAGCCGTCGCACGGCAGTTCGCACGCAACGCGAACGTTTTGGTCGTGCGGAACGGGTGGTTTTCTTACCGGTGGAGCCAAATCATCGAAACTGGCGGCCTTACGGCGTTCGCCACGGTTCTCAAGGCCCGCCAAACCGGCAATTCCAGTCCGTCGCCTTTTGCACCAGCTCCGATCCAAGAGGTCGTGGCCACAATTCGGGAACAACGCCCGGATGTTGTGTTTGCCCCTCACGTGGAAACCTCGGCCGGAGTTATTTTGCCTGACGACTACGTCACCGCGATGGCTGACGCAGCCCATGAGGTCGGCGCATTGATGGTTCTGGATTGTATTGCGTCCGGATGTGCTTGGGTCGATATGAAGGCCACCGGCGTGGATGTCCTGATCTCGGCCCCGCAAAAGGGGTGGAGCGCGTTGCCCTGCGCGGGTCTGGTCATGCTGTCCGAAAGGGCTGAGGCTCGGCTGCAGGAAACCGAGTCGGACAGCTTTGCGGTCGACCTGAAGAAATGGCGTCAGATCATGCAAGCCTACGAAAACGGCGGGCATGCGTATCACGCGACCATGCCTACAGATGCGTTGAAGGCCTTCCGGGATACGATGATTGAGACGCGCGATTATGGGTTCGAAACGCTGCGCGAGGCCCAGTGGGCACTGGGGGATGGCGTTCGGTCCATGCTGAAAGACAAGGGAATTATCTCGGTCGCCGCAGACGGGTTTGGCGCACCTGGCGTGGTGGTCAGCTACACGGCAGACCCCGACATCCAGAACGGCAAGAAATTCGCGGCCCTGGGCATGCAGATCGCCGCAGGCGTGCCGTTGCAGTGTGATGAGCCCGAGGGCTTCAGCACCTTCCGTCTTGGCCTGTTCGGGCTGGACAAGCTGTATGACGTGGAAGGCACGATCGCGCGGCTAAAGCGCGTATTGGATCAGGTTCTGTAATCCTAGGGCCTCAACGAACGCCGAGGCCAATCTGCATCAGCGTCTTGCGCACGGGCGGCAAGGAATACAGGGCGTTCAGTCCCATTGCCCTCACATCCCGCAGAGGTCGTGCCTCGATCATCGAGGCGCGGTTCAGCAGGTCGATACCTTTGACGCGCATCTCGATCTCGGCGTGGCGGGCTTTGTGATAGGCATCCAGCATTTGCGCATCGCCCAGACCTTCGGGCCGTGCCTGCGCCAGATCCAGCAGAGTGCGCAGATCACCCAGCGACATATTCAGGCCTTGCGCGCCGATGGGAGGCACAACATGCGCAGCCTCGGCCATCAGGGCGATCCGCTCACCCAAAAGGTGGTCCGCCGACTGGCTGATGATCGGCCAGATGGTCCGTCGCGAGGCCAGTTTCAATGGCCCGAACAACCCACAGGACCGTTCGGTCATCAATGCTTCGAACGCTTCTGGTTCAGTGTTCAGCAGTTCCACCGCACGGGGGCCGCGTTCCATCCAGACGATCGCCGAGGACGGCTGCCCTTGCCAGTCAGGCAGGGGAACCAAAGTGAATGGCCCGCCCGAACGGTGGATCTCGGTCGAGACGTTGTCATGCGGGATTGGATGCGTAACCGCAAAGGCCAGCGCCTTTTGGCCGTATCGGGTGGTATGAACATTTATCCCCGCCGCCTCGCGCATGGGCGAGTTGCGCCCGTCTGCGGCCACCACCAGTTTGCAGCGGATGCGGCTGCCGTCACTCAGGCCCACGCGGGCCTCGGCGGTTCGGGTGAACAGGCTGACGGTTGCGGTGCCGGGCCGGAAATCCACGTTGGGCAACTCGGCCAACCGCGCCACCATCTCGCGCCGCAGCAACCAGTTGGGCAGGTTCCAGCCAAACGGTTGATCCGAGATATCCGCTGCATTGAAATCGCGCACGACACGGGGCTCAGGCACATCGCCGCCTGCATCCACAATGCGCATGATCTGCAGCGGGGCCGCGTGTTCGTCCAGCCGTTGCCACAAGCCACACTGCTCCAACAGGCTGTGTGCAGGTTGCAAAAAGGCCGTGGTCCGCAAGTCGGACCCGTCAACGTCACGCTCTGTAATCGGTGGGGTCGGATCGACGCAGACGACGTCGAATCCGGCCGTTCCAAAGGCCGCCGCAGCAGTCAGTCCGGCGATTCCGCCGCCGGAAATAAGGATGTCACAGCTGTCTTTCATGACCTTGGCCTCCGCGTGTTGGGCAGAACCTAGTGCGGTTCCGCCACCGGTGCCAAGTGACATCCTGTCCCGTGCGTCAGCCGCGCGAAATCAGGATGAGGATCAGGAACATCACCGGCACCATCATCACGGCAGGGATGTACAGACCCGGCAAGCCGAACAGAAGGGCCGAACAGCCCCACATGCTGAAAATTGCCGCCGCAGTGTAACCCCAATCCTCGCCCTTAGCTTCGGCGGCATCACGGGCCATCCATCCAAACAGAGGGATTGCAAACAAAAGACGCTGCCAAATGGGCAGGCGTCCGGGCATCTCGATCGCGCTCATGGGTCTCTCCGATTCTGTTCGTCGCAAGGCGCATATAGGGACGATGCTGCACCCGCAGAATGTGCAGATCGTCGCAGTGTGACAGCCTATCGCAGGCGGGCCAGAAACGCAGTCAGATCGTCGGTGTGATGGTGGATGTGATCGGCC
Organism: Ruegeria arenilitoris; assembly: GCF_013035315.1. Lineage (GTDB taxonomy): Bacteria > Pseudomonadota > Alphaproteobacteria > Rhodobacterales > Rhodobacteraceae > Ruegeria > Ruegeria arenilitoris_D. Next base: position 658,412 of record NZ_WQHP01000001.1, on the reverse strand, counting down.
TCATGCGGCTCGGGCGCGACGTGAACCGTGCGCATTCCCATCTCATGAGGGGCGGCCAGATTTCGCGGCTCGTCCTCGAACATTGCGGCTTGGGCAGTGTCGATTCCATCCTGTGCAAAAATGGCCTCGAACGCGGCTTTCTCAGGTTTGGGGCGGTATCCTGCGTGTTCCACACCGTAGATGGCATCGAACAGGCCTGTTAACCCGCGCGCCGCAAGCACCCGTTCGGCATAGGGCGCGCTTCCGTTAGTATAGACGATGCGACGACCGGGTAGGGACCGTATGTGATCAGCAAGGGCAGCGTCAGGGTCCATGTGGCTCATGTCCACCTGATGCACGGCGTGCAGATAGGGATCGGGGTCCAGGTCATGTTCGGCCATCAACCCGGCCAGGGTGGTGCCGTATTCCCGCCAGTAGTGCGTGCGCAAGCGATCCGCTTCGGCCCGGTCCACACCAATGGCCTGCACCACGTAATCCGTCATCAGAACCTCGATCTGATCGAACAGGCGCATGTGAGGTGGATAGAGCGTGTTGTCGAGGTCGAACACCCATTGGGTGACGTGCGAAAAGGAAGGTTTGACCATGATGTGGGTTTAGGGCGCTGAGCGGCGGTTTTCAATGCTGCACTTGATTGCGGGGCACTGAGGCGGATAGACATATCCGAACGAGGAGAACAAACACCCCATGCCGCAGTCCCGACAGACCAACAAAGACGCCTATAGCCTTATACTCGAAGCAATTGACGTAGGTGTTTACAAGCCCGGCGATCGGCTGGTCGAAAGCGAGCTGGCAGAGCGCTTTGGCGTCTCGCGTACACCGATCCGTGAAGCCCTGCAGCGGTTGGAGACGCAATCCCTGCTGGAACGGGATGGTCGGTCACTGATCGTGGCCTCATTGGATCACAACCAGATGGCCGAACTTTATGTGGTTCGGCGCGAGCTTGAGGGTCTGGCAGCTAAGCTTGCGGCAAAACACGCCACGGAAGAAGAGATCAAGGTTTTGCAGGACATGGTCGCCGCTGATGATGCGCTGGTAGATGACCCGACAGCGCTGTCACGAGCCAACCGGCGCTTTCACGAGCAGATTCATCTAGCCTCGCATAACCGGTACTTGGTGCAGCAGTTGGATCTTGTCCACCGCACGATGGCGTTGATGGCCACGACCTCGCTTGCGGTGCAGGGGCGTGGTGAGATTGCGCAGAGCGAACACAAGGGCATCGTTGAGGCGATTGCTGCGCGGGATGAAGCTGCTGCCGAGCGTGCGCTGAAGGATCATATCTCAGTCGCGTTCATGACCCGCCTGAAACAGGACGCAGTACTGCGCGAAAATTGAGCGTCAGTGCATATGCATCTCTTCACTGGCCTGACCATGCTGTGTCTTGTCCCAATAAAATGGGTTGCTTGCCAGTTCCCACAGGGCTTTGTACGCGGCCAACACACCCAGCGGAAAGTACAATGGCATGGTGGGCACCCACGGCATCAGAAACCGTCTTTCGCGGGCTGACACCGCCAGCACCCCGACAACCAGATTGGTGATCTCGGCCGCCAGAAAAAGACCGATCAGCGCATAGAAAGCCCAATTGGGTATGATTGGATCAAAGGGGCCGGGTAAGCCCAGCGTCGCCAACCAGAACAGCCATAGAACCGGGGCCAACAGAAACTGTCCGATAGTGCCCAGAAAGAATGCCTGAACACCCAGAAACCGCTTTGGTCCAAGGTCTCGCAGCAAGCGCAATGGCGCGCGCATGTGCACCAGATAGGTCACCATGAACCCTTTGAGCCAGCGTGAGCGTTGTTTGACCCATGGCCAGGCGCGAAAGTTCGCCTCTTCATAAGTGGTGGTATCGACCATTTCTGTCCGATATCCGGCGCGACTGAGGCGCACGCCCAGATCTGCATCTTCGGTGACGTTGTGGGCATCCCAGCCGCCTAGTTCCAGCAGCTTGTCCCTGCGAAAAAAGAATGTCGTTCCGCCCAATGGAACGACCAGGCCCATGCGCGCAATGCCCTGTAGGACGACCCGAAACCAACTGTTGTATTCAATGGTGAAACAACGCGACCTCCAGTTGGTGCGCGGATTGTAATAGTCGAGTACGCCTTGAAGGCAGACAACATCGTCACCGACCCGTGCGAAATGTCGGACCACGCGTTCGATCTGATCAGGCTGGGGCGCGTCTTCTGCATCCCAGACACCCAGAATGTCGCCTCGGCAAAAATCCAGCGCGTAGTTCATCGCGCGAGGTTTGGTGGTCAGCCCGTTCAACTCGGGCACCTCAATGGTTCGCATCCAACTGGGCAACGAGACCTGCTTTAACGTGGCGCGTGTGACCGCGTCCGCTTCCTCCAGCACCAGAATGATGTCCAACAAAGCCCTGGGATAAGTCAGACGTTGCAGCCGCTTTATCAGCGCTCCGGCGATTTCCCGTTCCTTGTACAGGGGCACAAGGATCGACACGCGGGGCAGGCGGAGCGGAACAGGAGCAGCGGCATGTGGGCTTGGATCTCTGCGCAACACGTATGAAATCAGACCGGCCAAACGCAGTGCCATGAACAAGATCAGTGACGAAACCGCGGTAAACAGAAGAACAGTCAATCCAGCTGTCGGAACAGCCGCAAAAAAACAAGCAAGCCCCAAAAGAGCAACAACCGGCCCTTTGCGCGCATTAGAGGTCCAGGACCGGCAGCTTTGATCCGAGTCCACCCGCTCCTCTGCCGCTCTCACTAGTGTGTCCGAAAACACGTGTTCAATGGCCCGATCAATCTGGCTCGGATGGGCCAGCACCGGTGTAACAGTAAACTCGGTCCCAGAAAGGGCTGCGCGTACTGCCGTGAAATGATCTGGGTCTGCCGTTGCGATCAGTAAGATCGGACCAATGCGCTGCCACGGGATCACGTTGTGCTTTAACCAGAATTCAACCGGTTTTAGATCACTCAAGTCGCGTTCGGGTGGAATACTGTCCAGGTCGGCGCTTTGCAGGGTGGTCTGCTCTGCCAGAGTATCCATCACCTCGGCGCGATCGATCCACCCTTCGCCAACAAGGATTTCACCCAATGGTGCCTGTTGGCTTAACTGAAAGTTTAGTGCTTTTTCCAGCTGTTCCGGGGTAATGTATCCCCGTTCGACCAAGCAAGCGCCAAGAGGTTTTCGCACCCGAACAGAAATCGGCGCGGCGCGCGCGAAATGCTGTAATTTATGTTCAGCCATAAATAAACCCTGACGCAGTAATCCGGCGTCAGGGTTGCTCAATCAGAGTTAACAGCAGGTTAACTCTGAACGATGAGGTGATTAAGCCTGTGCCTTTTTGCCTGCCATGGCCTCGGCAAAACGTTCGAACAGGTAAAAGCTGTCCTGCGGGCCGGGCGAGGCTTCGGGGTGGTATTGAACCGAGTACACCGGGCGATCGGTCATGCGGATGCCGCAGTTCGACCCGTCAAACAACGAGCGATGTGTTTCCTTCACACCTTCGGGCAGCGATTGAGCGTCCACGGCGAAACCATGGTTCATCGAGGTGATCTCGACCTTGCCGGTCTCAAGGTCTTTGACCGGGTGGTTCGCACCGTGGTGGCCGTGGTTCATTTTGACGGTCTGACCGCCCAACGCCAGTGCCAGCATCTGGTGACCCAGGCAGATTCCAAAGACGGGCAGGTCGGTGGTATCCAGAACCTCTTTGATCATCGGGACGGCATATTCACCTGTGGCAGCCGGGTCGCCGGGGCCGTTGGACAGGAACACGCCATCGGGATTGTGGGCCAACACTTCGGCAGCGGTGGCCGTCGCGGGCAGGACCGTAACATCGCAGCCTGCCGAGGCGAGGCAACGTAGGATGTTGCGCTTGGCACCGAAATCGACAGCGACAACCTTGTGCACCGGAGCTTCTTGGCGCTGGTAGCCATCGGGCCATGCCCAACGCATTTCATCCCAGCGGTAGCTTTGGGAGCACGTAACATCCTTGGCTAGGTCCATGCCTTCCAGGCCAGCAAAGCCACGGGCGGCGGCAACCAGCGCCTCGATATCGAAATTGCCTTCGGGGTCATGAGCGAGTGCCACATGCGGCGCGCCTTGCTGACGGATCGCACGGGTCAGGCGGCGGGTGTCGATGCCGCCGATGGCGATCCGTCCGCGGCGTTCAAGCCATGTTTTCAGTTCTTCGGCCGAGCGCCAGTTCGAGGCCTCGGTTGGGTCCCATTTGACCACCATGCCTGCCGCAACCGGATCGCCGGTTTCGTCATCCTCGGGGTTCACGCCAACATTGCCGATATGAGGGAAGGTGAAGGTTACGATCTGGCCGGCGTAAGAGGGGTCAGTCATGATTTCCTGATAACCAGTCATCGCGGTGTTAAAGCACAGCTCGGCGACTGTCTGACCGGTAGCGCCGAAGCCCATTCCGTAGAACAATGTACCGTCGGCCAATGCCAGACATGCGGTGGGCTTGGACGGGGCGTTCTGGGCCATTGCGCGACTCTCCTGCAGGGTAAATCGGCGCATACCTAAGGGGGTTATCGCGCTGGGTCAAGTGTGTTCAATTTTTGGGCTATCGTTATATTTCAATAACTTAGCCACATGCGGCCCCTGTTGTATCGCGCTTTTTGTTTCGATATGTTCAGGGTTCCTTTGCCATGGGGATGGACAGAACATATGGATATGCGATCAAGGGTGAACACAGCCCTTAAGCAAGCAATGAAAGACAAGGATGCCGAGCGTTTGTCGACGCTGCGTCTTATCAATGCTGCAATCAAGGACCGTGACATCGCTTCGCGCGCGTCGAACAACGAAGAGGCCAAGGGCTGCGGCGATGCCGAGGTACTTGAAATCCTTGGGAAAATGACAAAGCAGCGTAAAGAGAGCGCTCGCGCCTATGAAGAGGGCGGACGCCTGGATCTGGCCGAGCGCGAGCTGCGCGAGGTTGAGGTCATCGAGGAATTCCTGCCCAAACAACTGGACGAGGACGAGGTGTCCAAGGCCATTCAGACCGCGATCACGGCCACCGGCGCCGGGTCGATCCGCGATATGGGCAAAGTAATGGGCGAGTTGAAAACCCGTTACACTGGCCAGATGGATTTCGGCAAAGTCGGGCCGATGGTCAAAGATCAGCTCTGCGCTGCTACAAACGGCGGCTGCTGATCCGTTTCACTGATTGAAGCTTAAAGCTGCGCGACGGGTTCGCGCAGTTTTTTTGTGAGCTCATCGTAAAGCGCGATCCGCTCCTCTTCGGACAGGAAAGCGCCGATCTCGACCTCCCGACCGCCACCGTTCAGCGTGACGTAGTGAGGGACGGGACCACCGTGCTCGTGCATTTCAGGGCGCGCCCAGTGGCGATTGCAGGTCCATTCCTGCGGTCCGCGCCGCGGGTGGTGCTGAACAAGATGGGCCTGTGTGCCGGTCAGGGTCAGCACTTCGAACACACTCCGTGCCTTGTAGTTCGACTGGATCGCCAGCCAGAGGCCCAAAACGGTCACAAGCATGAATGGCAGCAGCCCCCAAAGTAGTACCGAGCCAAGCACCGCCATCAGGGGGATCAGGCCAAAAAGGAACACCGAAAACACCACACGCATGGCCCAGCGTGGGGGCAGAGAGTTATGGGGCCAAAGGCGTAACTCCTGCTCGGAACTTGAGGTGTGATTCCATCGGTATGGCATGGGGCGAAATTAGCGCAACAGGTGCACGTGTCTAACAGGAAAAATCAGGTGACGTGGCCAACTCTGGCCCAGGACAACGCATCGTCCAGACGATCATCACCCCAGAAGACTTCGCCACGCACAACCATGCTGGGGGCACCGAATACGCCCAGCCGCGTCGCCTGTTCAGTTTCGGCCTCAAGCAATGCGATCGTGTCAGGGCTACGCGCGCGGGCAAGCGTCAGGCGCGGGTCTTGCTGGCATCGGTGCAAAGCTTCCGATACGGCGTTTTCGCTGCCGGCTTCGATGCCTTCTTCGAACCAGATGCGGTACAGGTTCTGGGTAAACGACTTGCCCCAGCCATCCATCATGCCCAGCACGGCCACCTGATTGGCTAGCGCGAGATCCGAGATCGGGTAGGGCGCCGGCAGCTTGGCATGCAGGTGATACTTGGCCGCACGCCGTTCGATGTCTCGCCACATGTATGCGGATTTGACCGGCTTGCCCGCAAAGGGAATGTTCTGTTGTTCGGACATTACGGTGCGCACGTTGAACGGTCGCCAGTGGACCGTAGCGTCATGTTCCTTGCACCAGTCATCCAGCCGCATGATGGTCAGGAAGCTGTACGTGCTGCCGATGGAATACCAAAAATCAATTTCGGGCATCTGTTCACTCCGATCTCAGAGTTTCCATGAGCATGATACCCTAAAATGGCCAAATTGCCGAATGAGCTTGCTGTTTGGTAAGCGCCGAACTTTCGTGATCATTGCGTTCCAAGAAAAAAGCCCCGCACTTGGCGGGGCTTTGATTTGTTTTGCGTGCGACGGGATCAGTGCGCGTGGCCTTTGTCCCAGTCTTCCTGCTTTGGCAGCTGCTCGAACGTGTGCTCTGGCGGCGGGGTGGGCAGGGTCCATTCCAGCGTGTCCGCGTATTCGTTCCACGGGTTCGGACGCGTCTCTTTCGCACCGCGAAGCAGGGCGTAGATCACGATACCGAAGAACAGCAGGAACGAGGCGAACGAGATGAACGCACCGATCGACGAGACGAAGTTCCACTGAGCGAACGCTTCGGGATAGTCGATGTAACGGCGCGGCATGCCCTGACGGCCCAGGAAGTGCTGCGGGAAGAAGGTCAGGTTGGCGCCGATGAAGAACAGCCAGAAGTGAACTTTGCCCCAGAATTCCGAGTACTGACGACCCGTCATCTTCGAGAAGTAGAAGTACACGCCCGCGAAGATCGCAAAGACCGCACCCAAGCTCATCACGTAGTGGAAGTGCGCAACCACGTAGTAGGTGTCGTGGTAAGCACGGTCCACACCTGCCTGCGACAGCACAACGCCGGTCACACCGCCAACGGTGAACAGGAACAGGAAGCCAAAGGCGAACAGCATCGGAGTTTTGAACTCGATCGAACCGCCCCACATGGTCGCGATCCACGAGAAGACCTTAACACCGGTCGGAACCGCAATAACCATCGTGGCCAGCATGAAGTAGGCCTGCTGACGCAGCGACATGCCAACGGTGTACATGTGGTGCGCCCACACGACAAAGCCCAGAACACCAATCGCGATGATCGCCCAAACCATCGGCAGGTAGCCAAAGACGGGCTTGCGCGAGAAGGTCGCGATGACGTGGCTGATGATACCAAAACCAGGCAGGATCACGATGTACACTTCGGGGTGACCGAAGAACCACAGGATGTGCTGGTACAGGATCGGGTCACCGCCACCGGCCGGATCAAAGAAGGTGAAACCAAAGTTGCGGTCCATCAGCAGCATGGTGATTGCGCCCGCCAGAACCGGCAGGGACAGCAGAATCAGCCACGAAGTGACGAAGATCGACCAGCTGAACAGCGGCACCTTGAACAGGGTCATGCCTGGGGCACGCATGTTCAGGAAGGTGGTGATCATGTTGATCGCGCCGAGGATCGAGGAGGCGCCCGATACGTGCACGGCAAAGATCGCAAGGTCCATCGACATGCCGCCTTCGGTCGTCGACAGCGGTGGGTATAGAACCCAGCCTACGCCTGAACCAAGCTGGTCGTTGCCACCGGGGCTCAGCAGCGAGGCCACACCCAGCGACGTACCAGCGACGTACAGCCAGAAGGACAGGTTGTTCATCCGCGGGAACGCCATATCCGGCGCGCCGATCTGCAACGGCATGAAATAGTTGCCAAATCCGCCGAAGAGGGCAGGGATGACCACGAAGAACATCATTAGAACACCGTGATAGGTGATCATAACGTTCCAAAGATGTCCGTTAGGGGTACAAGGATCGGCCATGAAGCCTTCAAGGCACATGTACTGAACACCGGGGTGCATCAGTTCAAGCCGCATGTAGACAGTCATCAGAACCGAGATCAGACCGGCAAGTGCCGAGAAGATCAGGTATAGAATCCCGATATCCTTGTGGTTGGTCGACATGAACCAGCGCTGGAAAAAACTGCGCTGGTCTTCATGGTCGTGACCATGAATGGCTGCGTCTGCCATTATAGGTGCCTCCTGTTGCAACTGCACCGCGCAGCCAGACCTCTCCAGCGCGCGGGATTCCTGCTGGTTTTAGAATGCGAAAGAGACGCCTGCAATGATCGAGTTTGATCTGGATCAAGAATAATTGTCGCGGGCAGGAGGGTGACGCGCAAAAAACAGATCAAATCCGGCATTCATCTGGGTATCAGTGCTCGGATTTCAAGAGGGCGGGCAATAGGATGCCTTCCTTGCTTGACCCACGCCCGGTCGCGCCGCAGAACTGTCGGCAACATTCCAATCGGAGAACTGATATGACCGCCTACGATTCCGAAAACATCTTTGCCAAAATTCTTCGCGGCGAAATCCCCTCGACCCGCGTGTACGAAGATGACGATACGCTGGCGTTCATGGACATCATGCCACGCGCGGACGGCCATCTGCTGGTGATCCCCAAAACGCCATGCCGCAACATTCTGGATGCCTCGCCCGAGCAGCTGGCTGCGGTTATGGCGACGGTTCAGAAAATGGCCAAGGCCGTTGTCGCGGCATTCGACGCGGACGGTGTAACGATTCAGCAGTTCAACGAAGCCGCGGGCGGGCAGGAGGTTTTCCACCTGCACTTCCACGTGCTGCCGCGCCACGACGGTGTTGCAGTCCGAGCGCCGGGAACGATGGGTGATTTTGATCTGATCGCCGAACACGCAGAAAAGATCAAAGCCGCGTTGAATTAGTCAACCGGGGTCTATTTCTTATGCGAGTGCGTGCCCATGCACTCGCTATGATCTCCAAACGCGTGAAGCACGGCGCAGACATGGTCGTGCTTTCCGTCGCAAGCCACTGAAATTCGCGTCAGTTCAGCCTCAAGGTTTTGCAGGCGCGCAATACGGTCCCGGACGTCGGCCAGTTGCTTCTCAGCAATCTCGTGCGCCCGGTTTAGGTCGCTGCCCGCCGCACCCTCAAGGGACAGCAAGCCCACGACATCGATCAGTGGCAATCCCAAATCACGGCAATGACGAATAAAGAGCAGCCGCTTTAACGCTGCTTCGTCGTACCGGCGTTGATTGCCCGCCGTTCGCTCGGGCTTGGGCAACAGGCCTTTACCTTCGTAAAAACGGATGGTCGGGACCTTTACCTGTGTTCGGCGCGACAGATCTCCAATCGAATACATGGCTCTAGTGCTTTCTGTTCTTGATGAACCAAATCAATGTTTCACCCAAAAAAGTCAGTAACAGCACACCAATAACAAAAAACTGCATCCACGGGCTTTCCCAAAATTTCTCGCTCCTGAGTGTAAAAAACCACCGGGACGGAAAAGATCAGCTTGGGCACTATTCCGTTCAGAAGGGATCGCTTTAGTGACAACAGTTTTTTCCTCGGGGCTCTTGAACCTCTAGTTACTAGAGGAATTACATGCGGTGTGCAGGCATAACAAGGGACACGCCGACCGATGGCACATGATCATTCTCACAAGGGGCACAGCCACGCGCACACTCACATTGATCCCGAGACTGGGGATGCTCGAGTGGTTTGGGCAATTGCCGTCAATATGTTCCTGACACTGGCGCAGGTAATCGGGGGCATCTTCTCAGGGTCGCTGGCGCTGATCGCGGATGCCCTGCACAATTTCTCGGACGCCATTGCGCTGGTCATCGCCTTTTTTGCGCGCAAGATTGCCCGGCGGCCGGCAGATCCCCGAATGAGCTTTGGCTATGGTCGTGCCGAGGTCGTTGCCGCGTTGGTCAACTACACAACATTGATCGTGCTTTCGGTGTACCTGTTCTACGAAGGCGTTATGCGGTTTTTCGAGCCAGAGCCGATCAACGGCTGGATTGTCGTCTGGATCGCAGCCCTGGCCTTGATCGTGGACCTCATCACTGCTGCGCTGACCTATACCATGGCCAAGGAAAGCATGAACATTCGGGCGGCCTTTCTACACAACGTGGCCGATGCCCTGGGATCCGTTGCCGTCATCGTAGCTGGCAGCGCGGTGATCCTGTTCAACTGGACATGGGTAGACCCGGCCGTCACGATCCTGATTTCTGTCTACATCCTGTGGCATGTCAAAAGCGAGATCGGCGAAACGATCCGTGTTTTGATGCTGGCCGCGCCGCCCGATCTTGACCCCGAAGAAGTCGCGTCTGCCATTGAGGACATCCCGGGCGTTGCCCAAGTTCATCATGTCCACCTTTGGAGTATGCAGGAGCGCGAAACTGCCCTGACCGCGCACCTGGTTATCGAAGCGTCGGCATGGTCCGAAGCGGAAGGGGTCAGATCCGGCGTCAGACAGGCTCTGAGTGACCAGTTTGGAATTGGGCACGCCACATTAGAGATTGAACAGGAGGATCACGCCTGTGTCGGGTCATCTCGATTTGGGCATGGAGAAAGCTAAGAGTGATTTTGGATACGAATTGCCGCTCCGATTTGGGGTCGGAACGGCAGACTCGTTAACAAAAACTTTTTCCGACTACATGGGTTCCCCCAAGATCACCGGTTAACACACCACTCACTCTAAGAACGGTGAAATCATATTAACCGCAAACGAACGCCATGTATCTATTTGAGTGAGTTTTTCCTTAATTTTGCCCAGTTCTGCCGTAGCCGTTGGGAAATTTTGGCGCGCTATGGAAACAGAACGGCGAGTCGCGTCGGGATTGTTAACGTACTGTTAATCATGGAACGATTCGTCCGTAGGGTTTTAGGCGCCCACAGGGGCAAAAACTTCGGAAAATGTCTTTTGTAAGGCGGCATCGACATCGGCCAGAGTCACCGGCAAACCCAGATCGACCAGCGAGGTCACCCCATGTTCGGTGATGCCGCAGGGAACGATACCCGAAAAATGCTCGAGGTCCGGTTCCACGTTAATCGAGATGCCGTGAAAGCTGACCCACTTGCGCAAGCGCAAGCCGATGGCGGCCACTTTATCTTCGGCTGTTTGGCCGGACGCGGTCAGTGGCTTGTCGTTACGTTTGACCCAGACGCCCACGCGTCCTTCGCGGATTTCGCCATGGACATTGAACTCGGCCAGGGCGGCGATCACCCATTCCTCAAGCTGTTTGACAAACCGGCGCACGTCCTTGCCGCGCTTGTTGAGATCCAGCATCACATAGGCAACGCGCTGACCGGGGCCGTGATACGTGTACTCACCCCCGCGCTTGGCCTCGTAGACCGGAAAGCGATCGGGATCAGTCAAATCCTCGATCCGTGCCGACGTGCCAGCAGTGTAAAGCGGTGGATGCTCCAGCAGCCAGACGCACTCATCGGCTTCGCCAGCCGCAATTGCGGCCACGCGTGCCTCCATAAAGGCCACGGCGTCGGTATAGTCTGTCAGCCCGTCAGTGATCTTCCATTCCATGGTGGTTCCTTAGCGTCAGGGCAGGGCGATGAAAAGAGGTCACGCAGCCTCGGCCAGGCACCGCCGGATGATCTCGGCATATGTCTCTGACCCTTGCGCACCGGTGACCAGGTACTTGCCACCGAACACCATGGACGGAACGCCAGAGATGCCGTGTCCGGACCAAAACCGCTGCCGTTCACGTACCGGTGCCACGTGATCGCCCGAGGCCAATGCAGTGCGGGCGGCGTCTGGATCTAGCCCGGCCGCGTGGGCAGCATCCAACAGAACGTCGGTCTGCGACACATCGAGCTGGTTCGTAAAGTACGCCTCGAACAACGCCATCTTAAAAGGATGCTGGCGGCCCTGAGTTTCCGCCCAATCCAACAATTGATGCGCAGCAAAGGTATTCACGATGCGACTGTCATCATCAAAGTTGAAGACAAATCCCAGCTCATCTCCGATCTGAGTGAGGCGGTCGCGCGCCTGTTGGCTCTGCTCGGCGGTCGAGCCATACTTTTCCATGATGTGCTCGCGCAGGTTTTGCCCCTTGGGCGGCATCTCGGGGTTCAGCTCGAAAGGATGCCATCTGAGCTGGGCAAGTACACCCTCTTCACGCAACGCCTGATCCAGCTGGCGAAAACCCACGATGCACCACGGGCAGACAACGTCCGACACGATGTCGATTTGAATGACGGGGCGAGTATTTTGCGCGCTCATGATAGGGCTCCGGGAAGAGGTAACAGGTTCGGTCTGTGGTACAGATATGAACGGCGAAAAGGAATTCAAACGGACGTGTTTTTTGCCTCTTCACATCCTGAACGTCACCGTCTATACGCCCCTTTACCAAGTCATTGGCAGTGCGGTCGTGGCGGAATTGGTAGACGCGCAGCGTTGAGGTCGCTGTGGGGTAACTCCCGTGGAAGTTCGAGTCTTCTCGACCGCACCATTACCAACTACAAATTCACGGTTTTTTGATTTCTCTACAGTGTAGAGTTGCACCAATCCCGTCCCGAGTCTCCAGAACGCGAATTCCAGTCTCGCCCACGTTGACGGGGATGTGTATGAGTAGGGCAATACCAATCGGGAAGAGTGTTAATGTCTCAGACCATTACCGTGTTCACGACGATGAAGAACGAAGGCCCATACATGCTGGAATGGGTCGCGTTCCATAAGACGCTTGGCGTAGATCACTTTGTGATTTTCACCAACGATTGTGACGACGGAACCGATCAGATCGCCGCCAGGTTACAAGAGCTTGGCCTTGCCACTCATGTCAGCAACGAGGTGAAAGAGGGCGGCAACCCCCAGCACCAGATGCTACGCCGCGCGCGACGTCAGCCCAAGGTGAAAGAAGCCGACTGGCTGCTGTGTCTGGATGTTGACGAGTTCTGGAACATCCGCTGCGGCGACAACAGTTTCCACGACCTGATCGCCGAGGTGGAAGGCCGGGCAGGGAAGCCCGTTGACGCGATTTCATTCGCGTGGAAACTGTTCGGCAGCTCCGGCAATATCAGTTTCGAAGACAAACCGGTGACCGAGGCCTTTTTGATGGGGGATCAGGAATTCCCATATCATTCAGGACGCGCCTACGGCCTGAAGACACTGTTCCGGAACAACGGCAAATTCACCCGTTTTGGACCGCATCGCCCAAAAGGGTTTGACGATGAGCAAGCGGCAGACGTCGCGTGGTCGGACGCCGGGGGCAACCTGTTTCCAGCGGACAAAGTCGGTTGGCGGGCGTGGCGAAACTTCGATCATTCCCTGGGGCGAATCCACCATTACTCGGTCCGGTCCATGGACGGATTTCTGGTGAAACGGGATCGTGGTCGGACGAACCACATCCGGGTGGATCAGGGGCAGTCCTATTGGCAGGATATGAATGCCAACAAGGAAACGGATCAAACGATTTTGCCGGCGGCCCGCCGTGCAGCACCCTTGTTGGAAGAGTTGAAGGCCGATCCCCAGTTGCGCGAACTGCACGGCCAGGCCTGCGCGTGGCATCGTGACAAGGTGTCGGAAATAAAAATGCGCCCCGAATGGGTCGAGTTTCGCGCCTGGCTGGCTGACAACCTGATCTGATTGATATGGCCGACGATCTTTCGAAAGAACAACTGAAGCCCGAACATCCCGATCGCAAGACAGGGTACGAGCGGATTCTGACAGATCCTGCGCCGCCCTGGTTTGTCGAGCTTTATCCGGGGGGGGATGGCACAGGTTTTCTGCAAAAACTGGACCGCCACTCGATCCTCTTCCATCAGCGCAGTGCCAAGCGGCTGGTGGTCAGCTTCGACAACATCGCAAACGCGAATGACCTCTCGTTTGCGCGCGAGCCGTGGGGGTGGAAGTTTTTTCGCGACGAAGGGTGGTCTCATATGGGGGTCTTTGCCCGCACCAAGGCGTGGTATCGCGATCCCGAAATACTGTCCTATTTCGATGGCAAAGTGGCCGAGGGGTTCTTTGACCGGTTCGATCAGGTCGTTTTCGCTGGTGCGTCGATGGGCGGCTTTGGTGCGCTGACCTTTTCGGCCCATGTCCCCGGGGCGAATGTGATCGCCTTCAACCCACAGACAACGCTGGATGAACGGCTTGTCCCGTGGGAGACGCGCTATCGCTTTGGCCGCGTTCAGAATTGGGATCTGCCCGCAAGCGACGCGGCACAGACCGTGCAGGTCGCGGGGAAGGCCTATGTGTTCTATGACCCGTTCTTTGATCTGGACAGGCAACAGGTCCAGCGCCTGCAAGGCGACAACGTTGTTTTGCTCAAGACCTGGTTTTCGAACCACTTTGCTGCGCCAATGCTGCGCAAGCTTGATATTCTCAAGCCCGTGATGCTGGGCGCGATGGACGGTACGCTGGAAGCGTCCGAGTTCTACCGTTTGATGCGCGCCCGTCGACGCCTGCCGCTTTTAATTCGCGGGATCGAGGCTATGGGCAGTGAACGGCACCCGGCATTGGTTCAAAGGGCACGACAGAGGTTTCGCAGGTTAAGGCGTCAAGCCGCGGCCGAGGCTGCGAAGGACAGCCAATGACACCCAAAAAGGGCGTATTCATTGGTCAGCGCAAGGACCGCATGGGCGCGCGGTTGCTGATGATGCTGACCTGTATCCGCCTTGCCGAGGATTTCGGGACGACCTACCGGGTGAATTGGTTCCCTCAGGGCGCTGATGCGCCCGAGCTGGATCAACCGCAAGAATTGTTCACCCAAGGCTGGATGGACGATCACTTTCTGAGCCAGAAAGAGTTCGGCAAACTGACGCAGAATGCCCTGCCGATCTGGTCCTTTCAAAACGACGCCTCGCCGGACCGTCTGATCGCCCATTTGAACGCTGGCAGGTCAGTGGTGGTGGAAGAGGGGTTCGAGGTTCTGGCCTTTGCGTGGGAAGACATCGAAGCCATCCGTCCGAGGTATCGGGACTTTATCCATCGGATCGGGTTCACGGACGAAATCCGCGCTATCATGGAGCGTGCGGATGCCAAGCTGTCCGGGCAGGGCGTTTCGGCCTATCACATCCGGCGTGGCGACATCCTGAACGGGTTGCCATGGAAGCACACGACATGGCCTGCCAAAATCGAACCTGAAGAACTGTATGAGGCGCACTTAGAAAAAAACGCCGATACGACAGCTATCATGTTCTCGGACCAGCCTGAGTTGATCGCACGGTTTCAGAAGCGGTTTCCTAACATGTTACAAATGGCTGATATCGTCGATGTGTCGGGGATGACCCGCGCAAAACGTGACTTTCTGGAGCTTTACACGATGTCGCGCGCAGATCAGGTAATCGCGCCTTCGGTTTCCGCGTTCTCAATGGCAGCGTCGCAAATAGCTGGCTACCAAAGCAAGATGTTTCGGGAAGTATTGTCGGAAGAAGAAGTAAGCAACGCGAACGAGAAAGTCGTGGATAGATTGACCAAAGGGGTATCGGGTTTTCTCAACCCTTCGGAGGCAGCACACATTTACGCGAAAGCGACATTTCATTTACTAGATTTCCGCTCTGAAGATCGCACTGTGTCAGCCACCGAAATTGCTAGCCAAATACTAAATGCTGGGGCAGACAACGCATTTTTGCCGTTATTGCAAGCAATCAACCTATTCTATTTGGGGCGCGGTGAAGACGCTTTGCAAATGGTGGACCGTGCATTGAATGACGCAAACATCTGGCCTGAAGATCATGCTGTCGCGCGTGCTTTGAGGGCAGCAATTCTAGGAGCGCGAAAAAAGCGGTGGTTGGCAGCCCGCGAGTTTAGCTTAGCATTCTGGGCTAAGCCGCTACGACCCGATGTAATTGTATTTGGATCTCGCTTGTTGTTTCGCGACCAACTCGCGTTTCGTGCCCTGCCGCCATTAGACTGGTCAGTTCAAAAATCAGTTCGTAGGCCATGGTTCAATTTCAACGCGCACGTGGCTCAACGAAAAGTCATAGCAAAGCGTCCTTGCAATTTTGACCTTGTTCTTTTGGATTGGTCCATTTTGTCGCTCGACCAACGCGCACGGCGCTTGGACTCAGACAGGGAACGCCTCCTTTCATTGCTGGACGGGCTTGAGACGATGAAAAACCTTGCTCCTGAAGCACAGTTCCCAGAAGAAAGCCCAGAACACAGAAGTCTGAAGTCAATCCTGCATGTCCGACTGGGGCAGATGTCAAATGTCAATGCTATCGACATTGCAAAATGGGTTTGCTCTCAACGAAAAGACAACCCACTTTATCTAAAGCGTTTGGCAGAATTGTATGAAGCAGAAGGAGATTTCTCGCGGGCAAGGCTGGCAATGGCAGACGCGATGGCCAGCGATCCGGGCAATCCGTTTTTGGTTTTTGCAATGGGTTGTTTGCTTGCGCGCATTGGCGCCGAAGGCCAATCTGATAGACTGCTCTTAGAAGCTGCGGATTTGGATGACAACACGGCAGCAATTCAAGGCGCGGCCGGTCAGTTGCTATTACAAAGAGGCCAAAAAGGCAAGGCTCGGGGCTACCTGTCTCGCGCCCACGAGCTATGTCCTAAATTTCAGCGGTTCTCAAATCAGCTAAAACGCGCAGGTGGGTGAGTTCCGTGGATTTCCCCTTGGTAGTTCCACCAAATCAACGTAATTTGCGCGTAAATTTTAAATAATCCCGATCAGTTCCGGGCAACAAAAAGACAGGGCAGTCTCTCATGGCCGATCAGGACCCCCGATACATCAGTGTCACTCCGATGAAGAATGAAGGTCCGTTTGTTCTGGAGTGGGTGGCGCACAATCGTGCGATCGGCATCGACCATATGGTTGTGATGACCAATGATTGTACGGATGGCACCGACGCTCTGCTGCAGCGGTTGGAAGAGAAAGGCGTACTGACCCATGTCGACAATAATTCACGCCGTAAAACCAGCCCTCAGAAACGCGCTTACAATACATTCCTGCGGATGGAGGTGGCGCGCCCGCAAGATTGGGTCGTGGTGATCGATGCCGACGAACACATCAATGTCAAAACCGGGGATCACACACTGCGGGCTTTGACTGACGCCATTCCTGACGCCAAGACAGTCTCGATGACGTGGCGTTTGTTCGGAAATGCAGGTGTCGTAAGGTACGAGGACCGGTTTTTGTCCGACCAGTTCCGATTGGCCGCGCCCGAGAGGATTTTCCGACCACCTCAGGCGTGGGGTTTCAAAACGATGTTCCAGCGTGAAATTTGGGATGGTCTAGGGGTTCATCGTCCCAAGCGGCCGACAGTTGAAACCATAGAAGAATGCCACTGGTATAACGGATCAGGCCAGCTGATGCCCGAGCGCTATTTCGAAAAAAGCTGGCGTTCGGCACGTGACTCGGTCGGGTATGAGTTCGTGCAGGTCAACCATTATGCGCTGAAGTCCTGCGAAAGTTATCTGGTCAAAAAGATGCGCGGTCGCGCCCACCATCTGGGTGAAAGCCTTGGCTTGGAATACTGGAACATGATGAACCACAACGCCGAGACGAACACCTCTATCGATGCGGTTCTGGAGCGTAAGCGCGAGTACTTTTACGATATGCTCCGTGATGCCGAGGTCGCCCGTCTGCACCACGCCTCGTGCGATCTGCACCGTCAACAGATCGAACAGTTGCGCGAACTGCCCGAGATGCAGGATTTGATGCAACAGATGACTGCTGGTTTCACAACTAGCCAACGGGCATAGCGCGGCGCTACTCAGCTTTAGGAGCAATCAGATGCTTTGGCTGCATATCGGAATGCCAAAAACCGGCACAACGGCCCTGCAGGGGTTTCTGCGCAGCAACGGCGCGGTTCTGGACGAAATCGGGTTGCGCTATATGGAGGCGGGCCGACGCCGGTTGGAGGGCAGTCAACGTCTGGCCCTGAGCCATAATATCGTGGCCTTTCACATTAACCGAAACGCCGGGCCCATGGACCCGTTTCGCGCGGCAATGACCAGCGAGTTTGATGAGTTTTCGGATCGAACCTGTCTGGTCTCATCCGAAATGTTCTACTCCTGCGATCTGGCCCGTTTGGCCGAAATGTTCGCCGACATCCCGTCGCGGGCGCTCAGGATCACGTTTTACTGCCGTCGCTATTCGGACTTTTTTGAAGCGGATTACAAGCAGCGCGCCAAGAATGGGCGTGTGCCGAGCGGTGCCAGCGAATTTATTCGCTACCAGCTTGACCAGATCCGGGAACACCCCGAAAAGCTGAGCTTTTCCGCAAAACTGGCGCAGATACGAACAGCTTTTCCCGGGGTTACGGTTGTGCCACTATTGTATGAACGCTCGGATATGGTGCGGGGCAATGTGATTGATGATGTTCTGTCTCGGATCGGCACGCCCTTAGCGAACGGGCAGTCCCCGGACGCTACGTCAAACCCTTCTCAATCCCGCGCAGCCAGCGAAGCCTTTGGAATCGTCGCACGTGCGCTTGGGCGGCAAAAATCCCGCCAATTGCGCCGCATGGTCGTGGACGATCCGGCAATGTTGCGTCGCAATGACGTTCTGGAACCGGACGAGCGCGCCTGGATGGATGAATGCCTGGCCAAGCGTGACGTGGCATTCCAGCAAGAGTTCTTTCCCGACCGGGCTGAACTGTTCACTCCGAAAGAGCTAAGCGAAGAAGACAAGCTGTTCCGCAGGGATACCGCCGAAGAATATGAAGCTCTGCGTAAGGCCTCCGAGATTGTGTTTCGGATGGCGTTAAGCCAATAGGCGCTATTGCTGTACTGTGATTTCCTGTCGCTGCTTCCCGGTCGTTTTGTCAAAGATCAGAATGCGGTTGTCGTCGGTTACCACGGCATACCAGTTGTTTCCGATCGTCACAGCCTGCGCTTTTGCACCATTGGGCAGATCAATTTGATCGGGCAGCGTGGGCGTTCTGTCCGATAGCCGGATGACAATCAGTGCGAATGTCACTAGAACCCCGCCAATCATCACCGCGGTCAGCAGCATGACCATGCGTCGCAACAGGCGAAGTTGCGGCGTTTCCTGCGGTTCTTGGGGTTCGGAAGGGACAGTCATGGGCACCCGTCAGATTGAATTTCAGATCGCGGCCGATCCGCCGCCCCGCCTTGATAAGGCGCTTTCGCGGGATGTGCCAGCGGATGAAAACCTGTCGCGCACCCGGCTGACCCGATTGATCGAAGATGGTGCCGTTGTCATCAGTGGCGCAATCATCCGCGACCCCAAGGCGAAGGTGACCGAGGGTGCCTCGGTCGCGATCACCGTCGCCGAGGCCGAGGAAAGCCATATAGGCCCCGAGGATATCCCGCTGGATGTCGTGTTTGAGGACGAAGACCTGATCGTCATCAACAAACCTGCAGGCATGGTCGTACACCCTGCGCCCGGATCGCCGAACGGCACTTTGGTGAATGCGCTGCTGCATCACTGCGGTGAGGACCTGTCGGGGGTAGGGGGCGTCAAACGCCCCGGCATCGTGCACCGCATCGACAAGGAAACCAGCGGATTGCTGGTCGTCGCAAAGTCGGACGCGGCCCATCACGGTCTGGCCGCTCAGTTCGAGGCGCACAGCGTCGAGCGCTATTACCGCGCGATCTGTTATGGTGTGCCGGATGCGAATGATCCGCGTCTGCGCGGGATAAAGGGCGTCAGTTTTGAGCCCGGCAACATCATGCGCTTGACCACGCTACTGGCGCGGCACAAGACGGACAGACAAAAACAAGCGGTTCTGTTTCACGGCGGTCGCCATGCTGTGACACGCGCGCGGCTTGTGGAAACCTTCGGTAACCCGGCAGGCATCGCTCTGGTGGAATGCTGGCTCGAAACCGGACGCACACACCAAATCCGCGTGCATATGGCCCATGCCGGGCACGGACTGGTCGGAGACCCAGTCTACGGGGGCAAGCGAAAACTCGCCGCAAAAGCGTTCAGTCCAGTTGCCGCAGAAGCCGTACGCAACTTTCCACGTCAGGCGCTGCACGCAGCCGTTTTGGGCTTTGAGCACCCTGTAACGGGCGAAACCCTGCGGTTTGAGGCCGATTTGCCCGCAGATATGGAAAATCTGATTGAACAGCTGCGCGCACCGCTGACATAATACACAAACCTATGTGAGTAACGCGTTCTTAGCTTTCCTTTATCAATCGTTAATTTCAAACTGTTAACGGTACCTCTTGAACGAGATGGGAGCTGTTCCCATATCCCATGTTAACAATGTAAACATTTGTCGGAGGGACATGAATTATGGCAAATTACGCAAATCTCCCCGCGCCGACGCCCGAGGGCGGCCTGAACCGCTATATGCAGGAAATTCGCAAATTTCCTCTGCTTGAGCCGGAAGAAGAGTACATGCTGGCCAAGCGCTGGGTCGAAGAGCAAGACACTGAGGCCGCACATAAAATGGTTACGTCGCACCTGCGTCTGGCAGCCAAGATTGCGATGGGCTATCGCGGCTATGGACTGCCGCAGGCCGAAGTGATTTCCGAGGCCAATGTGGGCCTAATGCAAGCCGTCAAGCGGTTTGACCCGGAAAAAGGTTTCCGTCTGGCGACCTATGCCATGTGGTGGATCCGCGCCTCGATCCAGGAGTATATCCTGCGGTCCTGGTCATTGGTGAAACTGGGTACAACCTCGGCGCAGAAAAAGCTGTTCTTTAACCTGCGCAAGGCCAAGGCTCGTATCGGTGCTCTGGAAGAGGGCGACCTGCGCCCCGAGAACGTCAAACAGATCGCCAATGATCTGGGCGTGACCGAGGAAGAAGTCATCAGCATGAACCGCCGGATGTCCGGTGGTGATGCCTCGCTGAACGCGACCGTCGGGTCCGAGGGTGAGGGCACCATGCAGTGGCAGGACTGGCTTGAGGACGAAGATGCCGACCAGGCTGGCGATTACGAAGCACGTGACGAGCTGGACGCCCGGCGCGAGCTTCTGGCGGCTGCGCTGGACGTTCTGAATGATCGGGAAAAAGACATCCTGACTCAGCGTCGATTGATGGATCAACCCGTCACGCTGGAAGAGCTGAGTACGCAGTACAACGTCAGCCGCGAGCGTATCCGGCAGATCGAGGTTCGAGCTTTTGAAAAGCTGCAAAAGAAGATGCGCGAACTTGCGCGTGAAAAGGGTATGCTGGGTACAGTGTGACACCGAAAACTCAGCCCGCCTTAATGGCGGGCTGTTTCCAACTGCAACATCATAATAATTCTCCCAATCTGCATGAGGCACACGCCCAGCAGGCCGAGGAAATCTCCAAGACTTGAGCCGAATTCTGTTGCAATGGACATTGCGACAAAGACAAACTTCATCTGCATCGCTCGTCTTCACGGCTGGATTTCATATTCTCGCTGATCCCGCATCCAGTCGATGGTAGACAGAGCAAAAGCCAACCAACAAACGACGAGGGGCCACATGCAGCAACCGGTTCAATGGGGCGTTTTGGGCGCCGCAAAATTCGCACGTCAATTTATGGCCCCGGCCATTCACGCCGCAGAAGGGGCCCGGCTGGCGGGTCTGGCGACGTCCGATCCCGCCAAGGCGGAGCCTTTCCAGCGGTATTGCCCGGACCTGACGCTCTATGGCAGCTACGAGGCGTTGCTGGCGGACCCTAAGATCGAAGCGGTCTACATCCCGCTGCCCAATCACCTGCATGTCGACTGGAGCCTGAAGGCGTTGGATGCCGGGAAACACGTGCTGTGCGAAAAGCCGATGACCATGCAGGCGTCCGAGTTCGATACTCTGATCGAAAAGAGGGATCAGACCGGCTTGCTGGCGGCCGAGGCTTACATGATCGTGCACCATCCTCAGTGGCAGTTCGTGCGGCAGCTGATCGCGGACGGAGCAATCGGTAAGCTGGTGCATGTGACGGGCGCGTTTAGCTTTGATAACCGCGCAGATACCGGGAACATCCGCAACCGTGCCGAGACCGGGGGCGGTGGGCTGCGAGACATCGGCGTTTACGTCATCGGCAGCGCGCGGTTTGCGACAGGGCAGGAACCCGTTTCAGTACAATCCGCAATTCGGTGGGAAGACGGAATTGACGCTTTCACTGAAATCCGCGCACAGTTCCCGGATTTCACCTATTCCAGCTATGTCTCGATCCGTATGCATCCGCATCAGGAAATGGTGTTCCACGGCGAAGGCGGCGTGATCCGCCTGACTGCGCCCTTCAACGCGCGTGTATTTGGTGAAGCGCGTGTCGAACTCCACCGACCGGGCCTTGAGGTCCAAGTCACCCGTTTTCCCGGCGATGATCACTATAAGCTGCAGGTCGAGGCATTCAGCAGGTCCGTCCGGGATGGTGTGGACTATCCCTGTCCTCTGGAGTTCTCGCGCGGAACGCAGGTGATGATTGACCAGGTGTTTGAAGGGGCTGTCTCGCTCTGACTTGCCACGTCGCGCCCGGCTCGGATATTCTGGTCGCCACCTGATCAGGAGGAGACCATGGCAGGCGGTTGGGCGCGCGATGGCGCGGTGAGTGAACAGATCGAAGCGTCTATCTCGGACGAACTCGCCAGAATGCAGGCGCAAAAGCGCCCCGTCGGCGAAAGCCTGACCCATTGCGCTGAATGCGAAGAGCCGATCCCGGAAAAGAGGCGATTGGCTCTGCCCGGCGTCAAATTGTGTCTGGACTGCCAGCAAGAGAGGGATGGCAGTTACAAGGCGCGCTCTGGGATCAATCGGCGTGGGTCAAAAGACAGCCAACTGAAGTAAACAGGGCCGCGAAATGTCAGAGCCCTCGTCAAAACAACCACTTCTACAAAACGGGTTGGTCCTTGGGTTTCTGGCCGCGTTCTTGTGGGGCACTCACAGCGTCATTGTCCGATACCTGACAAGCGATCTGGGCGGATTGCAGATCGCGGTGACTCGTTTGTTCATCGCCGCCTTGGCCATCTATTGCATGCTGCGGATCATGCGGGTGTCGGTGTCGATCCGGCTGAGAGATTGGAACTTTCGACTGGCCGTTCTGTCGACGGTAGTAAACTACATTCTGTTCCATATCGGGCTTGAACATACCGGTGCAGCCAACGCCATGGTGCTCGAGAATACAGCACCGTTCTTTGTTTTGGTGTTCCTCTACTTCTTTGCAGACACGCCTGTCACGCGTACGGATGTACTTGCCACCGGGTTGGCGATTTTGGGCGTTTTCCTAACGGTTTATCAGGATTTTCAAGGCGGTGGAGAGCCGCTGTTCGGTGACCTTCTGGAGATTGGCGCGGGTCTCAGCTGGGCCGTGTTTCTGATCTCCAGCAGCAGGGCGATGCAGAATTCGGAATCGACAGGCGAGCGTCTGAATTTCCTATTCGGGATCTTCCTGTGCTCTGGAGTGTTGCTGTTACCTCTGGCCGCCTTTTCGCTGCAGGTGCCAACGACCAATGACGTTGTGTTCCTGATCTTGCTGGGGGTGCTGCCGACCGCTTTGGCCTACTACCTTTGGTACGAAGCTGCGGCGCGGGTTTCTACACTGACGGCCACGTTGATGTTTGCCGCATCCGTGGTGTTCACATTCATCAATTCGGCCTTGTTCCTAGGGGCCGCAATCACACCGATCGCGGCCCTTGGGGCAGTGCTTATCGTGGCCGCCGTGTTCCTGACGACCAAAGCCAAAAGTGACTAGTCTTCCATCGCTTCCAGTTCGTCGATGAAGCCCGAGATCATCGACAGGCCTTTGTCCCAGAACTTCGGATCGCTCGCGTCCAGCCCAAACGGGGCCAGAAGTTCCTTGTGGTGCTTCGACCCACCGGCGCGCAACATTTCGAAATACTTGCCCTCGAACCCTTCCGAGCCGCTTGCGTAGACCGAGTAGAGCGCGTTCACCAAACCGTCGCCAAACGCATAGGCGTAAACGTAGAAGGGCGAGTGGACGAAATGCGGGATATAGGCCCAGAAGGTCTCATACCCATCCATAAATTCGAATGCCGGGCCAAGGCTTTCGGCCTGGACGCTCATCCACAGTGCGTTGATGTCGTCCGGGGTCAGCTCGCCCTCGCGGCGTGCCGCGTGTAGCTTGCATTCGAAGTCGTAGAAGGCAATCTGGCGGACGACCGTGTTGATCATATCCTCGACCTTGCCGGCCAGAAGTACCTTGCGCTGCTCCTTCGTTTCGGCTTTGTCCAGCATCTTGCGGAAGGTCAACATCTCGCCAAAGACCGAGGCGGTCTCGGCCAGTGTAAGCGGGGTTGAGGACAGCATCTCACCCTGATCGGCGGCCAGCACCTGATGGACACCGTGGCCCAGCTCATGCGCCAAGGTCATCACGTCGCGCGGCTTGCCCAAATAGTTGAGCATCACGTAGGGGTGAACTTCGGTCACCGTGGGATGCGCAAATGCGCCCGGAGCCTTGCCGGGTTTTACCGCCGCGTCGATCCAGCCTTTCGAAAAGAACGGGGCCGCGATCTCACCCATGCGCGGGTCGAACGCGTTATAGGCGTCCATCACGGTTTTCTCGGCCTCGTCCCAGCCAACGATGCGGGTGTCTTCCATCGGAAGCGGCGCGTTGCGATCCCAGACCTGCATGACGTCCAAACCCATCCATTTGCGTTTGAGTTCGTAATACCGGTGGCTCAGCTTGGGATAGGCGGCCACGACCGCTTCGCGCAGGGCTTCGACCACCTCGGGTTCGACATCGTTGGACAGGTGTCGGCCGGTCTGAGCGGTCGGCATGTTGCGCCAGCGGTCGATGATTTCTTTTTCCTTGGCCTGCGTGTTGTGAACACGGGCAAAAGTTTTGATGTTGTCCTGAAACACGTTGGCCAGCTCGCGCGACGCTGCCTCGCGTTTTGCGCGATCCTGCTCGGTCAGCAGGTTCAGGGTACCTTCGATGTTCAGCTCTTCGCCGTCGACGGTGAAGGTCAGACCGGCGATGGTTTCGTCGAACAGACGTTCCCAGGCATCGCCGACGACGCCGAGGTCGTGGAGGAATTTCTCAAGTTCGTCCGACAGTTGGTAGGGCTTCATCGCGCGGATACGGCGGAACACCGGCTCGTAACGAGCCAGATCGGCATTCGCCTCGAAATGCGCTTTCAGCACGTCATCGTCGATGCGGTTGATTTCCAGCGTGAAGAAGACCAGCGGGGTGGTGAAAATGGTGATCTTTTCCTGCATGTCCGACAGGAACTTGGCGCGCTCGGCATCGGTGGTCAGCTGGTAATAGCGCAGACCGGCGAAAGACATGATCCGGCCTGCGATGGCGTTGATCTTTTCGTTACGCTGGACGCAGGTCAGCAGACCCTCAGCATCCAGTTCAGCCAGCTTGCCTTCATAGTCGGCGGCAAAAGCGGCGCATTCGCCTTCCAGCCAGTCCAGATCGCGGGACAGTTCCGGTGCGTCCTCTGAGGTATAGAGATCGGTCAGATCCCACTCCGGCAGATTGCCCAGATTGTCGGCACCCCCGACGGCGTTTGCGTCACGGACGGGAAAGGGAAGGTCGCGCATGGATCACCTCGAATAACAGCTTTCGCCAACATCTAGGCGCGCGGCGCGGGGATCACAAGCAGTGCTTGGCTTAAGTTGACAACGCTGGTTCTGGTGCGGTGTCCGGCTGCGCGGCTTTGAAATGCGCGGCCAACTGGTCAAAGACCGGTCCACGCACATCGGGCGCCTCCATCAGCACTTCATGCTCGCCATCCGGGATTTCGACCAGAGTGCCATTGGGCCAATTGGCCATACGGGCGCGGATGGCCTTGCGGTCAACAATCTGTTCGTGACTGCCAAGGAAGGTCAGGCAAGGTGTGTCGGGTGCGGTTTGATCCATCAACCAGGCGCATTCATCCAGCGCTTCGCGCAGCCAGATCGTCGAGGGCGCGCCGAGGGCCAGTTCGGGATGCGCGGTCAGTTGGTCCTTCATCATCTGGAACATGGCAGGATCGCGGGTCAGAACGTTCCCTTCGAAAGGCTGTGACGCCACATAGCTTTCCAGAGAAGTGGTAGGTGGGGTTTTTTCCCCCAATCCAATCCGTGGCCCCCAATAGGCGGTCAAGCGGCTGAGCGGTTTCATAAGTGGTGTAAAGAAAATACCCCACATTGGTCCGGTAAACGCGCAGGCAGCGAAACAGTCTTTTTCCAGCGTTGCCCGCAAACCAATCGCGCCGCCCATGGAATGGCCAATCACGAACCACGGTTTGGGCAGATCCAGTTCCGCCGCCAGATCCAACGTGGCCTGAACGTCATGCTGATAGTCGGTGAACTGATCCACGTGTCCTACGCGCACGTCATCCAGTAACCGGTCGGCCAAGCCCTGACCGCGCCAGTCAACCGCCAGAAAGGCAAAGCCGCGGCCGGTGAATTCGGCGGCGCAATCGCCGTATTTTTCGATGTATTCCGTACGGCCGGGGAACATCATCACCGTACCGCAGGCGTCGCCTTCGGGCAGCCAGTGGCCGACCCGAATGCGTGTGTTATCCGCCGTGTTCAGCCAATGGGCCTTACCACCGGCGGGGACGCCGGCCATGTCTGCAAAGAAAGGGGCCGGCGACAGATCCATCAGGCCAACGCCGATGCCAGTTGCATGGCAACGCCCATGTCGCCGTCCACGGTCAGTTTGCCCGACATGAACGCACCAGTGGGGTTCAACTCACCGCTGAGGATTTGTTCGAACGTATCTGCATCCGCGCTCATGGTGACGTCCGCGTCTTCGTCGCTGACGCGGGCACCGCTGGCGTCCAGGACGATCGAGCCCAGATCGGCAATGGCAAATTTTGCCGACGCGCTAAAATCGCCACCCGACAGTTTTTCGTTCAATGCGGCTGCGGCTTTTTCCAGAGTGTCGCTCATGATTCTCCTCACTATGTTTTGTGCGCCGGGAATGGACATCCACGGGCGCTGCGCTACACTGAACGTTGTTATGAGCATTGCAAGCACCAATCTCAAAGGTATCGTTGCGGCAACAGCGCTTCTAGTCACGTTTTCCCTGCCTTTGTCTGCTCAGACAGCGGATTCCCGGGATGAAACAGAGCTATTGCAGCAATTGTCACAGGCAACCCCCGAACAGGCCGTCAACATAGACCGCCAGCTCAAGGCCTTGTGGGCGCAGTCGGGTTCGGCTTCGGCGGATCTGTTGTTGGAACGCGGGCGCGAGGCTCTGGATGATGGCGACACGCGGGCTGCAATCGAACACCTGACGGCGCTGACGGACCATGCACCGCAGTTTGCCGAAGGCTGGCACGTGCGCGCCTCGGCCTTTTTCGGGATGGATCGCTTTGGTATGGCCGCTGCTGATCTGGAGCATGCGTTGACGCTGAATCCGAACAATTACGAGGCGATCTACGGATTGGGGCTGATTTTTGAGATCATCGATCAGCCCGACAAGGCGCTGCAAGCTTATGAACGCGCTTTGGCTATACATCCCCATCACGAAGAAGTAACCAATGCCGTGAATCGACTGAAGCCTCGGGTCGAGGGCTCGGCCCTCTGAAAAACCGGGGCAGGGGGCAAAGGTGAGCGGGTCATCCCGAATCGTGGCCGTACTTGGCCCGACCAACACAGGTAAAACTCATTACGCGATCGAGCGGATGCTGGGCCACCGAACGGGTGTGATCGGCCTGCCGCTGCGTCTGCTGGCGCGCGAGGTTTATGACAAGATCGTCGCGATCCGAGGGCCGTCGGTTGTGGCGCTGGTAACGGGCGAAGAACGGATCGTGCCGCCACGCGCCCAGTATTGGGTCTGCACCGTCGAAGCGATGCCCGAAGGCATGGGCGCGGATTTCGTCGCCATCGACGAAATTCAGCTTTGCGCGGATCCTGAACGGGGCCATGTGTTCACCGATCGTCTACTGCGGGCGCGGGGAACCAACGAGACGTTGTTCCTGGGTTCTGACACGATGCGCGGCCCAATCGCGGCGCTTGTCCCCGAAGCGCAGTTTGTCCGGCGTGAACGCATGTCCCAGCTGGTCTATGCGGGCTCCAAAAAGATCAGCCGCATGCCAGCGCGCAGTGCCATCGTCGGGTTCTCGGTGGACAATGTCTATGCCATTGCGGAATTGCTGCGCCGCCAGAAAGGCGGGGCAGCGGTTGTTATGGGCGCGCTCAGCCCGCGTACGCGGAACGCTCAGGTGGACCTCTATCAGAATGGTGAGGTCGACTATCTGGTCGCCACAGATGCTATCGGGATGGGTCTGAATCTGGATGTGAACCATGTCGCGTTTTCCTCGCTGAGCAAGTTTGACGGCCGTCGGATGCGCCCTCTGGCCCCGAATGAGCTGGCTCAGATCGCCGGTCGGGCAGGGCGTGGCATGTCGGATGGCACTTTTGGTGTGACCGGAGAGGCCCCGCCTTTGGACGAAGGCGTCGCGCAGGCGATCATGGACAGCCGGTTCACGCCGATGAAAAAGCTGAACTGGCGGAATGCCGCCCTTCGCTTCGGTTCGATTGAGGCGCTGATCGACTCTCTGGAAGTCAGCCCAGGCAGCGAACATCTGATCAAGGCGCGCCCCGCGGACGACTTGAACGCGTTGAAATCGCTGTCGCAAGTAACCGAGGTCATGGCCCGAGCCAGCGACGGCCAATCCGTCCGTTTGCTGTGGGATGTGTGCCGAATCCCGGACTTTCGCGGCATCAGCCACGCTGAACACGCAAGCCTGCTCGAGGTGATCTATGGCCACCTGCATGAGCGCGGCTCGATCCCCGATGACTTCATGGCGCGGCAGATCCGTCGAATCGACAAGGTCGACGGGGATATTGATGCGCTGTCCAAAAGGTTGGCATATATTCGCACGTGGACATATGTTGCGCAACGAAACGGCTGGGTCCGTGACGAATCGCATTGGCGCGCGGAAACGCGCACTGTAGAAGACAGGCTGTCAGACGCTCTTCACGAACGTTTGACTCAAAGATTTGTGGACCGGCGCACGTCAGTGTTGTTGCGCCGGCTCAAACAGAAGGAGGCCCTTTTGGCCGAAGTAAATGACAAGGGTGAAGTGACCGTCGAAGGCGAATTTGTCGGTCGTCTGGAAGGGTTCCGGTTTATTCCGGACAAAGCCGCGCAAGGAACCGAGGCGAAAGCGCTCAAATCGGCGTCCCTGCAAGCACTCGCACCGCAATTCCATCTGCGTGCAGATCGCTTCTACAATGCGCCCGATACCGAAATTGATTTCACCGATCAGGGTGGTTTGATGTGGGGCGAGTACGCCGTCGGCAAGTTGGTTGCCGGGGCAGAGCCTCTCAAACCCATGGTTGAGGTTTTTGTGGATGAGGCCGCAGGGCCGGATGTCGAACAGAAAGTTCAGCGCCGCCTGCAGCACTTCATCGACCGCAAGGTCGCCGCGCTGTTCGAGCCGCTGCTGAACCTGTCCCGTGACGAAGAGCTGTCTGGTCTGGCCAAGGGCTTTGCCTTCCGCATGGTCGAAGCGCTGGGGGTTTTGCCCCGCGCTGGAGTCGCACAAGAGGTTAAAGATCTGGATCAGGACGCCCGTGGCGCATTGCGCAAGCACGGCATCCGGTTCGGCCAATTCACCATATTCATGCCGCTGCTGCTGAAACCCGCCCCAACGCGTCTGCGTTTGGTTCTTTGGGCTCTGGCGCAAGGTCTGCAGGAATTCCCCGAAGCACCGCCTCCGGGTCTGGTCACCGTGCCCGTCGCTAAGGACGCACCGCAAGGCTATGACACCATGTGCGGCTACCGCGATGCGGGCGAGCGTTCGATCCGTATCGATATGCTGGAGCGTCTAGCCGACATGCTGCGCGCCGAGGACAGCCGGGGTGGTTTCGAAGCCAAACCGGACATGCTGTCTATCACCGGTATGACGCTGGACCAGTTCGCAGACCTGATGCAGGGCCTGGGCTACAAGGCCGAACGCGGCGAGCGGGAAAAAGTCAAACCGGCCCCCGTTGAACAGCCAGTTGCAGAGGCAGAAGCGGTTGAGCAACCTGCCGCCGAAGGCGCACCGGCATCGGAAGACGCAGCGCAAGAGATCTCAACACCCGCCGAGGTGTCAGCCGAGGCCACCGACAGCACCGAGGCGGCAGTCGAGGCCCCTGCGGCTGATGCGGCACCGGAAGAACCCGAGATTGAGGTTTTCTATACCTTTACCTGGGGCCGCCAGCGCCAACAAAACCGTGGCCCACGACGCGAACAAGGTCCGGGCAAGGGCAAACCGCGTGGCAAGCCGCAGGACGGCCGCGGCAAGCCGCAGGGCAAGAAAGGCGGTAAACCGCAAGACGCCAAGAGCTTCTCTTCGCGTCCGCCCCGCAAAGAAAAGGCGATCGATCCCGATAACCCGTTTGCAGCAGCGCTGATGGGTTTGAAAGAAGGCAACTGATCGCGCATGGCTGACGCCAAGCTGCGGATCGACAAGTGGTTGTGGCAGGCGCGGTTCTTCAAGACCCGTAGCCTCGCCGCCAAGCAGGTCAGCGGCGGCCATGTGCGTTTGAACGGAAACCGGGTTCTGAAACCGGCTCAGGCCGTGGGGCCCGGTGACGTTCTGACGTTCCCTCAGGGGCGGCTTGTACGCGTTGTGCGGGTCGAAGCACTGGGGGAGCGGCGCGGTCCGGCGACCGAAGCGCAAACACTATTCGCGGATTTGACCGAGAAAAAGGACGCGCCTCCCAAGAATCCGGGATTCGAGGGAAAAGGTCGTCCAACTAAGAAAGATCGGCGCGCACTTGATCTTTCTCGCTCTCAGGATGGTTGATCCTATCTTGAAGAGAAGGCCAGACTGAATTAGCTAAACGCCCAAACCGAGAATGGGAATCCAACAATGACCTATGTCGTCACCGAGAACTGCATTGGCTGCAAATTTACCGACTGCGTCGAAGTGTGCCCGGTGGACTGTTTTTACGAAGGTGAGAACACACTGGTCATTCACCCCGACGAATGCATCGATTGCGGCGTTTGTGAACCTGAATGCCCGGCGGACGCCATCCGTCCTGACACCGAGCCTGGTATGGAGCCATGGGTTGAGTTCAACCGCAAATACTCGGAACTCTGGCCGGTGATCGTGACCAAGAAAGACCCGCTGCCCGAGGCCGAAGAACGCGATGGCGAAGAGGGCAAGATGGAGAAGTATTTCTCGGAAGCCCCCGGTGAAGGTGGCTAAGCGATTCGCGTATTGAACCTGTCGGTTTAATCGCTCGCATATGCTGTATCTGTCTGAAAAAAGACAGGTTTCCCGGTTCGGCCGGGTGCAAGCCTTTCGGGCGTCGCAATTTTGTGATATACTCGATAGCTGAATGATGAATGAGATGGGGATGTACTCCGTAAGTATGCACGCTTTGGAGTTCTGAATTTTTGACAATCGTATCGCCTGACCGGGCCGTAGCGTGGCGCGGGGTGGGTCGTTTTGTTGTCTGTGCCTCGCTCGATAACCAAGGATGAACCTGTATGTCTAAGTCGAAAAAGCTTGAGTTCCGCCCGAACGATTACGTTGTCTACCCCGCCCATGGTGTGGGCCAGATCATCTCGATCGAAGAGCAGGAAGTCGCGGGATACTCGCTCGAGCTGTTCGTCATTTCTTTTGAAAAAGACAAGATGACCCTGCGTGTGCCGACCAACAAAGTCACCGAATCCGGTCTGCGTTCGCTCAGCTCGCCCGACGTTATCAGTCAGGCAATGAAGACGCTGAAGGGCAAAGCCAAGGTGAAACGCGCCATGTGGTCGCGTCGGGCTCAGGAATATGAGCAAAAGATCAACTCGGGCGACCTGATCTCGATCGCCGAAGTTGTGCGCGACCTGCACCGCACCGATGATCAGCGCGAGCAAAGCTATTCCGAGCGTCAGCTGTACGAAGCTGCGCTGGAACGTCTGACCCGCGAAGTTGCAGCTGTTTCTGGCGCGGGCGAGGTGTCGGCCGCCAAGCAGGTAGATGAGGTTCTGACCTCGCGCGCAGCCGCAGCCTGATCCAAAACTAGTCCGCTTTAAGAGCCGCTCCTGTAAGGGGGCGGCTTTTTCATTTGCATGGGCTTGGTGAATGACCTCTTTGCGGCTAATTTCCCAATAGCAAGAGGCATGTAGATGGCGAACATAAAGCAAACCGTAAAGTATCTGTATATCGGACACGACCCGATTTCGGTTTGGTTCCGCTATCTGCTGATCCTGTTTGACGCGATCACGATCATCTTCTTTGTCTCGACCGCAAACGGAGCACACGGCCCGGCGTTTACCGTCGCCAGCCTGATCATCGGCTTTTTCATCGTGCTGGATTTTTCAGCCCGGCTGTGGATTGCGAAGGACCGTTGGAAACTCTTGCGTCAGATTTACACGCTTGCGGATATTGTCGTCATCGTCTCTCTGGTGGTCGATCTGTTCCTGCCCTGGAACCTGGCGTTCCTGCGAATATTGCGCGCATTGCGCTTGATCCATTCTTACCATTTGCTCAGAGACTTGCGGCGCGACAGTCACTTTTTTCGGACGCATGAAGACGCGGTAATCGCAGCAATCAATCTGCTGGTTTTTGTCTTCGCCACATCGACCGCCGTATTGGTGTTTTTCATTCCTGAAAACAGCCCACACGCGTACATCGATGCGCTCTATTTCACCATGGCGACGCTGACCACAACGGGGTTCGGGGATATCACGCTGGCCACGCCGGGGGGCAAGTTGTTCTCGGTGTTCATCATGATCGTTGGGGTAGCGCTGTTCGTGCGGCTGGCGCAGGCGATCTTCATGCCGCAGAAAGTACGTCACAAATGCTCGAACTGTGGGCTTTACAGGCATGATCCGGACGCGGTGCACTGCAAACACTGCGGAGAAACCTTGCGGATCGAAACCGGCGGAACGAGTTAAACCGCTGCCGCCAGAGTCATCAGAAACGCCAGTTCCGCCAATTGCTGTGATGCCCCTAGCACGTCGCCCGTTTGTCCATTGATCTTAGCTTTGGCGATCAGGGCCAGCCCTGTGACGCTCAGAGCGGCGACCACAGTAGGGGTCAGTGCGGCGGATCCGATCAAAAGCAGGGACAAAGCGACCGCAAGACCCAAACCAATCGCCGCTGTGGCTGTCTTTGGGTCGCCAACAGAATGGCTCAATCCACTGTGTCTGGCATTGGGCAAAGCGCTCATGAGAACGGGCATGAATGCGCGTGATACAACACAAGCGGCCAGAATGCCCGCGAATTGGTCTGCTGACAGAAGCGCCGCGATCAAGGTGACGCGCAGCAGCTGGGTCAGGATCAGCGTCAAAACACCATAGGCACCGATATGGCTGTCCTTCATGATTTCCAGCCGTCGTTCCCGGGTAAAGCCACCCCAAAACCCATCGACCGTGTCCGCCAGCCCGTCTTCGTGCATTGCGCCCGTCGTCATGATCAGGACTGCAACCACGATCACCGCACTGGCCAGCGATGGCAGCTCAGAAGCGGTGGAGACCCAGCCAAACCCACAGGCCAGTAGGCCAACGACCAGCCCGACCAGAGGGAAGGCCCAGGCCGCATTCGCTTGTCTTGCGAAGACGTGATCGGGCAGGCGCGGTATCGGCAGTCGCGTCAACAGCACCAGCGACAGCGGAAAATCCCACTGGGAAAAGGGTTTGTTGTCGTTTTTGTTCACTCCCGCGCCTTTCCGGGTCTTGTTGGATCGGACGCTTCGGTTAAACACACAGGACCACTCTGATGCAACGAGGCTTTGGATGCTGCCCGAACTAAATGACCTGAACACCCTTCGCGAGGCCCTGACAAATGCTCCGGCGCCGGATGGTGACGCACTGCAAGGTGCCGCCGATCGCAACGGCCAACTGACCAAACCCCCCGGCGCTTTGGGTCGGCTTGAGGATCTGGCGATTTGGTATGCGGGCTGGCGTGGGGACGCACGGCCGCAGATCGCAGCCCCCCAGGTTATCGTATTTGCCGGAAACCATGGCGTTACAGCACAGGGCGTTTCGGCCTTTCCGCCCGAAGTGACTGTTCAGATGGTCATGAACTTTGAGCACGGCGGTGCGGCCATCAACCAGTTGGCCAAGGCCGCAGGCGCGACCATGGATGTGCATGCGCTTGAGTTAGACCGACCGACTGCAGATTTCACTGCGGGTCCAGCCATGACCGAAGATGAACTGCTTTCGGCGCTGCGCGTCGGCTGGAACGCCGTGGATCCCAAGGCTGACCTGCTGGTCGTGGGTGAGATGGGTATTGGAAACACAACCCCGGCAGCGGCCATCGCTTGTGCCTTGTTCGGCGGCGAGGCGGCCGAATGGACAGGGCGGGGCACCGGCGTAGATGATGCCGGGTTGGTCAACAAGACGCGCGTCGTAGCCGAAGGGGTGGCGCAGCATGTCGGATCCGGCGACGGGCTGGAAATCCTGCGCCGTCTGGGAGGGCGCGAGATCGCGGCCATGGCCGGGGCCATTGCTGCTGCGCGTACCCTGCGCATTCCGGTCATTCTGGACGGCTTTATTTGCTCGGCAGCTGCGGCCTGTTTGGCGGATGTGTCCAAAGGTGCCTTGGATCATGCCGTGGCCGGTCACCAAAGCGCCGAAGGCGCGCATGGGGCAGTGTTGGCCAAGCTTGGCAAAGAGCCCCTGCTGAGCCTTGGGTTGCGTCTGGGCGAAGGTTCGGGCGGCGCGCTGGCGATCAATATCTTGAAAAGCGCAGTGGCCTGCCATTCCGGCATGGCAACCTTCGCCGAAGCAGGCGTGTCTGACGGCTAAACGGTCAAGGCCTGACCGTTCAAGGTCAGGCCGATTTCTTGGCGTGCTTCTCGGCCAGTTCTAACAGTTCGGTCTCGAGGTCTTTTTCAAGCGCCTGCGCCCGTTCGATGTATTTCTTGTTTTCAGCGGTCGGCATTCCGGGAATCCACAGCTCGGCCAGATCGCGGACAGCTGTCCGGTCATGGTGGTAGAAGGTTTGCTCGGCCTGCGCGGCTTCGTATTCGCTGAGGCCAATATTTTCCAGCACATACCGACCCGCACGCAGTGAACCGTCAAACATCTCGCGGACAATATCATCAGCTCCGGCTTGGTAGAGTTCGTACACATGGGTCCGGTCGCGTGCGCGGGCCACGATATGCAAATCCGGGCGCTGGCGGCGGGCATAGCCGACCAGTCGCGTGACCTGTTTGGGATCGTCCATTGCCGCGACCAGGACAGAGGCTTTTTCGATCCCGGCTGCCCGCAGCAGTTCCGGGCGCGTGGGATCCCCTAAAAAGCCTTTGACCCCGAAACGGCGCATCAGTTGGATCGTGTCGATATCGTGATCCAGCACCACGGTCTTGAACCCGCTGGCACGCACCAGACGGTTCACGATCTGACCAAAGCGCCCGATGCCGGCGATGATGACAGGGCCTTTTTCGTCGATCTCATCAGGTTCGGCCTGCGGCGTGCCATCGCCCATGCGACGCGAGAGCAGATCATAGATGATGAACAGAAGCGGAGTGATCAGCATCGTCAGCGCGATGATCATCAACAGTTTCTGTGAAAGATCGGGCGGGATGACGTTCTGCTGCGTGGAAAAGGCTAGCAGGACAAAACCGAACTCACCGGCTTGTGCCAGCCCCAACGTGAACAGCCAGTGGTCGCGCCCGCGCAGCTTGAAGGCGCGACCGACCAGAAACAGGATAATCCCTTTGGCCAGGATCACCAAAAGCGCCAGGCCAATCAGATCAAGCGGGTCGTTGAAGAAGTATCCAACATCTATCCCGGCACCGACCGTGATGAAAAACAGGCCAAGAAACAGGCCCTTGAATGGCTCAAGATCGCTTTCCATCTCGTGCCGGAATTCCGAGCTGGCCAGAACAACACCCGCAAGAAACGCGCCCAAGGCCGGGGACAGGCCCACAAGGGTCATCAGGAAGGAAATACCTACAACGATCATCAGCGCCAGCGCGGTATACATCTCGCGCAGACGGGTGGCATGGATAAACCGGAACAGCGGGCGCGTCAGATAGATGCCGGCCAGAATGACAAAGGCTATTGCGCCAATGGTAACCAGTGTTACGGCCCAGCCAGGCAGGCCCTCGACCAGAGACAGACTGTGATGCGCGGCGTCGTGATGGGCGGCATCGGTGCCGCGATCGATAGAGCCATCGCTTTCGATATGAGGGATGGCGGGCAACGCCAGCAAGGGCAACAGTGCCAGAATGGGAATGACAGCGATGTCCTGCGTTAGCAGCACCGAGAACGTGGCCCTGCCGCCATTTGTCTGCATCAGCCCCTTTTCCGATAGGGTCTGCAACACAATCGCGGTCGAAGACAGTGACAGGGTCAATCCGACCGCCAAGGCGACCGACCAGGGGTGATTTGCGTAAATGGCGACCGCGGCGATGACCGCAGTGGATAGCAGCACCTGCAAGCCGCCCAATCCCAAAAGTCGGTCCCGCATATCCCACAGGGCGCGCGGCTCAAGCTCAAGCCCGATCAAAAACAGCATCATGACCACGCCAAATTCGGCTACATGCTGCAGGCTTTCAGTTTCTGCTCCGACCAAACCAAAAACAGGGCCAATGATGATACCGGCAGCCAGATAGCCCAGCACCGATCCCAACCCCAGACGCGCCGATAAGGGCACAGCGATCACGGCGGCAGCCAGATAGATCGAAGCCTGGTAAAGGAAATCGTCCATGTTTGTCCTCTCGGTACGCTCAGGTAGGTAGGGGCGCGTCGCGTTTCAGTTGGTCCATCACGATCTGGCTTTGGACCCGGGCCACTGCAGGATGCGGCAGTATCACCTGGTGAAGCAAGCGATTGAGGGCGGAAAGATCGTCGCAATAGACATGCAGCAGGTAATCTGCCTCTCCGGTCATCGTCCAGGCGCTGGTGATCTCGGGGCGGGTGTCGACCATGCGCGCAAAACTTTCGGACTGTTCGGGTCCGTGGGTGCCCAGATGGACCTGGATGAAGCCTTGTACTTGCAGACCCAGCTTCAGCGGATCCAGTCGCGCGGCATACCCGGTGATGAAGCCTTCGGCCTCAAGCCGCTGACGCCGCCGCCCGGCCTGACTTGGGGACAGGTTCAGCATCTCGCCCAATTGGTGCGCGGTCAGGTGTGCGTCTTTTTGCAAGGCCGACAACAGCCGCGTGTCAGTGGAATCCAGCATATGCGGAGTTTCCTTGAAAAATCCCTAAAGCATGCGTGATTTGCGCGTGTGAGCATAGTTTACACGAAAACAATGCGCAGAAACAGCACTGGTTAAGGCGTATTTTGGAATCAGCAAAGAAATTCCTGTTTTTAAGGAGACGCGCCATGGGTCCATTCCCGCACAACGCCCCGAAATCTGTCATCAGCCCCGAAAATCCAGCCGGTACCGATGGGTTCGAATTTGTCGAGTTCGCCCACCCGGAACCCCAGGAGTTGCGCGATCTGTTCGCCAAAATGGGTTTCGAACTTGTCGGCCATCACAAGGACAAACCCTTGGTCGAGTTGTGGCAGCAGGGCGACGTCACCTATATCCTGAACGCGGACCCCGAGAGCTATGCTGCCAAGTTCGTGGCCGAACATGGTCCGTGTGCGCCCGCTATGGGGTGGCGTGTCGTGGACGCTCAGAAAGCCTATGAGCATGCGGTGTCCAAAGGGGCCGAACCCTATGATGCGGCGGACAAGACTATGGATGTCCCAGCCATCAAGGGTATTGGCGGTTCGCTGATCTATTTCATCGATCAGTATTACGATACATCGCCCTACAATCGGGAGTTCACCTGGACCGAACAGTCCAAGCCGCGTGGCGATGGGTTCTACTACCTCGATCACCTGACCCACAATGTCTACAAGGGCAACATGGACAAGTGGTTCAAGTTCTATGGCGACCTGTTCAACTTCCGCGAAATCCGCTTCTTTGACATTCAGGGCAAGTTCACCGGCCTTTATAGCCGCGCGCTGACTTCGCCTTGCGGTCGTATCCGTATTCCGATCAACGAAGATCGCGGTGAGACCGGGCAGATCGTCTCGTATCTCAAGAAATACAAGGGTGAAGGCATCCAGCACATCGCGGTGGGCAGCGAGGACATCTATGCCTCGACCGACGCGATTGCCGAGAAGGGCCTTAAATTTATGCCGGGTCCGAACCAGTCCTATTATGAAATGTCCCGAGATCGCGTCGCGGACCATGAAGAGCCTCTGGACCGGATGATGAAACACGGCATCCTGATCGATGGAGAAGGGGTTCTGGACGGCGGCGAGACCCGGATCTTGTTGCAGATCTTCTCGAAAACTGTGATCGGCCCGATCTTCTTCGAGTTCATCCAACGCAAAGGCGATGATGGATTTGGCGAAGGGAACTTTCAGGCCTTGTTCGAATCCATCGAGCGCGAGCAGATCGAAAGCGGTGAGATTTCAGCGGCTTAAGGTTGTGACTTAATCCTGAAGGCGGTCGCGGGTATCCCCGTGGCCGCCTTTTTTCTTAGCCTCTGGGCATCTTCAAGATCACGTTCTTGCCGCGCTTTTGGTACCGCAACTCGCTGTCGCCAATAGCGATCACGCTACCGCCGTCCAGCCTGTCACCCACTTTCAGCTTTTTGTACCGGCCGCTGGGCAACCGGACCAAGGCCCGCCGGTTGGCGGGGGTGCCGTATACCCCGATCAGGTTCAGCTTGCGCAGGTTGAGCGCCCGGTCGATGGTCGCCTGTCGGGCGACAGACGCGGTCGAAGGAATCTTGGGCGAAACCGCTTTTGCCTGGAATGAGCCGGCTTCGTCCGAGCTTTGGTTTACGGCCGCCGTCGACCCGAGATTGGCGGTAGTGGTTGCGGCGGGCTGCCTTAGCCCCGCAGGCCGAGGTTTCGGGCGCGGGACACGGACAACGGCCAATGCGGTTGGTGTTTCATCCACCTCGGGGCTGCTTTGCAACGACTCAGGTCGCAGCTTGGGCCGAACGACCGCCAGTTCGGCACGTGTACGTCCGCCAAGTTGGCTACGTTCGAAGCTTTCCAACAAATTCGCTGGGCGAGGCTTGGGCCGGTATTGCGCCAAACGGTCCGCAGGATCCTCTTCGATCGGTTCCTGTTCGAACCGTACCGGAACCGCTGGGGGCACCTTGGACGGGCGGCCCAGGTAAACGACCACGCCTTCAGGGTTCAATGTCCCTTCGGCTGTGGGCGTGACCAGACCTCGTTCGTCCAGTTCGAACTGAACTCCGGCCTCTGCGGGTTGCGCGATCTGCTCAAAAGGCAGGTCTGTTTCAAAGCTGGCGACCGGAGGCAATGCGACAGCATCCTGCGACAAATCAGTGCGATCCAAGGACGCCAGGTACAACTCATCCTCTGGGGGCAAGATAGGATCGGGCAGGGGCCTCGGGACGCTGAATTCCACGCCAGCTAGCGCGGGAACATCCGTAGCCTCGGGCGCGCCCTCTACCGGTTCAACTGCCGTTGGGGCAATGTTCAGAGCCTCAAGGATCGCGGCATCGGTGGCGCTGATGTCCGGGCTTTCCTCGGGTTGAGACTGTTCAGTCTCAGCAGATGAGAGCGCCGCGATCTCCGGTGCCTCGACGGTCTCGGGCGCTTCAACCACTTGGGTTTGCGCGGGCTCTTCGGGCTCCGGCACTGCTACGACTTCGGGTTCCGGGGTTTCCTCAATCTCAGGTGCTGCGACGACTTGAGTTTCAGGGGCTGGTTCAGGCTCAGGGTCCGAAACTGCCACCGCCTCTGGGGTGGCGGGTGTGTCAGAGCCGGACATTGACCATGTGATCAGGCCGATGCAGGCTATGGCGGCAGCAGCCGCTGGAATTGCATAGCGCCTCAGGGCCGTGGCACCGTTCGCAGTGTCAGCCGCACTGGTTGCAGGGGCTGATCGGAACTCTGTCGGGGTCTCCGTATCTGCGATCGCATGAACGGCAGGGCCGGTATCCTGTTCGTCGTTGCTTTTCGCTGACGGCGGTTCGGATGGGGCGTCCAGTTCGAAAACAGGTTTGGACGGGTAAGCCTGATCCTCGGGCTTGGTGGTGTATTGGATAGGAACAAATCCATGCTCCGCCGCAAACACGCGTGCTTCTTCGAGAGTCTGCCGGGCAACAGCGGCGACGTAGGTCGTCGTGCCATCGGTTTCGGTGACAAAAGCCAGCTCTTCCAGTTCGTAGGGCGTTGCGTCGGCCAATTCGGCCCGCGCCTTATCCGCGCTATCCTCAGCGTTGAGTCCTTCGGTGGGAACGGACAGGAACCGCACCTGATCGGCCGGGATAACCAGCTTGCAATTCAGGTCGTTTTCCAGCGCAAAGCCTTTTTCACGCAGGGCAATAATCTGTGCGTTCAGGTCCGGCGCATCCAGCGCGACCTCGCCAATGCAGAACCAGTCGCCATCTGCGTGGTGGTGCAGGGATATTCCGGTCGAAGAAAAAGACAGCGCAAAGGCAGGTTTCATAATCCGGAAAAACCATAGTTATCATCATCGGTGCAAACGACGGATCGCCCGCAGAGTGACATTAAAGCAGGATCCCGCCGAGGGAAAGAAAAAGCCGGGCTTTCCCCTTGTTCGGCAGACCCTTGCCACCCCATGTTGTGGGAAAGCCTATCGGAGGGAAGACCTTGAATAAAATCGCTTTTCTAGCCGCAGCTCTGTCGATATCAGCAGCGGGCCTGGCCCATGCGGAAGAACGTCGCATCACTGTTGACGCTGCGGGAACCGTGCAATCTGTACCCGACATGGCCACCATAACGCTGGGCGTCACTAACGAGGACGCACAGGCGTCGAACGCCATGCAGGCGACCTCGGACGCGGTGGAGCAAGTGCTCAGCCGCCTGCAAGAGCTTGGTATCGATGCGCGGGACGTGCAGACACGCGATGTGTCATTGTCGCCGGTCTGGAACAATCGCAACAGCAGCAGCGGGGAGCGGCCTGAAATCTCAGGCTTTGTCGCGTCCAACCGGGTGTTTGTTCGTGTCCGCGACCTGTCGCAGTTGGGCACAATCATGGACGCCGTAATTCAGGACGGCGCCAACGATTTCGGCGGTCTGAGCTTTGGGGTTCAGGATCCCAAACCTCTTGAAGCCCAAGCCCGCGCCAATGCCGTGGCCGAAGCGATTGCCAAGGCGGAACAGCTTGCGCAGGCCGCAAATGTGACGCTTGGCCCGGTGCAAGAGATCAGTGAACAGGTCGGTGGTGCCCGCCCGGTCGCGATGATGCGCGAGTTCAACATGGCTGATGCAGGTGGTGTACCTGTCGCGGGCGGCGAAATCTCGGTCTCGGTTACGGTGACGATGGAGTTCGAAATTTCTGAGTAATCTCAGACTTTAGCGCGGGCCATCAGAGGGTGCCTCTGCTGGCCCGTCTCATCAAAGTTCTCAGGCGCGAGCCATGTTTCAAAAGCACTACGGATGCGTGGCCATTCGCTGTCGACAATCGAGTACCACGCTGTATCGCGGTTTCGGCCTTTGTAGTGCGTGGCCTGCCTGAACACGCCTTCGAAGGTAAAGCCAAGCCGCTCGGCCGCTTGACGAGACGGTCCGTTCAACGCGTCGCATTTCCATTCGTACCGGCGGTAACCCAGTTCGTCGAAAACGCGCCGCATCATCAGGTACATCGTTTCGGTGGATTGCGATTTGCGCTGCAACAGAGGCGAGAAATGGATGTGCCCGACCTCGATCGCGCCCGCCGCAGGTTCGATCCGTAGATACGAGGCCATGCCGACGGGTGTGTCCGAGCTATCCAAAACCGAGTGAAACATCGGGTCTGCATCCATGCAGGTCGCGCGCGCCCAATCCTCGAACCCTCGTTCATTTTCGAAGGGTCCATACGGTAGATAGGTCCAGTTGTGGCCATCCGTATCGTTGGCAAACGCCCGGAACAATCCGGGCGCATGCCGATTAACATCCAGCGGCACGACAGAGCAATAACGGCCTTCCATCGGTGTGTAAGGTGGAGTGGGGCGAGGGAACTCGCCCGTGACCGGCAGTCCTATGGGTTGGCCAAGGTCGTTGGTGTCGTGGCTGCTCATGGTTTAGGCCGTGGCTTTTGCCAGAGCCTGATCCAAATCGGCGATCAGGTCATCGGCGTCTTCGATCCCGATCGAAACCCGCACCACACCCGGGCCGGCACCCGCGGCTTCTTGCTGTTCCGGCGTCAGTTGGCGGTGGGTGGTCGAAGCCGAGTGGATAATCAGCGACCGCGCATCGCCCAGGTTTGCCACGTGGCTGAAAATCTCAAGCGCATTCACCAGCTTGACGCAAGCGTCATACCCGCCCTTGACCGCAAAGGTGAACAAGGCTCCGGCACCTTTCTTGTAATGCGCCTTGACCCGGTCGTGATAGGGCGAGGAGGGCAGGCCAGCATAGGTGACGTAATCCACGCGATCATCCGATTCGAGCCATGCTGCGATCTTCTGCGCGTTCTCAACGTGGCGTTCCATCCGCAAGGACAAGGTCTCAATACCCATCAGCGTATAGTGCGCCGCTTGCGGGTTCATCGTCATACCCAGATCGCGCAGACCGATGGCGATGCCGTGAAAGGTAAAGGCCAGAGGGCCAAACGTCTCATGGAACTTCAGGCCGTGATAGGCTTGCTCCGGTTCGCTGAGAGATGGGAACTTGTCATTCGCCGACCAGTCGAACTTGCCCGAATCTACGATGCAGCCGCCGGTGACGGTGCCGTTGCCGGTCAGGTACTTTGTGGTTGAATGCACGACCAGCGTAGCACCATGCTCGATCGGGCGGCACAGGTAAGGCGTGGCCGAGGTGTTGTCGACGATCAGCGGAATACCCGCAGCGTCCGCCACATCCGCCAGCGCGCGGATATCTGTGACATAGCCGCCCGGGTTGGCAATCGATTCACAGAACACCGCGCGGGTGTTTTCGTCGATGGCGTCTTTCACCGCGTCCAGATCGTCGGTGTCGATGAACTTGGCCGACCAGCCGAACCGCTTGATTGTCTGGCTGAACTGCGTGACCGTGCCACCGTATAGGCGGGTTGAGGCGACGACATTGCAGCCCGGCCCCATCAGCGGGAACAGCGCCATGATCTGAGCGGCGTGACCGGAAGAGCAGCAGACCGCGCCAACACCGCCTTCCAGTGTCGCGACACGTTCTTGCAGAACGGCCACGGTTGGGTTGGTCAGGCGGGAATAGATAAAGCCGACCTCTTGCAGGTTGAACAACGCAGCCGCGTGGTCAGCATCGCGGAACACATAAGCCGTGGTCTGATAGATCGGTGTCTGACGGGCGCCAGTCGCAGGATCGGGTCGCGCGCCCGCATGAATTTGAAGCGTGTCAAAACCGTAAGTTGGGCCGTCAGACATCGTGGAAATCTCCTGTTGGAATGTGTGTTGCAGAATCTCTAGGCGATTGAGGACGCTTGCACAACAATCCTGTCAGCGCATCCACAGGCCCTTGTTACGGATCCGATTGCGAATGACCTGCTCGCGTTTTGGCAGGGTGTCGCGATCGAATATCTCTCGGATCTTGTGGCCCTTGCGCTGCAGCACCAGCTTCTTGATCGGGTCATATGCCTTGAGCACTTTTTTGACCCGGTTCGGAGCGGCCACGGTTTCCAGCACCTCGACGACATGGTCGCTTTCGCGCGCGTAGAGTAGGGGGAGCAGGCGATAGTGACAGCTTACCGACCCGTCCAGCAGGCCCGTAGGCAAGGCGTTCCGCCCGCCGCCGAACGAATGGATCACCAGCGGCAATGCCGCCTGATCCAGCCAGGGATCGAGGTTCTGGCCAGCAAGCTCGGGGATATCCTCATCCCGAATGGCGCGGGCGTAGTTCAGAAAACGCTCTCCGAACTTGCGCGGGCAGGAGTAATAGAAGAATCCGGCGTTGAAGTACAAATAGCGCCGCCAGTAATCGACCGGCTGGCTTGTGTCCTGAGAGCTTTCGAAATCCAGCCCGAACTTGCGATACAGCGCCCCCCAGATTCCGTGCAGTCCGGGACCATACAGGGTCGGCTTAGGCCAAGTGCCTTCGACCCGCAGAGACGCGCTGGGTCGGTCGAAGTCGAAGGGCACACCCGTCACATCACCGGTGATCAGTGTGTCGCTGTCGAAGAACACAAAAGGCTCACCCTCGGGCAGGGCCTGCAGCGCCTCGATCTTGTTGCCATAAGGATAGCTGTGGCCAAAGACCTTGTTCTCGAAAGGCAGGATTTCTGCTTCCAACTGGCGCAGGGCCTTTAGCAGATCATCATCGTGAAGGCTTGGATCCTGAGGCCAGCGCGGTCCGGCTTGAGGGACAGCAACGAACAATCGACCTGAAAAATCCGGGCTGCTGTGACGCAAGGATGCCGCGAACAGCAGAGCCTCGTATTGCAGCCGGTTGTTTTGCCCGATGATGACAATGTTGAATTTCGAGGCGCTGGCCTGCATCCGGTGACTTTCAGTTATTGTGAATGCCGTCGTCCGGCGCTGCTCGGGTGATGTGCTTGACGTACAGCACACAAAGCCGCCCGTCAAAACCCGAAGTAAGAGGCCCATTTGAAATGTGTCTGTGTAATCCCATGTTAGGCAGAAGGTCTCGATCAGGAGCGAGCTAATGAAGATCAACGCAG
Organism: Ruegeria arenilitoris; assembly: GCF_013035315.1. GTDB lineage: Bacteria > Pseudomonadota > Alphaproteobacteria > Rhodobacterales > Rhodobacteraceae > Ruegeria > Ruegeria arenilitoris_D. The sequence goes on along the minus strand of NZ_WQHP01000001.1, from coordinate 614,271 downwards.
ATTTCACAAAACGCGTCGCGGTTCATTTCGACCAGACAGATTGGGTTGCGTCGCCCGCTGCTGGCGTCGAGCGCAAGATGCTGGATCGCATCGGGGACGAGGTCGCGCGCGCAACGACCATCGTGCGTTTTGCTCCGGGCAGTGCTTTTGCGCCGCATACCCATGATGGGGGCGAGGAATACCTGGTGCTGGACGGAGTGTTTCAAGACGAGACCGGCGATTTCCCTGTTGGCAGTTACGTGCGTAATCCGCCCACTTCGTCACACACCCCTTCGGCGAAAGAGGGCGCGACAATCTTGGTGAAGCTGCATCAATTCGATCCCGCAGACCGGACCGAGCTGCGTCGGTCGATCAATGGCAAGGGAAATGCCCAACTGTTCAAAGACGCGCACGAGGAGGTCAGGGTGGTCAACCTGACAGCGGGCGAGACGTTGGAGCTGGACGCAACAGAGGGGTTGGAGCTGTTTGTGATCGAAGGATCGCTGCAAGAATCCGGCGAAGAATTCACCAACTGGGATTGGCTCAGATTGCCGCCAGGTACACGGTCTGCGGCGACCGCAGGGACCTCAGGGGCGCGGGTTTGGACGAAAACCGGGCATCTTTCACAGATGGTCTGATCCACCTGCTGCATCAAAAACAGGCAGATTCAAAGGAAAACCGGGTCGATTGGCTCGGTTTTTTCATTTTTTGACCATTTGGCAAATTTTACCAATTGATAAAAAATTTGTTTGTGGCAAGCTGAGGTCATAACAAACATATCTACAGGGAGTAGAGTGATGGCACAGGGCCAGATTGCCTCCGGCATTGTCTCCGGGCGGCTGTCCAGCGATGAGCTGACCTCGAATTTCACGGATCTGCATCCGCCACTGGCCCCGCACGAGGCCGCCGTGGCTGCTGATCGGTGCTACTTTTGCTATGACGCGCCGTGCGTGACGGCCTGTCCTACGGACATCGATATTCCGCTGTTCATGCGGCAGATCCAGGCCGGCCAACCTGAGGCCGCAGGCGAGACTATTCTGGCACAGAACATTCTGGGCGGTATGTGCGCCCGTGTTTGTCCCACCGAGACTTTGTGCGAAGAAGTTTGCGTTCGCGAAACCGCCGAGGGCGCGCCGGTCGAGATCGGGCGCCTGCAGCGTTACGCGACCGACAGCGTGATGGCGAAGGGGACTCATCCCTTTCAACGCGCCACGCCCACGGGCAAAACGGTTGCCGTGATCGGCGCAGGGCCCGCAGGTCTGGCTTGTGCCCACCGACTGGCCATGTTCGGTCATGACGTGGTGATCCACGAGAGCAAGCCCAAACCCGGCGGTCTGAACGAGTATGGGATCGCCGCTTATAAATCGACCAACAACTTCGCTCAGGCCGAAGTAGATTGGCTGCTGGAAATCGGCGGCATCTCGATCGAGACCGGTTCGGTTCTGGGCGAGGGGATCTCGCTGGAGGGGCTGGTCGAAAACTATGACGCGGTGTTTCTGTCCATCGGTCTTGCCGGGGTGAACGCCCTGCGTGCTGATGGGGCGGAAAAAGATGGCGTTCGCTTCGCAGTGGATTTCATCTCGGACGTGCGTCAGGCTTCTGATCTGGTCGATCTGCCCGTAGGTCGCAACGTGGTCGTCATCGGCGGTGGCATGACCGCGGTGGACGCGGCGGTGAAATCGAAACTGCTGGGTGCCGAACATGTCACCATCGCCTATCGCCGAGGACGCGACGCGATGGGGGCCAGCCGGTACGAACAGGACCTCGCATCGTCGCACGGCGTCAAGATCATGACCAATGTGCAACCTGTCGCCATCCACGGAAACGGAGCCGCGGTCGAGATCGAGTTGGAGTATACCACCAGCCACGACGGGCAGCTGACCGGCACTGGGGAAATGATCCGCCTGCCAGCGGATCAGGTGCTCAAAGCCATTGGTCAAAATCTGGACGGCGCGCCTGAGGGTCTGGAACTGGACGGCAACAAGATCGCTGTGACCGGGGCCGGGCGAACCTCGATGGCGGGTGTTTGGGCCGGTGGCGACTGTGCGGCGGGGGGCGAAGACCTGACCGTGACCGCAGTGGCCGAGGGCCGCGATGCCGCGATGGACATCCACGCAACGCTGGTTTCGTGATAGGGTGGGGTATTCACCCCATTTCTTTCGCTGCTGAGGTATTCCCATGTCCCAGATCGAACAAGCCGTTGCTCAACACTACACCACCGGAGCCCTAACCGACCGCGTTCGCGCGGCGCTTGAGGCCAGTGGAATCGACCCTGACGCGGCCACTGTGGCCGATCTGAAAGCGGGGGATGAGTTCCACACCGGCGGCGTTCTGGCGACGGACAACCTGTTCGCGCAGCTGTCGCCCACCCATGCAACGCGTGTTCTGGACGTCGGATGCGGCATAGGCGGTACGTCTCGGTACATCGTGGATCGTTATGACTCGACGGTGACCGGGGTCGACCTGACCCCGGAATTCGTCGAAACGGCCACAGCGCTGAGCGATCTGGTTGGGCATTCCGACAAGGCCAGCTTTCATGTCGGCAGCGCTTTGGACATGCCCGTGCCGGATGCCGGGTTTGACCTTGCCGTCATGTTGCATGTGGGCATGAACATCGAAGACAAGGCCGGTCTGTTCGCCGAAGTCGCGCGCGCGCTGGCCACGGGTGGAACCTTCGCCCTGTTCGATGTCATGGGCGGGGACGCGGATGAACCGCTGTCCTTCCCGCTGCCTTGGTCAACCGTACCTGAGACCTCGTTCGTTCATGCGCCGCAGGTCTACAAAGACGCCGCAGATGCTGCCGGTCTGGAATTGGTCGCCGAAACCGACCGTACGCAATTCGCGCTGGAGTTCTTCGAGGAAGTCTTCGCGCGCATTGCTGAATCCGGACCTGCGCCGTTGGGTATCCATCTGATGATGGGCGAGACCGCGCCCGAGAAATTCCAGAACTACGTCAAAAACCTGAAGGCCGGGCGCATTCGTCCGACCGAAATGATATTCAAGAAAACCGGCTGAGCCGGGAAGGGAGACGCCATGGCCGATCTGAAGACAAACTTTCTGGGCATCGAAAGCCCCAACCCTTACTGGCTGGCATCCGCTCCGCCTACTGACAAGGAATACAACGTCCGCCGCGCGTTCGAGGCCGGATGGGGTGGCGTAGTCTGGAAAACACTGGGGTCCGAGGGACCTCCGGTCGTGAATGTGAACGGCCCGCGCTACGGTGCGATTTACGGTGCGGATCGTCGCCTGTTGGGGCTGAACAACATCGAATTGATCACCGACCGACCGTTGGAGGTGAACCTGGAAGAGATGGCGCGGGTCAAGGCTGACTACCCGGATCGCGCTCTGATTGCCTCGATCATGGTACCGTGCGAGGAAGCGGCGTGGAAAGCCATCCTTCCGCGTGTGGCCGAAACCGGCGCGGATGGGATCGAGCTGAACTTTGGCTGCCCGCACGGGATGAGCGAACGCGGCATGGGATCGGCGGTGGGGCAGGTGCCGGAATATATCGAGATGGTCACCCGTTGGTGCAAGCAGTACTACGACCGTCCGGTTATCGTGAAGCTGACGCCGAACATCACCGATATCCGTAAGCCCGCTGAGGCCGCCAAAAACGGCGGCGCGGACGCGGTGTCGCTGATCAACACGATCAACTCGATCACCAGCGTCAACCTGGACACGTTCAGCCCCGAGCCTTCGATTGACGGCAAAGGCAGCCACGGCGGCTATTGCGGTCCGGCGGTGAAGCCGATTGCCTTGTCGATGGTCTCGGAAATCTCACGCGCTCAGGCGACGCATGGCCTGCCGATCTCTGGTATTGGCGGCGTGACCACGTGGCGTGATGCGGCAGAGTTCATGGCGCTGGGTTGCGGCAACGTACAGGTCTGCACCGCCGCAATGACCTATGGGTTCAAGATCATCGACGAACTGACGGCGGGCCTGTCCAAATGGATGGATGAAAAGGGCTACAAAAACGTCTCGGAAATCGTCGGTCTGGCCGTTCCCAACGTGACCGACTGGCAGTATCTGAATCTGAACTACGTGGCCAAGGCAAAGATCGATCAGGATCAGTGCATCAAATGTGGCCGCTGCTATGCCGCCTGCGAGGACACCAGCCACCAGGCAATTTCGATGTCCGATGACCGGGTGTTTGAGGTGATGGATGACGAATGCGTCGCCTGCAACCTGTGTGTCGATGTTTGTCCGGTGGACGGCTGCATCTCGATGGTGCCAATGGCTGCGGGCGAAGTCGATCCGCGTACTGGACGAGAGGTTCAGCCAGAATACGCGAACTGGACAACGCATCCAAATAACCCAATGGCAAAAGCCGCTGAGTAAACGATCTAATAGAAACAATGAAAGGGCCGGGAAGCGGCCCTTTTTTGCTGGTTGCGCCTTGGGTTTGCTTCCTAAATTGAGTTCAGAAATCGATTGGAGTGCTTTTGGAATTAAGAACTCCGCTGCCACGCCATTATCTTAATACTCGTGATCTCCGGCCCTAATCATCGTCATCGTCATCGTCTTTTTCTTTTTTGCCCTTTCCTTTCCCTTTCCCTTTCCCTTTCCCACTATTGCCTCTTTCTCCTCTGCCCTTACCGCCGTTTCCCTTTACGCTTTTGCTTTCGCCCTTACCTTTTGCACCACGGGCACCAGTTTCGCGTTCGACTTCGCCTAGTTCCGTTTCTTGGTCCCTTTCGCTGCGCCTATCTCTGTTAGCTGTTGCCGCCGTGCTCGCGACTAAGGCTTCGAGCCGATTGTTGTTTGTTCCACTGACCGAGTTTCTGGTGTTGATGCTCGCGCGATCTATCTGGTCGGATCTCGTGTCGTCTAAAGCGCTTCGTTCGCGGGATGCACACTGGTCGCGAGACTGCCACACGAAACTGCGCAACTCTTTTGATAGTTCGTCGTCACCGGCGAGGGCAAAGGGACGCGACACCACGTATTGCCATAGTCCGCAACTGTCATTCGCCTGCAAAAGGCGATCTATTTCTTGCAGGTATTCCAGTTCTGTTGAGCTTCGGGATGTGACCCCGCACCCTGCCAAAAACAGAAATAGAGCCAGAGATAACTGGCGCATAACACGCCCCCACGCGAACCACGGACCACGCTTGCCCGACGCGTGACCCCACTAAAACAGATTGATTTTTCCGGCGATAATAGCATGCAACTGCAAGCTTGGTACAAAAATGCAACAACAGGCTGGCTGCGTGCGTCGGCTAGCGCAAACCAAGCAGGCATTCAAAATCACTGAGGTAGGCGCAGATCACCATCCGCCAGTCACAAAAATCTATTTTGTTAAGATATGTTACAGGCCGGTGTTATGGCTCCAAAAGCTTCCGATAGAGCGTGTCGATAAACGGCTCGGCCCCTTCGAACGGGTCTTCGTCGCCCAGAATCGCGCGGACCTGAACGTCAAAGTCCGCGTAGTGCTGCGTCAGCGCCCAGATCGAAAAGATCAAGTGGTAGGGGTGTAGCCGGGCGATCTTGCCCTGATCCATCCAACCGGTCAGAACCTGGGCTTTCTCATCGACAAGCTGTCTGAGATCTTGAGACAGCGCATCGTGGATGCGCGGCGCGCCTTGTACCAGTTCATTGGCAAACAGGCGGCTTTCACGCGGCAGTTCCCGGCTCATCTGCAGTTTGCGCCTCGTGTAAGACAGGATCTCTTCCATCGGGTCGCCGTCCGCATCCAGATCATGCAGCGGGGCCAGCCAGGTTTCCAGAAGGCCGGACAATAGGGCGGTGTGAATCGCCTCTTTCGACGGGAAGTAATACAGCAGGTTCGGTTTGCTCAGGCCGGCTTCGGCAGCGATCTGGTCGACAGTCGCGCCCCGAAACCCGTGGGCCGAGAACACGTTCAAGGCTGCTTCGAGAATCGCTGCGCGGTTCTTTTTCTGAATTCTGGTCGGTGCACGGTCTTTTGGCATATTTTCCGGTTGTCTCTTTTTCGGCCAAGCGGGTGCCAACTATGCCGAATTTTGCGGCGGCACCATGCAATTTCTTGACTGATGTCGAACCCGTGATAGCGTGAGTTTGACCAGATGGTCAAATCAAGACACCAAAAAGCGAGCCAAATCGCAAGCAACAGGGAAAACAAGATGGCAGCTCCGGCGCAAAACCTCAGGATTAATGGCGACAGACTTTGGGACAGCCTGATGGAAATGGCCAAGATCGGCCCGGGCGTTGCAGGGGGCAATAACCGTCAGACGCTTACGGACGAAGACGCCGAAGGACGGGCCTTGTTTCAAAAGTGGTGCGAAGATGCCGGGTGCAGCATGGGGCTGGACCAGATGGGCAATATGTTTGCGCGCCGTGAAGGTACGGACCCTGACGCGCTGCCTGTTTATGTTGGTTCTCACCTGGATACGCAGCCGACGGGCGGAAAGTATGATGGCGTATTGGGCGTGTTGGGCGGGCTGGAGATCATCCGAACGCTCAATGATCTGGGAATCAAGACCAAGCATCCGATTGTGGCGACCAACTGGACCAACGAAGAGGGCACGCGCTATGCGCCAGCGATGCTCGCCTCGGGGGTATTCGCCGGAGTGCATACGCAGGACTGGGCCTATGATCGCGAGGATGCCGAGGGCAAAAAGTTCGGCGACGAATTGCAGCGGATCGGTTGGCGTGGCGAGGAAGAGGTTGGCGGTCGCAAAATGCGCGCCTTTTTCGAGCTGCATATCGAACAGGGGCCGATCCTTGAGGCAGAAGGTAAGGATATTGGTGTCGTCACCCACGGTCAGGGTCTGCGATGGACCGAGATCACCGTGACAGGCAAGGACGCGCATACCGGCTCGACCCCGATGCCGATGCGCAAGAATGCCGGGCTGGCGATGGCGCGCATCCTTGAAAAAGTGGACGAAATCGCGTGGTCGCATGCCCCTCATGCGGTTGGCGCAGCGGGCCATATCGAAGTTTTTCCCAATTCCCGAAACGTGATCCCCGGCAAAGCTGTGTTCACGGTCGATTTCCGGTCTCCTGACCTTGAAGTGATTCAGGATATGGAAAACCGAATGCGGTTGGCCGCGCAGGACATCGTGGATGAGATGGGGCTGCAGATCGAATTCGAGACAGTAGGCGGTTTTGATCCGGTCACCTTCGACGCAGATTGTGTCGCAGCGGTGCGGGACGCGGCCGAACGGCTGGGGTATTCGCACACCGACATCATCTCGGGAGCGGGTCATGACGCGTGTTGGATTAACCGCGTGGCTCCGACCGCGATGGTGATGTGCCCCTGTGTAGATGGCCTAAGCCACAACGAGGCGGAAGAGATCAGCAAGGAGTGGGCTGCCGCCGGTGCGGATGTTCTGTTTCATGCGGTCGTCGAGACGGCCGAGATCGTGGAATAGGGGGCTCTGCCCCTGTCGCCCGGTGGGCGACTCCCCCGAGGTATTTTTAGCCAGATGAAGCAAGCGGCGCAGACCGCGTCAGGGAGATTAAAATGAGCACTGTCATCAAGAACGGAACCGTTGTGACCGCCGATTTGTCTTACAAGGCGGATGTCATGGTCGAAGATGGGGTGATCACCGAGATTGGGCTGGACCTGAAAGGTGACAAAGAGCTGGACGCGACCGGTTGTTATGTCATGCCGGGCGGGATTGATCCGCACACCCATCTGGAGATGCCTTTTATGGGGACATACTCCAGCGATGATTTTGAAAGCGGAACGCGGGCGGCGCTTGCCGGTGGCACCACGATGGTGGTCGACTTTGCGTTGCCCAATCCAGGTGAAAGCCTGCTGGACGCGCTGAAGCGATGGGACAACAAGTCGACCCGCGCGAACTGTGATTATTCCTTCCACATGGCCGTGACCTGGTGGGGCGAGCAGGTGTTTGATGACATCAAGACAGTTATCGAAACCCGTGGAATCAATACGTTTAAACACTTCATGGCCTATAAGGGCGCGTTGATGGTGAACGACGACGAATTGTTTGCCTCATTTAAGCGTCTCGCAGAACTAGGCGGGATTGCCATGGTGCACGCTGAGAATGGCGATGTGGTGGCCGAACTGAGCGCCAAACTGTTGGCCGAGGGCAATACCGGACCCGAAGCGCATGCCTACTCCCGCCCGCCGCAGGTCGAGGGTGAGGCGACGAACCGGGCTATTATGATCGCAGATATGGCAGGGGTTCCGTTGTATGTGGTGCATACGTCCTGCGAGGATGCTCATGAAGCGATCCGCCGGGCCAAGATGCAGGGCAAGCGGGTCTGGGGTGAGCCTTTGATCCAGCACCTGACACTGGATGAAAGCGAGTATTTCCATCAGGACTGGGACCACGCCGCGCGGCGGGTTATGAGCCCTCCGTTCCGCAACAAGCAGCATCAGGATAGCCTGTGGAATGGGTTGCATTCGGGCACGCTGAGCGTTGTTGCGACGGACCATTGTGCGTTTACAACGGAACAGAAGCGCTATGGCGTCGGTGATTTCACCAAGATCCCGAACGGCACCGGTGGTCTGGAAGACCGGATGCCCATGTTGTGGACCTATGGTGTGAACACAGGTCGTCTGACGATGAACGAGTTTGTTGCGGTGACTTCAACAAACATTGCCAAGATCATGAATTGCTATCCGAAAAAGGGCGCAATACTCGTCGGGGCGGATGCGGATATCGTGGTTTGGGACCCCGAGAAAACCAAGACGATCAGCGCCGACACGCAGCAATCGGCCATCGATTACAACGTCTTTGAGGGCAAAGAAGTCAAAGGCTTGCCACGCTTTACACTGACCCGCGGACAGGTGGCCGTGCATGATGGCGAGATCCGCACCCAAGAGGGTCATGGTGACTTTGTGGCGCGTGAACCCAATGGACACGTGAACAAGGCGTTGAGCACTTGGAAAGAGCTGACCGCGCCGCGGCCGGTTGAACGGTCGGGCATTCCGGCGACGGGCGTATGATCAATGTGGGCCGCAGATTCTGCGGCCCAAAGCCAAATCTTTTCAAGGCTATGGAATGAATACTGAAAGCACTACCCAGCCCGTTATCGAGGCAAGGCAGCTGGATCTGACCTTCCAAACCAATGACGGCCCGATCCACGCGTTGAAGGACGTAAACCTGACCATCGACAAGGGAGACTTTGTCAGCTTTATCGGACCGTCGGGCTGCGGCAAGACCACTTTTTTGCGGTGCATCGCAGCACTGGAAACACCAACCGGAGGGTCCCTGACCGTAAACGGCATGACCCCGGATGAGGCGCGTCGTAACCGGGCTTATGGTTATGTCTTCCAGGCAGCCGGGCTGTACCCGTGGCGCACGATCGCCAAGAATATCAAACTGCCGCTTGAGATTATGGGATACTCGGCCGCCGAACAGGAGGAGCGGGTGAGAAAGGTCTTGGAACTTGTTGATCTTGATGGGTTTGGTGGCAAGTTTCCATGGCAACTGTCGGGTGGTATGCAACAGCGGGCCAGTATCGCGCGGGCGCTGGCATTCGACGCCGACATCCTTCTGATGGACGAGCCATTTGGCGCATTGGATGAGATCGTGCGCGACCATCTGAACGAACAGCTTCTGGCCCTTTGGGCGCGGACAGAGAAGACCATTGGGTTCGTAACGCACTCGATTCCTGAGGCGGTGTATCTCAGCACCAAGATCGTTGTTATGAGCCCGCGACCGGGAAGAATTACGGATGTGATCGACAGCCCTCTGCCGAAAGAAAGGCCACTGGATATACGCGACACCCCGGAATTCATCGAGATTGCGCATCGCGTGCGTGACGGGCTGCGGGCAGGGCATTCTTATGATGATTGAGATGCACAAATACCAGGGCGGGGGCGCATCACCAAAGGGTTGCGTCGAGGTGAACGCCTGCAAATGTCGGCGGTCTGGTCGAATACAGAATCCGGCCTTGGGTGCGGCCTGTGACTTTTGTTCGGAGCGGACCGCATGAAGCAATTTTTTGCCGTGTTGACTGTACTGCTCGCCATCGTCGTTCTGTGGTATCTGGCGGTTGGTCCGATGAATATCCGTACCTCTCTGGATCAGGCTGAACGGGCGGGTGAGGCCGTTACCCCCGAAGCGTCGCGTGATCGCCAGCAGGTTTCAGTTTGGATACTGATGGCGCAGAACTCGGACCATATCATCCGGGGCTATGATCTGGACCGCCCACGCCTGCCGACGCCTGTGCAAGTGGGTGAGGAGCTTTGGAAAACCACCGGGGAAATGGTGATAAAAGGCCGTCCAATGTCCAAACGGTCGTTGATCTATCACGGGTGGATCACGCTGCAATCCACCCTGTGGGGATTTGTCCTTGGGACGTTAGTCGGCATTTTGGGAGCGGTAGCAATCGTCTATTCCCGCGTGGTCGATATGAGCCTGATGCCATGGGCCATCATCAGCCAGACGGTACCGATTGTTGCGCTTGCGCCCATGATCATCGTTCTGAGTTCTCAATTGGGGATAGAGGGGCGCGGGGTGCCCAAGGCGATCATTTCGGCTTATTTGTGCTACTTCCCGGTTCTGGTTGGGATGGTTAAAGGTCTGCGATCACCTGCGGTGTCGCAGTTAGATCTGCTCAAGACCTACAACGCGACCGGGCTGCAAGCGTTTTTGAAACTCCGCCTGCCGTCCTCGGTGCCGTATCTGTTTACCTCGCTGAAGGTCGGTATCGCGGCGGCCTTGGTCGGGACCATTGTGGGTGAGCTTCCGACAGGCGCGATCTCGGGTCTCGGGGCGCGGATTCTGATCGGGGATCAGTTCGGAACACCTTTGGCGATCTGGGCTGCTTTGTTTGCTGCTGCCATCCTCGCGGGCGTTCTGGTGACACTGCTGGATATCGTTCAGCGTGTAACCCTTAGAAGAATGGGGATGGGCGCATGAGCTGGCTGATCTTTGCATTGATCTTTTGGGCAGGTGCTTGGGCGCTAAACGTTTGGTTGGCTCGATCGATCTACCACGATTCGAAAGGCATACGCGTCTTTGTGCCGGTCCTGTTCGGCGTCACACTCCTGATCCTGTGGGAAGGGTTGGTGCGTGGCTTTAACGTGTCGCCAGTCATCCTGCCGCCGCCGTCGATGGTCGCGCAGACCTTTATGAATTCGACGGACATTCTGTGGCAGGACTTTAAACAAACTGTCTTCAAAGGCGCCCTGACGGGGTTTGCTATCGGCAGTTCAGCTGCCTTTGTGACGGCCATCCTGATCGATCGGTCGGTGTTCCTGACCCGTGGCCTGCTTCCCATCGGGAACTTTGTGGCGGCTCTGCCCATCGTTGGGATCGCCCCCATTTTGGTCAGCTGGTTCGGGTTTGACTGGCAATCCAAAGCTGCCGTGGTCGTTGTGATGGTGTTCTTTCCGATCCTGGTGAACACCGTACAGGGTCTGCGCGAGGCTGATGCGATGCAGCGCGACCTGATGCGGACCTATGCAGCCAGTTATATGCAGACTCTGATCAAGCTGCGCTTGCCGGCGGCGATGCCCTTCATTTTCAATGGGTTGAAGATTGCCACAACGCTGGCATTGATCGGGGCAATCGTCGCGGAATACTTTGGATCGCCCACACGCGGAATGGGCTTTCGGATTTCGACGGGCGTCGGCAGCCTGTCCATCGACTTGGTCTGGGCCGAAATCGCGGTGGCTGCCATGGCGGGCACGTTGTTCTATGCTTTGGTAGCTATGCTCGAAAAAGCGGTGACCTTCTGGCACCCGTCACAGCGTGGATAACAAAAGGAATTCAACAGACCCCGAAAAGGGGCAACAACAGCAACTAGGAGATATGAAGATGAATAAGCTACTCAGCGGGGCGATAGCCGCCTTTAGCCTGGCCGCCAGTTCGGCCTTGGCGGCGGATGAGGTGACATTGCAACTCAAGTGGGTCACGCAGGCACAGTTCGCGGGCTATTACGTCGCCAAAGACAAAGGGTTCTACGAAGAAGAGGGCCTTGATGTCACGATCCTTCCGGGTGGTCCCGACATTGCGCCGACGCAAGTAATCGCTGGCGGCGGGGCTGACGTGACGGTCGAATGGATGCCAGCCGCACTGGCAGCGCGCGAAAAGGGCCTGCCGCTGGTGAACATCGCGCAGCCGTTCAAAAGCTCGGGTATGATGCTGACCTGCTGGAAAGACGCCGGGATTTCCTCACCCGAGGATCTAAAGAACCGTACGCTGGGTGTCTGGTTCTTCGGCAATGAATTCCCCTTTATGAGCTGGATGAGCCAGCTGGGCATCGACACGGGCGGAAAAGGCGAAAGCGGTGTTGAGGTTCTGAAGCAGGGTTTCAACGTCGACCCACTGCTGCAGCGCCAGGCAGATTGCATCAGCACCATGACCTACAACGAATACTGGCAGGTCATTGACGCAGGCATTAACCCGGATGAACTGGTGACCTTCAAATACGAGGACCAGGGCGTCGCAACGCTGGAAGACGGTCTGTATGTTCTGGAAGAAAACCTGAGCGATGCGGCCTTCACCGACAAGATGGAACGCTTTGTCCGTGCCTCTATGAAAGGGTGGAAATACGCTGAGGAAAACCCCGACGAAGCAGCAGAGATCGTGCTTGAGAATGACGCGACCGGTGCTCAGACCGAAGAGCATCAAAAGCGCATGATGGGCGAGATTGCCAAGCTGACCGCGGGCTCAAACGGGGCTCTCGATCCGGCAGACTTTGAGCGTACAGTGGCTACGCTGCTGGCTGGGGGATCCGATCCCGTGATCACCAAGCAACCGGATGGTGCTTGGACCCACCAGATCACGGATGCGGCGCTGAACTGATTGCCCGCAAATTGATGCAAACAGCGCGGTCCCAACCGGGGCCGCGTTTCCCGTTTCTTTTGTCGGAAATGTGTCTGTACTTAAGGTCAAAATGCCGTAGAATTCTTTTGAATAACAACGCATTTCGTTCGAATAGTCACGAAAACGGAAGAAAATGCAGGGATTTGCATCAGAATTCAGCACGGCCATTGCCCTGATCCTCGATGGGGATGCAGAGCTTTGGGCGATTGTGCTGCTGTCCCTCAAAGTTTCTGTCTTTGCCGTTCTGATTTCCGCTCTTATCGGGATGCCCGTTGGTGCTGCGCTGGCCGTTGCCCGGTTCCCGGGGCGGCGTGTTTTGATCATCCTGATGAATGCATTAATGGGCTTTCCGCCAGTTGTGGTCGGTCTGCTTGTTTATCTAATGCTGTCGCGTTCTGGGCCGTTGGGCGTGTTGGAGTTGCTGTATACCCCGACCGCGATGATCATAGCTCAGGTGGTGCTGGTGACACCGATCGTGGCCGCGTTGACCCGGCAAGTGGTCGAGATGCTGGCCGAGGAGTATTCGGAACAGCTCCGATCGCTGGGCGTGTCCCGGCTGGCCTCGGTTCCGGTGTTGCTATGGGACGCGCGATTGGCGCTGGTCACGGCTTTGCTGGCCGGATTTGGCCGCGCAATCGCCGAGGTCGGGGCTGTGATCATCGTGGGTGGCAACATCAACCATGTGACGCGGGTCATGACGACAACCATCGCGCTTGAGACATCAAAGGGCAATCTGGCGCTGGCCCTTGCACTTGGCGCGATCCTGATTGGCATTGCCATAGCGGTGAACGCGATGGTCAGTGCGCTTACCCTGCAAGCCGAGCGGGAGGGTCTTCGCCATGCGTGATCTTATCTCGGAAATAGCAGGCCATATCGTCGTGAACGGCGTGCAGATCGCGCGCAACGGCACGGCCTTGCTTGATGTTCCGCATCTGGCATTGGATGGACCCGGGCCGACGCTGATCCTTGGACCAAATGGCGCGGGCAAAAGCCTTTTGCTGCGGTGCCTGCATGGGTTGATCGTGCCGGACAGAGGATTTGTCGAACAGGATGGGGTGCCACTGAACGCGGATCATAAGGCGCGGCAAGCGATGGTGTTTCAGCAGCCCGTTCTTCTGCGTCGGTCGGTGGCGGCCAATCTGGACTTTGTTCTTAAACGCCAGGGTCTGCATCGTTCCGCCCGTAAGCTGCGCATCGCCGAGTTGCTGACCGAAGGCGGGTTAGAAAGCAAGGCGCGGCAGTCCGCGCGGTCGCTGTCTGGAGGAGAGGCACAACGACTGGCAATCTTGCGCGCGCTGGCATTGGAGCCCGACACACTGTTTCTGGATGAGCCCACCAGCGCGCTGGATCCGGGTGCGACGCAGAAGATCGAACGGATGATCCTGCGCGCCTCAGGCCGGGGGGTGCGGATCGTCATGGTCACTCATGACATCGGACAGGCTCGGCGGCTGGCAGCGGATATCGTGATGATGCAGGGCGGCCATGTAGTTGAACACGGCGACGCCCGTCAGGTTTTGGATGCCCCAAATAGCGAAGCCTCGCGCAGGTATTTGTCAGGCGGGCTGGTTACATAAAAACAAGTTGGAGTTCGGAATGATCCGAAATGTCTTTCGGGCAGTAGTGCTTTCCCTTGGCCTTTTTGCAGGCCCCACGTTGGCAGAAGAGCCCTTCATCGTGGTTCAATCCACAACGTCGACACAGAATTCAGGCTTGCTGGATCATATCCTTCCCTGGTTCGAGGCCGAAACGGGCATCGACGTGCGCGTGGTCGCCGTTGGCACCGGTCAGGCAATCCGCAATGCGATCAATGGGGACGGGGACGTTCTGTTGGTCCACTCCAAAGCGGACGAAGAACAGTTCGTCGCAGATGGCTGGGGCGTTGAACGTTTTGACGTGATGTATAACGATTTTGTTCTGGTTGGGCCCAAATCGGATCCGGCCAAGGTCAAAGGCGGTTCGGATATCGTGGCGGCTTTGGCCGCAGTCTCTCAGGCCAAAGCGCCCTTTGCCTCACGCGGGGATGATAGCGGCACCCACAAGGCCGAACTGCGCCACTGGGACGCCGCCGGTGTTGACCCGGCCGGTGCATCGGGCACGTGGTATCGCGAAACAGGATCTGGCATGGGGGCAACGTTGAACGTGGCCAGCGGCATGGACGCCTATGCACTGACAGATCGCGCGACCTGGGAATCCTTTGGCAATCGCGGAAACCTAGAGGTGCTGGTCGAAGGCGATCCGCGCTTGTTCAATCAATACGGCGTCATTCTGGTGAATCCCGAAAAGCACCCGCGCGTGCGCGCGTCGGCGGGCCAGCGTTTTATTGATTGGCTTATTGGCCCGGACGGTCAGGCGGCTATCGAGGCTTTCCAGCCGAACGGCCAGCAGTTGTTCTTTCCCAACGCAAAAGCCGAGGGTTAACCGCTGGCTCCATTGTGGTGGATCGTGCCCAGACCAGACAGGTCGTAGCTGCCAAACTCGGCGGCCCGTGTCGCGAACCGCTCGGAGTGCAGGAAACTCAGAAGTTTGAGCATCGGGTCGTCGAAATAGGCCCGGCGCCAGATCGCCAGATCCAAGCGTTCCGAATGCGTGGGCACAAAACCGAGATCATACAGCCCGGCCAAAGCGCCCAAGCCAAACCCGGCCTCGGCCTTACTGTCGTGGATCGCGATGGCCAACTCTTCCTCAGTGCGGGCGCAGGTGGGTAGGGTGTCCAGATCGTCGCGCGTCATGCCGTGGGCATCCAGTTGCGCGTCAAACAAACGTTGGCTGGCGGCGCTGTCCTGGCGCAGGATGACACGTCGTCCCATTAGCTGCGCAAACCCATCGATATCGGTTGCGCCTGGTGCCAGAAGCAACCCGCGCTGGCGTTGGGCGACTTCGAATAGAACCACTGGGGCCTCACCCAATGCGTCGCGCAATGCCCGGGTGTTGAACCCGCCATCCTCATGGATGTGCAACGCGGCTGCTTGCGCGGTTCTGTCTTTCAACCGCGTCAGACCGTCGAATGAACCATCATAATATGTAGCCAACCCTGAACCGCTCTCGCGCAGCGCCCAGTCCAGCAAGGGATCGTGACTACCGGCGACAATCGGGGGCAGTGGTGGTTCGGCGACCTGAGGGCCGGACCGCGAGGCATTCAGCCAGGCAATCACCTCGGCGCGGGGAAACAGCAGCTTACCCATGGCGCGCACACAAGGAACCTCGCCCGATGAGGCGAGGTCATAGGCCTTCCGCTCGCCAATGCGCAGCAGATCGGCCAGTTCCTTGGTGGTGAGATATTCGGACATTCAGTCGAGACGCACGGCCGATCCGGACCCTGCATCTGCGGCGCTGAACCCGATCTGTTGCAGTGCAAATGGCGCGGCGACGGTGATGACCACCATGGCGACGACAGCAGCAAGAAAGGCTTTCATAGTCTCCTCCGGCTCAGTTTTCCGGTGCCGTGGCCCGGCGCAAAAAGGCGATCAGGTCGTCCCGGTCCTTGGGTTCGGTGATCCGTTGCATCGGCATCTTCGACCCCGGGATATAGTGGTCCGGCCCTTCGTCAAACAGAGCGTTTATCGTTTCTTCATTCCAAATGATATCAGAGTCTTGCAGCGTGTCCGAGTAAAAATATTCCGGTAGCGTGCCCGCCGTGCGGCCGAACACTCCGTACAAAGTTGGCCCCGCACGTCGCTGCCCGTCGGGCGTCAGGCTGTGGCAGATCGAACATTTGCGCGCGAACTGGCGCTCTCCATTTTCCATTTCCTCGGGGTTCTTGAGAAAGCTGGGCTCAGCAGCGGCCATTTGCTCCTGATCACCAAGCGTTTCAACCGGCCAGCTGTACATCGCCTCATCAATACCGCCTGCGTGTAGGTTCAGACCATCCGGAGAAAACGCCAGCGCCCACACCGGCCCGCGCAATGTGGCCCGGAAATCCTGCGCAATGCGCCAGTCGACGGTATCGATCACCATGATGTAGCCCTCGCCATCACCGACCGCCAACAAGTTGCGATCGGGGCTGAGGGCAAGGGCCAGGATGGGTCGGCGTTCCAGCGTGAAATCGCGTTCCTCTCTGGTTTCCAGATCAAGAATCCGCGTCACACCATCGACTGCGCCATAGGCGATCCAGCCGTCCTGTTGGTTCAGGATCAGTTCGTTAATGCCGAACCCATGTTCAACCAGCCGGTCGGTTTCCTGACCGCTGGTGATATCCCAAACACGCAAGGCCCCGTCGACGCCAGCGGAGTAAAGCCGGGAACCGTCTGCGGTGAAAGCAACGTCGTTTACGCCGCTGCCGATTGGACCCAGCATTGCAGGGGGCGAGCCATCGACAGGCCACAAACCTATCGTGCCGTCCCAACTGGCCGTGGCTACATGGGTTTTTGAGGCTGCAACAGCAACGATCTTACCCTTATGCTGGCCTACAACTTGCCCACCGGGCCATTGGCGCAGTGTGAAGTCATCCCCCGCCGAATAGATCGCAGTTCCGTTGAACACCACGGAATTGACCGCGGCCTCGTGCCCTTCCAACCATTCCGGGGATTGGCCGGTCCAAAGGCCAACCGAGTTGTCGAAACTGGCGGTCGCGATCCTGCCGTCGGGTGCGGTAGCAATGCCCATAATCGGCCCGCCATGACCTTTGAGCGTAAAGAACTCAGACCAGGCGGGCAGGGGCACAAGGGCCAGCGCCAGAACCAGCCCGCGCATTTATTCAGCGGGTGAGGCGGTTGCTTTCCCGGCCTCTTTTTCCTGTACTTCTTCCAGCCACAGCGAGTGGTGCTCGCGCGCCCATTGCTCTTCGACTTCGCCAGTCCCCATGGCGTCAAACGCGCCTTCCATGCCGACCGAGCCCAGATAGATATGGGCGATGATGATGGCGATGAACACGTAGGCCACCATGACGTGCCAGACCTGCGCGTACTGCATCTCTTCCTGCGGCGACATCTGCACCGGCAGGTTCAGGCCCAGCATTTGCGGAATACCGGTGGAATTGGCGATCGAGAAGGTCTTGGCGAACATCGGCAGTTCGAACGGGAACAGCAAGGACAGGCCCGAAAGGCTGATTGAGACGCCCAGCAGAATGCAGGCCCAGAAGATGATCTTTTGGCCCGCGTTGAATTTCTTGGCGGGCGGGTGGCTGCCTTTGGTAAACAACCCGCCGCCAGCAGCCAGCCATTTCAGGTCCACCCGGTTGGGGATGTTGTGGGCAATCCAGTTCACCGTGACGATGATCAGCCCCAGCATGAAGGCCCAGGCCAGGTTGTTGTGCAGCCATTTGCAGCCTTGCGCAATGACGGCAAAGCCTTCGCGGCCAAAGATCGGGATCAGGAAGTCGCGACCATAAAGGGTGAGCAGGCCGGTTATGCCGAGGATCAGGAAGGACCCGGCGAACAGCCAGTGTCCGAAGCGTTCGAAACCGTTGAAGCGGGTGACGGTGCGGCCGGTTTTCTCGCCATCGATCCGTATTTTCCCGCGGATAAGGAAGAACAGCACGATAATCGCAAGCATACCACCCACGATAAAGGTGCCGTATTCGCGCAGCGGCCCGGTGCGGAACGCCCACCACCACATTCCGCCGTCCTGGATCAGAACACTGTCAGCTGGCCCGCGCGACGATACCGTTACGTCCGCAGATCCAAACCGCAAAGCACGGTACACATCGCTGTCCGAGGCCACTCCGCTTGGGCCGAATTGACCCAGCAGGCCTTCCACATTGCCTTGCCCCGTGTTTTCAGACCGATAGGTGTTGTTCACCTTTTCGCCGCGCTGACGTGCCATGATGTCTTCCAGCGTGGTTGCACCGCCGGTCGACGTCCTGTCAGCGGCGGGCGGGGCCTCAGTTTCGCTAGATTGGGCAACGGCAGTTTGGGCCATTGTGACGGTCAGCAGTAATGCGATGAGTAGACGGAACATCTGAACCTCGGTCAAAATTCCTAAAGGGACGACCCGCGTGTTGCGGGTCATCCGTTCTTTGCACTGACTTGGTGTCAGCCGTCTTTCTGGTCGTAGGCCGTGCCCCAACCCCACGCGCCCGAGCCAAATCCGCGCGCCACGACGCGCTCACGGTAGATGGCTGAGACGACATCGCCGTCACCGGCGAGCAGGGCCTTAGTGGAACACATCTCGGCGCAGATGGGCAGTTTGCCCTCGGCGATCCGGTTGCGACCATACTTTGCGAACTCTGCAGTCGAGTTGTTCTCTTCGGGGCCACCGGCGCAGAAGGTACACTTGTCCATCTTGCCGCGTGATCCGAAGTTGCCCGCCTGCGGATATTGCGGCGCGCCGAAGGGGCACGCATAGAAGCAATAGCCACAGCCAATGCACAGGTCTTTGGAGTGCAGGACGACCCCTTCTTCGTTCTGATAGAAGCAGTCGACCGGGCACACCGCCATGCAAGGCGCATCCGAGCAATGCATACAGGCAACCGAGATCGAGCGTTCGCCCGGGTTACCGTCATTGATCGTCACCACCCTGCGGCGGTTGATGCCCCACGGAACCTCGTGTTCGTTCTTACACGCGGTCACGCAGGCGTTGCACTCGATGCAGCGTTCGGCGTCGCAGAGAAACTTTGCTCTTGCTGCCATTTTCTCTTCTCCTCCTTACGCTGACCAGATCTTGCAAAGAGTCGCTTTGGTCTCTTGCATCTGGGTCACTGAATCATAGCCATAGGTCTGGGCGGTGTTGGTACTTTCACCCAGCACATAGGGGTCAGCTCCTGCGGGGTATTTCGCCCGTAGGTCCTCTCCCTGGAAATGGCCGCCGAAGTGGAATGGCATGAAGGCCACGCCGGCACCGACCCTGTTGGTCAGCATCGCCATCACCTTGACCTTGCCGCCCTCAGGACCTTCCACCCAGACCTGCGATCCGTCACGAATACCAAGGTTGTTGGCATCGCGCGGGTTGATCTCGACGAACATGTCCTGCTGAAGCTCGGCCAGCCACGGGTTCGACCGTGTCTCATCACCACCGCCTTCATACTCGACCAGACGACCAGACGTCAGGATTATTGGGTAATCCTTTGAAAAGTCGTTCTTTTGAATCGAGGCATAAAGGGTAGGCAGGCGATAGGCATGCCGGTCTTCGTAGGTTGGATAGTCCTCCACCAGATCGCGCCGGTTGGTATAGAGCGGCTCGCGATGCAGTGGGATCGGATCCGGGAAGGTCCAGACGACCGCGCGGGCTTTGGCGTTCCCGAAGGGCGCACAGCCGTGGGCGATCGCGACCCGCTGGATACCGCCGGACAGGTCGGTCTTCCAGTTTGTCTCTGGTCCCGCAACGGCGTCGATCGCCGCGCGTTCCTCAGCGGTGAGGTCACCGTCCCAGCCAAGGTCCATCAGCATTTGCATCGTGAATTCCGGATAACCATCCTGAATTTCCGATCCAACGCTATAGACCCCTTCGGCCAGCAGGTTGTCGCCATCGCGTTCCACGCCAAAGCGCGCGCGGAAGGTCAGGCCACCCTCGGCCACCGGTTTGGACATGTCATAGAGGTTTGGTGTCCCTGTATGACCCATTTCCGGTGTTCCCCAGCAGGGCCAGGGCAGGCCGTAATACTCGCCGTCGTTGGGTCCACCAATGGCTTGCAGCGTGGTTCTGTCGAACGTGTGCTGGTTGGCCATATGGCTTTTCAGACGTTCCGGCGACTGACCGGTATAGCCGATGGTCCAGAGGCCCGAGTTGAACTCACGCGTGATGCTTTCAACATTGGGGGTTTCCGGGTCGTCCATCTCGATATTGCGGAACAGACGGTCCGCCCAGCCGAACTTGTTGGCGAACTTGGCCATGATGACCTCGTCCGGCAGGCTTTCGAACAGCGGATCGACAACCTTGTCGCGCCACTGCAGCGAGCGGTTCGATGCCGTGACCGAGCCACGGGTTTCGAACTGCGTACAGGCGGGCAACAGGTAGACGCCATCGGTACGGTCCTGCAGAACGGCCGAGACGGTGGGGTACGGGTCGATCACGACCAGCATGTCCAGCTTCTCCATCGCCGTCTTCATTTCCGTCATCCGGGTCTGCGAATTGGGCGCGTGGCCCCACAGAACCATGGCACGGACGTTGTTGTCCTGATCCATGTTGGCCGGGTCTTCCAGAACACCGTCGATCCAGCGGGAGACCGGGATGCCGCGCTCATTCTGCAGCGGTTTATCCTTGCCTTCCTTGTCTTTGATCGTGGCGAACTGACCCGCCAGCCATTCGGGATCTTCACCCCAGACACGGGCCCAGTGACCCCATGCACCCTTAGACAGGCCATAGTAGCCGGGCAGGGTGTGGGACAGAACACCAAGGTCCGTCGCGCCCTGCACGTTGTCATGGCCGCGGAAGATGTTGGTGCCACCACCCGAGGTGCCCATGTTGCCCAGAGCAAGCTGGAGCACGCAATAGGCGCGGGTGTTGTTGTTGCCGTTAGTGTGCTGCGTACCACCCATACACCATACGACGGTGCCGGGGCGGTTGTTCACCATGGTACGTGCGACGCGGCGCAGCTGCGAACCGGGCGTGCCGGTGACTCGCTCGACCTCGTCCGGGTTCCACTTGGCAACCTCTTCGCGGATCTGGTCCATGCCCCAGACACGGGTGCGGATGAACTCTTTGTCTTCCCAGCCGTTGTCGAAGATGTGCCACAGGATACCCCAGACCAATGCGACGTCTGTACCGGGGCGAAAACGGACATATTCATCCGCATGGGCCGCGGTGCGCGTAAAGCGCGGGTCGCAGACGATCAGAGGTGCGTTGTTTTGCTCCTTCGCACGCAGGATATGCAGCAACGAGACGGGGTGCGCCTCGGCCGGGTTGCCACCGATGATAAAGATGGCCCGGCTGTTGTGCATGTCGTTGTACGAATTGGTCATGGCGCCGTAGCCCCATGTGTTCGCAACACCTGCAACAGTGGTCGAGTGGCAGATACGAGCCTGATGGTCCACGTTGTTCGTGCCCCAATAGGCGGCGAACTTGCGGAACAGATAGGCCTGTTCGTTATTATGCTTGGCCGATCCCAGCCAGTACACGCTGTCCGGTCCGGATTCCTCGCGGATGCTCATCATGCCGTCGCCGATCTCGTTGATCGCCTCTTCCCAACTGATGCGCTTCCACTCGCCGCCTTCCTTTTTCATCGGATACTTGAGGCGGCGCTCGCCATGCGCGTGCTCGCGAACCGCGGCACCTTTGGCGCAGTGTGCACCCAGGTTGAACGGGCTGTCCCAACCGGGTTCCTGCCCGATCCAGACGCCGTTCTGCACTTCGGCGACGACCGTACAGCCGACCGAGCAATGGGTGCATACGGATTTGATGTTCTCGACGGCGGCATTGGCCGCTGTCTGGGCACTGGCAGGCGTCACGGTTCCACCCGTGGCGCTGATCGCGGCAAGGCCGCCGATCGTCAGGCCCGAGCCACGCAGGAACGCGCGGCGATCGACGGTTTTCTCGCCGATTTGGGACAGGATACTTGTCCGCTGGGGGCGTCTCGCAACCCCGTTGGTCTTTTTCCTAAGCATTTCTTTCCTCCCTTGCTGGCCATGTTCGCCATGGCTGGCTTGGTACTGCTGATGCCGACGTCAGGGCCAATCGCAACCGTCAGTCGGGTGTGACCTCGTCCGGTTTAGAACCGGGCGCTGTCGAGGTAAGCGCGCGTGTGCGCGGTGTCCTGCATCCGGGTTTCGTCCGTCGGCAGCTCGGCTGCTTCGGCCTGTCCGGTCAGGCTGGCTGCGGCGACAGCAGCGGGCGCTGCGGTTCCGGCCAGTTTGAGGAAGTCGCGGCGGGTTGCGCCTTCTTCCTTGGTCTTGCTCATGGGCTTCTCCTTTCCCATTTGCGATCTAGCGCCAATTCGGGCGCTGGCGATTGGCGGGCTATGCCGCCGTCATTCGGAAGGCTTCGCGCTCGATCTCCATGAACACCCGACCGGCAGTACCGATCGAGGCATAGAGAACCGAGTTCTCAGCGCCTTCCAAATCCGAATAGAAATGTGTGGCCCAAGGGCCGATATGTTTGCTCCAGAACACCTTCTGGTCTTCCAGCGAGGCTGTAGAGCCAAAGCGTCCGACGATCATTCCGGCCATCATCTCCATCAGCGAAGCGATATTGTCTTCCGGCTCGAACACGTTCTGGGCGCGGGTGATCCCGCGCGCGGCCATGTCGTTGCGCAACTGGGCCAGAGGCTTCTCGTTCAGGAAACCCGTCAGGTAGAAACTGGCATAAGGCAGCAACTCCCCACGACCCAGTCCAATGAACAGGGCATTGAATTCGCGTTCCGCAGCTGCAGGCTTCGTCACCTTGGCGACGCGCGCCATGGCTTGAATAGCCTGTCCCAGATCGGTGTCATCGCCGGACAGGCCGGACACTTGATCCAACAACAGCTGATCCGGCGGGGCAGACAGAAGCAGCCCGAGGAAGTTGTAGAAATCCGCGCGCAGGCGATCCTCGGCCGAGACTTCGATCTGTTGCGCTTCGCTTGCGGTCATAGAGTTATCCTTCGAATTCAAATTTCATGCGGCGCGGGGCAGGGGCGGCCTCGGCCTCTTCCAGCGCTTCAGTGGTGGTCCCGGGTTCCTCGGCGACTGCCGCCACGGCCAGCTCGGGCTCTGGTGTTTCGTCTGCGATTGGTTCTTCCGAAGGCTCGTCCGCTTCAGGTGTTTCGTCTGCGGTCTCTTCGGCTTCGGCAGCCAACGCTTCGACATGGGCCAGCATGCCCTTGCCAACCTGATAGGCGGTCTGCAGGTTTTCGATCACGCAGGCGGCATCGGTGTAGTCCTCGCCATAGTCCACCAGACCGTCGACATTCGCCAACACAGGGTTCAACCGCCAAAGGCGTCGCAAAGCCCGTCGGCGCAAACGGTCTGGGACGGCCTTGGCCATGAAACCCGACACGTCATCTCCGGCCTGCAGCTGGTCCGGGTCGGGCAGATTCAACTCTGTCAATATCTCGGCGTCTGATTTTTCTTCCAGCTCGGCCTGACGCGCAGCAATGGTCTGTTGTTCAACCGCGACAACCTCGGCCTCAGCTTCGGCCTGAACGGCGGCCTTGCGGCGTGACCAGAAATCGCGGGCTTCGGTCATTGCACGATCCTCCGCGGCGCGCGGTAGACGTCCGAGACCTGACGGATACGTGCGTCCCCTTTTCCGTCCTCAACCAGATCGGTTCGCTTCTTATCGCGGCGGCGTTTGATGAACACCTCGTCGCGATGATGCTTGAGCGTAAAGTCCCGGACCCAGGCGATCAGCCCCTCGGTCATGGGAATCTTTTCGACGATCTCTTCGCCGGTATCTGCGTAATCCTGACCTTCGAAGGGGGATGCGGTGACCAACACCGCGTTCAAGGGCTGGTCGCCCTTCAGTTCGTCCCGCAGCACAAGGTAGATTGACGGCAGAGTGTCTGAGAGGTTGACCAGATAGGCCTCAGTTTCATCGGCCCACAAGGTCAGGGGCAGGGTCGCTGCGTGATACTCTACGGCCTCGCCTTCGCGGCGCATTTCAAGCCAGTCAGCCGGAGCTGCTCCGGGCAGCACGGCAACGGCCCGCCAATTCCATTTTGCCCAGCGGGTTACACCGGGTGTTTTGCGCACGACGACGCCGATTGGCATTTCAATCTGACTTGCGGCCTTGGCCACGGGCTCCTCCCCGGAAAGCTCTCCCCTGCCTTCCCTTGCGTCCACTATGGTACACAAAGCGCTTGAGTGCCAAGCCTACGTGTTACGACCTTAGTCGTAAGGGGCGATAGCAAAACGGTGATCTCCGCGTGCACATGCCTGTTTTTACTGGTCAGAGCGGTGTTTTTTTGGGGTTTGCGCGTGGTGCGGTCAAACCCTTTACATTGCGGGAGAGGGGATACAGCCTACTTCGCTAAGAGGCGGAGGGAAATCATGAGCACAAAACTACTGCTATGCGACTGCGCGGGGTCTCAGGCGATCGACGCTGACACGATCGCAACGGCCTGCGATGTGGCGTGTTCAAAGGTTCACACCGCGCTTTGCACGCGTGAGTTGGAAGCGGCAGCGGTGGCCTTGCAGGACGGGAGCACCATCATCGCCTGCGGGCAAGAGCAAGAGGTGTTTCAGGCCCTTGCGGAAGAGGTGAATGCAGACGCACCCGGTTTTGTAGACCTGCGCGATAGAGCCGGGTGGTCGGACCAGGGCGCAGATGCCGCCCCCAAGATGGCCGCGCTGGCCGCCGAAGCGCTGCTACCGCAACCGGTGACGCCCAGCGTGGATGTCTTTAGCGAGGGCACTTGCCTGATTATCGGCCCTGGTGACGTCGCCTTTGCCTTGGCAGACCGACTGGCAGATACGCTCGCCGTTACGGTTCTGGTTACCGATCCGTCAGAGCCGATGTCGCGCGCCTATGATGTGGTGCGTGGCCGCGTCGCCGCGCTGTCCGGCGCGTTGGGAGGATTCACCCTGCGTCTGGACGCGTTTCAACAGCTTGAACCTGGTGGGCGCGGGGCATTTACATGGACCGAGGCACGGGACAAGGCGCAATCTGCTTGCGACATTGTTCTGGACCTGGCAGGCGATACGCCACTTGTGCAGGCTCCGGCCAAGCGCGAAGGCTATCTGCGCGCCGATCCCAAAGATGCGGTGTCGGTCGAACGGCTCGCATTTGAGGTGGCCCAACTGGTCGGGACCTTCGAAAAACCGCTTTACGTCCGGATGGAGGAAACGCTGTGCGCCCATTCGCGGGCCGAGCAGGTCGCCTGTACGAATTGCCTTGATATTTGTCCCACGGGTGCGATCACTTCGGCTGGCGAACATGTCGAGATTGATCCGATGATCTGCGCGGGGTGCGGGTCATGCGCTGCCGTTTGTCCGTCTACCGCGATCACCTATGAGGATCCGCCTGTTTCTGCATTGCTGTCGCGCATGCATATCCTGGCACGCACATTTAGGCGTGCCGGTGGTACCGCGCCGCGGTTGTTGGTTCATGACGCACACGGGGCCGAGATGATCCGTCTGGCCGCTCGGTTTGGCCGGGGCTTGCCTGCTGATGTGATCCCATTGGAGCTGAGCGTGATTTCCGGCTTTGGCCATTCCGAGATGTTGGCCGGTTTGGCGCATGGTTTTGCGCGGGTGGACGTGCTGTTGGCCCCGACCACCGAACGGGACGCACTGGATCGCGAGGTGGCCATGGCCCAAGCAATTGCAGGGTCGGATGCCTTGGGCGTCTTGGATGAGGCAGACCCTGATGCACTGTCCGATATCCTTTACGGCCAACAGGTTCCGCCACCCTTGACCGATCCGGTTTTGCCCTTGGGCAACCGCCGCCAGATCGCGCGGCTGGCTGCACAGGCGTTGAATCCACAGGCCGACATGCCTCTGCCTCTGCCTGAGAACGCACCCTACGGGGCGGTCGCAGTGGATACAGATGCCTGTACTTTGTGCCTCAGCTGCGTGTCGCTGTGTCCCTCGGGTGCGTTGATCGATAACCCGGACAAACCGCAATTGAACTTCCAGCAGGATGCCTGCCTGCAATGCGGATTGTGTAAGGGCATCTGCCCCGAAGATGCGATCACTTTGGTACCGCAGCTTGACCTGAGCGATGCGGCCCTGTCGCAGCAGGTGCTGAACGAGGAAGAACCCTTCGCCTGCATTGAATGCGGCGCTCTGTTTGGTGTGAAATCCACCGTGGAACGGATCATGGAGAAACTTGCGGGTACGCATCCGATGTTTGCAACCTCGGACAAGGCACGGATGATCCAGATGTGTGACAATTGCCGTGTGAACGCGCAGTTCCAGCAACAGGACAACCCGTTCCAGTCCAACCCGAAACCACGCGTCGTGACCACCGACGACTATTTCTCAAAACGAAAGGATCACTGAAGCTGCAGCGGGTCCCCAAGATCCGCGGCGCTAATGACCGAGACAAAAGCCAGAATGGCTTCAAGATCGTCCAACGTCATCTCGACCGGCACAATGGGCGACGGGCGCTGGGGATCGAACGGAGGGGTCAATCCGTCAATCTGCGTAAAAGAGGGGTGGGGGTTGAGTGCAAAGAAAGCCTCGAACCGTTCCGACCAATCCGGCATCGCGCGCAAGACTGCGAACGAAGGGGTGGACCCCAGACCATTCAACCGGTTCTTGGGTCCGATCACATGGCACCGTCCGCAATGGGTCATCGACAATTCCTCGCCGCGCTTGGCATCCCCGTCGATCACCGTTTCGGCTTCCACAACGGCGACTTCGAAACTGGCCGAGAAAGGCGTGCCCTGGTCTGGCGCAAAGCTCTCGATTGTCCGTTTGCCAATATCGGACAGCAGCCAGTCGCGGAACCGTTCATGTTTGGCGTCCTCGCCGATCCGCAGGTGATAGATCACACCATTCCGCGCAAAGACGGGATCCCCCGGCGGCGCAGTTTCCAGAACCAAAACGCCGCCATCTTCCGCAATAACCCGTATCCCGGTCTTGAGAGAAAAGCGTGGAAGAATATGTTGCAACAGACCGGAGTCGGCAACTTCTTCAGGCGCGGCCAGACCAATTGCCTCTTGTGACCAAGAGGGGGTGGCAGTGAGCGTCAGGCTCAGGCACAAAAGGACAAAGCGCATAGCCCAACCTAACGGCACGGCACCAAATGCGTCAAATGAACGAAAAGAGACGGAGACACATGCAATGAACGGCAACCACAGATTGTCGATACGCAGAACCCCAGTAGCCGGGTTCCAACAGGAGAATGACGCATGAGTGTCCGTGACGCGGTTCTTGCGAACCTGAGAAAGATTACAGATCCGGTTTCCGGACAGGACATTGTCAGCGCTGGCGTTGTTCGAGCGCTGAATGTCGAAGGCGACACCGTACGCTTTGTACTGGAGATCGACCCCAAACAGGCTGAGCGGATGGAACCCGTCCGTGCCGCTGCCGAGAAGGCGGCGCAACTGGTGGATGGCGTGTCGAACGTATCAGCCATGCTGACGGCGCATTCCGACAAGACTCCACCGGATCTGAAGCCCAAGCCTAAGCCCTCGCAAACCGGCCCGCAGGCAGTGCCGGGCGTGGACCGAATTATCGCCGTTGCCTCGGGCAAGGGCGGCGTTGGTAAGTCGACCGTGTCTGCAAACTTGGCCTGCGCTCTGGCCGCCGAGGGCCGCCGGGTTGGTCTGCTGGATGCTGACGTTTACGGCCCTTCACAGCCTCGGATGTTGGGCGTCTCGGGTCGCCCTGCCAGCCCTGATGGCAAGACCATTCTGCCTTTGCGCAATCACGGCGTCACGATGATGTCGATGGGGTTGATGACCAATGAAGGGCAGGCCGTTGTCTGGCGCGGTCCGATGCTGATGGGTGCGCTGCAACAGATGATGGGGCAGGTACAGTGGGGCGCGTTGGACGTCTTGATTGTCGACCTGCCGCCCGGCACCGGGGACGTACAGCTGACGCTGAGCCAGAAGTTTCAGGTGGACGGCGCAATTGTCGTATCCACGCCGCAGGACGTGGCCTTGATCGATGCCCGCAAAGGGATCGACATGTTTAACCAGCTCAAGACGCCAATCCTTGGGATGATCGAAAACATGTCGACGCATATCTGTTCGAACTGTGGCCACGAAGAACATGTTTTCGGCCATGGAGGCGTTGCCTCCGAGGCGCAGGCGCTGGGTGTTCCGCTGTTGGGTGAAATCCCGCTGCACCTGGATATCCGTGTTGCCGCGGACGGTGGCGCTCCGATCGTGGTCAGCAAGCCTGACAGTGCGCAGGCCGAGTCGTTCCGCAAGATCGCGCGCGACCTGATCGCACAGGGCAACGCATGAGCGAGCCAGTCTTTCCCCCTTTGCTGACGGGCCATCCGGTGCAGGGCGGGGAAGACCCGTTCGACCGCGCTCAGGCCATGGCCGCACTGGGCTGTGATGCGGGCACCGTGGTCTACAGCATTCAGGCCGACCGGGTGCGCGCGGCGATTGTCTTTGCTCCGGAAGTTGCGTTGCAGGATGCGATGGCCATGCTGCCACTTTGCGCGGTTGGGTTCCAGAACGCACTGGGTGCGCTGGCTCCGCCCGAGGTTGCGGTTCATCTGGGTTGGGACGGTTTGATCTGTGTAAACGGTGCAAAATGCGGGGTTTTCCGTGTCGCTGCTTCGGGTACCGACCCACAGGCAGAGCCGGACTGGCTGATTGTCGGATGGGAACTGGCGCTGCTACAGACCAGCGATGCGCCGGGAGAAAATCCGGATGTCACTGCGCTGTATGACGAAGGCTGCGCCGATGTCTCGGCGACGCAGCTTGTGGAAAGCTGGTCGCGGCATATGCTGACATGGCTCAATCGCTGGCAGGAAGAGGGCAACGCCCCCCTGCATGGCGAATGGATGGGCCTGTTGCGCGGGGTTGGGGAACCTTTTGGTGAAACGGGTGTGTTTCTGGGCACGGATGAACGTTTCGGGATGCTGATCCGTCAGGGTTCGGACACACTACTGCGCCCGCTGATGGAATTGTTGGAGAACGGAAAATGAAACTGGCCCGCGCAATCCATTTCGATGAAAGCGACATGAACGTCTTCCACTCACCGGCTCGGACCGGTGAGTGGTGCATCTCCGGCGGGTTTGAATTTTCGAACTGGGGCGAGGGCGATCTTGAGGGCAAGGCGCGACAAGCCTTTGCCAACGGTTGGCTGGGGGTCGAGACCTTTGGCCGCGTCACCTTTGTTGCGGTCACTCAGGTGGAACCGGCCGAGGTGGATCAGATCGCGCAAAACCTGGCTGAGCATTTCGTGCAGCTTTACGGCGCGCCATCGGTTGAGGCCGCAATGGATGTCGCCCGCGCCGAAATCGCTCATATGTCTGAACTGTGTGACGAGCATGGCCCGAACACTTTGCTGACCGTATCGCGCGAATTGTCAGATGCAGGTGTGCGCGAGGCGTTTCGTGTCATCACTCCGCAAGAAACCCAGCTCGAGGCTCTGGCCGTTCATGGGTCGCTGGACGAGTAACCGTCAGATCAGATCTGCAAAACCTCCAAACTGGCCGCGCTTGAAAATCAGGCCCTTGCCAGTGCGGTACATCGCGTGCTGAACGTGGCCGACGAGGATTAGATGGTCGCCTGCGTCGTGACGCGCGTGCAATTGACAGTCGAACCGGGCCAGACATCCGGATAGTTGTGGTCGGCCCGTGTCATCCTGCGACCATTCAGCATGGGAAAAATCCTTGCCGTCGCGTGCAAAGCGCAGGGCCTGATCCTGTTGATCTTCGGCCATGACATGGATCGAATAGTGCTGGCTGGCGTTGAAATCGTCGAACCGGTTCGAGTCTTTGGCCAAGCACCACAAGACAAGCGGTGGGTCCAGAGAGACGGATGTGAACGAGTTGACCGTGATCGCCCGCGGCCCTTGCTCGGAATCGGTGGTGATTACCGTCACGCCGGTTCCAAAACACCCCAACGCCTCGCGAAAAGCTGTGCTTTGATCGGGGGTAGGGGTAAAGTGTTTTTCCGTCATGTCGCGTTCATCCCGTAACCGCGCCTCAGGTGCCACGGCGCGCCGGGTTTGTCCATGAAAAGCTGCGTTTAGCTTGTGAGTTTTCCGGACTAGTTCAGGTCTTCCAGCAGTCGGCCATGTTGACGCGTTGCCTCAATCACCAGGCCAAATGTCGTCATGCCGCGTGCCTGCAACATCGGCAGCATTCGCACCAAAGCTTCGGCGGTGGCAACAGCGTCGCCCAAGGCGGTGTGGCGCAGCTCGGGCGGGATGGTGATGTCGAGCCGGTCGCACAGCGCGTCCAGTGTATGTTTGTCGCTGGCTCCGAACAGCACTGCGGACAACAGGACCGTATCCAGAATGGGGTGGTCCCACTCGACATCCATGCGTTTGGCGTGGCGGCGCAAAAACGCCATATCGAAAGGCGCATTGTGCGCCACGATGACAGCGTTGCGCGCAAACTGGTGTAGCACGCGACCGGCCTGAGCAATATCGGGGGCCCCCTGAACCATGCGGTCGTTGATCTTGTGCACTTTGGTCGAAGCCGGAGGGATCGGTATGCCGGGATCAACCAGCATATCCAGTCGCTCTCCGTCTACGATCCTACCGTTGACAACCCGCACGGCACCGATCTGAACGATCTCGTCCTTGTGCGGCAGCAGCCCGGTTGTCTCGGTGTCAAAGACGACAAAGCACAGATCCGGAAGGGCCAGATTTTCGAATGCATCATCGGTGCGCGCGTTCAGCAGGTTGAAGTCGTAGACCAAAGGGCGCGCGGCATCGGGTGCGATGTTTGCGGCGCTCTCGTCAAAAATCAGCATGTAACCGGGTGCGCTTCCCAATGGCTTCATGCGCGCGCGATAGCTTTGCGCGCCATCGATGCTGGACAGCGTGCAGGCGACTTCAAGCCCGGTTTTTATCAGCTTTGCGTGGGCCTGTTCCAGCATTTCGGGTGCCAGGTATTCGAACAAAGAAGCGTTCAGCCGGGGATGCGCAATCTGGGCCAGAACTTCGGCTGCCTGACCGTCATATAGAACGATCTTGTGCGTGGGGCTGGCCAACAACATGGCGACAGGGATGTCGGTCAGAAGTGCTGTAAGCCGCTGTTTTTCCGCCGCTAGATGTGCCGTTTCTTCTGCAACGGCCTGCGCGACATCCATCGTTTTGTCCGACAACTGGTCCGCCAGTCCGGCGGCAGCTGGGGCCAGATCGCCCAGATAGCGGGCGGCCTGGGTATCGACCTCGGTGTTGACCCCCGCATGAGCGCGCGCACGTAGCTGCGCTGAAATCCGTTCGATCGGCTTGGCAACGTTGTCGTCGAACAACAGCCAAACGGCTGCGGTCAAAGCCAAAAACCCAAAGGCCATGACGATTTCTGCAAATATGAAGGCGTCAACCAAATCAGGGTCCGCAACACGGCGGTAACTGATCCATAGCGCCAGAGAGCTGACGGCCAGCGCACCTACGGCCAGCAGGCAGAAGAACAGGAAAATTCGCAGACGCAGGCTCAACCGGGTCAGCATGTTACACTCCGCAGGTTGCCTCGACGATGGGGTCGTTGGCGGTCACGTCGATCCAATCGGCATTCAACAGGCGACCGTCATCGGCAAACTCGGCCCCGTCAATAAGATTGGCGCGGCTGAAACTTTCGCAGTTGACCGCAACCGGCAGTTTCGAAACCGGGGCCCAGCGGCCAAAGAGGTACAGGTCTACCAGCCTTTGTTCAGGAACCTGATCGTTCTTGCGCACCGAGCTTGCATCAATAGCGGCAAAGCGGTCGACGAAGGGAACAGCATAAGTCCATGGGCGATAGAAGGCGCGGCTTTCGACCTCTTGGATCACGGCCATTCCTTCGGGCAGGGTATCGCGCGTGCGATCGTACCACGAATACTCGCTGGCTATCGTGACGCCGATCATGCCCAGACCAGCAGCAACCGGGGTCATCCAACGGGGCAGGCGGCCACCGGTCAGCTTGTTCAGCACCATCACGATACCGGCAAAGGCAAAGCCTGCAAAAATCGTGCCGATCAGTTCCAGAAACATCTATCTCTCCGTAGTTCAGACGTGGTCGCCTGCTATTTGTCTTGCGGCTTTAGCCCAACATTCCTTTGCCGTGGCCCACAGCCGATTGCATCGTTTTTACCACAACGAAGGCATCCCGTAGATGACTTCGCTCAAAGTCGGACAGGGCCGATGGCGGCAGGAAGTTGTCCGGCTTTTGGTCACCTTTCACCAGCCGGACCTGATGTTCCAGCCGTGTTTCTGCGATCAGGTCATAGGCATCCAGCAGATCCCGTGCGCCCGATGGGCTGAGGACGCCACCGGATGCGGCCGCTTTTAGCCGCGCACGGGTGTTGGCCTCGGTCAGTTGGCCCTGAAGGCTGTAGATACGTGCCAGATCGACGACTGGTACAACGCCATTATGCTTGAGGTCCAAGGTGTTACGGTGCTCTCCTGACCTAATAGTCGCGAAACCTCGCAACAGACCCAGCGGCGGGGTGTGCTTCAACGAGTTCGAGATCATATGCGCCACAAAGATCGAGTTCGCATTGGCTGCCGCCAGAGTTTCAGCCTGCAGATCGTCAAACAGGTGAAAGGCGCCGCCGATGGGGCGTAAGTCGAACATGACCGAGGCCAGCATCTGCGCCTCGGGGTTGGGTTTTGCGATCCAGCCTTTGAAGTAATCACGCCACACGCGAACAGGCTGACACCATCGCGGATTGGTCGCCATCATGTCGCCGGGGCAGTAGAAGTAGCCGCAGACATCCAGCCCGTCCGAGACATATTTTGCCAGCTCAGCAAAGTACTTCATATCCGCGTCGGTCACGCTGTCATCCAGCATCAGACAATTGTCCTGATCGGAGACGCCAGTTTGTTCCTGCCGTCCTTGCGAGCCGCAGGCCAGCCATAAGTAGGGAACAGGCGGCGGCCCCAGCTTTTCCTCGGCCAAAGCCAAAAGCCGGCGGGTCGCGGTGTCCGCGATATCGGTGATCAGGCGCGTGACGATCTCATGCCGGTTTCCGGATGCCACCAGTTGCACCAACAGCTGAGGGATTTCAGCGGTTACCGCCGCCATTTGCTCCGCCGAGTTCGCCTGTGCGATCCGGCGAACGAGTTCGGCCGAGTTCACCGCCTGATAATGCGTCAGGTCGGTCTGGGTCACGATCCCGACCAGGTGTCCGCCCTGACAGATCGGGATGTGGCCTATGCCACGCTCCATCATCACGTGCAGAACGTCCGAGCCGATATCGGATGGCGAAAGTGTAACTGGGTTCGTCGTCATGATCGCAGAGATGGGCGTCTCCGCTGGCATGCCGTCTGCTACGAATTTGCCCGAGATATCCCGCAGCGTGGCAATGCCAAGCAGGTCGTCTGCCTGTGTGACACACAGGGATGAGATGTGCTTGTCACGCATCATTCTGGCTGCGTCCTGAACCGGTGTTTCTGGCGGGCAGGTCGCAGGGTTATGGGCCATCAGAACGTCAATTGCACTTGTGGCCAGGCTCTGAGGGCCCGACCGGGTGGATCGCGTTCTGTTGAAGAATTTGGACACCACATCGTGCCCGTCAATCAGTTGCCGCACCAGATCAGGCGGCAGGACCAGCAGCACCGATGGCGTATGCGCCCGGGCCTTGGTGGCGGCTTTGCCGTCTTTCAGCAGCCCACGCTCGCCAAAGGAATTGCGCAAACCTAGATGAGATACGACGGCGTCGTTCTCATCGGTGATCTCAACTTGCCCCTCATAAATTACGAAAACGCCGGGCAGGGTGTGCCCAAGCTCGTACACCGAGCCGTCCTCTTCGACCTCCCAGACTTCGATCTGGTTTGCCACCTGCTCCAGCGCGTCTGGGGGCAGGGCGTCATAGGGGTGCACGGATTTCAGAAACCGGGTGATTTCGTCATGGGACAGGGGCATCATAACATCCTGGGCTTCCGGTTGAAAAATCCCGCCCGGTGGAGTGCCGGGCGGGAACAGTAGATCGAAAAACGCGGCACATGGAAACTAACCATATGCCGCATCATGCTCATTTATTCTGAGCTGCGCCCGCGCCACGGGGAATACGAACGCTTTCGACCAGATCTTTGATCTCCTGCGGAGTCTCTTTGGTCATACCGGCTACAACATATGCGACAGCAAAGTTGATCATCGCACCGATTGCGCCGAACGAGGTCGACTTGATCGGACCCAGAAGCGGGTCAGCATCGGTGAACGAGTTGGTGCCCGGAATGAACAGCCAGCCCTTGTGCAGGAAGATGTAGACCAGGGTTACGACCAGACCAGCCAGCATACCTGCGACCGCGCCGGTGTTGTTGATGCGGGTCGAGAAGATCCCCATCATCAGCGCCGGGAAGATCGAGGCAGCCGCCAGACCGAAGGCCAAGGCCACGGTTTGCGCCGCAAAGCCCGGTGGGTTCAGACCCAGATAGGTTGCAACCAGAATGGCCACGGCCATTGCGATCCGCGCCGCCAGAAGCTCTCCTTTTTCCGAGATCTGCGGGTTGATCGCACCTTTGACAAGGTCGTGGGACACCGCCGACGAAATCGCCAGCAACAGACCCGCAGCGGTCGACAGAGCGGCCGCAAGACCACCGGCAGCGACCAGACCGATTACCCAACCCGGCAGGTTGGCGATCTCGGGGTTGGCCAGAACCAGGATGTCGCGGTTGAACTTGGTCAGCTCGTTACCGACCCAGCCTTTTTCTTCCGCGATTGCCTGCATGTCGGCATTCTTGTCATTGTAGTACTGGATTTTGCCGTCGCCGTTCTTGTCTTCCCAGTCCAACAGACCGGTTTTCTGCCACGTCTGCATCCAGTCATAACGCGGATCGGTGTCGATCGCTTCGACCGAAACAGCGCCGCCCTCGATGCCACCATTGGGCCACATCATGTCGGTGATGTTCAGACGTGCCATTGCGCCAACCGCAGGGGCGGTCAGATACAGCAGAGCGATGAAGACCAGCGTCCAGCCAGCGGACCAGCGGGCGTCCGACACTTTAGGCACGGTGAAGAAGCGCATGATCACGTGCGGCAGACCAGCAGTACCGATCATCAGCGACAGCGTGAAGAGCACCATGTTCAGCGTGTTCGAGTGGTGTGCTGTATACTCGGCAAAGCCCAGCTCGGTCACGATTGCGTCCAGCTTGGTCAGCAGCGGCTCACCACTTGCAGTGTCGCTGAACAGACCCAGCGCCGGTACGGGCGTACCGGTCAGCTGCAGCGAAATGAAGATCGCCGGGATGGTGTAGGCGGTGATCAGCACGCAGTACTGAGCGACCTGAGTGTAGGTCACGCCTTTCATCCCGCCGAACACCGCGTAGGCAAACACCACACAGGCACCGATCAGCAGACCGGATGTGTTCGACACTTCAAGGAAGCGACCAAAGGCCACGCCGACGCCGGTCATCTGACCGATCACGTAGGTCACCGATGCAACGATCAGACAGATTACCGCAACAACACGTGCGGTCTGGCTGTAGAAACGGTCGCCGATGAATTCCGAGACGGTGTACTTACCGAACTTGCGCAGGTAGGGCGCAAGCAGCAGAGCCAGCAACACGTAGCCACCGGTCCAACCCATCAGGAAGGTCGAGTTGTCATAGCCGGTAAAGGCGATCAGGCCCGCCATCGAGATGAACGAGGCCGCGGACATCCAGTCCGCCGCTGTCGCCATGCCGTTGGTGACCGGGTGAACGCCGCGACCGGCGGCGTAGAATTCGGATGTGGAACCCGCTCGGGCCCAGATCGCGATGCCGATGTACAGCGCAAAGGACGCGCCAACAAACAGCAGGTTGATGGTAAACTGATCCATTCCGCTTACTCCTCATCCACGCCGAATTCGGCGTCCAGCTTGTTCATGCGCCAGGCGTAGTTGAAGATCAGCACCAGAAAGACCAGGATTGAGCCCTGTTGGGCGAACCAAAAGCCCAGATCGGTGCCGCCAACTTCGATGCCAGACAGCAGCGGACGCAGCAAGATGCCGAATCCAAAAGACACCAGCGCCCATATGGCTAGGCTGATGTAGATGAGGCGCAGGTTGGCCTGCCAATAGCCCTTATCGGCTTCGGCAGTCTGCGCGGAGTTTGTTGATTGATCCGCCATTGCGGGGTCCTCCTTCGCTTCCTCAATTG
Source organism: Ruegeria arenilitoris (assembly GCF_013035315.1). Taxonomy (GTDB): domain Bacteria; phylum Pseudomonadota; class Alphaproteobacteria; order Rhodobacterales; family Rhodobacteraceae; genus Ruegeria; species Ruegeria arenilitoris_D. The sequence goes on along the minus strand of NZ_WQHP01000001.1, from coordinate 578,075 downwards.
GCGGCTCGTGCCCAACTCCTCCAGTGCCTCGGCCGCTTCTTGGTTGTACCAAACGCCCCGTGACGCTCGGCAAAACTCCTCTGTTCCGCCAAGGCGGTTCATTGAAGTATCCTTTTGTGAGATCAAAGCCTTGCGGCTTATCTGCTCCCCTTAACTCATTGCGTTGCCAGCGATCTCCTCCAGATCACGGGCGATGTCTTCGATCTTGCCCATGGCATTTGTGCGTTTCAGCACGCCATGGCCGTCGTAATAGGTGATCAGCGGCGCAGTCTGTGCGTGATAGGCGGTCAGGCGTGAGGCTACTGTTTCCGCGTTATCGTCAGCACGCCGTTTGAACTCGGTGCTGCCGCAATTGTCGCATTTGCCCTCAACTGCGGGTGTTTTGAACCGGTCGTGGTAGCCTTCGCCGCACATCGCGCAGGTGTAGCGGCCCGATATACGGATGACCATTTCCGCGTCTTCAACCTCAAGGCTGATCGCCGCGCTGATCTTTTGGTTGTTTTCCGCAAGCAGTTCGTCCAGCGCCTCGGCCTGAACCGTTGTGCGCGGGAAACCGTCCAAAATGACGCCCTTGGCACAGTCCGGTTCGGCCATTCGATCGCGCAGGATGGCGATGACGATCTCGTCGCTGACCAGATCACCGGCCTCCATCACCGCTTTCGCGGCCTTGCCAGCCTCGGTCCCGGCGGCGACAGCGGCGCGCAGCAGGTCGCCGGTGCTAAGTTGAAGCAGCCCGAACTTTTCTTCAAGCATACGGGCTTGTGTGCCCTTCCCGGCGCCCGGAGGGCCGAGAAGGATCAGAACTGTGGGTGTGGTGATCGTGGCAGCGTCCATCACATCCTCACTTGTTTGCGCGGTTTTCGATAAGGTCCTCGACCACCGACGGATCGGCCAATGTCGAGGTGTCACCCAGGCTGCCAAAGTCATTCTCGGCGATCTTGCGCAGGATCCGGCGCATGATCTTGCCCGAACGGGTCTTGGGCAGGCCGGGGGCCCACTGGATCACATCAGGGCTGGCAATCGGGCCGATCTCGGTCCGGACCCAGGTGCGCAGTTCCTTGAGCAACTCGTCCGAAGGCTCACGATCATTCATCAAAGTGACATAGCAATAGATGCCTTGCCCCTTGATTTCATGCGGATAACCAACCACCGCAGCCTCGGCCACAGCGGCATGTGCAACCAAGGCGCTTTCGACCTCGGCAGTTCCCATGCGGTGGCCCGAGACGTTGATCACGTCGTCGACACGTCCGGTGATCCAGTAATCGCCATCCTCGTCGCGGCGGCAACCGTCGCCGGTGAAATAGTAACCCTTGTAGTCCGAGAAATAGGTCTTTTCGAACCGTTCATGATCGCCCCAAACGGTGCGCATCTGTCCAGGCCAGCTGTCCTTGATGCACAGAACCCCTTCGACACTATTGCCGTTGATCTCAACGCCGGACTGCGGGTCAAGAACGACAGGTTGGATGCCAAAGAAAGGCTTCATCGCGGCACCGGGTTTCATCGCGTGGGCACCGGGCAGGGGAGTCATCAAGTGGCCGCCGGTTTCGGTCTGCCACCAGGTGTCAACGATGGGGCAATTCCCTTTGCCAATGACGTCGTTGTACCAGTTCCATGCTTCGGGGTTGATCGGTTCACCCACGGTGCCCAGAGTTTTCAGGTCGCTCAGGTCATGCTTTTCGACCCACTCATTGCCTTGCCCCATCAGGGCGCGGATCGCGGTAGGGGCCGTGTAAAACTGGTTTACCTTGTGCTTGGCGCATACTTCCCAGAAACGTCCTGCATCGGGGTAGGTGGGCACGCCCTCGAACATCACCGTGGTCGCACCATTGGCCAGCGGGCCATAGACGATATAGCTGTGACCCGTGACCCAGCCCACGTCTGCGGTACACCAGTAAATGTCACCATCGTGGTAATCGAACGTGATCTCATGGGTCATCGCGGCATAGACCAAGTAACCGCCAGTGGTATGCACAACGCCTTTGGGCTGACCGGTCGAGCCAGAGGTATAAAGAATGAACAGCGGGTCTTCGGCATTCATTTCGGCGGGCGCGCAGTAGTCGTCCGCTTCAAGTGCCATTTCGTTGTAATCATAGTCGCGGTCGGCAATCCACGTGGTCTGACCACCTGTGCGCTTGACCACCAGGCACTTCACGGTGTCCTTGCAGTGCAGCAGGGCGGCGTCCGCGTTGGATTTCAGAGGCGTTTTGCGGCCACCCCGGGGTGCTTCGTCAGCGGTGATGATGACTTTGGCATCGCAACCATTGACCCGTGCGGCCAGTGCGTCAGGCGAGAAGCCCGCGAAAACGATCGAGTGGATAGCACCGATGCGAGCGCAAGCGAGCATGGCATAGGCTGCTTCGGGGATCATCGGCAGGTAGATCACAACGCGGTCGCCCTTGCGCACGCCCAGCGATTCCAGAATGTTCGCCATCCGGCAAGTGCGGCGGTGCAGTTCCGCATACGTGATGTGCTGTGCGGGATCAGCTGGATCATCCGGCTCCCAGATGATTGCGGTCTGGTCGCCACGGGTCTTAAGGTGACGGTCCAGGCAGTTGGCCGAGACGTTCAGCGTGCCGTCGGCGTACCATTTGATCCCAACCGAACCAAAATCATAGTTGACGTCTTTGACCTGCGTATAGGACTTGATCCACTCGACTCGCTTGCCCTGCTCATCCCAGAACGCTTCGGGATCGTTGATCGAAGCTGCGTACATCTGACCGTATTTTTCAGCATTCACATGCGCGCGGGAAACGGTTTCGGCGGACGGCGGAAAGGTATTGGCTTCTGCCTTGGCAGCGGTTGTCATTCTGAGGCTCCTCCCTCTGGACCATATTGAATCGGATCGATTGTGCCTGCTGAACGGGCGATGTCGATCCGTTTCCTCCCTGTACGCAATAATACGGAGGGTTGAAAACAATGAAATAAATTACCGATTTCTCACGATTAGTTTGTAAATTTCTTATTGCGAACTGGCAATTTTAGTAAAAAACTGTCGGTGTAGATGATAAAATATTAATTAAAACAATAAAATAGTTGTAACGGAAATTCTTGTGCCCGACCGCCATGAGAAATCAATTTTAACGTATCTTGGATTCACCTTTTGGTTGTTAGCGTATGACGGTCCAACTTTCCGACAGGCCCGATGACGGGCCGGGGGTTGGCACGTGTCGATGTTGGCGCTAGCTTTTGTTCCAAGCACCCCGCCAAGGCGGTGCGGAAAAGGGAGAGATCATTATGAAAAAGATGTTGGGCGGCTCTGCCGTTGCCGCTTTGTGCGTTGCATTCGTGTCTGAGGCTGCCGCGACCGAGTGGAATGCATCCGTGTGGGGCAAGCGTCGCGCGTTCACTGAACATGTCGAGAAACTGGCGGAACTGGTCAGCGAAAAGACCAACGGCGATTTTACCATCAACGTTAGCTATGGCGGCCTGTCTAAGCCACGTGAAAACCTGGACGGGATCGAGATCGGTGCCTTTGAAATGGCGCAGTTCTGCGCGGGGTATCACCGCGATAAGAACCGCGCAATTACGGTGCTTGAGCTTCCCTTTCTGGGGGTGAGCAACCTGAACGAAGAAGTGGCGGTCAGCCACGCTGTCTACGATCACCCCGCGGTTCAGGAAGAGATGGCGCAGTGGAACGCGCGCCTGCTTATGACCTCGCCAATGCCACAGTATAATTTGGTCGGCACCGGTGATCCGCGCGACGAACTGGCTGAATTCGAAGGCATGCGCGTGCGCGCCACGGGCGGTCTGGGGCAAGCATTCGAGGCCGTTGGCGGCGTCCCGACGTCGGTCCCTGCAACCGAAGCCTTCAACGCGATGGAATCCGGCGTCGTTGATACCGTTGCGTTTGCTCAGCACGCACATCTGTCGTTTGGCACCATCAACGAGGCTGATTGGTGGACAGCCAACCTGAACCCCGGCACGGTGAACTGCCCGGTCGTTGTGAATATCGACGCCTACGACGCACTTCCGGCCGAGCATCGCGAAGCGCTGGACAGCTCAATCGACGAAGCGATTGATCACTATCTGGCCAACTACGGAACGCTGCTGGAACAGTGGGACAGCGTACTGGAAGAAAAAGGCGTCCAGAAGGTCGAGATCGACGACTCTGTGATTGCCGAATTCCGCACCAAGGCCGCTGATCCGATCCGCGAGCAGTGGATCGCAGATATGTCTGCTCAGGGGCTGCCCGCGCAGGATCTGTATGATCTGGTTATGTCGACGCTGGAACAACAGCGCAGCGGTAACTGATAGCGAAATCTGGGTGCCCATACGGGCGCCCGGACACTTATAAGAACAGGGGAACACCGCAATGGCAGGACAGGCCACGGTGCTTGAGGACGACAGCCTTCTAAGTTCATTGGATCGTAAGTTGCTGAAACTGGAGCGATTTCTGGCTCTGATCAGCGGTATAGCGGTGTTTGGCCTTATGGTTTTGGCGGTAATCTCGGTGAGCGGACGCAACGCGATCAACGCGCCTCTGCCGGGATATGTCGATTGGATTGAACAAGCGATGCCGCTGATCGCCTTTCTGGGCATTTCTTACGTCCAGCGTGATGGTGGTCACATCCGAATGGACATCGTCATCTCGCGCCTGCACGGGCGCGCTCTGTGGTTGTTCGAACTGATTTCGGTCCTTCTGATCCTCGTCCTGATGTTGGCGTTGGTCTGGGGCAGCTGGTCACATTTTGATCGGTCATTCGACTTTGGCGCGCCGCTCTGGAGCCGCGACAGTTCCATCGATATCGGCATCCCACTCTGGCCCGCAAAGCTGTTGGCGCCGGTCGCCTTTTCGGTGCTGTGCCTACGGCTGGTTTTACAGATTTGGGGATACGGTCGTGCGCTGATTGTCGGGGCTGAACACCCGGTGGCGGTGCCCTTGATACAGGACGCAGCAGCCCAGGCCGCTGCCGAGGCCGAGCAATTCGAAGGGCAGGACTAGCGCATGGACACGATTGACATTGGCCTGTGGGTCACAGGTGGCCTGCTGGTTCTGGTCGTAACCGGAATGCGCGTGGCCTTTGCGGCTGGCCTTGCGGGGCTGGTCGGGTTGGTCTGGATTTTCTGGGCGAAATTTGGGTATGACCCCGACCGCTTTGGCAAGGCGCTGACGGTTGCCGTTAAAACCGCGGGGCAGGTGCCCCATTCCAAGGTGGCGGCGCATACACTTAGCCTGATTCCCACCTTTATCCTGATCGGTTATCTGGCGTACTACGCGGGCCTTACCCGAGCCCTATTCGAGGCCGCAAAGCGCTGGGTCGCCTGGGTGCCTGGCGGGCTGGCAGTCTCAACCGTCTTTGCCACAGCAGGTTTCGCCGCCGTGTCCGGCGCATCGGTGGCGACTTCGGCCGTCTTCGCCCGGATTGCGATCCCTGAAATGCTGAAGGTCGGCTACAACAAGCAATTCGCCGCCGGAGTGGTGGCCGCTGGCGGTACGCTGGCCTCGCTGATCCCGCCCTCTGCCATCCTTGTGATCTATGCCATCATCGTCGAGCAGGATGTTGGCAAGCTGCTGTTGGCCGGGTTCATCCCCGGAGCGTTTTCCGCTGTTGTCTACGGTCTGTTGATCGTGGGCATCGCGGTGATTTTCAAAAACGTCGGTCCGCCGGTGACCGGTTTTACCTGGAAAGAACGGTTCTCTGCGTTGCCGGGCGCGATCCCGATTGTGGCGGTGATCCTGATCATCATCTGCTTTGTCTATAACCCGTTTGGTGACAAGGCCTGGGGCACCCCGACCGAGGGCGGGGCTATTGGGGCGTTCATCGTCTTTTGCTTTGCCTTGTTCCACGGCATGCGCTGGCCCGAGTTCAAATCGGCGTTGCTGGAAACCGCCAAACTGACCGCCATGATCTTCTCGATCATCTGGGGCGTTCTGATCTACGTGCGGTTCCTTGGATTTGCCGACTTGCCGGGTGCATTTTCCGACTGGATTACCTCGCTGGAAATGTCGCCGATGCTGATTCTGATCTGCATCCTTCTGGCCTATGCGGTGCTTGGTATGTTCATGGATGCGATAGGGATGTTGCTGCTGACCTTGCCGGTTGTCTACCCAGCCGTGATGGCGCTGAATGGCGGCGAAACCGTCAGTGCTGCCGACAGTGCCTTTGGCATGTCCGGTCCGATGTGCGCCATTTGGTTCGGCATTTTGGTGGTGAAGATGGCCGAGTTCTGTCTGATCACGCCCCCCATCGGTTTGAACTGTTTCGTAGTCGCAGGAGTCCGCCCGGACCTGAGTGTCCAGGACGTGTTCAAAGGCGTGACACCATTCTTTATCGCCGATGCGGTCACAATCGCGCTGCTTGTGGCCTTCCCGGCAATTGTTCTCTACCTGCCTTCACTGGCAGGTTAGGCCATTTGCGAGGCTCTGCCTCGCGCTCCGAGGTATTTGTAGCCAGATGAAGCAGGGGATCCGAAACTTCATCTGGCCGAAAATACCTCGGGGGAGTCTCCCGAAGGGCGGCGGGGGCAGAGCCCCCGTTCAACCCGCCCGCATCAGCATCCCGTACAGATCCCGCGGATCGTCTGGGTCGGCCAGCATGTCCAGAGGTTTAAAGAAATCAGTGCCTTCGATGGCGGTTTGAATGTAGCGTAAGGCCGAGAAATCCTCGATCGCGAAGCCGACACTGTCGAACAGAGTGATCTGGCGATCGTCGCGGCGACCTTCGGCCTGGCCGGTCATAACCTGCCACATCTCGGTTACGGGGTGATTGTTGTCCAGCGCCTGGATCTCACCTTCGATGCGGGTTTGTTCGGGGTATTCGACGAAGATGTCCGACCGCAAAAGGATATCTCGGTGCAACTCGGTCTTGCCGGGGCAATCGCCGCCGATGGCGTTGATGTGCACGCCCGGTCCGACCATGTTGTCGGTCAGGATCGTGGCATATTTTTTGTCCGCGGTGCAGGTGGTGATGATCTGTGCACCTTCGATGGCGTCCTCTGGCGTTTTGCACAAGACCACCGTCAGCCCCGAGTTTTTGAGGTTGCCCGCGCATTTTTCGGTCGCGGCAGGATCGGTGTCATACAGACGCACGGTATCAATCCCACACATGGCCTTGAACGCGAGGCACTGGAATTCTGATTGCGCGCCATTGCCGATCATCGCCATCACGCGCGAAGACTTCGGGGCCAGATAGCTACCCACCAGAGCTGATGTCGCCGCGGTACGCAGGGCGGTCAGCATTGTCATCTCGGTCAAAAGGGTCGGATAACCAGTGTAAACATCGGCCAGCAGGCCGAATGCAGTCACTGTTTGCAGGCCTTCGGACGTGTTCTTTGGGTGACCGTTGACGTATTTGAACCCATAGGCTTCGCCATCCGAGGTGGGCATCAGCTCGATCACGCCATGTGGCGAGTGGGCCGGGATACGGGGCGTTTTGTCGAAGCTTTCCCAGCGTTTGAAGTCCGCCTCAATCTGGGCGGCGATTTGGGTGATCATCCGCTCGAGCCCGATGTGATGCACCAGTCGCATCATGTTGTCGACGGATACAAAGGGCACAAGCGCCTTGTCGGAAGGTTGGGTCATCAGAAACTCCGGGTCGGGCGGTCGAAGATGCGGCGGCCCAGCAGGGACGCGGCCAGATCGACCATCAGTTTTGCAGTACGTCCACGTTCATCGAGGAACGGGTTCAGTTCGACCAGGTCCAGCGAGCAGACCAGACCGCTTTCATGCAGCAACTCCATCACAAGATGCGCTTCACGTTCGGTCGCGCCGCCGGGTACGGTCGTGCCAACAGCTGGGGCGATGGAGGGATCAAGGAAATCGACATCCAGCGAGACGTGCAGAATACCATTCGCTGCGCGTACGCGGTCAAGAAACGCGATCAAGGGTGCCTTGATGCCGTGTTCGTCAATGCTGCGCATGTCGGCCAACATGGCCTGATCCTGTTCCAGCCGGGCGCGCTCGGCCGGGTCGACAGAGCGCAGGCCGATCATGCCAACGCGGTCTGTGGGCACGCGAACAGGCAAAGGGGGAAACGCGTCGAAACCCGGTTGTCCGGTGAAGTATGCGACGGGGGTGCCGTGCAGATTGCCGCTGCCGGTGCTGTCGGGTGTGTGGAAATCGCTGTGGGCGTCCAACCACAGAACGAACAGAGGTCGCCCAATCTGGTCCGCGTGAGCGGCCATACCCGCAACCGTTCCCATTGAAAGCGCGTGGTCGCCCCCCATGAAGATCGGCAGGCCCTTGGGCGCAGTGTCCTGTGCAGCACGGGCAAGAGCACTGGTCCAGCCGACACATTCGGGTAGCGTGACCAGATGCGGGTGCTCGGGGACATCCGACGGATCGGCACTGACATTGCCGATATCCGTCACGTGGTGTCCGAGATCGGCCAAGGCCTCTTGCAGGCCCGCCACCCTGTAGGCGTCTGGGCCCATGCGGCAGCCCTGACGCCGTTTGCCAGCGTCCATCGGTGCGCCGACCAATATGATGTCTTTTTTTTCCATATGAGTATCTAGACATGCGCGATGGCTTGCGAAAAGACAGCAAAATGTTCAAATTGTCATTCAGATAAACGAAATGAGAAGTATTCATGGACGATTTGGATAGTAGGCTGCTGAGTGCATTGCATCGGGACGCGCGGGCGTCGCTGTCTGAACTGGCTGAAACGCTCGGTGTCACCCGCACCACTGTACGCAGCCGCCTTCAGCGGCTTAAGCAATCGGGCGAGATTGTGGGCTTCACCGTCCTCACCCGTCAGGACGTAGCGCAAAGCCCGGTGCGCGGTTTAATGATGTTGGAGATCGAGGGCCGCGGGACCGAGCGTACTATGGCCCGGATCGCAGCGATGCGGCAGGTACGCGCCGTCCACTCCACGAACGGCAGTTGGGATCTGATCGCTGAAATCTGGACCGAAACACTGGCTGAGCTGGACGAGGTTCTGTTTCAGATCCGACGGATGGAGGGGATTACCCGATCCGAAACCAACCTGCTTCTATCGACACGCAAAGGGCGGCTCTGACCCCGTAGTGCTTTGAGCTTGAACGAAATTGTGTCACAGTCGCAGTGCGTATTCCAAGTGCGCCTGAGAGCAGGGACACAGCATGGCATCTGGCGAGAACGTGGAAGACCTTTGGGCCGTTCGCTTGGCAGAACGGGTCTCAGGGTTTCTTGAAAAACCCGCGATCAGGATCGCGATCCCGATCCTGGTCACGCTGGTCGCGCTGATTGTCCTGCGCGAATTATCTGCGCATGTGAAATGGGCCGACGTGAAAACGGACGTCGCGGGCACGTCGTGGAAACTGATGTTCTTCGCCCTTTGCTTTACGGCGCTCAGTTTCCTATCCCTTTCTCTATACGACGTGTTCGCCGTTCAAAGCGTGGCGAAGGGCGAGGTTCCCTTGCCCGTGGCAGGCATGGCTGGGGCATGTGGATATGCGGTGTCCAATTGCCTAGGCTTTTCCTACATCACCGGCACAGCAATCCGGTACAGGATTTATGCCTCGTTGGGTTTGGATCTGGGCCGCGTGGCGGGGGTGATCGCGACCTCTTGGATTGCGTTTTGGTCAGGTTTTGTGCTGCTGCTGGGGGGATTGCTGACGTTGCACCCCGACGGTGTGTCCAAAGTTCTGCCGATCAGCGATACCGCCGAAACAGTGATCGGATTGTGCCTGTTGGCGGCGCTGGTTGCGGTTTTCATTTGGCTATCCCGGGGCGGGCGCAGACTGGCAGCGGGTGGTATGGGGTTCAACTTGCCTGGGGGCAAGCTGGCAGGGTTGCTGACGCTGGCTGCGATCGGAGACCTGTTTGGGGCATCCATGACCCTGTATATTCTGATGCCCGACGATCTGGGTGTCGGATTTCCGTTCTTTTTTACAATCTACATCGGCGCGATTGCAGTCGGTATCCTGAGCCATGCGCCGGGAGGGATCGGCGCGTTTGAGGCGACGCTGATTGCAGGTTTGGGGGCTTCGGGTCGTTCCGACGTTATCGCCGCCTTGTTGCTGTATCGGGTGGTCTATACCTTTTTGCCGTTCGCGATCGCGTCGTTGTCGATCGCCGTCGCGTCCGCTCTGACGCATCGCCACCACATCAGCGGAGCCGCCACTTGGGTCTATCGCGTGATTCGTCCAATTGTGCCAATGGTTGCAGCGGGTGTTGCCGCAGTGGCTGGCGTGATCCTGCTGGTTTCGGGGGCTTTGCCCGCCAGCAGTCAAAGCCTTGGCGTGCTGCGCGATTTCCTACCCTTGTCTTTTGTCGAGGCTTCGCATCTGGCGGGTAGCGCAGTTGGTGTTCTGCTGCTGTTGGTGTCGCGTGGGTTGTTCCGCAAGCTTTATCGCGCATGGATCGTCGCGATGCTGTTGATGGTCGCGGGGTTTGTGGCCTCGATTACCAAAGGGCTGCACACGCACGAGGCCATCGGTATGCTGTGCACCATCGCCTTGCTGGCCATGTTCCGGGGCGCGTTCTACCGCGTCAGCGGCGCGTCGATTTTCCGCCTGAACATCCCATGGTTGGTCAGCGTCATCGCATTGCTTTTGGTCATCTTCTGGATCGGTCTTTTTGCCTATTCCCATGTCGAATACCAGAACGCCTTGTGGTGGGAGTTCGCCTGGAATGGTGATGCCTCGCGCTTTTTACGATCAAGTCTGGTCGTTGCGGTCATCCTTGGTGTCGTCGCCGTGAACTCACTGTTTGGGCGCGACGTGCCTGAGCAGGTTCGGACTGAAATCCCAGAGGTCGTCGAACGGTTGGCGTTGGAAAGCGAGGATACCGAGGCGCAGATATCCCTGACCGGGGACAAGCAATTCCTGATTTCACCGGGTGAGGACGCCTTTCTGGCCTATGCAGATACTGGCAACGCGCTGATCAGCAAGGGCGAACCGGTCGGCGACGAAGCGGCCGGGCAACAGCTTATCTGGCAGCTGCGCGAAATGGCGGATCGCGAGGGCAAACTGTGCGCTTTCTACAGTGTCTCGACCAAATACTTGCCGACCTTCCTGGATTTGGGCCTGTCCATCCTCAAGATTGGTGAGGTTGCGCGCGTGCCGCTCAAGGATTTCTCGTTAGACGGAAAATCCCGCAAAAGGTTCCGTCAGGCCAAGAACAGGGCCGAGCGCGAAGGTTATGTGTTCGAGATCATTCCCAAGGAAAAACTGGCCCCCGTATTGCCGGAGCTGCGCAAGATCTCGGACGACTGGTTGCAGCACAAAGCAGGGGCGGAAAAGGGATTTGCCCTGGGTGGGTTCGATGATGAATACCTGTCTTACTTTGACCATGCGGTACTGCGCAAAGAGGAAGGTGGTCAGATTATGGCCTTCGCCAACCTGTTTCAGGGTGGTCACAAATCCGAGCTGTCATTGGACTTGATGCGCTATGAGCCCGACAGTCCCAGCTTTGTCATGGACGCCCTGTTCGCCGAGATGATGGGCTGGGGGGCAGAGCAGGGGTTCCACTGGTTCTCTTTGGGGGCCGCACCGTTTTCCGGGATCGAGAACCGGCAACTGGCGTCATTCTGGAACCGTGTTGGTGGGTTTGTCTATGAGCATGGCGAGCAGTTCTATCACTTCGAAGGGCTGCGGTCGTTCAAGCAAAAGTTCGACCCGGAATGGAGCCCGAACTACCTGGCAAGCCCGGGTGGTTTGGCGGCCCCTCGTATCCTGTACGAAGTAAACATCCTTATTTCCGGCGGTCTGCGAGGGCTGACCAAATAAGCGTCAGTTCAGGCTGGCGCGGGTCGGGTCTTTTTCCAGAAGATCACCCCAATCGGTACGATAGGCCATCTCGGCCAGAACAGTTTCGGGCAGGAATTCCTGGTTCTGCCGGATCTGCCAGCCGCCGCCCAAGCCCTTGTAGACGGCGACCAGGTTGCTGGAGACCTGCTGGCGCGCCTGAATCAGATTGGCCTGTGATCGCAGCAAGGCGGTTTGCGTGTTCAGGATGCGCGAATAGCTGGCGATGCCGTCCCGGTACTGGTCGATGGCGATCTCGGCGGCCTTGCGCGATGCAGCCACGCTGTTTTCGTAGAACCCGACCTGCTTGCGCGATTGGGCATAGGCCACCATTGCGCTTTCCACTTCCGAATAGGCCGTCAGAACAGTGTTTTGGTAGTTGGCAATCAACGCCTGATAGGCGGCGTCCTGCGCGCGGACGTTGTTCTTGATCCGGCCATAGTTCAGCACATTCCAGACCACTCCGGCATTGGCCAACCCGGTCGAGCTGGCCGATGAGAACAGATCCCGCCCGCCCGAGGCCTGTAGGCCAATCGCACCAGACAGGATGAATTGCGGATACAGATCGGCCAGAGCTATCCCGACCTGTGCCGATTGCGTGGCAGCAGCCAGCTCGGCCGCGCGCACATCGGGACGACGACGCAGAAGCTCGGCCGGGACACCGACCGAGACGTTACTCCGCGCCGACGGAATGCGCCCGGAATTGCCCAGCAGGCTGGTCATGCGCGATGGGGTGGTGCCCAGCAACACTGCTAGCGCATTCTTGGCCTGCTGCAGGTCGCTTTCGATTTCGGGCACCAGTGCTTTGGTATTGTTCAGCAGTGCGGTGGATTCCTGCACGTCCAGCTCGGTTGTGACCCCATTGTCGAAACGCAGCTGGGTCAGATCAGCAGATTCCTGTTGCAACTGGATGTTCTCGCGCGCGACGGCCAGCGACTCCTGCAAGGCGCGGATGTTGACATAGAGCGCTGCGACGTCGCCCGTCAGAGTGACCAGAGCGTCGTCATAATTCGCCACCTGCAGCGCCAGATTGGACCGCGCGGCCTGAACCCCACGGCGCTGCTGGCCCCAGACGTCCAGCTCCCACTGTGCGTCGAACCCGACCTGCGAGGTCGAGAACTCGGTATCCAGCGGGATAATCCGGCGTGCATCGGAAATTGGACCAAGATTGTCGCTGATTTGGCGCCGCTCGATCGAGGCGCCAATGTCCTGCGATTGCGGATAAAGCTCACCGAACGCGATGCCCAACTGCGCGCGCGCCTGCAAGACGCGAGAACCTGCGACTTGAAGGTCGAGGTTCTGGGCGTAGGCTTCGGCGATCAGCTTGTTGAGGGTTGGATCGTTGAACGTCTCCCACCATTTGACCACCGGAGCGCTGCGGGAAGTCAGCCCGCTTTGACCCGCGCTGGGGCTGTTCACCTCGATCCACTGTTTCACGACCGGAGAGTTCGGGCGCACAAAATCCGGGCCAACGGGCGTACAGCCCACCAGTAAGGCGGCGCTTAGGGCCGTGCCCAGCAGTTGGCGATGAAGTCTGGCCCGGATCATGATTTGCGTCCTCAAATATCCAATGGTCGAATGAAGTTGGCGAAAGAATAAAGCCGGATGTTGATGCGCCGCAGGAACTCAAAGCTTTTGCCTTGCCCGGTATAGATCGCCACAGCCGCGTGGCCACCGGCGGGGAACGTGTGCCCGTCGGGAATATCTACCGAGATTTGCACGGCAATACGCCCCGGCAGCTTGGGCAGTTCGAACCCGGGCAGGCGGCCCGAGGGCAGGTATTGGCCCTGACGGGTGGCCCACCAGATCGCCTCGACCTTGCCGGTCAGAATCTCGCCGGGATACAAATCAAGCGCCACTTCGACAGGCTGGCCGACCTCGACAAATTTTAGGTTCTGCTGCCGGTAAGTAGCGAGAATATAGGGGTTGTCTTTTGTCACGAAACTGGCAATCGCGCCCAAGCGGATATCGCCCACAACCAGACCCGGGCGGGCCTGCTGAGAGACAATCATGCCGTCTTCGGGGGCGTAAATGGTGGTGTTGTCTAAGAAATATTGGGCCTTGTCCAACTGCGCCTGCGCTTGAAGTATGCCGGTATTCACACCGTCAATCTGGGAATCCAGCGCCAGTTGCGCCTTTTCCAAATTGGCCCCAGCCTCTTTGACCTGCGCCTGATCTTCGGTGACCTGTTCGTTCCAACGATCCAGTTCGTCCTGACGCGCGCCGCCTGCAGGCACCAGGTTTTCATACCGCGCCTGTTGGGTCAGGGCATAGGCCAGCTGAGCGTTGGCGCGTTCAATCGCCTCGGATGCAGCGATGACGTCCTGTTCCAGAATCTTAGCGTTCTGTTCGGCCGCGACCAGCTGCGCTGTGGCTTCTGCGACCTCAAGCTTGAAGACGGTGTCATCGAACCGGTAAAGCGGGTCGCCTTTTTTGACTTCGGTGTTGGGTTCGACCAGAACCTCGGACAGGATAGTCGGTTCGGTCAGGCGGGGGACGATCTGGATCGTGGACCGAACCACATGACTGTCGATGGAAAAAGGCTGAAAGAACCGCAGGGCGACCAGAAAGATCAGCAGTAGATGCGCGCCAACCCAGAAGGACACAATGCCCCACATGATGTTGAACTTCAGCCATTGCATCTTGAAGAAGATGAACCAGACGAAAATGATGTAGAACAGCGTAATGCCGAGGGCGACGAACATAGTCTGTGGTTCCTTTGGCCTTAGCTTTTCTGCGTCTCGTCCGGGTCAAGCGGGTCGCGGTATTCCTCCGTCAACTCGCCGCCCAACCGTTTGATTTCTTTGCGAACGGCTTCTCGTTCATCATCAGGCATGCGGCGAATATCGACGACCGTGCCGTCATGGAACGCCCAGATGAATGCATGGACCCAGGGCACGATTGCCAGGAATCCCATCCATCCCATGATTTTGATCGCTTCGGCGTGCGGGTGGTTGCGCTTGATCGCGATGCGGCCCGGCAATCCCATGACAAACAAGAACAGCGCCATGACAGCGGCCAGCAGCAAAATCAATGCAACAAAAGTCAGATAGTCGTAGTAGCCCAGCGGCTGCCCAAGTAACCCCATCTTCCTGCCTCCGATTGGGAAGGTTACCTTATCCTCAAATGCTGGTGGGCGGTTCGTCAATCTATTTGTGGCCAACTATTGGTTGTGCCGTGACGAAAGCAGTGATTCCGAGGGTTGATCAGCCGCAAATACGCAAGGCCGTGTTCCAATCGCGACAGCGGTCGTTCAGGTCGGCTGGAGCAGGATGGTCGGTGTAAAACGTGTCTACCTCAGCCAATGAGGTGATGCGGGCAGGGGCGGCGCGTTGGAATTTCGAATGATCGGCAACCAAAAAGGTGCGCCGGGTTTGCGCAAGTATGGTTTGGCTGACCAGAACCTCTTGAAAATCGAAATCCAAAAGGTCGCCATCCGTGTCGAGGGCAGAGCATCCGATGACTGCATAGTCAAACTTGAACTGCCGTATGGTTGAGACCGTCAGATTGCCCACAAGCCCACCGTCCGAGCGGCGCAACACACCGCCCGCAACAACGATTTCGCAATCGGTGTTGTCGACCAGAATATTGGCGACGTTCATGTTGTTGGTGACCACCATCAGGTCCTTGTGCCCTAACAACTGACGTGCGACAGCTTCGGTCGAAGTGCCGATATTCATGAAAACTGAAGCCCCGTCCGGAATGTCGCGGGCACAGGCAGCGGCGATTCTTGCTTTGGCCTCCTCGTTCAGGGCACGTCGATCCTCGTACCCGATGTTCGAGACGCCTGACCTTATGACGGCACCGCCGTGAACGCGGTCAAGCTTTCCCATATCCGCCAATTCAGACAGATCGCGGCGAATGGTTTGCACAGTCACGCCGAACTGGGCTGCCAGATCCTCGACCATGACGCGACCGTCCTGCTGGGCGATGTTCAGGATATCTGACTGGCGAAAGGAGAGGGACATTTGGGGCTCCGAGCGTTGGTTGTGTTCGTTTTTGTTCTATTTTTCGATTTTGACAAGTCTATGACGGGCCGTTGAGACAAAAATTAACAATTGCAGAGCAAATTGCGAAAAAAAACGAAAGCAAACATTGACGAAACGCACCAATGCCGGGTTAATGCCCACGATATTTCCAGCAC
Organism: Ruegeria arenilitoris; assembly: GCF_013035315.1. GTDB lineage: Bacteria > Pseudomonadota > Alphaproteobacteria > Rhodobacterales > Rhodobacteraceae > Ruegeria > Ruegeria arenilitoris_D. The sequence continues at coordinate 562,264 of NZ_WQHP01000001.1, read as the reverse complement.
AGAGAATCATCCGGATATGGAACGGCACAGCGATACGGTCACGGACCTGTTCATCATTGGCGGTGGGATCAACGGTGGTGGCATCGCGCGCGATGCTGCCGGGCGCGGGTTGTCGGTGACACTGGCCGAGATGAACGATCTGGCTTCGGCGACATCATCGGCGTCGACCAAGCTGTTTCATGGCGGGCTGCGGTATCTTGAGTACTTCGAGTTCCGTCTTGTGCATGAGGCGTTGATCGAACGCGAAACGCTGCTGCGCGCGATGCCTCACGTCAGTTGGCCGATGCGCTTTGTGCTGCCGTATCACAAGGATATGCGGTTCGATTCCGAAACGCCGACTTCGCGGTTGCTTAGCACGGTGATGCCCTGGATGCGCGGTCGGCGTCCAGCGTGGCTGATCCGCTTGGGATTGTTCATGTATGACCATCTGGGCGGGCGAAAAATCCTGCTGGGAACAAGCGCGCTGAACCTGCGCAGCGCACCCGAGGGTGGGCCGCTGCAGGACAAGTTTCAAACGGCCTATGAATATTCCGATTGCTGGATCGAAGACTCGCGGTTGGTCGTGCTGAACGCCCGTGATGCCGAGGCGCGGGGCGCCGAAATCCTTGTGCAGACCGAGGTCCTTTCCGCCGAGCGCGTCGATGACCTGTGGCAGATCACGATCCGGGATCGCCAAAGCGGCGAGTCGCGCGTTGTGCAGGCCAAGATGTTGATCAACGCAGGTGGTCCGTGGGTTGGAGACATCATCCAAACGAAAATCCGGATCAACTCTCGCGAGGGCGTTCGTCTTGTGCGCGGCAGCCATATCGTGACCCGCAAACTTTACGACCACGACAAATGCTATTTCTTCCAGGGTGAGGACGGGCGCATCATTTTCGCCATTCCATACGAGCGTGATTTTACCCTGATCGGGACGACAGATCAGGACCATCCGAACCCGGAAGAGCTGCCAGTTTGTACCGAGGCCGAGCAGGATTACCTGTGCGCCTTCGCTTCGAAGTATTTCAAAAACCCGATCACGCGCGATGATATCGTCTGGACTTACTCCGGCGTGCGCCCTCTGTACGACGACGGGGCCAGCAGCGCGACGGCGGCAACACGGGATTACACGCTTAAAGTAGATGCGCAGGGTGGGGCCCCGGTGTTGAACGTCTTTGGCGGCAAGATCACTACCTACCGGCGGCTGGCTGAAAGCGCGTTGGACAAGGTGGCGGAGCACTTCCCCAATCTGCCCGGTCCCTGGACTGCGGGCGTCGCGTTGCCCGGTGGGGACTTCCCGGTTGATGGGGTGCAGGGCTTGGTTGAGGACCTTTTGTCAGCCTATCCGTTCCTCGATCGCCCTTGGGCCGAACGGTTGGTCCGTGCTTATGGGACCGAAGCAAAGACGATGCTTGGGGACGCACAGGCAGCGGCAGATCTGGGTGAAGATTTCGGTGCGACGTTGACCGCGCGGGAGCTTACATGGTTGATCGACAAGGAATTCGCCCGTACGGCTGAGGATGTGGTCTGGCGCCGAAACAAAATGGGCCTGCGGCTCAGCGACGAGCAGATCGCGCGCATTCAGGCCTGGATGGATACCTACAGCGCGCCCGTCGCGGCGAGGGCATGATACGTTCTGGAGACCTGAATTAAAGGTTGGATTTAAGTCTTGACTAAATGACCGGGGCTACCACTTGAACACGCGGCGCAATACGCGAAGGTTGCCGCTGAACTTGTTACCGCCAAGGTCGCCGGCAAGCCTTTGCAGGACATCCGCAAAGCCATAGCTGGGGATTGCATCCTGAACTGCTTTGACCTGAGCCTTTGTTAATCCTTTGCGTATTTTTCCTTCGGTGGCGTCGATCCAATCCGCCTTGCGGATAGCTTCGACGATGCGCTGGTTCGGCCCGCGATACGGAAACACCTTGTGGTGCCAATGGATGGCATCCTTGAGCAACTGTGGATCAAGGCCCCAATCGTACTTTTCGTTGTCAGCCAGCGCGTGCGCTTCTGATGGCTCAAGATATGCAAGGTCGTGTTCCGTCCACAGCCCGATATCGTGGTAGACAAGCGCGGTTTCGACCATTGGGCGCGCCTCTTCATCGCCGTCCAGAAAGTGCATCGCAAAGGTGATCACGCGATAAACGTGGCCGCGATAGGCCAGATAGTCATCGCCCAGTGCCTCGCGATAGGGCTCAAACAGACGTTCGACCCGGTCACTATGATCAATAATTTTAATGACATCGGTCATGTTTCTGGCTCTTTGCGTTTTGGCGATCCATTGTGTAAGCATGTGATTACATCGGGGTGGGATCGTAAGTCAACAGGTGATTACTTGAGTGCCGAAGCAAAACAACAGATCGAGAGCAGTGCCAGAAAGCGCAATTCGGATGCGACAAAGGATGCAATTGTGGCTGCCGCCCGCGTCGAGTTCCAAAGAGCCGGGTACGAAAGCGCCAGTACGCGAAAGATCGCCTCGGATGCGGGGTGCAATGTCGCCCTGATCAACCGCTATTTCGGATCAAAAATCGGCCTGTTTGAAACAGTGATGGAAGCCTGCATTGATCTGAGCCCGCTTGTCGGCCTGTCGCAGGATCAGATGGTCGCAGCCTTAGTCGACATCGCTTTGGCCAAAGCCGGGTCGCAGGGCGATTTTGACCCGGTGGTTGTTGCCATCAAATCATCCGGGTCCGCAGCTGCGCAAGATGTGGTTCGCGACAAACTGGGAAACCCAATGGTCGAAGAACTTTCATCGCTGATTGGCGGCGAAGACGCGAAACAAAAAGCCGGAGTAGTACTGAGCATTATCTCAGGTATGTTCGTCGGTCGCGTTTCCATTGGGGCCGATGCCTTGGCGGATGACGAAAGTGAAATCATTCAACCGATGCTGACTGACGCTTTGAAAGTGGTCCTTGCGACAGGGCGCGATTAGAACCTGAACCTTTCCAGTAAAAAGCCCCGCCGATTTGGCGGGGCTTTTATCTGATTACGCTGCTTTCTCGGTTGGTCCTGGATCGTCCTTGGTGCCTTTGATCCATTCCCGCAGCCCTTGCAGCAGGGCGTAAAGGACCGGCACCAGGATCACGCCGACCAAGGTGGCCGCCAGCATCCCGCCGAACACGGCAACACCGATGGCCTTTTGGCTGGCAGCGCCAGCGCCACTTGCGGCCAACAGTGGAACAACACCCAAAAGGAAGGACAGGGCGGTCATCATCACCGCGCGGAAACGCTGATAAGCAGCCTCGGCCGCGGCATCCTTGACAGACAGCCCCTTGGCTCTTTGCTCCATCGCGAATTCCACGATCAGAATACCGTTCTTGGATGCCAGGCCCACAAGCATGATCATCCCGATCTGCGTATAAAGGTTGATGTCACTGCCCACGATGGCCACTGCGGCCACCGCTCCGAACAGGGCGACGATCACCGAGAGCAGGATCGACACCGGCAAGGTCCAGCTTTCGTATTGGCCCACAAGGAACAGATAACCGAACAGGATCGCAAGCCCGAGGATCACGATCACCAGCCCGCCGGATGCCAATTGCTGCTGCGCTGTCCCGGTCCACTCGAAGGCGTAGCCGGGCGGCAGGGCGGTCGTAGATTCCTCGGTCATCACTGTGATCGCGTCACCGGTGGACAGCCCGGGGGCCGGAACCGCCGTCACAGTCGCCGAACGGAACAGGTTGTGTCGTTTCAGCAAAACCGGCCCAAGCACGTTCTCGACGTCGATCAGAGTACCCAGAGGCACCATCTCACCCTTGGTCGAACGGACATAGAGGTTCGAGATATCCTCGACATTGTCGCGATAAGAACCATCCGCCTGGATCATCACGCGATAGACCCGACCGAACAGGTTAAAGTCGTTCACGTAGTATGAACCCAGCTGTGCCTGCATGGTCTGGAACACCTCGGCCACCGAGACTTGTAGCGTCTTGGCTTTTTCCCGGTCCAGATCCACGAAAAGCTGCGGAACGTTGGCTCGAAAGGTCGTGTAGGCTTGGCCAATTTCTGCCCGCTGATTGGCCGAATACACAAAGGAACCGACCGCAGAGGCCAGATCCTGGGGCGAGCCGCCACCGGTTTGCTGAACCTCCATCTCAACACCGGCCGACATACCCAGACCCTGAATGGGCGGCGGGTTGAAAGCTACGATCGAGGCTGCGGACTCGCCATTCGCGATGGCCAGAACCTTGGCGAGGATGGCGTTTGCACTCAGGTCGTCTTCCTGCCGCAGGTCCCAGTTATCAAGGTTGACGAAGATCGCAGCGCCGTTGGTGATTGTGCCGTTCAGCAACGAGAAGCCGTTGATCAGAACGGTACTGGAAACGCCCGGGATCTGTTGAATCTGTTCGTCGACGCGGGCCGACACAGCCTCGGTCCGTTCCAGGGTCGCCGCATCGGGCAGCTGGATGTCCACAAACAGATAGCCGTTATCCTCAAGCGGAAGGAAACCGCTGGACGTGTTGGACATGATCGTACCGGTGCCTACGGCGAAGGCTGCGATCATACCCAACCCGACAATCGGTAGGATCAGAAGTTTGCGCACGATGGCGACGTAACCGCTGCGGATGGTGCCGATAAAGTTCTCAAACACAGCCAACAGCCCTTTGGGCGGGCCGGAACGTGCCTTCAGAACCAATCCACACAATGCAGGCGATAGGGTCAGCGCGTTGATGGAAGAGATCACAACCGCGGTCGAGATCGTAACGGCGAACTGTGAGTACAACCGCCCCGAGATGCCGGGCATGAAGGTCACAGGCACGAACACCGCCAGCAAAACTAGCGTGGTCGCAATCACCGGACCGGTGATCTGCCCCATGGCTTTGCGCGTGGCCTCCGCAGGGGGAAGCCCTTCCTCTGCGATAATCCGTTCGACGTTCTCCACCACAACGATGGCGTCGTCCACCACGATCCCGATCGCCAGAACCAGGGCGAACAGCGAGATCGTGTTCAGCGACATACCGAACAGCAGCAGGAAGGCGAATGTCCCGATCAGTGAGACCGGGATCGCAACCGCTGGAATGATCGTCGCGCGCCAACTTCCAAGGAAGACGAACACAACCGAGATCACCAGAATGAATGTCAGGATCAGGGTCGAGACCACGTCATTCAGGGACTGTTCCACAAAGTCCGTTGTGTTGAAGGGGACAGAGTATTCTACGTCCGTCGGGAAAGTGCGCGACAAACGCTCAAGCTCGGCCTCTACACGTTCGGACACCGCCAGCGCATTCGCGCCGGGGGCCTGATAGATACCGATGACAGTCGCGGGAACACTGTCGAAATATCCCGACGCCGCGTAGTATTGCGCGCCCAGTTCGACCCGCGCAATGTCCTTGACCCGCACGATCGAACCCGCATCGCCGGTACGAATGACGATGTCTCCAAATTCAGCAGCGGATGTCAGGCGGCCTTTGGTTTTGATCGTGTATTGAAAGGTCTGCCCCTCGGGCACCGGAGGCGCACCGATAGAACCGGCCGAAACTTCCACGTTTTGTTCACGGATGGCACTAATCACGTCACCCGGAGTGATGGACAGAGCCGCCATCTGGTCCGGGTCCATCCAGATACGCATTGCGTATTCCAGGTTGGTCAGAACGTCGGCCTTACCCACGCCCTGAACACGGGCCAGCGCGTCTTTCAGGTTGATTGAGGCATAGTTTGACAGAAACACACTGTCATATGTCTCGTTCGGTGAAGTCAAAGTGACCAGCAACAGCATGTTGGTCGACGCTTTTTGCGTGACCACACCGGACGAAGTCACCTCGGACGGCAGCGATGACATCGCCTGCGCCACCCGGTTCTGCACGTTGACCGACGCGATATCAGGGTCAGTGCCGACCTCGAACGTGATGTTCAGCGAATACGAGCCGTTATCCGATGAGGTGGACGTCATATAGATCATGTCGTCCACACCGTTGACCTGCGCCTCGATCGGGGCGGCGACGGTGTTTTCCACGGTTTCGGCATTTGCGCCGGTATAGGTGGTCGTCACACTGACTACGGGTGGGGTGATGTCAGGGAACTGGGCGACCGGCAGAACCAAATAGCCGATGCCGCCCATGATCGTTAGGACAAGCGAAATGACAAGCGCCAGCTTTGGCCGGCTGATGAACAGGGCTGAGAACATCCGTTATTCTCCCGGCTGTTCAGATGCTACGACAGCATCCACCGCGACACCGGGACGAACCCGCTGCAGGCCTTCGACGATCACGCTTTCACCTTCGCGCAGACCGTCTTTCACGATGATTGCCGTGCCGACGACGTCACCTGTCGTGATATAGCGCTGTTCGACCATCTGCTTGTCGTTGACCACCAGAACGAATTCACCGCGCTGATCCCGTTGCAACGCAGCTTGCGGGACCAAGACCTGAAGGGTGGGCTCCAAAGCTTCGATCTGAACGCTCAGGAACTGACCGTCGATGATCAACCGTTCGGCGTTTGGAAACTCCGCCCGTACCGTGATCGCGCCTGTTAGAGGATCAATACGGTTGTCCGCAAAGACGATCTCACCGGTTTCATCCAATGCGGTACCATTGGGCAGAGTCAGATGAACATTCGGGCTCTTGTTGCTTTCAGCCAGCGACGCGGCACTTTCGCCGTACTGTTCAAGAACCGACGTGAACTGCTTTTCGTTCAGCGAAAAATTCACATAAATCGGGGCTTCGCTGACCAGATTGACCAGCGGAGGGTTTGTTGGCCCAACCACATCGCCGACACTTGTTTCAACCCGGCCAATTCGACCGGCGAAGGGCGCGTGAATCTTGGTGTAGCTGAGGTCCAGTTCGGCTTGTTGGATTGCTGCGTGCGCGGCTTTTACTTCGGCTTCGGCGACCAGCTCATTCGCCCGAGCAATGTCGCGTTCGGATTCCGGGGTGGCGTCACGCCTGTACAATTCTTCCTTACGGGCGAGGTCGACTTTGGCTAGTTCCAGATTGGCTTCCGCCCGATCCAGATCAGCCTTGCGGGCTTCAAGCGTCGCTTCGTAGAGATCAGGTTCAATCGTAAACAAAAGGTCGTCTTTGTCGACCAGTGCGCCATCTTGTACTTCCTGAGTTTCCAAAAACCCGTTTACACGCGCTACGATGTCGACTTTGTCGATGGCTTCGGCGCGCCCGATGAACACGGCCTCATTGGTGATCTCTTGGGTATAGGCGGCTGCAATCGACACTTTCGGCGGCGGCGCATCGCTTTGGTCCTGCGCAAGCGCTGCATAACTGACACTTAGGCTGGCAAACGCTGCAATTGCCAGCGCCGGACCTCTGTGTCGGAAAAAGGAGTTAGTGATTGCAAGGGACATGGCACGCGCCTCATTAAACTCAAGGATTTTGCGTCTAGGCCACCGGAATGGCCCGACGAGTCGTTTTAATTCTCAGGCAGGATGGCCGTTTTGACGATATAGCTCAAGCTTCTTGAATGCGTGTCGCGGTCGCAGCAGGCGGGAATTTTCCATTTTGCAGCGAGGCTTACGTCAAATCTGGGCGGTGTTTTGGAGCAAAGTCGGATATTTCCACGCTGCACAAAAAAACGGAGGCCGTGTGGCCTCCGTCCTTGATCCCGATCGGAACGATTGATCAGTCGCGGGTTCCGGCAAAGCGGGTCTGCCAGTCTTCGCGCTGATCGTCGGTGATCTTGGCGAAAAGCACATCCGGCACTGAGAACTCGTGACCAGCGGGCAGGGCGTCCAGCGCGGCTGCCACGTCCTCGGGCCAGCTTGTGTCCAGCGTGTTCATCGCGCTCAGCATCTTGGCAGTCGTCTCGGGGATGAACGGCGCGCTGAGCACAGCGTAAAGACGGATCAGGTTCAGGCCCAAACGCACTTGCGCAGCGGCTTGCTCGGGGTCTTCCTTGAAGGTCGACCAAGGCGCAGCGGCCTGCAGATATTCGTTGCCGGCGACCCAGATTGCCCGCAACTCCTGTGCGGATTTGCGAACGTCCATTGCCTCCATGTGCCCTTCATAGGCGCGGACGCGTTTGGTCAGTTCTTCGATCAAAGCTTGCTCACGCTCACCATAGGCTCCGCCCTCGGGCACCGCCTCAGAGAATTTCGAGCGGCAGAACTTGGTGATCCGACTAACAAAGTTGCCCAGAACGTCGGCGAGGTCTTTGTTCACCGATTGCTGGAAGTTCTCCCAAGTGAACTCACTGTCGCTGCTTTCCGGCGCGTGGCTCAGCAGCCACCAGCGCCAGTAATCGGCGGGTAGAATTTCCAGCGCCTGATCCATGAACACGCCGCGACCTTGGCTGGTCGAGAACTGACCGCCATCATAGTTCAGATAGTTGAACGATTTCAGGTGGTCGACCATCTTCCACGGCTCGCCCGATCCCAGAATGGTGGCCGGGAAGCTGAGCGTATGGAACGGCACGTTGTCCTTGCCCATGAACTGCACATAGCGCACGTCATCGGCACCCTTATCGGTGCGCCACCAACGCTCCCAATCCGCATCGGTCTTGCCATTGGCATCTGCCCATTCCTTGGCGCAGGCGATGTATTCGATCGGCGCGTCGAACCAGACATAGAAGACCTTGCCCTCCATGCCCGGCCAGTCCTGTTCGCCTTTCTTGACGGGTACGCCCCAGTCCAGATCACGGGTGATACCCCGATCCTGCAGGCCGTCACCGTCATGCAGCCACTTCTTGGCAATTGAGGTCGTCAGGATGGGCCAGTCGGTCTTGCTGTCGATCCAAGCGTCCAGTTGGTCCTTCATAGCCGACTGACGCAGATACAGGTGCTTGGTCTCGCGCACTTCCAGATCGGTCGATCCTGAAATGGCCGAACGTGGGTTGATCAGGTCGGTTGGGTCCAGCTGCTTGGTGCAGTTTTCACACTGGTCACCGCGCGCGCGTTCGTATCCGCAGTTGGGGCAGGTGCCCTCGATGTAGCGGTCGGGCAGAAAACGGCCATCGGCGTTGGAATAGACCTGTTTCTCGCTCACTTCTCGGATCAGGCCAGCTTCATCCAGCTTGCCAGCGAAATGTTGGGTCAGACGCTTGTTCTGTTCGCTGGACGAGCGGCCAAAGTGATCAAAGCTCAGCCCAAAGCGGTTTGCGATGTCGGACTGAACCCCATGCATTTCGGCGCAATATTCGGCGACCGGCTTGCCAGCTTTTGCAGCGGCCAGCTCGGCAGGTGTGCCGTGCTCATCCGTGGCGCACAGGAACATGACCTCATTCCCCCGGCCACGCTGATAACGTGCGTACAGGTCGGCAGGCAATTGCGAGCCGATCAAGTTGCCGAGGTGTTTGATCCCGTTGATGTAGGGGATCGCCGAGGTGATGAGAATCCGAGCCATGTTCCGTATCCGCGTAACTGTCTGCGCGCCCGTCTACCTTATGTAATCGACCAGCAAAACCCCGCTTTCACTGATAGGTGCTCGAAATCGCAGGTAACCGAGCGCGCGGCGTGGATTTCGCGAAATCTCCCCGGCGCGTGTATAATACCGATTGCGTCATTTACGGGGGGTAAAATGAAGCCGTTTTTAGTTGATCGTTTGATCCAAGTGTTCGTTTTGGCCTGTTTAGGAGTATTTCTGGTCCCGCCAGGTGTTCACGCCGATCAGAGCAAGGCCATGGACGCAATTGGAACCTTTGACAAAGCAATGCTGTCAATCTTTCACCGGGGGCAGGATGCTCTGACGGCGGAAAGCCGACCGGTCATGATTATCGCCAAGGACGTGACCGTCATGACCGACACAGACGAGAAGTCGTTCCCGAGAGACGCGCCAAACTACCTCATATTCAAATCCACGTCCCACGTTCTTCTTGGAATTATCGGCGCGGTCACGCCTTGGCCAGACGAAGACGCTGAAAGCCCGCGCTGGCAGCAGGATTTTACGTCCATCTCACAAGAAATCGATACGCTGCTGGCCGCGATTGGCGGTCTTGACCTGCCAAAGGAAGAGATTGCCCAGCAGCGGCAGATGCTTGAGACCGCTCGAAGCTTTGTGAACGGGGCAGTCGAGCGCGGGACGCTCACGCGGCAGGACGTTTCCAGCGCGATCAATGAAATGCGCCCGGTCTGGGCGGCCAATATGCGCAAAGCGGCATGGGCCGAGCTAAACTCGTTACATAAGGCCGTGTCCGACGCGCGCGCCTCGGTCAGCGACGACGTCTGGGACGAAATATATGTCGTCCATCACGGCGGTTCGAACGTGACGGGGATCAATGTCGTTGAGCTGTATCTGGAACGCGTGATGCCTCAGAAAGTTGAGGCGGGTCAGGTCATGTTCGCCGAACATGCGCATGGCAACAAGGCAATGGCCGACTTTGTGGGCTATGAGAAAATGCAGCGTCTTGTGGGCGCTTGGGCCTTTGGGGATCCGGGTCGCATGGAGGTCGACTTGCTTGGCTACGAAGCGGGTTCTCTTCTGGATGAGCTGATCCCATCTCCGCCGCCAGCAGAGTAGGGGTGTTTAATTTTCGTATTTCCAGCCACGCGTCTTCGCCCGTGCAACAACGCCGTTCTAACGCCCTTCACGCGACCGTTTGAGCAAGCGGCCAATCGTGAAAGATGTGCGCGGCGCGTAGACGTAGTTGGTGCGTTCCTCGGGCGTTGGACGTGACCGCATGCGCGCCAGACCGAAGATGATCAGGAACACATGGCCCAACGCGACAAAGGCAAACAGGGCACCGGGGCCGAACTGTTGGATTAGCGTGGATGAGATATAGGGCGAGGCGATCGCCCCCAGGGCGAACCAGAACATCAGTGCCGCCGAAAGCTCGACCCGTTCTTCGGTCGTTGCAAAGTCGTTTGCATGAGCCGACGAGACCGAGAAGATCGGGAAGGTGGTCAGGCCAAAGAAAACTGCGGCAGACATAACTCCTAACGTGCCCGTGCCGCTGGCCGCCATGGTGACGCCACAACTGAACACCGCAGCCGCCGAAAGCCAGATCAAAACCCAACGCCGGTCATATTTGTCGGCGAGCCACCCCACCGGGTATTGCGCCAATGCGCCGCCCAAAACGAATGAGGCCAAAAAGAACGCGATCTGATCGATGTCTAAACCAACTTCCTGACCATAGACCGGACCGACCATCCGAAACGACGCAGAGCTCAGCGCGGCGACGATCACACCGGCAACGGCCAGGGGTGAGCTGCGCCACGCCAGCTTAGGTCTGAGGCGGGGCGCGTCAGGCGTTTTGGGTTGGCTCGCCTTGGTTAGCGTCAGCGGCAACAGCGAAGCGCAACACAGGATCGCCAACAGATTGTAGGACACATAAGAGGCAGGCGGCAGGACCGCGATAATCAACTGCGCGCAAAGCGAGGCACCCATATCCGCGATGCGGTAGGTGCCCATTGCGCGTCCGCGCGTTTCATTTGTGACTTTGGCGTTCAGCCATGCCTCGATCACCGTGTAAGCGCCTGCAACGCATGTGCCGGATGCAACGCGAAGTGCGGCCCAGATGTATGGGTTTTCGGTCAGGGTGTGCCCGATCAGGCCCATCGCCCCTAGTGCGGTACAGACCGCAAAGGCGCGCGAATGGCCGACGCTGCCCATCAGCCGGGGTGCCCACCAGCATCCTATGAAAAAGCCCACGAAATGCGCCGAGCCCAGCAAACCGATCTGTTCGGTGGTAAAATTGAGCGTGATGCCCGAGATTGCATCCAGTGGACCAACGCCGCCCGTTGAGAGCTGCAGCAGAATGACGGAAAGAAATAGGGCGGCAAAGGAAATGATCGTGCGCATAGTGGGCCCAGCATTACCGTATCCGCCAGCGCTGCGCGTGTTTATTCGACCTCTGCGCGTCGTTTTTTGCCCTTGGGTGGTCAGGTGTTGCGCATCAGTTCCGCGCGGATGTTCAATGAAACTGTTTCTGCGACCAGATCGGGATAGCCGGATGCGCCAAACTCGTGCCTGTCCAGTGCGCCGGACAGAAGAATCGAGAGGGTGCTTAGGTCGTCAGCCTCTGTGCCGGGTTTGCGGTACAGGTTGGCCTGCAGCGTCACCGGGCGTGTGACCCCGCGCAAGGTCAGGTCTCCGGTGATGGTCGCACCTTCCGAGATGCGACCGGTCGGGCCCAGCTGTATTCGGGTGGATTGAAAGGTGATGGCGGGGAACTGCTGCGCGTTCAGGACGCTCTCGCTCAGCATCGGGCCGCGGGCAAAGGGCAATCGAGTACGTGCGGCGGCCACGTTCATCACGACGGTGACCTTGCTGTTTTGCAACTGCTCGGTGTCGATTTGGATGTTTGCGGACTGGATCGGCATCGTCCCGGATTGCGCGATCCCTGACAGTACGAAGGAAAAGCCGACAGAGGTTCCTGACCGTGACAGTGTGTACGGCACCAGCGCAGCCCGGGCTTTGCGGGCCAGCGGCAGGGCGGCAAGCCCGGCGATGAATGAGCGTCTTGTCAGATTGCGCATGCCGAAACGCTAGGGCGCGCCCTATGCCTTGGCCAGTCACAACTGGCGTGAAGTGCGTATGTTCACAAGGGTGTGTCTTCTGTGGCGATCTGCTGCAGGTGCAAGCCGGCGCGCGGTTTGGTCTGGGTGGCGTGCCAGCTGACCGGGGGCAGGGCACGGGCGCGGCGGCGGGTCAGGGTCCAGCGCCGGGCTTCTTCTCGATGATCGCCAGCCATGTGCCAGCGTGTCTCAACCCCTTGCGCGCCGCCGTCGCCGGGTGTCAGCAGCAACCCAAGCGGAGCCCGCCCCAACGCGCCGCCCTGTTCAGCGGCCAGATGCATCCGCCGTATCGGCGTCAGCCCCGGCGCACCCGGCAGGTCACCGATGATCAACGGGATCGCTCCGCTGCGTAACGCTTCTTCCATGCACCACAGCAGGTCCTCGGACCGGGTCGGGCGGACAAAGATAAAGCGGGCCGGATCGGCAAAGGCCATCATCCCGTCGGGGTTCAACTGGCCAGGTTCCCACGCGGGCGAAATCCACAGCACCGGTCCCTGCGCCTGACCTGCCAGCCACATGGCAAAGCTGCGCCGGGCGGGGCCGCAGGCCTCGTGCACACGGGCCAGTTGCAGCCTGATCTGCGGATGAAGGTCAATCCCCGGCACCTCGCGCGCGGGTTTGCGGCCAAGAAGATGTGTAGACATGCTGTCAGGGTAGCATGTTCATATTTTGTTCTCAATTGTGAAAGTGGTGCTGACGCCTTAACGCGACAGCAGAAGGCGACCATTGGCGAACTGGACGTTCGAAAAACGGTGCAGGTAATCCATGCCCAGCAGGGACTTGTTCAACTCACCCTCGTTCACCCAGGCCGAGATATTGCGGTCCGTGATTGGCCCAAGAGTCAGCGTATCCAGGCTTACCGGCGCAGTCCGAACCTGACCATTGGCCGTGTTGGCCCGGCCGAAATAGTTCAGCTGATCGGGGTCGATGCCTATGCGCTCGGCGTCTTGCGAGCTGAGGACAATCTGGCTTGCGCCGGTGTCGACCAGAAAGGTGATCGGCTGGCCGTTCACCTCAACCGGCAGATAGTAATGCCCGTCATGGGCGCGCGGAACTTCGATGCTTTGACCGGTGACCGTCATCTGCGGGGCAGGGGAAACGGTTGTGCGAATGTCTTCCCACAGACCAACTACAGCAATCACACCGATAAAGATAAAGACCCAGGCCATGGCCTGTTGCATCGTTTTGCCCAGCGACTGCCGGTTTTGCGAGATGAACCAAGCCACCACCGCCGCACCCAGCAGTCCCAGATACGCAATCCGTGCAATGTTGTCGCCGTCCATGACGTACCCCCAAACAGATTTCCTGAACTGTATATGGGGATTTACGACGCGAATCCAAAGGCCTTGAGGCCGTCCAAGATGAATTGGACCGACAGCGCCGCCAGCAACATGCCCAGCAGTCGCGTCAATACGTTCAGCCCGGTTTTACCCAGAATCCGCGCGATTATCCCGCCAGCCAGAAAGAAGATGAAGACAACGGCCATAACCGCCAGCATGACAGCGCAGGCGGCGGCGATGCCTTGAATGCCGGGGTTTTGGCCCGCCAGAAGGATGATCGTGGCAATTGATCCCGGTCCTGCGATCAGAGGGATCGCCAATGGAAAGACTGACGGGTCAGGGTGTTCCTCTTCCTCAGCCCGGTCCTCGCGGCGTTTGGTGCGACGGTCGAACAGCATGTCCAAAGCTGTCAGAAACAGCAGCGCGCCACCGGCCACGCGGAAGGCCTCCATTGAAATGCCGACAAATCCCAGGACAGCTTCACCAAAAGCGGCAAAGGCAACCAGAATGCAGACCGCGGTCAGGCAACTACGGATCGCGGTTTTCCGCCGGGTCGCCGGATCCATATCTTGGGTCAGAGCGACGAAGATCGGCGTGGTGCCGAACGGATCGATCACCACGAACATGGTGGTGAACGCCGTTATGAAGAAAGCCAGTTCGATCATGCCGCACTCTCTGCTTGTTCCAAACGTTCAGCGGCGGCGACCCATAGCGCCTCGGCTTTTTGCATCGCTTCGACCACCTCGGCAAACTTGCGGTTCCAGGTTTCCAGATCGTTGATCTTTTCATCCTCATACAGAGCCGGATCGGCCAGCTTGGCTGACAGCTTGTCATGCATGTCCGTCAGTTTCTCGATCCGATCCTCGCATTTTCGCAGGTCTGCGCGCAGGGCCAGCATCGCCTCGCGCGAGGGGCGTTTTGCCTTCGCTGACTGCGGTTTCTCCTTCACCGGCTTGTCGCGCGCCAACAGCATGGTGCGATAGGATTCGAGGTCGCCGTCATACGGTTTGACGGTGCCATCCGAGACCAGCCATAACCGGTCTGCCACAAGCGACAGCAGGTGCATGTCGTGACTGACCAGCACGACCGCGCCCGAATAGGCGGTCAGCGCTTCGACCAGCGCCTCGCGGCTTTCGATATCTAGGTGGTTGGTCGGTTCGTCAAGGATTAGCATATGCGGCGCGTCGATGGTGGCGATGAGCAGGGACAGGCGCGCTTTTTGCCCGCCGGACAAGCGTCCAACCTTGGTTTCAGCCTGATCCGCATTCAACCCGAACCCGGCCAGCCGCGAGCGCCATTTGCCCGGAGCTTCATCCGGGCAAAGCCGGCGCATATGGTCCAAAGGCGTTTCGTCCACATACAGCTCATCCACCTGATGCTGTGCGAAGTAACCGATGCGCAACTTGTTGCTGCGGGTCATTTTGCCGGCCATCAGGGGCAGGCGGTCGGACAGCAGCTTGGACAGGGTCGACTTGCCCTGACCGTTTTTGCCAAGCAACGCGATGCGGTCGTCCTGATCGATGCGCAGGTTGAGGCGACGCAGCACCTCGGTCTCACCATATCCCGTAACTCCGCCCTCAAGGTTGATGATAGGCGGCGACAGTTCCTCAGGCTCGGGGAAGCTGAAAGCCCGCAAAGCGGCTTCTTGCGGGGTCGAGACCAGTTGGATGCGCTCGATCATCTTGAGGCGCGATTGCGCCTGCACGGCTTTGGACGCTTTTGCACGAAACCGGTCCACAAAGCTCTGTAGATGCGCGATGCGCGCTTTGGCCTTGGCGTTTTCCGATTCCGCCTGCGCCAGACGTTCGGCGCGGCGTTCGGCGAACTTGTCGTAAGGCACCGCGTAGTAGGTTAGCTTGCGGTCTTCCAGATGCAGGATCGAACCAACGGCGCGATTCAGCAGCCCGCGGTCGTGGCTGATGATAATGACTGTGTGCGGGTATTTGGCCAGATAGCTTTCCAGCCACAACGCGCCCTCAAGGTCCAGATAGTTGGTCGGTTCGTCCAGCAACAACAGATCGGGCTGAGAGAACAGCACCGCCGCCAGCGCGACACGCATCCGCCAGCCACCCGAGAAATCCGAGCAGGGGCGCAGCTGGTCTTCGTCGTCAAAGCCCAATCCTTTGAGGATCGAGGCAGCGCGCGCCTCGGCCGACCAGGCGTCGATGTCGGCCAGACGGGTCTGGATCTCGGCAATGCGGGCGGGGTCTTCGGCGCTTTCAGCCTCGGCCATAAGGGCGCTGCGTTCGGTGTCAGCGGCCAACACGGTGTTGATCAGCGAAACATCGGAGGAAGGCACCTCTTGCGCTACCCCACCAATTCGGGCCCGTTTCGGCAGGACGATGTTGCCCGACTCCAGCGCCAGTTCCCCGCGGATCAGCCGGAACAGAGTGGTCTTGCCGGTCCCGTTGCGCCCCACGAGGCCAACCTTGTGTCCATCCGGGATAGTTGCGCTGGTCCCATCGAACAGGGGGCGGCCTTCAACCGCATAGGTTATGTCTTCGATCCGTAGCATGACGCGCTCTTAGCAGAGCCTTTATGCAGCCGCCAGCGGCTTGGCATGTTCAAACCGCGGTCGATGTGTTAGCGCTGTGTCGTTTGCTTTTGTGAAACGGTCTGCATCATGCGCGCGGCTCGGACGCCCCCTTCACTGGTCACATTGATCTTTGCCACGGCGCTGTCGGTGCTGTCGCTGAATATGTTCCTGCCTTCGCTGGCGCGAATGGCCGGTGACTTTCAGGTCGACTATGGTCTGATCAACCTGTCTGTGGCGGGCTATCTGGCCGTTTCTGGCGTGCTGCAACTGATCATGGGGCCGTTGTCCGACCGATATGGTCGCAGGCCGATCCTGTTGATCTCGATGGCGATTTTCGCGGTGGCTTCGGTTGGTTGTGTTTTGGCCGAGTCGATCTGGGTGTTTCTAGGCTTCCGCCTGTTACAAGCCGCAGTCGTGGCCGGACCGGTGCTGTCCAGCGCGTCGATCAGGGACCTGTACGAGCCAAACGAAGCGGCCAGCAAGCTGGGCTATGTTGCGATGGCGATGGCCCTGGCTCCGATGCTTGGCCCGATGTTGGGCGGAGCACTTGATATGATGTTCGGCTGGCGGGCGGGGTTCATCCTGTACTCGGCTTTGGGGGCAGGGATGCTGGTGCTGTTGTGGGCCGACATGGGTGAGACGAATACGAACCGATCCGCAACCTTCTCGGCCCAGTTGAAAGAGTACCCGCACCTGTTCCGAGCGCGTCGGTTCTGGGGCTATGCGCTATGTGCTGCATTTTCCATAGGGGCGTTTTTCAGCTTCATCACCGGCGCACCGCTGGTTGCAGCCGCGTGGTTTGATCTGAGCCCGGCAATGCTGGGGCTTGGCATTGGGATCATCACTGGCGGTTTCATGGTGGGTAACTTCATCACTGGCCGTTTCGCCGCGCGCACAAAGCTGACCACGATGATCCTGATCGGACGGATTATCGCGTCGATCGGGCCGCTCGGCGGGCTGGTGTTGTTCAGCGTAGGATTGGGGTCGGTATGGGTGTTTTTTGGATCAGCGATCTGCGTCGGATTCGGCAACGGCCTGACCAATGCGAATGCATCCGCCGGGGTCATGTCCGTGCGCCCGAAACTGGCGGGCAGTGCGGCGGGGCTTTCCGGTGCAATGATCGTTGCCTTGGGTGCAATTCTCACAACGCTTACAGGCGCATTTGTCAGCCCCGAGAACGGGCCATTTCTGGTTCTTGGTATGATGTTTGTCAGCAGCTTTATCGGCCTGCTCTCTGTTCTCTACGTCCGCTGGGTCGACGCAACGCAGCCCTTGCCGGACACAATCTGACCCGCAAACGTCAAAGGCGCAATCATTCCACTTTTCATGAGGCACATACCGTGTTAGGCGGCGCGCGATGGATTTCGGCGCATAGTCTCGCGCCACATTGTAAGGAGAGGCCGACATGGCACTGGAACGCACATTCTCGATCATCAAACCCGATGCAACCCGCCGCAACCTGACTGGCAAAATCAACGCCAAGTTCGAAGAAGCTGGCCTGCGCATCGTTGCGCAAAAGCGCATCCACATGACCAAAGAACAAGCTGGCAAGTTCTACGAAGTGCACGCCGAGCGTCCGTTCTATGATGAACTGTGCGAATTCATGTCGTCGGCTCCGGTCGTTGTTCAGGTTCTGGAAGGCGAAGGCGCCATTGCAAAGAACCGTGAAGTCATGGGCGCAACCAACCCCGCAGACGCAGCAGCCGGCACCATCCGTGCCGAGTTCGCTGAATCGGTTGGTGAAAACTCGGTCCACGGTTCGGACGCTCCGGAAACCGCAGCTGTTGAGATCGCCTACTTCTTCTCGGGCATCGAACTGGTCGGCTAATCTGTTGCTGAACAAGTCTAAGGGCCGCATTCAATTGGGTGCGGCCTTTTTCGTTTTCAGACCTGTTTGAGGTCTTTCGGTGCCACGCGGACGCCGATTGCATCCAGATCGGCGATCATCCGGCTTTCCGGCGCAGTGTTGACGCTGGATTTGATCGCATCAAACTTTTGTCGCAGCGCTTTCTTTTCCTCGCCCTTGCAATCGTTCCATGGACGTCCCTGCAGCCCCATTACCAGCACATAGTAACCAATGAAATGCGGCTTTGTGCCCGCCTTCAGCAACCGGGCATAGGCGGCATCGGCCCCCAAGGTGCGTAGCTCTTGCGCCGAGTGGATGCCTGCGCGGGCGCAGGATTGTTCAAAGGCCGGGCCCAGATTGCGGATCGACGAGACGGGATCAGACATGCCTCGTCTTAGCCGGGTGACCAAAAAGAGTCATCGGGTTGTTTCGCTGGCCGGTTGAAATTCGACGCTGCGCCTGCACAGGCAAAATAGTCATTGATATGCTTTCTGGAATGTGACCTCATGACGTCATGCTGTCATGAGGTCGTCGATGCCGAAGAACAAGGACGCCACGGAAAAGCCCGACAAGGGCAAGACGAACACGTCTTTGCGGTTGGACGGAAAAACCCTGAAAGCGCTCAAGATCAGGGCGATTGAAGAGGGGACCAGCGTTCAGAAAATCGTGGAGACCCTTGTAAACGACTATTTGGATGCGTCTCGAAAGGGACAATCCTGATGGCCGGAGACAGCAGCTTCTTCGTTATTCCAGGGGCATTGGATGAGGCGAGATTCTCCAAATCTCTGAGGGGTTTGGTCGCTAAGTTGGATGACGCCAAACCGGCGCAAAGTTTCGAGCTTTTGGATTGCCATGACCAATCGCTGAGGGCGTCGGGCAAAGTCCTGATCGAAACGGGCGGATCGCTGCACTTGCTGAAAGATGGGCAAACGACTTCGCAAAGGTGCAAGGGAAAAGGAAAGTTCGTACAAAACCTGCCCGCTGGACCCGTCCGGGACGCCCTTGCCGATTTTCCCGAACTGCGCGCACTGATGAGCGTTGGGGCAGGGCGGATCGTAAATCGTGCGTTTGCCATTCTGGATGATCTTCAGAAAACCCAGGTGCGCGGGACGGTGATGACACTGTCTTCGGATCGCGGACAGGTGTCGCTTGTAGCAGTCCAACCGCTGCGCGGGTATGACCGGGCGTTCAACACCGCGTGTGAGTACCTCAAAACAACAGCGCCGGGCGCAACTGGGGTCGAACCTTTGTTCAAAGGCTTGTTCCCGGACCTGACCGTCTACAAGGCCAAGCCCGAGATCCGCATTGGCACCCAAGAGCCTTCGATTGAAGTCGCCACGGACATCGTTCGCACCTACATCTCGGTCGCCCGACAGAACGAGGCGGGTGTGATTGCGGACATCGATACCGAATTCTTGCACGATTACCGCGTGTCGCTGCGTCGTGTGCGGTCAGTCATCAGTCTGTTCAAAGGGGTTTTCTCACCAGAACAAACCGCAGATTTAAAGCGCGAGTTCTCCGACTTGATGGCGCCAACCGGGCGTGTGCGGGACCTGGATGTGTATCTGCTGGAAAAAGATGACTACTTTCGCCTGATCCCGCCACAGCTACATGACGGGGCGCGGGCCATGTTCAAGCAGTTTGAAAAGGAACGCTCTCAGGCCCTTGGCCGTCTGTCTCGCCGCTTTCGCTCGCAGGCCTATGACCAACAGATGACCAGACTGGCCGAGGTGTTCGCTGACCCCGCCAACCTGCAACCCGGACCGAATGCGGACCGCACGGCTTATGAATACGCCTGTGCCCTGATCTGGAAACGCTACCGCAAGACTTGCAAACTGGCGCGCAGCATCACGCCGGACACACCAGATGAGGACGTCCACGAATTGCGGATCGACTGCAAAAAACTGCGTTACCTGATGGAGTTCTTTGCACCTCTGTTTGATGCAAAAGCTTTCAAAACGATCATCAAGCCTTTGAAAAAGCTCCAAGATAATCTTGGTTTGTTCAACGACTTTTCGGTTCAGCAAGAGGCGCTGCTTGGTTTTGTTCAGCAGCACAGTAACACGCAGGGACGTGCAGATGCGCAACTGGCCTTGTCCGTCGGCGGGCTGATTGCTGTGCTGGATCAGCGCCAAAACGCCGAGCGCGATCGCGTGATTGCAAACTTTCAGCTTTTTGACAGCCCGGATATCCGGCACCTGTTCCGCAGCCTGTTTCACCATAAAGGAGACTGAGGATTGAAAATCATTGCCTGCTACAGCAACAAGGGCGGTGTGGGAAAAACCGCGACCTCGGTCAACCTGGCCTATCTCTACGCAAATGCCGGTTTCACGGTGCTGCTGTGTGATTTGGATCCGCAGGGTGCCTCGGGGTTCTACCTTAGGGTCAAGCCGTCCAAAAAGCTGACGGATGCGCGGTTTTTCGAGGATGTGGAACGATTTACAAAGTCCATCCGCGCCAGCGATTTTGAGGGGCTGGACGTTCTGCCCGCGAACATGACCTTTCGGGATTTCGACGTTTTTCTTTCTCGGATGCGAAACAGACGATCACGTTTGAAAAAGGCGCTGGTCGCGGCTGGCAGTGATTACGACGTGATCATCCTGGATTGCCCACCCAACTTTTCGACCCTGTCCGAGAATATCTTCAAAGCGGCCGACCAGATCGTGGTTCCGGTGATTCCGACAACCCTGTCGGAACGTACTTTCGACCAACTGGTCAGCTTTTTCGACGCCAAGAAACTGCCCAAGAAAAAGCTGAAGGCTTTCTTTTCGATGGTGCAACGCCGCAAGACACTGCATCAGGACACGATGGACGTGATGAAAAAGCTCTATCGCAAGCGGTTCCTCAACAGCTCAATCCCGTTTACGGCGGACATTGAACGAATGGGGCAGAACCGAGCGCCGGTCAGCGTGTATGCGCCCCGCAGCGCGGCCAGTTCAGCCTATCAAGACCTGTATGATGAGATCGAAAGTGGAGTGGTTTCAAACACATGAGCACCGAAATTGAACGCAAGTTTCTGGTGGCAGATCTGCCTGATCTAAGCAGCGCTAAACGGGCTGTGGTGCGTCAGGGGTATCTGACCGCGCCGGACGACTCGACCGAACTGCGGCTGCGGCAGAAGAACGATACGTTTTATTTGACGCTCAAAGGGGCTGGTGCCCTGGTGCGTGTCGAGCGTGAGGCCGAGATTTCGGCGGAGCAGTTCGAAACCTTCTGGCCGGAAACCGAAGGTCGCCGGGTCGAAAAAGAACGCTTTACCGGTGAACTTCCTGACGGGCGCGTTTTTGAGTTGGACGTTTTTTCCGGGGATCTGGCGCCGCTGCGTTTGGTCGAGGTTGAGTTTACGTCCGAGGCCGAGGCGCAGGCTTACACGCCACCAGCATGGTTCGGCCCGGATGTGACGGCCGACAAACGGTACAAAAACAAGATGATGGCGATCAATGGCGTGCCAGACTAAAGCTTGCGTGCCAACTTGATCGTCGCTTCGAGGCCCGGATCGCGATTGTGTGCCTCGAAAGCACCCTGATGCATATGCGATATCGCCGCCACCAGCGCGAGGCCCAGCCCGGCGTTGCGCTCGGTCCGTGCGGGATCAAGCGTAACAAAGGGTACCTGCAGACGTGGCAGTTCTTCCTCGGGAACGCCGGGGCCGCGGTCGCGGACACTCAGGCTTGTAAAGGGGCCATCTTCCGACAAGGTGATGGTGATGGCAGTTCCCTCTGGCGCATAGCGCATGGCGTTTTCCAGCAGGTTCGACAGCGCCTGCGACAGCAACGGACGGTGCCCCTGTACGGCTTGCGCACTGCCGTGAACCTCAAGTGAGACGCCCTGATCGGCCGCAACAGGCTCATAAAGTTCCACAACGTCGCCGACCAGTTGTTGCAGGTCCACCGGCTCGAACTGTTCCCGCCCGACGCCGGCCTCGGCGCGCGAGATTTCGGTCAGTTGCCCCAGAACGCGTAGAACGTGGTCGATCTCGGCCGTTGCTCGGGCCACGTCGACCTCTCGGTCCAGATCGCTTTTGGTTGGGTCAGACAGCGTCTCGACCCTCTGGCGCAGGCGGGACAGGGGAGAGCGCAAGTCGTGGGCAATGGAATTTGAGGTGGTGCGCAGGTTGCTGATCAATTCCTCGATCCGGTCCAGCATGGTGTTCAGCGTGCCGGCGACCTGGTCGAATTCATCCCCGGTACCGCGCAACTGCATCCGGCGCGACAGGTCGCCCGACACGATGTTCTCCGCCGTACTTGCGATATCCGAAAGCCGAGAAAACACCAGCCGCGTGAACAGCCAGCCGGTCAAAAAGCTAAGGGCCAGTGCAATCGCAAGGGCCAACCCGACGGCGCGCAACAACGCACGGTCAAACTGCTGCCGGGCCAGTGCGTCGCGCCCGACCAGCAGCCTCTCGCCACCGGGCAGGCGCACTGAGGCGGCTGAGATTGGCACCAACTGATCGTTGTCCGCGCGCCGCAACTCAAGATCGACCCAGCCGCTGCCGGCGGTGACATCCGATGGCCACTGTTTCAGGTTGCCTGCCAGCTTGGCCCCAAACCGGTCGGTCAACAGATACAGGGCGTCGCGTTCGGATGCGGATGGAAGACGCCGTTCAATCGCTTGCAGCAGGCCAAACAGGCCACGGCGTTCGTATTCATCGGCAAGGCCGGTCAGTTCTGCGGACACGACCGAGCGTGTCTCGCCCTCAATGCTGCGATTGGCGGTGAAATAGACCAGGCCCAGCACAATCGCCGTTAGCAAAGTGCTGAGAACCATGCTGGCCAGAACGAGGCGGGTGCGCGAATTGTTGAACGAAAGTCGCAGGTTATCCATCGGATATCATGTAACCCGCACCTCGAACCGTTTCAATCAATGGCGGTCTGCCACCTTCATCCAACTGACGACGCAGTTTCGAGATATGGACGTCCACCACATTCGTATTGGGATCGAAATGATAATCCCACACGCCTTCCAGCAACATGGTCCGTGATACCACGCGGTTCTTGCGGCGCAGGAAGAACTCCAGAATCTGGAATTCGCGTGGGGTCAGTGAAATCTCGTGCCCGTCGCGCGTGACTTTGCGGGTCAGCAGATCCATCTCGAGATCGCGACAGGTCAGTGTCACGCTTTCTTCGGACTCTTGAGGACGCCGCAATAGGGCTTCGATCCGGGCGTGCAATTCCTGGAAGGAAAACGGTTTGACCAAATAGTCATCCGCACCCGACCGCAGACCTTTAACCCGCTCGTCCACGGCGCTCATCGCGGTCAACATCAGGGTGGGGGTTTTGACCCCTGCGGCCCGCAGGGATCGGATCATCGAAAGACCATCGAGGCCCGGCAGCATCCGGTCAAGAACAATCGCGTCAAACCCGCCATCCGTCGCGTGGTAAAGACCTTCGCGCCCGTCTGCAGCCTGCTCGACCACGTAGCCTTCCTCGCCAAAGCCCTTGGCGATGAATTCACGGGTGTCTTCGTCATCTTCGACGATCAGCAGGCGACGGCTCATAATCTGCATTCCTTTCTGAGGAGAGTTAAACATAAAACTCGGGTAAATCACATGATTTGCTGAAACTACGTGCCGGGTGCGTTGCAGCGCACCCGGCAGTCCCGGCGGAGAGCGGACAATTCAATCCGCCGGGGAGGCGCACGCCAGAATTCCCCATCAAATGGCGAGCGCGGACTTCGGATCAGGCGATTTCGACCGCCACGAAGATTTGGTTTCCACCGCGATTGATCAAAACCAGCGCGGGGTCCGTCTTTTCGCTGTCCAAGGCAGCTTTGAGCGCGTCCGGGGTGACGGTTTCCTGGCTGCCCAGTTTGACGATCACGTCGCCGCGTTGCAGACCAGCCTTGGCGGCCGGGCTGTCAGGCTGCAGATCGGTGACAACAACCCCGTCGACATTTTCACCCACACCCATCTGGGCACGGTTGCTGTCGGTCAGCGGGGCCACGGTCACGCCAAGCGTTGTGCCCGAAATGCCTTCGTCCACGGACTTGTCGATCTCGGCTGAGGCGCTTTGATGCTGACCGATTGTCAGTTCAACGGTTTCTTCCTTGCCGTTGCGCAGAACCGTGAGGGTGCTGTCGGTACCCACTTTGGTCGTGCCCACAAGGATCGGCAGATCGCTGCTGGAATCGACGGCCTCGTCATTGAACGTCAGGATCACATCACCCTGTTCCAGAACGCCCTCAGCCGGGCTGCCTGCGACGATGTCCGAGACGAGCGCACCGGTCGAGGCATCGATACCCATGGCCGCCGCGATTTCAGGGCTGACATTCTGGATCGAAACACCCAGCCAACCACGGCTGACCTGGCCGTCATCACGCAGGTCTGCGGCGATATGCTCGACGATGTTCGACGTCACGGCAAAGCCCAGGCCAACTGAACCTCCGGTTGGCGAATAGATGGCCGAGTTCACACCGATCACTTCACCTTCCATGTTGAACAGCGGACCGCCCGAGTTGCCCTTGTTGATGGCGGCGTCAGTCTGAATGAACTCAGCGTAGGGTCCGGCCGAGATGTTGCGGCCTTTGGCCGATACGATGCCGGTGGTCACGGTAGAGTGCAGACCAAACGGGTTACCGATGGCCACAACGTCTTCGCCAACGCGGATCACGTCGCTGTCGCCCAGTTCAACCGCTTGCAACGCTTCATCTGCTTCGATTTTCAGAACGGCGATATCGGTCAGCGGGTCGGTGCCAACGATTTCGGCTTCATAGCTACGGTCGTCACTCAGGCGAACGGTGACCGTTGTGGCGTTGTCCACCACATGGTGGTTGGTGATGATATAGCCCGCTTCGTCCAGAACGAAGCCAGAGCCCAGCCCTTGGGCTGGTCCACGCTGAGGAGCCTGAAAGCCTTCGGGCGCGCCAAAGCGCTTGAAGAACTCACCGAAGGGGTGGTCTTCGAAATCAAAGTTCTGTCCCTGTGCCTGCGTGGGCACGACGTCCTGTTCGGCGATGATGGTCACGACCGAGGGGGACACGCTCTCAACCAGATCGGCCAGGGCCTCATCCGCCATCGAGGGCAGGGCGGTGGTGGCCAGCAGTGCTGCGCTCAGCGCGGATGCGCCAACCAGGCCAGTGGCACGTGGCAAAAGCAGAGAGGATTTACGGATGCTCATTTTTGTCTCCTGTTTATATCGCGCAGTTGCGGCCGCGCGTTGAAAGAGGAGATGAGGCATCAGTCTGAGCGTTTCCTGAGCCAAGGATTAAGAAATCTTAATTTCGCCACAAACAGGTCGTTCTATCCCATGCGTTCCGGGAACTCGAATCACGTTGACCGATTCGGCCAATTGTTGACGATTCGAAAGTCAAACCCTGAAATTTCCGAGATTGAATCAGTTTTGGTAACAAAGGGTCTCCGGAATGACCGGCTAAATTGATGCTCGTCCCTTGGTTGTGAGCTGCAGTTTTCACCCTGCACATAGTTTAAACATATATGAGTAATAGAAATATTCTATGCGCCATAAAGTTTATGCATAATCCTTGATTGGACCTTGCTGGAGTTTTTCGTAGTCGCCTATAGGTAGAGTTGCCTTAGGCGAGATGTTGCGCAAATACCATCGTGATACGTCAAAAATTAACCGTTATCTCCAATTTTACGTTGTTTGGACTCACTGGATGGGTGACGATGATATTGCCCAAGCGAGGGGGAGCCAGAGGCACTAGGGGGTGCCAACGGCTTGTCACAGTCACTGGAAACGCTGAGCGGCATGTTAACGAGGGGGTCTTGTTTAGGTTCGGCGGCGGAATAGCCAGAGTGCCTTAAGGTATTTTTGGCCGCGTTTTCAGGATTGGTGAAAAGTGGTAGTCCTGTTTTGGGCAAGCGACCTGGTCGGAAACGATCGGGTCGCTTCTTTTTTGGGGGTGGAAATCAGACGGACCTGTCTGCGCGCCACCGGGCCCAGTCGTCGGGCGTATCCAAGTCCAGCAATGCATTCTGGTCGGGCAGAGGCTGAATAAATACCTTGTCCTGATGCGACCGCACCACTGATTGCGCCCCGGCATCACCGGTAAGGCGGTTGAGAACGCCGAACAGTTGTCGCGCGAAGATAACCGGGTGGCCGGGCTTGCCGGTTTCAGTCGCACCGCGCCAGATCAGGTTGTCGGGGTGATCATCGACTGCCGCAAGGACGCGTTTCAAATCATCCGCAGTGATCTCGGGCAAATCTGCCAGCAAGACCATAACGGCCCGCGCGTTGGAGGGCAGATGCCTTAAGGCGCCTCGAAGGCTGGCGTTCATCCCTTCCTCAGCATTCGCGATACGCGCGGTCACCACGTCCAATCCCTTCAAGGCCGCATCACGCGGATGCGGCGCATTAGGCAACGCAACGATAACGGGCCCAGCTTGCAACGCCGTCTGCGCAGAGCGACGCAGCAGAGGCATGCCATCAACACTCTGCAACAGTTTGTCGGACCCGGCCATACGGCGCGATTGCCCTGCAGCCAGAAGGATAATCGGTATATCGCTCATACCGTCACATAGCCACCGCGACCGTCCTTTGTCATCCCCGCATGCGCGCACCGTCCGCATCAAACAGTGGCGTCGAGATCACGCGGGCCGAGCGCATCTGGCCCAGTATCTCGATCTCAACCTCTAGCCCGTCTGTTGCGCGATCTGACGGTAAGAACCCCATGGCGACGGATTTTTCGGCGAAATGAGAATAGCCGCCCGAAGTGCAGAACCCGACGACCTGACCATCCAGCCAGATCGGTTCATAGGCGTTCACGTCGGCGTCTTCTGCGTCCACTTCGAAGGAAATCAGAGTGCGTGTCGTGCCTTCGGACCGCTCCAATTCGGCGGCAGCCCGCCCGATGAAGTCCGTGTTCTTTGTGAAGGCGATAAAACGGTCCAATCCGGTTTCAGCGGCTGTGTAATCCGGTGAAAACTCCCGCATCCACGATCCAAAGAACTTGTCCAGACGCAGGCTCATCATGGCGCGCATGCCAAACGGCACCATGCCGTGGGGCTGTCCGGCTTGCCACAGGGTCCACCACAACTGTCGCTGGGCCATCGGGTCACAGTAGATCTCGTACCCCAGATCGCCGGTATAGCTGACCCGCTGAACGATGCAGTCGGTCATCCCGATGGTTATGCGCCGCACGTCCAGGAATTTGAGGTCCGAGATATCGGCACGTGTACAGGCTGCCAGCACCTGAGCAGCCTTGGGGCCAGCGATCTGAAAGCCGTTCAAGCGGTCGCTGATGTTTTCGATCCCGACGCCTTCGTCCTGATGTTGCAGGAACCAGCGCATGTGGAACGCTTGACTGCCGTAGGAGGCGGTCAGCTGGAACTCGGTCTCACTCAAGCAAGATACGGTGAAATCCCCGATCAGCTTGCCCTTGGGTGTCAGCATAGGTGTCAAAGACAGCCGTCCCGGTTTTGGGATGCGCCCGGCCATGATCCGATCCAGCCAGTCGCGCGCGTCGGGTCCGGTGATGCGGTACTTGCCGAAATTGTGGACCTCATTGATGCCAACACCGTTGCGGACGGCGCGGACCTCGCGACCGGTTGCGTCAAAAGCGTCCGAGCGGCGGAACGAGGGCGTCTCATAACCCGGCTCATCCCCTTGGGCAAAATAGTTCGGCACCTCAAGCCCGTATTGCTGCCCCCAGACCGCGCCGAGATCGCTGAAGATGTCGTACATCGGGGTGGTACGGTTGGGACGCGCGGCGGGCAGTTCTTCGTTGGGGTAGGCGACGCTGAACCGTTTTTGGTAGTTCTCAATCACCTTCGGGCGCGTGTATCCGGGGCTGATCCAGTCGCCGAAACGGGCGACGTCCATGGCGAACACGTCCCGTTCGGGCTCACCTTCGATCATCCACTGCGCCAGCGTTAGGCCAACGCCGCCACCCTGACTGAACCCGGCCATCACACCGCAGGCGGACCAATAGTTGCGCATGCCCGGCACTGGGCCGACCAGCGGGTTTCCGTCGGGCGCAAAAGTAAACGGACCGTGGATCACCGACTTAACGCCCGCCTCAGCCAGAACAGGGAAGCGTTTGTAGGCGAACTCAATACTGTCGGTGATCTTGTCATAATCGTCTGGCAGTAGCTCATGCCCGAACTCCCACGGGGTGCCATCGACCGCCCAAGGTTTGCAGGGCTGTTCGTAGAACCCGATGCAAAGCCCGCGTCCTTCCTGTCGTAAATAGCTTTCGCCGGCGGGGTCCATCACATGCGGATGCTCGCCGCCCGCGTCGATGATCGCCTCGATCTGAGGGATCGAGTCCGTGACCAGATACTGATGTTCCATCGGGTGGAGAGGGAAGTAAACACCAGCCATCGCGCCAACCTCACGCGCCCACAGGCCGCCCGCGTTGACCACATGTTCCGCATGAACGGTTCCCTTGTCGGTCACCACATCCCAGGTGCCATCGGTGCGCTGGACTGTTTCGCGCACCATACAATGCGTTTCAATGGTGGCGCCGCCCATCCGGGCCGCCTTGGCATAGGCATGAGTGGTACCAGACGGATCAAGATGCCCGTCCAGCGGATCATAGAGCGCGCCAATGATGCCGTCTGTATTGGTGATGGGCGCGATCTTCTTGATCTCATCCGGCCCGACGATCTCGGTCTCAAGCCCCATGAACCGATGTTTGGCGCGTTCCGCCAGCAGCATGTCGAACCGGTCCTGATTGTCGGCCAGCGTTACACCGCCCACATGGTGCAGACCGCAGGACATGCCGGAGATTTCTTCCAGCTCTTTGTACAGGCGGATCGTATAGCCCTGCAGGGCTGCCATGTTGGTGTCGCCGTTCAGTGTGTGAAACCCGCCCGCCGCATGCCAGGTCGAGCCGCTGGTCAGTTCCGACCGCTCAAGCAGCATCACATCCGACCAACCCAGTTTGGTCAGGTGATAGAGAACCGAACATCCAACGACGCCGCCGCCGATGACTGCAACTTGGGTGGTAAGTTTCATGAACGACTCCTGATGGTTGCGGCGTCAGTCTGAAGGTGAAACCCGCCATTGCAATACCATCCGCGACAGAAAGTGTCGCGCACGGCGATCCAAAGGGTCGCACATGCGCGCCGTCGTCAAAGAGGTCGGATCTTGAGTTCCGTAATCCGGTTGCCTTCGCGCTTCGTCACCTCAAAGCGGAAGCCATGGAATGAGAAGACCTGACCGACAATCGGGATCATCTGCGCCTCGTGAATGACCAGACCGGCAACGGTGTTGGCCTCTTCGTCGGGCAGGGACCAATCCATCGCGCGGTTCGCGTCACGGATCGTTGTGGCACCTTCGACCAGGAACTGCCCGTCTTCGGTACGGGTCACGGCGACCTCTTCGTCAATGTCGAACTCATCCGCGATCTCACCGACGATTTCCTCGAGGATATCTTCGAGCGTGATCAACCCGCGCAGCGATCCGTATTCATCCACGACCAGCGCAAAGTGGCTGTGCATCCGCAGGAATTCCCGCATCTGATCGTCCAGCGTGGTCGTCTCGGGTACAAAGTACGGGTCGTTGGCGACCTTAAGAATGTCGAATTCTTTCAGACGACTTTCAGTGCCTTCGCTACCGCCAGCATGGGCGTACATCGCGCGGAAGAGGTCCTTGGCATGAACGACGCCAACGATGTTCTCCTGCTCATCCCTGAACACAGGCAGTCGGGTATGACTACTTTTCAGACATTGCTGAAGGATGGCCTCGGGCGGGGCATCCGCATCGATCATCTCAATGTTCGAGCGGTGCAGCATGATTTCTTCAACAGCGCGATCACCCAGGTCCAGCGCGCCCAGAATACGGTCGCGGTCTTCCTTTTCGACCACGCCTTCGGAATGGCCCAGTTGCAGCGCACCGGCAATTTCCTCGCGAACGGCCAGAATGTTGCTGTCTGGGTCGATCCGCACGCCAAACAGGCGTAGTACGCCGCGCACCAAAAGGCGCACAGCCGCAACGATGGGTGAGAATACCGTGACCACAACGCGGATGATCGGCGCAACGGCCGAGGCCGCCTTTTCTGAATTGGTAATTGCGTAGGTCTTGGGCAGAACCTCGGCAAAGATCAGAACCAGCAGGGTCATCACAAGCGTCGCCAACGCAACACCGCTTTCCCCGAACAGCCGCGTGAAAAGGGCCGTTGCCAGTGACGCTGCAAGGATGTTGACGAGGTTGTTGCCCAACAGGACCGAGCCGATCAGCCGTTCGTTGTCATCGGTGATGTCCAGCGCAATCTGCGCCCCGCGCGAGCCCTTGTCGGCCTGCGCCCGCAGTTTTCCGCGTGATGAGGCGGTCAAAGCCGTTTCAGAACCCGAGAAAAAGCCCGACAGGACAAGCAAAAATAGAATGGCGCCTGTGGTAAACCAGAATGCGCCGTCGATCAAAGAAGCAGAAGAGGGTTCCATCGGTCCTTGGTTGTTCGTGTAACTGCAACCGTTATGGGGTCGCGACCGCAGCGGATCAAGGGGTTAGCCCGCGTCATCGCCCTCTTTCGCCAGCGGGTGATGCTGCAAGACAAGCTCTGACAGGCGTTCGTCCAGAACATGCGTGTAGATTTCGGTGGTTGCGACATCTGCATGACCCAAAAGAGTTTGGATAGACCGCAAATCAGCGCCATTCGCCAGCAGATGCGTTGCAAAAGCATGCCGCAGGGTGTGCGGGGTCACTTTTTCGGGCGATACGCCACCCTCGACCGCCAGTTCCTTAATCAGCAGAAAAAACCTGTGGCGAGTCAGGTGCCCAGATTTTCCACGCGACGGGAACAGAAATTTTGAGCGTTGCCCACCGTCGGCCACCTGTTTGTCTTCGGCCTCATCGCGGATCATCAGCCACGCTGCCAATGCATCGCGCGCGGGCGGCGATAGGGGCACCATTCGTTCTTTGCCGCCTTTTCCCAGCACCAACAGCATCCGAGGGTCACCACGGGCCGAGGATACCGGCAACGACACCAGTTCGGTCACACGCATCCCGGTGGCGTAGAGAACCTCCATCAGGCAGGTATTGCGCACCCGGTCCGCCTCTTTGCGGCCAGTACGGCGCGCGGCGTCCAGCAGGCGGTCCACCTCGACAATGTCCAGCGTTTTGGGAAGGCGTTTTTGCCGGCCTGGTCCCTTGATCTGAATGGCGGGGTTGGTTTCCAGCCAGCCTTCCTCGAACGCGAACCGGTACAGTTGCTTGATCGCGGACAATCGGCGCGCACGGGTCGAACGGGACAATCCCTGTGCGTCGCAATCGATCAGGTACTGTTCGATCTGGTCCCGTTGCGTGTCGGAAAACCTTGTTTTGCGACGGTCCAGCCAAGCCGAAAACTCTTTCAGATCGCGCCCATAGGCCAGCTGTGTGTTGGTCGCCGCGCCCAATTCGGCAGCCTGCGCCTGCAAAAAGGTGGAAATCCACAGCTCTTGGGTTGCGGGGGCTGCCATGGCTAGTTGTCCTGTAGGATCAGAACATTCAGCGCCGCGCGGCGAGCCGTATCTTCAAGGCCAACACGGCGCAGCGTCGCGATTGCGGCTGTCAGGTCGACAAGGTTTCCCCGTGATCCGTGGGCAAACCGCTCCATCGTTTCCAGTATCGCTTCGCCCAGTTGGTCATTGTCCAGCATAGCCTCAATATTCGACGGAATAGGCGCAGCCCAGGCAAACCCTTGCGCCACCGCATCCGCCAGAGGCGAGGGGGAACGTGCGCGACCTGGATCGCCCTGCGCCAATGCGGCAAGGAACTGGCTTTCGTCCGATTCATCCGGAACCGAGAGAGCTGCGGTTTCATAAAGCTCGGACAACAAAAGGACGCGCCAGCGCAGTTTCTCAGCAGCTGGGTCCGGTAGTTCCACCTGAGACAGGCGTCCAGCAAACAGTTCGGCAAACGGCACTTCCAATCCCACCGAACGCATTTGCGACCAGACCGATGTCAGCGCCTTTGAGATTTTTTCGGGATCGCCTGAGTCCAGCGCGGCTTCGAACCGTTGCACGGCCGATACCCTGTCCCACACCGCGCCGGACGCGGCCGGAGAGCGCTCGGTATAAAGGCCCAGCAACTGGTTCGGTGTCAGCGCACCTATCCGGGTCAATCTCTCTGCAGCTTCAATCTGCGCCTTCCAGCCAGCCACGTCCCGCAAGTCAGCATTGGCAAAGGCGCGGGGCAGCGGGGCCGACGGCAAACGCTCACCAATCGCTTCAAAAAGTCGGAAGGTCAGCGGGCTGGGATCGTCAGGTTGCGGCAAGTATTCCGCATCTTCGAACAACTCGGGGCTTAGGAAACGGTCCAGCACGTCCAGCTCATCTGGCGGCAGAATCTGCAACGCATGCGCAGCCTCGAGCGTCAGTGCGGCCGAGGCCCAGTCGCCGCGCCGCGCCTTGCAGAATATCTGCGCGGCGTAGTCTTGCGACAGGTGTGGCTTTGCTATCAGCGAGGTGCAACTGCGATCCTCATCCCCGGTCAATAGGGTGGCATCAAACCAGCGCTTGAACCGATCGCGCGAGTTGGTCGGGCCAGCCAGTTGGACCAAGGATTGCGCCGGGTCGGCGGCTCCAAGCTGCATCAAGCGGTCCAGTCGGGCGAGTAACAATGTCTCTTCAGCATCCGACCCTGCGGGCGCGCGGGCCTCGGACAGTATCAGGGTGAACAGAAGACGCTGCATCGCGGGATTGTACCGCACGGGTACACGCCCGATCAGTTCCGCCAAACGATCTGCGTCGCTGTTCTGCCAAAGATTTATCGGCAGACCGGTCACCGACGAGGACACCAGCCCCAGAGGTTGCGACAGGGCTTCAAGCGGCGTGACCTCGATATCCGGCTGAATACCCGTCTGCGTCACCGGGGGTTCCAGCAGCACAGTACCCGGTAGGTTCTCGGGCGGGTCCGCCAACCAGTCGATCACGGACAAGGGGGACTGTTGCGCATGTGCCGAACCGGCCAGCAACAGTGCAGCCAGGGCGGCTTTATTCCACATTCAGGATTACCGGCTCTCGAATCTCGTCTTGCGGGGCAGAAAAATCCACCCCGAATATCGGACCCAGATAGGCATAGCCCACCAGCCCCAGAAAACACAGGCAAACAAGATATACCAGGAACTTGATCAGACGGCCCATTGCTCAACGCTGCCCCAATTTTGTCTTTTGCCATAGTTATAGCTGGCATTTTTCTTAAGATCACGTCATTCACAGTGAAATGAGCGAAATTAAGCATAACACCCACACCGAGGGTACGGATGCGGTCTTTGAACTGCACAAAACGGTTGTTTTGGTGGGGATGATGGGGGCCGGAAAGACCGCTGTGGGCCGTGCTTTGGCCGCGCGGCTAGGCGTTCCTTTTCTGGACAGCGACGCCGAGATCGAATCGGCCGCAAACATGACCATCCCCGAGATTTTCGAGCGGGATGGCGAGCCGTTCTTCCGCAGCAAGGAAAGCCAGGTCATCGGGCGTCTTCTGGACGAGGAAAAAGGTATTCTGTCCACGGGCGGAGGTGCGTTTCTGGCCGAACAGAACCGCCAAATGATCTCGGACCGCGGCGCCTCAGTCTGGTTGCGCGCGGACCTGAATGTTCTGTGGAACAGGGTTAAGCATAAAGATACGCGGCCGCTGCTGCGAACGGCTGATCCCTATGCGACCTTGCGCGCCTTGTACGAGGACCGCGTCCCGGTTTACGCCCAAGCGGACCTGACGGCGCAGTCCGATGGCGAAACCTCGGTCGAGAATATGGTGGACCGGGTTGTTGCAGCCTTGCTGACGCGTCCCGACGTATTGGAACAGAAATAGATGCACCAAACCGTACATGTAGAGCTGGGCGAACGCTCGTATGATGTTGAAATCGGGCCGGATCTGCTGGCCCAGTCCGGCACGTTGATTGCGCCCTTGCTGCATCGGCCAAAGGTTGCGGTTCTGACGGATGAAAACGTCGGTGCGTTGCATCTGGAGGCACTGCGTGAGGGTCTTGCCGCCTCTGGGATCGCGATGACCGCGCTGGCCTTGCCCGCGGGCGAAGCCACCAAAAGCTGGCCGCATTTTGAACGCGCGGTCGAATGGCTGCTGGCGGAAAAAGTCGAACGCCGCGATGTGGTGATCGCTTTGGGCGGCGGCGTCATTGGAGACCTCGCCGGCTTCGCAGCTGCTGTCCTGCGGCGCGGAGTGCGGTTTGTCCAGATCCCGACCTCGTTGCTGGCGCAGGTCGACAGCTCGGTCGGTGGCAAAACCGGCATCAACGCGCCACAGGGCAAGAACCTGATCGGAGCGTTCCACCAGCCTTCGCTGGTTCTGGCCGACACAGCGGTTCTGGGTACGATGACCCAACGGGATTTTCTGTCCGGCTACGGTGAGGTGGTCAAATACGGCCTGCTGGGGGACGCTGAATTCTTTGAATGGCTGGAATCCAATGGGCCGGACGTATCGGGCGGTGACATGGCGGCGCGGGTGCGCGCGGTGACCCGCTCGGTCCAGATGAAGGCTGATATCGTGGCGCGAGACGAGACCGAGCAGGGCGATCGAGCGCTGTTGAATCTGGGACATACGTTCTGCCACGCCCTCGAGGCCGCCACCGGGTATTCGGACAGGTTGCTGCACGGTGAGGGCGTTGCCATTGGCTGTGCGCTGGCCTTTGAGCTGTCGTCTCGCCTCGGGCTATGTTCGCAAGAGGATCCAAGCCGCGTTCGGGCGCACCTGCGGGCGATGGGGATGAAAACCGATCTGGCCGACATTCCGGGTGAGCTACCGGGGGCAGACGCTCTGGTCGATCTGATGGCTCAGGACAAAAAGGTGATCGACGGACAACTGCGGTTCATCCTGGCACGCGGCATCGGGCAAGCCTTCGTCACCTCGGACGTCCCGCGCGAGGCCGTGCTGTCGGTGCTAGAGGACGCATTGGCGACCATCTGATCAGCGGCCTCGGATCACCATCAGCTCACCGATGTTTTCGCGGGTGATATAGCCCACCATATGCCCCGCCTGCGTGCAAACCGCGACGGCGGGCGCGCCCTTGTGCAGCTTTTCCAGCACCATCTCAAGGCCGCTGGTCAGTTCGACGCGCGGTATGTCGGTCTCCATGATCGTGGTTGCCAGATCAGATCGTGGGGTCTCTTGCGCCAGCGCATTGAACAACCTGCCGCGCGCCACAAAGCCCAGCAGGACGCCATCCGCGCCCAAAACCGGGAACTCATGCTGCGTGGTGTGGATCACGGCCTGCGCTGCGGTGGCCAGCGTGTCGGTCGGGGACAGGGCGTGGAACTCGGTAATCATCGCATCGCGCGCCAACACTCGTCGTGCAGCCGAGCGCATGGCCACGTCCTGGCTTTCGGCGTTTGCTGCGACGAAGACAAAGACAGCGATCAGAACCAGAAGAGGATTTCCAGTGCTGAGCCCCAGGAAACCGAACGCGACCGCCACCATCTGACCGGCCAGAGCGGCCACGCGTGTGGCTTTGACCCGGTTCATGCGCAGGCACAACAGCGCACGGAATACCCGGCCACCATCCATCGGGAAGGCCGGGATCATGTTGAATGCTGCAAGCAGGAGGTTCACGTAGGCCAACCGGTTCAACAACCCGGCATTGGTCAGGTCGATCCGGGCCATATCGGCGAGCGGCATCCCCGCGCCCAAAACCATGAGAACGATAAAGATCACCACGTTGACCGCAGGTCCTGCCAAGGCCACCCAGACTTCTTGCATAGGGTTTTCGGGCATCCGTTCAAGCCGGGCCAGGCCGCCGATCGGGAGAAGGGTAATGTCGGGGGTCTTGATGCCGTATCGCCGCGCCATCAGTGCGTGGCCGAACTCATGCGCAACCACGCAGGCAAACAGCGCCAGAACAAAGATCAGGTTCTCGATCGCGGCAGGCATTCCGCCGCTGGAGTAGGCGGCAAAGCCAACCCAAGCCAACAGCAGGAAGAAGGTGACATGGACCCTCAGTTCCGACCCGAGCAGGCGGCCGAGTGAGAAGGACCATGTCATGTCGTGTCTCCGTTTTGCTTAGAACGGAATCTCGTCGTCGTCGATTCCGCCGGATGCAGGGGCGGGGGCGCTTGATTGGCCTCCGTAGGGGTCGCCATAGCCGCCGCCGGCCTGACCACCGCCATAGCCGCCGGACTGACCGCCGCCATAACCACCACCACCGCCGCCTTCACCGCGGCTGTCCAGCAGGGTCAGCTCGCCGCGATAGGGGCGAAGAACGACCTCGGTGCTATAGCGATCCTGACCGGATTGGTCCTGCCATTTGCGGGTTTCCAGCTGGCCTTCGATGTAAACTTTACTGCCTTTACGCAGGTATTGTTCAGCAATCCGCGCCAATGGCTCCGAGAAGATCGCAACCGAGTGCCATTCGGTCCGTTCCCGACGCTCACCGGTGTTGCGATCTTTCCAGTTCTCGGAGGTGGCGATGCGCAGATTGCAAACCTTGCCGCCGTTCTGGAACGACCGAACCTCGGGATCGCGGCCGAGATTTCCGACCAGAATGACCTTGTTAACTGAACCTGCCATGTATTTCCCCGTTCTTGTCTGACTCGAGTGCGCCCGAATCTGGCGCGATGTATCTTTGCGACCCTATACGGCCTGCGTCATGGTTAAAACACAGTTGATGTGGGCAACACCGGGCAAGAATTCGCACGGGTTTGATTTACCAAGCTTTCATTTTTGCCTGAAATATCTATAATCAGTCGGGTTCGAGAACGAGCGGGATTGTCTTTTATGCGTTTTCTGGTTGGTTGTTTTTCTGTTCTGAGTCTTTCTCTGGCCTCAATTCCGGCAGCGGCTGACACCTTGTCTACCAAAAGCCGCAAGGACATCTTTCTAAAGCAATCCAAAATCCTGGATACGCGCGCAGCGACTCAATATCGCGATTCCTCGCGCCTTAAGCCCAAAACCGCACAGCCGCAGTTCAGCAAACGCTATACGGGCAAATACCGTGGCCAGTACCTGAGCCTGGCGCGCGAGGCGGCCCGGAAACACAAAGTGCCTGAGGAGCTGTTCCTGAGGCTGGTGCAACAGGAAAGCGGCTGGAATCCGCGAGCGGTCTCGCACAAAGGCGCTTTGGGGCTGGCACAGTTGATGCCGGGCACCGCACGTCTGTTGGGCGTGAACCCGCATGACCCCAAGCAAAACCTGGAAGGCGGGGCTAGGTATTTGTCCTGGCAGTACCGCAAGTTCAAATCCTGGCGTCTTGCGCTGGCGGCCTACAATGCAGGCCCACAAGCCGTTGAAAAGCACGGTGGCGTGCCGCCGTACAAAGAAACCCAGAACTATGTGAAGGTGATCTGGGGCGGTTGACCCGCCCAGCATCGATGAAAAAAACCGGCCCAGAGGCCGGTTTCTTCAGGTTTATTCTGCTGCGATCTTAATGACCGGCTCCATGCGGGCCAAGATCTCTTCGGACAGATGGCATTTGACCTGATGCCCGTCCGCTAGCGTTTTGACTGGCGGCACGTCTTTCTCACAAAGCCCGCCCGGAACTTCGGATTTCCAGCGGCAGCGTGTTTGGAACGGACAGCCCGGTGGTGGGTTCATAGCTGACGGAATATCGCCTTCCAGAACGATGTGTTCCTTCTCAATCGACGTGTCAGCAATCGGGACCGCACTCAGCAAAGCCTCGGTATATGGGTGATAGGGCGGCGCAAAGACCTGATCGGTGGTGCCAAGCTCGACCACATGGCCCAGATACATCACCATTACCCGGTCGCTGAGATAGCGCACAATCGACAGGTCGTGGCTGATGAACAGCAGAGTAGTTTTGTGCTCGCGCTGAATCTCCATTAGCAGGTCCGTGACCGCCGCCTGAACGGACACATCCAGCGCCGAAACCGGTTCGTCTGCGACCACAATCCGGGCATCCCCGGCAAAGGCGCGGGCGATGCCGACACGCTGTTTTTGCCCACCAGACAGCTGGCGTGGCATCCGTTCAGCAAAGGCGCGCGGCAGTTTCACCAGGTCCAACAGCTCCAGCATTCGCTGTTTCCGCTCGGCCTCTGAATTTCCTACCCCAAAGATCTCCAACGCCCGGATGATCTGCCGACCAACGGTCATTGAAGGGTTAAGTGTGTCGAACGGGTTCTGGAACACCATCTGAACTTCGCCGACCGTCTTGGCATCGCGTTCTTCGATGGGCACAGCCTCGATATTGCGATTGTCCAACAGGATTTGCCCGTCTGTGGCCGTCTCCAGCCCCATCAGCACTTTGGCAAAGGTGGACTTGCCGCAACCGGATTCGCCAACGATTGCCAGCGTTTCGGACTCATGGGCCTCGAAACTCAGCGTTTCGTTAGCTTTCACGACTTTCTTTTCACCGCCGCCGAACAGGGCATTTGCAGCCACCTCATAGTACTTCTTGAGGTTGTCCATCTTCAGAACGGTACGGCCGATCTCGGCTTTTTCCTTCTGCTCGCCCACTGAGATCGGCGCGTTCCAGTCGATCTCTTTGAACTTCAGACAACGCGTATGGTGCCGGTCGTTGCCGGGCACAGGCTCCATCAGAATATTCTGCGCGTCACAGCGACCTTCCTCGAAATAGTCGCAGCGCGGGCCAAAGTTACAACCAGGCGGGCGCTCATGGGGCAACGGGAAGTTGCCGGGAATGGCCACCAGCGGGCGGGCGTTCTTGTCCGCGCCGGGCAGTGGGATCGAACGGAATAGCGCCTGCGTATAAGGGTGCTGCATTTCGTCGAACACGTCGTGGATCGAGCCGCGCTCAACTGCCTCGCCGGAATACATCACGCACAGCCGGTCGCAGGTTTCCAGTACCAGGCCAAGGTTGTGCGAGATGAACAGCATCGAAGTGCCGTACTTTTTGCCCAGGTCCTTGACCAGTTCCACGACGGCAGCCTCAACCGTCACATCCAACGCGGTGGTCGGTTCGTCCAGGATCAGCAGAGCAGGTTTCGACATCAACGCCATCGCAATCACGATGCGCTGCTGCTGGCCGCCTGACAGTTGGTGCGGGAACGAGTTCAACATCCGTTCAGGGTCGGGCAGGCGCACATCGGTGACCACCTCCAGCGCGCGCGCATAGGCCTCATCTGAACTGACGCCCTCATGGATCATCGGCACTTCCATCAACTGCTTGCCGATCTTCATCGCCGGGTTCAGCGAGGCCATGGGCTCCTGATAGATCATCGCAATTTCGTTGCCGCGAATGTCGCGCAATTCGTCCGAGCTCATCTCGGACAGATCGCGGCCCTTGAACTTGATCGTTCCACCAACGATGCGCCCGTTCTTGCCGAGGTCCTGCATCACCCCCAGCGCAACAGTCGACTTGCCGCACCCGGATTCGCCAACCAGTCCTACGGCCTCGCCGGGTTGTACGCTGACCGAAAAATCCATAACGGCAGGAATTTCCCGCAGGCGGGTGAAGAATGAAATCGACAGCTTGTCGATCTCAAGAATTGGCCCGTCATAATCCGCCAGTTTGTTCATCTGTGTTTCTCCTCACCAGATCGCGGGGATCCCCTTCATCTGGCTAAAAATACCTCGGGGGTCCGGGGGCAGCGCCCCCGGCCTCGATCACATCAGTCCTTCAGACTTTCTTCGCGCAGACCGTCTGCCAAAAGGTTCAGTCCAAGAACCAGCGACAGCAGGGCAAAGGCGGGAGGAAGGGCAGGGTGCAGATAGATCGACAGAAGCTTGCGCCCCTCGTTGATCGTCGAACCCCAATCCGGGCTTTCCGGCGGCAGACCAAGGCCAAAGAAGCCCAAGGTTCCCAGCAAGATCGTGGTGTAGCCAATGCGCAGACAGAAATCGACGATCAGCGGACCACGTGCGTTGGGCAGGATTTCCCACAGCATGATGTACCACGGACCCTCGCCGCGTGTTTGGGCAGCTGCCACATAGTCCCGTGTTTTGATGTCCAGCGCGAGTCCGCGCACGATGCGGAACACCGTGGGCGAGTTCACAAAGACCACCGACACGAACACAACCAGAATACCGCCCGGAATATCGAACAGGTCCAGGTAGGTTGGCAAACCCCAGATACGGTAGTCATCGGTATTAATGACATAACCACCCGTCGAAATCAGCGACAGGTACAGCCACAACGCCAGCCCCAATACACCGATCAACAGCGGAGTACGGAACTTTGGACGGGTGTAGTACCGCGAGTTCAGAAGCACGCCGATGAACAGGATCGGGAAGATGAACAGCACGGCCGCCATATAGTTCGGAACGCCGGTCGCGACGATCTCTGGTGTGACCAACAGGTAGAAGAGCAGGATCACCGGGAACGCCAGGATCAGGTTTGCAAGGAAGGACAGGAATGTGTCCAGACGCCCACCGTAGTATCCGGCAGGCAGGCCCAGAGTGATCCCGACCATAAAGGCAAACATCGTCGCCAGTGGTGCAATCTGGACCACGATCCACGCGCCCTTAACCATGCGGCTAAAGACGTCGCGGGCCAGGTTATCACCGCCCAACAGGTACCACGCGTATTCGCCCTCTTCAGGGCTGGGCAGAGGCGTTCCGGGCACTTTGTTTTTCATACCGGACACCTGCACCAGCGGGTCATGTGTGACGATCAGATCCAGCGCTCCGAAGATGCCGGTAAAGACCCAGAACATCACAAGGCCAAAGCCGATCATGCCGATGGGGCTGTCGAACAGTTTACCGTACAGCCCCAAGCGACGCTTGAAGGCGATGGACATCGCAAAAAGGATGATCAGCGACAACCAAACAGGCAGAAACTGTTGTGAGATAGCCCCGATAATCCCGGCGCTGGTGCCCATGAGGATACCAAGCACAATGTAGGCAAGTGACAGGACGACACAGGCGATGAAGCTGTATTTCAACGCCGATTGCGTCAGCCCCCGCATGCCGCTGCCCGAGCTGATTGTGCCGTCGACATTCACGCTTACCGGGGTTTCCGGCAGGACGATGCTGCCGACGATCCAGACAACGATCGACACGATCAAGGCGGCCAGCGCAATCATCAGGATGGGGTTCAGAAAGGCGATAGAGCCGGTCCAGCTAAGAGGTTCCATGTTCTATCCTCCCTTACGAAATACGGATGCGCGGGTTGAGGTAGACATAGCCGATATCGGATATCAGCTGCGTCACCAGCACCACAAAGACCGACACGACCGAAATCGCCAGCAAGAGCTGAATGTCGTTGTTGCCCGCCGCCTGCACCAGCGCCCAGCCAAAGCCCTTGTAGTTGAACAGGGTCTCAACGATCACCACGCCGTTCAGCAGCCACGGGAACTGCAGCATGATAACTGTAAAGGGCGCGATCAGCGCGTTGCGCAGCGCGTGCTTCATAACGATGTTGCCGAAGGAAACACCCTTAAGGCGCGCGGTGCGGATGTATTGCGCGGTCATCACCTCGGTCATCGAGGCGCGGGTCATTCGGGCGATGTAGCCCATGCCATAGAGCGCAATGGTCAGAACCGGCAGGAAGAAGTTCTCGAAGGTCGGGGTCTCCATCGCTTGTGTTGCCGTGCCCTTGAACCATTTCAGGCCCACGGTGGACGACGTGAAGATCGCGATGAAAATAACGCCGGACACGTATTCAGGTGTCGCGGTCGTGATGATCGAGAAGGTGGATAGGGACCGATCCAAAGCTGATCCTTCTCGCATACCAGCAAGTACACCGACCAAAAGCGCGGATGGGACCATCAGGACCAGAACCCAGAACATCAGGTATCCGGTGTTGCCCAAGCGCTTTCCGACAATACTGCCAACCTCGTCCTTGAAGACCGTTGAATACCCCCAGTCGCCCTGCAGAACGCCGCAATACCTTGGGGTCGTTTCCTCGGTCGATCCAGGTCGGGTACAGGTGCCCAGGAACGTGCCGTCATCAAGTGTCTTGATGTAACCGGGCAGAACACCCAGCCATTGTCCGTACTTGACCAGCGTGGGTTGCAGATACCCCCGGTTCTCAAGCCAGGTTTCGACCTGTTCGTCGGACATCCGCTGGTTGCCCTGCGTTTTCGCAAGCTTTTCCAGGTTTGGGTAAAGGTTGGTCAGAAAAAAGACCACGAAAGTCAGGCACAATGCAGTGAGTAGCATGACGCCGAACCGTCGGAGGATGAATAGTCCCATGATGGCCCCTGTTGTTCGGGTGTTCCGCAGATCATTGGACCATTTTCTGGCCTCGGACATCCGACCCCGTGTCGGCCTGTCTGCGGCTGGAAAGGGGCGCCCCGATCAGGCGCCCCCGTTAACATCAGGCAGAGCTTAGGCCGCCCAGCCCCACTTATAGTGGTGATGCTCGAACGAGACGTGCATGTCGGTGCCGACAAGCCCGTCCTTCATGTGGCGATAGAGCGAACGCCAGTACGGCTGAATGGTCACGCCTTCTTCCTGGATCATCGCTTCGCCCTTGGCGACCACTTCGCGGCGCTTGTCCGCGTCAGCAATAGCCAGCGCTTCGGTCAGCAGGGCGTCGAACTCGGGGTTCGCCCAGCCGAATTCGTTCCAGGCTTCGCCCGAACGGTAGGCCAGCGCCCAGATCTGAACGCCCAGCGGACGGTGGTTCCAGTTGGTCGAGCTGTACGGATACTTCGCCCAGT
Source organism: Ruegeria arenilitoris (assembly GCF_013035315.1). GTDB lineage: Bacteria > Pseudomonadota > Alphaproteobacteria > Rhodobacterales > Rhodobacteraceae > Ruegeria > Ruegeria arenilitoris_D. The sequence continues at coordinate 519,814 of NZ_WQHP01000001.1, read as the reverse complement.
CGTTCCAGAAGGTGTTGCCCGGCAGAACGGTCCGCTTGACCTTGATACCCGCATCACGCAGCTGTGCGGCAACCGCGTCGGTGGTGTTCCGGCGCCAGTCGTCGTCGATCGAGATCAGCTCGTGCTCGAAATCGGCCATTCCGGCTTCTTCCATCAGTGCACGGGCACCTTCGGGATCAACCTTCTGCGGCGGCAGTTCGTAGTAGTCCGGGTGGATCGGACCAACGTGGTGGTTTTCCGCAGGCGAGCCGCGGCCACCAAAGCCCAGTTCCAGACAGACCGAATTGTCCACGGCCATTTGCAGAGCCTGACGCACACGCTTGTCTTCGTAGACGCGCTTGCCGTCAACTTCAGCCAGCTGGTTCGGACGGATGACAATGGTGTTCATGGTCACCACTTCCGACTTCACATAGCCAAGGCCGTCCATCACGTCGATGAATTCACCAACCGATTCATACAGCATGTCGACTTCATCGGACTCCAGCGCGGCCAGCCATGCGGACGGGTCGGTGCCGTAGTCGATATAGACGATGCTATCCAGAGCAGGGCGGCCAAAGACCTCTTCACCCCACCAGGTGTGGTTCTCGTTGCGGACCAGAGTGGCCTTCACCCCGACTTCCAGATCCTGAACCAGATACGGGCCGGTGCCCACGTTGTTCAGCAGGTCGTTCTCGCTGAACGAGCTGTGGACGATCGCCGCAGGATAGTCAGCCATACCCGCAATCAGCGAGATGTCAGAGGCGGGCAGGTTCAGTTTGACAGTGGTTGGGTCAACTACCTCGATGCCACCTTCGATCGCCTGACCCGTGTCTGCGTCGACGAGCGTCGCAAAGCGGCCCGCCATCGAGTTGGTTTCCGAGCTCTTGTCGCACCAGCGCGCAATGTTGCGGGCCACGTCATCTGCAGTGAAGTCGTCGCCGTTGTTCCACTTGACGCCCGGGCGCACCTTCAAAGTGTACTCGGTTGCGTCTTCGTTGACTTCCCAACCTTCCAGCAGCATGCCGCGGAACGTACCGTCCGAGTTGTATTCGACCAGGTTCTCAAGGGTGCCGCGGGTGACGTTCGCAATTTGCGACCAGTCATATGTACGGGGGTCTTTCAGCGCACGAACTTCCATCTGAACGCGCAGGGTGCCGCCTTCTTTCTTGGCGTCTTCACCTTCTGCATGCGCCGGTGCCGGCAGACCAATCAGGCCATAGGCTGCTGCCGCTGTAACGCCCAAGCCGGTGGTGCGGGTCAGGAATTCGCGTCGGTTCAGCTTACCGTCCCGGTATTCCTGAGCGTGCATTTCTGCTGCCCAGTGAACCGGTGCTCCGGTCGTTGTTTTGTTTGTCATCAACATTACTCCCTGTGAAACGGTATTTTTTTAGGATGCTTTTGTCTAACCGCTCAGACCGTCGTTATCCGGTTGGCGGTTTCGGTCATTGTTCTGGCATTGCATTCTGCACATCCCCATACCCGACATTCCGCACCAGAAACGGGGTAAGGTCAATGTTCGAAATCGTCATTAGAGGTACAAAAACGACATTGACAGCCAGAGTTTACCCTGCGGCGCAGTGCCATAGCGGCATTAGTGCCAGTCGCAGCGACCCAAAAACATGACAGATTCGCATCCTGACCGTCGGGTCGGCAACAGAGAAGACTTTTGCTTTAATTTATTGAAGTATCACTATGACAAGTCGATTGTATTCCACGACTTCATCCGTGCTCGGAACCATGTGCGCTGGCGTTTGGCGAATTGGCGGGTGGAAATTGTCGCTCGATTCCGCGCCTCATCCAGCGTCATGGTGCCATCAAGATATACCATCAGCTCTGGGACGCCGATGGCTTTGAATGCAGGAAGCGACGGGTCATAGAGATCGCGCATTTGCTCGACTTCGGCCAGCGCCCCGGTTTCCAGCATCTGATCGAACCGCCGGGTGATGCGGTCCAGAAGCCATTGCTTATCCACGTTAAACACAATCGGCACGGCGTCGTTCAGGTTCAGAACCGGCGGCGGCGTTTCGTCCTGCCAGGCGGAAAGGCTTTTGCCGGTGGCTTGCTGTACTTCCCACGCGCGCTGAACCCGTGCGCGGTTCTGCGTGTCAATGCGGTCGCGGGTCAGGCCGTCGACCCCGTCAAGCAGAGCCTCAAGGCTCAGGTTATCTGCCTGTTCCCGTATTTCAGGTGGAGTCGCCGGGATATCCGCCATGCCTTCGGTCAGGGCCGAAAAATACAGCCCCGTGCCCCCCACGATGATTGGCCGAGCCTTGCCGCGCAGCAGCGGCTTGACCTCGCGCAGCCAATGACCTGTGGAATAGGACTGATCGTAGGCGACATGGCCGTACAGCAAATGCGGCGCACGGGCTTCATCCTCGGCCGAAGGGCGGGCCGAGATCACGCGCCAGCAGTCATAGACCTGACTCGCGTCAGCATTTACGATGACGCCGCCGAATTGTTCGGCAATTTGCAAGGCCAGCTCGGATTTGCCTGATGCGGTAGGGCCGGCGATCAGCACCGGCTTATCGTCAGGGATCGGGGGCAAACGGTCCAAAATCTGCGATGTAGGGGCTTTGGTCATTTCGGGCCGCCTCATTCCTAACCAACCGCATTGAACCTGCGGAGTTTTTGCTTCATTTTGCGCCGGAAATAAACCCGTGCCAGCCCGGAGCGCAACATGAGCCTTTCCCCGAACACCGATACCGCCGAAACTCCAAAACCAAAGTATGATCGCGTGATGCTGAAAATCTCGGGCGAGGCGCTTATGGGCGATCAGGGGTTTGGCCTGCATCCGCCCACCGTTCAGCGCATCGCGCAAGAGGTTAAATCGGTCCACGATCTGGGCGTTGAGATTTGTATGGTCATCGGTGGGGGCAACATTTTCCGCGGCCTCAGTGGCTCGGCACAGGGCATGGAGCGGACGACCGCCGATTACATGGGCATGCTGGCCACCGTGATGAACGCTCTGGGGATGCAATCGGCACTGGAAGAGATCGGGGTGTTCACACGTGTGATCTCGGCCATTCGTATGGATGAGGTTTGCGAGCCTTACATCCGCCGCCGCGCCGTGCGCCACCTTGAGAAAAAGCGGGTTTGTATCTTTGCTGCCGGGACCGGCAACCCGTATTTCACGACCGATACCGCCGCGACTTTGCGCGCCAACGAAATGGCTTGTCAGGCGATCTTCATGGGTAAGAACGGTGTCGACGGCATCTATGACAAAGACCCCAAGGAACACGCGGATGCCGTGCGCTATGACACGGTCAGCTATGACGATGTTCTGGCTAAGCGCCTGCGGGTCATGGATGCCTCGGCGATTGCGCTTGCACGCGACAACAACCTTCCGCTCATTGTGTTTGGTCTGGATGAGCCCGGCGGGTTCCGCGGTATTCTAGCGGGCGAGGGTACGTATACCAAAGTTCAGGGCTAAGCTACGCGACAGCTTGCCGAAAAGCCGGGCTGCCCAGCCCGGCTTTTTTCATGTGCCAGCCGCGTAGTGTGCTTGACGAAGCTCTACCACCTCGGCAGTTTGGCGCTGTTCCTGCGGATTTACACGTCGGGGCTGTCTGCACACGTTTTGGCGGCGGACTGGGCTGGAAGACCTGCCATGATTTCCGAGGTTTCCGAAATCATGCTCGGGCACCTCTTGGATGAACGTGCATGATCAAGGAGAGACGTGCGATGAGCGCTCTGGATATCAATTTTGTCCGGTCACAGTTTCCGGCCTTTTCCGAACCCGTTCTGCAGGGGCAGGCCTTCTTTGAAAATGCTGGTGGATCATACACTTGCAGGCCAGTTCTTGACCGACTTACGCGGTACTACACCCAGCGCAAAGTGCAGCCCTACGCCCCGTACGACGCCAGCCGTCTGGCCGGTGAGGAAATGGACGAGGCGCGTGTGCGGATGGCAGCCATCCTGGGTGTCGAAGCGGATGAACTAAGCTTTGGTCCCTCGACAACTCAGAACACCTATGTGCTGGCGCAGGCTTTCAGGCAGTGGATGCAACCCGGCGAAGCCATCATTGTGACCAATCAGGATCACGAGGCGAACTCGGGCCCATGGCGGCGGCTGGCGGACGAGGGGATCGAGATCCGCGAGTGGCAGATTGATCCGGAAACCGGCTCTCTGAACCCGATGGACCTGGAAAACCTGCTGGACGAAAAGGTCCGGCTTGTGTGTTTCCCCCATTGCTCGAACGTGATTGGCGAGATCAACCCGGTCATTGAAATTACCGCGATCGCGCACGCGGCGGGCGCGTTTGTCTGCGTGGATGGCGTGTCTTATGCCCCGCACGGGTTCCCGAATGTGGGTGATCTGGGGCCAGATATCTATCTGTTTTCGGCCTATAAAACCTATGGCCCGCATCAGGGCTGCATGGTGATCCGTCGCACCATCGGGGAAATGCTGCCCAATCAGGCGCATTTCTTCAACGGTGATGTTCTGTATAAACGCTTTACTCCGGCTGGACCGGATCACGCCCAGATCGCTGCAAGCGCCGGCATGGCGGACTATGTGGACCTACTCTGTGACCATCATGGCGAACCGGCAAAGGACGCAGCCCAGCGTGGTGGTTTTGTTCACGACCTTATGCGCGGTCATGAAATCGAATTGCTGCAACCTGTTCTGGACGCGGTCAAGGATCGCAATGCGGTCCGTTTGATCGGAACCTCTGATGCGTCGCGCCGTGCGCCGACCGTGGCCCTCGCGCTGAACCGAAACGCCGAAGCCATCGCAGCGGAGCTTGCCAAGCACGGAGTTATGGCCGGAGGCGGAGACTTTTACGCCGTGCGCCCACTGCAGGCGATGGGGGTGGATCTGGATCAGGGTGTGCTGCGGGTCAGCTTCACGCATTACACCTCGCAACAGGAAATTGATCAGCTTTTGAATGCACTTGACGACGTTTTGTGATCCAGTGTCCGCTCTGCTTCGTAACCGAAGAAAACACCAGGGCGGACATGGAAAACGAGCGGTCACCGATCATCATGTGGTTCCGGCGGGACTTGCGCCTGTCGGATCACCCAGCACTGAGTGAGGCGGCTGAAACCGGGCGTCCGGTCATTCCCGTGTTTATTTGCGACGACAGTGTCGATGCGCTTGGCGCAGCGCCGAAATGGCGACTGGGTTTGGGACTGAAAGCCTTTTCCGACGCGCTCCGGGACGCGGGCAGCAAGTTGATCCTGCGGCGCGGCGATGCTTTGACCGTACTTCAGGACCTGATCACAGAGACCGGGGCGCAAAGCGTTTTCTGGTCTCGCGCCTATGATCCCGAAGCCATCGCACGGGACACCAAGATCAAGGCCGCATTAACGGATCAGAACGTCTTGGCCAAATCCTTCTCTGGCCATCTTTTGTTCGAGCCTTGGACTGTCGCGACCAAAACCGGGCAGCCGTTCCGCGTGTTCACTCCGATGTGGCGCGCGGTGCATAACCGGGATGTTCCGACCCCTTCGACCGCTGTAACGCATCTGCCGACGCCTGAAACGTGGCCCATGTCCGACGATCTTGAGGATTGGCGCCTGGGCGCGCAAATGCAGCGCGGAGCAGCCGTTGTAGCTCCTTTCGTTCGCCCGGGCGAGGCCGCTGCCATTCAGGCGCTGCACCAGTTTCTGGACCGCGTAACCGACTACTCTGACCATCGGGACCGTCTGGACATCGATGGTACGTCGAACCTTTCGGAATACCTGTCGTTGGGCGAAATCGGCCCGCGGAGCGTATGGCACACAATCCAGCAGGCCGGCATGACCGGTGTGCAGGGGGGGGAACCCTATTTGCGCCAGCTCGTCTGGCGCGAATTCGCCTATCACCTGATGTATCACACGCCATCGTTGCTGAGCGGAAACTGGAAGCCCGAATGGGATAGTTTCCCTTGGAACACCGATGCCGACAGCCCCGAAGTCATTGCCTGGAAGCAGGCCAAGACAGGGGTGCCGGGCGTCGATGCCGGTTTGCGGCAGATGTATGTGACCGGGCGGATGCACAATCGCGCCCGAATGATCGTGGCCAGTTACCTGACCAAACACCTGATGACCCATTGGAAAATCGGTATGGACTGGTTTTCGGAGTGTCTTATTGACTGGGACCCGGCCGCGAACGCGATGGGCTGGCAATGGGTTGCAGGGTCAGGACCGGATGCTTCGCCATTTTTTCGCATCTTCAACCCGCAGACGCAGCAGGAAAAGTTTGATCCGCAATCGCGATATGTCCGGCAGTGGATCGTCGAGGGGCAGGCCAATCCGCCCGAAACTGCGTTGGCCTATTTCGATGCGGTTCCGAAGTCTTGGGGCCTCAGCCCAACTGACCCGTACCCTCAACCCGTTGTGGCCTTGGCCACCGGCAGGGCGCGCGCGCTGGCGGCTTATGAAGGTCGAAAGAACCAGTAAGGAATTGAAAACTTGCCAGAAACACAAACTCGGCCTAGCCTGTCGCAGAGGCCGCACAGGGGAGAGCGGATGATTTTGACGACCACAGACGGGCAGAAAGACCTGCCCAGATACTTTGCTCAGGTTTTTAAGATGCTGAACCGGATGGAATCCGGGCGGCTGGATATCGCCTTACCGGACGGACGGGTGTTCCGAACCGAAGGCGCGAAAGCCGGGCCTGTGGCACGCGTCGACATTCACAACCCGGATATCTTTGCTCGCCTGATCCGCGAGGGCGAGCTGGGGTTCTCGGACGGGTATCTTGAAGGCGATTGGAGCACGCCTGACCTACGGTCTTTCATGGATCTGGTGCACCTGGGTAATGAAACGGTCTATGACGACTTTACCGGCAAGGTTCTGGTTCAGATGTATGAACGCCTGCGGTTCTGGCTGCACCGGAACAACCGGGCGCAGGCGAAAAAGAACATCTCCTATCACTATGATCTGGGTAACGAATTCTACGGTCTGTGGCTGGATGACACGATGACCTATTCCAGCGCCTTGTTCGAAACAGGGCAGGAAAGTCTGGAAAAAGCGCAGACTGCCAAATACGCCAGCCTTATCGATGAAATGGGGGCCAAGCCCGGCGATCATATTCTTGAGATAGGCTGTGGCTGGGGCGGGTTCGCCGAATACGCGGCCAAAGAGCGTGGCCTGCGGGTCACAGGTCTGACAATCAGTCAGGAGCAGTTGAAGTTTGCCCAGCAACGCATGGAAAAGGCTGGGCTTTCTGACATGGTTGAGCTCAAGCTGCAGGATTACCGCGATGAGCGCGGCCAATATGATGGCATCGCGTCGATTGAGATGTTCGAGGCCGTTGGTCAGAGATACTGGCCAGTGTATTTCGAAACCGTGCGCGACCGCCTAAAGCCGGGCGCGCAAGCTACGCTGCAGATTATCACGGTCGCTGATCATAGGTGGGATGTGTACCGTAACGGTGTTGATTTCATTCAGAAATACATCTTTCCGGGTGGTATGCTTCCGGCCCCGACTGTGTTGAAGGAACAAATAACCAACGCTGGATTGAACGTGGTCAAGTCGAAGGAGTTTGGCAAAAGTTATGACCTGACTCTGCGCCGTTGGTACGACACGTTCAATGACAAGTGGGATGAAATCTCGGAAATGGGCTTTGATGAGCGTTTCCGCCGCATGTGGAATTATTATTTGACCGCCTGCGGCGCGGCCTTTGACACCGGTAATTGCGATGTGACACAGATCACTATAGTGAAACCGAGTTAAGGAATGGACTTGAAGTAATGCCCACTGCCGCGCGACTTACTGCTGCACTCTGTCTTTTGGTCGTGGCATTCCTGGTTTCAGGTATGGTGATAGAAAATGGCGAGGAAGGCAAAGACTACGGCATTTTTACCCAGGTCAACATGTTCATCGGTGTGGTTTGTGGTTGGTGGATCATGGGCAAACGCGCGGGGCGCGGTTGGACCGCTGCGATCAACAACGGGTTAACCGGAATCGCTTCACTTGTATTCTGGGGCCTGTTTGTTCAGGGCGTTTACGAGATGTTCCGCCTAGCCATGCGGCATAGGTTTGACGGCCCATTCGAAGCGGTGATCGCCATTTTCGAGTTAGGTGTGGAATACGGTCGCCAATTGATTGCACCCGAGATATTGTGGACCTTGGCTATCGGCGCGCTTGTGGCCGGGTTGGCCACCGAGGAAGCAAAGCGCCGTTGGCGCTGAACTGGGCGCAGATTTACGAAAGAAAACAACAGTGTCCGATCTGTTCTTCTATGGCACGCTCCGGCATATGCCATTGCTGGAGCTTGTGTTGGGGCGACCAGCCTCGCAACTCAAATTCTCTCAGGCTGCTTTGAAAGACCGCGCCGTTTGTGCGGTGCAGGATCAGCCATTCCCGATGATCTTGCAGGAAGACGGTGGCGTCGCCCATGGCCTGTTGGTGAGGGGTTTGACCGAGGAAGACCGCAAGCGGCTGATTTTTTATGAGGGTGGTTTTGACTATGACCTGAGCCCTCAGACTGTCGACCTGAATGACGGGACGAGCGTTGAAGCCAGGGTATTTTACCCCGAACCGGGGCTTTGGACTCCGGGGCAGCCGTGGTCCTTGCAGGCTTGGGCCGAGGAATGGGGAGAGTTGACGGTTCTGGCCGCGCAAGAGGTTATGGCGCATTTTGGGCGCGTCGATGCAGAACATATCGCGCGCAGTTTCCCTGCGATCCGTACACGCGCCTGGGCCAGACTCGCAGCGCGCCAACGCGTGACTGGTGACACCAGAAACACTGCGACAGATGTCATCGTGCGTGACCGAAAACAACCATATATCAACTACTTCGCGATGGACGAAGTCGCGGTGCAGTACCGTCAATACGACGGTTCGATGGGGCCGGTGCTGAACCGAAGCGGTTTGATGCAGGGCAGCGCTGTGATCGTTCTGCCCTTTGATCCGGTGCGGGATTCTGTGCTGTTGGTCGAGCAATTCAGGACACCGGTCTATCTGATTGATGATCCCGAACCCTGGATGTGGGAGCCGGTCGCCGGCATGATTGATCCCGGCGAAACACCCGAACAAGCGGCCCGGCGTGAAGCAGAAGAAGAGGCTCAGATCACACTGAACAGCCTGCACTATGCGGGCGGTGCGTATTCTTCCAGCGGGTCATCGACTGAGTATCTGCATCTTTATGTCGGGCTGGCCGATTTGACCAAAACCATCGACAATGGCGGACTAGGCACAGAGGGCGAGGATATCAGTACGCAAATCCTGCCCTATGAACGGTTCATGGACCATGTGGACAGCCACGGGTTCAAGGATTTGCCTCTTTTGGCGCTGGCGCATTGGCTTGCACGTCATCGTGACCGTCTGCGCGGATGACTTTCGCCGCTTGTGGTCGTCGCCCGGCGCAGGTAAATCTGCGTTGATCCGTAATGAAATGAGGGCGCCATGCGCATTGCACGAGACCTTGCCGACGCAGTCGGAAAAACCCCGTTGATCCGCCTGCGTCGCATCAGTGAAGAGACCGGGTGCGAGATTCTCGGCAAGGCCGAATTCATGAACCCCGGCCAATCGGTCAAGGATCGCGCGGCGCTGTACATTATCAAGGATGCTATCGCGCGCGGCGACCTGAAGCCGGGCGGTACAATTGTCGAAGGTACAGCAGGCAACACTGGCATCGGTCTGGCGCTGGTCGGCGCGTCCATGGGCTTCAAGACTGTCATCGTTATTCCGGAAACGCAGTCCGAAGAGAAAAAGGACATGCTGCGGTTGGCCGGAGCTCAGCTGGTACAGGTACCGGCGGCGCCTTACCGCAACCCCAACAACTTTGTGCACTACTCGCGTCGTCTGGCCGAGGAACTGGCGCAGACCGAGCCCAATGGCGCGATCTGGGCAAACCAATTCGACAACGTGGCCAACCGGCAGGCGCATGTGGAAACGACCGGCCCCGAAATCTGGGAGCAGACCGACGGCAAGGTCGATGGTTTCGTCTGTGCCGTAGGCTCGGGCGGCACATTGGCCGGTGTCGCTGAGGCGCTGCAGCCCAAGGGCGTCAAAATCGGTCTGGTCGATCCGATGGGGGCAGGGCTGTATTCGTACTACACCACTGGCGAAATCGCGATGGAGGGAGGCTCGATCGCGGAAGGTATCGGTCAGGTGCGCATCACCAAGAACCTCGAAGGGTTCAAACCGGATTTTGCCTATCAGATGTCGTACAACGAGGCGCTGCCCTACATCTTCAACCTGCTGCGCGAAGAAGGTCTGGTCATGGGCGGTTCGACAGCGATCAACATGGCGGGCGCGGTGCGTCTGGCCAAGGACCTTGGCCCGGGCCACACCATTGTCACCATCCTGTGTGACTACGGCACCCGTTATCAGTCCAAACTGTTCAACCCTGAGTTCCTGCGCGAAAAAGAATTGCCGGTTCCAGATTGGATGACCGAAGCACCGCGCAGCATCCCCGGCGTGTTCGAGGACGTATGATGCTGCGGCAGGTCCGCCTGTTCCTAACCCTTTTTGCGGTTTGTTTCGTGTTGTTGGGCGGCCCTGCTGCTGCGCAGTTGAACGATCGCCAAAGTGAGTACTATCAGGGATGGGTCAAAACGGCGGACCGGGCCGAAACGGTTATTGAGGCCAATCGGGCCTCAAACGCCTCGCTCGAAAACCTGCGAGCAGAGATCAACGACTATCGGGATGATTTCAACCGCGCACGCGGGGCCAACACCGAACGCATTCAAACGTTAGAGAACCAGATCAAGGCGCTTGGGCCCGCGCCCGAAGGCGATGCAACCGAACCAGAGGACATCGCCACACTTCGAAAGCACTTGAACGAGCAGCTTAACAGTTTGCGTGTTCCGCAGATCATCTCGGAAGAGGCATTCAGCCGTGCAAACGGTTTGATCTTTGAAATCGATAAGCTGATCCGCGACCGTCAAGCAAAAGAGCTGTTGGAACGTGGCCCGTCGCCCTTGAACCCTGCCCATTGGGGACCAGCCTGGGTCGACGTGAATGAAGCCGCGCAGGCGTTGTTCAATGAAGCCCGGCGCAACCTAAGAACTGACGTTGTTCACGAACGTTTGCGTACCCGAGGTTTGGGTATTCTGGCTTTGGTGGTCGTTGCCGGTATCCTTCTGTTCTATGGCAAACGTTGGTCCGAAGCGGCTGGCGAGCGCATGCGTTCTCTGGGAGGGCAGGGCAGCGGTGTCTGGGCGTTTCTGACGTCACTTCTGCGTATTATTCTTCCCTGGATCGGTGTGTGGATTCTGGTACAGGCCGTTGTGATGACCGGGGTCCTTGGGCTGCGTGGAACGCTGCTGATGGAGAACGTGCCGTATTGGGCCGCGATCATATTGTACTACGACTGGATCGGCCGACAGGTTTATGTGCTGCAAGAGGCGCAGGGTTTCCAAAAGCTCTCACGGCAAAAAGTTACCGAGCTGCGCGTCTATCTGGACCTTCTTGCGGCGTTTCTGATCCTGCATGAATTGGTGAACCTGTTCGAGCAGATCGAAAATATCTCGGACGCAACACGCGCCGTTGTTGCCTTTCCGGTCATCGTCGCCACCGCACTGGTGTTGCTGCGGGTCCGCCGGGTTCGCAGTGTCGATGTGCCGGTCGATGCTGATGAGCCTTCGGCCACGGCGCGCGCTGCCGGGTTCAGCCAGTTGGTCGAGTTCATTCGGCGGGCGCTGTTCCTGCTGGGCATCGCCAGTCCGATCCTGGCCATTCTTGGGTACACCAACGCCGCGGAAGCCATTGTTTTCCCCGCCGTACGTTCGCTGGTTCTGATTGCTGCTCTGGTTATCGTTCAGCGATTCCTGACGTCTGTTTACGGTTGGATCAGCGGACAGGGCGACAAAGCAAAAGACTCGCTGTTTGCAGTACTTATTGGGTTTGCGATGGCCATTCTGGCCATGCCGGTCCTGGCCCTTTACTGGGGCGCGCGTGAAACCGACCTGCAAGAGGTCTGGTCGCGCCTGCTGCAAGGGTTCGATATTGGCGGGGTCACAATCTCCCCTAGCAACTTTTTCACCTTCCTCGTCATCTTTGCCGTTGGTTATGGCCTGACGCGAATGTTGCAAAGCGGGCTGCGCAACTCTCTGCTGCCTAAAACCAGCATTGATCCGGGCGGGCAGAACGCGATTGTGTCGGGCACTGGCTATGTTGGGATTTTCCTTGCTGCTCTGATCGCGATCACTATCGCCGGGTTCAACCTCTCATCACTGGCGATTGTCGCGGGCGCTCTGTCAGTCGGGATCGGCTTCGGTTTGCAGACGATCGTGTCCAACTTTGTGTCGGGCATTATTCTTTTGGTCGAGCGCCCGATCTCAAAAGGTGACTGGATCGACGTGAATGGGATGATGGGCTACGTGCGCGACATTTCCGTCCGGTCCACACGGATTGAGACTTTTGACCGAACAGATGTGATCGTTCCGAACTCGGACCTGATCAGCGGAGTGGTCACAAACTATACCCGCGGCAATACAATTGGTCGCGTGATTGTTCCGGTGGGCGTCGCATATGGCACAGACACGCGGAAAGTCGAAAAGATCCTGGGCGAAATTGCGAATGCGCATCCGATGGTTCTGGCTGTCCCTGCACCGAGCGTGGTGTTTCAGGGGTTCGGCGCGGACTCGCTCGACTTTGAGATCCGCGCGATTCTGCGGGACGTGAACTGGGTCTTGTCGGTCAAGTCTGACATGAACCATGAAATCAACCGCCGCTTTGTCGAAGAAGGGATCGAAATTCCGTTTGCTCAGCGCGATGTCTGGCTGCGTAATCCCGAGACCTTGCAATCAGGCAAGGGACAACCCGCGATCACCCCGATCGATCCGTCCGAGACTCGGCCGTCAACCGAACCTGTTGAGATGACCGAAGGCGATTTGCCGGATGGTGACGGGGACGAGGTTTAGCGGCCTTAACAGGGCTTTCGATCAGAGGTGAAAATTCGCTCTAATCGGGCCTTGCAAATCCCCCGGCGATAGTCCAAATATCCCGCTCACGGAGAGGTGGCCGAGTGGTCGAAGGCGCACGCCTGGAAAGTGTGTAGGCGGGAAACCGTCTCCAGGGTTCGAATCCCTGTCTCTCCGCCACAATCCCCTTTGTTGCATCAGAGCTATCCCGGAAGGCCGATGCCAGACAGGCTGAATCCACAAACACGGATTCAACTATCGAGCATGTCCAAGATTGACTAAATCAAAAATCTAATTGTTTACTTGTTATTGAAATGCTGAGACATGCCCCGGCTTTTTCCGTCGGGTTCTGATTTTTTCTCTTTTGTCGTGTGGCTTACACGACGAACAGGCAAGGGATTTGAATATGGAACTTCTCGCTGATCAATTGCGGACCTATCCGATCATGGCTTTGTTTTTGTGTTTGGGCCTCGGGTACGGGGTCGGCAAATTCAGGGTCGGGAAGTTCGAACTTGGTGGCATTGCGGGGACGCTGCTTGTCGCCGTGTTCGTGGGTCAGATAGGCGGAATCAACCTCAGTACTGATGTTCAGAATGTTTTCTTTTCGCTGTTCATTTTCATGGTCGGCTATAATGGCGGGCCACAGTTTTTTGCGGCCCTGAACCGAACGGCGCTGACGAAGCTGCTGGCGGCCTTCATGATGACCCTGTGGGGGCTGTTCTTCGTGATTGTCGTCGCCAGATGGGCAGGGCTGGATAAGGGGCTGGCGGCCGGGCTTGCGGCCGGAGGGCTTACGCAGTCGGCTATCATCGGAACCGCCGGGAACGCTATCGATTTGCTTGGGTTGGCAGCTGACGAGGCAGAGAAGCTGAAAACCAACATCGCAGTCGGGTACTCGGTGACGTATATCTTTGGCTCGATTGGCCCAATTCTGGCGGTCAGTGTTATTCCGATCATCATGAAATGGAACCTTCGGGAAGAGGCGTTGAAACTTGCCCAAAAACTCAGCGGTGGCGGGCGTAATCTGGAAGAGGGTGAGTTCCTGCCGATGAACCGCTTTGACGCACGGGCTTATCGTGTTCAGGACGGAGCCCAGATCGTCGGTCAGTCGGTCAAAGAGATCGAGGCGGGGTTTGATGAGGACATACTGGTCGAACGTCTTCTGCAGGATGGCGTGGCCGTGGATGCGGCCCCTGATACGAAGGTCAATGCCGGTGATCTGGTTGTTGTTTCAGGCCTCGTTTCCGGGCTGGCCAAGTTCGAAAGCTCGGCCGGAAGCGAGGTCGGAGAAATACCGCCCGAAATGGTCATCGTCGAAGAACGGCGCAATGTTGTTATTACCAACCCCAAACTGGCAGGCAAAACCCTGATCCAACTGCGCGAGGCGATTTCAGCCGATCAGCGTCGTGGCGTCTACATCTCAAAAATCACGCGCATGGGTCATGATGTCCCGGTGTTGCACAACACCCAGATTCATGCGGGTGACGAGGTCAGCATTGTGGGCCACAAGGACGATTTGAACCGGGCCGCCAAGTTTGCTGGCTATGTTCCGCCCTCGGCATCGGTCACGAATTTCATCGCCCTGGGGATTGGCGTTGCCGTGGGGTATCTGGTCGGCGAGATCAGTTTTGTCATAGCGGGAACGAAGGTTGCCCTGGGGTCGGGACTTGGGTGCCTGGTGACTGGCTTGATCATCGGTTACCTGCGGACGCGTCGTCCCAAGATCGGAGGCATCAACCGCGGTGCGGCCAACTTCTTGCAGAGCTTTGGCTTGGCGGTCTTTGTCGGAGTGGTCGGCCTGAATGCCGGACAGCCCGCGCTGCAGGCTATTCAGGAATACGGGATCACCTTGCTGCTTCTTGGCGTTGTCGTGACACTGATGCCGATGATCGTCCAGTTTCCGATCAATTACATCGCGCTGCGCATTCGCAATCCGATTGAGGCTTGTGCCGTCGTGACGGGGTCACGGTCGGGCAATCCAGGCTTTGCAACATTGTTGGAAAAGGCGGGGAACTCGACCCCGACGCCTGCGTTCACGATGACCTACGCTGTCGCAAACATCTTCCTGACGCTTTGGGGGCCGCTGGTCGTGGCTTTTGTCCCGTAAGGGTCAGATCAACAGTATAACGATGACAGAGCCCCATAGGGCTAACAACACGTTGCCGACAGCGTAACCCAACCCATAGCCAAGCGTGGGCACCTGGCTTTGCGCGGCTTCCTGAACGGCCGCCAGGGCGGGGGCAGAGGTTCCCGCTCCACAACAGGTTCCGGCCAGAACGCCTTCGTTGATCTTGAAGACTTTGCGACCGACAAAAATGGCCGTTCCATGGGCCAAAATGACGATGGCCAATGATCCGATAATCAGGGACGGCCCACTTTCCAGCACACCGGTGACGAAACTTGTCCCTGACGTGATCCCGACGCAGGCCACGAAGACGCACAAGCCGACCGAGTCGAATATCCATAGCGTTGCCTCGGGCACAAATCCGAATGTCCTGCGTACAGAGCGCAGCCAGCCCGCAACCAGACCGCCCAATAGAACACCGACCGATGTTCCGAGGCCCAGTTCGATTGCACCGTACTTCAGCGCCGGGATGCCAATCAGTCCGCCGAGCAAAATGAAGAATGCGACAAAGACCATGTCGGTCTTGCTTGTTGCCCGGTCCAGATAGCCCAGCGCAGCAGCGGCGTCTTCGATATGGCTTCGGGTGCCAGAGACGGTCACCACGTCGCCTTTATGCAAAGTCACACCGCGGAAGATTGGCAACCGTTCGCCACTGCGCATGATACCGCGCAGAAAGACCGTGCGGGCCTCGGGCCGGGTCGATAATTCGCCCAGTGTTTGATTAACAACCGCGTTGTTGGTGACAACGATATCTTCGGTTTCAACCGGCAGATCCAGCAATTCGGGGTCTTCGACCTCTTCTCCGATCTGGTCCGAGTGGTCGATCAAAAATGAGCGCATCCCGGCAATGGCGGCTATGTCCCCATCTTTCAGAACCATCTCCCGAGAGGTCTGCAGGATTTTGTCGTCACGCCGCACCCTGTCGATGTAGGCCCGGACATGCCTGGGCACCCGGGCTTCGACTTCGGCAACAGTATGACCCGCGAATTCATGGGCAATGCGGTATGCCCGCGCCTCAAAGTCTCGATGCTGCGGCACCATGGGGGCCGAGTCATCGTCCAGCTTTGCCTCGTATTCTGCACAGGCTTCTTGCAAAGACCGGCCATAGAACCGCGGCGCAAGCTGCGTGTGAAAGAAGATCGTCGCGATGACGCCGACAAAATAGGCAACTGCAAACCCAGTCGCGATTTCGGCGTCAAAAATCTCCTGGGCCGTTTCATCCGCTCCGGTTTTGGCAAAAGCATCGATTGCAACACCAAGCGTGGCGCTTTCCGTTGCACCGCCTGCCAAAAGCCCGGCAGCTATTCCCACCGAAAGACCCATCAAAGGTGCCAGCAGAACTGCAACCAACAATGCCACGACGCAAAGCAGCGCGGTGACGGCGATCTGGGGAAGCGCGCTTAGATTTAGCGACCGGAAGAACTGTGGCCCGGTTCTGTACCCAATCGAAAAGAGGAACAGTAAGAAGAACGCCTGTTTGAGGTCATCGGACACGACCACCCCTGTCTGGCCGACAAGGACGCCGGCCAGAAGACAGCCCGCCACCGATCCGACGGTGAACGAGCCTATGGTGATTTTTCCAATCGAATAGCCAAGGGCAAGGCTGCAAAACAACGCCAGTTCCGGGTGATCGATAAAGATCGAGCCGATCAGTTCCATAAAGCCGTGCCCTTTGACTGCAGTTGTTCTCAGCCGTGCAAGGGCAGCCCTTTTGAGGCGCGATAGGCTTGCACATATCCCGTGGCGACGGCGCGAACAGCCCGACCGATCTGCCGATAGGCGCTGTCATCCAGATTGGCAAAGGATACCCGAGCGGACCAATTCGGCGCATCGAACCCCGATCCGTTCAGCAACACGATCCCGTGGTCCTGCGCCAGTTTGAACGAGATATCCAGCGGATGGACGTTTTCCTTGATCCATTCCACCACATCTTCGCCGACGTATTTCCGCAGCCAGAATTCAAAGTCGATGATGCCATAGTACTTGTCGAACAGCGGATTGTCCGGCACCTCAATCCCCAGACCTTCGACCAATTCGTCAAAACGATGCTTGAGGATACCCCAGCAGAACGCCTGATAGTGTTTCTCTTCATCCATCAACTCGACCAGCGAGAACAGCGTCATCATCACCTGTTGCGGCACCGAAAGGCCTGCCGTGTGGTTCAAGGCCACATCGCGGCTATCAGCCACGATCCGGTCGATGAACTTGAACGAGGACGGGTCGGGTGTCAGCGTCTCGTACCGGGCATTCACGACGGCTTTGACGTCCTCGGAGGCCTCGGCAATCATCTTGTCAAAGATGTTGTTCTGAGACACCAGAATCGCACCCAACCGCCAGCCTGTGCAGCCGAAGTACTTTGAGTATGAATAAACGCCGATGGTGTTCTCGGGCAGGTGGCCCATTACGGACTCAAAGTTCGGAACGAAAGTTCCGTAAACGTCGTCTGTCAGGATAATCAGATCAGGACGGCGCGTTTTTACGAATTCGACCAATCGCACCATCACTTCGGGGCTAATTGCAACCGAGGACGGGTTGCCCGGGTTGACCAGAAACAGCGCCTTGACCTTTGGGTCGGCCAGTTGCTCTAGATCGTCGTCGGTAAGCTGGAAATGGTCTTCTTCTTCCGATGAGACATCCACAACATTCAGCCCGTAATCCTCAAGCACAGGCATTTCGAGGTAAGGCGTGAAGATCGGAGTGCCCAGGGCGATTGTGTCACCGGCATTGAGCAGCCTCTGGTTTTTGAGCGCTTTGAAGATATAACACATCGCCGCAGTTCCGCCTTCGACCGCGTAGATGTCGAACTTGGCGTCGGGCCTGTGCCCCGAGCACATGGCCCACATCACGTATTCATGGACGATCGCCTCGTTGTGCTGCAGGCAGCGGTCAGGTATTGGATAATGGTCGCCGATGATGCCGTCGGTCAGTTCCAGTACGAAATCGTCAGGTGTGAAGCCGAACTTTTCAATTGCGAAATCGACCACGGCGGTCAGCGTGTCCGCGCCCGGAGGGCCGTTCCTGTCTTGCGATGCCTGGCAATAGGCCTTGAGCCGGTCGTAGCAGCCCGGTCCCTGTGGCATGCCCGCCAGGCCGACCTCGGGTTCATTGCGATGCCGCTGCGCCTCTGTCATGGCGAACTGGCCAAGCAGGAAAAACGCCTCACGTGCTTTGGTGGCGATCCAGTTGGGGTTGCCGCGCCCTGCGTTCAGATAGGGCAGTGCCATCTGGCGCGACTCTTTTTGCGCCAGTTTGATGAGTTCGTCTTTGATTTGAAATGGGCTGAGATTTTCGAACTTGTGAAGATCAAGTGTGTCAGACATCGCGTCACATCCATGATTTAAAGATCGGAATAAAGTGATTTGATACTAAGGACCTGCGCCTTCGCCTGTAAACAAAAAGGATTGATCGGTCCGCCGGGTCTTCAACTGGAAAGAGTGAAGGCCAACCAGCCAGAAACACTGGAGGCTTACGCCTACTTCCCCGATCTTGACCAGCGCACAAGAAGGCTGGCCGCAATTGGTGCGCCAATGATTACCACGACGATCCGAGTCAGGTGGTGCGTGACCACGTATCCCAGATCTGCGCCTGACACGATGGCCAGCACCGTCATCTCAGCCTGACCGCCCGGAGCAAAGGCCAGGAACGCTTCGACCGGTTGGCCCAACCCTATTGCCGTGACAACGAATGTGAAAGCTGCGGCCAGAACGGCTAGTAGGATTACGTAGGTGAATCCTGCTGCCACAACGCGCCGGAGCTCCGACCAGGTGACGCCTACGAATTTTACGCCAATCCCACAGCCGATGAAGAACTGCGCGAACAAGATCGCCTCGCGCGGGGGGCGCGTATGGATAAAATCCCCGAGTGACAGCGCCGCGGTCAGGATCAATGGCCCAAGGATGGAGGCGCCGAACAAGCCGATCTTCTCTCCGCCCTTCCAGCCAATGAAAGCCGCAATGACCATAAGGATCAGTTCGTGCGGGGGCAGGGCCGAGGCAGGTTCGCCTAACGGATTGGTCAACTCGGCTCCGTAAAACACCGTCAGGAAGATGGGCGCCAACGTGACAATGATCAGAACCCGCGTCCCGTGTACCAATGACAGCACGCGCGGATTTGCACCGGCCTCTGTGCCAAAGATGACCATGTCCTGAAAGCCACCGGGCATTGCCGCGTAGAACGCAGTTTTGTCGTCAAATCCCCAGAACTTGCGGAAGAACGGGACGCCGACCAGCGCGATCAGTAGGATAAAGACCGGGACCAGCAAGAGCGATGTCGCCATCTTGGGCAGTTCGGCAAACAGGCTGGGCGTAATGGATGCGCCAACGGCGACGCCAAGGATCGTTCTGGCCGCAACCGAGACCTGACCGAAATCCCGTATCGGTGCATGCGCTAGAGCCGCGATAAGACAGGCCGACATGGGGCCGAACAGGAAAGGCAGCGGTAGGTTCAAAAACCAGAACACCGCAGTGCCCAATCCGGCAATCAGAAGCGTGTTCAGTTTCTGAAACACCGCTGGATAATGTGGATTTGCAGAGAGCAAATTGGATTCCATCTGGGTTAAGCTCGTTCTGTATGCAATTGTATACATTTAGGTGCAAAGTGCAAGATCAGGGCCGAAGAATGGGATTTTAACTAACATTGGTATTTTCGTTGAACGCTCAAAACACGGTATGTTGCCTTGGTTTGAATTCGTTTGTCCCGATAACCCCTTGAATATGACCCCAAACAACATGTAGCGTCACTAGCCTGAAACGTAACGCAATATTCTGCAATTTGCTGGGCGAAGGGTAGACCTCAAGAATGATTGAACTGAAAAATATTGAGCCTCTGTGCAGCAGCCGCAATTATAAGATATTTCAGCATCCGCTCGATAAGTTGTCCATATTAAAGGTGCGGGTGGACAAACCTGTCCGCAATCACTTGATCCCACGCTATGCAGAGCGCCGCTATGGCAACCTTCGCCAGTGGAACCGCGAAGCTAACGAATACCTTGCTGCACTCAATCGCAACGTCCCGGAAATTGAACGTTTGGCGCAATTTAAAGGTTTTGCAGTAACCACGCTTGGGCCTGCTTTGGTTGTGGAAAAACTGACTGGGCCGGATGGTCAGCTTGCCCCGACCCTAGAAACCGAGCGGGTTGCGGCCATTGGCAACTTGCACAAGTCCAAAGAACTGCGTGATGAGTTAATGGAACTTTTGGACGAACTTGAACGCGGCAGAATCATTGTTGGCGATTTGACCTTTGATAACGTTGTGCGTGCCGAAGAACGTGGCGGAAAACTAGCGATCATTGACGGTTTGGGTGAGCGCGTTCTGATTCCGCTGACCCTGCTCTCGGACTGGGCATTCCGCCAGTCGATTAAACGCCGGCGAAAGCGTATGGCGCTAGGTTTCGGGTTGGGATAACTGAGCACGCGGCGCAACGGGTATTGTTATAGTTGTATTGGTTCTGATGAGGGACTCTTTTTAGGACGGCTTAATGCGCAAGGAAGACAAAATCGAAATAGGTTTTTTGCTGTTTGACGGCTTTCCAATGGCCTGTCTGACCTCGGTGATCGAGCCGTTGCGGGCGGCCAATGAAATTGCCGGGCAAGAGGCGTTCAGTTGGTCCTTGCTGTCCGAGCATGGCCAAAAGGTAAAATCCAGCGCCGGGGTCCGGTTTGAAGCTGAGCGGTCGCTGACCGAATGCAGGGGCATCGACATCCTTTTTCTACTCAGCAGTCCAACATCGGGGTTTGATGATGCAACCTTGGGCAACGGTGCTCTGCGAAACCTTGGGCGTCACGGTTCTGTGCTGGGTGGGATCAGCGGTGGAGTTTTTCCGTTAGTGCGGTCCGGTGTGATGGGAGGGCAGCCCGTTTCGGTCCACTGGTGCTATGAAGCTGCGTTTTTGGCTGAGTTTCCTGAAGTTGACGCTCGTAGTGAGGTGATCGTCAAGACCTCGACGCGCTACACTGCAGCCGGCGCGGCGGCAGGGTTCGACCTGGCCCTGCATCTGATCGAGGACCGGTTGGGCGGTGATGTCGCTCATGAGGTCGCTTGCTGGTTTCAGCACCCGATGATGCGCGGGGCAGGAGTGCGTCAACAGGTTCCGACCGCGACCATGCCGGATACGGGCGACAGTCTTCCGCCACTGGTGTCACGCTGCGTCGACCTGTTTGCCGGGAATATGAGCGAGCCGATTTCGATTGCGGAAGTGGCCGAGAAGATTGGCGTCACACCGCGTCAGGTAGAGCGTGCGTTCAAGCAGGCGACGGGGCAAAGCCCCAGCCATTATTACCGGGCCATGCGGATGAAGGCGGCGCGGCAGATGGTTGTTTATACAAAAGACCCGATCGCAGAGATTGCCGCGGCCATAGGATACGGATCCGTCGCGCCATTGGTCACGCACTATCGGTCAGCCTTTGGGTTAAGCCCCAGCGAAGATCGACGCAGAATCAATCGATTCCGCGTCGAAGACAATGCGCCCTTGCCGTCGGTCTGAGGCGGGGCCTAAAGCGCCGACCGCATTGCTGTGACAATTGCATGGTGCAGTGAGCCTGCCGAAGATCGCGGGCCGTAGATGCTGAACTCTTCCGGTGACCGGCACAGGACAAAGCAGCCGACATGGTGGATCGAACAGCACGCGACGCTGCCCGCGCTGATCTTGCGCAGATCGAGGATACACAAAAGCTCTAACACGGACGCCAATGGGTCGCCTGTAAGGTCAAACCGGGTCCATGCGTCCGTCTGCTCGGTTACCGAGGCGCTGTCGCCCATGGCTGAATTGACTTGATCGGCAAGATCTTCGTGGCTCTCGAAAGGTGCCTCGATCATCCATTGATCCGGGGTAGACCAGAAGGCGGCGATTGTCCCCCCGGCATGTTGTCCAACATCAGGCGCAGAAGCATCGATCAGTTTGGCCAGGGCCTTCTGAGCCTTGGCTTCCTGTCCCAGACGCGCCGCGACGGACGCAAGCGCAACGGCGGGATTTTCCGTGCAGGTGACCCCGGCAACAGTGTCGACACGCGGCGTTGTCCCGCCCAAAGCGGTTATTGCAATTAGATCATGCACGCAGACGCTCTCCTTCAGGGTCAACGAAATGGGCCGACACGATTTCGACCTCGACGGTCAAATCGGTCAGGGGAGACACAAGCCTCATTTTCTCACCCAACCGATTTGCGCCGTCCTTCAAAAGTGCCAGCCCGATATTGCTGTTCAGAATGGGTGAGTACGCAGCCGAGGTGGCGTAGCCTTGGTCATTTGCCGCATCGACCGGACCGGCGGCGTTCATCAGATGACCGCCGGGGGTGATTTTGTCTTCCGGGGATACGGGTTTCAGGCCCACCAGCCGCAAAACGTCCGGTTCCACCAAAGCCTCGCGTTCAGACAGGATCGAGCCGATACTGTCCTTCTTCTTGGACACCATCTTGCCCATGCCCAGATTCAGCGCCGTGGTGGTCCCGTTCAGTTCGTTGCCTGCCGCGTGGCCCTTTTCGATCCGCATCACGCCCAGCGCTTCGGTACCATAGGGAACAACATCAAACTCTTCTCCTTCGGACATCAAGCGCCGCATCAGGGCGTCGCCATACCGCGCGGGAACGGCGATTTCGAACGCCAGCTCGCCTGAGAAGGAGATGCGGAACAACCGTGCGCGCAGCCCGCCGCAAACGGTGATGTTTCCGCAGGCCATGAATGGGAAAGCCTCGTTCGAGATGTCGAACTCGGGGTCGACGATCTTTTGCAGAAGCTTGCGCGAGTTTGGCCCGGCAACCGCATATTGCGCCCACGAATCGGTGGTCGAGATCAGCTGTACGTCCATATCCGGGAACAGGCATTGGCGCACGAATTCCATGTGTCGATAGACACTTACGGCATTGGCTGTGGTGGTTGTGACGACAAAATGATCCTCGGCCATACGTGCGGCAGTGCCGTCATCCATCACCATGCCGTCTTCGCGCAGCATCAGGCCATAGCGAGTTTTGCCCACGGCCAGTTTGGCGAAGCCGTTGGCGTAAACGCGGTTCAGGAATTCGGCTGCATCGGTGCCCTGAACATCGATCTTGCCCAGCGTCGTACAATCGCAGACGCCGACCGACGCACGGGTTTGCCGCACCTCTCGATCCACGGACTCCCGCCAATGGGTCTCGCCGGGCAGGGGAAACCACTGCGCGCGCAACCAGTTGCCAGCCTCGACAAACACAGCGCCGCGTTCCTTGGCCCAGTGATGTGATGGCGTCAGGCGGGTCGGGTGGAATTCCTGTCCTTTCATCCGGCCTGCGAAGGTGCTGATCGGAACGGGGGTATATGGCGGACGAAAGATCGTCGTTCCCGTTTCAGGGATCGACTTTCCGGCAACCTCGGCCATGATCGCCAATCCGGTGATGTTCGAGGTTTTGCCCTGATCAGTCGCCATGCCCAGCGTCGTATACCGCTTGAGGTGCTCGACGGAGCGGAACCCTTCCTGGTAGCTCAGCTTGACGTCTTTGACGGTCACATCATTCTGCTGATCTACCCAGGCGCGTT
The DNA here is from genome assembly GCF_013035315.1 of Ruegeria arenilitoris. Classification (GTDB taxonomy): domain Bacteria; phylum Pseudomonadota; class Alphaproteobacteria; order Rhodobacterales; family Rhodobacteraceae; genus Ruegeria; species Ruegeria arenilitoris_D. Next base: position 496,412 of record NZ_WQHP01000001.1, on the reverse strand, counting down.
TGCACCCTTCGACATACCAGAACGGTTTCTGTGCAACCGGGGCGTCTTCGGCCTCGGGTAGTTTGGGCGGGGCACCTTTCAGGTCCAATGCCGCCGCAGCACCCTCGGCCCCGGATTGCAGCGCACCAAAGGTCGACATCCGGCCGTTCGCAGCCCCAGCGACGGTCAGACCAACAGGCAGGTTCGAACCGGGTACAAAAGCTGCCAGAGCCTCGTTCCAGACCGGGCGTCCCCGTTGATGACAGGTCAGGTGAACGTTCGGGTTCCAGCCACCGGACACGCCCAGCGCGCCACAATCCAGCGTTCGGGTCGAGCCGTCGGGCAGGGCGACCTCGACGAAGGTCAATCCCAAGCGCCCCTTGGTATCAATGACTTTCGCGCCGCTGAGGACTTCGTAGTCGTAGTTAACCGGAGCATCCTCGCGCACGTCGACAACGGCGCAGATGTGAACACCTTTGGCGTGTAGATCTGCAGCCGTACGGTGACCGTCATCGTTGTTGGTAAAGATCGCGACACGGGATGACGCAGTGACGGCAAACCGGTTGGCATAGGTCCGCAGCGCACTGGCCATCATGACGCCGGGACGGTCGTTGTTCTCGAACGCGATAGGCCGTTCGGTTGCGCCCGCGCAAAGAAGTGCCTTCTTGGTATAGATACGCCACAAGATCTGGCGGGGCTTACCGGCGGGCAGAGAGGGCAGGTGGTCGCCAGTCCGCTCGACCGCGCCGTAGATACCATGATCGAACGCGCCGATGACGGTGGTTCTGGGCATCAGCCGGACGTTGGGTATAGAACTCAGCTCGGCTACGGCCTGCGCGGCCCAATCGCTGGCGTTTTGATCGCCGACCGAGAGTGTCTCGCTGTTCAAACGTCCGCCAAACTGGAAATCCTCGTCGGCCAGAATGACGTCCGCTCCGGCGCGTCCTGCGGTCAGCGCGGCCATCAAACCGGATGGACCCGCGCCAATGATCAGCAGATCGCAGTGGCGGAAACCTTTGTCATATTCGTCCGGATCATCTTCCATCGACAGTGAGCCAAGGCCCGCGGCACGGCGGATGATCGGCTCGTAAACCTTTTCCCAAAAGGCCGCCGGCCACATGAAGGTCTTGTAATAGAACCCGGCAGACAGGAAGTTCGAAAACAGATCGTTCACGCCCAAGGCGTCAAACTTCAGGCTCGGCCAGCGGTTCTGCGAGGTTGCCTCCAGCCCGTCGAACATCTCGATTGTCGTGGCGCGGGTGTTTGGTTCTTTGCGGGCACCTGTGCGCAGCTCGACGATGCCATTCGGTTCCTCCGACCCCGCAGTCAGCAGCCCGCGCGGACGGTGATACTTGAACGACCGCCCGATCAGCCGCACGTCATTTGCCAGCAGCGCCGAGGCCAGCGTATCGCCGGGATGGGCGGTATAGCTGCGATTGTCGAACCGGAAGTTTACAGTGGTGTTGCGGTCGATCTGGCCGCCGCTCAGTCGGTTGCTTTGGGTCATTTGGATCTCCCCCGCGCGCGGGCCACGTCGCGGGCCAGTTCTACCTTGGAAATCTCGTGTGTGGTGGTGTCGCGCGTGACAACCAGCCATGATCGGTCGCCCGCCTCGTGATACCAAAGCTCTCTGTGCTCGCCTGCAAGGTTGTCGCGCAGATAGGCGTAGTCATAGAACGCCTCGGCCGCGTCCTCGGCTTGCCAGTCGGGGCGGTCGATCATGGAGGCGTCGCCCAAATAGGTGAATTCAGCGGCGTCGCGCGGGCCCAAAAGGGGGTGGTTGATAATCATACTCGTGCTCCCCTCAGTGCAGGTTGGGCTGATTGCCCACGCCTTTTTCGTCAATCAGACGACCGGTGCGGAAGCGGTCCAAACGGTAAGCCGTGGCGACGGGATGCGGTTCGTCCTTTGCCAGCAGATGCGCAAAGCAATGGCCAGAGGCCGGGGTCGCCTTGAACCCGCCATAACACCAGCCGCCGTTGAAATAGAGCCCCTCGACCGGAGTGCGGTCGATGATCGGCGAGCCGTCCATCGACATATCCATCACACCGCCCCACATGCGCAGCAGGCGCGCACGACCAATCATCGGCATCAGGGCGATCCCGCCCTCACAAACGTCTTCGACCACAGGCAGATTTCCGCGTTGGGCGTAGGTGTTGTAGCCGTCGATATCGCCGCCAAAGACCAGCCCACCCTTGTCGGACTGGCTGACATAGAAATGCCCGGCCCCAAATGTAATGACGCTGGGCAGGACAGGTTTCAGACCTTCAGACACAAACGCCTGCAATACGTGACTTTCGATGGGCAGACGCATTCCGGCCATCCCCATCACGCGGCCCGAGTTGCCGGCAACCGCGCAGCCGACCTTGTTGGCCCCGATAAAGCCTTTTGAGGTCTCAACGCCCAGACACTTGCCGTTTTCAATGCGCAGGCCCGTGACCTCACAATTCTGGATAATGTCCACGCCGTGGCTGTCGGCGGATCGGGCAAAACCCCAGGCGACCGCGTCATGACGCGCCGTTCCGGCGCGGCGCTGAACCAACCCTCCCTTGATCGGAAAGCGCGCGTCGTCAAAATTCAGATAGGGATGTTCCTTGCGCACCTGATCGGCATCCAGCAGTTCGGCATCCGCGCCGTGCAGGATCATGGCGTTGCCGCGGCGGGTGTAAGCATCACGTTGCGCATCCGAGTGGAACAGGTTGAGGATCCCGCGTTGGCTCATCATCGCGTTGTAGTTCAGGTCTTGCTCAAGACCTTCCCACAGCTTCATCGAGAACTCATAGAACGGTTCGTTCCCATCGAGCATATAGTTCGAGCGGACGATAGTCGTGTTCCGCCCGACATTGCCGCCGCCGATCCAACCCTTTTCGACCACGGCCACATTGCGCTGACCATAGACTTTGGACAGGTAGTGCGCAGTCGCCAGTCCATGACCACCGCCGCCAATGACGATGATGTCGTAATGGGCCTTGGGTTGTGGGTCACGCCAGACCGGTTTCCACCCTTTGTGGCCGGTAAGCGCCTCTTTGATGACTCGAAAGCCGGAATATCGCATGAATCGGACCTTTTTTGCCAGAATTCACTATTTTTTTGCAGGGTGATATCCTCAGATGCGACATCGACATGTCTGAATCAGACCCTTTCGGGTGCTGTTTCAGGTATCAATTGTAAAAACCAAGATACGAATGCATCAACCTCGGGCGTCGTGTCTTGCTTAGCAAGAAAATACCCCTCGGTTGCTGTCGCGGATGCATCGAAAATGCGCTCAACCTGGCCTGAATTCAGGGCGTGTTCAGCGATCAAAGAATTTACAAGTGCCACCCCGCTACCGGTCGAGGCCAATTGCAGAGCCAAGCCATAGGAATCGACGAAAAACGCCGGTGCGTGGATCGCGTGACCTGTGGCTTCGGACCAAGAGGTCCAGTTGTCGGATGTTCCTACGGCTTCGATCAACGGCAGGTCCTTGAATTCTCCGCTCAGGCCGGGAGCCTTAACAGCGATAAGGTGGTTAGGCTTCAAAGGAAGCGCGTCACGCCCGACCTGTTTTTCCGACCCGAACCGAATCTCGACGTTCGCCCGAAGTGCAGAATACTCATCCGGCCAGATTGTACTGACGAAACGCACTGACGTGTTTGGGTGTTGTTCCTGGAACCTGGGCAGGGCCGGAGAGATTACCCACTCAATGACACTAATCGAGGCCGCCACAGTGACGTGTCGCGCGCGTTCTTCGGTCAGATAAGGCGAGGCCGCGTTTTGCAACATCTCAAGTGCGGCTTCGACCTGCGGTAGCAGTTTGCGACCCTCATCCGTCAGCGACAGGCCGCGCGGATGCCGATGAAACAAAACAACACCAAGGCGCGATTCCAGCGATCTGATCTGCTGACTTACAGCGGATTGGGTCAACCCGATTTCATCCGCGGCAGCGGTTGAACTGAGCCTCCGCGCCGCAGCTTCGAAGGATCGGAACCATGTAAGGGGGGGCAGGGTTTTGGGCATCTGCAAGTTACCTAGTAGTGTTGTTTATACCTAAGACCCAACTTCTTTCGTTTGTCAAAGAGCAGGCCGGCAAATGATATTTCCTAAACTCAAGATTGGGGGAAACCGTGCAGCCGAAAATTCGAAAAATAGTGACATTCGATGAGGAAGTTTTTGTCGAAGGGTACCGCAAAGCTGACCGTCCGTGGCGTATGTTCGCTGTGGCGGCGGTTGTCGCCAACCCTTGGGCCGGTCGGTACGTCGCGGACCTGCGTCCGGAAATTCTGGCTTATGGCCCGATCTTGGGCAAAGAACTGTCCAGTCGGGTGATCGCACTTGCCGGAGATGGCAAGGCAATCGAAGCCTATGGAAAAGCCGCAGTTGTGGGATTGGACGGAGAGGTCGAACATGCCTCGGGACTGATCCACACGTTGCACTTCGGGAACATCTTCCGGCAAGCCGTTGGCGCAAAGTCTTACCTGTCGTTCACAAACACCCGGGGTGCCGCCAACGCACCGATCATGGTGCCGCTGATGGACAAGAACGACGTGGGCCGCCGGTCACATTACCTAACGCTGCAATTTGCCATTCCCGATGCTCCGCGTGCCGATGAGATTGTCGTGGTTCTGGGGGGCGCGACCACGGGCCGCCCGCATCACCGTATCGGAGACCGTTATCAGGACTTGAAGGATTTGGGCCATGACGTGGACAACCCGGCCTCGGTCTGACTTCGGCGATCTGGCCGCAATTGAGGCGGGCCAGGGTCCGCTTGTGGTGCTGCTCCACGGAGTTGGGCTGCGGGCCGAAGCCTGGGGCGCGCAGATCGATGCACTGTGCGGGGCCGGGTATCGCGTTTTGTGCCCCGACATGCCCGGGCATGGGGAATCTAAGTTTTGCAATTCCATCGGGTTGGAAGGGTATGCTGGTCTGGTCACGGGCATAATGAACGAACCGGTCGTTCTGGTTGGCCATTCGATGGGCGCATTGATTGCGCTGGATATCGCAGCGTCCGGCCACGAACAGGTGAAAGGTGTGGCGGCGCTGAACGCTGTCTACCGACGTTCGCCGGAAGCCCAAAAGGCTGTGTTGTCACGCGCCGCTGCGTTGGATGAAACGAGAACGAATGACCCGACTGCGACCTTGCAGCGCTGGTTCGGCGGCAATCCGTCGGAGGAATTTGCTGCCTGTTTGCGTTGGCTCCAAGAGGTCAATCCGGCTGCGTACAAGGCGGCTTATACTGTCTTTGCCGAAAGTGATGGGCCAGCCGACACGCAACTGGCGCAAACTAACTGTCCTGCTCTTTTTCTAACGGGCGAGGAAGAGCCCAATTCGACACCCCGGATGTCGCGCGACATGGCCCTTTTGGCACCAAAAGGGCAGGTAGAAGTCATCGCGAATGCGGCGCACATGATGCCCATGACACATCCGTTCGAGGTCAATTCCAGTTTGCTGAGTTTTGTTCGGAGGTGCCTGCCGTGACAGAAATCGATACCCGAGCCCTGCGCGATGCGTTCGGCAGTTTCATGACAGGCGTAACGGTCGTTACGACCCGCGATAAATCCGGAGCGCCAGTTGGATTTACCGCCAACTCTTTCTCGTCCGTGTCCCTAGATCCACCGTTGTTACTTGTGTGTCCCGGCAAATTTTTGTCGAGCCACGACAATTTTGCGGAATGCGAGCATTTCGCCGTGAATATACTGGCAGACGGACAGCAAGACATCTCGAACACTTTTGCGGGTTTCAAAGGCGATCGTTTCGCGAAGGCTGCAAATAGCGAGGGCCATCACGGGTTGCCCTTGATTGATGGCGCATTGGCTCAGTTTTGCTGTGAAACGCATCAGGCAATACCAGCCGGAGATCACACGGTCCTGATCGGTAAGGTCAATGCATTCACTCACGCCAAGGGGAACGGTCTTGGCTACGTGAATGGATCCTATTTCAGCCTTGGCCTAGAACGCGAGATGGACGCCAAAGTGCCAACAGTCTGCGGGGCGATTATCGAGGCCAACGGCAAGGTGCTGCTGGAACGAAACGATGGAGCGCTGCGACCGGTCCAAATCGCCAGCGTCGAACCCGGCGGGCAACGCAACCGACTGGCTGAGGGTTTATCCGGACGCGGCATCAACGCGCAGATCGAACAGGTCTATTCTTCGTTCAACGATATCGAAACGAACCTGCACTACACGTTCTTTCTGGCCTCTTCCGATCGGAACACTCCGACGGATGATGCCGAGTGGATCAGCGTCAGCGACCTGCCTGATCTGACCTATGCCAGCCGGGGTATCCACCACATGATGACCCGCTATGCCGTTGAAGCCCGCGAAGGCGTTTTCGGGCTTTATCTTGGCGACGCCGAACGCGGCGAAATTCACAGTTTTCGGTAAAGGAGCCATTTGATGGAGTTTTCACTGTTTGCCCATGTGGAACGTCTGACGCCGGACCAGCCGCACGATGTGCTGTACGATGAGTTCGTCAGACTGGTGAAAATGGCCGACGATGGGGGAATGCGCGCGGTCTGGACGGGCGAGCATCATGGGATGGAGTTCACAATCGCACCGAACCCTTTTCTTTCGCTGGTCGATCTTTCGCATCACACACGCAACGTGCGGCTGGGGACGGGCACTGTTATCGCTCCGTTTTGGCACCCCATCAAACTTGCAGGCGAGGCAGCCGCAGCGGATCAGATGACAAAGGGGCGCATTGAGCTGGGAGTGGCCCGTGGCGCTTACTCCTTTGAGTACGAACGCCTGATGCCGGGGATGGATGCTTGGGAAGCCGGGCAGAGAATGCGCGAATCTACCCCTTTGTTGCCAAAGATCTGGCAGGGTGATTGTGCCCATGAAGGTGAGTTTTATGCTTTCCCGGCCGCGACTTCAGCGCCGAAACCCTATCAGGATGATGGTCCGCCGATCTGGATTGCGGCGCGTGACCCAAACAGCCATGAGTTCGGGGTCCACAACGGGTTCAATATTCAGGTCACACCGTTGTGGCAGGGTATGGAAGAAATCGAAACCCTTATGGGTCGGTTCAATGATGCGTGCGACAGCTACTCGGGTCCCCGCCCGAAGATCATGCTGCTGCATCACACCTATGTCGGAAAAGACGATGAGGACGTAGCACAGGGCGTGAACGACCTGCGCCGGTACTACAACTATTTCGGCGCGTGGTTCCTGAACAAGCGACCGATCCAACAGGGTCTGATCGAACCGATTTCCGAGACCGAAATGGACGGGAACCCAGTTTATACCAACGAGAAACTGGCGCAGGACTTGACCGTCGGAACCGCTCAGCAGGTGATAGACCGGATCAAACGGTACGAGGATCTGGGCTATGATGAATTCTCGTTCTGGGTCGACAGCGGTATGACCAACGAACGCAAGCGCGCCTCGCTGGCGCGGTTCATCGACGACGTTATGCCGGCATTTCAGTGAGGACCATCATGGGAAACCTACCGCATTTTCAGCTTTTCATCGATGGTGAGTGGACCGAAGGATCTGAGGCGCAGGTCATGATGTCCGAAAACCCGGCGACCGGTCAGGAATGGGCCACGTTCGCCTGTGCCGCGCCTCAGGATGTCGATCGGGCCATTGCAGCCGCAAAACGCGTTCTGAACGATCCGGAATGGCGGGATATGACGCAAACCCAGCGGGGAAAACTGCTGTACCGGCTCGCGGATCTGGTGGCTGAGAACGCCGCTCGTTTGGGTGAGTTGGAGACGACTGACAGCGGCAAATTGTTGGCGGAGACGGCGGCGCAAACCGGCTATGTCGCCGACTACTACCGCTATTATGCCGGGCTTGCCGACAAAGTCGAAGGGACAGTTTTGCCCATCGATAAACCCGATATGCATGTCTTTACCACGCGCGAACCGATTGGCGTTGTCGCTGCGATCGTGCCGTGGAACGCCCAGATGTTCCTGACCGCGACCAAGCTGGGTCCGGCGCTGGCAGCTGGATGTTCTGTTGTGTTGAAGGCGTCTGAAGTCGCGCCAGCTCCGATGCTGGAATTCGCTAAGCTGATCGAACAGGCGGGGTTTCCGCCCGGCGTTGTGTCCGTCATCGCCGGGGACGCTGAGAACTGCGCCATCCCGTTGACCCGACATCCAGATGTCGACCGTATCGCCTTTACCGGTGGGCCGGAAACTGCGCGTCACGTGGTGCGCAACTCGGCCGAGAATTTCGCCGTCACGTCGCTGGAGCTAGGAGGGAAGTCGCCGGTCCTTGTGTTCGACGATGCCGATTTGGATGGCGCGGCCAATGGCTTGATCGCAGGAAACTTTGGCGCGTCAGGCCAAAGTTGCGTGGCGGGTACACGCGGGTTGGTGCATCGGTCTATCCTAAAGCCGCTTATCGAACGGATCGCAGAAAAAGCCGGTGCCATCCGTTTAGGTGATCCTTTGCACGCCGAAACCCATGTCGGACCGCTTTGCACGGCGGCGCAGGTCCGCAAGATCGAAGACACTTTGAGCAAGGCGCAAGGGCAGGGCGCCGTGATCCATTTTGGCGGAGAAGTTGCCGATCGTCCCGGGAACTACATGAACCCAACTCTGGTAGAATGTACGTCGCCCGAGACCGAAACGCTGAAAATTGAAATGTTCGGGCCGGTGATGTCGCTACTGCCATTCGACACCGAAGAAGAGGCCGTCGCCCTGGCCAACAAAACGCCTTATGGGTTGGGGTCCGGAGTTTTCACTCAAAACCTTGCGCGGGCGCATCGAGTGTCGAAACGGATCAAGGCCGGGATCTGCTGGGTGAACACTTATCGTGCGATCTCTCCGATCGCGCCGTTTGGCGGGTTCAATCAGTCCGGATATGGTCGCGAAGCAGGGGTCGAGGCGATACTGGATTACACCAGAACCAAGACGACCTGGATCAGCACGGCGCAAGAGCCGATGGCGAACCCTTTTGTAATGCGCTAGAGATGCGCAAAAGCAGGGCTATAGGGCGGGAAGGGAGGCGCTTATGAAACTTGCAAAACCAAACTTCCCGCCGCCGCAAGACGCTTCGGAACGCAAAGCGATCACGCCGGTTATCTGCTATCCGCCGGACACACTGAAGCAGCCCGATCTGGCCGCTTTGCAAAAGCTTCGCGAGGGGGCGACCAAATCTGCGGAAGCCACTGCGGCGCCCCGCGACGCGGCGTGTATCGAGGTTCCGGCTGGTGCTTTTATCCGAGTGGTTTCGGTGGATGGCCCGCAGGTCGGTGACCTGAACATTTGGAACAAACATGACCTGACTGAGCGGTTTTACTCTGGCAAAACCCGGGCTTTGCATGGCACGCATCTGTCGACCGGTGACCGAATGTGGTCGAGCTTTCCCAACATGCGGCCCATGGCAACTATCGTTGCAGATACGTTGGATTGGTATGGGTTTGATGCCTATGGTGGTTCGGTCCATGACGTGATCGGGACGCGGTGTGATCCGTATACGGGGCGTCTGCTCTCTGGGGATGACTATCACCACTGTTGCCATTCGAACCTGACGCGCGCATTGGCAGATCACTGCGACTTGCCGCTGCAAGAGGCTGAAATGCTGGTGCATGATGTGCTGAACGTATTCATGTGCACCGGTTTCACCCGAGACACCGGCCAGTACTTCATGAAGGCCAGCCCGGTTCGGCCCGGCGATTACCTTGAGTTCTACGCCGAGATTGACCTAATTGTCGGGCTTTCGGCTTGTCCGGGCGGGGATTGTTCTTCGGAGCACTCCTCGGACGTAGCGGCCTGCTATCCGCTGTTGATGGAGGTCTATGACCCCGGCAAAGACGCACGCGCCGCTCATGTGCAACCGGATCGATCAAAGTACGACCGCTCGCACGGGACCACTTAGCCCATCAGGCGGCGTCCCAACCGGTTCAGCATTCGGCAACACAACTCCAACTGTTCGATTTCTAGAAATTCGTCGGCCTTGTGCGCCTGTGCAATTGAGCCCGGTCCGCACACTATCGCGTGGACGCCCAGTTTTTGGAAAAGCCCAGCTTCGGTGGCAAAGGCGACAACACCGGTTCCATTTGCGCCCGTCAGTTCTGCAACCAGATCACGGGCCTCGTTGTCCTCCATGGTTTCAAGGCCTTCGACCTTGGCGACGGCTTCTTGCGTGATGCTTGCCTCGTTGTGAACTGCCTGCATCGCGGGCAATAGAGAATGCTCGACGTAGTGGTCGAGCGTACTTTTGACGAGATCCGCATCGCTGGCCTGCACGGGGCGCATCTCCCACGCGACCTCTGCCTTACTTGCGATGACATTGTGCGCAACGCCGCCTGAGATTCGTCCGATATTGACTGTTGTCCAGGGCGGTTCGAACCTGCTTTCGGCTGGGGCGCGCGACTTGAGAATATGGCGCAGCTCCAACAGTTTTCCGATATAGCGCGCAGCGTACTCCGCAGCATTCACGCCGTCATCGGGGGCCGAGCTGTGCCCCTCCAAACCAGTGAACCGCGTCGTGTACTCAAAGCAACCTTTGTGACCCTCGATCACCCGCATTTCTGTCGGTTCGCCGATGATGGCGATGTCTGGAACTATGCCACGCTCGGACAGATCATTGACGAGGGTTTGCGCGCCAAGACAGCCGACTTCTTCGTCATAGGTAAAGGCAAAGTGTAGCGGTTGGGTTAGTTTGCTGGTGTCTAACGTTTCGCCAAAGGCCAGAGCAGCAGCGACAAAACCCTTCATGTCGCAAGTGCCGCGACCGTAGAGCTTGCCGTCGCGCTCGGTCATCTGAAAGGGATCGGAGGTCCAGTCCTGATCGGCCACCGGAACCACATCCGTATGGCCGGACAAAAGGATGCCGCCCGGCATGTCGGGCCCTAACGTGGCAAACACATTGGCCTTTGCGCCGGTTTCATCACGGGTCTCGATACAGCGCGCACCCAGCGTTTCCAACCGTTGGGTCAGATAAACGATCATGTCCAGGTTCGAGTCCGCCGACACTGTTTCAAAGGCGATTAGGTTGGCGAGCAATTCTTTGGATCTTTGTACGCTCATGGCTTAACGAACAGCTTTCTGGGGCGATTGCAGAAACACTCGGCAGGCCCGGTTTCAGTGATCAGGATCGACTCGGTGATTTCAAGACCCCAATCGTCCATCCAGAGGCCGGGCATAAAGTGAAAGGTCATGCCGGGCTCCAATACAGTCTCATCCTCGGGGCGTAGGGAAATCGTGCGTTCACCCCAGTCCGGTGGATAGCTGAGGCCAACCGGATACCCGCACCGCGCGCCGCGTTCGATACCGGCCCGCTCCAGTGGTGCAGCCAGCGCTAACGCAATATCGCGTGCCTGATTTCCGGCGCGAGCGGCGTCCAGACCGGCCTCCAGCCCCTCGACCAAAGCAGCTTCGGCCCGCAACAGATGTTCGGGCGGATCACCCAGAAACACGGAGCGGCAGAACGGTGTGTGATACCGGCGATAGCAGCCGGACAGCTCAAAAAACGTGCATTCACCCGATTTGAACGGCGCTCCATCCCATGTCATATGTGGGGCGGCAGCGTCAGCACCGGACGGGAGCAGGGGAACGATGGCCGCGTAATCGCCCCAATCGCTACCAACCCCGGTGATCGCATCATGGTAGATTTGCGCGACAATGTCATTCTTGCGCATGCCCGGTTCTATGCGGTCCAGAACACCATCGATCACATGTTCGGAAATCCGAGCGGCCTTTCGCATCAGGGCGATTTCTTCGTCGGATTTTACTGTGCGCTGCCAATTCACCAGCGCGTTTGCATCGATCAACTCCGCCTCTGGGAGTTCCGCTAGCAGCGTCAGATGCGCCTTGGCTGAATAGTAATAATTGTCCAGTTCAACGCCGATACGGCCTTTTGCCAAACCTAATTCTGCAATCAGTGTGGCGAGGTCCTGCATCGGGTGGCGAACCGTCGATTGTACATATTCGTCCGCATAGCAATGGATGCGCTCGTCCGACATCCAAACCGTTCTGCGTGCCCCGTTGGCATCTTGATTTCGCCCCCACCAGATCGGGTCGGCATCGTGCAGGATCAGAACCCCTTGGTGCACATAGAACGACCAGCCTTCATAACCGGTCAGCCACGCCATGTTCGACGGATCCTCGACAAACATCGCGTCGAGTCCTGCGGCAGACATGGCAGCGCGCGTCTTGGCCAATCTGCGGTCGTACTCGGCGCGGCTAAAGGCCGGATCAGCATGGGGCATTATGGGTTCCTGTCTGGGGCGAGTTCTGTTGACAGAACTTGACGAATACGTTCACGTCAATGGGCATCACAGGGAAGACCCCAAATTGAAAATCTCATCCAACCCCTATCGCGGCGGTCCCAAGCTGATCGACTGCGCTCCGTGTCCTTCAATCAATGTCGCAAGAGCATCGGAGTTGATGGCGCGTTGTTTGCCCTCTGACGAAACCCCTTTGGTGCAGGTCGACGGACTGGCTGAGGTAGCTGACCTGTGGGTCAAGGATGAACGTGGTCGGATGGGGCTGGGGTCGTTCAAGGCGTTGGGCGCGGCTTATGTTATCGCACGTCACGCCGCAGATTTGGCCGTGGCACCGAATGACACCACTCTGTCCGGTCGTACATACGTGACCGCCAGTGCGGGCAACCACGGCTTGAGCGTCGCGGCGGGCTCAAAGAAGTTCGGCGCAAAAGCCGTCGTCTACATTGCGGAATCTGTTCCGGAGAGTTTTGCTGATCGCCTTCGGGCGCAATGTGCTGAAGTTGTGCGAAGCGGCGCGGATTACGCCGCCAGCATGGATGCGGCTAGCCAGGCTGGACAGGAAAATGGATGGACCTTGCTGTCTGACAGTTCATGGGACGGCTACTATGAACTGCCGCATACGTTGATGGAAGGCTATCTGAAGATGGCCGCCGAAGCTGCCGAGCAATGTCCGGAAACTCCAACACATATCATGCTGCAGGCCGGTGTCGGCGGTATGGCCGGAGCAGTGGCTGCTTATGCGCGCAAAGTCTGGGGGGATGAACCTCAGATCATCGTGGTTGAGCCCGACTCAGCACCCGCGCTGCAGGCGAGTATCGATGCAGGCGCTTGCGTCTTTGCGGATGGTCCCGACAGCATTATGGGGCGTTTGGACTGCAAGGAACCATCGTTGATCGCGTTGAACGGGTTGGCGCGCGATGCGGACCGCTTCCTGACGCTGAGAGATGACGAGGTTGCGCGTGCGTTGCCGGCTATGGCGAACGCGGGCATTGCCACAACGGCGTCCGGAGCGGCAGGCGTTGCCGCCGTTATGAATGCCGATGTGCGCTCCGCTTTGGGAATTGGCCCGGATGCGCGGGTTTTGTGTATTCTCTCCGAGGTCCCTGAATGAGGGGGTTTGACGCGTCAGAATTTGCGATGCGCATGGAACGCGCGCAGAATATGATGCGCGACGCCGGCCCGTCAGCGTTGTTGCTGACCACGGAACCCGAAATCCGATATTTCACCGGCTACTTGACCCGTTTCTGGGAAAGCCCGACGCGCCCGTGGTTTTTGATCGTACCCGCCAGTGGCAAGCCAATCGCAGTGATCCCGTCGATCGGGGCCGCGCTTATGGCAGAAACCTGGATAGACGACATCCGAACTTGGGCCGCTCCGGACCTGACAGATGATGGCGTCAACCTTTTGGCCGATACCCTTCGCGAGGTCACTCCAACTGGCGCCAGAATTGGGTTGCCCGACGGACATGAAACGCATGTGAGAATGCCGTTGGCGGATTTTCGGCAATTGCAGGAAGCGGTCGGTAAGCGCGATCTGTGCAGTGATGAGGGAATCGTGCGGGCGCTTAGAATGGTCAAGTCTCCCGCAGAAATCGCCAAAATCGAAACGGCCTGTTCCATTGCCGGGCGCGCATTTCATCGCGTTCCCGAAATTGCTGGTGTGGGTGTTGGGCTGGATACAGTTTTTCGCCGGTTCCAGATGTTGTGTCTCGAGGAAGGCGCGGACTGGGTGCCTTATCTGGCCGGCGGCGCGGAACAGGGCGGGTACACGGACGTGATTTCTCCGGCAGCCGATACGCTGTTGCAGCAAGGTGACGTTCTGATGCTGGACACCGGTTTGGTCTGGGACGGATATTTCAGCGACTACGACCGCAACTGGTCGATCGGCCCGACCAGTGCACAGGTTCGCAGCGCTTATTCTGCACTCATTGAGGCCTCGGACGCCGCATTTGACATCGCCCGTCCGGGTGCGACTGCCGCAGACCTGTTTCAGGCAATGAACTCGGTCCTTTCGCGCCACGATGCCGATACCGGAGCAGGGCGGTTGGGGCATGGTTTGGGTATGTCGCTTACCGAATGGCCATCTTTGATTCCAACCGATCACACGGTGCTGAAACCCGGTATGGTTCTGACCCTCGAACCAGGGATTGCTGTTGGTGGAAAGATACTTGTTCACGAAGAAAACATTGTCATCACCGATGGGGCACCTCGCTATATCAGCCCTCGGGCATGTCAGGAGTTGCCCGAGATATGACGCGCCTGGCTTATTCAATTGATGCCGACGACCTGACCGCATCCCCGATGGGGCTGATCGTTTTGCAGACCGACGAAACGCTAGAACCCGAGTTCTCCGCGTATTTTTCGGACCGGACTTGCCCGATTTACGTGTCCAGAATTCCCAGCGGCAAAGAGGTGACGACCAACACTTTGGCGGAAATGGAAACTGCGCTTCCGGTTGCTGCCGACCTACTGCCCAAAACCCGGCCTTTCCGGGTCGTTGGGTATGGTTGCACTTCTGCCAGTTCGGTCATTGGGTCAGAGCAGGTCGAGAGAATGGTGCAGAAAACCTGCGATGTTGCGATTGTCACGAACCCATTGCGGGCGGCGGCAGCCTGCGCGCACGACCTCGGTGTCGGAAAGTTCGCCCTATTGTCTCCATACATTGAAGAAGTGAACGATCCCATCCGCGAGGCCTTTGCGCGAAACGGTATTTTGATGGATGTTTTTGGCACATTCGGCGAAGCTGAAGAGGCCAGGGTTGCCAGGATATCCCGGCAGTCCCTGATCGATGCAGCGACGAAGCTTGGACGGGAAAAATCGGTTGAAGCTGTTTTCATAAGCTGCACCAATTTAAGAACTTTTGATATTATTGATGAGATTGAAGAACGGTTGCAAAAACCTGTCTTGACCAGCAATCAAAGCCTTGCGTGGCACATGCGCAAGTTGAACTGTGACTGAGATTTACGCATTGGCATACTCAATCGTTACACGAGTGACATATTTTGGTTGCGTGCTGCGCCCCGCATGTCCTTAAATGGGGCGGACAGGTCCTTGAGATCCGGATGAACCGGGCAGGCAAGGACCGCACAGGGGAGACAATTCGGTAAATGTCAGATGACGCAGCGTTCGTCGAGTTTCAGCATGTCCAGAAATCATATGATGGTGAGATCCTCGTTGTAAAAGACCTCAACCTTTCCTTGCCGAAGGGTGAGTTTCTTACAATGCTTGGGCCTTCGGGGTCGGGTAAAACGACTTGCCTGATGATGCTGGCAGGGTTTGAAACGGCCACTCATGGCGAAATCATGTTGGACGGACGTCCAATCAACAACATCCCACCGCATAAACGTGGCATCGGCATGGTTTTTCAGAACTACGCCTTGTTTCCGCACATGACGGTGGCCGAAAACCTGTCCTTCCCTCTGGAAGTGCGGAAAATCGGTAAGGACGAGCGGGAAGAAAAAGTCAGGCGCGCGCTGGACATGGTTCAGATGGGGGCCTTTGGCAGTCGCCGACCGGCGCAGTTGTCGGGCGGTCAGCAGCAGCGGATCGCGCTGGCACGTGCGCTTGTTTTCGAACCCGAGCTGGTTCTCATGGACGAACCTCTGGGCGCGCTCGACAAGCAACTGCGGGAACATATGCAGTTTGAGATCACGCGCCTGGCGCACGATTTGGGGATCACGACCGTATACGTGACGCATGACCAGACCGAAGCACTGACGATGTCGGATCGGGTGGCGGTATTCGATGACGGACGCATTCAGCAGCTTGCGCCACCGGATTTGCTGTACGAAGAGCCGGAAAACAGCTTTGTCGCGCAGTTTATCGGTGAAAACAACACGTTGGAGGGTGTGGTTAAATCTATTGACGGTGACACCTGTGTTGTGGCTCTGGACGATGGATCCGAAATTGACGCCAAGCCAGTCAATGTGCATTCGGCTGGTGAGCGGACCAAAGTGTCGATCCGGCCTGAGCGGGTCGAGTTCAATAAGGACCGCCTGCATGCGGATGCGCACACACTGAAGGCGACCGTGAAAGAGTTCATTTACATGGGCGACGTATTCCGTTTCCGTCTGTCGGTTGCGGGTAACGACGACTTTATCATCAAGACACGAAATGCTCCGGATGCGGTCAGGCTTTCACCGGGGCAGGAAGTCGAAATCGGCTGGTTGGCGCAGGACTGTCGCGCGCTCGACGCCTGAGACCGAGAAACGACCCGCGTCGTCCGCCCGGGCACGTGGGACAATCAGATGATCGGGTTGCCCCGTGACCCGGTCTTCAAAGTTAAAATTAACGGGTATAACAGGGAGTTAACAATGAAAGTTACTAAAACCACTCTTTTGGCAAGTGCGGTTGCCGCTATTGCCGGTGGCGCAATGGCCGAAGAGATGACGATCGTCTCGTGGGGCGGAGCTTATTCCAAGTCGCAGCTCAAAGCGTATCACGAGCCCTATTCGGAAAAGACAGGCGTTACCATCCTGAACGATGACAGCTCGGCCGAAGCGGTTGCCAAGCTGCGAGCGATGAACGAAGCGGGCAACATCACCTGGGATGTTGTGGATGTGGTTGCTGCGGACGCCATCCGTCTATGCGACGAAGGTCTAGCGATGGAGATCGACCCGGACACCATGTTGGCCCCGGCACCCGATGGGACATCCGCAGCTGATGATTTCGGCGACCTGCTGGTTAGCGACTGCTTTATCCCGCAAATCGTCTATTCAACCACGTTCGGCTATCGTACCGATCTGGTTGGTGACACGCCGCCGACCGATGTTTGCGCCGTGTTCGATCTAGAAGCTTACCCGGGCAAACGCTCGCTGGAAAAGCGTCCGATCAACAACATGGAATGGGCTCTGCTGTGCGACGGCGTTGCAAAAGATGACGTCTATGATGTTCTGGCCACACCGGAAGGTCAGGATCAGGCCTTGGCCAAGCTCGACACCATCAAGGACAGCGTCGTCTGGTGGTCTGCCGGTGCCGACACGCCTCAGCTTTTGGCAGATGGCGAGGTCATCATGGGCTCGACCTACAATGGTCGACTGTTCAGTGTGATCGAAGAGCAGAAGCAGCCCGTTGCTATGCTGTGGGATGCACAGGTCTTCGATCTTGATGGCTGGATCATTCCCGCAGGTCTGAGCGAAGAACGTCAGAAACGCGCGCTGGACTACATCATGTTCGCGACCGACACACAGCGCCTGGCCGATCAGGCAAAGTGGATTTCGTATGGTCCTGCACGTGCGTCCTCGGCCCCGTTGGTCGGTCAGCACGCTGAACTGGGTATCGACATGGCACCGCATATGCCGACCGACCCGGAAAACGCCAAGAACACGTTCCTGTATAACTATGAGTTCTGGGCAGACTACCGCGACGATATCGACGCCAAGTTCCAGGCCTGGCTCGCGCAATAAGCGTTTGCTCTCATGAGACTGTCGGGGGCGGCTCATCGCCCCCGACCCAAAGAGTACCCAAGGGGCACTGATGACTGACGCCACCCACCAAAACACCGGTCCAATGCTGGCCGCTGATGGAACGCCGCTCAAGCAATCTCTGGCGCGGTCGCTGCGACGACAAAAGCTACGAGCCCTTATGCTGATAGCACCGTTGCTCCTGTTCGTTATGTTTTCCTTCATCATACCGATTGCCTCAATGCTATTTCGGTCGGTGGAAAACGGCATCGTGCAAGAGATTCTGCCCCTGACAGTCGAGGCGTTGCAAAGCTGGGATGAAAACAGCGGTGAACTGCCGGATGAGGCTGTGTTTGATGCCTTTGTTCGCGACATGGTGGTTGCAGTTGATAACAAGACCCACACCCGCTTGGGCTCGCGTCTGAACTACGAAGAAACCGGAATGTCTTCGATGTTCCGCCGCTCGGGTCGTAAGGTCGGCAAACTTGACCCTGAAACCGACGGGCCGTTCAAAGACCAGTTGATCGAGATTCATGATGGCTGGGGCGACCCAAAGACATGGGCCGTCATCAAGACCCATTCGCCCGCCATCACCAACGGTTATTTCCTGAACGCTGTCGACATGCGCCGTACCCCTGAAGGGGCGGAGGCTCAACCCGAAGATAAGCAGATTTTGATCAAGCTGTTCGGTCGGACGTTGTTCATGTCTCTGGTCATTACCGGGTCATGCATATTGCTGGCCTATCCGATCTCTTATCTGCTGGCGAACTTACCGATGCGTGTTTCTAACATGCTTATGATATTGGTTTTGTTGCCATTCTGGACATCCTTGCTGGTGCGGACGTCGGCGTGGAAAGTGATGCTGCAACAACAGGGGGTGATCAATGACACACTGGTTTGGCTGGGGCTTGTGGCAGATGACGCGCGGCTTGTGATCATCAACAACCAAATCGGCACGATCATTGCAATGACGCATATCCTGCTGCCGTTCATGATCCTGCCGATGTATTCGGTGATGCAGACGATCCCGCCGTCTTACACGCGCGCTGCCAAATCTATGGGGGCCACGAACTGGACGACTTTCTGGCGGATTTACTTCCCGCAATCGATACCAGGTATCGGGGCAGGGTCGATCCTCGTGTTCATTCTGGCGATTGGCTACTACATCACACCCGAGATCGTCGGCGGCACCAAGGGCGTCTTCATCTCGAACCGGATTGCGTACCACATCTCGTCCTCGCTTAACTGGGGACTGGCTGCGGCGCTGGGGACGATCCTGCTTGCGGTCGTTCTGCTTCTCTACTGGTGCTACGACAAGATCGTGGGCATTGATAACGTCAAGCTGGGATAAAAACATGGCTGCACTTACTCCTATATCCCGCAAACCGTTGTCAGTGGTCCTACCAGCTGTCGCCATCGCAGGAGGCTTTGTCGGCATGTTCGTCGGTGCCGGGCAGGGCAACGTCCTGCTTGGCATTCTGATCGGCGGTGCTCTGATGGCAGGGCTTGCCTGGCTCTACATCACAATTCTCGACAACGAGCGGATCGCGCGCTGGATCACAATACTGGGCATTGGCGCGATCGGCTTTTTCTTTGCCGGAATGACGGGGCTGATCGTCGGGCTTTTGGTGGGGTGGTTCTTTGCCTTCTTCATCTTTTGGCTTTACGAGGGGCGGTACCGTCAAAAGCTGCTGCCCTACATGACTGGTGGTCAGGTCCTCTGGCACTATACCTTCCGGGTGATCTGCGGGGCGATTTTCGTGTTCCTGATCACCCCTATCCTTGTGGTTCTGCCGCTGTCCTTCAACGCCCAGGACTTTTTCACCTTCACGCCGGAGATGTTGCGGCTGGACCCTGAGGGGTATTCGCTGAAGCACTATCGTGATTTCTTCACCAACAATGAATGGCAACGCAGCTTCAAAAATTCGCTGATAATCGCTCCGATTGCGACCGTCATCTCCGTGACACTGGGTACCCTCGCTGCGATCGGGCTCAGCCAGTCCCACGTTCCGGGGCGTCGGGCCATCATGGGCATCTTGATCTCGCCAATGATCGTACCCCTAATTATCTCAGCCACCGGAATGTTCTTCTTTTACAGCGACATCGGGCGTTTTCTTGAAGGCACGCTGGGGATGGATAAGAACTTTGTCGGCTATATCAAGGTCATCCTTGCGCATGCAGTGCTGGGTATCCCCTTCGTGATCATTACCGTGACGGCCACTCTGGTCGGCTTCGATCAATCGCTGACGCGGGCCGCCGCAAACATGGGGGCCGGTCCGGTCCGGACATTCTTCAAGATCCAGATGCCGCTGATCCTGCCCGGTGTGATATCAGGCGGGCTGTTCGCCTTCATCACGTCTTTCGACGAGGTTGTCGTGGTGTTGTTCGTTGGCTCAGCCAGTCAGAAAACACTGCCGTGGCAGATGTTCACCGGCTTGCGCGAGCAGATCAGCCCGACAATTCTTGCGGTTGCGACCATCCTTGTCGTGATCTCGATTGCCTTGCTGACAACCGTCGAGTTGTTGCGTCGTCGGTCGGAACGTTTGCGGGGTCTCAGCCCGGCTTGACGCGACTCGAAAGCTGATTTAGCGATTTTATCATGCACCTCGGTCACGATGGCGTCGTGACGCAAAGCGGGGGGCATGGCTCTCGGTTCCCGAGGCCGCTTGTCCTGAACGCCGGGACTTGTGGCCGGGCGATGCCTGTCCGGCATTGAGGAGAGACCAAATGACTGATTTGCAAAATCGCCCCGAGTTTTTCATCAGCCACAATGGCGACAAAGCCCCGCTGCCATTCAGTAAGGCGGAATATGCCCGCCGTCTGGCCAGTTTGCGTGCGACGATGGCAGCGCGTGATATCCCCGTTGTGCTTCTGACGTCGATGCACAACATCGCGTATTATTCGGGTTTTCTGTATTGTTCGTTTGGCCGCCCGTATGGGTGTGTCGTGACACAGGATGCCTGTACGACCGTGTCCGCCAATATCGACGCGGGGCAGCCGTGGCGGCGTTCGGTTGAAGAGAACGTGATCTATACCGACTGGAAGCGGAACAATTACTGGCGCGCAGTGGCGAGCCTGATTGGTTCGGTGGGCCGGATCGGTATTGAAGGTGATCACATGACGCTTGCCATGCGTGACACCGCGCTGGACATTCTGGGTGTGCCGGAACTGATAGATATCGCACCAGATACGATGGCCGCGCGTATGGTGAAATCCGCTGAAGAGATCGAGCTGATCAAGGGCGGCGCGCGTACGGCGGATGTGGGTGGCGCGGCCATTCACGCAGCCATCCGCGAAGGAGCAACCGAGATCGAGATTGCAATGGCCGGTCGTGACGCGATGGAGGCGGAAATCGCGCGTGCCTATCCGGACGCAGAATACCGGGACACCTGGGTTTGGTTCCAATCCGGCCTGAACACCGATGGAGCGCACAACCCCGTCACCAAACGCGCGCTGGAGAAAGGCGATATCCTTTCTCTGAACACTTTCCCGATGATCTCGGGCTATTACACCGCACTGGAACGCACCCTGTTCCTGGGCGAGCCTGATGCGGACAGCCTGCGCATCTGGAAGGCCAACGTTGCAGCACATGAGCTGGGTTTGAGCCTGATCAAACCCGGCGCGACCTGCTCTGGCATCTGTGAAGAAATCAACCGGTTCTTTGCCGACGAGGGCCTGCTGCAATACCGATCGTTCGGCTACGGGCACTCCTTTGGTATCCTCAGTCATTACTATGGCCGTGAGGCAGGTTTGGAACTGCGCGAGGACATCGACACTGTTCTGGAACCCGGTATGGTCGTTTCGATCGAACCAATGCTGTGGATTCCGGAAGGTCAAAAGGGCGCCGGCGGATATCGCGAGCATGACATTCTGGTGGTCGAGGAAACCGGCGCTGAGAATATCACCGGCTTCCCGTACGGGCCAGAACACAACACGATTAGCGCGTAATAGATCCGGCAAGAAGGGCGTTCAGCTCTTCTTGCCACGCTCGTGGAAGATGAACCCGATAAAATTCAGTAGCACTTGAGCGGCCAGAATCTGGGTACTTTCTGTCGGGTCGTAATTCGGCGCCACTTCAACGAGATCAATGCCGACCACGTCTCCGCGTTTTGCCAACCCCTGCAAGATTTCCAGCACGTCATAGTAAAGAAAACCGCCGTGGCTAGGGGTTCCGGTGCCAGACGCAATGGAGGGGCAAAATGCATCTATATCAATAGTCACATAGTATCGCGCGCTTTCTGGTATGCGATCCAATACCCCTTCGGTACCAAGCTTGCGCACTTGCCGCACAGACAGGATGTCTGATCCTCGGGCCCGGGCGTCTTCGTAGCCTTCTTTGGCGGTCGAAGATACGTTTCGAATGCCCAATTGGGTCATGCCGGAAACATAAGATTTCTCGATCGCGCGCCGCATTGGGTTCCCATGCCCGGCAGTTACACCGTGCCGTTCGTCCACGAAATCCAGGTGTGCGTCAATTTGGACGATGTGGATTGGCCCGCTCTTTTTACAGTCCTCCTGGAAGGCGTTTATGCAAGGGATGTTGACCGAGTGGTCTCCGCCGATTGTGATGGGCAGGGCGCCCGCGCTCAGCATCTTTTCGACACCGAACTGGATGTTTGCGTGGCTTTCGTCGGTCTTGGTGTGGATGATATCTGCGTCGCCTATGTCGACCATCCGAACGGAGGCATCCAGGTAAGTGGCGTCATCTTCGTGGTCATAGGCCCCTGCATGTCCAAAACTGAATAGGGTCGACGCTTCGCGCACGGCACGAGGTCCAAACCGGGCACCGGAACGCCATTGAGTGCCGAAATCAAATGGCGCACCCATGATGGCCACATCGGCGTCGATTTGGTCCCAATCCTCGACATACGGCGATTTTCCGAACGTCGAAATCCCCACGAATGGTAGGTTTAGGCGACCACTGGCATAGCCATGAGATGTCATTACATGATTCCCGTTTTTGAATTGCCTTCTCAACTTAGACGGCAGACCTACAGTTGGATAGGAAATCGCAAATACCCGTCGATCATGCGCGGGGTTGATCGCAAGCATCGGCGGTGTGTATCTGGCGAGGCCGCTTGAAAGGAAACGCTTTGGGACGTTACGAATTGCCAGCAGATACCGGTGCTTGTTACATCAACCTGGATCGGGTCCCGGCACGCCGAGCCTTCATGGAGGCGCAGTTTGCACACTCCGGATTGACGAGCGCCACTCGGTTCAGCGCGATCGACGCGCAGGATCCCGACGCGCTGATCGCTAATGGCTATGTCCCCGGAACCGGCAGCCGGTGGGGGCTGAAAACAAGTGAGATCGCCTGTTTCGAAAGCCACCGTTCCGTTTGGAAGGCGGCTGTGGACCAAAATCTGCAGGCCGTGGCGGTCTTTGAGGATGACGTCGAAATGTCCGCACAGGCAGGTGCAGTTATTTCGGCGCTGCTGGCTGATGCCGGGGCCTATGACATGGTTAAGCTGGATTATTCTCCACGACTGCTCCGTTTTGGGTCCGAGACAAACATCGCAGGCGTGCCCGTCCGTCCTATGCTGGAAATGGCCCCTAGCGCCGCTGCATATGTGCTGTCCCATGAAGGGTGCCGTATGCTATTGTCTTGGTCTGAACGTTTCTCAGATCATCTGGATGACTTCATATCGATCCCCCGGCCTAACTGGCGGATGTATCAGTGTTTCCCTGCCGTCGGCGTTCAGATGATCTGGTCCAAACAGCAGGATCACACGGTCGAAGAGGTCAAGGTCAGCGAACGGTCGCAGGACCGCAAGATCAACAGCGGTTTGGACAAGGGGCCGGCTTGGTTTCGCATCCGGCGCGAACTGTTGGCCGCTCAGCGCAAACTGTATTGGCGTATGGGCGGACAGAAACGTTTGCTGCAGAGCGGTGGATTTGTGGGCTTCATCCCCTGCGCTGAGGATCTGCAGGTCTGAAACTGCGCGCGATTCCGTCATAAGCGTTAACAAAACTGTCAATATGATATAACCTTGTGACGTTAGTGCTGGGTAACGCTTGGGTTTCGGTGTGGGGCAAACGATTTACGAACGGTATGGCGGGTTCAAAACGATCAGTCGGGTCGTGATGACATTCTATGAAATGGCCTTGGACTCGGAACAGATCGGCGGCCATTTCGAAGACATAGACATGCCGCGCCTCATCGACCATCAGACCAAGTTTGTCTCATCTCTGGTAGGGGGGCCAGCCTCTTTCAGCGACGACAGGATTGAGGCGGTCCATCGACATCTGAACATATCGCACGAGGATTTTGATGAAATGGCGGCGCTGTTCAGCGAAGCGCTTTCAATGCACGGAATGGAAGACGCGCATATCAAAGTTGCCTTGGATGCCATTGAATCCAAAAGATCAATCATTGTCACACGGGATGCCGCATGAGCATTCTGGCCATAAACGAACAACTGCTGCGCGCGATAGGCGTTGGTGTTGCGGTTGTGCGTGCCTCGGATTTGACATTTGTGTTTCACAACGGGCCTTTTGCAGAGTGGTTTGGTGCGCCCAGCGATGAGCAGACCCTGATGGACTATTTTCCCGGCCTCGACGCAAAAGAGCTTGAGGACGTTAAACAGTCAGGACTGCGCTATTCGGTCGAGTTACAGGTCAAACCCAAGCGCCGAACGCTGATCTTTGCAGTTGCGGTGTCTTTGGCAAAAGGGATTACCGAACAGCTGCTGGTGGTCGAGTTCCAGAACATCACCCGTATTCGCGAACTGGAGAGTATGATCGACAGCTACTCGACCATGGTCGAGCGCAACACGCGCGAGTTGGAACGTGAAAAAGAACGGGTCGAGCGGCTGTTGCTGAACCTGATGCCGCGGGCCGTGTATGAAGAGTTCAAGACCTTTGGCGTCGTGACACCACAGCTATTTGATCAGGTCTCGGTTGTGATGCTGGATTTCGTTGGTTTCACGGATTTCGCGGCCAAAACCGATCCGACGGTTACGCTCAGCGAGCTCAATGACATATTCACCGCCTTTGACCGGATCGTTGAACAGTTCGGGTGCGAGCGGATCAAGACCATAGGCGACGCCTATCTGGCGGTCTCAGGGATGCCTGATCCCACTCCGGATCATGCCACGGCGGTGGCTCATTGTGCGGTCCGGTTCTTGAGGTACCTGGAACGGCGCAACGAAAGCCATCCGCACAAGTGGCAGGCGCGCGTGGGTCTGGGTATGGGGGCGGCCGTGGGATCGGTCGTTGGTATTCAGAAATACGTTTATGACGTGTTTGGACCGGCGGTTAACATTGCCTCTCGGCTGCAAGTCTTTGCAAACCCAATGAATATCGTGGCCCCGGAAGAAATGAAATATGCTCTGATCGACGAGTTTCAGGTGTCGGACCTGGGGCCTGTCGATATCAAGGGCATGGGCGAAATGGATTTGATTAACGTCACATCCGGGCTCAGCATGCCGTCGCCCAGACCGATAATTTAACCAACGCTCATTCGTCCTGCGGGACCAGGCCAAGCCCGCGCAGATAGATACCGATTCCACTCTCTAGCAAGTCCTCTGGCGAGAAGGGCGAGCTTGCACCGGTATTTCGCGCATAAAGCTCGACTACGCCGTGGCTCATGGCCCAGATATGTGCGCTGAACATCGAGGCAGGCGGGCGTTTTTCCGGCGGAATATGTTGCGACAGATCCGCAGCGGCTTTTTCCAACACATTGCGCGCCCGGTTCGCAGCCAGCGACAGTTCCGGCGTTCGGTTGACCGAGATACCGCTTTCGAACATCGCGATGTAGTGCCCGGGATGTTTTCGGGCAAAGGCCAGATAGGCGCGGCCCGTTGCCTCGAAGGCTGCCAGTGCCGAGGGCTGGCCCTTGTCATAGGCGTATTGCATCAGATCCGCGAACATCTCGAACCCCTGACGTGCCGCTTCGGCGATCAGATCCTCGCGACCGTGGAAGTGGCGATACACGGCAGCCGGAGTGACGCCCGCGGTTTTTGCAGCCTCGGACAGGGTAAAGCCGGTCGGCCCCTTTTCTTCGATCAGCGACAGCGCGGCCTCGATCAGGGCTTGTTTGAGATTGCCGTGGTGATACCCGCGTTTGGTCATGCCTGTGTCACGAGCCCTTTTTGTTTAAGCCTTGGAGAGCCAAGAGATAATTCACGCTGCGCCATTCGTCCAATGCTCAGCAGGGATGGGGCACGGAAATGTCATCACGCCTCCCAAATTTCGGGGCCACCACAGATCAGAGGATCGTTCTTGCCAATCGCCTTCTTGTCCTTCTCGTCATAGTCCAGCGCGTGCAGGACGGTTCGAATGGCGGCAAGCCGGGCGCGCTTTTTGTCGTCCGAGCGAACAATGGTCCACGGGCAGTGATCCGAATGGCTGCGCGTCAAAGTCTCTGAGATGGACTGCGTGTACTCATCCCACTTGCTAAGGCCCGCAACGTCAATTGGGCTGAGTTTCCATTGCTTTAGCGGGTCTGTCTCACGTGCCAGAAAACGGTTCAACTGTTCCGCGCGCCCGACGTTGAGCCAAAACTTGAACAGCTTGATCCCGTCATTCACCAATCCGGTCTCTAGCGGCAGGACCTGTCGGAAAAACCTTTCACGCTCATCTGTTTCGCAAAAGCCGAAAACGTTTTCCACTACACCGCGATTGTACCAGCTGCGGTCGAAAAACACGATTTCACCGGCAGCCGGCAGGTGTGGAATGTACCGTTGGAAATACCACTGACTGCGTTCAGTATCGGACGGTTTGCTTAGTGCCACATTGCGGGCGCCTCGAGGGTTAAGGTTTTCGCGAAAGCGTTTGATCGTACCGCCTTTTCCTGCTGCGTCACGCCCTTCAAAGATGATTGCCACGCGGTGGTCGGTCTCTTTGACCCAGGATTGCATTTTGACCAGCTCGATCTGCAGCAATTCCATCTCTTGCTCATAGTCCTTACGCTTCATGCGTTCGTCGTAAGGATAAGATGGGTTCAGGATGTCGTCCTTACCCGCCTTTTCGATGGCTGATCGCACCTCTTTTGGCGCTTCTTTTCGAAAATACTTTTCAATGGAACCTTTTTCGGAACGGGTCATGGTCTACCTCGCGATAAAATCCAGTTCCAACTATGGATTAGCCGCAGGTTTAACGCAAACCCGCTCGTTCAGCCGCGCGTTCGATTGCCGCCGCAACTTCGGGGGCAGCAACAACCTGCGGCATATGGCCGATCCCCGGAAGCTCGATCAGTTCAGCGTTGGGGATCTGTTCGACCAATTGTTCTGCGTGCCAACCAAAGCTTACGGTCGTGTCCGCGGTTCCATGGACAACCTCGGTTGGAACAGAAATCTCACCATAGCGGGGTTGTAGGGCACGGACCTCGTCCAACAGGTTTGCCCGCTGCTTAGCATTGGCATGCATTGACGCGCGTCGCATGGTCAGGCCAGGACCGAAGTGGTCCGAATAGCCATCGGGTGCAGTCTGAGGGGCAAAGACCCGATCCAGCGCCTGCTCGACATACCATTCAGGTACAAAAGCCGTGATCAGCGGCAGGGCCAGCGCGTTCCCGGTTGGCGTGGACGCAAGCTTGTTGAACCCATCCAAAGGCGTTTCCCAAGGGATCGCCGCAGGCGCGATGAGCACCAAGGCCGAAATATTCTCGGGCCGCGTCACAGCCCAAGCCAAAGACACAGACCCACCATAGCTTTGACCCGCCACAATAGGCTTGTCCGCGCCCAGTTGCGCAGCAGCTTTTTGTAGGATCAGTGCTTGCTCTTCAATGGTTTCCCCGGTGGGATTGAAGCTGTCGCTATACCCTAGACCCGGGCGATCAAAGACGATCACCCGGAAGTTTTCTGCCAGGATCGGGGCCAGAGCAAATGTCATGTCGCGGGTGTTTCCGCTGGACCCGTGAATCAGAACCACATCCGGCCCTTCGCCCATGATCTCGGCGTGTACTGCGACGCCGTCGACCACAACGATCTCGCCCTCAGGCGGAAAACTGGCCTCGGCCGCAGCTTCGTTTTGTGCGGCCCGCCAAGCGGTCAGCACGATCAGACCCGTCACAACCAGGCCGAGGGCTATGAGAACTTTAACGGCCAATGTTATCCATGTTGAACGGTGTGGACTGATAGATCTCGTTGATCCAGTTGCCATAAAGCAGGTGCGCATGGCTGCGCCACCGGTTTTGCGGCGGCTGCGAAGGATCGTCGTCGGGGTAGTAGTTCATCGGAACATTGATCGGCGTCCCATTGGCGACGTCGCGGTCATATTCCTGCTTCAACGTATCGCTGTCATATTCGAAGTGATTGAAGATGTAGATCGCGCGATGCTTGGAATCTTCGACCAGACAGGGGCCGACTTCATCACTGCCCAGCAATGTGGTCAGACCATCAGCTGCGTCGATCTCATCCTGTTTCATCTCTGTCCAGCGGCTGACCGGAATCACACAATCGTCAGAAAACCCGCGCAAAAACGGAGACGCCGGGACCTGATTCTGATGGCGGAAACACCCGAACGCCTTTGCATCCAGCATGTGTTTTTGGACGCCGTGGAAATGGTTGATCATCGCCATCCCACCCCAGCAGACGCCGAATGTGGAATGAACGTTAGTCTGGGTCCACTCGAACACTTCGGTCATCTCGTCCCAATAGGTGACGTCATCGAATTCCAGATGCTCGATGGGCGCACCGGTGATGATCAGACCGTCGAATTTCTGATCCTTCACATCCTGGAAAGGCTGATAGAACTCGGCCATGTGATCGGCAGCTGTGTTCTTAGTGCGATGCTCGGTCATGCGGATCAAAGACAGGTCAATCTGCAGCGGAGTCGCTCCGATCAGGCGTGCGAACTGGTTTTCGGTCTGAATCTTTTTTGGCATCAGATTCAGCAGGCCGATCCGCAAAGGCCGGATGTCCTGACGCATCGCCTGATCCTCAGCCATGACCATGACGCCCTCTTTGGTGAGAACGTCATATGCAGGAAGGTCGGAAGGAATCTTGATCGGCATCAGGTGCAAGCCTTTGGAGTTTCAGTGTAGAGGCGGTAATTAAGCGCGGTTTGTCCGCGTCTCAAGGGTGCGTTCGATCAACTCATCGAAATCAGCGGCGTCCCGGACCTTGTGCATGTCTTCGGCGGTGACGGTCACGCCCCAGTTTTCAGCCATTGCTTCATAGCGGGGTTGGCGATGCGCCAGCGCCCGCGCATAGGTCCATCGGATGAAAGCATCCGGGTCGACCGCGTCTGCGGCGCAATCGTGTTCGGCCAGGTATTCCTCCCAGACGCGGGTCAAAAATTCGGGTTGGTAGGACATCGGCTTTGGAGCCTTGTCAAAGCGCCGGATCAGTTCTGCGGTGTGTTCGTCATCCCCCTTGATCCAGATCATCAGGGTCTGGCGAGACAATTCGGAAAGAACGTGATCAGCAGGGTCGTTGGGGTCGACCCATTCACAGATCGATCCACCGGTATCACACATAAAGTTCGGGTACTGATACAGACGTTCTGCCCGGTCGATGAAATACTGGGTATCCAGCAGGGCATGGATTTCAGCCTGGCGAAACTGTTCCTGCCTGCGGCGATACTCGGTCAGGTCCAGGCCACCTAGATCCGGGTTGCCGGGTTTGCCCAGATAAGCGGCGACCGGTGTCAGGTTTTCGAATGAGATGTTTGACCCGATATAGATCGAATCCGTCAGCAGCAATTCGCGCAGGAACGGGACTTTCATCGCCTCTGCCTTGGCGTTGTCGATGATGTACTCGCCCATGTAACGGGTGCCGATGCGATAATCGATCGAATAGTGGAACCAATCGCCGGATTCGCGCAACACATTGGACACGTAGGTTTTGCCCAGCCCCGACATGCCGAAAAACAGCACCTTTTTTCGCGCTGCATCGCGCCAGTCTTTTGCCGAGCTGTAGATCATCGTCCGCTGTCCCTTTTTGTGACCTAGCTAAAACGGGCAGGGGGCGGCGTCAATCACGTGGTCGGGCGCGGTTGAGGATCACCAGCCCTATGGCAAGTACTGCAAATCCCAAGAAGGCTTGTGGTGGCAGGGCTTCATTGCGCAAGACGGCACCTAGGATGATCGCCACGGGCGGGATGATGAGCGTGACCAGCATCAGGTTGCCAGCCCCGGCCATCGCCAAAACGCGGTAGTACAAAAGATACGCGCCCGCGGTCGCGAACAGGGCATAGTATGCGATCGCTGCCCAGGTGATCGCTGGCAGGTTCAGGGACGAGATGCCGTCGATCATCAAAGTGATCGGCAGCATCAAAAGGGTCGAGGCGGTCAGCATACCGGCTGCGGCAACAATCGGGGACAGGCCCGTCAAATTGGCTCGGGCCCAGGCGCTGGCCAGAGCGTAGGACACGGTGCCCGCCAGAATCGCGAGTTGTGCGGCGCTTTGCAGGTTGAACGTGGTGAAATTCTGCAGGCCGATTGCCATGGCCACGCCCAGAAAACCCAAACCCACTCCGATTCCGCGTGCGGGTGTCAGGCGCTCGTCCTTGAAAAAGATGGCTGCTATCAACACGCCGAACACCGCTGTGGCGGCATTCAGGATCGAGGTCAGGCCTGTCTCGATGTACAACTGCCCCCAGGCCATAAGGGAAAACGGGACGGCATTGTTCAAAAGTCCCATAACCAGGAACGCGCCCCAGATTCTGGGGCTGCGTGGAACGTTAAGGCGTTTGACCCAGACAACCAGCCAAAGCGCCAGCATTGCCCAGAAGACCCGGTGCAGGACCGAGGTCATTACCGGAATCGTGTCCAGCGCGACGCGGATCGAGATAAATGATGCGCCCCAGATCAGGCCCAGCAGCAGAAGTTCAGCCCAAGCCCTTGGAGAAAGGTGTTTTTGCGTTTCCATAAGGTGTTGTTGCACTCTCTGGCGTGGCGTTCGACCCGAAACCTGCGCAAAGAAAAACCCCGCCTTAATGGCGGGGTTTCAAAAGTCTTGAGCTGTGCTGCTTACTGCAGGAAGTAAGTCAGCTGCAGACCGACGCTCCAGGCCGAGTTGCCCGAGAACTGGCCGCCGGTTGTGGTGGTCGCGTCGCCGATGTCGGTGTAGCGGATACCGCCCGACAGCTGTGCCTGCTCGAACGAGTAGGTGCCGCCGACGCCCAGGCTCCAGAAGCCATCAGTCGGGCCAAGGTTCGATACGGTGGTGTCGCCGGAGGTTTCGTAACCTGCAGTGATCGCGCCCGAAAACTCTTCCGAGAACTTATAACCCACACCAAGCGAGTAGGTGAAAGTGTCGTCGTCGTAGTCGACCAGGTTCTGGTTTGCAGCGCTGAGATATACCGGCGGGGCCAGTACGGTCTGCGGCCAGTCAACCCAGCGGATCGAACCGAACAGCAGCGTGTTGGGCGCAACGCCTGTCTGGAAGTCCAGGTTAACCGACTGGGGTGTTACAACTTCGGTCTGAGTCTGTGCCGTCACCAGCGCGGCCGGGATCGGCGGAACGCGGTTGATGGATTCGGTCGAGTCGAACTTGTGAGTGATTTTCGAGTTGTAGGTCAGTGCAACGCGTGCCGCGATTTCCGGGCGTTCCCATGCGACACCTACAACATAGCCGAAATCAATCTCGGCACCGGATTCAAATTCATATCCGGCTACGATGGGTACAGCGACATTCGCATCGGCGCGCTGTGCGCGGATACCACCAATGGCGCTGAATCCACCATCGAACTTGTAACGCAGCAGAGCTGTGATCGCATCAACATCTGCCTTTGCACGCAGAACGTCCGTGCGTCCACCCACGGCTGCAGTCGGGTTCCGCGACAGCGGATAGTTCGACGGATAGCGGACATCGGCGCCAAAAGGCTCGTCATAGATCAGTGCAAAATCCAGCTGGTCTGTGAACGCGTGTTTATATGCCAGGTGCGGGGTGAAGAAGCTGTTGGCGACGTTCCCTGACGGAACCCCGTTTTGCTCACCGCTGACGCTGGGGTTTGTGTAGCTGAAACGGAACTGTACAACAGATCCTTCCTCGAACAGGATGTTGACGCCCTGGCCACTACGGTCCAGACCGCCAGCGTATGCCCCAGTTGCGCCAATGCACACCGCGCACGCCTGTAGAAGCGCTTTTTTCATTATTTCCTCCCTCTAGGTCTCCTGAAGGTCAGTGCCTGTAATGTTGTGGTGCGGACTGACCTGTAATGCGGTGCTCGATACTTTTCTAAGCTTTACTTTATCGTCAACTGGTGACCGTGCGTTACTTGCGTTGAGTGTCGCCGGAGAGTGTTGCCAAACTGTTACGATTCTCGGCCTGGACGTTCAAAAAGATACCTGAGAAGATCACGGCAGCACCAAGAAGCGTCCAGTGATCCAAGGGTTCGTGATACAAAACCATGCCCACCACCGCGATGGTCGGAAGGCGAGCAAAGTCAAAGGGGACCACAACAGTTGCCGGCGCAATGGCGAGCGCATTGGTAATGCAGTAATGCGCCAAAAGCCCGGCCAGCCCCACCAACAGCAAGAACGGAGCGGTGCTGGCCGAAGGTAGCGTGATCTGACCGTCGATCCCGGACGCAATCAACCCCAACGCGGCTTGCATGACCGTCAGCCAGAACATGATGCACCCAATGCTGGCAAAGCGGGTGAGGGACTTGGTCGATATGGTTGTCAAAGCAAAGAAAACGGCGGACAGGGCGGCCGTTAACACACCCGCGCTGAGGGGTACGGCACCCGGGCGCGCTACCATCAGGATGCCCGCAAAACCAATCAATGCCGACATCATGCGTACGGTTGTCAGACGCTCTTTCAACAGCAAGGGCGACAGTAGGATGACCCAGATGGGCTGTGTGAACTCCAACGCGAAAACCTGCGCCAGCGGGATGACACTTACGGCATAAAACCAGAGGTTTTGGCCAGTGAAATGCAGCAAGTTGCGAACGCCGTGCAAGCCAATCCGTTTGGTCGAGACCTGATGCCATTTCCCTGTTGCCGTCAGGACCAGAGCGACGACGCAAATACCCACGAGGCTGCGATAGAACATGATCTCGAACGTGTCATGGGTAACGCTCAACTCGCGTCCCGCGACTGCCATGGAGGAAAATGAGGCAATCGCCCCGGTCATCCAGAGCGCTGCCTTGCCAAGATGACTAGGTGCACGCTTCAAAGCGAGGACAACTCAACACAAAGAAGCAAGACTGCGAAGTAGGTGTTCGAAACGGGCCAATTCCACTTGGGTCTTCTTAGCATGAACGAACTAAGCCTGTCGGTTGTTGCGGAAAAGATAGTCGTGCCGAGTGAGGGCGGTTTCAAGTTCGTATTCAACTGTGCTCAGATATTTCTGCAACCGGCCAAGATCGCGGCACTCGATCAATAAAAAGTCAAAGCGAAACTGGTCGTGATCAATCCCCTTTAGCACACTCAGTTCTGCTCCCTCGACATCCAATGAGAGAAGGTTTATGTTTTTTGGTGAATGTGCCTCGATGAGAAGATCATTGAGCGGGCGGGCGACCGCGCCGAACGAGAAACTGACCTCGGTGTCTTTCATGTGTAGTTGAGCAATCCTTAGATGCTCGTCTCGATCCGAAAGGTCCAATTCCTGTCCGACACCTACGCTCATCAGGTTTGCGTAGTCCATCTCGATTAAGCGATCAGGAAAACCGAAGTCGACGCAGGCATTGCAAAACACTTTGCTCCGGCTTCCCCGTGTTGAGACACATTTGAGAAAGTTATGCGGTACCGGCTCGACCAGAACACCCTGCCATCCCCTATCTTTTTCCAAATAGTAGGTGTTGGATTGTGTGACGCCGTCATTTGCCCCGAGTTCCACAAAGAAACCGTTGTCGAAATCCAGATAGGGCTCAATCTTTTGATCGAGAGCGTTCAAACCGTAATATTTGGTATTTGGTGGACTGAGCCGCTTTGAAATCGACCTTTTTATTCTGCTAAGTAGTTTCAAAGCGCCCGTCCTATCAAGTGTCGGTGGCATCGCGTCCGCTGGGTCCTAACTGTCGTCTGCACTCACGTCACCCAGCCCGCCTATTGGGGCCAAACGATTCTTTCTGGACAGTTGCCGCGATGGGTTGAGATAGACCGACGTGGTCCATGTGTAAGAATTGATCGGACCGAAGCCGTTGAAATCGCATCTGTTCCAGCCCGTGGCCTCATCCAGCAAGGCAATGCAGTCCGGGTGCCTGTCCGAATTGTCGAAGACAATCATAACCGGATCGATCCGTTTCTGTTGGAGCCGTTTCCGCATAAATCTGGCGCAGGCGTTGCGATAGCGCCCGTCGATTACGACGATATCGGCATTTTGTATTTCATCGCGCTCGACGTATTGCGCTTCGTCCTGTTCGAAGAAATAGGTGAAATACGGTTTGTCAGCGAGAGAAGCAGAAATCTTGTCAAACCAGCCTTTGTCGTTTTCGATCGATGTTACCTCTGCGCCTGCATTCAGGTAGAAGATCGAGGAGTTCCCACTGCCATATTCCAGAACGCGTATGCCGTTCAGATCAAAGCTGTCAAGATATTCTATCGCCGGATAAGTGTACCAAGGGATTTCACGGCCTTCGCCATCGCGACAGTCCCAGTTTTCCATGGAGTCGTACTGCCCATAGGTTTCACCCAAAATCCGGTAGGTTTTGACCTGTTCCAATGACGCCTTAGACGCACGTTTCAGGATCTTTCGCAATATCCAGAAATGCGTGTTCTTCATGAATGGCCTCATTCCAAGGAAGGTGATTAGTGTACTTTAGATCGTGTAAAAAAAACATAATCGGGTACTTATTCCCACTCAATCGTTCCGGGTGGTTTTGAGGTAATGTCGTAGGTGCACCTGTTGATGCCCTTGACCTCATTGATGATCCGCGTGGCTGTTTCACCAAGGAATTCGTGGCTGAACGGGTAGTAGTCCGCGGTCATGCCGTCCACTGACGTCACGGCACGAAGCGCGCAGGCGTAGTCATAGGTGCGTCCGTCGCCCATGACACCCACGGTGCGTACGGGCAGAATGGCCACAAAAGCCTGCCAGATGTCGTCATAGAGCCCGTGCTTGCGGATTTGGTCGATATAAACAGCATCTGCCTCGCGCAGGATGTCCAGCTTTTCGCGGGTGATTTCACCGGGGCAGCGGATCGCTAGGCCAGGGCCGGGGAAGGGGTGACGGCCAATAAAGCTCTGCGGAAGACCCAGTTCGCGACCCAAGGCGCGAACCTCGTCCTTGAACAATTCACGCAGGGGTTCGACCAGTTTCAGGCCCATCTTTTCGGGCAGACCGCCGACATTGTGGTGCGACTTGATCGTGACCGATGGGCCGCCCGAGAACGAAACTGATTCAATGACGTCCGGATACAGCGTGCCTTGCGCTAGGAATTCGGCTCCGTCGATTGTGTCGGCGTGTTTCTGGAACACGTCGATGAACAGTTTACCAATGATCTTGCGCTTGGTCTCGGGGTCACTCTGACCCTCTAGCTCGCCCAGGAACAGATCGCTTTCGTCCGCGTGGATCAGCTGAATGTTGTAGTTGTCGCGGAACATGCCCACGACTTCTTCGGCCTCGTTTTTGCGCAGCAATCCGTGGTCGACAAAGACGCATGTCAGCTGATCGCCGATCGCCTCGTGGATCAGAATAGCCGCGACCGAGCTGTCTACACCGCCGGAAAGCCCGCAGATGACTTTCTTGTCGCCAACTTGCTCGCGGATCTTGCGGATCATCTCGTCGCGATAAGCGCCCATGGTCCAATCGCCCTGGAACCCTGCTAGCTTAACGAAATTCTCATACAGCTTTGCGCCCTTGGGGGTGTGGTGCACCTCGGGGTGGAACTGCACCGCATAGAAGTGACGGTTGGTATCCGCCGTAATCGCGAAAGGCGCGTTGGGCGAGGTGCCGTAAACGTCGAAGCCGGGGGCGATTTCACTGACGTGATCGCCGTGGCTCATCCAGACCTGCTCGTCCCCATCAGCAAACCAACCGTCCAGAATGTCCAGCTGTTCCTTCGGTGTTACAAACGCGCGCCCGAATTCCGCCGTGCCATGCCCGCTTTCAACCTTGCCGCCCAACTGGTGCATCATCACCTGTTGGCCGTAGCAGATGCCCAAAATCGGCACGCCGTAGTCAAAGATCTCTTGCGGCGCACGAGGCGACCCTTCGCGCGTCACACTGTCTGGACCGCCCGAGAAAATCACGGCTTTCGGAGCCATTTCCCGAACGAAGTCCATCGTGACGTTCTGATAGGGGTGGATTTCGCAATAGACATTCAACTCGCGCAGGCGGCGGGCAATAAGCTGCGTAACCTGGCTGCCGAAGTCGATGATCAGAAGGCGGTCATGGGTGTCTTGGGTCATGGTTGCGCCATATGGCAAGACAGGTGCTTTCGCAAGAGGAAGCTCTTGAATCACCGCCGAAGTGGGGGAAACAAAAAAACCAATTGTAAAAGTTTTGTAACAAAAATATGACGGTCCGGGTGCCGCGGCGCGAAGACACTAGAAAGACGGGAAAAACGCGATGCCAATTGCTATTGAAATTGCGGCTTTGAATTTGGCACTCGCAATGTTCTGCGGCGCGTTGATTGGGTCGGAAAGGCAAGTTCGCCAGCGTATGGCGGGGCTGCGCACAAATGCATTGGTTGCACTAAGTGCGGGGGCGTTTGTTGTTTTTTCGGCGCTTTTTCCAGAAGAAGTAAGTCCCACGCGGGTCGCTGCGCAAGTGGTGTCAGGAATTGGCTTCCTTGGGGCAGGGATCATTTTTCGCAACGGATTTACGATCCATGGGCTGAATACCGCCGCGACGCTTTGGTGTTCGGCTGCAGTGGGAATGATGGCAGGCGCTGGAGCTTGGTACTTTGCCGTTATGATGACCGGGTTCGTTATCTTTGTGAATCTCGGGCTAAGACCGCTGGTAAAATGGCTCAAACGCACGACTCGAGCTGGTGTTCCGTTGACGCAGGAGTTTCGAATTTTGTTGCGTTGTCACGAAAACACGCAGGCAGATGCGCGCATGTCAGTGCTTAAAGCTCTTGCACAGAATGACGTACGGATCGTCGGGTTCGACAAAAGTGATATCTCCAACGGGCTTCAAACGATTGAAATCATCGTTTCAATGGAGGATCAGCCCGAAGCCGTGCAGCACAAAATCGTTGCTCCGCTTATGCTCGAACCGAGCATCGAAAGTGTCGAGTGGGATGTTGTGTCCGAGGCTTGAGTTGACACTGGCTGATCTGTTGTTTGCGACGACCGTCAATGTCGCTTTTTCCCCCAGAGCGCCGCAATCCTGATGCTGAGGCAGTTAAGGCTGCTATAACAAGTTGATCAATCAAATCAACCAGACGGGATCTTCTCATGGCAGAGGCAAATACCCGGCGCAGGGCACGAGGTGGCGGTGGCGCCGCTCGCCGGGCCGAACGCACCGCAGTTCGTATCGAAACCGCGAAGTATATCGAACGGAATATTCCGAACTTCGAAATTCTCAATGAAGAGGCGTTGGAGATCATCGAAACCAACGCGGAAACCATTCTTGCCGAAGTCGGTGTTAACTTCGTCGATAATCCAGGCGCGTTGCAGCGCTGGAAAGACGCCGGTGCCGACGTGGACGGCGAGCGTGTGCGCATTCCGCGTGGTCTGGCTCGCGAGCTGATCAAGACAGCGCCCAGCCAGTTCACCCAGCACGCCCGCAACCCCGAAAAATCGGTGGTCATCGGCGGCCGCAACATGGTTCTTGCCCCGGTCTATGGCCCTCCGTTCGTGCGGGATGCACAGGGTGGCCGTCGCTATGCGACCATGGACGATTTCAACAAGTTCGTGAAACTGGCCTATATGTCCAAGTGGCTGCACCACTCGGGCGGTACGGTTTGTGAGCCGACGGATATTCCGGTGAACAAGCGTCACCTGGACATGCTGATGGCGCACATGACCCTGTCGGACAAGCCATTCATGGGCTCGGTGACTGACCCGGCGCGTGCGCAGGATTCGGTTGAAATGTGCGAAATTCTGTTCGGCAAAGAGTTCGTGCAGGAAAACACCGTCATGACCTCGCTGACCAACATCAACTCGCCGATGACCTTCGACGATGTAATGATGGGCTCGCTCGAAGTTTATGCGCGCAACAATCAGGCCTGCATCATCTCGCCGTTCATCGTGGGCGGAGCGATGGCACCGGTTTCGGTTGCCGGTACGCTGACACAGGTTCTGGCCGAAGTTCTGGCCGGGGTCGCATACAGCCAGATCATCCGTCCGGGCGCACCCGCGATTTTTGGTGCGTTTGTGACATCGATCGACATGAACTCGGGCGCGCCGACTTTTGGAACGCCAGAAGCCGCGCACATCACGTATGGCGCAGGGCAACTGGCACGGCGTCTGAACCTGCCGTACCGGTCTGCGGGGTCTTTCTGTGGCTCGAAGTTGCCTGATGCGCAGGCGGCGTACGAGACTGCAAACTCGCTGAACATGGGTCTGATGGCTGGTGTGAACTTCATGCTGCATTCCTGCGGCTGGCTGGAAGGCGGTCTGGTCGCCGACTTCGAAAAATTCGTGATGGACGCGGATCAACTGGGCGTTCTGCACGGTCTGGCAAAAGGCGTGGCTTATGACGAGAACGCGCAGGCCATGGACGCGATCCGCGAGGTAGGACCCGGTGGTCACTATCTTGGATGTGCCCATACGCAGGCGAACTTCAAAGAGGCCTTCTGGAAATCCGATCTGCTGGACTACAAACCCTACGAGACCTGGGAAGATGAAGGCGCGCGCGATACGCGGCAACTCGCCTCGGCGCGGGTCGAGCATTTGCTGGCCAACTATCAGCAACCGCAACTCGACCCGTCAATCAACGCTGCGTTGAATGAGTATATTGCGGAGAAGAAAGCATCCATGCCGGATGCCTTTACCTGATCACTGATACTGCGAGGCGCGGCTGGCTTTGAACAGTTGCGCCTCGCCCAAAAGCGCAATCAACAGATCCAGATGGCGAACCAGCGAATAGGCGGCATCTTCGGCCTGTCTTTGGGCGTTAACCTCTCGTTCCATTTCCATTAGCCGTACCAAGGCAGCACCTGTTCCGGGCAAGGACCCGTACCCCAGGATACGCTGCAGGTGCCGTTCCCGATCTTAATCCTGCGCTCCGTGTTTAGCGGCCCGGGCCAGCAGAGGAGGGCGGCGGAGCGTTGTAATCATGGTCATCAGGTCCTGCATTTCAGTGTTCCCTTGGTTGAACAGAAGATGCGCATTTCTCACACAATCTAAGCGGGTGTAGCCTTGTTTGGGCTCTCTCCGAACTCTGACTTAATGAGTGTTTATGATTTTGAATCAAATCTGGCTCTTGTCTCCTCCGGTTAACGAACGAGTAACGAAAGCAACTCTAGTTAGGATTGGTTAACAAATTTTCCGGGGGCGATTGAGAACAGATTGGATTGTCGACGAGGGCAAGTAACTATGGAAGATAGCATGGCTTTCACCATTCCGGCTTGGGTACCTGAGGGGGCGCAAAGATACCTGGCGCACACCGAAACCGGCCAGTCGATCCGCGACATAGCGCGGTCTGTTGGGTGCCATGCGTCAACCATACTCAGACAAATTCGGCGCATCGAAATGCGTCGCGACGACCCGCTTGTGGATGCCGCGCTGCAATCGCTTGCGGAAACTCATTTCTCGGATCTCGAAGGGCAATCTAGGGCCGCTTCTGAAGCGTTGGGCCTGCAGCCAGAAGACGTAGCGGCCAAGGACGAAGAGTTCAACCGCGAGGCCCTGCGGATCCTGCGCAGATTGTGCGAAACCGGCGCGGTGCTGGCGGTGGCGGAAGAGATGGACAAGGCCGTGGTCGTCCGTGACAGCGGTGACAATGCCGCTACCAGAACAGCCGTTGTAGATTGCCGGATCGCGCAGGCCTTGGCGCTAAAGGACTGGATTTCTTGCGGCAATCCGGGACGTATTTCGCGCTATCGTATCTCGTCCTCAGGGCGCGCTGCACTGAGCCAACTGATTGCCGAGGCCGAGAACAAGGCGCGTGCGAGAAACGAATTCGGTATGGCCGAGGCGCAAACGCCTTTTCAGGCGCAGGGTAGCAAAATCACGTCCTCACCCCGTGCTCGGCGCATTCGCTACAGCGCAGCCGAAAGCCCTTTGATCGCCCTGGCACGCCGACGGGATCGGGATGGCAAGCCGTTTCTGGACGAAGCCCTTGTCAGCGCGGGTGAGCGTCTGCGTGAGGACTTTGAGCTGGCGCAGATTGGCCCTCAGGTCACGCAGAACTGGGATCACTTTCTGACCGCTGGGAGGCGTGGCAGTTTTGGTGCCGGAGTTCATGCGGGGCAAGGGTCGTCTGATGCACGGGCACGGGTCGAACGTGCGCTGTCGGATCTTGGGCCGGGGCTCAGCGACGTTGCGCTGCGTTGCTGCTGTTATCTGGAAGGGTTGGAACTGGCCGAGAAACGCATGGGCTGGTCGGCGCGATCTGGAAAAATCGTTCTGCGCATCGCTCTGCAGCGTCTTAAGCGGCACTATGAAGATCAGGCCGAAAAAACACGTTTGATCGGGTGAAGTTTGCCATAGTTTCTGATTGAGCTTTTTGGTGGTGGTGATAGGTAATGCCTATGAATTTTACCCTCAGACAGCTTCAGTATTTCAGCGCGGTTGCTGATCAACGCAATTTTGGCCGGGCCGCGCAGGTGTGCCATGTGTCTCAGCCTGCGCTGTCCGTTCAGATCAAGTCGCTCGAGGAAACTTTGGGCGGTCCGCTGTTCGAACGGCAGGCGCGTGACATTCTGCTAACCCCGTTGGGTCGGGATGTTCTGGACTACGCGCGGCAAGTTCTGGGCGCTGCGGATCGGCTAGATCAATTCGCAAAGGATAACTCCAGCGGGCACAGGTCTTTGTCGATCGGGATCATACCGACAATTGCTCCTTACCTGCTGTCCGGCGTTTTGGCCGGTTTACGCACGACTGACGTCTCACTCCGGGTCCAGATCCGCGAGGCCCGGACCGAGCGGTTGCTGGCCATGTTGCGCGCCGGTGAGATCGACG
This sequence comes from Ruegeria arenilitoris, assembly GCF_013035315.1. GTDB lineage: Bacteria > Pseudomonadota > Alphaproteobacteria > Rhodobacterales > Rhodobacteraceae > Ruegeria > Ruegeria arenilitoris_D. The sequence goes on along the minus strand of NZ_WQHP01000001.1, from coordinate 455,967 downwards.
CCGGTGTCATGGCCCTGCCATCAGGTGGAAGCGAGATGTTCGAACTGCCGCTTTTTGAAGATCGCTTTTTTCTGGCGGGCAGTGCAGGGCGGCTGCAAACTGTTCCGACCAACCCGGATGCATTGCGCCCTATTGATCTGCAAAAAGCGCAATTGATGTTGCTGGATGACGGTCACTGCCTGACGGATCAGGCGTTGGAGGTTTGCGGGCAGGACCGCAGCAGCGGTTTGATTAATATGGGCGCATCCTCGTTGGCGACACTGTCGCGATTGGTTGCTGACGGGTTCGGCCTGACACTTATGCCTGAACTTGCCGCGCGGTCAGAAACTGAGGCGGTCCCGGGGCTTAAGCTCATGCGATTTGGTGCGCCGCAACCGGCCCGAACGGTGGGTCTGGTGCGGCGGTTATCGACTGGCAGAGAGGACTGGTTTGACAGTCTGGCAGAGGTTATCCGACGCGTCGGCGAAGAAATCGTGACCGCGACACGCCAATAAAAAAGGCTCGCCAGTGGCGAGCCTAATTTGCTTTGAAATCGGACGGGCTTAAGCCAATTCAGGCTGCTTGGCTTCGTCCAGGTGCTTCATCAGAGTTTCCGGCGACGACACGCCATATGGGTCTTCGGGGCAGTTGTCAATCAGGCCGGGTTCTTCGAACCATGCCTCTACAACACCGTCGTTTACGATGGCAGCATAGCGCCACGAGCGCATACCGAAGCCCAGATTGTCCTTGTCGACCAGCATGCCCATCTTGCGAGTGAACTCGCCCGAACCATCTGGAATGACCTTGACGTTTTTCAGACCTTGATCCTGCGCCCATTTGTTCATGACAAAGCTGTCGTTCACCGACATGCAGTAGATTTCGTCGATGCCCTTAGCGGTGAAATCGGCATAGCCGTTTTCAAACCCGGGCAGCTGGTAGGTCGAGCATGTGGGCGTGAATGCGCCCGGCAGCGAAAACAGGATGACGCGCTTGCCTGCAAAGTAATCCGCAGTGGTTTTGTCTTCCCAGCGGAAAGGATTCGACCCCTCGATAGCTTCATCGCGAACGCGGGTGTGGAAGGTAACGGAGGGCAGTTTTGCGCCGGTTTTCATCTACAGGCTCCTGTGATTCAAATTGGAATTGAAAGGGATTTAAAACAGTTCTAAATGGCCTTCAATGTCAGAAATGCCGCAATTGCAATATGTGGGCAAGTGTCTAACAAAACGACATTTATCCCAGCGATCTGGCTAATCCTCTGGCCTGAGTTGCTGCGCATGCAATGCGGCCTTGCATGGCGGGTATGACCGGCTGGCATAGTCGCCGCAGGCGTACTATGTTACAGCTAAGCAAATTGACCCAAAGTCAGGAAAGCCAGCCGTGCGTGATCTGAAGATCCCAGAACAACGTCACCCCGAAAAAGCGCATCGTCCCGATAACGCGCAGCCTAAAAAGCCAAAGTGGATTCGCGTCAAAGCGCCCGGTGGGAAAGGCTATGCCGATACCCACAAGATCATGCGTGAAAACAATCTGGTCACTGTCTGCGAAGAGGCCGGGTGCCCCAACGTGGGCGAGTGTTGGAGCCAGGGCCACGCCACCATGATGATCATGGGCGAGATCTGTACCCGCGGCTGCACCTTCTGCAACATCGCCACCGGTCGCCCGGATGAACTGGACGCGTTCGAGCCCGGGCGCGTGGCGCATGCCGTCCAGAAACTGGGTCTGAACCACGTGGTGATTACCTCGGTGGACCGTGATGACCTCAAGGACGGCGGCGCGGAACATTTCGCGCAAACGATCCGAGCGGTTCGGCACCGGTCGCCGAAGACGACCATCGAAATCCTGACGCCGGACTTCCTGAAATGTGATCCCTCCGTATTGGAGACCGTGGTTGAGGCCAAACCGGACGTGTTCAACCACAATCTTGAGACCGTACCGGGCCTTTACCCTGAGGTTCGTCCAGGCGCGCGCTATTTCCACTCGCTGCGGCTGTTGCAACGGGTCAAGGAACTCGATCCGTCGATTTTCACGAAATCCGGCATCATGGTCGGGCTGGGTGAGAACGAACAACAGGTGCGTCAGGTCATGGACGACATGCGCGCTGCCGTTATCGATTTTCTCACCATCGGTCAGTACCTGCAGCCCACGCCAAAGCATCACGGCGTCGACCGGTTTGTGACCCCGGAAGAGTTCGCATCATATGAAAAGGCCGCCTATGGCAAAGGGTTCCTCATGGTGTCAGCGACGCCTCTGACCCGTTCGTCCTACCACGCGGGGGATGACTTTGCCCGGCTGCGCGACGCGCGCCAGAAAAAGCTGGAGCAAGGGTGACACCTGAAACCTGCGCCCGGTTAACCCGACTGCGCCACGAACTGCACGAATACCCCGAACTCTCAGGGCAGGAGCGTGAGACTGCTGCTCGCGTGGCCACCCTGTTGCAAGGGTACGGTGCCGATCAGGTGCTGACCGGTCTGGGCGGACACGGCGTTGCCGCGGTCTTTGACAGTGGGCACGCAGGACCAACTGTGGGGATCCGGTGCGAACTGGATGGGCTGCCAATCCAGGAGCTCAGTTCGAAGCCCTATGTGTCTAAGGTGCCCGGCAAAGGGCATCTGTGCGGCCACGACGGCCACATGACAATGGTGCTGGGCGTGGCCGAAGAGCTGGCGCGACAACAGCCCGCAAAGGGTCGGGTTGTTCTGATCTTTCAACCGGCCGAGGAAACCGGGCAAGGCGCGATTGCCTTTCGTGCAGACCCGAAGTTCGATCAGATCGCGCCGGACTACGTGTTTTCGCTTCACAACCTGCCGGGTTTGGCCCTTGGTACGGTTGAGCTGTGTAAGGGACCAGCAAACTGCGCATCGCGCGGGATGAAGATCGAATTGACCGGCAAGACTTCGCATGCTGCTGCACCTCAGGATGGGGTGTCCCCGGCGCGGGCCATGTCACATCTGATGGTCAAGCTTGCCGATCTGGGATCAGGCGGCGCGTTGGATGCCGATTTTGCGCTGACCACAGTGACCCATGCCCGGTTGGGCGAGCCCACATTTGGCGTCGCGCCGGGCCTAGCCCAGATTTGGGTAACGCTGAGAACCGTGTCCGATGCGCGGATGGAAAGCTTGATCGCCGGGGCCGAAGCGTTGGCAAAACAGGCCGCAGCCATGGATGGCTTGGATGTTTCTGTCAGCTATGACGATGTCTTCGAAGCCTGCACGAACGATGAACAGGCCGTCCAAACAATCGTTACGGCATGCGCTGAACGCGCGGTGCCATGCGAATTAACCGTGGTTCCGCAAAAATTCTCGGAAGACTTTGGTCAGTTCGGCAAGGGTGCAAAAACGGCGATGTTCTGGCTCGGGGCCGGCGTGGATCATTCACAGTTGCACAACCCGGACTACGATTTCCCTGACGCACTTATCCCGGTAGGAATGGATGTCTTTGTTGCCGCAATTCGATCTCTTACTGGCTGAAACTTCAGTTTGCGAGATCGCTCACTATTCCGACGGCATCAATGACTGTCCTAGTGTCCTCTGATATCGACAAGATTTCGTCATTCAAGCGAATATATCGCTGACCGGCGGGCAGGGGCTTCAATTTCCAGCCATCCAAGTTGTCAATATAGTCGAACGCCAGATCGTTTGGGAGTTTCTGCCCTCGCGTGTAACGCTTTATCTGTCCAGGCGGTACACCAACGCCTTTATTGGTTTTTATCGACTTTTCGATTTTCGACTTGTCTGGACCTTTACCCTTGCCCTTGTTGTCTTTTGCGTCTGCAAGACCAACCGTTGCGGTGACTGCGCAAGCCGCCAGAAGCCCAATAGACAATACTTTCATTAGAATAGACCTCCCGAGTTAATCGGAGGGTAATCCGGTATTGGGTAAATTGTCTAATAATATTCCATTTGGTGAATTCAAAGTTGTGTAGCCACTTTGATCATAGGAATCCGGGATCATTTTGGATCTGCTCAGCCTTCAACAAAGCGAACCTTGCCGATGAAGGGCAGGTTTCGGTTGCGCTGCGCGTAGTCGATCCCGTAGCCCACGACAAATTCATCCGGTATCTCAAAACCGATCCAGTCCGAACGGAAGTCGACCTCGCGCCGACTGGGCTTGTCCAGCAAGGCGATTGATTTCAGGCGGCTGGGTTTTCGGCTGCGCAACAGCTTGGTGACGTGGTTCAGGGTGTGACCGGTGTCGACGATATCCTCGACGACCAGAACATCGCGCCCTTCAATTGCACCACGCAAGTCCTTGAGAATACGCACCTCGCGGCTACTTTCCATCGAATCACCGTACGATGACGCCTCAAGGAAATCGACTTCGATCGGCAGGTCCAACTCCCGGACCAGGTCGGCGATGAAGACAAAGCTGCCGCGCAATAGGCCTACGACAACCAGCTTGTCCGTATCCCCAAATTCAGCGGTAATTTCCCGGCATAATTCCTCGATCCTTGCAGCGATGGCCTTGGCCGAGATCATCTCATCTATCACATAAGCGCGGTCAGTCATCGCAGCCCCCTTGATCTTTGGCGCGCAACATACGACATGACGCGCCATTGTCACCTGTAAAACCGGACGCCATGCCTACACATTCGGAAACACGTCACCTCCCTTACACTGCCCAGCAGATGTACGAGCTGGTCGCCGATGTGGCCAAGTACCCCGAGTTCCTTCCATGGTGTGCAGCTGCCCGTATTCGGCGGACCTATGCAGCGGGCGAGGCGCAGGTGATGGAGGCCGATCTGGTGATCTCGTTCAAGGTTTTCCGCGAACGGTTCGGCAGCCGGGTGACCTTGTTTGCTGATCAAAAACGCATCGACACCGAATACCTGGACGGCCCCTTCAAATACATGAAGTCCGATTGGCAGTTTGAAGACGCAGACGATGGCGGCTGCAACATCTCGTTCCATGTGGACTTCGAGTTCAAGAATGCCATCTTGCAGGGGATCATTGGTGTGGTGTTCAACGAAGCCATGCACCGGATCGTGCAGGCTTTTGAAACCCGGGCAAAGGACTTGTACAGCTAGCCCTTTACCACCCGTCGGTGGTCGCTAGACTGCGGCCATGACAGACTTTACCGCATCTCTGGCAGCCTTTGCGGCGGGCCCCATCACGACGACCTTGCAAACGCGAGTTGTCACGTCTCTCTCTGTTTTGGACTGGATCGCTGTCGGGCGCGCAGGTGTGGATGAGCCTGTGTCGCGCGCCGTGCGTGATTTGGTTCTGGGCGAAGGTGGTGCAGAACAGGCGCGGTTGTTCGGCGGAGGTGCTGCGCCATTGCGCGGAGCGGCCTTGGTGAACGGCACGGTCTCCCACGCGTTGGACTACGATGACACGCATTTCGCCCATATCGGCCATCCATCGGTTGCCGTGCTGCCTGCTGCATTGGCGGCAAGTGAATGGGATGATCGCATTCTGGTCGATTTCCTTGAGGCGGCTCTGGTAGGCATGGAAACTTCAATCCGCATCGGGCTCTGGCTCGGGCGCGACCATTATCAAGCGGGTTTTCACCAGACTGCGACATCCGGGGCATTTGGTGCAGCTGTGGCTGCAGGGCGCATACTGGGCTTTGATGCGGTGCAGATGCAAAAAGTTCTGGGCCTGACGGCGACCCGCGCCGCTGGGTTGAAAGCGCAGTTTGGCACGATGGGCAAACCCTACAACGCTGGTCTTGCGGCCTCTGCCGGGGTCGAGGCCGCGTTGCTTGTGGCGGGAGGATTTGATCCCAATACACAGGCACTGGAAGGCGCTTATGGCTTTGGTGCAACGCATAAGGGACAGGCGGATACGGCGGCAGCTCTGGATGGTTTAGGAGAGGACTGGCTGTTCGAAAGCGTCAGTCACAAGTTTCACGCCTGTTGCCACGGCCTGCATGCCGCGCTTGAAGCAGCACGGGATCTGGACATTGCCGAGCCCGAGGTGGCCGAGATCAAGGTCAAGACCCACCCGCGTTGGATGAGCGTTTGCAATCAAACGTCGCCGACAACTGGTTTGGGTGCCAAATTCTCATATCGCACCGTGATTGCGATGCAGGCGCTTGGTTACGATACGGCCTTGCCCGCCAGTTTTTCGGAAAAGGTCTGCGCTGATCCGCGGCTGAGGTCTCTGCGGGACCGGGTCGCCGTTGAGGCAGACGAAACCCTGTCAGAAACGCAGGCGCATCTGACGCTGCTGCGCCGTGACGGTGCCCGGATGGAGGCCACGCATGATCTGCTGGCCCCGATGCCGCTGTCAGATCGTGAGGATCGCGTGCGCGGCAAGGCCGCCAAGCTGATCGGGAATGATGCGGCGGACGCGACCTGGTCGATGCTGCGAACCGGAGGCCGCGCCCGCGATTTGTCAAAGATGCTGGCGGGTTAAACCACGCGCCAGTGAAGCGGGAAGCCCGGATTAAAAACCGTCACCGGTCCATCGCCGGATTCGATCTTGGCGGGATACTCAACCGGTTCGCCCTTTGTCATTGTGATGGTCTCGTCGTTGACCGGCAGGCGATAGAAACCCGGTCCGTTCAGCGACACGAACCCTTCCAGCTTGTCCAATGCGCCTTCGCGGTCGAACATCTCGGTCACCAGTGACATCGTGTTGGTCGCGGTGAAACAGCCGGCACAGCCGCACGCCATTTCCTTGTTGTCATCCGTGTGCGGGGCACTGTCGGTTCCCAGGAAATATCGCGCGTCGCCCGAGGTTGCGGCGGCCAGAAGTGCCAGCCGGTGTTCCTCGCGTTTCGCAACGGGCAAGCAGTAGTAGTGCGGTTTGATCCCGCCCACCAGAATGTGGTTGCGGTTGATGATCAGGTGATGCGCGGTGATCGTAGCGCCAAGGTCGGCGTCGTTGGCTTTGACGTAATCGACGCCGTTCGAGGTGGTGATATGCTCCATCACGACGCGCAGGCCGGGCGTTGCCCTGCGGATCGGATCCAGCACGCGGTCGATGAACACGGCTTCGCGGTCGAAGATGTCGATCTCGGCATCCGTGACCTCACCATGCACGCACATCGGTAGGCCAATCTCGGCCATTTTTTCCAGCACCGGGCGCACCTTGTCGAAATCGCGAACGCCCGAGGCCGAGTTCGTCGTGGCACCCGCCGGGTATAGCTTGACCGCCTTGACAAGACCGCTGGCGTGGGCCGCTGCCATGTCCTTGGGGTCTGTATCCTCGGTCAGGTACAGTGTCATCAGCGGTTCAAACGTCATGCCGTCGGGCAGCGCGGCCAGGATACGGTCGCGATAGGCGGCGGCCTGATCTCCGCGTACAACGGGCGGAACAAGGTTGGGCATGATGATCGCACGTCCAAAATGGCGCGCGGTTTCGGGAAGGACGGCCTGCAGCATAGCGCCATCGCGCAGGTGCAGATGCCAGTCGTCGGGGCGGCGGATCGTGAGGGTATCGGTCATGGCCTTCCGCTAGCACAGCGGACCCGATGGCGAAAGACCCTCAATGGGTCCCAGACCTTGTCAACTCATCCGATCGTCGTAAGTCCCGGAAAGGACACGGCCTTGACGCGCGGGCATGGTCGTGACCTGTTGTGCCAAGGGAGAGACCAGAACATGACACAGCCAGAATCCATCGACGCCGTTCAATCCATGCTTGGCGAACAAGGTTATGTCTGTGGGCGGGCGTTGGCGACAGTGGTGTTCCTGTCACTGAAACTGGGCCGACCATTGTTCCTGGAAGGTGAGGCCGGCGTGGGCAAAACCGAGATTGCCAAAGCGCTGGCTGCCGGTCTGAACCGTCGCCTGATCCGGCTGCAGTGCTATGAAGGGTTGGATGCCTCTTCCGCCGTCTATGAATGGAACTTTCCGGCGCAAATGGTTGCAATCCGCACGGCCGAGGCCTCGGGTGGCGCAGATCGCGGCGCGCTGCAGTCCGAGCTGTTTTCGGACGAGTACCTGATCGAACGCCCGCTGCTGCAGGCGATGCGGCCGGACGAAAATGGCGCTCCGGTTCTGTTGATCGACGAACTGGACCGAACGGACGAACCGTTCGAGGCCTTCTTGCTTGAGGCGCTCAGCGACTTTCAGGTGACGATCCCCGAGTTGGGCACTGTGAAGGCCCCGGAACCGCCCATTGTCATCGTCACTTCAAACCGCACGCGCGAGGTGCATGATGCGCTGAAACGGCGCTGCCTCTATCATTGGGTCGACTATCCCGATTTCGACCGTGAGATCGAAATCCTGCACGCTCGTGCCCCGGAAGCCGCCGAGGCGCTTAGCCGCGAGATCGTAGCCTTTGTTCAGCACCTGCGCACCGAGGATCTGTTCAAGAAACCCGGCGTGGCCGAAACCATCGACTGGGCGAAATGCCTGCTGGCGTTGGACGTCATCAACCTGAGCCCCGAGGTGATCGGGGATACTTTGGGTGCGATCCTGAAATACCAGGACGACATCCAAAAGCTGCAGGGGTCCGAGGCCAAGCGCATTCTGGACGAAGCCAAAGCGGTGTTGGAGCCTGCCTGATCCGATGGCGACGGCTCCGGTCATTCATATTGGCGGTTGGCCGGGTGTCGGCAAAATGACGATTGGACGGATTGTTGCAGAGAAACTGGGCGGGCGCTTGATCCACAATCATTTGATGCTGGACGCGGCTCGGGCAATCTACGCGCGAAACACACCGGAAAGCGTTGAAATGCGGGGAGACGTGCGTAACGCCATTCTAAGTCACGCGCGGCGGCTACCAAAAGAAGTACCGATTGTCTTCACCGACGCTTTGGCGGACGAACCGGCTGCTGTTCCGTTGTTTCAGCCAACACTGGATTTTGCAAAAAGTCGGAACGCGCAATTGCATTTGTTTGTGCTGGACGCTTCGGTGCAGGAAAACCAGCGACGGCTGCGGGAACCGGGCCGCATTGGGGGGAGCAAACTAACAGACCCTGACGTTCTTGCAGCCATTCGGAGTTCGGAGGAGTTGTTTGTGCCCGAGACTGCGATTGTCCTGGATGTAACCGATTTGACCGCTGAGGCTGCAGCGGCTGTCATTTGCCAGCATGTGGAGCAAGCGCATGGCTGAGCAGATACCACTGGACATCCCCGACAATCCCAAGCTGGCGCAAAACATTACCCATTTCGCGCGTGCCTTGCGTAAGGCCGGGTTGCCCATTGGGACGGGCAGGGTTGTTGACGCCATTCGCGCCGTGCAGGTGGCTGGATTTACCGAGAAACAGGACTTTTATTGGACGCTGCACGCCTGTTTCGTGAACCGACCGGAACATCGAACCGTATTCGCGCAGGTCTTTCGGCTGTATTGGCGCGACCCCCGGTATCTGGAGCACATGATGTCCATGATGCTGCCTGCTATTCGCGGCGTTCAGGAAGAACGTAAGGCGGACGCTGCCGAAAAGCGCGCGGCCGAGGCGTTGCTGGACGGTGTCGAACAAGACTTGCCAGATGTCGCAGAGCAAGAAGAAGAGAATGAGCTTGAGATTGACGCCTCGCAGACGGCATCGTCCGAGGAACGTCTGCGGAGCCTCGATTTTGAGCAGATGAGCACGTCCGAGATCGCACAAGCAAAGCGGATGCTGGCGCGGTTGACGCTTCCGGTGAAGCCCATTGAATCTCGGCGCGGCCAGGCAAGCCATTTAGGGCATCGCATCGACCGGGCCAGAACGCTGCGCGCCGCCATGCGGCAGGGCGGAGAGCTGCATGAAATTTTGCGTCAAAAGCCTAAGCCGCGTTGGCCCAATCTGGTTGTGCTTTGCGACATCTCCGGGTCGATGAGCCAGTACAGCCGGATTGTTCTGCACTTCCTGCATGCCGTCTCGAACGCCAAGGGGGCAGGCTGGGCCAAGGTGCACGCCTTCACCTTTGGCACGCGGCTTACCAACATCACCCGCCACCTTCAGCACCGCGATGTGGATGCCGCGCTGGCCGCTGCCGGGGCCGAGGCGCAGGATTGGGAAGGCGGCACGCGGATCGGAGAGTGCTTGCATGCCTTCAATCGGGACTGGTCGCGGCGGGTCATGGGGCAGGGCGCGGTCGTCCTGCTGATCTCGGACGGGCTGGACCGGGGTGATCCCGAAGCGTTGGGAAAAGAGATGGAACGACTGCACCTGTCCGCACGTCGATTGATCTGGCTGAATCCATTGCTGCGGTGGGATGGGTTCGCACCCAAGGCCCAAGGCGTGGCGGCTATGCTGCCCCATGTGGACAGTTTCAGGGCAGGCCACTCGATTGCGTCGCTCGAAGATCTGGCTGCCGTTATTTCAAAACCCGACGATGTGGGTGAGAAAGCGCGGCTGATGACCGCGCTTTCGACCTGAGGGTCAGCTCAGCTGTTCTTCGTTGCACTTACGCGCCATTTCCATGGCCTTGTAGGTGCCGGTCAAATCAACGGTAAATCCGAAGTCCTTTTCCGGGAAAACGACCATGACCTTTTGTTTGGCAATGTCATCGGCGAACTGCGGATCATCCGACAGAACATACCCGCCCGAGTACCCTTTGGTGATATTGCCGCGCATGCCGGTGGCTTCGCCCACATAAAGATTTTCGCCCAGCAAAATCGCCACGGCTTCTTTCTCACCGCGCTTGATGTCGGTTTCTGCCTTGGTGAACACACCCACGTAGCCGACGCCACGGTCTTCGGTCAGGCCCATCTGGACCACGTTTTCCGAGTCATCAGCGGCTTCGATCAGGCAGGATTTCTTGTCCTGGTCGATGAATACTTTCCAGCCCTCAACCTCGCCGTAGCGCAGATATGTGTCCGCAGCTGCGACGGTCGAAGTAAACAGGCCAAGCGCCAGTCCGAGTGTAAGAATTCGTTTCAACTCTCTGTCTCCGTTGTGAAAAATTTATATGCGCATACTGGAATGCAGCAATTGCCCGTGTAGGCTAGAATCTGGGTTCGGCGCAATCAATGATTTGTGGGCGACAGTGGCATCTGGGCTTGTATACGCCGATGCCGGCCCAGGGCTAAGTGACGGCGAAATACAGGATGTTCGCCTTTAGGCTTACTTTTCATTGCGCCAAACCTGCCTATGTTGGACCTGAACACGCCGGGAGGGTGCAATGGACAGATTCGACAACAGCCCTGAGACGGCCCTGAAATGGCATGCCGAGGGTCATCCGACGGCACTGGCTACGGTTGTTGAAACCTGGGGCAGTGCGCCGCGCCGCGTGGGTGCTCAGTTGGTGATCGCTGGCGACGGCCGGATCGAGGGTTCGGTCTCTGGCGGCTGCGTCGAAGGTGCCGTCATCGTCGAAGCGCTGGAGGCGATGGACGAGGGCGAGGCGCGGTTACTGGAATTCGGCGTTAGTGACGAGGATGCCTTTGCCGTCGGTCTGGCCTGCGGCGGTACGATCCGCGTTTTGGTCGAGCCTATAGGATCGGTCCTTCCAGAACCCATGTTGCGTGACTTGGTTGCGGCCCGCGCCCGGCGGGAGCCTGTGGCATACGAGGTCAACGTTGAAACCGGCCACAGAGCGTTGCGCCGCAATGCCTATGCCAACCGAATGCGTATGGACCGATCCGGTTTTGAAGAAGACGGGCAGACATTCGTTGCCGTCCACAACCCTCCGCTACGGCTGATCATTGTGGGGGCCGTCCATATCGCTCAGGCGCTGGTACCTATGGCGCGGATTGCCGGGTATGACCCCGCCATCATCGATCCGCGTGACGCCTTCGCCTCAAGCGCGCGCTTTCCCGGCGAAAAGATCCTGACCGACTGGCCGGACGAGGCCGTTGCCAAGCTGGGCATGGACACACGGACCGCCGTGGTTCTTTTGACCCATGACCCAAAGCTGGATGATCCGGCATTGGAGTCTGCCTTGCGCGCGGGAGTGTTCTATATCGGGGCGCTCGGTTCCACGCGGACCCACGCGAAACGTGTAGCGCGGTTGACCGAAGCCGGGTTTTCTGAGGCTGAGATCGCTCAGATCCACGGTCCCATCGGCTTGGACATTGGCGCGGCGGACCCATCCGAGATTGCGGTGGCCATTCTTGCCCAGATGACAGCTGTTCTAAGGGGCAAAGCGTGAAGTTCGGTCCCGTTCCTATCGCAGAGGCCACGGGCGCAATTCTGGCGCATTCGGTGCAAGTCCAGGATGCCAAGCTGCGCAAAGGGCTTGTTTTGACAGCCGACCATTGTGACCAGCTTGCTGATGCCGGGTATGACGAAGTCACAGTGGCGCGGCTGGAAACCGGAGATTGTCACGAAGACGAAGCCGCCGAGCTTTTGGCTGCAGCCCTTGCACCGGACCCGCAAGCTGTGGGTTTGCGCGTGACGCAGCCTTTTACGGGGCGTGTGAACCTGTTGGCGGACGGGCCCGGTGTCGTGGACCTGGATGCCGAGGCGTTGCAGGCGTTCAATTGCGTAAACCCGATGATCACCGTCGCGACGGTGCCGCAATATCAGCAGATGGGCCCGGGTGGTATGGTCGCCACGATCAAGGTGATATCTTACGCTGTTCCGCGCGAGGATGTGTTGAAAGCCACCAATCTGGCCCGCGCGTCCATTCGCCTGGCGGCCCCGGTCCACAAAACCGCTGGGCTGATCGTAACGGATATTCCGGGCGGCCCCTCCAACGAAAAGGGCATCGCGGCCATTCGCGGCCGGGTCGAGGCGCTGGGGCTTGAATTGGATGAGGTGCAGATCGTACCTCACAAACCCGAACCATTGGCGCAGGCAATTTCGGAGGCATCGGGTGATATTGTGATGATCCTGACCGGCTCGGCCACGTCGGATGTGTTCGATGTCGCGCCTCAGGCCGTGCGCGCCGCAGGCGGTCATGTGGATCGCTTTGGTATGCCGGTCGATCCCGGTAACCTGCTGTTTATTGGCGCGCTTGAACAGCGTCCGGTGATCGGTCTGCCGGGCTGCGCGCGCTCTCCGGCGCTGAACGGCGCGGACTGGGTTCTGTCCCGCGTGGCCTGTGGGGTGGAAACGACCGGGGCTGATATCGCGGGTATGGGGGTCGGAGGGCTGCTCAAGGAAATTCCCACACGACCGCAGCCAAGATCAGGGCGCAAAGCGTAACCCGACCGCCGATTTTCGAATGGCCTAGGTGGATTTAACGCCAAAGGCGACCCCTACGAACGTCGGATACAGGCGCTAAATATTTTTGTTCTCAAACAATTTTTCCCGTGTTTAACTCGGAACGGGAGATTTCATATTGGGAGGAAAATATGACACAGGTCTCAATGACCGTGAACGGGAAATCCGTGAGCGGTGATGTCGAGGGCCGGACACTGCTGTCCAGTTTCCTGCGTGACCACCTGTCGCTGACCGGAACCCATGTGGGCTGCGATACCGCTCAATGCGGAGCCTGCGTTGTCCATGTGAACGGTGAAGCGGTGAAATCCTGCAACATGCTGGCGCTTGAGGCGGATGGGGCTGACGTAGGCACCATCGAAGGACAAGCCAATCAGGACGGCTCCTTGAACGTGATCCAGCAGGCATTTCAGGACCATCACGGCTTGCAGTGCGGGTTCTGCACACCCGGAATGGTCATGAGCGCGGCGGCCCTGCTGAAAGAGAACCCGCGCCCGACCGAAGGTGAGATACGCAAGTATCTGGAAGGCAACCTGTGCCGCTGCACGGGATACCACAACATCGTCAAGGCGATCATGGCCGCATCAGGCCAGGACGTAGGTCACATCGCTGCCGAGTAAGGCAGAGATTGAGAATTTTCGACGAAAATTCCTTTCCAGGGAGGAGAACAAGCAATGCCCAAAGACAGTGGCATCGGAGCCAGTTCCAAGCGGCGTGAGGACGTACGCTTTCTGACCGGAGCAGGCAATTACACCGACGACATCAACGTGCATGGCCAGGCCTATGTGCATTTCCTGCGGTCCGATATTGCGCATGGTCGGATCAAAAACATCGACACTTCGGCAGCTGAGGCCATGCCCGGCGTGGTCAAGGTATTCACCGGAAAAGACTTTGAAGGCGTGGGGGGTATCCCATGCGGTTGGGAAGTCACGGATAAGCATGGCGCGCCCATGCAGGAACCGCCGCACCCAATTCTGGCGCAGGGCAAGGTACGGCATGTGGGTGACCCGATTGCAGCCGTTGTGGCCGACAGTCTGGAGCAGGCGCGTGACGCGGCCGAGGCGATCGACCTTGATATCGAGGAGCTGCCCGCCGTTCTAGACATGAAAGCCGCCGCCCAAGACGGGGCGACGCTGGTCCATGACGATCTGAAGAACAACATCTGCTACGACTGGCAGTTGGGCGAAACCGACGACGCAAAGGTTAACGAGGTTTTTGCCAATGCGGCCCATGTGACGACGCTGGATCTGGTCAACAACCGGCTCGTCGCCAACCCGATGGAACCGCGTGTGGCTGTGGCCGAGTATAGCCGCGGAACCGAAGAGTATACGCTCTACACCACCTCGCAGAACCCGCATGTGATCCGGCTGCTGATGTGCGCCTTTGTTCTGGGACTGCCCGAGCACAAAGTACGCGTAGTGGCCCCGGATGTGGGTGGCGGTTTTGGCACCAAAATCTTCCACTACGCCGAAGAGGCGTTCTGTACCTTTGCCGCAAAAGTCTGCAACCGTCCGGTCAAGTGGACCGCCAGCCGGTCCGAAGCGTTCATGTCGGACGCGCAAGGCCGCGATCACGTCAGCAGGATCGAACTGGCGCTGGATGCGGACAACAACTTCATCGGTCTGCGCACCGATACCTACGCAAACCTGGGCGCTTATCTGTCGACCTTCTCCAGCTCGGTTCCGACCTGGCTGCACGGCACTTTGATGGCGGGCAACTACAAGACGCCAGTCATTCAGGTGAATGTTAAGGCGATGTTCACCAACACAGTGCCGGTCGACGCGTACCGCGGTGCTGGCCGGCCCGAGGCGACCTATCAGCTAGAGCGCGTGGTTGACAAAGCTGCACGCGAGCTGGGCGTTGATCCGATTGCATTGCGTCGTCAGAACTTTGTCACTCAGTTCCCCTATGACACGCCGGTCGCATTGACCTACGACACCGGGGACTACAACGGCACGATGGACAAGCTGGAATCTGCTGCTGATCTGGCAGGTTTTGCCGCGCGCCGGGCTGAAAGCGAGGCCAATGGCAAGCTGCGTGGTCTGGGCATCAATTGCTACATTGAGGCCTGCGGCATCGCGCCGTCTAACATCGTTGGTATGCTGGGAGCCCGCGCAGGACTCTATGATGCCGCGACCGTTCGGGTGAATGCTACCGGGTCGATCAGCGTTATGGTCGGTGCACACAGCCACGGGCAGGGGCATGAGACCGCCTTCCCGCAGGTCGTGGCCGACATGATCGGCATCGACGAGTCGATGGTCGAGATCGTGCATGGAGACACCTCGAAGATCCCGTTTGGGATGGGTACCTATGGGTCCCGTTCGCTGGCAGTCTGTGGTTCGGCCATGGTTAAGGCGACCGAAAAGGTGATCGAGAAAGCCAAGAAGATCGCAGCTCATTTGCTGGAGGCGTCCGAAGCCGATATCGAGCTGAAGGATGGTCAGTTCAGCGTTGCTGGCACCGACAAATCGGTGGCTTGGGGTGATGTGACCCTGACGGCCTATGTCCCGCACAACTATCCTTTGGAAGTTGAGCCGGGTCTGGAAGAGACCGCGTTTTATGACCCGGCCAACTTTACCTTCCCGGCAGGTGCTTATGCTTGCGAGGTCGAGGTTGACCCCGAAACCGGTCAGGTCAGCATCGAGAAGTTCACGGCGGCGGATGACTTTGGCAACATCGTCAACCCGATGATCGTGGATGGACAGGTCCATGGCGGCATTGGTCAGGGGATCGGTCAGGCATTGCTTGAGAACTGTGCCTATGACGAGAACGGCCAGCTGCTGAGCGCGTCCTTCATGGACTATGCCATGCCGCGTGCTGACGATGTTCCGTTCTATGGTGTCGATCACTCCAGCCAGACGCCGTGCACGCATAACCCGCTGGGTGTGAAGGGCTGTGGTGAGGCTGGCGCGATTGGCTCACCTCCTGCGGTCGTCAATGCGGTTCTGGATGCGTTGAACTCGGGTGGCAAGGCCGTCGATCATATCGACATGCCAGTGAGCCCGTCGCGCGTCTGGGCGGCGATGAACAGCTAAGTGACAAGGGTGGACCGGGGGCCGGCCCCGGACCCCCGAGGTATTTTTAGCCAGATGAAGGGCGGATCCGCGCCTTTCGGAAAGGAAAACGAAATGTACAATTTCGAGTTTGAGAAACCCTCGACCATAGCTGATGCGGTCGCCGCGTTGGGGCCCGAGGACGCGCAGGCGTTAGGAGGCGGGCAGACGCTTATCCCGACGTTGAAACAACGGTTGGCAGCGCCTTCGTCCTTGGTTTCGCTGAGTGGGATAGCCGAGATGCAGGGGGTCTGCGTCGAGGATGATGGGTCTGTCGCCATCGGCGGAGCAACTCCGCATGCCGTTGTCGCGAGCGAGGCGGCCAGCAGCTATCCCGCTTTGGCGGCGCTGGCGGGGCAGATCGGTGATCCTGCGGTCCGCAACCGCGGTACGATCGGCGGATCGCTGGCGAACAACGATCCGGCAGCCTGTTACCCGGCCGGTGCCTTGGGATCAGGTGCGACGATCATTACCAACACTCGTCAGATTGCAGCAGATGAGTTCTTTGAGGGGATGTTCTCAACGGCTTTGGATGAGGGCGAGATTATCACTTCGGTGCGCTTCCCGGTGCCACAGGCTGCGAGCTATCAAAAGTTCCTTCAGCCCGCGTCACGTTTTGCGCTTGTCGGTGTCTATCTGGCGCGATTTGCAGATGGGGTGCGTGTCGCCGTAACGGGAGCCAGTGAAGATGGTGTGTTCCGCTGGTCCGAAGCGGAAGAAGCCCTGAATAAGGAATTCCGTGCGGATGCCCTGACCGGGCTGAGCATCAACCCGGCTAACATGATCGCAGACCTGCATGGCAGCAAAGCGTACCGTGCGCATCTGGTGAGTGTCATGACCAAGCGGGCCATCGAAGCCTGTATGTAAATTCCAAACAATCCGAGAAGCCCCGGCGTCACCGCCGGGGCTTTTCTATGTGCGCCTGATTCTGGGGGGCTGGGACGGCCGCCAATAGGCGCCCGTGTCCTCTCGGGATTTTTGGTAAGCGTCGACCCGCTCGCGCGCGGCGTCTCCACCGGCTTGGAACAGGTGGCCCAGAAGGCATTCCAGAACCACCATTGCCCCGGCGTAGCTTGAAAAATGGTGGAGCGACCGGGTGCTGACCGGAAAGACAACATCTGGTTCAATGCCGGGGGCGATCACCTCGCTGTCGGCGATCAGGATTATTGGCATGGATTTGCGCCGGGCTAAGCGCATGGACTGGATAGTATCAGAGGAATAGGGGCTGACTGTGATCGCGATCAGGCAGTCACCGGGGGTGGCGTCCAACAGATCATCGGTAGCGGCCCCCATGTGGCGCGGGACTAGGCGCAGGCCGGGGTGCGCCATGCGACCGGTATAGGAAAAATAGTACGACAACGCATAGCTTGCGCGCGTTGCCGTAACAAAGCACCTGTCAGACCGGGTCATGATCTCAACCGCTTGCCTGACTTTGTCCGGATGCATGAGGCGCAGGGACCGCATGACCACGTTCTGCGCGTTCTGAGCGAATTGGGCCTGAGCTTCACTGAAGGTATCGCCGTCTTGCATGTCGCTGAGCCAAGATTGGCTCATATGGTCCTCGCTGTCGGTCACAAGGGCGGTGCGGAACGGGGCGCGAAAAGCCTCGAATCCGTCGAAACCCATGCGTTGGGCCAAGCGAACCAGCACGTTTGAGCTGACGCCGATCTTGGCAGCGGTTTCGCGGATTGGGTCCAATCCGAAATCCGCTGGGTGATCCAGGATGTACTTCGCGGCTGCCTGCAGACCGGGGGGCAATTGGTCGATCTGTTGTCGCAACGCTTCGGTGATTTGGTTCAAAGGCTGGGTCATGACCTTAGAAAAACAAATGTTATGAAGATTGCAAATTGAAAACGAGTGCTAGACGGATAACTGAGGGGCAACTTGCTAAGGATTGCCCGATGTCTGAACCCGTGTCTCATACTCAAACTGCGCCCAAACCGTATGTTCTTGTCGCGCCAAACGGTGCGCGCCGGGGATCAGTGGATCATGCAGAGTTGCCGGTTGGTTTAGAGCATATCGTTGCCACTGCGCAGAATTGCTTTCGGGCGGGTGCGGACGGCCTTCACCTGCATGTGCGCGATGATCGGGGGCAGCATACGCTGGACGCGGGGCGCTATCTGGAAACGATTGCCGAGTTGCGCCGGGTAGTGCCAGATATGGATGTCCAAATCACGACCGAAGCTGCGGGCGTTTTTGATGTGGCCGCGCAATTGGAGTGTCTGCGGAAGGTGCGGCCGGAATGGGCCTCGATCTCGGTGCGAGAGGTTGCTCGTGCGCGTGAGCTTGTCAGTACTTTGTATGGATTGTGCGAGGATCAGGGAACTCGTGTTCAGCACATCCTTTACGACCGAGAAGATGCGGCCTTGCTGGCGGACTGGCAGGGGCGCGGAATTGTGCGCACAGAGCAAACAGATCGGTTGCTGGTTCTGGGGCGATACAGCTCGGGTCAGCAATCCGCGCCAGAAGATCTGGATCAGTTTCCGCAAGACCCCTCGCGATGGATGGTCTGTGCCTTTGGCCGGCAGGAACATGCATGTTTGTTGACGGCCGCAAAGCGCGGAGGTGACGTTCGGGTCGGGTTCGAAAACAGTTTGACTGACAAGGACGGAAATACTTGGGCAGATAATGCAACGTCCGTAGCGTCGCTGGTTGCGGCTTTGAAAGGAGCGCAGGAATGAGTAGTCATGTTTTTCCACGTCACACGAAATCGGAACTTCCGGTCGCTGTGGGTGGCGACGGGTGTTACCTGATCGACGCGCAGGGGCAGCGGTATCTGGATTGCGGTGATGCTGCAGTGTCATGTCTGGGGCATTCAAACCCTGCGGTAATCAACGCCGTGCAGGAGCAGGTCGAAAGGATTGCTTTTGCGCATACCGGTTTCATGACATCCGAACCGGCGGAAGCCTTGGCGGACCTGCTTATCGAACATGCGCCGGGTGATCTTGACCGTGTCTATTTTGTTTCCGGTGGGTCCGAGGCGACCGAGGCGGCGATGAAGCTGGCCCGGCAGTACTTCCTTGAGATCGGACAGCCCGAGCGCCGCCGGGTGATTGCGCGGCGGCAGAGTTATCATGGCAATACCCTTGGTGCCTTGTCCGCAGGGGGCAATGAGTGGCGACGGGCTCAGTTCGCCCCGATGCTGATTGAGATGACGCATATTGCTCCGTGTTATGAATATGCCGAAAAGCCGGATGGTGAGAGCAGCTATGACTATGGCCAGCGCGTCGCCAACGAATTGGAGACCGAGATTTTGCGTCTTGGTCCCGAGACGGTCATGGCCTTCATGGCAGAACCGGTTGTCGGGGCGACCTTGGGCGCGGTGCCTGCGGTTGAGGGGTACTACAAACGTATCCGCGAGATTTGCGATCAGTATGGCGTCTTGTTGATATTGGATGAAGTGATGTGCGGCATGGGGCGGACTGGGCATCTGTTTGCCTGCGATCATGACGGTGTTGCGCCGGACATTCTTTGCATCGCCAAGGGTTTGGGGGCCGGGTATCAGCCGATCGGGGCGATGATGTGCACCGGCAAGATATACGATGCGATCGGGGATGGCTCGGGGTTTTTTCAGCACGGTCACACCTATATCGGCCACCCGGTGGCCACAGCGGCAGCCTTGGCGGTCGTAACCGAACTGACCTCGCGCGAATTGCCTGCGCGGGCCGGTGTTATGGGGAACAAGCTGCAATCGGCGCTGCAGGCCGAATTCGGCCAACACCCAAATGTCGGCGATATCCGTGGCAGGGGTCTGTTCCGCGCGGTCGAACTGGTCTCAGACCGTGAAACGAAAACGCCTTTTGATCCGACACATGGCGTTGCAGGCAAAATCAAAAAGGCCGCGCTGGCCGAGGGACTGATTTGCTATCCGATGTCCGGCACGCGGGACGGGCGGCTTGGGGATCACGTACTGCTGGCCCCGCCATTCATCATTGAAGACACTCAGATCGACGAACTGGTCGGCAAGTTGAGCCGGGCAATCGCTGCGTCGATCCCGGCTTGAGACACTTCTTCTCTCGTTTAAGTCCACAAAAAAACCCTGTCAGAGCGCTGTTCGACAGGGTTCCAATTTCGATAAGTGCCGGGCTTACTTTTGAGGCAGCGGGCCGATCATCATGATCATTTGACGGCCTTCCATCTTCGGCATGTTTTCGACCTTGCCGATTTCTTTGATGTCCTCGGCCACACGTTCCAGCAGCTCACGGCCCAGGTTCTGGTGCGCCATTTCGCGGCCACGGAAGCGCAGGGTCACTTTGACCTTGTCGCCTTTTTCCAAGAACTTCACGACGTTCTTCATTTTGACGTCATAGTCATGCGTGTCGGTGTTGGGCCGAAACTTGACCTCTTTCACCTCGATGACTTTTTGCTTCTTGCGGGCTTCGCTTTCGCGCTTTTGCTGTTCGTACTTGAACTTACCAAAGTCCATGATCTTGCAGACCGGAGGGTTCGCGTTGGGCGAAATCTCAACCAGGTCGAGGCCGGCATCGGCGGCAAGTTGCATGGCTTTGGCGGGATGAACCACCCCGACGTTGTCACCGTCTGCGCCAATCAGGCGAATTTCGGGGGCACGGATTCTTTCATTGACGCGCGGTCCGGTATCTCGTTGCGGCGGCGCGTTGTGAGGTCTGCGGGCTATGGGTTCATTCCTTTGATGATTGCAGAAATTCGAGCCCGAAATTTAGACCGGCCTGCACGCCGATTCAAGCGGCATAAACAACAGCCAACATGAAAATTCCGGGTTTTGTCAGAGGTTTTTGTGGGTTCCGGGGCAATTTACCCCGGAACCGCTGTGTTGGATTAACCAACAAAGGCTTTTTCGATGACGAATTCCTTAGGTTCGGAGTTTGCGCCTTCGCGCAGGCCGAACTCTTCCAGAATCTCTTTGATGTCCAGGTTGAAGGCCAGCGAACCACAAACCATGGCGCGGTCGGTGTCCGGTTTGATCCCGCCTTCGATACCCAGATCAGCAAACACGGTGCCGTCTTTCAGCAGGTTTGTGATGCGGCCCATTTTGGGGCTCTCTTCCCGCGTGGTGGTCGGGTAATAGCGGATCTTGTCCGCGAAACCTTCGCCCATCAACTCGGCCAGCATTTCGTCCTGACGGATGCTTTCGATCAACTGACGGCCATACTCCAGCTCGGCCACTTCGCGGCAGGTATGGGTGATGATGACCTCATCGTAATCCTCATAGGTCTGCGGTTCGCGCAGCAGCGACGCGAAGGGGGCGAAACCAGTGCCGGTGGCAAAGAACCACAGGCGTTTACCGGGCAGCAGAGCGTCATGCACCAGCGTGCCAACCGGCTTGGGCCGCAGGATGATCTGGTCGCCCGGCTTGATGTGCTGCAGCTTTGAGGTCAGCGGACCGTCCTGCACCTTGATTGAGTAGAACTCCAGCTCTTCGTCCCACGAAGGCGAGGCGATCGAATAGGCGCGCAGCAGCGCCTTGCCGTTGTCGCCCAGCAGACCGATCATCACGAACTCGCCCGAGCGGAACCGCAAGGACGCAGGACGCGACACCTTGAACGAGAACAGGCTGTCGGTCCAGTGTTTGACATCTGTTACTGTCTGGGCGTCCGGAAGGACGGGGGCCTTAACGGCGGTTGCTTCGGTCACGGGCTTCATCTCTGTCATCGTTGTCACTGTCGGTTCGGTAAACCGACATCTCCGTTTAATCTTTGATCCAAGTCAGGAAAAGGGGCTTAATGCCCCTTTCAAGTCACAAGCTGGCGATTGTCGGTCTTAGCCGCGCAGGCGGGCCTGATAGTTGTGGTTCTGCCAATCGGAACGGGCAAGCCACTGATCTTCGGGCTGGCGTGTCGCCAGTGCATTGTCGATCTCGACCTCGTCAAACCCACTGCGGCGCGCCATGGCATATTGGTCAGCCAGAACGTGGCCCTTGGCGCGCAAGCGGCCTGTATAGCCTTTCAGTCGCAACACGCGTGCGATGGTGAAACCGCGCCCATCGGCCGAGGACGGAAAGTCCACACGGACCATCTGGGCGCTGCCCAAACGGTCAATCAACTCATCGGGGTCGGTGTCCGAGGCCACGTCCAGCGCCACCACGTCATTGGCCGCGTCTTCCAGAGTGACAAAGCCATCGGTCCAGTCATCGGGGGCAAAGCCCTGATCAGTTACAATAACGTTCATGTTTTCTCTCCAGCGCGCACCATCTTGCCGTCGACAAAATGGATGCCGCATTCTTCTTTGTTCTGATCGCGCCAGCGTCCGGCGCGGGGGTCTTCGCCTTCTTTGACCGGCGAGGTGCAGGGCGCACAGCCGATCGAGGGGTAACCTTTGGCCACCAGCGGATGCCGGGGCAGGTTGTTTTCGTCCATGTAGGCGCGCACATCTTCGGGCGCCCAGTGGGCCAGCGGGTTGACCTTGATCCGGCCGGTGCCGTCTTCGACCTCGAAAAAGTCGAGCGCGGCGCGGGTTCCGGACTGAAACCGTTTGCGCCCGGTGATCCAGCCGTCATATCCCGCCAAAGCCTTTTGCAGCGGAAAGGTCTTGCGCAGGTTGCAGCAGGCATCCGTGTCGCGCAGGCGCAGTGCGCCATAAGGGTCTTCGCGTTGCACGTCCTCATCCTCGGCGCGGATGATCTGGACGTTCTTCAGGCCCAGACGTTCGCTGACCTCGTGCTGGTATTCCAGCGTCTCAGTAAACAGCATCTGCGTGTCCACGAACAAAATCGGGGTCATCTTGTCGACCACAGCGGCCATGTGCAGCAACACTACCGACTCCGCACCGAAGCTAGAGACCAGAGCAAGCTCTTCGATCTCTTCCAGCGCTCCATGCATGACATCATGGGCGCTGTGGTGGCGGAACCGGGCGTTCAGCGCGTCGACCTGTTCGGTCAACTCCGCGCGGTCTTTGCCCAGTTCCGTCTGGATCAGGTCAAGCGGCATTGGCCTGCGCCTCGGGGTAAAGCGCCGCTTTGAACGGAGCCATGCCTACGCGGCGATAGGTTTCGAGGAACGTTTCTTCGGCGCTGTCACGCTGTTCCAGATAGGTGTCCACGATGCGCTCCACTGCCGGCACGATCTCATCATAGGCAAAACCCGGACCGGTGCGGTCGCCAACGGCCGCAGTTTCGGTCGCGTCCCCACCCAGAGTGATCTGGTAGTTCTCGACGCCTGCGCGATCCAGACCCAGGATGCCAATGTGACCCACGTGGTGGTGACCACATGCGTTGATGCAGCCCGAGATCTTGATCTTCAGGTGGCCGATATCATGCTCCAGCTTCAGCTCATCGAAACGAGTTGCGATCTGCTGGGCAACCGGGATCGAACGTGCCGTGGCCAGCGCGCAGTAATCCATGCCGGGGCAGGCGATGATGTCGCTGATCAGGCCGATATTGGCGGTAGCCAATTCGTACTCTTTCAGCTTCGCGTGAATCGCGGGCAGGTCCGATTTGTGGACATGCGGCAGGATCACGTTCTGCTCATGGCTGATGCGCAGCTCGTCATAGGCGAACTCTTCGGCCAGATCGGCCATCACACGCATCTGCTCGGCAGTTGCATCGCCCGGCGTCTGGCCGTGCTTCTTGATCGAGATCGTGACGATCGCGTGGTCCGCGTTCTTGTGCGGCGCAATGTTTGTATCGACCCACGAACGGAAAACCGGATCGTTGGTGTAGGCACTTTCGAACGACGCGACCGATGCTTCGCGGAAGGTCGGAGGCGCAAAGTGGCCCTTGATCTCTTCCAGCAGGTTCATGTCCGCACCCTTGAACTGCGGGCGGACCTGCAGGAAGCGTTCGTTGACCTTGGCGCGGATAGCGTCGATGCCATGCTCGTGCACGGTGATCTTGATGCGCGCTTTGTACTTGTTGTCGCGGCGGCCGATTTGGTTCCAGACGGACACGGTGGCTTCGAGATAGGCCAGCAGATCGTCAAAGGCGACGAATTCGGACAGTTCTTTACCGATCATCGGCGTGCGGCCCAGACCGCCGCCAACGATGACGCGGGCACCCAGAACACCGTCACGCTCGACCAGTTGCAGACCGATGTCATGCGCTTTGATCACAGCGCGGTCGTTCTCGGACCCGGTGATAGCGATCTTGAACTTACGCGGCATGAACTGGAATTCCGGGTGGTCGGTCGACCACTGACGCAGCAGTTCGGCGTAGGGGCGCGGGTCGGCGACCTCATCCGCGGCGGCACCGGCGAAGTGGTCGGCGGTCACGTTGCGGATGGTGTTGCCCGAGGTCTGAATGGCGTGCATGCCAACCTCAGCCAGCGCGTCCAGCATGTCCGGAACGTCGTTCAGTTTCGGCCAGTTGTACTGAATGTTCTGACGGGTGGTGAAATGGCCATAGCCCTTGTCCCACTTTTCAGCCAGCAGAGCCAGTTGACGCATCTGTGCGCTGGACAGCGTGCCATAAGGGATAGCGACCCGCAGCATGTATGCGTGCAGTTGCAGATACAGGCCGTTCATCAGGCGCAGAGGTTTGAATTCGTCTTCGGTCAGCGAGCCGTCAATACGACGCTCGACTTGGGCGCGGAACTGCGCATTACGTTCTGCCAAAAATGCTGTGTCGAACTCGGAGTAGCGATACATGATTAGCTGTCCTTAGTTGCAGCCCCGAACCTTGGGGCCTTGAAAAGGGGAGAGAGACGGGCCAGAGGTCAGGCCCGGGGCTGCGTGGATGTTTCTTGTTTGCCGTGGGCATAGTTGGACGGGCCGGTGCGGCGGAAGTCTTCCCGGAAGTGGGTCGGCTCGGGGCCGTTGTCACCGGCGACTGCATCGGCCAGATAAGCGCCGACGATCTTGTTGGCCTGACGCGACGCATCCAACAGACGCACCTGCGCGTGCGCCTCGTCCGTGATCAACTCGGCCTCGGACAGTTCACGCGACCAGCGGTCGTCTTCGGTTTGATAGATCACGTCACCTTCCAACAAATCGTTGGCAGTGACCACTTTGGGGGTAAAAGCGCGGGCCATCAGGCGTGCTCCTTCTTGAATTCGGTCAGGGCCTGAGCCGCTTGGCGCGGGGCGAGGCCATAAAATGTCAGTGTTGGGCCGTCCATTTCGGCGGCGTTCAGATCGGTCGGAAGCTGATCCAGCGTCGTTTCCAGAACACGCTGATCGGGCCGCGAGGCGTTCTCGATCAGGGTCACAGGCGTCTGGCGGTCGGCACCGTGCATGATCAGGCGGCCTTGGATAAACCGGGCCGATTTCTTGCCCATGTAAATCGCTGCAACCGAACCCGCGCGTGCCAGCGCAGTCCAGTCGTGATCGGCAAATCCCTTCATGTCGTGGCCGGTCAGAAACCGGACCGAAGAATTGCGTCCACGCCGTGTCAGGCTTTGACCAATTCCGGCCACTGCCGCGGATGCAGCAGTGATACCCGGTACGATCCGCCACGGGATGCCAGCAGCCTCAACCGCCTCTATCTCTTCATCCAAGCGACCAAATACGGTCGGGTCGCCGGATTTCAGGCGTACGACGCGCTGACCTTTCAGCGCGTAGTCGACCAACAGGGCGTCAATGTCTTCCTGTTTCCACGAGGGGCCGAAACCGGCCTTGCCCACATCGACCAGTTGCGCGGTCTTACCGGCCAGTTCCAGCACCTCGGCGCTGATCAGGCGGTCATGCAGAACGACGTCCGCGCGCTCGAACGCATTCAGCGCTTTGAGCGTCAGCAATTCCGCATCGCCCGGACCTGCGCCGACAAAGTCGACATGGCCTTTGGCATTATGTGATTGCGTAAGCTGCATTTTCGGTCCCGAGTGTGGTTTGACTTGGGTTGCAATATAGGAAATATTCCCGCTAATACGCCATATGGGCGAGTAAATAAGGACAAACGTTCTAGTTGAGGTGAGCTTCAGGACGTTTGTTTCGAAACGAAAGGAAAATTGGAATGTCGGTGCGGATTGACGATACGGATCGGAAAATTCTGATCGAGCTGCAGCGGGATGCAAGCCAATCGCTGGACGAAATAGCCGCCCGTGTCGGTAGTTCCAAGACCCCGGTCTGGAATCGGATACGCAAACTCAAAGGGGCCGGAGTGATCGGCCAGCAGACCGTTTTGCTCGACGCCGAAGCGCTGGGGTTCGAGGCGACTTTCTTTGTGCTGATCCGCACCTCAGAGCACGAGGCCGACTGGCAGCACAAGTTCCTCAAAGCCCTGCGCGACAGGCCTGAAGTGCAAGAGGCGCACCGGCTGGCTGGTGACATCGACTATATCCTCAAGGTGCGGGTAAAGAACGCGCGCGCCTATGATGAGTTCTATCAGGCGCTGATCTCAGAGGTGCGCGTGCATAACGTCACCGCGCTGCTGTCTATGGAAGAGATCAAGTCGACCACGATGCTGCCGCTGAATGCGTTGATCGAGAGCTAGCTTTCGACCATCAGACGGGTCAGCCCGTGAAAATGATAGGTGTTCGAGTATTCCGGTTTGGCGCTCAGGCGCAGGTTAGGGCACCGTTCGAACAACACGGACAGGCCAATGCGCATCTCCATCCGTGCAAGCGGCGCGCCGACGCAAAAATGCAGGCCGCCGCCGAAACTGGTGTTCGTGACGATGGCGCGCGCAGGGTCGAACCGGTCGGGGTCGGGCCAGACCACAGGATCGCGGTTCGCAGCCCCTAGCAGCAAAGCGACCTCATCACCGCGTTTGAAGGTGTGGCCGAACGCTTCGATGTCTTCGTAGGCATAGCGGGTGAACATGTGTAGCGGCGGATCGTAGCGCAGGATTTCCTCGACCGTCCCGTCGATGGCGTCGGGCACAAAGGCTTGCGGCCCGATACCCAACTGCAGTGTGGTCTTCACTCCGTTTGCCAAAGAATGAACCGTCGCCTCATGCCCGGCATTCAAAAGCAGGATGCAAGTGGCCACCAGCTCATCGCGGGAGAGTTTCTCTCCGTCCTCTTCGGCAGTAATCAGCCGCGTAATCAGATCGTCCTGAGGATCGGCACGACGTTGGTCGATGTACCCGATCAGAAAGTCGGTGAATTCTTGCGATGATCTGGCAGCGGCGGTCTCGGTCTCAGCCGTGCGACTGGCCTGATACATCGCCACCATGTCATGCGACCAGCGCAGCAGGCTAGGTGCCATATCCTCGGGCACGCCCAGAAGGCGGCAGATCGTGATGACCGGGATCTGGGTGCAAAACGCAGGCAACAGGTCGAAGGGCGCGTCAGGACAAGAATCGATCAGCGTGTGGCTGAGCGCGTGGATCGACGGCTCCAGCGCCGCAATCGCGCGAGACGTAAATGCGCGCATCACCAACGCACGCAAACGCGTGTGCCGAGGCGGCTCGGCTTCAAGTAACGAGTGCGCCTCAACCGCCAGCCAAGGGGCAAGATGTGAGGGGCCGGGTGTTTGCAGCTCCTCAGGCACCTCGCGGCCAAAACGGCGATCCTTTAGCAGGGCGGAGACCGCGCGATGCGATACCGCTGCGACTTTGCCGTAATCCTCCCAATAGACAAGGTCGCCGAATGCGCGGGCCTCATCGTAGAAAGGGTAGGGATTTTGAACGAAACCCGGATCGACCGGAGATAGAATGACCGTCTTCATGCGGCGCAGACTTGCCATGCGGCGCGCTGAATGCAAGACCCTATGTCATGCACAGAGTTTGGGTCATCCTGGGATTTCTGTTTGCCGTCGGGCTGTTGTCTGCTGGTGTCTGGTCCTATGGCTATCGTCAGGCGCTGTCGCAGCTGAGCGAAAAGGCTGAAGCCGATCTGGAACTGGCCGCGGACCGGCTGAGCACTCAGATGCAGGTTTATCAGGAATTGGCGGTGCTGATGGCAACGCATCCCGTCCTGCGCAGGCTTGAAACGCCAGCACAGAAGCGTGCGGCGCGGGCGATACTGCTGGACGTGGCGGACAAGACCTCGGCCGTTAACATGATGTATCTGGATCGCAGCGGCAGGGTGCTGGCCTCGGCCCAGCCAATCGCTCAGGAAAGCATGTCCGACCACCCGGCGTTTCAGCGCGCCATGCAGGGCGCTATGGGCAGCGCGCATGGGGTTGTAGATTTCAGCGGAGACCGTACCTATTCATACGCGGCCCCAACCTTTGGCCTTGATGGTCGGGTCGAGGGTGCGCTGATCGTTGTGGCCGATGTGCAGGATGTGGAACAGACCTGGCGCGGCAGTACCGAGGCGGTGTTCTTCATTGATGGCGACGGCATTGTCTTTATCTCGAACAGATCGGACCTGTTGTTCTGGCAGCGGGAAGAAGGACAGTTAGGTCTGACGCCGCCGAGCGGAGAGGATGTCGATTTCGCCTCGGTTCTTGTCGGCCCGCATGAGGTTTGGAAGCTGAACTGGGGGCGTTACCTGCCAAGCCGAGCCTTGCACCTGATGTTGGAACTGCCGGTCATCGACATGACAGCCGAAGTGCTGGTGGACGTGGCCCCGGCACAGCGTCTGGCAGGGTTGCAGGCGGCCACTGTCGCCGCGATCTGCCTGGCCTTTGGGGCGCTTCTGTATTTGGCGACGGAACGTCGGCGTACACTGGCTGAAGCGAACGCTGTTCTTGAAACGCGTGTTGCGCAACGCACGCAGGCTTTGACCGCGGCCAACATGGCCTTGCGACGTGAAGTACGTGAACGTGAAGATGCCGAGGCCGCCCTCAAACACGCGCAGGAGGAGCTGATTCAGGCCGGAAAGCTAAGCGCTTTGGGGCAGATGTCAGCCGGTATCAGTCACGAGTTAAACCAACCGCTGATGGCGATCCAGCAATTCGCAGACAATGGGTCCGCGTTCCTTTCGCGTGGGCGCGAGGAGAAAGCCTCGGAAAACCTCACGCGTATCTCTGCCATGGCCGCTCGAATGGCGCGGATCATCAAGAACCTGCGCGCCTTTGCCCGCAACGAAAGCGAACCCATGGGCAAGGTCAATCTGGTGCACGTGATCGACACGGCAGTTGAACTGACCGAGGCGCGGCTGCGGACTGAGGACGTGCGCTTGGACTGGGCACCGCCCAAGAACCCTGTCTACGCCTGGGGCGGCGAGGTGCGTTTGGTTCAGGTTTTCGTCAACCTGATCAACAACGCCGCAGATGCCATGAGCGGACAGGACGACCGGCTAATCCGCATCAGGATCGAAGCCGGGGACAAACTGGCCGTGACCGTGCGCGACATCGGGCCGGGCATTGAGAACTCTGAAAAACTGTTCGAGCCGTTCTACACCACCAAAGCCGTTGGATCGTCCGAGGGGATGGGGCTGGGGCTTTCGATCTCCTATGGTTTGGTTCAGAGCTTTGGCGGTAACATCCGGGGTACCAATCTGGAAACTGGCGCAGAGTTCACAGTCGAGCTTGAGCCTTTCACAGAGCACGAGGTCGCATGACGCGGAAAATTCTACTGGTCGATGACGATGCCGCTGTGCGCGAGGCCCTGGCGCAGACGTTGGAGCTGGCGGATTACGATCCGGTAACGGCCGGATCGTTCGTTGCGGCAAAGGATCATATCCGGGCGGATTTTCCCGGAGTCATCGTTTCGGACATTCGAATGCCCGGTCGTGACGGATTTCATCTGTTGACCTACGCTCGCGACGTCGATCCAGAATTGCCTGTTATCCTGCTGACCGGAGAGGGCGACATACCGATGGCCGTGCAGGCCATGGGTCAGGGTGCGTTCGACTTTTTGGAGAAACCCTGCGCCGCAGCCGACCTGCTGTCAGTGTTGGAGCGCGCGTTCGAGGCTCGAACTCAGGTGATCGAACAGCGCGCCCTGAAATCCGAGCTTGAGCGCGGCGACCCAGCGGCACGGTTACTGTTCGGCTTGTCTGCGCAAGCCGAGGCATTAAGGGAACGGGTCCGGTCCGTCGCGCCTACGAAAGCCGAGGTGTTGGTCACCGGACCGCCGGGCAGTGGGATTTCCAAGGTGGCCGAGGTGGTGCATCTGATGTCCCCCGTTGGGCAGGGGCCGTTTGTAAAACGCCCGGCGTCAGGGCTGACGCCCGATGGTCTGGCCCGGGTCTGCGAAGATGCGGCCGGCGGGTCATTGTTTCTGGACGAGGTCTCGGCCATGCCGGAGGCGACGCAATACGCTGCTTTGGAACTGGTCGAGCAGGGACCCGGCGCCCGCATTGTGGCGGGCACAACTGCCGATCTGGCGGTTTTGTCAGAGCAAGGCAGGTTCAGTGCAGACCTGTTTTACCGGTTGGATGTCATGCGCGTGCGTATACCGTCGTTGGCCGAACGCCCTGAGGACATTCCGATCATCTTTCGTCACTACGTTGCGCAAGCCGCGGAACAGGCCGGTATTGCCGAGCCCGAGATTACGTCGGAACATTTGGCATCCTTAATGGCCAGCGATTGGCCGGGGAATGCGCGGTCTTTGATGTCAGCCGCAATGCGGTTCGTGCTTGGTATGCCCGAAGAAGTCGCGCGTGGAACTGATCTGGGATTGAATGAGCAGATGGCGCGGGTCGAACGGTCGCTGCTGATCGCCGCACTGGGGCGGCACAACGGCAAAGCAGCGGATGCTGCCAAAGCGTTGAAGCTTCCGCGCAAGACGTTTTACGACAAACTGGCGCGCTATCAGATTCGCCCTGAGGACTATCGCCGCTAGGAACGCTCCCGCCGGCTTTCGCCGCATTTACATGCGTTTGAAGCCGTTGGGCCGGGCAGCCCGCTGATGCGGTCTGCGGTCGTTTTAGTGAGGATTAGCCCTGCGCGTTGTCTCATTTGATTCGCGACCTGTGCGGAAATCCGCACAGCATGGCTTTGGCATGTGCGGATTTCCGCACAGCAGTTAGAAGCGCCGCCACAGCGGAACTTGGGATGTGGTTTGAAGCTATTGAAAAGAAACAATAAAGTCTGATGTGGTGAAAGTTTAAACAAAAAGTTGAGCGGTGATCTGCGATTCGGTTCACTTCGCGGCATGCGGCGTCTTTTGGGCGTCGACGAAAGGTTTCACGGAAGTCTGGGAGGAAAAGACAGATGAAATTCCTTACTACTGCTGCCACCGCGCTGGCACTGAGCGTTACTGCATCGGCCGCCATGGCCGCCTGTGACGATGGCGAGATCGTGGTCAAGTTCGCGCATGTGACAAACACGGACAAACACCCCAAGGGCATCGCAGCATCGTTGCTGGAGCAGCGCGTCAATGACGAGATGAACGGCGTGATGTGCATGGAGGTTTACCCGAACTCCACGCTTTACAATGACGACAAGGTGCTCGAGGCGATGTTGCAAGGCGACGTCCAACTGGCCGCTCCGTCGCTGTCGAAGTTTGAAAAGTTCACCAAGCAATTCCGTCTGTTCGACCTGCCGTTCATGTTCAAGAACATCGACGCCGTCGACGCGTTCCAGGCCTCGGCCGATGGTCAGGCTATGAAGGACAGCATGCAGCGCCGCGGCCTGCAAGGCTTGGCCTTCTGGCACAATGGCATGAAGCAGATGTCGGCGAACAAACCTCTGGTCGATCCGGCAGACGCGGATGGCCTCAAGTTCCGCGTTCAGTCTTCGGACGTTCTGGTGGCTCAGATGGAAGCCATTGGTGGTAGCCCGCAGAAAATGGCGTTCTCGGAAGTGTACGGCGCACTGCAGCAGGGCGTTGTGGACGGGCAGGAAAACACCTGGTCGAACATCTACGGCAAGAAGTTCTTCGAGGTGCAGGACGGTATCACCGAAACCAACCACGGGATCATCGACTATCTGGTCGTGACCTCGGTGGATTGGCTGGACAGCCTGGATCCTGCGGTGCGTGATCAGTTCCTGACCATTCTAGGTGAAGTGACCGAGACGCGGAACAAAGAAGCCTTTGCTGTGAACGAAGCGGCCAAAGCCTCGATCACCGACGCGGGCGGCATCATTCGGGAACTGAACCCTGAACAGCGTCAGGCTTGGGTCGATGCGATGAAGCCCGTTTGGGATCAATTCGCGGGTGACGTTGGTCAGGACAAGATCGACGCCGCTCAGGCAATCAACGCCGGGTTCTAAACCCGTAATACAGGTCGCGCGTCCGGGCACTGGGGAGTAATCGACGCGTGGGCCGGGCGGGCCGTTTAAAGGCCCGCCAACCTTACTCTCATCACCAATAAATGTGGGGACAGATAAATGTCTGGTTCGAAACCCGGCCAAGGCGGGCTGGTCGACCATATCGAAGAGACCATGATTGCGGCGTTGCTGGGCCTGATGACGGTCGTGACCTTCGCCAATGTGATCGCGCGCTTTGTTTTTAATTCCAACATCTTGTGGGCGCTGGAGCTGACTGTGTTCACCTTTGGCTGGCTGGTCCTTTTGGGTGCTTCGTATGCGGTCAAGAAACATGCGCATCTGGGTGTGGACGCCATCCTGAACATGTTGGCCCCGGCACCACGCCGCATTCTGGCGCTGATCGCGGTTGGGTGCTGTCTGGTATTTTCGCTGCTGCTGCTGAAAGGCTCATATGACTATTGGGCCGTGTTTGCGGACTTGCCGCCCACCTCCGGCCGCTGGTTCCCGACCGGGTTCAATTTCGACGCACGCAGCCAGAGCTTTTACGAGGTGGACGATATCCCCATGGTCGCGCCGCTGCGCTTTCTGGAAGACCTGATCAACTATGGCGAGGGCTATGAAAAGCTGCCCAAGGTGGTGCCGTATCTGGTTCTGCCAGTGTCAATGCTGCTGCTGGTGATCCGTTTTACCCAAGTCGCAGTACAAATCTGGCGTGGCGAGACAGACCGTCTTGTCGCCAGCCACGAAGTCGAGGACGAGATCGAAGAAGTCCGCGCTCAGCAAGGAGAGCATGACTAATGGACGTCGTACTTCTATTCTCGATGGTCATCGGCCTGTTGCTGATCGGGGTTCCGATCGCCGTGGCGCTTGGCCTTAGCTCGACCCTGTTCCTGCTGATCTATTCCGACAGTTCGCTGGCATCGGTTGCGGGAACACTGTTCGAGGCGTTTGAGGGGCACTTCACGCTGCTGGCGATCCCGTTCTTCATCCTCGCGTCGTCTTTCATGACGACAGGCGGTGTGGCGCGGCGTATCATCCGGTTCTCGATTGCCTGTGTGGGTCATTTGCCGGGCGGTCTGGCGATTGCGGGCGTGTTCGCCTGTATGCTGTTTGCTGCGCTTTCCGGGTCGTCCCCGGCCACTGTGGTCGCTATCGGTTCGATCGTGATCGCAGGGATGCGCCAGGTCGGGTACTCGAAAGAATTCGCTGCTGGTGTGATCTGTAACGCCGGTACGCTCGGCATCCTGATCCCGCCCTCCATCGTGATGGTGGTCTATGCTGCGGCTGTCGAGGTCTCGGTTGGACGCATGTTCCTGGCGGGCGTTATTCCCGGCCTGATGGCGGGTCTGATGCTGATGATCACGATCTACGTCATGGCCAAGGTGAAAAACCTGCCCAAAGGCGACTGGAAAGGCTGGGGCGAGATCTTTGTCTCAGCGCGCGAAGCCGGGTGGGGCTTGTTCCTGATCGTGATCATTCTGGGCGGCATTTACGGCGGTATCTTCACCCCGACCGAGGCAGCTGCGGTTGCTGCCGTTTATGCCTTCTTTATCGCTAGCTTTGTATACAAGGACATGGGGCCGCTTAGCACGGAAGAGGGTACGCCGAACCTGCCGTTGCTGAAAAAGCCATATGCGCTGGTCACGGCGTTCTTCCACCCCGACACCAAACATACGCTGTTTGAGGCTGGCAAACTGACGGTGACGTTACTGTTCGTCATCGCCAACGCGCTGATCCTGAAACACGTGCTGACGGATGAGCAAGTGCCGCAGCATATCGCCAGTGCCATGCTGTCGGCAGGTCTGGGGCCGGTGACCTTCT
This sequence comes from Ruegeria arenilitoris, assembly GCF_013035315.1. Taxonomy (GTDB): domain Bacteria; phylum Pseudomonadota; class Alphaproteobacteria; order Rhodobacterales; family Rhodobacteraceae; genus Ruegeria; species Ruegeria arenilitoris_D. Next base: position 422,240 of record NZ_WQHP01000001.1, on the reverse strand, counting down.
TGATCGTGGTCAACGTCATCCTGCTGATCGGCGGTCAGTTCATGGAGCCCTCGGGTCTGTTGGTTATCGTGGCACCGCTGGTGTTCCCGATTGCGATCGAGTTGGGCATCGACCCGATCCATCTGGGTATCATCATGGTGGTTAACATGGAGATCGGGATGATCACGCCTCCGGTTGGTCTGAACCTCTTCGTAACGTCGGGCGTCGCCGGTATGCCAATGATGAGCGTTGTGAAGGCTGCATTGCCGTTCCTGGCGGTTCTGTTCGTCTTCCTGATCATGGTGACGTACATACCGTGGATATCGACCTTCCTGCCGAACACCTTCATGGGGCCGGAGATCATAACGAACTAGCGATACAGGCTACCAAAGAAAGGCCGGGTCTTCGCCAGACCCGGCCTTTTTTCACGCACCGTACTTGTTCAGGTAGTCCGCGACCCATTCGATCCCGCCATAAGCGCGGCGGCGGCGTGATCCCCAATAACCGATGCTGTCATCCAACAGCTCATTTGGGTTGGGGCGCCATTGAAAATCACGATCTTCGGCCTTTTGGGGCGCTTTTTGTACTTTTTGAAGATCAGGCCAAACGGCCAATAATAGACCAGATGGATAATGCCGATGCACCAATTCTTGGGATAGCATTTCCGGTTCGTCGCAAGCGCCGAGATGTAATTCTGGTCATTTTCATATTTCGGCAGGTCCTTGGCCCCGTCGAAGTCATAGAACAGGTGAAACTGCTCGGCCGGGACGTACCCAACGATCGAGGAATTACCGCGTGTCACTTTGTTCATGAACCACGGAATCCGGTCCCGGATCACGGCGGGGATCATGCGCCAGACAAGCCCGCGGAACTTGGGCATCAGATACAGGCCGCCTTTTTCCAGCATGATCGTCAACAGCGGGTCCAACTGCCCGGTGACGACCAGATCCAGGTCGAGAAACAGCGCGGCGTCGTACTCTCCGACAATCTCGCGGTCGAACATCAACAGCTTGGGCCATTTGCCGTGAACCCATAGGTCTCTTTCAAGCTGGGGGAAGGAAAGCGGGACAACCTTGATGCCCGGCTTTAACCCTTCGGCATTGTCGGTGATACAGATAAAGTCGTGGTCCATCGACATATGGTCTTGAACCGCAGCATACAGCAGATTGACATAGTCAGGACCGAAAGCGTCGCCCCATTTCATGCAGATGATGCATGTCTTTGGTGATTTCCGGGCGGCACTTTCCATTCTTCTTCCTTACCTGAGCAGGTTCTAACCAGACGCAGTTGAGGGCCAAAACGCATCGATTGCCGATGCTAGTATCGCCCAGCACCTCGCATCCCCTTGAATCACGGTCAAGAGATTTTATCTAGCGGTCAGAGGACGACCTCGCCGTTTTGGCAGTTCATTCGGGACGACCCGAACGGAAATGAGGTGTTGTTATGCCCTGGATATTGTTGTTGTTCGCCGGTCTTCTGGAAATCGTTTGGGCGGTTGCCATGAAGCAATCTGCGGGTTTTTCGCGCATGTGGCCCACGGCTGTGATGGGCGTGTCCATGATTGGCTCATTTGGGCTGTTGGCCCTCGCGATGAGGGATTTACCGCTGGGCACGGCCTATACCATCTGGACCGGTATTGGCGCGGTCGGAGCCTTTATGGTTGGCGTGATGCTTTTGGGCGAGGCGCTGACTGCACCCCGCCTGATCGCCGCGGCCCTGATCATTGCAGGGCTGGTCACCATGAAACTGGCCTGACCTCAGGACTTCTGCAGCGCGTCGATGACACCTGAGAAGTCCTGCGATTTCAGGCTCGCGCCGCCTACCAGCGCCCCGTCTACATTCGAGACTGCAAAGATGTCACCGGCGTTGCTCGGTTTGACCGAGCCGCCATACAGCAACCGGACCGAGCGGCCGACGCCTTCGCCGAAGCGCCGCTCGAGCCGGGCGCGGATAAAGTCGTGGACCTCTCCGATCTCGTCCAGGGTGGGGACCTTGCCGGTGCCAATAGCCCAGATCGGCTCATAGGCGACGATCAGGTTTTCTCCCGTCGACTGATCGGGGATCGAGCCGGACATCTGGCCTCCAATAATGTCCAGAGTGTTTGCAGCCTCGCGCTGTTCCAGGCTTTCGCCGACGCAGATGATGGCTTTTAGGCCAGCGTCCATGGCGACACGCGCCTTGGCACGCACGTCCTCGTTCTGCTCGCCGTGATCTTCACGCCGCTCAGAATGCCCCAGAATGACGGCGGTCGCGCCTGCATCCAGCAACATCTGAGCACTGATGTCTCCGGTATGCGCGCCGGACTCTGCCGCGTGGCAATCCTGACCGCCCACAGTGATCGCGGTATCCTTAGCAACGTCTGCAGCGCGATGCAGCAACGTGGCAGGAGGGCAGATCAGAACATCCACCGAAGCGCTCGGATAGGAGGTAGCCAGCGACTGAAGCTCGGGCAAAGAAGCCGAGGTGCCGTTCATTTTCCAGTTTCCTGCTGCCAACTTACGCCGCATAACGCGTACCCCCAGATTAGTCATTGTTTGCCCTCGGATAGCACCGCTGGCCGCACCTGACAATTCCGGTTGCAAAGGCGCGGGTACAACGGCAGGCTTTTCGGTAAACAGGAGGGCCCGATGATCGATGATCTGGATCTGGAGAAACTGGACCGGCGCGAGACGCAAGAGCTGGCCAAGTTACTGCGCGCAGTGGGCGAGGTGGGGTTCCTGACCGTATCGAACACCGGCCTGCACACCGACCAGGTGTGTGAAGTGATCGAAACTTATCGCGGGTTTTTTCACTTGCCCGAAGTCCAGAAAAAGACGGTAGACATGGCGGTGACAGGGTCAAACCGAGGGTGGGGCGCGCCGCAGTCCGAACAGGTCGACCCCAACGCCAACCCGGATTTCAAGGAAGTGTTCGACTGTGGCTATGAACTGCCGCCTGATAACCCTTTTGTCGACAAAGGGCTGAGTGTTTACGCGCCGAACCTTTGGCCTGAATATCCTGTTGAATTTCAAAACACTATTCAGGGCTATTACAGCGACGCATGCGGCGTGGCGATGCGGATTCTAAGGGCGATCGCTGTCGCCTTGGGGCGCGATGAAACCAGCTTTGACAGAGCGTTTGACACACCCATGGCCCTGTTGCGCGGAAATTTCTACCCGGAACGCCCCACCTGGGCCGGAGAGCACGATTTTGGTATCGCGGCGCATACCGATTACGGATGCCTGACCTTGTTGGCAACGGACGGATCCTCGGGGCTTGAGGTCCGTATGCCGGACGACACATGGCAATCAGTCTCGGCCAAACCCGGTACGTTTATCATTAACTTTGGTGAGATGCTTGAATTCTGGACCGCCGGTCAGGTCAAAGCGACCGAGCATCGTGTGGTTGGCGGCACGCAAGAGCGAATTTCCGTGCCGCTGTTTTTCAACCCGTCCTACGATACAAACGTGGCCCCGCCGGCGTCGGGTCAAACAATCAGCGCGGGTGAGCATTTGACGAACCGGTACAATGAAACCTACGTCCACCTGCAGAAGGCTTAGGATTGTGAGGACAGCGCGTCGTCGAACTTGATGGATTCGCCACAGCCGCACGCGTCGACGACATTCGGGTTACGAAACTTGAAGCCGGACTCCAGTAGGGAGACCTCATAGTCAATCTCGGTCCCGAATAGGAACATCTGCGCCATTGGCGCGATCATGATCCGAGCACCATCCTGTTCAACAACTTCGTCGTTGGTGTCGGCCTCTTCAACGTAGTCCATGGTGTATTCCATGCCTGCACAGCCGCCCTTTTTGACACCAATGCGCAAACCGGCATGACCGCCGGACGCCATAAGGCGTGCGATTTGCTCGGCTGCTTTGGTCGTCATTGTCACGGCTTGTTTGCCGGGAATGCCAAACATGGTGATCTCCGTTGCGCTAGGTTACCCTCAATTTAGGGCTCGGAGGCGTCAGGCTCAAGACATAGCAGGCCTGCTGACCTAACTTTTACTTCTGTTTTGAGCGTCTGACGGAATTGGTGAAAGGAATCTTGCGTCAAATGCATCCTTCGCCTTAGCCTGAATTCAGGATCACCAAGGGTTAGTAAAAGGGCAATTGAATATGACTTGGCACGGGCAGATTCCACCGAAAAATGTTGTGATACAAGCTGTTTGCGCGGTTTTTTTAAGCGCAGGTGTTGCTTCGGCCGCTAATGACAAGCGGCATCCGGTGAACTGCGCGACCGCAGAGGGTGATCTGAGAGCGATTGCGTCCGAAAAGAAACACGCCCAGGACCAGCAAGCAGAAAGTATTATTGCAGTCACGCCAGCGGGTGCGTTGCTTGGGTTAGTGACTGGGACGGAAAAGAAGCGGCTCAGCATGCTGAACGGCGATTACGTCAAAGCGCTGGACGAACGCGCGGCCGAGATCAAAGAGACCTGCAACGTGGAATAGATTGCGCGTCTTACCAAAAAAAGACGGCCGGAAAGCGGGGCGGCCTATTTGTATTCTATAGTTTAGAGGGCGACCCTAAACTGATATCACATGAATCCCAGCTCTAGGCGGGCTTCGTCCGACATCATCTCCATGCCCCAGGGCGGCTCCCACGTCAGTTCGACATCAACTTCTTTGACGCCCGCGACGGGTTCGATGGCCTCGACGATCCAGCCGGGCATGTCGCCTGCAACCGGGCAGCCCGGCGCTGTCAGTGTCATGATCACCTTCACGGCGTTTTCCTTGGTGATGTCGATCGTATAGATCAGACCCAAGTCATATATATTTACGGGAATCTCGGGGTCAAAGACGGTCCGGCAAGCCTCGACCACGGGCTCGTATAGTGGATGATCGATGGTTGAAGGTGCAATCAAAGGCGTTCCTTCAAACTGTTCACTTGGGTGCGTCATTCATGCCTCGGGGCTGTTACCTGAGCAAATATATAGGGAAAGCATAGGGCAGCGTCCAGTGGTGCCGTGGCACCATCGGACGCTGCGTTCTTAGATCATTCGTTGATATCGTGGTTGAAGGTTTTCACCTGGCCATGGGGCAGGGCGAACATGCGCCGCAGGATCAACCAGGCCGCCAGCGAGAGAACGGCAAAGATCAACAGCAGCACGGGTAGGCTCGGTGCAAAGCCCGGAATTACAAGCAAAAGCCCTGTAACGGCCGCGCCTATAGCAAAGCCAAGAAAGATGAACCCCGGCAGCACGATCTCGAGTATGCCCAGAGCGAGAGCTCCGGCCAGCCAAATCCACCATGTCAGCCAGAAGGGATCAGTCATTACTTCGCTCCTTTCAGCATCTTAAACGCATCTCCGAAGGCTTCCAATGCGTTCGCGGGTACCACAATGGTCTGCGAACCGTTGCCATTGCCAAGCGCGTTCAGCGCCTCGACCTGTTTCAGGGCAACCTGATACTGTGCGGCCTCGATCCCATTGTCCTGAATAGCCTTGGCGACGACACCGGTTGCGTATGCTTCGGCCTCGGCCTGGATACGGCGCGCTTTAGCTGTTTGTTCAGCGGCATAGAGTTCCGCATCAGCGTTCAATTCGACTGCGCGCTTCTGACCCTCAGCCTCTGTCACCTGAGCGCGGCGGGCACGTTCGGCGTTCAACTGCTGCAGCATCGCATCGCGGGTGGCCTGATCCAGATTCACATCCAGAATCTCAGCGCGCGTTACCTCGATGCCCCAATCATCAACGGCCGTTTCGACACTTTCCTGTATCCGTGTAATCAGTTGGGCGCGGTTCGACTGGACCTCGTCCAGATCCATTTTACCAATTTCCGCCCGCACGATGCCGGCCACTGTCGTTGCGATCGCACCATCGACGTCGCGGATACGGTACACGGTCTTTTCGGGTTCAAGAATGCGGTAGAAGACCGATGTGTCGATCTGGACCAGAACGTTGTCCTTGGTGATCGCGTCTTGTGTCGCATTGGGCAACTGGCGTTCCAGAATGGATATCTTGTGACGTGCAACGTCCAGAAACGGAACGATAAAGTTGATGCCCGGGCCAAGGACCGAGTGCAGGCGGCCAAAGCGCTCTACCACGTATTTTTCAGATTGCGGCACGATCTTGATGCCTTTGAAGATCACAACGATAACTAAAATCGCCGCAAGCACGTAAATGATGTTTGATGTCAGCAATCCAATGATCTGGTCTTCTGTCATAACTGTCCTCTATTTTTGTGTACTATGGTATACACTTGGGGATTGTTCCGCCTAATTTCAACTCAGGTATGGCGGGAATGGCAGCGGATGCAAATCGATGAAACCGTGTTACCAGAGTGGAAATTTGCATATGTGGCCGCTTTGCATCCAGCTTCCGATTGCGCTATCGGGCGGGGATGAAACTAATAATTGACACTGATCCCGGCATCGACGACGCGATGGCCATCGCCTATGCCGCAGCAGCACCTGATATTGATTTGATCGGGCTGACCACCATCTTCGGCAATACGCACGTTCACCAATCCAGTCGCAACGCACGGTTTTTGTTGGATAAGTTGGGTTTGGATGCGCCAGTTTCAGAAGGGGCACCCTGGGCCTGGGAAACCGACGGTCATGCCCCGTCCGAGCATGTGCACGGCCCGGAAGGGTTTGGCGACATTACAGAAATTCCGCAGATCGGATCCAACCACCCTTTGGCGGCGGCAGAATATCTGGTGGATCAGGCACGGGCGCATAAGGGCGAATTGGTTGTGTGTGCGGTTGGTCCGCTGACAAACATCGCTGATGCGATGCGGCTTGACCCTCAGTTCGCCAGCAACCTCAACCGGTTGGTGATCATGGGTGGGGCGGTCTTTTGCCGCGGCAACATTACTGAACACGCAGAAGCCAATATCTATCATGATGCAAAGGCGGCGGATGCGGTGTTTGCCTCCCCTCCGGATACGGTTCTTGTGGGGCTGGATGTGACTTTGAAGACGCTTTACGAAACAGCGGATTTCGAGGCACTGGCCGAACGCTCGGTAGAAATGGGCGGGTTCCTGCGCGACATCTCGAAGTTTTACCTGAATTTCTACAAAGACATCGGCGGATTGGAAGGCTGCGGCTTGCATGATTCAACCGCTGTGATCGCCTGCACGCACGCGCCCATGTTCGAGATGGTGGAAACCGGTATTCGCGTTGTTGCGGACGGACCGCAAGCCGGGGCCACTTTGCCGGATGCCGACAGACCGGCGATACGCGTTTGCCGTGATGTGGACGGGGCAGGGGTTGTCGAGTTGTTCACTGAGCGTGTCGCAACACTGCCCTGACGGCTTGCAATAGAAGCTAAGATCGGGCAATTGCTGCCCGGTTCAGCGACCCTGAGGCATTCATATGACAGACCGTTTCTCTTTCGACCTGAAGGCCACCGATGGCAAGGCCCGCACCGGAGTCATCCATACTCCGCGCGGTGACGTGCGTACGCCTGCATTCATGCCGGTTGGAACAGCGGCCACGGTCAAAGCGATGATGCCGGAGAGTGTACGCGCCACAGGTGCGGACATTCTGCTGGGTAATACCTATCACCTGATGCTGCGTCCGACGGCCGAGCGGATCGACCGTTTGGGCGGATTGCACAAGTTTATGAATTGGGAGCGCCCGATCCTCACGGACTCGGGCGGATTTCAGGTCATGTCGCTGGCTGGGCTGCGGAAGCTGACCGAGAAGGGTGTGACCTTCAAATCCCATATCGACGGATCTCGGCACGAATTGACTCCCGAAAGGTCGATGGAAATTCAGCGCCTTTTGGGCTCGGACATCGTGATGTGTTTCGATGAGTGCCCGGCGTTACCCGCGGATCGGGATCGCATCGCTGAATCGATGCGCCTGTCGATGCGGTGGGCGCAGCGTTCGCGCGACGCCTTTGGGGATCGTCCCGGTCATGCCTTGTTTGGCATCCAGCAAGGTGGGCTGGAAAAGGACTTCCGCGAGGAATCGGCCGAGGCGCTGAAAGAGATTGGGTTCGAAGGCTATGCCGTCGGCGGTCTCGCCGTGGGCGAAGGGCAGGAAGCAATGTTCGACGTGCTGGACTTTGCCCCCGATATGCTGCCCGAAGACAAACCACGCTATCTGATGGGCGTCGGTAAGCCTGACGATATCGTTGGCGCAGTTGCGCGCGGAATCGACATGATGGATTGCGTTCTGCCGTCCCGTTCGGGGCGCACCGGGCAGGTCTTCACGCGCCACGGCGTCGTTAACATCAAAAACGCCCGCCACGCCGATGACCCGCGCCCGCTGGATGAACACTGCACCTGTCCGGCGTGTTCGAACTATTCCCGCGCTTATTTGCACCATGTGTTCCGCTCGAACGAGATGATCTCGGGCATGCTGCTGACCTGGCACAACCTGCATTATTTCCAAGAGATTATGCAGGGCATGCGCGACGCGATTGCCGCAGGTACTTTTGAGGCCTGGCGGGCAGATTTCCACGCACAACGTGCGCAGGGTGATATCGAGCCACTTTGATAGGCGTTTGGCGATTTGATGACCAAAATCGCCGAATAGTCCATCAGGTGCCTTGCAGTCCCGAACACCTCGGGTCATTCTCATCACGAGAGATGGCGGTGAGGTTGAAATAGGGCACAGACTGCCCCACCTTAATCGTCCAAGACAGGAGACGGCCGGGCGTTGCCTCGATGAGGGACCAGAGCCGTCTTGCCAATGATAAGGATAGAGCATGCAAGAGCCCCTGAACTCCTCATACCCAGTGCTGCCGCTGCGCGATATCGTGGTCTTCCCGCATATGATCGTGCCGCTGTTCGTCGGTCGGGAAAAATCCGTCCGTGCGCTGGAAGAAGTGATGCAGGACGACAAGCAGATTCTGTTGTCCAGTCAGATCGACCCGAGTGACGATGACCCCACCATAGATGGCATCTATCGGTCGGGTGTGCTGGCCAATGTGCTGCAACTGCTGAAACTGCCGGACGGCACCGTAAAGGTGCTGGTCGAAGGCCAAGCACGTGTGCAAATCACGGAATTCCTTGAAAACGAATATTTTTTCGAGGCTCGCGCCGAGTATCTGACCGAAATTCCGGGCGATGTCACCACGACCGAAGCGCTGCAGCGCACGGTGGCGGATGAGTTTGAGCGTTATGCCAAAGTGCGTAAGAACATCCCCGAAGAGGCTCTGACTGCCGTGGGTGAAACCGCCGAACCCGCCAAACTGGCCGACCTTGTGTCGGGTCATTTGGGCATCGAGGTCGAGCAAAAGCAGGAACTGCTGGAAACCCTCAGCGTCAGCGAGCGGCTTGAGAAGGTCTATGGCCTGATGCAGGGTGAAATGTCTGTTCTTCAGGTCGAGAAAAAGATCAAGACCCGCGTAAAATCCCAGATGGAGAAGACGCAGCGCGAATACTATCTGAATGAGCAGATGAAGGCCATTCAGAAGGAACTTGGCGATGGTGAGGACGGCTCGAACGAAGTCGCCGAGCTGGAAGCCAAGATCGCTGAGACCAAGCTGTCGAAAGAGGCGCGCGAAAAGGCCGAAGGCGAGCTGAAAAAGCTGCGCAACATGAGCCCGATGTCCGCCGAAGCGACCGTTGTACGCAATTACCTTGACTGGATCCTGGCCCTGCCGTGGGGCACCAAATCCCGCGTCAAAAAGGATCTGGGGCGTGCGCAGGACATTCTGGATGCCGATCACTATGGCCTCGAGAAGGTCAAGGAGCGGATCGTCGAGTATCTGGCGGTGCAGCAGCGTTCGAAAAAGCTGAAAGGCCCGATCCTGTGCCTCGTTGGCCCTCCGGGCGTGGGTAAAACCTCGCTTGGTAAGTCTGTGGCAAAAGCCACCGGGCGCGAGTTCATTCGCATCTCGTTGGGTGGCGTGCGCGACGAATCCGAGATCCGGGGACACCGCCGGACCTATATCGGTTCGATGCCTGGCAAGATCATTCAAGCGCTGAAAAAGGCGAAAACCACTAACCCGCTCATCCTGCTCGACGAGATCGACAAGATGGGGCAGGACTTCCGTGGCGACCCTGCTTCGGCAATGCTTGAGGTGTTGGACCCGGAACAGAACAGCACGTTCATGGACCACTACCTTGAGGTCGAATATGACCTGTCCAACGTGATGTTTCTGACCACGTCGAACAGCTACAACATGCCTGGGCCTCTGCTGGACCGGATGGAGATCATCCCGCTGGCCGGTTACACCGAAGAGGAAAAGAGCGAGATCGCCAAGCAACACCTGATCAGCAAGCAGGTCAAAAACCATGGTCTGAAAGCCAAGGAGTTTGAACTGACCGATGAGGCGCTGCAGAAGATCATCCGCACCTACACCCGCGAAGCGGGCGTACGGAACCTCGAACGTGAAATCGCCAAGGTGGCCCGGAAATCGCTGACCAAGATCGTCAAGAAAGAAGCCGACGAGATCACCGTGACGCCGGAGAACCTGGATGAGTTCTTGGGTGTGCCAAAGTACCGCTATGGTCTGGCCGAGCAGGACGATCAGGTCGGCGTGGTCACAGGTCTGGCCTACACTTCCGTTGGCGGCGATCTGCTGCATATCGAGGCGCTGAAGCTGCCGGGTAAGGGGAGGATGAAGACCACCGGTAAACTGGGCGACGTGATGAAGGAATCCATCGACGCGGCTTCGTCCTATGTACGGTCGATTTCGCCTCAGATCGGGGTCAAGCCGCCGAAGTTCGACAAGCTGGACATCCACGTCCACGTGCCGGATGGGGCGACGCCCAAGGATGGTCCCTCTGCCGGCCTGGCCATGGTGACGTCCATCGTGTCCGTACTGACCGGTATCCCGGTCCGCAAGGATATAGCCATGACGGGTGAGGTTTCGTTGCGTGGCAATGCAATGCCGATCGGTGGTTTGAAAGAGAAACTGCTGGCGGCGCTGCGCGGTGGCATCAAGACCGTCCTGATCCCAGAAGAGAACGAAAAGGATCTGGCCGATATCCCGGACAACGTGAAGGAAGGTTTGAAGATCATTCCGGTCAAGCACGTGTCCGAGGTGCTGAAAGCAGCGCTGGTGCGCGAGCCTGAGCCTATCGAGTGGGATGAGGCCGCCGAAGAGGCCGCTGCTGCCGCTGCAAAGGCGGCAGACAGCGCAGGTCCAGCCGCGACGACGCACTAAGGCCAAATAAGAAACGGAAAAGGCGGGGGAGACCCCGCCTTTTTTACAGCCCGATGACGGGTTGCCTGGGGTCCAGAATTTCCTCTTCTGCGATGTATTTCTGGAACTTTTCGACCGACAGGGCCGAGCGCACAGCAAGACCGAAAATCACGGCTGAAAACAGAATGCACAACGCGATGTCCCATCCGAAAGGAATCTGTTTCTGTGCGCCTTCCCCGAACTGACCCAGATATGAGATCAGGCCGATTCCGGCGAAGTAGGGCACGAGCCAAAGGGCCTCGGTCACGTCCATCTCATCCAGTCGATTACGGAACCTTGCCAGTAAGAGCGCGCCTCCGACGATGAGTGCGAAACCAAGCCGCCAGACGGTGTCCCAACCGCTCCAATAAACGATCAGGGTTGCGATGGAGAAGGCCGAAACGGCTACGATCTTCACCATCGGGATGCGGATCGACCTTGGGTGATCCGGCATCAGGTGACGCAGGCACACAACGGCTATGGGACCGACCGCAAAGGACATCACAATGGCCGCGCCATTCAGGGCGATGACTGTGGTGAACGGGACCGTGAGCAAAAACAGTACGCCGATCAGATAGTTCAGGGCCAGGGCCCAGAGCGGTACCCCAAATGAAGACAGCATTTGTAGCCGTTTTGGCAGAAAGCCATTTTTGGATAAGGCCAGTGCGATCCGCGCGTTTGATCCCGTGGATACAAGGCCATTGCCAAACGGGCCAATGATCGAGCCAACGTTCAGTACGCTCAGAAACCAGACGATCCCGACGGACAGGATCACCCCGTCTAATGGTCCTTGACCACCAAAGGACAGCTTTGCCCAACCGTTCTGGATCATAACAGGATCAAGTGCGCCGATAAAGGCGATTTGTAGCCCGATGTAAATCGCGGCACACAGAATGATGGACAACACCAGCGCGGCCGGGATGGCGACCTTGGGGTTTTTGACCTCGCCGGCCATGTCGACCACATGGCGAAAGCCGATGAACGAGAAAATCACTCCGCCTGTCGAAACGGCTGCCATGATTCCCTGCAGGCCGTATGGTGCGAAGCCGTCCGGTGAGGTGAAGTTCGCCGTATCGAACCGGCTGACAATCAAAAGCACCGACAGCACAATCGGGATAGCGATTTTGGCCCATGTTAGGGTCGCGTTGACCTGTGCGAAGAACTTCACACCTAGCGCATTGATCACCACAAAAAGCAGCATGAAGAACAAGGCGACGGTGATCCCAGCACCGGTCAGATCACCGGTTTCGGCGGTGTGTAGCCACGGCGCATAAGGCGCGAGGTATTTCAACATCGCCTCCACTTCGATCGGGGCTGTGGTGTTGTACCCAATCCAGGCGGTCCACCCCATTGCCATGGAAACGATGTTGCCGTGCGAAAACTGCGGGACACGCGCAATCCCTCCTGGGATGGGTAGCATGGCCGAGATCTCGGCAAAGGTTATCGCCAAGACAAACATGGCAGCTGCACCAATGACCCAGGACAGGATCGCTGCCGGCCCTGCGTGCTGAACCGCAAGCAAAGGGCCGAACAACCAGCCAGACCCGATGATTCCGCCAACCGAAATGAAGGTGAGGCCGATTAGGCCAATGTCCCGCTTCAGTTTGGCCATTTCGTTAACCCCGCCGATCCGCGCCGCTGAAGGATACGGCGGACAAAAGGACGATACGCAGCAGACGCGCGGTCTGGCAAGCTTTGCTAATTCAAGCGCTTAGCTGGAACAAAGGCTAAAAAGGGGAATGGTGGGTGATAAGAGATTTGAACTCCTGACATCTTCGATGTGAACGAAGCGCTCTACCACTGAGCTAATCACCCGTAGACGGTGCAGTTACAGCGAGTCGGAACGGTTGGCAAGATGAGCCAACGTGAATTCAGCTCGCAGACACAAAAAGCGGATTTTTCAGGGGCGCGGGCAGGGGACCAATTCGGAAAAAATCAGCTTCTTCAAAAAAACTTCAAAACGCCGCTTGACGATGTCGGGGCGTAGCCATAATACACCCCAACGTTCAGCGATGAACGGACAGCGGGCGGTTGTAGCTCAGTTGGTTAGAGTACCGGCCTGTCACGCCGGGGGTCGCGGGTTCGAGCCCCGTCAACCGCGCCACTGCTGTCAGCCTGGATCCGGGTTAAGGGATCTCGAAAATAGATGCGCGGTTGTAGCTCAGTTGGTTAGAGTACCGGCCTGTCACGCCGGGGGTCGCGGGTTCGAGCCCCGTCAACCGCGCCATTTTCTCCTTCACCCAATCCAAGATGTCCAAGTATTGAACCGGCTTCGATGGGTTGCGGTGCGTGATGTCAGGATGTGTCGGCAATAAACCGGTTGTTCACACTTTGTTCTAACTTTTCTGTTGGAGACTCAGCCCGGCTCGCCTATTTCTAAGACACTTGTGTGTTGGGGGCCAAAATGGCTGAGCTTAAGAATATCGAGGTGCGCGGCGCGCGCGAGCATAACCTTAAGGGAATCGACGTCGATATTCCTCGGGATCAGCTTGTGGTGATCACGGGTTTGTCCGGGTCGGGCAAGTCGTCTTTGGCCTTTGACACGATCTATGCCGAAGGCCAACGTCGCTATGTCGAAAGCCTGTCGGCCTATGCGCGCCAGTTCCTCGACATGATGGAAAAGCCGGATGTGGACCACATAAGTGGCCTGTCGCCCGCGATTTCTATCGAGCAGAAGACGACCTCGAAGAACCCCCGCTCGACCGTCGGCACCGTGACCGAGATTTACGACTATCTTCGTCTGCTGTTTGCCCGCGCCGGAACCCCTTACAGCCCTGCAACCGGCCTTCCGATTGAGGCCCAGCAGGTTCAGGACATGGTCGACCGTATCATGACGATGGAGGAGGGGACGCGCGGCTATCTTCTGGCCCCGATCGTGCGTGACCGTAAGGGTGAGTACAAAAAAGAGTTCCTGGAACTGCGCAAGCAGGGTTTCCAGCGTGTAAAGGTCGACGGTGAGTTCTACGAACTGGACGAGCCTCCTACGCTGGACAAGAAGTTCCGCCACGACATCGACGTTGTCGTGGACCGTCTGGTCGTGCGCGAGGGGATGGAAACGCGGCTGGCTGACAGTCTGCGCACCGCTTTGGACTTGGCCGATGGAATCGCGATTCTGGAAACAGCCCCCAGTGAAGGCGAGCCGGAGCGTATCACCTTCAGCGAAAACTTCGCCTGTCCGGTTAGCGGGTTCACGATTCCCGAAATCGAACCGCGTCTGTTCTCGTTCAACGCACCGTTTGGCGCTTGCCCAGATTGCGACGGTTTGGGCGTCGAGTTGTTCTTTGACGAACGCCTTGTGGTGCCTGACCAGACGCTCAAACTGTACGATGGGGCGCTGGCACCCTGGCGCAAAGGTAAGTCGCCTTACTTCCTGCAAACTATCGAAGCGATTGCGCGGCATTACGAATTCGACAAGAACACGCCGTGGAAAGACCTGCCAGCCAAGGTCCAGCAGGTGTTCCTGCGTGGCTCAGGCGACGAGGAGATTCAGTTCCGCTATGACGAGGGCGGGCGTGTCTATCAGGTGACCCGCAGTTTTGAGGGCGTGATTCCGAATATGGAACGCCGCTATCGCGAAACCGATAGTGCGTGGATTCGTGAAGAATTCGAGAGGTATCAGAACAATCGACCCTGCGGCACGTGCGAGGGGTATCGCCTGCGACCAGAGGCGCTTGCGGTCAAGATCGCGGGCCTGCATGTCGGTCAGTTGGTCGAGATGTCGATCCGTGAAGCTCTGGCTTGGGTCGAGGACGCACCGAACCATCTGAGTGTTCAGAAAAACGAAATCGCCCGTGCAATCCTCAAGGAAATCCGCGAGCGGCTTGGATTCCTGAATAACGTTGGTTTGGAATACCTTACACTGTCGCGTTCAAGTGGCACTTTGTCCGGCGGTGAAAGCCAACGGATCCGTTTGGCCAGCCAGATTGGTTCGGGCCTGACCGGCGTCCTCTACGTTTTGGATGAACCCTCCATTGGCCTGCATCAGCGCGATAATGACCGATTGCTCGGTACCCTGAAAAACCTGAGGGATCAGGGAAACACTGTGATCGTGGTGGAGCATGACGAGGAAGCCATTCGCGAAGCAGACTACGTGTTTGACATCGGCCCCGGTGCCGGCGTGCATGGCGGTCAGGTGGTCAGCAAGGGCACGCCTGCCGAAATCGCCGCAGACGCGGCCTCGATGACCGGTCAGTATCTGTCCGGTACGCGCGAGATTTCGGTTCCCACAGAGCGCCGGAAGGGCAACAAAAAGAAAGTGACCGTTGTCAAAGCGACCGGGAATAACCTCAGGAACGTTACTGCAGAATTTCCCTTGGGCAAGTTCGTGTGCGTCACGGGTGTCTCTGGTGGTGGCAAGTCGACCCTCACGATCGAAACGCTGTTCAAAACCGCCTCGATGCGCCTGAACGGTGCACGACAGACGCCTGCGCCTTGTGAGACGATCAAGGGGTTGGAGCATCTGGACAAGGTCATCGATATCGACCAACGACCAATCGGACGGACTCCGCGTTCGAATCCAGCGACTTACACCGGGGCCTTCACCCCGATTCGTGACTGGTTCGCCGGGCTGCCGGAGGCCAAAGCGCGCGGGTACAAGCCGGGGCGCTTCAGCTTTAATGTCAAAGGCGGTCGGTGTGAGGCCTGTCAGGGCGACGGTGTGATCAAGATCGAGATGCACTTTCTGCCCGACGTCTATGTGACTTGCGAAACCTGCAAAGGCGCACGGTACAACCGCGAAACACTCGAAATCAAGTTCAAGGGTAAGTCCATCGCCGATGTGCTTGATATGACAGTGGAAGATGCGCAGGAGTTCTTTAAGGCGGTGCCCTCGATCCGCGACAAGATGGACGCGCTGGCGCGTGTTGGACTGGGGTACATCAAGGTCGGACAGCAGGCCACGACCCTGTCGGGGGGCGAGGCGCAGCGGGTCAAGCTGTCCAAGGAACTGTCCAAACGTTCAACCGGACGAACGCTCTATATTCTGGACGAACCGACCACTGGTCTGCACTTTGAAGACGTTCGTAAACTGTTGGAAGTGCTGCACGAACTGGTGGATCAGGGGAATTCGGTTGTGGTGATTGAACACAATCTGGACGTGGTCAAAACGGCGGACCACATCATCGACATCGGCCCCGAAGGCGGCGATGGCGGGGGTGAGATTGTGGCAACCGGTACTCCGGAAAAAGTGGCCGAGGTCGAACGCAGCCATACCGGCCGGTATCTTAAACCGATGCTCAAGAATGCCCGTGTAGCGGCCGAATAGGAGCTGACATCCTTAGTTCAGGATGTCAGCAACTGCACCAATCAGGTTCAAAACTTTGCGTGTGTCCGGATCGACCCGATACACGTAGTCACCCGCGCGAACGTAGTAGCCACCTCGGTTCAGACCATAGCGGTAAGGATCATTGATCCAGCGGTAATCGCGGGTGATGTAGTCACCAGTATTGTAGAATTTTTTCGCCTGACCGGGCGGCACGCAAGGGATGCTTTTCTTGGCCAAGCCCGGGGGACAATGACCTCCTTTGGAGTTGCCGTTTCCAGCCATTGCGACGCCAGAACTGAACACAATTGTCAGGGTTGCAGCCAATGTAACCAACGTGCGGGACATCTTTGATCCTTTTGCGTGAAGCCGGAGTTACCTGATAGATGGCCAAAGTGTCGGGGTTGGTCAACCTGGTGGGCGGGAAGCCGCCCACCAGTTATTGTTAGCTTCTTCCTCGCTGTTCGAACCGGGGAAGCATGGCCGAGAAGTCTTTGCCAAGCCCGTTTTCAGACTCGACGAACTGTTCATACAGTGCGGTTGCAACCTGACCCATTGGCGTATCAGCATCCGAGCTTTCGGCGGCCTGCTGGCTGAGGCGCAGGTCTTTTAGCATCAGCTCAGCTGCAAACCCGGGCTGATAATCATTGTCTGCAGGGCTAGATGGACCGACGCCGGGCGCCGGGCAATAGGCATTCATCGTCCAGCTATAGCCCGAAGACGTGCTGACCACGTCAAACATCTTTTGCCGATCCAGTCCCAGCTTATCGGCCAGCGCGAAGGCTTCGCAGGTGGCAATCATGGTCACGCCCAGGATCATGTTGTTGCAGATTTTTGCGGCTTGACCGGCTCCGGATTCGCCACAATGTACGGCCTTTTGGCCCATGATCTCGAACAGCGGAGCAGCCTTTTCGAAGGCCGCGTCGCTGCCACCGGCCATGAATGTCAAAGTTCCTGCGGCCGCGCCACCGATGCCGCCCGATACCGGAGCATCAACTGCCATTACACCCGCATCCTTAGCCTGATCCGCTACTGCACGTGCGCTGTCGACATCGACGGTCGAGCAATCAATCCAGACCGAGCCCGCGCTCATCGCGGGGATGATTTCACCTGCCACAGCCCGCAGGATTTGCCCGTTGGGCAACATGGTGACAACGATGTCGGCCCCTGTGGCAGCTTCGGCGCCAGAGTTGGCCATGGTCACGCCCGGCACGCTGACATCCGCCATGTCGAAACCGACCACATCATGCCCCGCTTTGGCTAGGTTGGCCGCCATCGGATTGCCCATGTTGCCGAGGCCGATAAACCCGATTTTCATTCTTATTCCTCCTCGAATTTCAGAGTGTCCGCACCCAATGGCTGCAGCATGTTCGAAACGGCCACCGCCGGAACGTCTTGGCCCTGATGTTGCCAGCTTGGGTTGCGATCCTTGTCTATGATCTGCGCCCGTATACCTTCCAGAAAATCCCCGTGCTCCATCGCGCGATAGGTAAAGCGATACTCCATCTCCAGCGCCTTGCGCATGGTCAGGGTCGGAGAACGAAGCCGGTGCAGCATTTCCACTGTGCAAGCCATGGACAACGGAGAATTCCGCCCGATCAGTTTTAACGCTGCGGCGGCATTGTCATTGTCCGAGTTCTGCAGACTGTTCTGGATATCCCCAAGGGTTTCACCACCAAAATCCCCGTCGATCTGGGATTGAAGGGCGGTCAAACTGCCTTCGGGCGGGGTCTCGGAATGGGCTTCAAGGCTGTCGGCGTTCCCGGATGCCTCGAGCATTTCGATCAGGTCCTGCCAGTGTTGGATCGGGATGTAGTGGTCCGCGAAACCGGCCAAAATCGCGTCAGCCGGACCCATCCGATGCCCGGTCGTGCCCAGGTATTCCCCCAGCCGTCCGGGCGCGAGCGCCAGCATTAGCGTGCTTCCCACATCCGGCACCAATCCGATCGAGCATTCGGGCAGAGCGATTTGCGAGGTTTCGCCCACGATACGATGGCTGCCATGGCAGCCGATGCCAACGCCACCACCCATAGTGAAGCCCTGCAGAAAACTGACCACCGGCTTGGGGTATTCGAAGATCAGAGCATTCAGACGATACTCATCCCGCCAGAACGTGCGTCCGTATTCGTAGTCCCCTTTGATGCCGGTGTCATAAAGCTGGGCAATGTCACCGCCTGCGCAGAACGCCTTTTCGCCCTCGGCGTCCAGTATGATCAGGTCGACCGCATCATCTTCGCGCCAATTGCGCAGGGCTGTATCAATGGCCATGCACATATCATAGCTGAGCGCATTCAGGGCCTTAGGGCGGGTCAGGGTGATGCGCCCGGCGCGGCCTGTGGTGCGGATATAGATGTCTGACATGACGTCCTCAGCGTTGAGAAAGCATCTGGCGCGCGACGATGACGCGCATGATCTCGTTTGTGCCTTCCAGAATCTGATGCACGCGAAGGTCGCGCACAAGCTTTTCGATACCGTAATCGGCCAGATAGCCATAACCGCCATGCAATTGCAGGCACTGGTCGACAACTTTCGACCCCGTTTCGGTCACAAACTTCTTGGCCATGGCACAGAACTTGGTGGCATCAGGTGCGCCTTGATCCAGTTTCCACGCAGCCTGCCTCAGGAAAGTCCGGGCGGCCTGCAATTCGATCTCCATATCCGCAAGTCGGAACTGAAGCGCCTGGAACTGGTCGATGGACTGCCCAAAGGCTTTGCGTTCCGACATATACTGCAGCGTCATGTTCAGCCCGGTCTGTGCCGCCCCTAACGAGCACGAAGCAATGTTCAGGCGACCACCGTCCAGACCCATCATCGCGTATTTGAAACCGTCACCTTCGACCCCGACAAGATTGTCCGAGGGGATCTTGCAGTCGTCGAACTGCACCTGGGCGGTGGGTTGGCTTTTCCAGCCCATCTTCTGCTCCAGCGCGCCAAAGCTGAGGCCGGGGGCGCCATCCTCGACATATACGGTCGAAATGCCCTTTGGCCCGTCCTGACCGGTGCGCACCATGCAAACATAGGCGTCCGAATATCCGCCACCCGAGATGAACGCCTTGGTGCCGTTCAGAGTGTACCCTTCGTTCGTACGCTCGGCTCGGGTTTTCAGCGCGGCTGCGTCGGACCCCGATCCAGGCTCGGTCAGGCAGTAGCTGAGCACGGTGTTCAGGGTCAGAACATCGGGCATGATCCGAGATTTCAGTGAGTCACTGGCGAAACTGTCCAGCATCTTAGCACACATATTGTGGATCGACAGGAACGCCGCAACCGAGGGGCAAGCCATAGACAGCGCCTCGAACACAAGTGTGGCGTCAAGGCGGGACAGACCGGAACCGCCGCTTTCTTCGGACACGTAAAGACCGCCGAATCCCAGCTCACCAATTCGGGGCCACAAGTCCTTGGGGATGGTGCCTTCGGCCTCCCACTGACGGGCGAAGGGGGCGATATGTTCCTGCCCAAAATCATAGGCCATGTCGAAGATCGCGTTCTGCTCTTCGGTCGTTGCGAAATCCATGGTGTGCCTCCCACGCTGCCCAATGAATTGAACGAGTGTTTATTTCTGAATCCTTACAGAAATTTTGCACGGTCAGCAATCACCTGCATCACCCGTAAGCCAGGCGAGAACGTGCTTTCAGAGGTCTTGATGAAACTCTTCGATCAGGTGTCGGACGACCGCCTGTCCGGGGTCGTCTCCCTTGGCAGAGGCCTCGGCATGAACGCGGCGCTGGCGCGTGGCTGATGTGCCGTTCTGAGCGATCTGCACCAGTTTCGCCAGTTCAGGCATTGTCCCCAGTGCCTCGGCATCCTCGGCCAGCATCCCCATCAGTTCACCCATCAGTTCAGGCATCGGTTTCACGGAACGCTCGCCAAAGTCGATCATACCTTCGCCCACGCCATAACGCTGGGCGCGCCAACGGTTTTCACCGATCAGAAAGCGGTCATACTGCCGCCAGCGCAGGTTTCGGTCCTTCAACCGGCACAGCATCCGCGTCAGCGCCTGAACCATAGCGGCGAGGGACAGCGCATGCTCGAGCCGCGGCTGAACATCCATGATGCGGGTTTCCAGCGTTGGGAACCGGTGTGACGGGCGCAGGTCCCACCAGATTTTCGTCGTGTCCTCGATCACACCCAACTCAACCAAAACGCCCGTGGTGCGTTCATATTCTGACCAGCTAGAGAAAACGGGCGGCAGGCCGGTGCGGGGCAGGTTGTCAAATACGGTCAAGCGATAGGAGGAAAGACCTGTGTCCTCACCGTTCCAATAGGGGGATGAGGTCGACAGGGCCAGCAGATGCGGAAGGAAGTACGAAAGCTGCGGCATCAGATCGGCGCGCAGGGCTTGGTCCGCCACGCCCACATGCACGTGCATCCCGCAAATCAACATCCGGCGTGCCACGCCACCCAGCGCGTGTTGCAAGGCGTCATAACGGTCTTTGCGCGTGTGATGCTGTTTCTTCCAATCGGCAAACGGATGGCACGAGACCGCGATCGGGGCCAGATTGTGCTCGGCCGCACGCTTTGCAACGCAAGACCGCAGGCGTTTCAGATCTTCACGCGCAGAGTTGATGGTGACGTGGGGCCGTGTTCCAACCTCAATCTGGCATTGCAGGAACTCGGGGCTGACCTGTCCTTCAAAATCGGCCTGGCAGGCTTCCATCAATCCCGCTGGAGCTTCGGCAAGTTCAAGGCTGTCCCGATCGACAAGCAGATACTCTTCTTCGATGCCCAGCGTGAAGTCTTGCTGCATTCCGGCCCTCGCAATTGTGTTCGGACCAGTGAATACGGAAATCGCCTTTTTGCCAAGTGTTAGCCTGTGGGGTTCTTGCAGAGGCCCCATTGGCACAGGTAAGGAGGCGGTTAACGTGTGACCAAACCCGGAGCCCCCCGTGAAACCCAGGAAATTTCCCCGGCTGAATGCTGTCCTCGACCGGTTTGGTGTGAAACTGATCGACAAGGTGACCGAACGCGACGAGCGCGCACGCCTTGAGGCGTTCGAGCGGGCAGGTGGGCTTACACGCCCTGCCTACACCTTGTCACCTGGGATGGAAGGGTTCGACATCAGCCAATTGGTGGCTGAGTATCACGAGCACTCTGCCGCGCTTGAAGCACTAAAAGACCCGGCGCAGAACAAAACCGGGTATCGCATCAACAACGGCTATTACGATAGCCCGGATGCGGACGCCCTGTACCTGATGATCCGCCGGTTCACACCCAAACGCGTGATCGAGGTCGGTTGCGGCAACTCGACCCGTGTAACACGTCAGGCGATCATTGATGGGGGTTTGGACACAGAAGTCACCGCGATTGACCCATACCCACGGGCGGATATCGCCCATGTGGTGGACCGGTTCGAACAGAAACGGCTGGAAGACGTCGATCCGGCGCTCTTTGACCAGCTTGAAGCGGGCGATGTTCTATTCATCGATTCCAGCCATGTTGTGCGCATGAGCAATGACGTCGCGCATCTGTTCTGCCGCATCATTCCTGCGTTAAAACCCGGTGTCGTGATCCACGTGCACGATGTTTTTCTGCCCTATGAATATCCCAAGCGATTCTTCTATGATTGCCCTGGTTGGGGCGAGCAATACATGCTGCACGCGCTGCTGCAATCTGGTTCATATTCAATGCTTTGGCCGGGTTTCCTGTTGCAACAAGATCGCCCGGACGCCGTCGAAGCCTTACCGTTTCTAAAGGACGGCCGCGCCCAGAGCATTTGGGTTAAGGTCAAATAAATCTGATCCTATTGTGATCCGGTGCGTCAAAACGCCCGTACCCCTTTCCATAACAAGCTGGAGAGGAGTTAACAGCCATGTTTCGCCGTACGTTTATGGGCGCCGCCGCCGCACTCGCACTTGCACTGCCCGTCAAAGCGCAGGCCGCAGATATCGTTGACACCGCCGTATCGGCCGGATCGTTCAACACCCTGGTCGCTGCCGTTCAGGCCGCCGGTCTGGTCGACACGCTGAAAGGCGATGGTCCGTTTACTGTATTCGCGCCCACAGACGAAGCGTTTGCCGCGTTGCCCGAAGGCACGGTGGAAACACTGCTGCTGCCGGAAAACAAAGACCAACTGGTCGAAATCCTGACCTATCACGTGGTTCCCGCCAAGGTCATGTCGGGCGATATCGCAGGTAAGCGTGCACAGGTTCTGACCGTGCAGGGCGACCGCCTGTCCGTGAATGCCAAGCGCGGTGTGAAAGTGAATGACGCCGAGGTTATTCAGGCCGACATCGAGACCAGCAATGGCGTGATCCACGTCGTTGATGCTGTGATCCTGCCGGAATAAGACCTCATACCTATGAAAAAGCCCCGGTCCTTAAGGCCGGGGCTTTGTCGTCAGACCAGTCTGACTTGAGTTCCAATTTGAACCAGCGGATAGAGCTCTTCGACATGCTGGTTATAGAGACCGATGCAGCCGGACGAGCTTTGGCGTCCGATCTTGCGGGTATCGTGGGTTCCATGCACCAGGTAAGCTGGCCACCCCAGATACATCGCACGTGTGCCCAGCGGATTGCCCGGATCGCCGCCTTCCATTCGAACCGGAAGCGCCGGATCGCGTTCACGCATCGAGGCGGTCGGGGTCCAGCTTGGATACTCGGCCTTGCGGACAACTTTGGTATAGCCACGCTTGGTGAGTTCCTCGCTCATGGGAACCGAGCTTGGGTACAGTTTATATGTACCATCCGGCCCCCAATAGTGAACCGCGCGGCTGGTGATATCGGCCAGCAATGCGCCCACACCCAACGAATCAAAGTGGTCCTGCCAGTTTTGCTGCGAGAAGGACGAGATGTTACGGCGAACTGGCAATTGCGTGCTGATCGCCTCTTCATTCGTCGGGAAGGCATCAGAACTTTGGGCGCGTAGCAGCGTCGGCGTCGCAAGGACAGACGCAACGCCAAGCAGCGCAGTACGACGGTTGATACGGGAACTGGACACAGATGCCTCCTAAAGGACTACTCGGGATTTTTCGCAATTTAGTGTGAGGTTAACCCAACGACCAGATGTATCCCTTGAATTTTCCGTGAGAACTGCGTCCTCCGCGCGAATTTCTGCCTGTCCGGACGCGGGTTTTCTTGATGTCCGGACAGGATTTTCCTGTTTACCGGACACGGGTTAGGGTATTTTTCTGGCTATGGCTGCTCCAACTCCATAGGACAGGCCCACAGCATTCCGGAGACCGTACGATATGACCAAGAAATCAGAAACCTTGGAAATTCGCGTATCTTACGAGTTGAAAAGCAAATTGGCTGATCTGAGCGAACAGCGCGGATCGTCGATGAGCGAGCTCGTACGCGGCGTGATCGACCGCGAGCTGGCAGGGCCTTCAACAAACCCAGTTGGAGATAAAGACATGCCTATCCGTTCACTCAGCCGTTTCGCCCCAAAGACCCTCTATGCGTTGCCGGTCCTATTGTTGGCGGGCCTGTATTGGGGTCGGCCCAGACACCTGCGCAAGCGACACCAACGGCCCGGATTTTCTTTGCCGAGCTAGACCGAAATGGCGACGGCCAAATCACACAGGCCGAATTTCATCATTTTTTGTCCGATGAAGACGTCTTGTTCGTACCGGATGATTGCGACTCATCGACGGAACCCTGCACGGTCGAGGCGATCGCAGCGGATGAAATCAGCCGGGCAGACACCAATGCCGACGGCCGGGTCGAATACTCTGAATTCGAGATATTCTACTTGGCAGAACGGGCGGTCGAGTTTCTCGACTATGACGTTGATGAGAACGGCGTTGTTTCGCCGGATGAATTCGTCGCGCTGGAGGTGCGGGACCTCATCGAGTTTCCGGACCCGGAAATGGACGAACCGCTGTCCGCTGAGTGCGTGACCCTGGTCGAAAGCGATCAGATCAATGGCATCGCCAAAGCGTGTATGCCCGCGCATGACCTGCGGATGGTGATGGCGGAGTTCGACGCTGATTTTGATGGCAAGATTACACTCCGCGAGTTCCTTCAGAACTGACACCTCGTCGGGGAACAAAAAAGGCCGCCCAATCGGGCGGCCTTTGGTTGTTTCAAACGGTGGAAATCAGTCCATCGCTTTGAAGTTGAACTCGCCACCTTCCTTGATGCCCGACGGCCAGCGTGCGGTCACCGTTTTGGTGCGGGTGTAAAACTTGAAGCTGTCGGGGCCGTGCTGGTTCAGGTCACCAAACATGGATTTCTTCCAGCCGCCAAAGGTGTGGTAGGCCAGCGGAACCGGGATAGGGACGTTGATGCCGACCATACCGATATTTACACGGCTGGCGAAATCACGCGCGGTGTCGCCGTCACGGGTGAAGATCGCGGTGCCGTTGCCATACTCATGGTCCATCGCAAGCTTCAGTGCTTCTTCATAGGAACCGGCGCGCACGGTCGACAGAACCGGTCCGAAGATCTCCTGCTTGTAGATGTCCATCTCGGGCGTCACGTGGTCGAACAGGTGCGGACCGACAAAGAAGCCGTCCTCATAACCCTGCAGGCTGAAGTCGCGGTTGTCGACGACCAGTTTGGCGCCCTGTTCCACGCCTGAGTCGATCAGGCCGAGAATACGCTCTTTCGCGGCACCGGTGACGACCGGGCCCATGTCAACATCATCGCCAGCGGTGTAGGGGCCGACCTTCAGCTTTTCGATCCGGGGCACCAGCTTTTCGATCAGCGCATCCGCGGTCTCTTCACCAACCGGAACCGCGACGGACACAGCCATGCAGCGTTCGCCCGCTGCACCGAAGCCTGCGCCGACCAGAGCATCGGCGGCCTGATCCAAATCGGCGTCGGGCATGACGATCATATGATTTTTTGCGCCGCCAAAACATTGCGCACGTTTGCCGTTCGCGGTGGCGCGGGAATAGATGTATTGCGCGATCGGGGTCGAGCCAACAAAGCTGACGCCCTGAATGATTTCGCTGTCGAGGATGGTATCAACGGCCTCTTTGTCACCGTTCACCACCTGGAACACGCCCTTGGGCAGACCTGCCTCTACGAACAGTTCGGCCAGCATCAGCGGAACCGAGGGGTCACGCTCGGACGGTTTCAGAACCACGGCGTTGCCGCAAGCCAGAGCCGGACCAACGTGCCACAGCGGCATCATTGCGGGGAAGTTGAACGGCATGATCGAGCCGACAACGCCCAAAGGCTGACGCATCGAGTACATGTCGATACCCGGACCAGCGCTGTCGGTGAATTCGCCTTTCAGCATCTGCGGCGCGGCGATGCAGTATTCGATCACTTCCAGACCACGCTGCAGGTCGCCTTTGGCGTCGGGAATGGTCTTACCGTGCTCGCGGCTCAGCGCTTCGGCCAGTTTGTCCATGTCGCGGTTCATCAGGTGAACCATCGCCATCATGACCCGTGCGCGTTTTTGCGGGTTGGTCGCGCCCCATGCGGGTTGTGCAGCGGCGGCGCTTTCGATGGCAGCGGTCGTTTCTGCTGCGCTTGCCATGGGGCACTTGTACTGCACCTCGCCTGTGGCAGGGTTAAAGACGTCGTCAAAGCGTCCTGAGGTTCCGGCGACGTTTTCGCCGTTAATGAAATGGGACAGCTCGGTCATGGCAGATCTCCTCCGAATAGACTTGCGCGCAGGATAGGCTTGCATAATTTGCGTGAACAGAGGCAATCTCTCAAAGAAGTTTTGCAAAAATGCAAAGGACGGGTTTTGACGCCAAATTGGGATGATATGCGGGTCTTTTTGGCCGTTGCGCGCGAAGAGAGCCTGTCAGCCGCTGGACGCCAGTTGAAAATCGACCCCGCAACCGTCGGACGGAGGATCGCCCGACTGGAGGCTTCTCTGGATGCGCCATTGTTCACCAAGTCGCAGCAGGGCTATTTGCTGACACAAGCGGGTACGCGCTTGATGGAACACGGCCTGAAAGCCGAAGAGGCAATGCGGGCCGCAGCAGGGTCAATGGCGGGCACGTCAAAGACTCTCAGCGGTCAGATAAGGATCGGTGCGCCAGATGGATCGGCCAACTACCTATTGCCTCAGGTCTGCGCGAAAATCAGCGATGCCAACCCGGACCTGGATATTCAGATTCTTGCCTTGCCGCGTGTGATCAACCTGTCCCGGCGCGAGGCAGATATGGCCGTGACCGTCAGCGCACCGACTGCGGGCAGCTTGTTGGTGCAAAAGATCACCGACTATAAACTGCATCTGGTCGCGACGCTCGACTATCTGGCTGCGCATTCTGAAATCCGGTCGCTCGCGGACCTCAAAGGTCATCGTATGATTGGCTACATCCCGGACATGATCTTTGACCGCGAGCTGGACTATCTGGTCGATATCGGTGTTGACCGTGTTCCGCTTGCATCGAATTCGGTGTCGGTGCAGCTGCGTCAGGTGACACTGGGCACGGGCATTTGCGTGGCGCATGATTTCACGCTGCCGTTTCATCCGAACCTGCAAAAAATCCTAACGGATCAGGTGAGTCTGACCCGCAGTTTTCACCTGGTGCGCCATCAGGGTGATCAGCGGAACGAACGGCTGAACCGTTTCGCACAGGCCCTGACGCAGGGCATCCGTGAAGAGGTTGAGCGGCTTGAGGCCGAAGTGTCACCTTGACAGGTTTATTCATTCCGGCAACGCTTTGGAAAACAGGACATTATTTCGGAGGTTACGCATATGCTCGTTCAGGCCATTCTGAAATCCAAGGCCACCGGAGGGGTCGTCACAGTTGCGCCAACGGTCACGGTGTCTGACGCTTCGAAGATTTTGTCGGAAAAGCGCATCGGTACAGTGGTTGTGTCAGAGGATGGTGGCGAGACGGCAATGGGTATTTTGTCCGAACGCGACATCGTGCGCGAACTGGCCGCCAGTGGTAGCGGCTGTCTGAACCAACCGGTCAGCGCCTACATGACGCATGACCTTGTGACGGCCACGCAGCAAGACACTGTTCAGGACATCATGAGCCGCATGACCGAAGGGCGATTTCGCCACATGCCGGTTGTCGAAGAGGGCAAGCTGGTGGGGATCGTGACGCTGGGCGATGTGGTCAAGGCTCAGTTGGCGGAACTGGCCATGGAGAAGGACGCCTTGCAAGGCATGATCATGGGCCACTGAAGTCCTGTGACTTAACGCTGCCCCTTGCGTCTGCGGCAGAGTTATGTTTGCTGGCGCAGAATTTTTGTTGCGCAGGAGGCCCTGATGAGGGTTGGATTATATCCGGGAACTTTCGATCCAATCACTCTGGGTCATATCGACATCATCCGGCGTGCTGCAGCGTTGGTCGATAAGCTAGTCATCGGGGTCGCCATTAACCGCGACAAAGGGCCTTTGTTCTCACTGGAAGAACGCGTGGCCATGATTGAGGCCGAGTGCGCTTATCTGACCGAGCAAACCGGGACCGAGATTGTTGCTCATCCTTTTGAAAATCTGCTGATCGATTGCGCCCGCGATGTTGGGGCACAGATCATCGTGCGCGGTCTGCGCGCTGTTGCGGATTTCGAGTATGAGTTCCAGATGGTCGGGATGAACCGGGCGCTGGATGACTCGATCGAGACGGTCTTTCTGATGGCCGAAGCACGGCATCAGGCCATCGCGTCTAAACTGGTTAAAGAAATCGCCCGTTTGAACGGGGACGTGTCGAAGTTCGTCACGCCCGCCGTCAAAGATGCTCTGACTGAGCGTTTAGGTTAGGGCGCCCATCGCGGCTGCGGTGTCCAGCATCCGGTTCGAGAAGCCCCATTCGTTGTCATACCACGCAAGAACGCGAACCAGGGTGCCGTCGGTCACCTTGGTTTCTGGTAGCGACACGGTCGAGCTGTGCGCGTCGTGGTTGAAATCTACCGAGATCAACGGGCGGTTCTCGGCCGCCAGAACTCCGGGGATTTTGGCTGCGGCTTCTACGAATAGCGCGTTGACTTCTTCTTCGGTCGTTGGGCGCGATACTTCGGCGACCAGATCGACCACGGATACGTTCGGGGTAGGGACCCGAATGGCCTGGCCGGTCAGTTTGCCTGCCAATTGCGGCAGGACCAGCCCAACAGCCGAGGCTGCGCCAGTTGTGGTTGGGATCATCGACAGGGCAGCTGCGCGCGACAGGTAAGGATCCTTTCCTGCCGTGTCGTGGACGGGTTGGCTGGCGGTATAGGCGTGAACCGTGGTCATGTTGCCGTGCACAATGCCGAGGCCCGCATCCAGTGCGGCGGCGACAGGAGACAGGCAGTTCGTCGTGCACGATGCGTTCGAGACAACGGTGTCCTCAGCTGTCAGTTCGTGATCGTTGACGCCAAACACAATGGTCTTCACCGCGCCGTCACCACGGGCAGGGGCCGAGATCAGAACCTTTTTCGATCCGTTTTCAAAGTGACGAGACGCGGCTTCGCGTGTGCGAAACACGCCGGTGCATTCCAAAACCACGTCGATGTCCGACCAGTCCAGCTTTTCGGGCTCGCGCTCGCTGGTCAGACGGATTGGGCCTGCACCAACATCCAAACCGGCTTCGGTCAGGGTCACCGGCTTTGAGTAACGGCCATGCACGCTGTCAAACTCGAAGAGATGCGCGTTCATTTCGGGTTTTGCCAGATCGTTGATGGCGACGATTTCAACATCCGTGCGACCGGACTCCATCACTGCGCGCAATACGCCGCGTCCGATCCGTCCAAATCCGTTGATTGCCAGCTTGAGTGTCATGTCCTGCTCCGTCCGAAATTCGGCAAAAATGAAGTTAGCGCTAACAACGCTAGTTCAGCGGAAAAGTCAAGCGAAACATCACTCAGCGCCAGAAGGCGAGCCAGTCCAGAAAGGCGTAAAGTTTCTTGCCGAGGAACAGCAGGTGTTCGGTTCCGAAGATGGCGTAGTCGATCACAAACAGGGTCAGGATCAGCAAAGCAAGCCAAATGGCGATTTGATTGGTCATGATGGCCCCGGACGAAAACGCCCGCCCAGATAACCTGAGCGGGCGAAAAGGTTCAAGATTTCAGAGGTATCTTAGTTAAGCCGACCCATCGCAACAGCGACGTCTGCCATGCGAACCGAGAACGCCCACTCGTTGTCGTACCAGGCCAGAACGCGAACCATGCGGTCGCCAACAACGCGGGTCTGGTCCGGCGCGAAAATCGAGCTTTCTTCGGTGTGGTTGAAATCGGTCGAAACCAGCGGGGCGGGTTCATAACCCAGAACGCGCTGCATCGAACCCTGCGAGGCTTCGCGTACGATGGCGTTCACTTCTTCTGCTGTGACATCACGCGAAGCGCGGAAGGTCAGGTCAACAGCCGAGACGTTCGGTGTCGGTACGCGGATGGCAGACCCGTCCAGACGACCCTTGAGGTTCGGCAGAACTTCTCCCAGGGCTTTCGCTGCGCCGGTCGAGGTCGGGATCATCGACATAGCGGCTGCGCGAGCGCGGTACAGGTCACTATGGCGGCGGTCCAATGTCGGCTGGTCACCGGTATAGGCGTGGATCGTGGTCATGATGCCGTGTTCGATGCCGATGCCTTCGTCCAGAACCTTGGCAAGCGGAGCAAGGCAGTTCGTGGTGCAAGAGCCGTTCGACACCATTTTGTCATCGGCGACCAGGCTATTGTGGTTCACCCCGTAGACGATGGTCTTGTCGACGTTCTTGCCGGGGGCAGACAGCAGAACCTTTTGCGCACCGCGCTCAAGGTGGGTGTTGGCCTTCAGCCCGTCGTTGAACTTACCGGTGCATTCCAGAACGACGTCGCAGCCGTCCCAGTCAAGCTCGTTCATGTCGTAGGTCGAGAACATCTCCATCGGGCCGCGGCCCAGATCCATAGTCTTGCCGTCGATGGCGACGTCGCGTGGGAAGCGGCCGTGGATGCTGTCGTATTTCAGCAGATGCGCCGTGGTTTCCAGCGGACCAGTCGCGTTGACCTTGATCACTTCGATGTCGTTCCGGGCGGATGCCGCGATATGCGACAGTGTACAACGGCCGATGCGGCCAAAACCATTGATGCCGACCTTGATGGTCATGTGACGTCTCCAACTGCGCTTGCTTTGCAGGCCATATAGCCGTCAAAGCCCATTCTCAAAAGAGCGAAAGTGACATATTTTTAACGTGTTAGCGCAAACCTGCGCCGGTTGCGCTAACGCTTGCGCTAGCCGTCGGATCAGGTAGGGTTTGAGTGCGGCAGGTGAGATGAAAGGAAGCGCCATGAGCGGTCTGTTGGCCCTATTGGATGACGTAGCAGGCATTGCAAAGGTTGCGGCGGCGTCCGTGGATGATGTGGTCGCTGCAGCGGGCAAAGCAGGCGCAAAGACGGCAGGGGTCATCATTGACGACGCGGCGGTCACCCCGAAATACGTTCAGGGATTTGCTCCGGCGCGCGAGTTACCGATCATCTGGCGAATTGCGCGCGGTTCTATATTCAACAAAATCATCCTGCTACTGCCCGTCGCCTTGTTGCTGGCCAATTTTGCACCTTGGATGATCACGCCCTTGCTGATGCTCGGGGGGTCTTATTTATGTTTCGAAGGGGCCGAGAAGATTTTCCACGTCCTCTTTCCGCATGGTAGCCATGTCATCAAAGAGGACATGGCAATTCGTGATCCCGGTCACCTTGAGGAGCAAAAGGTCAAAGGGGCGATCAAGACCGACTTTATCCTTTCCGCCGAAATCATGACCATTGCACTGGCCGCAGTTGAAGCCCCGAACCTTTGGATGCAGGCGGCCACTCTGGCGGTCGTCGGTATCGGTGTCACGGTTGCGGTCTATGGCTCGGTGGCGCTGATCGTAAAGATGGACGATATCGGGCTGTATCTGGCCCAGAAAGCGTTCACCCCGATCGGGCGCGGGTTTGGTCGTGGGTTGGTCAAGGCGATGCCGGTGGTGATGAAGGTGCTGTCCGTCGTCGGTACGGCCGCGATGCTGTGGGTTGGCGGATCCATCATCATTCACGGGATGGAGGTTCTGGGATTTGGTTGGCTGGGCCAC
This sequence comes from Ruegeria arenilitoris, assembly GCF_013035315.1. Taxonomy (GTDB): domain Bacteria; phylum Pseudomonadota; class Alphaproteobacteria; order Rhodobacterales; family Rhodobacteraceae; genus Ruegeria; species Ruegeria arenilitoris_D. The sequence goes on along the minus strand of NZ_WQHP01000001.1, from coordinate 391,062 downwards.
CACATCCACGACTGGGCCTATGCGGTCGGTCACTCTGTTTCAGAACAGTGGGTTGGGGCGGTTGAATGGATTTCCAAAGCTGCCATGGATGGCGTGTTTGGGCTGGCCTGGGGCATGGTTTTGATCCCGCTGGCGACAAAGGTAATCTCGCCGACGCTCAAGGCGATTAAGGGAAATTCCGAGGCGCACTAACGCGAGGTCACAGGTGCTCAGGTTGCTGTCACTTCTTATGGTCAGTGCGAACGGAGGGAATACCAAACCATGTCCGAGCTTACACTGTCCCAGACTCTTGAATCAGCTGAACGCGTCGACGACACGCAGAACTACCCGTTGCCGCCGAACTGGATGCAGGGTCGGACCGGTTTTGGCGGGTTCACCGCCGCATTGCTGCTGCATGCGGCCCGTGCGCAGCATCGGGAATTGCCGTCTCTGCGCTCTGCGATGATTAACTTTACGGCTCCGGTTACCGAAGGGCCTGACGTCAGTACCGAGGTTCTGCGGCAGGGCCGCAACGTGACGACGCTTTTGTCTCGCGCGCAGGTCGCGGGAAGAACGGCTGCTGTTGGCACCTTTTCCTTTGGCGCACCTCAGCAAAGCCAGATTGCCGTTGAACATCCCGCCAAGACCGCACCCAATCCTGAAGATACGCCCAGTTATCTGCCGCAAGGACTGACAAAGGCGCCGATTCCATTTCTGGATAACTTTGATCTTCAGTTGATCGACGGACAGCTTCCGTTTGCCGGGTCCGACAAAGGATACAATCGCATCTGGGCCCGCCACAGGGATCCGCAGATGCGGGGCACCTTGGAGGGTTTGATTGCTCTGGCCGATGTGCTGCCGCCGATGGTGTTCCCATTGTTGAAGGCGCCTACAGTCAATTCGTCGATGAACTGGATGATTAATCTGTTGTCGGAATCCGTTCAAACCCGGGATGGGTGGTGGTTGATGGAGAACCAGTTGACCGCTGGCCGCGACGGCTACAGCTCGCAAGTGATGCGGATGTGGAATACGGACGGCGAACTTGTAGTCGACGGAATGCAATCGGTGATTATCTTCGGGTAAGCCCGCGCAAGGTTACAAAAAAGCCCCGGTCGAAACCGGGGTTTTTCTTGTTTCTGCGGATGGAAATGCGGGATTAACCCAGCAGTTCCTTAACCTTGGCAACGGTTGCCTCGGCTGTGATGCCGAAATGCTTATACAGCTCACCAGCCGGGGCAGATGCACCAAAGCTGTCCATGCCGATAAAGCCTGCTTTGGCCTCACGACCACGCTCACCCAAAAGCCAGCGGTCCCAGCCACCGGCGCGAACAGCGGCTTCGATGCCGACGCGAACAGCACCGGCGGGCAGAACGCGTTTGCGGTAGGCCTCGTCCTGCTCGGCGAATAGCTCCATGCAGGGCATCGAGACGACGCGAGTGCCGATGCCTTCGGCCTCGAGCATCGCCTTGGCTTCCATCGCCAGCGAGACTTCGGAACCAGTGGCGATCAGGATGGCCTGACGCTTGCCTTCGGCTTCGGCCAGAACATAAGCACCCTGAGCAACAAGGTTCTTGGTTTTGTGCTGCGTCCGAACGGTCGGCACGCCCTGACGGGTCAGCGACAGGACAGAAGGGCTTTCCTTGAAGGTCAGTGCCAGTTCCCATGCCTCGGCGGTCTCAACCGTGTCAGCGGGGCGGAACACATAGGTGTTCGGGGTCGCACGGCTGATCGCCAGATGCTCGACCGGCTGGTGGGTCGGACCGTCTTCGCCCAGACCGATCGAATCGTGGGTCATCACGAAGACCGATGGGATTTTCATCAGGGCCGCCAAACGCATGGACGGGCGGGCATAGTCGGTGAAGGCCATGAACGTGCCGCCATAGGGGCGGATGCCACCATGCAGCGCCATGCCGTTCATCGCAGCGGCCATGCCGTGTTCGCGGATTCCATAGTGGATGTAGCGACCCTTGCGGTTTTCCGGCAGGAACACGCCCATATCGGCCGATTTGGTGTTGTTCGAGCCGGTCAGGTCGGCCGAGCCGCCAACAGTCTCGGTCATGATCGGGTTCACGACGTTCAGAACCTTCTCGGACGAGGCGCGGGTGGCCAGTTTTGGCTGATCTTCCGACATCTGCTTTTTGAACGCGCGGATGGCACCTGCCAGCTTCTTGGGTGCTTCAAACGCGTAGGCGCGGTTGAACTCGGCCTGTTTGCGCTCGGACAACTGAGCAAAACGCTCTTCCCATTCCGCACGCTCTGCGGCACCACGGGCACCAATGGCTTCCCAGGCAGATTTCACATCTGCAGGGATTTCAAACGCGTCGTGTGGCCAGCCATAGCCGTCCTTGGCAGCTTTCAGCTGCTCCTGATCCGTCAGCGCGCCGTGGCCTTTCGAGGTATCCTGTGCCGCGTGACCCAGAGCGATATGGCTTTCGCACGCGATCATGGTCGGTTTGTTCGACTTTTTCGCCTGGACGATGGCTGCATCGATCGCCTGCGGATCGTGGCCATCGACTTCAATCACGTGCCAGCCCGAAGCCGCGAAACGGCGCACCTGATCGGTGCGGTCTGCAATATCGACAGTGCCATCGATGGTGATGTTGTTGTTGTCCCAGAAGACGATCAGCTTGCTCAGCTCATGACGACCGGCCAGTGTGATCGCCTCTTGGCTGACGCCTTCCATAAGGCAGCCGTCGCCTGCGATGACATAGGTGTAGTGGTCAACGACCTTCTTGCCGTAGTGCGCGCGCTGGATTTCCTCGGCCATGGCAAAGCCGACAGCGTTCGAGATACCCTGACCCAGCGGCCCGGTTGTGGTTTCGATCCCATCGACCAGGAAGTTTTCCGGGTGACCGGCGGTCTTCGCGCCCAACTGGCGGAAGTTCTTGATTTCTTCCAGCGTCACATCCGCATGGCCTGTAAGATACAGCAGAGAATAGATCAGCATCGAGCCGTGACCAGCCGACAGGATGAACCGGTCGCGGTCCGGCCAGTTCGGGGCCGATGCGTCGAATTTCAGGTGCTTTTCAAACAGCACGGTCGCGACATCGGCCATGCCCATGGGCATGCCGGAATGGCCGGAATTGGCGGCGGCGACGGCATCAAGGGTCAGGGTGCGGATGGCCGCAGCCTTGTTCCAGTGTTCAGGATTGGCATTGCGCAGCGCAGTCAGGTCCACGGGCGTTGTTCCTTTGGATTACAGGCAGATGGAGCGCTCAATACCATCCACCCCCCAAAGTGCAAGCAGAACCGGGGGTTGCAGTCGGTTGGTGCTTCAAGAATGCTGTCCAAGTGGTTGAAAGCAAACAGTGGGTATTTTCCGTTCCGTTCGGTTAGACTAGGCCAATACTCGGCTCGTATTGATTCGGATGGGCCGTCGAAAAAGTGAACCTTGGTAAAGAGGTGGCAGGGGCATGAGCCAGATCGAAGACTTACAGCGCCGTATCATTGCCGCAATGGACAGGATCGGAGCCGGTATGGACGCACTGAGCGCCGCGCCGGTTGCAAGTGGCGACCAGGATTCTGAGTTGCGCACGGCTCTTGAAGACGAACGCGTAGCCAATGCGCAATTGGAAGAGCGGCTGAAATCCCTAAAGGAACGGCATGAGAGCGAAGTCGACGCCATGCGCGCCGACATGGAGGCGCTGAAATCTGCGCCAACCGAAGATCCCGAGAATGGTGCGTTGCGCCAGCAGTTGACCGAGGCGACGGCCAAGCTGGCTGCTGTCGAGGCCGCCAGGGCGGAACTGGCCGAGGCCAAGGCCGCCTTGGAAAATCAGGATGAACTGGCCGTTCTTAAATCTGAGAACGAAGAACTCAAAGCGACCGTGAGCAAGGCACAGGCCCTCGAAGAGGAAAACAAACGCCTGCGCTCGGAACTGGCCGACAGCGAACGCGTGGCCGAACTGAACGCCGAGCTTGAAATGCTTCGTGCAGAGCGCACCAGCCACGGCGCGGCGATGTCGCGTCTGGATGATGACCTGCAGCGTATGCGCAAGGCCAATGAACAGTTGCGCGAGTCCGTGGATGAATTGCGCGCCGCCAGCGAAGGCGGCCTGCCGGATGCCGAGCTTCTGAACCGCGCCACTGTGGCCGAGCTTGAGGCGACCAAGGCCGCTCAGGCCACAGACGCCGCCGAGGCCCAAGCCGTTCTGGCCCGGCTGGAACCCTTGCTGTCGCAGGCAAAACTGGCTGAGGGAGAGGTAGAGTAATGCCCGAATTGACCATTCATATCGGTGGGCGCGGCTTTGATGTCTCGTGCCAGGATGGCGAGGAACAGTTCCTGCAAACTGCCGCCAAAATGCTGGACGATGAGGCGCAGGTTTTGTCGGATCAGATTGGTCGGATGCCCGAGGCGCGGATGCTGCTGATGGCTGGACTGATGCTGGCCGACAAAACCGCAGCGACAGATGACAAGCTCAAGGCGGCAGAGGCCAAACTGTCTGCGCTCGAGGCTGAGGTGCAGGGCTTGCGCAACCAACCTGCGCCCGAACCCGAGCGGGTCGAGGTGGCCGTTGTGCCGCCCTCTGTCACGGATACACTGGCCGAATTGGCCGCTCGGGCCGAAGCACTGGCCACGGTGATCGAGGAGAAATCGACAAAATGAACGCGTTGAAAACGGTTGCGATTGCAGGGCTTTTCGGTCTGCAAGGTGGTTTTACGTGGGCGGATATGGATATCCTGCCGGTCACGTTCACCTGTGAAAATGGCGTACCGCTGCAAGTTGCGTATTTCAACGCACCTGATGGGTCCAGCGCGGCTGCTATGATGGTGGACAACCAATTGGTCGCTCTGCAGCAGGTGCCCAGCGGATCAGGTATTCGCTATGAATCCCAGGGTTCAAACGGCTCTTACATCCTACGCTCGAAAGGCTGGGATGCGACAGTCAGCTTTCTGGCGACCGGTGGGGCCGCCAGTGAGCAGGTTGTTCTGGAGAATTGCTCCAGCCGCTGATCAGGCGTTTGCCTCGCGGATCTTGTCGGCTGCTTCTTTGTTGTAGCCGACACCGTTTTCATCAAACAACGTGTCCAGCTCGCCCGACAGGGTCATCTCGGTGATGATATCGCAGCCGCCCACGAACTCACCTTTGACGTACAGCTGCGGGACGGTCGGCCAGTCGGAATAGTCCTTGATGCCCTGACGGACTTCTTCGTCGGCCAGAACGTTCACATCGGCATATTCCACGCCCATGTAGTTCAGCACGCCTGCCACGCGGGACGAGAACCCACATTGCGGCATCTCTTTCGTGCCTTTCATATAAAGCACCACATCGTTGGCTTTGACGGTTTCGTCGATCTGGGTCTTCACGTCAGTCATTTCGCGTTTCCTTTGCTCTTCGGCATCATCGCTTTGGCGTATTCTTTTGGGTTCTTCGGACTTTGGGTCTGCGCCGAGCTAATTGCACCGTCATGTGAATTGTAGGAGGAATGCAGAAGGTGCTTTCCATGCCCGGGTTGCGATCCTCGTCTTGTTTTGCGTTCAGTCTTTGAATTGTTCCGCGCAATGAGGGCGATCAGTAAAACAAAGACCGAAACCGCAATTGAGATTACAATCGCATGCTCCATGTCACTCCGGCACTTTGGTGGTCAGGGCGAGCGCGTGCAGGTCACCGTCCGGGCCGTCCATCTTGCCCTTCAAGGCTGCATAGACGGCGCGTTGCTGTTGGACCCGGTTTTTGCCGCGAAAGCTTTCGTCCACGACCATGGCGGACATGTGTACGCCATCGCTGCCGCCGACCTGAATTTCCGCGTCTGGAAAGGATTCACGCAGCAGGGCTTCAATTTCGTGGGCGCTCATCGGCATGTAGATTTCTCCTGAAGGTCTTTCCCAAGATGTAGAGCGCGCGGACGGGGCGTGCAAGGGTGTGATGGGGGGCAAAAAACGACAAAACCTGCGCCGGGCGGGGCGCAGGTTTCGGGTTCTTAGTCCGGTGCGGATTTATGCGACAGCTTCGGCAAAGCTGGAGCGGAACGTGGCGGCCAGATCCTCAAGCGAGGCTTCCGAGCTTCCGATCCGAACCATGTCTCCGGTGAATTTGCCGACCGAGACCAATGGAACGCCCGCCTGACCAGCTGCGATCATCAGAGCTTCGGCCTGGTCAAAGTTGCAGGCGACCAAATAGCGGGCCTGATCCTCGCCGAACAGGAACTCGGTCGAGGCTTCATCCAGGTGCACGCCCACGCCTGCCGCTTCGGCCAGTTCGAACGCTGCCAGAGCCAAGCCGCCGTCACCGAGATCGGTGCAGGCCTTGATCATCTCACGGTTGGCACGGATGAAGTCGCCATTGCGCTTTTCCGCGTCCAGATCGACATGAGGCGCGTCGCCGTCTTCGCGGTTGAACACCTCGGCCAGCAGGGCGGATTGCCCCAGATGACCATTGGTTTCGCCGATGACCAGCGCAACATGGCCCTCGCGGACTTCGTTGCCGATGATCTCGTCGGTGTGGGCCAGCAGGCCCACTGCGCCGATCGTCGGGGTCGGCAGGATCGCCTGACCGTCGGTTTCATTGTAAAGCGAGACGTTGCCCGACACGATGGGCATGTCCAGCGCGGCGACGGCCTCGCCAATGCCTTTGATCGCGCCAACGAATTGACCCATGATCTCGGGCTTTTCGGGGTTGCCGAAGTTCAGGTTGTCGGTGGTGGCCAGCGGTTTAGCCCCAACAGAGGTCAGGTTGCGATAAGCCTCGGCCACAGCCTGCTTACCGCCCTCAATCGGGTTGGCACGGACGTAGCGCGGGGTCACGTCGCTGGTAAAGGCCAGCGCCTTGTCGGTGCCGTGCACGCGGACCATGCCAGCACCCAGACCCGGTGTACGGGCGGTATCCGCCATGACCATGGTGTCATACTGTTCATAGACCCACTGCTTGCCCGCGTAGTTGGGCGAGGCGAGCAGGGCACGCAATCCGTCGATTGGGTCGATCTGCGGGACCTCGGCCAGCTCTTCGGCCTCGGGCGTCGCAACCCACGGGCGGTCATATTCCGGCGCAGTCGAGGATAGTTTCGACAGAACCAGATCAGCTTTGACCTCTCCATTGTGGACGATCAGGAAGCGGTCTTCTGCAATCGTTTCACCGACGATAGCGAAATCTAGGTCCCATTTCTCGAACACGGCGCGGGCTTCGGCCTCAAGCTCGGGTTTGAGGACCATGAGCATGCGCTCCTGAGATTCCGACAGCATCATCTCGTAGGCGGTCATGTTCTCTTCACGCTGGGGGACGTTTTCCAGGTCAAGACGCACGCCCAGACCGCCCTTGTCGCCCATCTCAACTGCGGAACAGGTCAGGCCAGCCGCGCCCATGTCCTGAATCGAGATCACCGCGCCGGTCTGCATCAGCTCCAGCGTCGCCTCCATCAGGCGCTTTTCGGTAAAGGGGTCGCCGACCTGCACTGTAGGACGTTTTTCCTCAATCGTGTCGTCGAATTCGGCCGAAGCCATGGTCGCGCCGCCGACGCCATCACGACCGGTTTTGGCACCCAGATAGACGACCGGCATGCCGACCCCAGACGCGGCCGAGTAGAAGATCTTGTCGCTGTCGGCCAGACCCGCGGCGAACGCGTTTACCAGGCAGTTGCCGTTGTAAGCCGGGTGAAAGCGGACCTCGCCACCGACACAAGGCACGCCGAAACAGTTGCCGTAGCCGCCGATGCCTTCGACCACGCCGTTGACCAGTTGGCGGGTTTTGTGGTGACCCGGCTCACCAAATGACAGAGCGTTCATCGAGGCAATCGGCCGCGCGCCCATGGTGAAGACGTCGCGCAGAATGCCACCGACACCGGTCGCTGCACCCTGATAGGGCTCAATATACGAAGGGTGGTTGTGGCTTTCCATCTTGAAGACAACGGCCTGACCATCACCAATATCGACAACGCCTGCGTTTTCACCGGGGCCGCAGATCACCTGAGGGCCCGAGGTGGGCAGTGTGCGCAGCCATTTCTTGGAGGACTTGTAGGAACAGTGCTCATTCCACATGGCGGAAAAGATGCCAAGTTCGGTGAATGTCGGCTCGCGCCCAATGATCTCGAGGATCATGTCGTATTCTTCGGGCTTGAGCCCGTGTGCAGCAATCAGATCCGGGGTGATGGCGGGCTCTTGCATCGTCTGTCCTTGTCCAAGGGTGGCCGAGATTGCGGGCCTTTTACGGCAAGGGCGCGCCAGTGGGAAGGGTCAAGAGGGCGCAGGCAGGTCAGAACTGCCAAGCGGGGCAAATAAGTCAGTTGATATAGGGAAGATTTTCGGGGGAGGTGGCCCGATGCTAACCGGAACGACCAAGCAGCGCCGACCCAGTCGCATACCAAAAAACCAAAGGAAAACGAGCGACCCAAAAAGGCCGCTCGTTCCGAAAGTTACTTCTGTTCTTCTTGTTGTTGGGCTTGCTGCGCGACGGCGTCGCCTGCCGCGGCACCAATTGCTGCTTTTTGATCTTCGGTCAGGTTTTCGGCATCTTCCAGTCCGGGGATCGCAACGCGTACCTCGCGGCGGGCAAAGTCGATGCCGTTTTCCTTGAACGCTGCCTTGACCCGGTTGAAGATCTCCTTGCGCAGGGTGAACTGTTTGCCCGGTTTGGCCATGAACTTGCCGCGGATGATCATGCCGACATCGTCAAAGTCGAACACGCCCTGAGACTTGAAGGGCTGCAGGAAGCCATCTTTGTGGGTCTCATCCTCCATCATCTCAGCACCGATCTTCTTGAAGATCTTTTTGACCTTGTTCGGATCAGTGTCGAACGGAACGGTGAACTTCAGCTTCATGATGACCCAGTCACGGCTGTAGTTGGTCAGCTTCTGAATCTCGCCGTATGGGATGGTGTGTACCGGTCCGCGATGGTGACGCAGTTGCATCGAGCGGATCGAGATTTTCTCGACCGTACCGGTGGTGCCGCCCACATCCACGTATTCACCGACACGGAAGGCGTCGTCGATCAGAAAGAAGATTCCACCCACGATATCCGATACCAGCTTCTGCGCACCAAAACCGATGGCCAGGCCCAGGATACCAGCACCAGCCAGAAGCGGCGTGATGTCGAGACCCAAAGCACCAAGGGCGAGCAGGGCGAAGATGACCGCAATCGCCACCTGAGCGGTTACGCGCAGCAAAGGCAGGACCGTCGCCAGACGCGAGCCACCCGACCCACCGCCTTCACCGGCTTCTTCGTCTGGGCTCTGTTCGGCTGCCGTCTGTTCTTTTGCCAGACGGCGGTTGATCCAGAGCGAAACGATTTCGTTGAGGATGTAGCCAATCGCGATAATGATGAAGAACTGGATCACTTCACTGCCGGAATCCGAACGTCCGCCCGCGATTTCCTGAAGATCCAGATCCCAGGCATCGGCAATCATGAGAATGACAAAGATGCCAGCAAGAACGCGGCCGATACGAATGTAGCTGCGTTTGGTCGACTTATAGGCACGCTCCGCCACGGGACCATCGCCCAGCATCGGAGGCTGCAGGTGCCGCACCAGACCCCGGATCAGGGTATCCAGGGCAGGCGCGATCAGCAGCCAGAACATGGTGATGAAATGTGCCCCATGCGCGAGCAGAGCAAAAATTGCCGGGTTGCGCTGTGCGGCCAGATACTCGACCAGCAGCCACGTACCTGCTGACACACCGATGGCAAAGTAGGGATAGAGACGGGCAACCTCTTCGTCGAACTTGGTGCGGTCGGGGTCCGACCCGCGCATCATATCAGTCAAGCCTTCACGGGCCCGCCACGCAATCAAGCCGACATAGATGTGGATCGCCGTATTCAGCCAGAAACCAAGGCGAGATTCACCGGGCGGTACGCCGTTCAGAGCGTTGAAGTCCAGAATGAACATGGTGAAGCCGATCAGCAGGAAAAGCCCGATCAGGTTCCGATGCAGGTATTTTGCCCAATGGTCGTCAATATTCACCAGTCTCAGGCGATGTTGCTTGGGCGCGAGGATAAACCGCGAAATCGCTGCGCCCAAACGGGGAAACCAGATCAGGAAGAAGACGAACGGCGCTGCTTGAGCAATCTGTTGTTCGTCCAGCAACCGCCGACCGACGAAAACCAGTGTGTAATAAAATACCAGCAACCCCAAAAATTCGAAGACGAACCGCTTGAACAGAAAGGTCACGGCACCGCGCAAATCCGAAGAAGCGTCTCCATCGATCACATGGACCCAGCGGCGGGTCCAAAGGCCGACCAGATTCTCGGCCGCGTACCCGATGGCCAGGGCAAGAAAAGTAAAGCCGAACAGCGTCATCAGGCCATTAGCGCCGAAGGTATTCCCAAAATTAGAGAACGCTTCCACCTGAGCGGTAATCAACACAGGGACTTTTCGGATCACATCCAGCCAGGACGCGACCATGCTGTTGACGGTTTCAGTGGTCGCCTGAATGACGCCGCGCCGGGCGGGTGCTGCCTCGGCTTGTTTGGCTGCAACAGCATCCAGTCTTTCTAGCAGGATCGCGCGAACCTGATCGTCGGACATGCGGGCGACCAGATCATCCACCTGCTCGGGCGTCAGATCTTCGGGGATCGTAACTGGGGCAGGTGTGTTGGTGGTGGTGCTGTGTTGCGCAAGCACTGGCCCCGATAACAAAGCAACGGAAAACAACGCCATTAATAGGCGAGTGAGGTGAAACATCGAATCTGTCCTCGACCTTAAGTCTTGATGATTTTTGCGTGATCATAGGACTAAGTGCCGGATTTTCCCAGATGTTTCGCCCCATGGCGCGCGAAATCAGAGCGAAGACCAAAAAAAAGGCCGAGCACTAAGCTCGGCCGAAGTCCAACAGGGAGGTATGAAGATGATGAGCGTTTCAGCATCACCGCCTTCGAGTGCTGATTTAGGGAGCAGTCTGTGAACGATCAAGGGTTTTAAGACTGATCGCTGAACATGTCCGCTATGCTATTTGCGCATAGCTATAGTTTTCCCATTTGTTTCAGGTGCTTGCGCTGCGCAACAATCTCGTCCTGAACAAAGTCGCGGAAGGCCGCGACGCGCTTGGAATGGCGCAGTTCCTCAGGGTAGGCCAGATAGACAGGAACATCGGCGGTTTCGATGTCCGACAGGACCGCTACGAGATGCGGGAAGTCCTGCGTCACGTAGTCCGGCAACACACCGATCCCGAGGTTGTGCAGCACCCCTTGCAAAACGCCGAAGTAGTTATTCACCGTCAGCAAAGAGGTCGGGTTGTACGTCATCAGATGCCGAACCATCATCGCGCTGGCACCAACCTGAGGCGCCGAGGGCGTCTGGCAAATCAGCCGGTGTTTCGAAATCTCTTCGGGCGTGGCAGGGCTGCCATGCTCTTCCAGATATTCTTGTGTTGCATATAACTGCATCTGCACAGTCATCAGGCGCTTGCGGACAAGATCGGCCTGGCTGGGTTCTTTCATGCGGATCGCGACGTCAGCCTCGCGCATGGGAAGATCCAGCACACGCTCTTCCAGCATCAGGTCGATGTTGAGATCGGGGTATTGCTCGTAAAGCTTCGGCAGGCGCGGGGCCAGCCAGAGTGTTCCAAAGCCAAAGGTTGTTGTGACCCGCAGTACACCGAATACTTCTTCTTCACTGTCGCGAATGCGGGCGGCCGCGGCGTCCAGACGTTTCGACATGGCGGAAGTTGCATCAAACAACAGCTCACCTTGTTCGGTCAGGATCAGTCCCCGGGCATGGCGGTGAAACAGGGTCGAATCAAGCGACTCTTCAAGCGCTCTGATTTGGCGGCTGACTGCCGATTGAGACAGATTCAGCTTGTCTCCTGCATGAGTCAGGCTACCAGCATCAGCAACCGCGTGAAATATCCTTAGCTTGTCCCAATCCATCGCCGCAACTTTCGTTATCCTTCCGAAGCCCTATATGAAATAGGTAACAAGTTCTACATTCAAACAGTTGAAAGGTTACAATAACTGTGCAGCAGACGCTATACAGGTCAGCATTTTTGACCTAAACTGCAAAGGAATGAAGCACACTGATCTGACGAGGGGAGGCGTCTGATGAGTCAGCCACAAATATCACTGAATGACCGTTTCGACCTTGAGAAGAATCCGGTCCTATTGAACGGCACACAAGCGCTGGTGCGGTTGATGCTGATGCAAAAGGCGCGCGACCGCGATGCGGGCCTGAACACGGCAGGTTTGGTTACCGGCTACCGAGGGTCGCCGCTGGGTGCCGTCGATCAGCAGATGATGCGGGCTCAGAAGCAACTTGCCGAAAGTGATGTCACCTTTCAGTTCGGATTGAACGAAGACCTCGCGGCCACGGCGCTGTGGGGCAGCCAGCAAGCAGGTCTGCGGGGTGATGGTAAGTTCGACGGAGTATTTGGCCTGTGGTACGGCAAAGGCCCGGGTGTAGACCGGTCCGGCGACGTGATGCGCCATGCCAATATGGCCGGTACTGCCAAGCATGGCGGCGTCCTGATGGCGATGGGCGACGACCATACCGGCGAAAGCTCGACCGTTTTGCATCAGTCCGAGTGGTCGCTGGTCGACATGTATATGCCCGTCGTCAGCCCGGCGGGTGTGCAGGAAATCCTGGATTACGGGATCTACGGGTTCGCGCTCAGCCGGTTCGCGGGGGTTTGGGTCGGCCTGAAGACGATGAAAGACACGATCGAGGTCACCTCGGTCGTCGATGGCAGCCCGGATCGCATGAGCGTTGTGGTGCCCGAGTTCGACATGCCCGAAGGCGGTTTGAACATTCGTCTGGGCGACACGCCCCATCTGCAGGAAGCGCGGGTCATTGACTATAAACGCTTCGCGGCCGAAACGTTCTCGCGCGCCAACAAGATGGACAAGCGCGTCTGGGGTAAGCCGGGCGCGAAGATCGGGTTTGTAGCGGCGGGTAAGAACTGGCTGGATCTGACCCACGCCATGTCCTTGCTGAATATCGACGAGGCAGAGGCCGAGCGGTTAGGAATCACCACATACAAGATCGGCCAGACCTTCCCGCTGGACATGGCAGGGTTCCATGATTGGGCCGAAGGCTTGGACCTGATTGTTATCGTTGAAGAAAAGCGAAAACTGATCGAGGTGCAGGTCAAGGAAGCCATCTTTGACGACCGCCGTGGCCGCCGCGTTTACGGTTGGTACAAGGGCGGAGCAGGGACGCTGCACCGCGAGGAGTTGTTCCCGACACGCGGTGCCCTGGACCCGATCATGATTGCCGAAAAACTCGGTGATATCCTCATCGAAGAAGGCCGTGACACCGACGGTGTTCGCGCCGGGATGGCCAAACTGTCCGAGGCGCGCCGTGCGGACAATGCTGAAGAAATCGCAACGCGTCTGCCGTATTTCTGTTCGGGTTGTCCCCATAATAGTTCGACCAAATTGCCCGAAGGTAGCCGGGCTTATGCAGGGATTGGCTGTCACTACATGGTCCAGTGGATGGACCGGGAAACCACCGGTTTCACCCAGATGGGCGGAGAGGGTGCGAATTGGATCGGTGAGGCCCCGTTCTCGACCACCGATCACGTATTCCAGAATCTGGGTGACGGGACCTACAACCATTCAGGTGTGCAAGCGATCCGTGCGGCGTTGTCGGCCGGGACCAACATCACCTTTAAAGTCCTGTTCAACGACGCGGTTGCCATGACCGGCGGTCAGGATAACGAAGGCGATCTGACAGCCGAGCGGATTGTGGCTGAGGTCAAAGCCATGGGCGTGCGCCATGTCGCTCTGGTTTACGACGAAAAAGAAGATGTGAACTTCAAGGCGCTTCCGTCCAGCGTAGAGACCTTTGAGCGCGCAGACTTGATGAACGTTCAGAAAAAGTTCCGCGAGATCGAAGGCGTCTCGGTCATCGTTTACGTGCAAACCTGCGCAGCCGAGAAACGCCGCCGCAGAAAACGGGGTACATTCCCGGACCCGGATAAGCGGGTCTTTATCAACTCGGACATCTGCGAAGGCTGCGGCGATTGTGGCGTGCAGTCGAACTGTGTCTCGATCGTTCCCAAAGAGACCGAACTGGGGCGTAAACGCGCCATCGACCAGTCCAGCTGCAACAAGGATTTCTCTTGTCTGAAAGGGTTTTGCCCGTCTTTCGTAACGTTGGAAGGGGCCAAAATCCGCAAAGAGGCTACAACCGAAATTGATCTGCCCGACCTGCCGATGCCGCAACTGCCGGTGATCAACGGCACGCATAACGTGGTCATCACCGGCATCGGAGGGACCGGAGTGGTCACCCTGGGTGCAGTGCTGGCGCAAGCTGCTCAAATCGACGGCAAGGGTGCCGGGATGATGGAGATGGCGGGGCTGGCCCAAAAGGGCGGCGCGGTCCACATTCACTGTCGTTTGGCCAACAAACCGGAAGACATCAGTGCCATTCGTGTTGCAACGGGCGAGGCCCATGCGCTGATCGGGGGTGATCTTGTTGTCTCGGCCGGGGCAAAGACCCTTGGACTGACGCGCACGGGTCAAACCGGTGCCGTCGTGAACAGCCACGAAACGGTCACGGGTGACTTTACCCGTGACACCAATTTCCAGATCCCCGGTGATCGGCTTGAGCTGGCATTGCAGGCGCGGCTGAAAGACGATCTGTCGCTGTTCGATGCTACCGATCTGGCCCGCGCAGTGATGGGGGACTCGATCTATTCCAACATGATGGTCTTTGGCGCGGCCTGGCAACGCGGACTGCTGCCGATCAGCCACGAAGCAGTGCTTCAAGCGATTGAGCTGAACGGAACCGCTGTCGAACGCAACAAACGCGCGTTTGACATTGGTCGATGGGCAGTGCTGCACCCGAAAGAGGTGAGCGCAATCCTCAGCCCGAAACTGACCGAACTGCCCAAAACACTGGAACAGGTTATCGAATTCCGGGCGAACCACCTTACTGAGTATCAGAGCGCGCGCCTGGCCAAGAGATATCGCAAGCTGGTTGACGGGTTCGAGGACGAGGCCGTCAAAGAAGCCGTCGCAAGAGGGTATCATAAGCTGCTGTCTTACAAGGATGAATACGAAGTCGCGCGCCTGTTGCAGCGCAGCCGCGAACAGGCCAAGGCCGAGTTCGACGGGGACTTCAAAATGACCCTGCACCTCGCGCCACCGATTCTAGGCGGCAAGGACGGTGACGGGCGTCCCCGCAAGCGCGCGTTCGGTGAGTGGATGTTAGGCCCGCTCAAACTGCTTTCGCGAATGAAAGTCCTGCGCGGTACGCCGTTTGACATTTTTGGGTACAGCTCCGAGCGACGGATGGAACGTGCTTTGATCAAGCAATATGAGCGCGACATCAAAGAGATAGCGACCTTGGTTACAGCGCAAACACGTGACGCAGTCGTCGCTTTGGCCCGATTGCCTCTGGACATACGCGGCTTTGGACCCGTGCTTCGCGAGAATGAGGCTAAGGCCGCAAAAAGACGCGAAGAACTGCTGGCAACCATTCGGAACGGAGGACCGGAATTGCGCGCTGCGGCGGAATAACCCGTCACAAGGCTGTCACGAAAGCTAGGCAAAATTGTCACTTGCTATTATCTAGCAGATGCCAACAACCGGAGTACTCAATGCCTTCGCCCCGCCACGTCGCTCGTGACATCTCTTATGCCTATTCCGCCGAAACCAAGGGCGGGCGCATGGTCATTCGGCTGATGGAGAACACCACCGGCCGACTGCGTTTGATAAAGCGCGCGGACGGGTATGAGCAAGAGGTCGCGAATGGTCGCGACTTCTGGTCGGTCATGGTGGAACGTTATGGCCTTTCGCTGAACGTTTTGGATGGGGCGCTGTCGAACATTCCAAAGACAGGTCCTGTGATCCTGATCGCCAACCACCCGTATGGCATTCTGGACGGGTTGATAATGGGCCATATGCTGTCCGAAGCCCGAGGCGACTTTCGCATTTTGGCGCATCGCGTGTTTCGCAAGGCCGAAGATATCAACCGCATCATCCTGCCGATTTCGTTTGATGAGACGAAAGAGGCGATGAAACTGAACCTGGAAACTCGAAAAACCGCACTGAACTATCTGGGCGAAGGCGGGGCAATCGGGATTTTCCCGGGCGGCACGGTCAGCACAGGTGTTAAGCCGTTTTCGCACCCAATGGATCCGGGGTGGCGCGGGTTTACGGCACGGATGGTGGCCAAGTCGAACGCGACTGTGGTGCCGGTTTTCTTTGACGGCCACACCTCGCGTTTGTTTCAGATCGCCAGCCATTTGCACAACACGCTGCGTATGGGCCTACTGATCAAGGAATTCAAAAAACGCGTTGATACACCGGTCGATGTGGTGATTGGCAAGCCCATTGGCCGCGATGTTCTGGACCCGTTGTCCAAGGATACGCGCAAGATGATGGATTTCTTGCGCAAAGCCACGTATGAGCTGTCCCCGAAGCCGTTGAAGTCTTATGACTACGGCTACGAATTTGAGGAACGGCATCGCGCCTGAAGGGGCAAATGGCAGTAGGTATATTTGATTCTGGTCTGGGCGGTCTGACTGTCCTGAACGCCGCGCAGAAACGCCTGCCGGACGTTGATTTTTTGTATTTTGCGGACAGTGCGCACGCGCCGTACGGCGTGCGGGATGCCGCGAACATTTATGATCTGACACGCAGTGCTGTCCGCGACCTGTGGCACCGGGGTTGCGATCTGGTGATTCTGGCTTGCAACACGGCCAGTGCTGCTGCGCTCCGTAGGATGCAGGAAGAAGGCGTGCCCGAGGGCAAACGGGTGCTGGGCGTCTTTGTTCCCCTGATCGAAGCTCTGACCGAGCGGGAATGGGGCGACAACAGCCCGCCGCGTGAGGTTGCCGTCAAACACGTCGCTTTGTTTGCCACTCCAGCGACCGTGTCCAGCCGCGCTTTTCAGCGTGAACTGGCATTCCGCGCCATCGGGGTGGACGTCGAGGCGCAGGCCTGCGGTGGTGTTGTAGACGCGATCGAAGACGGTGATATGATTCTGGCCGAAGCGCTTGTGCGATCTCATGTGGACGCCCTGAAGCGTAAGATGCCGGAACCACAAGCGGCAATTTTGGGCTGCACGCATTACCCGCTGATGGCCGAGACGTTTCAGAAGGCGCTTGGCCCCGATGTTCAGGTGTTCAGCCAGGGTGATCTGGTGGCAGAAAGTCTTGCGGATTACCTGCAGCGGCACCCCAATATGCAAGGTGAAGGAACGGGCGGTTTTCTAACCACCGGCAAACCTGATTTTGTTAGCGACCGGGCAACGCAGTTCCTCCGACGACAAATCACCTTCGAGGCCGCCTGACTTAGGTCAAGGACGACGCCAAACCGATCCCGTAATTCATCGACCGTCACATCGGCGGTCGTACTCTGTGACACACTGAAGCAAGAGGTCTGACATGACCCACAAAATCGCAATTCTGGGCGCATCCGGGTACACCGGCGCCGAACTGGTGCGGCTGATCGCCGAACACCCGAACATGGACATTGTCGCGCTGTCGGCCGAGCGCAAAGCGGGCCAATCGATGGCGCAGGTTTTTCCGCATCTTCGGCATATGGACCTGCCTGATCTGTGCAAAATCTCCGAGATCGATTTTTCGCAGATCGATTTGTGTTTCTGTGCCCTACCGCACAAGACCAGCCAAGAAGTCATCCGCGATCTGCCCAAGTCCCTCAAGATCATCGATCTGTCAGCCGATTTCCGGCTGCGCGACCCGGATGAATACGAAAAGTGGTACGGGAACCCCCATGCCGCGCTGGAGCAGCAGGAAGAGGCCGTGTACGGCCTGACCGAATTCTATCGGGAAGACATTCGGAATGCTCGACTGGTTGCGGGCACGGGCTGCAATGCGGCGACAGGGCAGTACGTTCTGCGGCCACTGATCTCGGCTGGCGTCATCGATTTGGACGACATCGTGCTTGACCTGAAATGCGCGGTCTCAGGGGCAGGGCGGTCACTGAAAGAAAACCTTCTGCATGCTGAGCTGAGCGAAGGCTACAATGCCTATGCG
Organism: Ruegeria arenilitoris; assembly: GCF_013035315.1. Classification (GTDB taxonomy): domain Bacteria; phylum Pseudomonadota; class Alphaproteobacteria; order Rhodobacterales; family Rhodobacteraceae; genus Ruegeria; species Ruegeria arenilitoris_D. Next base: position 373,218 of record NZ_WQHP01000001.1, on the reverse strand, counting down.
ATTGGCGGAACCCATCGGCATCTGGGTGAGTTCGATCAGGAGTTCTCGGCTTTGGCCGGGCGTACCGTCCACGTTCAATTCACGCCGCATCTGATCCCGGCCAACCGCGGTATTCTGGCAACCACCTATGTCAAAGGTGACCCGAGCAGCGTGTACGAGGCGCTGGCCAAAGCCTATGAAAACGAACCCTTTATCCAGATGCTTCCCTTTGGCGAGGCACCGTCGACCCACCACGTGCGGGGGTCGAACTTCTGCCATATCGGTGTCGTGGGCGACCGGATTGAACGCCGCGCCATCGTGATTGGGGCGCTGGATAACCTGACAAAAGGTAGCAGTGGGCAAGCCTTGCAGAACGCCAACCTGATGTTAGGTGAGGATGAAACCCGGGGTCTCATGATGGCCCCACTATTCCCATGAGGACGATATGAAAACGCTCAAGAAACGTCGTCGAGTTCAGATTATTATGCTGGCAGCTGTCGCTTTGGCACTGTCGACGGCGCTGATTGGGTATGCGATGCGGGACGGCATCAACTTCTTCCGCTCTCCCAGCCAGGTAATTGCAGAACCGCCTGCGCCATCCGAGGTTTTCCGTATTGGCGGATTGGTCGAAGAGGGCTCGATCGTTCGCGGTCAGGGTGAGACGGTGCGCTTCGTGGTTACCGATGGCGGCGAAAGCGTCCCTGTGGCATTTACCGGGGTGCTGCCGGATCTGTTCTCGGAAAACCAGGGTATGGTTGGCACAGGTTCATACGTGAACGGTGTCTTTGAAGCGACTGAAATCTTGGCCAAACACGACGAGACTTATATGCCGAAAGAGGTCATGGATGCTCTGAAAGAGCAGGGCGTCTACAAAGGAGATGAGCAGAGCTAAAGGCGGCTTTGCAGCTTGAAAGTCAGTAACTGGGGCGTTGCGCGGGTTTGCCGGGCAACGCCCTTATACGTTTGCGGATATTAACGGGATCAAGGGACGGTTTCCCCACACATCAGGCTGAGGGGGCGTCATGCAAACGGTACGGCAAATCGCGGATGAGATTGTAGGTCGCGAAGGCGGTTATGTGGATGATCCGGATGACCCGGGCGGTGCAACGAAATACGGCGTTACCGAACACACGATGCGACGCTTGGGGTTGGACCTTTCCGGCGATGGGGTGATTGATCGGCTGGACGTACGGCGACTGAGCAAAGCTCAGGCCGTCGATATTTTCGTGCGGCATTATTTCGAGAAACCCCGGTTGGGGCTGTTGCCCGAGGTCGTGCAGCCTTCGGTTTTCGATATGTACGTCAATGCCGGCACTCAGGCGGTGCGCATCCTTCAGCGCCTGCTGCGTGACATGGGGTTCCAGATTGCGGTTGACGGAGTTGTAGGCCCGCAGACTGCCCGGGCCTGCCGACGTGCAGCGGATCGCGATCCTGTAACCTTTGCCGATGCATACGGGATTGCGCGGCGGAACTACTACTTTCGCCTTGCCGATCGCCGGCCATCCTCGCGGAAATACGCCCGCAGCCGGGTCGGGGGAAAAGGTGGCTGGATCAAGCGTGCGGAAGAGTTCCTGTCGCCCACTTACCATTTATCGGACGCAGAGTTTCAACGGAGGGTTTCGGGGTGGGATTGATCTCGGGGGTATTGGCATTTTTATTTGGAAACGAACGGAACATCGTCCGGGAAACGGCTGAAGTTTTTCGGGAAAATGCCGAGTACCAAGCCCAACGGGCTCTTGCGACTCGGCAGCAGGCGGTCGAACAGTTTGGGGCAGAGTTCCAGCTGGGCCAGAAAAGCAGATTCAATCGCTTTGTGGACGGTTTGAACAGGTTGCCACGGCCTGCAATGGCGCTGGGAACACTTGGTTTGTTTGTCGCAGCGATGGTTGATCCCGTGTGGTTTTCTGCCCGTATGCAAGGGATCGCATTGGTGCCCGAGCCGTTGTGGTGGCTGTTGGGTGTGATTGTCTCCTTCTACTTCGGCGCGCGTCATCAGGCCAAAGTGCAGGATCTACAGCGCGAGATCTCGGCGACGATGCTGCGGACGCCTCAGGTCGTTGAGAATTTGAAAACCCTGGAAGGGTTGCGGCGCGATTTGATCGGGTCGGCCAATCCCGGTTCCGACACTGAGTTAGCCCAGCATGCAAAGCGGCCTGACTCAAACCCTGCGCTTGAACAATGGAGGCGAAATCGCGTGGTCTGACCCGCGACACTATGTTCGGGGCGCGAGGTCGAAAGTGATTGGTGCTTGCCCCGCAACCGGATTATATCCGGGGGCATGATTACAGAACTCGGCCACTTCGCTCTGATCCTCGCGTTTCTTGTCGCCATCGTGCAATCGATCGTGCCCCTGATCGGTGCGTCAAAACGATGGGCCGGTTGGATGAGTTTTGCTGAACCGGCGGCAATTCTGCAGTTCCTGCTTGTCGCATTTTCGTTCGGTGCGCTGGTCTATGCCTTCGTGACTTCGGACTTCTCATTGCGCATCGTCGTTGAAAACAGCCATTCGGCTAAACCGATGCTGTACAAAGTCAGCGGGACATGGGGAAACCACGAGGGCTCGATGCTGCTGTGGGTTCTCATTGTCAGCCTTTTCGGTGCGATGGCCGCGTTCTTTGGGGGCGGTTTGCCGCCGACGCTGAAAGCGCGCGTTCTGTCGGTTCAGTCGATGATCGCGGTGGCGTTCTTTGCGTTCATCCTGTTCACCTCGAACCCGTTTGATCGCCTGATTGTTGCCCCGTTTGATGGACGTGATCTGAACCCATTGTTGCAAGACCCCGGCTTGGCCTTCCACCCGCCATTCTTGTATCTGGGATACGTGGGGCTCAGCATGGCGTTCAGCTTTGCAGTCGCAGCCCTGATCGAAGGGCGTGTGGATGCGGCGTGGGGACGTTGGGTGCGCCCATGGACTCTGGCCGCTTGGGTGTTTCTGACCATCGGCATCGCGCTGGGGTCCTGGTGGGCTTATTACGAACTGGGCTGGGGTGGTTTCTGGTTCTGGGATCCGGTCGAGAATGCCTCGTTCATGCCCTGGTTGCTGGCCGCCGCGCTGCTGCATTCGGCCATCGTGGTCGAGAAGCGCGAAGCGCTAAAAAGCTGGACAATCCTGCTGGCGATCATTGCCTTTGGATTCTCGCTGATCGGCACGTTCATCGTGCGCTCGGGCCTGCTGACATCCGTGCACGCCTTTGCAACGGACCCTGAACGCGGCGTCTTTATCCTGATGATCCTGGTGGTCTTCATCGGCGGTGCGCTAACCCTGTTTGCCACCCGCGCGCAAGCGATGGAGGCGAAGGGCGTGTTCAGCATGGTCAGCCGTGAAAGCGCACTTGTGCTGAACAACATCCTGCTGGCGGTCAGCTGCTTTGTCGTGTTCTTCGGCACCATGTGGCCGATGGTGGCCGAGATGGCGTTTGATCGAAAGCTCTCGGTTGGGGCACCGTTTTTCAACGCCGCGTTCACTCCGTTTATGGTGGCTTTGGGGCTTGCTCTGCCGGTCGGGTCCATGTTGCCATGGAAGCGAGGCAAACTGGGCAAGACCGCGTATTCTTTGCGCTACGTCTTCATCCTGTCTGTCGCACTGGCTGTGCTGGTATGGGCCATGCAGACCGGGCGCAGTGCGCTTGGACCCGTTGGTCTGTTCCTCGGAGCATGGATCACCTTTGGGGCCGCTGTCGATTTGTGGAGCCGTACGGGCCGCAACGGTAGCCTCAAACGCCTGTTCCGACTGCCCGGGGCAGACTGGGGCAAGGCTGTTGCGCATACCGGTCTTGGTGTCACCATTTTCGCCATTGCCGGTCTGACAGCTTGGGAAGTCGAAGACATCCGCGTCGCGCAACCCGGCGAGCCGTTCAAGGTCGGCCAATTCACCCTGACACTGGAAGATGTGCGCGAGGTGGAGGGACCCAACTATTTCTCGACCACCGCAGATGTGCGGGTTGAGAAGAATGGCCGCGCCATGGGTACGCTGCATCCGGAAAAACGAAACTACCCCGTCGCACGGATGCCCACCACCGAGGCAGCGATTGACTATCGTTTCCTGGGTGATCTGTACGTCGTGATCGGCGATCAGCAGGCCGATGGCGGCTGGGTCATGCGTACCTATATCAAACCATTGGCGAACTGGATTTGGGGCGGGTGCATCCTGATGGCGTTGGGTGGCTTCATCAGTCTTTCGGATCGCAGGTTCCGCGTCGCGGCTGGCGCGCGCAAGGCCCCCTCGGGTGGAGTACCCGCCGAATGAAACGTCTGGTCCTGATTTTCGCCCTGATCGCATCGCCACTATTCGCGGTGCAACCAGATGAGGTGTTGGACGACCCGGTTCTGGAACAGCGCGCCCGTGACCTGAGCACCGGTCTGCGCTGTTTGGTTTGCCGAAACGAAAGCATCGACGAAAGCAACGCTGAACTGGCCCGTGATTTGCGCCTGCTGCTGCGGGAACGGTTGGTCGCGGGTGATACCGACGAGCAAGCGATTGCATTCATCGTGGATCGGTACGGTGAATACGTTCTGCTAAAGCCGACCGTAACCGGGTCGAATCTGATGTTGTGGCTGGCTGGACCGATTATGCTGCTGATTGCAGCAGCGATGGGGTGGAGCTTTTTGCGAAAGCGGTCGCAGGCTGCAGGGGCCGAGGCCAAAGATAGCCTCAGCGACGCTGAGAAAGAGCGCCTGCGTCAGATTCTCGAGGACTGACCTACTGTGCTTCTTTCCCTTGCTCTCTAATTGAGTCAGTCTTCTGCCGTAGCATGGGAGAGGACGACATGGATTATGAGGCGATACGGTTTGAAATCACTGACAATTTGGCAGTGGTGACCCTGAACCGACCTGACAAGATGAATGCGTTGACGGCTCAGATGCGGGCCGAGGTCACCCATGCGATGACCCATGCTGCTCGCCATACTCGGGCCATCGTGCTGACGGGTGCCGGACAGGCGTTTTGTTCGGGTCAGGATTTGGGCGACTCCTCGACGACCGGAAAGCTCGATATCGAACGGACCCTGCGCGACGAATACGATCCAATGCTGGAATCCATTTATAACTGTCCGGTTCCGACCATCGCTGCCGTCAATGGACCTGCGGCGGGGGCAGGGGCAAACATAGCGCTAAGCGCAGACGTCGTGATTGCGGCCGAAAGCGCGTATTTCCTGCAGGCATTTTCACGCATAGGTCTGATGCCTGATGCGGGCGGGACCTGGTTCCTGCCGCGTCAGATGGGCTTTGCCAAGGCGATGGGGGCCGCCCTTTTTGCCGACAAGATCAGCGCCCGGCAGGCGGATGAGTGGGGAATGATCTGGGAAGCTATTCCCGATGCCGAGTTTGACGCCCATTGGCGCAAACGCGCAGCGTATCTAGCCAATGGTCCGACGGCCGCGTTTGGAGCAATCAAGAAGGCGATCCGCGGCACCTACGACAACACGCTGCCACAGCAACTGGAGGTCGAGGCCCATCTGCAGGGCGAATGCGGACGCTCTCGTGATTTTGCTGAAGGGGTGGTGGCCTTCATGGAAAAACGCCCCCCGAATTTTGAGGGGCGCTAACCGAATTAAGCCCGACGGCGGCGGCGCGTGCGCCGCTCAGGCACTGCCGCGCCCTCTTCGGTGCCGTCAGAAGCCGACGAGAATGGTCCCAACGCGTCCGTAATCTGATCCAGAGTTGGGCGCGTTCCGCGGTTGGTTGTGTCCAACGCCTCACGCATCTTGCGCAGGTGATCGGGCATGGTGCCGCAGCATCCGCCGATGATCGTAGCGCCCGCGTCCCGTGCCATGGCCGCATATTGCCCCATCAACTCGGGCGTGCCGTCGTAGTGGATGTGACCGTCAACGTATTTGGGAATGCCTGCGTTGCCTTTGGAGATCACAGGGCGTTCCGTTCCTTGTGCCGCGAAGCCCAATACCGTGCGCAGAATGTCCGATGCACCAGTGCCGCAGTTGGCCCCAAAGGCAATCGGTGGGTTTGGAAGGGTTTCCACCAGTTGCGCCAGATCAGCCGAGGTTACACCCATCATGGTGCGCCCTGCGGTGTCAAAGCTCATGGTGCCGCACCACGGCATATCGGCCAGGGCAAACGCTTCGGCAGCGGCTTTGAACTCTTCGGGTGCGCTGATGGTTTCGACCCACAGAACATCAACACCGCCGGCCTTAAGGGCTTCGGCTTGTTCGTGGAACATCTCGACCGCGCCTTCGTGGGACAGGCTGCCGACAGGCTCCATAATCTCACCGGTCGGGCCAACTGATCCGGCGACAACAACGGTGCGACCGGCCTTATCGGCCACCTCGCGGCCAAGTTCAGCGCCGATCCGGTTCAACTCGCCAACGCGGTTTTGCGCATCATGCAGCTTCAGACGCGCCGAGGTGCCCCCGAACGTATTGGTCAGGAACAGGTCACTGCCTGCGTCAACCGACCCTTGATACAGGGCCCGGATCTTGTCCGGAGCCTCGACATTCCACAGCTCGGGCGCGTCACCCGATTGCAGACCCATGTTGAACAAGTTCGTGCCCGTGGCCCCATCGGCCAGCAAAGCGTCTTTTGTTTCCAGAAGTTTATTGAGCGCGTTAGTCATGGGGGCATTCCCAAAGGGCCGTTTTTGGCCGTTAGAAATAGAGACGCCCCGTGTCTCATGACCGGGGCATCAAATCAAATTCATAAAACTCATGAAGATCATGAGTTGGATTTTTGGTTACTCGGTTTCGCTCATGACCTGAGCTTTGGCCTCGGGCAGAAGCTCGGCCATTTTGGCGCGGATCTCGTCATCCGAAGACAGCGAGCCCAGATCGCCCGATACCTTGCGAACCACATCTTCGTGGCCGGCCTCTTCGAAATCGGCGATCACCACGGTTTTGGCATACGCTTCCGCTTCGTCGCCGGTCTTGCCCAGCTTTTCTGCCGCCCACAGGCCCAGCATCTTGTTGCAGCGCGCCTGAGCCTTGAACTGCATTTCTTCATCATGGGCGAATTTGGCCTCAAAAGCGTTTTCGCGTTCGTCAAAAGTGGTCATTGGTTGGGGACCTCATGGATTACATTCTGTTTCCTGATGATATGACCATAGCTGAGCGCCTGTGCAAGGGATTTGCGCTGCGTCAAAGCCTCTCGGCGTGCTGAACTTGCGGGAAAGGGGGGCTTGGACTATGAGGGCGCCAACGCGAAGGGACTCATTCCCTCGCACCGGACCGGAAAGGTGGCACATGGCGCGTCGCAAAAAGATCTACGAAGGCAAAGCGAAGATTCTGTATGAAGGCCCCGAACCGGGCACGATCGTGCAGTATTTCAAGGATGATGCTACCGCATTCAATGCGGAAAAGAAGGATGTCATCGACGGTAAGGGCGTGCTGAACAACCGCCTGAGCGAGTTCTTCATGACCGGCCTTAACCAGATTGGCGTGCCTACGCACTTTATTCGTCGTCTGAACATGCGCGAACAGCTGGTGCGTAACTGCGAGATCATCCCGCTTGAGGTCATCGTCCGCAACTATGCGGCTGGTTCGATCTCAAAACGTCTGGGCATTGCCGAAGGCACTCAGCTGCCGCGTCCGATCGTGGAATATTGCTACAAAGACGACGCCTTGGGTGACCCGCTGGTCACCGAGGAACACATCGCCGCGTTTGGCTGGGCCGGTCAGCAGGACATGGACGACATCCTGAGCCTTGCACTGCGCGTCAACGATTTCATGAGCGGTGTGATGCTGGCGGTCGGTATTCGTCTCGTCGATTTCAAGATTGAGATCGGCCGCGTGTATGACGGGGATTTCCAGCGCCTGATTGTGGCGGATGAAATCAGCCCCGACAGCTGCCGCCTATGGGACATCGAAACCGGCCAGAAGTTGGACAAGGATGTGTTCCGCCGCGACCTTGGCAACCTGACGGACGCATATTCCGAGGTCGCGCGCCGTCTTGGTGTTCTGCCGCAGAGCAACGTGAATAAACCGACTTTGATTAACTGATCGCTGTACCGGTCACCAAACAAGCAAAAGCGTCGCGAAAAAACCCGCGGCGCTTTTTCTTTGCGCGGCAAAATTGACAGTGAGTTCAATTGTCTCTCATTGTCGGGTGGAACTATTGGACGGTGACCACATCAATGGCTGAATTGTTCGACCAGGCAGTCTTTCTGAAATTCCTCGCGGCTCTGCTGGCGATTTTCAACCCGCTATACGGGATCCCGATCTTTCTGAGCATGACCGAAGGCTATTCACCGGCCGAGCGCAAACGCGTGGCGCTGGTCGTGACCGGAACCGTTGTGACGGTCGCCTTGATCTCAGTGGTGGTCGGTGAAGAAATCCTGGCGATCTTTGGCATCGACATACCGTCCTTTCGGATCGCGGGTGGCTTGATCATTCTGGGGGTAGGGATGTCCATGCTGAACGCCTCAGACCCGCCGCAAGGGGATCAGAAGGCAGCCGAAGAGGGACACAAGAAGAAAAGCAACATTGCCGTCGTGCCTCTGGCCATTCCACTGACGATTGGGCCGGGTACGATTGCGACTACGATTGTCTTTGCTCATACCCTTTCAGATGGGGCCGAGATCGTGACACTGGGCTCGGCTGTCTTGATCGCCTGCGCCATTGTTGGGGTCGGATTGTTGTTTGCGGACCCGATTTCCAAGTTCTTTGGACCAACCATGATCAACGTAATCACGCGGGTTATGGCCATCATTCTTGTCGCCGTTGCCGTGGAAATGGTTCTGACCGGCACGTTTGACGCAATCGATAAGCATTATCCGGGGCTCACAGGGGGCGGCTGATCTGACCGGACTGCGGCAAACTGCGTGCTGACAAGGGTTGTCGAGCGCCCATCGGCAGGTTATCCCCCGCGCAACGGAACGGGTCCGAACTTAGGCCCTCAGCTGGAGATGCGAGAATGAAAGCACGTGTGCATGTGATGCTCAAGAACGGGGTTCTGGACCCGCAGGGTGAGGCGGTGCGTCACGCATTGGGTGCAATGGGCTTTGATCAGGTCGAAGGCGTGCGTCAGGGCAAAGTCATCGACCTTGAACTGGCAGACGGCGCGACCGAGGCGGACATCACCGAGATGTGCGAAAAGCTGTTGGCCAACACCGTCATCGAGCGTTACGAGATCGAACTGGTCTGAGCCGATGCGGGCTGCGCGTCTGATCACCTATCGTCAGCCCCTGGAGCTGACGACCGTTGCTGCCCCGGAACCAGCAGAAGACGGCGTCGTCGTCCGTGTGCTGGCCTGCGGCGTTTGCCGTTCGGATTGGCATGCATGGTCAGGCTCGGACCCCGATGTCGTTCTTCCCATGACCCCTGGGCATGAATACTGCGGCGAGGTTGTTGCAGTCGGCCCGCGTGTCAGCCGTTGGAAGGTCGGGGACAGGGTGATCGCGCCCTTTATTCTGGCCTGCGGTCACTGCCCGGATTGCGCGCAAGGTCATCAGACCATCTGCGCCGATCAGGTTGTGCCCGGATTTACCTGTGACGGGGCCTTTGCCGAATACATCGCTGTTGCACATGCAGATGCCAATCTGACCGCGCTTCCCGATACGCTTGCTCCGGAAATTGCTGCGGCGCTCGGGTGCCGCGTCACAACAGCGTGGCAGGCGTTGGTCGGGCGTGCGCAGTTGCAGGGCGGAGAATGGCTGGCCGTGTTCGGCGGAGGTGGCGTTGGGGTTTCCGCGTTGTTGCTCGGCAAGGCACTGGGCGCGCGCGTCGTCGTGGTTGATATTGCCGACAACAAACTGACCTATGCCAAAAGCCTTGGCGCCGACGCGGTGGTAAATTCTGCAACAGGTGACGCGCCTCAGGCCGTCAAGGACATCACGGGCGGCGGCGCGCATGTCGCGATTGAAGCGTTGGGGATTGAAACCACCACCGTAAGTGCTCTTAAATCCTTGCGGAAACTGGGCCGTATGGTGCAGATCGGAATGCCAACCGGCGATCACGCCGAGATGTCCCTGCCGATGGACGTTCTGTACTCGGGTCAGTTGGCTGTCTATGGAACGCGGGGTATGCCAAGCTGGCGATATCCTTCACTTGTTTCGCTGATTTCTGGCGGGTCTGTTGATCTGAGCCCACTCGTGACGCGAAAAATATCTCTGAATCAGGTAAGTGATGAACTTGCCGCTTTCGATCATCCAACACCGCCAGGTGTTGCCGTGGTCACCGATTTTGTCTCGTAGGAGGGCCCGCCATGCGCGCAGCTGTCATCGTATTCCCTGGGTCCAACTGTGACCGTGATCTTGCCGTCGCTTTTGAACAGGCGGGTTTTCAGGTCGATATGGTCTGGCACAAGGATGCCGCATTGCCTGCAGGCGTGGACATCGTCGGTGTGCCGGGCGGTTTTTCCTACGGCGACTACCTGCGCTGTGGCGCTATCGCCGCGCAATCGCCGATCTGCAAGGCTGTCGTCGAGCATACGGAGCGCGGCGGTTACGCCTTTGGCGTCTGCAACGGGTTTCAGATCCTGACCGAAACCGGCATCCTGCCCGGTGCGCTGCTGCGCAATGCCGGTCTGAAATACATCTGCCGCACGGTCGGCCTGAAAGTAGAAACCAGCGACAGCGCCTTTACCGAAGGCTATAACGCTGGCGATGTGATCGGTATCCCAATCGCGCACCATGACGGCAACTATTTCGCAGATGATGCGACGCTGGCAAAACTGAAAGACCAGGATCGCATTGCGTTCACCTATACCGAGAATCCGAACGGCTCGGTTGGCGACATCGCCGGTATCCTGTCCGAGAACCGCAGGGTGCTGGGGATGATGCCACACCCGGAACGCGCGGCAGACGAAGGTCACGGTGGCACCGATGGGGCGGCGTTGTTCCGCGCATTGCCTGGCGTTCTTGCTCCGGCGTGACTTGAGCTTGAGCTTCAGCCCGCGTAACTTTCCGGGATGAGTTCTGAAGTTCGCTCTGGCTGGTCCTTTCTGACAAAACCACTCCGCGGCGCGCCATTGGGTTGGCGGCTGCGGGCGGCGGTCTTTCTTTTGCTGTTCGCAACGGTCACAACGGTTTATGTGACCAACCGGCTGCTGACCGACCGTTTTACCGAGTCCACGCGCAACCGCGCCGAGGTGCGTCTGGCCCTGTATTCCGGGAACCTGCTGAGCGAACTGCGTAGAAACGCCATCGTTCCCCAGCTTCTGGCCCGCGATCCCACCCTTATTTCTGCGCTGCAATCCAGTGACTTCTCGCTGTCTACCCAGCGTCTGATCTCGTTCGTCGAAGAGATCGGCGCAGCGTCACTGATGCTGTTGGACGGGGACGGGCGTTCCGTTGCCGCAACGGACCGGGCGCGGTTGGGCGAGGCGCATCGAAGTTCGCCCTATTTCATCGACGCGATCCGCTCGAACTCGACGATCTTTACCGTGATCCAGACCGAATCCGGCGGCTACAGCTTTGTCTATTCACGTAGAATCGAAGCCAACTCTGAGATTTTGGGCGTCATCGTGGTCGAGGTCGACCTGCAGAAATTCGAACGCGCTTGGGCCGGTATCTCTGATGCGGTGATGGTGACCGACAGCACTGGGGCCATTATTCTGACCACCGAACCGCAATGGCGCGGTCTTGAGGAAAACGCCGCGATGCTTCGTCAGCCTCCGGAAGGGGCAATTCAGCGTGCAATTCGCGCCACGACGGATTGGACAGCGCTTCCGCCTGATGCGTACCTGCAGGGCGAAGCGGTGATGCGGATGGAGACGCGCATCCCGTTCCGGGGATGGAAAATGACTTCATTCACCACCTACCAGTCGATTCGAGAGAAGGTGAACAGCGTCATCGCGCTCGAGATCATGGGCTTTGCGATTCTCCTGGCGCTGACCTTCTACGCGCTTAGCCGCCGCGCCACGTTCCGCATGGCCTTGTTCCAACGCGAGTCGGCAGAGCTTCGCGCATTGAACACAAGGCTAAAGCGGGAAATTGCTGAACGGGAACGGGTTGAAAAGACGCTGGAAGTTGCCGAGCAGACGCTGGCGCAGAGCTCGAAATTGGCGGCTCTGGGCGAGATGTCGGCTGCCGTCAGTCACGAGCTCAATCAACCTCTGGCTGCAATGAAAACCTATCTCGCCGGAGCGCGCCTGTTGTTGCGGCGCAACCGCTCGGAAGAGGCGCTGGCGAGTTTTGGGCGGATCGATGGGCTGATTGAGAGGATGGGGGCAATTACCCGGCAGCTCAAGTCCTATGCACGCAAGGGAGCGGACGCGTTTTCCCCTGTAAATCTTAGCGAAGCGCTGGCTGCATCCTTGTCCATGATGGAACCGCAGCTGCGGCAGCGGCATGTGAAGATCACCCAGATCTTGCCGGACGAACCGGTGCTGGTCATGGGAGACCGGATGCGGATCGAGCAGGTCATGGTGAACCTCTTGCGCAATGCGCTGGACGCCACCAAATCGGTAAGCGAGCCGGATGTCGAAATCATACTGGCGGCAGGTGATATGGCGGTGCTGACCGTGCGCGATAATGGCTATGGAATCGAGAACATCGAAAACCTGTTCGAACCGTTCTATACTACCAAACAGCCCGGTGACGGGGTTGGTCTGGGGCTTGCCATCTCATCCGGGATCGTGAACGACCATGGCGGACGGCTGACTGCCCGCAACAGCCCGCAAGGCGGGGCGGTGTTTGAAATGCAGCTGCCGATACTTGGAAGCGACGGCCTTGAAGCCGCGGAATAACGAGGAATGATTATGGCACAGGCCATGAAGATCGCCATTGTGGATGACGAACAGGACATGCGCCAGTCGATCAGCCAGTGGCTGGCACTGTCAGGATATGACACGGAGACCTTTGCCAGCGCCGAGGATGCGCTCAAGGTGTTGGGGCCGGAGTATCCTGGCATCGTGATCTCGGACATCAAGATGCCGGGAATGGACGGCATCCAGTTGCTGAAAAAGCTGATGGGGGCGGACAGCACTCTTCCGGTCATCATGATCACTGGCCATGGCGACGTACCCATGGCGGTTGAAGCCATGCGCGTTGGTGCGTTTGATTTTCTGGAAAAACCGTTCAACCCGGACCGCATGTCAGAACTGGCCAAACGTGCCAGCAACGCGCGCCGGTTGACACTGGACAACCGTGCGCTGCGGCGCGAGTTGTCCGGTGGTACGCAGATCATGAACAAGCTGATCGGCGCCAGCCCGGTGATGGAGCGTCTACGCGAAGATATTCTCGACCTGGGGCAGGCCGACGGTCATGTGCTGATCGATGGCGAAACGGGCACGGGCAAGACGCTGGTCGCGCACGCGCTGCACGCTGTAGGCAGCCGGGCGGGTAAGAAATTCGTTCTGGTGTCCTGCGCTGCACTGGAAGAAGAGGCTCTGTCCAAGCGGCTGTTTGGCCCGATGATGCCTGAAGACGCTCAACTGCCCGCCATCGAAGAAGCGCGTGGTGGCACCCTTGTGCTGGAGGATGTCGAGGCCCTGAGCGATACGCTTCAGGCGCGCCTGTTGAGCGTAATGAACGATCAGGGAACCCCGGCCGAGACGCGCATCATCGCAATCTCAAACCTTCAGGAAGCGGGGAAGACCAGCGAAGACGTTCTGCGACCTGACCTGTTCTATCGCCTTGCAGCGCTTCGGATTACCATGCCGCCCTTGCGTCAGCGCGGAGAGGATATCCTGACACTGTTTACCCGGCTGAGCGAACAGTTCTCGGAAGAATACGGCTGCGAAGCGCCGCAGGTGAGTGCTCAGGAGGCCGCTCAGTTGTTGCAAGCCCCCTGGCCGGGGAACGTTCGTCAGTTGATCAACATCGCGGAACGCGCGGTTCTGCAATCCAGACGAGGCTCGGGCACGATTGCGTCGCTATTGATGTCCGATCACGAGGAAATGCAGCCGGTGATGACGACCGAAGGCAAGCCGCTCAAGGAATACGTGGAAGCGTTCGAGCGGATGCTGATCGACAACACGATGCGTCGCCACAAGGGCTCGATCGCATCTGTCATGGATGAGTTGTGCCTGCCGCGCCGGACGTTGAACGAGAAGATGGCGAAATACGGGCTTCAACGCTCGGATTATCTGTAAGGGAGGGGGGCCAGCCCCCCTCTTGGCCTTGTAGGCCAATTCACCCCCCGAGGTATTTTAAGCCAGATGAAGCGATCATGCGCCCAGTTCGGAGGGGCGGGATGTAGTTTGCCCATTGTCTTTTCCACAGGACTGCTTTTATTGTAGCCGAACGGGCCGAGCCATTTTTGCGCTCTTAAGTCCCGAATCATTGAGTTTCGCTGCTTTGCCGCAGGTGATCGTATTTCATCTCAAAGCAGACCGATTGTGCCCCATGGGGGCAGTAGAACGCCTGAGCCCGCAGATGCGGGCGAAAGGAATAAATGGGCGGGCAGCGGCCAGAGTCGCGCCTGTCGGAGAAGAACCGCGATGACGCGCGCGCAACGATTGAGTGTACGGGCAGGGGGCCAAAGCGCCAGACCCTGCCGCGCGCCGTCCGATATCGCCCTGACAAGACACCACCCCAAAAGCGCCTGTCCTCCCGGACGGGTAAGGACAACGCGTTTGGCGCGGTGCACCAAGGACACATGGCTAAGAAAATGCTTATCGATGCCACCCACGCGGAGGAAACCCGCGTCGTGGTGGTTGACGGAAACAAGGTCGAGGAGTTCGATTTTGAGTCCGAAAACAAACGCCAGCTTGCTGGCAACATCTACCTTGCAAAAGTAACTCGGGTTGAGCCGTCCCTGCAGGCGGCCTTTGTGGACTATGGCGGAAACCGGCATGGTTTTCTGGCGTTTTCCGAGATTCATCCGGATTACTACCAAATCCCCGTCGCTGACCGTGAGGCGCTGATGGAGGAAGAACGCGCCTACGCTGAGGCGATGAAGGCGCGTGATGAGGCGGAAGAGTCCAAGCCGAAGAAGCGCCGCTCGCGGTCGCGGACCAAGGCCGCGGATGTAAAATCCGATGATGCGGTCGAGTCGATTGAGGTTTCGAACGAACCCACCGGAATGGAAACAATTGACCTGGATGAAGGTGAAGAGGCGGCAGATGTGTCTGTGCCCGAAGGCACCTCTCCGGTCGAGCTTGTCGCTGAAACACCGGTTGAAGAGCCAGAGGATGCGGTCGAAGAACCTGCGGCTGATGCGGTTGAAGAGCCTGTAGTCGATACGGTCGAAGAAGACGCGCAAGAGCCTGTCGCTGAAGATGCATCTGAACAGGCAGCAACATCTGAAGCTGTAGCAGAAGAAGCCGCACCCGAGGCGGCAGAGGCTATTGAAGAACAGCAAGAAGACTCCGCGGAAGCTCAGGCGGCCGATGACGCTGACGACGAAGACGCGAAAGCCGAAGACGGTGAAGAGACCGAAGCCCGTTCAGATGCGACTGAGAAAGACGACTCGATCGAATCCGTGGCCGACGAAGATGACAGCGAAGACATCCGCCCGCCGCGCAAACCGCGCCCTCGCCGGTACAAGATTCAAGAAGTCATCAAAGTCCGCCAGGTTCTGCTGGTGCAGGTCGTCAAGGAAGAGCGCGGCAACAAGGGCGCTGCGCTGACCACATACCTGTCGCTGGCGGGTCGTTATTGCGTTCTGATGCCCAACACAGCGCGCGGTGGCGGGATTAGCCGCAAGATTACCAACGCGCCGGATCGCAAGAAGCTGAAAGAAATCGCCGCGGATATCGACGTGCCCACGGGCGCCGGTCTGATTATTCGGACTGCAGGCGCCAAGCGCACCAAATCCGAGATCAAGCGAGACTATGAATACCTGCAGCGCATGTGGGAGCAGATCCGCGAACTGACTCTACAATCCATTGCACCCGCGAAAATCTATGAGGAAGGCGATCTGATCAAACGGTCGATCCGCGACCTCTATAACCGCGAGATTGATGAAGTATTGGTCGAAGGCGAGGGTGGTTACCGCATCGCCAAGGACTTCATGAAGATGATCATGCCGTCCCACGCAAAGAACGTGAAACGGTATGAAGACGCGCTGCCGCTGTTCGCGCGCTATCAGGTGGAAAGCTATCTGGCCGGGATGTTCAACCCGACCGTACAGTTGAAATCCGGCGGCTATATCGTGATCGGCGTGACCGAAGCGCTGGTGGCGATCGACGTGAACTCGGGTCGGGCGACCAAAGAGGGTTCGATCGAGGAAACCGCCCTCAAAACCAACCTGGAGGCCGCTGAAGAAGTGGCGCGCCAACTGCGTCTGCGTGACCTTGCGGGTCTGATCGTCATCGACTTCATCGATATGGACGAGCGCAAGAACAACACGGCGGTCGAAAAACGCCTTAAGGACAAGCTGAAAACCGACCGCGCGCGCATTCAGGTTGGCCGAATCTCGGGCTTTGGCCTGTTGGAGATGAGCCGTCAGCGTCTGCGCCCCGGTATGCTTGAGGCGACAACGCAGCCATGCCCGGCCTGTCATGGCACTGGCCTGATCCGCTCGGACGACAACATGGCGCTGTCCATCCTGCGTCAGATCGAAGAGGAAGGCACACGCCGCCGCTCGCGTGAGGTTCTGGTCCGTTGCCCGGTCAGCATCGCCAACTTCCTGATGAACCAAAAGCGTGAGCATATTGCGCAGATCGAGGCACGCTATGGCCTGTCCGTACGCGTTGAAGGCGACGTGCATCTGGTCAGCCCTGATTTCTCGATGGAGAAGTTCAAGACCGCCAGCCGGATTGTTCCCGAAGCCAGCGCACCCGTTGTCTCGGTCGATGCGTCCCTGATGGATCTTGTTGACGCAGACGAAGAAGAACAGGTCGAAGAAGAAGCTGTTCAGGCGGAAGAAGAGGCTAAGCCCAAGCGCAAGCGCCGCCGTCGTCGTCGGAAAAAGAGCAATGGGTCCGGTGAAACTCCTGGGGTGAATACCGAAGAGGGTGAGGCAGCGGCTGCCGAGACGTCGGATGAGGCCAAAACCGAAGCTGAAGACGAGGCGAAACCCGAGGGTGAAAACGCCGAGCCTGCGGAAGAGGAAAAGGCAGCCAAGCCCAAGCGCCGCCGTGCACCCCGTCGCAAGAAGAAAGACGCGGAACCGGTTGAAGCGGAGGAAGAAACCGCTCCAGAAGAGGCTGCGGAACAAGTTGCAACAGAAGACACGGATGCGCCTGCCGAGGCAACGACCGAGGCCGCGCCGGAAGAAGCGGCTGTAGAATCCGCCGAAGAAGCGGAGCCGACTGTTGCCACCGCCGAGGAGCCTGTGACCGAAGCCGAAACAGTGGCCGAGGGTGAGCCTGTTCAGGAAGAACAGCCAGAACTAGTGGCGGAAGTTGTTGCCAATGAGCCGCAAGAACCTGCGGAGGTCGCGGTCGAAGAGACGCCCGAACCCGTTCTGGAGGTTTTAGCCGAAGAACCGGAGCAGCCCGCCAAGCCGAAACGGCGCGGCTGGTGGTCGTTGGGTCAATAACAAGAAAAGGCGGGCCAGGTGCCCGCCTTTTTCTTTGGAAATCTCAGTCGGATTTTCGGATCAGATAGATCTGATGCCCGTCAGCCTCTTCTTGCGCCAGCAGCTGGTGCCCGCTTTCCGCACAGAAATGCGGGACATCGACAATAGCCGCAGGATCGTCGGCCAGCACACGCAGCACGGCCCCAGCAGGCATGGATTTCAGGCGTTTACGCGCTTTGAGCACAGGCAGAGGACAAAGAAGTCCCAGCGCATCGAGTGTTTCTGACGGATTTGACATAGGGTTCAGATATTTCCACTTTGACACGGTGTCCAGCGTGCAACCACGAGGATGTGACCGAATGGCCCCGTGACGATGGCGCTCAGGTAACATATGTGCTGATGCATGTTCGGAATTGACATCATAGACGCGGGCCTGCTGCCTGCCATGTTCATCGCGCTGCTGGGTGGCCTGATCAGCTTTCTGTCCCCTTGCGTGCTGCCCATCGTTCCGCCTTATCTGGCGTATATGAGCGGTGTGACCATCCATGAGATGCAGGATCAGGCCCAGGCGCGGCGTAAGGCCACTCTGGCTGCTTTGTTCTTTGTTTTGGGCCTGTCCACGGTGTTTTTGCTGCTAGGGTTCACGGCATCCGCTTTCGGGGCCTTTGTGTTGCAGAACCAGGTATTGTTCGCAAAGCTATCGGGTGCGGTGGTGATCGTATTCGGTCTGCACTTTCTGAACGTGTTCCGCATCCCGTTTCTGGATCGCGAAGCGCGGATTGAGACCGGCGATTCCGGCGGGTCCGTGTTTGGCGCGTACATCCTGGGACTTGCTTTTGCGTTTGGCTGGACACCTTGTATTGGGCCCCAACTTGGCGCGATCCTGTCCCTTGCAGCGTCCGAAGCCTCGGTCGCGCGTGGAACGTTGCTGCTGGGTGTCTATGCGGCGGGTCTGGGTATTCCGTTCCTTCTGGCGGCAATGTTCCTGAATCGCTCGATGTCAGTGATGAACCGGATCAAACCCTACATGGGCACGATCGAGAAGGTGATGGGAGGCTTGCTGCTATTCGTCGGCATCATGCTGATCACCGGCCTGTTCACCGAGTTCAGCTGGTGGCTGCTGGAAACGTTCCCGGCATTGGCGAATTTCGGGTGATCTGCTGATCCGACTTACCTTGACGCTCAGCCTGCGCTAACCTGCGCTGCAGAAGGTAAGGCCATGAGCAGTCGGAATAATCATCCAGTGGTGAGCAAACGCCGGGTATTCTACATACCCGGCTATGACCCGATTCCGCCACGCCGCTATCGCGAGCTTTACCGCACCGAAAGCGCCCTGCAGGCCGAGATCTCTGGCTACCAGATTTCGGTATCAGCCAAATCGGGGGGTGGCCCCTATGGCTGGCATGTGACATCCCGGCAGGACGGGGTCGAAGTATTGGCCGACGTGGATGTTCTGGTCTGGTCCGATATCGTGCGCGATAGCATGTCCAATTCGATCCCTGCAACTTATCTGCAGCTGTTTCGAACCGCGTGGACCTATATCTCGACCGGTGCGCTGCGTCGCCTGATGCGGTTGCGTAAGGGGCCGGTCATCGCGGCCCTGTACCCGGTGGGCATGCTTTTGGCGCAGTTGTTGCTGGCGATTGTCCTGACACTGGTCCTGTCGTGGCTATTGCGGCCGTTTCTGGGCTGGTTTGGAATGATCCCGGCTGTGGCTGCCGCATATGGGCTGCTGAGCTGGTTTCGCAAGCTTGACGGCAAGCTTTACGCCTATTACCTGATGCATGATTACGCTTACTCGGCAAAACTCAGGGGCCAGACGCCGGACGAACTTCGCCTGCGTTTACGCAGCTTTACCGCTTTGATCCGCGAAGCGCTGCAGTCGGATGTGGATGAGGTACTGGTCGTCGGTCACAGCTCGGGCGCGCATCTGGGGGTGAGTGTTTTGGCCGATCTAATCCGTGAGGGTGGGTTGCGCGGCGATGGGCCAGAGCTTTCATTCCTGACTTTGGGGCAGGTGGTGCCGATGGTTTCATTCCTGCCAGATGCGCAGGAATTGCGGGCGGACCTACAGCTTCTTTCCGCGCAAGGCGACCTGACTTGGGTAGATGTCTCGGCCCCCGGGGACGGGTGTTCGTTCGCTTTATGTGACCCCGTTGCTGTAAGCGGTGTCGCAGGAGCGGAAAAAAAATGGCCGCTGGTCCTGTCCGCCGCCTTTACCCAAACGCTGTCGCCCGAACGGTGGGAAGCCCTGCGCTGGAAGTTCTTTCGCCTGCATTTCCAATACCTTTGTGCTTTCGACAACCCGGAACGGTACGACTACTTCCGCATCACGACCGGGCCTCAAACTTTAGGGCAACGGTTTCAGGGTCGCGCGCCGTCCAAATCCAGGGTGGAAGAGGCGGTCTCGAAATACACAACGGTGAAGGCATGACGCCGCCCAAGCCCACACCACGTCCGGACAAGGTATCGCTCTGGCGGTACATGAAACTGTTCCGCAAGGACATCCTGTCGGCGCAACCACAACGACTGTACCGCGCCTGGATGGCCGAGTTTCGCACACCATTCTTCCGATCATACCTGATCAACCAGCCGGAACTCATTGAAACCGTGCTGAAAAAGCGCCCTGATGATTTCCCAAAATCAAACCGGATCAGCGAAGGGTTGCGTCCGTTGCTGGGGGACTCGGTGTTCCTTACAAATGGAGAAACCTGGAAGCGTCAGCGTCGGATCATCGACCCGGCATTTGAAGGCGGCCGGCTAAAGGACACTTTCGCGGCAATGCACGCCGCAGGTCAGGCCGCAGTAGATCGATTGCAGCCGCAGGCCGGTACGGTTGTGGAATGCGAAGAGATCACCAGCCATATCGCGGCGGATGTCATTTTTCGTACGTTGTTTTCGGTTCCTATTGAACATGAGGTGGCCGCTCAGGTCTTTGACAAGTTCCGTAGCTATCAACGCGAGCAGCCTATTCTGAACCTTGCGGCGTTTGTTCCGCTGCCAAAATGGCTACCGCGTCTTCACTCAAGGCGCACTCGGAAGAATGCCAATGAAATCATAAAGCTAATCCAGCATCTTACGGCAGGGCGCGCTGAGCTGATCGCGCTGGGGCAAGCTCCTGATGATCTGGCGACCAAGATCATGACGACCCGTGACCCTGAAACCGGGCATGGTTTTGACACGCAGGAAATGGTCGATCAGGTGGCCATCTTCTTTCTGGCGGGCCATGAAACCAGCGCCTCGGCACTGGCTTGGACGTTGTATCTGATGGCTATGTACCCGGAATGGCAAGACAGGTTGGCCGGAGAGGCCGTGTCGCTCGACACGCCTGACTTTGCGGTCATGTCCCACCTAAAGCTTAGCCGGGATGTGTTCCGTGAAGCACTGCGGCTTTATCCCCCGGTGCCCATGATGGTGCGCGAGGCCACCTGTCCCGAGCGGTTCCGCGATCGCGACGTGCCGAAAGGTGCGCAAATTGTCATCAGCCCGTGGCACCTGCACCGGCAGGAAAGGCTATGGGACCGCCCGGATGCCTTTGATCCAACCCGGTGGGAGACCGAGAATGGCAAGACCTGCCAACGTAATGCCTACATTCCGTTTTCAGCCGGCACGCGGGTGTGCACCGGGGCAGGGTTCGCCATGATCGAAGGACCGCTGCTTTTGTCCATGCTGCTAAGGCACTATCGGTTCGAACTGGTCGAAGGCCAAACGCCTGTTCCTGTGGCTCATTTGACCGTCCGGTCGAAGGACGGCATTTGGTTGCGCGTAGTTGAGCGCTAACAAACTACCATCGCTGATCGCCTTGCTGTATGCGGTTTGAAAATGCGGAATCATATTGAACGGGAAAGTCTTATGTCCTTAGCAGAACAGCGCGCACAAATGTCCAACGGCGCAGGTTTTATCGCAGCATTGGATCAAAGCGGTGGTTCGACCCCGAAGGCGCTGGCGCTTTATGGCGTGGACGCTTCGGAATACAGCTCGGACGAAGAGATGTTCGGCGAGATCCAGAAGATGCGCGCGCGGATCATCCTGGCGGATGACTTCACCAAGGACAAAGTGATCGGCGCGATCCTGTTCGAGCGGACTCTGGGCGAAGAGATCGACGGTCGTAAGGTTGCGGATTATCTCTGGTCCGTGAAGGGCATCGTCCCTTTCCTCAAGATCGACAAGGGCTTGGAAGACCAAGCGAATGGCGTTCAGATGATGAAATCCATTCCCGGTCTTGCTGACACACTCGCCAAAGCAGAAGGTGTGTTCGGCACCAAAGAGCGTTCGGTCATTCACGAAGCCAACGCCGAAGGCATCGCCGCGGTTGTTGCACAGCAGTTTGATGTCGCGCGTGAAGTCGTAGCCGCAGGCATGGTTCCGATTGTCGAGCCTGAGGTGAACATTAACTCGACCACCAAGGCCGAAGCCGAAGACATTCTGAAAGCGGAAATCCTGAAGAACCTCGACCAATTGGACGAAGGACAGGATGTCATGCTCAAACTGACAATCCCCAGCAAAGCGGACCTATATGACGCCCTGGCCGATCACCCGCGCGTTCTGCGTGTGGTGGCTCTGTCCGGCGGCTATTCGACCGAGCAGGCCTGTGATCTTCTGGCGCAAAACGGCAAAATGATCGCGTCGTTCTCGCGTGCTTTGACCGAGGGTCTGTCGAAACAGCAATCCGATGCCGAATTCAACTCGGCTTTGGGCGGGAACATCGACAAGATCTTCCGCGCGTCTGTCTAAGCGCTAGACGGGTTTGGTGAAATCGCGGCGCAATCGCGCCGCTTTTTCCCGCATCACGCAGTCTGTGGCGTGGTCATTCACCAAACCCATCGCCTGCATAAAGGCGAACACGGTCGTAGGGCCGACGAACTTCCATCCTCGTTTCTTCAGGTCTTTCGACATCGCCACGGATTCTGGCGAAGTCGAGGCGGTCTGTGGGGCAGGTGGCACCTCTGCCTCATATCGCCAGACATAGGCGGCCAGAGACCCCTCGGCGGCGATCAGCTCTTGTGCGCGGCGGGCGTTGTTGATGACGGCCTCGATCTTGCCGCGGTGGCGGATGATGCCTGCATCTTGCAGTAACCGCGTTACATCCGCATCATCAAACGCCGCCACTTCATTGATTTCAAAGCCTTTGAACGCTTTGCGAAAGTTCTCACGCTTGGCCAAAATCGTGCGCCAACTCAGCCCTGACTGAAAGCTTTCAAGGCAGAGCTTTTCGAACAGGCGCTGGTCTTCCCCGAGCGGGTAGCCCCATTCCTGGTCGTGATACTCAAAAAACTCAGGCGCTGCCTGACACCAGGCGCAGCGCGGTTTCCCATCTGGTCCATTTACGGTGCCGGCCATGCGTGTTCCCACTTTGTTCTGGAGTACGGTACACCATGAGAACCTCTGGTCGCAAGGATCAACCGCGATCGCGATACCAGTTCAGGACAAACACACGAATGGCCGATGCTAGTCCGGTTTCAGGGTCTCGCGCGACGTCAATATCAGCCGCTAACGCGTTGATCGGTAGATTTTTCTCTTCCGCGATGTCTCGGAAAGCACGCCAGAACTCATCCTCAAGCGAAACCGAGGTGCGATGCCCTTTGAGTGTCAAAGAGCGTTTTACGGGGCGGCCACTCATTCATCCAGTTCGTGACCATCGAGGTCGCGCTTCTGTTTTTCCTGCCGCAGCTTGTCGGCGTTCTTTTCAGCCTTGTTTCGCCCAAACGCCACGGCGTTTTGGTCTGCGCGGGCCTTGTTCTCGGCCCGCGCTTTTTCTTTTCTGAACCGGTTCAGGTTGACCGGTTTGCCCATCAGTCTTTCGGGCCGATCATGTGTTCGGGCCGAACGACCGCGTCAAAGGTATCTTCATCGACAAAGCCCAGCGCGATAGCCTCTTCCTTGAGGGTCGTGCCGTTCTTATGCGCCGTCTTGGCGACGGTGGTGGCGTTGTCATACCCGATGGTTGGCGCAAGCGCGGTCACCAGCATCAGCGATTCCTTCATCAGCTTATCGATGCGCGGCTCGTTGGCCTTGATGCCCAGCAGCATCCGCTCGGTAAAGCTGTCGGTGGCATCGCCCAGCAGTTGGATGGACTGCAAAAGGTTGTACGACATCATCGGGTTATAAACGTTCAGCTGGAAGTGGCCTTGTGAGCCCGCAAACTTCATCGCAGCGTCGTTGCCCATGACATGCGCGGCGACCTGCGTCAGCGCCTCGGCCTGAGTCGGGTTCACCTTACCGGGCATGATGGACGAACCGGGCTCGTTTTCTGGCAGGATCAGCTCACCCAGCCCAGAACGCGGACCAGAGCCCAAGAACCGGATGTCATTGGCAATCTTGTAGCAAGAGCCCGCAATTGTCGCCAAAGCGCCCGACAAAAAGACCATCGCGTCATGGGCGGCGAGGGCTTCGAACTTGTTGGGGGCGGTTACAAAGGGCAGGCCGGTGATGTCGGCCATGTTCTTGGCGACAGCCGCATCCCAGCCGTTATGGGTATTCAGACCGGTGCCAACGGCGGTGCCGCCTTGCGCCAGTTCATAGATACCGGGCATTGCGGCTTCGACACGGGCGATGCCCTGACGAATCTGGTGCGCATAACCGCCGAATTCCTGTTCCAGTGTCAGTGGCGTCGCGTCTTGCGTATGCGTACGACCGATCTTGATGATGCCGGCAAACTCTTTTGCCTTGGCTTCCAGAGCCGAAGCAAACTTTTCAAGACCCGGCATCAGCACGTCGCGCACGCTCATCGCAGTGGCGATATGCATCGCGGTCGGGAAGGTGTCGTTCGACGACTGCCCCATGTTACAGTGATCGTTTGGATGCACCGGGTCTTTCGAGCCGATTACACCGCCCAAAATCTCGATCGCGCGGTTGGCGATGACCTCGTTCGAGTTCATGTTCGATTGCGTACCCGAACCAGTCTGCCACACGACCAGAGGGAAGTTGTCGTCAAACTTGCCCTCAATCACTTCACCCGCAGCCTGAATAATCGCGTCGGCGATCGTTGCATCCAGCTTGCCAATGGACTTGTTCTCCATCGCACAGGCCTTTTTGATCACGCCCAACGCGCGAACGATGGCCACGGGCTGTTTTTCCCAGCCAATCGGGAAGTTCATGATCGAACGTTGCGTTTGAGCACCCCAATACTTGTCGGCGGGAACCTCCAACGGGCCAAAGCTGTCGGATTCGGTGCGGGTCTGAGACATCGGTTACTCCGTATTGTATGCAGTCGCATGCCATTTACCCGTGACAGTGTCATCGCGCAATCGGCCAGTTGGGCGCACCATAAGCTCAACACCGCCAAAGGTATAGGCGCACGGGTGCGTCATTTTTCTTTTGCGGACGGGCATTAGGGCCATTGTGTGCGCGCAGCGCTCGGCTAGAATGACAAAACCACAGAACCGGAGGGTCAAGTGCTCCTGATTTCCCGAATTCACCCGCAAAGGCTGGTTGCAATTGCTCTGGGCGTACTGTTTTGGGCCGCTTGCCTGACCCTTCAGGCGCAGGCGGGGGACATCAAACCATTTGTCGGAGATTACGTCGGTTCGGCCAATGTCGTAGATGATGATGGCACCGAGACGCCTCGGGACATGAGTGTGTCCATCCACGAGACGAAAGACGGCTTCAACGTCAGCTGGAAGACCACGACCTATAAACCTGATGGCCGTGTCAAAGAGCAGTCTTTTTCAATCGATTTCAAGGAGTCTGGCCGCCCTGATGTCTACTCGGCCGCGATGAAGCGCAATGTGTTCGGGCATGAGGTGCCTCTGGATCCAATGCAGGGCGAACCCTTTGTCTGGGGTCGGATCGAAGGCCAAACCCTGACAGTGTTTTCGTTGTTCATTGATGAGAATGGCGGATATGAACTTCAGCAGTTCGACCGAACACTGGCCGAAGGCGGTTTGAACCTTTCGTTCTCGCGGTTCCGCAATGGCGTGAAGTCGCGGTCCGTGGAAACCTTCCTTGAGAAGCAGTAAACCCCGCGCGTGGCGGGGGCTTTTTGTCGGGACTTACTTTCTGAAACTGTCCAGCGAGACCACATCAGCATCATGCTGGACCGGAGTTTCCTCGACCTCGATCGTTTCTTCAACGATATGAGTTCCGATCTCATCCTCGTCCTCAGAACTTTCAAACCGTAGCCCAAATTCAACGGACGGGTCCACGAAGGTCTTGATCGCGGTGTAGGGGATATACAACGGCTCGGGCGCATCTCCAAAGTTCAGCGTGATGGCAAAGCCTTCGTCGCCCACCTCAAGATTTTCGAACCAGTGCTGCATAACGATTGTCATTTCTTCGGGATACCGATCGTGCAGCCAATCCGCCAGTTCCACACCCTCCTGCCGGGTATCGAACGTGATGAAGAAATGATGTGCCCCGGGCAGGCCGTTTTCAGCCACGTTGGTCAGAACCTTCTGGATCAGCCCGCGCATCGCGGTGTGCATCAGGGTTCCGTAATCAATGTCCTGCGGCATGTGTCATCCTCAAAAATGGTTACCCCAAGCATAGGCGATTCCTTGGGAAACGAAAGACCGCGTGTGGTTGGATTGTTTAAAGAAAATGCAACCCGAGTCCCGCCGCGGCCATTATGGCCAGCGTCAACCCCATGCCGAATTTTAGCTTGAATATCAACACCCCGGCCACGATCGTCAGCCCCACAGCCTGCAGGTTTAATGTGGCGAGCTCGGGCCACGGAAGGCTGAGGATGCCCCATGTTTTTTGCGGGATCGTTCCAAAAAGAACGTTCAGCGCAAACCACACCGAAAGGTTGAGAATCACGCCGACCACCGCAGCCGTTATCCCATGCAGCGCAGCAGACAGCTTTGGGCGCGCGGCCAAGTGGTCCAGGTAAGGCGCCGCGAGGAAAATCCACAGAAAACAGGGCACAAAGGTCGCCCACAACGCAACCGCGCCGGCCGCCAGAGCCAGCGGCATGCCTCCTGTGATCTGTCCAGTCAGCATGGCGACGAACTGAGTCACCAAGATCAACGGGCCGGGCGTTGTTTCTGCAAGGCCCAGCGCGTCGATCATCTGATCGGTCGTGATCCACTGATACTGATCGACAACGGTCTGGGTCATGTAGGCCAGCACAGCATATGCTCCGCCAAAGGTGACCACGGCGAGGCGGGCAAAGAACCAGCCCAGATCGCTTAACAGGTCCTGTCCCGTTACAGTTAGCAAGACCAGAGGACCCAACCACAGCGTCAGCCAAACAGCGCAGGTGCGCAGCGGTCGGGCGGCGTTTGGGGCAGGCGGGACAGCATTTGGGGGCGCATCAACCCGGAAACTGAGGTAACCCCATATCGCAGCCCCCAGAATGATCAGCGGGAAGGGCAGATCAAAGGCGAAGATGGCGATGAAGCCCAGACCGGCGATGACCCTATGCTCAGTATCAGTCAGAGCCTTGCGCGACAGATTCCTGAGCGCCTGCAGCACGATGACGATCACCGTGGCCTTTACGCCCAGAAAACCAGCTTGCACCAAGGGCAGATCGCCGAATGCGGCGTATAGGGCGACTAGGACCGCGATGATTAGCGCGCCGGGCAGCACAAAAAGGCCGCCTGCGATCAACCCTCCGGTCACGCCGCGCAACCGCCAACCGGCATAGGTGGCAAGTTGCATCGCCTCGGGGCCGGGCAACAGCATGCACAGAGACAACGCGCGCAGGTAGGTCTGTTCGTCCAGCCAAGGGCGTTTTTCCACCAGTTCCTGGTGCATCAGTGAAATCTGCGCGGCAGGCCCTCCGAAGGACAGCAGGCCGATGCGTCCAAAGACGCGAACCATATCCGTCAGTGTTGGTGTCATGATTTGCGATCCGTTGGCCAATCGTGACGCTCTTCGAACCCATCCCGCGCCCAACGGTACAGCGCATCATACAGATGCATACCCGCAGCCAATGCTTCGTGGTCATCGCGATATTGGCGTGATAGGCCGACCGATACGGCCAGCAGACCCGCTGCTTCGGGGGCGAGGTCGTGTCGATTTGTGTCGGCTGCCCGCACCACGGTCGCCAGCCTATCCAACGCAGGTGAGTGCAGCGCGAACTCGTCCAGCATGGTGTCAAAGGTGCAGCGGTCCTGTCGGTGGCTCCAAAAGGTATTCTCGACATCGAACGGGGTCGCGTCAAAGATGGCGGCAGCGGCCTCGACTTCAGTTGGCGCGACGAACAAGAAACGGGCGCGGGGATCGACAAAACGACGGATCAGCCAAGGGCAGGCAATGCGGTCGATCTTTGGGCGATGCCGAGTGATCCAAAGCGAGCCCTCTGGCCGCAGCGTTTTCAGAGCCGAGGCGGGCACACGAGGCGCATCTTTTGTTTCGCGCCAGGCGACCATTCCGCCCTCAAGATACTCAGCTTGAATGCCGCTGCTGCGCAGGAACGAAACAACAGCCTGGCTGAGTTTCTTACCCTTTTGGCAAATCACGACAGCAGGGCGGTCGGCAATCAAAGCCGCAAGCCCCTCGACGTCCTGCGCTGAATGGCGAATGGAGCTGGGGATCAGATATGGATCGGCCTCAAAATCCGCGTCGATACAGATGTCGATGAGTATTGGTGCTTTGGGTGTTCCGATCAGCCTAAGCAATTGCTTTGGGGTTATGGCGTTGGGCGCGGGCACAGCATGTCTCCTGGTTTTGTCGGATCCATGCGAAACTTGGGCTGACGCCTCACGGGGTGTTCGCAATCTTACCCCATGGCACTAGCTACAGCGTAAGCGCCAGAGGGGTCAAGATTGCGAAGGCGTTCAGGCCCAATCCAAACGTTGACCCGTCATGCATACCGGAAGGGTATCCTGCGGAAATTGCCCAAGCTGCTCAAACAACGAGATGAAGTCGAACTGGTTATACGCCTCGACCATACGGCCATCTTTGATCCGGCCAAAGACGCTGCCAGTGGCCTGCAGCGGGGCCCCATTATCGGCCCGTGTTATGCGCAGGTGAATAATGGCCGAAACCCAATCGCCATATTCAACAACCTTCGGCATCTCGACCTTGATATCGCCCAGGATGTGACGGAAAGCCATGACCAGGTCGCGGAAATCGTCCGCACCAACCTGCATTTCGGGAATAAGGCCCTCGGCCGTGGTGTCCGGCGCGAAATACTGATCGATGGCGTCGGTATTCCCGTTTTCCCAAACCTCGGAATACCATTCTCTGAGTAGATCTGCGTGCGACATCCCAGCTCTCCTTATTCTGTTGAGGTCAGCATGAGACGAAAGAGTGAAAAAACTCTGAACATGTGCACGTTCAGGCAAAAAACTCAGACTTTAAGTGGGAAATGCAGGTTTCTGTTGCCAGGTACCTGCGAACCCCGCCTTACGCGGCTAGGCGCAAGGGCTTAAGTTTCGGTCTTGCTACTGCTTACGCAGCAACTGCAACCGGAGCACGATTGTCGTTTGCAATTGTACTAGTTTCGCCGATAACGGTGGCAGACAGCCGAGACAAAGCTAACCCCTTTAGACGTTCGTCGATCCTATTTCGGCCCCCCGATCCTGAAAGAGTTCCTCAAACGAAGGATACCTCCAGAAGGTGTATGGTGGAGCCGCCGGGTACCGCCCCCGGGTCCGATCCGCTTATTACGAGCGCGTTTATGTCCATAGTCCCGAAGGACATACTCTATATAGGTGAGCTGCCGACCGGATGCAAACCTGGAATGCGCACCGCGATGCCGATTTATAACAAAGACTTAAGCCGCCCTGTTGATGTTCGCCAAAATTAACCAAAGCGCCAGGACAAGTTCGATTCCACCAAAAGTCGCTGCTTTGACCAAGGGTGGGTTGTCCAGAGCAACGGACACGAACCGACCCAAGGCCGCGCCCGCATAGACGACGCCCAGCATCGCGTAAGCCAATGGGTTGTTCAGCCACAGAACGGCAACTCCGGTGACCACGAACAGCCCCCCAACCGAGGCTCGCATCTCGCTTAACCCCATGTTGCTGTCAGTCGTCGTCAGATCCAATGCCCCCAGGGTGAAGCTGGGTGCCAGAAAGCCGAACAGGCCGAACCCGATGGTCATCAGAGCGGCAATCACATTTAATGCGGTGGTCATCCTGATCTCCTTACGCGGGTTTGCGGCGCTGTTGTGCGACATCCCGCGCCAATTGTCGCGTGTAATTCTCGAGTTCGACCAATGTCGCGTCAACTTTTGCCCCATCCCGAATTTCCAACGCATCGGCAATTTGGCTGTGAAGGGCTATGATCGCCTCGCGGGATCGAGCGGTGAAGGTGATCATGTTCATCAGGGGCTGCATGGCCTCGACCGCGCCGGCCAGTTGATAGGACAGCACAGGGTTATCGGCTCCATCCACAAGCGCCCGGTGAAAGGCCACATCTGATGCGCAGAACGCTTCGTCCGTCAGACCTGGCTGGCTTTGCCGATGAATCTCGGCCCGCATGGTGGCCAGCTGATCGGCGGTTCGACGTTGGGCAGACAGTGCAGCGCAAGCGCGTTCCAGCGCAAAGCGCGCCTCGCACGCAGTGTCGAAACTGACGGCGTTCATCGACAGCAACAAGGTCGAGGTCGTGATCTGCTGCGAATACGCGTTCTCAAAACTCAGACGGTTCACAAAAGCCCCGCCGCTTGCGCCGCGTTGAGTGCGGATCAGAGACTGCGCTGCCAACCGCTTCAGAGCTTCGCGCACAGTGGGGCGCGACACTTGGAACTGTTCGGACAGTTCCGCTTCTGACGGAAGACGCTCGTCCACGATCAATTGCCCCGAAATAATGGCGTCGCGGATGGCCTGCGCAATCTGCGCCGACAGATCGGCAGGTTTTTTGGGGTCGATTTTCATATTCCGGGGACCATTGGTGAGATTTTATTTGTCTGACATTTAAAAGTCTGACATTTCAAAAGCAAGAACTGAGTCGGGAGGAAAGCGTGAGTCGCGCAGTTCTGAGGAATAGCCTTTGGCTGGGATTTTACGCCCTGATCCTGTGGGCGTGGTGGGTCATGTTCACCATGAGCCGCGATATGGATCTGGATTTGATCGGTCGGCCGGGAACCATGGGGCAGGCGATGGCGGCGATGGATCCGCGCATGGACATGTATATGCCCATGGCCGAGTTTGGACCCCTGTTCTGGATGTGGGCGATTATGATGGCGGCAATGATGCTGCCGACGCTTGTCCCAACGCTCCGCAGCTATGAGGACCTGATCCGCAGCGCAAACGGCTCGCGCGCCGGGTGGTTGGGCGTGTTGAGCGGGTATCTGGTGGTCTGGGTCGGATTCGCCGCCCTGATAACCGGAGTGCAATTGGCGCTGTTGTTCGGAGGCGTAGTGGACATGCTGGGCATCTCCAAATCCTCGTGGTTTGCCGGAGGGCTGATGATCGCCGTCGGCGCGTTTCAGTTCACCCGCGCGAAAGAGGTTTGCCACGGCGTCTGTCACGCGCCCATGACGTATTTCCTGGGCCATTGGCAGACAGGTTTCGTGGGGGGGCTGCGCATGGGCCTTGGGCTGGGCGCGTTCTGCGTCGGCTGCTGCTGGGGCTTCATGGCGCTTGGCTTTGTCGGTGGTGTCATGAGCCTGTTGTGGATGGGCCTCGCGACATTCTTCATGGTGCTCGAGAAGTTGCCGCAAGTTGGTCATGTGATCACGCGGCCTTTGGGCTTCACACTTATCGCAGGAGGGCTTCTCCTGCTCATCTATCCCTTTGCTTACGGAGGTTAAGCCTATGGCTAAGAACAGAAAACCCGAAGCTGACAGGCTGCCGATCAGCCAGCGCATTGACAGCCGGATGCCCAACCCCAAACGCCGAGAGATGAGTCCGACAGAATGGTCCATCAAGGGTGAGTTGATCCTGAACTGTTCCTGCGATGTGTTCTGTCCCTGCGTTGTGTCTCTGGGCGCGCATCCTCCGACCGAGGGACATTGCCACGCCTGGATGGGTGTCATCATCGATGAAGGTCATTACGAAGGCGAAGACTTGTCCGGTCTGAGCGTGGGGCTACTGGTCGATATTCCGGGCCGCATGGGCGAGGGACAGTGGAAAGTCGCCGCATATGTTGACGAGCGTGCCAGCGGCAAGGCGTATAACGGGCTGCTGCAAATCTTTAGCGGTCAGGCAGGCGGAACCACCGGCCTGTTCACCATGCTGGTGAGCGAGATCATCGGGGCAGAGCGGGCTCCGGTTCAGATCGAACGCGACGGCACCAAGCGTCGCATAATGATCGGCCGCAAAATCCAAGGCGAGATTGAGATGCTGGCCGGTAAAGATGCGGATCACCCGGTCATGGTCTCAAACTCCAAGTACTGGATGGGCCCGGATATCATCGTGGCGCGCGGGACCAAGTCCAAAGTGCGCGACTACGGCCGCGTCTGGGATTTCGGTGGCAAGTCTGCCGAGATTTGCCCAATCGACTGGCACGGTCCCAAGTAACGATCACCGGTGCCTGCGGGCGCGGTCTGAACTTTCTGCCTGAGGAGGCTTAAGTGGCTCAAATTGCACTCTCGCGCCGCCTGCGCCGGACACCGTTCTCGGACGGTGTCGAAGCGGCTGGCGTCAAGGGATATACAGTCTACAACCGTATGTTATTACCCACGGTTTTTGAATCTGCCGAGGTGGACTACCGGCATCTGAAAGAGCATGTTCAGGTGTGGGATGTATCCTGTGAACGGCAGGTCGAATTGCGCGGGCCGGATGCGGCACGGTTGATGCAGATGCTGACCCCGCGGGACCTGCGCGGCATGCTTCCGGGGCAGTGTTACTACGTGCCCATCGTAGATGAAACGGGCGGGATGCTGAACGACCCGGTGGCCGTGAAGCTTTCAGAAGATCGCTGGTGGATTTCTATCGCTGACAGCGACCTGTTGCTTTGGGTCAAAGGCATTGCCAACGGGTACCGGCTCGACGTGCTTGTGGACGAACCCGATGTCTCTCCGCTCGGGGTGCAGGGGCCGAAGTCGGATGAGTTGATGGCCCGTGTCTTTGGCGACAGGGTGCGCGATATTCGTTTCTTCAAGTTCGATAAGTTCGAGTTCGAAGGCCGAGAGCTCGCGATCGCGCGATCGGGCTATTCCAAACAGGGCGGGTTCGAGATTTATGTCGAAGGGTCGGACATCGGAATGCCCCTATGGAACGCCTTGTTTGCGGCGGGCGAAGACCTGCAGGTCCGGGCGGGTTGTCCCAACCTGATTGAGCGGATTGAGGGTGGGTTGCTGTCATACGGCAACGATATGACTGACGACAATACGCCTCACGAATGTGGTCTGGGCAAGTTCTGCAATACGCACACGGCGATTGGGTGTATCGGCAGGGACGCTTTGCTGCGGGTCGCGAAAGAGGGGCCGGTGCAGCAAATCCGACCAATCGCTATCGACGGCGAACCCGTTCCGCCCTGTGATCGGCCGTGGCCGATTGTGGCTGGCGGCAAACGGGTCGGGCAGGTGACGTCGACCACTTGGTCGCCGGATTTCTCGACAAACGTGGCAATCGGAATGGTCAAGCTGAGCCATTGGGAACCCGGTACTCGGGTCGAAGTTGAAACGCCGGACGGTCTGCGTGGCGCGACCGTGCGGGACAAGTTCTGGATTTGAACGGCAATACGCGCATCAGCATCAGCTGGTGAGGGTTTGAAAAAGAAGGGAAAGTTTAAATGTTCAATGCATTGGTGATGGATAAGGACGAAGACAGCGGGCTGGCAAGCGCCTCGGTCAAACAGCTTTCCGAAAGCGATCTGCCCCATGGCGAGGTGACGATTGCCGTTGAATATTCGACCGTAAACTACAAGGACGGGCTGTGCATGTCACCCAAAGGCGGCGGTCTGGTGCGCAGCTATCCGCACGTGCCCGGCGTCGACTACAGCGGTACGGTCGAGGCCTCCTCGGACGATCGTTACAAGCCCGGCGACAAGGTTGTTCTGACCGGCTGGCGTGTGGGTGAAGCCCATTGGGGCGGCTATTCGCAAAAAGCCAACGCACTGGCCGACTGGTTGGTGCCGCTGCCCGAAGGTCTGGACACGCGGCAGGCGATGGCCGTGGGGACCGCCGGTTTTACCGCAATGCTGGCCGTAATGGCGTTGGAGGATCATGGCCTTGAACCCGGACACGGGCCTGTTCTGGTGACCGGTGCCGCCGGTGGCGTTGGATCAGTCGCAACTGCCATTCTGGCCAATCTGGGCTATGAAGTGGCCGCTGTGACCGGCCGACCAGAGGCGGGTGATTACCTCAAGTCCCTTGGTGCGACTACGATTGTCCCGCGCGAAGACATCAATGAAACCGTGAAACGTCCACTGGAAAGCGAAACCTGGGCCGGATGTATTGATGCGGTCGGCGGCGAAATGCTGGCGCGTGTTCTGGGCCAGATGAAATACGGGGCCTCGGTCGCAGCCGTTGGTCTGGCTGGCGGGGCAGGGTTGCCTGCCAGCGTCATTCCATTTCTGCTGCGTGGAGTGAACCTGCTTGGCATCGACAGCGTCATGCAGCCCTACGCCAACCGCGTGCGCGCCTGGCAGCGCGTTGCAACGGACCTGCCGATGGACAAGCTTGAGGCGATGGTCCATCCGGCAACTCTGGGCGAACTGCCACAATTGGGTGCAGATATCCTTAAGGGGCAAGTCAAAGGTCGCGTGGTCGTCGATGTAAACGCTTGATTCCCGCACAAATGATTGGGACCGGTCGAGGTGCGCCCCGATCGGTCCTTTTGCCTTTGAAAGAACCCGAAATTGTCAGAAACACCTCTGGCCATTGGCGCAATTCCCGAGCATCATTGCTATACATCCCAATTGCTATGGACTATGAGCCATGCAAACAGCACCTGAAGACGGGGAGTGAGCAGCATGTCTGACGATTTCGAACTGGATACCGATGATCTCAAGCGCCGCATGGAAGGCGCCATGTCCAACCTCAAAACCGAATTCGCATCTCTGCGTACCGGGCGTGCTTCGGCTTCGATGCTCGAGCCGGTGATGGTAGATGCCTACGGATCGATGACGCCGATCAACCAGGTCGGTACCGTAAACGTTCCTGAGCCCCGCATGGTCACCGTGAATGTTTGGGACAAAGGTCTGGTCGGCAAAGTCGAAAAAGCCATCCGTGAAAGCGGGTTGGGCATTAACCCTCAGCTGAACGGCACCATCATTATGTTGCCGATCCCCGAATTGAACGAAGAACGCCGCCGCGAACTTGGCAAAGTCGCCGGACAATATGCCGAGCATGCCCGCGTTTCGATCCGTAACGTCCGCCGCGATGGCATGGACCAGATCAAAAAAGCCAAGGCCGATGGCATGTCGGAAGACGATCAGAAGTTCTGGGAAAGCGAAGTTCAGGACCTGACCGACGCCATGATCAAAACCGTTGATGCCGCGCTTGAGACCAAGCAGGCAGAGATCATGCAGGTCTGAGCCCCGGATATGCCTGATACCGCTCAAACGCCGACAGGTCCGCGCCACGTTGCCATCATCATGGATGGCAATGGCCGCTGGGCACAGGCACGCAAACGGCCTCGGCTGTTTGGGCATCAGGCAGGTGCAAGGCGCGTGCGCGAAGTCGTCGAGGCTTGCCCCGGTCTGGGCATCAAGTATCTGACGGTTTTCGCGTTCTCGACTGAGAATTGGAAAAGGACACAGGTCGAAGTGGCCGGGCTTATGAGCCTGTTTCGCCGCTATATCGTCAAGGAGACGCGCAACCTGACCCAAGCCGGTGTGTGTGTCCGCTTTATCGGCGACCGCGTGCGACTGGATTCCAAGCTAACCGATCTGATGGACACTTTGGAAGCCGCCACGCAGCACAATGATTTAGTGCACCTGACTATCGCGCTAAATTATGGCGGTCGGGATGAGGTGGCGCGGGCAACCAAACGTCTGGCACGCGATGTGGCCGAAGGGCGATTGCGCCCCGAAGATGTAGATGAAGAAACGCTACCCAAGTATCTGGATACACGTGTTCTTCCTGATCCTGACCTCGTCATTCGCACCAGTGGTGAAGCGAGGATTTCGAACTTTCTTCTGTGGCAATCGGCCTATTCGGAATATGAGTTCATCGACACACTCTGGCCCGACTTCACCTCGGCCGAGTTGGAGCGTCTGTGCCGCAGCTTTGGACGCCGTGACAGACGATTTGGAGCTGTTCCAGCATGAGCGAAGGCCGATGGTCTGACTTGACCGCACGCGTCTTGTCTGCGGTGGTGCTTGTCTGCATCGGCGCGGTCGAGGTCTGGCTGGGCGGCCTGTGGTTCGAATCCTTCATCGCGATCGCCTGCGGACTGATGACGTGGGAACTTGTTCGCATGATCGACCCGAGCCGAAACGGCGTCGCAATCCAGCTTGGGATACTGACGGGTGTGGCCGTTGTCCTGAGTTACCACCTTCCGCCGCTTTACACGTTGCCAATCCTGTTGGCCCCGGCGCTGGTTGGGGCAGGGCAGGTTGGCCGGTCCAAAGGGACCTATGTGCTGTTTGCCATCTGGATCGCAGCGTCCGGTCTGGGTTTCATCTCGATCCGCG
The DNA here is from genome assembly GCF_013035315.1 of Ruegeria arenilitoris. GTDB lineage: Bacteria > Pseudomonadota > Alphaproteobacteria > Rhodobacterales > Rhodobacteraceae > Ruegeria > Ruegeria arenilitoris_D. The sequence goes on along the minus strand of NZ_WQHP01000001.1, from coordinate 337,534 downwards.
AAAACATGGGGTTCGGCTGGATGGTCTGGCTGATTTCGGTGGTCGTGGCGACGGATGTCGCGGGCTATTTTGTGGGAAAAACCTTTGGTGGCCCTAAGTTCTGGCCCAAGGTCAGCCCTAAGAAAACATGGTCTGGCACCGCGGGCGGATGGGCCGCTGCGGCTTTGGTCGGAACGATCTTTGCCATAAACGCGGGATTTGGCGTCATGTTTGTCGTGATCTCGGTGCTTGCATCTATGGCCAGTCAGGCCGGAGACATCGTCGAAAGCGCGACCAAGCGTAAGTTCGGTGTCAAAGACAGCTCGAACCTGATTCCGGGCCACGGCGGATTTCTGGATCGGTTCGACGGCATGATGGGGGCGGCCCTGTTCGTTTTGATCGCGGGAATTCTCTATTCCCCCGGAGCCATGTGATGCGCAAAATCTCAATTCTGGGCGCGACCGGATCCATCGGGCAAAACACGATTGACCTGATTGACCGGGATCCATCAGCTTATGACGTGGTCGCGCTGACGGGCGGGGCCAATATCACCAAACTGGCCGAAGATGCCCGTCGTCTGAATGCAGATGTCGCAGTTACGGCTTATGAAGACCGGTTACCCGACCTCCGCGCTGCCTTGGCAGGGTCCAGCGTGGAAGCGACGGCAGGCCAAAAGGCACTAGTCGAGGCTGCAGCCCGGCCCACCGAATGGGTCATGTCTGCCATCGTAGGCGCAGCGGGGCTGGAACCCGGCCTTGAGGTCCTCAAGCAGGGCGCGACGTTGGCCTTGGCCAACAAGGAAACGCTCGTCTGCGCTGGGGCACTGGTTCTGGAAACAGCCAAGGCAAACAATGCCCGGCTTTTGCCGGTCGACAGCGAACATTCAGCCGTGTTTCAGGCCCTAGTGGGCGAAAACATGGATGCGGTTGAGCGTATCATCATCACAGCAAGCGGCGGCGCTTTTCGAGACTGGCCACTGAGCGATTTGGCCAAGGCAACGGTTGAACAGGCCTCAAGCCATCCCAATTGGAACATGGGGCAACGAATTACGATCGACAGCGCTTCGATGTTCAATAAAGCCCTGGAGCTGATTGAAACGAAAGAGTTCTTTGGCGTTTCCCCCAAGCAGATCGAAGTGCTGGTTCACCCTGAATCCATCGTTCACGCGCTGGTTGGTTTCAATGACGGTGCCGTAATGGCCCATATGGGCGCACCGGATATGCGACATGCTATCGGTTACGCTTTGAATTGGCCGGATCGCCGCGAGTTGCCTGTTGCACGGCTGGATCTGGCGAAACTGGGCCAGTTGCGGTTCAACGAACCGGATGAAGCGCGCTATTCCGCGCTTCGCTTGGCGCGAAATGTTATGGAACGTGGCGGACTGTCTGGTGCGGTGTTCAATGCAGCCAAGGAACGGGCGCTGGATCGGTTCATCGCGCGCGAGATCGGTTTTTTGCAGATGGCCGATATTGTCGAGGCCGTTCTGGACCGGTTTGAGGCATCGAACGGCCTTATTGATGCCCCTTTGACTCTTGATAACGTGGTGCGAACGGACCATTTGGCACGTACGTGGGTTGATGACTTTGTCATCCAACGAGCAGGATAGAATTTTGGACGTACTCTCTCTGATCCCCCAGTTTGGCAATTTGCTGTTTACGATTATTGCCTTCGTCATCGCGCTCTCTGTGATTGTGGCGGTGCATGAATACGGCCATTACATCGTTGGGCGTTGGTCCGGCATCCATGCCGAGGTGTTCTCGATCGGGTTCGGTCCCGTACTTTGGAGCCGCGTTGACAAACGCGGCACTCGCTGGCAGATCGCGGCGTTACCCTTTGGCGGATATGTAAAATTCCTTGGTGATGCCAATGCAGCTTCGGGTAAGGACGAAGCTGCGATGACTGAGATTGTCGAACAAAGCCCCGAGGACTTGCGTCGCACTATGCATGGCGCACCGCTTTGGGCCCGCTCAGCTACTGTCGCAGCCGGCCCGGTCTTCAACTTTGTGATGTCGATCCTTGTGTTCGGGATGATTTTCCTGACGCAGGGCGAAATCAAAGAACCTTTGACTGTTGGCACGTTGCATCCTTTGCCCGGAACTGTTCAGGAATTGCAGGATGGGGATGAGATCATCGCCATTGCAGGCTTCCCAACGCCTGAGTCCGAGGTAGATGGGGCGTGGGACGACTTTATTGAAGCGCTACCGGTTGAACCGGTTCTGGACTATACGGTTATCCGCGATGGACAGACGCTGGACGTCTCCGCTCCTTGGTTGTTTCCGCCGTTAATCCAGAGCGTCGCGCCGCGTAGCGCGGCTATGGATATCGATCTGAAAAAGGGCGATGTCATCACCTCAGTCAACGGCGACCCGATATTTGCCTTCGATCAATTGAAAGAGCACGTCGAAGGATCCGACGGTAAGGTGTTGTTGCTAAACGTCTGGCGGGACGGGGCGGATCTGGAGTTCGCGCTTGCCCCAAGACGCACGGATGAACCGCAGCCCGAGGGAGGGTTTGTCACACATTGGCGCATCGGCATCGTCGGCGGCATGATGATTGAGCCTGCAAAGGAAGCCGCCGGTGTGTGGGATTCGCTGGCTGGTGGTGCGCGCCAGACCGTGCGGATCGCCGAAGGGTCGTTGTCCGGTATTTGGCACATGATCACCGGTGCAATCAGCACTTGCAATATGTCCGGCCCGATTGGAATCGCAGAAACCTCGGGCGCTATGGCCAGCCAGGGCGCGCAGAGCTTCATTTTCTTTATCGCGGTCTTGTCGACGGCTGTTGGTTTGCTGAACCTGTTCCCAATTCCTGCGTTGGATGGGGGGCACCTTGTTTTCTACGCCTACGAAGCGGTCACCGGAAAACCACCCAGCGATGGTGCCTTGAAAGTGCTGATGGGGGTCGGCATTTCACTGATCCTCGGTCTGATGATTTTTTCGGTGTCAAACGATCTGCTTTGCTGATTGTGGCTGACACCCCATACAAAAGCCGCATTTTCGCCCTAATCCGCACCTATGTTCTGACACGGAAACTTTCTGTGTCAGAGGCTCACAATGGCGAATGCACTGCGGAAATCGTACAAAAGCATTAGCGTCCTGTTCATGTTGAACTGGGACAACTTTCTGTTTTTCGGCGCCACCGCATTGGCGATGGCTGGATGCGCCTACGTGATCAGTTTGTGATTCTCACTTTGATCTGAACTCAGACAAACAGCGGCCCACCGGGCCGCTTTGTTTTTTCGTCTTTTGACAAGGAAACTTAATCTCGCTACTCAACAATAAAGTCCTAAAATTCTGGGTAGAGAAAAAAATGACTAATAGGCGAGGCGCAGGCACATCCTGCGGGGGGCAGAAGCCAACAAACAAGATTTTGTGGCAGACGCTACTAGTTTTTTCCTTTGTTTTTATAGCAGGCTTTACCTTCCGACCCGAGGTCGCACAGGCGCAAAGCTACACCATCAATTCGTTCGATGTTGAGGGTAACAGACGGATCGAAACGTCCACGATTATCGCCCGAACAGGTATCCAACCGGGGCAGACCGTCACTGCCGGACAATTGAATGACGCCTTTCAGCGTTTGCTTGACAGTGGTGTTTTTGAAACAGTCGAACTGACGCCACGCGGGAATACTCTGGTGATCGAAGTAGCCGAGTACCCGACGATCAATGCGATCAGCATCGAGGGGAACCGCCGGGTTAAGGACGACGTTCTGCTTGAAGCTATCAACTCGCAGCCCCGCCGGGTCTTTACGCCCCAGTCCGCCGAGGCAGATGCCGATCAGATCGCCGCAATCTATTCCGCGCAGGGCCGCGTCTCGGCCACGGTAATTCCCCGTATCATCCGCCGCAGCGACAACCGGGTCGATCTTGTCTTTGAGATTTCCGAGGGCACAACGATCGAGGTTGAGCGCGTCAGCTTTGTTGGCAACCGAGCGTTCTCGGATCGCCGTCTGCGTCGGGTTCTGGAAACCAAGCAAGCGAACTTCCTGCGTACGTTCCTGCGGGGCGATACGTTCATCGCCGACCGGATCGAGTTCGACAAACAGGTGATCCGCGACTTCTATCTGTCGCGTGGTTACGTGGACTTTCGGGTCAACAGCGCAAACGTTGAGTTCACGCGCGAGCGTGACGCGTTCTTCCTTGTGATGAACATCACCGAAGGTCAGAAATTCTCGTTCGGCCAAATCAGCACCGTCAGCGAAATCCCGGGCGTGGATCCGGCGGCTTACCAAGCGGCGTTGAAAATCAGACCGGGCGTCACCTATTCGCCGTCGCTAATCGAAAACTCGATTGCGCGCCAAGAACGGTTGGGTCTGAAGCAGGGTGTGGACTTCCTGCGGGTCGAGCCGCGTGTGACGCGAAACCCGCGTGATCTGACGCTGGATGTTCAGTTTGTTCTGACCCGTGGCCCGCGCATCTTTGTTGAGCGTATCGATATCGAGGGCAACACGACAACGCTGGACCGTGTGATCCGCCGTCAGTTCGACACAGTCGAAGGGGACCCGTTCAACCCGCGTGAAATTCGCCAAAGCGCCGAACGTATCCGCGCGCTGGGGTTCTTTGCGGTGGCAGATGTCGAACCGCGTGAGGGCTCTTCGCCGAGCCAGGTGATCGTGGATGTGGATGTCGAGGAACAACCCACCGGTTCGTTGAGCCTTGGCGGTAGCTACTCGGTCTCAGACGGCTTCGGTATCGCAATTGGCCTGAACGAGTCGAACTTCCTGGGTCGCGGCCAGAACCTTGGCGTGACCCTGTCGACCGCGCAGGATTCCGAACAATACATCCTGAACTTCACCGAACCATATCTGTTGGGTCGCAGGTTGCAGTTTGACTTGGGTCTGGGTTTGGCATCGACCAACTCGAGCTTTGCCAGCTACGATACAAAGCGGGTCTTCTTTAATCCGCAACTGAGTTATGCGATTGGCGAACTTTCGTCGTTGCGTCTGCGATATGGCTGGGACCGCAGCGAGATGACGCAGCAGGACAACGAAACAAACGGTGCTGTCATCTCGTCGGAAATCGACCAGGGCAAGCGCACGTCCAGCACTTTGGGTGTCTCTTACGTCTATGACAGCCGTCTCGGCGGTCTGAACCCAAATGCGGGTGTCCTGTTCGAGGTCGGCGTTGATGCAGCCGGTCTTGGTGGCGACAACGAGTTCTACAAGTCGACCGCCCGCGGTATCGCCCAGACACGCGTTTTGAGCGAAGAGGTCGTGTTGCGTGCCACTCTGGAACTGGGTGCACTGCATTGGCGCGGCGATGACTTCAGCCGGACGATCGACCGCTTCTTGCTTGGCCCGCAGACGTTCCGTGGCTTTGAACCTGCCGGTCTGGGTCCGCGCGACTTGTCCAACGGCCAGGATGACGCGATCGGCGGCAACTACTACTGGGTTGCGCGTTTCGAATCCGACTTCCCGCTGGGTCTGCCCGAGGAACTGGGTCTGCGCGGCGGCGTGTTCTACGATGTTGGTAACCTTTACAACATCGATAACGTGAATACCGCTGGTGCCAACATCGTTGGGGCAGGGGGATCAATTCGCCACGTCATCGGATTGTCGGTTCTGTGGGAAACACCCTTCGGTCCGCTGCGCTTCAACTTCTCGAAAGCTTTGAAGAAAGAGGACTTCGACAAGGAACAAAGCTTTGACCTGACTGTTCAGGCAAGGTTCTGATCCCCGGATGTCAAATTCAATCTACTCGATCGTGCAGGGCCCTTTGCGGGCCCTGTGCATTTTGTTGGCTTTGATCGGCGCATCGGTTGCGCATGCCCAGCAATTGGGCGTACCGCAGGCCGAAGTTCTGACCTTATCCAGCGACCGCCTGTTCACCGAGTCGCAATTTGGCCAACGCGTTTTGCGTCAGGTCGAATCCGAAGGTGCCCTGCTGGCCGAAGAAAACGAACGCATCGTTGCCGAACTCAGCAGGGAAGAAAAAGACCTGACCGAAAAACGTGCCGAACTGGAGCCGGAAGAGTTCCGCCCGTTGGCCGAGGCGTTTGACAATAAGGTACAGTCTCATCGCGAGGGCCAGCGCGCCAAACTGGATGCCCTGGCGCGCCAGAGCGAAGAGGCCCGACAGACCTTTTTCGAACTCGCACAACCTATTCTGATTGAGCTTTTGCGCGAGTCCGGGGCGTCGATCGTGATCGAACGATCCAACGTGTTCCTCAGCTCGGATCGAACCGACGTGACCGATGCAGCGATTGCGCGGATCAATGAACGGATTGGCGACGGTAGCCAACTTGAGAACCAGGACCGCGAATAGGTTCGCTTGCCCTTGGGGCGCTGTGTTGCTAACCACGCGACAAAGAGAAATCCATAACGGGACGACTGCACAATGACCACGGAAACCAAAAGCGCAGACATTCAGCTGATCCAGCGGATCTTGCCGCACCGCTATCCGTTTCTTTTGGTGGACAAGGTGGTCGACATCTCGGGCTACCAGTCGGCGGTTGGTATCAAGAACGTCACCATGAACGAACCGCATTTTCAGGGCCACTTCCCGGGCACGCCGATCATGCCCGGTGTCACCATTGTCGAGGCGATGGCACAGACCGCGGGCGTGATGCTGGGTGTCGGGATGGATGTGATCGACAGCGAGTTGCTGATCTATTTCATGAACATCGACAAATGCAAATTCCGCCGCAAAGTGATCCCCGGTGACGTGCTTGAAATGCATGTTGAAACCGTGCGCGGTAAGAAGGGCGGAAAAATCTTCAAATTCGCAGGCCGCGCGACGGTCGAGGGAGAAGTCGCAGCCGAAGCCGAATTCTCGGCCTATGTTGATTGGGACATGGAAAAGACGACATGAGCGGCATCCACCCAAGCGCAATCATTGAAGACGGTGCGCAGATCGGCGAGGGCTGTGTGATCGGCCCGTTCTGCTTTGTTGGCAGCCAGGTCAAACTGGGCGACCGGGTCGAGCTGAAATCGCATGTTGTTGTGACTGGCGATACTTCGGTCGGCGAAGACACGGTCATCTTCAACTTCTCGGTCATTGGCGAGATACCGCAGGACTTGAAGTTCGGCGGTGAGAACACGAGCCTTGAGATCGGCAAGCGAAACCGGATCCGTGAACATGTCACGATCAATACCGGAACCGATGGTGGTGGCGGAGTGACTCGGATTGGCGACGATTGCCTGTTCATGGCAGGCGTGCATGTGGCTCATGACGTTCAGATCGGCAATCGTGTTATCATGGTGAACCACGCGGGTGCTGCGGGTCACTGCATTATCGAGGATGATGTGATCGTCGGCGGTATCTCTGGCCTGCACCAATGGGTGCGCGTTGGCCGTGGCGCGATCATCGGCGCGCTTACGATGGTTCCGAATGATGTCATTCCATACGGTCTGGTCCAGGCCCCAAGGGGGGAACTGGACGGCCTGAACCTTGTTGGTCTAAAACGCCGTGGCGTGTCGCGCGAAGACATTGCTGCGTTGCGCGCAGCTTTCCGCGAACTGTCCAAGGGCGACGGGACATTCATGGAACGGGCGCATCGTGTTGGGATCGACAACGAAAGCGAATACGTTCAACGGATCGTTGATTTCGTGACTGGCCACTCGGACCGGTCTTTCCTGACGCCGGGGAAGTAACGCATGCTGGCGCTGATTGCGGGAACGGGCGTTTTGCCGGGCGAGGTCGTCGCACAATTGAGCGAACGCCCGGTCATCTGCGCGATGGAGGGGTTTCGGCCCGATACTCTGACCCCGGACGTCGAGTTTCCTTTGGAACAGGTCGGCAGCTTTATCGCCGAGATCAAAGCGCGCGGCGTGACCCAGATTTGCATGGCCGGTGCCGTCGGACGCCCCCCGATTGACCCGGCGCGGATCGATGCGGCAACGATGCCTCTGGTCCCAATTCTGCAGCAGGCCATCATGTCGGGTGACGACGCTGCACTGCGCGCAGTAATCGGCATTTTTGAAGAGGCCGGGCTTGAGGTGAAGGCCGCGCATGAAATCGCGCCGAACCTGTTGCCTCAACTTGGATGCCTGACACAGGCGCAGCCGTCCGAGGCGGATCTGGCTGACGCCGACCGTGCCTCTGGCATTGTAAGCGCGATGGGTGCGGCAGATCTCGGGCAGGCCTGCGTGGTCCTGAGACGACAGGCGCTGGCCATCGAGAACATTTTTGGCACCGCTTGGATGCTGCAGTCGCTGACGCAACGCCCCGATGCAGGCGGCGGCGTGCTGTTTAAAGCTCCCAAACCGGACCAGGACCGTCGTGCCGATCTGCCAGCCATTGGACCCGATACCGTCTCGGGCGCGGTTGCGGCCGGTCTTTCGGGGATCGTGATCGAAAAGGGCGGTGTTCTCGTTCTTGAGAAAGACCGAGTGATTGCCGAATGCGATCGGCTAGGTTTGTTCCTCTACGTGCGCGAGCGGACGAACTGATGCGGGTTTTCGTCGTTGCCGGTGAACCTTCGGGGGACCGGCTTGGCGGAGCACTGATGGAAGGGTTACGTACGCTGGTTCCCGAGGTGGAATTCCACGGCGTCGGCGGCCCCTTAATGGAAGCACAAGGCTTGGACAGCCTGTTTCCGATGTCCGAGCTTTCGGTGATGGGGCTGGTCGAGGTCCTACCCAAGTTTTTCCACCTCAAACGGCGGATTGCTGAGACCGCACAGGCGGTTCTGGATACCAAGCCGGATGTGCTGATTACCATCGACAGTCCGGATTTCTCGCTGCGCGTTGCAAAGCTGGTCAAAGAACAGAGTAGCACTCGGACCGTGCACTACGTCGCTCCCAGCGTGTGGGCCTGGAGGCCAGGGCGCGCGGACAAAATGGCCAAGGTCATCGACCATGTGCTGGCCCTGCTACCGTTTGAGCCGCCCTATATGGAGCGCGCGGGGATGGAGTGCGACTTTGTCGGCCACCCCGTCGTGGGGGAACCGGTTGCCACCGATCATGACATTCAAGCCTTTCGCGAGGCGCAGGGTTTGGGGCAGGCGCCGCTGGTGCTGGCTCTGCCTGGCTCGCGCCGGGGCGAGGTCGATCGGCTTGCCCCTGTGTTCGGTGAGGCACTACGCTTGTTTCTGGAGAACCGCCCGGGTACACGCGTCGTGGTTCCGGCAGTGGCCCATATGGTCGATGCAGTGACCGTGCATGTCCGCGACTGGCCCGGGTCGCCGGTCGTCGTTGATCCACGCAATTTACCCTCGGATCAGGCACAGGCGCAAAAGCGTGCAGCTTTCGCAGCAGCCGATCTTGCCTTGGCCGCGTCTGGGACAGTCTCGCTGGAGTTGGCGGCGCAGGCGACACCGATGGTGATTGCCTACAACCTAAACTGGCTGACCACGTTGATTGCAAAGCGGATGGTCAACCTGGACACCGTGACACTGGTCAATCTGGTCTCTGATACTCGTGCAGTGCCCGAATGCCTGTTGGATGATTGCGAACCGGCCAAGATCGCCGCGGCATTGTCAGATGTAGCTACAAACCCGGGAGCGCAGCAGAACGCGATGGACCTGACCATGGATCGCTTGGGACGCGGCGGCGAAGCACCGGGGTTGCGCGCAGCGCGTGCGGTATTGAACAGGCTGCCCGACCACCATGCTTGAACATATCCTGTTCGCAATTTCAGCTGCGATTGTTACCGTTTCGACCAATCTGGACAATCTGGTCGTTCTCTTTGGTCTGATAATGGTGATCCAGACACGCCGTGCTGTTGTCGGATTTGCTGTGGCGCAGACTATCATCCTGGCTTTGGCGCTGATCATTGCGACCGGGCTGGATCAGAGCAGATTTCTGGATTGGGTAGGTTATCTTGGTTTCATACCGTTGTCCCTTGGGTTGTACGGTATTTGGCAACAAGCCAAGGGCTCGGATGTGCGTCGACACACCAATTCAGGGGCGACACCTTCAGTCATTGCCCTGTTTCTTAGTCTTTCGATGGATACGCTGGCGGCAATGACACCGCTTTTTGCGGATTCGGCGCCTGCGTTTCGCGTGACGGCGCTCATTGGGGCGGGGTGCGCCCTGACAGCGTTAATCCTAATCGCCAGCTGGGGCGCGCCGCGAGCGCAGGTGCTTGGTCCGAGGTTCGCAAGATTGGACCGGATCGCGCCTTACATCATGGTTGCCGTCGGGCTGTATATCCTAGTGAACAGCCCGACAGACGTATTGTGATCCCCGAGGTTTAATACCCGCGCCAGATCCAGCCGCCGCCAAAGATGCGGCTACCTTCATTGGCGTAGAACACGCAAGCCTGACCGGGTGAGATGCCTTCTTCCGGTGTCAGCAGCTCGACCTCAGCGGTGGTGTCCGACAGGGGCCGGACGATCGCTTCACGCGGCGGACGCGTGGACCGTACTTTTACTGATAAGTGCCATTCATCACGCGATGTAAAGGGTTCGTCTCCCAACCAGTTGATCTCACGCACGGGAACAGTGCGTGTGGCCAGCATCTCTTTCGGGCCGACGACAACCTGTTTTTTGTCCACGTCCAGTTTCACAACGTATAGCGGCTCGGTCAGTCCGCCGATCCCCAAACCGCGGCGTTGACCGATTGTGTAATGGATCACGCCGTTGTGCTGGGCCAGTACGCGACCGTCGGCATGAACGATCTCGCCCGGCTCGGCAGCGCCAGGGCGCAGTTTCTCGATCACGCTGGCATAGTTGCCATTGGGCACGAAACAGATGTCCTGGCTGTCGGGCTTATCAGCCACCGACAGGCCATACTGCGCGGCCATCTCGCGGGTCGCGTCTTTGGAGGGCAGGTGGCCCAGCGGAAAGCGCAGAAAGTCCAGCTGCTCGGGCGTGGTCGAGAACAGGAAGTAGGATTGATCCCGGTTCGCATCCTCAGCGCTGTGCAGCTCGGGGCCGTTAGCACCCATCTTGCGCTGGATATAGTGCCCGGTGGCCATGCAATCGGCCTCAAGATCTTTGGCGGTTTCCAGCAGGTCCTTGAACTTCACCCGCTCATTGCAGCGGATGCACGGCACGGGAGTCGCGCCGGCCAGATAGCTGTCGGCGAACTCATCGATCACGGCGTCCTTGAAAATGTTCTCGTAATCCAGAACGTAGTGCGGAAAGCCGCGCTCTTCGGCGACGCGGCGGGCATCATGGATATCGATACCAGCACAACACGCGCCTTTTTTAGCCAGCGCCGCGCCGTGATCATACAACTGCAGTGTCACGCCAACCACGTCATAGCCCTGATCAGCGAGGTATGCGGCGACAACGGAGCTGTCTACGCCGCCGGACATGGCCACAACCACCCGTGTTTCCGACGGGGGTTTGGCAAAGCCAAGCGAGTTCAGCGGTGTCTCGGTATCGAGGGCCATGACGATTCCAGTGCGCGTTAAGAAAGACCGGCAGAATATAGGAAAATTCTACACACTCTCAAGGGGCGGTTTCACGCGGCATTAAGTAGGCTGTTGGCAGCTTTGTCGCAGTTGAAAAAGGGGCGAGAGATGTTTTTGCACAAAGTCGAAGGGCCAAGGTCTGTAACCCTGCCTGATGGAACGGTTCTATCGCGTGCTGATCTGCCACCAGCCGAGACGACCAGATGGGTCGCCTCTCGTAAGATCATCGTGGTGCGCGGCGTTCTATATGGGCTGATTTCGCTATCAGATGCCAAGAAGAGGTACGGTCTCAGCGATGAAGAGTTCAATTCGTGGGTATCCGCGGTGGCTGACCACGGGACGGACGCTTTCAAGGTCACTGCTTTAAGAAAACATCGACAACCTAAAGATGAGCGTGAATAAATGATTCAACGATAACGTCAAATTAACCATTTTTTGTACAGGCTGAATTGAAAATGGTTAATTGACCCGAATTGGAGCAGTAAATGCGTATTCTTCTTGTCGAGGATGATCCCACCACGTCCAAAAGCATCGAATTGATGCTGACGCACGCCAATCTGAACGCCTACGCGACGGACCTGGGCGAAGAAGGCATCGATCTTGCCAAGCTGTACGATTATGACCTGATCCTTCTGGACCTGAATCTACCGGATATGAATGGGCATGAAGTTCTGCGTCAACTGCGCATTTCTCGCGTCGAAACTCCAATCCTGATCCTGTCAGGTGCGGATGATACTGAAAGCAAGATCAAAGGCTTTGGCTGTGGCGCCGACGATTACTTGACCAAGCCCTTCCACCGCGAAGAACTCGTGGCGCGTATTCACGCGATCATCAGGCGGTCCAAGGGGCATTCGCAGTCCGTCATCCATACCGGACGTGTGGCTGTTAATCTGGACGCGAAAACCGTCGAGGTTGAAGGCAAAGCCGTGCATTTGACCGGCAAGGAATACCAGATGCTGGAACTGCTCAGCCTGCGCAAAGGAACCACGTTAACGAAAGAGATGTTCCTGAACCATCTCTACGGCGGCATGGATGAACCTGAGCTTAAGATCATCGATGTGTTCATCTGTAAGCTGCGAAAGAAACTCAGCAACGCAACGGGCGGCGAAAACTATATCGAAACGGTCTGGGGCAGGGGATATGTCCTTCGAGACCCCCAAAGCAACAGCGTGGATGACCGCCGGATCGCGGTTGGAGCCTGACCTTTCGTGAAATTCAGCCGCCGCTGGTCCAGGGCGGCCCGCTCACTCACTGAACAGCACGGCTGGACCTAGCCATGCCCTCGCCCTATCACTGGGATCAAAGACGACGTGACAGGGCGAGGGCATGAGCGATTCACTTTCAATAACCGAGCTGACAGAAGACCAGGCACGCGCAGAGCTTAAGAGGCTGGCCGGTCTGATCGCTCGGGCAAACACGCTGTATCACGCACAAGATGCCCCTGACATCTCTGATGCAGAGTATGACGCGCTAAAGCGGCGCAATGCGGAAATCGAGGCACGGTTCCCGCAGTTGAAGCGTTCCGATAGCCCCTCGGATCAGGTGGGTGCCCGTCCGGCGGAAGGCTTTTCCAAGGTCGAGCATGCTGTGCGCATGATGTCACTGGGCAATGCGTTCGATGACGAGGACGTGGCGGATTTCGACCGCTCGATCCGAAAGTATCTGGGACTTGATGACAAGGCCGCTCTGGCCTTCACGGCCGAACCGAAAATCGATGGGTTGTCCTTGTCATTGCGCTACGAACAGGGAAAGCTTGTCCAGGCTGCAACGCGCGGTGACGGAGAAGTCGGGGAAAACGTGACCGCAAACGCCCGCACCATTGCCGACATACCGCACAGCATCGACGGCGCGCCAGATGTTCTGGAGGTGCGCGGCGAAGTCTATATGTCCCACGATGATTTCGAGAAGCTCAACGCCCGACAGGCCGAGCTTGGCGAAAAGCCTTTCGCCAACCCGCGCAATGCGGCTGCGGGATCGTTGCGTCAGCTTGATGCGAAAATCACGCGATCCCGACCCTTGCGCTTTTTTGCCTATGCTTGGGGCGAGCTATCAGAGCCTTTGTCCGGAACACAGATGGGCGCCATCGAACGGCTGGAAGCTTTAGGTTTCTCGACCAACTCTTTGACCGCATTGTGTGAAACGACAAAGCAAATGCTCGATCACTACGCTGGTATCGAAGCGCAACGCGCTACGTTGGGCTATGATATCGATGGCGTGGTCTACAAAGTGAACGATCTGGCGCTTCAGGCTCGGTTGGGGTTTCGCTCCACAACGCCTCGCTGGGCGATTGCTCATAAGTTCCCGGCCGAACTGGCCTGGACGCGATTAGAGGCGATCGACATTCAGGTCGGTCGAACTGGCGCGCTTAGCCCTGTTGCACGGTTGCACCCGGTCACCGTCGGTGGCGTCGTGGTGTCGAACGCCACGCTGCATAACGAGGATTATATTGCCGGTCGCGACGCGAAGGGGGGTACCATCCGCGATGGCAAGGACATCCGGGTCGGCGACTGGGTGCAGGTCTATCGCGCGGGCGACGTGATCCCCAAAGTGGCGGATGTGGACATTTCAAAGCGGCCGGAAGGGGCCGCACCTTACGTCTTTCCCACCTCTTGCCCGGAATGCCACAGCGATGCTGTCCGTGAAGAGGGCGATGCAGTTCGCCGTTGCACCGGCGGCATAATTTGCCCCGCGCAGGCTGTTGAAAAGATGAAGCATTTCGTATCCCGCAAAGCCTTCGACATCGAAGGTTTGGGCGCGAAGCAGATCGAGATGTTCTATGATGATCCCGATCTGCCGATCCGAACGCCCGTCGACATATTCACGCTGCAGAAAAGGGATGCGGCCAATCTGAACAAGCTGGCAAACCGTAAGGGCTGGGGCGCGCAAAGCGCCGGAAACCTCTGGGCTGCAATCGATGAAAAGCGCCATATACCCTTTGGACGACTGCTGTTTGCCCTCGGCATCCGCCATGTGGGTGAAGCCGCGTCCAATCTGATCGCGAACCATTATGGCGCCTGGGCGGATTTCGAACGTGCGGTGACTGCCGCCGCTGAATTCCAAGGCCCCGAATGGGACGAACTGCTTGCGATTGACGGAGTGGGCGAAGTGATGGCCCGCGCGCTGGTGTCCGCCTTTGCGCAGGAAGCCGAACGCACCAGCATTGACGATCTGGTCAACGAACTCACGGTTCAGGACGCCAAACGCCCTGATACTTCGGGCAGCCCCGTGGCGGGCAAGACGGTTGTATTCACCGGAACGCTGGAAAAAATGACCCGCGCAGAGGCCAAGGCCCGCGCCGAAGCGCTTGGGGCCAAGGTCTCGGGCTCGGTCAGCAAAAAGACCGATCTGCTGGTCGCGGGTCCGGGCGCAGGATCGAAAGCCAAGAAAGCAGCCGAGCTTGGCATCGAAACTCTGGATGAAGACGAATGGCTGAGCCTGATCGGCAGCGCATGAGCGGCCGTCCCGAAACGCTGTTTCCGCTATTCGCTGGGTTGGAAACGCTTGAGGGCGTGGGCCCCAAGACCGCGCAAACCATGGTGCAGGCGGGGATCGAGTCGCCGCGCGATGTGCTGTTTGGCTTGCCTTACGCGGTCATCGACCGCCGACGGCGGGATACGATCAAAGGGGCCGATCTGCCCACGACTTTGACGGTTGAGGTCACGGTCGGCAGTCATCGACCCTCGCGAAATCGGGGCGGAGCCTACCGCGTTCACGTCGAGGACGCGCAGACAGATTTCCAGTTGGTCTTCTTTCACGCGCGGGGTGATTACCTCAAAAAGGTTCTTCCACAGGGCAGCCGCCGGGTGATCTCGGGCAAGCTGGAGCTTTTTGACGGCATGGCGCAGATGGTTCATCCCGATCATATGCTGCCGGTGGAAAATGCACGCGACATACCCGAATTCGAGCCGGTATATCACCTGACGCAAGGGATTACGCAAAAGACAGCGTACAAAGCGGCTCGCAGTGCGCTGGCTCGGGCACCCAAGTTAGCGGAATGGATTGATCCGGCACAGGTCGCACAGCAGGGTTGGTCGGATTGGGCAACGGCCATAACCTCGGCACATAATCCGCAAGGCGCAGATGATGTGGCGATCCATGCGCCCGCCCGGGAACGTCTGGCTTATGATGAACTGTTTGCCCATCAGGTGACGCTGGCTCTTGCACGTCAACGCGAGCGCAAGGCGCGAGGGATCGTGAGTATCGGGTCCGGCGCGTTGCAGTCCAAAGTCCTGGCCAATCTTCCCTACAAGCCGACCGGCGCTCAGATGCGGGCGATCAAGGAAATAACCGCGGATATGGGGTCGGACGCGCGTATGAACCGACTGCTGCAAGGTGATGTTGGCGCAGGGAAAACTCTGGTGGCCTTCATGGCGCTGCTTGTTGCAGTTGAGGCGGGCGGTCAGGGTGTGATGATGGCTCCGACCGAAATCCTCGCTCGGCAGCACCTCGACGGTCTGCGCCCGCTGGCGGAAGAGGCTGGCGTCGTATTGGAGATCCTGACGGGTCGCGACAAAGGTGCCGAAAGACGCGCCAAACTGGCAGCATTGAAACAGGGCGACATTCAGATTCTTGTCGGTACACACGCGGTGTTCCAAAGCGATGTGGAGTTTCAGGCCCTGCGGCTGGCCATTGTTGACGAACAACACCGCTTCGGTGTGCGACAGCGGATGGAATTGTCGGAAAAAGGGCAGGGTGCGGATGTTCTGGTCATGACGGCAACGCCGATCCCGCGCAGTCTGGCCTTGGCGCAATATGGGGATATGGATGTCTCGGTTCTGGATGAAAAGCCGCCAGGGCGGAAGCCTATCAAGACTGCCATCATCAGCACGGACCGGATGGAGGAAGTCGTCGCGCATCTGCGGAAAGCGATTGATGAAGGCCGACAGTGCTATTGGGTTTGCCCGTTGGTCGACGAATCCGAGGTTTCAGATCTGACAGCTGCCGAAGAACGCTTCAAACGCCTGCGCGCTGTATTGGGCGAAGGTATGGTCGGGCTTGTTCATGGCCAGATGCCCGCCGCTGACAAAGATGCAGCCATGGCCGCGTTTCAGGATGGTCGCACAAAAGTTTTGGTCGCTACGACCGTAATTGAGGTGGGGGTGAACGTACCCAATGCCTCGATCATGGTGATCGAACGGGCTGAGATATTCGGTTTGGCCCAGCTACACCAGTTGCGCGGGCGGGTTGGGCGCGGAGAGGCGGATTCAACTTGCCTGCTGATGTATCAACCACCACTCAGCGAGGGTGGGCGCAAACGTCTTGAGGTTCTGCGCGAGACCGAAGATGGGTTCAGAATTTCCGAGACGGATCTGCAGATGCGCGGTGCGGGCGACCTGATTGGAACCGCCCAGTCCGGATTGCCAAAGTTCCGCATTGCGGATTTGGAGCGTCAGGCCGGATTGATGGCTGTCGCTCAGTCCGACGCGCGCAACCTGTTGAGCAAAGACCCAAAACTGACCTCGGACCGAGGGCAAGCGGTGCGTGTTCTGTTATGGCTGATGAAGCAGGACCAAGCAATCCGTTTGATTTCAGTGGGTTAGCGAAAGCGTTCCCATAAGTTCACAAATGTTCGCAAAAAGTTCTTTACCGACTCGGCAAAATATGAGAACAAAAGGTCAACAAAGGATTAAAACCCGACCGGAGGTGAGACCATGCTAACCCAGATCAGAACCGCCATTAGCCGCTCGCAGTCCACGCTTTTGCAGGATGCGGCGGGCGCGGTGTCCCTGGTGGTTATTTTGGTCGTTGCCCTTCACCTACCCGGAACGTTCTGACCCTTTCTGCCTGCGATCTCGTGCCGAAAATACCGTGCTGTCGTCCCCATTTCAGTCAAGGGTGACCTGCCTGTCCCAATTCCCTTGAAAGGGCCATGCCTCGGCCCTGCGCGGAAAACCGGATCCCACACGAGACACGCATTGCCTGCCGCCGCCCTTTCCGCCCGGAAGGTGCGGCGGTTTTTTTTATAGCTGCCCGGTTCTAAAGATTTCCAACATCGCCGACAGAACCGAATTTACCGCGACCGAAGCAAGGATCATGCCCATGATCCGGCTGATAATGGCAGCGCCCGAGTGGCCGATCAGACGAATGATAGGCTCGGCAAGCAACATCAAAACAAAGGCGATCGCGACGACCGACAGCATGACCAATGCGGTAATGCTCTGATCTGTCGCGCTGTAACGGCTGTTGTCGGTCAGGATCACCACCGCCAGCATCGCGCCCGGTGATGCAAGAGACGGCACCGCCAGCGGGAAAATAGCAGGGTTGTGCTGGTGAAACTTGTCTTCTTGATCGTCCTCGGCGGCGCGCTGTTCGATGTCCTGCTTGCTTTCGCCAAAAATCATGGTCAGCGCGAACAGGAACAGAATGATCCCGCCTGCCACCTGGAATGAGTTCAAGCCAATATCCAGAGCCTCGATCAACAACTGCCCGAAGACAAGGAAGAACAACAGAACGCCGGCACTAATGATCGCGGCCAACAGGGCCGTTTTACGCCGCGCAGCGGCGCTTAGGCCCGCTGTAACCGCGATAAAAACAGGTATGGTGCCGATCGGGTCAATAACCACCCAAAGGGTGACGAAATGTTCCAGCAAATTATTCAAACCAAAAACTCCCCCAACTTTGCGCGGAGGTTAGATTGGTTTGTAGCGAATTACCATGCTCAGGCGCAATTGGCCTGCTCGGCCTGCGCAACTGCCTCAGCAGTTGCATCCAGCGCCAGCAGGATCGAGGCGTGGCGGTTCTTGTATTCACGCGCGGGCATGAGTACTTCCAGCCCGTCAAACGGCGCATCCGGGGCGGGGCCGTCTTTTTTCAGCATATCCGATAGCTGATCCCGCGCAGTTTCGATCTGCGCCCGTGTCGCGCCGATCACAGCCGATCCGACAACCGAAGCCGAGGCCTGACCCAGCGCACAGGCTTTAACGTCCTGACCGAATCCCGACACCCGACCATCCTGAACCTTGACGTCCACGGTGACGGTTGACCCACACAGGGGCGAGCGCTTTTTGACGGTCGCATCAGGGTTCTCAAGCCGCTCCAGATGCGGAATATCTGCGGCAAGGGCCAAAATGCGCCCGGAATACAGCTTGATCAGGTCGTTCTCGCCGGACATGGCTTTCCCTCGTTGCGTGTTCCCCATACATAGTGGCCATGCACCGGGATGCAAAAGGTTTTTATAATGTCCGAGACCATCACATTCGATCCATCGAGCCTGAAATACAATGAGGCCGGTCTGATCCCCGCCATTGCGCAGGATGAAGCCTCTGGCGAAGTTCTGATGATGGCCTGGATGAACGCCGAAGCGGTTGAAAAAACGCTGAAAACACGCCGGGTAACTTATTGGTCGCGTTCGCGCCAATCGTTCTGGATCAAAGGTGAGACCTCGGGCCATGTCCAGGAGTTGGTTGATTTCCGGGTGGATTGCGACCGTGATTGCCTGTTGGTTCTGGTGCGGCAGACCGGGGCGGCCTGTCACACGAACCGGCGCACCTGTTTCTACACCGCTGTGCGGGACGGTAGCGAAGTTGAGCTGATGAAGCCCATGGAATAGGTCGATTACAGCCCGACCATGGCCCTGATTTGATCGACCGTTGCGCCTTCGGCGCGGTATTTGGCGATGGCTCGGGCATCGTCCCGTTTGGCGAGGCGTTTTCCCGAGTCATCGCGTATCAGCTTGTGGTGGTGATATACGGGTGTCGGCAGGCCGAGCAGTGCTTGCAACAACACGTGTATACGTGTGGCCTCGAACAAATCCTGCCCACGCACCACTTGCGTAACGCCCTGAGCCGCGTCATCCAGCACTACGGACAGATGATAGGACGTGCCCATGTCGCGGCGTGACAGGACTACGTCCCCGATGCTGTCCGTTAGCTCTTGCGCAGTGAACGCGATTTGCCCGGTTTCGCCGTTTGGGCCCACACCGGATTCCATAAAAAAGTTCGATTTGTGAATAACTTCTGAGGCAGTTCTAAACAAGCCCGAAGCAGCGGCTGCCTCTGCAATGTCCAGACGCAGGGGCGTTTCGGTCGGCATGGGACCGGACCTCTCGGATACATGCCGGCAGGTGCCGGGATAAATGATCCCGTCGGGGCCGTGCAGGGGTACGCCTTCCTGCGGTGCTCCGGCTGCGGCGGCAATGTCCCGACGGTTGCAGGTGCAGGCGTATAGCAGACCGCGCGACCAGAGTTCTCTCAGCGCGTCTTCGTAAGCTGGCAGACGTTCGGACTGACGCATCACTGAATCTGGCCAGGTCAATCCAAGCCAGCTCAGATCGTCATAGATCTGATCTTCCCAATGCGTACGACAGCGCGAGCGATCAATGTCCTCGATCCGCAACAGGAACTTACCAGCGGCGGCGGCCGCCATATCACTGGCGAGTAACGCAGAATAGGCATGACCAAGGTGAAGCGGCCCCGTAGGAGACGGGGCGAACCGAGTAACAAATGTCACGATTTCTCAACAACATATACGTCAGACTTGAGGTCCATTCCCGGCAAATGCGGTCCGTACTCCCGAAACAGTAACCGCGCCGCGCCCATGTCCAGCCAATCGGACAGGCGGCTGGTAAAACTGGGGTCAGCCAGCGTGTGATCATTGAACGAGAATGCCACAAAGCCACCTTTAGGCAGCGCTTTCATCAACAGATCGAACGTCTCGGGCGGCGCCGCACCGGTGCCAATGACGCCGATGGCCGTGATTGCCCGGTACGCGTCTTGCTGCAAGGGATTGGGGTCGGTGATCTCAAATGTGGTCAGGGACCGATAAACGCCCTTGGCCTCGGCCCCTTCAAGCATCTTCGGGGTCGGATCAATGCCGTCGATCACCCGAAACCCTGCATCATGCAGCGCTTTACCGGACAACCCGGTGCCACAGCCATAGTCCAGAACGGGTGTCTGCGGCTCGGGCATCTTTGACCATAGCGCCTCGGCGACCCGGGCGGGGGTCGCGTAGCCCTGCGATCCGACCTCGGCATCGTAGGACGAGGCCCATTTCTGATAGTGCGCGCGGGTGGCTTCGGGCGTTTCCAGCCCGTATGCGTCCTTGAGGTATTTTTCACTCATGCCCGCAGTTTAGGCCGGTAACACGCAACGCGTCCAGTCAGCAATGCGCCAGCCAGTCGGTCCATTCTGCCTTGGCACGATCGGTGTAGGCCTTGTAGCGATCCTTGCGACCCCGCCGACCACATTTTAGGCCATCCACAGGGCGGAACAGGCCAAAGTTCACGTTCATCGGTTGGAACGTCTTGGCCTCGGCCCCTCCGGTGATGTGGTGGATCAACGCGCCCATAGCACTATCCTGAGGGATTTCAGGCAGGGTGCGATCAAGGATTTCCGCAGCGGCGAGGCGACCGGCCAGCAACCCCATGGCAGCGCTTTCGACATAGCCCTCGACACCGGTGATCTGACCGGCAAAGCGGATGTTCGGCTTTGATTTCAAACGCATCTGCGCATCAAGTAATGTTGGCGAGTTGATGAAGGTATTTCGGTGAATCCCGCCCAAACGTGCAAAACTAGCATTTTCCAGACCCGGAATCATCCGAAACACTTCGGTCTGCGCGCCGTACTTCATCTTGGTCTGAAAGCCGACGATATTGAACAATGTGCCCAGGGCATTGTCGCGCCGCAACTGCACCACGGCGTGAGGCTTCACGTCCGGCTGATGCGGATTGGTCAGACCCACCGGTTTCATGGGCCCGTGGCGCAGTGTTTCGCGGCCCCGTTCCGCCATTACCTCAATGGGCAGGCACCCATCAAAATACCCGGCAGTTTCGCCTTCGTGGAACTCGGTTTTATCAGCAGCCAGCAGGGCGTCGATGAACGCCTCGTACTGATCCCGATCCATCGGGCAGTTCAGATAGGCGGTCCGCTCTTCCTCGGTCTCGCCCTTGTCGTAACGCGATTGCATCCACGCTTTGCTCATGTCGATGCTATCGGCATAGACGATGGGGGCGATCGCATCGAAAAAGGCCAGAGCTTCGGCGCCGGTTTCCGCACGGATCGATTCACCCAACGAGGATGAGGTCAGAGGACCGGTCGCGATGATCCAGTGGCCGTCCTCAGGCAGGGCGGTGACCTCTTCGCCTGTGACCTCAACACGAGGATGCGCCAGCAATTTCGCGGTGACCGCCTCGGCAAAAGGATCGCGATCGACAGCCAGCGCGCCACCTGCGGGCAGGCGATGCGCATCAGCGGCGGTCATGATCAGACCATTGGCCGCGCGCATTTCCCAATGCAGCAGACCAACCGCGTTCTGTTCATCATCATCCGAGCGGAACGAATTCGAACACACCATCTCGGCCAGATTTCCGGTTTGGTGCGCAAACGTGCCTACTTTGGGCCGCATTTCGTGGATCACCACATCTACGCCCATTTCCGCCGCCTGCCAGGCCGCTTCGGACCCGGCCATGCCGCCGCCCACGATATGCAATTTCTGTGTCATTAGGTGCCACATAGGGCAGAGCATCGCACAACGCAACATGGCCTGCGTGCAGTCTTTGAAGCCCTATGTTTTATGGGGGTACTTGGGGTCGCCGCAGCGGGAATGTCAACGCCGGTGAGAGAAACCAGCTTGGAGGGACCTTCCGCTTACAGCGACCCAAAAGCGTATCTGAGGCCAAGGCCTTGTCTCAGCATTGCCACAGTGTTGCCCTTTTGAAAAGAATAAAAATGCTAACAGTGGCGAAATTTTCCCCTGACAATCGCGTTATTGGTCCCAATTTGGCGGTCTTTTTTCGATAAATGCGGAAATCCCTTCTTCGGTATCCCGATGCATCATATTCTGTGCCATTACCTCTCCGGTATAGGCATAGGCCTGTTCAATTGGCATTTCGAGCTGCTTGTAGAAGGCCTCTTTTCCGACTTTGACAGCTGACCCAAGCTTGTCCGCAAGTTGCTCAGCCAAAGCATTGGTTTCATGTTCCAACAGCATCTCGGGTACGACGCGATTGACCAGCCCCAGTTCAGCCGCGCGGTCAGCAGTGATAAATTCGCCGGTCGTCAACATCTCGAACGCCTGTTTGCGGGGAATATTGCGGCTAAGGGCCACCATAGGGGTCGAGCAAAACAGCCCGATATTGACGCCATTCACGCCGAACCGCGTCCCCTCGGCCGCGATTGCAAGGTCGCAGGTCGCGACCATTTGGCACCCGGCAGCTGTGGCGATGCCGTGGACCTGCGCAATCACCGGTTGGGGCAGGGACTGGATCGACAACATCATCTTGGCGCATCTGGAAAAGAGATCCTGAAAGTAGGCCTTGCCGCCATCTTCGCTCTGGCGACCGGCAGTCATCTGTTTCAGGTCGTGACCGGCGCAAAATGCCTTGCCTTCGCCGGACAAGATCACCGCGCGGATACTGCTGTCGTCGCTTAAGGCATCGAACTCGGCCTGAAGGGCAGCCAGCATCTCGTCACTCAGGGCGTTCAGACGCTCAGGCGCGTTCATTTTCAGCCGTGTGACGCCGCCTGTGTCGTTACGTTCCAGAATTCCCATCTTGCCCTCCGATCTGATGTGAGGCCAACTCTAGGGCGGCAAGTCGAGGAGGGGAAGTATGTCGTTGGTTTTGAACCGTGAACAGCTGTCAGAGTATTTGGCCCAAGTGTTTCCACAGGTCGAGCGTGACTTTGCCATCGAAAAGGTGGACGAGAATTCGATCACCGTGCGACTTAAAGTCGAAGACAGGCATCTGCGACCGGGGGGTACGGTGTCAGGGCCATCCATGTTCAGCTTGGCCGATGTCAGCGTTTATGCATTGATCCTGGCATTGAAAGGGCGGCAGTCGCTGGCCGTCACCACCGGGTGTTCGATGGACTTTATGCGAAAACCTGATGGCGGGGCGGATATGATCGCGCGGTGCACGTTGCTGAAACTGGGCAAGACACTTGCCGTGGGCGATGTGCTGATGTTCTCGGAGGGCGCCGATAAACCAGTGGCGCGGGCCACAATGACCTATTCCTTGCCGCCTGCAGGGTCTGCCGCAGCGGCGTTCGGATAAAAAAGGGCCGGGAAAACCCGGCCTAGGAAGAGGTCCCGTTTGGGACTGGGGATTGGTTAATACTGCCAGAAATAGCGTTTGACCTCGCGGTTGGCCTGCGAGCGCGTCAGACCAACGTCTTTCAGCAACCGGTCATCCAACTGCGACAGGTTAATCCTGCTGCGGCGCTGTCGTTCCCACATAGTGACAGTCGCCGCAAACCGCACGGCCAGCGCGGCGATCATCGGCAGCCGGGGGCTATCGTTCAGCAGCAAGAGGGCGGGGTTGTGCATGTGGCGTGTCATCTTGGGTATCCCTTCAAATTGTATTGACACAAAGCATAAATGTTCGGTACATGTGCTTGATACATTCAAGATTGTGCCAAAAGCAAAGGAAGAATTGTAATGGATACAATTTGGCCCGAAGCACTGCCAAAATCCAAAGGCCCCAAGTACACTCTGGTGGCTGACACAATACGAAAAGCGATTGAAAACAAGGCGCTGGAGGTTGGAACGAAACTCCCTCCGGTCCGCGAACTTGCGTATCGGTTACAAATCACTCCTGGCACCGTGGCGCGTGCTTACACGATTCTGACGGACGAGGGCTTGCTACAAGCCGAGGTTGGACGTGGTACATTTGTCGCCCCGCCAAAATCCCCGCTTTTGGACGACGTATGGGCGCGCCAGCTTCACCTGCGCGAAGACAAATACAGCGCCGATGTCAGCCTGTTCAGCCCGCGATTGCCGGATATGGGGCAGGTGGCTTTGATCCGGGAATGCCTGAAGAAAGTTTCACAAGCCGACCCCCAGTTGCTGATGAACTATCCAACCCGCGACGCTTATCAGCCGATGCGCCAGGCTGTGGTCGATTGGCTGTCGGACTTACCACTCGGTCCAGTGACCCACGATGATGTGGTGCTGACCCATGGTGGTCAGAACGGGCTTTGTCTGGTGTTTCAAACAATTTTGCGCGGTCCCAAGCCTGTCGTGCTGGTCGAAGACCTGTCTTATGCGGGTTTTCGTCGTGCTGGGGAGTTGATGCGTGCAGAGGTCGTCGGGATCAAAATGGACAAGTGGGGCATCGACCCAGCAGCTATGGAGCATGTTCTGCGCCAAACCTCGGTACAGGCGGTCTGTGTCTCGCCAGAGGTGCAAAACCCTACAGGAACGCATACACCGCTTGAACGCCGCAAAGAGGTCGTCGAGGTCGCGCGGCGTTATGATTTGCAAATCATTGAGGACGATTGTTATCGAATGGGCGATGCTCGTGAGCCTAGCTATCGCGCTCTGGCACCCGAGAGGGGTTGGCACGTTTCGTCGATCTCAAAAATCCTGACGCCTGCATTGCGTGTTGGTTTCGCGATTGCCCCGCGCGAACGCAGTGTGGACCTGCGGCGGTCGGCCGAATACGGCTATTTCGGCCTCGCGCAGCCGTTGGCCGAGCTGACCCGGCTGCTGCTTTCAGATCCTCGAACAGCGCAAGTGGCCAAGGACGTTCGCGCCAGAATGGGCGAATATGTTCGGGTCGCCGTAAACGCCTTGGGTGGGTTCGATCTGAATTGGGCACCGGATGTGCCCTTTGTCTGGCTTAGCCTCCCTTCAGGCTGGCGCGCCGCAGCCTTTAGCCGCGCAGCCGAGCGCGAGGGGATTCAACTGCGGTCAGCCGATGAATTCGCCCTGCGAGACGGCCGCGCACCCAATGCGGTGCGCATCGCTATGAATGGCCATGTGTCACTGGATCGGTTCGAGGATGCCATGCAACGCTTGCGTCGATTGCTAGACAATCCGCCTGAACAGATCAGTGTCTGACGCCTAACTCAAGGGTTCAGGGTCGCCGAAGAACCCGGCTAAAAGCGCAATCTTTCCATCGGAATCCAAATGCGCGAAGTCGTGGCCTGCGACGACGACATTGCCATCAGGACCAACCAGGCGCCAGGTGAAATGGGCAACGTCATTATGGCCACTGGCCTTGCTTGTCAGCTCAAGCCTGCCACCCGTGCTTTGCTTGACCTCTCCGATATGGTCGCAAAGGTTAGACCGGCCCTGTACCCGTGCCATGGGGTCGACATATGTTCCGTCTTCGGCAAAGCACCTGGCCAGGATTTCCAGCCTTTTGCTGCGGTCGGCTTCTTGCCATGCTGCCCCATAGTCGGACACAGTTTGTTGCCAGTTCATTGCGTGGATTCTCCCAAATCGAAGCCTGTCGAGTTACTTAACGCTCACTCTGTATGCCAATCAGGCCCAAAATATATGGGGTAAAATAATACCTATTTTATAACCTACTGTTTTATATCATTTTAATTACGATTGGCGATGTTGACCTGCACGCCCGTGCCCTCTAAATACGCTCCATCGAATTCGGGCCGCTCCGCCTTGGGGCGGTCTTTCACATCAAACAGGACTATCCTGCCATGAAAACCTTTTCTGCAACACCTGCAGACATCGACAAGAAATGGATCCTGATCGACGCCGAGGGCGTTGTTCTGGGCCGTCTTGCCTCGATCGTCGCCATGCGCCTGCGTGGCAAGCACAAAGCGTCGTTCACCCCGAACATGGACATGGGCGACAACGTCATCGTGATCAACGCTGACAAAATCCAGATGACCGGCAAGAAGCGCGAAGAGAACTTCTACTGGCACACTGGCCACCCGGGCGGCATCAAGTCGCGCACCAAGCAGCAGATCCTCGAGGGTGCACACCCCGAGCGCGTCGTGACCCAAGCGGTCAAGCGCATGCTGCCGGGCAACCGTCTGGCGCGTCAGCAAATGACCAACCTGCGCGTTTACGCCGGTGCCGAGCACCCGCACGAAGCCCAGGCCCCCGAAGTTCTGGACGTTAAGTCCATGAACAAGAAAAACACCCGGAGCTAATGACCGATGGCTGATCAGATCAATACTCTCGAAGAGCTGAGCGCCGTCGCAGGCGTTGAAACCGTGGCCGAAGAAGTCATCGTGCGTGAACCCGTACGTGACGAGCTGGGCCGCTCCTACGCCACCGGTAAGCGTAAAGACGCTGTTGCCCGCGTTTGGATCAAGCCGGGCTCCGGCAAGGTCACCGTGAACGGCAAAGATCAGGACAAGTATTTTGCGCGTCCCGTTCTGCAGCTGATCCTGCGCCAGCCGTTCCAGGTTGCCGGCGTTGAAGGTGAATTCGACGTTGTTGCAACCGTCAAAGGCGGTGGCCTGACCGGTCAGGCCGGCGCGGTCAAGCACGGCATCTCGAAAGCGCTGCAGCTGTACGATCCGTCCCTGCGTGGTGCTCTGAAAGCTGCTGGCTTCCTGACCCGCGACAGCCGTGTTGTTGAACGTAAGAAATACGGTAAGCGCAAAGCGCGTCGTTCGTTCCAGTTCTCGAAGCGTTAATTCGCTGCCGAGTGCACAAAATCAAAGGGCTCGCATCTGCGAGCCCTTTTTCGTTGGAACAGGGGTCGGGTTTATTCCTCGTACACCATCTTCCAGGCACCATTTTCGACAACGCTGACATAAACCGAGTCCGCGCCTTGGTGGTCATCCGGACCAAAGGTCATATGATTGCCGACCAGGTCATCCTGATAATCCAGCGTCTCCATCGCGGCGATAAAGCTTTCCTGGGTCAGATCCGGGCCAGCGGCTTCAAGAGCCCGAACCATCATGTCCGCAGCGGCATACCCCAGCATGGCGAAACCAACAGGGTCTTCACCAGTCGCAGCTTTGTACTCTTCGATAAAGGCAGCAGGGGCGGGTTCGTCGGCACGTGCCCAAAGGTCCTGCCATGAGGCGGCGGCATAGAAGCCATCGGTCACACCACCGGGAACCTGCGCGACAACGGTCAGGAAACTGGCCGAGGTGCCGAGGAACTTCATTTCTTCAAGGCCCATCTTCTTGGCCGTTCCGACCACGGTGATCGCCTGGCGCACGCCCAATGCGATTGTGACGATATCGCAGCCTTCTTCTTTGAGCTTGCTGAGCGACCCCACGAAATCCGCCTCATCGGGTTTATGCGTGGTCTCTGCGGCAAAATTGATACCGGCTTCTTCCGCTCCGGCCTTGCTGCCTTCAAGAATCTCTTCGCCGAAGTCGGTCGGCAGATACATGGTGCAGACATTCTGCGCCCCAAACTGCTCGGCCAGATACTTCACCCCGACGCGGCTCTGATCGAAATAGGTCGAGAACGACGTGAATTTGTTGTCCATCGGATCTTGCAGCATTTGCCGCGCGGCGGTCAGGGGGGCGACGTTCGGAATGCCCTTTGGATCCAACAGCTTGAACCCGGCCAGGTTCATCGGTGTGCCAAGGGATTGCAGCATGGCAAACACCTTGTCGCGATTCAGCAGCTTGTTATAGCCCTGCATCGCGCGCGGCATCTGGTATCCGTTATCTTCGACGACGTAGCGGATTTGACGCCCGTGCACGCCGCCTTCTGCATTGACGCGGTCGAAATAGACATTGGCCCCTTTGATCGCCGGAACGCCAACAGCCGCGAAGATGCCGCTCAGGTCATTGACTGACCCGATGACGATCTCATCATCGGTGACGCCTTGGGTCTGTGCGCTGGCGAAACTTGCCGCAGCTGTCAAAGCGGTGGCAGCCGCCAGCCGCGTGATCACATTCCTCATCTTAGTCCTCCCTTTGGGTTATCCCTTTTACTATTTGTACATATCTTCGATCAGATGACTGTGTTTCTTTTCCACAAAACTGCGTTTTAGCTTCATGGTCGCTGTCAGCTCATCGTCATCTGCTGTCAGAAGCACGTCTATCAGGCGAAAATCCTTAATCTGCTCGACGCGGGCAAAGTCCTTGTTGACCGCGTTGATCTCGGCCTGGATCTGATCCTTGACCTCAGCCGCAGCGCATAGCGAGGCAAAATTCGAAAACGGAATCTTCCGGTCCTGAGCGAACTTCTCGACGTTTTCCTGATCGATCATGATGAGCGCCGTCAGGTATTTGCGCTTGTCGCCAATGATCACCGCGTCCGAGATATAGTGGCTGAACTTCAATCGGCTTTCGATCTCGGCCGGGGTGATGTTCTTGCCGCCGGCGGTGATAATGATGTCCTTCATCCGGCCCGAGATAGTGACATAGCCGTCATCGTCGATGAACCCGATATCGCCGGTGCGCAGCCATCCGTCTGCGGTGAACGTTTCCGCCGTCTTGGCGTTGTTGCGCCAATAGCCTTGAAAGATGTTCAGACCCTTCAGCTGAATTTCACCTTCCTCCGATATGCGGATGTCATTACCGGGAACCCTGCACCCGACGGTTCCAATCTTGTTATGTTCGATCGTGTTC
The DNA here is from genome assembly GCF_013035315.1 of Ruegeria arenilitoris. GTDB lineage: Bacteria > Pseudomonadota > Alphaproteobacteria > Rhodobacterales > Rhodobacteraceae > Ruegeria > Ruegeria arenilitoris_D. The sequence continues at coordinate 309,025 of NZ_WQHP01000001.1, read as the reverse complement.
AGCGTGGCGAGGCCCGAGGTTTCGCTCATCCCGAACCCTTCGATCAGTGGTACGCCGATGGCCCAATACCATTTCAACAGATCGGTCGAGATCGGGGCCGCACCCGATCCGCCACGGCGCATCTTGTCCATGCCCAGCATTCGACGCAGGTTGCGCAGGACCAGTCGATCCCATAGCCAGTATTGCGCGGCCACTCCGGCGGGCACAGGTTTGCCCTCCAAAATGTACTCGGCCCGCGCCAATCCGGCTTTGATTGCCATACCATAGGCAGCCCGACCAGCAGGCGTAGCATCCTGCGCCATGATCTGAACCTGGGAATAGATCTTCTCCCACACGCGCGGAACGGCGGTAAAGGTCGAGGGCGAGACCTCTTGCAGGTTGGCAAACACCGTCTCTGGGCTCTCGGCGAAATTGACAGTGCATTTCGCAGCCAGTGGAAAATAGACGGAAACGTCGCGCTCCAGAATGTGGCACAGCGGAAGAAAGCAGAGCTGTTCGTCGTTGCTTTGGGTTGGCAGGGAATGAGCGCCACACTCGATGGCTGCCAGAATGTTTTCATGGCTCAACATCGCGCCCTTGGGCATACCCGTTGTACCCGAGGTATAAACCAAAAGGGCGGTATCCTGCGGCGTGGCGAGCGCGATTTCGGCTTCGAACCGGCCGGGCTCCTCGGTCTCGGCCTGCTGGCCCAGTTTGTAGAACTCTTCAATCATCATGCAGCGGGGATGGTTCAGGTCATGCAGACCCTCATCATCCAGAATAATGACTTTCAGCAGCTCAGGCACCTCGTCCTCGATCTGCAGGAACTTGTCCAACTGCTCTTCGTTCTCGACGATCAGAAAACGGCTGCCGCTGTCATTGATCAGGTATTGCAACTGGCTGGCCGAGTCTGTGGTGTAGATGCCTGACGCAATGCCCCCGACAGCCTGAATACCCATATCGAACCAGACCCATTCCTTGCTGTCTTCCGACAGGATCGAGACGACCTCTCCGCGCTTTAGACCCAGCTTGCGAAGCGCCAGACCGATCCATTTGGCATGATTCCAGTAATCCGCCCAGGAGTATGACCTCCAGATCCCAAAGTCCTTTTCGCGATGGGCCGTGCGATCACCCAATTCGGCGCAGCGTTTCTGAAACAGCTCGCAGATCGTAATGCACTCATCGACGCGCACGGGGCGTTGGCCGGGTGTCGCGTTCAGGCGAACGCCGTTGACTGTGATCTGAGGGGGCAGGGTGCTGATGTTCATCTGTCTCACCTCCACGTCTTCTTGCGTTTCCAGCGACGGTTCTCCCGCGCGCCTTCTTCCTGCACGCCCAAATAGAAGTTCTGGATGTCCTCGGACTGCATCAGAACCTTTGCAGCTCCATCCATCACGATGCGACCGACCTCCATCACGTAGCCATGATGGGCCAGTTCCAGCGCGGCATTGGCGTTCTGTTCAACCAACATCATCGTCATGTTTTGTTCGTCGTTCAGCCGTTTGAGGATGCCAAAGATCTCTTGCACCAACAGCGGGGACAGGCCCAGTGAAGGCTCATCCAACAGCATGATCTTCGGGTTCCCCATCAACCCACGTCCGATGGCCAACATCTGCTGTTGCCCGCCTGAAAGCGTGCCAGCCTCTTGATTGCGGCGTTCCTTGAGGATCGGAAAATACGAAAACACCAGATCGCGATCATGGTCGATCTGGCCTTTGTCCCTCAGCGTATACGCCCCAAGGCTCAGGTTTTCGTCCACAGTCAGCAGGGGGAAGACCTCGCGGCCTTCGGGGACATGAACGATGCCTTTCTGGACGACCTTGTGTGGTTCTGACCCCTGAATGTCTTCGCCGTGGAACGTGATCTTTCCCTTCTCCGGGTCCATCACACCCGAGACGGTTTTCATCAGCGTTGTCTTGCCCGCACCGTTTGCCCCGAGGATTGAAACGATCTGACCGGGATGCACATCCAGCGACACGCCGCGGATCGCCATGATCGGGCCGTAAAAGCTTTCGATATTTCGGATTTTCAGGATCGGTTCGCTCATGAGGCTTTCCCCAGATAGGCTTCGATCACCGCCGGGTGTGACTGGACCTCGGCCGGTGTGCCAAGCGCCAGTTTCGCGCCGTCAGCCATGGCCAGAACTCGATCGGACACGCCGGAAACCAGCCCCATGTCATGCTCCACCATCAGCACAGTCGTGCCCATCTGCCGTCGGATATCGTCAATCCACCAGCGCATATCCGTCGTCTCTTCGACCGACAGCCCCGAAGCAGGTTCGTCCAGCAACAGCAACTTGGGGTCGGTCGCCAGTGCGCGCGCAACCTCGACCACCTTGCGGACGCCGTAGGGCAAGCCCGAGATCATCTTGTCACGGAATGCCTGCAGATCGAGGAACTCGATGATCTCTTCGACCTTTTCGCGGTTTTCCAGCTCTTGCCGCCGGGCTGAGGGCAGGAACAGCACCTCGGAGAACAGGTTGGTTTTGCGATGCCGATGCCGCCCAACCAGAAGGTTCTGCAATACGGTGGCATGTTCGAACAGTTCAATATTCTGAAACGTCCGCGCCACGCCATAGGCCGCCACGCCCGAGGGTTTGACTGCCAACAGGTCGTGCCCGTCAAACCGGATCGAACCTGCGTAGGGATCGTAAAACCGTGAGATCAGGTTAAAAACCGTGGATTTACCCGCGCCATTTGGACCGACTATGGCAAAAACCTCGCCTTCTTCGACCTCGAAGGACAGATCGTTCACCGCCGTCAGGCCACCGAATTTCAGGGTGACATTTTCAAACTCAAGCAAGCTCATCTCAGGCGCTCCGTCTTGAGGTAGGATTTCTGACGTTTGAACATATCCTTGCGGTAGAAGGGGAACAGTTCGAACCAGGTACGGATTTTCAGCCAGCGCCCATACATACCCATCGGTTCGAACAGGATGAACGCGATCAGGATCATACCGAAGATGCCGAACTCCAGACCCGGAATGGCAACGGTGCTGCCGCCAAAAAGCGCGCCGACATATTCCTTCGAGATCGACAGGAATTGAGGCAGGAACCCGATGACGATCGCACCAAGAAACGCTCCGTGGATCGAACCCAACCCGCCGATCACGATCATCATCAACAGCTGGATCGAGATCACAACGCTGAACGTCTCGTTATTGAACGCACCGGCATACATGCCCATCAGCGCTCCAGCCCAACCGGTCACAGCGCAAGACAGCGCGAACGAGATCATCTTGGTGCGGGCAATATCGACGCCCATCGCCTGAGCCGAAACCTCAGAGTCGCGCACCGCGATAAAGCTGCGCCCAAGCGGCGCGCGCAAAAGGTTGATGTATCCGAGGGTCACCAGAACGGCCACGCCCAACACCAGCCAGAAGAACTGCACCGGTGTCCCCCAGCGATCAACCAGAAAGCCGAAGATTTCAACGCCGCCCAGATACTTGCCCGACACACCGCCTGTGATCGGCTCAGCCAGAACGATGACGTCATCCATCAGGATGGACAGAGCCATGGTAAAGATCGCCAGATAGATCCCGTGCAGGCGCAGGGCAGGGATCGCGACCGTCACCCCAGCCAGACCCGTCAGGATGCCCGCCAGCGGGAAGGCGATCAGAAACGGCACGCCTGCTTCCAGAAGGATGACGTTGGCATAGCAGCCAAAGGCCAGAAACGCAGCGTGACCAAGGCTGACCTGCCCGGTATGGCCGGTCAGAACCATCAGACCCAGACCCGCGATGGCCCAGATCAGAACATTGGTCAGTTCACCCAGGTAAAACTCATCCAGCCACCACGGTGCGGCGACGATGATCACGAGCAGGATCAGGTAGAGGCTGAGCTGGTAGGTGTCCTTCCAGGGCCGGATATCCTGCATGTAGTTGGTTTTGAAGATAACTCGCATCGCTTACACCTTCTTGACCCGAACCTGGCTGAACAGCCCGTTTGGACGGAAGATCAGCACGGCCAACAACAAGGCGTAAGGCGCGACCTGACTGTACCCGGCGGCGATGTATCGGCTGGCGAAGGGTTCGATCACGCCGACAACCAGCCCTCCGGCCAGAGCACCGGGCAGGCTGCCGAAACCACCGATGACCGCCGCAGCGAAGGCTTTGATACCGAGCAAGCCACTGCTGGGATCGACCGAACCTTTTGCAGCGAAAAGGATACCGGCGATCCCGGCGACCACTCCGGCGAGGGCCCAGATGAACCCCTGCACGCGCTTAACCGGGATACCCATGTAATAGGCCGCCAACTGGTTCTGAGAGGCGCCCTGCATCGCAAGACCCAGCTTGGTGCGGCTGAAGAAAACATACAGGCCCCAGGTCAGCAGGATGGTGACGACGATGACCGCCACGTCCTCCATCCCCAGAACCAGCCCGCCGAAACGCACCTCTTTACCGGCCAGTGGGTTTTGCAATGTCTGCGGCTCGTGCCCCCAGATCAGCCCGGCGACGAACCGGATCACAAAACCCAATGCGATGGTCAGGATCACCACGGCCGTTTGGCTTTCCCCGAACAATCGCCGGATGATTAGGCGATCCAGAAGGTACCCCAAAGCCGCCATGATCCCCAGAGAGATCGGCAATGCCAGCCAGAATGGCAACCCCATGTATTCGGTATTCGTCAGTCCGATGGTGACAAAGGCACCCAGCATCATGAAGTCGCCTTGCGCGAAATTCACGGCTTCGGTTGCCTTGTAAATCAGTACAAATCCAAGCGCGATCAGGCCGTAGACACAGCCATTCGCCAGCCCGCTGATCAGCAGCTGCGCGTTATCCAATTTTCTCCTCCCATGCCGGTATGCCCGGCGTTTTTTTTAGCCCCGAACGTCCTGCTACGTTCGGGGCCTTGTACTACTATGGCGTGATCAGAACCTTTCCGTCACTCTTTTTCAGCGCATCTGCCAATTTTCCCACGACATCACGCAGTTTAAGCCGTTCCGACACATCAGTTTTCCAGCGTCCATCAGCAAAACGGGCCTGAACTTCCGCAACCACGCGCATCTGGTCCGCAGGCGGGGTCGAGGTCATCCATTGCGTCAGCCAGAACCCTTCGATCCGCTTGTTCATGAAAATCAACTGACCTGTCTGTGTCAGCTTTGGCAGCTCGGGGCTGAGTTTTCCGTAAACAACCCATCGCGCGCCGTTGGGCATCGCGCAGAACAGCTGTTCGGACAATTGATCCGCGACCGCATCAAGAAAGACGCGGGGTTTTAATTCATGGCTGAGTTCAGAGAATTTCTGGACCACATCCTGATCTGTAGTGACCAGAACCTCATGTGCACCATGCGCTTTTATGACTTCGACAGCTTCAGCTCGGCGCACAAGGGCAATGGGTTTCAACCCAAGGTCACGACCCAGAGCACACATCAGCTTGCCCAACTGGCTGGTGGCAGCAGATACTACAAAGGCCTCACCGGCGCCGCGCGCGATATCGACCATGGCCATCGCGGTCATGGGGTTCACGATCTGGGCCGATCCGTCCTCATCCGAAATGTCGGGACGCAGCGGGATGCACATCAGTGCCTGCGTCACCACATATTCAGCCCAGGCCCCTGAACCTGCCGCGACAAAGGCGACCCGCTGACCCTGCAATGCCTCGGCCCCTTTGCCGGTTGCAACAACGTCGCCGCAGCCCTCAAATCCGGCCGGCACACCCTTGACGCGCGGCTGCCCATATTCGCCCTTGATAAAGTGAATGTCGGACGGGTTCACCGATGCCGTGCGCAGTTTGATCAGAACCTGTCCGAGACCGGGTTCGGGAATGTCGACCTCGGCCTCGGCCAACCAATCGGCGGCGTCCTCGATGAATGGCCCAGACGGAGAGCCGGTGTACCCGTCATGGGTTTGAATTACGGCGAACATTTTGGGGGGCAGGGTGGTCATGCTGTCTCCTATCTGCTGTACAGGCACAGGACCGACCGGGTCTGGTGCGTGTGGTATTCGGATTTAGGAAACAGCCAACCAAACGCCCGTCCATACGTCAATCAAAGTGGGAACTGACGTAGCGGGAGCTTGCCCGCGACAAAAAAAATGGGCCGCTCTGAAGCGAACGGCCCATAAGGGTTATTGCTGAGATGTCAGAAGGGTGCGCAACTCTTCGATTTTCTCTGCAATCAACTGAGGTGACGCCTTGATTTCATCAAGGATATTCAGCGCCTGTGTTTTCAGGTCCTGCGACAACTGACTGTCCTGAACCGAGGCGACAATGGCGTCATAGTCAAAGTTCTGAACGGAAAGCGTGCCTTCTTCGATCCAGGAATTCACCAGATCCTGGCCTTGCGTGGCCAGTGAGGCAACCTGATCGCTGGCCTGGTTTGCCAGATCGGTGGCTGCCTGTCCGGCTTGCTCGGCGGCTTCGGTAGCCTGCTCTGTGATCGAAGATGCAGCCTCATTCGCTTGCTCGGTGGCCGCGTCAACGGCGTCGTTCACGGCTTCGCCCGCTTCTTGCGCCGCCGATTGCAGCCGCTCAGCAGGCGTGGGTTCAGGTTGATTTAGGTAATAGTAGATGCCAGCGCCAAGGCCAGCGACGATAACTGCGAGAATAAGAGTACGCGACATAGGGGGATCTCCTTGAAATACGTGTCGCCCAGATGGGTGGAAAATACCGGAAATCAAAGGGGAATTCCCCGGAGTTCACTTCAAATCCGGGAATTGAGCCAGCCTGCGCCGATCTGACCATACCAGATGGCAATAACACGCCGCCTCGCGGTCGTTGCGCACGCTTTGCTTGAAAAAGGCCGTCATCCGAAAGGGATTGTGGCGGAGAGACAGGGATTCGAACCCTGGGTGGGCTTGCACCCACAACGGTTTTCGAGACCGCCCCGTTCGACCACTCCGGCACCTCTCCGCGGGGGTCTGTGAGGGGGGGATTTAGTGAGGAACGCGCGGGGGTGCAAGCAGAAAATTCCGAAAATTAACAAAGCTGGGATTTTCCGTTGCCTGACGCCGTAATTCGCCTAGGCTCTTGCTTATGACCTATGCTCTACACCGGGCCGTTGTGCCGCTTTCAGCCGTTGTTTTCACCCTTGCTCTTCTGTCGCAGCAGGCTTTTGCAGCCAGCCGGGACCGGATCGAGGCGTTTTTGACCACAACCGGGTTTGATGTTGCCCTTGAAAGCATAGCGCTGGCTTCAGCCTCGGCGCCTCAGATGCTGGGCATTGACCCCGACGGGTTTGGATCGGATTGGACCCGTCTGACCGAAGAAGTCTTTGATGTCGAAGACATGCACAACATCGCCGTTTCGATTCTGGAACAAACGCTGAGCGATGATGCGCTGAACCACGCGGTCGAGTTCTATGCTTCGGACCTGGGGCAGCGCTTGGTTCAGGCCGAAAACGCGTCTCACATGATCGAAGACGATGAAGCCAAGCAGACGGAAGGGCAGGAAATCGTATCGGGCCTGATCCAAGATGGCTCGAAACGCGTCGAAGAGCTCAAACGCATGAATCGCGCGATTGACTCCAGCGGCACTGCTTTGCGGGCTGTGCAAGAGATTCAGTTGCGCTTTCTTCTCGCGGCCAGCGCCTCGGGTGTGATCGACCTGCAACTGAGCGCCGATGAGCTTAGGGAAATGCTTCGGCGCAGCGAAACCGGAATGCGGCAGGCGTTGCAACTGTCCGCTCTGGCTGGGGCTGCCTATACCTATAAAGACTTCTCGGACGCCGAGGTCGTTGCTTATGCCGACGCGTTGGAGCAACCGCTGATGCAAGAGGTCTATGAGCTGTTGAACGCCATCCAATATGAAATCATGGCCATGAAGTTCGAAGACCTCGCCGCAAGAATGGCCGAACTGCACCCGGCACAGGATATCTGATGCGTCTGACCGCTGCGTGTTTGTCTTTTCTGCTATTCGCCGTTCCTGCGGCTGCCTCGGACCGGGTCGAGCGTCTGATGCAGGCGCTCAAGATCGAACAGGTCGTTGAGATTCTGCGGGATGAGGGCAGGGTGCAAGGGCAAGAACTGGATGAGACGTTTCTGGGAAACACCGGCGGACCGGTGTTCGAGGCCCAGATTGAGGAGATTTACGCGCCCGAACGGATGCAGCAGCAGATTGCTGAGACCTTTGAGAGCCGCCTGACAGACAGTCAAATGGACCGCGCGATCGTGTTTTTTGAAAGCGAAGTGGGCCAAACCATTGTCACGCTGGAAAACTCGGCACGGCTGGCATTCGCGGACGAAACCATCAAGGACATGGCGCGCGAGGCTTACCTGGACAGTGCGCAGGACACCTCGTTGTTCCTGCTGGTCGACGAATACATCGAGGTCAATGATCTGATCGATAGGAATGTCCAAAGTTCCCTGAGTTCGGATTACAACTTTTTTCGCGGCCTGAGCGGCGAAACGGGCGCTAACCCCGAAGACATCCTGGCGCAGCTATTGTCGGAAAAGGACAGCGTTACCGAAGAGACCCGTACTTGGCTGTACTCTTTTTTGCTGCTTGCTTATCAGCCTCTGACCGAAGCCCAGATGCGCGAGAACATCGCCTTTTCCCGCACCGATACGGGACGCGCCATGAATGAGGCCTTTTTTGTCGGCTTCGATCTGATTTATGATCAGGTCTACTTTGAATTGGGGCAGGCGGTCTCACGCGCGCTCAGCGCATCGGACCTTTGACCCTCTATTTACTGTTGACTTTCCCAGCCATTCTATGGATAAGCGCGCATCCCGGCCGGTTTCTCCGCGCCGGGTCTCGTCATTATTGACCCAAGGGGTTGTCCCGAAAGGTCGTCACACAGCCCGAAAAGGGCGCGCTGTTCGAGGTGGCGAAAGCCAGTAACGCCCGAAAGGGGACCACAGAACGCGGGTTTGAAAAGGAAAGACGCATGTTTGCGGTCCTCAAGACTGGCGGCAAGCAGTACAAGGTTCAGGCGGGCGATGTGCTCCGCGTTGAAAAGCTGGCTGCCGACGCAGGTGAAAAAGTTCAATTCAACGATGTTCTGATGCTGGGTGGCGACGCTCCGGTTGTTGGTGCTCCTTTCGTTGAAGGCGCAGGCGTACAGGCCGAAGTGATCGAACAGATCAAAGGTGACAAGGTCATCAAGTTCGTCAAGCGCCGTCGTAAGCACAGCTCGAAGCGTACCGTTGGCCACCGTCAGAAGCTGACTTTGGTCAAGATCACCGACATCCTGGCGTCGGGCGCTGACAAGTCTGGCATCAAAGCTGCAACCGGTTCGGCTCCGGCTGGCGAAGCTGCTCCGGCGGCGAAAAAGCCTACTGCGAAGAAAGCTGAAGCCAAAGCAGAGGCACCCGCCGCTGCTGCTGCCGCTGACGATCTGACCAAGCTGAACGGTGTCGGCCCTGCCGCTGCCAAGAAGCTGGCAGAAGCCGGTATCGAGAGCTTTGCTGCTCTGGCCGCCTTGTCGGACGAGCAGATTGCTGCTATCGAAACGGTCAAAGTGAAACCCGAGTGGGTTGAGCAGGCCAAAGAGCTGGCCAAAGGCTAAGGAGAGAGAGAATGGCACATAAAAAAGCTGGCGGTTCCTCCCGTAACGGTCGCGACTCAGCTGGTCGCCGCCTTGGCGTGAAACTGTACGGTGGCCAAGCAGCCATCGCAGGCAACATCATCGTACGTCAGCGCGGCACCAAGTTCTGGCCGGGCGAGGGCGTAGGTATGGGCAAAGATCACACCATCTTTGCAACCACCGATGGCGCCGTGAAGTTCCACAAGGGACTCAAAAACCGCACCTTCATTTCGGTCCTGCCAGTGGCGGAGGCCGCAGAGTAAGCCGAAACCCGTAAGGTTTGAAAAATTCCAGGGGGACCGGCAGAAAATGCCGGTCCCCTTTCTCGTTTTAACGCAGTTTTGATCAATGGCCCCGATGACCAATGCAGCAAGCTTTATACCGACCTTGACACAAGGTCGGATTGCCCATGCGGTTGAACATCGTCTGGGCCGCAAATATCTGATGTGGACGTTATTTAGTTTTGCTTTTGCGTCCATAATTTACGTGTTGTTCGGAGGAGGAACGCACTCATGAAACTGGAGACGATCATAAACCAGCCGGTCATAGAAACCGAGCGGTTCGATCTGCGCCCGCTGCGCAGGTCGGATTTGGGTCTCATTGAACATTACGCAGGTGATGAGCGCGTGGCACGTATGACCACATCGATCCCGCATCCGCTGCCGCCCGGCTCGATCGAGGCATTCGTGTCCCGTTCGATGGCCGAGGACCGGGATGAGGATGTCTGGGCGATGGATGCCACCAAAGATGGTGGTCCCGAGCTGATTGGCCTGATTTCACTGACGCGACTGGACCGCAACCAGTCCGAGGTCGGTTATTGGGTCGCGCCTGTCTATTGGAACACGGGCGTTGCGTCGCTGGCCGTTGAAACTCTGGTCAATGCCAACCCGTTGGAAAACGCCACCATGTTTGCCAGCGTGTTTCAGGACAATCCGGCCTCGGCCCGGGTGCTGACCCATTGCGGGTTTGAATACCTTGGGGATGCCGAAAGCTACTCGGTGGCGCGCGATGCGAACGTGCCTACCTGGACTTACAGTAAAAAACTCTGACTTGTGGCCGATGGGGCCTTTGCAGTAGGGGACACACATGAAATTTCTCGATCTTGCAAAGGTCTACATCCGGTCCGGTGCCGGAGGTGGCGGCTGCGTCAGCTTTCGGCGCGAAAAGTACATTGAATACGGCGGTCCCGATGGCGGTGACGGCGGTAAGGGCGGGTCTGTCTGGGCCGAAGTTGTGGATGGGCTGAATACCCTGATCGATTTCCGGTATCAGCAACACTTTTTTGCCAAAAACGGTCAACCGGGTCGCGGTCAGCAACGTACCGGTAAGGACGGTGACGATATCGTCCTGCGTGTGCCCGTCGGCACCGAGATTCTGGACGAGGACGAAGAAACCGTCATCTGTGACCTGACCGAAGTTGGACAGCGCGTTTTGCTGGCCAAGGGCGGCAATGGTGGCTTCGGCAACCTGCACTTCAAATCGGCCACCAACCAGGCCCCGCGCCGCGCCAATCCGGGGCAAGCGGGGATTGACCGCACCATCTGGCTGCGGTTGAAACTGATTGCAGATGTGGGTCTGTTGGGCATGCCGAATGCCGGCAAATCAACCTTTCTGGCGGCCACATCGAACGCGCGCCCCAAAATTGCTGATTATCCGTTTACGACCCTGCACCCGAATCTGGGTGTTGTCGGTGTCGACAACGTGGAGTTTGTGGTCGCCGATATTCCGGGCCTGATCGAAGGCGCCCACGAAGGGCGCGGGATCGGGGATCGGTTCCTTGGGCACGTCGAACGCTGCGCCGTTTTGTTGCACCTTGTCGACGGCACCTCGGAAACGGTGGCCGAAGACTACCGCACCATCATTCATGAGCTTGAGGCCTATGGCGGCGAACTGGCCGAAAAACCTCGGATCACGGTTCTGAACAAGGTCGATGCACTGGATGAAGAGGAACTCGAGATCCAGAAAGCCGAGCTGGAAGAGGCTGTAGGTGGCCCCGTGATGACCATGTCCGGCGTGGCGCATCTGGGTGTGACCGAGGTGCTTCGTGCGCTTCGTACGCAAATCGACGAGAACCGCCTGCGCCAAAAACCCGTTGAGGAGACGAAGACGTGGCAACCCTGACCGCCGCACGTCGCCTTGTTGTCAAGATCGGGTCCGCCTTGCTGGTGGACCGCGACACGGGTTTGTTGAGGTCGGAATGGTTACATTCGCTGGCACAGGACGTCGCGTGGCTAAAGGGGCAGGGGACGGACGTAGTCTTGGTCTCGTCCGGCTCAATCGCGCTGGGGCGCGGTGTTTTGGCTCTGCCGATGGCGGCTTTGCCGCTGGAGCAGTCGCAGGCCGCGGCTGCCGTGGGCCAGATCAGACTGGCCCGCGCTTATGAAGAGGCTCTGACCCCTTACACCATCACCACCGCGCAGGTTCTTGTAACACTGGAAGACAGCGAAGACCGCAGACGCTATCTGAATTCCCGCGCAACGCTTGAGACCTTATTGAGCCTGGGCGTAGTTCCGATTGTTAACGAAAACGATACAGTTGCAACGGATGAGATCCGTTATGGCGACAATGATCGCCTTGCCGCGCAGATCGCTGTAACGGTTGGGGCTGACCAATTGATCCTGTTGTCGGATGTGGACGGGTTCTACACGGGCAACCCCAATGAGGACAGAACAGCCAAGCGGTTCGATGTCATCGAAGCCATCACGCCCGAGATCGAAAAAATGGCGGGCGACGCTGGTTCCGGTCTATCCAAGGGTGGGATGAAGACCAAGCTGCTGGCGGCCAAGATGGCAACGGCAGCAGGTTGCGACATGGCGATAACCGAAGGGTCGACCCTGAACCCTCTGAAAACGCTGGAAGAAGGTGCAGACTGCACATGGTTCACCGCGACACTTGATCCGCATGCGGCGCGCAAGCGCTGGATTTCGGCCATGAAGCCGCGCGGCGAGATCGTGGTTGATGCCGGAGCGGCCAAAGCGTTGGGCAACGGCAAAAGTCTGCTGCCCGCAGGCATTGTCGAAGTCACCGGTGATTTTGGCCGCGGCGACCCGGTTGCTATCGTCGATCCACAAGAGCGTCGACTGGCACAGGGCCTTAGCCGCTATACCGCGCAAGAGGCTGACGCGATAAAGGGGCGGAAGTCCTCCGAGATCGAGGCCACGCTGGGCTATCCCGGTCGGGCCGTTTTGATCCACCGCGATGATTTGGCGCTGTAACGGCGCAATGATAGACAAATAAGACCGACCGAAAGGCATATGAGATGAAGGATTTCGACAATATTCCCGCCCTGATGGCCGATCTTGGAAAACGCGCCAAGGCAGCTTCGGCCGATCTGGCCTTCGCGACTGCCGAGCGTAAACACGCAGCCCTGATCGCCGCTGCCGATGCGGTATGGGCTAATCGCGCTCAGATCATCGAGGCAAACAAGAAAGACCTGGAATTCGGTCGCGAAAAGGGCCTGAGCCCGGCGATGATGGACCGCCTGATGCTGGATGAAGCGCGCGTCCAGGGCATGGTCGACGGTCTGCGCACAGTCGCGGATCAGGCCGATCCGGTAGGCGAAGTTCTGTCTGAATGGGACATGGCATCGGGCCTCAACATTCAGCGTGTTCGCACTCCGCTGGGCGTGATCGGCGTGATCTATGAAAGCCGTCCGAACGTGACTGCCGATGCAGGTGCCTTGTGCCTGAAGTCGGGCAATGCGGTGATCCTGCGGGGTGGGTCGGAAAGCTTCCACTCCTCAACCGCCATTCACGCCTGTCTGGTCGAAGGGTTGAAGGCCGCGAACCTGCCCGAAGACGCGATCCAACTGGTCCCCACCCGCGACCGGGCCGCGGTGCAGGAATTGCTGACCATGACGGATTATGTGGACGTGATCGTTCCCCGTGGTGGTAAGGGCTTGGTCGGGCTGGTGCAGCGCGAGGCGCGGGTGCCGGTTTTCGCCCACCTGGAGGGTATCGTGCATATCTATGTCGATAAGACCGCCGATCCGCAGAAAACGCTGGAGGTCGTGCTGAACGCAAAGACCCGGCGCACTGGAATCTGCGGCGCCGCTGAATGTCTGTTGATCCATCAGGACGTGGCCGAAACACTGGGCCGTGACATCATTTCGGCGCTGCTTGCAGCCGGTGTTGAAGTCCATGCCGAAGGCAATCTGGCTGTCGACGGTACAATTTCCGCCACCGACGATGACTGGGGCAAGGAGTTCCTCGACAGCATCATCGCTGCCAAGCCGGTCGCAGATATCGACGCAGCGATTGCGCATATCCGGAAATATGGATCGAACCACACCGATTGTATCATGACCGAAGATGCCACTGCCGCCGCCCGCTTCTTTGAGCGGCTGGACAGTGCAATCCTGATGCACAACGCGTCGACGCAATTCGCCGACGGGGGCGAATTTGGCATGGGCGCCGAGATCGGGATTGCCACAGGCAAGATGCACGCGCGCGGCCCGGTCGGGGCCGCTCAGTTGACCAGTTTCAAATACTTGGTGCGCGGCAACGGGACCGTTCGGTCCTAAAACCGGATCACAACGCGGGTTGAGGTAGTTTCCGCCGCAACCCGCCGCCCCATTGACGCAGCCGTTTGCGGCAAAAGCGCGAATTGAACATGCGCCGGTGTGACTTTGTTGGCAAACTGCCCCTTGGGAAGGTTTTTCCAAAGGTCCATGTCGACATTCAGCTTGTCGGCAACCCCCGTCACGGTCCATGCGCCACCGTTGTTTTCGACGGTTACCTCTCCACCCATCGGCATCGCGCTTTCACAGCACATCAGGGCCAAAAAGGCGAGCTTGACCTGATTGCGCGGCACGGCTTCAGTCACGTGCCAGTTGACGCGCACACGACCGACGCTTTCAACATCCTTCAACAGTTCGGTAACTTCGGCGCGACCGAGCGGCTGGTCACTGGCCGAGCCGAACGCGACGCGAAAGAACCGGATTCTTGCCCCGGCACTGCCGACACTGCCCGAGATTAACTCCATCTCGGGGCCTTGCACGGACCCGACCATTTCAAGCAGTTCCAGCCCGTTCGTGATCGCTCCAATCGGGCTAATCAGATCGTGGCAAATTCGCGATCCGATAAGCTCGGCCAGATTGACGTTGGTGTCGCCCATGCGTACCTCTCCTGTTGTATCTGCCGCCGGACCGGAGCTCGAACATGACAGACCTTAATGCTATTCTTGCACCGGGCATGTATGTCCGCCACCCCGATTTCCCCGATTGGGGCATTGGACAGGTACAGTCCAACATCGCTGGCAAGATCACCGTGAATTTCCAGGAACAGGGAAAAGTGGTGATTGACGGAAATCGCATCGCCCTGACGCCCGTCTTTGATCCGTGAAACTGGTTTAAGATTGGTTAACGCCTGCAACAGCGCCGCCGGTTGCCATTCTCCCGAAATCTGCGGTATCAGCGCGCAAACAAGAACGGAAACGCCGATGCCGGATGCAGGCCCCACTTTCACCGTCAAACTCGCAGAGTCCGAGGCCGAATTGCGCGCCGCCCAAAGGCTGCGCTACGACGTGTTTGTCCGCGAGCTGGGCGGCGGCGGTGAGATGGTAGATCATGAGGCCGGGTTGGAGCAGGACCGCTTCGATCCCTACTTTGACCACATGCTGGCCTATGACGATGCGACAGGCGAAGTTATTGGCGTTTACAGACTGTTACCCGGTGAACGTGCAATGGAATTGGGACAGTTCTATTCCGAAGACGAATACGACCTGACCGTCCTGAAACAGAGCGGCCGTAAGCTGCTGGAGCTTGGCCGCTCTTGCCTGCATCCTGACTATCGCGGTGGCACAGCGATGTACCACCTGTGGAACGGTTTGGCCGCCTATGTAAACGAGCGCCAGATCGAGGTTCTGTTCGGGGTCGCCAGTTTTCATGGCATCGACGTACAGAAACTGGCGCAACCGCTGTCGATGCTGCACCACAATCACCTCGCGCCAGAGGACCTGAGGGTTCGAGCGCAACCGGATGTGTTTCAATCCATGGATCTGGTCGCGCCCGACGCGCTGGATCGACGCGCGGCGATGGTGCAGGTCCCTGCATTGATCAAAGCCTATCTGCGGCTTGGCGGCTTTGTGGGCGAGGGGGCTTTCATCGACCATGCCTTTAACACCACCGATGTTTGCCTGATCCTGGATACCGCGCGTATGAACGAACGCCAGCGCCGCATCTATGGCGGAGCCTGAGCCGGTGTCCGAACCACTTTGGGATAGTGAGGACGCACCCGACCCAATTGAACTGGGTGTGCTGGGTTGGCTTCTGGTGATCCTTCGAGGCGTGCCGCTTGCATTGCTGGTTTTTGGCGGGCTGATTGTCCTGCTGGCCGTCCGCCTTGTCGAATACCCGCTGTTTGGTCTTCGCCGTCCGGTCACGCCGTTCATCGTGCAGTTTGTCTGCCGCAATGCACTTCGGCTTTTGGGCATCGGTATTCGTTACTCTGGGGATTTGATGACCGAGAGGGGTGCCGTGGTTGCCAACCACACGTCCTGGCTGGACATCTTCGCGCTCAATGCGCGCAAACGGGTCTATTTCGTATCAAAGGCCGAAGTCGCCAAATGGCCCGGCATCGGCTGGCTGGCCCGTGCGACCGGCACCGTGTTCATTGAGCGCGACCGGAAGAAGGCCCGAGAACAGACACAGGTGTTCGAGGAACGCTTGAAAGCGGGGCACAAGCTGCTGTTTTTTCCCGAGGGCACATCGACCGACGGCTTGCGGGTTTTGCCATTTAAAACAACGCTTTTCGCCGCGTTCTTCGCGGATGAGCTGCGGGATTTCATGTATGTGCAGCCGGTCTCGGTGATCTTTCATGCGCCCAAAGGCCAGCCCGACAGGTTCTATGGCTGGTGGGGAGATATGGAGTTCGGGCCGCATCTGCTCAAGACCTTGGGCGCGCGCCGGCAAGGATCGGTTGAGCTGATCTATCACGCCCCGGCCAAGGTAAGTGACTTCGAAAACCGCAAAGCACTGGCCGCGCATTGCGAAGAGGCCGTGCGCCATGCACATTCTCTGGCGCGCCTTGAAAAATAAGGGCGATTGGCCCTTGCACTGCATTCAAACCTGCCGTATACGCGCGCCATTCAAACCCGCAGGCGGGGTTTGGGCTTTGTAGGGGAGACATCCTTATCTGGCCCGCCGGTTGGAGCATCCGCTTCTTTCACCCCCGCCGAGGCGTAAACCGGAAAAGGAAAGAATAGCATGGCTCTTCCCGAGTTCACCATGCGTCAGCTGCTGGAAGCTGGCGTTCACTTTGGTCACCAGACACAGCGTTGGAATCCCCGCATGGGCCCGTTCATCTACGGCTCGCGCAATGGCATCCACATCATGGACCTGACCCAGACCGTTCCTATGCTGGACCAGGCTCTGCAGGCCGTTCGTGACACCGTTGCCAAAGGTGGCCGCGTTCTGTTCGTTGGTACCAAGCGTCAGGCCGCTGGCCCGATCGCTGAAGCGGCTGAAAAGTCGGCTCAGTACTACATGAACCACCGCTGGCTGGGCGGCACGCTGACCAACTGGAAAACCGTTTCCCAGTCGATCAACCGTCTGAACCAGATCGACGAAGCCATGGAATCGGGCGCCGAAGGCCTGACCAAGAAAGAGCGTCTGGGCATGGAACGTGACCAGGCCAAGCTGCAAGCTTCGCTGGGCGGTATCCGTGAGATGGGCGGCGTTCCTGACCTGCTGTTCGTCATCGACGTCAAGAAAGAAGCACTGGCCATCGCGGAAGCCAACAAGCTGGGTATCCCGGTTGTGGCTGTTGTCGACACCAACTGCTCGCCCGACGGTGTTGATTACATCATCCCTGGCAACGATGACGCAGCCCGCGCAATCTCGCTGTACTGCGATCTGGCCGCTCGTGCCGCTCTGGACGGTATGACCGCTCAGATGGGTGCAGCAGGTGTTGACCTGGGTGCCTTCGAAGAAGCTCCGGTTGAAGAAGCCGTTGCAGAAGAAGCCCCGGCAGAAGCAGAAGCATCTGCCGAAGCGTAAGCTGCCCGTCACGTAAATGACATATGGGGCAGGGTATGACCTGCCCCAATTCCGTTTGAATTGAGGAGAGCCTAAAGATGGCAATCACAGCAGCAATGGTTAAAGAACTGCGCGACTCGACCGGCGCAGGCATGATGGACGCGAAAAAAGCGCTGACCGAAACCGGCGGCAACATGGACGAAGCCGTTGACTGGCTGCGTACCAAAGGTCTGGCGAAAGCGGCCAAAAAATCCGGCCGTACCGCAGCCGAAGGTCTGGTTGCAGTACACGTCGACGGCGGCAACGGTGTTGCTGTTGAGGTGAACTCGGAAACCGACTTCGTCGCGAAGAACGCCGAGTTCCAGGAAATGGTTGGCAAGATCGCTTATGCAGCTGAAGGCGTCGCAGATGTTGACGCACTGCTGGCGGCCGATCTGGGCGGCAAGACCGTTGCAGACACCCTGACCGACAAGATCGCCACTATCGGCGAGAACATGTCGGTGCGCCGTATGGCCAAACTGTCGGGCGACACCGTTGTGTCCTACGTCCACAACGCGGCCACCAACGGCATGGGCAAAATCGGTGTTCTGGTGGCTCTGACCGGCGGTGACGAAGCAATCGGCAAACAGGTTGCAATGCACATTGCAGCTGTGAACCCGGCAGCTCTGTCCGAAGCGGACATGGACCCGGCTGTTGTCGAGAAGGAAAAGCAGGTTCAGATGGACATCGCCCGCGAATCCGGCAAGCCGGAGCAGGTGATCGAAAAGATGATCGAAGGCCGCATGAAGAAATTCGTCGCGGAATCGACTCTGCTGAACCAGTCGTTCGTTGTGAACCCTGACCTGACCGTTGAAGCAGCCGCCAAAGAAGCAGGCGCAACCATCACCGGCTTTATCCGTCTGGAAGTTGGCGAAGGCATCGTGGTCGAAAAAGAAGACTTCGCAGCCGAAGTTGCTAAAGCAGCCCAAGGCTAAGCCTGACAGAGGCCCTGCAAGGGGCCTCAACCAGCGCAAATTGGAAAACCGACTACGGAAACGTAGTCGGTTTTTTCGTGCGTATTAAAGCACTTGTCCATCACTCACTTGAAGAGATTGAGGGGCCCCGCAGATGGGGATGGTCGAGGCCCCTCAAAGATTCCAACACAGAAACGCGGAAAAATAAACGCCCTTATGCCAGAGTGATCGGAGAGCCCTGAAATTGCAAAGATCCGACCAAAATGTTCCCAGGCTAAAGCCACCACTCACGGAACAATATCACTTTGCAACTGGGCCCCAGATTCGGGAAGTCATGATTTCCTTACCCTACGTAAATTGACGCAAATTAGCGTCAAAAAGAACACGTCAGGCTTCCATGATGAACATCTGATTCTGCAGCGACGCCTTAAGGACCGCCTGTGCCGTTGTTTCAACACACAGCGCCTCACGCGCGAGCCTTAGGTGTTTTTCGACAGTTGCCGCAGTCAGCCCCATGAGCAGCGCGATGTCCTGGGTGGTCTTACCATCGCCGACCCATTCCAGCGCCTCGCGCTGGCGTTTCGTCAGCGCCCGGTTGGGTGCGTTATAGGGCAGGGTGAGGATCTTCAGATGCGCGACGTTGTTCATCAGCAGGATGTCTTCGCCATGTTCGGCCCACACGGCGTCAACCTCTTGCTGACTGCGCCCGCCACCTGCTGAAAGGGAAATGGCCCCCTTTGATCGCATAGAGACCGAAGTGAAGCTGACCGTATAGCCCGCAACCACGCCTTTTGAGCGGTTGAATTCGTAGACCCGACGCTCCTCGGCGCTCATTGAGCCGTCGGCGCTCATATCCTGGATCATTTTCCAACTGGCCGCGCCCTCGTTGTTCAGCGCCCATTTCAACATCGGGGCGTTGAAGTACAAGCCGTCACGCAGAAAACCGTCCAGATAAGCCTTTCCGTGGTTCGTCAGAATCGTAAAGTCTTCGGGGTCGCCCAAAGAGGTTTCCGTTCTGTAGCGCGTATAGCCATAGAGCAAGCGATCAAATCCGAACTTCGCCATCTGACGGCAATGGGCATCCCAAAGCTCTTCCAGCGTCTTCACGTAGCTGAGGAAATTCAGATACTCGCTTAGCTTCATACAGCCCCCTTGTCCCGCAAGTGCGCAGACAGCGCATTTAGCGCCACAACATAGCTCTGCAACCCAAACCCGCAAATCTGGCCGAGCGCGACCGGAGCGATGTAGGACTTATGGCGGAACGGTTCGCGCGCGTGGATGTTGGACAAGTGAACCTCGACCACAGGCAGCTCAACCGAGCTGATCGCATCCATCAACGCGATAGACGTGTGGGTATAAGCCCCGGCGTTCAGCACGATACCGTCCTGTTTGCCCTTGGCAGCATGGATGGCGTCAATCAGAACGCCCTCATGGTTCGACTGGAGATACGACACCTCCAACCCAATAGAGGCGCCGTGGCTGACACAGGTTTCTTCAACCATTTTCAACGTTGTATGTCCGTAAACCTCAGGTTGCCGTGTGCCCAGCAAGTTCAGGTTCGGACCGTTCAAAATCAGAACTTTATTCATCAATTCACTGTCCTCGTTACCGGTTCATAAACGTGAATAGGTATGAATGTCCACCGGCCCCGGATCATACGACCGGCACCTGTGTGGAAGCGACCCACCTCAGTTCAGTTTTCCGGCATAGTGACCACAACCTTCCCGAGCACGGTTCTATCGTTCAAAAGTGTCAGGGCTTCGCTGGCCCGATCCAAGGAAAAACGCGCACTGATCTGCGGTTTGATCTGAGCTTTTGCGTAGAGGTCAAACAATTCGCTGATGTTTTCGCTGTGGCCCTTGGGATCGCGAAAAACCGAAGCACCCCAGAAAACGCCCACGACCTGACACCCTTTCAACAACGGCAGATTGAGCGGAATTTTCGGAATGCCTGCGGGAAAGCCGACAACCAGAAACCGTCCACTCCACGCCATGCTGCGCAACGCAGGTTCGGCATAGTCACCCCCGACAGCGTCATACACGACATCAACACCATTCGCGCCCGCCAATGCCTTGATTTCAAAAGAGAATGCCTTTTGCGCGTCCCGGTCCATGTCTCGGGAATAAACGATGGTTTCGTCCGCACCGATCTGACGGCAAAACTCGGCCTTTTCCTCTGACGACACAGCGGCGATCACGCGCGCTCCCATCGCCTTGCCAAGCTCGATCGCAGCGCTTCCGACACCACCCGCAGCGCCCAGAACCAACAGCGTTTCCCCGGGTTGCAACGCGGCGCGGTCTTTCAGCGCGTGATACGAGGTGCCATAGGTGAAGATAAAGCAGGCCGCGTCTTCAAACGGCATCGTATCGGGAAATTTGATGGCAGAGGCCGCCTTGACCGTCAGCCGAGTGGCAAAACCTCCATGTCCGGTCAGCGCAAGAACCCGGTCGCCGGGCTCAAACCCCGTTACGCCTTCGCCAACTGCCAGAACCTCGCCCGCGATCTCTCCGCCCGGGGCGAAGGGACGGGGCGGTTTGATCTGATACATGTCCCGGATCATCAGCGTGTCGGGGAAATTGACCCCGGCTGCTTTGACGCCGACCAGCAACTCGCCTTTTTTAGGTTCGGGATCGGGCAGTGTCGTCAGTTCCAATGTGTCCGGCCCGCCCGGAGCGACGCTGAGTAAAGCTTGCATAATGATCCTGTTGTCCTTGTTATTCAGTTTAGGAGGAACTTTGGCGCAGCAGCGGATGTTGTCAAGAATTCAGCGGGATGGAAGTCTCGCCCATGACCGCCGCGCACGTCTACACGCAAAAAACCGAGGAGCAGACCATGACCCCTGAAACCTTATTCTCACTGCAGGGCAAAACCGCGCTTGTGACCGGCGGCGCCACAGGGATCGGCCGGATGGCGGCCGAAGCGCTTGTCAGGGCAGGGGCCCGCGTCCTGATCGCATCGCGCAAGGGAGACGCGTGTGAGGCAGTTGCCGCTGAGTTAAACGCGCTGGATGCGCCGGGCCATGCCGAAGGTTTCAGCGGCGATGTCGGCACGGAAGAGGGTGTTCAGGCTATGGTGGACGAGGTGAAGAGCCGGACAGACACCATTGATATCCTGATGAATAATGCTGGAATCACATGGGGGTCGCCCATGGGTCAGTTCCCTTATCACGCCTGGGAAAAGGTCATGTCGATCAACGTAGCGGGCCTGTTTGAACTCACGCAGCGCTTGTTGCCGATGCTGATGAAATCAGGAACGCCAGATGACCCGGCGCGTGTCGTCAATATCGGCTCGGTAATGGGCGAGGTTCCTATGGGCGACGGAGCTTATAGCTATTCCGCCTCCAAAGCCGCAGTACTGCACCTGACCAAAATTCTGGCAAAGGAGCTTGCGCCGTACCATGTCACCGTCAACGCCCTTGCGCCCGGACCGTTCGTCTCGCGCATGACTGCCTTTGCGACAGGCGATGAAGGAACCCGCGACAAGGTTGGCAAATCGGTGCCGTTGGGACGCGTCGGACGGGACGAAGACATCGCCGGTTGCATGCTGTTTCTGTGCGGACGCGGCGGGAGCTACGTGACCGGGGCTGTGATCCCTGTGTCCGGCGGCATCAACGTCGTGACGGCTGGTAACATCTTTGCCGAAGCACTTTAGAGTGTGGTGTTTAGATGTCTGAAAAAGATACGAAATCACAACTCGACCTCAACGCGCTGGATGCCTATCTCAGTGCACATCTGGACGGTTATCAGGGTCCGCTCGAAGCCACGAAGTTCGCAATCGGCCAGTCTAACCCAACGTTCGAGCTGGGCACTCCGGCCAAAACCTACGTGCTGCGCCGCAAGCCGCCGGGCGTGCTGTTGAAATCCGCGCACGCCGTTGATCGAGAATTTCGCGTGCAAACCGCGTTGACCGACAGTGCCGTTCCAGTACCGCGCATGATGTTGCTTTGCGAGAATGACGACGTCATCGGCTCGGCTTTCTACGTGATGGAACGACTGGAGGGGCGCGTGTTTCTGGAGCCCACGATGGACGATGTCGACAAGGCCACTCGCACCGGTGTGCTGGACGAGATGAACCGCGTGCTGGCCGATCTGCATGAGGTCGACGTCGATGCAGTTGGCCTGTCGGACTACGGCCCGCCGGGGAACTACTTCGAACGTCAGATCGCGCGCTGGACCAAGCAGTATCGCGCGTCAGAGACCGCAACCGTCCCTGAAATGGACGAACTGATCGTGGCACTTGAGACGTCCATCCCCGAAGATGACGGCCAACGCACCCTGGTGCACGGCGACTATCGCATCGACAATCTGATGTTCGAACAAAACGGGACCCGCTGCATCGGCGTTCTGGATTGGGAACTGTCGACAATCGGCCACCCCTATGCAGATCTGGCTGCGGTGATCATGCAGTGGCAACTGCCCCCCGGAAAAGAGGGGCGCGGTCTGGCCGGCGTCGACCGCCAAGCGCTAGGATTGCCATCAGATCAAGAGTTTATCGCACGATATTGCGACCGCCGGGGAATACCGGGGATTGACAATTTTGGGTTCTATCTGGCCTTCAACTTCTTCCGAATGGCCGGGATCCTACAGGGAGTCTACAAACGCGCACTGGATGGAAACGCCTCAGACCCCAAACGCGCACAGGTGTTCGGAGCATACGTTCCAATCTTCGCGCAACACGGGCTTGCCGCGTTGAAATCCTAGGCCTTTCAGGCTGACGCCTGAGACAGCTCCAGTTCGAGGTTCGTCAGGCTGTTTTTGCCAAAGAACATCTCGGTGCCCGCAAACATGGTGGGCACCCCGAAAACACCACGTTTCACCGCAGCTTTGGATTGGTCCTTGAGCCGCTGCTTGATCTCGGCATCGGTCATTGCCTCCCGTATCTTGCGGGCGGGCAATTCGTTTTCTTGCAGAATATCCATCAGCACACTCAGCTCATCCACCTTTTGACCATGCACCCAGATCGCATCAAATATTGCGTCTATATACTTGGATTCCCAGGCTTTACCGGACGCAAACAGAGCACCTCGCATGGCAAACTTTGTATTCACCGGGAAGTGCGGACTCATGTGAAAGCTCAGCCCACGTCGTCTTGCATAGCGATGCAGGTCATGGGTCAAATAGGCAGTCTTCTGGCGGTTTTCCGAGAACGCCTCGAACGGGTTTTGGTTGTTGGTGGCCTTGAAAATCGTTGGCAGCAACACCGGCACGTAATTCAGGGCCTGATCATGCTTGTTCGTCACTTCGGGCAAAACCTTATGTGCCAAATAGGCATTGGGGCTGCAGAAATCGAAAAAGAACTCTATGGGCTGCGTCATGGTCTGCCTCCGATAAGACGATCAACGAATTGTACTCAGAACCACCAGGCGAATCTGTAACGCGTTCAGTGTAACAGTTGCGCGAAGCGGGACGCAGCATCTGATAACCCAACTGCGAATTACCCTGTTAATTCAGTGCTTCACCAGCCATGATTGGACAATTGTGCCCAGGAGGTTCCGTCAACTATGTGCAGCCAGTCGAGTTTTGATCCTGACCGTTTAAATCGTATACGGGACTGGATGCAGCGCTATGTGGACGATCGGAAGTATCCCGGCAGCTCATTGCTGGTGACGCATCGCGGGACCGAGGCGTTTTTTCATGCCTGCGGCTTTAGAAGCGTTGAACAGGGCCTGCCGTTTGATCGCGATACGCTGGTGCGCATCTATTCGATGACGAAACCCGTCACCTCGGTCGCAGTGATGATGCTTGCCGAGCGCGGATTGTTTCACCTTGACGCACAACTCTCTGACTTTCTGCCAGAATTCGGGTCCATGCAGGCCCTCCTTCCGGGAGCAGAGTGTTTGGATCAGATTGAGGACGCGCCGCCTCCGACGCTGCATCAATTGCTGACGCATACCAGCGGTTTCAGCTATCCGTTCAACCCCGGAGTTCTTCCAAAGGCGATGGACGCGCGGGATCTGATCTTTGGCCCCGATCAGGGTCCCCTAAAGGATCGCATCCACGCGCTGGCGAGCCTGCCGCTGGCATTTCGGCCCGGCAGTCGATGGGAGTATTCGGTTTCTACCGATGTTCTTGGCCGTGTCGTCGAGGTGGTTTCGGGTCGGTCTCTGGACCAGTTTCTTGCGGCGGAAATATTTGAGCCACTCGGCATGACGCAAACCGGCTTTGCCGTGCCCAAAGGGGCAGGGGATCGGTTTGCGTCGCTCTACACTCCGCTAGCCGGGGATGCGATGGCTTTGAACTCGGCGGAAACCGGAGACGATACGCTACGCCTGACGGATCAGGCTGGTACGTCGCCATTTGAACGTACGACCACATTCTCGGGCGGTGGCGGCTTGATCAGTACAATCGATGACTACGCCAAGTTTGCCGAGATGATACGAAATCGGGGGCAGGGCAACGGCAACAGATTGCTGAGCCCTAAGACGGTGGACTTCATGTTGCACAACCACTTACCGGGCGACATTGCCTCGATGGGACCGCAGAGTTTTGCCGAGCAACCGATGGAAGGTATGGGTTTTGGTCTGGCCGGTGCGGTCGTTGTGAACCCCGGTAGAACGCGAACAGCCGGGTCCTTGGGGGACTTCAGCTGGGGCGGCATGGCGTCGACCTTCTTCTGGATCGACCGCTCTAACGATTTTTCGGTCGTGTTTTTCACGCAGCTGTCTCCGTCCAGCTCTTATCCATCGCGGGCCGAACTAAAGGCACTTGTGTTGGGCGCGTTGATTGAATGACAAACGCCGCCCTGATACGCCTTGCCCATAGCCAACCGGAGACTCGCACATGACCGAAGCCGAACGTGTCCTTCTGGACCTTTTGGACCTTGAAAGACTCGAAGTGGATTTGTTCCGGGGCACAGGGTCGGGGGGTGAAACACCAACCCGGATCTTTGGCGGACAGGTGGTTTCCCAAGCTTTAGCAGCGGCGTATCGAACGGTCGACGATCGCATGTGCCATTCTTTGCACGCGTATTTCATCCGTCCAGGAGATCCATCTATTCCCGTTATTTATCAAGTTGATAGAGCGCGAGATGGAGGTTCTTTCACGACCAGGCGCGTCGTAGCCATTCAGCATGGAAAACAAATCCTGAACCTATCCGCGTCCTTTCATATTCTGGATGAAGGCTGGGATCATCATCACCAGATGCCGCAGATGGAGGCACCGGAAAGCTATCCGTCTCGCACTGAACTACGTGAAAAATACGCTCCTTTGCTGCCAGAGAAACTGCGCATGGAACTGACACGCGAACGCCCGATTGAGGTGCGTGAGGCCAGTCATCTTGATCCGTTCAAACCGGAAAAGTCAGATGACCAAAATCAGGTCTGGTTCCGCATGCCCGGAGCCGCCGGAGCGGATGCTGCCACACAACAACTTCTGCTGACTTACGCGTCGGATATGTACTTAATGGGTTCGGGCATGCGACCGCACGGGCTCAGTTGGTTCACAGGCGAAGTCAACGCGGCCAGTCTGGACCATGCAATGTGGTTCCACGCGCCAATTCACTTTGAAAACTGGCACCTGTATTCAATGGATTCCCCGTGGAGCGGGCGAGGGCGCAACTTCAACCGAGGATCGATCTACGCGCAGGATGGCACTTTGGTCGCTTCGGTCACGCAGGAAGGCTTGATGCGCAAGGCACAGCCCAAGTCTTAGGAACCCTCGATAAACGCTTGATTTAGCTTTCGCATTCCGCCCAGCCAACGATCATAGTCGCCAGCTTTGTGCCGGATGTAATCCAGCACCTGGCCGTGCGGCAGAATTAGGAACTGCTCGGCCTCGATACCATCGACACAGGCCTGAGCCACATCTTCGGGCTCTAGCATTCCGTCTATGGATGCAACCGAATCCTCATGGCCGCGTGTCATTTCCGACCGGACAGCCTGCGGACACAAAACTGACACGCGCAAACCTTTGTGGCCGTAGGTCAACGACAACCACTCAGCAAACCCAACTGCCGCGTGTTTCGTAACACCATAAGGCGCAGCACCAGGTTGGTTGAGCAATCCGGCAGCTGAGGCCGTCGTCATAATGTAACCGCCGCCGCGTGAGATCATGCGCGGCACCAGATGCCGCGCAGTCCAGACATGCGACATAACGTTGATCTTCCAGATCCGGTCCCAGTCTTCGTCCGGCACATTCAAACCGCCAAGCGTCAGAATACCGGCATTCGCACAGAACAGATCAATCGGAGCGATCTGATCTTCGACGTGATCGATCAGTGCCTTGATACTGTTTTCATCCGCGACGTCGCAGGTAAACGCATGGCCACCAATTTCCTTTGCGACGGACCGGGCGGCAGCCGTGTCGATGTCGGCGCAGACAACCGTGGCACCTTCGCGCGCAAAGCGGATGGCCAGACCTTTACCAATGCCATTCGCGGCACCGGTTACGACGACAGTTTTACCGTTCAGGTGCATCCAAACCTCCGTAAGACACGTTCAGGAAAGGATCCTAAGGCATTGGCGATATGAGGAAAGCCCCAATCGCGCAATGCCATTTATTTAACATAATACCGATTACACGATATTTAGAATATCCTAGTAGAAGGCCTGCAAACCAGTCTGCGCCCGCCCCAGGATCAATGCGTGTACGTCATGCGTCCCTTCATAGGTGTTCACGGTTTCCAAATTGACCATATGGCGGATCACCTGAAACTCCAGCGAGATGCCGTTGCCGCCGTGCATGTCCCGTGCCATGCGCGCAATATCCAAGGCTTTGCCGCAGTTGTTGCGTTTCACGATCGAGATCATCTCGGGCGCAGCTTCGGCTTCATCCATCAGACGTCCAACGCGCAAACTGGCTTGCAGGCCCAACGCGATTTCGGTTTGCATGTCTGCCAGCTTTCGCTGGAACAGCTGCGTCTGCGCCAGAGGCTTGTTGAACTGCTTGCGATCCAATCCGTATTGCCGTGCTCCGTGCCAACAGCATTCCGCGGCCCCCATGACGCCCCAGCTGATCCCATAGCGCGCGCGGTTCAGACAGCCGAACGGACCTTTGAGACCTTGGACGTGTGGCAGCAAAGCGCCCTCGTCCACTTCGACGCCGTCCAGAACGATTTCACCGGTGATCGAGGCGCGCAGGCTCATCTTGTTTTGAATCTTCGGCGCACTCAGCCCTTTGAGGCCTTTGTCCAGAACAAAGCCGCGGATCTTGCCGTCATGCGCGTCGGACTTGGCCCACACGATAAACACATCAGCAATCGGAGAGTTCGAGATCCACATCTTGCTGCCGGTCAGACGATAGCCGCCGTCGATCTTTTCAGCGCGGGTTTTCATGCCCGCCGGGTCCGAACCCGCATCAGGTTCGGTCAGGCCAAAACACCCGATCCATTCTCCGCTTGCCAATTTCGGAAGGTATTTCCGGCGCTGTTCTTCGCTGCCATAGGCATAGATCGGATACATCACCAGCGAGCTTTGCACCGACATCATCGAACGATAGCCTGAGTCCACGCGTTCGACTTCGCGCGCGACCAGACCGTAAGACACATAACCCGCGCCCAGACCGCCATATTCTTCGGGAATTGTGGTGCCCAGCAGGCCCATTTCGCCCATTTCGCGGAAGATTTCAGGGTCGGTTTCTTCGTTCTGAAAGGCTTCCAGAACACGTGGCTGCAGCTTTTCCTGCGCATAGGCCTGCGCACTGGCGGAAATCATACGCTCGTCTTCGCTGAGCTGATCCGCTAGTCGGAATGGATCGTCCCACGAAAAAGAGCCCATGTCTGGTGCATCTTTGGCGCGCAAAGTCGGTTTTGTGTTCGGGGCGTTCATCTTGCTTCTCCGCTAAATCAGCTTTGCCGCAAGGTAACCTGCCGACATCGCAAAAAACAGTCAGAGTTTCACATCGAACTATGAGTAAACTGCATAGAACAGGGCGTAACCGCCCTGCCCTGATTGTATCACCCTAAGGCGTAGCCCGCCCCGCGCACTGTGCGTACTGGGTCTTCGCCGCCATGCTGCGTCAGCGCTTTGCGAAGACGACCGATGTGAACGTCAACCGTTCTGGTATCGACATAGATGTCGCGACCCCAAACCCGATCCAACAGCTGCTCGCGGCTCCAGACACGGCCCGGTTTTTCCATGAACGTGCTCAGCAGACGAAACTCGGTCGGGCCCAGTTTCAACGGCTTGCTGTCACGGCTAACCTTGTGAGTTTCCGAGTCCAGAATGATGTCATCGAACTCCAACCGGATTCCGACTGTTGCCGGACGCACACGGCGCAGCTGTGTACGAACGCGGGCCATCAGTTCCACAACCGAATATGGCTTGACCACATAGTCATCCGCCCCGGTTTCTAGCCCGCGCACCTTGTCGACCTCTTCGGATCGAGCCGAGAGCATGATGATCGGGATCGAGCGCGTGTCGGGCCTTGTCTTCAATCGACGGCACACTTCAATGCCGCTCAAGTTGGGCATCATCCAGTCCAGAACGATGATGTCGGGACTATCCTCATCCACCAGCAACAAAGCCTCATCGCCGCTGGCCGCCTTGGAGACACGAAACCCTTCGGCTTCGAGGTTGTAGGCCAGCACTTCGCGCTGGGCCAGTTCATCTTCGACCACCAGAACTGTAGGTTGATCAGCCGACATACCCAGGTACTCCTATACGGATTGCGACGTGATATCGGCCTTGGGCCGCGCCTCGGTCGGGCGTTCACCGGTCACCAGATAGACCACCTGTTCTGCAATCGCAGTCACGTGGTCGCCCATACGCTCGATATTCTTGGCGATGAAATGCAGGTGCATACAGGACGAGATGTTGCGCGGATCCTCGGCCATAAAGGTCAGGAATTCGCGGAACAGACCGTTGTACATCTGGTCGACTTCTTCGTCGCGGTTGATCACATCGGTGGCCAGTTCGGCATCCCGCTGGATGTAGGCGTCCAGCGCGTCGCGCAGCATAAGCTCCACCTCGCGCGCCATACGGCGCAGAGCGGCGGCGCTGCCATTGATCTCACCGGCGTTGACCAGAACCGTGGTGCGTTTTGCGATGTTTTTCGAATAATCGCCGATCCGTTCAAGGTTGCCAGAAACCTTCAAGACGGATAGCACAAGACGCAGATCGCTCGCCGTCGGTGCCCGCAAAGCAATCAGGCGCGCAGTCTCTTCGTCGATCAGCTCTTCCAAAGCATCAATGGCCTTGTCGCCCTGACGCACTTCTTGCGCCAATTCCTCGTCGCGTGTTTCCAACGACCGGGCGGCTCCCATAATTGCGGCCTCGACCAGACCACCCATTTTCATGATATGGGCCTGAATCGCCTCGAGATCGCGATCGAATGCAGATGCAATATGTTGTTCGCTCATGTTCAAATACCTGTCCTCAACCGATACGGCCGGTAATGTAGCTTTCGGTGCGGGGATCTTCGGGATTAGTAAAGATCTGACCGGTTTCACCGAATTCGACCAGATTGCCCAAGTGGAAGAATGCTGTCTTCTGGCTGACCCGTGCGGCCTGCTGCATCGAGTGCGTCACGATCACGACCGAGTAGCGCGAACGCAGCTCGTCGATCAGTTCCTCGACCTGAGCGGTCGCGATCGGGTCAAGCGCCGAGCACGGCTCGTCCATCAGCAGAACCTCAGGCTCGGTCGCGACGGCCCGTGCAATGCACAGACGCTGCTGCTGACCACCTGACAGGCCGGTGCCCGGAGCATCCAGTCGGTCCTTAACCTCATCCCAAATTGCGCCGCGGCGCAGGGATTTTTCAACGATCTCATCCAGTTCGGCCTTGTTCTTGGCCAAGCCGTGGATGCGCGGGCCATATGCGACATTGTCATAGATCGACTTGGGGAACGGGTTCGGTTTCTGGAACACCATCCCCACCTTTGCGCGCAGCTGCACCGGGTCGACCCGTTTGTCATAGATATCTTCGCCGTCCAGCTTAAACGAGCCCATGACACGGGCGATGTCGATCGTATCGTTCATCCGGTTCAGACAGCGCAGAAAAGTCGACTTACCGCAGCCGGACGGACCAATAAATGCCGTGACAGTTTTGTCTTCGATATCGACATTCACATCTTTGATGGCGTGGGTGTCACCGTAGTACACTTGGCAGTCACGGCACTCCAGCTTGATAGAATTGGTGTCCACTTGTCTCTCCACTCGCGACATATCGTTCATAGTAGTGCCCTTCCTTACCAGCGGCGTTCAAAGCGGCGGCGCAGGATGATTGCGATGATATTCATGGTCAGCAGGAACATCAGAAGAATGATAATTCCGCCCCAGGCTTTTTCATAGAAGCCAACGTCCGCCCGTGCGGCCCAGGTATAGATCTGGGCAGGCATGGCCGAGTTCGGCTCGGTAAAGCCGGCCAGGAAGCCGTCGGGGTAACCGCGGGCAACAAAGCCCACCATCCCGATCAGAAGCAGCGGCGCGGTTTCACCCAAGGCCTGAGCCAGACCGATGATGGTTCCGGTCAGGATACCCGGTGCGGCCAGAGGCAGCACATGGTGGAACACGGCCTGCATTTTCGAGGCCCCTACCCCAAGTGCGGCATCGCGGATCGACGGCGGAACCGCCTTCAACGACGCGCGGGTCGAAATGATGATCGTGGGCAGCGTCATCAGCGTCAGAACAAGCCCGCCAACCAGCGGCGCCGATTGCGGCAGGTGCATGAACTGGATGAAGACCGCCAGACCCAGAATACCGAACACAATGGACGGAACCGCCGCAAGGTTCGAGATATTCACCTCGATCAGGTCGGTAAACTTGTTCTGCGGTGCGAACTCTTCCAGGTAGATCGAGGCAGCAACACCAATCGGCAGCGACAGGACCAGAACCACCAGCATCATGAAGAACGAACCAACGACCGAGGCACCGATACCGGCCCCGCCGGGGTTGTCCACACCGGAATCCGCTCCGGTGATGAAGGGCCAGTTGAAAGCTTGCTTGATGATCCCCGCCTCTTTCAGCGCGTCGACCAGATCAAGGTCGCTCAGCTGAAGGAAACGGCTGTCTTGGAGCGTATCGCGCGACACGCGGCCCTTGAAATACCCGTCCACCCGGCTTGAGGCGGCCAGATCGAACATGATTGGTTCACCCAGCTTGTCAGGGTTATCGGCATAGAAAGTCCGGATCGTGCCCCCGACTTTACCCAAAAGGCGCTCGATGGCGGCTTCGTCAAAGTCGACATTGATACCGCTTTCGGCCAGTTCCTTGTTCAATTCAGCGATGAACAGGTCAGAATAGGCCTTGGTTTTAAAAAGTGTGCCCTCTGCCTCTTCGCGTTGTTCCGGCGTCAACGTGAACTCAACGCTTACAACGGTGCGGGTGAAGGCTGGAATGCCCTCTTTCAGG
This sequence comes from Ruegeria arenilitoris, assembly GCF_013035315.1. Lineage (GTDB taxonomy): Bacteria > Pseudomonadota > Alphaproteobacteria > Rhodobacterales > Rhodobacteraceae > Ruegeria > Ruegeria arenilitoris_D. The sequence goes on along the minus strand of NZ_WQHP01000001.1, from coordinate 277,369 downwards.
ATCGATGCGAAGAGCACGACCAGAAAGAACAGACCGGTTGCGATGGCAATGATGCCGTAAAAGCGAAAGCGCTTTTCAGCCCGCGCCCGCTTGCGTGTCCGCTCATCCGTCGCCGTGAGCGATGTGCCGCGACGACCCGTCTCGGGGGTTTGCATGCTGGCGTCGGTCATTCGTACTGCTCCCGGTACTTACGCACGATGTAAAGGGCGAACACGTTCAGCCCCAGCGTTAGGATGAAAAGGGTCATGCCGAGCGCGAACGCAACCAGCGCCTCGGGGGACGCAAAATCCGCGTCACCGGTCAGCTGGCTAACGATCTTGGCGGTCACCGTTGTCATGGCTTCAAACGGATTGAGGCTGAGCCGTGCGGCCGCACCTGCCCCCAGAACCACGATCATAGTTTCCCCAATGGCGCGCGAAGCCGCCAGCAGGATCGCACCGACGATACCCGGCAGCGCGGCAGGCAGAACCACCTGACGGATGGTCTCGGACTGAGTGGCGCCAAGGCCATAAGACCCGTCGCGCATCGCCTGCGGCACCGCGTTGATGATGTCATCTGACAGGGACGACACAAACGGGATCAGCATGATGCCCATGACCAGGCCCGCCGTCATCACGGCCGTACCGGCCTTCATCCAGCCCAAACCGTTGTCGCCAAACACGTCCAGCAGCAGCGGACCAACTGTCAGCAGCGCGAACAGACCGTAGACGATGGTGGGGATACCGGCCAGAACCTCAAGCAGCGGCTTGGCAAAGGCCCGAACCCGCGGCGACGCATATTCGCTAAGATAGATCGCGGCGAACAGGCCAATCGGAACGGCGACCAGAAGGGCGACAATCGAGATGTAGAACGTGCCCCAAAGCAGCGGGATGATCCCAAGCTCGGACGAGCCGCCACGGCCAGAGAAGCTGGGCGACCATGTGGTGCCGAAAAAGAAGTCGGACGCGGGGTAGAGTTTGAAGAACTCCCACGTGTTGAACACCAGCGAAAGGACGATGCCGATCGTGGTCAGAATGGCAATCGAGGCAGCGGCCAGCAAAAGGACGCGGACGCCCTGCTCTACCACATTGCGCGCGCGGTAATCCGCGTGGGTTTGCCACCACCCAATCGCTGCTCCGGCCAATGCCAGCAGGATCACCACGACAGACATGGCGCTGTAACCGACAGCGTTCATGCTCGTATAGCTTTGGGCCGCGTTCAGGATGGGCTGCGTGATCTCGGAGGTGACGACCTGACCCGCGTCTTTCAGACCTTGCGTTACGACAGCGACGTCCGCGTTCGGATCACGGGCGACCGAAGCTGGCAACTGACCCTGAGAAACCGCCGCGTCCAGACCGGAAGCTGCCCGACGAACCTCGGCCATGACCAGGCTGCGCGAGGAGCCTTCCTTGATCGCTGTATCCGGGATCATGCCGGACACCTGGGAATTGACGTAGAGAGGCTGCACCAGCAGCCAGATGATCAAAAGACCAAAGGCAGGCACCATGGTTTTCAGCATAACATTCGCACCGTAGAAGTTCGGCAGCGAATGCAAGCCACGTATGTCTCCGCCCGCGCTCTGCAGCGCACGGGACCGCCCCATTACATAACCGACCACCGAAATTGCGGCGACGATCAGAAAGAGCCAAAGAATTGGCATGACACCCTCACTGGTCTCGATTGAAAGTTCAAAGCAGCACAGGGGCGACCGAAATGGCCGCCCCCTGCAATTCGTAGATAGCCAAGATTAGCTGCCCGAGCCCATGGTCACTTCGTTGGCAATCGCTTCCTGAGTTTTCGCCAGCTCAGGGTCAGCAACGAGGCCGTAGTTGGCCAGCGGGCTCGAAGGACCAGCGATTTCGTCAGCAGTGAAGAACTGAGCGTATTCTTTCAGGCCAGGGATCACGCCGATGTGGGCTTTCTTCACGTAGAAGAACAGCGGACGCGAAACAGGGTACTCACCGGTCGAGATGGTCTCGGTCGACGGTGCGATACCCGACATGGTCGCGACTTTCAGCTTGTCGGTGTTGTTCTCGTAGAACGCCAGACCGAAGACGCCGATGCCGTTCGGGTTGGTGTCGATACGCGCCAGGGTTTCGGTGTAGTCACCATCGATGTCGACCGACTTACCGTCTGTACGAACGTTCAGGCATGCATCTTCTGCATCATCTTCGCTCATGCCACCAGCGATCATGGCTTCCATGGCGCCGGTTGCTTCACAGCCGATCAGCAGAACTTTTTCTTCGAACACTTCACGGGTGCCGTGCTTGGTGCCGGGGATGAAGCCTGCGATCTCAACGTCGGGCAGATCCGCGTTGAATTCGGCCCAGGTGTTGTAGGGGTTGTCGACGACTTCGCCGTCTTTCAGAACTTTTGCACCCAGAGCGTTGAAGATGTCCGACGGCTCGAACGCGTTGAAGGCGGGGCCGGACTGCTGGCTTGCAAAGACGATGCCGTCATAACCGATGCGGACTTCCATGATGTCGGTCACGCCGTTTTCGGCACAGGCTTTGATTTCTTTTTCGCGGATTGCGCGCGATGCGTTTGCAACGTCAATGGTGTTCTCGCCAACGCCTTCGCAGAAGCGCTTGAGGCCAGCGGACGAACCACCCGATTCAACAACCGGTGTCGGGAAGTCAGTGTTTTCACCGAACAGTTCTGCGACGATCGAAGCATAAGGCAGAACGGTCGACGAACCTGCGACTTGAACGTTGTCACGAGCAGCGGCGGTGGTGGCCGAAACAGCAGCGATAGCCAGCGCAGAAGCCGACAGTTTTACAAAGGACATTTCAGTCTCCCTGAAAAGTTTGATTGTGATCACCCCCATGATGATCCTGCGCGCACCCCTAAGTGCCGTGCGTAAGCCTTTTGTGACAGGTATGTAACAGCTTTATGACAAGTCACGATTTACTTAGAAATTCTTAACTTGACGAAGCGTAAGGTCCGCGGCCTTGGACAATCGGTTTCAGGCAGACGTGAAAATCAGCGAGGCAAAATGACTGTGAAAACAGAGCCCTTGCCCAAATCGCTTTCCACGCGCAACCGACCGCGGTGGCGGTTAACGATATGCTTTACGATTGCCAGACCAAGACCGGTTCCACCCAGCTCGCGCGACCTATGGCTGTCCGCGCGATAGAATCGCTCGGTCAAACGCGGCAAATGTACAGCGTCGATTCCCGGCCCTTTGTCACAAATCTGTACACGCACGGCCGGTCCCCGCATCGCAGTGTCCCGCTCGGATGCGGTCAACCGAACATCCACAACGCCGCCGCTGCCGCCATACTTGATCGCGTTTTCGATCAAGTTGGTGAAAACCTGACGCAGCTGGTCGCTGTCACCCGTCAACGTAATCGGTTCGGACGGTGCATCCAGCGTGAGGGTGACGCTGGCGTTCTCGGCCAGTGGTCGCAGAGAGTTCAACGTGGACTGCAACAACCCTATCAGCTCGACCTGTTCCTTCGGCCGGACCCGCTCTTCGCTTTCGACGCGGTTCAGCGATAGCAAGTCACCCACCAGCCGATTCATCCGGTTGGCTTCGTCGTTCATGATCTGCAGAAACCGCTCGCGTGCGGCGACATCGTCCCGCGCCGGACCGCGCAGTGTTTCGATGAACCCCATCAATGCGGTTAACGGAGTGCGCAACTCATGGCTGACATTCGCGACAAAATCCCGACGCATCTGGCTGGCCTGCTCCAAATGGGTCATATCCTGAAACACGGCCATGACCGCACCGCCGTCAACGGCACCAACACCCTTCATGTATCGGCACTGAACCTCGAACGTCGTATCCTGGGCACCATCATTGGCCAAATGCCGGGTTTTGGCCGGACCCTTGGTGCGCAGGCTCTGTTCCATCGCGTCAATGACCTGCGGCTGTCGCAGGATGGTCGCATAGTGGCGACCTTCGATGTTTTGGCCCAATAGCGTCTTTGCGTCCGTATTGGCGGCGATAATCCGTTCGGTCTGATCCACCATGAGTGCGGGCATTGGAACGGCCGAGACCATTTCGGCAAGCAGATCGTGGGGCATTTCAGACACTTTCAACAGATTTGCGGACGACCTAAGGCACAGATGTCAAAGTTTCACGAAACTTGCGCATGTTCTGCTGATAATGCAGCGCGCTGAACGTGATCTTTTGCGCCGCCGCTTCATCCAATTCTCGCACCACCTTGCCCGGTGAACCCATGACCAGCGAGTTGTCTGGAATCTCTTTGCCTTCCGTGATCAAGGCCCCTGCCCCGATCAGGCAGTTCTTACCGATCTTCGCGCCATTCAGGACAATAGCACCCATCCCGATCAGCGTGTTTTCCCCGATTGTGCAGCCGTGCAGCATGACCTTGTGACCAATGGTGCAGTTTTTCCCAATGGTCAGAGGGAACCCGGCATCAATATGCATGACGCAGTTTTCCTGCACGTTGCTGCCTTCGCCCACACGGATCTCTTCATGGTCCGCGCGGATCGTACAGCCAAACCAGACCGAGGCCCCCTGCTCCAGCACAACCTTTCCAATCAGATTGGCATCCGGCGCAACCCAGGTGTCTTCGTGGATTTGCGGGCAATGGTCGCCCAAGGCGTAAATCGTCATGACGCACCTTCGAATTCGTTCTGCAGGGTTCGGACATGGTTCTGCAACGTCGGTTGCTGAATACGCCGCATGCGTTCGGCGCTGACGATGGTTTTCAGCTTTTCTTCGGTCACATCCAGATCGTCATTGATCAGTACATAGTCGTAGTAGCCCCAGTGGCTGATCTCATCCCAGCTTTTCAGCATGCGCTTGGCGATGACCTCCTCACTGTCCTGCCCGCGACTTTCCAGCCTGCGGCGCAGCTCGGGGATCGAGGGCGGAAGAATAAAGATCGACAGTGCGTGCTTACCAAGGTCAGAGTTGCGGATCTGCACTTCGCCCTGCCAATCCACGTCAAACAGAACGTCACGCCCCGCGTTGATCGAGTCGCGCACCGGACCTGCGGGCGAGCCGTAGAAATTGCCGAAGACATGCGCGTGTTCGAGCATCTGACCCTCGGAGACTTGCTGACGGAAGGCATCCTCACTCAGGAAGTAGTATTCACGGCCATCTTCCTCGCCCGGGCGCGGCGCACGTGTCGTGGCCGAGACTGAGAATTCCAATTCAGAGTCCCACTGCATCAGCCGCTTGGCCAAGGTCGATTTACCTGCCCCCGATGGCGAGGACAGAATGATTAAAAGGCCGCGTCGATCCGCCATTTGGGCGCTCCTTTGGTTATTCTACGTTCTGCACTTGCTCGCGCATCTGATCTATAATGGCCTTCAACTCAAGGCCAACTGCCGTCAGGTCCGCGCTTTGCGCCTTGGAACACAGTGTATTTGCCTCGCGATTGAACTCCTGCATCAGGAAATCCAGCTTCCGCCCGACCGGCGCGTCCTGCGCCAGCAAATCACCTGCAGCCGTAACATGCGCTTTAAGGCGATCGATCTCTTCGGTGATATCCGCCTTGACTGCAATCAGCGCCAACTCCTGCGCGACGCGGTCGGGATCGGCCCCTTGGGCATTGTCCATCACGCGGGCCAAATTTTCGCGCAGCGCCTCGGCCATCTTGTCCTTGCGTTGTTCAGCCAGCCCGGCTGCCTGAGTAGTCAAAGTCGCAACCTGAGCAAGTTGTTCGTCCAGAATTGTGGCCAACGCCCGGCCCTCGGTTTGGCGCATTTCGATAAAGTCGCTCAGCAAGCCTGCGAATTCCCTCGTCAGTTGAGCCACCAAGGGACCGGGATCATCCACATCGCTGCCAGCATCCAACATGCCCTTAAGCGAGACCAGATCAGCCGCCGACGATGGTGCCAGCGTCACATCGCGCGCAATAGCCATCTCTTGCGTCCGGGCCACGGCCTCAAGAACCGCGCCCATTGCGGCTTCGTTCAAGACCAGGTCAGGCTGGGACTCATCCCGGCTGAGGCGCAAGGACAGTGTCACATTGCCCCGGCTCAGTTGCTTTGACATCTCAGCGCGCAGCGCCGCCTCAAGCCCGGTCAGCCACTCGGGTACGCGCAGACGCATATCCAGGCCTTTGCCGTTGACACTGCGCAGCTCCCACGTCCAGCTATGAGGCCCAAACGCCCCTTTGCCCGAGGCGAAACCGGTCATGGATTTTATCATGCCTGCCCTTTCCATAGCTGCCCGTTTCAGTTTGCTGCGCGCACCTAATGCCAACTGTACGTTCAGGGCAAGAGTTTGCTGACTTTGGCTTTGTTCGCCAGTCGTTAACCATTCGTTAAGGATTTGCTCCAAAATTGATTCAACCCGCGTCAATCTTACACCTGCGAAAGCTGGTCTCTGCCAGAGGTCCCCAGTAGTTCGCATTTTAGGAAAATGACGGTCGATAGACGCCAGGGTGATAATGATGAAAACCATTTTCGGGAACGGTTTCGGGTCAAGTTTTGGAAAGATCGTCGCAATGGATCGTTTTGACAGCGGGCGCAGCCTTTCGCCCATCCGACAGGCCGAGGCGTATTGGACCGCACTTCTGACCGGAGACGGCGTTCCCATGCGGTCACAAATCGACCCGCGCGGGCTTGAGAACATTCTGGAATACACATTCGTTCTGGAACGCATTGCCCCCGGACTGACACGGTTCCGTCTTGCGGGCAGCCATTTGAACAAACTGGCCGGGATGGAGGTACGTGGCATGCCCCTGACCGCTTTTTTTGAGGCCAGCGCGCGGGATCGGGTCAAAGAGGTCACGGAACAGGTCTTTAGCCAACCGGCGATTGCCAATTTGGGTCTGAACTCAGCGGGCCGTATGGGACGCGTTCAACTGCATGCCCGGATGATCCTGCTGCCCTTACGAAGCGATCTGGGCGATGTCAGCCGTATTCTCGGTGTCATGGTCAGCGATGGCGCAATAGGTCCAACGCCGCGGCGCTTTGCACTTTCCGAGGACACCCTGCGCCCGCTGACCGAGGTTCAGGTGGCTCAATCACAACCACAAAGCCTTGAGACCGGATTCGCCGAAGACCAAGGGCGGTTTGAACGTCCCCGCGCTCATCTAAGACTGGTTGTTTCGAGGGACGAATAAACCACGAAAAAGGCGGGCCATTTCAGCCCGCCTTATCATTTCTCTTGCGAAAAGCCTTAGCTGGCTGCGCGCTTGCTGCCATTGCGGCGCAGGTTTGTCAGCTCTTCCGCAACAAGGAACGCCAGCTCCAGCGATTGCGATGCGTTCAGGCGCGGGTCGCAAGCGGTGTGGTAGCGATCGGACAGATCCTCTTCGGTCACCGCACGAACACCGCCGGTGCATTCGGTGACGTCCAGTCCTGTCATCTCGAAATGCACGCCACCGGGAATGGTGCCTTCGGCCTGGTGGACGCCAAAGAAGTCGCGCACTTCACGGAGGACCGAGTCGAACGGACGGGTTTTGTACCCGGTTGCCGACTTGATCGTGTTGCCGTGCATCGGGTCGCAGACCCAAGTGACTTTGGCGCCTTCTTCTTTCACAGCCTTAACCAGACGCGGCAGATGCTCACCGGCTTTGCCTGCACCGAATCGGGCGATCAGGGTCAAGCGACCCTCTTCGTTTTCGGGGTTCAGCTTGGCCATAAGCACCTTAAGGTCCTCGGCGGTCGTGGTCGGACCGCACTTCAGACCAATCGGGTTCAACACACCACGGCAGAATTCCACATGCGCGCCGTCCGGCTGACGTGTCCGGTCGCCGATCCAGATCATGTGACCGGACCCGGCGAGCCAGTTGCCCGAGGTCGAATCCAGACGGGTCAGCGCCTCTTCGTACTCAAGCAGTAGCCCTTCGTGGCTGGTGTAGAATTCCACGGTCGAAAATTCATGCGTGGTGTCTGCTGTGATACCAGCAGCCCCCATGAAGTCGATCGTGTCCTGAATGCGGTCCGCGATTTCCGAGTACTTCTGAACGTCCTGCTCATCCGTGAAACCCAGGGTCCACGAATGCACCATGCTCATATCGGCGAAACCACCGGTCGAGAAGGCGCGCAGCAGGTTCAACGTCGCGGCAGCCTGCGTGTAGGCCTGCAGCATCTTGCCGGGATTCGGAATGCGTGCTTCGGGTGTGAAGGCCAGTTCATTGATGATGTCACCGCGATAGCTGGGCAGCTCAACGCCATCCACCACCTCGGTCGGGGCGCTGCGTGGTTTGGCGAATTGGCCAGCCATGCGGCCCACTTTGACCACAGGCACCTTGGCGCCATAGGTCAGAACCATCGCCATCTGCAGCATTACCTTGAACGTGTCCCGGATCGCATCCGCGCTGAATTGTTCAAAGCTTTCAGCACAATCCCCGCCCTGCAACAGGAAGGCCTCGCCGCGACCAGCGGCACCCAAATGTTGCTTGAGACGCCGTGCTTCGCCCGCAAAGACCAGCGGGGGATACTGTGAAAGCTGGGCCTCGACTTTGGCCAGCGCGGCCGCGTCGGAATAATCTGGCATCTGAACCCGGGGCTTGTTGCGCCAGTTCGTTTTTTGCCATTCGGTCATAGCTTTCATCTCCGCTGAAGTATTCAGGTGGTCTCTATACAAAATGCATTGAAGACTGACCATATCCCTTTTGCGCCTCTTGACGCCGCAAACAAGCTTTGGTCATGGTGGCTGGCAATAACGACGCCGGACGCCACGAAACACGGCGCCGAATCAAGGACACCAAGCCATGCAAGAGCAACGCCAAGTTGTCACAGTGGAAAGCACTGAGGCCAATCCTCGCCATTTCATCTTTGTCCTTTTGGACAAGTTCTCTCTGCTGTCTTTTGCCTCGGCACTGGACAGCCTTCGAATTGCCAACCGCATGGCGGACAAGCAACTTTATTCGTGGACGCTGATTGGCGAGGGCGGCGAGACGGTCTCGTGTTCGGCGGGAACGACCTTTTCCTTGGACGGGGATCTGAATGAGCTTCAGCGCGACGATGTCGTTCTGATCTGCGGCGGCGTCGACGTGCAAATGGCGACGACCAAGAAAGTTCTGAACTGGGTCCGGCGCGAGGCCCGGCGTGGCCTTCGGATCGGCGGACTTTGCACAGCCGCCTATACACTGGCCAAGGCGGGCCTGCTGGACGGAAAACGCGCCACGATCCATTGGGAAAACTCGGACAGTTTCATCGAAGAATTCGATGAAGTCGAGCTGACCAAATCCGTCTTTCAGGTCGATGGAAACCGCATGACCACTGCGGGCGGAACGTCGTCCATTGACCTGATGCTCAAGATCATCGCCGACGATTATGGTGAAGATCTCGCAAATGCCGTGGCGGATCAAATGATCTACTCGTCGATCCGCACCGATCAGGATACGCAGCGCCTGTCGACCCCGACCCGCATCGGAGTACGCCATCCCAAGCTGAGCCAGGTCATCCTGATGATGGAAAAGAACATCGAAGAGCCGATCTCGCCTTCGATTCTGGCTAAGGATGTCGGCATGTCCACTCGTCAGCTGGAGCGTCTGTTCCGCCGCTATCTAAGCCGTTCACCCAAACGCTATTACATGGAGCTTCGCCTGCACAAAGCACGAAACCTGCTAATGCAGACGGATATGAGCGTGATCAACGTCGCGCTGGCCTGCGGGTTTGCCTCACCCAGCCACTTCTCGAAATGCTACCGGGCGCACTACAACACTACGCCCTACCGCGAGCGTGGTGCTCAGAGCGGGCGTTTATCTGTCTAAAGCTCGGGGGTCATTTGGTAGACGGCGCCCTGACCCACCGAAATAAACCAGATCGAACCGTCGGGTGCTTCGACGATGTCCCGGACACGCTCGGTTTCCCGGCCTTTGATCTGTTCGACCTCGCGCAGGGGCGACCCATCCAGACGTGAGATGTAATCGAATTTGAGAGAACCGACAAAAATGTCACCCCGCCATTCCGGCCAGAGTTTGCCGGAATAGACCAGCAGGCCCGAGGGCGCGATAGACGGATCCCAATAGAATTCGGGCTGTTCCATTCCCGGTTTCGACGTGCCCTCTCCGATCTTTTGGCCCGAGTAATGCACGCCATACGAAATCACCGGCCAGCCATAGTTTCGGCCCGCTTGAACCAGATTGACCTCATCGCCTCCACGAGCGCCGTGTTCCGAGATCCACAAACGCCCCTGCCGATCCAGGTCTGCGCCTTGAGGGTTGCGGTGCCCGTAAGACCAGATTTCGGGCCGGATACCTGCCTGACCAACAAAAGGGTTATCCGCAGGCACCGAGCCATCGCGGTTGATGCGGATCACGGTGCCCATATGGTTCGTCCGGTCTTGCGCGGTTGGGCGATCGCCCCGGTCGCCTATCGTCACGAACAGCGTGCCATCCCGTGCCTCAACCACCCGCGATCCAAAGTGTCGGCCTGTTGATCCGCCCGGAACAGCCTCGAAGATGACGCGCACATTTTCCAGCTGCTCACCGCTGTCAGAAAGACGTGCAACGGCCACCGCTGTTCCAGCTCCGCCGCTTTGAGGTTTGGAAAAGGTCAGAAACACCTCGCGCGATTGAGCGAAGTCCTTCGCCACTGTGACGTCCAGCAAACCGCCCTGCCCGTTCACTGCCACCTTGGGTACGCGGCCAACGCGCGTCGCTTTGCCTTGCGACACGAAAAGAAGGTCCCCATCCCGTTCGGTCACCAAAAGACCACCGCCCGGCAGAATGCCAATGGCCCATGGCGTGTCCAGCCCCTGAACGACAGCAGTTACACGTACCGGACCTGCCGAGGTTTGCAGAGTGTCGGCATAAATTGGGGCACCCAAAATCGACAGGACCAGAATCGCAACTGCCCGCAGCATTTCAATCTCCACTTCCGAAAATCAGCGACAAGTACATAAGAACAAATAGGATTGTTTCTGACAAAAACACATTTGCGTTAGGACTTTTCTTTTCCAGACAGCTTGCCTAGGGTCTAGCCCAGAACGAATACGTTCCAATGAGGGAGTAACCATATGAAAAAGCTGCTTACTGCAACTGCAGCATCCGCTCTGCTGGCTGGTCCGGCACTGGCCGAAGATGTCACTCTGGGCGTTCTGTTCGGGTTTACCGGCCCGATTGAATCGCTGGCCCCTGCCATGGGCTCGGGTGCCGAGCTGGCAATGGCCGAAGTCACCGAGTCCGGCAAACTGCTGGATGGCGCAACCGTGACCGCGTCGCGCGCTGACACCGGCTGCATCGACAATGGTCTGGCCACGTCGAACGGCGAACGCATGATCGCGGACGGCGTTGCCGGCATCATCGGCGGTGACTGCTCGGGCGTCACCGGCGCGATCCTGCAGAACGTCGCGATTCCGAACGGCATGGTCATGATCTCGCCGTCGGCAACCTCGCCCGGCCTGTCGACCATGGAAGACAACGGCCTGTTCTTCCGCACCGCACCGTCGGACGCGCGCGAAGGTCAAGTGATGGCTGACATCCTGAAAGATCGTGGCATCAACTCGATCGCCCTAACCTACACCAACAACGACTACGGCAAAGGTCTGGCAGACGCGATCCAGTCGTCGTTCGAAGCAGCCGGTGGTGAAGTCACCATCGTTGCCGCGCACGAAGACGGCAAGGCTGACTACTCGGCCGAAGTTGGCGCGCTGGCCTCGGCCGGTGGCGACATCCTGGTCGTTGCAGGCTATCTGGACCAGGGTGGTCTGGGCATCATCCAGTCGTCGCTGGACAGCGGTGCATTCGACACGTTCGGTCTGCCCGGCGGCATGATTGGCGACTCGCTGCCTGCCAACGTTGGTCCCGACCTGAACGGTTCGTTCGGTCAGATCGCCGGTTCGGGTGGTGAAGGTGCCGAAAAGTACTTTGCCATGGCCGAAGCTGCCGGTTTCGACGGCTCGTCGCCCTACTCGCCTGAGTCCTATGACGCGGCAGCCCTGTTCATGCTGGCCATGCAGGCCGCGGGTTCGACCAACCCGGCAGATTACGGCGCCAAGATCATGGACGTTGCCAACGAGCCGGGTGAAAAGATCTATCCGGGTGAACTGGCCAAGGGTCTGGAACTGTTGGCCGCTGGCCAGGAAATCGACTATGTCGGTGCGTCCGGCGTCGAGCTGATCGGCCCGGGTGAAAGCGCAGGTTCTTACCGCGAGATCGAAGTGACCGACGGCGAGAACAAGACCGTCAACTTCCGTTGATCCGGCGCTAAACGCCATAAATTCAAGCAGCCCGGGCCTTGTGTCCGGGCTGTTTCAATGAAAAAAGGCCGCACCTCACCTTTTAGGTTCGGGGAAGCACAAACGCCGGTAACGGTGGCTAGGGGAAAAGATGATCGTCGTCGAAGACGTGCACAAGCATTTCGGCGGGTTTCACGCGGTGGATGGGGCATCGCTGGAAATCCAAAAAGGGTCTATCACCGGCCTGATCGGGCCGAACGGAGCGGGCAAGACCACTCTGTTCAACGTGATCGCGGGCGTTCTGCCGCCGACCAGTGGTCGCGTTTTCATGGATGGCGAGGAAATCACCGGCCTGCCGCCGCATGATCTGTTCCACAAGGGCTTGCTGCGGACGTTCCAGATTGCGCACGAGTTTTCGTCGATGTCCTGCCGCGAGAACCTGATGATGGTCCCCGGCGCCCAGTCCGGGGAGTCGCTGTGGAACACGTGGTTTGGGCGCAAGCGCATCGCCGATGAAGAACGCGCGCTGAGGGCCAAGGCCGATGAAGTGCTGGAGTTCCTGACCATCGAACACCTGGCTGATCATAAGGCTGGTCAGGTCTCGGGCGGTCAAAAGAAACTGCTGGAGCTTGGCCGCACCATGATGGTCGACGCCAAGATCGTGTTTCTGGACGAGGTCGGCGCGGGTGTGAACCGCACCCTGCTGATGACCATCGCCGACACAATCCTGCGCCTGAATAAAGAACGCGGCTATACGTTCGTCGTCATCGAGCACGACATGGATTTCATCGGCAAAATCTGCGACCCGGTCATCTGTATGGCCGAGGGCAAGGTGCTGGCCGAGGGGACTCTGGACGAAATCAAAGCCAATGAACACGTGATCGAAGCCTATCTGGGCACCGGCCTGAAGAACAAAGACAAGCTGGAGGCCGGAGCATGAGCGACAATCCTTACCAGGATGACAAGGGCAACAAGGATGCCTCGATCACCAATACGCACGGGGTTGGCACCATGACGCCCGCTCATACGAAAAGCGGCAAGACACACCAGGTCGATGGCGGCCCGTTTCTGATCGGCGACACTATGACGGGTGGGTACGGAAAAGGGCCGGACATCCTTCACGATTGTACGATTGCCGTCGACAAGGGCGAGATCGCCGTGATCGTCGGCCCAAACGGTGCCGGTAAATCGACCGCGATGAAGGCAGTGTTCGGCATGCTTGATGTCCGCTCGGGCGCGGTACGGCTGGATGGTGAGGACATCACCAACCTCACCCCGCAGGATCGCGTGATCCGCGGCATGGGTTTTGTTCCGCAGACCTCGAACATTTTCACATCGATGACGGTGGAAGAAAACCTTGAGATGGGTGCCTTCATTCGACGCGATGACATCAGTGAAACGATGGAACAGGTCTATGACCTCTTCCCCATCCTGCGCGACAAACGCAACCAACCGGCCGGAGAGCTGTCAGGCGGACAGCGCCAACAGGTTGCCGTGGGCCGCGCGCTGATGACCCAGCCCAAGGTTTTGATGCTGGACGAGCCCACCGCCGGAGTTTCACCAATCGTGATGGACGAGCTGTTCGACCGGATCATCGAGGTCTCGCGCACCGGTCTGCCGATCCTGATGGTCGAACAAAACGCCCGCCAGGCGTTGGAGATTGCCGATAAGGGCTATGTGCTGGTTCAGGGACGCAACGCCTACACCGGTACAGGCAAAGAACTGTTGGCTGATCCCGAAGTGCGGAAGAGTTTCCTGGGGGGATAATCCCCCCATTCAACGAATTACCCGATTGGCTCACCACAAGACCCGAAATCCTGCGCCGCATGCGGGCCTTTGATTGACATATCGTAGTTCCGGTCCTCGAAATCGACGACAAAGGTTACGACATCCTTGTCCATGATATGCAGGAAGGTCAGCGAATTCAGCCCCGAGATGATCGTGGCCTCGCCCTTGATCTCGTCAGTGACGATAAAGCCTTTGTCCGTGGCCCCCGACCGCGCCAATGTTACCGATCCGCCGGTGCTGTCGGACACGCAGTTCACTACAAAATCCGCTCCGTTCAGCGGATCGCTCTGCGCAGCTGTCAGTCCGGGCGCTGCGAGTCCCAGAAGCATCGTCACCACGTATTTCATGTCTTGCCTTCCTATTCCGCGGACCTTTTTTGTGTGATCCGTATTTCTTTTTCCCGGCACCGCGGAACGCCGCGGGTCGTTCAGGAAAGCTAGGCAAATCCATTCAGGATCAAAGCAGCTATTGGCACGTTTCACTTCATCTTGAGGTTGCGTGAGCGCGTGGGTCGCAAGAAACCTCTTGAGCGCGAACAAACCCCGACGTCATCGATTCTGGATGTTACATTTCCCGCGCGCCCACTACGGCCTGACGTTACAGGTTCGAACTGCAGAATGTGGCTAAATCACGGCAATCGAGTCCGTCCTACTGCCCAAACCATCAAGCGAGCGCGGGATTTTACCTGAATTTTCAATGCACCTTTACGATACTCGTCGAACAAAAGAAATTTTCCACTTCAGAATTCTGACCCCGGAAAGATCAATTCTCGCCATTTTCCCAACCTAGTCATGCGCCGAAACCGGACCTGTTCAAAGCCGGTTTCTCACCAATCGGACCGATCCATCGGCCAACATCCTTTAGGAGAGTTTTAATGAAATATCTGGCCGCTCTTGCTGCCTTGATCCTGCCCGCTGCCGCGCAGGCCACAACGCAGAAAACACCGGGGGCTGAGTTTGTTTACGAGTGTCAGATTGAAGAGATTTGCAAGTCCGGAAAATGCAGCCCTCTTGCCACGCCCACCAAGATCACACTGAAGCGGATCGAGGGCCAGTCCAAGGGCACTGTAACCGTCAACGGTGAAGAAGCCGAGTTGCACGTCTTCAAAGGCCTTGGTGCCAATGAATTTCTTCAACTCGCAAATGGCGGAAGCATTGGTTACACGGTCAACAACACCAGTGGTTCCCTGGCAATCCGAGCAACAGGCGCCAACAGCCGCAACGAACGCGGCACGTGTGTCATTAACTAAAAGACTTGCCTCCATTTGGCCGTGTAGGCCAGTTTGGAACCACCATTCAGGCGGGGATAGACCCGCCTGAAAACGTCTGAAATCACTCAAAGTCCCATCGACAAACCGGCCCTGTCCGACTTTGTGGTTTTCAGATCAGAATTTTCCCAAAATAACCCTAGAAAACGCGCGGGAATGATTGTGCATATGGCAAAACGCATGCCATAAAGCCGCACCCGAAAGAACGAGACGATCAAATGGATTTACTGAACGCGTTAGTCGCGCTGGCAAACTTTGTCATCGTGCCTGCGGTTGCTTATGGCAGCCAGTTGGCTCTGGGGGCGCTGGGGGTCACACTCATCTACGGCATCCTGCGGTTTTCGAATTTTGCCCATGGTGACACCATGGCCTTTGGCGCGATGGTCGCGGTGCTGGTCACGTGGGGCCTGCAAGCCGCAGGCGTCAGTTTTGGGCCTTTGCCGACCGCTCTGTTGGCTCTGCCCTTTGCCATTCTGGGGTGCATCATTTTGGTGTTGATAACGGATCGGCTGGTCTATCGGTTCTATCGGGAACAAAAGGCCAAACCAGTGATCCTTGTGATCGTGTCGATGGGCGTCATGTTCATCATGAATGGCCTTGTGCGCTTTATCATCGGACCGGATGATCAGCGGTTCTCGGACGGGGCGCGGTTTATTGTTTCTGCCCGTGACTTCAAAGCGATGACCGGCCTGCGTGAAGGTCTGGCGATCAAGACGTCGCAGGGCATCACCGTGATCGTGGCCGTTGTCGCCGTTGCGCTGCTGTTCTGGTTCCTGAACAAGACGCGCACCGGCAAGTCGATGCGCGCCTATTCCGATAATGAGGATCTGGCGTTGCTGTCAGGAATCAACCCGGAACGCGTTGTGATGATCACTTGGATCATCGTGGCTGCTTTGGCTACCACAGCGGGCGTGCTGTACGGGCTGGACAAAAGCTTTAAGCCCTTCGTCTATTTCCAACTGCTGCTGCCGATCTTTGCATCTGCCATCGTGGGCGGCCTCGGCAATCCTTTGGGTGCCATCGCGGGCGGGTTCATCATCGCGTTTTCCGAGGTAACCATCACCTACGCCTGGAAAAAGGTGCTGACCTATATCGCGCCAGAAAGCCTGGCCCCGTCAGGTTTGGTGCAGTTCTTGTCCACCGATTACAAATTCGCCGTCAGCTTTGTCATCCTGCTGATCGTGCTGCTGTTCAAGCCTACGGGCCTGTTTAAGGGGAAAGCGGTATGACCGAGTCCGTCAAAAACACGCTGCTTTTCGTCGTCGTCGGCGGCCTTATCCTACTGACCGGGTTCACGCAAAGCTGGAACACTGCGATCCTGATCCTGAACATGGGTCTGATCTCGGCCATCATGGCGATCGGGGTGAACCTGCAATGGGGCTTTGCGGGCCTCTTCAACGTCGGTGTCATGGGTTTTGTCGCGCTGGGCGGTCTTGCGGTCGTGCTGATCTCGACCCCTCCGACACCGGGGGCCTGGTCCTCGGGCGGGTTTGGCATCGTTTTGGCATTGCTGCTGGGCGCGGCGACTGTAGTGGCCGCCGTCATGGTCGCCACACGCATGCCCAAAGGTCGGATGCGCACGCTGACGATCATTGCCATCCTTATCGTGGGTTTCTTTATCTATCGTGCCGTCTTTGACCCCAACGTGGCTGGAGTCGAGGCGATTGACCCTGCCATCGCAGGTAACCTGGGCGGTTTGAACATGCCTGTCCTGCTGGCTTGGCCTGCAGGTGGCCTGCTGGCCGCCGGTGCCGCTTGGCTGATTGGCAAAACGGCGTTGGGCCTGAGGTCGGATTATCTGGCTATTGCAACGCTGGGTATTGCCGAGATCATCATTGCGATCATGAAGAACGAGGATTGGCTGGCTCGCGGCGTTAAGAACGTTTACGGCATCCCGCGCCCCTCGCCCGTGGTTGGGTATGAGGTCGAGTTGCAGAGCGACCCGGGCTTCATCGCCCGCGCCGAATGGTTCGGGCTGGACCCGGTTACAGCCTCGACCCTGTCGGTCAAGTTGGGCTATTCTCTGTTGTTCGTGATCGTTTTGCTGGTTCTGCTCTGGATGGCGCAAAAAGCACTGCACAGCCCCTGGGGCCGCATGATGCGCGCCATTCGGGACAATGAGGTCGCTGCCGAGGCGATGGGCAAGGACGTCACCCGCCGCCACCTGCAGATTTTCATTCTGGGCTCGGCCATTTGCGGAATCGCGGGCGCGATGATGACAACGCTGGACGGGCAACTCACGCCCAGCACCTACAACCCGCTGCGGTTCACCTTCCTGGTCTGGGTCATGGTGATCGTCGGAGGGTCCGGGAACAACTTTGGCGCGGTTCTGGGCGCGTTCCTGATCTGGTTCCTGTGGGTTCAGGTCGAACCAATCGGTCTGTGGCTGATGAACCTGATCACCGCCGGAATGCCCGATGGCAGCGCGCTCAAGGCGCATCTGATCGAAAGCGCCGCGCATATGCGTCTGTTTACCATGGGCCTGATCCTTCTGATCGTTCTCAGGTTCAGCCCAAGAGGTTTGATCCCGGAAAAATAGGATCACAAACATACAATTCCTGAAACCGCGCTAAACCTTTGGCGCGGTTTCTTGATTTTACGCAGTATACCGATTAGACGATCCAAAGTACCGCCTTGATCCAGCCCTCTTTTTGGCTCGAATTTACGCTAACTTGACACTTGGCCCGCGATCATCCGGGAAACCTACGAGTATAAGAAGAGTGCACATGAATATTTCTCTCACCAAAGCAATCCTCATCGTTCCGCTGTTCGTTGCCCTGGCAGGCTGCATTCCGACACCGGAAGAGCTTGAGACTACTCCTGTCAAAGTGCAGACGCCCAAAGGCGAAGTGACCTGCCAGCTGTATCGTCAGGACCGTGTGATCTGGGATCGCGCAATCAACTTCCCGGCGACCAAGATGTCCGTATCCGAAGCGGACGCCTATTGCCGCCAGGAAGGCCAGCGCCGTCTGAAGTAACGTGTCAGGCACCGGGCAGGCCCAACCTGCCCGACTGTTTGTCCGTTAGCGAGCCTTGAACAACCCGCCCAGAATGCCGCGCACGATGCGGCGTCCGGTTGTGCCTTTCAGTTCTTTGATCACGGCCTCGCTCATCGCGGTGGCGAATGTGTCCTTCTTGCGCATGACGCGGGCTGAGGATCGTCCGACGCGGCTGCCGGAATAGCGCCGCGCTGTCGCGAATTCCCGTTCTGCCGTCGATTGCGTCTCAAGCTGTTCTTCCGCTTCGGCCGCAGCCTGCGCCGCTGAATTTGCGCGGGCTTGCAGGATTTCAAAGGCTGATTTCCGGTCAGTCAGTTTCCCATACTTCGCCTTCATCGCCGAGGCATCCATCAGCGCCTTGCGCTCGGCCTTTGTGATCGGGCCAAGCTGCGATCCCGGCGGGCGGATCAGTGTCCGTTCGACGATCCCCGGGACACCCTTTTTCTGCAGCATCGAAGTTACGGCTTCGCCCACACCAACCTCGCGAATAGCCTGTTCGGTGTCGAAGGCGGGATTTTCCCGATAGGTCTCGGCTGCGAGGCGCAGGTTTTTTCGATCCCGTGCTGTGAACGCGCGCAGGGCGTGCTGAACCCGGTTGCCCAGCTGACCCAGAATGTCTTCGGGAATGTCCGCAGGATTTTGCGAGATGAAATAGACGCCCACGCCTTTGGAGCGAATAAGACGCGCGACCTGTTCGACCTTGTCCACCAACACCTTGGGCGCGTCATCGAACAACAAATGCGCTTCGTCGAAAAAGAAAACCAGCTTGGGTTTGTCCGGATCGCCAACCTCGGGCAGTTCCTCGAACAATTCGCTCAGCAACCACAGCAGGAAGGTTGCGTAAAGGCGCGGTGAACCCATCAACTTGTCGGCGGCCAGGATGTTCACGACCCCCTGCCCGTTTTCGTCCAAACGCATCAGATCGGCCAGTTCCAACGCTGGTTCGCCGAACAACTTTGTACCGCCCTGATTTTCGAGCACCAACAGACGGCGCTGGATCGCTCCGATCGAAGCGGTTGAAACGTTGCCGTAGCGCAGGGACAGCTGCGCCCGGTTTTCCCCGATCCAGACCAGCAGAGACTGCAGGTCCTTGAGGTCCAACAATGGCAAACCTTCTTCGTCCGCCACCCGGAACGCGATGTTCAAGATCCCTTCCTGTGCCTCGCTCAGGTCCATTAACCGAGACAGCAACAAGGGACCCATTTCGGTTACGGTGGTTCGGACCGGGTGCCCCTGTTCCCCGAACAGATCCCAAAAGGTGACCGGAAAAGCGCCATAGGCGTAGTCAACAAAACCGATACGCTGCGCACGGTCTTGAAACGCCTGGTGGAGTTTGTGGTCTTCGCTGCCTGCCTTGGCCAGACCGGACAAATCGCCTTTGACGTCCGACAGGAAAACAGGGACGCCCGCTTGCGAAAACCCCTCGGCCAGAATTTGCAATGTCACGGTCTTGCCGGTGCCGGTCGCCCCCGCAATCATGCCGTGACGATTGGCATATTTCAGCGTCAGCGATTGCGGTTGGCTATAGTCGTTGCCGGAGCCGCCCAAAAAGATGTTTTTGTCCATGAATGTAAGGCCTTGTTTCCACCGATCTTCGGCCAGCATACAAATTTAACCTTTGGCTGCGAAAGTCTAATTGCTGTCCCCCGGCTTTGGTTGTGGGTCAGCATATTTCCTCCCTGTCGACTGACCGCGCCTCCGGGCGCGGTTTTTTTCACAAATCATGGTCATAACATTAAAAATTCAGGTTAGCAGTTGACCGCTGCGTCTGCCTTTCGTAACGTCTGCGCATAACTAAGTCGGCCAGTCCGACGGGGAGAAAATTATATCGAAGGGAGCCGCTCCAACGGCTCCCTTTGTCGTTTGTGAGTTTGCCCTTTCTGCGCCTCCAAAAGGTGGCGAAAATCCGATCACATCTTGAATTGCGCCACCTTAGCCGCTGACACTGTTGGCGAGGGGTGATAGACGAAAGAAAAAGTCCAACACACACATTGCCGAGGCACTCATGATCAAGAACATCCTATCCGTCAGCCTGGTGACCGCCGCCTTGTGCTGCGGCACTGCATTTGCCCAAGAGGCAACCCAGGACACTGAAACTCAGCCTCAGACCGGGGTCGGCACCGACCTGGATCTGGGCGAAACCGGTCCCCGTCTGGGAGAGCAATACATCAAAGAGGAACAAGGCGACTGGGCCATCCTTTGCATCAACACCAATAACGAAGAAGATCCCTGCGCAATGCGTCAGGTCCTGACCGGTGAGCAAGGCCAACCAATTGCAGAGATCACCATTGAACGGCTGCCGGAAGGTGTTGCCGCCGTTGCGGGTGCAACTGTCGTGGTTCCTCTGGAAACCTTGCTGCAGGCCCAGATCGCCTTTTCGATCGATGGCGGACCAGGCAAACGCTATGACTATCATCATTGCAACCCTGTCGGCTGCCTCGCTCAGTTGGGCTTTACCCAAGGAGATGTAGACGCGATGAAAGCGGGCTCGACCGCCAAGCTGTCGCTGGTGTCGGTTTTGGCCCCCAATCAGTTGCTGGAACTGGAAGTTTCGCTGGCCGGATTCACCGCCGGGTTCGACAGTTTGAACGTTCTGCAGAACTAAATTACGCTCAAGAAAAAAGCGCCACCGAAGATCTTCGGTGGCGCTTTTTTTGTGTCAGATTCCTGGCTTAAACGCGTTTCAACGCCAGCACAGCGTTCAGGCCGCCAAAGGCAAACGCGTTGCTCAGGACAACATCAACATTCGCTTCGCGTGCTTCGTTTGGCACGATGTCCAGCGCGCATTCCGGATCGGGTTCTTCATACCCAATCGTGGGCGCAATCACTCCGTCACGCAGGGCCATGATACAGGCCAACAGCTCAACCGCGCCGGTGCCCCCGATCAAGTGACCATGCATCGACTTGGTCGATGAGATCATCAGCTCATCCGCGTGTGGGCCGAACACATCAGCAACCGCCGCGCATTCCGTCTTGTCATTGGCCGCGGTACCGGTGCCATGGGCATTGATATAGCCCACCTTGTCTGCACTGATCCGCGCATCTGCCAGCGCACCGGACATTGCTCGTGAAGCACCCTGTTTGCTGGGCATCACGATATCCGCAGCGTCAGAGGACATGGCGAAACCGACCACCTCGCACAGAATATCCGCACCACGGGCGCGCGCATGCTCGTATTCCTCGAACACGAAGACACCTGCGCCCTCGCCCTGAACCATACCATTGCGGTTTGCGCTGAAGGGTCGGCACGCGTCCTTGGACATGACGCGCAGCCCTTCCCAGGCCTTGACCCCGCCGAAACACAGCATCGACTCCGAACCACCGGTCACCATGGCCGGAGCAGCGCCGCTACGCACCATCTGAAACGCCAACGCCATCGCGTGGTTGGACGATGCACACGCTGTCGAGACCGTAAAGCTTGGCCCCTTCAGGTTATGCTCCATCGACACATGGCTAGCGGCTGCGTTGTTCATCAGTTTCGGTACGACAAACGGGTGAACCCGGTTTTTGCCATCCTCATAAACGGAACGGTAGTTATCGTCCCAGGTCGAAACGCCGCCACCGGCGGTCCCAAGCACCACACCAGATCGCGCGGCCAGATCACCGTGAAATTCGATCCCGGATTGATCAATCGCCTCTTTCGCTGCGGTCAGCGTGAATTGGGTGAAACGATCATACAGGCTCATCTGCTGCCGGTTGAACCGGCCCTCAGCTTCAAAGCCGCGAACCTGACCGCCAATCTTGATGGCCAAACGCTCGACATCCCGAAATTCGAGCTCAGAGATCCCACAACGCCCTTCGCGCATGGCCTCAAGCGTATCGGCCACCGAATGGCCCAGCGAATTGATAGTACCGGCCCCGGTAATGACGACGCGTTTCATGAGACTACGTCAGACCTTTTCCGACACCAGCTTTTCGATCCCGGCGATAATCGCCGCAACGTTCGTGATATCAAAGTCGCTGGCGCTGGGTTCGTTAGCGTTGAACGGAACCGAAATGTCGAACTCTTCCTCGATCGCAAAAATGCTCTCGACCAGACCAAGACTGTCGATGCCAAGATCTTCAAGCGTGCTTTCGGGGGTCACATCAGACGGCTCCAGCACGGCCTGCTCTGCAATGATTGCGATGACGCGGTCGCTGATGCTCATGACGATCCTCTGATTATCCTGTTGAGGGTGATTTAATCACTCGAAGGCAATTTGGAAACAGCCTTTTTCAACGCCTCTACGTCACGCGCCAATCGCGGCAGACGCCGCTGCGCTTTGTAAATGTCTGTATGGCTTTCCATTTTTATGCCCGGATAGCCCATAATCACGCGTCCTTTGGGTACATTGGACAGGATTTTCGTTCCCCCGCCCGAGATCACGCCGTCACCAATAAAGATGTTGTCGACCACTCCGGTCTGACCGCCCAACACGACGTTGTTTCCGATCTCGACAGACCCGGACACACCGGTTTGGCCACACAGCAGACAATCGCGCCCGACGCGCGTGTTGTGGCCCACATGGACCAGGTTATCGAGTTTTGAGCCGTCGCCGATGCGCGTATTCCGAATAGTGCCGTTATCGACGGTGCAATTCGAGCCAACCTCGACATCGTCACCAATTTCAACGGCACCAAGGGAATGGATGCGCAGCCAACTTTGCGCGCGGGCTTCGCCTTGATCGCCCATTGTCTTGCGTGCGTTTTCGGCACCTGAAACCTCGGGCGTCACAAAGCTGAACCCATCGCCACCGATCCGCGCGCCGGGTTGGGCTATGAACCGGTCCCCAATCTGCGCCCGGGCGCCAATGCTCACCATCTCGCGCAGAACGGCGTTGTCACCGAGAACCGCATCCATGCCGATCACACAATGGGGGCCGATCACCGCGCCCTTTCCAATGCGAACCCGTGCGCCGATAACCGCCAGCGGGCCGATAGAGGCCCCTTCGCCAATTTCCGCAGTTGGGTCGATCACGGCTGAAGGGTGAACACCGGATTCAACACCCTGCCCGCGATCCAGCATCGCGGTGATTCCGGCCATCGCCATGCGCGGACGTGGAACGAAAATCGCGGCGTCCAAACCCAGGGCTTGCCAATCAGCACCTTCCCACAACACGGCAGCACGAGCGGACCCGGCGCTCAGCGCTTCGGCGTATTTCGGCGACATCGCCATGGCCAGATCAGCTGGGCCCGCATCGGCCGGTTCTGCGGCGCGTTCGATGACAACGCTCAGATCACCCTGGCTTTCGGCGCCCAGGGCTTCGGCGATTTGCTGAATGGTATATTGCATGACGGGCTTCCCGAATTAAGGACCTGCCCCCGGTGCTTACCCCTGAACGTCCGGCAGGGCTACCCCTGCTTTCTGCAGAGCCTCCCAGATTTTCCGATCCCGGTCATAGACATCGCGGCGATACTGAACCTCACCCTTCGGCCCGATATAGGCCGTGCGATAGATCAGGTGGACCGGAACATGCTGGTCAAGCTGAACCGTCGTTTCCTTGCCGGTCGCCAGAATGCGATGGAAAAACGCCTTGGGGTCTTCTTCTTGCTTGGCCAGCAACGCATAGGCAAACTCAAACGGTTGCGCCAGTCGGATACACCCGTGCGAGAACGCCCGCACCTCACGCGCGAACAGAGATTTCTGAGGCGTATCATGCAGATAGATGTTGTACTTGTTTGGGAACATGAACTTCACTAGCCCCAACGCATTGCTTTTGCTGGGCGGTTGGCGCATCGCAAATGGGAAGTTCCGGGTGTTGAACTGAGTGAAATCCACAGCGCCCCGGTTCACCACCCGACCGCTGCGATCCGTGATCTGGATGTGCCCCACAGCATTTGGGTTCGACTGCAGCTTGGGCAGATATTCCTTGGTGATGATCGAGCGCGGAACATACCAACTGGGGTTGATGACCATATGCTCCATCTCGTCCGAGAATTCAGGGCTACGGCGATCATGAACGTTTTTGCCAATCACCGCGCGGGTTTCAAACGTGACCCTGCCTTCATCAACGATCTTGGCCGAGAAATCCGCTTGATTCACCAGAATATGCCGCTCACCCCTCTCGCGCGGCAACCAACGCTCGCGTTCCAGGGCGACGTAAACGGCCTTCAGGCGCTCGGACGCGGTCCGGTTCAGCTCGGTAATCGTACCTTGTCCTGCGACACCGTCCGCAGCCAGGCCGTGCGCCTGCTGAAAGTCCTTCACAGCGGCCAGCAACGCGTCGTCGAACACCGGGCTGGCTGTGGGCTTGAGATAGCCCATTGTTATCAGGCGGTTCCGCAGCTTAATGACATTGGGGCCCGTGTCCCCGAGCTCCAGCTTGTCCACCGGAACGGACGCACCCCATCCGCCCTGATGGACGAGAGTTTCAAGAGCCAACTTCTGCTTCATCAATGCTCGATACTGAACAGATTGCGGTGCGAGTTCGTCGAAATAGGCGTCTCCGTCAGCGGTTGTCAGCGCCTGCAGGTGTTCTGCGGCGGACCGTCGAGAGACTTTGCGGACCAGACCGTCGTCAATCTGCGCAGGGCGCAACGCACCGGAATAAAGGTCATCTGCATAGCGTAAAAACGCGCGGCTCAATGCGATCTCAACCGCGCCAAGGTCCCGCAAGGACCGTGCGTCCTGCATCTGAGACATTAGGGACGAAACGTCGTAGTCCCCTTGGGGCAAACCATGCAGATCCGTTGACGACAGCGCCCGGATCAAACGGGCCCGGCGCGCTTGATGCTCTGGGCTTTCACCAACCCAAATCGGCGCAAAATCGTTGCCGCGGTAGAAATCCGCGAGTCCTGACCCGGAAGGTGCAAACTCGGCAACAGCCATTTGAAACGCGGTATCCGGCACGGATTGGGCGTTTGCCACGGATGCTGCCGCCGAAACACAAGCGGCGAAAATAAGACGTGTTGGCAATCGTAAAAAAGCTCGCATGGGATGGCCCTGATTATTCAATACTTTGCGCGTTCTGAGGCGCATGTCGGTAAAATATGGTTTTCAGCCGAAGGATTTGTCCATTCACAAATGCATCAAATTGATGCATCCCCTTCTGTCTGATGCGCGTTTGCATCGGCTGCAGTATGCCAATGCCTAATTGCCTCAATATTATACCAATTTGCATCACCTGCGCAAAAAACTGCCGAAAATTCCCCCTTGAAAAGGTGAATTTCAAAGACTTCTTGGCGGCTCCTCACGACTGTGTCATAAATCCCGCATCTGGGATGGGAAAAAATTAATACCGCGCGCGTAACATCGTGTGCAGGCAGGAACAGTACGGGACGAAACTAAAATGACTACGAGCAGTACTTCGGGCTTGACCCGTCGTGCCCTATTGGGCGCATTTGCAGCAACCGCAGTTGTGGCAGCACCGACTTATTCCAACGCAGCAGGTTTTTTGCGCGGCGGCGGCGATATCCGTCGTATTCGCATGTATTCGGGCCGCACCGGCGAACGGATCGACATGATCTATTGGGTGGATGGCAAATACATCAAGGACGCCGTCAAAGAAGTGAACCACTTCATGCGCGATTGGCGCACGGATCAGGTCAAATCCATGGACCTGCGCACCATCGACATCATGGCCGCTTCGCACAACCTGCTGGACGTGAACGAGCCCTA
This sequence comes from Ruegeria arenilitoris, assembly GCF_013035315.1. Classification (GTDB taxonomy): domain Bacteria; phylum Pseudomonadota; class Alphaproteobacteria; order Rhodobacterales; family Rhodobacteraceae; genus Ruegeria; species Ruegeria arenilitoris_D. The sequence continues at coordinate 251,681 of NZ_WQHP01000001.1, read as the reverse complement.
CACGCTGCTGTCCGGCTACCGCTCCCCCCAAACAAACGCGATGCTGCGCTCGCGCTCGCGCCGTGTGGCCAAGAACTCGCTGCACATGAAGGGTCAGGCCGCTGACCTGCGTCTGTCTTCGCGCTCTGTTTCCCAAATGGCCAAGGCGGCCATCTCCTGCCGCGCTGGTGGCGTTGGCAAATACTACCGTTCCAACTTTGTCCACATGGATTGCGGCGAGGTCCGCAGCTGGGGCGGTTAACGCCCCAAAAACTCCAGTCCTGCTGATGGTTATGATTGAGCGCCATACGGCGCTCTTTTTCATTCAAAACACAACTGAAACCGGATTCTGCTACCCAGGTACTTTACCCGATCACCAGCTAATGGTGATTGATGCAACGGCACCCGGCTCTGTCCCGTACGAAACACCGACATTGCCATAAATGCGGTCGTTCAACTTCATACCCACTAATCCGGAATACCCGGTCTTCCCATCATAATAGCCAAGACCGAAAGACGTCTGGATTCCGTCATAATGCGGGTTCTGCTGCAACGCTGCCAAAGACATCGCCGCGGCAATTCCTGCTGTGTTGTTGGCGATGTTTTCCGCATTTCGCGCAATAGCATTCCGGTTTGCGACAATCTCGTTTTGGAGCGGGATCATGCGCGCATAGTCGACTTGTCCAGTTTCACCCTGCGGCCCCACGTCGCCCTGTTGTCCGGTTTCGCCTTGTGGACCAGTCGCGCCTTGCGGACCCTGTGGCCCAGCAGGACCGGATTGATATGGATCGTAAGCCTGATTGCCTGCCGCTTTGGTTTTTGTGGTACTCTCGCCATTAAAGTAAGCTTTGTGCGTCTGTGCCCCGCTACCTTTTCCCCCATAAACGATTGTTGTACCTGGATTGACGACGAACTCTTTGTCGAACGTCCCGCCATATTGTTGCAACCGCACAGTTTGAGGCGCATCCAAATCGTTCGTGATGCGCCAAACGGTGGTTCCATCGCTCAAACGACCCAAACTCGTTAGGTTAGCCGCATTGACCACCCCCGCGGCCAAAAGGCTGCCTGGTATCGCCAAAACTGCGGCATACATTTATTCTTTGACTCTCATAGTGGTGAACTCCTTTCTTCGAACGCGAATTAGTTCGTCGACCGAAGTTCGCGCATGTGATGTTCTGCCATCGACAGCGGCGTCGATTTAGGTTTTTGGCAGAAAATAGGAAGTTGCCGGGTTCATGACATACGCAAGTCAAACCAAAACAGCTTTGTCGAAGTAAGAGAAATTGTGCTGTCTTGGGCAATCCGTCGCAAAGACAGGTCGCCATGTGTAACAGCGGTTTAGGCAGATAGCGTCGCTCCAATTACGTCGGCATCGATAGCGACCAAGTGCAAAACACGCGCTGCGAACACCCGACACCATTTTTAGAAAACGGCGCGTCAGCTCCGGGCATTCAACGTATTTTCTCTATGAATTATCGCCTAGAATAACTTCCGTATCGGATATGACTACCAGCTTTTTGAACAATGGTGGGGTACGTGGCGCACCTGAGAGGATTCGAACCTCTGGCCTCTGCCTTCGGAGGGCAGCGCTCTATCCAGCTGAGCTACAGGTGCCTTGGCCGTTAGCTAACCTTGTTCCGATCCGGGTGCAACTGCAAATCTTCCCGGATCGGTCAGGTTTCACGCAAACAGATCATGCGCCAGTTCAAGCGCGTCGATCAGCGTGTCGACCTCGTCCGTCGTGTTGTAGAGGCCAAAGCTGGCGCGGCAAGTGGCAGTGACACCGTAGAAATCCATCAGCGGCCCGGCACAGTGATGACCGGCGCGCACGGCCACACCTTTTTTGTCCAGAATGGTTGAAACATCATGCGCGTGCCCTGCCCCGTCCAGCGTAAAGCTGAAGATCGCGGCCTTGTCGGGACGTGTGCCCTGTACCTGCAACCAGTTCAGACCCGTCAGTTTCTGCATTGCGTAATCGCGCAGACCGGCCTCGTGCTTGGCGATGTTCTCCATCCCCAAATCCATCATGTAATCCAGAGCAACACCCAGACCGATGGTCTGCACGATACCGGGCGTGCCGGCCTCGAACTTCATCGGCGGATCGTTGTAGATCACCTGATCCTTGCTGACCTCTTTGATCATGTCGCCGCCGCCGATGAAGGGGCGCATTTCAGCCATGCGTTCGGACTTGATATAAATCGCGCCAGAGCCGGACGGGCCGTAAAGCTTGTGCCCGGTGATAGCATAGAAATCACACCCGATATCCTGCACGTTCACAGGCATATGAACCGCGCCCTGGCTGCCATCGACTAGCACCGGAACGCCTTTGGCGTGGGCTCCTTCGGTGATCGCTTTGACATCCACCACCGTGCCCAGAACGTTTGAACACTGGGTGACGGCGACCAGCTTTGTTTTCGGACCGATTGCATCGATCACGGCTTGCGGGTCCAGTCCGCCGTCCGCATCCACATCGACCCATTTCAAAACAACACCCTGACGTTCGCGCAGGAAATGCCAGGGCACGATGTTGGCGTGATGCTCCATCACGCTCAGGACGATCTCATCCCCGGCCTGCAGGTGCGGCATCGCCCAGCCGTAGGCAACAAGGTTGATCCCTTCGGTCGTGCCCGAGTTCAGAACGATCTCATCCTCATCCGCGGCCCCCAGAAAATGGGCAATGGTTCCGCGAACACCTTCATACTTCTCGGTCGCGAGGTTGGACAGGTAGTGCAGCCCACGATGGACATTCGAATACTCTTCTGCGTAGGCGCGCGTGACTGCGTCGATCACCACCTGCGGTTTCTGCGCCGACGCGCCGTTGTCCAGATAGGTCAGCGGCTTGCCATTTACTTCCCGTGACAGGATCGGAAAGTCAGAGCGAATTTTCTGCACGTCATACATGGTCTTTTTCCCTATACCGGGCCGCCGGGCGTAAGAGCGAGGACAAGTGGAACTGCCAGCAAGGCAGATAACACGATGACCCCAAAAGATTTTGCAAGCGAACCGAACTGATGCGCTTCATTCAGGAAATGTAGCGTGACGTAAAGGCTGATCACGGCTGTGGCCAACAAAAACATCACCATCAGGAACGGCAAAACGATTGTAACCGCCAATGTGATCACCATCGCAGCGATCTGCAGGTATTGAAGCCAGATTGTGAGCGTCAGGATGTCTTCGAACGAGGCGCGGCCACCCAGAAAACGGCCGACGAAAAGAAATGCAGCGACGCTCAGCATCATGGTACCCGCCGAGCGCAGCAGGCCCAAAAAGACAGGCTCTGGCGGAAGAACCGGTTCCCCTTCGGGCACCGGGACCATTTGTTCAATCCCCAGCTGGATTATGCCGTTCAGAACGACGGCCAAAGCAAAGGCAAGCCACAGAACCTCACGCCCCGGTCGCAGCGCTAAAAGCTGGCGGGCAGCTTGCGCAGGGTTAGTCAGGGTCAGTACGGCAAGTTGAGCAATGCCTGTGGAATTCATTCTTGTTGCCTTTGCGCTTGGCTGAGACCTGCCACCCAGAACCACAGGAACACGGCGAACCAGATAGCGCCCACGATCGTCAGCGCGGGACCAGAGCCGATAAATCCTGCAACAAGGCCATTTAACAGAACCAGCGGCGTCGAGGAAAGTAGCGCCCAAAACAACGCCAGCCGTGCACCGTAAGATGTGCCCTTACCTCCAGCCAGCCGCGCCGCGCCATATGACACAAAAGCCAGCAGGTAGAAAAACAGCGGCAGAATAAAGACGGTGCCCATCAAGGCACCGCCCATCAACATATCAAGCTCAAGGCCTTCGATATGCGCACGGCGGGCGAGGCTGGGCAATTGGGCGATGAATGCCACAACGCAGAACGCCATAACAAACACCAGTGCCCTATCCTCGCGCGGGCCAAGATCAAGAAGCCGACGCACAACCCGCCCCGGCCCCCGATAGGTGGCCACGATATCTGATGTCACCGGCATCAGCTATGCCGCGACAACCAGCCTTCGAGGCGTTCGACAATGGCTTCGGCCAGAGCCTCATCCTCGATCTCATCGACGGCCTCGGCCAAAAAGGCCAGCGTCAGCATATTGGTGGCGTCTTTCACCGGAACCCCGCGCGAGCGCAGGTAGAACAGCGCCGTCTCGTCAATCGCGCCCGAGGTCGAGCCATGCGAACACGCGACATCGTCGGCATAGATCTCAAGTTCCGGCTTGGCGAGGAACTGGCTGTCGTCATCCAACAGCAAGGACTGGCTGATCTGGTAACCGTCGGTCTTCTGAGCACCCTCTTTCACCAGGATCTTGCCTTGGAACACGCCGGTCGCACCGTTGCGCAGAACCTTCTTGAACACCTGTCGGCTTTCGCAGTTCACCGCGTCGTGGGTGATGAAAACCGTGTCATCGTGGTGGAAATCACCATCGCCGACACAGGCGCCTGCCACATGCGCAACCGCATCATCGCCGGTCAGTTCAACGACTTGCTCGTTCCGGGTCAGAATACCATTCACCGTCAAGGTGAACGACTTATAGGTAGCTTCCTGACCCAGACGGGTAAACATATGTGTTGCCGCACGACGTTCATGATCCCTGCCCTGCGCGCGCACGTGATGCAAAGTCCCGCCATCAGCGATGTCGATCTCCATGCATTTGTTAAAACGCGACGCCGCAGGCCCGTTTTCAAGGATCGTCACCTCGGCCTCGCTTTCGACACGGACGATGTGGTGCAGCATGGCGTCAGAGGTTTCGGAGGCGTGACGATAAATCAGGCTAATCGGCTTGGACGGCTTGCCGGTGACATGAATAGCAACACCATCCGCTGCAAAGGCGGTGTTAAGCGCCGCCAATGGTCGCTGAACCGGAGACTGCCCGCGCGCTTCAAGAACGCCGTACAACTCTTTGGCCCAGTGAATATCTTTGCAGCAGATATCCTCGATACGCTCGATACTGACGCCTTCCAGTTGCAAATCGTCCGATTCCTCGGCGCTGAACACGCCGTCAACAAAGACGATTTTCAGACGGTCAAGGTCCCCGAACAGCAACGGCTCGTCCGAATGGAAAAGCGCAGCGCGCGGCGCTTCAGGCGAAATCAGCGTGTCCGGGCGCGTGTACTTCCAGTATTCATCGCGCCGTCCGGGCAAACCCATTTCAAGAACTCGGGCCAGTGCATCCTCGCGCGCGGCGCGCGTGCACCCTGCATCGGGCATGGTCAGCGTAGCCAGCCGCGCCTCGGTCGCAGTTTGTTTAACTTCGGGCAGCGCCATCAGTTCACCTCGGCCAGAATGTCTGAGTAACCGTTGTTTTCAACTTCCAGAGCCAGATCAGGACCACCGGTTTTGACGATCCGACCGTCTGCCATGATGTGCACGACATCGGGTTTGATGTGATCAAGCAGACGCTGATAGTGGGTGATTACCAGGAAACCACGACCTTCGTCGCGCAGCGCGTTCACGCCCTCGGCCACCAGCTTCATCGCATCGACGTCCAGACCCGAGTCCGTTTCGTCCAGGATGCACATCTTCGGCTCAAGCATCGCCATCTGCAGGATTTCGTTCCGCTTCTTCTCACCGCCAGAGAATCCAACGTTCACCGGACGCTTAAGCATGTCCGCGTCAATCTTCAGCGACTTGGCCTTGGCACGAACCAGCTTCAGGAAGTCAGCGGCCGACAGTTCTTCTTCACCACGCGCCTTACGTTGCGCGTTTACTGCGGTGCGCAGGAACGTCATGTTGCCGACGCCGGGGATTTCGACCGGGTATTGGAACGCTAGGAAAATGCCTGCCGCAGCACGCTCTTCCGGTTCCATATCCAGCAAATCCTCACCATCCAGAGTGGCCGTGCCTTCGGTCACTTCGTAGCCGTCGCGGCCCGACAGCACATAGCTGAGTGTCGACTTACCCGAGCCGTTCGGCCCCATGATCGCGTGCACCTTTCCGGCCTCGACAGTCAGATCAACACCTTTGAGGATTTGCTTTTCTTCTTCCTCAAGTTTCACGTGCAGGTTTTTGATTTCAAGCATGATAGAGTTCCGTTTCTTGCGGGATTGTTGAAAAGCTCTCCAACAAGTTCGACTGGCTTTGTTCGATACCGTTCTGGTAGGCCAGCGAACCCGGAGGCTCGTTCGTAGCTAGTTTCGCGATCTCTCCCACACTCAGTGGCGAGGGCAAAGCGCGTTCGATTCCGGTTGCGTAGTCATAGAACTTCAATCCGGGTTTGCGATGTATTTCGTTCAGCGTGAACCAATGGTTGGCCACGCCATAGCTGTCCGCGACGATCAGCCCGTGCAGGCTGGAAGAGAAAATCCTTGCACAACCCGCAATTTCCGCACAGACGACATCCGCGGGTCTTCGGGTGTCAATTAGTCTGAATCTGGGATCCGACACGACCAGCGCGACGATGTTCGGATCCTCGACCTCGCTGTGGTGTGGGACGATACCGATGACATCATCCTGCGCTTCAGTTCTTGGATAGACGCGGCTGGCCAAAATTCCGGGATCTCCAAAGTTTACGTCCCGCAAGTTTAGAAGAGCCGCCGTAATCGGACCACGAACAGTCTTTGGTGTCTGCACCGAGCCGACGAAATCCGGTGCCAGCGGCTCCAGACACCCGCTTCCCCAAACGAAAGGTTTTACAGGTGAACCCCGACCCAACGCGCCGCGGCTGACAAAAGACATGATCGAGCCGATCGCGAACAGATCCGCCCGAACCGGTTTCGCCCAAACAACAGGACGGCCCGACACATGCGCCACAACGCCATGAGATAGATCATCCCCGAAATTTGGCCTCTTGTTCCACCAAAAAAGCTTGATGGGATCAGCCTCTTTTTGAGGTACAGACTGTTCCATACTTACGCTCGCTCCATGCCCGCGCAAGGGCAGGTGACCGACCCCGATGATCCGGACAACACGGTCACGACGATACTGGCCTCAAGCACCCGAATTACCCCACGGACCCTTCCAGACTGATCGCAACCAACTGCTGCGCTTCCATAGCAAATTCCATCGGCAGTGCCTGCAGGACGTCCTTGCAGAACCCGTTGACGACCAGTGCCACGGCCTCTTCCTCGTCCATTCCGCGCTGACGGCAGTAGAACAGCTGGTCATCGTCCACCTTGGACGTCGTCGCCTCGTGCTCCACTCGGGAAGAGTTGTTTTTGACCTCGATATACGGAACCGTATGCGCCCCGCATTTGTCGCCGATCAGCAAACTGTCGCACTGCGTATAGTTCCGGCTGTCCTTGGCCTTCGGGTGCATCGAGACCAGACCACGATAGGTGTTCTGAGCCTTACCCGCACTGATACCTTTGGAAACGATCCGCGACTTGGTGTTTTTGCCCAGGTGAACCATCTTCGTGCCGGTGTCGGCCTGCTGATAGTTGTTGGCAATCGCGATCGAATAGAACTCGCCCTGGCTTTCGTCGCCGCGCAAGATGCAGGACGGGTACTTCCAGGTCACGGCCGAGCCGGTTTCAACCTGCGTCCACATCACCTTGGACCGGTCACCCCGGCAATCGGCGCGTTTGGTCACAAAGTTATAGATCCCGCCCTTGCCGTTCTCATCACCCGGGAACCAGTTCTGAACGGTCGAATACTTAACCTCGGCATCTTCTTCGACGATGATCTCAACCACAGCCGCGTGCAGCTGCGCTGTGTCACGCTGAGGTGCAGTACAGCCCTCCAAGTAGCTGACATAGCTGCCTTTATCGGCGATGATAAGGGTCCGTTCGAACTGACCGGTGTTTTCCGCGTTGATACGGAAATAGGTGCTCAGCTCCATCGGGCAGCGGACGCCCGGTGGGATGTAAACAAACGACCCGTCCGAGAACACGGCGGAGTTCAGAGTTGCGTAGAAGTTGTCCGAGACCGGAACGACAGTACCCAGATACTTCTTCACCAACTCAGGATGTTCTTTGATTGCCTCGGAGATTGAGCAGAAGATCACTCCATGCTTGGCCAGTTCGTCCTGGAACGTCGTTCCGACCGAGACCGAGTCAAACACCGCGTCCACCGCAACTTTGCGGCCCTCGGCGGGCATGTCTTCGGCGCCCTCAACGCCAGCAAGAATCATCTGTTCTTTCAGAGGGATGCCCAGCTTTTCATATGTCGCCAACAGCTTGGGGTCGACCTCATCCAACGACTTGGGCTTTTCCTCCATCGACTTAGGACGGGCATAGTAATACTGGTCCTGAAAATCGATCGGCGGATAGTGCACCATGGCCCATTTGGGCTCTTCCATCTGGGTCCAACGCTCGAACGCAGCCAAACGCCATTCGGTCATCCACTCGGGCTCTTCGTTCTTCTCCGAGATGAGCTTTACGATATCCGGGTTTACGCCTTTGGGGGCGTATTCCATCTCGATATCTGTATCCCAGCCGTATTTGTAGGTTCCGACCTCGCGTACCGCATCTACGGTTTCCTGATCGACACCCTCTTTTACCTGGGTCTGGTCCAAAGCGGCCATATGACACCCTCCGTCAGATCACGCGGCGCGCGCGCGATGCTTCTTTTCTTTTTCAAGCCACGTTTCGGCGAAACGCAGCACTTCTTCTTCTGTGGTCAAAGGCCCCAGCGACACGCGGATCGCGCTGGCTGCTGTCACCTCATTAAATCCCATTGCGGTCAACACCGCGCTGGCCCGAACCTTGCCGCTGGAACAGGCCGAGCCCGCACTAACAGCGAACCCTGCCAAATCCATCTGCATAACCTGCGTTTCACCCTTCCAGCCCGGAGTAGCGAAACACGCGGTATTTGGCAGTCGGTCCTGACCTTTCCCGACAAAAATAGTAGATTTAGAACCAGCCTCAAGGGCATTTTCTAGAATATTTCTAAATTCACGAACCTGTTCCCAAACACCGTTCGACAAATCCCGCGCGGCTGCTTCAGCTGCGACCCCGAACCCCGCGATTCCAATGACATTTTCGGTACCCGAGCGGCGACCCATCTCTTGCCCGCCACCTTTGATCATCGCAGGCAGATCGGTGCCACGTTTCATAACAACCGCACCGATCCCTTTCGGGCCGCCCAGTTTATGAGCTGAAATCAGCGCCATCTGCGCGCCCATCCAGTTGAAGGCCACCGGCAATTTGCCAAACGCCTGCGTGGCGTCGGTGACCGCAAGCCCCTGGGGCAGCGGCTGCACGATCCCCGTTTCCGAGTTGGCCAACTGCAGAGTCGAATGCTCGGGACTGGCCACCTCGACCAAACCATTGGGCGCAGTCGGAAGGTCTTCGACGATCCATGACCGGATCGCGTCGTGCTCCACCGCCGATCCGTGCAAACTCCGCCCAGCCAACGTCAAGGCTGCCCCTTCGGTCGATCCAGAGGTAAAGACGATGTCCGCTCCATCCGCTCCAAAAGCCGCTGCGATCTGGGCGCGGGCGCGTTCGACGAGAGATTTGGCCGCCCGACCCTCAGCATGAACAGATGAGGGATTCCCGCACAACTCCATCGCGGCCACCATGGCTTCGCGCGCCTCGGGGCGCAGCGGAGTCGTTGCGTTATGATCCAGATAAACGCGATTCATGGATACATCTTTTCCTGAACGCAAATGGGGCACATCACAGGCAGCATCGGATCACTCATCCACGACGGAAAACAGGCTGGGCACGGCCGGACACGGGGCCAGATCGTTCTTGATCACGTCGGACAAACGCGTCTGATGCAGAAACACATAGACATGCGCGCTGAGGCTTTCCCACAAACGATTGGTCAGCGATTGCGCCCGGCTTCCCGAAGACGCCCCGGACGCACCCGCACCTTTTTGCAGCGCATCCACAGTCTCATCCACCGCAGCCAAAATCTCGACCACCCGAATCTCGGACGCAGGACGCGCCAGACGATACCCACCGCCTGGCCCGCGCACGGATGACACAAGCTCGGCCCGGCGCAGCTTGACGAAAAGCTGTTCGAGATACGGTAGGGAAATGTCCTGACGTTCAGAGATTTCGCTTAGCGTTACCAACCCTTCAGAGCATTGCAGGGCAATGTCAGCCAATGCGACCATCGCGTAACGACCCTTCGTCGAAAGCTTCATTGTCTTTCCCTTATGGCAGGTTATACGCGAAAACATTGACGCCGCCGCCGCCAGTGCGTATCTCCGACAGGCAGCGCCTTGCGCAAAGCATCACAATTAGAACCGTTCTAAGGTGCCTTACGATAATCGTCAAGTATATCGTGGCACCCGGAAGTAAAAGACAGGACCAAAGCACACATGCCCGAGGTGATTTTTCCCGGACCCGAAGGCCGCCTGGAAGGCCGCTACCACCCGCAAAAGGAAAAAGACGCACCGATCGCCATCGTGTTGCACCCGCACCCACAATTCGGCGGGACCATGAACAACAAGGTCGTCTATAACCTGCACTATGCGTTCTACAACATGGGCTTCACCGTGTTGCGCTTTAACTTCCGCGGTGTTGGCCGCAGCCAGGGCGAATACGACCAGGGCGTGGGCGAGCTGAGCGATGCCGCGTCGGCACTGGACTACCTGCAGTCGATGAACAACAACTCGAAGCACTGCTGGGTCGCTGGCTTCTCGTTCGGGGCCTGGATCGGCATGCAGCTTCTGATGCGCCGCCCTGAGATCACGGGCTTCATCAGCGTGTCGCCGCCCGCCAATATGTACGACTTTTCGTTCCTAGCGCCCTGCCCGTCTTCGGGCCTGATCATCAACGGCTCGGCCGACCGCGTCGCCCCACCTGCAGACACCACCGCGTTGGTGAACAAACTGCATGAGCAAAAGGGCATCACCATCACTCATAACGAGGTCGAAGGTGCCGATCACTTCTTCCAGGATCGCCACATGGACACGCTGATCACCGATGTCAGCGACTATGTTAAGCGTCGCCTGACCGAGAACACGCGCTAATGTCAGACACCATCAGCACCCTCGCCGCCAAGCTGGCCGAGGACACGATGAAAGTTATGGATGAAACGGGCAACGACCGTTTCTTTGTCGAGGTGGGCGAGCTGTTGGGCGCGTCCTCTCAGACGTTGGAAGAGGCCTTCCTGACCGAAATCCGCGTGCGCCTTGCCGAACGCAAGGCCCGCAAATTTGTCATAGACACGCTGACCAAGCACCGATCACAAGTTAAGGCGATTGAAAAGAAATGACCGAGAGACTGTCCGCGCAACTTGAATTCCTGAAACGCGCGGACAGGCTGAAGTCAGTCGATCGCGCCAACGCCCTACTTGACCAGTCGCGGCCCGAGAACTCTGCCGAGCACAGCTGGCACCTTGCTCTTTGGGCTTTGGTGATGCAGCCGCTGGCAGCTGATGATGTCGACATCAACCGGGTCATTCAAATGCTGCTCTTGCATGATCTGGTCGAAATCGTTGTCGGCGATCACCCCATCCATCTGGAGACCGACTGGGCGGCCGTCGAACGTGCCGAACGCGCAGCTGCGGACGAACTGTTCGGCCTGCTGCCCGACGATCAGGCCACTATGTTTCGAGCCCTGTGGGAAGAGTTCGAGGCTGACGGAACTCCGGACGCTAGATTCGCCAAGTATCTGGACCGGTGCCAACCGCTGTTTCAGGTTCTGTGCGCTCCCGCTCCGAATCCAGAGCACGTAGAGGTCGCGCGGGACAATCTGCGAGACGGACGCGCCGCTTATCTGGCGCAGGAGCTCCCCGAAGCCCACGCTCTGGCAACCGCTCTGCTACACGATAAACCCGTGCCCGAGACGACGTTCTCGGAACGACTGGCGTTTTTGACCGAAGCGGATCAACTGAAATCCGTCTACCGCGCCTCGCGCCTGTTGTCCGGTGAGCGGTTTGAAAACTCAGCCGAACACTCCTGGCACATCATGCTGTTTGCCTGGGTGTTGGCGGAATATGCCCAACCCGGCGTTTCCATGGATCGCGTGCTGCACATGCTTTTGCTGCACGACATCGTCGAGATCGATGCCGGAGATCACCCCATCCACGGTCAAGTCGACCACGCCGCGCAAGAAGCCGAAGAACAAGCCGCGGCCGAGAGGTTGTTCGGACTGCTGCCCGACGCTCCGCAGCAGGCATTCATGTCGCTCTGGCAAGAGTTCGAGGCCGCCGAGTCTGCCGATGCGCGTTTCGCAAAGGCCATCGACCGGTTTCAAACGCCAATTGGCAATCTGGAAACGGGCGGCGGATCATGGGTGGATTTCGACGTGACCTTTGCCCAGATCGAACAACGTGTGGGCACACCGGTTCAGCGCGGCGCACCGGACCTTTGGGCATGGTTGCGCCCGCAATTGAGCGCCTTTTTTACTGAAAAAGCACCGGGCTGATCGCTTCTAAGCGCTCAACCCGGTTGGGTGACCGGATGTTGCCCCCTCTTGGTTGCATTATTGTCAGCAGGCGCTTCGCCTGCCAGCCAACCAAACGTTACGATCAAAGCCGAAGCCGCAATAACGGATAATGCAAATCTGGTCACAAAAAATACTCGCAAAGAAATCACTCGAAACACGATATGGATACCAAGCTTTTTTCTTTTGAAACAGTACGGTTATCCTGACCAGCGAAGGCTCGTTTCCATCTGGGTACTTGCGTTTGAAATTCGTTGGCGGGCCACAAAAATTCACTTGCCGCCCAGTAAGATTTCGTGCTCAACCGGGCGCAGGAAACCCAGACTGAGACATCCTGTGCCCAAAGCTTATTTGATCCTCTTGCTGGCGGTGATCGCCGAAACGATTGGCACGACGGCGTTGCAGGCCAGTCAGCAGTTTAGCCGGTTCTGGCCATCGGTGCTGGTCGTTTTGGGCTATGGCGTCGCCTTCTACCTGTTGGGGCTGACCCTGAAATACATGCCTGTCGGCATTGTCTATGCCATCTGGTCGGGTCTCGGGATTGTGCTGATCGCCATCATCGGGTTCATAGTGTTCGGTCAGCGACTAGACTGGCCTGCGGTGATCGGTTTAGCGATGATTTTGACCGGAATCCTGATCATTCACCTGTTTTCCAAGACTGCAGGCCACTGACGACCGGTTAGGGCTGGCCTATTCGGCAAATCCGCGTTATGCGCGCGGCAACTTCCCGTTCAAAGGCTGACCTCTCATGGACCTGCGCAACATCGCAATCATCGCTCACGTGGACCACGGTAAAACGACCCTGGTGGATGAGCTGCTCAAACAATCCGGCGCGTTCCGGGAAAATCAAGCCGTGGCCGAGCGCGCCATGGACAGCAACGATCTGGAGCGCGAGCGCGGGATCACCATCCTTGCCAAAGCCACCAGTGTTGAGTGGAAAGGCACGCGGATCAACATCGTCGACACCCCCGGCCACGCCGACTTCGGTGGTGAGGTCGAGCGTATCCTCTCGATGGTTGACGGCGTTGTCCTGCTGGTTGACGCAGCCGAAGGCCCGATGCCGCAGACCAAGTTCGTGACTTCGAAAGCGCTTGCGCTGGGCCTGCGCCCGATCGTGGTTCTGAACAAGGTCGACAAACCCGATGCCGAGCCTGACCGCGCGCTGGACGAATGCTTTGACCTGTTCGCCAACCTTGGCGCTGATGATGAGCAACTGGATTTCCCTGCCATGTACGCCTCGGGACGTTCCGGTTGGGCTGATATGGAACTGGACGGCCCCCGCAAGGACCTGACAGCCCTGTTCGACTTGGTCGTCGACCACGTCCCCGCGCCGAAACAGGCCGACAAGAAAGACGAACCCTTCCGTATGCTGGCAACCACGCTGGGCAGCGATCCGTTCATCGGCCGCATCCTGACCGGTCGTGTGGAAAGCGGCACGCTGAAGGCAGGTGACAGCCTCAAGGCCCTGTCCCGCGACGGCACGCTGATCGAGAACTTCCGCGCGTCGAAAATCCTGGCGTTCCGTGGCCTCGCCCAACAGCCTATCGATGTTGCAGAAGCAGGTGACATCGTCACCATCGCTGGCATGAGCAAGGCGACCGTGGCAGATTCGCTTGTTTCCCCTCAGGTTGACGAGGCCCTGCCCGCTCAGCCCATCGATCCGCCGACCATCACCGTGACCTTCGGTATCAACGACTCGCCGCTGGCCGGTCGTGACGGAAAGAAGGTCCAGTCGCGCGTCATTCGCGATCGCCTGATGAAAGAGGCCGAATCGAACGTTGCAATCCGCATTACCGACACTCCCGGCGGCGAAGCCTTCGAGGTTGCGGGTCGCGGTGAACTCCAGATGGGCGTTCTGATCGAGAACATGCGCCGCGAAGGGTTCGAGCTCAGCATCTCGCGCCCGCAGGTTCTGTTCCGCGAAGAAGACGGCCAGCGGATGGAACCCATCGAAGAAGTCACCATCGACGTTGACGATGAATATTCGGGCGCTGTAATCGAAAAGATCACCGGCGCGCGCAAAGGCGAACTGGCTGAAATGCGCCCCGCAGGTGCAGGCAAGACCCGCATCATCGCTCACGTCCCGTCTCGTGGGCTGATCGGCTATCACGGTGAGTTTCTGACCGACACCCGTGGCACCGGCGTTCTGAACCGCGTGTTCCACGGCTGGGCGGCCCATAAAGGTCCGATCCCGGGCCGTCGTGCCGGGGTTCTGATCTCGATGGAGAACGGCCAGGCCGTGGCCTATGCGCTTTGGAACCTGGAAGAACGTGGTCGCATGTTCGTCGCCCCGCAAACCAACGTGTATCAGGGCATGGTGATCGGTGAGCATTCGCGCGACAACGATCTGGAAGTGAACCCGCTAAAAGGCAAAAAGCTGACAAACGTACGCGCCAGCGGTTCGGATGACGCCGTGCGCCTCACTCCGCATATCCAGTTCTCGTTGGAAGAAGCAATTGCATACATCGACGATGACGAACTGGTTGAGGTTACACCAAACGCCATTCGCCTGCGCAAACGCTACCTTGATCCGCACGAGCGGAAACGGATGGCAAAGTCGGCTTAAGCTTCTCAGGCCCACTGTTTCCGAAAGCGGTACAATGGGCCCGATGTGGCATTTTTGCTTCCATTTTGACTATTTTGACTTCAAAACAGCCCGTTGCTCGACCGGGCTTTTTTGTTGTTTTTCATATAGTTTCGCCAATAGGTTGCGCGTTTCTTCGTCTTGGGTAGTGACAGCCCAAAGAAAAATGAGGCAGGATACGGCTGTATTTTTGTCAATTTTGTGGCACAATTACTTAGTTGTTAGGTGTAAGTAATGAGTTTAAAGGAGTAGCGCTATGCGCGTAAGGTCCCGTTTATATTCGTTTGTATTTGTATCCGCGACATTCCCATTCATGGCAACCGGCGCGGCATATGCGGCAGAAACCTGTAACGTCAAAACAGCCCGTCAATCCGTATCCACCGAAACGCTTTGTGGTTGCAAAGTGGTGGATAAACGGATGCTGCGGTACATCCAGCGTCGCGCTGATTTTGAGGATATTCTGGCCCGCACCTCTCAGGCCTGCCCTCTGTTCGCGGCGGTTTTGACTGACATCCCAACCGCAACTGTTCGGAACGATACGCGCAACGACGATAACGAAAATCGTGGCGCCGCAAGCACTGCAAGTGCGTCGGACAGCGGCAACGGTAGCTCGGGCGGAGCGGGCGCAACCACGACCCGCGGCGGCGAAACTCGTGACGGCGGCGACGGCGGTAACGGCGGGTCCGGAGGCGACGACGGCGGATCTGGCGGCGGCGGTGGCGGTGGTAACACCGGCGGCGGCAGCGGTGGATCCGGTGGCGGCACAGGCGGCAGCAACGGCGGTGGCAGCAATGGCAGCGGCGGCAGCAACGGTGGCGCAGACAACAACAGCGGCGGCGGCAGCGGCGGCAGCAATGGCGGCGGCAACTCCAACAGCGGCGACGGCAACGGCGGCAGCAATGGCGGCGGCAACTCCAACAGCGGCGACGGCAACGGCGGCAGCAATGGCGGCGGCAACTCCAACAGCGGCGACGGCAATGGCGGCAGCAATGGCGGCGGCAACTCCAACAGCGGCGACGGCAACGGCGGCAGCAATGGCGGCGGCAACTCCAACAGCGGCGACGGCAACGGCGGCAGCAATGGCGGCGGCAACTCCAACAGCGGCGACGGCAACGGCGGCAGCAATGGCGGAGGCAACTCTGACAGCGGCAGCGGCAACGGCGGCAACAATGACGGCGGCGGCGGTGGCGGAAGCGATGGCAGCGGCGGCGGTGATGGTGGCGGCGGCAACGATGGCAGCGGCGGCGGTGATGGCGGCGGCGGCAACGATGGCAGCGGCGGCGGCGATGGCGGCGGCGGCAGCGATGGCAGCGGCGGCGGCGGATCGGCCGGTGGCGGCAGCGACGGAAGCGGCGGCACGCTGTAACGAACTGACATGCAGCGCAGCCTGCGGAGCCAATCCCTTTAGGCTGCGGTGCGAGAAAAGTTTAGGGCAGCACTATTGATATGACCAAAAATATAAAGGGGCGATCAAATGGTCGCCCCTGATAGCTATTTCAGAAGAAAGACGGAAGCCTTAACTGCGGCCGTAAACACCGACCCAACTGCTGGGCTTCCGCGGGTCCTGCATCCGAAGGAACAAGTAGCGCGTCGCTGACCAGGGCTTGATCCGATCGGTCAGATTATCCAGCACCAGATCCCCGGAAGCAGAGCGATAGACCAAAACAGCATGTGCGTTGCGTTTCGTATCCAGCACTGTGGCGATCAGCAATTTGCTTGGATCAACGCCAGCCCGGATAAGATCGCGTTTCTTCAACAACGCAAAGTCTTCGCAATCGCCACCGCGCGAGGTCGGCAGCGCCCACCGCTCGCTGGTACGGTATTGCGCCTGATCGGTCACCGCGCGGGTCGTCGCGTTGACCTGACGGTTGATGCGTTGAATGATTTTCATTTCTTGCTGCGATGTCATGCGCGCCGAAGCTTTGCTTGAACAGGCCCAAGCGTATTGGCGACACAGTTGGCGGGCGCCCGACGGCGGAGGCGACGACGCAACGGTGCGAATGAAGTTGCCTTCGCTCGCCTCAACTGCGGACCCGGCAAACACCGCCCCGCACACCAAAGCAGCGATCCCCACTGCCCGACCTGAATATGTAACGATCCGCCCGAGAGCGGCCCCGAGTCCGATATCCAACGATTTCATGCCTGTACCTCGATCCCTGTCTACTCAGTCGTTTGGCGACAAGCGGGACCGTATTCGATTAGAACCAACTAACGGTAAACGGTAGCGCTTGTACAATCTGAGGCGACGCTGAAGGGGAAAAAGGGCGGAAATTCGTCACTCAATATGACCATTTCGCGCAAGAATTGCGGGCATGCCGCCACAATCTGGGCGGGAAACCACTTCAAGGCCCACACGGAAATCAGTTAAGGCTCTGGAATCAAAAAGATTCAGACAACGTCCAAAGTTGCCACAATACCACATTTTCAAATCGTGATATGTTCGGCTGAAATCCGCCCATCAAGCGATACGCTGGGCGGATTCTGTGCTTGTCAGCCCCGTCGGGGCGTTATTCGGTGATCTCGACAACCACAAGTTCGCGCTCGCTCGCGCCACGGGCATGGTCCAGGGCCTGCTGGTATTCGGGCGAATTGTAGCATTCGACCGCCGCCTCTACCGACGGGAATCGAGCAACCACGTTTCGCGGCCGCTCTTTCCCTTCAAGCTGCACATACCGCGCAGCTCGGGCGATGAACGTCCCGCCATGCTTGGCGATCGCGGGCCCGGCGAGTTCCGCGTACTTCGCATAAGCATCTGCGTCAGTCACGGTTACATGTGCAATCCAAAGCGCGGCCATCTTATCCTCCCAGAACCTGCTCGGCGGCTTTGATTGCCGCATCTGAATTCGAGGCGTCCTTTCCGCCCCCTTGTGCCATGTCGGGACGTCCGCCACCGCCCTTGCCGCCCAATTCGGCAACCGCAGCACGGACCAGATCAACGGCCGAGACTTTATCTGTCAGGTCCGCGGTTACGCCGGCGGCAACGGCCGCCTTACCACCGGCATCTGCGATCAGCAGAACAGCGCCCGAACCCAGGCGGCTTTTGTGTTCATCGATCAGCGCAGGCAGGTCCTTGCCGGACACGCCGTTCAGCGCCTGGGCAAGAAAGGCAACACCATTCACATCGCGGGCCTCGCTGCCGCCCTGCCCGGCTCCACCCGCCATGGCGAGGTCCCGGCGCAGTTGCGCAACTTCGTTCTGCAGCGATTTGCGTTCGTCCAACAGCGCCTTGACGCGGTTCACAACGTCGTCGGGTTGCGCCTTGAGCTCTGACGCAATCTGCCCCAGCCGTTGATCCTGCTGCGACAAGTGGCGCAGGGCATCATCACCGGTCAGCGCTTCGATCCGGCGCACACCGGCGCTGCTGGCGCTGTCGCCCAGAACGACGAAGGTGCCGATATCGCCGGTTTGGCGCACATGCGTGCCACCGCAGAGTTCAATCGACCAGGTTTCACCGTCCTGACCCTTGCCCGTCGGAGCCTTGCCCATCGAGACAACGCGGACCTCGTCGCCGTACTTTTCGCCAAACAGCGCCTGCGCACCCAATTCGCGCGCATCGTCCGCCGTCATGATCCGCGTTTCAACGGTCGAGTTCTGGCGGATGAAGTCATTGACGTCCCGCTCGACCTTCTGAATTTCCTCGCGGCTCAATGCCTTGGAGTGGCTGAAATCAAACCGCAACCGATCCGCCGCGTTCAGCGACCCACGCTGTGCAACATGATCGCCCAGCGTCTCGCGCAGAGCTTCGTGCAGCAAGTGAGTTGCCGAGTGATTGGCACGAATGGCGGTACGGCGAGTGTGATCAACCTCAAGCTCCACCGCATCTCCCTTCGACAACGTTCCATGATCCACGGTGACCTTATGGGCGTAAACCTTGCCGTCCGCGAATTTCTTCGTGTCTTCCACGCGCGCCATGTCATCGCGCTCTTCAAGTCGACGGATTTCACCTGTGTCACCAACCTGACCACCGGCCTCGCCATAGAACGGCGTTTGGTTGACGATGACCCAGCCGGAACCGCCCTTTTCGATCGTATCGACCAAAGCACCGTCCACGGCCAAAGCCGCGATCTGACCTTCGGCCTTTTCAGTGTCATAGCCCAGAAAGTCGGTCGCTCCGGCGCTGTCCAGAACGTCGAACCAAACCGCCTGATCGGCAGCCTCGCCCGATCCGGCCCAGGCCGCACGCGCCTTGGCTTTTTGTTCTGCCATGGCTGCATCGAACCCATCTGTGTCCACGGTCCGGCCCTTTTCGCGCAGGGCGTCCTGCGTCAGGTCCAGCGGGAACCCGTATGTGTCATACAGCTTGAACGCGGCACCGCCAGGCAAGGCCGCGCCTTCAGGCAGTCCCGCGACTTCGTCATCCAGCAGCTTCAATCCGCGGTCGAGCGTTTGTTTGAACCGGGTTTCTTCCAACAGCAGCGTTTCTTCGATCAACGGCTGCGCCTGACCAAGCTCGGTGTATTGTGCGCCCATCAATTGCACCAGAGTCGGCACCAGTTGGTGCATGACCGGATCCTTCGCGCCCAACAGATGCGCATGCCGCATGGCGCGACGCATGATCCGGCGCAGGACATAACCGCGCCCGTCGTTGCTGGGCATGACCCCATCCGCAATCAGGAACGAGGTTGAACGCAGGTGATCCGCGATCACGCGGTGGTGCACGTTCTGGTCACCATACGGATCAACACCGGTCGCCTCAGCCGATGCCTCGATCAGCGTTTTGAACAGATCGGTATCATAGTTGTCATGGCTGCCCTGCAGCAAAGCGCCGATACGCTCCAGCCCCATGCCGGTGTCGATCGACTGCATGTCGAGTTCCACCATCGAGCCGTCTTCGAACTGCTCATTCTGCATGAAAACGATGTTCCAGATCTCGATGAACCGATCACCGTCTTCCTCGACCGAACCCGGAGGGCCACCCCAGATGTGATCGCCGTGGTCATAGAAAATCTCGGTGCACGGACCACAGGGGCCGGTTGGGCCCATCTGCCAGAAATTGTCGCTGGTCGCGATGCGGATGATCCGGTCTTCGGGTACGCCGACCTTTTTCCAGATTTCGAACGCCTCGTCATCGGTATGGTAAACCGTTGTCAGCAGGCGACTTTTGTCGATGCCGAATTCCTTGGTGATGAGTTCCCACGCGAACGGGATCGCATCATGCTTGAAGTAGTCCCCGAACGAGAAGTTGCCCAGCATCTCAAAGAACGTGTGGTGGCGCGCGGTGTAGCCCACGTTGTCGAGGTCATTGTGCTTGCCACCGGCCCGCACACATTTCTGCGCGGTTGTGGCGCGCTGATAGTCGCGGGTTTCAACACCGGTGAACAGGTTCTTGAACTGAACCATGCCCGAGTTGACGAACATCAAAGTCGGGTCATTGCGCGGGACCAGCGGGCTGGACGCGACCACTTCATGACCCTGTTTGGCAAAATAGTTCAGAAAAGTTGAGCGGATATCGTTCAGCGTGGGCATAAGGCTCTCTCGGCGCGCAATCAATTTGTTCCGAAACGGGTTTATCCCTGTCCCCAAGGATAGTCCACAGCCTAGGGTGCGCCGAACGAAACAAGGCGGCCAGATGGGCCGCCCTGTTCTTGTTTTCTTACTAAGCCATTACGCCTCGAGGATGTCATCCTCTTCAGCGGCACCCGGCGGCATATCGAAATCCAGACCGTGTGCTGCTCGAATCTTGTCTTCAATGTCCAGCGCAATGCGGCTGTTGTCGCGCAGGTATTGTTTCGCGTTCTCACGCCCCTGCCCGATACGCTCATCGCCATAGCTGAACCACGAGCCAGACTTTTCGACCACACCGGCTTTGACGCCCAGATCCAGAAGCTCGCCCATTTTGCTGATGCCTTCGCCATACATGATGTCGAATTCCACCTGTTTGAACGGTGGCGCCACCTTGTTCTTGACCACTTTGACGCGGGTCTGGTTGCCGACGACCTCATCGCGATCCTTGATCGCGCCGATGCGGCGAATGTCCAGACGAACCGAGCTGTAGAACTTCAGAGCGTTACCACCGGTGGTGGTTTCCGGGCTGCCAAACATCACGCCGATCTTCATCCGAATCTGGTTGATGAAGATCACCATACAGTTCGAGCGGCTGATCGAGCCGGTCAGCTTACGCATTGCCTGGCTCATCAGACGGGCTTGCACGCCAACGTTGCTGTCGCCCATGTCGCCTTCAAGCTCGGATTTTGGTGTCAGCGCCGCAACCGAGTCGACCACGACCATGTTCACAGCGCCGGACCGTACCAGCGTATCGGTGATCTCAAGCGCTTGTTCACCTGTGTCGGGCTGCGAGATCAGCAACTCGTCCAGATCCACTCCCAGCTTGCGGGCATATTGGGGGTCCAGCGCGTGTTCCGCATCGACAAAGGCGCAAACTCCGCCGCGTTTTTGCTGTTCTGCAATGCAGTGCAGCGTCAGAGTCGTTTTACCCGAGCTTTCCGGCCCGTAAATCTCAACAATCCGGCCCATCGGCAAACCGCCGATCCCCAGCGCAATGTCCAAGCCCAAAGACCCGGTCGAGCTGGCATCGATGTCTTGCTTGGCGTCTTCGCCCAGCTTCATGATCGAGCCCTTGCCGAACTGCCGTTCGATTTGCGCCAGCGCGCTGTCGAGCGCCTTTTGCTTGTCTGCGTTTTTCTTGTCGCTCATTGTCAGAAGATCCGCCATTTTCCTGTCGCCTTCTCTTTTGTCACACCCTTGGCCGGGCGGCAATCGCTGCTTTGTTCGCCTCTTGTTCCTTATGGGACCAAAAAGAGAACATTTCAACTAAAACTTACAGAACTTACTGTTGGGCAATTGTGTTAAAGAGTCGTTTACGCCAATCTGCGCTTGGAAAATTCCTCGGCAAAGGGCGATTAAATGCTTGTTTTCTATAAAGAACGCCTTGCGTTTCTGGCTGTTCCCAAAACAGGTAGCACCGCTTATCACACTGCCCTGAGCCATCGTGCCGACCTTGTTGTGACGGGCCCGCCCGAGTTGAAACATGCTCCGGTCCGCCGCTACGACAGGTTTTTTCAGAACATCTTTCGTAAAATGTACGACACCGAAATGGAGATCATGGCGGTCGTGCGGGAACCGATTGACTGGCTGGGCAGCTGGTACAAATACCGCAGCCGTGACGACCGCATCGGTCATCCTCATTCTACCAGGGACATGAGTTTTGATGACTTTGTTCGGGCCTATATGCAGACCCCGCGCCCCGAATTCGCGGATGTTGGCAGTCAGAGCCAGTTTTTCAGAACGAGAAACAACGGGTTCGGCGCCAAACACGTTTTCAAGTACGAGAACCAGGATAAGATTCTGAATTTCCTACAGGACCGTTTGAACATGGAGATCACATTGGAGCGCGAAAATGTCTCGCCGGTGCGCGCGTTAGATTTGCATCCAGAAACCGAAGCGAAGTTTCGCGCCCAGCACGCCGCCGAATTTGCCTGCCACGACGCCGCGCTTTAGTTGAGCTGCTGAAACACCGTCTCGGTCAGTTGGGTCAGGGAAAATGGCTTAGGCAAGAAGGTAGAATTGGCAATCTCTGGGCCCGAATCCCCGAACGCCCCTTCGGTGTAGCCTGACATGAAGATCACCCGGACATCCGGACGCGTCTCCATCGCCTTGCGCACCCAGGTCGGTCCGTCCATGCCCGGCATGACCACATCCGTGACGAAAGCATCTACATTCAACGATCCGTCTTCAAGCAGATGCAGTGCCTCTTCGGCGGATCCCGCCTCTAGCACAGTATAGCCTTTCAAACGCAATGCCCGCGTTGCAAAGGCGCGAACCGGGGCTTCATCCTCGACCAGCAGAACGACGCCCTCTCCTTGCCGGGCACTTGGGCTTTCGGGCAACGCGGCGGTATCTTCGTCCGCTGCCTTGGGCGCAACCGACACCGGCAAATAGACTGTGAATTCGGTCCCTTGTCCCTGAACGCTATCGACAAAGATGAAGCCGCCCGTCTGTTTGACGATGCCATAGACAGTGGACAAACCCAGCCCCGTGCCTTCACCGGTGCGTTTGGTGGTGTAAAACGGCTCGAACACTTTCTGCAGCTTGTCTGCTGGTATTCCGGTGCCGCTGTCGATCACCTTAACGGTCACGAATTCACCTGATGGCACAGTCGCGCGATCACGTCTGAGGGGTTCACTCAAAGAAACCACCTCAGTCTCAATCCGCACTTCGCCGCCTTCGGGCATCGCATCCCGCGCGTTCACGACAAGGTTCATAAAGACCTGCTCCAACTGCCGCTTGTCGGCGCGCACGGGCTTGAGCACCGGGTCATGGCTGAGTGTCAGGCGAACTTTTTCGCCAACCAGCCGGTTCAACAGATGAATAAGGTCCGAGATCGTGTCACGCAGGTCCAGTACCTCGGGTTGCAAGGTCTGTTTCCGCGAGAACGCCAACAGCTGACTAACCAGAGCCGCCGCCCGGTTTGCGTTTTGGTTTATCTGGACAAGGTCGCCGTAATTCGGATCGTTCTGATCATGCCGCAACAGCAAAAGGTCACAATGCCCCGAAATCGCGGTCAGCAAGTTGTTGAAGTCATGCGCCACACCGCCGGCAAGCTGACCGACGGCCTGCATTTTTTGCCCCTGCACAAACTGCGCCTCAAGCGTCTTGAGCTCGGTTGCATCGTTTAACACCGCGATCAAGCAGACCCGCCCTTTGTTCACGACACGGTTTAGCGTGACCTGCACAAACACCTCTTTGTCCTTTCGGCTCAGACGGAGAAACTCCGAGCTTGGGGCGTCATCTTGGTTGGCCGCACGGGCCAGCCAGTCCTGAATCGGGTATCCTAGGCCGTGCATGATGTTTGTGACGCTCGTTTGGCCGGGCTCAATTTCTCCGATCAAGTTAGTGGCCATACGGTTAGCGTCTAAAATCTCGCCCTCGGGCGTCAGGCACATGACAGGTACGGGCAAGTCGGCGAAGCGCGTGTCACCACCCTGCGACCGCGCAGTGTTCAGCGGCAACAAAAGCAGATCCCGGACGGTACCTGAATTGGAAAGTTCAGAAATAGTCACCTGCACTTGCCCAGCAGCGGTATCTGCCAACACGATATCCCCGGTCGTGGGCACACCGTCCGGAAACACCTGATTCAGATTGTCGGGCTTGCAGCCCAGCACCGTTTCAGCGACGCCGTTGACGCGCAGAACCGTTCCGTTCCGGCCCTCTGTCAACACCGGTATTGCGGCACTGTCCCACTGCCCCTTCTCGTCCAGATGGAAGCGCCAACAAAACACATTGTGCCCGACGCTGAAAACCGAGATCGGGATAGTCGTTCCCACGGTTACGATGTCCTCTCTGGTCTTGCCATGGATTTCAGCGATGGATTGCAGCCGCAACAGGATGGCTGCGGGATTTGCAAACATGGATTTCAGGCATTGCTCAATACGCGCGCCGGGCAAAGCATGGATCTGCGCACGCGCGCGCGTGTTGGCAGTCAGAATGTCACCGTTGCCGGTTGCGACCACCGTCGGGAACAAATCCTGCTCGGCAAACAAGGCCATCACATCTGTCGACGTTCGGGCGGACCAATCGGCAAATTGCCCGCGCATCACCACCAACAGACCTGCGACCAGCAATGAGATACCGGCAACCACAAATCCCGTGTTCCCAACTCTGGGCAAAAGTCCCGCAAATGGGGTCAAGATCAGCAAGGAACCGAGAACTATCAGCGGGGCAAGACGTGAAAGGGCGGGAGTTTTTCGAAAACTGGGTTCGGAATAAATCTCAGCAGTTTCTGACATAAACAACTCGAGTTGAAAGGCGTAGTCACACTCAGCCCAAATAAGGTTAACGCCCTCTTAAAGAGCACGGAAAATTCCACCTTGAGTTGTTTTTCACTGATGCGCTACCGCGTCAAGTGCGCCAAAAAGAAGCCATCAGCACCGTGTGTCACAAGCCACGTTTTTCGAAACGTCTCGGTCCAATCCGGGTTGTCTTGCCCGAACTGGTCGACGATGGCACCATTTTCGCATTCGAGCATCGAGCAGGTCGCATAGACCAAAACGCCACCCGGCCCGACCAGATGCGCCGCTTTGCCTATGATCTCAGATTGCAGGTCGTTCAGCGCGCCCAGCCCCTCTTCAGTCAGTGCCCACTTCCCCGCAGGTGCACGACGCCACGACCCACTGCCCGAGCACGGGGCATCCGTCAGCACAATGTCAAACGGAGCCTGTTTCGCGACGTTTTCAGGGGCAAGACAGGTCACACGCACCCCTGCCCGTTCCGCCCGGACCGGTAGGTCGCGCATACGCCCGATGTTCACATCATGCGCGTAGACCTGAACGCCCTGATGCGCGGCGAGCGCCAGTGACTTGCCCCCTCCGCCGGCACAATAGTCCAGCACCCGCAGCCCCGGTCGCAACTCAAGCGCCTCGACAACGGCCTGACTGGCCGCGTCCTGCAGTTCAACCAACCCTTCGTTGTAGGCACGGCTTTGCGCGATCTTTCGGGCACCTTCGGTAACTTCAAGCGCGGTGTCGCACGCTGGATGCGGCTGGGCGCTAATCCCCTCGGCCGCGAGTGATTCAATTGCGCCGGCCCGGTCGGTTTTGGCAAGGTTGGCGCGCAGATGAACCGGCGCGCGGCTTTGCAGCACTTGCGCTGCTGCCTCTGCCTGATCGCCCAGCGACGCTTGAAAGCTCGGCCAAAGCCATTCGGGGATGTCATAGCGTTCCGCATCCGACTGGAAGGCGCGCGGCGCGTCGGCCTCGACCAATGGTTCTGGCGCATGGCGCTCGCCGGTGAACAGCGCTTCGGGGGATTCACCCCCAGTACGCAGTGCCCCTATCATCAGCCCGCGTCCTGTGTACGAGCCACCCAGGGCCGCAAAAGACCGTTTGCAGCGCAACGCCTGAAAAACGTGGTCTCGCACCGCCGCGCGGTCTTTCGATCCTGCAAACCGGCTGCGCCGCGCCCAACCGGTCAGGGCTTTCTCGACCGGTGCACCGGCGAGAATATCGTCGAGTATTTCAATCGAAGCCTGAACACGCGCTGCTGGGGTCATGGAGATTTCCGATTTCGTAGCGCCCTTGGTGGGCCGAAACGCAAAACGGCGCCCCCGTTGGGGCGCCGCGTTGCAAACTCAGTTGTCTTACATCACCCGGTAGTTCGGGCTTTCGCGGGTGATCTGAACGTCATGCACATGGCTTTCCTTCAGGCCTGCGCCGGTGATTTTCACGAAGTTACAGTTCTTGCGCATTTCCTCGACCGTTGCGCAGCCGGTATAGCCCATAGCCGCGCGCAGACCACCAACCAGTTGGTGCACCACTGCACTGGCCGACCCTTTGTAGGGCACCTGCCCCTCGATTCCTTCAGGCACCAACTTGTCGTTCGCCGCGTCTTTCTGGAAATAGCGATCGGCTGAGCCGCGCGCCATTGCGCCCAGGCTACCCATGCCGCGATAGGATTTGAACGAGCGACCCTGATAAAGGATTACCTCACCCGGGCTTTCATCCGTGCCAGCGATCATCGAGCCGACCATGGCGCAGGACGCGCCAGCCGCGATCGCCTTGGCGAAATCCCCCGAGAATTTGATGCCTCCATCCGCGATGACCGGCACGTCTCCGGCAGCCGACGCGCAGTCCATGATCGCCGTCAATTGAGGCACACCAACGCCTGCAACCATCCGCGTGGTGCAGATTGAACCCGGCCCAATACCGACCTTGATTGCGTCCGCGCCCGCATCAATCAGTGCTTTGGTGGCCTCGCCCGTGGCAACGTTTCCTGCGATGATCTGAACCTCGTTCGATAGGGTTTTCACACGTTTCACCGCATCAAGAACGCCCTGCGAGTGGCCGTGAGCTGTGTCGACCACAATAATGTCGACACCCGAATCCACCAACTGTTCGGACCGCTCAAAACCGGCATCGCCAACCGAGGTCGCCGCAGCCACCCGCAAACGGCCCAGCCGGTCCTTGCAGGCGGTCGGGTTCAGCACCGCTTGTTCTGTATCTTTCAGAGTCAGCAGGCCGGTCAGCTTACCCGCGCCATCGACCACCAGCAGCTTCTCGATGCGGCGGGCGCGCATAAGGCTCTTGGCTTCTTCCAGATCGGCAGGTTCCTGCAACATCGCCAGGTTGTCGGCGGTCATCATCGCCTTGATCGGGGTATCGTCCGAAGTGGCAAAGCGCATGTCGCGGTTGGTTACGATGCCAACGACACGGCCTTCATCGTCGACAACCGGGAAACCGGTGAAGTTATACCGCTGAACCAGCGCCTGAGCATCCGCCAGCGTCTGATCCGCACGCAGGGTGACGGGGTTGTATACGATCCCGGATTCAAACCGCTTGACCCGACGCACTTCGCGCGCCTGCTCTTCGACAGACAGGTTCTTGTGAATGACCCCGATGCCACCCGCCTGCGCCATTGCAATGGCCATGCGCGCTTCGGTCACCGTGTCCATGGCCGAGCTCAGCAGCGGGATGTTCATGGTGATCTCGCGCGTCACGCGCGTTGTCGTATCCGCCGTCGCAGGCAGCACTGTGGATGCGCCCGGAACCAAGAGTACGTCGTCAAAGGTAAGTGCCTCACGAATCTGCATCTGCTAACCCCATGCAAAAGCCCGTTTGGCGGTGACCCTATTGCATGGATTTGAGGTAAGGAAAAGCCCCTGACCCAAACTAGTTTCCCCCTGCGGCCCGATACCGCTGCAAAAAACGACGCAAGACGTGCAAAACGTGCCGCTGAATGGCTTTCCCTTTGCGCGCAAACGCATATCTTGCCCGGCATACGCGCGAATACAAAAGGCAGGCCAAACATGACCACCGACCCCCTTGTCGTCTTTACCCCGTCGGGCAAACGCGGGCACTTCCCCGTGGGCACTCCGGTTCTGACCGCCGCACGGCAGTTGGGCGTCGATCTGGATTCGGTCTGTGGTGGCCGTGGCATTTGTTCGAAATGTCAGATCACGCCCAGCTATGGTGAGTTCCCCAAGCATGGCGTCACCGTTTCCGAGGATGCGCTGAGCGAATGGAACGCGGTCGAGCAGCGCTATGACGACAAGCGCGGTCTGAAACCCGGTCGTCGTCTGGGCTGTCAGGCGACGGTTCAGGGCGACATCGTGATCGACGTACCGCCTGAAAGTCAGGTGCATCGCCAAGTGGTTCGCAAAGCTGCGGCTGCGCGCGCGATCACCATGGACCCGGCGACACGGTTGTATTTCGTGGTCGTGGAAGAGCCCGACATGCACTCGCCCACCGGCGATCTGGAACGGCTGGAGCGTGCCCTGCGCGAGCAGTGGAAGATCGAGGCCGTGACCGCCGATCTGTCGCTGATGTCAAAACTGCAGCCCGTCCTGCGCAAGGGCAAGTGGGAGGTCACCGTCGCCGTCCACAAGGGCCACAAGGACGAGGTGGCGAAGGTCGTCGAAATCTGGCCGGGCCTGCACGAAAGCGGGCTTTATGGTCTGGCGATCGACCTCGGCTCGACCACCATCGCGGCCCACCTGACCGATCTGGAAACCGGAGAGGTCAAGGCATCGTCGGGCCTGATGAACCCGCAGATCCGCTTTGGTGAAGACCTGATGAGCCGCGTGTCTTACTCGATGATGAACCCCGGCGGCGATCAGGAAATGACCAAGGCCGTGCGCGAAGCGATCAACGACCTAACGA
Organism: Ruegeria arenilitoris; assembly: GCF_013035315.1. Classification (GTDB taxonomy): domain Bacteria; phylum Pseudomonadota; class Alphaproteobacteria; order Rhodobacterales; family Rhodobacteraceae; genus Ruegeria; species Ruegeria arenilitoris_D. The sequence goes on along the minus strand of NZ_WQHP01000001.1, from coordinate 223,248 downwards.
CCTCGATCGCGGACGAAGCCGGAATCGACGCAGCGTTGATCGTGGAAACCGTCTTTGTGTGTAACCCGGTCATGCACCACCTGCTGCTGGGCCTCGACCCGGTTGAGCTGGGGCAAGCCCCTTTCGCTCTGGCGACGTCGGAAAGTATGTCCCTGCCCGCGCGTGAGATGGATCTGACCAACATGAACCCGCGCGCACAGGTCTATATCCTGCCCTGCATCGCTGGTCACGTGGGCGCAGATTGCGCGGCGGTCGCGCTATCCGAAGAACCCGGCAAATCCGAAGACCTCGTTCTGATCGTAGACGTGGGTACAAACGCCGAAATCCTGCTGGGCAACACCAGCCGCGTTCTGGCCTGTTCTTCGCCCACCGGGCCAGCCTTTGAAGGTGCTCAGATCAGTTCCGGTCAGCGCGCGGCACCCGGCGCCATCGAGCGTATCGAGATCGACCCCGTTACCAAGGAACCGCGTTTTCGCATCATCGGGTCGGACAAATGGTCCGATGAGGAAGGCTTCGATCAGGACGTCGCAACGACCGGCATCACCGGCATCTGCGGTTCAGGCATCATCGAGGCGGTTGCCGAAATGCGCATCGCAGGGCTGCTGGACGAAGGCGGCCTGATCGGGTCCGCCGCACAGACCGGCACCCCCCGCTGTGTCCCCGAAGGCCGCACCCACGCCTATCTGATCCACGATGCCAGCGCCGAAGGCGGCCCGCGCATCACCGTCACCCAAGGCGACATCCGCGCCATTCAGCTGGCCAAATCCGCGCTTTATGCCGGTGCACGGTTGCTGATGGACGAGATGGAGGTCGATACCGTCGACCGCGTCGTTCTGGCCGGGGCGTTTGGCGCGCATATCTCGACCAAACACGCGATGGTGCTGGGCATGATTCCGGACGCGCCGCTGGATAAGGTTACCAGCGCGGGCAACGCCGCGGGCACTGGCGCACGGATCGCTCTGTGCAACATCGCGGCCCGGTCCGAGATTGAGCGCGTCGTGCGCGAGATCACCAAGGTCGAAACCGCTATCGAGCCCAAATTCCAAGACCATTTCGTCGCCGCCAACGCGATCCCGCACAAGACCGATCCGTTCCCGGAACTGGCGCAGGTGGTCACCCTGCCCTCGCCTTCCTTCAACACCGGTGGGTCCGAAGAAAGCACTGGTCGCAGGCGGCGCAGGCGGTCATAGTCTCCCCCAACACCGGGGGACAATATGCAGATCGCAAACGAAGAACAGGCCGAATACTGGGGCAAGTCCGCGTCCGGCGCGAAATGGTTGACGTACGAGGACCAGCTGGATCAGCTTATGTCTCCGGTTCTGGAGCTGGTACTGGACCGCGCCGGGCTGCAGCCCGGCATGCGTGTGCTGGACGTCGGTAGTGGTACCGGAGCCAGTTCGATTGCTGCGGCACAGGCTGTCGGCAAAGAAGGCCATGTTCTGGCTGCAGATGTCTCGCAACCGTTTCTGGATCGCGCCTCGGACCGGGCGTCCGAGGCTGGACTGCAAAACATTGCCTTCCAATTCGCCGACGCCCAGTCCCACCCCTTCAACGAAGGGGATCGGGACGCCATGATCTCGCGCTTTGGCGTCATGTTTTTTGAAGACACGGTTGCTGCCTTTGCCAACATGGCGCGCGCGTTGAAGCCGGGCGGTCAGATGACGTTTGCTGCGTGGGGTCCTCTGCGTCCCAATCCGTGGTTCAAGCTACCGCATGTGGCTGCCACTGAACGGCTTGGCAATCCCCCCAATGTTGACCGCAACGCCCCCGGCCCTCTTGCGTTTCATGACCGGGACAGGGTGACGGGGCTGCTTGAACAAGCCGGGTTTCAGGACATCCGCGCCGAAGCCGTTGCCCTGACGCTGCATTTCAAAGGCTCATTGCTGGACTGCGCTGGCTTGTGCACGCGGGTTGGCCCCGCGGCCCGCGTGATCAACCACTTCGATGGCACGCCCGAAGATGTCACGGCAATTCAGCATAAGGTGGCCGAGGCGTTTCGCCCCTTTGCGACCGAAGATGCAGTTCACATCCCGGCCGAAATCAACCTGTTTCAGGCGCGTAGAGCCGAATAGACAAGCAATCCACCAATGTCTGAAAAAGGCTGGAGCGGGTAACGGGAATCGAACCCGTAACAAGAGCTTGGGAAGCTCGTGTGATACCTTTTCACCATACCCGCCCGTGCCGGACACCGATAGCATTTCGCAGCCGCAAACTTCAAGCTCTGATCCGCGGCATTCGCACCCTATTCTGTTCGTGCACGCAAGCTGTCTATCAGATCCCGGTCGACCGTCATCACTTCGCGCGCGGCCTCTAGTGTGCGTATGTCAAGATGCTGCGGGTTCAGGTCGATCGCCTTGGAGAATGCGTCCACAATGATCTCCATCGCTTTGATCCGGGCGTATTTTTTGTTGTTGGCCGGGATCACATGCCAAGGTGCGACCTCGGTAGAGGTACGGGCCAGCATTTCATCAATGGCCACCTCGGTCTCATCCCATTTTTCGCGGTTGCGAAAGTCCTCATAGGTCAGCTTCCACCGCTTGAGCGGGTTGTGAAGCCTTTCAGTGAACCGGGCCATTTGTTCTTCGGGCGAGATGTGGAAGAACAGTTTGACGATCCGGGTGCCGTCATCCACCACCATCCGCTCGAAATCGTTGATCTCGCGGTATGCGGCGCGCCAGCGTTCCTCAGGCGTCAGATTTTCAAGCCGTTCGACCAGGACACGCCCATACCAACTGCGATCAAAGGCCGAAATCGCACCCTCTGGCGGCAAACGCTCCCAAAAGCGTAGCAGGTAGTGCCGGTTCAGATAGTAGTTGCGCGGGGCCCCGATCGGCCAAACTTTGAAGCTGCGCGGGTCCAGTGCCTGGCTGATCCGGCGGATTGTCCCGCCCTTTCCTGCCGCATCCCAGCCTTCAAAGACCAGAACACCTTTGACGCCGTGAAACAGATAAGCCTGCTGGATCAGAGCCAATTTCGCCTGCAATTCAACCAAACGCTCAAAATAGTCTTTCTTGCTCAGACGCTTGGTAAGGTCGGCGTCTCCCAGCCGTGGGGGATAATGCTTGCCCATATGCTCTCCTGACCGTTGGTGCGATGTTTCAACAGTATCACAGGGTGATCAGAGGCTGGCGTTGATCCGCATCAATATGAAAAAGGCCGGGCATACCTGCCCGGCCTTGTCTTTAAACCCTGTAGGTCGATCAGGCGCGACGACGACGTCCACCGCCGCGACGGCCGCCCGCTGCACCAGCAGCTCCGGCCTCTTCGGGGGATTTGTTGAACCGGATCCACTCGCCGCCATGCGGGTCGTTGTTGGTCAGCAGGTTGGCAGCGCGGATCGCCTCCATTTCCTTGCCAGCGCGCGGCTTGGTCGAACCCAGACCGAACATCTGCACGAACGCCTCGTCATCCATGCCTTCGGGCAGGATGATGCCGGCGGCTGCAACGGCCTCTTTCTTCTCGGCGATCTTCTTCTGTGTGATCGGCAAAGCAACCGGGTTCATGATCGCAGATGTCATACCAGCGCCCATGGCCATCGGCAGGAAGGCGTTGTTGATGCCATGACGGTTCGGCAGGCCGAACGAGATGTTGGACGCACCGCAAGTCGTGTTCACACCCAGTTCTTCACGCAGACGCCGGACCAAAGCGAACACCTGCTGGCCAGCAGTAGCCATCGCACCGATGGGCATGACCAGCGGGTCAACGACGATGTCATGCGCGGGGATGCCGTGATCAGCTGCGCGCTCAACAATCTTCTTGGCGACGTCAAAGCGGACGTCGGGGTCTTCCGAGATCCCTGTATCGTCGTTCGAGATCGCCACGACCGGAACGTTGTACTTTTTGACCAGCGGCAGAACCAGCTCCAGACGCTCTTCTTCACCGGTGACCGAGTTCAGCAGCGGACGACCCTCCGCCGCCTCAAGACCGGCCTCCAGAGCGCCGGGAACCGACGAGTCGATGCACAGCGGTACCTCGACCAGACCCTGGACCAACTCGACGATCTTGGTCATCAGCGGCGGCTCGGTCTCGTTCGGGTTGGGGTTCGAGTTGTAGACGACGCCCGCGTTGATATCCAGAACGGTGGCACCTGCCGCGACCTGCGCGATGGCATCTTTCTCGACGGTCGAGAAATCGCCCGCTTCCAGTTCAGCGGCCAGTTTCTTACGGCCCGTCGGGTTGATCCGCTCACCGATCACACAGAACGGTTCGTCGAAGCCCAGAACGGCGGTTTTTGTTTTTGATTCTACGACTGTACGGGTCATGTCCGTTCCTTAAGCGTTTGCAGGCTTTGCCGAGGCGCCGCCGTTATTGATCGCCCAGTTGGCGTTGGTCTTGATACCGCCGAGCGGGAAGAAATGCACGTTGGTGATGTTGAAGTCCGGGTTGGCCGCCTTGTGGTTGGCCAGCTCGGTGACAACGTCGGTCGGCTCATACGGCAGCAGCAGCTTGGATACGTCCATCGCGCGTTTCTGCAGAACCTTCAGCGAGGGGCCGACACCGCAGGCAATCGCGAATTTGATCAGCGTCTGCAGTTTGGCCGGGCCTGCGATGCCGATGTGGATCGGCAGATCGATGCCGGCTTCTTTCAGGCTGTCCGCCCAGGCGATGATTGGTTTGGCGTCGAACGCAAACTGCGTGGCCAGTGCCATTTCGGCATCCGTGGTTTCGCTGAACTTTTGTTTCCAGCGCAGCGCGTCCTCGACGTTTTTGGTCGAGCCATCGGGGTCGATGTCCTTGTTGCCCTCGGGGTGGCCCGCAACGTGCAGGCGCTTGAAACCTGCCTTGTCGAACAAGCCGGTTTCCATCAACTGCATCGAGCTGTGGAAATCACCATGCGGTTTTTCGACCCCACCGGCCAGCAGCAGCGCCTGTTCCACGCCTGCCTCGCCCTGATACATCGAAATCCAGTTTTCCAGCGTCGCCGCATCCTTAATGATCCGCGCAGGGAAATGCGGCATGACCGGATAGCCTTCGGCAGCGATGCGCTTCGCGGTCTTGACCATATCCTCGATCGGCGTGCCTTCGATATGGGCGATGTATACACGGGTGCCTTCGGGCAGCAGAGCGCGGAAATCTTCGACCTTTTCGGCGGTGCGCGGCATCACCTCGATCGAATAGCCTTGCAAAAAGGCTTCGACGGTCGGATTCACGGGGCCGTTTTCGACCACATCACGTTTCTTGAAATTCAGCAAAGCCATCGTGGCCTCCCATAAAGATTTCGGGCTCATGCCCAACCGTCATTTGCGATCAGCGCCTTGATGCGGTCCTGATCGTATTCTGTCTCCAGACGTGCGGCCTCGGCCTCGGCAATCTCGGACGGGTCGCCCTCGACTGCGAAAGGTTCAGCTTTGCGCCATTCGGCCAGATAGGCATCGCTGTCCTTGGCGTTCACCTTCATGGCCGCACGGTCGATGGCTTGCTCGAACCTTTCTTCCAACTGCCGCTTGGCACCGCGGCGGCCTTTGCCGACGATGACTTGGGCGGGAATGTCGCGCCAGTATACGATGGTGACGTCAGGCATTGCGTTTGATTCCTCCTAACCAGATGGATCGGTTCTAAACTTCTATGTGGGGGCAAGTCGGTCGAATTTCGACACACGGCGCATTTCCAGCGACCTTTTTGCCCACGATGGGATACCGGGCTTGTAACGAAGTCTTCTTCAAAGACTCATATCAAAATTCTCATCACTTTAATGAGCGTCTTGCACGACGCATTTCCGCGACCTATGGTCGGGGTAACTCGAAGTTCGGAGGGCGTTTAACATGGCGCCCAAGCGTCCCAAAGGTGCGGGCGCGTTCCCGAAGGCGGTCGAAAGCCCCGCGCCAGCAAGACCCGATCCAGATGCGTTGTATGCGGCGCTGGATTTGGGAACAAATAGTTGCCGCATGTTGATAGCCCAGCCCAAAGGCAGCGGGTTCCATGTGGTCGACAGCTTTTCCAAGTCCGTACAATTGGGTGCGGGACTGGAACGGACCGGACGTTTGTCGCGGTCCTCGATGGCGCGCACCATTCAGGCTCTGCGCATCTGTCAGCAAAAACTAAAACGCAACAAGGTTCGGCGCATGCGTCTGGTCGCGACCGAGGCGTGCCGCCGCGCGAAAAACGCGCGCGACTTCATTCGACAGGTCAAACGCGAAACTGGCCTGACGCTTGAGATTATCCAACCCGAAGAAGAAGCGCGTCTGGCCGTAATCTCTTGCGCCCCGCTAGTGTCGACCAAGACCGAGCAGCTACTGGTCGTCGATATCGGAGGCGGCTCGACCGAACTGGTGTGGATCGACATCTCGTCCGTGCCGCGACGCGACCGGCCAGCGGCGATCATGCGCTTGCATAACGGGTTTCACACCAGCGAAAGCCCCTTTCCCGCGGCCAAGGTCGTTGACTGGATCAGCGTTCCTTTGGGCGTGGCCACGCTGCGTGACCAGTTTCATGATGTCGAGGATGACTCGGCCCGGTTTGCCCTGATGAGCTGGTTTTTCGAAGAAAACCTGGCAGATTTCGCACCGTACAAAGACGAGCAGGCTCGGGAAGGGTTCCAAATCGTCGGCACCAGCGGCACGGTCACGACTGTCGCCGCTTCGCACCTGGGTCTCAAGCGCTATGACCGCACAAAGGTAGACGGTTTGCGCATGACCAGCGATCAGATTGACAAAGTGATACGTGGGTATCTAGAACTCGGCCCTCAGGGTCGGCGCCGGGATCCGCGTATCGGCGATGACCGGCAGGCCCTGATCATGTCCGGCTCGGCCATTTTGCAAGCGCTGTTAAGATGCTGGCCCACTGACCGCCTTTCCGTGGCGGACCGGGGGCTGCGCGAAGGCCTGCTGTATGCGCAGATGAGCGCGGACGGTGTATTGGAAGACGGACCGTTCTGATGGCGAAGACACCAAGTGGCAAAAACACCTCGGGCCGCGGGCAGCGCGACCTGAAGGTCAAGGTTAAGACGGCACGCGGCCGTAAGCTCAGCTCGACCCGTTGGCTCGAGCGGCAGCTGAACGACCCGTATGTGAAACGTGCGCAGGCCGAAGGCTATCGCGGGCGCGCGGCCTATAAGATTCTGGAATTGGACGATAAATTCCGCTTCCTCGTCCCCGGCGCGCGTGTGGTCGATCTGGGTTGCGCCCCGGGCGGCTGGTTGCAGGTGGCCGTGAAACGCGTCAATGCGCTGGGCGAAAAATCCGGCAAGCGGATCGGCACGGTTCTGGGTGTGGACCTGCAAGAGGTTGAACCCGTCGCAGGCGCCGAGGCCCATGTGTTGGACTTCATGGAAGACGATGCCGACGTGAAGGTCAAAGACTGGCTGGGCGGCAAAGCCGACGTGGTGATGTCCGATATGGCTGCGGCCTCTTCGGGTCATAAACAAACCGACCACCTGCGCATTATGGCCCTGTGCGAAACGGCGGCCTATTTCGCGTTTGACGTGCTGGACGAAGGCGGCACTTTCGTCGCCAAGGTGCTGGCGGGCGGTGCCGAAGGCGATCTGCAGAAGCTGTTAAAACAGAAATTCGACAAGGTTGCGAATGTGAAGCCGCCTGCGTCGCGCTCGGACAGTTCCGAGAAATTTGTGGTCGCGACCGGGTTCCGCGGCTAAATCAATCGTCCAGCGAAATTCGATCTTCGGCCAGCACTTGTTCGCGCAGCGACGCAACCGCAATGCCCTGTAACAAGAGCGCTTCACCGTGGTTGATGAATTGCGGCGGTCGAGCGCGTAACTCTTCGACCCGTTGAGACACGGCCAATGGTCGTTTCAGTTGGGACGTGTGGACCGGTTTCAGAAACATCACTCACCTATACGCTGGGGCAGTTCTTGCCTCAGTGTCACTGGTAACTGCGAATTTTGCCGGGAACGTGGCCGAAACCGGGCCAAGCCTTGCCGTTTCAGCGGCCCATCTGGTCCTGCAATTGCAGAAGGTTCGGGTCTTCGGGAATGATCTCCAGCCCCTGTTGCAGCATCTCGCGCGCTGCCTGAGGCCCGCGATTGATCTGCGCCAACTGGACCAGCATGGGCCAGGCCTCGGCCCTTTGCGGATCGAGTGTCACGACCTCTTGGAACGCTTGCTCGGCGGCTCTGGCGTTGCGGAATGTCAGCGCCATACCCCCCAGAACAAGATGGGTTTCCGGGAAATCCAGACGGTTCGAAATCGCCGACTGCCACTCGGACATGGCCTGCCCAGAGGCTTGCTGCTGCGCGCGCGACAACGCTTGCGGCGGAATGTTCAGGAACTCTTTCGCGGCAGAGATACGGACGTTTCGCAATGGGTCCGACAACAAAGGCTCAAGACGCTGGACTTGATCGGGCACGCTGGCCTGACGCTGCAAGGGCGCTGCATTTGCGCGCACTAGCGGGTCTTCGTCCGTCAACAACGCGGCAGTCCGAGCTGCCACATCTGCGGAGCCAAAGGGCTGCAGGAGATAAGCCGCTGTTGCGCGGATGATACCGGGTTGATCCGGGTCAGTCGCAATCCCCAGCAGGTCATCAGGCCCGTCAGCAAGTCCCAGCGTGGCGGCCTGAAAGGTCGATCCGAAATGCGTCTCTCTGTGCGCGCTATCCGGGAACCAGCCTTCGATCTGTTGCGCTGCCCAGTCTTGGCCCTGATCCTGATGGCAATCCGTACAGGCATCCTGTCCAAGCCCCAAGTCGGGACGCGGGATACGGAAACTGTGGTCGCGACGGCCATCCACACCCATGTAGACACGCTCGATCATATGGCAGGATTTGCACTGCGCGCCCTCGCTGCCATCAGGGTGGTGATGATGCGCGGGCGAGTCATACTCTTTCGCACTCAGCGTCGGGAACCGCGGGTTGGCAGCCGGAGAGTGGCATTGCGTGCACACCCCGTTTCCATCGGCCTTCAGGGATGCGCTGTGCGGATTGTGGCAATCCATGCACCCTACTCCGCGATCATACATCTTGGATTGCAGGAACGAGCCATACACGTAGACCTCGTCCAAAATCTGCCCGTCAGGGTGATAGAGCCCCGGACGCAGCACCGCCAGGTTATACGCGTCATGAAACGGCGTACCCGGCAGCGGGTTGCCGTCGCCATGTGCCTCGCGCCGGGAATGGCAGCCTGCGCATTGCTGTATCTCAACCTCGGTCTGGCCCCGCCCCCAATCAATCAAGAAACCGGTATCTCCAATGCCCTCGGGCAGGCTTTGCCCACCAACCCAGTCGATATGCGCCGAGCCTGGGCCGTGGCAGGCCTCGCACCCGACACCGATCTCGGACTGGGTCGAGCTATAGGTTCGGGTTTCCGCATTGTACTTCTTTTCAAACCCCGTGGCGTGGCATTCGGCACATCGCGCGTTCCAGTTCTTGTATGGTCCGGTCCAGTGCAACCCGTCATCCGGCGGCAAATCCTGATCAGGGTAAAGGTGAAACCATTCTTTGTTCTCGGTGTCCCAGACTACATCAAAGCTTTGCAACCGGCCCGGTTCGGTCTCGAACAAGTACTGTTGCAGCGGCTCGATACCGACGACGGAATGCACACCATACTCTGTGGTGACCCCGTCTTTTTCGGTAACTGCCGCGCTTGGGGTTCCGTCCTTGTCCGAGAACTCCACCGACATGCCGTCATGTTCGAACCGTGTACCGCCAAAATCCGCGACAACGGCCCCTTCCCCAGCCTCGGTCCAGGCCAGCGCATGGTGGGATGAGGACCATTCAGCGGCCTCGTCCTTGTGGCACTCGACACACTGATCGGACCCGACATAGGTCGCTGACTGACCCAAAGCAGCCGCGGGCATTAGTAGCCCGAATGCCAGAACCAAAGCCTTCATGCTGCCCCCTGACCGTGATCGTTTTCCAGATCCATCAAAGCGCCGTTGTATTCGGCGCCAAAGATCAGAATGGCCGCGCACAGATACAGAAAGATCAACGCCGCCATCACACCTGCCAGACCCGCATATGTGGCGCTGTAAGTCGCAAATTGGGCGATGTAGATCGAGAACCCCCACCCGCCTGCGGCCCACAGGGCCAGTGTCAGAATAACTCCGGGCAAAATTTGCATGATCCTGTGCCGCCGCGTTGGCAGTATCAGATGTGCCAAAAGAACGGTGCCTGCCGGAACCGCGACGGTGAAGGTCCAGCGCAGACGTTCGACCGACAACCAGTCCGACAGGTCCACATCCGTCTTTTCGCTGACCAACTGCGTGTAGACTGGCAAGACAACCTCGACCGCGGCAATGCCCAGAATGGCGACGCCACCGACAATCACAAGCCCTAAGCACAGCAGCCGGGTTTTCCAGAACGGCCAGACGTCCCGGTCATGATAGGCCTGGTTCATCGCGGCACGCACCGCCATCACACCATTCGAGGCAAAGAATATCGCCAGAAGACCACCCAAGGTGATGACGCCAGAGCCAGACTCCTGCAAAACCGCTCGCAGTTCGGAAACGATCGGGCCCGCCACGTCTTGGGGCCAGGCTCCGAACACCAACTCAATCAATTCGTCGGTCACATAGCCTTGCGACAATGACCCGGCCAAGGCAACGGTAAACAGCACAAAGGGAAACAGGGCCAGCATCAGCGACATGGCGACGTGGCTGCTCATGACAAAGCCGTTTTTGTTGTTGAACCGAACTATGGCAAGCCACAGCGCCCTGATGGGCCGGCTGAAAGAGGGAATCACTTGTGCATTCATTGGCAAAGCCTAACCCGCGGGGCCATTCCTCTGAAACGGCAAATCCCGGTTGCGACGTAAATTATCCCGGCCAAACATTTGCTCGCATTGCAAAATCCCGCCCGGCTATGCAGGATCGACTTTCCGACCGACCACCAATCGGTATAACGTGCCACGCGGCGTCACAGGCGGGCTGAACGATGACTTTGGAACCTGATCAGAACACGAGCGGCCCACGGTTGAAACTGTCGGTCGTGCGCGACACGACCATCGTGGCCACACTGATCGTGCTGGGCCTCTATGCCGGGTCGGCCTTTTTGATCCCGCTGACGATGGCGCTGTTGATCAACGTTCTGATCATCGCCCTCAGTGATCGAGTGATTGCACTGACACGCGTTCCCATCTGGCTGGCTAATGTCGCCGCTGTCACTGTCGTATTAGCCGGTTTGTTCGTGATCATGTACATTCTGGGAAGTCAGGCCACGCAGTTCGCCCGCTCAATCAGCACCTATGAGAACCAGTTCGATGGTGCCGTGCATCGCATTACAGGGCTGGTCGGGAATGATGTCACGACTTTCATCCGCGACAACTTGGTCAGCATCGACATGTCCTATGTCGCCCGCGTGTTGCTCAGCAGTGCGACATCGCTGTTGAACCAGTTCTTTCTGATCAGCCTCTACGTCGCCTTCCTGATGGCCGAGCGTCTGGCCTTTCGCAAAAAGATCCGGCTTGCCGCAGGCAGCCCTGAAACCGGAGCCGAATTCACGGCCATTTTGGACGCTATCACCTATAGCCTGCAGCGCTATGTCGGCGTCAAAACCTTCATCAGCCTTGTCACAGCGGGCATCAGCTATACCGTCTTCAAAGTGCTTGGACTGGAATATGCTGAAACATGGGCAGTGCTGACCTTTGCGCTGAACTTCATCCCATCGATCGGGTCGATCATTGCCGTGATCTTCCCGGCCATGATCGCTTTGGTGCAGTTCGAAACAATCGGACCGTTCCTGATCATCGTACTGGGATGCGGCACGATCCAGTTCATGATCGGCAACTTTCTGGACCCCGCCATGTTGGGGCGATCGCTGAACATGTCCACGTTTTTGGTGATCCTGGCGCTGACCTTCTGGACCACCGTATGGGGGTTGATCGGAGCGTTCCTCAGCGTGCCCCTGACCGTCTGCATTCTGATCATCTTCAGCCACATACCCGCGCTGCGTCCGGTGGCGATTCTGATGTCGCTTGACGGTCGCCTAGGCGATGACACGCCACCGGCGCAGGCCCACTAGCCTGTGAACAGCCCCATTTTCATAGGGTCAGAAATCTATCGCCATTCCACCTATGGCTCGAAACACCCTTTGGCCATTCCGCGTGTTTCCACCGTAATTGACCTGTGCCGCGCGCTGGGCTGGTTGGATGCGGGCAACTACCGTGTCAGCCCTTGCGCGAAACCAAGCGCTTTACACCGGTTTCATAGGCCCGAGTACATCGACGCGCTGCAAGCGGCCGAGACTGCACAGGCCGTTTCTGACGATGTCCGCTCAACCTATGCGCTGGGCACCTTGTCCAACCCCGTATTCCCCGAGATGTACCGCCGCCCCGCCACCGCAGCCGGAGGGTCCATGCTGGGCGCTGAACTGATCCGTGACGGCGGTATCGTCTACAACCCTGCGGGCGGCACGCATCACGGTCTGCCCGACCGCGCCAATGGGTTTTGCTATCTGAACGATCCGGTTCTTGCGATCATGACCCTGCTGCAGATGGGTTTGGACCGTATCGTCTATGTGGATATCGACGCGCATCACTGCGACGGGGTCGAGGTCGCGTTCCACGGCTCGGACAAGGTTCGTATGATCTCGGTCCATGAAACCCGACGCTGGCCATTTACCGGACGCCTTGAGGATGAGGCTGGCGGCGCTGCGTTCAATCTCCCAGTGGCTAGAAATCTGAATGATGATGAGTTTGCGGCCATCCTCGAGCAGTTGGTTTTGCCCGCGACCCAGGCCTTTTCACCTCAGGCTATTGTCCTGCAATGCGGTGCTGATGCGGTGGCAGAAGATCCGCTGTCGCGTTTGACCTTATCCAACTCTTCGCACTGGAATGCGGTCGCCGCGCTCAAGGAACTTGCGCCGCGATTTCTGGTGCTGGGCGGCGGCGGCTATAATCCTTGGTCCGTTGGGCGGTTGTGGACCGGAGTATGGGCCACCCTGAACGGGTTCGACATTCCCGACAGGCTAGACATGGGCACCCAAACCATTCTGCGCGCGTTGACCTGGAACCGGTCGGCAGGCCGGAAACCACCGGCGCATTGGTTGGACACTCTGCGGGACGCGCCTAATTTCGGGCCAGTCCGAGAGGAACTCAGTCAGGACTTGCACCGATTGGCCGCGCGGATTTGACGGTAGATCGTCCGAGCGAAGACTGCTAACATACGGGCGCCACGACAGATTTTCTGCTCTCAGCCTTTTTCTGAACAACCACACTGCTAACGTCAAATGTGGACGCCGATTGGACCCGCCAAATGAATGCACTTAATCAGATAAATGATCTCAAGGCCCGCATGGGGCAATCCATCATCGGCCAAACAGACGTCATCGACCGCTTGTTGATCGGGATGTTGGCCAACGGCAATTTGCTGATTGAAGGGTTGCCCGGATTGGCCAAAACCCGCGCGGTCAAGGCGATGGCCCGCAATCTGGACGGCAGTTTCAGCCGCATTCAGTTCACACCCGACCTTTTGCCCTCGGACGTCACTGGCACTGAGGTCTTTCAGCAGACCGACGATGGCGGAACCTTCCGGTTCGAGGCTGGTCCGATCTTTGCCAATATCGTTCTCGCGGACGAGATCAACCGCGCACCCGCCAAGGTTCAGGCAGCGCTGCTAGAGGCGATGGAAGAACGGCAGGTAACCGTCTCAGGTACAACACATAAAATGGAACCGTTGTTCGTCGTGATGGCAACGCAGAACCCGATCGAGCAAGAGGGTACCTACCCCTTGCCCGAGGCGCAGTTGGACCGGTTCCTGATGCATGTCCAGATCACTTACCCTCCAGTCGAAGACGAGGTTGAAGTGATCCGCCTGGTGCGCGGAGAAGAGATTGCGGCGGGCAAAGGCGGGTCCAAGGATGCGCCGCCGACGATCCCTCAGGACGCCGTGTTTGCTGCACGCGCCGAGATCGGGCAAATCCACGTTTCCGACGCAATGGACCGCTACATGGCCGATCTGGTGCAAGCCACACGGACCCCCGGTGCGCTAAGCGAAGAACTGGCCAGTTGGATCGACATCGGCGCCAGCCCGCGCGCCTCGCTGGCGCTGGACAAAGGCGGACGCGCCCATGCCTGGATGAACCAGCGTGATTATGTAGACCCTGCCGATATCCGCGCCATCGCCCATGATGTGTTCCGCCATCGCATCACCCTAAGCTTCGAGGCGCAAGGCAGCGGAAAATCCGCCGATGATGTGATCTCGGAAATCCTGCAGCTTGTTGCGCTGCCCTGATAGCTAAGGAACGCCGCGTGTCCCAGACCGCCGCATATCCCGACGACCCGCGCATCCATGTGGATGCGGACCATCTTCTGAGGTTGGGGCCAAAGTCGCGCGCGATCAGCCTTTTGCCACGCCAACCTGCCCGTTCCATCTTGAACGGACGGCACGCATCACGTCTGCGCGGGCGCGGTTTGAACTTTGAAGAGTTGCGCAACTATCTGCCCGGCGACGACATCCGCACCATCGATTGGAAAGTCACGGCCCGCACAGGAAAGCCCCACGTTAGGGTCTATACCGAAGAACGCGACCGCCCCGCCTTTTTGCTGGTCGACCAGCGCGTTTCGATGTTTTTCGGCACGCAAGTTTACATGAAGTCTGTGATCGCGGCCGAAGCTGCGGCGATTTCCGCCCACAGAGTGCTGGGCCAAGGCGACCGGGTTGGAGGGCTCGTCTTTGGCGACACCGATCTGGCCGAACATCGCCCGCAACGACGCCCTGCCGCGCTGACGCGTTTTCTGGCATCCGTAGGCGCGCTGAATTGTAGTCTGCGCGCCTCGCAGCGATCCGAAGCGACCGTGACTTTGAACGCCGTGCTGAAACAGGCCGCCCGCGTTGCGCATACCAACACACTGATCTGCATCTTTTCGGATTTCGACGGACTGGATGAGAGCTCCGAGGTTCTCATACGTGAACTTGCCGCTTCAAATGATCTGATTTTATTCAATATTTCAGACCCAAGCTCTCGTGAATTGGTTCCCAACCTCAGGCTGACTGTATCGGACGGAGACAACCAGATCGAATTGGACAGCGCGGACACGGGTTTGTCGGACCGCATCCGTCAAGCGATGGAAGATCGGTTGGCTCAGTTGCAAACTTGGTCGCGCCGCTATGGCTTTCCCATCGTGCCATTGACAACGGCGGAACCAACCCTCGACCAGTTGCTCAGGCTGTTTGGCCATACCGGAGGCTGCAGATGAGTGTTGACGTCGAAGGCAAATCACTTGTTGACCTGCTGGACATGCTCGAACCCGCTCCGCCACCGGACCCGGTTTCCATGGTGCCCCAGACTTGGGGATGGGTCGTCCTTGCCGTTCTTGTTGCTGGGCTCATCGCAATTGGTGTTCATGTGTATCTTCGGCATCGACGGATGAACGCCTATCGGCGCGAGGCGCTGATTGAACTCGCGGCTGCGAAAGACAATCCCGCTAAGATCGCCGAGATCCTGCGTCGTGCGGCGCTTGTTGCCTTTCCACGCAATCAGGTTGCTGGCCTGCATGGAGACGAGTGGATCAGCTTCCTGACACAAACTTCTGACAATATGCATTTTTCTGATGCGGATACTCACACTCTTACTGCAGCACCCTACACGACCATTCCCGCCAATCCCGAATTGACGAAACTGGCGCAGCGATGGATTACATCCCACAAACGCGAAAGGAATACGTGATGTTTTCCTTTGCCGCGCCCTGGGTGTTCGTCCTGCTTCCGCTTCCTGCTTTGGTGTACTGGCTTGCCCCGCCTCACCGCGAGAAAAGCAGCTCGATCCGTATTCCTTTCTTCCGCCATGTTGCAAAGGCCGCTGGCGTCGAACCCCGATCAGGGTCCGTCATCCCACGCCGCGCGGCCTTCCAGACTGTGACCGTCATTGTGATCTGGTGCCTTCTTATCATCGCGATGGCCCGGCCCGAAAAGCTGGGAGAACCGATCGTGATTGAAAAGTCTGCCCGAGACGTGGTTCTGGCCCTGGATATCTCGGGTTCAATGGACCAGAGGGATTTCACCTCGTCAGACGGTACGCCGACCCAACGCCTGGCTGCAGTCAAAGATGTTTTGCGCCAGTTCATTGCGGAGCGACAAGGCGACCGGATGGCGCTGATCATCTTTGGCACCCGCGCCTTTGTACAGGCCCCGTTTACCGAAGACCTCAATAGTTTGAATGGCTTTCTGGACCAAACTCAAGTCGGCATGGCCGGTCCGAACACAGCCCTTGGGGATGCTATCGGACTGGGTATCCGCACCTTTGAATCCAGCGAGGTTGACCAACGTTTGATGATCGTCCTGAGTGACGGCGCTGACACCTCAAGCCGCATGACCCCGGTCAATGCCGCGGCTATCGCGGCGGAAAAAGGCGTTGTCATCTATACGGTTGGCGTTGGCGACCCAGACGCGTCGGGCGAGGATCGCGTCGATCTGGATGCGCTGAAGGACATCGCTGACAGAACAGGTGGAGCGTATTTCTTTGCCAATGATCAAGATGCTCTGGCCGAAACATATGCCCGCATTGATGAGCTCAACCCGAGAATTGTGGAAACGCAAAGCTACCGACCACGTGAAAGCCTTGCGCACTATCCACTTAGACTGGTCGTACTTTTGATGCTGATGACATTGGCTGCCCAACACGTCGCCCAACGACGCAGAGGTGCGGCATGATTGGTGCTTTGACAGATTTCCATTTTATTCGAGCGGGTTGGCTCCTTCTCCTCATACCGATTGCGGCACTGTGGTGGCTGATGCGCCCCAAGCCACAAGCCCGTACTCAGACGATGTCCGGTATTGCACCGCACCTCGCTGCTGCGCTTGAGTTGGGGGCTGACAACGCGAAACGCCTCTATCCGATTGATGTTGCGATGATCGCGGCTGTTCTGGTCTCACTGGCTGCCGCAGGGCCAACTTGGTCGCGGGCACCCAATCCGCTGGTCGCCGACACTGCCCCATTGGTGATCGCTCTGAAGGTGACCGACAGCATGGAAGAGTCCGACTTGGCCCCATCCCGTCTGGATCGCGCCAAATTCAAAGTCACCGATCTGATCAACGCGCGTGTGGGGGCCCGGACTGCCTTGATCGCGTATGCCGGTACCCCGCATCGCGTCGCACCCTTGACCGAGGACGTCAACATCCTGCGCCCGCTGCTGGAAGGCCTCACCCCCGCGGTCATGCCAAAACAAGGGGACGCCGCCGCGGACGCGTTGAAGCTGGCCGAGACGATCCTGAACGATAGCGAAACGCCCGGCGCTGTCCTGTTCGTATTGGACGACCTTGACCCCTCGCAATTGGCAGGGTTTGAGAACGCAACTGTGCCGGTTTTCTTTCTGACCATGCTGCCCAATGGTCAAAACATCGCTCAGCTCGATGGTTTGAAAGGGGCGACAGTGGTTCCGTTCACAAGCGATGATCGGGATATCAATCGCTTACAGCGTCAAATTCAATCGGCTTACACAGCTGCACTGGATGATGATGACCGCCTGGACTGGCAAGACAAGGGATGGTTGCTGGCATGGCCGGCCGCTTTTCTGTCATTGCTTTGGTTTCGCAGAGGTTGGGTGATCCGGTTGATACTGCTGACCTTCTGCTTTGGGTCCCCGTCAGGCCCGGCTTATGCCGATGGTTGGCGGGATTGGTTCCTGACGCCGGACCAGCAGGGCCAGATCGCGATGAACCAGAAACGCTATGCTGAGGCGGCAGAGTTGTTTCAGGACCCCTATCAGGAAGGGTATGCGCGGCTCAAAGCCGGGCAATATCCCGAAGCTGCCGCGATCTTTGCCGAGTTGGACACGCCCGAAGCCGCATTTTCTGAAGGCATGGCGCGCATACGTAACCGCGAGTATCGTCCGGCCATTGCGTCCTTTGAGACCGCCTTGGAACGCCGGCCGGATTGGCCAGAAGCGCAGCATAACCTCGAGGTCTCGAAAGCGATCCTCGACTATGTTGAAACCACCCGAGAGCAGTCTGATACCGGCGAAGAAGCCGGGATCGGGGCCGATGACACGGTCTTTGACAACGACGCCGGGCGCGGGGAACAGACGACCATTCAGGCCCCGACAGACGGATCACAGGCCATGTCCGCTGACCAATGGATCAGCACAATTGATACCGACATGCAGGACTTTCTGCGCAACCGGTTCCTGTTGGAAAATCAGGAGCAACAGCAATGAGATACCTCGCCCTTCTCATGTTGTTGATCCCAGTTCAACTGTTCGCCCAGACCAGCGTCCAGCCACAGGTGACCGCCGAGACACCTACGGATCCCGTCATTGTCGGGCAGCCCGCAATTGTGCGGATCAAGGTGCTTGTGCCAACCTTCATGCCCTCGCCTCCGGTATTCCCGTCGCTTGAGCAAGAGAACCTGTTGGTGCGCCTGCCGGAGCGTGCATCTGGGCCAGTGAGTGAGACCATCGAAGGCGAAACCTGGTCCGGCGTTCAGCGCAGTTATCGCCTCTACCCTCTGAGCGCCGGAGAAGTTGCGTTTGGTGCGCAGGACGTCGTGGTCACCTTTGCCGATCCCGATACGAATGCGCCTGTTCAGGTGAGCTTGCCCCTGCCGGAACTGACCCTGAACGCCGTGGTTCCAGAGGGCGCACGCGATCTGGATCCGCTTATCATCGCAACCGGTCTTACGGTCGATCAGCAGATCGACGGGGATACAAATATGGAGAATGGTGGATCTATCACACGTCGCCTGACCGCCAAAATCTCTGGAACGACACCGTTTCTGGTGCCCGAATTGATTCCGGACAACCCGGACCCTCTGCTGCGAGCCTACCCCAAAGAGCCGCGCTTTACCGAGAATGAGGACCGGGGCGTTCTATCCGGGCAGCGGGTGGATGAGGTCGTCTACCTGGCGCAGGACGGTGGCCAGACCCAGCTGCCGCCTATCTCGATCCGCTGGTACAATCTGGACAGCGATCAGGTCGAAACCATCGACATTGCCCCGGTCGACCTGACACTGGCCCGACCAAAATGGCAACCGCCGGACGCGGAAACCATTATTAGGTTCGTTGTATGGTTGGTGGCTTGTGCGCTGTTCATATGGCTTGCCATCCGTTTCCTGCGCCCGCGTGTCGACCGCTGGCGCCAGCTTCGGCGGGATCAGTTGCTGGCTTCGCCCGACTATGCGTTGGGTGAACTCAAGAAAGCACTGCAAGATCATGATATCGCAGCAGCTTACGCAGCTTTGGAGATCTGGAAGTCCCGCAGCGGCGTGGTTGGCCAGACCACCAGTTTGGACCAGCACCTCGCCCAGATTGGAGCCGCCAGATACTCGGCGCACCCCGACATCAAGACCGAGGATTGGGCCGCGGCGTTGTCGGCGCTCGCGTCACTTAGGCAATCCGCGCAAACGCCAGCGAACCCCTTACCGCCGCTCAACCCTTGAGATCAGCACTGACACGAGGCAATCAACTGCCGTCGGTCCTTCAGGCGCACACGTCCATACCCAAGCTCGATCAATCCCAAATCCGCTAGACGGTGCAAATTGCGATGCAATGTCGGTTGGGACACGGCCACCATTGCGGCCAATTCGTCCTGGGATATCACGATCCACCCATCGGATTTCGCGGTCCCCTCGTCCAAGTGCAACAGGCGCAGAACAAGACGCTTTTCCGTTCCCGTTACGGCAAGATTGGCCATGATACGCAAAGCGGTTTGCATATTTTCATGCGACAATGCGTAAAAATCACGGATGTAATCGGGATTGTCGTCGACCAGCCTGTCCAACCGTGACGACGGGAAAAACAGCGTTCGTGTGGTTTGGGTGGCCACGACACTCACCAGCCTGCTTGCTTCGGCAAACAGGGCCAGATCACCGATCCAGAACCCACCGCCTTGCCTGTGCACAACGAATTCCTGACCATCATCAGCGGGGGCCGTGATCTGAACCGCGCCTTCAAGAACCGCATAAACGCCATTGGCCAAATCACCATACAGGTAGAGCGCTTCGTCGGCCTTGAAGGTTTTTCCTATCCCGCAGGCCAACAGGTCCGTCTGAAACCGCGCCCCACGTGCTCCAAACCAGCCAGAGCCCAACAATCGCTTTCGATCATGCGGATTATCAAACATTAGTATTCTTCAATCTCATCATATGATAGGTTTCGAGACATTGTCATAGCCTAAGGTAAGGCTATTCGATTCTCGACGTAATGCGAATTTTTCCTGCCGGGAATCAATACCTTGTTGGCCGATCTCAAAAGATAATGATCGCCTTCAATTACTTTTACTTCAACGGGTCATTAAGACCCGGTCAGTTCAGGAGCAAACTATGTCACCACCTCGTTCGATTACAGAAAGTTGGCGCAGCACGATACGCAAATTCGCTGTAGCTTCGGTCGCTGTTGCACTGGCCCTGCCCGCATGGGCACAGGATCAAAAGCCCAACATCCTGGTTATCTGGGGTGATGATATCGGTCAGTCGAACATCTCGGCCTACACAATGGGCCTGATGGGCTATCAGACGCCGAACATCGACCGCGTTGCGAAAGAGGGCATGATCTTCACCGACTATTATGGCGAGCAGTCCTGCACCGCCGGCCGGTCTTCGTACATCATGGGTCAGTCGGTATTCCGCACGGGTCTGTCGAAAGTTGGCTTACCCGGTGCCGATCTGGGGATGCAGGTCGAAGATCCGACCATCGCAGGCCTGCTGAAAGACCACGGCTACGTAACCGGTCAGTTCGGTAAGAATCACCTTGGCGACAAGGATGAGCACCTGCCGACAAACCACGGATTTGATGAGTTTTTCGGGAACTTGTATCACCTGAATGCGGAAGAAGAGCCGGAAAACGAAGACTATCCCGGCGACATGATTCTGGCTGATGGCCGCACCTTCCGCGAGGCCTATGGCCCGCGCGGTGTGATCAAGTCCAAGGCGGATGGCACGATCGAAGATACCGGTCCGCTGACCCGTAAGCGCATGGAAACGGTGGACGATGAAACCGTCGCGGCTGCGATCGACTTCATCAAGCGTGCCCATGAACAGGGTCAGCCCTTCTATGTCTGGTGGAACGGTACGCGCATGCACTTCCGCACCCACGTCAAAGATGAAATGCGCCAACAGGCCAACGAGATCTTTGGTGGCGTTGCGGACGAGTACACCGCCGGCATGATCGAGCACGACATGCATGTCGGACAACTGCTTGATCTGTTGGACGAACTGGGCATTGCCGATAATACCATCGTTCACTACTCGACCGATAACGGCCCGCACATGAACACATGGCCGGATGCCGCGGCAACGCCGTTCTGGGGTGAAAAGAACACCAACTGGGAAGGCGGCTGGCGCGTTCCGTCGATGGTTCGCTGGCCCGGTCAGATCGAAGCCGGATCGGTCACCAACGAGATCGTGCACCACATGGACTGGCTGCCGACCTATCTGGCGGTTGCTGGCGATCCCGACATCAAGGAAAAGCTGAAAGCTGGCTATAGCTCGTCCGGTATGGGCCGCGATTACAAGGTGCATCTGGATGGCTACAACATCCTGCCCCTGTTGACCGGCGAAACCACAGAAAGCCCGCGCTCTGAGATCTTCTATTTCTCGGATGACGGCGACCTGACAGCGCTGCGCTATGACGACTGGAAGCTGATCTTCCTTGAGCAGAAAGCCTGGGCGACGCTGCGCGCATGGATCGAACCCTGGACCGAGCTGCGCATCCCGCTGATCGTGAACCTGCGTCGCGACCCGTATGAGCGCGCCTATCGTACGTCCAACACCTACTATGACTGGCTGTTGGATCGCGCGTATTTCCTGGTTCCGGCCCAGCAATACGTGGGTAGCTTCCTCGCAACCTTCGAGGAATTCCCACCGCGCCAGAAAGCGGCAAGCTTCAACCTGGATCAGGTGATGCAGAAACTGGAAACACCGACAAACAACTAAGTCGCGTGCAAATCCAAACCGGGCCGCCACTTCTTTGGCGGCCCTTTTTTTCTTGAATGTGAATGAGCTTCCAATGCGACATCTACTTCTCACCGCTGTGCTTGCCTGCGCCCCGCTATCCCTGCTTGCCGACCCGCTGCCCAGTTGGAACGACACCGAAAGCAAAGACAGGATCATCGATTTTGTCGATGCCGTCACCGACCCTGAACGCCCTGAATATGTGACACCTGCTGAACGGATCGCAGTTTTCGACAATGATGGCACGCTCTGGGCCGAACAGCCTGTTTATTTCCAACTGTTTTTTGCCATGGACCGGCTGGCTGAATTGTCCGCAGACGATCCTTCGATCCTGACCTCTCCGACATTGCAGGTCGCAGCTGACGGGGACCTGAACACCGTGCTGCAAGGCGGACATGATGCCCTGATCGAAGTTGTAAATGCTTCGCACTCGGGCGTTTCGGTGGACGAGTTTCAGGACGCAGTCGCCGAATGGCTGGAGACCGCCCGCCACCCCGAAACCGATATGCCCTATGATCAGATGACCTATCAGCCGATGGTCGAACTGCTGCGTTATCTGCGCGACGAAGGCTTCAAGACATACATCGTATCGGGCGGTGGGTTGCATTTCATGCGCGTCTTCGCCGAAGAGGCCTATGGCATCCCGCCCGAACAGGTTCTGGGCACATACACCGGCACCGCCTATGACAGCGCTGACGGCTCTCCGGTCATCACCAAAACCCCTGACATCGCCTTTGTGGACGACAAAGAGGGCAAACCGATTAATATCGAACGCACCATCGGCAGGCGCCCGATCTTGGCGGGTGGCAACTCGGACGGTGATTTTGCGATGATGGAGTGGACCACGGCGGGCGACGGACCGCGGTTGGGCGTTCTGGTGCATCATACAGATGCCGAGCGTGAATGGGCCTATGACCGCGAAAGCCCGATTGGCAAGTTGGTCGATGGTCTGGACAAAGGTCCCGAAATGGGGTGGGTGATCGTAGATATGGCGCAAGACTGGTCACGCATCTACACTGGGGCGAACTGAACCGTTTTCGGAGCCCGATAACCCCATGTGGACATTGCTTGTTTCCGTATCCGTCTTTGCGCTTTATGCCACGGCAATTGTCTTCGCGGTGCGCGCGGCCCAAACCGCGCGAACCCCTCAGGGTGCGGTCGGCTGGGTGGTTTTTCTGATCGCTGCTCCGGTGTTCGGCGTGCCGCTATATCTGTTTCTGGGGCACCACCGGTTCCGCGGCTATCGGATCGCTCGGAAGGAAAGCCAGCGCGTGGTCGAAGGGATCAAAACCTTCGC
Organism: Ruegeria arenilitoris; assembly: GCF_013035315.1. GTDB lineage: Bacteria > Pseudomonadota > Alphaproteobacteria > Rhodobacterales > Rhodobacteraceae > Ruegeria > Ruegeria arenilitoris_D. Next base: position 200,182 of record NZ_WQHP01000001.1, on the reverse strand, counting down.
TGACTACTCGAAACCGAACGCAGATAAGATGCTGATCAACCCGCGCCCCTTCGAGGCACTGGCACACATGCCCGTCTCGCGCGGGAACGGGGCCGAGTTGCTGGTCGATGGGCAGGCCACATTCGACGCGATTTTCGAGGCCATCGACGCGGCACAGGTTTACGTTCTCATTCAGTTCTACATCGTGCGGGACGATGCGCTGGGTCAGCAGCTTAAAGACAAACTGATCGCAGCAGCCAAACGTGGTGTCAGCGTCCGGTTCATGATGGACGCAGTAGGCAGCTATGCCCTAACCACCGCTTACATCGAGGAAATGCGCGAGGCCGGTATCGCGGTTGTGGACCCCAGCGAACAGCGCGGGCCGAAATTCCGGTTCCAGCTGAATTACCGAAACCACCGCAAGACGGTCATCATCGACGGTGAGACGGGCTTTATCGGCGGGCATAATGTGGGGGTCGAGTATTTGGGCCAAGACCCGCATTTCGGTCGCTGGCGCGACACGCATATCAAGATGACGGGCCATATCGTCCGGCAATTGCAGCTCATTTTCATCGAAGATTGGCACTGGGCACATGAAGAAGATCTGATCGACCAGTTGGACTGGGCCGGTACGGTATCCGATCAGGACATGAACGCTTTGCTGGTGGCGACCGGACCGGGGGACGAGACCGAAACCGGGGCGATGATGTTCTTTGCCGCCATCACCGAGGCGCAGCACAGAATCTGGATCGCATCGCCCTACTTCGTGCCCGATATCGACATTATGACGGCCCTGAAACATGCCGCCATGCGCGGCGTTGATGTGCGTATCCTTGTGCCCGATACCATCGACCACCGCCTGCCCTGGCTGGCTGCCTTTGCCTATTTCGACGAAATCCGCGCCTGCGGCGCGCGGGTCTTGCGCTATACCGATGGGTTCTTGCACCAGAAAGTATTCCTGGTTGATGACGCATTGGCGGCTGTCGGGACCACAAACCTGGACAATAGGTCTTTTCGTTTGAATTTCGAGGCTATGGCGCTGTTCTTCGATGCGCAGGCCGCGGCCGCCCTTGCCGCGATGCTGGAGGACGATTTTGCAAACAGCTATGAGTTATCACGCACGCTTGCGCAGCAACCTGTTCACATCCGCCTCGGCGCACCGCTAGCGCGCCTCTTCGCGCCGATCCTTTAGGACATGAACCGTTCCTGAAACACGCGGGTCATCAGGGCGACCATGTAGGCGGTAGACAAACCAAACGCCAGCAGACCCGTGACCGCCGCGAAGGTGCCGAATATCCGCAAATCCTCACCCAGTACGATGTCGCCGTAGCCGAGCGTTGTGAACGACACCAATGAGAAATACAGCGCGGTGTTCCAATCCGGCAGAACGTCGTACATGACCCACACGATCGCCCAGATCCAGACCTGAATGGTGTGGGTCAGAACGATGAAGGCCAGCGCGGTCGCGATCGGGCCCGCCGTCGCCAGGATGACGCCCTTGTTCTCCCATCGTTCGATCAGCTTGTTTATCATGACGGTGCACAGGGTCAGCAGGATGATCTCGACCAGAAAGCACAGCCCCAGAAACATGCTGCCCCAAAGGATTTGCTGCGACAAGGTCATGTTTTTTCGTCCTGATTTCTACTGACCACAAACAGTGCCACAATGACCCGCGCAGGCCTGTGACACAACCCGCCCCGATCCGGGCAGAGTGCGGCGAAAGGAACCGATCCATTGTCACCACTGGACAGTCGGCGAAACTGTTGCAAATCCTACTGAAAATGGGGACCAACATGCTTCTGACATTTGACAGGGTTCAGAAATCTTATCCCGGCGGACGCCCGGTATTACGCGACGTGTCGCTGACATTGGATCGCGGGCAAACGCTGGCCCTGACCGGGGAAAGCGGCAGCGGCAAAAGCACTCTGCTGAACTTGGCCGCGGCCCTCGACACTGTGGATGGCGGAGAAATCACTCTGGATGGCACAGCCCTGTCGCAATTGGATGATCCGGGGCGCGCCGCATTGCGCCGAAGCGCGCTATCTCTGGTGTTTCAGCAGTTCAACCTGATCCCGTCTTTGACCGTAGATCAGAACCTGTCCTTTCATGCCCGGCTTGCGGGATGCCACGACCCCGAATGGAGCGCGCATCTGGCCCAGCGGCTGGGTCTGTCCGACTTGCTGCAACGCTACCCCGAGAATCTCTCGGGTGGTCAGCAGCAACGCGTCGCCATCGGTCGCGCCATGGCCGCCCGACCGAAACTGCTGTTGGCGGATGAGCCAACAGGGAACCTGGATGAAACCGCCAGTGCAACGGTGCTGGACCTGATGCTGTCTTTGGTCGCGGACACTGGCGCCGCTTTGCTGTTGGTCACGCACTCTGCCGAGATTGCGGGGCGTCTTGATCGCCGCGTGCACCTGTCTGGTGGGCACATCGCATGACACTGGCCGTCATTCAGGCGCTGGCGTCGCATTGGCGGGCGCATCGGCTGCAACTGGCGACGCTGTTGATTGGCCTTGCTTTGGCGACCGGGCTTTGGTCGGCGGTGCAGGCCATCAACGCAGAGGCGCGCGCCAGCTACGAGCGCGCCGCCGATCAGTTGGCTCTGGGCCAATATGACGAGTTGCACAACGCAAGTGGCGCAATCCCCCTGTCGCAATACGTCGCGTTGCGGCGGGCGGGCTGGCAGGTCGCGGCGGTGTTGGAAGGTCCCTTGCGGGTCAATGGGCGTACCCTACGACTTTTGGGTGTCGACTTTGTCGCCTATCCCGCGCTGCCCGCGGTCGCCGAGGTTGAACAAAGCGAGACGCCCCCGGACCCTGCCGATCTGCTGACCGCGCCGGGCCGATTGCTGACCACTCCGGAAGTGCAGCCCCTGCTGTCCACCCAACCGGGCTTACCGCCAGTCCTGATTAGCAATTCCTTACCGCCCGACCTGATCCTCACCGATATTGGCGTAGCAGAGGTTCTGCTGGACCGGCCCGGAGAGATCTCGCGCCTGATCATTTTACCTGGACAACCGGGCTCTGTTCCTCCGCTGTCCGAGATCGCACCGGGCTTACAGCGCGTCGCCGCAGCATCACAGCTGGATACAGCCCAGTTGACAGACAGTTTCCACCTCAACCTATCCGCCTTTGGCTTACTCTCATTCGCGGTCGGCCTCTTCATCGTGCATGGCACAGTCGGGCTGGCCTTTGCCCAACGACGGGGGATGATCCGTACCTTGCGCGCGCTGGGGGTCTCGATGCGGCGACTGGTCTGGCTGATCATGGCCGAACTTTCGATCCTTGCTATCATCGGCGGGGTATTGGGTCTGGTGCTGGGCTTCTTTCTGGCAGGCGCGCTGCTGCCGGATGTCGCGGCAACGCTGCGCGGGCTCTACGGCGCGCCGGTGAGCGGTAAGATTACCCTGCAACCGCAATGGGCATTGGCCGGGCTAGCCATGGCCTTGGGCGGCACCTTTCTGGCCAGTGGGCATGCCTTGTATCGCCTGTCCCGGATGCCAATCCTCAGCGGAGCGGGGCTGCAGGCCTGGCGCAGCGCGGCCTCGGGCAACTGGCTTGTCGCACTTGCAGGCTTAGCTGCTATTGCGGGCGGAGTACTGGCCCTGCTGCTGATAGGAGGATTGGTTGCAGGTTTCATCATGGTCGGTGGGCTGCTGGTCGGGGCCGCGCTGGTGCTGCCCTATCTGTTGTCGCGTGTACTGATCCTGATGCAACGCGTCGCAAAGGGGCCCGTTGCGCAATGGGTCTGGTCAGACATGCGCGCGCAATTGCCCGGACTGTCGCTGGCCTTGATGGCCTTGCTGCTGGCTCTGGCCGCGAATATCGGTGTAGGCACAATGGTTTCCAGCTTTCGGTTGACCTTTACAGGTTGGCTGGACCAACGCCTGACGTCCGAAGTCTATGTGACCGCAAACGATGACCAGCAAGGGCTGCGGATCGCAGAATGGTTGGCCCCGCAGGTAAACGCCGTCCTGCAGATCCGCAGTGTCGAGCTGGCACATCCGTCCGGTCCGCTGTTCCTTTATGGCATCATCGACGACGAGACCTATCGCGAGAAATGGCCCCTGATCGCCTCGGTGGATGGCGTTTGGGATCAGGTCCTTGACGGGTCTGCCGTGTTGATCAACGAACAGCTCGCGCGTCGCGAGAACCTTTGGCCCGGCGATAGCCTGGCGCTGACCCAATCCGTCACATTGCCCATCGCCGGGGTCTATTCCGACTATGGCAACCCGACAGGCCAGGCCATTGTGTCGATGCCGCAACTGGATGCGATCGCTCCGGGCGCTGAAACGCGGCGGTTTGGAATCCGCATGGACCCGGATCGCGCGACTGAAATGACGCAGAGGCTGCGTGAGCGGTTCGACCTGCCGCCGCGCGCCGTCATCCAACAGGCGGCGTTAAAGGCACAGTCGATGGCCGTGTTTGAAAGGACATTCGTGGTCACCTCGGCCCTGAATATCCTGACACTGGGTGTTGCAGGGTTTGCCATCCTGACCAGTCTGCTGACCCTGTGGACCCAACGCTTGCCGCAAATTGCACCTGTCTGGGCGCTGGGGCTTACGCGTGCCGAACTAGCCCGGCTTGAGCTGTTGCGCAGTGTTTTGCTGGCCGCCTTGACCGCGGTTTTTGCTCTACCGCTGGGTCTGGCGCTGGCCTGGACCCTGCTGGCCGTCATCAACGTCGAGGCCTTTGGCTGGCGCCTGCCCATGTTCCTGTTCCCGGCAGATTGGATCTATCTTTTTGGTCTGACCCTCCTGGCCGCCGCCGTCGCAGCCGCCCTGCCCGCCGCCCGCCTGCTGCGCCTGCCGCCTGCGGATTTATTGAGGGTTTTCGCCAATGAACGTTAAGGTCTGGTTTCTCATACTCGTGCTCGCCCTACCCGGATTTGCTCGCTCTCAGGGTTACGCTGGTCTTGGCGGCTCTGCCGACGGGTTCGCGGTGCCGCAGGCCGGCTATCAGTTTCAGTTCCCGCAGGATAACGGCCCCCATCCAGCCTATCGGATCGAATGGTGGTACCTGACCGCAAACCTCAAGGGCGAGGACGGGCGCGATTATGGCATTCAGTGGACGTTATTTCGGTCGGCGTTGAAGCCAGAGGAGACAGGCGGTTGGCAAAGCCCCCAGATCTGGATGGGGCACGCGGCTGTAACCACGCCGGACAAGCACTATTTTGCAGAACGTCTCTCGCGTGGTGGGATCGGTCAGGCCGGGGTAACGGCTGCGCCTTTTGAAGCATGGATTGATGAATGGCATATGCGCGGCCCGGACCCGAACAACGTCATCCTGTCGGCGAATGGCGTTGATTTCAGCTATGACCTCCAGCTCGACGCCCAGGGGCCGCTCGTGTTTCACGGTCAGGATGGGTACTCGGTCAAATCCGCAGATGGTCAGGCCAGCTATTACTATTCCCAGCCGTTCTATCAGGTCGAAGGCGTCCTGCGTCTTCCGGATGGCGAAGTCGAGGTCACCGGGCAAGGCTGGTTGGATCGCGAATGGTCCTCGCAACCTTTGGCCGCGGATCAAAGCGGGTGGGATTGGTTTTCGCTCAGTTTTGATGAGGGTGACAAGATGATGGCCTTTCGACTGCGCGGAGACCGCGGAGACTTCACAGCAGCCACGTGGATCGCTGCCGATGGCACAACAACTGCCATCCCTGACGGCTCGGTCGCATTCGAACCGCTTGCCACTGCCCCGGTCGCTGGCCGCGACGTCCCCATAACGTGGCGCGTCACCTTGCCCGACCGCAATCTGGACGTCGAAGTCTCGGCGCTGGTGCCCGACGCGTGGATGGCTACTCGGTTCGAATACTGGGAAGGCCCGGTTCAGATCAGCGGCAGCCATTCAGGTCGCGGATACCTTGAAATGACAGGTTACTGATCCCCTGTCGCCCTTCTGTCACACGCCGACTCTATCAAGGCGGCGACCAAGAAAGGGCAAAGATTTCATGACCAAACTGAAAGTAGGCGCGGCGCTGATGGTTGCCGATCTGGCAGCGCATCGGGACTGGTTGCTCGACGGGCAGCGCGATTTGGAGATTCAGGATTTTCTGCTTCCCGACAACCCCGGAGACGCGCCTGATCCGTTGATACAAGAGGCGAAAACCGCCCTCACGGGATATACCGGGCGACTCGGCATCCACGGGCCGTTTTATGACCTGCCCTTAGATTGCCGTGACCCGGAAATCCGCGCTATAATCCAGAAACGAATGAACCAGGGGCTGGACGTCGCAGCGCGCTTGGGGGCGACGCAGATGGTGGTGCATTCCCCTTACACCACCTGGGACCACAACAACCTGAACATGACCCTCAACGCTCGGCAAAACCAAATGTCACGGGTGCATGAAACTCTGAACCCGATTGTCGAGCGCGCCCAGACGCACGGTGTCGAACTGGTGATCGAGAACATCGAAGACAATGACCCGACCTATCGCGTCGATTTGGCCGAAAGCTTCGGTTCGAAATATGTGCGCGTTTCTCTGGACACCGGACATGCGCACTATGCACATGGCTCAAACGGCGCGCCGCCGGTCGACTACTATGTCCGGGCCGCTGGCGAAAAGCTTGCCCATGTACATCTGCAGGACGCGGACGGCTATGCCGACCGCCATTGGCGCCCCGGTCAGGGCAGCGTCAATTGGCAGGCGGTTTTTGAGGCGCTGGTCGACTGCGCGCCCCAAGCACGGCTAGTGCTGGAATTGCGTGACAGCAAAGACGTTTTGCCGGGCTTTGAGCACCTGTGCGCCCTTGGCCTGGCCGAGTAATCTCAGCGCACCACGTAGACAGAGACGTTCGAATGCCGCACAACCCGTGCCGCATTCGGACCCAGCAGGTAATCCTTGAAATCCGGTTTATGCGCCCCGATCACGATCAGATCGCTGCCCGCGCTTTCTGCGGTTTTCAGGATTTCCTGATAAGCAGTGCCAGTTGCGACCACATGGCGGATTTTTTCGTTCCGCTCGGACCCGACGGCTGCGACACACATCTCAGCCAGCTTTGAATGCGCCTCTTCCATCGCCTTGTCGTGGAAATCGCTTTCAAAGAAACCAGACACCCAGCTTTCTCCGAAATCCGGCAGGACGGTGACCACATCCAGCTGTGCGTTCTCTTGATCCGCTAGCGCAGCCGCCTTTTTCAGAATTGGTGAATCAAGATCACCATTGCTGATATCGACAGCACAAAGAACAGCGTTTGTCATGCGGGCACCTCTTCTTTTCTGGCGGCACGGCTGCGTTGCAGGAAGGCGATCAGACCCAGCAACAGCATTGCCGGAATGTAGATCAGCTGCTTCGGCGGCTGGCTGGACGGCAGGCTGACCGAGGTCAGGCGCACGGCCTCATCCCCATAGTAGTCAAAGATGTCCAGATCGTTGGCAACCGGGGATCCAAACATCGGTTCTTCAAGTTTGACCAACCCGTCTTCCTCAATCAGCAGCAGGCCCATAGCATCAACGCGCGCTTGGCCACCTTCTTCACTGCCGACAGGCACGACGACTGTGGTGTCCGTCATCTCAAGCGTATCGAAGTCCGGCCCGCTGATCACCATCCGCACTTCGGTGCCCGGTGGTGTTTGCCCTATCGTCTCGACAAAGACAGACGGCTCGACCGAGGTGAAGGGCGGTGAGATACGATCCATGAAGAAATCCGGCCTGAACAGGGCAAAGGCCACAAAGATCAGCGCGACGCTTTCGTAGATACGGCTGTGCGTCAGGAAGTAACCCATTGTACCTGCGGTAAAGACCAGGATGGCAATGGTGGCAAATATCGCCACTGTTATCCCCTCGATCCAGGTTACATCGATCAGCAGCAGGTCGGTGTTGAAGATGAACACGAACGGCAAGGCAACGGTGCGCAGAGAGTAGAAGAACGCTGTAAAGCCCGTCTTGATCGCGTCTCCGCCGGACACGGCGGCCGCTGCAAAGCTGGCCAGCCCAACCGGCGGCGTCACGTCCGCCATGATCCCGAAATAGAACACGAACAGGTGCACGGCGATCAGCGGCACGATCAATCCGCTCTGCGCGCCCAGTTCGACAACCACACCCGCCATCAGCGAACTGACGACGATGTAATTCGCGGTGGTCGGTAGGCCCATGCCAAGGATCAGGCTGAGCAGGCCAACCATCACCAGCATCAGGATCAGATTGCCGCCCGACAAGAACTCGACCAGATCGGCCATTACCTGCCCCACACCGGTCAGGGTCACGGTGCCCACGATCACGCCCGCCGTGGCCGTGGCCAGAGCGATCCCGATCATGTTGCGCGCGCCGTCAATCAGGCCCTGCCACAGGTCGGCGACACCATCGATGAATGTGTTGTAGACGTTGCTTTGCCCGCGGAAGATCGCCTTGAGCGGTTTCTGCGTCAGCAGGATCACGAACAACAGTGCCGTCGCCCAGAAGGCGGACAGACCCGGCGATTTCTGCTCGATCATCAGGAAGTAGACCAGAACAATGATCGGCAGCAGATAGTGCAGACCGGCTTTGTAGATGTCCGCGATTACGGGCAGTTGCACCTCTTTCGCGTTTGGATCGTCCGGCTCAAGGTCTGGCACCGTGGCGGCCAGCTTCAGTAGCACCACGTAGACCGCACAGACAATCAGGCTAAGCACCAGACCGGCCATGGACGGCACCCAATTGGTCACCGCTTCGACCGGGAATTGCGAGCCATAGCAGAGGCCGGCGAAAACCAGGAAGAAAGACAGCATCCCAACAACGGTACGCGCCAGATGCACGTCGCGGTCGCCCAGCGTGGGCATGTTCCGCTTCACCGCTTCAAGGTGCACGATATAGACCAGCGCGATGTACGAGATCGCTGCCGGCAGGAAGGCGTGGGTGATCACCTCGACATAGGAAATGCCGACATATTCCACCATCAGGAAGGCCGCAGCACCCATAACGGGGGGCATGATCTGGCCGTTCACCGAACTGGCAACCTCGACCGAGCCCGCCTGTTCACTGCTGAACCCAACGCGCTTCATCAGCGGGATGGTGAATGTGCCGGTGGTGACAACGTTGGCGATGGACGAGCCCGAGATCAGGCCGGTCGCCGCCGAGCCCACAACGGCCGCTTTGGCCGGACCACCGCGCAGGTGGCCCAGTGCGCCAAATGCCATTTTGATAAAGTAGTTCCCTGCTCCGGCCTTATCGAGCAACGCTCCGAACAGCACGAACAGGAACACGAATTTGGTCGAAACCCCAAGCGCGATGCCAAATACACCCTCGGACGTGATCCACATATGGCTCATCGCTTTTTTCAGGCTCGCGCCTTTCCAGCGGATAACCTCGGGCACCCAATCGGATGAGCCGAAGAAAACATAAGCCAGGAAGATCGTTGCAATGATCGCCATTGCCGGGCCAAGCGCGCGCCGCGCGGCCTCGAACAGCAATAGCAGGCCAAGCAATGCGACCCATTTGTCTGTGTCATCCGCAAGACCACCGGCATCGACGATCTTTTGGTAGAAGAAATAGCCGTACAGCGCGACAAACGCGCCCAGCAGGCCCATGATCCAATCCTGAATCGGGATGTGATCGCGCGGGCTGGACTTCAGCGCTGGATAAGCCGCAAAGGCCAGAAACATCGCAAAGGCCAAATGGAACTGCCGCGCGTTGTTCACGATGCTGCCGGGCAGCACGTAATTCGCAAGAGGTGAGGCCAACACGACCTGAAAAATCGACCAGATTGCGGCGACGACGGCCAGAAATACTCCGACATTACCGACCGGATTGCGTCCACCCGCATCGGACGAGGCTACAAGGTCCTGTAGTTCTTCTTCGGATAGCGGACGATTGGATTGTGTGTCGGAACTCATGAAATGTCTCCCCGTCGCGGCCTTTTCGGCCTTCTCATCCACCCGATTTATTCGGGCTTGGGTTGCAGGGCGCCCGTAGGCACCCTGCGTCAGGTCTGGCTTACTGAATCCAGCCTTTTTCTTTGTAGTACTTCTCGGCGCCCGGATGCAGCGGAGCCGACAGGCCGTCTGCGATCATTTCTTCGGGCTTGAGGTTGGCAAATGCCGGGTGCAGCTTTTTGAAGTCATCGAAGTTCTCGAAGACCGAGCTGACAACTGCATAAACCGCATCTTCCGACACGTCTGCCGAAGTCACGAAGGTCGCGCCAACACCAAAGGTCGAGGTGTCGCCATCCGAACCGCGATACATACCACCGGGGATGGTTGCGGTGCGGTAGAACGAGTTGTCGTTGACCAGCTTGTCTACGGCTTCACCGCTGACGTTCACCAGAACCGAGTCACACGCCGTGGTGGCTTCCTGGATCGAACCCGACGGGTGACCAACGGTGTAGACCATTGCGTCGATCTGGTTGTCGCACAGAGCCGCCGACTGTTCAGCCGCCTTCAGCTCGGTCGCCAGTTCGAAATCGTCGGTGGACCAACCCATTTCGCCCAGCAGAACCTCCATGGTGCCGCGCTGACCGGAACCGGGGTTACCGATATTGACGCGCTTGCCCTTCAGGTCTTCGAAGTTGGAAATGCCGGAATCGGCACGTGCCACAACAGTGAACGGCTCGGGGTGTACCGAGAATACGGCGCGCAGGTTTTCGAAGGGGCCAGCCTCTTCGAATTTCGAGCTGCCGTTATAGGCGTGGTACTGCCAGTCGGACTGCGCAACACCGAACTCCAGCTCGCCTTCGCGAATGGTGTTGATGTTGTAGACCGAACCACCGGTCGACTCGACCGAGCAACGCACGCCGTGCTCTTTGCGGCCTTTGTTCACCAGACGGCAGATCGCGCCACCAGTCGGATAGTAAACGCCGGTCACGCCGCCGGTACCGATGGTGATGAATTCTTCTGCATAAGCGGCCGGAGCCATAAGTGCGGCAGTTACGACCGCGCCCAGGCTAAGCTTGCTGCTGTTTTTCATTTTTGAGAACTCCCAATTCTTATTGTGGATGAGAAACCGATCAGCGGCCCCCGTCCAGGGACCTTGCCGGTACGGCAAGCGCGCCCGTCTTGCAACGGGTCAAGCATCTGAAAATCAAAAGTCTCCCAACATATTTGACGTTTCATTCAGACACTCCGCTTGTCAACCCCCGCACCGGGCCAGATAGCGCGGATCGGCAGATGTGAAGACGTTTCCGAAACTTTCCCCCTTTAAACACGGGTTTTGGCACCAATCGGTGCGACAGGCTTGGACCGAGCCGGTTCACGTTTGCTAACCACTCATAAACACTTTGAAACTTTAAAAGTCACAATCTAGGCTCAGAGCTACGACCAAGTGCTTCCAAGGACCGAACGAAAGGGCGCTGGACCGTGGACGGAAAATCTCCCAGCCCGATGCTTGTAATCGCATTGGCGATTAGCGCGGCCATTGCGGCCTGGGGTATCGCCGACCCACAGGGGCTGGGTCGAATTGCGGCCGCGGCCGTGGCGACGCAGTTCGACAGCCGTGGCTGGTTCATCATGCTTGAGGTCAGCGCGCTGTTGTTTGTGTCCCTGTACCTTGCCCTGTCGCGGTTCGGAGACATTCGCCTTGGCCCCGACAACGCAGAGCCCGAGTTTTCGACCCCTGCATGGATCGCGATGCTGTTTGCCGCCGGAATGGGCGTCGGGCTGCTGTTTTACGGGGCGGCGGAACCTCTGACCCATTACGAAGTTCTTCGCCAATACAGCCCAGACGCCAGGGCGGCCAGCCAGGCCCTGTTTGTGACCTATCTGAACTGGGGCTTCCACGCTTGGGCCATCTACGGAATTGTCGGTCTGGTCATCGCCTATTTCGCCTATCGCCGTGGCCGCACCCTATTGCTAAGCGCCCCGGTTCTGGACGCATTGGTCGAGGCCCGCTGGACCAAAGCAATGGGCTGGCTGTTCGACCTGCTGTCAATCGTGGCCATAGCCGTCGGGCTGGCAGGGTCTTTGGCAATGGGCGTCTTTCAGATCCAGACCGGGCTGGCAGGATTGATCGGCGTCGACTCCCCTGGCGTTCTGACCCTGCCTGTCTTCGTTTTGCTGTGCATCGCGTTCATCATCCCCCTACGACGCGACCTGAGCGACGGAATGGCACGACTCTCGAACGCTGCGATGCTGATCGCCGTTGGGATGATGGTCTATCTTCTGGTCCTTGGCCCAACGTCCTACCTGATGGACGGAATCGTCACCGGATTTGGACGTTACCTGTTCGGCGTCCTGCCTGCAGGGTTTTCGACCGCCGAGTTTTTTGACGACATTCTGGTCGGCTGGTTTCAGGGCTGGACGCTGAACTACATGATCTGGTGGCTGGCCTGGTCACCCTTTGTCGGCATCTTCATCGCCCGGATTTCACGCGGGCGCACGATCCGCGAATTCCTGATCGGAGTCGTCGTCACGCCTACCCTGTTTTCCATCCTGTGGTTCGGCGTGTTCGGAGGCCTGGGCTTTTTCGATGCGCTGCGGCAGGACGGAGCATTGTCCGCCGTAAACGTTGAGAACCTGGACGCCACAACGTTTGCCCTGCTTGAACGATTTCCGCTGGATCCGATAACGCGAACCGCAACGATTGTGGCGGCATTCCTGTTCGTGGTCACCAGCGTCGTCAGCGCAGGCTTCACCCTAGCGATGATAGGCGCTGATGGGGACGACAACCCTTCGCCCAAGCTCAGAACGATCTGGGGCATCATCCTTGGGGCATTGGGCTTGGCGATGATTCTGGTCGGTGACATATCATTGGTCAGGTCTATCATCGCCCTGTCAGCGATCGCCTTCGTCTTTATTGTGCCAATCCTGGTGATCTGCTTGTTCAAATGCCTGATGCGCGAGGACAAATCATGAGCGGCCAACTAATTGATACCGCCCTCAACCTCAGCGTTTTCGCCTATATCGGATTTTTGGTCTGGCTTGCATTACGACTAGATCCGTAATCTCGTACAAAACTGATACTGCCGATCATACTCGTCGATGGATGGGATGTGTCGCCCAAAGAAGGAACATAGGAAAAGTACAAATCGACTCGTATAGAATAATAGCTTCACGCCAGATCCTTAAATTTGTTGTTATTTTTTGCTCCTACCCTGCAGATAGTTTCAACTCCTGCCGCCGACCCAAAACCTTGTTTCGTCCTGGAGCGAACATACATCGAAACGTGGCGAATGTCCGCTCTGTGGGCAACGCGAACACAGGTGTTATGAAAATTTGTGAGATTTTTCAGGTCCTCGGCTGCCGGATATGAATACTCGAACTTGGGTTCCAATAGGCCCGTTCCGCGCAAAACAGTAAACTTACATTTAAGTCAAAAAAGAGTCTCGGGCACGTTGCGAACCTTCCCATCTGGTCTGATTTAAATGGAATATGTCGATTAGATCGCCAGATACTCCTCACGAAGATTGGTGTCTTCAAGCACCTCTTTCGCCGTGCCGTCGAATACGATTGTTCCGGTATCCAGAATGATCGCCCTGTCCGCCAATTCCAAAGCGCGTACCGCGTTCTGTTCAACGATGATCGTGGTCATACCCTGTTGTTTGACGTGAATGAGGGTTTTTTCTATCTCATCGACAATGACTGGGGCCAAGCCCTCATATGGTTCATCCAAGAGTAAGACTTTGATATCTCTGGCGAGAGCTCTGGCGATTGATAGCATTTGCTGCTCGCCACCAGATAGCGTGATCCCTTCCTGATTCCTGCGCTCTCCAAGACGAGGAAACAGTTCATAAAGCCGTTCGAGTGACCACCCGATTGGAGGAGCAATTTGTGCAAGTTGCAGATTTTCCTCAACGGTCAGGCCTGGAATAATACGTCTATCCTCCGGCACCAGACCGAGGCCGGCGGCTGCTGCTTCGTAGCTTGTCATGTTGTGCAATGGCTTGTGGTCCAGCCAGATTTCGCCATGTTTTACTTCAGGTTCACCCACTCTCGCGATCGAACGAAGGGTTGAAGTTTTACCCGCACCGTTGCGCCCGAGAAGGGCGAGAATTTCGCCTTCATGCACATTGAAGCTGATACCTTGCACAATATAGCTTTCGCCATAGTACGAGTGCATGTCCCAAACCGAAAGAAATGCTGGAGCAGTGCTGGCCAGATTGGCGTTTTTCGAAAAGTCAGGTTTCTCGTTCATAGCTTTTCCTTACGCAGCCTCGCCCAAATAGGCTTCGCGGACTTTTGGGTTTCCGCGAATGTTTTCCGGAGTGTCTTCAACCAAGGGTGTGCCCTGTGCCAAAACAGTGATCCGTTCGGCAAGGCTGAAGACCACATGCATGTCATGCTCGATGATTGCGATGGTGATGTCGCGCTCATCTTTGATCTGTTTCAGCAGGTCGATCGTGTTGTTAGTATCGGCACGCGCCATACCCGCTGTGGGCTCATCCAACAACAACAGGCGCGGATTTTGGCTTAAGCACATGCCAATCTCCAGACGCCTTTTGTCCCCGCGAGACAATGAGGCTGCGTGCATCTCGCGCTTGTCGGCCATGTTCATTTCTTCCAGCATCGCTTCGGCCTGTTCTACGATTTGGCGTTCGTTTGCGATGGTCTCATAGGCATGCATTCTGAATGCCCCGTCCCGCATTGCGAAAATCGGGATGAGCATATTCTCCATGACTGTCAGTTCGCCGAAAATCTCTGGGGTTTGGAAAACGCGGCTAATACCCATCTGGTTGATTTGGTAAGGTTCAAGCCCCAACACCGAGGCATTGTCGAATAAGACGGACCCGGTGTCTGGCATGAGCTTACCCACCAGACAATTCAGCAAGGTCGATTTGCCTGCACCATTGGGACCAATAATTGCGTGAACCGAGTTTTCTTCAACGTTGAGGTTTACATCCGTCAACGCTTTGAGGCCACCGAAGCGTTTGCTTATGTCTTTGACTCTGAGAATTGCCATGGTTCGCCCCTTACTCCGCCGGTTCCGTTTTTCCCGATGTCGCGTCATCGGCGCCTGATTTCTTTCGTTTGATTCGGTTCAGCAAACGTTGGCCGCCTTCGACCAAGCCACCCGGCAGGTAGATAACGACAAGCATGAACATGATACCCAGCGTTAGGTGCCAGCCTTTTCCGATGAAGGGATGGATCAGGAACACGACCGCGTCCTCCAGCCCGTCGGGTAGGAATGCAAACCAACTATGCAAAACGTTGTCGTTGATTTTCGAGAAGATGTTCTCGAAATACTTGATGAAACCAGCGCCCAGAACCGGACCGATCAAAGTGCCGGTGCCACCCAGGATGGTCATCAGAACAACCTCACCCGAAGCGGTCCACTGCATACGCTCTGCTCCTGCCAGCGGGTCCATCGCAGCCATCAGGCCGCCGGCCAGACCGGCATACATGCCCGAGATCACAAAGGCCGCCAACGTATAAGGCTTGGAGTTCAGGCCTGTATAGTTCATCCGCTGCTGGTTCGACTTTACCGCGCGCAGCATCATGCCAAAGGGCGAGCGGAAGATGCGGATTGCCAGATAAAACACGGCCATCATGATCACCGCGCACAGGTAGTAGCCCGCATTAAAATCGAAGCTCCACGCGCCGACATCCATCGTGTAAGTCGCGCGCATGGGCAACCCAAACAGGTGCGGCAGGTCTGGTGAGTTCGCTCCCTGCAAGATTTGGGGATCGTCCGCATAGACCTGCAGGCCGGTTTCCCCGTTGGTCAGGTTAAACTTTGGGTTGGACAGCACTGAATAAGCCAGCGCGAAACTCATCTGCGCGAAGGCCAGCGTCAGGATCGAGAAATAGATGCCCGACCGACGCAGGCTGACAAACCCAATCAGCAAGGAGAACAGTCCAGCGACAACCACACTCAGCGCGATGGCTGGAATGACGTTGTAGCTGAGCAGTTTGAACATCCACACTGCGGAATAAGAACCCACGCCCAGAAAGGCCGCGTGGCCAAAGGACAGGTATCCAGTCAGGCCGAACAGGATATTGAACCCGATGGCAAAGATGCCAAAGATCACGAAACGCTGCATCAGATCCGGATAACCCGCGTTGAACTGCGCCATTGCGCTACCCTCGGGGAACGGGTTCAGGATGAAGGGGGCCAGCAAAGTCAAAAGCGCGACGATGATCAGCAGGCTGGTGTCTTTTTTGTTCAGTCCCAACATTGATTATTCCTCCATCACGCCTTTGCGCCCCATCAGCCCGCGCGGGCGCGTTAGCAGCACGATGATGGCGACAAGGTAGATGATGATCTGGTTGATGCCCGGAATCGTTGTCGTAGCCCAAGTGGTCGAAGCAAAGCTTTCAAGAATACCCAGAAGGAACCCGGCTAAAACGGCACCGGGCAGCGAACCCATGCCGCCGACGACAACGACAACAAAACTCAGCACAAGGAAATCCATCCCCATGTGGTAATTGGGCGGATTGAGCGGCCCGTACATTACACCGGCCAAACCTGCCACCGCTGCAGCGATGCCAAACATGATAGTGAAACGGCGATCGATGTTGATGCCCAGCAATCCTACTGTTTCGCGGTCCGCCATCCCCGCCCGCACGACCATTCCAAAGGTGGTGAATTGCAGGAACGAGAACACAGCCCCGATTATAGCTACGGCAAACCCAAAATAGACCAATCGCCAGATCGGGTAGATAATCGCGTTCGGATCAAAACCTACCATGGTGCCAAGGTCGATCGATCCGCTCAGCGCATCGGGCGGCGGCGTCTGGATCGGGTTCGCGCCAAAGAAGTATTTGACGATTTCCTGCAGAACGATCGCCAAGCCAAATGTCACAAGGATTTGGTCCGCGTGCGGGCGCTTGTAGAAATGCTTGATCAGCCCACGCTCCATCACATATCCGACCAGCAACATGATCGGGATTGCGAACAAAATGGCTAGCGGGACAGACCAATCGATGATTGTTGCGCCAACTTCGGGCCCGAACCAAGCTTCGATGTAAGGTGTTTCCACCTTCAACGGATTTCCAAGAAAGTCGGTCTGGGATTCATCAACTGTTTCGAAACTCAGGTTCATGAGTTTCTGCAACGTTACGGCGCAAAATGCACCGATCATGAACAACGCCCCATGGGCAAAATTCACGACGCCCAGGGTTCCGAAAATTAGCGTCAGCCCCAGGGCAATGAGGGCATAGGCCGAACCTTTGTCCAGACCGTTCAGAATTTGCAATAGGATGGCGTCCATTGGCCCCACCTCAGGTCTATTTAGCTTGTTTTTTTGAATCGCGGCAGGAACAACCCTGCCGCGAGGGTCTAGCCGCCTACTCGGCAGCTAGACTCAGGCACAAACCCTTACGCGCCTGGGTTGCACTCACCAAGGCTACCGCCAGCAAACATTGGATGCTCCGGATCATATTCCACTTGCGCGCGCGGAGTGATCTCGACGATTTCCAATGTGTCATAAGCGTTGGTCGGGTTCTCGTTGCCCCGCACGACCAGCACGTCCTTAAAGCACTGGTGGTCGGCTCCGCGATACCATGTCGGACCGTTGCCCAGCCCGTCGAACTCGAAGTCTTCCAACGCTTCAACGACGCCGCAGGGGTTAAAGGTACCCGCACGCTCGACCGCATCAGCGTAAAGCAGAACCTGCGCATAGCATGTCTGAGCCGAGTTTGACGGTGGTTTACCGTACTTCTCACCAAAGGATTTAACGAAAGCCTTGGTGCCCTCGTCCTGCAGCTGCCAATTCCAGTTCATCGAACCCAGAACGCCCTTGATGTTTTCGCCAGCACCAGCTGCCATTAGCTCGGAGTACAGCGGCACGACGATCTTGAAGTCCTTGCCGTTGGCCACTTTGTCGAGCAGGCCGAACTGGATCGCGTTGGTCAGCGAGTTCACCATGTTGCCGCCATAGTGGTTCAGAACCAGCACGTCCGCGCCCGAGTTCAAAACCGGAGCGATGTAGGACGAGAAGTCAGTCGAAGCCAGCGGTGTCTTGACCGTGTTGACCGTTTCCCATCCCAAGGCTTCGGTCGAGGCGACGATCGACTCTTCCTGAGTCCAGCCCCAGTTGTAGTCGGCAGTCAGGTGATACGCGCGACGTTCCTTGCCCATCTCAGCCGCCAGCACTGGCGCCAGCGCAGCACCCGACATGTAAGCATTGAAGAAATGGCGGAACCCGTTTGCTTTCTTGTCCTTACCGGTGGTGTCGTTGGCGTGGGTCAGACCCGCCATGAAGATCACGCCGGCTTCCTGGCACAGGCCCTGAACCGCAACCGCCACGCCCGAGGACGAACCGCCGTTGATCATGATCGCACCGTCTTTTTCGATCATCGACTTGGCCGAGGCCCGCGCTGCGTCCGATTTGGTCTGGGTGTCGCCGGTAACGAACTCGACCTTCTTGCCGAGGATCCCGTTACCTTTCAACGCCTTCGACGTGAAGGTGTTCAAACAACCGCCATCTCCCTCGCCGTTGAGATGCTCGACCGCTAGCTGTTGCGCTAGTAGCTCATCATTGCCTTCTTCGGCATACGGGCCAGTCTGCGGAACGTTGAAACCTAGAGTGACAGACCCTCCGGTTGGTTCGTTGGTAAAAGCAGCAGCCGACGAAGCCGTAAAGATCGTAGGCAGGGCCAGACCGGTACCTGCAACGGCACCAGACTTCAACACGCCGCGGCGTGTGACAGATTTATTGGTCATTAATTCCTCCCATTTCCCTTTCTTTCGTCGTTTGGCTCCTCTTCCAGCAGACGAAAGCGCACTTATGTGCAAATTAATAATGGAAAGCGGGGTGAAAATTTCACAACAAATTACTGGATTTGAAATAAATTTTTGTAATTTTTTTCACCATTGGCGAGCGTATTTGTAAACTTCTGACCGCTCCACCAAGATTATCCGTGGTATTTCTGATATCTAGTTGAAAATGTCTTCTGCTATTCTTTTTAGAAGAATTGCCGCTCGTTTTAATTGGCAGAAGTTGAGGTCAAATCGAGAGTTCAAAGCAAAAATTGCCGCTCCAAAATGATACAAGACCTTCTTAGACGCTCGGTGCCTGCAGAGCGCATTTTTCCCATTGGGCGCATGCTTCGCGGAGCTTAAAGTCTGATGTATCAGTGGCCGGGGGTATCCGGCACTCGTAATCCGACATGGTTCATCCCCTCAAAATGAAGTTCTAAACCGCGCATACCGTTGAAGAAGATCAGACGCAGCGCAGCCTCTGGGTCACCCATTTCTCTGGTAGCTAGCAGGAAGGCGCGCAGGTCCTTGGTGCCGAGGTATCACGTGCACTTGGCCGTATCCACCTCTGGCAGCATTGCCGAGGTGGTGGCGAAACCCTAGGACAACAGACCAGCGTTGCGCGCCTGTTTTAGGACGCCTGAGTTAGCCGAACGCAGCTTGCGGGCCTGTTGGGGTGTCTTGGCCTGAGTGTGCACAATTGGCGCTCTGGTGGTCAATGTCCAGTTCGTCGAGGGTGATCCGCTCGGGACCCGGCAACAGGTGTTGACGCGACAGCCGGTCATTGGCCTGCAATGAGCGCAGATTGCCTGCTCGCCCACGTCGTATAGTGATCAACCAGTTGTTCGAGGGTGGTGTCTGCTTTGGTGTCGGGCGTCTCACCTTTGTTGCGCTTGGCACGAAGGGTGGCCCACTTGTCGCGGGCATCGGCCACGGACACCGGGAGAATAATGCCCGCGGGTCAATTCGCGTTGCTTGCCATCTACCTCGGTGCGGTACGTCCACCACTTGAGGCCGGTCTTGCTAGATTTCATGATATGGGGCCCGGTCGCACCGGGTTAGCCAGGCGCGCGCCGCACCCTAGCCGGCCATAGTGCAATTGGCTGAGTTCCTTCGTTGCGTCGCCCTCGGCGATTTCCAGAGCGCGCACAAGGGTGTTACACAGTTCCTTGCGCGGATCTGGCGCAATGGCCTATTTTATCAGGCTTGAAACTTGGTCCCAGATTTCCGATGCAGAGTTCGACATGACCGTTTCCTTAAGCAGTACGGTCGTGTTTCGCCCGGACAGCGGCCGTAACGCCGCTGGGCCGTTACCCAAAATATAGTGATTCACAGCCCGCTCACGAGAGCGAGTCACGGATGAGTGACGGTTGTAGGCTGCGGCGACAATTTTCACTTCACGCTGACACGACTTGAGAGCGAGAGGCTGTCCGTTGGCTTCCTTAAGGCCTAGCAGATGGTCCATGAAGCAGTGGGCCGTCTGGCGGTCGATGCTCTCAATCTCCAAGTCTTCTAAAGGCTTCCCTAAAACTTCGCTCAACCGACCGAAGGTGCGGTCAATTCGAAACATCGCCTTCCGATCATCGGACAGCCCTTTGTCCTTAGCGTAGGTGTCGCGCATTTCGGCCAGTGTCGGCTTAGGGGCTTCCCGATTAGGGCTCAGGACAGCAGCTACAACTTCCGGGGGCTCCCCACATGTAGCCAGACCGTGCCCCATCACACCACGGTACCAGCTATCGTCAGGGTTTGGACCCGGAACAACTGCCGCGTAGTGCTCGGCAAGCCGCTGGGCGTCGATGAACTTTTGAGTTGCTGACCGTGTGTCATAGTCGGGGTGACGGGCGAGAGTTTCAGCCACCAACTTGCGGAAGGTGAAATTCAACATCTCGTATTCGCGATGGAATGCCGCACCTTCACGGTTGCCCATGTGCTTCTAAAACCAACCAGTACCCAAGATTTCAGCAAGCGACTTGGGCAAGCGACGACGATAACGCCACTGGTTGCCGTTGATTTGGTCTACGTACTTGACTCTGAAAACTGCGGCCATTTGTGTGCTGTCTGTTACCCGCAACACGCTTGAAAACACTGAAAGGACTTATTTTATTGGCTCGAAGACTCAGTCCTAACCATTTGTGGTGCCCAAGGAGAGACTCGAACTCTCACGCCCGTGAAGGCGGGGGATTTTGAATCCCCTGCGTCTACCATTCCGCCACTTGGGCCACGAACACTGGATTAGCGTCCAAGTTCAGGAAGGTCCAGAGGCAAAAAACAACCGATATTCAGTTTGTTTTCCCTCCGTCCTGTTGACGCCCCTTCGGTCGCGTGGTTTGGCTGGCTCAACACGAGACTGGGATTTTAGCACCTGATGTTGCGATCGCTCTATGACTGGACCATTCGTCTGGCCGAACACCCGCACGCCCTTTGGGCTTTGGCCGTCGTGGCATTCATCGAAAGCTCGTTCTTTCCGATCCCCCCAGATGTTCTGATGATCCCCATGATCATTGCACGCCCCTCGCGCGCGTGGTTGATTGCATCGGTTGCACTGGTCGCTTCGGTTCTGGGTGGACTGCTGGGATATGCCATCGGTGCATTCTTCTATGAGAGCATTGGCCAGCCCATCCTTGAATCCATGGGCAAAGCGGAAGCCATGGAACAGTTCAACACCAAGTTCAACGATTTCGGCTTTTGGGCCGTGCTGGGCGCTGGGGTCACGCCTTTCCCGTACAAGGTTATCACGATCATGTCCGGCTGGACGGGTATGCCCTTGGGCACGTTCATCGCCACTTCGATTCTGGCACGCGCGCTTCGGTTCTTTATCGTCGCAGGCTTGCTTTGGGGCTTTGGTGAACCCATTCGCGTCTTCATAGAAAAGCGTCTGGGTCTTATGTTCACCCTGTTTGTCATCCTGCTGTTTGGCGGTTTCTTGGCGGTGACGTACCTATGACCCGAAAAAGGCTTCTGATCCTGATCGCCGCCGGTGGCTCGGCTGCACTATTGCTGGGGGCGTGGGGCTTCCAGCATCTGGGCGGCATGACCCCGTGCAAAATGTGCATCTGGCAACGCTATCCACACGGCGCGGCAGTCGTGATAGGCGTGCTGGCTTTTGCCTTCCCTGGGATTCGCCCCCTGCCCCTTTTGGGCGCAATGGCAGCCATGGTCACAGCCGGGATTGGCGTGTTCCACGCTGGGGTCGAGCAGAAATGGTGGGAAGGCCCCAGCAGTTGCACCTCGGGCGACATCGGTGGTCTTTCGACACAAGAACTGATGGATCAGATTATGTCCGCGCCGCTGGTCCGCTGCGACGAAATCCCGTGGGAGATGTTCGGCCTGTCCATGGCCGGGTGGAACGCCCTTATCTCGGCCGGTCTGGTTCTGGTCTGGCTGGCCGCATTCCGCGCCAAGTAAAGATCAAAGCTCGTCCAGTTCCGCATCCCAGTACAGAAAGTCGATCCAGCTGTCGTGCAGGTGGTTCGGCGGGAACTTGCGGCCGATATTCCGCAACGCCTCGGCATCGGGCTGACGCGGAGGCTTGCGCAGGGTCATCCCTGCCTGGCGCAGCGATTTGGAACCTTTCTTGAGGTTGCAGGGGCTGCAAGCCGCAACCACATTCTGCCAACTGGTCACGCCACCCGCCGCACGGGGAACCACGTGGTCAAAGGTCAGATCTCCACGGCTTCCGCAGTACTGACAGCGGAATTCGTCCCTCAGAAATAAATTAAAGCGCGTGAAGGCCACGCGCTTTCTGGGTTTTACATAGTCTTTGAGAACAACGACCGACGGTATTCGGATCTCGGTACTCGGGCTTCGGACGACCTCGTCGTACTCGGCCACAATGTCCACCCTATCCAACCAAGCCGCCTTGATCGCCTCTTGCCAGGGCCACAGGGACAGTGGGTAATAAGACAAGGGGCGATAATCGGCGTTCAAAACCAATGCCGGATGATGCTTTAGCGCACCGGGTTCCCTGACAAATTCGGTCCTGAAGTCTCCATCCATGTCAGAATCGCTCCTCGCTCTGCTCTGCCCGTTTTTGACATCAGAGCGGGGAACACCCGCCCCGGCCTTAAGATAACTATATATCGTGTTAAAACTCTGACAAGCCCTGAGTTTCCACAATATGTCGCAGACTAGGTAAGCCGAATCCGTAACAGGCACGTGACAGTTATCCACAGGTTGCACCAGTGTGGCCCGCGGGCTATGGCGAGGTCATGAGCTGGTTCATTCGATTCAACAAACCCTTCGACGTGCTGCCGCAGTTCACCGACCGTGCAAACGCGGATTCGCCGCGCAGCACGCTGTCGGATTTCATTGACCTGCCCGGTGTGTATCCCGCCGGGCGGCTGGATCGCGACAGCGAAGGGCTGATGCTGTTGACCGACAACGGCAAGCTTCAGGCACAGATCTCTGACCCCAAGCACAAGATGGCGAAAACCTATTGGGTGCAGGTCGAAGGCCTGCCCAACGCAGCCTCACTCAAGGCATTGCGCGACGGGGTCGAGCTGAAGGATGGGCTGACGCGTCCAGCCAAGGCCCGCGTGATCGACGAACCAGAGGGGCTGTGGCCGCGTAACCCTCCGATCCGAGTACGGCAGACGGTGCCTGATTGTTGGATTGAGCTTACGCTGCGCGAAGGCCGCAATCGGCAGGTTCGGCGCATGACTGCGGCTGTCGGCCATCCAACCCTGCGTCTGATCCGAGCGCGGATCGGCGATTGGACACTGGACGGGCTGGAACCCGGCCAATGGGACAGCTTGCCCGCACCCGCACTCAATTCCGCGCCGCAACGCAAACGGGATCGCCGCCCGCGCAGGTGACGAAAACGCCGGATTGTGATAGGGTTAAGGCATGAAGGTCACCCGGACCATACCGCCGCCCGAGGGCATTCTGGAAGCCGCGCTTTATGTAGATGATCTGGACGCGGCCGAGAAGTTCTATGGGGACATCCTCGCCCTTGAGCGAATCCAGCGCTTCGCAAACCGGCATGTGTTTTATCGGGTTGGAGCTGCGGTGTTGTTGCTCTTCAATGCAGACGAAACCGAACAGCCGCCGGGGAACCCGGACCTGCCGGTTCCGCCGCATGGCGCGCGCGGACCGGGACACGTGTGCATGACCCTGTCGAGAGATCAGATCGAAGAGATGCGCAAACACCTGCTTGAATGGAACGTACCTGTCGAGGCCGAATTCGATTGGCCAAATGGCGCACGATCATTGTATATACGCGACCCCTCCGGAAACTCGGTCGAGTTCGCCGAAGGTCACTTGTGGGATTGACGTCCTATCGTAGCGGCAGCTTCTCACCGCCCACAACACGGTAAATCTCGGCTAAGGTGACGCCGACTTCACCCAGAACAGCCTGAAACTCGGCCATATGTGGTGCAGTGAAATGCGCCTCAAGCGCGGTCTGGTCCTGCCACTCTTCATACACGCGGAACCGGTTTGAGTGTCCGAGAATCTGGCTGAACTCATAGATCAGGCAACCAGGCTCTTTCACAGTTTCCGCGACCATGCGCTGCGCCGCTGCCACGGCTTTTTCTACGCCATCCGGCGAGACTTCGACTGTTCCTGTGACAATCAGCATGACCTGCCCTTTTTCAACTCGAACCGTTTGGAAATTCTGTCGACGGGTGCCCCGTCGCGCAATGCGACCCCATAAGCGACTGAGTAATCGCGAAACCCCATCTTGTCATAATAGCTCAGCCCCATCCGATTATCGGCCCGAATGGTGGCATTGATCGCAGAAAACCCAAGGGCAGCGGCACGGGTCGCGGTTTCTGCAAACAACGCACGCCCTGCCCCCTTCAATAGCGGCGCACGACGGGTGAACGTAGCAATATCGGCACAATCGTCAGGCAGGTCGTCATGGGTGCCAAGCCATTGAAAACCGGCCACCTCGCCCTGATCGTCCAGGGCGAGGTGGCAACAAATCTTGTCTGCTCCGTTCAGATAGGCCTGAGCAAACAGCGCCTCAGAGAACGGCGTTTCAAACGCGGTTGTACCGCCGATCGCTATGATATCGTTGAGGATCTGGCAGGCGACTGCCACATCCTCTGGCATCATGGGGCGGACCGCGATCATCGTTACAGGCTCAGCTTGTCGCGCATGAAGGCGAGTGCGACGCTCAGGCCGTCCGGAGCAATACCATGGCCGGTGCCTTTCATGACATGGGCATAGACTTCCTGAAACTTGGCGGCCTGCAAGGCTTCTGCCGCTTCGGGCAGTGACTGCGGCGGCACCACGTCGTCCATATCGCCATGCACCAGCAGAACCGGCATGCGGCTTACGGTTTCGTCTGGCAGCAGGTCAGGTTCCAACAGACGGCCCGAGAAGGCGACGATCCCCGCAATCGGGTCTTCGCGGCGCGGGGCGACATGCAGGCTCATCATTGTACCCTGGCTGAAACCGAACAGAACGACCTGTTCGGGCAGCACATCCTCATCGACCATCAGCGCATCAAGGAATGCGTTGAAATCCTCGACCGCCATTTCCATTCCACGGCGCGCCTCTTCCTCGGACGATCCATCGATCCATGGGATCGGGAACCACTGAAACCCGTTCGGCATTCCGGGGATCTGCTCGGGCGCGTCCGGCGCGACAAACAGCGTGTCCGGCAAATGCTCGCCCAGCGGATCGGCCAGCCCCAGCAAATCGGCACCATTGGCCCCATAGCCGTGCACGAACACCACGACCGAGCGTGTGTCGCCCGAAACCGGCTCTTTTCTGAGCGCATTCAATACCCGTGTCATCTGATCCCTTCTCGTTCTTTTGCAACCCGGTAATAGGCCCACAGCACCCGCGCCGCAACCGACCGCCAGGGTGACCAGTCTTCGGCCATTTGGCGCAGTTGTTTGTCGGTCGGCCGTTCCGGCAGGTCATAGAGGATGCGCGCGGCCTCTTGCAGGGCCAAATCGCCGGGCGCGATCACGTCCGCACGTCCCAGCGAGAACATCGCGTAAATCTCAGCCGTCCAGACGCCAATACCCGGCACCTCGGTCAGGATGGCAACAACATCTTCATTAGAAGCGACGCGCAACGCCTTGTAATCAATGCGCGCTTCGGCCAAAGCGCGGGCATAACGGATTTTCTGCCGGCTCAGCCCGACTGCGCGCAAATCGTCGTCAGTCGCCCACATGATTTTGCGCGGGCCGGTCAGCTTGGCCTCTTGCAACCTTTTCCAGATCGCGTTAGCCGACGCCACACTCACCTGCTGACTGACAATCGCACTGAGGAGTTGGGCAAACCCATCCGGGCGGCGGCGCAGTGGTAAAGGCCCGGTCTGATCCATCGCATACGCCATGCTCGGACAGGTTTCGGCCAGCCATGCCGCCCCTTCCGCAACGCAGTCGGGT
Source organism: Ruegeria arenilitoris (assembly GCF_013035315.1). GTDB lineage: Bacteria > Pseudomonadota > Alphaproteobacteria > Rhodobacterales > Rhodobacteraceae > Ruegeria > Ruegeria arenilitoris_D. The sequence continues at coordinate 174,312 of NZ_WQHP01000001.1, read as the reverse complement.
GTTTCGATGATCCGTCCAACGGACATGTGCCCTCCGGGGCCAGAATACGTACCGGCACGTTAGGCCGCTTTGCCGCAGATGCAACCCGCTTGTGCACAATCGTTTTCGCCGATACGCATGTCCCCATGACAATGATCACCGCCACACCGGACGACCGCCAGGCCAAACGAAACGTCACTGTTCTGGTGGCCGCCCAAGCCGTGCTTGGTGCGCAGATGCCGATGATCTTCATCGTTGGAGGGCTAGCCGGTCAGTCCTTGGCCACCAATGCCTGTCTTGCGACGCTGCCCATCTCGCTGATCGTTCTGGGATCAATGCTGGCGGCAACGCCGATTTCAGCCATTATGCAGCGTTGGGGCCGCCGGGCCGGGTTTCTGGTCGGGGCCACCGCCGGCGCATGCGGAGGCCTGGTTGGCGCCTACGGCCTGTTCCTGGGGTCATTCCCGGTGTTTCTGCTGGGCAGTCTGTTGACCGGCATCTACATGAGCGCGCACGGGTTCTATCGTTTTGCCGCCGCCGATACAGCGTCAGACGCGTTCCGGCCAAAGGCGATTTCCTATGTCATGGCAGGCGGACTGGCGGCAGCCATTATCGGTCCTCAGATCGTCAAGATGACCTCGACCGCGTATGTGATCCCATTCCTGGGCACTTATCTCGCCGTCATCGCCGTGAACGTCATCGGTTCGGTCCTGTTCTTCTTTCTTGATATTCCCACGCCACCCAAGCCAGCGGCCGATGCACCCAAAGGCCGGTCGCGTCTTGAGATGCTGAAAACTCCGCGCATCGCTGTCGCCATCATCTGCGCGATGGTATCCTATGCCCTGATGAATCTGGTTATGACCTCGACCCCTCTGGCGGTTGTCGGTTGCGGTTTCAGCGCCAATGACGCTGCTGATGTGGTCACCAGCCACGTTCTGGCCATGTACATCCCCAGCTTTTTCACCGGACAGCTGATCGCACGTTTCGGCGTGGAGAAAATCGTGGCCCTAGGGCTAGCCATACTAGCTGCCGCAGGGGTCGTCGCCTTGCAAGGTGTCGAATTGGGCAACTTCTTTGTCGCGCTGATCCTTCTGGGGATCGGGTGGAACTTTGGCTTTATCGGAGCAACCACGATGCTGGCCGACAGCCATGACGTGAGCGAGCGGGGTCGGATGCAGGGCTTGAATGACCTGTTGGTATTCGGCGGCGTAACCTTCGCGTCGCTGGCTTCGGGCGGGTTGATGAACTGCTCGGGTGGCTCGCCGGTCGATGGCTGGACTGCGGTGAACATCGCTATGGTGCCGCTGCTAACCCTTGCAGGTGGCGCGTTGCTGTGGCTGACGATGCGCCCCCGCACAGCTTAACCCGATCACCAGCGCCCCGTCACAACCTGAGCCATCAAAGACAGCCTGCGGCGCATCTCGCCACAGCCAAGCGCCCCAGCCGCCACTCGGTCCGGGCGCGCCACGGCCTGTTTCAGGATCACTCCGGCCTGCCACCCCGCATGCAACGCCGGACTTGCCTGGGGCGAGACCGCAATGCGGTTCGACCGGGCCCGGTTCAACCGATCCAAGGCGTTTTGGGCCAGCTGCCGCACGCCCTCGGGCGTACCATCCAGCAACGGAATACGCCCGCGCGCCTCAAGGTCTGGGATTGCACGCAGCCAATTGGCGACACCAACCCCATAACCAAAATCACGCAGGACATCTTCGTCTGCCGTTCCCAAAGCCTGCGCTGAAACCACCATCAGTGTCCCTGCGCTGTGGTTGATATAGGCGTCAAAGTGATCCTGATCTTCGAACGGGTCGCGGTAGATGTCCCAACGCCTTACGGCCACATATTCATCCATCATCGCCGCAAGATGCGGTGACAAAATGCGCGACAACGGAGTCACCACCTCGTGCCGTCGGACGGTCGGCCCCTCGGCAATCTCTTGCAGCGCGTCGCGCCACCATTGCAGGCGCATTTCAGCGATCATCGGCTCTTGCGTGACCCAAGGTGCGCGCGCAACTTCGATATTGAGCGCATAGATGGGAAACAGAACCAACCGCGCCGAAACCGGTGCTGCCATCGCCGCCATAAACCGGTCGGGATCGGACCGGTGCAACAGCGCGGCACAGGCCTTTACTTCGTGATCAAACGGACCGCTCACTCGGCCACCACGGCCTGAGGGCCGCAATCGCGCACCAGTTTCCAGTGGATTGCGTCCAGAAGCGCCTCGAACGAGGCGTCGACTATGTTCGCGCTGACGCCCACGGTCGACCAGCGCCGCCCCTGTCCGTCCTCGCTGTCGATGATGACACGGGTCACAGCCTCGGTACCGCCTTGCGTAATGCGCACCTTGAAGTCCACAAGGTGCATGTCGTCCAGTATCCGGGAATATTGCCCCAGATCCTTGGCCAGCGCCTTGGCCAGCGCGTTCACCGGACCCCGGTCACTGCCATCACCATCCAGCGACTCGCTGACCGACAGCTTTTTCTCGCCATCGACCTTCACCACGACGACCGCCTCGGACAGGCTGACCATCTTGTTGTACTTGTTCTTGCGCCGCTCAACCGTGACCTTGTAACGCTTCACCTCAAAAAACTCGGGCAGTTGCCCCAACTCATCCCGCGCCAGCAGTTCAAAACTGGCCTGAGCGGTGTCGTAGGAATACCCATCCGCCTCACGCAGCTTGATCCGCTCGAGGATGCGGCCCAAAGCGGGATCACCGGCCTCGACAACCAATCCGGCCTCGGTCAACCGTTTACGCAGGTTCGATTGCCCCGCCTGATTCGACATCGGAATGACCCGTGCGTTGCCGACCGATGCCGGGTCCACGTGTTCATAAGTCGTCGGGTCCTTGAGGATCGCACTGGCATGCAGCCCGGCCTTATGCGCAAAGGCCGACGCGCCGACATAGGCCGACTGTTTGCTGGGCACCCTATTCAGGATGTCATCCAGCATCCGGCTGACACGTGTGAGGCTCGCCAGAGCCTGTGCGTTGACGCCGATGTCATAGGTCGAGGCATAGGGTTCTTTCAGAACCAGCGTCGGGATCAAAGCGGTCAGGTTCGCGTTTCCACAACGCTCTCCCAACCCATTCAATGTCCCCTGAATCTGTCGTGCGCCCGCGTCGACCGCCGCCAGCGAACAAGCCACCGCGTTTTCGGTGTCGTTATGGGTGTGGATACCCAGCCGATCCCCCAGCAAACCCGCCGCGATCACCTCGGACACGATCCGCGACACCTCAGCGGGCAGCGCGCCGCCATTGGTGTCACACAGCACGACCCAGCGGGCACCAGCCTCCAATGCGGCGCGGCAAACGTCCAGCGCATAGTCCGGATTGTCTTTGTAGCCGTCAAAGAAATGCTCGGCATCAAACAGCGCCTCGCGCCCCTGCGCCACGATATGCGCGACCGAGGCCCGCACGTTCTCGACATTCTCTTCCAACGAGATCCCAAGCGCGTGAGTCACGTGATAATCATGCGATTTTCCGACAAGACAAACCGCCTGCGTGCCCGCATTCATAACGGCGGCCAGCACGTCGTCATTCTCGGCCGAGCGACCGGACCGTTTGGTCATCCCAAAGGCCGTCAGGCTGGCCGAAGTCTTTGGTGCCGCATCGAAGAACGCACTGTCCGTCGGGTTTGCCCCGGGCCAGCCACCTTCGATGTAGTCGACACCCAACTCATCCAGAGCCTGCGCAATCTGCACTTTCTCGGCCGTCGAAAACTGCACCCCCTGCGTCTGCTGCCCGTCGCGCAGAGTGGTGTCGTAGAGATATAGGCGGGTCTTGGTCATCACACGCCCTCCAACTTGGCCGCATCGAACCCGGTGCCAGGCACCAGCTCGACGCCGTCCTTGCTCATGCGAACTTCCAGACCAGCCGCGAGATAGGCAGCCTTCAACCGATCAACTTCCGAGAAGTCCTTGCTCTGCATTGCGACCGCGCGGGCATCGGCCAGACGATCCGCATGGGACGAAAGGTCAACGGAATCCGTGTCCGCCCAAGCGCCCATTTCCTCGGACAAAAGACCAAGAACATTCGCGCTCGCCAACAACCCTGCTGCATCGCCCTCTGCCGCCAGCCGGTGCAGCTCGGTCAAGGCCCCTGCCGTGTTCAGGTCATCCGCCAGAGCTGCAATAACCGCAGGGGCCGCGCTGGCAGAGGGCTCGATGCCCGCTGTCAGCGCCCGCCACTTGCGCAGCGTCGCCTCTGCCTCGTGGGCCTTTTTCTCGGTCCAGTCCATCGGCTTGCGGTAATGGGTTTGCAAAAAGACTAATCGGATCACCTCGCCCGGCACACCCTGTTCCAGCAGGTCATGCACGGTAAAGAAATTGCCCAGCGATTTGGACATTTTCTTGCCCTCGACCTGCAGCATCTCATTGTGCAGCCAGTACCGCGCGAACTCCCCTTCGGGATGCGCGCAGCAGCTCTGGGCGATCTCGTTTTCATGGTGCGGGAACATCAGGTCGTTGCCACCGCCATGGATGTCAAAGCTGGCGCCCAGCAACTCATAGCTCATGGCCGAGCATTCGATGTGCCAGCCCGGACGACCCCGGCCCCAAGGGCTGTCCCACCCCGGCAACTCGTCGGTCGACGGTTTCCAAAGTACGAAATCCATCGGGTTCTTCTTGTATGGCGCAACCTCGACCCGAGCCCCGGCGATCATGTCATCGACCGAACGACCAGACAAAGCGCCATACTTGGCTTTCCAACTGTCCACAGCGAACAGAACATGCCCCTCGGCTGCATAGGCGTGGCCTTTGGCAATCAAGTCCTCGATCATCGCGATCATCTGGTCGATATACTGCGTCGCGCGCGGCATCTCGTTGGGCTCCAGCGCGCCCAAAGCGCCCATGTCATGCAGGTACCAGCCGATCGTCTCGTCCGAGCGTTCCTGTACCAGCTGCTCCAACGTGCCTGCCGCACCTGCTTTCTGTCGCGCCAGAGCAGTCGCGTTGATCTTGTCATCCACGTCGGTGAAGTTGCGAACATAGGTCACGTGGTCCACGCCGTAGACATGTCGCAGCAACCGATAGAGCACATCGAACACGACAACGGGACGCGCATTACCGAGGTGGGCGCGGTCATAAACCGTCGGCCCACAGACATACATCCGCACGTTTTCAGGATCGATCGGAACGAAATCCTCTTTCGTCCGCGTCCGGGTGTTGTGCAGTTTGATCGTCGTCATCGGTCAGCTCCTAAGAACGGCAAAGCTTTTCGCGTTGGCGCGGGCTTAGCAACTTGTCTCAGAGATGAAAACGAAAGAAACCGGCCCGCTTGATAAATCAGCAGGAAATGCAGCAGATAATGATGCAGGTCATACGGTTCATGACGTCTCGCATAGCACGGAGGGCCGATTGAGCCAAGGCTTGAGTTTCAATGCCACACGGCGCACCCTAGCGCCCATGAGCCGAGAGTTGGTCAATTCGATCTGCCGCACCTTTCCGGGCGCCGACCTGTCGGATCCTTGGGGTGGCGGTCATGATGCCTGGAAGGTCGGAGGCAAGATGTTTGCCTGCATCGGCACGGCAAACGATGGCGTGTCGGTCAAAACCGCGGATATAGAGACCGCCCAGATGCTGATCGATGCAGGTGTTGGCGTCAAAGCCCCCTATTTTCACCGCAGCTGGATTCGCCTGCCCTTTGATTGTGACGAGGGTGAGATGCGCCATCGGCTGACCGCGTCGTATGATTTGGTGCGGGCCTCGTTGACCAAAAAACTACAAGCCACGTTGCCGCCCCGAGACTGATTGACTTTTCCCAACGGCTCTGGCCCTGTCGCCCGAAAGACAACAGCGGAGCGGGCCATGAAACTGTCGCAGCGTATTACTCAACTGACCGGGGGCGGCAGCGATGGGTGGGATGTATTCTACCGCGCGCGCCGTATGATCAGCGAAGGGCATCCAGTCACCGAGTTGACGATTGGCGAGCACGACATTCGCACGGATCAATCCATACTCGACGCGATGGATCTGTCGGCACGGCAAGGCAATACGGGCTACGCTATTGTTCCGGGCAACGATCTTCTGCGCGACACCGTGGCGGCGCGCGTTCAGGCCCGGACCGGAGTTCCCACCAGCCGCAACAATGTGCTGATAACACCGGGAGGTCAGTCTGCCCTGTTCGCCGCGCATGTGGCTGTCTGCGAACCGGGCGACGTTGGCCTGTACCTTGATCCTTACTACGCCACCTACCCCGGCACGATTCGCGGTGCGGGCGCAACTGCACGGGCGATTCAGACCTCGGCCGAGGACGCGTTTCAACCCCGGGCCGAAGAAATCGACGCAGCGGCGGACGGTGCCGTGTCTCTGTTGATCAACACACCGAACAACCCCACTGGCGTGGTCTATTCCCTTCAAACTCTGGAAGGAATCGCCGAGGTCTGCCGCAAGCGGGACCTCTGGCTGATCTCGGATGAGGTCTATGACACGCAGGTCTGGGACGGAGAACATATCTCACCGCGCACGCTGCCCGAAATGGCTGATCGCACGCTTGTCGTTGGTTCGATGTCCAAGTCGCACGCCATGACCGGATCGCGCTGTGGTTGGGTCGTTGGACCGGAAGAGGTGATTGCACATCTGATCAACCTCGCGACGCATACCACGTATGGGGTGCCCGGATTTATCCAGGACGCCGCCAGCTTTGCCCTGAACGCTGGTACTGATTTCGAAGAAGAGATCGCGGCCCCCTTCCGCCGACGTCGCGCGTTGGCGGTCGAGATTCTCTCTGCGCAAAACACGATCGGTTTGGTGCCTGCTCAGGGCGCGATGTACCTGATGCTGGACATCCGTGCGACCGGGCTCAGCGGTGAAGCCTTTGCCAACGCGCTGCTGGACACGCACGAGATTGCGGTGATGCCGGGCGAGAGCTTTGGCAAAGCCGCCGCAGGCCATATCCGTGTTGCGATGACGATCGAGGATGAACGCTTTGCCACGGCGCTGAAAACTATTTGCGATTTCGCGACAGGTTTGGCCGAAAGCGCAGCCGCCGAGTAATAGCGTTTAGAACCGGAAGGTCGTGCGCAGGTTGAACACGTTGGTGTCAACGCCGCCTTGGCTGCGTGTGACGTCGTCAAAGTTCTGGCGCAGCGCTTCACCGCTGATGACAAAACTGTCGCCAATTGGATAAGCAAGCCCGATACCATAAACGGCGGCCGTGTCACTTTCAGGTGACGCATCCAGTCGTGCCGCACCTACGACCACATAGCCAAGCGCCGGTCCGAAATCGTAGCCGCCCCGCAGTTTCAGGCGGGTCAGACTGTCGACGCTGCCTTCACCCTGCCCCAAATCCAGCGAAAGCCGGTTGTACTCCAGCTCGCCGCCCAGAACAAAGTTACCGAAGTCATAGTCATATCCGACATGAGGGCCAAAGGTTGTGTCGTCACCGCCCGAACCATTCGGGCCGTCGACATCTGCGTAGCCAAAGCTGAACCCTGCGAATGCACCGGTCCAATCCTCAGCCATAGCCGGAGCAGCGCCAATTGCCAGGCAGGTTGTTACGAGGGCCTTTAGGGCTTTCATCAACCTCTCCAAAATTGCTTGCAGCTAGCCCGATCGGGATCGGGGGTCGTCACACAATAACTGGCTTGCAATCGTTAAAATTCCATTGCGATCACGGCGCACTCTTAAATAAGTGATAGAAGCATAACAGATTTTCCGGCATTCGGGAAAAAACTTTACCTAACGGCAAGAACTGATGCGCCCAAGGCACAACACTTCGCTTTTGGACTGTCAGGTCGCAAACAGGACAGATTGTATGCCGTGGTATTGGAAGAGTACGCCTCACCAGTTGAGGACCCGCATGCAAAGTGACGTTTGGAAGATTCGCCTGATCAGCCGTACCATTGGTGCGGATCGCGGGCGTGCCGCGCGGGGGCGGCCATTTGCGGTCTGAGTACACTCACCCTGAACGTACTTTTTCGACCGGACTCTAAACTATGAACGAACAAACCCGAAATTCATCGCGTAGCGGCGGCCGTGCCGCGCGTCGTGCCGCCCGTGCCACGGCTCTGCCGGAACATCTGCGCCCTATCCGCCCCGGTATGGAAGGCGGAACGCTGAAGGTTCTCACGCAGGCTCAGATCGAACGTATTCACGAGGCCGCCCTGACCGCGCTGGAAACCATCGGTCTGGCAGACGCACCGCAAAGCGGTATCGACTATCTCGTGGCAGCAGGCTGCACACTGGGCGACGATGGACGCATCCGCTTTCCCCGCGCTTTGGTCGAAGACACCATCGCCAAGGCCAATCGCTCCATCACCCTCCACAGCCGTGACGGGAAAAACGATCTGGAGCTGTCGGGCAAGCGCGTCCACTATGGAACCGCCGGGGCCGCGGTCAGCATGGTCGACGTGCACGGTCAGGAATACCGCGACTCGACCCTTCAGGACCTGCATGACGCGTCGCGCATCTGCGAACAGCTTGAAAACATTCACTTTGTCCAGCGCCCCATGGTGTGCCGCGACATTGCGGATAACCTCGAGATGGACCTGAACACTGTCTATGCGACGACCTGCGGCACGTTCAAACACATCGGAACATCATTTACCGAGCCCAGCCACGTCGCCCCGGCGATTGAGATGCTGCACATGATCGCAGGCGGAGAGGACAAGTGGCGAGAACGGCCTTTCATGTCCAACTCGAACTGCTTTGTGGTGCCACCGATGAAATTCGCGACCGAAAGCTGCGAAGTGATGGAGGAATGCATCAAAGCCGGGATGCCAGTATTGCTGCTGTCCGCTGGCATGGCCGGAGCCACCGCACCCTCGACGGTTGCCGGGGCGATTACCCAAGCAACCGCCGAATGCCTCGCCGGTCTGGTTTATGTAAACGCCGTAAGCCCCGGTGCTCCGGCGATTTTTGGCACTTGGCCATTCGGTCTGGACCTGCGCACGGGCGCGATGTCCATTGGTTCGGGAGAGCAAGCACTGCTGACCGCAGGTTGCGCCCAGATGCACCAATTCTACGACTTGCCGGGCGGTGCCGCTGCTGGTGCCTCGGACGCGAAACTGCCCGATATGCAGGCCGGATGGGAGCAAATGTGCTCTAACGTCATGGCGGGCCTTTCCGGCCTGAACATGGTGTATGAGGCGGCCGGGATGCATGCCTCGCTGCTTGGGTTCTGTCACGAAAGCCTGATCCTCAGCGATGATCTGATCGGTCAGGCGCAGCGCTGTGTACGGGGGATCGAGGTGACGGACGAAACTCTCGCGCTGGATCAGATGGCCGAGGTGTGTCTGGGAGGACCCGGCCACTATCTTGGCACCGACGCAACCCTTAGCCGGATGCAGGCCGATTATGTCTATCCGACCTTCGGGGACCGGTCCTCGCCAAAAGAATGGGTAGAACTCGGCAAGCCGGACCTGATCGAAAAGGCGGTCAAACGGAAAGAAGCGATTCTGGCCACTCCGTCTGCGGCCCGGTTCGATCCGCTTTTGGATGCTAAGCTACGCAGTAAATTCAACATTTACTTGCCAGCGTAACCCATTGAAAATAAGCGGCCCGCTTGGGGTAGCGGGCCGCCGATGCCTTCGCGGGATCAGCCGTTGCTGGGCGGCAGCAAACCTGCTTCCTGCGCGACGGCAATTTCATCAGCGTCCAGCGACCCGTCGCCATTAGCGTCCATCGCCGAGAAACCGTCGGCGTCGACCTCGGGCAGAACGGCCTGAACCTCTTCGATGGTCAGAACCCCGTCGCCATTGGTGTCCGCCGAGGACTGAGCCGTTGCCAGCGCCGGCAGGCTGAGTGCGAATGCGGAAAGGATTGCCAAGTTTTGCGGTTTCATTGTGATGCCTCCTGAGTGATTTTCAGTGTGTGTTTTGTGTCCGGACAGGAACCAAAAACACCGCATCACGCACACTGTCACTCGCATTGAAGGCAACAGACGATTTCACGCCAATCTCCGCGTGTTTAGCCGAGTCGCGTCTGCGGCGAGTCGCTCGGCAAAATTCCCCCATCCGGTGTCGGCGGGACTCGCCCGACGGTAGATGTGCGATCCGGCAGAACTATGCCCAAACCGCCGCTCAAAGCTTGAAAAAAAGAAAGGGGGCCGAAGCCCCCTGTCAGTTTCGCCTTCCAGGCTCATTTCGTTGACCGCCCGGTGTTTTTTTGCCTGCGGCCTGGACTGCGCATGGGACGAGCGCACCCGCCCCGTGAAAGAGTGGGAGGGAGCTAATATTCCGCCCCACCCTGTTCCCGGTCGACACGGGCATGTCGACCGAGTGGAGCAAGCCGACTTTGGTAAGTCTTGGCGCCTTGCTCCGTGTTCGTCGGGATCGGAAATCCGGGGGGAGATCCTGATCCCTACACCCCGCCTGGCGGGGCGTTTGCCTTAGCTACACCCGCTGGTTGCCCCGCAGGTGTTGCATTTCATGCAGGTTCCGTTCCGTACTAGAGTGTAATTTCCGCATTCACCGCAGGGGTCGCCCTCGTAGCCCTGCATCTTGGCTTTCGTGCGGGCATCCATGCTGGTTGCTACCGCAGTTTCTGCGACCGGCGCCTCGAACTGCGCGGCGGGTTCCGCCATGCCGTTCACTTCGGCCTGACCGCCGTTGAACACCACCAGGTCTTGCGGCAGACGCTTGCGCAGGTAGCCGGTCGAACTGATTTGCTTCAGCACTTCCAGTGACTTGGAAGCCGCACTGTCGCTGATTTCCGAGACGTTCGAGACGCCTTCTTCCTCGCCCCGGCCCAGATCATCAAAGGTCGCGCCTTCGGGTTTCACATGGGCCAGATCGGTGCGGTCCAGATAGGACACGGCCAGTTCGCGGAAGATATAATCCAGGATCGACGTCGCATTCTTGATCGAGTCGTTGCCCTGTACCATCCCAGCCGGTTCGAACTTGGTGAAGGTAAAGGCATCGACGAACTCTTCCAGCGGCACACCGTATTGCAGACCAACCGAGACCGCGATGGCAAAGTTATTCATCATCGCCCGGAAGCCAGCGCCTTCCTTGTGCATGTCGATGAAGATCTCGCCCAATTTGCCATCTTCGAACTCACCGGTTCGCAGATAGACCTTGTGGCCGCCCACAATCGCCTTCTGGGTATAGCCCTTGCGGCGGTGCGGCAGTTTCTCGCGATGGCTGCGGATCATTTCTTTGACCACAACCTTCTCGATCACCTTCTCGGCCAGAACGACGGCTTTCTCTTGAGTCGATCCGCTTTCCAGCACTTCTGCTGCTTCATCGTCATCTTCGACCAGCGCCGCTGCCAGGGGCTGCGACAGTTTCGAGCCATCACGATAGAGCGCGTTGGCTTTCACACCCAACGACCAGCTGAGTTCATAGGCGTTCTGGCAATCCTCAATGGTTGCATCATTCGGCATGTTGATCGTTTTACTGATCGCACCAGAGATGAAGCTTTGCGCGGCGGCCATCATAGTGATGTGACTGTCAACACCAAGGAAACGCTTGCCTTTCTTGCCGCACGGGTTGGCGCAGTCGAAGATCGAATAGTGCTCTTCCTTCAGATGCGGCGCACCTTCCAGCGTCATGGTTCCGCAGACATGATCGTTCGCTGCGTCGATATCCGCCTTGGTAAAGCCCAGATGGCGCAGCAGGTCGAAGGTCGGGTCATTCAGCTTGGTCGCTGGGATGCCCAACACGCCGGTGCAGAAATCCTCACCCAATGTCCACTGGTTGAAGACGAACCGAATGTCGAACGCGCTTTCCAGTGCAGCGTCCACTTTCGCCAGTTCGTTCGGACCAAAGCCGTGACCGGTCAGCGAGGTGTGGTTGATCCCCGGCGCGTTGCCGATGGTGCCGTGACCAACCGCATAACCCACAATCTCTTCAATCTGAGAAGAGGAATACCCCAGCTTTTCCAGCGCCGAAGGCACGGAGCGGTTGATGATCTTGAAGTAACCGCCTCCCGCAAGCTTCTTGAACTTGACCAGAGCAAAGTCCGGCTCGATCCCGGTGGTGTCGCAATCCATCACCAGACCGATGGTGCCGGTCGGCGCGATCACGGTCGCCTGCGCATTGCGGTACCCGTTCTTTTCGCCAAGGCTCAGCGCCTCATCCCAGGCCGACATTGCCAGATCAATCAGACGCTTGTCTGGGCAGTTGCCGTGGTCCAGAGGCACCGGCTTAACGGCCAGTTTCTCATAACCCTCGGTCACACCCTGCGACGCACGGCGGTGGTTACGGATGACGCGCAGCATATGGTCGGCGTTACGCTCGTAACCCTTGAACGGGCCAAGCTCGCCTGCAATCTCGGCTGAGGTCGCATAAGCAACGCCGGTCATGATCGCAGTCAGCGCGCCACAGATCGCCCGACCCTCATCCGAGTCATAGCTGTAGCCCATGTTCATCAGCAGGCCGCCGATGTTCGCATAGCCCAGACCCAGCGTACGGAAGTCATAGGACAGTTGCGCGATTTCCTTCGATGGGAACTGCGCCATCGTCACCGAGATTTCCAGCGTCAGGGTCCACAGACGCGAGGCGTGCATGTAATCCGCGGCCTGGAACTCACCATCCTTGAGGAAGGTCAGTAGGTTCATCGACGCCAGGTTACAGGCCGTGTCATCGAGGAACATGTATTCCGAGCAAGGGTTCGAGCCGCGAATCTCACCATCTTCGGGGCATGTGTGCCATTCATTTACGGTGTCGTGGAACTGGATACCGGGATCGGCACAGGCCCAGGCAGCGTGACCGACCTTTTCCCACAGATCGCGCGCCTTGACGGTCTTGGCGACCTTGCCGTCGGTGCGGTTGATCAGTTCCCAATCGGCGTCTTTTTCGACGGCGGTCAGGAATGCATTGGTGACGCGGATCGAGTTGTTCGAGTTTTGGCCCGAGACCGAGCTATACGCTTCCGAATCCCAGTCCGTGTCATATGTCGGGAACTCGATGCTGTCGTGACCCTGCCGCGCATAGTCCAGCACGCGCTTGATGTAAGTCTCGGGGATCGCGACCTTTTTGGCTTCGCGAACCGCTTTCTTCAGGCTGTCGTTCTTGTTGGGATCATACGCGTCGTCCTGCGCGCCGTCCCAAGAGCGGATGGCCTCGAAAATGCCGTTCAGCATCTTCTCGTGCATCTTCGATCCGGCAACGATCGAGGCCACCTTCTGCTCTTCGATCACCTTCCATTCGATAAATTGCTCGATGTCCGGGTGATCTGCATCGACGATCACCATCTTTGCTGCTCGACGGGTTGTCCCGCCTGATTTGATCGCGCCAGCGGCGCGGTCGCCGATCTTGAGAAAGCCCATAAGGCCCGAGGACTTGCCGCCTCCTGACAACGCTTCGCCTTCTGCGCGCAGATGGCTGAAGTTGGTCCCGGTACCCGAGCCGTATTTGAACAGGCGCGCCTCGCGCACCCACAGATCCATAATGCCGCCTTCGTTCACCAGATCATCATCGACAGACTGGATAAAGCACGCGTGCGGCTGCGGATGTTCGTAAGCGGATTTCGACTTGGTCAGCTTGCCGGTTTTGTAGTCGACATAGTGGTGACCCTGCGCCGGGCCGTCGATTCCATAGGCCCAGTGCAGACCGGTGTTGAACCACTGCGGGCTGTTCGGCGCGGCGCGCTGGGTCGCCAGCATATAGCGCATCTCGTCGAAGTAGGCGCGCGCGTCTTCCTCGGTCGAGAAATAGCCGCCTTTCCAGCCCCAATACGCCCATGCACCCGCCAGACGGTCGAAAACCTGTTTCGAAGACGTCTCACCATCGAATTCTGCGCCATCGGCGGGGACCGAGCGCCACAGGAATTCCGGAACGTCTTTTTCTTTTACTTTCTTCAGTTTGGAGGGCACGCCTGCTTTGCGGAAGTACTTCTGCGCAATGACGTCGCTGGCCACCTGGCTCCAGCTTGAAGGGACTTCAATATTGTCCAGTCGGAAAACGATGGTTCCATCCGGGTTTCGGATTTCGGATGTTGCCGAGACAAAATCCAGCTCTGCGTAAGCATCCTGCCCCGGTTTCGTAAACTTCCTGTCAATCTTCATGTCCGCCGCCTATATTCAATTCACTTGTCCAAGGACGTCTGGTCCGGGGATACGAACCGATCGCCATGCCGTAAAATCGGGCGCAAACAGTCGGTCACTGCGTTCTGCAGCGCAAAACCGACTCAACGGTGCACGTGAGTATGATGTGCTTTCCGACCCTCGCCCTGTGCCCTGCTCTGGTTTTGCTACCAGATTTTGTGGCCACCCTTCCGGCCTATACAACTTGACGTATCCACCCATAGATCGTCAACGTCATTTTTAAGCCATTTTTGATATCTTTTGTGTTGACCCGTTTTCGAAGATGCCTAGCCAACGGCAATGCTCCGATTCCTCCACAGGTTCATCCCCTGCTTGCCACCCGCCTCGCGGGAAACCTTCAACCGAATTAACTGTTTTTCCCGGCACAGTTATCGGCATTTGGTAAACTAAGGATATGGTGAATGCGGTGGATAAGAATCACGACGCGGTTATTTTCAGATCAAACGTCGCGTAAAGGTTCAGCCGTGGTGGATTGAGGGGCACAGGACATATGGTTATCTTACGTATTCTACCGGTATTTGCCCTGATCGTGGCGTGTACACCACAATATGTGCCCCCTCCGACGCGCAGCGCGCAATTCGATATCTTCCCCCAAAAACTGTTCGAAACATTCGAAATCAGCTGCGGCGGCCCAGGCGAACAGTTTAAAAATATGGGGAATCGAATATTTGAATGCTCCGAGCTCCTGCCGCCGGACACCACGGCCTTCCTGATTCTAAATTATGACGGCTATCCGCAGGATCTGCCCAAAAGCGTGATGCGGCTGACTTCTACAAAAAACGCGCAGGGTTATCGCGTGGACGCAGACCTGTTTTTTAACGTGCCGCGCCGTACGGGACCAGCCGTCCAGGTACCAGTAGAAAGCGAAACGCTGGATAAGGCGCTTGGCGCGCTTTACCAAGCGATGGGTGGTTCACCAACGTAAATGAGAGAAGTGGTCGGGGCGGCAGGATTCGAACCTACGACCCCCTGTACCCAAAACAGGTGCGCTACCAGACTGCGCCACGCCCCGGACCGTGCGCCTTCCTAACGATGCCGACCTGATTTGAAAAGCCCTAACAGGACCAAATTGCAGGGCCAGAGGAAAAAATTTCGTGTCGCATCACCGTTCCGGGTTGGATCGCATAGCGCGCAGCCAAACCGGCGTTGATTTCCAGCACTGCAAACACGGAATCGCCGCCTTCGATCGGGGTCAGATCGCCGGGAATCGCCCCTTGGTGCACGCGCGTAACCACCCCTACCCGGTCCAGGAAAATGATGTCGAGGGGAATCAGTGTGTTCTTCATCCAGAACACCACAGGCTGCGGCGGATCGAACACGAACAACATGCCAGAACGGTTCGGAAGCGACTCACGGAACATCAGGCCCCGAGAGCGTTCCTGCGGCGTGATCGCCAATTCGATGTTGAAACGGATCTGGGCCGAGTCGTTTTTGATGTCGATCCGGTCTTGCTGACAAGCCGCCCAAGCCATTCCGGACCAAAGCAACAAAGATGCAACAAGACCCGGGAAAAGCTTAGACATCAATCACTCAGTCATCCAAGGCAGCTTCCCAGGCCAGAACCTGCGCTGCCATACGTCCACGCTTGCCGTCGATGACCCGCATCGCCAACGCCTCGCCCGGCTGTAAATCAGACAGGCCCGAGCGGCGCAGAACCTCGATGTGCAAGAATACGTCTTCGCCACGGCCGAACACATTGGCAAAGCCAAAGCCCTTGCCTTTGTCAAACCACTTGACCCGCGCGGCCTCCAGCGGGGCCGCCGCAATCTCGACCGGGTCGAGTTCGGCGAAGTCGGCCAGCATCATGGTATCGGTCCGCGCAGGGGGATCGACACTGATGACTTCGACCGCCTGGACGCCGCGGTCCGTGCGATGGGTCATGATCTCAATGCCTGCGCCATCCGCGACCGAGCTTTGGCCGAAATTGCGCAACACGTTGACATGCAACAAAATATCAGGACCGCCTTCGTCAGACACAACAAATCCGTATCCCTTTGCAGGGTCGAACCATTTCACGTGTCCACGGACGCGGTACATATTGTTCAGGTCTTCTGGCACGGTGTTCCCATCGCGAAAATTACCATTTCGTTAAGGGTCCGATGTGTATGGGAATGACACACAAATTCAAGCTGAAAAAATCTTTTCATCTCGGTCGCTTGCATTTCACGATACGCGAACGTCATGGATTCAACCTCTGTATCTGCCAGTCGGAACCCTCGTGATCCCGCTGCCAACGGAACCTATCATGCAACCGAAAGGCCCCATCGGCCCAAAATTCAATTTCAGTCGGCACAAGCCGGTATCCCCCCCAAAACGGAGGACGAGGCGGATTCGGTCCAAGCTTGGCCGTTACTTTGGCCACTTCGGCCATCAGGGCCGCCCGACTGCTGAGAGGCTGTGACTGCTTGGACGCCCAGGCCCCCAGTCGGCTTTTGAGCGAGCGTGATGCATAGTATTCATCCGCCTGCGGGCCACTTTCTTTGGTAATTGTACCACGAACCCGGATTTGCCGCCGCAGAGATTTCCAATGCATCACAAAAGCAGCCTTCCCGGCGCTGTCCAACTCGGCCGCCTTGGCGCTTTCATAGTTGGTGTAGAACACAAACGCTGCGGGTTCGATTTCTTTCAACAGAACCATACGCACATTCGGCATGCCGTCCGGGTCGACGGTTGCAAGGGCAATCGCGTTCGGATCGTTCGGTTCTTTGTCTTGGGCCTCGGCCAGCCACCGCTCCGCTATTACAAACGGATCGGCGCCGGCAAAAATGCCGTCTCGTTCGCTCATTCCCATCCCCTGGAAACCAATTACCGGTACCCTAGGGCGAGAACCTGCCACGGGCAAGAGCGCGCGGCCTTGAAGCAGCGCACCCGATGGCATAAACCATCCCAACATGACGCGAAGACAGGCGGAGAACCGAACATGGCAAATCAGTTGATGGCCGGCAAACGCGGCCTCATCATGGGACTGGCCAATGATAAATCAATCGCATGGGGAATAGCCCGCGCCTTGTCCGAATCCGGAGCAGAGCTGGCATTTTCCTACCAAGGGGACGCACTTAAGAAACGCGTGGATCCGTTGGCCGCGCAATTGGGCAGCGAAATTGTGCTGCCGTGCGACGTCAGCGACGAAGCGTCCATTGACGCTCTGTTCACCTCGCTGGAAGAGAAATGGGGCAAGCTGGACTTTATCGTCCACGCCATCGGCTTTTCCGACAAGAACGAATTGCGGGGCCGCTATGTCGACACCTCGCGCGCGAATTTCAAGCTGACCATGGATGTGTCGGTCTATTCTTTCACGGCCGTGATGCAGCGCGCCGAAAAGATGATGTCCGAGGGTGGCAGCGCAATTACGCTCACGTATTACGGTGCCGAGCAGGTGATGCCTCATTATAATGTGATGGGTGTTGCCAAAGCCGCGCTTGAAGCGTCCGTCAAATATCTGGCTGAGGATCTGGGCAAGGACGGTATCCGCGTGAACTCGATCTCGGCGGGTCCGATCAAGACCCTGGCCGCCAGCGGAATCGGCGACTTCCGGTGCATTATGAAGTGGAACGAGTATAACTCGCCCCTGCGTCGCAACGTGACCATCGACGATGTCGGCAAATCGGCACTGTATCTGTTGTCTGATCTCAGCAGCGGCGTGACCGGTGAAAACCTGCACGTGGATTCGGGGTATCATATCGTCGGCATGAAAGCCGTCGACGCCCCCGACGTGGAAAAGGGCTAAGCATCATGAGCGCGAAAGATCGTCTGCCCCACGAAAAAGGGTTTCACATCAGCTGGGATCAGATTCACCGTGATTCCCGCGCTTTGGCGTGGCGTCTGGACGGGCAAGGCCCAGATGACGGCGCATGGCGCGCGGTTGTGGCCATCACCCGTGGCGGCATGGCCCCCGCGATGATCGTCAGCCGTGAGTTGGACATTCGCACCGTCGACACGATCAGCGTGCGTTCATATCACCATCAGGAACAGGGCGAAGCCGAGGTTCTCAAGGCCCCGGATGCCGACCTGATGGGTGACGGCGAAGGTGTACTGATCATCGACGATCTGGTCGACAGCGGCAAAACGCTGGAACTGGTACGCGATCTCTACCCCAAGGCGCATTTCGCCACGGTTTACGCCAAGCCAAAAGGCCGCCCTATGGTGGACACCTTCATCACCGAGGTCAGCCAGGACACCTGGATCTTCTTCCCGTGGGATATGGCCCTTCAATATGTCGAGCCTTATCGCGGCACGGACTGACGCGCCCAATCCTCAGATCAGAGACTTCGTATGACACGGACACGCACCGCCGCCACCTTCGCCCCTCCGGTGATGGAGGCGCGGCGCTGGCTTCAGGGCGTCGATTTTCCCGACCACCAACCTCTGATCAACGTCAGTCAGGCAGCTCCGGTTGATCCGCCACCTCTGGCACTGCGCGAAGAGATCGCCCAATTTGCAATGAGCGAAGACAGCGCTCATTTATATGGGCCGGTTCTGGGCAACCCCGTTCTGCGGTCCGAGCTCGCCCGTCAGATCGGGCTGCACTACGACGCCCAGGTTGTCAGCGAACAGGTGGCGATCACCTCGGGCTGCAATCAGGCATTTGCCGCTGCAATCACCGCGATCACCGATCAAGATGATGAGGTGATCGTGCCGACGCCGTGGTACTTCAATCACAAGATGTGGTTGGATATGGCCGGGGTCCAGTCTGTTGATTTGCAGACCGATGACACTTTGCTGCCCGATCCGGCGATGGCCCGATCTCTAATCACTGAAAAAACACGCGCCATCGTTCTAGTCACTCCGAACAATCCCGGTGGTGTAGAATACCCTGCCCCACTTGTCCGCGCCTTCTTTGAGCTGGCACAAGAACACGGCATCCGGCTGATCGTCGATGAAACCTATCGGGATTTCGACAGCCGCAGCGGCCCCCCGCATGATCTGTTTTCTCAACCCGACTGGGACAAGACCCTGATCCACCTGTATTCCTTTTCCAAGGCGTACAGACTGACCGGCCACCGTGTCGGGGCGATCGCGACGAACCCGTCCCTTTTGTCCGAGATCGAGAAGTTTCTGGATACCGTCGCCATATGCCCCGGCAAGATCGGCCAGCATGCCGCGTTGTGGGGGATGCAAAACCTGTCACAGTGGCTGGCCGGAGAGCGGGACGAAATCCTCGACCGCCGCGCCGCAATCACCGAGCTTTTGCCCATCCTGACAGATAAGGGCTGGCGGCTTTTGGGGCTGGGCGCGTATTTCGCCTATTTCCAACATCCTTTCGACATTCCGTCTGATGAACTAGCCCGGCGGCTGGTGCCCGATGCGGGTATCCTGCTTTTGCCCGGCACCATGTTCATGCCGCAGGATGACCCAGACGGAAAACGTCAGGTGCGCATCGCGTTTGCCAATCTGGACCGCGCCGGAATACAGCAATTGTTCGACCGGTTGGCCGCTCTGTCCTTCTGAGCTTGCCCCCCGACCGCACGCGTCGTATTCAGGGCCGCAACCGACAGGGCAGATACCTGCCGACAAAGCACAAAGAGGGCACGATGGCCGCAGGCATGAAAAACCTATCGAAGACCTTTGTCTGGATTCTCATGGGCCTTTTGATGCTTGGCCTCGCAGGGTTCGGCGCAACAAGCCTGACCGGCACCGTTCGCACGGTCGCACAGGTCGGGAACGAGGATGTATCGGTCGAGGAATATGTGCGCGAGCTGCAGCGTGAAATCCGCGCAGTTGAACAGCAGACCGGCCAACCCCTGCAGATGTCGCAGGCGGTCGAGTTCGGCCTGGACCGTTTGGCCCTGTCACGCCTGACCGCTCTGGCCGCACTGGACAATGAGGTGGACGAGCTGGGCATCTCGATCGGTGATGAAAACCTGCAAAAGGAAATCGTCGCGATCCCGGCCTTCCAGGGCGTCAACGGCACCTTCGACCGCGAGGCCTATCAGTTCCAGCTGGATCAGATCGGCATGTCCGACTCCGAATTCGAATCGGACCTGCGCAAGGAAACATCCCGTACCATCGTGCAAAACGCGGTAGTCAGCGGCGTTCGGATGCCGGAAACCCTGACCCAGGTGCTGACCGACTACGTGGGCGCGCGGCGCAGCTTTACCGTCGCGACCGTAACTCCTGAGGCTCTGACCACGCCCATCGGAGCACCCTCCGACGCGCAGGTGCAGGGGTTCTATGACGAGAACACACAGCTGTTCACCCTGCCCCGCACCAAGAAGATCACTTATGCCATCCTGTCGCCGGAAATGCTGCTGGATCAGGTCGAAATCGATGAGGACGCGGTTCAGCGTCTGTACGATAGCCGCGCTGCTCAGTATCAGCAGCCCGAGCGTCGGCTGGTCGAACGCCTGACCTTCCCGGACGAAGAAGCCGCCCAAAGCGCCATGGCCCAGCTTGAGGTCGGTGGCACAACCTTCGAACAACTGGTCCGCGATCGTCAGCTGGAACTGAGCGACATCGACCTTGGCGATGTGACCCGCGATGACCTGGGCGAAGCTGCCGAAGGCGTCTTTGCCGCTGATCTCGACACGGTCGTTGGCCCGTTGCCGTCGACCTTCGGCCCCGCGCTGTTCCGCATCAACGGATCGCTAGCGGCCAACAACACTTCGCTGGAGGACGCGGCCCCCGAACTGCGTGAGGAACTGGCCGCCGACCGCGCCCGCCGCTTGATCGAGGCTCAGGCCGAGGACATCAATGACCTGTTGGCCGGAGGTGCGACGCTGGAAGAGCTGGTCTCGGAAACCGAGCTGGAACTGGGCCAGATTGACTGGACCGCGCAAAACGGCGAAGGCGTCGCGGCCTATGACGGGTTCCGCAGCGCTGCCGAGGCCGTTCAGGATGGTGACTTCCCCGAGGTTGCGTTCCTTGAGGATGGTTCGATCTTTGCCCTTCGCTTGAACGAAGTGTTGGAACCGCGGCCCGAACCTCTGGAAACCGCGCGCGACCGCGTGGTTGCCGCGTGGACGCTGGCGGAAACCAACAAAGCATTGGAAGAACAGGCGAATACCGTGCTGGAACAAGTGCAAACCGATGGTGACTTCACTGCCACTGGATTGCCGTTCCGCGTCGAAAACGCCCTGACCCGCACCGCGTTCCTTGAGGATGTGCCCGCCGATTTCATGACTCAGGTCTTTGAGATGGAGCAAGGAGATCTGCGCGTCATTCCGGGCTCTGGCACCGCTTTTGTCGTGCGTCTGGAAGAGCTTCTGCCGCCCGACGAAACCGACGAACTGCGTCAGGTCAAAGACGCCTTGGCCGTTCAGTTGGATCAGGCTTTGGCCCAGAACATCTTTGATGCCTTCGTCCGCGACGCGCAGGTCCGTGCCCGCCCCGTGGTGGATCAGCAGGCCCTGAATGCCGTTCAGGCGAGCTATTAAACGAGACCGCATATGGCACTGACCCCAGAATTCGACAGTTTCGCCCGCGCCTACGAGGCTGGCGAGAACCAGGTTGTCTATACGCGCCTCGCAGCTGATCTGGACACTCCGGTGTCGCTGATGCTCAAGCTGACGGGGGCGCAAAAAGACGCCTTCATGCTGGAATCGGTCACTGGCGGCGAGGTGCGCGGCCGGTACTCGATCATCGGGATGAAACCAGACTTGATCTGGCGCTGCCATGGCGAGACCTCAGCGCTGAACCGCTCGGCCCGTTTCGACCCCGATGCGTTCACGGCGCAGGACGGTAACCCGATGGACAACCTTCGGGCGCTGCTGGCCGAAAGCAAAATCGACCTGCCGGATGATCTGCCGCAAGCGGCTGCTGGCCTGTTTGGCTATCTGGGCTATGACATGGTGCGTCTGGTAGAATACCTGCCCGACGTGAACCCCGACCCGTTGGGCCTGCCGGATGCGGTCATGCTGCGCCCCTCTGTCGTGGCGGTGCTGGACGGCGTGAAAGGTGAGGTCACGGTTGTGTCCCCCGCATGGGTCAGCGAAGGCCAATCGGCCAAGGCGGCCTATGCGCAAGCGGCAGAACGTGTGATGGACGCTGTGCGCGATCTGGAACGCGCCATGCCTGCCGAGACGCGCGATCTGGGCGATGCCTCAGAGGTGGCCGCGCCGGTGTCGAACTTCACCAAGTCCGGCTACATGCAAGCGGTTGAAAAAGCCAAGGAATACATCCGCGCGGGCGACATCTTTCAGGTCGTTCCGGCGCAGCGCTGGACGCAGGACTTCCCCCTGCCGCCCTTTGCCCTGTACCGCTCGCTTCGGCGCACCAACCCGTCGCCCTTCATGTTCTATTTCAACTTCGGCGGTTTTCAGGTCGTAGGGGCAAGCCCCGAGATTCTGGTCCGCGTGTTCGGGAATGAGGTGACGATCCGCCCCATCGCAGGCACCCGTCCGCGTGGCGCAACGCCGGAAGAAGACAAGGCGAATGAGGTCGATCTGCTGGCCGACAAAAAGGAACTGGCAGAGCATCTGATGTTGCTGGATCTGGGCCGCAACGACACGGGCCGCGTGGCCAAGATCGGCACCGTGCGCCCGACCGAAGAGTTCATCATCGAGCGTTACAGCCATGTCATGCACATCGTCTCGAACGTTGTCGGTGAACTGGCCGAGGACAAAGACGCGCTGGACGCCTTCTTTGCGGGTATGCCCGCGGGCACCGTGTCGGGCGCACCCAAAGTGCGCGCGATGGAGATCATTGATGAACTGGAGCCGGAAAAGCGCGGTGTCTACGGCGGTGGCGTCGGCTATTTCAGCGCGGGCGGTGATATGGATATGTGTATCGCCCTGCGGACAGCCATCGTGAAGGACCAGAAGCTTTATATCCAAGCCGGTGGCGGTGTGGTCTATGACAGCGACCCCGAGGCCGAGTTCATGGAAACCGTTCACAAATCGAACGCCATTCGGCGGGCTGCTGCGGATGCAGCGCGGTTTACCGGTTCGGGCAATTCCTAAAAGAAACGGCTGATCAACACGATCAGCCGTTTTGCTTTGTGGGTGTTACTGAACTTCTTTCATCATGACCGCGGAAATCGGGGCCATCGCCACTCGGCTGCCACGGTCTTCCAGACCCCACAGCAACAGGGCTGAGATCGTGTCTGGGCGCAGACGACCCAGCATCACCACAGTGCCTTGCTGACCCGCACGGAACGCGGCCTGATCCAGAAAACGCCGCATGATCTTGGGATCCTGACGTGCACCGTCAATGTCACGGAAGATGACACCCGAAGGCACACCATTGCGCGCGGCCAATTTCTGGACGGTATTCAAACCATTGTCCTGTGTGATCAGACCCCGACCGGTGTCCCCGGCAATGGCGGCAACTTGATCGGCCAGTTTGCGGTTGCCTTGTATCCCCGTGTCGACACCTTCCAAGATGCCAACGGTTTCAGGCAGAGTTTCCAGCCAAACGGCCATTGAGACTTCGGCGTCTTGCGCGCTGGCCGCTTTGGGCAGATCAGCAAGGGCCAGAACTTCAAACCCGGCCTCCCGGTGACGAGCCATTTTCTCTGCCGCCTCAGGATCAGACGGGCTGACCGCAAAGCTGAGCGGATACGGGAAGTCCTTGAGCGCCTCAGCCCCAAACGCGCCTTCATCGTCGATCAGGATGATGGACATGAGGGGCTTGGATTCAGGATTTTCAAACTTGGCCGCATAGTCGTCTATGGGTTTGCCGGATTGGATTACCACAGCCTGATCGGCCGCTGCCGTTGGCGCATCATCGCGCTCGGTCAGAGGAACCACGCGCGTGCCCACGGTAAGGCCCGCGGTTTCAGTTTCTTCGCCACCGATCTGCGGAACGGCTGCGATACGCGGTAGTTTCCGCAGTTGCGGATCTTCTTCCCCCTCGACCGCAATCGGGTTTTCCGCAAGCGGATCAGCTTCGGGCTCTTGCGGTTCAACCGCGACGGGCTCGGTTTGTTCCTCTGGCTGAACTGCCGCAATCTCGGGCTGCGGTTCGGGCGTGGCCTCGCTCTCGGCGACCTCGGGCTCGACAGTCTCAGGCTCTGCGACTTCGGGCTCTGGTACAACCTCAGCGGTTTGTGGTTCTGGCAGAACCTCAACAACCTCGGGGGCAGGCTGCGGTTCAACCTCGGCCACGGTTTCTTCCTCATCGGCCACGGCAGGCGGTTCCGGAGCGGTCTCGGCAACAACTGGTTCACCGTCGGAACTGGGCGATGGCTGAATAGGGGCCGGTGTTTGCGGCATAACCGGGGCTTCGGCCGACACTGTAACATCCGTTGTTTCGGGAACATCGACCCCTTCGACCTGGGTCACAGTCTCATTGATCTGAGGCTCGGCCTCTGGCGCGGCTTCCAGTTCATCAAGGCCGCTCAGCGTGTCCGTCTGCTCTCCGCTCACGTCCGAAGAAATCGGCGGAACGGTCACCAGATCGGCATCCGCTACGGTTTCGGCCACGTCTGTACTGACCTCAGGCGCCTCAGCCGGAGCAGGCTCGGGCGCTTCAGCGGTCACAACCGGTTTTCGGGTCAAAGGGGTGTTCAGGGACAGTACTGCGCCAAGCAGCACCACAACGACCGCCCCCGCGATCATCCCGCCTAAAAATCCGCCCATCTTAACTGCCTCTCGCCTTCATCCTGCTTCGGTCGCCTCAACGCCGTTTACCGCGCCTTTGGCCTGCGATTGCGCCGGGAACAGGATGTCCTCTTGACGCTGCCCCGCAAGCCTGAGCATGTATGTCCCGACATTATACCGTGGCAAAGGGCTGCATCGCCAGTCTGAAATGCCGAAGCCGAGACAAGTGCCCAAATGCTGCTGCTGATCGACAACTACGACTCGTTTACTTACAACCTCGTACACTATTTAGGCGAACTTGGCGCCGAAATGGTCATTCGGCGAAATGACGCCTTAGACGTGCAGGAAGCGATGGCCATGAACCCGGCTGGTATCCTGCTAAGCCCCGGCCCCTGCGATCCGGATCAAGCCGGGATTTGCCTCGCCCTGACCGAAGCCGCAGCCGAGACCAAAACCCCTTTGATGGGCGTGTGCCTTGGGCATCAGACGATCGGTCAGGCCTTTGGTGGCGACGTGGTCCGTTGTCATGAAATCGTTCACGGCAAGATGGGCACCATGCACCACACCGGAAAAGGGGTGTTTGCCGGGCTGCCCTCTCCGTTTGAAGCCACGCGCTATCACTCGCTAATCGTTGACCGTGCCACCCTGCCCGACTGCCTTGAGATCACGGCAGAGCTTGAGGACGGCACGATCATGGGCCTGCAGCACAAAGAGCTGCCCATCCACGGCGTGCAGTTCCACCCTGAATCCATCGCTTCCGAGCACGGCCACGCCCTGCTCAAGAATTTCCTGTCCGAGATGAAAGTTCCCGCATGAGCGACGCTCTGAAACCGCTGATCGGAGCCGCTGCCGACCGGCCTCTGACCCGCGCCGAGGCCGAACAGGCCTTTGGCATTTTGTTTGACGGTGAAGCTACGCCCAGCCAGATCGGCGGGCTTCTGATGGCGATGCGCACCCGTGGCGAAACCGTTGACGAATACGCCGCGGCCGCCGCTGTAATGCGCGCAAAGTGCAATGCAGTAAAGGCACCAGCCGGGGCGATGGACATCGTGGGAACCGGTGGCGACGGTAAAGGCACGTTGAACATTTCGACCGCGACGGCCTTTGTCGTGGCTGGCGCGGGTGTCACCGTTGCAAAGCACGGGAACCGAAATCTGAGTTCGAAATCCGGTGCCGCAGATGCTCTGGGACAGATGGGCATCAACGTGATGGTCGGCCCGCAAACCGTTGAAAAGGCTCTGCAAGACGCCGGTATCGGCTTTATGATGGCACCTATGCACCACCCCGCGATTGCCCATGTCATGCCCAGTCGGCAAGAGCTTGGGACACGCACGATTTTCAACATCCTTGGCCCACTCACGAACCCGGCCGGGGTGAAGCGCCAGTTAACTGGCGCGTTCAGCCGCGATCTGATCCGGCCCATGGCAGAAACGCTGGGCCTTTTGGGGGCCGAACATGCCTGGTTGGTGCACGGATCAGACGGAACCGACGAGTTGACCATCACGGGCGTCAGCTGGGTCGCCTCCCTCGAGGATGGCGTGGTCAAAGAAGTGGAACTGCACCCTGAAGACGCAGGCCTGCCTGTGCATCCGTTCGAGGATATTCTAGGCGGGACGCCCGAAGAAAACGCAGTCGCCTTCCGCGCATTGCTGGACGGCGCGCCGTCGGCCTACCGCGATGCGGTTCTGTTGAACTCTGCTGCGGCATTGGTTGTCGCGGATGCAGCCGATGACCTGAAAGACGGCGTCGCCAAAGCAAAAGACAGCATCGACAGCGGAAAAGCTAAAGACAAAATCGCGGCACTGGCCCGAATAACGCAGGAGGCCGCATGACCGAGACGGTTCTGGACAAGATCAAAGCCTACAAGCTGGAAGAAATCGAAGCCGACAAGGCCGCGAAACCGCTTGCGATGCTGGAAGGCGAAGCCCGCAGCGCCCCCGAGGTCCGCGGTTTTGCCGACGCCCTGCGCACCGCTGCGCGCCGGGGTTACGGCTTGATTGCCGAAGTTAAGAAAGCCAGCCCGTCCAAAGGCTTGATCCGCCCGGATTTCGATCCACCTGCCCTGGCCCAAGCCTATGAAGAAGGTGGGGCTGCATGCCTGTCGGTTTTGACCGACACACCCAGCTTTCAGGGTGCTAAAGAGTATCTGACCGCCGCCCGTGCGGCGACCTCCCTGCCCGCCTTGCGCAAAGATTTCATGTACGACCCGTATCAGGTGGTCGAAGCGCGCGCCTTGGGGGCCGATTGCATTCTGATCATTATGGCCTCGGTCGATGACGAACAGGCTGCGGAACTGGAACAGACCGCTTTTGACTGGGGAATGGACGTTCTGATTGAGGTTCACGATCAGGAAGAGCTTGAGCGCGCCGCTGAGCTGAAAAGCAGTCTGATCGGGATAAATAACCGTAATCTCAAGACTTTCGAGACGTCTCTTGATACGACCCGGCACCTGTCAAAGCTGGTGCCCGCAGACCGGACAATCGTCTGCGAAAGCGGTCTGAGTACGCCCGAGGATCTGGCCGATATCGCCCGTTACGGCGCGCGTTGTTTCCTGATTGGCGAAAGCCTGATGCGTCAGGATGACGTGGCGACCGCAACCCGCCACCTGCTGGCCAATCCGCTGATACCCGGAGTGATGTGATGCCGCTGACCCATTTCGATGCCCAAGGGCAGGCCCATATGGTAGACGTCTCGGACAAAGAGGTCACCGATAGGGTCGCCGTTGCTGCTGGTCATATCAAAATGGCGCAAGAAACCTTTGACCTGATTTCCGCAGGTCGCGCCAAAAAAGGCGATGTTCTGGGTGTCGCGCGTCTTGCGGGCATCATGGGGGCCAAGAAAACACCCGATCTGATCCCCCTGTGTCACCCACTTCCAGTCACAAAGGTTTCGGTCGAACTGACATTGGACCCCGAATTGCCGGGCGTTCAGGTTCAGGCGACGGTTAAGACATCCGGCCAGACCGGCGTCGAGATGGAGGCGCTGACAGCGGTGTCAACAGCTGCGCTGACGGTCTATGACATGACCAAAGCAGTGGACAAAGCGATGGAGATTGGCGGTATCCGCGTTCTTCTGAAAGATGGCGGTAAATCAGGGCGTTACGAGGCGACATGATCACCGTCGAAGAAGCCCGCGCGCTGCTGTTTGATCTGGTCTCGCCGTTGCCCGGCGAGACGGTTCCGCTGTCCGACGCCGCCGGGCGCGTCCTATCACAGGACGTCGAGGCCACGCGTGACCAGCCGCCGTTTGCAGCCTCTTCCATGGACGGCTATGCTGTGAAATCCACCGAAGTTGAGCTGCATGCGATGTTCAAAGTGATCGGTGAGTCGGCTGCCGGAAAGCGATTTCAGGGCTCTGTCGGACCCGGCCAGGCCGTGCGCATTTTCACCGGTGCACCGATCCCCGAAGGTGCTGATTTCGTTGTTATTCAAGAAGATACTGAGCGTCGCGGAGATCTGATCACGATCTCTGACCTGCCCGGTCCCAAAACCAATATCCGACCGGCCGGTGTTGATTTCACCGTTGGAACCAAAATTTCGGCCCCACGCCGCTTGCGCGCGGAAGATGTCGCCCTGATGGCCGCCATGAATATCGCCGCCGTGCCAGTTTCACGGAAGCCCGTGATCGCTCTGATTTCCACCGGCGATGAGCTTGTGATGCCCGGCGATGTTCCGGGACCTGACCAAATCATCGCGTCGAACACTTTTGGCCTAAAGGCGTTGCTGGAAGAGGCCGGTGCCCATGTGCGCGTTCTTCCAATTGCCCAAGACACCGTCTCGTCTCTGCGCACCGCGTTCGAATTGGGCGAAGGGGCCGATCTGGTGGTCACCATCGGCGGCGCGTCGGTTGGTGATTACGATCTGGTGTCCGATGTTTCGGCCGGTCTGGGAATGGAACAGTCGTTCTACAAAATCCGCATGCGCCCCGGCAAACCTCTGATGGCGGGTCGGCTTGGTCAGGCGGCAATGGTCGGATTGCCGGGAAACCCTGTAAGCGCAATGGTTTGCGGGTACCTCTTTTTGTTGCCCATGGTTCGCCAAATGCTGGGTGTGGAACAGGTTCTGACTCCGTTCCAAACCGCACGCCTGACTGAGCCACTCGATAAGAATGGCCCACGTGAGCATTACATGCGCGCGACCCTCGACGAGACTGGCATCCGCGCCTGTCGCGATCAGGACAGTTCGCTGCTCAGCGTTTTGGCGCAAGCGAACGCCCTGCTGGTCCGTCCACCGCACGATCCGGCCCTGCTTGCCGGAGACAAGGTTCAGTACCTGCCGATCTGAGGCGCGCTCAAATCCGTTGACACAAAACGTGAACATGCGTAGAACAAAAGAAAACGCATGACCGACGAGGTGTGAGCAATGCTGACCAAGAAGCAGTTGGATTTGTTGGAATTCATCCACAAACGCGTTCAGGCGGATGGTGTTCCGCCCAGTTTCGACGAAATGAAGGCCGCGCTGGACCTGCGCTCAAAATCTGGCATCCACAGGTTGATCACGGCGCTTGAAGAACGCGGGTTTATCCGGCGCCTCGCGCACCGTGCGCGCGCGATTGAAATCGTTAAGCTGCCCGAAAGCCTAGGTGGCGAGCCTACTGCGGCCTTCAAGCCGCGCGTGATTGAGGGCGACCGGCCGTCTGGCCCCCGCCCTGCGAATTTTGAACCCGTGACCGTGGACGCGATGGAGCTGCCCGTGATGGGCCGCATTGCTGCCGGTGTACCGATTGAGGCGATCAGCCATGTTTCGCACCGCGTCGCTGTGCCAGGCACAATGGTGTCGGGCAAGGGTGAACACTACGCATTGGAGGTGCGTGGCGATTCGATGATCGATGCGGGGATCAATGACGGCGACGTGGTCGTGATCCGCGAAACCTCGGTCGCGGATAATGGTGACATCGTTGTTGCACTGGTCGAGGATCAAGAGGCCACGCTGAAAAGATTCTTCCGCCGCGGTCAGGCCATCGCGCTTGAGGCCGCGAACCCGGCCTATGAAACCCGCGTTCTGCCCGAAGAAAAGGTCAAGGTGCAGGGGCGACTCGTCGGCCTGATCCGCAGTTACTGATACGGTTTGAACGCCCGGTCCTCGCGGGTACGCGGGGACCAGAGCCTGTCTCCAGTTACTTCGGCGCTCGTTGTGATCTTGCCATCTATCAGTGCCAGGCTGCCCGTTTTCAGCAGGCGCTTGGGGTCAAACACTTCGCAGCCTCCATTCAAGTCCAACGCCACCGCTGAGATGACGATCTGATTGTCCTTGCAGTCGCTAATCCCCTGCGCGGCGCGTTTTCCTGTGATATGCAACACCTCTTTGCCCAGCCACTCCAAGCGCTGAACGCCGCCTGTTGCTTGCGGCTAACGATTTGCAGCCTGCGGCTGCCCCGCGCCGTCGCCATCATTCTCCAACCAGACGGTGGCGACAAAGCCGCTCCCTTTTTTCTTGCTGAGAGCTCGCCCCTGATCTGTCATGATCCCGACAAGTCCACCCGAATCCGCAATCAGGACATCGGGACGCTGCCCCTGCCCCCACAGCAGCATTGCGGCGACAACTGGTATGATCCCGACCCATTTCACGCGACCCTGCCACAGTGCTATCCACAGCCCACCAAGGGCGATCATCGGTAAGACGTAACGCGGCGGGCTGACCACATAGCCCTGCGCCGCGCCCAGCCCCGACACCCATTCCGAGACCGTCAGGATCCACTCTAACCCCAGTCCCATGGCCATCAGAGGCAATGCTTCGAGCCCAAACGGGGCCAAGAGAGCAGCGACCACGGCGGATGGCACCACAACCGTGCCCATCACGGGCACGGAAAGCATGTTGGCCAAAAGGCCATAGTGCGACATCGTGTTGAAGTGCGCGGAACCGATCGGCGCTGTCGCCAGCCCTGCGATGGCCGAGGACATCAGCAGCCCGGCAACAGGTTTTAACCAGTTGGGCCCAGGCATCGGTCCAAAATCGCGTAAGGCTCCGAATACAGCCACAAGCGCAGTAGTGGCGGCGAATGACATCTGGAAACCGGGGCTCAGCAGGGACTCAGGCCGCAACACAAGAACGATCAGCGCAGCGACGGCGACCGCCCGTAGGGAAATGGCGCGCCGGTCAATCAGAATCGCACCCAGCATAACGCTGGCCATGACAAAGGCACGCTCAGTGGCGACGTTTCCACCGGAAAGCAACAGATAGATCGTTCCCGCGATGATCGCGCAGACTGCTGCCAGCTTGCGAATTGGAAACCGCAGGGCCAACACCGGTATCGTCGAGAACAACACCCGGCACATCAGATATACAAACCCGGTCAACAGGCCCATGTGCAAACCCGAGATCGCCAGCAAATGCGCAAGGTTCGATGCTCGCAATGACTTCAGTGTTTCCTGCCCCATGCCACTGCGATCGCCCGTGGTGACTGCGGCGGCGAACCCTCCGACCTCGCCGGGCAGGATCGTCTGAACATGGGTTGAAATTGCCATCCGCCAGGCAGTGACCCTGACACCTTCGGGTCTTGGGGGTGCTGCTATCAGAACAGGAATGCGTGTGTATCCCACCGCCCCAAGCCGTTGAAACCAGGCGTGTCGCCTGAAGTCGAAGCCGCCGGGCTCGACAGGTCCTTGCGGCGGGGACAGATGGGCCGTTGTCATGATCCTTTGACCAGGGAACAACGGACCCGCCCCACCGTGCAGCGAAAGCCGGACGCGCTGCGGCCGCCGGTCTTCGGGCACATCCCCTATGCGCACCCGATCCAGCGTTACCCGCAGCGCATCCGACGCAGAGCGGTCCATGGCCACGACCCGCCCCTCGACCGGGCCGTAGTAGCGCCATGACAGGACCGGCTCTGCCACCGTATGGGCGCGTGCACCCGCCAGGATGAACCCGGCCGCGATCAGCGCCCCCCCTGTTATCAACGTAGCCCAGCCAGTCGGCAGCCTGCGCGCCATCTCCAGGCAAATGGCAATCGTGACCGCGAGGCCACCGTATACCATCCAATCCGGTTCAAACCGGAGGCCGAAATACAGACCGATGCCGATCGCCAGACACACCGGGGACCACTGAAACAAATACCCTGTCTGGTTCAGTAATGCGGTCTCGACCCGTGCCAGAACACGCATGGTTGCCCCCGTCCTTCGGGCTCGTTAGACAGGCGCCAATCTATGCCCGACACGGTTACCAAAAGGTTAATCCAAACAATGTCCGAT
The DNA here is from genome assembly GCF_013035315.1 of Ruegeria arenilitoris. Taxonomy (GTDB): domain Bacteria; phylum Pseudomonadota; class Alphaproteobacteria; order Rhodobacterales; family Rhodobacteraceae; genus Ruegeria; species Ruegeria arenilitoris_D. The sequence continues at coordinate 142,688 of NZ_WQHP01000001.1, read as the reverse complement.
CAGGTCGTCACTCGTTTCGCTCCGTCTCCTACAGGTTTTCTGCATATCGGCGGCGCGCGCACCGCGCTGTTCAACTGGCTTTACGCTCGTGGCCGGGGCGGCAAGTTCCTGCTGCGGATCGAAGACACGGATCGCGAGCGTTCGACCCCTGAAGCCACCGCCGCAATTCTGCAGGGGATGGAGTGGCTGGGTCTGGATCACGATGGCGATGTGATCAGCCAATTCGAAGGTGCCGAGCGACACGCAGAGGTGGCGCGTCAGCTGCTGGCCGAAGGAAAAGCGTATAAGTGTTTCTCAACCCAGGAAGAAATCGCCGCCTTCCGCGAACAAGCCCGCGCCGAGGGCAAATCGACTTTGTTCCGTAGCCCGTGGCGCGATGCAGATCCGTCCACGCACCCAGACGCGCCTTACGTGATCCGCATCAAGGCCCCGCAAGACGGTACAACCGTGATCCGCGATCAGGTGCAGGGTGACGTGACCATCCGAAACGACCAGTTGGACGACATGATTCTGCTGCGCTCGGACGGAACTCCGGTCTATATGCTTGCGGTTGTTGTGGATGACCACGACATGGGCGTGACCCACGTGATCCGCGGTGACGACCACCTGAACAACGCCGCGCGTCAGATGATGATCTATGAGGCGATGGGCTGGGACGTGCCGGTCTGGGCACACATACCTCTGATCCACGGGCCGGACGGCAAGAAACTGTCGAAACGCCACGGAGCATTGGGTGCGCAAGAGTATCAGGCAATGGGCTATCCTGCCGCCGGAATGCGCAACTATCTGGCTCGTCTGGGCTGGAGCCACGGTGACGATGAGTTCTTTACCGACGCGCAAGCCAAGGAATGGTTCGATCTGGATGGAATCGGCAAAAGCCCTGCCCGGTTCGATTTGAAAAAGCTGGAAAACCTGTGCGGGCAGCACATTGCGGTTGCCGATGATGCTGCACTGCGGCAAGAGATCGAGGCCTATTTGGCCGCGGCGAATTTGCCTGACCTCACGGAAACACAATCCAGTGATCTGGAACGTGCGATGTATTGCCTCAAGGATCGGGCACGCACATTCCCGGAACTGCTTGAAAAGGCGCACTTTGTTCTGACATCTCGTCCCATTGAACCCGACGAGAAAGCGGCGAAAGCGTTGGCGTCAGTATCCGATGGTATACTGAATGAATTGACGCCGCACGTGCAAAATGCTAGCTGGACGCGAAACGAACTGGAGCAAACCCTTAATTCGTTTGCAGAAGCGAAAGGGGTTAAGTTCGGCAAACTGGCCGGTCCATTGCGGGCCGTGTTGGCAGGTCGGGCAGTAACGCCTTCGGTTTTTGACATGATGCTTGTGCTGGGACAGGAAGAAACCCTGGCACGGCTTTCTGACGCAGCGACATAAACCCAAGCTTCACATTTGGGTAACGCTGCTCCGCTAACACCCGGACTGCGCGCCCGCGCGCAGCCGTTGCCCGCAGTGTCGGACAGCGATCCGACATGCGCAAGAATGAGGAAGGGACACTATGACCGACAGCAATAAATCAGCCACTCTGACAGTCCATGGTGAAACGTACGAGTTGCCGGTTCATTCTCCGACCGCTGGTCCTGACGTAATCGACATCCGCAAACTGTACGGCGATGCTGGCGTGTTCACCTACGACCCCGGATTTACGTCGACCGCAAGCTGTGACAGCACCATCACCTATATCGATGGCGAAAAAGGTGAGCTGCTGCACCGCGGTTATCCGATCGATCAACTGGCGAGCAAATCGCACTTCCTTGAAGTGTGCTACCTGCTGCTGTACGGAGAGCTGCCGGTCGCCAAGGATCTCGAGCAGTTCGAAACCACCATCACCCGCCACACCATGCTGCACGAGCAGATGCAGTATTTCTATCGCGGTTTCCGCCGGGACGCGCACCCGATGGCAATCATGGTTGGTGTGGTTGGCGCGATGTCGGCCTTCTATCACGACTCGACCGATATCTCGGACCCGCATCAGCGTGAGGTTGCCTCGCACCGCCTGATCGCCAAGATGCCGACCATTGCGGCATGGGCCTTCAAGTACCATACCGGTCAGCCGTTTGTGTATCCGCGCAATGATCTGGACTATGCGTCCAACTTCCTGCGCATGTGCTTCAGCGTTCCAGCCGAAGAGTATGAGGTCAACCCGATCCTCAGCCGCGCGATGGACCGTATCTTTACTCTGCATGCGGATCACGAGCAGAACGCCTCGACCTCGACCGTGCGTCTGGCGTCGTCCTCGGGCGCGAACCCGTTCGCCTGTATCGCAGCCGGTATCGCCTGTTTGTGGGGTCCTGCCCACGGCGGCGCAAACCAGGCATGCCTGGAGATGCTGGAAGAGATCGGTTCGGTGGATCGCATCCCCGAGTTCATCGAACGTGCCAAGGATAAGAATGACCCGTTCCGCCTGATGGGCTTTGGTCACCGCGTCTACAAGAATTTTGACCCGCGCGCGAAAGTCATGAAGCAGTCGGCGGACGAAGTGCTGGATCTGCTGGGCATCGAGGACAACCCGAAACTGCAAGTCGCCAAGGCGCTGGAAAAGCAGGCTCTGGAAGATCCGTATTTCGCGGAGAAAAAGCTGTTCCCGAACGTCGACTTCTATTCGGGCATCATCCTCGAGGCGATGGGCTTCCCGACTTCGATGTTCACACCGATCTTTGCGCTGTCGCGCACCGTCGGCTGGGTCAGCCAGTGGAAAGAGATGATTGCGGATCCTCAGAACAAGATCGGCCGTCCGCGTCAGCTGTATCTGGGCGAAACCATGCGCGATTACGTGGATATCGAAAACCGCTGATCACCGGTAAATTCCTGAAAACGCCTCGGACCTCGCGCCGGGGCGTTTTTCGTTTCAAAACAAGCTCAACTGGTCACCCGCCTGCGCGGGTTTGGCGAACAGGTCGCAACGCAAGGGCGCTGTTTTTGTCATCAACCCCAGACGTTTCACCGCAAGCCTGAACCGTTTGGCCACCAGCTCGGCATATTCCCCCTCGCCCCGCATGCGGTAACCCCAGCGCGGGTCGTAGTCCCGACCGCCGTGCATTTCCCGCAGCTTGGACATGACTTTCTCGGCCCGTGCGGGTTTATGTTCGTGCAGCCACGCCTGCCAAAGATCGGAAACCTCTCGCGGCAAGCGCAGCATGATCCAACTGGCAGCATCGGCCCCGGCCTCACGCCCCGCTTCCAACAGGTTTTCCAGCTCGTGATCGGTTAGACCCGGGATGAGGGGCGAAGTCATAACACGGACCGGCACGCCCGCTTCGGTCAACCGCCTGATCGCCGCCAACCGGCGTGCGGGTGAAGGCGCGCGCGGCTCCATCCGCCGTGATAGATCCGGGTCCAGCGTCGTCAACGAAATGCCCACCCGCACAAGCCCCATCTGCGCCATCGGGGCCAGAATGTCCAAGTCTCTTTCGACCAGGGTTCCTTTGGTTACGATTGCAACTGGGTGGTGAAACGCTTGAAGAACTTGCAGGCAAGCCCGAGTAATCGCAAGGCGTTTCTCGACCGGCTGATAGGGATCGGTGTTGGTCCCCAACGCTAGCGTCGCCACTTTGTATCGTGGGGCTGACAACTCTTTCCGCAGAACACCAGCCGCGTTCGGTCGGGCAATCAGCCGGGTTTCGAAATCCAATCCCGGCGAAAGACCCAGAAAAGCATGGCTGGGACGGGCGAAACAGTAAACACACCCATGCTCGCAACCACGATACGGATTGATCGAGCGATCAAACGGCAAGTCGGGCGAACGGTTATAGGTGATCACGCTGCGGGCAACCTCTTCGCGCACTTCAGTCCTGAGCGGCGGGAGCTCTTCGTCAGTTGCCCACCCGTCGTCGCAGGCGACCGTCGCAAACCGTTCGAATCTACCTGTTTCATTGCTGGCCACACCGCGGGCCTTGATCTCGTACGCAGGCATGTCTGTTCCCGTTATGTTCTCACTGCTTTAGTCTTAAACACGGAACGCGCTTGCAACAAGCAAGACTAGCTACCCCGCCCCCGACATCTGCCTGAGGTTTTTGCCCGGATGTGAACGGATTGCAGGATGTTGTTGCAGAAAATTCCATCGTGATCGCAAACAATTTGACGTATAGGTCGGTCCCGGAGCCGCCGAGGTCGCAATCGTCACAGTCTAACTGCGACGAAATGGCCAAAACGGAAAAAATGCCACCACGGGCCAACGGTCCGCTCAGCACAGGGAAATACCCCATGTCCGATGAAGAAGACATCGTCCTGTCCGAACTGAATGACGACGAACTTGTCGAACAGATGTTCGACGATCTTTATGACGGCCTGAAAGAAGAGATCGAAGAAGGTGTGAACATCCTGCTGGAACGCGGATGGACCCCCTATGACATCCTGACCAAGGCTCTGGTCGGTGGCATGACCATCGTGGGCCACGACTTCCGCGACGGCATCCTGTTTGTTCCCGAAGTTCTACTGGCCGCAAACGCGATGAAGGGCGGTATGGCAATCCTCAAGCCGCTGCTGGCCGAAACCGGCGCGCCGCGCGTGGGCAAGATGGTGATCGGTACGGTGAAGGGCGACATCCACGACATCGGCAAGAACCTTGTTTCGATGATGATGGAAGGCGCCGGCTTCGAGGTTGTGGACATCGGTATCAACAACCCGGTCGAAAACTATCTGGAAGCGCTGGAAACCGAACAGCCTGACATTCTGGGCATGTCCGCTCTGCTGACCACGACGATGCCCTACATGAAGGTGGTCATCGATACACTGGTCGAACAGGGCCTGCGCGAAGACTATATCGTGCTTGTAGGCGGTGCGCCTCTGAACGAGGAATTCGGCAAAGCCATCGGCGCCGACGCATATTGCCGCGACGCTGCGGTTGCAGTGGAAACTGCCAAAGAGTTTGTATCGCGCAAGCACAACCAACTGGCTGGGTGACGCCCCTATGTACTTTCCGGATGGGCCGTCCATGTTGGACGGCCCTTTCACTTTCCTGAGAGCCAATGACCATTGGAGACAACAGCCTTTACAAATTTTCAATAGTGTTCTTACTACACGATGTTAAACAAGTTTCGAGGTTCCCGTGCCAACCACCTTTACGGCCATTTCACTTGGCGTTCTTCCAGATATTGACACCACAGAAGGCAACAACGTTGCCGAAAATGCTTCGGCGCTTGTCGGACTGACTTTCGGCGGGACCGGTGACGCCCTTCTGGCCGATGCTGTCACATGGAGTCCCGTCCAAGTATTTGGCGGCGTCTACGACATGGATGGCTCACCAACGGAACAGTTTTCGATCAACGGCGGCCCCGCACAGACGTTTGATGGCACCTCCATCTACAACGCGACAATCACTTACATCGACGGAACGACGGCCAACATTTCGGCGGTCGTGGCTCAGGACATAGACGGCAACACGTATCTGATGCCCGAGTTTTCCGACAACGCCGATCAAACGGCACTGGAAGCTGGACCAATTCAATCCATCACCTTTAACAGTGTCCAAGGTAATTCTTTTTCCGGCCTCACGGCGGACCGTGAGACTTGGGATCTTGTTACCTGCTTTACAACCGGAACTCTGATTGAAACGGCCAAAGGCCCCATTGCCGTGCAAGATCTCCGCGCAGGCGATAAAATCCAAACACTGGATCGCGGGATGCAAACGCTGCGTTGGGTCGGACAACGTAAGGTTAACGCAACCGGAGCGTTTGCCCCGGTCCTGATCAAAAAGGGCGCGCTCGGTAATGACCGTGATCTTATCGTCTCGCAACAGCACAGAATGCTGATCAGCGATTGGCGGGTCGAGCTGCATACTGGCCACCCCGAAGCGCTCGCCCCGGCGAGACAATTGGTCAATGGCCACGATATCGTAATGCAGTCCGGCGGGTTGGTGACCTACTACCACCTGATGTTCGACCAGCATGAATTGATCTGGGCCGAAGGCTGTCTGAGCGAAAGCTTTCATCCCGGCATTCAGGCGTGGAACAGCCTCGAAGATGCCACCCGGCAGGAAATCCTCGCGCTGTTCCCGGAACTGGCTGATCAGGGCATCAAAGCCTACGGCCCCCCTGCCCGCCCGTCGCTGCAATCCTTTGAAACACGGGCGTCGCTGGCCTGACACGCGATGTCGGAACCGGGCTTGCCCTGGCCCGGCTTTCGTCCTTTGATGCTGCTACCGGCTAGGGAAAAGACCATGCAGCACACCAACACACCGGATGATGACAGCCTGACGACGCAGGGCTTTACCGAACAAGGTCAGACCGGCCGCATCTTGTTGCTGGCCTGCGGTGCTTTGGCGCGTGAAATTCTGCATCTGAAACAACGCAATGGTTGGGACCACATGAGCCTGACCTGCCTGCCCGCCATCTTGCATGTCCATCCTGAACGGATCACGCAAGCCGTCGAAGAAGCCGTTGCCAAGCATCGCGGGAACTATGACCAGATCTTCGTGGTCTATGCGGATTGCGGCACCGGAGGGCTATTGCAAAAGGCCTGTCAGGACATGGGGGTCGAAATGATCAAAGGCCCGCATTGCTATTCCTTTTTTGAAGGAAATCAGGCATTTGAGAAGCATGGCGACGATGAAACCACCGCGTTTTACCTAACAGATTTCCTCGCTCGCCAGTTCGACGCCTTTGTGTGGAAACCGTTGGGTCTGGATCGCCATCCTGAACTGCGAGATATGTATTTCGGCAACTACACCAAACTTGTCTACCAAGCCCAGACAGACGACCCCGACCTGACTACTCGCGCACAGGAATGCGCGGACCGGATGGGCTTGGCGTTCGAGCGTCGTTTTACCGGTTATGGTGATTTGGAGACCACCCTTGCCGAGTGGGCAACACGCGCACAGAGCGCCTGAGCGTCAGGCGTTTTCCTGCGCGACCTCACGAATACGTTCGATCATGGACCGCAAGCCGTTCGACCGCTGCGCCGACAGGTGGTCGTTCAAACCCAACCGGGCAAGTTCACCCCCTGCGTCAACCTTGGGAACCTCTGCCACCGGCAGACCGTTATACAATGATCGCAGAACCGCGATCAGTCCACGCACAATCAGCGCGTCGCTGTCGCCATCAAAGCGGAAAACACCACCTTCAATCACAGGATGCAACCACACCTGACTGGCGCAGCCGTGCACCTTGGTGGCCGGCACTTTGAACGCATCATCCAGCGGCTCCATCGCCTTGCCCTGTTCGATGACATGGCGATACCGGTCTTCCCAGTCATCCAGAAACTCGAAATCCTCGACGATGTCCTCAAAGGCGGGCGTTGCCATGTCGCGGCTGTCCTTCTTGTTGCGTTCACATCTGTGACCTATGCCTCTGTTAGGCACCTGTCCAGCCCTGCCGTGGGTTTTCAAACTTTGGAAAGTGCGATAACCCATTGCTCAAATTACTTCTCTGGGCTTTGGGACCATGAAAAAATCAATTCCTCTTCTGATGGTCGGCACTCTGGCACTGGCTGCCTGCAGCGGTTGGAGCGATTCACGCGTGAATCCGACAAACTGGTTCGGGTCCAGCTCTCCTGCTCCGGTTGAAACTGCGCCAGCAAATGATGCCAATGCCCTGATCCCTGAACAGCGTGAAAGGTCTGGGGTGTTTCGTCGACCAGATGAAGAATTGATCGGGTTCCCCATCACCCGCGTCGATGAGCTGCGGATCGAACCCACCCCATCCGGTGCAATTGTCTATGCCGCCGGCACTGCGGCCCGACAGGGTGCCTACAACGCCCGCCTCGTCAAAGTGGAGAACCCAGAAAACGCCCAAAACGGTATCGTGGAATATACGTTCGAGGTCAGCTATCCCGACTACGCGACCAATCAGGGCACAGAGAGATCGCGGCAGGTCACAGATGCAGTCAATATCGGCGCTAAAGAGCTACGCAGTGTGCGCCTGGTCCGCGTGCGGGCCGAGCAAAATGCGCTGGAGTCGCGCCGCCGTTAACCCGGCAGCGCCACGACCTTGACCGTTTGCCCCTTGGCGGCCAGAGCGATCTTGCCGTCACACAGTTTCAGGGCATCTTCGCCAAACACCTCAAATCGCCAGCCGGACATCGACGGCAGCGCTCGTTCGCCCGCAGCCAGTTGATCCAGTTCCGAGCTGGTGGCGATCAGCTTGGCCGCCACGCCCGAGCTTTCGGTTTTGGACTTGAGCAATACGCGCAACAAATCGGCCAGCGCCGGATTGACCTTGAGCTTGTCGCGGCTGTTGTCCACGCGCGGCAATTCATCGGCGGGGCAATTCACCCCGCGTTTAACAGCGGCCAGAATACCTTCGGCAATTGCACCCTTGCGGGCTTCGCGCAGCAGCAGGCGTGACCCACCCAGATCAGAAGGCGTCTTGGGCTTGGTCGAGGCCAGTTCGATCAGCGCGTCATCCTTGAACACCCGGCTGCGCGGCACATTGTTGTCCTGCGCATAACCCTCGCGGAACTGCGCAAGTTCGCGCACCACGGCCAGAAACTTGGCCGAGTTTGTCCGGGTTTTGACCCGCTTCCACGCGTCTTCGGGACGGATGATATAGGTTCCGGGTTCGGTCAGGGTGCGCAGCTCTTCGGACACCCAATGGCTGCGCTGCGACTTTTTCAGCTGCGCCGAGAGGTGCTCATATATCTGCCGCAAATGCGTAACGTCCGCCAGCGCGTAGGTCTTTTGGGCCTCCGACAGCGGGCGGCGCGACCAGTCAGTAAAGCGCGAGGTTTTGTCGACCCCCTGCTTACAGATCTTGCGCACCAGTGTTTCGTAACCGACCTGCTCACCAAATCCGCAGACCATTGCGGCGACCTGTGTGTCGAACAGAGGTTTGGGGAAGACCGCCGCCTCAACCCAGAAAATCTCAAGATCCTGCCGTGCCGCGTGGAACACTTTGACGACGCTCTCGTCACGGAACAGATCGTAAAGCGGGTCGAGCGACAGACCGTCGGCCAGCGGGTCCACCAGAACCGCACTGTCTTCGTCCTCGGACGGCACAGCCAATTGCACCAGGCAGAGTTTTGAATAGTAAGTCCGTTCGCGCAGAAACTCGGTATCTACGGTGACATAATCGTATCCCGCCGCGGCCTTACAGAAATCGGCCAGCTCTTGCGTCGTTGTCAGGGTTTTCATGCGCGCTGCTGTTCTTGCTCTTGTTCTCAGTGGCGGTTCATCGTCCGTTAACTGCCGTACCCCGCCGTATTGGCGACCATAGGCCGATTATGACGGGCGTGTAAATCACCCTGAGACGTTCAGGGCAGCAACACCGGAGTCCGATCTCCACTGGCGTAACGGCGCAACACTGCAGGATAAAGCTTGTGTTCCCAGACCAGCACGCGGGCCGCCAACGCATCGGGTGTATCGCCTGCTTCGATATCCACCCGTGCTTGCCCAAGGATCGGGCCGTCATCCAGCGCAGCGGTGACCTCATGCACGGAACATCCATGCTCGGCATCACCCGCCTCGATCGCGCGAGCGTGTGTATTGAGGCCTTTGTATTTGGGCAGCAACGAGGGGTGGATGTTCAGCATCCGCCCCTGAAAGCGCGAAACAAAATCACCGGTCAGAACCCGCATGAACCCGGCAAGGCACACGATGTCGGGCTGGGCTTGCTCGAGTGGTTTCAGCAACTCAGCCTCGAACGCGGCGCGATCGCCCTTGAACGGGCGGTGATCGACCGCTGCTGTTGCAATTCCCCGGTCCGCCGCCTTTTTCAGACCACCTGCATCGTGGTCATTGGACAGAACCAGACAGGGTCGCGCCGGATGGTCACCGGTCATGCTGTCGACCAGCGACACCATGTTCGAGCCACCGCCGGAAATCAGGATTGCGACGCGCTTGTGGCTCACAACAGTTTGCCCGAATAGGCCATGCCAGCTGTGTCTGTGATGGTGCCGATCCGCGAAACCGTTTCACCAGCCTCGGCCAGCAAAGCGGCCAAATCGTCGGCGCGCTCTGCGTCACAAACGACGATCATGCCGATGCCGCAGTTGAAGGTCTTCAGCATCTCGGCTTCGGCGATACCACCGGTTTCCGCCATCCAGCGGAAGACGGGCGGCAACTCCCACGCGTTCAGATCAATCTCGGCGCCCAGTCCTTCAGGCAGAACGCGCGGCAGGTTCTCGGTCAAACCGCCGCCGGTGATATGGGCCAGCGCATGAACGCCACCTGCCCGGATCGCATGCAGGGCCTGTTTCACATACAGCCGCGTGGGTGTCAGAAGCGCCTCGCCCAGCGTACCGTCGCCAAAGGGCGACGCAGCATCCCAACCCAAGCCCGAGATCTCAACCAGTTTGCGTACCAGCGAATACCCATTCGAATGCACACCGTTCGAGCCCAGCCCCAACAGCACATCGCCCGCTTGCACGCCTGCCGGCAGATGCGCGCCACGTTCCATCGCGCCGACCGAGAACCCAGCCAGATCGAAATCTCCATCCGGGTACATGCCCGGCATCTCCGCCGTCTCGCCACCGATCAAGGCGCAACCGGATTGCACACAGCCTTCAGCGATACCTTCGATGATCCGCGCGGCGGTATCCGTGTCCAGCTTGCCGGTCGCAAAATAGTCTAGGAAAAACAGAGGCTCAGCGCCCTGACAGATCAGGTCGTTCACGCACATGGCCACCAGATCAATGCCCACACCGTCGACGAGCCCAGTATCAATTGCGATCCGCAGTTTGGTACCCACACCATCGGTGGCCCCAACCAGAATCGGATCTTCGTATCCCGCGGATTTCAGATCGAACAGAGCGCCAAAGCCACCCAGCCCGCTCATCACGCCCGAGCGGTCGGTGCGTTTGGCGGCAGGCTTGATCCGGTCGACCAGAGCATTCCCCGCATCAATATCAACGCCCGCATCGGCATAGGTGATTCCGTTCTTGCCCGTCGTCATGGCCAACCCCTTATGAATGGTTCCCGCGCGGGTTATTCGATTGTCGCGCATGTTGCAACGGTCAGGCTTGACGCGGGCGTTCACCGTGGTACTCAAAGCGCCTAGGCGGGCCTGTAGCTCAATTGGTTAGAGCAGAGCGCTCATAACGCTTTGGTTGCGGGTTCAAGTCCTGCCGGGCCTACCAAATCCACCGTCTGACCCGATTTAACGCCCGATAATAATGTCGGCGCAAAGACCACCCAGCCGCTCGCTTTTGCCAAGCCGCAGCACGCCGCCATGCGCGCGCGCGATGTCTGCCACGATCGCCAGACCCAGCCCCACACCGCTACCCTGATTCTGATTGCGGGCAGGGTCCAGACGGGAAAAAGGTTTCACCGCCTCGGTACGCTGTTCGGGTGGAATTCCCGGTCCATCATCTTCGACCCGGATTCGCAGGGTCTTGGCCGACATTGACATACTGATCTCTGCCCGATTTCCGTATCGCACCGCGTTTCCAATCAGATTCTCGACCGCGCGGCGAATTGCAGTGGGGCGCAGCATCGCGGTGCCGTCGCCTTCAACCGCCACCAACTCAGCCTGATGCCCGGCGCGCTGCGCGTCATCGACAATCTGACGCAGCAGAGCTTCGGGATCGACCGCCTCAGGCGGGCCTTCGGCTGCACCGCGAGAAAAATCAAGGAAGGCATCCAGCAGCAACTGCATCTCGTCCACGTCCTGCTGCAATGGAGCAGCGTCATCCTCAGGCAGCATGGAGAGCCCCAGTTTGAGGCGCGTAAGCGGTGTTCGCAGATCGTGGCTGACACCGGAAAGCATCATCGTTCGCTGCTCCATCTGGCGCTCGATTCTGGCACGCATTTCCAGAAACGCACTGCCCGCAGCGCGAACTTCGATCGCGCCGCCAGGTGAATATGGCACCACCCGGCCCCGCCCAAAGGCCTGTGCCGCATCCGCAAGGCGGGTAATGGGCCGCAGCTGATTGCGCATGTAGAGAAACGAGATCGAGGTCATGACAACGGCAAAGAACACCATCGTCACGATCAACTGATGAGGCGCCGCGGGCGACAAGCGGCGGCGATCCAGGGTTACTTGCAGCAGGCCCAGATCGGTCTGAAGGTACAACCGGGCCTCATCCCCCGTCGGCAGCGCGACAGACACCAAATCAGGCAAATCGGTGCGCAAATTGCCTTCGACCTGCGGCGCTATAAAATCGTACCAGCGGCGTCGTTCAGTCGCCGGGTCTTGTGCGGCATCGACAAAGCGCGCCTTCATGTCCAACGCCGCCAAATCCAGTCGAATGGACGCAATCGCCTGTTGCTGCGTCTCGGCCCCTTCCATCGTCTCAAGCAACAGCAGAACTTCACGCGTTGCGCTCTTGGTCATCTGCGCGGTGACGTCCTCAAGGTGCTTTTGCAAAAAGGCAATCCCAACGACCAGCAGCAGCACGACAACCGGCAAAACCAGAATCAGTGCTGCCCGGGCATAAAGGCTGCGTGGCATATATCGTTTGAGCCATTGACTGGACATGCGCTAAACCTAACGGGCTGATCCGCCAAGAGAAAGAGCACAGAATGCAGGCGCCTGACGATTTCAACCCACCTGTCGGTCAAGCAATCGAATTGCAGCCGGGATTGCACCGAATACTTGCACCAAACCCGTCCCCGATGACCTATCGAGGCACCAACACCTATTTGGTGGGCGAACGCGACCTGGCCGTGATCGATCCTGGCCCTCTGAGCGAACCGCATCTCGACGCGATTCTGAGCGCTTTGCAACCCGGTCAGCGTATCAGCCACATCGTGGTCACCCACAGCCATCTGGACCACTCTCCCCTGGCGGCCCCGCTGGCGGAACGCACGGGAGCGCCGATACTGGCCTTTGGCGGGCCGCAGTCAGGCCGTAGCACGGTCATGACCCAGTTGGCGCTGCAAGGTCTGGCCGGTGGCGGCGAAGGGATCGATACCGCGTTCCGCCCCCATATCGAGGTCGCCGACGGCGAAATGATTAACGGCGACGGCTGGCGGCTTGAGGTCATCCATACGCCGGGCCATTTGGGCAACCATATCGCCCTCGCGTGGGGTGATGTTTGCTTTACCGCAGATCACGTCATGGGCTGGGCCAGTTCGCTGGTTTCACCACCTGACGGAGATCTGACAGATTTCATGCAAGCCTGTCACAAGCTGCAAGCGCGCGATTGGTCGGTGTTTCACGCAGGTCACGGCGCGCCAATCTCGAACCCTGCTGAGCGGCTCGAATGGCTGATCGCGCACCGTCAGACACGCGAAGCGCAGATCCTGGCTGCGTTGGAAGATCAACCCGGAACCGCCCGGCAGCTGGCCGAGCGCATCTATACCGACACCCCAACGGCTTTGCTGCCGGCAGCCGAGCGTAATGTGTTTGCACATCTTGTTGATCTTTATGGGAAATCAAAGGTCACAATGCCCGGCGACCTGTCAGTTGAAGCCACGTTTGACCGCTCGGCCTGACGGTTCCAAAAATTTTTGACGTTTGGTGCAGTTCCCCTCTGGACGGCAAAAATACAGGTTGTTATACGCCCCTCAGTTCCGGCGTAGCTCAGCGGTAGAGCAGTTGACTGTTAATCAATTGGTCGTAGGTTCGATCCCTACCGCCGGAGCCAAATCTCTCCAAATCAAAACACTCTGATACCTGTCGCAACGGGTGTGTTTTGGTGCGAAACTTTTTCATCGAAAAAAGTTGTGCGACCCTCTGGACGCCGCAGAAACAGGTTGCTATACGGCGCGAACCGTTCCGGCGTAGCTCAGCGGTAGAGCAGTTGACTGTTAATCAATTGGTCGTAGGTTCGATCCCTACCGCCGGAGCCATTTTCTCCACAATTTGGCACTTAGCCCATCAGGGCACCCTCGAAATCCGCGCGCAGATTGCGCTTCAGGATTTTACCTGTCGCATTCAATGGCAACGCATCCACAAAGACGACCTTGTCCGGCACCTGCCATTTGGCGATCTTGCCGTCGAAAAAGGCCAATAGCTCTTCCTCGCTTGGGTTTTCACCTTCGGCTTTGACCGCCACCAACAAGGGGCGTTCGTCCCATTTCGGATGTGGCACTCCGACGACAGCCGCCGTGGCGAGTTTCGGGTGTGCAACGGCAATGTTTTCCAGCTCGACCGAGCTGATCCATTCCCCACCCGACTTGATAATGTCCTTCGACCGATCGCGGATCGTCATATACCCGTCGGAATCAAGCGTGGCGACATCGCCAGTGGCGAACCAACCGTCCTGTAGCAGCCCCTGATCCTGCATTTGGAAATAGCTGTCCAGAACCCAATGCCCGCGCACCAATAGGTCGCCTTGGGTGACGCCGTCATGGGGCAGATGCTTGCCGTCATCGTCGACAATTTTCAGCTCGACGCCATAAGGTGGGCGACCCTGGCTTTCGCGCAGCTTGTGCTGCTCTTCGGCTGGAAGCGTCAGGTGCTTGGCCAGCGGATAGTTCGTGGTGCCCAGCGGGCTCATTTCGCTCATACCCCAGGCATGGACGGTATCGACGCCATAGGTCTCGCGGAAGGTTTCGATCATCGACGGCGGGCAAGCAGCCCCGCCAATCACGGTGCGCGCAAGACTGTCCAGCTTGCTGCCCGATTGCGCGGCATAGGCCAGCAGCCCCTGCCAGATCGTCGGAACACCCATGGCAAGTGTTACGCCGTAGGTATCGATCAGCTTCACCAGAGCTTCACCATGCAGATCAGGCCCCGGCAGCACCATGCGCGAACCCGACATTGCGCAGGCATACGGGGAACCCCACGCGTTTACGTGGAACATCGGCACCACCGGCAGCACTACATCCATGGCCGAAAATCCGATGACATCGCAGGTGTTCGAACCGAAGCTGTGCAGAACGGTAGACCGATGAGAATAGAGAACCCCTTTGGGATTGCCCGTCGTGCCCGAGGTATAGCAAAGGCTGGACGCAGTATTCTCGTCGAAGCTGGGCCACTGGAAATCGTCATCGCCCGTTTCGATCAGCTCGTCATAGAACGCGACATCAGGGATTTGTGCGATGGCATCCTCGTTCCGAGGGCCCATCAGAACGAAATGGCGCACTTCGGTCAGGTGTTCATGCAGCGCCGCGACCAGCGGGATGAAGGTCGCATCAAAGAACAGAACCCGGTCCTTGGCGTGGTTGATGATGTAAGTCATTTGCTCGGGGAAAAGTCGCGGGTTCACCGTGTGGCATACAAAACCTGCGCCTGAGGTGGCATAGTAAATCTCAAGGTGCCGCCGGTTGTTCCAGGCCAGCGTTCCAATGCGGTCTTGCGGTTCAAGCCCCAGTTTCGTCAGCGCAGATCCCAGCTTGCGCGCGTTCTGGGCCACCTGTGCCCAATTGGTTTCGGTGACCGTCCCATCGGTTTCGACCGAGTAAATCTCGGTCTGGCCGTGATAGCGTTCGGCGTGATCAATCAGCGACGAGATCAGCAAAGGCTGCGTCATCATCTGTCCCAGCATGGACATCCTCCCTTTGTCAGCACCGCCTGCGTTGGGCCGCGCTGTCTACTTGCCCGAAACACCTAGTTCGCTTTCACGACGTGTTCAGAGCTCTCCCTAGGATACGACCCTGCCAATCATTTAATTGTCTGACAATAAAAGAATGCAGCCTGCCTCTACGGCAGGCTGTTGAAAACCACGTTACTGGTCGCGATGTCGCATTGCATAAGCAACCAGCGCCGCGGTCGAGCCGTCCTTGCCGGATGCGCTCTCTTCCCCGTTCACAATCGGGCCCAACGAGGTGGCAAGCTCTTTGCCCAGCTCGACGCCCCATTGGTCGAAAGAGTTGATGCCCAGCAGAACGCCTTCGACAAAAACGCGATGTTCATAAAGCGCAATGATCTGGCCCAGTACAAAAGGCGTGAGCATGGGGTAGATCAGCGTCGTCGAAGGGCGGTTGCCCGGAAAGACGCGGTGGCGGGCCTGGCGTTCCAGCTCAGCCCCCTCCAGCCCCTTATCAGCCATCCGCTGGCGCGCTTCGTCCAAAGACCGGCCGCGCATCAGCGCCTCGGACTGGGCAAGGCAATTGGCCAGCAACAAGCGGTGATGGTGGGTGAGTTCGGGTTCGTGCCCCTCGGCCGCGACCATGAACTCGCAGGGGATCACGTCGGTGCCCTGATGGATCAGCTGATAGAACGCATGTTGGCCGTTTGTGCCCGGCTCGCCCCAAACCACTGGCCCCGATGGAACTGTCAAAGAACTGCCGTCCATGGCCACGGATTTACCATTCGACTCCATCTCGAGCTGTTGAAAATAGGCAGGCAACCGCAGAAGACGTTGATCATAAGGCAGCACTCCCCGGCTGGCATGACCCAACACCTGTCTGTGCCACACGCCAACCAAAGCCAGCATCACCGGCATATTTTCTGCCCAATCGGCGGCGCGGAAATGCACATCCATCGCCTGCCCGCCCCGAAGAAAGGCGTCAAATGCATTCGATCCGACTGCGATCATCACCGGCAAACCCACCGGTCCCCAGACCGAATAGCGCCCTCCGACCCAGTCGGCGAAACCGAAAACGCGATCCTCGGGGATGCCAAAGGCCTGTGTCTTGTCCAGCGCGCTGGAGACGGCGGCGAACTGGCGGGCCGGGTCGCCGCCTCCATCCTCCATCCAGGCCCGCGCGGTGCGGGCGTTGGTCATGGTTTCGATAGTCGCAAAGGTCTTGGAGGCGACAATCACCAGCGTCCGCGTCGGATCTAGCTGACGCAGCGTGTCGGCAATATGCGCACCATCCACGTTGGACACGTAATGCAGCCTAGGCCCGTCATGATAAGGGGACAACGCGTGGGTGGCCATGACAGGCCCCAAATCCGAGCCGCCAATGCCGATATTCACAACGTCGGTGAAACTGCCCCCTACTCCAGCGACTGCACCGCCCCGCACCTCTTCGGCAAAGACGCGCATGCGCTGCAACGTGTCCAGAACATCGGGCATGACGTCCAGACCGTCGACCTCGACCGGTCCACCGTCCAGATTGCGCAGAGCCGTGTGCAGCACCGCGCGCCCTTCGGTTTCGTTGATCTTCTCCCCGTCGAACATTGCCGCACGGCGTGTGGCCAAACCGGCCTCATCACACAGGGCGATCAGCGCCGTGCGCACCTCATCGGTGATTTGAGTTTTAGAATAATCGAACAGCAAATCCCCGGTCGAAGTCGAGAAGCCTTCCGCACGATTGGGGTCGCTGTCGAACAGGCTCAGGATAGATTGGCTTTCTGCTTGGGATGCCAATGCCTTAAGTAGGGTCAATTGCATCTGCGTTACTCCGCCCAATGTACGGTCATACCGGTGAGGGCTGCGGCAATGGGTGCTTCTTCGGGTGGCATGGACATGGCCCTATCCAATGCATCCCGCTTGGCGGCCCCGAAAATGATCAGATGCTTGGACAGAGCACCGTCCAATACCGGCCCAGTCAGTGTAATCCGCGCTTCGGGCTGCGTTTCGGGACGCGCCACAGCCAACGGGCGGGCGTGGCTGTCCAGCGCGGCCTCGATCCCTGCCATCCCGGGAAACAAAGATGCCGTGTGCATATCCTCACCCATACCCAACACAAGAACGGACAGCGGAAGGACCGGAGTGATCAGGCTTTCGATTTCGGCCAATACCGCATCGGGCTCTTTTCCTTCGACATAGAGCGGCACATATTGCGCAACCGATGCGCGGTTTGTAAGCAGACGCTGGCGGATCAGGCGTTCGTTCGACCGCTCGCTGTCGCCCGGTACACACCGTTCATCGGTGGGCAGAACCCGTACCCGATCCCACTCCAGATCCGCAGCGCAAAGACTGTCAAACACCGGCCCCGGAGTCGTTCCTCCAGGCACCGCCAACGAGACCATATCATGATGCAGCAAGGCGGCCTCTAGCTCTCCAGCCAAGGCGTTTGCGACATCAATGGCCAGCATGTCGCGGTCAGCATATTCCTGAATATTCATGGGTTTATTCCTTGCCACCGGCGACCATCTCGTTTCATCAGCAGCTCGGCGTCGCCCGGGCCTGTGCTGCCGCTTTCATAGGGTTTGGGAACATCGCCGCGCGCTTCCCAGCCGGCGATGATCGGGTCGGTCCAGGCCCACGCGGCCTCGACCTCGTCGCCGCGCATGAACAGGGTCTGGTTTCCTCGGATCACGTCCATGACCAACCGTTCATAGGCATCTGGCGGGTTCTGGTTTTCCGGTCCCAGCGCCTCGGCAAAACTCATGTCCAGGGGCACATCGACAAGGCGCATCCCGCCCTGCCCCGGCTCTTTGATTGTCACCTTCAGCGTGATCCCTTCGTTCGGCTGCAAGCGGATCGACAGGACATTTGCGTGGCGGCCTGCATCTTCGCCAAAGATCGAGTGCGGCGCGTCCTTGAACATCACGTTGATCACCGAGGAGCGCGCCACCAAACGCTTACCCGTGCGCAGGTAGAACGGTGTTCCCGCCCACCGCCAATTGCTGACATGCGCCTTGAGCGCGACATAGCTTTCGGTGGTCGAGCGTGGATTGCCCACAATCTCACGGTATCCTTGCCCGCTGCGGCCACCATCGAACTGACCGCGGACGATATGGTGCGGCTCGACTTGATCCAGCGCGCGGATGACTTTCAGCTTTTCGTCCCGCACCGCATCCGGATCGAATTTGGCCGGTGGCTCCATCGCAATCAGGCACAAAAGCTGCATCAGGTGGTTCTGCATCATGTCGCGCATCGCCCCTGCGCGCTCATAATACTCCTCACGACCGTCAATGCCCACGGACTCGGCCACGGTGATCTGGATGTGATCGACATACTGGCTGTTCCAGAGCGGTTCGAACAGCATATTGCCAAAGCGTACCGCCATCAGGTTCTGGACGGTTTCCTTGCCCAGATAATGGTCGATGCGGTAGATTTGCCCTTCGCGAAAATGCTCGGCCAGCGTCGCGTTCAAGGCGCGCGCACTTTCCAGGTCGTGACCAAAGGGTTTTTCGACCACGATTCGGGTGCTGGGCGTCGCCAGATCATGCGCCTTGATCCGTTCCGCCAAGGGTCCAAACAGCCGAGGTCCCACGGAAAAGTAAAACGCTCTGACCCGGTCTGCGGTCAGCTTCGCCGCCAATTGGTCCCAGCCCTCGTTCGAAGACCCATCCAGCGTCACGTAGTCGACGCGTTGCAAAAACGCATCCAACGCCGCCGCATTCTGACACTGTGCCGGTGCATGGGCACGCAGCGATTCGGCCACAATGGCCTGAAACGCCGCCCGATCGTGTTCGGTGCGCGCGGCACCGATGATTTGCACGGCGTCATCCCACTGCCCCGCACAAAAGCGCTTGAACAGCGCCGGTAAAATCTTGCGCTGCGCCAAATCGCCGGTCCCGCCAAAAATGACGAGATCGAACGGATCAACAGGTATGACGCGAGAAACCATGATTTTTCTTTACCTTGCCCCGCAGGGCATGTCCAATGTTAGCGCCACCAGTCACCGCAAAAACCTCGTCATCAAAACTCTGTCAGGTGTCATCGGCCTGACTTAACTAATCCGACTCAAAGGGCTACATCAAAGACAACTAGAAAGAACCGGATACGGTAATGAAAGACAACGCGCCTCAGACCGCCAATATCGGCAAGTTTCAGAACAAACTGGTGACAGCAGATGGGCAGACCCGCGCGTCGGTTGCGCTGAAAAACCCAGAAACCCTATGGTTCAATACCGGCACACTGTGCAACATCGAATGCGTCAACTGCTATATCGCCAGCAGCCCGACCAATGATGCGCTTGTCTATATCACCGCCGACGAAGTGCGCGATTACCTCAACCAGATCGAAGAGCGTGGCTGGCCGGTGCGCGAGATTGGGTTTACGGGCGGTGAGCCTTTCATGAACCCCGAAATGATCGACATGACCCGTGCCGCACTGGAACGCGGGTACGAGGTTCTGATCCTGACCAATGCAATGCAGCCGATGATGCGCCGAAAGATGCGCGAAGGTTTGCTGGATCTGCAGGCCGATTATGGTGACAAGCTAACCCTGCGGATTTCAGTCGACCACTTCCGCCCCGAATTGCATGACGAGGAACGCGGCAAAGGCAGTTTTGACAAGACGGTCACCGGCATGGAGTGGCTGCGCGACAACCGGTTCAACATCGCGATTGCGGGCCGCACGGTTTGGGGAGACAGCGATGCGGACAGCCGTGCGGGCTACGATGCGTTTTTCCAACAGCACCGCTTTGATATCGATGCGCAAAACCCCGGCCAAACCGTTCTGTTCCCTGAAATGGACGAAAGCGTGGAAGTCCCCGAAATCACGACCGCCTGCTGGGGCATACTGGACAAATCGCCAACGTCGGTGATGTGCTCAAACGCTCGTATGGTGGTCAAACGCAAGGGGGCCGAACGCCCTGCAGTGCTGGCGTGCACACTGTTGCCCTATGAGCCCGAGTTTGAATTGGGAACAACACTGGCCGAAGCCGAAGCCGACGTGCACCTAAATCACCCGCACTGTGCCAAGTTCTGCGTTCTGGGCGGGGCAAGCTGCTCGGGCTAGTTCAGCTCGGGTGACTTCCAGTATTTCGTGCCGGAAGCACCAGCCGAAACGCGCCAACCCTTTTTGCTGAGCACAAAGAAAGATCGCCCGTCGGTGAACCTGAGCGTTTCGTCTGTGCGCTCGTCGCCGTACATCGCGCCGGACTCTGCTGTGGCGTCGTAGCCATTGGTGATGAAGTGGTCCAAATCCGCCTGGGTTTCGAACAGGATCACGAACTTGGTCTCGAACCCGCCGATCCCCACAGCCGCACCAACGCCGCCGGTTCCCATGTTCATGTACGTGTGCTGGCCGGTCTCTTTATCCACCGCAACGCCGCGACCGTACCCGGCAGCGACCGGAAAAACGGTTACTTTGCGGGAATCGAACGCGGCATACCCGGCACTGACATCGTACAGCGCCTGCGCCTCGGGGTTTTCTGTCAGCAGTTGCGCCAACACATCTGAGGCCATGACATCCAGCTTGGCGCGGGTTTCTTCTGGCGTCGCCTCGTTGGACAACAGCTCAGATGTGGACGTTATGGTCTCATCCACCGCACCGGCCCCTTTTTCGATCGTTTGACCGACGCTTTCGGCCCCACGTCCAATGGCATTTGCGGTATTTTCAGCGCCCTTCTTGATTTTATCGAGGACACCCTCAGCCGACACAGGTCCGCCAAGGCAAATGGCGACTGCAAGCAACAAAACTCTGGTCATTCCGTGTTCCTGCTCGTGATTTATGCTTTGGTCATCACGATACCGGAAGCGGCGAAAATGTATATGGGCTTTGAGCCGGATGCTTCTGGGTCAGTTCACTCGAAATTCACCGACCACGTTGCGCCATTCGCCGGGGGCGATCATCTTGCGATGGGTAAACCGCACCGAATGCAGTGGCCCTTCAATCTCGCGTTGCCAGAATTCAATAAAATCGAAAAGCTTGGGATGATCTGGCGCCAGGTCGTAATCCTGCCAGATGAACGTGTTCAATACGTGAATATAGTCGGGCATATGATAATAAAATTCTGCCGTCGTCAGCCCATACCCCTTGAGCATCAGTTCTGTTTCGCTTTGCTCCATTCAGACCTCCAAAATCGTTGCAAGGTCTCTTCAGCATAACACGAAAACCACCTAATCCTTGGTTAACAATATGTTACCCTCGTGTTACGGGGGTTTTTTGCGCGAAATGCGCTGCTTGCTTGCACCTTATGTGCCGGGTCTGATAAGGTACATCCACAAGATATAGACCCAGCACAATAAACGGGCAGTTTACGTGAGCGATACGCCAGAAACCCCAGAAAACATGGATGAAACCCCGCCAGAGCGCCCCGTTTACGACGGCCCGACGGTGTCCATCGAATCCGAGATGCGCACGTCCTATCTGGACTATGCCATGTCGGTCATCGTGTCCCGCGCGATCCCTGATCTGCGCGACGGCCTGAAACCTGTTCACCGGCGTATCCTCTACGCGATGCACGAAACCGGGAACACGCATGACAAGGCCTATCGTAAATCGGCCCGTCCGGTTGGCGATGTGATGGGTAAGTATCACCCTCACGGTGACAGTGCGATCTATGACGCGCTGGTGCGGATGGCGCAGGATTTCTCGATGTCGCTGCCGCTGCTGGATGGTCAGGGCAACTTTGGCTCGATGGACGGTGATAACCCGGCTGCCATGCGTTACACCGAAGTGCGGATGGACAAGCCCGCCGCGTCCCTGTTGGCCGACATCGAAAAAGAGACGGTCGATTTTCAGGATAACTATGATGGCAAGGACCGTGAACCAACGGTTCTTCCCGCCCGCTTCCCGAACATGCTGGTCAATGGTGCCGGTGGTATCGCCGTGGGTATGGCGACCAACATCCCGCCGCACAATCTGGGCGAAGTGGTCGATGCCACGCTGGCGCTGATCGACGACCCTGACCTGACCTCTGAACAGCTGATCGAATATGTGCCTGGCCCCGACTTTCCGACCGGCGGCGTGATGCTGGGCCGGTCTGGCGCGCGCAAAGCCTACCTGGAAGGCCGCGGCAGCGTGATTATCCGCGCCAAGACCCGCGTGGAAGAAATCCGCAGGGACCGGTACGCCATCGTCGTGGATGAAATCCCCTATCAGGTGAACAAGGCCTCGATGATCGAAAAGATCGCCGAAGCCGTGCGTGAAAAACGCATCGAAGGCGTGTCCCATGTGCAGGACGAATCCGACCGCAATGGTGTGCGCGTCGTGGTCGAACTAAAGCGCGATGCAACGCCCGAGGTGGTTCTGAACCAGCTCTATCGGTTTTCACCGATGCAAACCTCGTTTGGCTGCAACATGCTGGCCCTGAACGGTGGCCGACCCGAGCAGCTGACCCTGCGCCGCTTTCTGACCTCGTTCATCGACTTCCGCGAGGACGTGGTCGCTCGACGCACCGCCTATGACCTGCGCAAGGCTCGCGAACGCAGCCATATCCTGTGTGGTCTGGCCGTGGCGGTTTCGAACGTGGACGAAGTTGTTGCCACGATCCGCTCGTCGGCAGACGCCGCCGAGGCGCGCGAAAAGCTGATGACCCGCCGCTGGCCTGCAGCTGAGATCGAAGGCTATCTGCGCCTGATCGACGATCCTCTGTCCAAGATGAACGACGACGGAACCTATAACCTGACAGAGGTTCAAGCCCGTGCCATCCTTGAACTGCGCCTGCAACGCCTGACCCAATTGGGCGTCAAAGAGGTCACGGACGAGCTGGAAGAACTGGCCGCCAAGATCAAGGAATACCTCGACATTCTGTCCTCGCGCGAGCGCATTATGTCGATCATCGGTGACGAGTTGCGCAGCGTCCGCGAGCAATTCGCCGTGCCGCGTCGCACCGAGATCGTCGACTGGTCCGGCGATATGGAAGACGAGGACCTGATCGAACGCGAGGACATGGTCGTAACCGTCACATCGGGCGGCTACATCAAGCGGACCCCACTGGCCGATTTCCGCGCCCAAAAACGTGGCGGCAAGGGCCTGTCGGGGATGCAGACTAAGGAAGAGGATGTGGTCACCACCCTCTTCGTAGCCAACACCCATACGCAGCTGCTGTTCTTCACCACCGAGGGCATGGTCTACAAGCTCAAGACATGGCGCCTGCCGCAGTCCAGCCGGACCGGTAAAGGCAAGGCCATCGTCAACATCCTGCCGATACCGACGGGTGTCTCCATCGCGGCGATCATGCCCGTGGATGTGCCGGATGAAGAGTGGGAAAACCTGCAGATTGTCTTCGCCACCAGCGCTGGTGACGTGCGCCGCAACCGTCTGTCGGATTTCACCAATGTCCGCCGCAACGGCAAGATCGCCATGAAACTGCCGGAAGGCGTTGAACTGGTGAACGCGCGCATCTGCTCGGAAGACGAAGACGTGATGCTGGTCACCAACTCGGGCCGCGCCATCCGTTTCCGGACAACTGACGTGCGTGTCTTCAACTCGCGCGAGTCGACCGGCGTACGTGGCATCAAGCTGACAAATGGCGACCGTGTCGTCTCGATGTCCGTGATCCGCCATTTCGAGGCCGGACCGGACGAACGCGCCGCATATCTGAAAATGCGTCGTGCCGTGGCCGGTATCGCCGATGATGGTGAGACCGATGAGGACGAAGCTGCACCCGGCATGATCACGCAAGAGCGTTACGCCGAAATGTCAGCGGCCGAGAACCTGATCCTGACGATCACGACGGGCGGCGCAGGCAAGCTGAGCTCTAGCCACGATTACCCGGTCCGCGGACGCGGCGGCATGGGCGTTGCGGCCATGGACAAGGCAATGCGCGGCGGTGAACTTGTTGCTAGTTTCCCCGTCGACATCGAGGACCAGATCATGCTGGCCACGTCCAAGGGTCAGTCGATCCGGGTGCCGGTTGAAGGGATCTCGTTCCGATCGCGCTCGGCTGGTGGTGTGAAAGTTTTCAACACTGGCAAAGGCGAAGAGGTCGTCAGCGTGGCCTGGATCGCCGATCAGGGCGACGAAGAAGACGCCGAAGAATAAAGCGCAGCAAGGCCTCGGACCTCTGGGTTCGGGGCCTTGGTCATTTTAGTCGACCGGTATCAAACCGTTGACTTGGCGCACATTGCGCGCCGAAACTTACCAACAGATCGATATTTGTTGTGTTTGTTTTGTGTGCGAGGGCGCGATCTGGCATGAAAGTCATTGCCTGTTATTCCAACAAGGGTGGCGTGGGTAAGACGGCGACGGCGGTCAACCTTGCCTATGCCCTGTCTTCGGCAGGTGTGCGCACGCTGTTATGTGACCTCGACCCACAAGGGGCCGCCGGGTTCTACTATCGCCTCAAACCCTCGAAATCCCTGAGCAATAGTCGGTTTTTTGATGACGCCAGGCGGCTGAGTAACGCCATACGCGCAAGTGATTTTGCCAATCTGGACATCCTGCCCGCCAACAAAAGCTATCGGGAGTTCGACGTTTTGCTATCGCAGATCAGCACTGCCCGTTCGCCGCTGGGCCGCGCTTTGGCCGGGATCGAGTTCGACTATGAGGTCGTAGTGCTGGATTGCCCTCCGAACCTTTCGGTGCTGTCGGAACACATTTTTCAAACCGCAAACGCAATTGTCGTTCCGGTCATCCCGACGACACTGTCGCAACGCACCTTAAGGCAGTTGGTCAAGTACTTTAAAAGCAATGATCTTTCAGTTGAAAAACTGCACTGCTTCTTTTCTATGGTTCAGGTGTCAAAGACCCTGCATCGGGACACGATGGAACAAATGAGAGATACCTACGGTCAGCGCTTTCTGACCGCCCAAATCCCGTTTGCCACCGATGTGGAACGTATGGGCCTAAATCGTGCGCCCGTCATGGTCAGCGCACGCAATAGCCCGGCGAGCCGGGCATATCTGGCACTGTGCGAGGAAGTCGTTTCGCGGGTGTTCAAAACCTGAACGTTTGCCCGGCATCAAAGCCCGTAAAGTGCCCCGAATTTGTCTTCCAGATAGCTTAGGAACGGCTCCGGCCCCGGCTCAACGCCGCTGGCGCGCGTGATCGCGTCGCGCGGAGTGTAAAGCGCGCCGTACTGCTGAAGGTTCTCTCGCAGCCACGATGTTGCGCCCGAGGTGTCGCCCTGCGCCAGTTGCGCATCCAAGTCCGGCACCGCCCCGCGAAGTGCCTGATAAAGGCACCCGGCGTAGACATTGCCCAGAGAATAGGTTGGGAAATAGCCAAACAGCCCCACCGACCAATGCACGTCCTGCAAGCACCCGTTCGACGGCTTGTCGACTGCGTATCCGAAATCCGCCTTGAACCGGTCATTCCACGCGGCTTCAAGGTCGCTGACCTGCAGATCGCCTGTCATCAGCGCACGCTCAAGATCAAAGCGCATCATGATGTGGAGGTTATACTGCACCTCATCTGCTTCGGTGCGGATATAGCCGTTATGGACGCCATTCACAGACGCATAGAACGCGTCTGCGTCTGCGATACCGAAATCACCGAACGTGTCTTTCATCTGCGCGAACAACCAGCCGGTAAAGGCGCGCGAGCGGCCGAGCTGGTTCTCGTAAATGCGGCTTTGGCTTTCATGGACGCCCATCGACACGCCCATGCCCAACAGAGTCAAGTTGAATGCAGGGTCAATCCCCTGCTCATAGACCGCGTGGCCGACCTCGTGAACTGTTGAGTAGAAACAGTTGAACGGATCGGTCGCGCTGGTCCGGGTGGTGATACGGACATCCAGCCCACACCCCGAACTGAAGGGATGTACCGACTTGTCGATACGGCCCGTGTTCAGGTCATACCCAAAGGTCACGGCGAGTTTCTGGGCCAATCGCATTTGAGCCAGTTCGTCAAACGTGCCGGTCAGAGCTGCAGGCGCGGGCTTGTCCAACACAGCCGCCCGTAATGCCACCAAACGCGGGCGCATCTGTTCAAAGATCTCGGCGATTTGAGAGCCGGTCGTGTAGGGCTCGTAATCCTCGACCATCGCGTCATAGATGTCACCGCCCTGCGCCAGCGCCGCCCCCTCTTCGCGTTTGAGAGAGACAACCTCGCTGAGTGCAGGCTGAAACGCCGCCACGTCCTCATCCGCGCGGGCCTGAGCCCAAGTGCCTTGCGCGGCCGAGGTTACGCGGGCAATAGCCTTGGCAAGATCCGCAGGTACTTTGACTGTCCGCTCATAGGTTCTGCGGATTTCACGCAGGTGCGCCTGCCCAACTTCGTCCTCGGGCGTTGCTTGTTCCAGCCATTCCGCCACGCGGGGATCGGAACGGCGGGCATGAAGAACCGCCTCGATCGCGGCCATTTCCTCGGCCCGCTGAGGGGCCGCACCGCGCGGCATAACCGTTTCCTGGTCCCAGCCCAGTCGCCCTGCAATTTCGCTCAGCGCTGTTGTTTCGCGCTGAAAGGCCATCAGATCATCATAGGCTGCCATGGGGTCAAGCTCCGCGCAGAGAGGTTGCGATTGGGTAAGCGGTCAGGAACCGCGCCCGCAGGATCAGGGTCCAGACCACGACGGCCATGAACTGGTGGAAGATCGCGATCTGCCACGGGGCTGCGTAGACCACGGTGACGATGCCGATCACCACTTGGAGTGAAAGCGCCGCAAAAGCTGCATTGAAGGCAAATCGGGTCTGCGGATGTGCGCTGGTGCTGCCGCGGCGCCAGACGATCACGGCGAAGATGAACAGCAGGTAGCCAACGCACCGGTGGATGAACTGCACCAGGCCCGGGCTTTCAAAAAAGTTTCGCCACATCGGTTCCAGCATCGCGGCATCGGGCGGCAAGAGCTGCCCGCCGATTAGGGGCCAGTCGGTGTACGAACGACCGGCGTCGATCCCGGCGACCAGCGCACCGATGAGGATTTGCAAAAAGGTGAAATGCAAAAGGCCGGTCGATAGCGAAAACAGCTTCGCCTCCTTCGCGCGGCGGGCCTGCATCAGGTCGCGTTCCTCGCGGCCGAGCTCAAAGATATACCACGCCAGGAATCCCAGGATCACAAACGCCAATCCAAGATGCACCGCCAGCCGGTAGCTGGCGACAGCAATCATGCCTTCACCCTGCGTTACGCCAGAGGCGACCATCCACCAGCCGACAGCACCCTGAACGCCCCCCAAAAGACCTGGGATCAGCAGCTTACCGGTCCAGCCGACAGGAATTTGTCGAGCGACCAGAAACCCGAAGAAACCGATCGCCCAGACCACCCCAATAAAGCGACCCAGCTGTCGGTGACCCCATTCCCACCAATAGATGAATTTGAAATCACTCAGGTCCATCCACTGGTTCTGGATGCGCCACTGGTCGATTTGTTTGTACTTATCAAACTCGGACTGCCAGTCGGCCTCGTTCATCGGCGGGATAGCCCCGGTGATCGGCCGCCATTCGGTGATCGACAACCCGCTGTCGGTCAGTCGTGTCAGCCCGCCCACCGCGATCATGATGACCACAAGCGCGAACAGGATCATCAGCCAGACACGAATGGCCTTGCGCGCGCCACGGCGACCGCGATCCAGCATACCGGGTTGAACGGCTTGTTGTTTTTCGGTGTCTGAGACGTCTTCGAAGATGCTGCGCTTACCGCTCATGCTGTCCTCTTGTGCCTTGGATTTCGTCGCAAGCTAGGGTGATGCGGAACATAGGTCCAGCCTCAGCCCTTGTCTTTCCAGCGGACCATCTGACGCATGATCCCGTGAAGCATCTGCACATCCGCCCGTGTCATCCGCATCCGCGACCACAGATTGCGCAGGTTGGTTTTCATCCCTTCGGCCTTTTCGGGCGGGTAGAAAAAGCCTGCCTCTTCCAGCCGGTCTTCGTAATGCTCGACCAGTTTCTCGACCTCAATACCTGTGGCCCAGTCGCCCTTGCCCAGATCCGTGGCCTCGTGCACGACGTCTCCGGTCTGGCGCATCCACTCATAGGCGGTCAGCAACACGCACTGCCCGAGGTTCAGCGAGGCATATTCGGGGTTCACCGGGACCGAGATGATGGCGTTGGCCTTGGCGATGTCCTCATTCTCAAGCCCCGCGCGTTCGGGGCCAAACAGAACGGCGACCTTCTCACCCGCTGCGACCTTTTCCGCCGCGATCTGCATTGCGCGTTCCGGGCTGTAGACCGGCTTAGTCAGGCCTCGTTGACGGGCCGTGGTGGCAAAGACGAAGGTGCTGTCGGCCAGTGACCCGGCCAGATCGTCGAACAGCTGCGCCTCATCCAGCAGCCGCCCGGCCCCGCTGGACATCGCTACGGCCTTGTGGTTCGGCCACCCATCGCGTGGTGCAACGATCCGCATCCGGTCCAGCCCAAAATTCCACATCGCCCGCGCGGCGGCACCGATGTTTTCGCCCATCTGCGGGCGTACGAGCACGAACGAGGGCTGAGATTTATCGCTGGGCATGGCAGTCTCCGAAAGTTCCGCCTGCTCTAATCCGCGCGCGCAGGCAGGGCAAGTCGCCCGGGCGATCATTTGCGCCCGAAACGGGTATAAAAGTTTGCTTCCCTGCCGCAATCCGCTAAACCGCGCAAAAGACTGAAAGCGAAGGACGCGCCAATGGACACCCCCGAGCAGCCGCAGATTTACCTGATCACGCCGCCGACGATTGAGTTGAGCACCTTCCCCAACCGTTTGGCCAGTGTGCTCGACAGTGCCGAGATCGCCTGCATCCGCCTGGCGCTTGCGGGCAGTGATGAGGATACGATCGCGCGTGCGGCCGATGCCTGCCGCGAGGTCGCGCATGCCCGAGACGTGGCGCTGGTGATTTCGAACCATGTCCTGCTGGCCCAGCGTCTGGGTCTGGACGGGGTGCATCTGGACGACGCGGCCCGCTCGGTCCGCGCCGCACGCAAAGAACTGGGCGCAGACGCGATTGTCGGCAGCTTTTGCGGAGCCTCCAGCCATGACGGCATGACCGCTGGTGAAGCTGGCGCCGACTACGTGGCCTTTGGTCCGGTTGGGAATTCGACACTGGGTGACGGCACCACCGCAGAGAAAGATCTGTTCCAGTGGTGGTCAGAAATGATCGAAGTGCCGGTGGTGGCCGAAGGTGGCCTGACGCCTGACCTGATCCGCGAACTCGCCCCGCATACCGATTTCTTTGGCATTGGCGAAGAGATCTGGGCCCAAGACGACCCCGTCGCAGCGCTCAAGGCTCTTACCGACGCGATGTGAGCGTTGACCCTTGCACCTGCGCGGGGCCTGCGGCATGACGATCACATGACTCAGAACAGCGACATTCTTTGCATTGGCTCGGTCCTGTGGGACGTGATTGGCCGGTCTGCCAGCGCCATGCGGCAGGGCTCGGACGTGCCGGGACGGATCACCCGCCTGCCCGGCGGCGTGGCGATGAACATTGCCATGACCCTCGTGCGCTTTGGCATGACCCCCACCCTGCTGACCGCTATTGGCCGTGATCCCGAAGGGGATGAGCTGATCAATTCCTGTGCCCGGCTGGGCATGGTGACCGATCACGTCTATCGCTCGCAGGATTTGCCTACAGACCGGTACATGGCGGTCGAGGGGGCCAACGGCCTGATCGCGGCCATTGCTGATGCCCATTCGCTTGAGGCCGCAGGGGCCAAAATCCTGCGCCCGCTGATGCATGGTCCGTTGGGCTTTGAAAACGCACCGTTCGAAGGTCCGATCGCATTGGACGGCAACCTGACGCTGACACTGCTTGAGGAAATTGCCCAAAGCCCCGCCTTTGCCCGCGCCGATCTGCGCGTGGCCCCCGCCTCGCCCGGCAAGGCCGAGCGTCTGCTGCCCTTCCTGAAACATGCGCGTGCGACGCTCTATGTGAACCTCGAAGAAGCAGGCCTACTATGCCAACGCGAGTTCGCTGATTCCGAATCCGCAGCCAAGGGCCTGCTGGACCGTGGCGCGCTGCGCGTTCTGGTCACCGACGGAGGTAACTCGGCCACCGTAGGCAGCGCAGATGAAATCCTGACACAAACACCCCCATCCGTACTGGTCACCCGAGTGACCGGGGCGGGCGACACATTCATGGCGGCCCATATCGCCTCAGAGGCCAGTGGCGCATCGAGCGAAGAGGCTCTGACCCGCGCTCTGAACGCCGCTGCAACATACGTATCCGGAGAAACCCCACTGTGATCGACATCCAATATTCCGCCGAAGTCCGCGCCGCCAAAGACGCAGGCCAACCCATCGTCGCGCTGGAAAGCACCATCATCACGCACGGGATGCCCTACCCTCAGAACATCGAGGTGGCGGCGCAGGTCGAACAAGACATCCGCGACGCGGGCGCGGTTCCGGCTACAATGGCGGTGATCAAGGGCAAGCTGCATGTAGGTCTGGAAGCCGATGAGCTGAAAGCACTGGGTCAGGCGCAAGGCGTTGCCAAACTGTCCCGCGCCGACATGGCCGCCTGCATGGCCACCGGCGGCACCGGTGCGACCACGGTCGCGGCCACGATGATCGCCGCGCACTATGCAGGGATCGAGGTGTTTGCCACCGGCGGTATCGGCGGTGTGCATCAGGGTGCCGAGACGACATTCGACATCTCTGCCGACCTGCACGAACTGGCGCAATCCCCGGTGACAGTTGTGGCTGCAGGGGCCAAAGCGATCCTGGATCTTGCCAAAACGCTCGAGGTTCTGGAAACGCTCGGCGTTCCGGTCATCGCCTACGGGCAGGACGAATTCCCGGCCTTCTGGTCAGCGAAATCGCCTTACGCCGCGCCGCTGCGCATGGACAATGCCGAGGACATAGCCAAGGCGCACGCAACGCGCCGCGCACTGGGTCTGCCCGGCGGTCAGCTGGTCGCCAATCCAATCCCTGCCGAGGATCAAATCCCGGCTGAGGAACTGGCTCCGATCATAGCCTCAGCGCAGTCCGATGCCGACGCTCATCGTATCACCGGCAAGGGTGTCACGCCTTACCTGTTGCAGCGGATTTACGAACAGACCGAGGGGCGTTCGCTGACTGCAAACATCGCCCTGGTGCGCAACAACGCCCGGCTCGCGGCTGGCATTGCACGCGCGCTGGCGGACCGGAGCGATTGACATAAAGCTATTGTACCAAGGCACCGGACTGCTTAACTAATTCGGCACAAAGCCGCTCAGGACTGCAATGAACACACCATTTGACGAAGAACCGCATCGCCGACCGGGCCTGTTGGCCCGCCTGCGCGCGTCGTTCCTGACCGGCATCGTCGTCATTGCGCCTGTATGGCTTACGATTTGGCTGATCTGGTCGGTTGTCGGCTGGATCGACAGTGCGGTGTTGCCGCTGATTCCGCAAAGGTTCCAGCCACAAGAATATGTGGGCATCAACCTGCGGGGCGTCGGGGTGGTCATTTTCCTGGCCTTCACCGTCGTTGTCGGCTGGATCGCCAAGGGCATCCTTGGGCGCTCACTGATCCATTTCGCCGAAAGTCTTGTGAACCGGATGCCGGTCGTCCGCTCGATCTATTCCGGCATCAAACAGATTTCCGAGACGGTATTCGCCCAGACCGAGCGGTCGTTCGAAAAGGCCTGCCTGATCCAATACCCGCGCCGTGGTATCTGGGCGATAGGTTTTGTCTCGACCACCGCCAAAGGCGAAGTGGCCGACCGCGCGGAAACCGGCGGCGATCTTTTGAGCGTTTTCGTTCCGACAACGCCCAACCCGACGTCTGGCTTTTTGCTGTTTTTCCCAGCCGAAGACGTGATCCTGCTGGATATGTCCATCGAGGACGCGGCTAAGCTCGTGATTTCTGCGGGCCTTGTCTATCCCAACGAAAAAGACCCAACGCAACCGCCCGAGTGATCAGCTGAACATCTCTGGCAGGTCGACCGAGCTGCGCTCACCCAGATCATCCTTGTGATCAGCCAGAAACCGATCCGCAGCAACGCGGCCCGCGTCTTTCAGCTTGTGCAGGATCACAGGGTTCGGAACCGTTTTGGTCGCGACGGACAGGTCGTTCATCAGCTCGTCATCCGCGATCATATGAACAAGAACCCGGCTCATCTCGCCCGCTTTCAGCTTGCCGTCCGCCAACAGACGCTGCACGAAATTGATCGCTCGTAACTCACGCAGCAGCGACGAGTTAAAGCTGATCTCATTGATCCGGTTCTGAATCTGCTGCGGTGTTTTCGGCACCTCATCCCGTTCAAGCGGGTTGATGTTCACGATCACCACATCGTCGGGCAAACCATCGTTAAACAGCGGATAAAGCGCCGGATTCCCTGTGTATCCGCCATCCCAGTAAGCCTCGGTCCGGCCTGACTTGGGGTCAAAAATCTCAATCGCCTTGAAAAGATTTGGCAGGCAGGCAGAGGCCAGGATCGCGTCGGTTGAAACTTCGTCCCCGGTAAAGACGCGGATCTTGCCGCTGCGGACACAGGTTGCACAGACAAAGAGCTGTGGCCCCTGATCTGCACAAACCTCATCAAAGTTGAATGTGTCGACCACCTGCTGCAACGGGTTGCGATAGAACGGGCCGTAGGCGTAAGGCGAGACCAGTCGCGACACGGTATCGCCAACCGAGAACGGCAGGGAATACTCCATCGCCTGAGATATCTGTGCGGGTTCGACTGCCTGCATCCAGTTGGCAAGGCGCATATCGCCTACCGCACCCATCTGCGCCCACAACCCATTCAGGCTTGCCCGCGCGCCTTCGCGCCCGTTGTGAACCATCCCGGATTTGAACGCGGCCCCGTTCAACGCCCCGGCCGAGGTTCCGGTGATAGCCGCAACCTCGATATCGTCCTCGTCCAATAGCCGGTCCAGGACACCCCAAGTAAACGCGCCATGCGCGCCGCCGCCCTGCAATGCCAGATTGATCTGTTTCACAACACCGCCTCCTTTTTCAGAGTGCAGTCCAACCACCATCAACCGATATTGTGGTCCCCGTGATCTGCGCCGCCGCGTCCGAGCACAGGAAAACCGTGGTGCCACCCAACTGCTCGACCGTCGCGAATTCTTTGGACGGCTGCCGTTCGAGCATGACGTTCTTGATCACGTCCTCACGGCTCATGTTGTATTCCTTCATGGTATTCGGAATCTGCGCCTCGACCAGTGGGGTCAGCACGTAGCCGGGACAGATCGCATTGCATGTGATCGGCTCTTGCGCCGTTTCCAGCGCGACCGATTTGGTCATCCCGACCACACCATGCTTGGCAGCGATGTAAGCCGATTTAAAGGGCGACGCCGTCAATCCATGGGCCGAGGCAATGTTGACGATCCGCCCCCAACCGGCCTCGCGCATCATCGGCAACGCCGCGGCCATCGTGTGGAAGGCCGAGTTCATGTTGATCGCGATAATCGCGTCCCATTTGTCGACCGGGAATTGATCAACGGGTGCAACATGCTGAATGCCTGCGTTGTTCACCAGAATGTCACAAGCCCCCGCCTGCTCGATCAGGGCGCGACATTCGTCACCCTTGGACATGTCCGCCTTGATATAGCGCGCATTGGTACCCGTCTCTTGCGAGATTTCGGCAGCCAGCGCATGGTCTTCGTCACGGTCGGTGAAGGAATTCAGAACCACATTGGCCCCGGCCTTGGCCAGCTCGCGCGCGACGCCCAATCCGATCCCTGAATTCGATCCGGTAATGATGGCTGTTTTTCTCGAAAGGCTCATGGCCGAACTCCCTGAAGGTACACTTTGACGACACAGTGCCATGCTGCACCTGCAAAGAGAACGGGGAAACATTCTGCCCGCGCAACTGATCGGAAAAAGCGCAAAAAAAACGCCCGCGCGAAGCGGGCGTTAAGTTATTGAGGCAGGTTTCATACAGGCAAGAAACCTATCGAGCAGTGCATCCTTTATAAGCAATTCCGCGCCTTCGTCCAAGCTAAAAGTTTGATAACAAGAAAAATCATCGCTACGGTGAATCCCAACAAAATAAGGCCAGAGCAGGATTGTTTCCAAAATGAGCCCCAATTTCCTCCGCCCCGTTCGCCCCCTTGTCGCGGGAATCACCGCCCTTTTGAGCGCTTCAATCGCGCATGCAGATTCGGCCCATGGCATAGCTATGTACGGTGACCCCGCCCTACCACCGGATTTTGTGTCCCTGCCCTACGCAAATCCGGATGCGCCCAAAGGCGGGAAAGTCGTGTTTGGAAACACCGGCGGCTATAACAGTTTGAACCCCTTCGTGCAAAAAGGCAGCTCGCCCTGGCAGTTACGGTTTTGGACCCACGAGAGCCTTATGGGCCGCTCTTGGGACGAACCTTTCACACTTTACGGGTTGTTAGCCGAATCAGTTGAGACAGCTCCCGACCGCTCTTGGGTCGAATTTTCGCTGCGCGAAAACGCCGAGTTTTCCGATGGCACGCCGGTCACCGTGGATGATGTGATCTGGTCATATGAGACATTGGGCACCGAAGGACACCTGCGGTATCGCGGGTTGTGGGGCAAGATCGACAGCATCGAACAGACCGGTCCGCGCTCGGTTCGGATCACCTTCAATGAACCCGATCGCGAACTTGCCCTGATCGCCGGTCTGCGTCCGATCCTGCAAAAGGCGCAGTGGGAAGGCAAAGACTTTGCCGATGCCGGGCTGCATGACATTCCGGTCGGAACCGGACCTTATGTGGTCGACGGTTATGAAGCCGGGCGGTACGTCACCCTGAAACGGAACCCCGACTATTGGGGCGCTGATATCCCATTCCGCAAAGGCACCATGAACCTGGATGAGATGCGGATCGAATTTTATGGCGACGGCACTGTCCTGTTCGAGGCATTCAAAGCCGGAGAGCTGACAGCCGTGCGTGAATTCAACGCCGACAAATGGGCCACGCAATACAACTTTCCCGCCGTGCAGCGCGGCGACGTCGTTAAGACTGAGATCCCCCATGGCAAGCCCTCGGGGATGACCGGCTTTGTGATGAACACCCGCAAGGCTCCATTTGATGACTGGCGCGTGCGCGAGGCGCTGACGCTGGCGTTCAACTTCGAATTCATCAACGACACGATCACCGGCGGCGCACAACCTCGGATCGCCTCTTATTTCTCGGGCTCGGACCTTGCCATGCAACCCGGCCCGGCCACCGGACGCGTCGAAGAGCTGTTGCTGACCTTCCAGGACGACCTGCCACCGGGCGCGGTGGAGGGCTACACCCTGCCCGAAAGCGATGGATCGGCGCGTAACCGAAAGAACATCCGCGCTGCAACCAACCTTCTGGCCGAAGCAGGCTGGACAATTCAGGACGGCGTGCTGCGTAACGCCAACGGTGATGCCTTCACCCTGACCGTCCTGCTGCAGCAGGGTGATACAGAAAGCGAAACGGCCATCGAGATCTATTCGCGTGCGCTGGAGCGTCTGGGCATTCAAGTGACCACCGAACAGGTCGACAGCGCCCAGTTTACCGCGCGCACGTCTGAACTGGATTTCGACATGACCTTCTTCCGCCGCGCGCTGTCACTGTCACCCGGCAATGAGCAACGCCTGTATTGGGGCAGCGAGAATGCGGACACGCCGGGAACCCGGAATCTGATGGGGGTCGCCTCGCCCGCTGTGGACGGTTTGATTGACGCCATGCTGGCCTCGGAAAGCCACGAGGATTTCGTCTCGGCCACGCGGGCGCTTGATCGTGTCCTGACCGCCGGGCGCTATGTCATTCCGATCTGGAACTTTGATGTCGGCCGGATCGCCCATGCCAAAGAACTGAAACAGCCCGAGACTCTGCCGATCTATGGCGACGGTCCTGAATACATGCCACAGGTCTGGTGGTACGAGGATTGACCCGCCGCGCAAAGATCGGCGGAAATCAGCACAATACACAGGCTCGCCACATGTGGCGAGCCCCAACCATCACTCTCGCAAGATGTTGTTGCATCCCCTAAAGTGGGTACATAGCAAAAAAACTCACACAAAAGGCTTTACGGAACTGGTTCCGCCGGTATAGCCTTGCCCAATAGTTACGCGATTGAGGCGAATTGATTATATCTTTAGAATTCGAGACATAACTCTTCGCCCGATCCGTAGCACATTGAATTTACGGACCGGCCTCCACTCACTCAAAAACTAGGTCCGTCTGCCCGTTGCGGGTTGGCTGCAACGGGCATTTCCGCATCCTAAATCCACCCTCAGAAGGTGCGACATTTTGTCATGCCCGATCACCCCGTATGCGTTCGTACCCTGAACCCCAGGCCGAGCAGTTGTGTAACCGATTAACCGGAAAGATCGCTGATGTTGAAATGGACCGATCTGACGCAAGACTGGGATGCAATGTATGCGCGCGCCAAGCGACGTTTTCCGAACCTGAAAGACCAGGACATGGTGCGGTTCAGCAAGGACCGTAAACGTTTCGAGGCATATCTGGCCGAATGTCACCAACTGACCGTGAACGAAGCCCACGAAGAGCTTGAGGACTTTCTGTTCACTGAAGGCTTGAACCGCGAATTCAGCCGCTCGTTAAGTGAGTGATGTCACCCACAGGATCATTGCGTCTTCATCGCTGACCGAGATGACGTTGTGCCCCATGCTGCCGTCGTAATAGGCGCTGTCACCACGGCGCATTTCGACGGGTTCATAGAACTCGGTATAAAGACGCACTACACCCGTCAGCACATACAGGAATTCTTCGCCATCATGGCGGACCCAGCCGTCGAACTCGTCCATTGACCGCGCGCGGACACGCGCACGATAGGGCAGCATCTGCTTTTTGGTCAGCGTATCGGCCAGCAGCTCATGTTCATAAGTCGTGGTGGGATGCGCGGACCCTTCGCCCATCCGTGTCACGGCCATCCGTCCAATAACTTGCTCCCGCTGCGGCGGCGTGAACAACTGCGGGACCGAGATCTCCAAACCGGTCGCTAGCTTTTTCAGAGCGTCATATGTGGGCGACATCTGTCCATTCTCGATCTTGCTGAGCGTTGAACGTGCCAGACCGGCCTGGCTTGCCGCCTGTTCCAGCGTCCATTTCCGCGCTTTACGCAACTCGCGTACACGCGCGCCGAGGTCCAGCGGCTCAACTTCCGTTTGTTCGCCCGTGTCGCGCGCGATGCGGATCAAAGATGTCTGGTCTTGGGTGCTCATGCGTCATTCTATAGGCATAGCCCGTCCCGCTTGCAACGTACCAGTGGTCGCGCTAGCCAGTTGTCATGCTTTCGATATTCGATCAGGGGCCGCCGCCGCCCTGCCCGTCTCCGTTCAACCTGGCCGCCCATGTGCTGCGCCATGCAGACGGGGTCTCTGACAAAACGGCCTTATCCGTGTTGGGCCCTGACAGTGCGCAGAATTGGACGTATCGCAACCTGAAACAGGCCATTCTTGGCACTGGAACGGGGTTGTTGCAGGCCGGGTTGGCACCAGGTGACATCGCGTTGATGCGTTTGGGGAATACGGTTGATTTCCCGATTGCGTATCTGGGCGCGATTGCTGTTGGCATTGTCCCCGTTCCGACCTCTTCGCAACTGACCGAACCTGAAACAGCGCGCATGATCGACGATCTGAAACCGGCCGCGGTTCTGCGCGACCCGGTGGTCGCCTGCGCTGCGCACCCTTTTCAGATCAAGCTGGGCGATCTGGCCGCGATGCGCGATCTGCCCCCGGCTGCGTTTCAGATGGGTGACCCGGACCGAATGGGTTACGTGGTCTACACGTCCGGCACATCCGGCAGACCAAGGGCCGTGGCCCACGCGCACCGCGCCATCTGGGCGCGTCAGATGATGGTGGATGGCTGGTACGGTTTGCGCGAAACGGACCGGTTGTGCCACGCTGGAGCGTTCAATTGGACCTACACGCTGGGGACCGGCTTGATGGACCCTTGGACCATCGGCGCGACCGCCTTGATCCCTGAACCCGGTACAGACTTGAACGACCTTCCCGCACTGTTGCGCCAGCATAATGCCACCATATTCGCGGCTGCCCCCGGCGTTTTCCGAAAGGTTCTCAACTCGGGCGAGGACATTACCTTTCCTGACCTGCGCCACGGGTTGTGCGCAGGGGAAAAGCTGCCGCGCCACCTGCATGAACGGTGGGTAGATGCGACCGGAACCGAGCTTTACGAGGCCTATGGCATGTCCGAATGCTCGACCTTCATTTCCTCAAGCCCGGCCCATCCGGCGCGGGGCAATGCGTTGGGGCAGCCGCAGCCCGGCCGTCGGGTGGCAATTCTGGGACCGGACGGTCCCGTACCACAAGGACAGGAAGGCACGATTGCGGTTCATCGTTCGGACCCCGGCCTGATGCTTACCTACCTCAACGCCCCGGACGAGGCCGACGCGCGGATGCAGGGCGATTGGTTTTTGACCGGCGATCAGGGTGCAATGGCCGTCGACGGGCAGATCACCTATTTGGGCCGCGACGACGACATGATGAACGCGGGCGGCTACCGCGTGTCGCCGGTCGAAGTCGAGGCCGCCCTGTCCCGCTATCCCGGCATCGCTCAGGTCGGGGCTGCGGCGGTCGAGGTTAAACCGGACACATTTGTGATAGCTGCCTTCTATACAGGGCCAGAAAAACTGGACGATGACGCTTTGCGCACTTATGTCGAAGCAAATCTGGCGCGTTACAAGCAACCGCGTGCCTTTATCCATCTGCCCGAACTGCCCGCTGGTGGGAACGGAAAACTTCTGCGCCGGGCGCTGCCGGCCTATTTCAAGGCGACCAACGAATGACCCAGACCGTCAAGCTTGATATCATGTCCGACCCGATCTGCCCCTGGTGCTATATCGGCAAAACCCATTTGGACAAGGCGCTGGCTGCTATTCCCGACCACCCGTTTGTGATCGAATGGCATCCGTTCCAGCTGAACCCAGATATGCCCGACGCAGGCATGGATCGGCGCGAGTATCTGGAACGCAAGTTTGGGGGCAAAGAAGGCGCCGTGCGGGCCTATGCGCCGGTTGTCGAACACGCCGAAAACGCGGGCCTCAAGATCGATTTCGAGGGCATGAAGCGCACGCCAAACACGCTGGACGCGCACCGCCTGATCCATTGGGCGGGGATCGAGGGCAAGCAGAACGCCGTCGTGGACGCCCTGTTCGACGCATACTTCGTGCAGGCCCGCGACATTGGCGATCACGAGGTTCTGGCCGATATCGCCGACAACGCCGGAATGGACGCAGCCGTTGTTCTGAAACTGCTAAAATCCGACGCCGACCGCGAGGATATCAGCAACCGCGACATCCATTCCCGGCAGATGGGCGTCAACTCGGTCCCAACTTTCATTGTGGCCAATCAACACGCGGTTCCTGGCGCACAACCCCCTGAAATGTGGGAAAAAGTGATTGCCGAGATCATGTCTCAACTTGAGGCTTCTCCTGCAAATTAGCACAGACCCCTGTGCAATTTGACACCTAGCGCCACCTGATCTGCCGTGATAGCGCGATCAGGTCAGGAGGGCGCTATGGCCAATCGCATGTCTCGCGGCGAGTTCATCGCACTAATCGCAATGATGTTTGCAACGATCGCATTTTCGATCGACGCCATGCTGCCAGCCCTACCGAACATCGGTGCGCAGCTCAGCCCGGATGACATCAACAAGGCGCAATTGATCCTTACGTCGTTTGTTCTGGGCATGGGCATCGGCACGTTTTTCACCGGGCCGTTGTCTGACGCCTTCGGGCGCAAACCGGTTATCTACGTGGGTTCAGCCTTGTACATCATCTCAGCGGCTGCGGCATGGGCCAGCTCCTCTCTCGAGGTGTTGCTGATCGCCCGCATCTGTCAGGGGATCGGCTGCGCGGCCCCCCGGGTGGTGGCCATGGCGATTATTCGGGACCTCTATTCGGGCCGTGAGATGGCGCGGATCGTGTCGATCGCGATGATGATTTTCACGCTCGTTCCAGCCATTGCGCCGATGATGGGCGCTGGCGTAATCGCCTTGACCGGCTGGCGGGGTATCTTTGCCTCGTTCATCCTGTTCTCGCTGATCACGGTCGTCTGGATGGGCCTCCGCCTGCCCGAGCCGTTGGCGGTCGAGAACCGACGCCCGCTGCGCCTGCCCCTGATGATGGATGCAGCGCGCCAGATGTTTGCACACCCGACGGTCCGTTTGTCGATCATGGTGCAGACCTTGTGCCTGGGCATGCTGTTCACCATGCTGACGATGGTGCAGCCGGTCTATGACATCATTCATGACAGTGCCGACAGCTTCCCGTTCTGGTTCGGTTTTGTCGCTCTGATGTCGGGCTCGGCCAGCCTGTTGAATGCGGCGTTTGTCGTCAGACTGGGCATGCGTCGGATCGTAACTTGGGCACTGGGAGCGCAGGTGATCTTTACAACCGGCGTCATCCTGTTGAACGCGACGGATCTTTCGCCGACCTTATCCTTTGCCGTATTCGTCAGTTGGCAGACGGCGGTGTTCTTCATGGCAGGCATGACCATGGGCAACCTGAACGCCATCGCGATGGAGCCGATGGGCCATATCGCGGGAATGGCGGCATCAGTGATCGGGGCAATCTCGACCGTGTTCGCCGCCGCAATCGCCGCACCCATTGGTCAGTTGTTCGACGGCTCAATTCTCCCACTGGCCATCGGGATCCTGACGATGAGCGCCCTGGGCTTTGGCCTGATGCTGCATATGGGTCGGATCGAAGACAGGCTGCCTGCCTGATCTGTGCAGACCGGATGAATCGGGTTAACCTCCCCTCTATATGAGGGGGGATTTTCAATGAGCGATTATTACGATCTTGGCGCCTATTCCTGTCCGATCACCACGTCCTCGG
Source organism: Ruegeria arenilitoris (assembly GCF_013035315.1). Lineage (GTDB taxonomy): Bacteria > Pseudomonadota > Alphaproteobacteria > Rhodobacterales > Rhodobacteraceae > Ruegeria > Ruegeria arenilitoris_D. The sequence goes on along the minus strand of NZ_WQHP01000001.1, from coordinate 101,793 downwards.
CCGAGGCTCAGCTTTGGTTCGACCGGGGTTTGAACTGGACATATGGCTATAATCATGACGAGGCCGTGGTCTGTTTTCAGCGCGCACTGGAATTCGATCCCGATTGTGCGATGGCGCATTGGGGCGTGGCCTATGCGGCCGGGCCAAATTACAACCTGCCCTGGAACCTGCTGGACGACCGAGGGCAACGAAAGGCGCTGGCGCTGGCCTATGACGCAGCGCAAATGGCTGTTGCCTTGGCTGACAAGTGCACACCGGTCGAACGGGCGCTGATCGCCGCCCTGCCCGCACGATACCCTCAGCGCGACCCTGTCGCAGACATGCACAGCTGGGACCACGATTTCGCCGACACCATGCGCGCAGCTTTTGCGGATCAGCCCGGACACCTCGACCTGCGCACGATTTATGTCGAGGCGCTGCTGAACCTGACCCCCTGGCAGATGTGGGATCTGAAGACAGGCCAACCCGCCGAAGGAGCCGCGACACTGGAGGCGCAAAAAGCGCTTGAGGATGCGATGACCGAAGATCCGGCTGCCATGTCTCATCCCGGTCTGCTGCATCTGTATGTGCACCTGATGGAGATGTCTCCGACCCCGGAAAAAGCTCTAAAGGCTGGGGATGTGCTTCGCACTCTGGTCCCTGATGCAGGGCATCTCGTCCACATGCCCACCCATATCGACGTGCTGTGCGGGCATTATCAGAACGTCGTCCACTGGAACGAAAAGGCCACCGAGGCCGACCTGAAATACTATGAGCGTGAAGGCGCGTTTAACATCTACACCGGCTATCGCCAGCACAATTATCACTTCGCCATCTACGGTGCGCTGTTTCTGGGACAGATGGAACCGGCTTTGCGCGCCAATCAAGGCATCTGGGACACCACGCCCGAGGCGATGCTGCGCACCGAAAGCCCACCCATGGCAGATTTCTTCGAAAGCTATATGTCGATGGGGCCTCATATCCTGATCCGGTTTGGCCGGTGGGAAGAGGCGAAAGCGTTGCCCTTGCCCGACGATCAGGACCTCTATCGCACGGTCACGGCGACCACCCATTACGCGCGTGCCATCGCATTTGCCGCAACGGGTCAGGTGACAGAGGCCGAGGCCGAAGAACAGCTTTTTCTGGCCGCAAAGGATCGGGTGCCGGAAACTCGGCTGCTGCACAACAACCGGGTTATCGACCTTCTGGAGATCGCCCGCGAAATGCTGCGCGGAGAGATCGAGTACCGCAAAGGCAACTATGACACCGCTTTTGGTCACCTGCGCCGCTCGGTCGAGTTGGATGACACGCTGCCCTATGATGAGCCTTGGGGCTGGATGCAACCGACCCGCCACGCGCTGGGGGCGTTGCTGTTCGAACAGGGGCATGTGATTGAAGCCGAAGCGGTTTATCGTGAGGATCTGGGGCTGGGCGGCACCCTCAGCCGGGCCTCGATCCACCCCGACAATGTCTGGAGCCTGAAGGGCCTGCACGATTGCCTGAAGGCGCGCGGGGAAACCGTTGAAATCCGGCAAATTAAACAGCGCCTGGACCTGGCACTGGCCCGCGCGGATCGGGCCGTTGGGGCCTCATGCTTCTGCGCTCAAGCTGCGATGAAGGCAGCAGAATGATCCGCGTCTTGCTTTGCCTGATGCTCTGCGGTCCTGCTCTCGCCGATCGACAAACCTTTCCGCCTGTCGATGAGGCCGACCGCGACCCCTCCCTGTTGGCCTTTCGCGACAAACTGCTGGCGGATGTAATCGCGCGGGACACCGACGCCGTGATCGCCTCAGCCTGCCCCGACATCTACTTGAGCCACGGCGGCGACGGCGGCCCGGAAGAGCTGCGCGAATACCTAGCCACAGGCGACGCCTATTGGCGCAGCTTGGAAACCACCCTGTCACAGCCGGGTTACTTTGATGATGAGGGTGAGTTCTGGATGCCCCATCAGTGGCAGATCACCCTGCCCGCCACGCTGGACCCGGCCATGGCCTATTTCGTAAGCGGCGGCGACGTAACCCTCAGACAGGCTGCCCAATCCGATGCCCCGGCTCTGGGCCTGATCAGCCATGAGATCGTCATCATCACCGCCTATCAGGATGCCGCCGACTATCAACCGGTGATGCTGACCGACGGGACCCGCGGGTTCATGCACAGGGATTTCCTGTGGCCCATGACCGGCCACCGCGCCGCGTTCGTGAAATCGGACGCGGGCGAATGGCAGCTGTGCACCTTTGTGAGCGGAGACTAAGCCTTCGCCTTTTTCTTCTTCTCGGCCATGACTTTCTCGGCCAGATCGCGTGCGATTGCGAAGGCTCCTTTGATCTTGTCGGCGTCCTTTTTCCAGTCGCGCCGGACCACAATCTTGTTGTCCTTGACCTTGGCCAACCCGCGTTGGTTCTGGATGAACTCGACCAGACCTTGTGGCGAGGCGAATTTGTCATTGTGGAACTGGATCGTCGCGCCCTTCGGTCCGCCGTCCAGCTTGGCAATGCCTGCGCGCTTGCACATCGCCTTGATGCGAACGACCAGCATCAGGGTGTTCACCTCTTTCGGAAGCGTGCCGAAACGGTCGATCAGCTCTGCGGCAAAACCCTCCAGCTCGACCTTGGTCGAGAGCGAAGACAAGCGACGATAGAGGCCCAAACGCACGTCCAGATCGGGCACGTAGTCCTCGGGGATCAGGACCGGTACGCCCAGATTGATCTGCGGTGCCCATTGGTCATCGGCATCCGACAGCCCTTCCATCTCACCGGCTTTGATCTTGGCAATCGCCTCTTCCAGCATCGACTGGTAGAGTTCATAGCCTACATCGCGCATCTGGCCCGACTGTTCTTCGCCCAACAGGTTACCCGCGCCGCGAATATCGAGGTCTTGCGAGGCCAGCGTGAAACCAGCGCCCAGAGTATCCAACGAACCCAGAACCCGCAGGCGTTTTTCAGCGGTGGCCGTCAATTTTTGGCGCGGTTTTGTGGTCAGATAGGCATAGGCGCGCGTCTTTGACCGCCCCACCCTGCCGCGGATCTGATACAGCTGCGCCAGACCGAACATATCCGCCCGGTGCACGACCATCGTGTTTGCCGTCGGAATATCCAGCCCGCTTTCGACAATCGTGGTCGCCAAAAGCACATCGTATTTGCCGTCGTAGAAAGCGTTCATCCGGTCGTCGAGCTCGCCCGCCGCCATCTGCCCGTGGGCCACGACATAGGTCAGCTCTGGCAGTTGTTCTTTCAGGAATTCCTCGATCTCGGGCAGGTCCGAGATACGCGGCACCACGTAAAAGCTCTGCCCGCCCCGGTAGTGCTCTCGCAGCAGCGCCTCGCGGATCGTGACTGCATCAAACTCGCTGACATAGGTGCGGATCGCCAAACGGTCGATGGGCGGAGTGCCGATGATCGACAGATCACGCACCCCGGTCAGCGACAATTGCAACGTCCGCGGGATCGGCGTCGCGGTCAGGGTCAGCACGTGGATATCGCTTCGCAACTGTTTCAGGCGTTCTTTGTGGCCAACGCCGAAATGCTGTTCCTCATCAATGATCAACAGGCCGAGATTGTTGAATCGAATACCCTTGGCCAGCAGCGCGTGCGTGCCGATCACGATATCCACCGTGCCGCGCGCTAACCCGTCTCGGGTTTGTTGCGCTTCTTTTGCGGACACGAAACGCGATAGTTGCCGAACCTCAAGAGGGAAGCCGCGGAACCGTTCTTTGAACGAAGCCGCGTGTTGGCGCGCCAACAGAGTGGTCGGCGCGATCACGGCGACCTGCACGCCCGACATGGCCGCGACAAAAGCCGCGCGCATGGCAACCTCGGTCTTGCCAAAACCGACATCGCCGCAGATCAGGCGATCCATCGGCGCGCCAGAGTGCATGTCCTCCATCACCTCAGAGATCGCACGCAACTGGTCATCGGTTTCCTGATACGGAAAGCGCGCGCTGAACTCGTCCCACGCATGCGGTGGCGGGTCCATGACGGGTGCCTTTCGCAAGGCGCGTTCGGCGGCGATGCGGATCAGCTTATCCGCCATCTCGCGGATACGCTCTTTCAGCTTGGCCTTCTTGGCCTGCCACGCGCCGCCGCCCAGACGGTCCAGCAGCCCTTCGTCATGGCCGTATTTCGACAAGAGTTCGATGTTTTCGACTGGCAGGTACAATTTGGACTGTTCGGCATACTCCAGCAGCAGGCATTCATGCGCGGCTCCGGCGGCCGTCACGACCTCCATCCCAATGTAACGTCCGATACCGTGGTCGACATGCACCACCAGATCACCGGGTGAAAGGGATTGGGTTTCGGTCAGGAAGTTCTCGGCCTTGCGGCGTTTTTTGGGCTGGCGGATCAGGCGGTCGCCCAGCACGTCCTGCTCGGCAATGACCGCCAGACCCGGCGTTTCAAAGCCGTGCTCCAGCGCCCAGACCGCCAGATGCAGACCACGTTTTCCGATGCGGGTGCCGTCGGTGACGGGGATCGCTTCGGCCAGACCTTCATCCTCGATCAATCCGGTCAGGCGTTCGCGCGCGCCCTCTGAGTATGATGCGATCAGCACCGGCCCCTGGGCCATCTTGTCGGTGATATGACTTGCCAGTGCGCCGAACAGGCTGATGCTTTCCTGTTGCCGCTCCGGTGCAAAGTTGCGCCCGATGCGCCCGCCCGCGTCAATCACACCGGGGCCACTGGCCTGCGGCAGAGGGCTGAACTGGATCACCCGCCGGTCGCCGACCGCCTGTACCCAGGCGGCATCGTCCAGATACAGCAAACCCGGTGGCGTCGGTTTATAGACCGTGTCCATGCGCGAGCGATTTTCAAGCGCCAGCCGACGCGTTTCGTATTGATCCACGATCGTATCCCAGCGCGCCAGTAGAGCGGGTGTGACCTGATCATCCACGGTGATCGTCGCCTCGGGCAGATAGTCGAACAGGGTCTCCAGCTTGTCGTGGAAAAACGGAAGCCAGTGTTCGATGCCCTGATGTTTGCGGCCCGCGCTGACTGCTTCGTAGAGAGGGTCGTCAGTACCCGCCGCACCGAACTCGATACGATAGTTCTGGCGGAACCGGGTGATGGCGGCGTCGTCCAGAATGACTTCGGATACTGGGGCCAGTTCCACGAAGTCCAGCTTTTCGGTGGTGCGCTGTGAAACAGGATCGAACCGGCGTGCGCCGTCCAGAACGTCGCCAAAAAGATCCAGCCGCACTGGGCCGGATTCGCCCGGCGGGAAGATGTCGATGATGCCGCCGCGTATGGCGTAGTCGCCCGGTTCCATCACCGTGGGACTTTGGGCGAATCCCATTCGAACGAGGAAATTGCGCAGCGCCGTTTCATCAACGCGCTGGTCTACGCGGGCGGTGAAGGCAGATTCGCGCAGTAGATCACGTGCAGGTACACGCTGGGTAGTGGCATTCAGCGTGGTCAGCAGGACAAATCGATCCGGCATCTGGTGGACCAACGCGGCCAATGTCGCCACGCGCGCGGCGGCAATGTCGGCATTAGGCGAGACCCTGTCATAGGGCAGACAATCCCATCCCGGGAACTCAAAGACCGGCATGTCAGGCGCGAAAAAGGCCAATGCGGCCCGCATCGCTTCCATCCGCTTGTCGTCGCGCGCGACATGGCAAACAGGCCCGCCGGACCGGGCGATTTCGTTCAGCACAAGCTGTGCATCAAACCCTTCGGGAGCGCCGCCAACCGTCACATGGTTCGGAGCTGTCATCGCCTTGCCTTTCCGATTGTACTTATCCCAGAACGCCGATCGACAGGTTCTGGTACATACCCCACAGGGAAGTAATAACAATTGAGATCATGCCAATGATCTGCGTGTAAATTCTGCACCGTGTCAGGATTTTTGCCACAGGCTCAAGCGCAGGCTCAATACGGTTCAATTTGCGTGCCGCGCGAATATTGATCAGCATCACCAGCGAAACGGGAAACAGCAGCAGAAATACGGCCTGTGCAAATTCCACCTCATAATAGAATCCAAGTATCACCAGCCCAGTAAAGAAAAAACAACTCAGCGCCATAAGAATCAAACCAGAGACGTCGACGATGTAAAGAACACGGTTTCTGTTGATCCGCACGATGTCGAGCAGATCCTGCTCAGCCTGTCCGCCCGTTCGCCGCGCCCGTACAACCAGATCATAGGGTACACCCATCGCCCAGTGACTGGCCGACGACCACAATACTGCCAGTCCGATCCAGTACCACAGATTCGAAAAGCTTCGCATGTCGATGAGTTCGAAAATCGAAGAGTGCAAATCCACGCGTCAGCCCTTTGTTCACTGTCTTTGGGGCCTTCTTCGAACAAGCGCGTCCATTGTACCCTTGAGACCACCGGAAATTCATGCCACCCAATGCACGAATATTCAAGGAGAGCGCGCCATGAAACCGACCATAGCCCCCTACCCACTGACCCGTTTTCGTCGGGCGCGCCAATCTGATGCCATCCGTGGACTGGTTCGGGAAAACACGCTCACAACCGACGATTTGATCTGGCCGGTTTTTGTGAGGGACGGCGAAGGGATCGAAGAGCCCATCCCTTCGATGCCCGGTGTTGTGCGCCGCTCGGTCGATCTGATCGCAAAGGCCGCCGTTGAGGCGCAGGCGCTGGGGATTCCGGCGATATGCATCTTTCCCTACACGGATCCGTCCCTGAAAACCGAAGGTTGCGCCGAGGCCTGGAACCCGGATAATCTGTCGAACCGGGCCATTCGCGCAATCAAAGAAGCCGCCCCGGAAATCGCCGTGATGACCGACGTCGCGCTGGACCCTTACAACATTAACGGCCACGACGGGTACGTGGTCGATGGCGAGATTGTGAACGACCAGACGGTCGACGCGCTGGTCAAAATGACACTTGCGCAGGCCGATGCCGGGGCCGACATCATTGGTCCGTCCGACATGATGGATGGCCGCATTGGCGCGATGCGCCGCGCGCTTGAGGCTACGGGCCATCACAACGTGATGATCCTAAGCTATGCCGCGAAATACGCCAGCGCCTTTTACGGTCCATTCCGCGATGCCGTCGGCGCATCCGGCGCTCTGACCGGCGACAAGAAAACCTATCAGATGGACCCCGCCAATTCGAACGAGGCCCTGCGCCTGATCGAACGCGACCTGACCGAAGGCGCGGACATGGTGATGATCAAACCTGGCATGCCCTATCTGGACATTTGCCGCCGTGTAAAAGACGCATTTGGCGCGCCTACTTATGCGTATCAGGTGTCCGGCGAGTACGCGATGGTACAGGCTGCGGCCCATAACGGTTGGATCGATGGCGAGAAGGTAATGCTAGAGAGCCTTCTGGCATTCAAACGCGCAGGCTGCGACGGTATCCTGACCTACTTTGCGCCTCAGGTCGCGCGCATCCTGCAAGGCTAAAACCCCGGACAGTCGCAATTTTTCGCCGATCGCCATTGTGAGCGGCCCAGCTTTCCCGTGACACACGGACGCAATCGGCGTATTCTTGCACATAAGATCGGGAACACCCGACACATCAGGCAGTTATAATACAGAGAAAAAACATGAGCAGTTCCAACTCCCCCCGACTGAACCGTCGTGGCTTTGCGCTTGGCATGGCCGGGCTGACGGTCACAGCAGCCTGCGGCAACGGCGTGGGCAATTCGAACGCGGCCCAAATCGACGCCCGTGTGAACGTCACCCTGAACGAGATGTTCACCAAGTATCCAAACACGGTCGAGATCGCCAACAAGTCCACCGGCATGCTGGTCATGCCCCTGATCACCGAGGCCGGCTTCATCTTTGGCGGCGGCTTTGGCCAGGGTGCGCTGCGGATCAATGGTGCGACGGTCGACTACTACTCGGCCGTCAAGGGCAGCGCTGGCCTGCAGATCGGCGCACAGCAATACGCGCATGTGTTGTTCTTCATGACCGAGGACGCGCTGAACGATTTCCGCCGTTCCAGCGGTTGGACCGCGGGCGCTGACATCGGCTATGTGGTCGACGCAACCGGCAGCACCCTTTCGACAACAACCACCACTCTGCGCACCCCGGTGATCGCGGCCATCTTTGGTCAGGCAGGTCTGTTGTTCGGTGCGACGCTCGAAGGCACCAAATACACGCGCATCATTCCCTGATTTCGAATACCACACCCCCTCAAGCGCACCCCGCCGCGTCGTCAGCGACGCGGCGGGGTTTTTCATCTCTGCAGCTTAACTCAACGTTCGCGGGCCGTTCCTCTTTCGGTCGGTTAGCCCTTCCAGTAGGGTTCAGCCAATGATTTCGTACGGGAATGTGGGGCGTTCATGGGTCTTGTTTTTCGCTGGCTGGTTCGGATTGCAACGGGTCTGGTCCTGTTGGCGGTTGCCGCCGTGGTTCTTGTCTACTTTCTCGCCAGCCAATCCCTGCCGGACTACGATCAGACCGTAGAAGTCAACGGGCTGAGCGCCCCGGTCGAAATCGTGCGCGACACGGCCAATGTTCCCCATATCCTGGCTGAAAACGACCCCGACGTGTTCTTTGGTCTGGGCTATGCGCACGCACAGGACCGGTTGTGGCAGATGACCGTGATGCGCCGCACTGCGCAGGGTCGTCTGTCCGAGGTTTTTGGCGCGCGCACGGTCGAAATCGACAAGCTTTTGCGGCGGTTTGATCTTTATGGCCTGGCGCATCGCTCGGTCCAGGTTCAGGACGACTACACCAAGGCGGCGCTGCGGGCATATGCTGCGGGCGTCAATGCGCGATTGGATGAGATCAACGAGAATGCGCTGGGTCGTGGCGCGCCCGAGATGTTCCTGTTCAACGCACCCGTTTCGCCGTGGCAGCCGGGTGACAGCATCGCGGTGATCAAACTGATGAGCCTTCAGCTGTCCGGCCATCTAAAGGATGAGGTGCTGCGCGCACGGACTTCGCTGATACTGAACGACCCGCAACGGCTATCCGATATTCTGCCGGACGTGCCCGGCGCGGGCATCGCGGCGTTGCCCGAATATGCGGCCCTGTTCCCCGGCCTGCCGCGCTATGCCGAGGGCACTCCGATGCCCGACACGCCCTTGTCCCCATTCCCCAAACGCGGATTGGCCGGGGCATCCAACGCATGGTCCGCCGCGCCTTCGCGCTCGGCGATCGGAGGCACATTGCTTGCCAACGACCCGCATCTGGGCCTCACTGCGCCCGGTGTCTGGTATCTTGCCCGGCTCGAACTGGCCAAAGGCGGCGTTATCGGCGCGACCATTCCCGGTATTCCGGCGATCATGACCGGACGCAGTGATCGTCTGGGCTGGGGCCTGACCTCGTCCTATCTGGACGATCAAGACATACATATCGAGAAGCTGAACCCTGAAAACCCCGAAGAATATCTAACGCCGGATGGCTACAAACGGTTCCGCACCCGCCCCTCGATAATCGAAATCAAAGACGAGGCGCCAATCACCCTGACCCTGCGCTGGACAGAAAACGGACCGGTTCTGCCCGGCACGCATTATGATCTCGAGACGATCACGCCGCCGGGCCACGTTGCATCCCTGTCCTGGACGGCGCTTAGCCCGCGCGACACGTCGATGACCGCGTCGATGGGTTTGATGAATTCGGACAGCGTACGCGAAGCGATTGATGCAGCCGAGCTGTTCATCGCGCCCTCGCAAAACCTGTCACTGGTCGACAAAGACACCATTGGCATGAAGTTGATCGGGGCGATGCCGAAACGGGATATTCGCAACCAAAGCCGCGGCCGCATCCCGACACCCGGTTGGCTGGCCGAAAACCTGTGGCAGGGCCGCCTGCCCTACGCGGACAACCCGGAATTCGTGGCCCCGGCGGGCGGGATACTCGGCAACACAAACAACAAGATCATCGACCGTCCCTTCCCCAACCATGTCTCATACGAATGGGGCGACACGCAGCGCGTTCACCGCTGGGAACGCCTGATGCAATCGCGCGAGGTTCACACCCGCGACAGTTTTATCGAAGCGCAACTGGACACCGTCAGCTTTACCGCCCGCTCGTTGCTGCCTTTGATTGGTGCCGATCTGTGGTTCACCGGAGCCTCGGCCCCTGAAGGCACCCCCGAGCGTCAGCGCCAAATCGCCTTGTCCCTGCTGGCCGAGTGGAATGGTGAGATGAACGAGCACCTGCCCGAACCACTGATCTATGCCGCGTGGTTGCGCGCGCTGCAGATCCGGCTGATCTCGGACGAGCTCGGGCCGCTGGCTGCCGAGTATAAGCATGTCGAGCCCCTATTCATCGAACGGGTTTACCGCGACATTGAAGGGGCCTCGGTCTGGTGCGACGTGCGCCAAAGCGCTCCGGTGGAAACCTGCACCGACATGGCCCGGCTTGCGCTGGACGATGCGCTGATCTGGATCACCGAGAAGTATGGCGACGCGCTGGAATCCCTGCGCTGGGGTGATGCGCATCAAGCCACTCATGACCACCCTGTTCTGGGATCGGTTCCAGTGCTGCGCTTCTTCGTCAATATTCGCCAGTCCACCAGCGGGGGCGACAACACGCTGCTGCGCGGTCGAACTTCGGGCGAAGGCCCCGACCCGTTCCAGAATGTCCATGGCGCGGGCTATCGCGGGGTCTACGACTTTGCCGACCCCAACAGCTCGGTCTTTATCACTGCAACCGGGCAGTCCGGTCATTTCCTGTCGCGATACTATGATGATCAGGCGCAGCTGTGGCGAAGGGGCGAGTATATCCCGATGTCGCTGGACCTTGATCTGGCCCGCGCAGCCGCGGTCGGCGTGACCAACCTGATCCCCCGCTGATTTCGCCGCTTCGGCAAGACCTTGCCCCTTTTTTCCTCGGTCGTGGACGCGCACCGGTGTTTTCGCCTACGATCTGAGGGCCGACCATTTCGAGCCGGGGGGTACAGATGGCCAGTATTCGGGATATGATGAACAATCTCGCACGCGACTACGCAATCGCCTGGAGCTCAGGTGACCCAGACTCTGTCGCCAGTTTCTATGCCCCGGATGGGCAGATCGTCATCAACCGCGGCGAACCAATTGTCGGACGCGCCGCTGTCGCGGAGATGGCGCGCGGGTTCTATGCCGATTTCCCGGACCTCGAGGTGCGCTGCGACATGCTGAGATGGGCCGGTACCCACGCTATCTTTGTCTGGACCCTGGAGGGCCACCACGCGCAAACCGGCAACCATGTCGTCACGCGTGGCTGGGAAGAATGGGAGCTGACAGCGGACAACAAGGTTCAATCATCGCTCGGCTGGTTCGATGCTGAGGATTATCAGCGTCAGATTGACGGGAAGTAACCTATCCGCGCGTGATCTCGTAGTGTCGCGGGATACCCTCGGTCACCTTGAACCACTCGGACGCTTTTGTCCGCGCCTGATGCGCGTCGAAGGCGGCCTGATTTTCAAAGATCTCACTGACGTTGAAACGACCCGAAACTTCCCCGTCTTCCGCGACATCAAAGGCAAGGCACCCAGGCTCGGCCCGCGTCAGCGCGATATGATCCGACAAGGCTGCGCGTACCTGCGCGATACGGTCCGCAGGTACAGAAATATAGCCACTTAAGAATACCTTGGCACCTGACATCGCGAACTCCTGTGCCCCTCACAGGGCAGCGAACTGCGCCGCCTGTTTGTCAGTCCACAGGACGGTGATCTGAAACCCATCCTCCGTCTGCTCTTCGGCTCGCACGACGTCTTGGCGGAACAGCCAAGCCCGCTTGTTTCCTTCGGCAAACCCCAGCGTCAGAGTTGTTTCGTGCCGTACGCCTTGCAGTTTAACGGCGATTTCGGCCAGCAAGGGTTCGATCCCCTCACCTGTCACGGCAGAGATGGCGAAGATCGACGGATCGCGCTCGGCCCGTGCGAACGCGGCTTCGCGCTCGTCATCGCTCAGCAGGTCTATCTTGTTCCAGACTTCAAGCCGTGGGCGCTCGTCATCGACACCCAGAGAAGTCAGAATCGTCTCGACGTCTTGCGCCTGTTCGTCGGTTTCCTCATGACTGATGTCGCGCACATGAACGACGATATCAGCGCCCAGAACCTCTTCGAGCGTGGCGCGGAACGCTGCAACCAATTCGGTCGGCAGGTTCGAGATGAACCCCACGGTATCCGAAAGGATCACTTCGGGACCGTCGGGCAGTTCCACGCGCCGCATGGTCGGATCCAGCGTGGCGAACAGCATATCCTTGGCCATGACTTCGGCTCCGGTCAGCCGGTTGAACAGCGTGGATTTGCCCGCGTTCGTATACCCAACCAAGGCCACAATCGGATACGGCACCTTGGCCCGCGCTTTGCGGTGCAGTTCGCGGGTTTTGACCACTTTTTGCAATTGCCGCCGCAGACGCACGAGTTGTTCATCAATGGCGCGACGGTCCGCCTCGATCTGGGTTTCACCCGGACCGCCGACAAAGCCCAAACCGCCCCGCTGCCGTTCAAGGTGCGTCCAGGCACGTACCAGACGCGTCCGCTGATAGCTGAGCGCGGCCATCTCGACCTGCAGCACACCCTCACGGGTCCGGGCGCGGTCGCTGAAAATCTCAAGGATCAGTCCGGTCCGGTCGAGGATCTTGACCTTCCACGCCTTTTCCAGATTGCGCTGCTGAACAGGCGTCACCGGTCCGTCGATCAGCACCAGTTCAATCTCATTTTCCTTGAACCGCGCGCCCAGTTCCTCAATCTTGCCGCTGCCGAACAAAAGCCCCGGCTGGGCACGCTGAAGGCGCACGATTTCGGACCCGATCACATCCAGATCGGGCAAAGCGGCAGCCAAAGCCACCGCCTCTTCCAGCGCCGGTTCGGGGACACGGCGCTGTTCATCTGATTTGATTTCCGGATGCAGCACCCAGGCCCGGGTGCGCACCCTGTCATGTTCCATCAAGAGGCGTCTTCGCCCTCATACAGGTTGATCGGCTGTGACGGCATGATTGTCGAAATCGCGTGTTTGTAGACAAGCTGCGACTGTCCGTCGCGGCGCAGAAGCACGCAGAAATTGTCGAACCAGGTGATCACACCCTGCAATTTCACGCCGTTGATCAGGAATATTGTGACCGGGACCTTTGCTTTCCGTACATTGTTCAGGAACGCGTCCTGCAGATTCTGTCTGTCCGAAGCCATATTTTTATAATCTCGCCATTGTTCTTGCTACGCGCTGCGGACCAACGCGCTCCCTCCGGCAGAGTATGGAGTGTCGTTAACCGATATTCCAGATGAAAAATCAGGCAGGCCTGCAGGTGAGGATTCTCAGTCTCGCCAGAGGCTTGGCGTAATCAGCGCAATGATCGCCAACGTTTCCAACCGCCCGATCACCATCGCCGCGCACAAGGTCAGCTTTGCCCCCCAGGGCAAATCGACCAATCGGATGGGAACATCCGTGGCCAATTCGATCAACGGGCCCGTGGTGCTCAGCGCTGCGACGCTCAGAACCATCGCCTGTTCAAACCCCGACCCCATGGCGGCCAGCAGAAGGTTAAACAACGCGGTCGTCAGCGCGAACATCATCAGGAAGATCCAGGCGATAAAGGCACCATCGCTTTGAATACGCCGGTTCCCGCCGCCAATACCGCTGACGGATGAGGGGTAGATCAGGCGGTCAATTTCGCGCGCGCCGTTCAGGTACAGGGCAAAGACACGCAACAGTTTGACGCCTCCGGCAGTGGTCGCCACGCCGCCGCCGATCAACGCCAGCCCCATCAGGATCAGACCGGGCGTCCCCAGACCTGACAGCTGCTGAGCATCGTTCCAGTTGGCGCTTTCGAACCCGGCTGTGGTCAGGAATGACAACGCGGTGAACGTCATCCCCCAGATCACGCCAAGCGCTTGCATCGGCTCTAACTGGTTGCCGATCTCAAGCACCCCAGCCCATACCCGCGCAAACAACAGGGCTGCCACAAAGGCAACGATCATCAGGCCAATCCGAAACTCGGGGTCTTTGTCCAGGCGGGAATAGCCCGTGGTCGCCGTATCGGTGGAAAAGGTCAGCCGCGAAAGCGCAAAGAACAGGAACAGAAACAGGATGGCTTCGCCGGTAATGCCCGCCTGCGCGCCCTCCAGCCCCCCGACCGGAGAAATCCCGGACGTGGCCATGGTGGACATCGCGTGACACACGGCGGTCAGGCCGTTTTCACCGGCAACCAGAAGCAGGATACAGATGACGGCGGTCAGACCGGCATAGACTGGGGTCAGTGTTAGCGTCACACGGATCAGGCGACCGCGCGGATCCACCTCTTCGCTTTGGGCCACGCCAGAGACCGGGCGGCCAGGTTGACCGCGCGCCGTAATCTCGAACCCGCCCAGCGACAAAGGGGCCAGAATGGCCGCCGCTGCGATCCACATCAGCAAACCGCCCATCCATCCGACCAACGCCCGCCACAGATGCAAGGGCGCTGTCAGCCGGTCCGGGTCGGGAAACAAGTCGGCGCCGGTCGTGGTCACCGCGCTGACCATGTCGAAATAGGCGTTCAGAAAGGTGGTGTTACCCAAGGCGTCATGCAGCGGGATGGCCAGAAACAGGGGCAGGATCGTAAAGCAGCCAAGCAATACGGCCAACTGCCCCAGGGTTCCGCGACGCGGTATCCGGTTGGATGAAGCCAAGGCGATGGTCGAGACGACAAACAAGCCCAGCAAACCCGAATAGAAGAACGACCGTGACGTGTCGTGGTCATCCAGAGCCAGCGCATAAATTGCCGGAATCCACATCGAAAGGGACACAATTCCCCAGATCAAAAGAAACAGCGGTAAGCGCTGTATCAGCCTGATCTGTTGTCTCCGAGCGCGCGCCATCAGAAGAAATCGATTGAAACCTGCAACAGGCGCTCGACTTCGGGCACATCCTTGGCCATGGCAAAGATCGCCAAGACGTCTTTTTCTTCAATCCGCAGGCTGCCGGTCGGACGCAACAGCTCGTCGCCCTTTCGGACGGCCCCCACCAGAACGCCCTCGGGAAAATCGATGTCCCGCAATTTCTGTCCGGCCATCGGAGAGGTCGACAGGACCTCGGCCTCGATCACCTCGGCCTCGGCATCGCCAATCGAATAGACCTGACGCACCCGCCCGTGACGGATATGGCGCAGGATCGAGCTGACAGTGGTCGCACGCGGGTTAATGTAAGCGTCAATTCCCAGCGGCCCCATCAGCGCCACCATGCTGGGGTCGTTGATCAGCGCGATCGCAAGGGCGCAGCCCTCGGCTTTGGCCCGTACGGCGGCCAGCATGTTCGCCCGATCATCATCGGTGACCGCCAACATCGCATCGGCCCGCTCAATCCCCGCCTCGCGCAGCAGCGCGGCGTCCAGACCGTCGCCATTCAGAACAATCGTACGCTCCAGTGCCTCTGCAGCAAGTTCCGCACTTTGACGGTCGCGTTCGATAACCTTGGCGCGGACGCGGCTTTCGCGTTCTTCCAGTGTCCGTGCGACCTCGAGCCCCACATTGCCGCCGCCCACGATCACCACGCGGTCCTGCTTTTTCTGAGCTTTACCGAACACCTCCATGGTGCGGTCCACGTCTTTGACGTTGGTGAAGACATAGCATTCGTCGCCGACAAACAGCTGGTCTTCGGATTCAGGAGCGAACAGCGTGCCTTCGCGTCGCACCCCAACCACGATCGAGCTGAGCGTCGAAAACAGATCCGTCAACTGGCGCAGAGGCGTGTTCACGATCGGGCAGTCTTCATCGATGCGAATGCCCAGCAACTGCGCCTGCCCGTCCATGAACATCTCGGTATCAAAAGCCGAGGGGGCCGACAAACGGCGCATCGCGGCTGCTGCGACCTCGCGCTCGGGACTGATCACTACATCAATCGGCAGGTGATCGCGGCGAAACAGGTCCGAATGAATAGCCTGCAGATAAGATTTCGACCGCAAACGTGCGATCTTGCGTTGGATCGAAAAAATCGAGTGCGCCATCTGGCAGGTGACCATATTCACCTCGTCCGAATGAGTCGCAGCAATGATCATATCGGCGTCCCGCGCCCCTGCACGCTCCAGCACATCCGGATAGCTGGCAAACCCGGCGATTCCCTGAACATCCAGCGTCTCTGTCGCCCGGCGCACCAGATCGGGATTGTTGTCCACCACCGTTACGTCATTCAGCTCGCCCGACAAGTGACGTGCGATCTGCCAGCCGACCTGACCGGCACCGCAAATGATGACCTTCATGTTTCTGGCCCTTCTGCCTGAAATCCTTGAATGACAGATGCCCCCATAGCGGTCAATTGAATTGTCATATCTGCCAAACTGAGGCAAGATAAGCCTATGAAATCAGTGCTTCACTTGCTTATTCCCGTGATGGCCCTGTCCGCGTGTACGGGCCCCTTGTCGCTGTACTACCGCGAGGGCGAAAGCGTTGCGCGCGCCCAGTCTGATACCACCCAGTGCCAAGTTCAGGCCGTTCAGAACGTGCCAGTGGCCAATCAGGTACGGCAAAGCCCGCCCACTTATTGGCCCGGTCGCACCTACTGCGACAGTCGCGGCTACTGCCACCGCTCACCCGGCTGGTGGCAACCGGGGCAGGTTTACACCGTTGATGTCAACGCAGGGCTACGCAACTCGGTTGAGGCGCAGTGCATGGCCCAAAAGGGCTATCGCCCGGTCAGCCTGCCACCTTGCAAACAGAACGTGAAAGCCAGCGTTGCAGCACAGCGCACGACCAAATTGCCGCCACTGGGTACCGAATCCTGTTACGTGAAATTCGACGACGGATCATTCCAGATCATCACCCCGGGTCAGGCGGGGTGATGCTCCGGCGGATTACTCCGCCGGTTCCGGTTCGTCGATCTGGGCTACACGCGCGCCGGATTTGTTCGAGGTCACAACCCCCAAGGATTTCAGCTTGCGGTGCAGCGCGCTGCGCTCCATCCCAACAAAGCTGGCTGTCCGGCTGATATTGCCGCCAAAGCGATTGATTTGGGTCAGTAGGTACTCACGCTCGAACGCCTCGCGCGCTTCACGCAGCGGCAGAGTCGCCAGGGCACCAGACAGGACCACGCGGCCAGAATCGTCTGTCTTTTCCTCTTCAGTCGGCAACTCGCGGGCCTCAATGGGACCTGTGCCGTCGCCAAGGATCAGAACACGCTCGATCAGGTTCTTAAGCTGACGCACATTGCCCGGCCACGTCATCGTCTGCAGCAGCGCCACGGCCTCTTCCGAGATGTCGCGCACCGGCAAGCCTTGGGTTTCGTTGCACATTTCGATGAAGTGCTGCGCCAGAACCGGGATATCTTCGCGCCGATCCTCTAACGACGGAACAGCAATCGGTACAACATTCAGTCGATGATACAGCTCTTCGCGGAACCGATCGCCTTCGATCTCGGCCTCAAGATCGCGGTTGGTCGAAGAGATCACCCGCAGGTCAACCCGTACTTTGTCCGAGCCACCTACCCTCTGGAATTGCTGATCGACCAGCACGCGCAGAATCTTGGACTGCGTGCCCAAGGGCATATCGGCAACTTCGTCGAAGTAAATCACGCCGCCATGCGCCTCCTCCAGCAGTCCGGATTCGATCCCGCGTTCCGAGGATTCGCGTCCGAACAGCACCTCTTCGACACGCTCAGGTTCGATCCCGGCGCAGTTAACGGTGACAAACGGCGCATTGGCGCGGTTGGAATGGGCGTGGATATACCGCGCGGCGATCTCTTTGCCCGATCCAGCCGGTCCGCTCAGCATCACGCGACCGTTTGATTTGGTCACCTTGTCCAAATGGCTCTGCATTGCCCGGAACGAGGCCGACTTGCCGATCATATCCGAATTCGTGACCTCGCGGCGCTTGAGCGAGGCATTCTCGCGGCGCAGACGCGACGTTTCCATCGCGCGGCGGATAACCACCATCAGCTGGTCGATGTTAAAGGGCTTTTCGATAAAGTCGTAAGCCCCCTGCTTGATCGCGGCGACCGCGATTTCGATGTTGCCATGTCCGGAAATGATTACGACCGGTACATCCGGGTTATCGCGTTTAACCGCCTTCAGGATATCGATCCCATCCATCCGACTGTCTTTCAGCCAGATATCAAGGATCAACAGCCCCGGTGGTTCCGAGTTAATGGCCGCCATGCATTCGTCCGAGTTGCCAGCCAACCGGGTTGCATAGCCTTCGTCCTCCAGAATGTCGGACACCAGTTCGCGAATATCGCGCTCGTCATCTACGATCAGAATGTCACTCATCTTTGGCCTGCTTTCAGTTTGTTGGTTTTGATTGCCTGCTTTTGTGGCGCTGATGTCTGGGAAAAATTGCCCCCCGGCAAACGGATCACAGCCATCGCACCGAAATGGTCTTGTCCGTCGAAAACGGGCGCATCTTCCAAAGTCAGCGCTCCGCCATGTTCTTCTATGATCTTTTTGACGATGGGCAGGCCCAGACCTGTGCCCTCGTCGCGGGTGGTGACATAGGGCTCAAACAACCGTGCCCTGTCCTCGGGCAGGCCTATGCCATTATCCGCAATCGTGATTACCGTTCCCGCATCATCATTGGATACGTCCACTTTTATCTGTGGCTTTAGGTTTTCAGGTGGACCCTTTTTCTTAAGCGTTTCAATTGCCTCACCCGCGTTCTTTATCAAGTTCGTCAATGCCTGATTCAGCATCGTCGCGTCCACATCCGCCTGGATTGGATGATCCGGCAAGGTCGCGTCGATCTGCACATCCGGTTGTCCGGCCTGCTGCAACAGAACCGCTTCGCGCACCAGACCCACGATTTCTTCTTCCCGTCGGTCAGGTTCCGGCATACGCGCGAATTTCGAAAACTCATCCACGATCCGCCGCAGATCGTTTGTCTGCCGCACGATCACATCGGTCATGGATTCAAGGCTATCGCAATCCTCTTCGTCCAGTTTGCGCGAGAATTTGCGTTTGATCCGTTCGGCGCTGAGCTGGATGGGTGTCAGAGGGTTCTTGATCTCATGCGCGATGCGCCGGGCCACGTCACCCCATGCGGCCATACGCTGCGCACTGACCAGATCGGTCACGTCATCGAAAGCGACCACATAGCCCTCTAAGCCACCATCCTCGCCACGCCGGGTTGCCATCCGCACCAGCAGGTTTTCCAGCCGCCCTTTGCGCGTGACCTTAATCTCGCCCTGTACAGCCTCTTGCCCGCTGTCCTTAAGGCTTTCAAACAACGGCAGGAATTCCGGAACCGCGATCCCAATCGCCAGATGTTCTTCGCCGCGCGACCAGTCCAAAAGACGTTCAGCCGAGCGGTTCACGAAGGTCACGCACCCATCCGAATCGACACCGACAACGCCCGAGGTCACCGAGCTGAGAACCGAATCAAACAGACGGCGGCGGCGTTCGATCTGCTGAGTGTTTTCAAGCAGAGTGTCCCGTTGCCCTTTAAGTTGGCGCGTCATCTGATTGAAATAACGGCCTAACATGGCGATTTCGTCATCGCTGGCCTCTTCAATGACCTGAACACTCAGGTCTCCGGCACCGACCCTTTGCGCCGCCGTTGTCAGACGCCCCACGGGACGTGACAGGCGCTCGGCAAACCACATGCCCAGCGACATTGCTGCAAGTATCAGGATGACAGCGAAGCCAAGGTAAAGAAGCCCGAATTCGAACAGAACCCGGCCCCTTTCGCTTTCGAGCTGTTGATAGAACTGCACCGTCTCTTTGGTGTCATCCAGCAGGGTCAGCAACTCTCCGTCCACCTCGCGGCTGACATAGAGGTACCGGTCCAGATAGGCCTGCAACGGCACCAGAGCGCGGAATTCATTATTTTGCCAATCGGCGATGATCAGAAGGCCCTCGTCAGTGGCCTCGACCATCTGCTCGGGCGTCGGAGCTTCGTAGTTGAAAAGATAAGACCGGTCCCCGCGAGATTTGATTTCCCCACTGCCGTCAATGACATAGGCCTCGCGCAGGCCGCGCTGGATCTGGGACTGACCCTGCGCCAGAACCTCGCGCAATTCGGCATCAGAGATGTAGAAATCCAACGCCCGTGCATTGTCGAGATAGCGAGACAGAACAACAGCGTCCTGGGTCAAACCGCGACGATGCTCAAGCTCATAGGCTTCGGCCGCGGACAGGGACGATCCGACCACCTGTCGAACTCGATCCGAGAACCAGCCTTCGAGGCCGATATTCACTGTGAGGCCTGCAAAGATCGCCACGGTTACCGTGGGCACAAGCGCCAGCAGCGTGAACGCCCCGATCAACCGAAGGTGCAAACGAGACCCTGCGGATTTGGCCCGACGCGCTGCGATAAGGCTGCCCACCTGCCCCAACACCAGGGCCGCGACGACCAGCACATAAACCAGATCGGCCAGAAGAATCAGACGTAGTGTGGGCGCGGCCGAGCCCAGATCAAATGGGCCGATGACCAGATAGGTGGCCAGCGCCAGAACCGGCCCCAGAAGAACCAGCCCCAAGGTGCTAATATTGCGCAGTTTTCGGGATTTCCGCCACCGATCAATCGATAGGATCAGCCCGCTCTGTGCTCGGGTTGCCACCGTCTGCCCTCATCCTGATGTGCCGCTTTCGCGGCTTACCGCCATATCTCGTGGTCGTTGCCGGATGTGTACCCGGATGCCACGCTTTGTGTGGCCATATTACATCAGTTTGCGGCGCCGTGTCACCTGAATATCGAGATCAGTGATTTTTTTGCGCAGCGTATTCCTGTTGATCCCCAGCAAATCGGCACATTTCGCCTGATTTCCGCCGGTTGCGTCCAATGCCTGTTCGATCAGAGGGGCCTCAACTTCACGCAGGATGCGCTGATACAGGCCTGGGGGTGGCAATAAATTGCCATGCAGATCGAAATAGCGGCGCAAATGGCGGGCAACCGAGGCCGAGAGTTTTTCCCGCTCGCCGTCCCCTAGAACAGGTTCCGCTTCCGGCTGGCTGCCCAACACCATCTCGACCTCGGCCTTGGAGATCTCCTCGGCGCGGCTGGTCAGGCTCAGGCGGCGGATCGCATTTTCCAGTTGCCGGACGTTTCCGGGCCAGGAATACCGCCGGACCAGCTCCACCGCCTCGGGGCTGAGCCAACGTTTCGTGCCGTGTTCACGCTCTTCCCGCGCTAAAAAGTGATCGGCTAGCAGAGTAATGTCATCGACGCGCTCGCGCAGCGCAGGAACGTGGATCGTTGCTCCGCACAGACGGTAATACAGGTCCTGACGCACCCGCCCGCTCTCCATCGCTTCGGTCAGATCGGATTGGCTGGTCGCCATGAAACGCGGGACATGATCGCCGGGCGTGTCCATCATACGAACGATGCGAGCCTGAATCTCATCTTCGATGTCAGCGATCTCATCAATCAACAGCGTACCACCGCGCACCCGCGCCATGATGCGCGCCGGGCCCTCCAAATCGCGCAGATCGCCTGCAGTTGCGGTCACAAAAGGCAGCGTGCGCCGGTCCGAGAAGTCATGAATAGCGCGCGCGATCAAAGACTTACCGGTACCACTTTCACCAGAAATCATCACCGATAGGTCAGTATTCATCACCCGCGCCACGAGGCGATACAAGGCCTGCATCCCCGGCGTGCGGCCGACCAGTGGCAGTTCTTCAGGACGATCCTCAACCGGGGCCGCGGTTTCGGTCTGAACGCGTTGCTTCTGCTCTAGTGCTCGCGCGGTGCGTTTCATCAGGTCCGGCAAGTCGAACGGTTTGGGCAGATAGTCGTAAGCATCAGCCTCGGCGGCCTGAATGGCCGTCATGATTGTGTTCTGGGCCGAGATCACGATCACCGGCAGCCCCGGCCGGTCCTGTGCGATCTTGGGCAGCATCTCAAGCCCGTTTCCGTCCGGCATGACCACGTCCGAGATAACGACGTCGCCTTTCCCCTCACCGACCCAGCGCATCAGCGTCGTCAGCGACGAGGTCGCATGCACCTTGCACCCGGCCCGGGTCAGGGCCTGGGTCAGAACGGTTCGGATCGTGCGGTCGTCATCTGCGACCAGTACTGTGCCATCCATCGGGTGCTCTCCTTACTTATCTCTGCTCGGCTGTCCGTCTCAGCTTGCGTCGCGCGGCGCGCGTCTGAGGGACAGGCGGAATACTGTGTGGCCCGGAACCGACTCGGCTGAAATCCAGCCGTCGTGGTCCGAGATGATTTTGCTGACCAGCGCCAGCCCAAGGCCGGTGCCGTTTTCCTTGCCGGAAACGAAGGGGTCGAAGATGTCGCTGCGGATTTTGTCCGGCAAACCGGGGCCATCGTCGATGATTTCGATCTGAAGCGGCAACGAATGCCCCGACCCGTCACTGCGGCGCAGGCGGAAGGAATGTTCGAAATACGTGCGCAGGCGAATGGTCCCACCCTTGTCACCAGCTGCCTCGGATGCGTTCTTGAGCAGGTTCAACACAACCTGCAACAGCTGATCCGGGTCTCCAAAAGCCAGTGGCAGCGAGGGGTCGTAATCCTCAATGATCGTCATTTGAGCGCCAAAGCCCAGCAAGGCCGACCGACGCGCACGATCCAGAACGTCGTGGATGTTCACCGGTTTGAAATCAGGCTGAGACAAGTTTCCAAACTGCTCAACCTGTTCCAACAGCTTCACGATCCGGCGACTTTCAGCAACAATTAAGTCCGTCAGCTCAAGGTCTTGCTGACTGATATTCATGCTCAACAACTGCGCGGCCCCGGTGATCCCGGCCAGTGGGTTCTTGATCTCATGTGCCAGCATCTCGGCCATACCGATTGCTGACTGCGCCGCAGACTTGACGGTATTGCCCCGCGTCATCCGCCCCGCCAGTTCACGTGGCGACATCGTCATGATCATGAAACCCGGATGCCCCAACAGCGGAGCAATCTGCAGCGCACACTGCAACGGCGCGCGATTTCCCGAGCCGACGTCGACATCATTTACGAACAGCGGTGTGCCTTGCTGGCGCGCGCGCAGGAACGCCTCTTCCAGAGGCGCATCGACCGCGATCTGATCCCAGACCGGGTGGCCAATGACCGCCTTGCGGGATGCGTTCAGGAACCCCTCACCGGCGGAGTTTACATCCGTGATCCGATCATCGGCATCGATGATAAAGGCCGGAACGGGCAGCGACGCCCAGATGCTCTGATCCGAGTTCATGCCGCTGCCTCCGTATCGCCGCTGAGTGCATCGCCCAACAGGCGCAAAACCTCAGCAGTGTCGCGCGAAGTCAGAACCGCACGGCGCAAGGTGGCCGGGGTGCCCGCCTCATCCATATACCAACCCAGATGCTTGCGGGCGACGCGCAGGCCAAGATCGGTGCCGTAGAACGCCAGCATCGCCTCGTAGTGGCCACGCACCATGTCGATCAGGTCGCCGTTGGCGGGAATGACCGGGGCATCCGCGCCGTACAAGTCGTGACAAATCTGGGCCAACACCCACGGCTTGCCCTGCGCCCCGCGGCCCACCATGACGCCATCCGCATTTGACTGGCCCAACGCCTTTCGCGCTGCTTCGGTGTCGATGATGTCCCCGTTCGCGATCACAGGGATTGAGACCGCATCTTTCACCGCCCGGATCGCCTGCCAATCAGCGTGGCCCTTGTAGAACTGGCAACGCGTCCGCCCATGGATGGTCACCATGCGGATCCCTGCATCCTGCGCTCGTCGCGCCACGTCCGGCGCGTTCAGCAAATTGTCGTCCCAACCCAAACGGGTTTTCAACGTCACCGGAACGTCGACGGCCTGGACCACCGCTTCGATCAGCGTCAGCGCGTGATCGGGCGTTTTCAGCAAGGCTGACCCGGAATAACCGTTCGTGACCTTTTTGGCCGGACAGCCCATGTTGATGTCAATGACCCGCGCGCCGCGATCAGCGACCTGACGGGCGGCCTCGGCCATCCAATGCGCCTCGCGACCCGCGAGCTGAACGGCGGTGTTTTCCACGTCGGCAGACAGCTCTGCCCGCTCGCGCACACCAGGTTTGGCCTGAACCATTTCCTGACTGGCGACCATTTCGCTCACGACCATGCCCGCGCCAAAGCGCATGACCAGATCACGGAATGGCCGGTCGGTGATTCCGGCCATCGGTGCCAGCAGAACAGGCGGATTCAGGGTTTTGTCAGCGAGTTGCAGGGTCAACGTGCTTAATCCTTGGGCAGTTGCGACTTAGATATCGAATTCGCGGCATATGAACAACAAAACGGCAGGAAACAAGCCTGCAAAATCATCATGTGCTTAATTTTTAGGCAGCTTTACGCGGGTGATTGCCACTGCATTCACCGCAGCTTAAACACTGCGCTCAAATCACCGGAGTTTTCGCCCCTATGACCACCGCTGCCATCATCGTCGCCGCAGGACGCGGGCTGCGCGCCGGAGGGGGGATGCCAAAGCAGTGGCGGCCTTTGGGTGGACGCCGTGTAGCCGATTGGACTCTCGACAAGTTTCGCGGTCAGGTCGACCATATCGTGCTGGTTCTGTCTGAAGAGGATCAACCCGCTTGGGATGAGTTTTCCGGCACCGATCTGCTTTTGGCCTCCGGCGGGGATGATCGCGCCGGTTCTGTACGCAACGGGCTGGCTGCTCTGGCGGGCCTTGGTGTCGAGCAGGTTCTCATCCACGATGTCGCCCGCCCCTGCGTGACTGGCGAGACTATTCAGAACGTTCTGCAGGCGCTTTCCACGCATGACGCCGCCGCGCCCGGACAGGCTGTGACGGATGCACTCTGGACCGGGGACGGAGCGGTTGTCACGGGAACGCAAGACCGCAACGGCCTCTTTGCTGCGCAGACCCCGCAGGGATTTCGCTATCACGCAATCGTTGCGGCCCATGCTGAACACCCGGGTGGCGCGGCAGATGATGTTGAGGTCGCCCGCGCCGCAGGTCTGGACGTGGCCATCGTGGCTGGCGACGCGGACAACATCAAAATCACCCGGCCCGAGGATTTTGCCCGGGTGGAACGGATATTGGGAACGGATATGGATGTAAGATTGGGCAACGGCTATGACGTGCACCGCTTTGGCGACGGCGATCACGTGATCCTGTGCGGGGTGAAGGTGCCGCATGATCGAGGACTGCAAGGCCATTCCGACGCAGACGTTGGCATGCATGCAGTCACCGATGCGATCTATGGCGCGTTGGCGCAGGGCGATATCGGCCAGCACTTCCCCCCGTCCGACCCGCAATGGAAAGGCGCGGCCAGCGAGATCTTTCTGCGGCACGCTGTCGAACTTGCCGCGACGATGGGCTACGATATCTCGAACGTCGATTGCACGCTGGTCTGCGAATATCCCAAGATCGGCCCCCATGCGCCCGCAATGCGCGAGGAAATGGCCCGCATTATGGGACTGCGCGTAGATCAGATCTCGGTCAAGGCGACCACCTCGGAACGGCTGGGCTTTACCGGACGCAGTGAAGGCATCGCATCATTGGCCACAGCCTGTTTGGTGAAATCATGACCGCCGCGCGCCTGATCGGAACCGTTTGCGGTGTAGGCCACCTGCGCCCTGCCCCCGGCACCTGGGGATCGTTGGCCGCCCTGCCCTTGGCATGGGTTCTGCACACGCTAGGCGGATTTCCCCTTTTGGTCATCGCCACGATCGCCGTTTTCGTCGGCGGCCTATGGGCGACTAAGGTCATGACCGCCGGGCAGGACGACCATGATCCTTCGGAAATCGTGATCGACGAGGTTGCTGGGCAATTCATCGCACTCTGGGCGATCTCCTACCCCTCTTGGGCGCATGGGATTGAGATCACGGCGCTGTGGCCCGGTTGGGTCGCGGGTTTCCTGCTGTTCCGCCTATTCGACATCACCAAACCCGGCCCCGTCGGCTGGGCGGATCGCAAGGGCGACGCGATGGGGGTTATGCTGGATGACGTTATCGCAGGCGTTTTCGCCGGAATTGGCGTGCTGATCCTGGCCGGTGTCTCTCACGGAGTCCTAGGGCTATGAACGTCGCCGATCTGCTTGACCGCGCCAAGGCGCAGGGCGTGATGATCGCCACCGCTGAAAGCTGCACCGGCGGGATGGTCGCGGCTGCGCTGACGGATATTCCTGGCAGTTCGGCCGTGGTGGATCGCGGCTTTGTCACCTACACGAACGCGGCTAAGCAACAGATGCTAGGCGTAAGGGCAGATACCCTGGACGCGCATGGAGCCGTCTCCGAAGAGGTCGCGCAGGAAATGGCAGACGGCGCGCTGAGGAACTCGGGTGCGCAACTGACAGTGTCCATAACCGGCATTGCAGGCCCCGGCGGATCGGAGTTCAAACCCGAAGGCCGCGTCTGCTTTGGCCTGGCTGTCGAAGGGCAGCGAACGGTGACCGAAACCGTCGAATTCGGCGCGTTGGGCCGCGACAAAGTCCGTCTGGCAGCACGCGACCACGCGTTAGACCTGCTGTCGCGCGGCCTTTTAGAACCTGCCCAAAATTAAAGCACGCAGCGCGTTTTGCTGCACATTTAATCGCCGGTTGGCTAAAAGCCCTTAAAATAAGCACTCTATTCGGCGGTTGCCTCTTTTTTCCCCGCCCTCTCTCCGCTTGAACGCCCCACGCAAGTGGAAGACGCCTAAGAGGAGACCGGCTGATGAATGGAGCCGATACCGCCTGGATCATAGTTGCAACCGCACTGGTCCTTTTCATGACATTGCCGGGCCTTGCCCTGTTCTACGGCGGCCTCGTGCGCGCCCGCAACGTGCTGAGCGTATTCATGCACTGCTTTTCGATCGCCTGTTTGATGAGCATCCTTTGGCTGGTCGCAGGCTATTCGATCGCGTTTGGCGACGGCGGTTCGGGCCT
The DNA here is from genome assembly GCF_013035315.1 of Ruegeria arenilitoris. Lineage (GTDB taxonomy): Bacteria > Pseudomonadota > Alphaproteobacteria > Rhodobacterales > Rhodobacteraceae > Ruegeria > Ruegeria arenilitoris_D. The sequence continues at coordinate 75,245 of NZ_WQHP01000001.1, read as the reverse complement.
GTGGGGCGGTTTGGGCAAAGCGTTTCTGAATGGCGTCGACGCCGACAGCCTGTCGGGCAACCTGCCCGAGATCCTGTTCTTTGCCTTCCAGATGACATTCGCGATCATCACCCCTGCCTTGATCGTTGGCGCCTATGTAGAACGTGTGGGCTTTGGGTTCGTGCTGACGTTCTCGGGCCTGTGGATGCTGCTGTGCTATGCGCCGGTCGTTCATTGGATCTGGGGCGGCGGCATTCTGACCGATGGCGGTATTCTGGGTGAGGTCGGCGTGCGTGATTTTGCCGGAGGTATCGTGGTTCACGAAACCGCAGGTCTGGCCGCCCTGATCATTGCCATTGTTCTGGGTCCGCGCCGCAATCGCACGACCCCGCCGCACAATCCCGGCTTTGTCATGATCGGTGCCGCGATGCTTTGGGTCGGTTGGTTCGGCTTCAACGGCGGCTCGCAACTGGCCGCTGACGGAGGTGCCGCGATGGCAATGACCGTCACTCATATCTCAGCAGCGACTGCATCGCTGACATGGGCTCTTTATGAACGCATCAAATACGGCAAAGCCTCGATGGTCGGTCTGGTCACTGGTACGATTGCCGGTCTGGCCTCGATCACCCCGGCGTCCGGCTATGTCGATCCGGTTCAGGCACTGATCATCGGCGCTGTTGCCGGCGTCCTGTGTCAAGAGGCGGTCAACGTGATCCGAAACATGCTGAAGATCGACGACACGCTGGACGTTTTCGCCGTGCACGGCGTAGGCGGCATCTTTGGCACCATCATGATCGCAGTCTTTGGTCTGGGTGCGTGGACGGCGCAAATCGGCGGGCTCGTTATCGTCGGTGCGTTTACGGCGGTTGTCACATTTGTGTTGATCAAGGTGGTTGCGCTGATCACGCCGCTTCGCGTAGACGCAGAGACCGAAACAAACGGGCTCGATCTTTCGATACACGGCGAACGGGCTTACGACATGAGCAGCTAAGCCCACCTTGGCTGCCCATCGCCCGAAAGGGCACAAAGCGGACCTGTTGAGGGTCCGCTTTTCTTTTGTGCGCAACCCTCTCGACTCTGGGCCAAGGGACAGGCTATCAGCCCGCAATGCCATTTAGCCCAGAGGTACCGTTATGATCCCCAGCTCCTTCCCCGATAGCACCGAAATCGCCCGCCTGACCGCGCGGATGCTGCTGGAGATCAAGGCCGTTCACTTCAATTCCCGCGAGCCGTTCACGCTGGCCAGCGGTCTGCCCAGCCCGACCTATATCGACTGCCGCAAGCTGATCTCGTACCCGCGTATCCGCTCGACACTGATGGATTTCCTGACCGTTACCGTCATGCGCGATGCCGGCTTCGAAGCATTCGACAACATCGCAGGCGGCGAGACCGCCGGTATCCCCTTTGCGGCCATGGTGGCCGAGCGCATGGCTCTGCCGATGACCTACGTGCGCAAAAAGCCCAAAGGCTACGGCCGCAATGCCCGGATCGAAGGCGCGATGAGCGAGGGCGAGCGCGTTCTGCTGGTCGAGGACCTGACCACCGATGGCGGCTCGAAACTGTCCTTCGTGGATGCGATCCGCGAGACCGGTGCCACCTGCGGCCATACCGCAGTGATCTTTTACTATGGCATCTTCCCCGAGACCGAGAAGACGCTGGGCGACCATGGTGTGAAGCTGCACCACCTGTGCACCTGGTGGGATGTTCTGGCCGAAGCCAAGGCGCAAAAAGCCTTTGATCAGGAAACACTTGAGGGTGTCGAAGCCTTCCTGAAAGACCCCCGCGGATGGCAGGAAGCCAACAAATCTTCATAATCCGCTTGTGAATAAGCTGGGGGTAACTCTACCCAGAATCGCCCCCACGCCACTCGCATCTAGTGGCAATGCCCGCCGATCGCACAAAATGTTGCGTGGCGCGGTGATTTTTGGCAGAGTTGTCCAAACTTATCCCACGCTGAAGGCAAGTTATACGCGACTTATCTTCAGAGATTTACAGATAGCCCCGGCGGGGTCTGATTGATTAGAACTGCCACACGGGCAGCGGGGACAATATGAACGAGATTAGCAGCATCGAGCAGGCAGCGGCGCAGATTCAGAACGCCGAAACCATGCCGCATTCCATTGAAGCTGAACAGCAGCTTCTGGGTGCGATCCTGACCAATAATGACCTGTATGACCGGGTCGCCTCGATCATCGGGGCGGAACATTTCTATGACCCGGTCCATGCCCGCATCTATGAGGTCGCGGCCAATCGCATCGCCAAGAATGCGCTTGCCTCGCCCGTGACGCTGAAATCCTTTATGGCCGAGGATGAGGGCCTGAAGGAACTGGGTGGCCCGGCTTATCTGGTCAAATTGGCCGGCGCCTCGATCAGTGCCTTCGCGGTGCATGATTACGCCCAGATGATTTATGACCTCGCCATCCGTCGCGAGCTGATCCGGTTGGGTCGTGACATCTCGGACAAGGCGGCGCGGGTTGATGTATCAAGCGAGCCCAAAGAACAAATCGTCGAGGCCGAGCAACAGCTTTACCAGTTATCCGAGCAGGGCCAGACCGAACAGGGATTTCAATCCTTCCTCAAGGCGGTCACAGAAGCCGTCAACGTCACCAACGAAGCGTACCAGCGTGGTGGTGGCATGGCGGGGATTTCCACCGGTCTGGCCGACTTGGACAAACAGCTTGGCGGTCTGCACCCGTCCGACCTGATCATCCTTGCCGGTCGTCCGTCGATGGGGAAAACCTCGCTGGCGACCAACGTGGCGTTCAACGTAGCAAAGGCCTATAAACGCGGACTGAAGCCTGATGGCAGCGAAGGCGCAATCGATGGCGGCGTGGTCGGGTTCTTCTCGCTCGAAATGAGCGCCGAGCAACTTGCAGGACGTGTCCTGGCAGAAGCATCGGAAATTTCATCGCACAAGATCCGCCAAGGCGACATGACCGAGGCCGAGTTCCGCCGTTTCGTGGATGCAGCCAAAGAACTGGAAGCCTGCCCGCTGTTCATTGACGACACCCCGGCCCTGCCGATCTCGCAGCTGGCCGCGCGGGCGCGCCGGTTGAAACGGACGCACGGGCTGGACCTGCTGGTCATCGACTACCTGCAGCTTTGCCGGGGCATGGCCGACAACCGCGTGAACGAAATCGCCGAGATTTCGATGGGCATGAAAGCCATTGCCAAGGAACTGAATATTCCTGTCATAGCGTTGTCCCAGCTCTCTCGTCAGGTCGAAAGCCGAGACGACAAGCGCCCGCAACTTTCTGACCTTCGGGAATCAGGCTCGATCGAACAGGACGCCGACGTGGTGATGTTCGTGTTCCGTGAGGAATACTATAAGGAACGCGAAAAGCCCGGCGATCACGAGCTGGAAAAGATGGAAGAGTGGAAGCAGGCCATGGAACGGCTGCACGGCAAGGCCGAAGTTATCGTCGGCAAGCAGCGTCACGGTCCCATCGGCACGGTTGAGCTGTCGTTCGAGGCGCAGTTCACCCGCTTCGGTAACTTGGTCAAACCCTGGCAGCAGGGTGGCGAGATCGAAGGCTACTAACCTCTACCAAAGCTCCGGTTTGTTGAAGGCTTCGACACAATGGGACGGCCCCTTGAAAGGCGCCGCTCCGGCCTCTGTCAGGGCTTGACCCAGCCACCCATGCGGGTGGCTCAGCGGCATCGGGGACGGAGCAAAATCCTCAGAGATCGGCAGGAACCCGGATTTGCCGTAATAGGCCGGATCGCCGTAGGTCACGACATAGTCGACATTTGCGTTGCGCAGCCCGTCCAGACCAAACCCGATTAGTCTCTGCCCAATCCCTGATTTCTGATGATCCGTGCGCACCGCGACCGGCGACATCAGAAAAACCTGACGCGTATCCCGTTCAAAGCGCAGACTGGAAAACAGGATGCATCCCAATACCTTAGGTCCATCATGGGCAATCGCGGCACGCAGGTCATCCTGCGGCGTGTTTGATAGCAGATCGGACACCAACGCCCCGATCACCTTGCCCTCATCTTCGCCTTCCGAGTCCGAAAACGCTTGCTGGAACAGCTTTGGCAGCGCGTCGGACCACTGCGAAATTTCTGCGCTAAGTTTCATCGTTCGCCCTACCCGTCCTGCAACTGTCAAAATACAACTTTGATACTCGGGCGGGTGGACACAACCTCTTTTTCGCCAATGCCTTGCAAGACAGGCCGGAACTTGCCCATGTTCGCGCCGAAGTTTGCAATAATCGTCGCTTCCCCTCTTGACCTGCCGCGATCCAATGTCATGAACGGTTCCATGAGTACCGCACGTTTGACGATCAATCTTCAGGCGCTGGCCAGCAACTGGCGAGCGCTCGACGCAAAAACCGAAGTCGAGACCGGCGCCGTGGTCAAGGCCGATGCCTACGGGCTTGGGGCCGAACCGGTGTCCGCGACGCTGGCTGAAGAAGGCGTTCGCAAATTCTTTGTCGCTGTCGCCGAAGAAGGCGTGGCCGTGCGCAAGGCCATCGGCCCTGGTCCGATGATCGCCGTATTCTCGGGCCATATGGAAGGTGACACCGATCTGTTGCGCGATCATGACCTGACGCCGCTGATCAACTCGCCGGAACAATTCCTGCGCCACCAGCAAGCCCTGCCCGATCACCCTTTTGGGATCCAGTTGGACAGCGGCATGAACCGACTGGGGCTTGAGCCCGCCGATTGGGCCGAACTGCGCCCAAAGGCCGAGGCGCTGGCCCCCGTGGTCATGATGTCTCACCTCGCCTGCTCGGACGAACCCGATCATCCGATGAATCGCCAGCAGCTGAAGACTTTTCGTGAGATGACCGATGGCACCAATGCGCCCCGGTCACTGGCCGCCACAGGCGGTACGCTGCTTGGGCCTGAATTCCACTTTGACTTTTGCCGACCCGGCGTCGGCCTGTATGGCGGCATGCCATTTGCCGAGGCCAAGCCCGTCGTGACGGCCGATTTGCCGGTTGTTCAGGTTCGCCCGGTCGAAGTGGGCGAGTCGGTCGGGTATGGCAACAGCTGGACCGCCCGCCGCCCGTCGCGCATCGCAACTGTCGCTGCCGGTTACGCCGACGGCCTGCACCGCGCCATTGGCGGTGGCATCGACGCCTTTGCGGGCGGCAAGCCCTGTCCCGTGGTCGGACGCATCTCGATGGACCTGATCACGGTCGACGTAACCGACCTGCCCGAAGACCCCGAACGGCTGCGCATTCTGAACGGCCATCAAACGGTCGACGATCTGGCCGAAGCAGCAGGTACAATCGGATATGAGATCCTAACCTCTTTGGGCGCACGCTATTCCCGAGGTTACGTGGAATGAACCCTTTGGCCGCGCTGGGTGGGCTGGGCCGCGCTGTCCTGTCCCTGCTTGCAACATTTGGCAAGGTCGGGATTTTTGCGGCGGACGCGATCTCACACATCTTTCGCCCGCCGTTCTATCCGCGCGAATTTTTCGTGGCCCTGATGAATGTGGGCTGGCTGTCTCTGCCGGTCGTGGGCCTGACCGCCATCTTCACCGGTGGCGCTTTGGCGCTCCAGATTTACGCAGGTGGCGCGCGTTTCAATGCCGAGGCCGTGGTACCCCAGATCGTCGCCATCGGCATGGTGCGCGAACTTGGGCCGGTGCTGGTTGGCCTGATGATTGCCGCGCGGGTGACCTCGTCCATCGCTGCTGAGATTGCCACCATGAAAGTGACCGAGCAGATCGACGCGCTGGTCACCCTGTCGACCCACCCGATGAAATACCTGACCGTTCCGCGGGTTCTGGCGGCCCTTATAACCGTCCCTATGCTGGTGGGGATCGGAGACATCATCGGCATCGCCGGAGGTTACGTGGTTGCAACCGAAAATCTGGGTTTTAACGCGGCGACATACCTGCAAAACACCGTCAATTTCCTTGAGACAAAAGACATCGTATCGTCTTTGGTCAAAGGCGCAGCCTTCGGCCTGATTGCGGCGATCATGGGCTGCTACTACGGCATGAACTCGGGTCGCGGCGCACAGGGCGTGGGCCGGGCCACCAAGTCCTCGGTCGAATCCGCCGCGATCATGATCCTGGCCGCCAACTTCATTCTTACAGGGGTGTTCTTCTCGGTATGATCAGAATGGAGAACGTGCATAAGGCCTTTGGCGACAATCAGGTTCTGCAGGGCATGAGCCTTGAGATCCCCAAGGGCACCTCGATGGTCATCATCGGCGGCTCCGGCACTGGGAAATCCGTGGCTTTGAAGTGCATTCTGGGCCTGATCAAGCCCGACAGCGGCATGATCTATGTCGACGGCAAAGACGCCACCAAAGGCGATCGCGATGCCTTTCTGGCCCGTTTCGGGATGCTGTTTCAGGGCGCGGCGCTGTTCGACTCTCTACCCGTCTGGCAGAACGTCTCGTTCCGCTTGCTGCGTGGCCCTTTGAAACGCCCCGCCGAATACGCGCGCGAGATCGCGATTGAGAAGCTGCGGCGCGTGGGTCTGAAATCCGACGTGGCCGACCGCTTTCCGTCCGAGCTGTCCGGTGGCATGCAAAAACGCGTGGGCCTTGCCCGCGCCATCGCTGCCGAGCCCGAGATCATCTTTTTCGACGAACCCACCACTGGCTTGGACCCCATCATGTCCGGCGTCATCAACGACCTGATCCGCGAGATCGTGACCGAGATGGGCGCGACCGCCATGACCATCACCCACGACATGAGCTCGGTCCGCGCGATTGCCGACAACGTGGCCATGCTGCACGGAGGCGTCATCCAGTGGACCGGTCCGGTTGGGCAGATGGACGCCTCGGGCGATCCTTATGTCGAGCAGTTCATCAGTGGGAGTGCAGAAGGGCCGATTGAGGCGGTGCGGTGACGCCAACACGAGGCATACCGCGCGTGGAGGAACTCGTTTTCTTCATACCAGCTATCGCTCTCTCATTGGCAACACTGGCAAGCGCCATCGCTCTTGTCACAAATCAACATCGTTTGATTGCAGCGTATCTGCTGGCTGTCATCGGCGTCATTGTTTGGCTTTTTGCAGTCATGCTTTCTGCAGTTGAAACGATAGACGGGCCTGGAATTTTTGGCGTTGCATTTCTAGTGATGGGTATAGTGATGGGTATGACGTGCGTTGGTCCAATACTGCTTTCAATAGGCCTGATCGGCCTGACCAACGGAGCAACAAAAAGCGTAAGATCGCTCTCATTTTCTTCTTTGGCTTTAACGTGGATTTTTGTCATTTGCGTTGTTGTGCTAAACCTAGTTCGCTGAACGAGGTAATTTGATTGCCTATGACCCTCCGCCTCGCCACCCTCTCGCTCCTGATCCTATACCCCATCGCGTGGTTCGCACCGCTGATGCGCGCAGGGTTACTGCCGATCTTCGGCCTCAGCGAGATCAGCGTCGTGACCGGTCTCCAGTCGCTCTGGAAGTCGGACATCTTCCTCGCACTGGTGGTCACGGTCTTCGCCCTCTTCGCCCCGTACATCAAAACCATCGGCACCGCGCTGATCCAGTGGGACCTGCTGGATGCCCGCGTTCAACCCGCGCTGAACGTCCTTGGAAAACTGGCCATGGCCGACATTTTCCTCATCGCGCTTTACATCACACTGGCCAAGGGAATCTCTTACGCCACCATCGAAACGGCATGGGGATTGTACCTGTTCACGGGCTGTATTCTGGCCTCAATCGCGTTGGGCCACATTACGGAAATGACACGCAGATCACGAAATACTCAGAACTAATTGATTGAAAACACTCATCTGAGTATCATCTTTATATTTCGAGCAGTAAAAATTTGTAGTTTCGGTCCTAAGCGGATCATTCTGTGTGTTTTAGATGTTCCCCGCTTTGGGCTGGTTTGTACCGGTTATCAAAGGAGTTCGTCTATCATGACTGCCCTCCACAACATTACATTGCAATTTCAGAATGCCTTTTTAAGACTGACTTTTTTCCTAATTTGCACCGCAGCACTTTTTTCGATTGGCGCGTGTCTTTTGTCCGCTTTGGGGGTTCTTCCCTGGCTTTCCATGCAAGCCGGATTCGGCTCTGGTCCTGTCGTCGATGCGGGCATGTACATTCAGATCGGTTTGACCGTACTGATTCTCATGCTGGCCTTCTACTTGCCCGCAAATGCCCGGATGATGGCCCTTGAAACGTCACACCGTAAGTTCTCGCTGAACATGCACGACGTCGCGCAGGCCTATCAACTGGCCCACGCGGCCGATCGCGGCGACACGTTTCTGCTGTCCTCTGAATTCGACGCAGTCAAAGAGCGGATGGCCTTTCTGCGCCATCACCCTGACCTGCAATCGCTGGAACCCGAGATCCTCGAACTGGCGGCGCAGATGAGTCATCTGAGCCACGAGCTGGCCGAGACCTATGGCGATGCGCGTTTGAACCGCGCCCGCATGTTCCTGCAACAGCGGCAGGAAGAGATCGAGCTGTTCCAGCAACGCATCGAAGAGGCACAAGTCATCCAGCACGAGCTACGCCAGTGGACCCAGGATATCGAGATGGAGGAAACCATCGCGAAATCGCAACTGACCCGTCTGCGGGACGAGTTGTTCGAACTGCTGCCGGAGCTGTCGGCGCAATTGCAGCCGCTTGCTGACGAGCGCGATCCAAAGAAGTCGCGTGTGGTCGCAATGTCCCCGCCCCGCGCTGCAGAATAGGCGCGTCAGCGCCCGTCGCCGACGATGGCCCGCCGGGCCTGAGGACGCGACGCGCCACCGGCGGAGATGAAAGTCCGGCAAGGGCTTGAAGAACCGCCCGTCCTCGGGCACGAATTGCGCCATGGCAAAGACGACTTTCTCCTGCTCGGCCTGTGGCGCAACACATACCCGGTGGTCTGGGCGATGTGATGCCTGCGGTGAATGGAACACCATCACGCAAGACGTGCCCCTTTCGGCTGGCCCCGCGAAAAAATCCCTCGGCGGCAAACGTGGCCAGTCCATCGCACTCACGGACCTGTCGACCGAGGAAACACCCCCGCCTCGCACTCTGTGCGGGGTCGAGGAATTGGACCGCGTTTTGGGTGGCGGTCTGGTTCCTGCCTCGGCCCTGCTGGTCGGAGGAGATCCGGGGATCGGCAAATCGACGCTGCTGTTGCAGGCCGCAGCGCGGTTTGCGCGCGCTGGCGTGAAAACGGTCTACGTCTCTGGCGAAGAGGCCAGCGCGCAGGTCCGCATGCGCGCACGTCGCCTAGGGCTTGAGGACGCGCCGGTGCAACTCGCAGCAGAAACCAACCTGCGCGATATTCTGACGACGCTTGAGGCCGAAAAACCGGGCCTCGCCATTATCGACTCGATTCAGACCATGTGGGCCGACAATGTCGACAGCGCGCCGGGTTCGGTGTCACAAGTACGGGCCGCAGCGCATGAATTGACCACGTTTGCGAAACGACACGGCGTCTCGGTCATTATGGTCGGCCACGTTACCAAAGAAGGTCAGATCGCCGGCCCACGCGTGGTCGAACATATGGTCGATACCGTTCTCTATTTCGAAGGCGAGCGCGGCCACCAGTTCCGTATCCTGCGCGCCGTAAAGAACCGTTTCGGCCCGGCGGACGAAATCGGCGTGTTCGAGATGACCGGCAAGGGTCTGGCGCAAGTCACCAACCCCTCAGCCCTGTTTCTGTCCGAGCGCGGTACGCCAAGCCCCGGATCAGCCGTTTTTGCAGGGATAGAAGGCACAAGACCTGTATTGGTGGAGTTACAGGCCCTCGTCGCTCCGTCGCCCCATTCACAACCCCGCCGGACCGTTGTGGGTTGGGATAGCGGGCGGCTGGCCATGATCCTCGCCGTCCTCGAGGCGCGCTGCGGCATCCCTTTTGCAGGCCTCGACGTCTATCTAAACGTCGCCGGGGGACTGAAAATCGGCGAACCCGCCGCAGACCTCGCAGTTGCCGCTGCGTTACTTAGCGCACGAGAAGACACTGCCTTGCCCGCAGACACCGTAGTTTTCGGAGAAATCTCGTTATCTGGGGCACTTAGACCTGCCCCCCAGACCGAAAACAGGTTGAAAGAAGCCCAAAAACTTGGTTTCACATCGGCAATCGCTCCGGCGGGCGGCAAAACCGGTACTGTGGCAGGTCTGACACTCACCCGACCCTCTGATTTGGTTGGGTTTGTTGGCGAAACCTTCGGAGCAGGTTAAAGTCGCGCCTTGAGGGGCAGAAAAAGAACAGGCGAGGGCCATGGAAGGTTTTACAATTATTGACGGGGTCGTTGCCCTGATCATCGTCGTGTCGGGCATCCTGGCCTACTCACGCGGTTTCTTACGAGAAGTTCTGGCTATCGCGGGCTGGGTTGCGGCCGCTGTGCTGGCCTTCATCTTCGCACCGCAGGCGGTTCCACTGGTGAAAGAGATCCCGGTGGTCGGAGATTTCCTGCGCGACAGTTGCGAATTGTCGGTCATCACAGGCTTTGCTGCCGTTTTCGCAGTAGCCTTGATTATCGTCAGCATCTTTACCCCCCTGTTTTCGTCGCTGGTTCAGCGCTCGGCCTTGGGCGGTCTGGATCAGGCTCTGGGCTTTTTCTTCGGCATCGCACGCGGTATCCTGTTGGTGGCGATCGCGTTTTTTGTCTACGACACGGTGATGACGGGTCAGTCCTACACGATCGTCGACGAAAGCCGCTCGGCCAAGGTGTTCGAACAGTTCAGCGACCGGATCGAAGAGCAAAACCCAGAGGCAGCTCTGGGTTGGGTGACGCGCCAGTACGAAGAACTGGTGGCAAGCTGCACCGAAGGCTCTGCTCCGACGGAAGAGCTGACAGCGCCAACAACAACCGAATAAGAAAAAAGCCCGGCAACAGCCGGGCTTTTTTTCATCAGATCGGATCGCGATCAGACGAACCCTTCACCTCCGCACACAGTGCATCGGATCGTTTTCAAACCGAAACAGCCGTCACACCGGCCCGTGATCGGCTTGCCGTGAATGTCGCGGCTTTTGATGACCTCACCTGCCCCATTGCAGATCGGGCACGGCGCCCGGCCCATGCCCCTGCACCTATGGCACCGACGTTTTACCGGTTCTTCCTTCTTTGTTCCTTGCTTGTGTTGCCACATTGCATAAGCCCACCCGAACCGTTGTTGATACCGCGAAATTCGTAACTTGTGTTATGACATCACACGCGGATGGCTCATGTCACGTTTTCAAACGAAAATTCGCCAAAAACGCATGCGTCAAATTGCAAATGTGATCCTTTGATGACACAGGCGCGGTTAGGCATTATGTGAGTGCCGAACTGACATGGAATCGGAGCCGCCGATCTTGCTGTATCTGTTTTCTTTCGCGCTTGTCCTAGTGACTCTGGCGCGCTTGCACCGCCAGATGGTCGGGCGACACTACGTACAGGTACAGAGTTTCAGCCAGCCCGACCTGCAAAGCTCATCACAATAAACACGTCGTAGAGATTGGAGCCCGTATATGTGTGGCATTTTGGGGATTGCGAGCAGGACGCACGATGTCTTTGCAGAGCTCTATGACGGGCTGCTGATGCTGCAGCACCGAGGTCAGGACGCCTCGGGGATCGTCACCTACAACGGTGAGTTCTTTCGCGAGAAAAAGGCCAACGGTCTGGTCAAGGATGTGTTCAACGCGCAGGACGCTGAAACCTTGTTGGGCAAGGTCGGCATGGGGCATGTGCGTTACCCGACCGCCGGATCGCTCAGCGCGGCCGAGGCGCAGCCGTTCTTTGTTAACGCTCCCTATGGGATCTATCTGGTCCATAACGGCAACATCACGAACACGGCCGAGCAGCGCGAGAAAGTCACGGCAAAATACAGCCGCCATCTGCGTACCACTTCGGATTCGGAAATTCTGTTGAACGTGCTGGCCGACAAAGTGGCCGATGCGATCAAGGTGAACGGCAATGCCGAACCGATCCGCAACATCTTTGCTGGAGTAAAGATGACCATGGAGCGTGTTCAGGGCGCGTATTCGGTAATCTGTCTTGTTGCAGGTGTCGGCATGCTGGCTTTCCGTGACCCATATGGCATCCGCCCTCTATCCGTGGCCAAACGCGATGTAGATGGAGAAGGTGACGATTATGCCTTTGCTTCCGAAGATGTGGCCTTTGGCATCAACGGCTTTGAAAAGCTGCGCGATGTGAAACCCGGTGAGGCGATCCTGATCGATCTTGACGGCAACATGCACACGTTCCAGGCGGTCGAAGGGCAGCTGACGCCCTGTATTTTCGAATACGTGTACCTAGCCCGTCCGGACTCGCTGCTGGATGGCGTATCGGTTTACAAAACGCAGATGCGCATGGGTCAGACTCTGGCTCGCCAGATCGAGGCTGCGGGTCTTGAGATCGACCGGATCATCCCGGTCCCAGACAGCGCCCGCCCCGTCGCCCTTGAGGTCGCAAAGGCGACAGGCATTCCCTACCGCGAGGGTCTGGTCAAGAACCGCTATGTCGGTCGGACGTTCATCATGCCCGGACAGGAAGAGCGTCAGAAATCCGTGCGCCGCAAGCTGAATGCGGTACCTCTGGAGTTCAAAGATCACAATGTCCTGCTGATCGACGACTCGATCGTGCGTGGGAACACGATCAAAAAGATCGTGCAGATGTGCCGCGAAGCCGGAGCAAAGAAGGTGTTCATCGCCAGCGCCTCGCCCCCGGTGAAGTTTCCGAACGTTTACGGCATCGACATGCCCACCAAGCACGAACTGATCGCCAATGGCAAAGAGATCGAAGAAATCCGGCAGGAACTGGGCGCGGATGCTCTGTTCTATCAAAACCTCGACGACCTGATCTGGTCGGCCAAAGAGGGCAACCCCGAGATCGAGGCCTTTGACTGCTCGTGCTTTGATGGAAACTACATCACAGGCAGTGTCAGCGAGGACTATCTGGACAGCCTGGAAAACAGCAGCCGCGTCAGCAAAAAGCGGCAGGATATGGAAGTCCCGGGCGGGTCGTGGAACGGGGCCAAACTGGCGTCTGGCTAACGGCACCGAACCGAATCAGATTTGGTTCCAGGCCCGCATCGCACCTGCGACGCGGGTCTTTTTCTTGCATCAAATGCGAAGCACCGGTCGGTTTCCGCGCACAACTTTTCGATGAAGGAACCGCAATCGCAATGGGTTCGACAGCGCGACTTTCAACGTGCAGCAAGCCGCTGCTGCCGCCCCTTTTGTTCTGGGATTTGGTTTGGTAGCCCCAGTGCCGAACCACTCATAAAACAAGGGGCCGGACCGTTTTGGTCGGGCCGGATTTCATGTCGAACGCCACCGTCAAAAGCGCGGCCACGCAGAAGGGCGCGTTGAAGAAGAATTCCGTTTCAGTCCTTGGGGTCTTTGGTCCCAAAGCCAACATGCGGGCCCTCATGCGCCTGTCATCTGGCCGGGTCAAAGAGGTTAAGCCCGGCAGTCGGGTCTCTTCCGGCACTGTGATCGCCATCGATGAAGAAGGCATCATGCTGCGACAAAGCGGCCAGACGCGGCGGATCGCAATCCCGGGCAGCTAAACTGCCTTGACGCCCTGCGCACATGGGTTCAAACCGCCCCTATGACCGATCAGACCAAAATTGCCCTCATCACCGGGGCCTCGCGCGGTTTGGGTGCTGCCCTGGCCGAAGCATTGGCGCCCGAATATCACATCGTCGCCGTCGCCCGTACCACCGGCGGGCTGGAAGAGCTGGACGACCGTATCAAAGCCAAAGGTGGCGCAGCGACCCTCGCGCCCATGGACATCGCGGACCCGAACGCCATGGCCACTCTGTGTCGCGGAATTCATGACCGCTGGGGCAAGGTTGATCTGTGGATGCATACTGCGGTCCATGCCTCGGCCCTAACGCCTGCGCATTTCGTTGATCCGAAAGAGTGGACAAAGGCCGTGAATATCAACGCGACGGCTACGTCTGTTCTGATCCCCTATGTCGCCCCCCTGTTGGGCGAAAGCGGCCATGCGGTGTTTTTCGACGACCCGAAGGCGGGTGAGAAGTTCTATGGCATCTATGGTGCGAGTAAGGCCGCGCAACTGGCACTGGCGCGCAGCTGGGCGCTGGAGACCGAGCGCACTGGCCCGCGCGTCTCGATCGTGGAACCTGCTCCCATGCCCACAGCCGTGCGCGCGCGTTTCCACCCTGGTGAGGATCGGGACGCTTTGACCAGCCCAGCTGATGAGGCCGCGCGTATTCTGGCATTGCTTTAAGGGATGGCCCTGACGGGCCAGCCTCCGGCGGAGGTATTTTTAGCCAGATGAAGCTGGGATCAGGCGATATGAACGCCGTTGCGCCCAGCCAGATCGACGAAGAATTGCCAGGCGACTCGGCCTGAGCGCGCGCCGCGTGTGGCCTGCCATTCGATTGCTTCGGCTCGCAAAATACCTGCGTCGACAGAAACACCATAGGCCGCGCAATAGCGGTCGATCATGGCCAGATATTCGTCCTGATCACAGGGATGGAAGCCCAGCCACAGGCCGAACCGATCGGACAGCGACACTTTTTCTTCGACGGCTTCAGACGGGTTGATCGCGCTGGATCGTTCGTTTTCGATCATATCCCGCGGCATCAGGTGGCGGCGATTTGAGGTGGCGTAGAACACAACATTCTCGGGCCGGCCTTCGATACCGCCGTCCAGCACCGCCTTAAGCGATTTGTAATGCTGGTCATCGTGGCTGAATGACAGGTCATCGCAGAACAGGATGAACCGGTGCGGTGCTGCGCGCAGATGGTTCAACAGGCGTGCGACCGAGCCCATGTCCTCGCGCTGTAGTTCAACCAGTTTCAGGTCTGGGTGGTCAGCTTGCAACGTGCCGTGGACGGCTTTGACGAGGCTGGACTTGCCCATCCCGCGTGCGCCCCACAAAAGCGCGTTGTTGGCCTTGTACCCGGCGGCAAAGCGGCGCGTGTTGTCCAACAAAGTATCGCGGGATCGATTGATGCCGACCAACAGGTCCAGATCGACGCGATTGACCTGCGCGACCGGTTCCAGCCGGTCAGGTTCAACGTGCCAAACGAAAGCCGGAGCAGCCCGGAAGTCAGGCGCGGCCAGAGGGGCCGGTGCCATACGGTCCAGCGCGTCAGCGATACGGTTCAGGGCTAGGTCGTCCATGGGTGCCTCCGGGTGTTTTGAGGTTCAAACCATGTTCCGACTGGCGCAACAAGAGCTTGGCATGAAAAAGGCGCGCCCGTTGGGGCGCGCCTGATGTTCAAAGGATGCAAAGGTTACTTGCTCTCTTCTTCCCGAATGATCTCTTCATCCGCCTCTTCTTCATCGTCGTAGTAACCGTCGGCGCGCAATTGCTCTTCACGCTTTTTCTCAACACGGCCGACCAGGAAGATCGACACTTCGTAGAGGCCGTAGACCACGACAAACAGGATGATCTGCGTGATCACGTCTGGCGGTGTCACCAGCGCGGCCAGCACCAGGATCGCAACGACCGCATACTTGCGGACCGATCCCAGCGCTTCTGCGGTGACCAACCCGGCCTTGCCCATCAGGGTCAGCAACACGGGCAACTGGAAACACAGGCCGAAGGCGACGATGAACTTGATCGTCAGGTTTAGATACTCCTGCGCCGACCCCTGAAACACAACGCTCAGCGGCGCCGCGGCTGTTCCCTCGGTCACAGCCTCTCCTTCAGCTCCGAATTGCTGGAAGCCCAGGAAAAAGTCGTAAGCCAGCGGCGTCACGACATAGAATGCAAAGCTTGCACCCAGCAGGAACATGAACGGCGAGGCCACCATGAACGGCAGGAACGCGTTCTTTTCAGACCGGTAAAGGCCCGGTGCCACGAACCGCCACATCTGCATCCCGATATAGGGGAACGCCAGAATGAAGCCGCCCAGCAGCGAGACCTTGATGGCGACAAAGAAGCCCTCTTGCGGCGAGATGAAGATCAGCCCGCAATCCTGCCCGCGTTCGGCCAGAACATCACACAGGGGTTTGGTGAGAAAGTTGAAGATCGGCGTGGCCACCGTGAAGCAGATGATCATCCCGATCAAGAATGCCACAACACAGTGTATGAGCCGCGTGCGCAGTTCCGCCAGATGCTCGATCAGCGGGGCTGAGCTGTCTTCGATCTCGTCGGTCTTGGTCATGTTTTACTTTCAGTGTTCAGCGCGGCCTCGGCCTCTTCGGCTTTGGCCAGTGCATCCGCCGCTTCCTTGGCCTTGCGCTCGGCTGCTGCGCGGGCGGTCGAGGCCTGAATCTTCTTGGCCTGCTCGGCACGTTCTGCCGCCAGTTTGCCGGTCTCGCTATCGGGATCGAACTTGGTCGGGTCGATGCTTGTGGCCATCTCCTGCGCGGCTTTCTTCACGCCGTCCATGGCGGTGTTCACAGGATTGGTCGCAGCATTCAGACCTTGCTTGATCTCGTTCACGCCCGCCTGATCCGCTGCCTCGTTCATGGCGCTGCTGAATTCGCGCGCCATGCCGCGGGCCTTGCCGACCCAACGGCCGACATTTCGAAACAGCACCGGCAGATCCTTCGGCCCCACAACGATCAGGGCAACGATGCCGATGACCAGAAGCTCAGTCCAGCCCAGATCAAACATCTGCGCTTAGGCCTTGTCTTTGTCGGTCTCAGGCGTGACGTCTTTCGCCACTTCGGCCGCGTCCTGCTCCAGCTCGTCCGCGCCTTCTTTGACGCCCTTCTTGAACGAGGTGATGCCCTTGCCCACTTCTCCCATCAACGAGCTGATTTTACCGCGGCCAAACAGCACCAGCACCACAACGGCGATCAGCAGAAGACCGGGAAGGCCGATATTGTTGAGCATGTCTTAT
The DNA here is from genome assembly GCF_013035315.1 of Ruegeria arenilitoris. Lineage (GTDB taxonomy): Bacteria > Pseudomonadota > Alphaproteobacteria > Rhodobacterales > Rhodobacteraceae > Ruegeria > Ruegeria arenilitoris_D. The sequence continues at coordinate 58,582 of NZ_WQHP01000001.1, read as the reverse complement.
CTCCTTTGAAGTCGGCGCACCCGCGCCGTGAATGTCATCTGCCAGTGTGTTTACGCCCGCGCGCACCAACGCAAAAGCGTGTAGCACCGGTTCTCGCAGCAAATTTGAACAGATCACGCGGATTTTGGGGGCTGGCAAAACACAACTGACAGGTTTATGTCAGTTGTAAGGGCGTAGAACGCACCTGTCTCAGCTAACAGGAGCATCACGTGACACAAATCGCAGAAACCGTAACCTTCAAACTGGCAACCGATGTCACCAAGGAGGAGTTCGTGACCATTATGAAGCGCACAGAATCCTTTGTTCGGAATGCCGAGGGCTTTGTCTTCCGCCGTCTCAGCGCGGGTGAGGACGGACAGTGGACCGACACGGTCATATGGGCTGATATGGACTGCGCCCAGGCCGCCGCGGCGGCCTTTCCCCAGCAGGACTTCGCCCCTGCGGTGATGGCCGCAATCGCGCCCGACACGGTGAACATGCGCCATGACGCGATCCATTGGACCATTGGGGCGTCATGACCCGCAGGACACCCAATGCGCCGTACTGATCGGCTGTTCGATATCATCCAGATCCTGCGCGACGGTCAGCTTCATCGCGCGCAGGACATCGCGGACCGACTCGAAGTGTCGGTTCGCACGATCTATCGCGACATGGACACTCTGGTCGCTTCGGGAGTCCCGGTCGAGGGCGAGCGCGGCGTTGGTTACATGGTGCGCGAGCAAATCACCCTGCCCCCTCTAAACCTGACCCCGGCCGAGCTTGAGGCCCTGAATCTCGGTATGGCCATCGTCGCCGAAGCTGCCGACCCAGACCTCAAAGCCGCAGCCGAGTCGTTGGCCGATAAGATCGACGCTGTGCTGCCCACGCAGGTCGTGGCAGAGGCCGACAGTTGGAAATTCGCTGTTTACCCCTTTGCGGATGCCGCACGTGGGTTGGCGCATATGGCTCCGATCCGCGCCGCCATCAAATCGCGGCAAAAGCTGCGATTGTCCTATCGTCGAATTGACGGAGTTCTGACCGAACGAGTGATACGCCCCCTGCACATGGAATACTGGGGGCGCGTGTGGACCCTGACCGCATGGTGCGAACTGCGTCAGGGCTTCCGCGTCTTTCGGATCGACCTGATCGAGAGCGTTTCCCCCCTGCCCGAGGTTTTTGCGGATGAACCCGGCAAGCGTTTGAGCGATTACGACCCGCACGCCTGACGGTTTCACATTCACCTCAGATAGGGTTCAGGATCGACGGATTCGAACCCCTTGCGCACCTCAAAGTGGACATAGGCATTGTCCCCGCCGCGCAAGGACGCGATCTTTTGGCCGCGCTTGACCCGGTCACCCTTTTTCACGGTGATACCTTCAACGTTCGCGTAAACGGTCAGCAGGTCGCTGTTGTGCTTCACCACGATGATCGGCACCTGATCTGCGTCGGCCGTAATGGCCGCCACCGTGCCCGCAGCCGCTGCGTTCACACGGGTACCCGGAGAGGACGCAATATCGATCCCTTCGTTTTTGCCTTTTTCATAGGTCCGAATGATCGTTCCGGTGACAGGCATGCCCAGGGCGGAATTGCTTTGGTTTGTCGGAGCCTCGGCTGTGACGTCCGGCGCAGGTTCCGCCGGTGCGATCACCTCATCCGGCAAGGGTTGCGTCGCGCTTGGAGGTGTTGGCGTGGGAGACCCCTGCCCCGGCTGCGTGATCGTGGTCGCGGGAACCGTCGCCGCCGCAGCTTGTCGCGGTGCGGGCTGGTTCTTGACCGGGATCAGCAGGAACTGACCTTCACGCACGGTGAAGTCAGACCCCAGCCCATTCCACTCGGCCAGCGCATCGACCGGCACATCATAAAGCCGCGCGATCGTATAAGCGGTTTCGCCACGCTTGACCTTGTGACGAATGGGCTCTGGCCCGGACGCCGCTGGCGCAGGTGCCGGAGCGGGCGTTGCGGCCGGTTGCGCCGGTTCCAAGGTCGCCGTGCGAACTGTGCCATCTGCCTGGGCCTCATCAATCGCGGCCCCCGCAATCGATGCAATATCGACCGAGCTGGCGGCGCTGACCGTTCGGGGCAAAGCGACAACTTCGCCATCGCGCAGTTGATCTGCGGCTTGCAACCCATTGAACCGCGCGACTTCTTCAGCTGGCAGGCCGACCCGAGCGGCCACATCCCCGACCGTGTCGCCGCGCCGGGCGACGACCACCTGATAGTTGGGATAAGTGATCACGCCGCGCGCATCAGGTGCAGGCCTGTTAGCGGTGGCCGCCTGCGCCGCATCCGCCGTGGAAAACCCACCCACATTGCCCCGCAAGTCATAGTCGATGGGGCCTTCGCATCCCGCAAGGACCGCCAAAGAGGCCACACCTGCCGCGATTGCTGATTTGGAAACTGCTCTCATTTTACTGTCCTCATCGCCTGCCCCTGTTGTCCGGGGTTCCAGCGCTTATCGCAAATATTACTTCACGCCTCGTCTTTGCCAAGCCCCTCCAGCAGGGGCACAAAACGGACGGGCAACAATTCGTCATAGTCCAGACCGGTTTCGGTGCGCCTGACCCGGATCAGGGTTTGAACCGCATCCGACTGTCCCACCGGCAGCACCATGATACCGCCGATTTTAAGCTGCGCCAAGAGCGGCCCGGGCGGGTCCTCGGCAGCGGCGGTCACAATGATACGATCAAAGGGCGCTTGTTCCTGCAGCCCGAAGGATCCATCCGACAGCATTGCAGTCACATTGGTCAGTCCCAACTCGCGGAATAGGTCCGAGGTTTCGCGCACCAGCCGCTTATGGCGTTCCACGGTGTAAACCCGGCGCGCGAGCTTTGACAGGATCGCAGCCTGATAGCCCGAGCCCGTACCAACCTCCAGCACTGTATCCCTAGGCCGCACATCCAGCGCTTGCGTCATCAGCCCCACAACCGAGGGCTGGCTGATGGTCTGGCCGCAGGCAATCGGCAGCGGCGTGTCCTCATAGGCGCGCTCGGCGAACAGACCTTTGACGAAACGGCCACGGTCGACCTGCTCCATCGCGGCCAGAACGCGCGCATCCGTCACCCCGCGCGAGCGCAGGGCAAAGAGGAACTGCATGGTGGTTTCTGGATCAGGTCCGGTCATTCGATCGTCTTCAGTTGATCCAGCATATCATGCGCCGTCAAATCCGCGCGCATCGGCGTGACCGAAATGTAGCCATCCAGATTGACCGCCGCGTCGGTGCCGGGCGCAGTCGGGTTGTGCTGATACCCCCCCTTGATCCAAAGGAACCGACGCCCCGAGGGGGAACTGTGAGGCTCAACCGAGAAGCGCGTATCGCGCCGATAGCCCTGCGCGGCAATACGCGTGCCCTTGACCTCATCTGCAGGCACGGGCGGGAAATTCACGTTGTAGAACAACCGGTAATCGCCCTGTTCAGAGGGTGTCGCGTCCAGAATGTGACGCACAAGGTCGGCCCCGAACCGCGTTGCGGTTTCGAACGGGTCGTCCAGCCCCAGATTGCGCGGGCCAAAGTACTGGGACAGCGCAATGGCCGGAACGCCTTGCAGGGCGGCTTCCATCGCGCCACCAATCGTACCGGAATAAAGCGTGTTTTCTGCTGAATTGTTGCCTCGGTTCACACCCGACAAAACCAGATCGGGCGGCGTGTCTTTCATGACGTCGTGCAATCCTGCCAGCACGCAATCCGCCGGAGACCCCTCGGCGGCATAGCGGCGCTCGCCCAGCTTGGCGACCATCATCGGGTGGGTATAGCTGATGCAGTGACCAACCCCGGATTGCTCGAAGGCCGGGGCCACAACCCAGATTTCGCCATCAGGGCCTGCCAGATCGGCGGCAATTGCCTCAAGCGCGATCAGCCCCGGAGCATTGATCCCGTCATCATTGGTCAGAAGAATACGCATCGCCCCATCCATCCCAGCGTTTTGACCTTGATAATGATGCCCCCGCGTGGCGGCAAGCAAAGCGCACCCGCAATCTGAGGCTTTCGCGCACCACTTGGCGCTAAACTGTCACACCAGACCCTAAACCGGGAATACGAAACACTTGTCGCGCCGGATTGTCAGCCACATCACCCGCCCCGGACTGGGGACAAAGACATTTGGAACAGTGGCTTTGAGGATCGAGCCGTCATAGTCCATTCGAAACTCGACAAGGCTTTCATTACCCAGAAACCGTGCCCGTTCGACCACTCCCCGCGCGGCAACGCCGTCGGTCGGCGTAGGCAATGGCCCCTTGCCATTGCGGTCAAAATCCAGGCGCACATGCTGAGGGCGGAATACAATCTCGACATCGGTATTGTCGGGTACACCCGGTGCCAGAAACTGCCCAAAGGGCGTTTCCGCCAAAGCTCCATTCACTTTGGCGGGCAATACATTGACATCACTAAAGAAAGCGACCGCAGCTTTGTCCGCCGGTCGGGTGTAAACATTGTAGGGCGCGCCTTGCTGAACGATTTTTCCGCGGCGCATCAGGGCAATCTCGTCGGCCATGCGCATCGCCTCTTCGGGCTCATGCGTGACCAGTACAACCGCCGCGTCCTCTTCTTTCAGGATCGCCAGTGTCTCATCCCGGATACCGTCGCGCAAGCGGTTGTCGAGGCCCGAAAACGGTTCGTCCATCAGCATGATCCGCGGACGCGGGGCCAAGGCACGTGCCAGAGCGACCCTTTGCTGTTCGCCACCTGACAGATGATGCGGGTATTCGTCGATAAAACGCATCAGATCGACCTTGGTCAGCAACTCTTCGACGCGGGCGCGCTTTTCGTCCCTGTGCCCCTTCAGGCCAAAGGCCACGTTGTCGGACACGCTGAGATGCGGAAACAGGGCAAAGTCCTGAAACATCAGGCCGATCTCACGCCGCTCGGGCGGAACCCGAAACACCGTATCGCAGATCAGCTTGCCATCGACATAGATTTCACCGGATTCCTGCATCTCGACACCGGCGATCATACGCAGCGTCGTGGACTTGCCGCAGCCCGACGGGCCCAAAAGACAGGTCACCTGCCCCGCCTGCACCGTCAGCGAGACATTGTCCACCACGACCCGCCCCTCATACCGGGCGATCAGGTTTCGGATTTCCAGCCGAGGAGGAGTTGCGTTTTCTGTCACCGATGGACCCCGTTGCCTTTCCCGATCAATTCCATCGGGCTTAGGCGGGGATAACAACCCCGCCCCTCAGGCGCAAGAGATCAGCAGCACCCGCCCGATGCGGCCTCACCCGTCGCTTCAAACGGGCTTTCGCCGCCGCAGCCTTCGAAGATTCCATAATGGGTTGAGAAATCGCCGATGAATTCAAAATGCCGGGCAAACCGCGTGTCTTTCAGCATCATCCAGGTGTTGCCGCAGACGGGAAACACCTTGCCCGCCTCAATCGCGTGGTGGTCATCCAGTTCGAACAAGTGCGGCGCGTTCGGGATGGTGCCCTTGTAAATCACGGCCTGACCGTAATCCTCACACGCAGGCTCAAGCTCGGGCAGTTTGAACAGACGGTAAGTCGCCGACAGGAAGTTCAAGGGCGCGACACGCTCTTCCAGAACCGGATTCTCGATGGTCAACGGACGGTGCGTGACGCGGCGCGGATCACCAAAACCGGCCTTGCGGGACATCGACAGGAAGTCGTTCCAATACAGCGCACCCGACAGGCACTCACCGTACAAGACCTCATCTTCAGCCATTTCCTGCGGCACGCGACGGTCTGCATAGACGTCCGAGAAATACATCTCGCCACCGTCTTTCAGCAGCCGATGCGCGCCACGCAGGACGGCGTCTTTGTCGGTGGCCAGGTTGATCACGCAGTTCGACACGATGATGTCGAAAGACCCAGGCTCAAGATCCAGCTCATCCAGCTTTTCGATATAGCCGTGGTGGAATTCCACATTCGACGCCGCATGCCCAAACGCCTGCGCGTGATAGTCCTGATGCGCGCGCGCGACGTCCAATTGCTCGGGCGTCATGTCCACGCCCACGACGCGGCCCTTTTCACCCACCATTTCCGACAGCGCGTACACATCCCGCCCGGCACCACAGCCAAGGTCCAGAATGCTCATCCCTTCAAGGTCCAGCGGCGCGATCAGGCCACATCCATAGTAACGAGTCAGCACGTCGTCATGGATTTTCGACAGGGTCTTCTTGAGGTGATCCGGCATGTCATCCGGAGTGCAGCACGCGTTGGTCTGCAAATCCGCGCTGCCCTGCAGGACCTCGCCATAGTAATTCTGCACTGACTCATGCTTCATCGCGGCTACCCTTCTGTCTGATCGCTGCCTAGCAGCTAATGCAGCGCCGGGCGTGGCGCAATCCGAGCATTTGCGATCTGACGAAAGCGTGAGGATATCTGGGCACTAAGCCAGCAGTTCGAAGTCAACACCCGCGCGGACCTGACCGTTCACCTGTATCTCTAGCCGATGCGCGCCGGGGACAAGTTTGAACGTAGTCGCGTCGCCCTTGAGCTTGTGTATTTTGCTCAGCGTCAGAGCACCATCCTTCAGCGCGGCCTGCTTCAACTTGTGAACTTTGGCTGAGGTTTTTCCGCCAGGGCGCTGAAAATGAACGATATAATCAACCAGAACGGGCTGACTTCCTGCCCCGCTCAACGCCACATCAAACTCCAGCGCCTCGCCGATCCGTGCTTCGCCAGTGATTTCAATATCCGCGCGGATATCGGCCTCCGGGTCGAACCCCAGCATTTTCATCGCGCGCGGATGACCGGATTTCACAAGCCCACGTAAGGTATGAGTGGTCATCCACTCCAACTCTGCGCGGTCCTGCTGTCCGTCTTCGGCCCAGACCTGTAATCGGTCCAACACCAGATCGGGGTCTTTCTTCGTGATATCGTTCAGGTGGTTCGCGACAGACCGCGTGACATACCGGGTACCATCGGCATGAAGCCGGTCCAGCAATGGCAGCGGATCGCTTAGGTCCAACCCCACCGCCTGCCCCCATGGCAATCGCGGGCGGGTGCCCTCACTGACCAGACGGCGCACATGATAACTGTTATGGGCGCACCACGCCTCCATCTGGGACAGCACTAGGTCCGGGTAGGCTTTCAGGAACGGGCGAATGGCCCATTCCATTGAAAACCTTTGAGTAATCTCTTCCAGCACATCCAACGCCAGCTCTGGATGATCCAGACCCACAGCAACAACCCAGTCGCCCAAAGGCGCAAAGATGAAATCACCAAAGTCGTCATCTGTCTTGCTGGGGTCCAAAGGCGGCGGCAAGGAGCGCAGCAACGTCGGTGCGACGTCGGGCAGATCACCGGGAATGGCCTGTTGCAGGCACTCAGCGATCCAGGCCATCCGCTCTTTCAGCTCAAGGTCCAGCAGGCGCGACATGACCTGCGCGTGAAACGCACAGGCGTCAAAGGACGCGTCAGCACCGGCAAAAAGCCCGGCCAGATAGCGGGTCTTTTCGTCGTTAAACAGCTGATCCTTGAGCGAAAAGTTCTGAGCCATTGTTAAATCGTCAGGTTGGTCGCGCCGCCATCCAGCAGGATGTTTTGCCCGACGATGAACCCGGCATGTTGGGAGCACAGGAAGGCGCAGGCGGCACCGAACTCTTGCCGAGTACCGTAACGGCGCGCTGGGATCGTCGCCTCGCGTTGTGTCCGGGCCTCGTCAATTGAGATCCCTTTTTGCGACGCAACTCCGCCGTCCAACGAATTGGCCCGATCTGTGGCATGAATACCGGGCAGCAGGTTGTTGATCGTCACACCCTTGGGTGCGACCTGACGCGCGGTCCCGGCCACATAGCCGGTCAGACCAGTGCGCGCCGCGTTTGACAGGCCCAACGCGGGGATCGGAGCTCGTACCGATTGCGACGTAATGTTGACCACCCGGCCCCAGCCCTTGTCCATCATGCCTGGCAGCAGCGCCTTCATGAACGTAATCGGGGTCAGCATGTTGGAATCCAACGCCTTGATGAAATCGTCGCGATCCCAGTCCGACCACAAGCCCGGAGGCGGACCACCCGCGTTTGTCACAAGAATATCAACACCCTGCGCTGCTTCGATCACCTGCGCCTGCCCCTCGGCCGAGGTCACGTCGCAGGCAATGGTCTGAACCTGAACACCATGCGCCGTTCGGATGCTGTCGGCGGACGCTTCCAAAGCGTCGGCCCCACGCGCATTCATCACCAGATCGACACCCGCTGCGGCCAAAGCCTCGGCACATCCCAGACCCAAGCCCTTGCTGCTGGCGCAAACCAGCGCGCGTTTTCCTTTGATTCCCAGATCCATCCGATCCTCCCTGTCTTTGCCGCACATCTAGCACCAGCCTTTCAGGGAAGACCAGAAGCCGATCGTGGATCAGTAAAAGAACTCTTCCCGTACGATCTTGCCATCCGCGACGTGATAGATTGCCACCTCGCGCATATCGAAGCTGTCACCGCTTTCCTTTACGGTTCCGCTTACTTCGAAGATCACGGCAAAGCGGTCGTCGCCGTGCAGGAACGGATCGCTCACCGACGCGCCGGTCACATCATGCGCGCCTTCCCACCACTCATGCTTGCCCCGGATCGCATCACGGCCCGCGGCTTCGCGCCCCATGCCCATGGCATCGGCTGCTTCAACTGAAACGGCGTCTGTGGCATAAAGCTTGTCCAAGTTTTCCTTGGCGCGACCTTCCCGGCATCCGGCGACTAATTCTTCTGCAATTTGCTTCAAATCCATTGGGCTTCTCCATTATTTGTTCACTATTTGTTCTCATTGCCACATGCAGACGATTCTGAACAGCCCTTTGTCTTGCCTCGGCAGGATTCCCCGCATATACGCGCGTTCATGCTTGATACCGCCTCGAACCAACCCGTTTTGCCGCCCGAGATCGCTCGGCGCCGGACATTCGCCATCATCTCGCACCCGGATGCGGGCAAGACGACGCTGACTGAAAAGTTCCTGTTGTACGGGGGCGCGATTCAGATGGCCGGTCAGGTGCGCGCCAAGGGTGAGGCCCGGCGCACGCGGTCAGACTTTATGCAGATGGAGAAGGATCGCGGTATCTCGGTTTCGGCATCGGCGATGTCGTTCGATTATGGGGACTTCCGGTTCAATCTGGTGGACACGCCCGGTCACTCGGATTTCTCCGAAGATACCTATCGCACGCTGACCGCCGTGGATGCGGCCGTGATGGTCATCGATGGCGCGAAAGGTGTGGAAAGCCAGACGCAGAAGCTGTTCGAGGTCTGCCGCCTGCGCGATCTGCCGATCCTGACCTTCTGTAACAAGATGGACCGCGAAAGCCGCGATACGTTCGAGATCATCGACGAAATTCAGGAAATGCTGGCCATCGACGTCACCCCTGCCGCGTGGCCTATCGGTGTCGGGCGCGATTTCATCGGCTGCTATGACATGCTGCGTGACCGGTTGGAACTGATGGACCGCGCCGACCGCAACAAGGTGGCCGAAAGCATCGAAATTAACGGTCTTGATGACCCCAAGCTCGCCGAACACGTACCCGAGCATCTACTGGACAAGCTGCTGGAAGAGGTCGAAATGGCGCGCGAACTGCTGCCTGCCCTTGACCCACAGGCCGTTCTGGAAGGTCACATGACCCCGATCTGGTTCGGCTCGGCGATCAATTCGTTCGGGGTGAAAGAACTGATGGAAGGCATCGGCGCTTATGGTCCGCAACCTCAAATTCAGTCCGCCGAACCTCGCCAGATCGCGCCCGATGAGAAGAAGGTCGCCGGCTTTGTTTTCAAGGTGCAGGCCAATATGGACCCCAAGCACCGCGACCGGGTGGCGTTTGTCCGCATGGCCTCGGGGCATTTCAAGCGCGGCATGAAGCTAACCCATGTGCGGTCGAAAAAGCCGATGGCGATTTCGAACCCCGTATTGTTCCTCGCCTCTGACCGGGAATTGGCCGAAGAGGCCTGGGCGGGTGACATCATCGGCATCCCCAACCACGGCCAGCTACGCATCGGTGATACGCTGACCGAGGGCGAGGCGCTACGCGTGACCGGCATCCCCTCCTTCGCGCCGGAACTGCTGCAAACCGTCCGTCCGGGCGATCCAATGAAGGCCAAGCATCTGGAAAAAGCCCTGATGCAATTCGCCGAAGAAGGCGCGGCCAAGGTGTTCAAACCCTCGATCGGATCGGGCTTTATCGTGGGCGTCGTCGGCGCACTGCAATTCGAAGTACTCGCCAGCCGGATTGAGATGGAATACGGCCTGCCCGTCCGGTTCGAGGCGTCTCAGTTCACCTCCGCCCGTTGGGTCAGCGGTGACAAGGCCGAGGTCGACAAATTCGTCAACGCCAACAAGCAACACATCGCGCATGACCATGACGGCGACATCGTCTATCTGACACGCCTGCAGTGGGACATCGACCGCGTCGTGCGTGACTATCCCGAGCTGAGCCTGACGGCCACAAAAGAGATGATGGCGTGACGCAACTAGCTGATTGCACAGGGAAGATACCCTGTGCAAGCTTGGGCGCATGACCGACACAGTCCTGATGCTATCGCGCTGCTTGCCAGGCGTTTGTGCTGAGAAAACCCGTTGGCAACGCGCCGATGGTACAGGTGGGTCATGACCACTTGGGGGATCGTGTCCATGGTTCGCGGCCCGACCAGGGACATCCTTGGTTTCGCCGCCCACCACCTCGATCTGGGTGCGGACTATCTGTATATCTACTTGGACGAACCCAACCGGCAGGCGCATCGAGCGCTGCGCAGGCATCCAAAGATCAGGGCGCGAATCTGCGACGACGCCTTCTGGGAAAAACGCAGTCGAAACCGACCCGAGCGGCATCAGGTGCGCCAGACGCTGCACGCGACATTCGCCTATCGCAACACCGATCTGGAATGGCTGGCGCATATCGATGTCGATGAGTTTCTGTGGTCCGACAAGCCCATCAAAGAGCAGCTTCAATCGGTTCCTGAAGAAAAACCAGCCGTCCGTGTGCGACCGATGGAGGCCATGGCTGGCGGCGAGGATTTGTACAAGGCCCATATCCCAAGTGGGCCAAACCGCTCGGCGCTGGTGCAGTCACTATACCCCAACTATGGTGAATTTGTTCTGGGTGGGTTCCTCAGCCATGTTCAGGGCAAGCTGTTTGTTCGCACCGGCATGGAAAAGCTAAACTTCCGCATCCATAACCTGTTCCAAAACAAAGAGCTTTTGCCCTGCAAGTTCGAACTGCCGGGGTTGGAGCTGTGCCACCGACATGCTCCGGACTGGGATCACTGGATGGCCCACTATGCGTTTAGAATGGACCGAGGATCGTATCAGCCCGGCATGTCCCCCAACGTCCCACGCGAATTGGGCGGGCTGAACAAGAACGAACTGTTCAGCTGGATCGAAGAAGAACAAGGCCCTGCCAGCTTGCGCGCCTTTTACGATGAGATCAGCGGTGCCGACCCCGACGTCCGTGCGCGGTTGCAAGAATACGGTCTGATCCGCCACAGGCCCTTGGATCTGGATGCCAAGATCGCGAAACACTTTCCCGGAAGCTGCTGAATTGTTGCGAAAAATCAGCAGCGACCTTTGGCGACGTTAGGTTAAAGGCTCTTCATTTGACCCTGCCTCATGATTTTGTTATGTCCGCGCAAAGCCGAAATGTGCCTGACAGCGCATGGCCATCCGGGCCCGGCATTCCATTGACGCGCGGGCCAGGTCTAGTGTCCGCAAAAACCGGACATACATGACAAAATTTAACGAACTGAACCTGAACCCGAAGGTCCTCAAAGCCATTGAGGAAGCTGGATACGAAACGCCCACTCCGATTCAGGAGGGCGCCATCCCCCCCGCGCTTGAAGGGCGCGACGTGCTGGGGATCGCACAGACGGGTACTGGCAAGACCGCCAGCTTTACCCTGCCGATGATCACACTGCTGGCCCGTGGCCGCGCGCGTGCGCGGATGCCGCGTTCGCTGGTGCTGTGCCCGACGCGGGAACTGGCTGCGCAGGTCGCGGAAAACTTCGACACCTACACCAAGCACCTGAAGCTGACCAAAGCGCTGTTGATCGGCGGTGTCAGCTTTAAGGAGCAAGAGGCGCTGATCGACCGTGGTGTGGACGTGCTGATCGCCACCCCGGGCCGTCTGCTGGACCATTTCGAGCGTGGCAAGCTGCTGCTGACCGGCGTGCAGATCATGGTGGTGGATGAGGCTGACCGGATGCTGGATATGGGCTTTATCCCCGATATCGAGCGCATCTTCTCGCTGACGCCCTTCACCCGCCAGACGCTGTTTTTCTCGGCCACCATGGCGTCTGAGATTGAGCGGATCACCGACACCTTCCTGTCCGCCCCGGCCCGGATCGAGGTCGCCCGTCAGGCCACCGCATCCGAGACCATCGAACAGGGCGTGGTCATGTTCAAAGGCGGTCGCCGTGATCGCGAGGCCAGCGCCAAGCGCAAGACCCTGCGTGCACTGATCGATGCCGAAGGTGATAAGTGCACCAACGCGATCATCTTCTGTAACCGCAAGACAGACGTGGATATCTGCGCGAAGTCGCTGAAGAAATATGGCTATAACGCAGCCGCCATCCACGGCGATCTGGACCAGTCGCAGCGTATGAAAACGCTGGACGGGTTCCGGGACGGCTCCCTACGGTTGCTTGTCGCGTCTGATGTGGCCGCCCGAGGCCTGGACATCCCGTCGGTTAGCCACGTGTTCAATTTCGACGTCCCCGGCCATGCCGAGGACTACGTGCACCGCATTGGCCGTACGGGTCGAGCGGGACGTGAAGGTAAAGCCATCACCATCTGCTCGAAGCGTGATGAAAAGGCGCTGGATGCGATCGAAAAACTGATCCAGAAGGACATTCCGCGGATCGAAAACCCGATCAAGGAAGAGCCCAAGGACGAAGCGCCGAAGCCCGAGAAGAAAGCCAAATCTTCCGAAGGCAAGAAAATCGACAACAAACGCGGCGACCGTAAGAAGGACAAGGATTCCAAAGGTCGTGGCCGCCGGGACGACGGCGGACCAGCGGTTGTCGGCATGGGCGATCACCTGCCCAGCTTCATCGCCCTCAGCTTTGATGAGCGTCGCGCTGGCTAAATCGCCAGCACCAGCGCCAGTATCGATACACCAAGCAATGCCATCCCGGCGATCTCACGCCGGGTTATGCTTTCCCGGAAAAACAGGATCGAGGCAAACAGGCTGAGGATCAGCTCTACCTGCCCCAACGCTTTGACATAGGCTGCGTTTTGAAGCGTGAACGCCAAGAACCAGCAGAACGATCCGCAAAGGCTTGTGATTCCGACAAAAACGCCGGTCTTGCGCGTGTCCCAAACCGCGCGCAGTTCTGCCCTATCGCGCCACAGCAGCCAGAGCCCCATGCTAAGGAACTGGAACGAGACTACAACAGCCAGCGTAATCAACGCACGGTACCAGGCATCTATGTCACCCAGTTCCAAAGATGCACCGCGATAGCTGACGGATGAGAAGGCAAACAGAACGCCTGACCCCAACCCAAGGCGCGATGCTCGGTTGGTGAGGTTCGCCCACCAAGCCCCGTCACCACCGGGATTTTTTGATAGCAGCAGAACCGCCATCAAACCCAGAACGATGGCAAACAAGGCACCCGTCGAAACCTGGTCGCCCAACACCAGAAAACCGACGATGGCTGTTTGGATAACCTCAGTTTTTTTGAACGTGATACCTACCGCGAAGTTGCGCTGCTTGAACAAGGCCACCACACAAATGGTCGCCAGAATCTGCGTCGTCCCGCCGATCATTGCAAACAACCAGAACCACCCGGTCAAAGGCGGCAGGCTGAAACCCGTGATCTGCATCGCCACGATTAATCCCAGCACCGCCAAAGGCATGGAGTAGGCAAAGCGCGCAAATGTCGCGCCCGCCGCCGAGAGTTTCACAGTGCTGAGCGACTTTTGCAGCATGAACCGCACGGTCTGAAACGTAGCGGCGGCGATGGTGACGGGAATCCACAAACTCATGGACTCTCTTGTGTCGGCAAATCAACCCTTTGGCCAGAGCGGATGCGCCACCGGATCTTTCGCGCGCCAAAAGTACGAGCGGAAAACCTGCCCGTAAGAGCGGTAGACATAGGCCTCGTTGCTGGCCAGATAGCGGTCCTTTCCAGCGCGATAGAGCGCTGGCAACCGGTACCACGGGGCGCCTGGATTCATGTGATGAACGACGTGTAGATTGTTGTTCAAAAACAGAAACGCCAAAATCCCCCGATCTTCAACGATCACGGTGCGGGCGCTGGAATTCTCATGCGCCCGGTGTTCCAGAAATGTGCGAATCTTGACCAGCCCCAGCCCAATGTAAGCCGATAAAACAAAGGCCCAAATCGGCATCGGGGACAGAGAGACGATCCACAGAACGACGGCCACCCCAACCAAATGAAGCGCCCAAGCTTGCAGTATGACCCCGTCCCCACGCATGGCTCCGCGCAGCTCATCGCGTAGAAACGTGTACTGACCTATCGCCGGCCCCAGAATCATACGCCCAAATAGCGTGTTGTTCGCCCGCAGCAGTTTCCGTTGCCAGCCGGTCAGAGCGTTCCAAACCTTGGGGTCCAGATAGTTCGACTCGGGGTCGTCATAGGGATCGGTCAGGGTCGCATCGCGGTGATGTGCCAGATGCAGATCGCGGAATCGATTGTAGGGGATGAACAAAGTCAACGGCAGCGCCATCAGGGCCTCATTCAGCCATCGGGCGCGAAACGGGTGGCCATGCAGTGCCTCATGAGTCAGCGACGAATGCAGCGCTGCAACCAGCCCCATGGCCGGGATTGCCAGCCAGATCGGCAATGCAAAAATCACCATGAGCCATGCCGCATAGCATGCGAGGATCAGGGCGAACGTGCCCCACTCGGGTCCCGGACGCTCAGACATTGCGACCCCACGAGATCCCGGCCCAGATACGTTCGTAAATTACGTACATGGTCAGGCCGATTGCGGTGTTAACAATCGCCAGTGTCCCGCCTACTGCTGCCGAGCCCGTCGCGACCAGACCCACCACCGTCATCACGGCCAAGCCCATCGCATTCCACAGCACTGCCTTCACGACCGATCTTCGTCGCGTTTCCATTCCGTCACCCATATTGTTGTTATGGTTTAAGAATTACGGATCGCGGCGTAGGTTGAAAATTCTGAATATGATTAACAAAACTCATCATCTGTGATATTTTTCATCACATGCAGGATAAAATAGACAAACGAGACCGTGCCGCGCAGTTCCGACTGCGCCTTGCCCGCGCCATGGAAGAACAGCACGTCAGCCAAAGCGCCCTTGCGCGGAATATCGGCGTTGACCGCTCGACCGTTTCCCAATTGTTGACCGGTGAAGGCGCACGCTTGCCGAATGCCCATGTGGTCGGCAGCTGCGCCTCGGCGCTTGGGGTGTCGGCGGATTGGTTGCTTAGCCTGTCGGATCGACCCGAAAGCGCGGCCGAGTTGCTGGCCAGTTCATTGACAATGACCAAGGCCCCGCGCGCGCTGGTCGATGAACGCATTTTCGAGTGGCACAAAGAGGCTGCCGGCTACAAGATTCGTTATGTCCCGGCCACCCTGCCCGACATGTTGAAGACACGCGCCGTATTGGAATGGGAATACGCCCCGCATCTGGGCCGCACGGCAGATCAAGCCATCGGTGCATCGGCCGATCGCCTGACATGGATGCGCAGCGCGCAATCGGACTATGAAATCGCGATGCCCCTGTTCGAGTTGGACAGCTTTGCTCGCGCAACTGGCTATTACGAGGGCCTTTGCCCCAAGATCCGCCTGAACCAGATTGACCACTTGCTGGCGCTGTGTGAGCAGCTTTATCCCCGGATGCGCATCTATCTGTTCGACGCCAAACGCCTCTACTCAGCGCCAGTCACCATCTTTGGTCCTCTGCTCTGCGTGTTCTACGCAGGCAGCCACTACATGGCCTTTCGCGACCGCGACCGGATCGAGACATTTACCCGTCATTTCGACACGTTGGTGCGCGAAGCGGATGTGACTGCCCGGGATTTCCCCGACCACCTTCGGCATCTGCGGTCGGCGATTCCCGCCTGAACCTAATCCTAGAGATGCAAGCTGGGTCATCCTGTGCTACTGTCGTTTGGCGCGAACCTTCAGGCAATCCGATCCCAGACGGAGGAGGACAGGAATGGACGCACTGAAAACCGCTCAATACGCCCGAGCCCTTTATTCGGCGCACGGAGATCAGGCCGAGGCGGAAGCCGCGCAGAAAATGCGCGAATGCGAAGCCGCCGGGAACATGGACCAAGCCCGCGATTGGCAGGCGGTCCGCCAGTCGATCCGCCAGATACGCGGTCCCAATCAGGGTTAAACCTTTGGGTCCGGGTTGACCGTATGACCGTCGACGGCAATCACCTGCCCCGACACCAATCGGGCTGCGTCTGAAGCCAAGAATACCGCCATATTCGCGATGTCACGACCTTCGACGAAGCGCCCCATCGAGGTGCCCGAGGCGTACCCCGCATAGACCTCATCCCGGGTCATTCCCTTGGCCTGCGCCTCGCGGTGCAGCACGCCCTCCATCCGGGGGCCCTCAACCGCGCCCGGACAGATGGCGTTGCAGCGTATACCGTGCGGGCCCAGCTCCATCGCCAGGGTTTTGGCCAAACCGATCATCCCCCATTTTGCCGCCGCATATGGCGCGCGATTGGGATAGCCATATTGCCCGGCAGTTGACGACGTGATGACCACCGCCCCGCTGCCTTGGCGCTTCATCAGCGGAGAGGCGTATTTGGCACACAGAAATGCCCCCTCAAGGTTTACCGCAAGACACAAACGCCAGTCCTCGAGCGCAACGTCTTCGACCAGAGCCGTCGGACCCGCGATCCCGGCGTTGGCGCAAAGCGTGTCCACCCCGCCCCATTCCGCTTCAATCTCACCGAACAAGGCAGCAACCTCTGCCTCATCCGCGACATTCACCTCACATCGCCGCCAATGATCGGGGCAGTCAGACAAGGCCTGATGATCGACATCCGCCACCCAAACCTGCGCGCCTGCGGCGTCAAACGCCTCGGCCATGGCACGGCCAACGCCCGAAGCGCCAGCCGTGATCAGAACACGCCCGCTCATGCCGGTTTACGGATCGCGGCCCCGGCACCCTCGGGGTACGGCAAACCAGCTTGTGCTTCGACGATACGGGCCATCGCCGCTTCGATCTCGGCCGATGGGGCGCTGGGACGGCGGGTTTCCAAACTGACATGCAGCAAGAAGCTCTCGCCCGTGGCCAGCAGCTTATCCCCTTCATACATCGAGTGGAAAACGTGCAGCTTTTTGCCCTGCCCCAGCAGCATCTGGGTCCGAACTTCGATCTTCGCACCCGCATGCACTTCGTCGATATACCGGATGTGGTTTTCAGCCGTGAAGTAACTGCCGCCTGACGAAATGTAATCCGCGTCACAGCCGATGATCTCCATGAACCGGTCGGTGGCTGCGGCAAAGGCCTCCAGATAACGCGCCTCGTTCATGTGGCCGTTATAGTCGGTCCAGTCCAGCGGAACGGCCCGCGCAAGTGTCAGGATCGGCTGGCTCAGGTCTGCCTGTTCGATTGTCGGCAAGGCACCGGGCTTCAGTGCAGCATCATGCTGGTTCAGGATAGCGCCAGCACCCCAGTTTTGCGCCTTCAACGCCCGCATCATCCCGACAAGGTTGTTATCGCGAATCCGCTCCAGTTCACGGATCGAGTGCATCCCCGACTGCGCATCCGACTGATCCGCGATCATATCGACCAGTTCATCCGTGAATTCCGGCACATCCATCAGCTTGGTCCAGGGCCATTTCAACGCCGGGCCAAACTGCGCCATGAAATGCCGCATCCCGGCCTCACCGCCCGCCACACGATAGGTCTCGAACAGGCCCATCTGCGCCCAGCGTATGCCGAACCCCATGCGGATTGCTTCGTCGATCTCTTCGGTCGTCGCGATACCATCCTTGACCAGCCACAGCGCCTCGCGCCAAACAGCCTCGAGGAACCGGTCAGCAATATGCGCGTCGATCTCTTTTTTAACGTGCAGAGGGAAGAACCCAACCGATTTCAACAGTTCTTGCGCCCGCTCGATCATTTCAGCGGGGTTCTTGTCGGTCGGCACCAGCTCGATCAACGGCAACAGGTAGACAGGGTTGAACGGGTGCGTCACCACGATCTGTTCCGGGCGCAGAGCACCATCCTGCAGTTCCGACGGTTTGAATCCGCTGGTTGATGAGCCGATGATTGCGCCTGGATCACAAGCTTCTTGCAACCCCTTGTAAACCTTCAGCTTCAGGTCCAAACGCTCTGGCACGCTTTCCTGAATCCAGGCCGCCCCCTGAACGGCGTCGGCGATATCGTCGTGGAACGTCAATGCGCCCTCAGCAGGCAATGGCACATCGCTGAGCCCCGGCAACGACCGACGCGCATTGTCCAGAACCTCACCTATCTTTCGCTCAGCCTCGGGATCCGGGTCGAACACCCGGACGTCCCAGCCATTCAGAAGGAACCGGGCGGCCCATCCGCCGCCAATCACACCGCCGCCAATAATCGCCGCTGTTTTCATAGTCTACCGCCTGTAATTTTCGCAGTCTTCATTCGTCGAAGCGCCTGGGGGATTGGGGCTTGGCCCCAACCCCGCTTGGGATCACTTTGCCACCGGAGCGCGCTTGGTCAGCCCCAGCTTCTCACGCACTTCCTGAGCACCGATTACACGCGCGCCCATGTTTTCAATGATAGTCCCGGCCCGTTCGACCAACTGCCAGTTTTCGGCCAGTACGCCTTTGTCCAGCCACAGGTTATCTTCCAGCCCAACGCGCACATTGCCGCCCGCCAGAACGGCTGCTGCCGCGTAAGCCATCTGGTTGCGGCCCAGCGAAAACGCGCTGAAGGTCCAGTCGTCCGGAACGTTGTTCACCATCGCCATGAAAGTGTTCAGATCATCCGGTGCACCCCACGGCACACCCATGCACAGCTGAACCAGAGCCGGGCTGTCCAGAACGCCATCCTTTACCAACTGCTTGGCGTACCACAGATGGCCGGTGTCAAACGCCTCGATCTCGGGCTTTACGCCCAGATGCGTCATCATGCGGCCCATCGCCTGCAGCATGCCGGGAGTGTTGGTCATGACGTAATCGGCCTCGGCAAAGTTCATGGTGCCGCAGTCCAGAGTGCAAATCTCGGGCAGACACTCAGCCACATGCTCAACCCGCGCCGCCGCGCCAATCATGTCGGTCCCGTCCTCGCGCAGAGGCAGAGGCGACTCGGTCGGGCCAAACACCATGTCGCCGCCCATCCCGGCGGTCAGGTTCAGAACCACGTCCACCTCGGCCTCGCGAATGCGCTCTGTGACCTCGCGGTACAGATCCAGACGACGGCTGGGCGCACCTGTTTCAGGATCGCGCACGTGACAGTGAACGATGGCGGCACCTGCCTTGGCGGCGGCGATCGCGCTTTCTGCAATCTGCTTCGGCGAGCGCGGCACATGTGGGCTGCGATCCTGCGTTCCGCCCGAGCCCGTAACGGCACAGGTGATGAAGACGTCGCGGTTCATTTCCAGAGGCATGGTGTTTTCCCCAAGTTATACCCGGTTTCGCCCTGAGTTTTCCCCAGGCTTCTCCCCGGATTCCGATTTGCGTTCACCCCCGACTCTGACGCAGCCTTGGAAAAACACTTGCCAGAATGCGAATCGAACTTGATGAAATCCGCAAAAAACATATTGCAGCCTGAACATCGCGCCCTGAAAACGGCGGTGCTGGTTCTGGACGAATGCAACACGCTCAGCTTCGCATCCGCCGTTGACCCAATGCGCGCAGCAAACCGGCTGGCGGATCGCCCGGCATTTGACTGGGATTATGTGACCGCGACCGCCGAACCCGCGATGCTGACCAGCGCGCTGATGGTGCCCGGCATTCCGTTGGCCCGATTGCAAGTTTGCGACCTGATGATTGTCGTCGCCGGGTTTCAACTGGCCCGCCACGCCACGCCCAGCCTGCTGGCCGGTCTACGCCGCATTGCGGGCACCGGTGCCACCATGGCCGGGATCGATGGCGGTCCGTGGCTGCTTGCCGAGGCCGGTCTGCTGAACGGCCACGCTGCCACCACGCATTGGGAAGATCTGGATAATTTCGCCACCCGCTTCCCCGAGGTCGACGTGCGCCCCGACCGATTTACCGTATCCGAAAACCGCCTGACCTCAGGCGGCGCGATCCCCGCGGTCGAGATGATGCTGCACATCATCGCCGCGCGCCACGGCGCGGGCTTTGCCGCACGTGTCTCGGGCCTGTTCCTCTACGACGGCGCGCCCAGCCCAACCAAGCCGCAGAGCCGCACCGGCGCTCCACATCGCCACACAGCACTGACCGCCAAAGCAAATTCCCTGATGGAGTCTTCGTTGGAAGACCCCCTTCCGCTGGCCGACATCGCCGAAACGCTTGGCACCAGCCCTCGGACCCTACAGCAGCAGTTCCGCCTGCGCCTGAACACCACGCCGCAGGATCACTACCTGCAACTGCGCCTGGCCGAGGCGCGTCGTCTGGTCACCGATACAGACATGCCCCTCATGGACGTGGCGTTGGCGACCGGGTTTGCCTCGCAATCCAGCTTTGCCCGCGCCTTCCGCACGGCGCACGGCCTGTCGGCCCGCGACCTGCGCCAGGATCGTACGCAACCGACCCACCACTGACGGGATCTGCTTCATCTAGCCCTAAATGCCTCGGGGGAGCCGCCCGACACGGGCGGCGGGGCAGCGTCCCCTAGAATGGCATGGGATGCGCGCGATGCGCCTGACCAATCTCGGTCAGAACTTCATCCGACAACCGAAGATCTTTCCCTGCAAGGATGTGTTCCAATTGCGCCACGGTGGTGGCCCCGAAAATGGCTGACATCATAAAGGGCCGTGTCCGGCACCACGCCAGCGCCATGTGAACCGGATCCAGACCATGCCGTTGCGCAACCTCAAGATAGGCATCCACCGCCCCGAACACGCGCTCGTACTTACGTCCACCCATTGTAGGCACCAGATCCATGCGCGATCCCTTGGGCACTGCCCCGCCTTGATACTTGCCCGTCAGGAACCCGGCCCCCAGCGGAGAGAACGCCATCAAGCCCACATCCTCATGCACGCTCAGTTCGGCCATGTCCGTGTCAAAGTGACGACACAGCAAGGAATACTCGTTCTGAACGGATGCCACGCGCGGGGTGCCCATCTGCTCGGACAGGCGCAGCCATTGCGCGGTGCCCCAGGCGCTTTCGTTCGACAGACCAAAAGCACGGATGTTGCCTTTGTCGACCTGGGCCTGCAGCGCCGTCAAACACTCCTGCATGTTGTCCAGAACTTCATTGGTGTTATGCCCCGAGGGCGAATAGTTCCAGTTCTGCCGGAACATGTAGCTGCCCCGGTTCGGCCAGTGAAACTGGTAAAGGTCAATGTAATCCGTCTGCATCCGCCGCAGCGAGCCTTCGATCGCCTCGGGAATGGTTTCACCCGTAATCCACGCCCCATCACGAGCGTGGGCGAATCCTGCGCCTGAGTGCTTAGTCGCCAGAACATAGTCGTCCCGCCGCGCCGGGTTGGCGGCGTTCCAGTTGCCTAATATCTCTTCGGCCCGGCCCACGGTCTCTTTCGAGATCGGGTTCACCGGATACATCTCGGCGGTATCAACGAAGTTGATGCCGGCGGCCAGCGCTATGTCCATCTGCCGATGCCCGTCCGTTTCGGATGTCTGAGTACCGAATGTCATTGTACCAAGGCACAGGTCGCTGACCTCGATACCGGTACGGCCCAAAGGCTTCATGTCCATCTGTCACTCTCCTGAAATTACTTGTGAGACCCGGCGCTTAGGCCTCGGCCTTTTTCTCCCACCGGCCCGACTCTTCGGACCAGTATTGAGCCGAACACCCCGCGCCGGTCAGCGCTTTCCACTGCCCGCGCGCATGCTGCACAGCTTGATCGTCATTGCCGTCAAACAGAATGCAAACCCTGTCTAAGGCCGTTACCTCGCCCGGCTCAACCTGCGCGCCGTCCACGGCCATGACGCAGGTCGGGTCATTCGCGGCCTGCATTTCGGTCGTCAACAGGATGGGTTGTGCTGCGTCATGCGGACCGCCCGCGCGTCCATGGGGCAGAAAATCCTCTTCCCGCCCCAGCCACAGTTTTTCATCCAGCCAGTCCATCCGCGCAGGGTCGGTGCCCCGCACGGCAATCTTCCACCCGGCCTGCCGTGCCTTATCCAGCAACACCGGCAAGGTGTATTCCAACGGCTGGCGGGTCAGGTGGTAGAAATAGACTGCGCCCATGTGCTTACTCGAAATTGTCCTGCACAAAGCGGCTGAGTGCGCGCACGCCCCAGCCGGTCGCGCCTTTGGGCGCATAGGATGTCTCGGACGACACCGAAGCCACACCTGCGATGTCGAGGTGAATCCACGGTGTCTCTTCCTTGACAAAGCGCTGCAGGAACTGCGCCGCAGTGATCGAGCCCGCCGGACGGCCACCGACGTTCTTCATATCAGCGATCCGGGACTTGAGCTGTTTGTCATAGGCTTCACCCAGAGGCATGCGCCATGCACCTTCATCCTCGGCCCCGGCGGCCTTGAGGAAGGCGTTGCAGAACGTGTCGTTGTTCGAGAACACACCCGCATTTTCATGCCCCAGACCGATGATGATCGCGCCGGTCAGGGTAGCCAGATCAATCATACCCACCGGTTGGAACCGTTCCTGCGCGTACCACATCACGTCACACAGGACCAAACGACCCTCGGCATCGGTGTTGATGATCTCGACCGTATCGCCCTTCATCGATTTGACCACATCGCCAGGACGTGTCGCGTTGCCCGAGGGCATGTTCTCGACCAGTCCAACCAGCCCCACGACATTGGCCTTGGCCTTGCGCTTGGCCAGCGCACGCATCGTTCCCGCAACGACGCCCGCGCCGCCCATGTCCATGGTCATGTCTTCCATGCCACCCGCCGGCTTCAGCGAGATACCACCGGTGTCAAACACAACGCCCTTTCCGACCAGTGCCAGCGGCGCATCGTCCTTGTCGCCACCGTTCCACTGCATCACCACAACCTTGGAGGGGCTGACTGAGCCCTGCCCGACGCTCAGCAGCGTGCGCATGCCCAACTCGGCAAGCTTGTCTTCTTCCAGAACTTCGACCTCAAGTCCCAACTCTTTCATCTCGTCCAGACGGTCGGCGAATTCGGTCGTGGTCAGGACGTTGGCGGGTTCATTGGTCAGGTCCCGCGTCATGCGCACGCCGTCGGCTACTGCATAAAGCGGCGCAAAGGCGGCCTCGACCTCGTCGGCCTTCTGGTGGCTGATGGTGAACCCTGCGGGCTGATCCGCCTCTTTGGATTTGTGCGCGTCAAAGTCATAGCTGCGCAGCGCCAGACCCATCGCCAAATCTTCGGTTTTGGCCTGATTTCCAGCCATCACCAAAACGGGCTGGTTGTCCGCCAGCTTGGCCAGTTTGGCCCCTGCCTTGCGGGCCTCGGCCGGATCGGGGCGACGGTCCAGGATCAGAATGTCCAGCGCCTCGGCCGCCATTCCGCTGGGCCAGGCCAGTGAGACCACATCGCCCGCTTTGACCTTTTCGAACCGGTCGCTTTCGATCAGACGGGCCACCGCGCCGCGGGTCAATCGGTTGGCGCGACGCACAGCTGGACCCATCTTGGCCTCGGGTGTCATGATGACGACAACGCGCCCTTCGGCCTGCGCCATTGCGTCCACATCGAAAGCCTGAAAACGGATCGGTACAAGACTGCTCATTGCAAACTCCTCAAAATCAGTTCCCCAAGACCTAGCCCGCGCCGCGCGGCTTGACCAGATAGCAGTTTTCCCCGATCAGCAATTGCATTACAGTCCCGGAAAAAATCCGACAGGCTCGGGGGAGAAGACTTTGGCAAGACAGGGCAGGCATAGGCCGTCACGCACATGGGTGCGCTGCGGTGATTCTGGTCTGTATCCGGCGCTGAATCGGCTGAATATCTGCATTGCGGAGGGTCCCGCGTGATCCTCGACCGCTACTTCGCCCGCCGTTTCATTCAAAGCTTTCTGGTTATCGGCAGCATCTTTCTGACGCTGATGATTCTGATCGACCTGATCGAGCAGGTCCGCCGCTTTGACGAGGTAAACCTGTCGTTTGGCCAATTGCTGCAGCTGACCTTGCTGAACACCCCAGCCGCGATCAGCGAGATGCTGCCGCTGCTGATCATCCTGTCCACAATCGCGTTGTTCATCGGGCTGGCCCGCAGTTCCGAGCTGGTGGTGACCCGCGCCACGGGCCGGTCAGGTATACGCGCCCTTTTGGCCCCGGTGGTCATTGCGTTGATCATTGGCGCGATGGCGGTCGGCCTGTTGAACCCAATCGCTGCGGCGACGTCCGAGGAATACAAGCGTCTGGCTGAGAGCTACAGGAATGATGGCGGGTCGACCCTGTCGATCAGTGCCGAAGGGCTGTGGCTGCGTCAGGGCTCGGCCAATGGACAGTCGGTGATCCATGCGCGCGATACGTCGAACGGGGACACCTTCACGCTGAACGAGGTCACGATCATCACCTTTGCCCCGGACGGCACACCAACCCAGCAGATCACTGCCGATCAGGCTGACCTCGAGGGTGGAATCTGGGTGCTGAGCAATGCCAAAATCTGGTCGCTGGAAGACGGCGTGAATCCCGAAACCCACGCCAAGGAACATGCGCGGCTTGAGATTCCCACCTCGCTCACGCGTCAACGGATTCTGGACACGCTGGGCGAGCAGGACTCAGTATCCATCTATGATCTACCGGAACTGATCCGCGATCTGCGCGAAGCCGGGTTTTCCACCAAGCAGTACGAGGTCTGGCTGCAGGTGCAGTTGGCCCGTCCGCTGTTTTTGATATCGATGGTTCTGATCGGTGCCGCTTTTACCATGCGCCATGTGCGTTTCGGCGGCACCGGGATCGCCGTTCTGACTGCCGTATTGCTGGGCTTTGGCATCTACTTCATTCGAAACTTTGCCCAAATTCTGGGGGAAAACGGTCAATTGCCTATTCTAGTGGCGGCCTGGGCCCCGCCCTTTGCAGCCATTCTTCTGTCCCTTGGCCTATTGCTGCACGCGGAGGACGGCTGATGCGGATTTTAACCGGCTTGCTGCTGTCCGGTGCCGTCGCGCTGGCAATGCCTGCAAGCACTTTGGCCCAGTCCCAGACCGCCACAAACGCGCCCCAGAGCACCGCGCAAGAGGATCAACCGGCCCTTCTGGTGGCCGACCGCATCTTTATCACGCCCGAACGTAATCTTGTCGCCGAGGGCAATGTCGAGGCGTTTCAGGGCGACACAAAAGTCACCGCTTCGCGCATCACATACGACCGCGAGACCGGCAACCTGTCATTGGAAGGTCCCGTTCGCATAGACCAGGGCGGTGCCACGACCTTGCTCGCGGATTCGGCCGAGTTGGATGACGGCATCATGAACGGCCTGCTGGTCGGCGCGCGCATGGTGTTTGACCAACAGGTCCAGATCGCCTCGGTCCAGGCTGCGCGGGCCGGTGGGCGCTATACGCAGTTCAGCAAAGTCTCGGCCACGTCGTGCCATGTCTGCGCCAATGGCAAACCGCCGATCTGGCAGATTAGGGCCCGCAAAGTCACGCATGATCAGCTGGAACGCCAGCTGTATTTCGAAGGGGCGCAATTCCGCCTTCTGGATGTGCCGGTCTTCTACCTGCCCTACCTGCGTCTGCCTGACCCTACGCTTGAACGGGCCACCGGTTTTCTCGTCCCGTCGCTGCGCACGACATCGCAACTGGGTACCGGGCTACAGGTGCCGTACTTCATCAAGATGGGCGACCACAAAGACCTGACCCTGACCCCCTATCTGTCGTCGAAAACCCGCACGCTGGGTTATCGTTACCGACAGGCATTCAGGCGCGGGCGGATCGAGTTTACCGGCGCGTTCACCCGCGATGACCTTCAAGAGGGCGAGGATCGCGGCTATTTGTTCGCCAACGGTTTCTTTAACCTGAACAACGATTTCCGCTTTCTGTTTGATCTGAAGACCACGTCGGACAACGCCTATCTGGCCGACTACGGCCTGCCCGACTTTGACCGTCTGCGCAGCGAGGTCGCGTTAGAGCGGATCAAGCGCGATACCGCTTTCCGCACCAGCTTTATCCATTACAAGTCCTTGCGCGACAGTGAAAACGAAGAAGAGATTCCCTCGCGGATTTTCGACCTCTACTACCAAAAACGTTATTTCCCGACTTCGGTCGGTGGCGAGGTTCGTTTGGGTTTCATCGCACACACGCACGAACGCACCAGTGATCAGGATGTCGTCGGACGGGATGTTGCTCGCGCGACTTTCGACACGGAATGGCTGCGCAGCTGGACCTTCGCTTCGGGCTTGCGGGCTGACGCTCAGTTTGGTGCGTCCGTGGATACGTTCAACATTCGCGACGATAGCAATTACCCTGATCGCGTGACCCGGGCGACGCCGCGAGCAGCGCTGACGCTACGCTATCCGATGTCCAGACGCGAAAAATCCGGCGCATCGCAGGTTCTGGAACCGATTGCCCAAGTCGGTTGGACGCACGTAACGGACCAGGACATTCCAAATGACGAAAGCACATTTCAGGAATTCGACCAGGGCAACCTACTGTCCTTGTCGCGCTTTCCGGCCCCTGACCGCCGGGAAGACGGGTTCACAGCCGTTTTCGGCGTAAACTGGGCACGGTACGCCGCAAACGGATGGCGCGCTCTGGCAACCGTTGGTCAGGTGTTCCGCTCAACTGCGGATCCCAACTTTAACCTGACGTCGGGTCTTCAGGGCACGGCTTCTGATATTCTGCTGGCCGGTCAACTACAGACGGCCAATGGCTGGTCGCTGGCTGGGCGTGGCCTGATGAACGGCGATTTCAGCTTTGCCAAAGCAGAAGTTCGCGCGGGTTGGAACAAGGGAAATGCTAGAATTTCAGGCAGTTACGCTTGGCAAGAGCCCGATCCGGCGGAAAACGTGGACGATCAGATATCTGAAATTCGGGTGGCTGGGCGCTACCGCGTAGACCAGAATTGGCTGACGCAGTTCGGAGCAAGATATGATCTCAGCGAGTCCGAACCTATCCGCTACGGGTTGGGCATCACGTACCAGAACGAGTGTGTAAGGGTTAACATGACCGTCAACAGGCGCTTTACCTCATCATCAAGTATTGAGCCTTCGACAGAATTCGGGTTTACCGTTGCCCTGACAGGTTACTCCGTCGAGGGTGGCGGCCAACAGTACAAGAGAAGATGCAGTTGATTTCAGGTTTCTCCCGATTCATCCGTTCCGGTTGGCTTAAACCGGTTGCACCGGCGCTGGCTGCCGTTCTGGTGACCCTCTCCGGTGTGCAGGTGCAGGCGCAAAGCCTGTTTTCGCCTGCGATCAAGGTCAATCAGGACATCGTCACCTGGTATGAGCTTGAGCAACGTCAACAATTCCTTTCAGCACTGGGTGCACCGGGCGCGACCGAGGCCGAAGTCCGCGAGGCATTGATTGATGAACGGCTGCGCAAGCAAGCCATGCGCGAGGCTGGAATCGAGGCCGCTCCTGAAGATATTCAACTGGGTATTGACGAATTTGCCGCCCGCGGTCGTCTTTCGACCGACGAGTTCCTGAATCTGCTGGCTGATGCCGGGGTTTCACCTGAAACCGTGCGGGATTTCGTTGCCGATCAGCTGTCATGGCGCGACTTTGTCAGCGCGCGCTTTCTCTCACAGGCCCGACCCAGCGAGGATGAGATCAACCGGGCCCTGGGCCAGGGGGGCAGCGGCGGGCTTCAGGTCCTCTTGTCCGAAATCATCATCCCGGTGACACAGCAGACCGTTGCGCAGGCCGAGTTGCTGGCCGAGGAAATCGCCCTTTTGGAAGGGTTTGATGCGTTTTCTGCGGCCGCGACCCAATATTCAGCTGCTGGCACGCGTAATGATGGCGGGCGTCTGGAGTGGCTGAACCTGACCGACCTGCCCCCCGCCCTGCAGCCCGTGATTCTGGGACTGAAAAATGGCGATATCACGCAGCCGCTGTCACTGCCCAATGCCATCGCTTTGTTCCAAATGCGCGGAATACGGGAAACAGCAGCCAGCGCGCCGCGGTTTTCCAAGATCGACTACGCCATCTACAACATGGCCGGTGGACGCAGCGCCGAAACCCTGGCTCGTGCCGCCAAACTGCGCGAAGAGGTCGACACCTGTGACGACCTCTATGGCATTGCCAAGGATCAACCAGCCGGAGTTCTGCAGCGCGCCGAGGTCAGCCCTTCTGAGATCCCGCGCGATGTCGCGATTGAGCTGTCCAAACTCGACCTGAACGAAGTCTCGACCACGCTGACCGGCAACAACGGCCAGACGTTGAAATTCCTGATGCTGTGCACGCGCACGCTGGACCGTGGCGAGGAGACGTCGCGCGTGGATGTAGCCAACGCCCTGACGCAGCAGCGCCTGCAAGCCTTCGCTGACAGCCTGATCGAACAGATGCGCGCTGACGCCACGATCATCGAGCAATGAGCGCGCTCATCGCGCTCAGCTGCGGAGATCCGGCGGGCATTGGCCCCGAGATCGCTGCCAAAGCCTGGTCAGAACTGCGCGAAGCCTGTCCCTTTTTCTACATCGGGGATGCTGCGCACCTGCCCACGGGCACCCCTGTTCAACGGATCGGCACCCCGGCAGAGGCCAGGGATATCTGCGCAACCGCCCTGCCCGTCCTGCAGTTGGATTTCCCGGCCCCGAACAGGCCGGGCCAGCCTGACCCGGCCAATGCGCCCAGCGTGATTGATGCTATCGAGACCGGAGTCGCCCTGGTGCAGTCCGGCGCTGCATCAGCACTGTGCACCGCGCCTATCCACAAAAAGGCCCTGATCGACGGCGCGGGGTTCGCCTATCCCGGCCATACGGAATTTCTGGCCGCGTTGGCGGGGAAAAAACGCGTTGTCATGATGTTGGCCAGCGATCAACTGCGCGTCGTTCCTGCCACGATTCACATCCCGCTCTCGCGGGTGCCGTCCGAGCTGACCCCCGACCTTCTGCGTGAGACCATCGCAATCACCGCCGAGGGTCTGCGTGACCAGTTCGGCATCGCCCGCCCTCGCATCGCCGTTGCTGGTCTAAACCCGCATGCGGGCGAAGGCGGGAAGATGGGGCACGAAGAACTCGATTGGATCGCACCGCTGATTGCAGAGTTGCCTAACGATTCGTGTGTGGTGACCGGCCCACACCCGGCAGATACGATGTTCCATGCCGCCGCACGCGACCGTTACGATGCAGCGGTTGCGATGTATCACGACCAGGCGCTGATCCCCATCAAGACACTGGATTTCGACCGCGGTGTGAATGTGACCCTAGGATTGCCATTCATACGCACCTCGCCAGATCACGGCACAGCACTGGACATCGCCGGTCAAGGCATCGCCACCCCCACCAGCCTGATCGAAGCGCTTAAACTCGCCCAACGGATGACGCAGGCCTCTTGACCCTTCACCTGGCTGAAAATATCTCCGCCGGAGGCAAAAAATCTCTGGCGCTGACCAACCAACACGCGCCACGGTAAACGGATCATGAGCGCAATCGACACCCTTCCCCCCTTGCGTGAGGTCATCGCGACCCACCAGCTTTCAGCGCGCAAGTCGCTGGGGCAGAACTTTCTGCTGGATCTCAACCTGACCGCCAAGATCGCGCGGCAGGCAGGCGACCTGACCGAATGCGACGTGCTCGAGATCGGCCCGGGCCCGGGCGGCTTGACCCGAGGCCTTCTGTCTGAGGGCGCGCGTAAGGTCGTGGCCGTTGAAAAAGACACCCGCTGTATCGCGGCTCTGAACGACATCGCTGCGGCCTACCCCGGACGGCTCGAAGTGATCAACGGCGACGCGTTGGAAATCGACCCGCTGGCACATCTGACCCCGCCGATCCGCATTGCCGCCAATCTGCCTTACAACGTGGGAACAGAATTGCTGGTCCGCTGGCTGACCCCGCCCGAATGGCCGCCCTTTTGGCAGAGCCTGACCCTAATGTTCCAGCGCGAGGTCGCCGAGCGCATTGTCGCGCAACCGGGCAGCAAGGCTTATGGCCGGCTGGCCATTCTTGCGCAGTGGCGGGCCGAGGCGCGTATTGCGATGTCTCTACCGCCCGGTGCATTCACTCCGCCGCCCAAGGTTTCCAGTGCGGTCGTCCACCTGACCGCCCTGCCGGAACCGCGCTATCCAGCTGATGCTGCCACGCTGTCGCGCGTCGTCGCCGCCGCGTTCAACCAACGGCGCAAAATGCTGCGCGCTTCGTTGAAAGGCGTAGCCCCGGATATCGAGGACCGCTTGCTTGCTGCCGGCATCAAACCGACCGAACGCGCCGAGCAAATCCCGCTCGAGGCGTTCTGCGCACTGGCGCGCGAAGTCCAGAAAAACTGACCCAAAAATACAAAAGCCCCGGACCAACATCCGGGGCTTTTTTCTAACTTCTGATACCGGGATTACTCGGCGGCTTCTGGCGCGTCGCCGTCGCCTGCCGGGGTATCCTCAGCCGCCGCTTTGGGCTTGCGCGCGCGCGGGCGGCGCGGCGCTTTTTCCTTTTTCGCCGGTGCTTCTGCCGGGGGGGCTTCTCCCTGGCTTTCCGGAGTTTCAACCAGTCCGGATTCAGGTGCCGAAGCCTCGGGCGCGAAATCCATCACATCGGGCTGTGGTGCTTCAGCCGGGTCCGCCTGACGGGCAGCCGCTTCGCGTTCCTGACGCTCGGCGCGCTCACGGTCACGCTCGGCCTGACGCTCGCGGTTCTGACGCTCCTGCTCTTCACGACGCGCTTCCATTTCGCGTTGCGCTTCGCTCAGCAGGCGCAGATAGTGTTCAGCGTGCTGCTGAAAGTTCTCGGCGGCCACACGGTCGTTGGACAGTTGGGCGTCACGCGCCAACTGGTTATACTTGTCGATGATCTGCTGGGGCGTACCGCGCACCTTGCCTTCTGGACCCGAGCTGTCAAAAACCCGGTTAACGACGTTACCCCCAGAAGGGCGATTGCGGTTGTTCTTGGCCCGCGAGCGGGATTTGGAAGATCTCATCTTACTTTACGTCAGCCTTGTCATTCGATGCCGATCTGTTCGCGTCCTGCACTGCTCAAAGGCTTTAGCCGTCACGCGATGTCGACTTTTTTGGGCTTGGCGTCAGGGGCCCGCTGAAACAGCGTCAACCTCTCCGACTGATCCTGAGTAAACACGTCCTGCGCGTGCAGACAAGGGGGTTGTCCAAAATTTCGCAGCTTTTTTACATCATTCGGCGCTTTTCGGCGTCAGGTTGCCACGTTACTGGGGCATTCTGGCAAAAACCACACGATCCCGACCATCCAAATCGGGGATGATCCGAGTGGCCGTCAAACCCGCCGACTCGAACAAGGCTGCGACACTGCGTCCCTGGGTTGGGCCGATTTCCACCAACAAACGCCCTCCGGGCAGCAAATAGTCCGGCGCACCTGCCGCGATATGGCGATATGCGCCCAGCCCGTCCCCCTCGTCCGTTAATGCCATGCGCGGCTCGTGCTCACGCACTTCGGGCGAAAGTGCGTCCATTTCGGACAGAGAGATATAGGGCGGATTTGAGACGATCAGGTCGAATTGAACCTCAACGCTTTCAAACCAGTTCGATTGCAAAATCTCGACGCGGCTTTGCACATGATGCTGCACCGCATTGGCGCTGGCCTGCAAACAAGCGGCCTCGCTCAGATCGACTCCCACGCCTGACGCACTGGTCCGTTCGGCAAGCAGTGTGATCAGGATACAGCCGGACCCAAGGCCCAGATCCAGAACATGGTCAAACGGCTCACTCAGCGCGGCTTCGATCAGCGTTTCGGTTTCGGGGCGCGGGTCCAACACATCGCGGCTTACGCGGAACCGGCGGCCATAGAACTCACGCTCGCCCAGCAGATGTGACACTGGCACACGGACGGCACGCAGCGCGATCAATTGATCATAGCGTTCTGCGATCTCGGGCGACAACTCCTCGGGCGCGATCAGGGTCACGCGGCTGGCCTCAATCCGTGCGGCATGGGCCAGCAGAACCCGAGCGTCCCGCGCAGGATCATCGACCCCGGCCGCCCGCAATCGCGCAGTGGCGGCCACCATCGCCTGTGCAGCGGTCAACGCCCCGATCATTGAGCCATCTCGGCCAACAGCCGCGCCTGATCGTCCGCAGTCAGCGCGTCGATCACCTCATCCAGATCGCCCTGCATCACCTGATCGAGCTTGTAGAGTGTCAGGTTGATGCGGTGATCCGTCATGCGCCCTTGCGGGAAGTTATAGGTCCTGATCCGCTCTGACCGATCCCCCGACCCCACTTGGCTGGCCCGGTCGGCGGACCGTTCACTGTCGATCCGCTGACGCTCCATATCGTAGAGACGCGTCTTGAGCACCTGCATCGCGATTTCTCGGTTGCGGTGCTGGGATTTCTCGGAACTCGTGACCACCAAACCCGTAGGTAGGTGCGTGATCCGAACCGCCGAGTCAGTGGTATTCACGTGCTGCCCGCCTGCGCCCGAGCTGCGCATCGTGTCGATACGGATGTCATTCGCGTCGATCTGGATGTCCACATCCTCGGCCTCGGGCAGAACCGCAACCGTCGCGGCCGAGGTGTGAATCCGCCCACCGCTTTCGGTTTCGGGCACGCGCTGCACCCGGTGCACGCCGGATTCGTACTTCATCCGGGCAAACACATTCTCGCCTTTGATATGGGCCACGACCTCTTTGATCCCGCCCAGATCCGAGGACTGCTCCTCGATGATCTCAAACCGCCATCCGCGCGCCTCGGCATAGCGCTGGTACATGCGTAGCAGATCGCCCGCGAACAGCGCGGCCTCGTCCCCGCCGGTTCCGGGGCGGATTTCCAGCATTGCCGGGCGCGCGTCCGCTGCGTCCTTGGGCAGCAAAGCAAGCTGCAAGGCATGTTCAGCATCGGGGATGCGGGTCTGCAGAGTAGGGATTTCTTCTTCGGCCAGTTCCTTCATGTCGGGATCGGCCAGCATCGCCTCGGCTTCGGCCAGATCAGCCACCAGCTGCCGCCACGCCATGATCTGATCGACCACCGGCTTGAGGTCGGAGTACTCTTTGGCCAGCGCAGCGATATCCCCGCCCGAGGCGCCATCAGCCATGGCGGCTTCGAGGTACTGGAATCGCTGGGTTATCTGTTCAAGGCGTTCTTCGGGGATCATCCCGGCGGTGTCTATCAATCCGGGCCTTTGGTCAAGGGCCGTCCCTGTGCTAAGCTGCCGCGCATGAGACGATTGATCCTTGTTCTGACCCTGTTCACAACACCCGTAATGGCCGATGTAGTAGGCCCCGGAGGCAAGGTTCAGGACTGCTATTGCACCGACAAATCCGGCGCTCGCGTCGAACTGGGCGAGATGATCTGCCTGCAAGTCGATGGCCGCATGTTCATGGCGCAATGCCAGATGTCGCTGAACGTACCCATGTGGCGCGAGGTACAGGAGGGCTGCTTGTTCTCAGGGCTGCAGCAGAGCAAGCCACCCCTCAACACGAGCGCGGTTTACCCCAAAATCTGAGCGCCCAAAGCGAAGGCGCGCGTAGATACGCAGGTTGTCGCCGTCCTGCTGGGCGGTGGTGTAGTCGGGAAAGGCAATCACTTTGGTTCGCGTGATATAGGTGATCATCCCCTCACCGACCGAACCGGCCAGAACTGACGTGCGCGGCGTGTCGCGTGCAATTGCGTCCAGTTTTGCCAGGCCGTCCGGCCCGGTCTCGACCACGCGAACGGCCCCTCCTTCGAGGTCGCGGTTCTGCTCACCGACCGGAGCCACGTGCCATTTCGCCGGGTCTGAGGGAGCGAGGCGGATATACGCCCCCAGCAGAATAACCGCACCAATACCAAGCCAAAGCGCTATCATCTTCATCCCAATCCAGTCCCTTTGGGAAAGAATATCCCGGGCGACCGGTTGAGCAAGCCGCCTTGAACCTGCCTACCGCGACGTCACACCCGGCAGGATGCACAACAGCTCGAACAACAGGTTCGCTGCCGTTAACGCCGTGTTCCCAGACGGGTCATAAGGCGGAGAAACCTCGACCAGATCGCAGCCCACAACGTTCACCCCCGCCAGCGCATGGATCAGTTGTAAGGCTTGCGGGGTCGTCAGCCCTCCGATCTCGGGCGTACCGGTGCCGGGGGCATAGGCCGGGTCGAGACTGTCGATGTCATAGGTGATGTAGACCGGGTGATCGCCGATCGTCTTGCGGATCTGCGAGCCGATCTCGGTCAGGTTCTGCTGCCACAGTTCCCATGCGGGAAACTGGCGAAAGCCCCAATCGCGGGCCTCAGAGAAATCGCTCGCCGCATAGCCCGAGCCGCGGATGCCGATTTGAAACGTCTTTTCCGGGACGATCAGCCCCTCTTCGTAGGCGCGGCGAAAGACCGTGCCATGAGTCTCACGCTCTCCAAACATCTCGTCATTGACGTCCGCATGCGCATCTACATGCACCAGCGCGACCGGCCCGTGTTTGCCTGCAATGGCCCGCAGAATAGGCAGGGTGATCGAATGATCGCCGCCCATCGCCACCGGGATAACTGCCTGATCAAGAATGGCGTCATAGCTTTCCTTGATGATCTTCAGACTATCCGCCAGTGAGAAGGTGTTGATCGCCAAGTCTCCGATATCTGCGATCTGCAGACTGTCGAAAGGTGCTGCGGAATTGGCCATGTTATAGGGCCGGATCATCGCGCTTTCGCTGCGGATCTGCTTTGGGCCGAACCGTGTTCCCGACCGCCAAGAGGTACCGATGTCCATCGGAATACCCAGCACGGCCACATCCAGACCGGCCAGAGACTCCGCCTGCGGCAATCGCATGAACGTATTCGGCCCGGAAAACCGGGCCAGATCATTGCCGCTGATCGGTTGGTTAAAGTCAGTCATGCCCGTATGTCTCCCGTCCGGTCTTTTGGTTAACGTGATACCGGAAAGATGGCTAACCAAAGGTTAAGGCAGCAGCTTGTTCCACCCCAAAAGGCAAATGATCTGCGTCGCCACATGCGCGCCGGCGATTGCCGTTGCGCCCGAGGTGTCATAGGGCGGAGAAACCTCGACCACGTCCCCGCCCTTGATGTTGATGCCCGCGATGTCGCGCAGGATGATCTGCGTTTGGATCGAGGTCAAACCACCCCAGACGGGCGTGCCGGTGCCGGGGGCAAAGGCCGGGTCCAGACCGTCTATGTCGAAACTCAGATACACGGGGCTGTCGCCAAGAATGCCCTTGATCTTTTGTGCTACGGCAGCGGGGCCGGACTCGTAGACCTCGCGCGCGTCAATGATGTTGACGCCCAGCGTGTCCTCATTGGTGGTCCGAATACCCACCTGAACCGAGCGTTTAGGGTCCACGATTCCCGACTTAACCGCCTTGTAGAACATGGTTCCGTGGTCGACGCGGGACATGTCATCGTCGGCCCAGGTGTCCGTGTGCGCATCGAATTGCAGCAGAGACATCGGCCCGTATTTCTCGGCATAGGCCTTGAGGATCGGAAAGCTGATATAGTGGTCGCCGCCCAGCGTCACCGAGGCGACATCCGCGGCCAGAATCGTGCGGATATGATCGGTCAGCGTGTCGGGAAAGGCCGGGATATTGGCATAGTCATAAGCCATGTCGCCATAATCCACGATCGCCAACTCGCTCAGCGCATCAAAGGGCCAGCCATAAGGCGCATCCGGGGATTGCAGCGCACTGGCCTCGCGGATTGCGCGCGGTCCCAGACGGGTGCCAGGGCGGTTGGTTACCGCCTGGTCAAACGGTACGCCGGTTACGGCAATATCCACGCCGCTCAGGTCTTTGGTGTAGAGGCGGCGCAGGAACGAGGTCGCACCGCCAAAGGTATTTTCGTAAGATAAACCCTTGAGATCAGGGTTGGTGAACGCCTCGTCCACCTGGTTCTTTGCGTCTTCCAGTGCCATTCTTTCCCCTCGTCAGCCCAGCGGCTGCGCTTTTTCGACAATCCGCGCAAAGAAGGACGCTCCGACCGGCGCGATGTCGTCGTTGAAGTTGTATTTTGGATGGTGAAGCCCGGCGCTGTCACCCTGCCCGACAAACAGATAGGCACCGGGACGGGATTGCAGCATAAACGAAAAGTCCTCGGCCCCCATCATCGCGTCGATATTGGCGATGACCTGCGTATCTCCGGCAATATCGCGGGCAACCTCTGCCGCGAACTCCGTCTTGGTCGCGTCATTGATGGTGGCGGGGTAGTTAACCTCGTAGTCCAGCCGCGCTTCAACGCCATAGGATTGCGCCTGCCCTTGCACGATCTGTTCCATCCGCTTCATCACCATCTTTTGGACCGTTGGATCGAAGGTGCGCACCGTACCGTTGATATATGCCGTGTCCGGGATCACGTTGTTCACGGTTCCGGTGTGGATTTGAGTGACCGAAACGACCAGATCATCCAGCGCATAGTTGTTGCGGCTCACGATGGTCTGAATCGCCTGTGCGATGCCACAGGCCGCCATCACCGGATCGCGGGTCTCATGAGGCATGGCTCCATGGCCGCCGACACCTTGGATATGAACCTCGAACGTGTCTACCGCCGCCATGATCGGGCCCGGCGTGGTGTGGAATGACCCTTCGGGAAGACCCGGCGCGTTGTGCAATGCGTAGATCTGAGAGATGTCGAATCGGTCCATGATCCCCTCATCGACCATGATGCCTGCGCCACCGCCTTCTTCTTCGGCGGGTTGAAAGATCAACGCGACACGGCCGCGAAAGTTCCGCGTCTCGGCCAGATAGCGTGCCGCACCCAGCAACATCGTCGTATGCCCGTCATGGCCACAAGCGTGCATCTTGCCGGGATTGGTCGAGGCGTACGCGACCCCCGTCTCTTCGGGGATGGGCAAAGCATCCATGTCCGCGCGCAAGCCGATCGTTGGCCCCTCGCCCT
The DNA here is from genome assembly GCF_013035315.1 of Ruegeria arenilitoris. Taxonomy (GTDB): domain Bacteria; phylum Pseudomonadota; class Alphaproteobacteria; order Rhodobacterales; family Rhodobacteraceae; genus Ruegeria; species Ruegeria arenilitoris_D. The sequence continues at coordinate 21,800 of NZ_WQHP01000001.1, read as the reverse complement.
GCCCGTTGATGATGGCGACGATGCCGGTCTTGGCAATGCCTTCATGCAACTCGTCTACTCCGAACTCGCGTAGGCGGTCCGCAACAAAGGCCGCCGTCTCATGGCATTCGAACTCCAACTCGGGGATCGTATGCAGGTGCTGGCGCCATGCGGCCATATCGGCTGAGTAATCGGCAATTCGGTTGACGACGGGCATCTGGGGTGGACTCCTGATCGGGACTGCGGAATGGATGCATCTGACACCGGAACGAAAGGGTTCGCAATGGCCGAAAATCCTCTGATCCATGACAGCGACGCTGGTATCGAGCGCCTGTTGGAAATCATGCGCCGCCTGCGCGATCCTGAATCCGGTTGTCCGTGGGACATCGAACAGGATTTTTCGACCATCGCGCCCTATACGATTGAAGAGGCCTATGAGGTTGCCGACGCGATCGAGCGCGAAGCCTATGATGAGCTGAAGGGAGAGCTGGGCGACCTGCTGTTCCAGTCGGTCTTCCACGCGCAAATGGCTGAAGAGGCTGGACATTTCACCTTTCAGGACGTCGTCCGCACCATGTCGGACAAGATGGTTGCCCGTCACCCACACGTGTTTGGCGACGAATCCCGCGACAAGTCTGCTGAACAGCAAACGCTGGATTGGGAAACGATCAAGGCAGCAGAACGCGCCGGCAAGGAACAGAAGGGCGCGCTGGACGGTGTGGCAGCAAACCTGCCCGCCCTGTTGCGCGCGCACAAACTACAGAAACGCGCCGCCCGTGTGGGATTCGACTGGCCGGATGCCAGCCATGTTCTGGCCAAGATCACCGAAGAAGCCGCCGAATTGGAAGAAGCCCGCGACAACATGGACGTCGACGCGCTTGAGGATGAATTCGGCGATCTGTTGTTCGTGATGGTTAATCTGGGCCGCCACCTTGGCATCGAACCCGAGGCCGCCCTGCGCCGCACCAACGCCAAGTTCACGCGCCGTTTTGAACAGGTCGAAGCACGTCTGGCCGCCCGTGGAAAAACGCCTGCGCAAAGCGATCTGGCCGAGATGGATGCCTTGTGGGACGAGGTGAAAACTGATGAGCATCGCGCCAATGGCAAACTCCCGCCTGTGGATGCCGCAACCGGGGCCTGAAACCGCTGGACAAGTGCAGCGACACTTGCGAGTGTCCGCGCTTCAAGACCCCGGAGGCAAAGCATGGCACCGCGCAAAATAATCATCGACACCGATCCCGGACAGGACGACGCTGTCGCCATCCTTCTGGCCCTGGCCAGCCCCGAAGAGATTGATGTTCTTGGCATTACCGCCGTTGCTGGCAACGTGCCGCTGGAACTGACCGCCAAGAACGCGCGGGTCGTTTGCGAACTGGCTGGTCACACGCACATCCCAGTTTACGCCGGATGCGACCGCCCGTTGAATCGACCGCTGGTGACAGCTGAGCATGTACACGGCAAAACCGGGCTGGACGGCCCCGTACTGCCCGATCCTGAAATGCCACTGGCCGAGGGGCATGCGGTGGACTTCATCATTGAAACCTTGCGCGCGCACGACCCCGGCACGGTGACGCTGTGCCCGCTGGGGCCGCTGACCAACATTGCGACAGCGTTCCGCAAAGCACCCGATATCGTCGACCGGGTTCCGGAAATCGTTCTGATGGGCGGGGCCTATTTTGAGGTTGGGAACATCACCCCGGCTGCTGAGTTTAACATCTACGTCGACCCGGAAGCCGCTGATATCGTGTTTAAATCCGGGGCGCATATTGTTGTGATGCCCTTGGACGTAACTCATGACGCGCTGGTCACACCGCACCGCAATGATGCGTTCCGGGCGCTGGACAGCAAAGTTGGACATGCTGTGGCGGAAATGACCGACTTCTTCGAACGCTTCGACAAAGAGAAATACGGCTCGGAAGGCGCGCCGCTGCACGACCCTTGCGTCACCGCCTACCTGATCCGACCCGAGCTATTCTCGGGCCGTCACATCAATGTTGAGATCGAAACCCAGTCGGAATTGACGCTTGGCATGACCGTGGCCGACTGGTGGCGGGTCACTGACCGCGCGCCAAATGCCATGTTCATGGGTGATGTTGACGCCCAAGGGTTCTTTGACCTGCTCACAGACCGGCTGGCCCGACTATGAGCGCCGCCCTACGCCTGGCCCGCCCCGAGGATCTGGACCGATTGATGGGCCTCGTGACCGCGTTTCACAGCGAAGCGCAGATCGCGCAGGACAGGGATCAGACTCGCAACGCGCTGGCCCCTTTGCTTGATGGGATCCCCCATGGGTGCGTCTACCTGGTCGGCCCGGGGCGCGCGCCCCTGGGCTATGTCATCCTGACCTTCGGCTGGTCGGTCGAGTTTGGCGGCATGGACGCGTTCGTGGACGAGATTTACATCCGCCCCGCCGTCCGCGGCCGTGGCATTGCCACCGAAGTTCTTTTGGATCTGCCCAAAGCGCTGGCCGAGGCTGGCTTGACAGCCCTTCACCTCGAAGTTGATCGCACCAACGAAACTGCGCAGAAACTGTACCTGCGCACCGGGTTCAAACCGCGCGATCGCTATGTGCTGATGAGCCGTAAGCTCTGAAACAGATCGGTATTCAAGGGCGTCGCCGCCCTTCCCCCCGTGGAAGCCCTAACGGGCTTCGCCGCGATACATGTAAGTTGGCGATTGCATTTCCAGAACCGGGTCACTTGCAGAAACCGGCGCGCCGGTAATCGGATAGGTGCCCGGCCCCGCACAGGCCGCCAAAAAAACAGTGCTGATCACTGAAGCTACGAGAAGGAATTTCGAACCAGTCATGGCGTTCTCCTTTTCTGTAATGCAGTCAGGATACGTGACAGCGGGGTCCGGCAAATAGGGAAAAGTTCACACATAATCGAATTTATGCTATTTATTTGCGGCTAAAATTGATTTCTTGAGAAAAATCAAAGCCGAACAGCACGATTTTTTTTGGGTGTTCTATGGGTTTTTTGCAGTTTACCTGCGCAGATGCATCTCAAAAAACACCAGTGTGTCTTTGGCAATCTCCGGAATTTCAAAATACGCGTCGCGGAATTTGAACCCCATCGAAAGGTACAAGCGTATTGCCGCTTCCAATGGTTTTCCGGTGTCCATGCGAATGAAATCGAAACCCTGCTTGCGACACTGATCAATTAGGGATGTCATTATCGCGAAGCCAGCCCCCGTCCCTCGGGCGGCATCACTCACAAAGACCCTTTTGATTTCGGCGACGCCTGGCTCGATTGTCCGAAACATGCCGCACCCAATGGCATCGCCATCCTTGAGCGCCAGCCTCACGCCTCCGTCGGGCACCGCATGCTCGACTTCGATCTCCCCCATCAGCCTGTTGTAGACATCTTCGGGATAATAGGTTTTTGCAACGCGCACAGACTTCTCGTCCAGCGTCATCAGAAAATCGCGGTATTCCCAACACAAACGCCGAACCTCATCAAATTGGTCGGGCGTCTTGGCTTCAATAATGTCCAACAAAACATGACCCTCAAAAAACACTTGAGGACCAGTTTAGCAGTGTTGCCATCAGTTGCGAAGAATCGAAGCCCCTGCGTATTCCGCGACCTCACCCAACGACTCTTCGATACGGATCAGTTGGTTGTACTTGGCCAACCGGTCCGACCGCGCCAGCGAGCCGGTTTTGATCTGACCGCAGTTGGTCGCAACTGCCAGATCGGCAATGGTGGCGTCCTCGGTCTCGCCCGAGCGGTGGGACATTACGTTGGTGTAACGGGCACGGTGCGCCATATCGACGGCGCGCAGGGTTTCGGTCAGCGAGCCGATCTGGTTCACTTTGACCAGCATCGAGTTTGCACAACCGCGCTCGATCCCTTCGGCCAGACGTGCCGGGTTGGTCACGAACAGGTCGTCGCCGACCAGTTGCACCTTGTCGCCGATCATGTCGGTCAAAGCTTTCCAGCCGTCCCAGTCGTCCTCGGACATGCCGTCCTCGATCGAGATAATCGGGTAGTCTTTGACCAGAGCGGCCAGATATTCGGCGTTTTCCTCGGAGGTCAGCGAGATGTTCTCGCCCGACAGAACGTATTTGCCGTCCTTGTAGTATTCGGTCGCGGCGCAATCCAGCGCGAGGTGGATTTCTTCGCCCGGCTTGTAGCCTGCCTTTTCGATGGACTGCAGGATGAAATCCAACGCTTCGCGGGTGCTGGCGATATTCGGGGCAAAACCGCCTTCGTCGCCGACACCGGTGGCCAGACCGGCCGCTGACAGCTCGCGCTTCAGCGTGTGGAACACTTCGGATCCCATGCGCACGGCTTCGCGGATATTCGCGGCCGAGGTCGGCATGATCATGAATTCCTGAATGTCGATCGGGTTATCCGCGTGCTCGCCACCGTTGATGATGTTCATCATCGGAACCGGCAGAACACGGGCCGAGGTGCCGCCCACGTAACGATACAGGGGCTGCGTGGTGAAATCCGCGGCGGCTTTGGCAGTTGCCAGCGAGACACCCAGGATCGCGTTTGCGCCCAGACGACCCTTGTTCTCGGTCCCGTCCAGTTCGATCATTGCGCCGTCGATGGCCACCTGTTCGGTCGCGTCATAACCGACCAGTTCCTCGGCGATTTCACCGTTCACGGCGGCCACGGCCTCTAGCACACCTTTACCCATGTAACGCGACTTGTCGCCGTCGCGTTTTTCCACCGCCTCATAGGCACCGGTCGACGCGCCCGAAGGAACAGCGGCGCGGCCCATGGTGCCGTCTTCCAGGATCACGTCCACTTCGACCGTAGGATTACCCCGGCTGTCCAGGATTTCGCGTGCGTGAATGTCGATAATAGTGCTCATGAGGCCCGTCCCTATGGCTGAATTCATTGCATGCCTCATAGCATCACGCGGCCAAAAGTAAACCGGTGATGTTACCGCTAACAGGTATATTCACCAACCTTTAGGGCTAACAGCCTTCTGTTTGCGCAAACGTGCGACGATCCGTCAGGCCGCAACCGCCACCGCCTGGGCCAGGCGGCGTTCGCGCAAGAAGGTGTACATACCCGATCCGATAATCAGTGTCGCACCCGCAATCGTCATCATGTCGGGACGTTCTCCGAACATCATCATGCCTGCCGCAATCGAAAACACCAGACGGGTATACCGGAACGGCGTCAGGGCCGAAGCCTCTCCGATCCGCATGGCCGTCACGATGGCGTAATAGGCCAGAACGCCAAAGCCGATGGCGCCCAGATATGGCCCCACATGCGCGGATTGCAGAGGAACCACAGACTGGCCCGAAAACACCATCAGGGCCGCACCGGCCAATGCAATGGCCAGGTAGGCTTGCAGGGCAACAACGGAAGAGGCGACGCGTGCATCCAGCTTGCGCGTGATCAGGTCGCGGGCGGCAATCGCAATCACGGTGGCCACAACAAACAGGGACTCGGGCTGGAATCCGGCCAAACCCGGGCGGATGATCATCAGAACGCCAATGAAACCGACCCCGATAGCGCTCCACCGCCGCCAACCAACGGTTTCGCCCAGGAACAGAGCAGCGCCCATGGTTACAGCCAATGGCATGGCCTGAAAGACTGCCGCAACGGTGGACAGATCGACCAGAGACAGCGCGGTGACAAAGGTCACGGCACCAAGCGCCTCGGCCCCGGCACGCAATAGCGGCAAGGGTTTCCACGCCAGCGGATCAAAGATGCGTTTACGGGTGACCAACGACATGCCCGCAAACACAAGGCCGCAGACCACGCCAAGGATGATCATGATCTGACCGGTCGAGACACTGGCCGACAGGTGCTTGATGAACATATCCTCAAGCGAGAAGGCTGCCATCGAGCCGACGATCAGCAAAATGCCGTGTACGTTATTCATGCGCGTGTCCGTAGGGTTGGGCCGATAAATCCAGGCCGTTGCCTCACAGAAACCGTATCATCCGCGACGTCGCAAGCGATATTGCGACATGTTTCATGAATTGCCGTGCGGCCATCAATCGCGTTTCGTAATGGATCAGTCCTGTTCCAGCGGAACGCCGTACAATTCCAACCGATGCCCTTTCAGCCGATACCCCAGCTTGGCCGCGATTTTTTCCTGCAGGGCTTCGATCTCGGGGTCCACGAACTCGATCACCTCGCCCGACTGCATGTCGATCAGATGGTCGTGATGGTCACGTTCGGCGTCTTCATATCGCGCGCGGCCGTCGCCGAACTCCAGACGCTCAAGAATCCCGGCCTCTTCGAACAGCTTCACGGTCCGGTAAACCGTCGCGATCGAGATGCCCGCATCCACTTCTGATGCGCGGGCATAGAGCTCTTCCACGTCCGGGTGGTCATCGCTCTGCTGCAACACCTGAGCGATCGTGCGGCGCTGCCCCGTCATGCGCAGACCTTTGGCTTCACAACGGGCGATGATTGTGTCGGACATAGTGACCCTCAAAGTAGTTCGGGCCTCTGTCTTAATACGTCTGCTTCGCTGGCGCCACAGAGGAATTGCGCTCAGGCCACCCGCCGCAGGTCAGCCCAGATCGGCAGATGGTCGGATGCGATATGCGCAGGTCGCGCGCTATGGACGCCGTGCACCACTGCCTCAAGGCCTTCGCCCAGCGCGATCCGATCCAACGCGCCCAACGGCTGAGCGGCGGGAAAACTGGGCACCGGCGGCAGAAAGCGCATGTCAGGGGCCAGGTGATCCAGCACCGGCTGGCGCGACCATTCGTTGAAATCCCCGGCCCAGACGGTGGGCATGTCGTCCAGTTCTTCGTCACACCGGCGCAGCTGATGGATCTGCTGCCGCCGGGAGGCAGGCAGAAGACCCAGATGCATGCCCATCACGCGCAGCGGGCCGATCTGGGTATCAAACTCAACCCGAACCGCGCCGCGCGGTTCGAACCCCGGCAGATCGTGATGTCCGGTCTGACGCACGTCGATCCTGTCGCCGCGCCAGATCACGGCATTTCCGTGCCAGCCCAGACTGCCTGCGCCCCCCAAATCAACGATTTCCCAGCCTGCCTCATCCAGCATGAAATGCGGAAGGGCAGCGGGTCGCGGTGGCAACCTCTTGTCGGCCTCTTGCAGCACGACAATATCGGCCTGCATGCTTTCGATCACCTGCAGAATACGCTGTGGCTGACGGCGAAAGTCCAGCCCAACGCATTTCTGGATGTTATAGCTTGCGATCCGCAGGGTTGACGTAGGCGACATAAGGTTCCGATCAAATCACTGACCGCCAAAGTGCCACGCTTGTGGCCGGGCGCAACCCCCCAGTGTGCCGCATGCGCGTCCTGCCGCGGATTGAACCAAGGCGTTGCTGCACAAAATTCAGGCAAGCGATGCGTGTATGAACGCGATGCTTGATCCTCGGGCCGCCGATACTCTATCCCGGCAGTACGCGGTCTCACACCCGGAGCACCAATGGTTTCCAGCGACACAATCTCGAACAACCGTACATGGGCCAGTCTCGTTCTGGTGATCGGTGGAATGATGTGGGGTCTTTACTGGATCCCCGTGCGCTTTTTCTATGATCTTGGCTTGACCGGACCCTGGCCGGGGATCGCAATGTACAGCGTCGCGCTGTTGGCGCTGGTTCCATTCATCTGGAAAGAGCGTGGAACACTGGCCTTGCAATGGCGGGATCTGGTGTTCAGCGGGATGTTCACCGGTGCGGCTTTCAGCCTTTATTCCATCAGCCTTGTCTATACGGACGTGGTGCGGTCAATCCTTCTGTTCTACCTCACACCGATCTGGGGCACGATTCTGGGGCGCGTGTTCTTAGGCGAACGCCTGAGCGTTGGTCGCCTTGCGGGTCTTGTCTGCGGCGTCGGCGGCTTGTTCGTCGTGCTGGGAGGATCTGGCGGTATCCCCCTTCCACAGAACATAGGCGACTGGTTGGCGCTGGCCTCGGGGATAAGTTGGGCGCTGGGGACACTGGGGCTGTACAGGACCAGCACGATCTCAGCCTCAGGTCAGGTCTTTGCCTTTGTCGCAGGCGCGCTGATCCTGTCTCTGCTCAGCCTCACGGTCCTGCCTGAACCCGCGTTGCCGGCCCTTGCCAAGGCCGATCTGGTCTGGACCCTGCAGTTCGTTCTGCTGTCTGCGTTCTACACCTTACCCATGGTCTTTATGACAATCTGGCCCGCCACCAAGCTGTCCCCTGCCCGCGTCGGCCTGTTGCTGATGAGCGAAGTGGTCGTGGGTCTGGCCTCAGCCGCTGCGTTTGCCGGCGAACCCTTTGGCCTGCGCGAACTTCTCGGAGCGGTGCTGATCGTCTCAGCCGCAGTCCTCGAAATCCTGCGGAACTAACGAAAGCGCTCTGCACATATTGGACTAGGCCCCGCAAACAGGTATCTGTTCGGGTGTTTGATGCCATATCAGGACGTTACCCATGTCGATGCCAACCGCAGACCGCAGAAAACAGCTGGAAGGGCGCGCGCTGATCGTCGCGATGATCGGCAATCTCTTCATGGGTGCGGCGGGTATTCTGGCCGGGGTTCTGTCCAATTCAAACGCGATCATGATGGATGGCTTGTTCTCGCTGGTGGGGTTTGGGTCGGCTTTGCTGGGCCGTCAGATCAGTTTGCGGATCGACGCGGGCCCCGACAAGCGCCGGCCCTTCGGCTATGCAGCAGATGAAGCGATCTTTTCCACTTTCCGCGCGCTCTCGCTGCTAGGTCTGGTGCTGTTTGCTATCACCAACGCGGGCAAGAACATCTACAGCTACTACAATGGCATGACGCCTGAGCCGCTGATTTTCGGCCCTATGTTCCTCTACTTTGCCTCGATCGGTCTGACCTGCCTGCTTTTGTGGGCGTTTCACTTTTTCACCTGGCGCAAGACCGGTAAAACCAGCGCGATCCTACGGCTGGAGGCCAAAGCATCGCTGTTCGACGGGCTGTTCACCGCCGCCGCAGGGATTGGCCTTGGTGCCATCTACCTGTTTCGTGACGGAGCACTCGCGGCTATTGCGCCCATAGGCGACTCGATCATCGTGCTATTCCTGTGCTTGCTGGCCATCGGGTCTTATCTACGCGACTTCCGAGGCGGATTGGGAGAGCTGGCCTATGCCACGGCCAGCCCGGTCCTTCTGGCCGCCGCCCGCCGCGCCTTGCGTCCTGCGATCACCGAGGATGGTGGCGCGTTGCGGGATATGTCCGTAACCAAACAAGGCCGCACCGTTCTGATTACGGTCTACTATAACCCGCTGCGCGCGATCACCGCCGATCAGGTCGACACGCTGAACCTGCGCATGATCGCAGATGCGCGACAGGCTATCGACGGTGCGGACGTGTATCTGATGATCTCGCAATACGCCCGGCGCTGGCCGGATGAGATTAATCCCTATCGTGACGAGGTTTGATCCGTCAGGTCCCGCAAAAGGTTGCGTGAACCACTTCGCTATCGGTCGGAGGTCGTTTGAGGTCGTCTGCACCGGACTGATCATCATAGGGGCGCGACAGAACCGAGTTCAGCCGGTGGAATGGTTCATAGTCCCCTTGAACGGCAGCCTGGATCATCTGCTCGACCCTATGATTGCGCGGGATGTAGGCGGGGTTTGAACCTGCCATAACGGCGGACGGATCCTGTTCACGCGCCAAACGTCCAGCCCAACCGTCGGACCATGTGTCAAAGGCAGTGGGATCTGTGAACTGATCCCTCGCGGCCTCTCCGCCCAGCGCGCGGAACGTATTGGTGAAATCGGCCTGATTCTGCGCCATCCGTGTCAGCAGGTCCGTGATTAGCTCAAGATCGCCTTCTTCCTCGGTCACTAGCCCGATCTTGGCGCGGAACCGTTTCAACCAGTTCTCCTGTAGCAGCGCGGGCATGGCGTGTACGATCTCGGTCGCTTCTTCAACCGCAGCGTCCTTGTCCTCCATCTGCTGGATCAAGGCCGTCGCCAGTTGCGCCAGATTCCAAACCGCGATGTCCGGCTGGTTGGAATAGGCATAGCGCCCCATCCGGTCGATTGAGCTGTAAACGGTGTTCGGATGATAGCTGTCCATGAAGGCGCATGGACCATAGTCGATGGTCTCACCGGCGATCGAGCAATTGTCGGTGTTCATTACCCCATGGATAAAGCCCACACTCATCCACGCCGCGATAAGCCTCGATTGGGCTTCGACCACGGCGCGCAGCAGACCCATAGGTCCGTCGGCATCCGGGTAGTGGCGCGCGATGGCGTAGTCCGTTAGCTGGCGCAAGCTGTCCAACTGCCCGCGTCCGGCAAACACCTGAAACGTGCCGACGCGTAAGTGGCTTTGGGCGACACGGGTCAGAACCGCTCCGGGCATTGGTCCTTCGCGCAGCACGATCTCTCCGGTCTCGACCGCTGCAAGAGCTCGGGTCGTGGGGATGCCCAGCGCGTGCATCGCCTCGGACACCACGTATTCGCGCAGCACAGGACCTAACCAGGCGCGGCCGTCTCCGCGGCGGCTGAATGGTGTCGGACCCGACCCTTTCAGCTGAATGTCGCGGCGGATGCCATCCGCCCCAACGGTCTCGCCCAGCAAAACGGCGCGCCCGTCCCCCAGCTGCGGGTTATAGCTGCCGAATTGATGGCCTGAGTAAAGCTGCGCAATCGGCTCGGCCCCGTCCGGCAGCGTGTTCCCGGCAAAGGCTTCGGCCATTTCTTCGACATCACCCGGAGTGACGTTCAGAATCTTGGCCAATTCCGCGTTGAACGCGACCAGTCGCGGCGCGCGCACGGGGATCGGCGCCTGCCGTGCATAAAAGCTGTTGGGAAGGCGGGCGTAACTGTTGTCGAAGGGGATCGTCAGGGTCATGCGGCAAACATATTCCTTGCGCGCACGAATACCATAGCGGATCGCCGGATCGCGTGCATAATCGGCCCGAAAATCGAGAGGCCCCATGACCGCACAAGACATCATCGACCACCTGAACCTACAGCAACACCCCGAGGGCGGCTGGTTCCGCGAAACCTGGCGTGCCGAGAACGAGGGCCGTGCAACCGGCACCTGCATCTATTTCCTGCTGGCCGCAGGCGAAAGCAGCCACTGGCACCGCGTCGATGCGACCGAAATCTGGCTGTACCACGCAGGCGCGCCGTTGACCCTGTCGCTCAGCGCAACGGAAGATGGCCCTGCGAACGACCACCTGCTGACCCCGGACCTGTCAAAAGGCGCGCCGCAACTGATCGTGCCCGAAAACCACTGGCAGGCTGCGCGCAGTACTGGGGATTATACTCTGGTCAGTTGCAACGTCTCACCGGGTTTTGAATTCGAAGGGTTCGAGCTGGCCCAGCCCGGCTTCGACATCCCACGCGGTTAAAGCATGGACCACCGCGCGCTCATAGCATCGCTGCCGCCCGACGCTAAGGATCGGCTGCAACAGCGCTCGGACCGGGCGGGGTTGCGCCATCTAGCGGGCTATCTGGCGCTGCTGGCTGTGACCAGCTCCGGTATCGCGTTGCAGGTGCCGCTGTGGCCGCTGCTGATCCTGCCTCAAGGCATTCTATTGGTGTTTCTGTTTACGCTCAGCCATGAATGCACGCACAAGACGCCCTTCAAAACCGGCCGGCTGAATGACGTTATCGGGCATCTGGTTTCTATTCCGATCGCCCTGCCCTTCACGTGGTTCCGGTACTTTCACCTGGCTCACCACAAATGGACGAACCACCCCGAAAAAGACCCCGAACTGGGTGGCAAACCGCGCCCGCAAGATCGGCGGAGCCTGCTGATCTACCTGTCCGGCTGGCCCTACTGGTCAGGGATGACCCGGGTCCTGTGCCAAAATGCCTTTGGCCCGATCGACGCCCCCTACCTGCCCGCCCGTCAGCACAAGGCGATGCGGGTCGAGGCACGCCTGCTTCTGGCCGTCTATCTGGCCGCGGCGCTAAGCCTGATCGCCTCCCCGTTGGTGCTGTGGCTATGGATGCTACCGGTTCTCATCGGCCAACCGTTTCTGCGGCTCTACCTGCTGGCCGAACACGGGCTGTGCCCGACGGTTGCCAATATGCTCGAGAATTCTCGCACCACGTTTACCAATCGGATCGTCCGGTTCGTTGCTTGGAACATGCCCTACCACGCCGAACACCATGCCTTTCCGAATGTTCCGTTTCATCAGTTGCCGGTATTGCACGTCTGGACAAGGGAACATCTGAAATCCACTTCGGACAGTTACTCTGAGTTTACAGGCGAATATGTACGCAGCGTGAAGCATCAATCATTCAGATAGTTGGTCACGGAACGGCTGCTTCGAGCCCAAAGCGGCCATTAGTCCACGTGCAATAAACAGCTATACTCAAAAGAGACGCTATTGTGGCGACTAAGGCAATTGGCCGTACAAAAAGGCTTTAGGCATTTAAGGGAGGCAAGCCGCAACGATGAGGAAGCTAATTCTGGCAGTTATTGTAGCCGTCGTACTCGGGGTTCTAGTATACTCAGCGCTGTTTACCCAGCAGCCGGAAGGCTCCTTTGCACGAGACAAAAAAGGCCCTGATTTCGCATCAGTTTTAGCAAACATCTCTGATGAAGGCTTTGAACGGCCATCCTCGGATTGGAAACTGGAGCTGCCCGAGGATCATGGTGCCCATGTTAATTCACGCACTGAGACCTGGCAGCTACATACTCATTTAAGGGATGACGATGGTAATGAATTTGGTTTTCAGTTCCTATTTTTACGCATCGGGATTGTGCCTCCAACGGTGCCACCGGCGGAGTCAGTTTGGGACGTCAGACAGCTTGAACGGGTGCACATCGCACTCCTCGACGCAAACTCGGCGAAAGTTGCGCGCGAGGAGCGGTTCGGACGGGGAATACCCAGTATCTCGGGTTTCGATTGGAATGCTGCGGAGCTTCGAATGGATAATTGGTTCCTCAGTTTCGCAGATGACGGATCCCCGGCGACGCTTAAGCTCTATGCGACAATTAGCGACAAGTCTGTTGTGGAGTTTGATATACGACCGGTGAAGCAGGCTGTTGCCTTGGAACCGGATGGCGCAGACGCACCTTTTGTGGGTTATTCAATCACGCGTCTGACCGTTGATGGCACCGTTGATCAAGGACAGGGAAAGAAAAGGGTCACAGGAACCGCATGGTACGATCATTTATGGGGTGAGCTTCCGGTGCCAGGTGCAGGACCGGTCGCATGGGATCGTTTGCAGCTTCAACTTGAGGATGGGGCCGAGATCTCGGCAGTGCGTTCGAGGAGGATCGACGGAAGAGGCGCAGCGTCCGTTAACGGCGCTATATTTGAACCCAATGGTGAAGTCATTTCCTTGGACGAGGAGACCATTAAAATGACGGCTTTCCGAACTTGGCAGTCTCCCTATACCGGGGTCGAATATCCAATCGAATGGCAGCTTGAAGGCCCCGATCTGGACATAACGATTGAGCCCTTGTTCGACGCCCAGGTGCTTGATTTTTCCGTCCCGCTCTGGAGTGGGCTTGTGCGGGTTAAGGGGAGTCGTGCCCAAAGTCCGGTCTCCGGATTTGGGACGCTGCAACTGACAGGATATGAACAGTGATTAGAGGAGGAGTAGCCATCGGCGGCGTCGCCGTACTGTTGGGCGCTTTCGCTGCCGGAGCGTTCTGGCTTTTTGCACCATTCGGTAACCGGGAAACGGCCTTTGACCCGAGCCAGTTCCGCTCTCCGACAGGACCAGTTCCACCCTCGGAGCAGCGCCCTGGTGACATCGATGCAGGCCGTCACGCTCTTCTAAATGCTCCTTACGTCAGCTGTGGTATTCCGTATAACGCTTATCGCCGCCTGAATCCTGAAACTGCCGAAAATAAACCTCTTTCCGGGCGTGAGGGTCGGAACGCCGAACTACCCTACGCGCTCACCTCGCATGTGAATGAAGATGGTGTCGAGGTCATCTCCAATAATTGTTTGACGTGCCATGCCGGACGCCTCAACGATGAGATCATCATCGGTCTGGGAAACGAATTTGGGGACTTCACGCGCGATCCGAGCAGGTTGGTTCTCCAAACAGGAAATTACGTTCGTGGAGCTGCCGAAACGAAAGCCTGGGAGCACTGGGCTGACCGCATCGACAGCATTGCGCCTTACGTCCAAACAAAAACGATTGGTGTGAACCCGGCGACCAACCTGACCTGGGCCCTCATGTCCAGGCTCGATCCTGAAACGCTGAAGTGGTCAGAGACACCGCTTATTGACCCGCCACCGCGAGACCCGCTGCCGATCAGTGTCCCGCCTTGGTGGGGGATGAGCAAGAAGAACGCGATGTTCTACACGACAATCGGTCGGGGCGACCACGCGCGCTTCATGCTCCTTGCGTCCATGCTGTGCATTGATGGCACTGAAGATGTTGCAGACATCGTCGCCTATGCGCCTGACATTCGTGCCTTCATTGCCTCATTGGCGGCACCAGCCTTCCCATATCCTGTCGATGTAGAGCTGGCAGCTGACGGAGAGGGCATCTTTCTTCGTGAGTGCAGCGCTTGCCACGGCACATACGGGGCAAATGAGACCTTTCCAAATCGAGTCTATCCGGTTTCCGAAATTGGAACTGACCCCGCATATGCAACTGAGGCGACGGATGGATCGCGAGACCGGTTCTACGCCTGGGTGGCGCGTTCTCCTTACGGAGACACTGAAAGTGCCAACCCTGCACCTGGCTATATAGCACCGCCACTCGATGGGATCTGGGCCACGGCACCCTATCTACACAACGGTTCAGTGCCAAATATGGAGGCTTTACTCCGAAGCGACTTGAGGCCGAAGTACTGGCGGCACCTGTTCGATCCACGAAATTACGATCCCCAAAGGATGGGCTGGCGCTTCGAAGTCCTTTCTGCAGGGCAAGAAAGTGAAAAAGACCCGGAGAGGAGAAGACTAATCTACGACACCACGTTAAGAGGCTACGGGAACCAGGGCCACACTTATAGTGACAAATTGAGCGCCGAAGAACGCTCCGCCCTGCTTGAATACCTTAAGACTCTTTAGGAAAAATTAGTGTACGTCGGCCACTGCAATTTGGGAACTAGAAGTGAAACTGAGCTTACGAACCATGAGCATTGCGCCCCAGTTGCGACAAGATTGCAAGCCATGCCCACAAGAGAATAGAGATCCTTAGTGCTTATTCTAAGTTGCGCAGAACATGACAATAGAACTATGGTTACGCAAAGCAGATGCTCAACTGATTTGAGTGAGTTTCTGCAGCGGGTCCGGTGCAGAAACTCATTTAATGTTGGTGTATCGTTCTACAGCGAACTGCTGCTCTAAGCACAAGGCGGAAGTTGCAAAGCTCAATTTTGAATCTGCTTTACTGGGTGAAAGTCCTGTCAGAGTAATTCGCTTGGTTGCGCTCTAAGTTCTATGTTTTTCGCCGCTATTAGAAGTAGTTTTCCTACATAAAATTTTTTGCGCCTTTCGATGTCTTAAGGCAGCAGAAAAGGGGAACTGTATCAGGTAGTCTGACTATCCTCATTTAGCCATTTAGCAAAACTCGAAAACCCTGCATTAAATGCGAAGTTATTGTTTTGTTAAATTAATTATTTGTGAATACCGCATTCTCACAACGTTAAAGCGCGCAATGTTATTCTAATAATCAAATGTTTTGATTGGGCTCATTCATTGCGATCGTAGTCCATCAGTGAATTGCTCAAATAGCATAGGACATTTTTGATGTTTAGAAATTCAGTATTCGCACCTTTTTTTAGAGAAACGGCAAACTTTGAAGACTTGTTTGCCGAAATCCCCCCAGAATACGCGCCCGCAACAGGACTTGCTGAAAGGTTATCCAGCAAGCCATTGAATATCGCGACTCTAAGTTCAGACGAGTCTGTACCATCAGTGACAGGCGGAGACGAAAGCGAACCGCATGATCACAACGATCACGAAAGTTTCGAATTCGGTCACGCTGGCACTTCGGCGAGCGGGAAAGTGATCGCGCCCGTCTTTGCGGAAATAGCAAGCTTAGAGATTTCGATTGCCAACATTCTGCCCGAACTGCCACCTGCAAAAGGGCTTTCTGAAGGGCTGTCGAACAAGCCATTGAATTTCGAGACCCTGAGTTCCGATGAGTTTGTATTTGCAGTGGCGACCGGCAATGACAACGAGCTGCACGATCATAACGACGAACACGACCACGAGGGTTTCGAAGTTGGCCACAACGGCGTCTTGGCAAGTGGAAAGGTGATTGCGTCAAACGGCAAAGTTTTTGACAACGGTGAGCTTGCGTTTCAGCGACCGGACGGCGTGGGCGGTGGCGGTGGTCCATTCGGTGGCGGCGGTACTGGGGATGATACGGATGATAGTGGCACTGGCGACGACACGTCCCCCGGTTACGGTACAAACGATCTGTTCGCGGAATACGTCAGCGGCACCGCCGATGCGGATGGTGTGGATCACTTCAACGTCGAAATTGAGTTTTACGGCGATTGGACCGGCTATGAAGCTTATATGGACGCCTTCGCTCTTTCTGCAGAGTTCATCAGCTCTATCATGACGCAAGGCCTTTGGGATGACCCGCAATCATTCAACACATTTGATCCAACTGGCGTTAACATGTTCACTGTCGATGATGTGCTTATTGAAGCCCGTCTAACGGATATTGATGGAGTCGGTAACATCTTGGGTGGCGCGAATGTCTACTCAGCGCGCGAAGCAAGTGCTCCCGATGCCTACACTGCGGTTGTCGGCCTGATGGAGTTCGATACGTCCGATGCACAGGCTTTGTCTGTAAACGGAACGTGGGATGACGTTGTACTTCACGAGATGTTTCACGCGTTGGGCTTCGGCACGCTCTGGGACAATTACTACCCTGAAATCATTTCTCAGTCGTCGACGCAGATTGCCGGACAAGACACACGTCGTCCAAATGATGATGTTTACGAAACAACTGCCGTATACAACGGTGTTGCTGGAAACGCTGAGTATATAAGCGAAACTTGGACAGACGGTGATCAAATCATTGTCGAAACAGATGGCGGCTCTGGTACGGCTCTGGCGCATTGGGACGAGGACGCTCACTTTGATGAACTCATGACCGGTTATCTCGATACCGAAAACGGAGCGTATCTTGCAGACTGGTCCATCGCAGCGCTTGCCGACATCGGCTATTATGTCGATCAGGACGCGCTGCTTGGTGATAACGCAAATTATCTGTCTCAAGATATTGATCTTTTGGACACCCAGGTTGTCGCGGACAACGCGTATATCCTTTATAATGAAGATGGCACTTTGATCGCCTGATGCACATTACTTTAGATACTCAGACCGGCGCGTTCTTGCGCCGGTTTTCGTTTTTTAAATCAAAACGGCAAATTTAGGCCGCAAAGCAGTTACTCAATTGGAAATTAAGCGCTGCAACGTAGCCAACGGCGGTTTTGTCCGCATAGCGGACTTCAGTCAAACACCTTTCAGCCCACCGCTCCATTCGCAACCGAACTAACAACCCCACCCCCGACCAGAGCCTTCACTCCGGTGGTGCCCGGACATGACGTCGGCAGTCTGCGCGCGACGCGGGCGGCGAGGTAGGCGAAGGCCTGCGCTTCGAGCATGTCGCCGTCCAGACCCACAGCCTCGACCGGTTCGACCGGGCAGTCCAGAGACACGCGCAGCATTTCCATCAGCACCGGGTTGTGCCGCCCGCCTCCGGTGACCAGCAAGCGTGTCGGGCGTTTGGGGCAGTACTCCATCCCCTGCACCACACCTGCGGCGCACATACCCGTTAGCGTTGCCACAGCATCCGCATCGCTGAGTTCCTGCACCAGCTTTATCATCTCGGCAAAGTCGTTCCGATCCAGCGATTTTGGCGGCATCCGGGAAAAGTACGGCTCGGCCAGGAACAGCTCGAGCGCGCCCATCTCGACCGTTCCCCCACGCGCGACCGCGCCGTTTCGATCCATGGGCAGGCCCAAACGCGCCTGCATCAGATCATCAATGGGCGCATTTGCGGGGCCGGTATCAAAGGCCAGCAACGCGCCGGGGGCTTCGGGGCCGTCAAAGCTGGGGTCCACATAGGTCAGATTGCCCACCCCGCCCAGGTTCAGGAAACACAGCGGCTGAGTTGCTCCGATCCATTTAGCACAGGCAAAGTGAAAGAACGGCGCCAGCGGAGCGCCCTCGCCCCCCATCGCGACATCATCGCTGCGGAAATCCCAGACAACCGGGACGCCCAGAGCTTGCGCCAGCCCTTTGCCATCGCCCACTTGCAACGTTCCGCGCCCGCGGGGCTCGTGCGCCAGTGTCTGGCCGTGCACTCCGATCAGATCGACCTCGTCAAACTCGGACAGCGCCTCGGCATGGGCCACGGTCACAAGCTCGGCCGCAGCGTCTACATCCGGACCGTGCCATTGGCCCAACGCGGCGCGCAGCACCGCCCGCTCGCCTTCCGAATAAGGCCGGTAACCGCTGGGGCCAAAGCCGATGATCCGGTGCCCGTCCGTTTCCACGACAGCGGCATCCACCCCATCCATCGAGGTGCCGGACATTGCGCCCAAAACCCTAATCGCGCCTGATTTCTTGTTGGCCCGGCCCACGCTTATCTCTCCTGCGCTTGATACTTGAACACCGTCATAGTTGAGCGGTGTCGCGGTTTAACCTGCCCCCCGATCAAAAGCCAAGGCAAGGCAGATCGCACAAGACATGCGCTTTTTCCCTGTAGTTTGGTATAAGGAACACAAATCGGATTTTGGTGCACATGGCAGATACATACTCGCAAAAACAGCCCTCGGAAGGCAGGAACTATTTCCTGATCTTCTGGTCCGGGGCGTTGGCGACGATCGGGGGACAGTTGATCAACCCCAACCTTGTGTTGCCATTTCTCTATCTGGCTCTGGGCGCGCCGACCTTTTTTGCGGGCATGTTGCTGCCCTTTGTGACCGGGTCGCGCCTGATCGCCGAAATCTTTGTCTCGCCCTTCATCAACCGCGCCACGCGCGCAAAGCTGGCGGTTTACGCTCCGAACCTGTTGACTGCCGCGGTGCTGGCCGCCGTGGCGCTGTTTTCAACCAAACTGCCCGGCCTTATGATCGTGTTGCTTTTCCTGACCACCGCGGTTGTGCTGGGGCTGTGCCAGGGGATCACCAGCCTTGGCACCAGTCAGATTTACGGCATCTCGGTGCCTGCTGAGAAACGGAACCGGATGGTGTTCGCGCAAGCCACCATTTCCGGCGTTCTCGCCATTATCGTCGTACTGGTCACCCGCGACCTGCTGGCTGGCGATCAACCAATGCAGCGCCACATCGTCGTCCTGTGGTGCGGCGTGATCGCCATGTTCGCCGCTGGCGTTGCCTTTGCAGGCGTGCAACTCCTTGAGGAAGAACAGGCCCACCGCATTGAGCCCGCCAAAAAGCCTAAGCCGCTGGCCGAATTGGCAACTGGATTCAAGACCGGGATGGCCTATCACTGGTATCGCAAGTTCCTGACGGCCCGTCTGATCTTTGTCTCGGTCGAGCTGGCGATGCCCTTCTACACGATCCATGCCGCAACGCTGCACATGGGGACAAAGCACTCGCTCAGCTATTTCGTCATCGGGGCCAGCCTGGGGATGGTCATCGGTTCGATCCTGTGGGGATGGCTCAGCAATCGTATCTCGGTCAAACCGGTCATGTGGCTGGGCTGCATGATCGCCGCTGTATCAGCCGGGATGGCATTGGGTTTCAACTTCCTCGGCTACGCCCAGAATGTCTGGGCCTATGCACTGGTCATTATGCTTCTGTCGCTGGGAGGGAACGGAGTCATCTACGGGCGCTACCTGTACCTTATTCAGATGAGCGCCGAGCAAGAGCGCCCCTACCTTGTCGCTTTGGGGGACGTCAGTGCGGGTCTGGTCGGAATGGTGTTTGCGGCGATCCTTGGGGCGGTTGCGCATCTACACGACCCGATCACGCCGATCTTTGCGCTGGTGGTGCTGAACCTGATCGCCATGTTCTATGCCTCCCGCCTGCCACCGGTCAAAAGCTGAAACAGTCCGCTTTTAATGGAAAAGGTGCCTTTTCCTTACCCGGCACCCCGCCTATACAGTGCCCCGCAACATTAACCCGAGGCACGATATGACCTACCACCCCAAATCGGATTTCATCGCCACGATGATTGAGCGCGGCTTCCTTGCCGACTGCACCGATTATCAGGGCCTTGACGAAGCGCTGATCAGTGGGTGCAAACCGGCCTATATCGGCTTTGACGCGACGGCCAAGTCGTTGCACGTGGGCAGCCTGATTCAGATCATGATGCTGCGCTGGTTTCAAAAGACAGGTCACCAGCCGATCACCCTGATGGGCGGCGGCACCACCAAGGTGGGCGACCCCTCGTTCCGCGCCGATGAACGCCCCCTGCTGGGCCCCGAACAGATCGACGAAAACATCGCCGGCATCAAAAAGGTGTTCTCGGCCTACATCGACTATGACAGCGACGTCGAAAACAAGGCGCTGATGCTGAACAACGCCGAGTGGCTGGACGACCTGAATTACCTCGATTTTCTGCGAGACATCGGGCGGCATTTCTCGGTCAACCGCATGCTGAGCTTTGAGTCCGTGAAATCGCGATTGGATCGCGAACAATCGCTGAGCTTCCTCGAATTCAACTACATGATCCTGCAGGCCTATGACTTCCTGGAACTGAACCGCCGCTACGGCTGCGTGCTACAGATGGGCGGATCGGACCAGTGGGGCAATATCGTCAATGGTATCGACCTCACGCGTCGCGTGCTGGATCATGAGATCTACGGCCTGACCTCGCCTCTGCTGACCACCAGCGATGGCAAGAAGATGGGTAAATCTCAGGACGGTGCGGTGTGGTTGAACGCCGAGATGCGCTCACCCTATGAGTTCTGGCAATTCTGGCGCAACACGACTGACGCGGATGTCGGGCGGTTCCTGAAACTCTACACCGAACTGCCCGTCGATGAATGCGACCGCCTTGGCGCGCTTGAGGGGTCCGAGATCAACGAGGCCAAAATCCGCCTTGCGAATGAAGTCACCACCCTGCTGCACGGGGCCGAGGCCGCGGCAAACGCCGAGGCAACCGCCCGCGAAGTATTCGAGAAAGGCGGCGTCGGAGGCGATCTTCCGACCCTGACCCTGAGCGCGGAGGAGCTGGGCGACGGTATGTCCATCGTGCAGGTCATCGTGAAATCGGGTCTGGCAAAGTCGGGCAAAGAGGCCAAGCGCCTGATCGCCGAGAACGGCGCCAAGCTGGACGACGCGCCGCTGACAGATGCGGGCCTGATGATCGACGCAGGTGCGCTGTCATCTCCAATCAAGCTGAGCGCGGGCAAAAAGCGTCACGCCTTGGTCCAGCTGGGCTGATACAAGCGCATAGCGCACAGAAAAAGGCCACCCCGACAGGGTGGCCTTTTTTGTTGGTATCCAAAGCTGATAGGCCCGGCTTAACGCTCTTCTTTCCCGCCGCCGTTGCTGCCGCCATTTCCTTGGCCACCGCCACCATTGCCCTGGCCGTTGTTGCTGCCGCCATTGCCGGTGCCGGGGCCCGAGCCGCCATTGTTGCCGCCGCCGTTGCCGGAGTTGCCTGCGTTCCCGTTTCCATTGCCGGGACCACCATTGCTACCGCCGTTGCCCTGGCCTCCGCCATGGCCGCCACCATTGCTGCCGCCGTTGCCTTGGCCGCCGCCTCCGCTGCCAGAGCCATTGCCCTGGCCATTATTGCTGCCGCCATTACCGGTTCCGGGGCCCGAGCCGCCGTTGTTTCCGCCACCGTTGCCGGGGTTGCCAGCGTTCCCGTTTCCATTGCCGGGACCATTTCCGCCGCCGTTGCCGCCGCCGTTGCCGCCGCCGTTGCCGCCGCCATTACCACCGCCGTTGCCGCCGCCGTTTCCACCGCCGTTGCCGCCGCCATTACCGCCGCCGTTTCCACCGCCGTTGCCGCCGCCGTTGCCGCCGCCATTACCACCGCCGTTGCCGCCGCCGT